>CALOBY010000004.1:0-642740 GCA_942491685.1 uncultured Nitrospirota bacterium | reverse complement strand
CGCGCAAGGAACACCGGAAGAGATTGCCAAGAATCAACATTCCATCACAGGGAAATATCTTAAACCTCTGCTTGCTCCAACACTGTAACCCTTAGCGACGATATGATCTTATGCCAGAGAAACCGGTCTGGCTCGTTTGATGGGCAGGGATGAAATCAGGAGTAGCCTGTTCGCTCATGCTGAGGAAAGAGACTCCAAGCAAACGTTTCAAGAATCGAGGGAAAATCTAACTAGTTAACAACAGATTTGACCCCAAATTCATTCAACTGGATGTACATCATCAGCCTCCCGTTCGTTCCTGCTTGTCGATCTTCTCTTCATTCCCCTCAATTCTCCACAGCCATAGACACGTTGTCTGGTCAGGGGGAGGAGCGATGCATTGGAAGTGATGGGCTCACCCATTAGAGAGATTTTTCAGGACGTAGAGCTACCCATGGCTAGATCATATATTACTGTAATGAGATCGTCGCTCTACAAGTTAACCCTACGAAATGTATCTTGTGGGAGAGAATCCCCATGGCTACCAATCAATTGTGTCTCTCGAACTTCTTGTCAACCATCACATTAATAATGTGTCGGATCATGGGATGACCGGAGGGTAAAGCTGGCTTCACCCCCCGGATGAGACAGCGACTGCCATTTAGGGGTCTTAAGGATGGTCATTCCCGAAAGACCATGCTCCTTTGATGTCCCACTGAGTGGCTTCGTCGAACCGTGCCCAAACTGACAATGCCGGAGTTTCGCTTTCCCAGGCCAACTCCCGCACCATTTGGCCATAACTGAGCTGCCAAGGGAATTCCGTGAAATCGGGTACACCGGTTGCGTTCCTGGCTAAGTCAAAATATTGAGCTACCAGACGAAGTTGAGATGTCTTAGGATTATCCGTCGGCCACATGACGGCAATATGGCCGTCATCGTTCATTGCCATCCCCGCAGCCATGCGTACGGGAGTCTGTTCCGTATTGACCAAAAATTCTCGTCCAAGTTGTTTTCCATTGGCATCATAGCGTTGTCCATACAAAGCTAGACCCCGCCCATTGGGGGTCTCGCCTCGCCAAACGACAAAGATGTTGCCTTGATGATCAATCACGGCGACGGGATCCGTTTGATAACCTTCCGTGGTGGTATTGACCTGAAACTCATTCCCAACTGGGATTCCGTTCACACCATAACGTTGACCGACAATATCAGTATCATCTCGGTTTTCTGGTGTGGTTTCCCATAGGATGATGGATTGCCTATCAGGTCCTACCGCAATAGCGGCATGCCGTTGGTGACCGGTGGTGGTGGAATTGACTCGAGCAACAGGTCCCATTGGTCGATTACTCGAATCAAATCGTTGGGAGAAAATATCCCTACCCTCTCCGGTCGTGCTTTGTCCTTCCCACACGGCTAACACCATGCCATGTTGATCAATGGCCACAGCTGGTCGATTGATATCATTTGTACTCGCTTGATACAGAATCGATTCACTTCCTACTGATGCACCCGTTGGATCATAGCGTTGCGCCATGAGGGCCGGTGAACTGCCTTTCTGACCATCCTGTTTCCAGACCACTATTGTTTGGCCGCTTGCATTACGGGCCATTGTTGGTTGATGTTGACTGCCCTGAGTTGATGTATTGATCTGAAGCTCTGTATCAGTTGGTGCACCTGCCGAAACCATCCCCGTCAATCCAAAGATTAACGCACCTATGGCACATCCTATGGATTGAACCAAACGCGGTGCTTGAATGAGATGTATCATGGTCATTTCCTCCTGTTTGTGTAAATTAGTTCGTTGGGGATATTCATCATGCCGACATCTGCCATTGGTACCGGAACATCGAGATGGCGGGTAGACATCTGATTCCCGACTCTTAGACAGTTCCGCAGAGGGCATTCACGGCCTGTGAAATGCTCATTTCTTTATGGCCCTCGTTTGTTACTAGAGCAAAAGTCATGCGCGATGAATGTAGGCTGTGAAATCCATGGCCTCCTTCTCGATCCTCTGGTCACCAGCAAGATGATCAGCCCCAATTCTGCGAACATTCTGAGCCTCATCGTCATACCTATGATTGTGTAGTCCTTCCTATTGATCTAATGATGCTGAGCCACTGTCTTTCGCCATTTTGGTGAAATACCTCCAAAATGGCTGAAGGCATGCCCAAATATAGCCATTTACGCTCTCAATGCTGCACGATGCACTTGTTGCTAGAGCATGCGTAATCGTCACTCACTGTCTGCTGAAAGTCTGCATGGTACAGGTTAATTCACCCTTGGCATCGACATTGCTTATTGTTGAGTCGATCACAGCCACGCACGGCATTATGCAAACAATTGGCTGGACACAGGCGTTACAGTTAGGAGCGGGTACCTGATTGATCGCGCATGATGAGGAAGAGCGAAGACGGTTTGATTCATAGGCAGGGTTCGTTCCTGCAACACCAGCGACTGATGAATAGGAAGGAGAATACGCATGACACACATACAGACAAATAACGAAACACCTCTAAACGAATTCCCATCTCAAACTCAGAAGGGCGCCCAACAGAATTCCTCTCTGCTTAAAGGCTTCATCCTAGGCCTTAGTCTCTTAACGTTCAGTAGCTTTGGGCTGCTCGGACTCGACCAAGCAGAGGCAAATCCTGAGAACCATAATTCAGCTATGATAAAAAATGTTTTGCTTGAGCCAGAGCCGGGAATAGCTTTAACCTTAAAGAATACATCAGAGAGTCACTATGTCAGCCAAGCAACCATTGAGCCCACGACGAATTATTTAACTCTGGGACTGACCGGATACGTACAATGTGAACCCGAGGTCTTTCCCCCTTGGGAGGGTTGGGAACCTTATGAGGCAGGAGAAGTTAATAGCAATGCATCTGGGTCTTCTGCAAGAAATTATTACGGTACCTCGTACGTGACTTGGGGCACGGTATTCCTCGATGGAATCGAGATCCAGGCGTGGGAAGCGCTCTACAGTGCACCTCATCACCCTACCGTCTATGGGTATGGCGTCTTGGACGAACCAGGTGGCCAGGCTCCACCACAAGATGGACCAGGATACGATAATCCCTGGACAGAGTCGGTGGGTGACAATGCGCCATTTCTGGTGTCACTAGACAAAATCAAGAATGGGTCAGCCAATATTCGATTTCGGCCAGTCGATGAATTTAATAAACTACTGGATGCTATGGAGCAGGAGGGTATCAGTCGTCTGACTGCTCTGCAGCAGGATCATACGTTTTCAGTCATACGCCCTATTTCGCTGACTGGCTTCTGCAACAATTTGATTGGACTTCCCATCCTAGAGGGAACTCCAAACTGGTTAGGAGCGGGTTACCATACGGTCAATGTCGCAGTTACTGTCAAATACAA
Organism: uncultured Nitrospirota bacterium; assembly: GCA_942491685.1. GTDB lineage: Bacteria > Nitrospirota > Nitrospiria > Nitrospirales > UBA8639 > Nitrospira_E. The sequence goes on along the minus strand of CALOBY010000004.1, from coordinate 639,383 downwards.
AGGGGACCCAGATCTGAAGCCCGAACCAGTTGGGGCAGGCGATCACCCCAGCAATGAAGCGGTACCGTTTCAAGTCTCATCTGCATCAGTGGAGACCCAACTCTATGACAAAAATTACGAAGGCGTGTGCCCGACTGAGTTGGATTTTGGTGTCACTCTGAATGTTGTTGGTCAAGGCATGGTGGAGTATCGAATGGTGAATTTTTTGGGTGGAAAGAGCCCCATCTATCAGGCCTGGTTTGAAAATGGCGGAACGAAGTTTGAAGTCTTTTCTCATCAGGTCGGAGAAAACTCGGTAGGCGGATTCGAGGGAGAGGCGGCTGATGATATTCTCAATCCCTTCCAGCCAGCTGGGCCGATCGATGGCAAAGCGATCGCGCCGAGCGACAAACAATTTGATTCCTGGCGGATTGAAATCGTGTCGCCGAATACCTTGGTGTCGGATGAAGAATTTTATAACTGGACCTGTACGCCAGCCCCAGCAGATGTTGACGGCCCCGATGGCCTTGATGGGCCTTCCCCACATCCCACATCCCGTACCGAGAGTGGCGGGTTGACGGCGAACTAACCTACACCAATAGTCTTGCAGGTCTAGTCCTGCGCAACTGGACTAGACCTGCAGACATACTTACTTCTCACCTAAACCGGATATTCCTTGGATGCGCCGGGTGGCATTTGGTCAGGGTGTTGAAAGACACCCTTGGTTCTCATGGTGACCATTCCCGGCAAACAGTATGCCAAAAAAATCTTTTCACTTGGCTAAGAAAGGATGAACAGGGTACAACCATGAAACACTATTCGTTCACTCTGAATATTCCTGACTACACTGTATGTCACCCATGGAGAAGTCTGCCTCCAAACCGACTTCCCCCCATACCGACCTGATCATTGAATGGGCTCGGCAGAATAATCTCAAAAACGTATCTCTTACAATTCCGCACAATGCGGTGACCGTCATTACGGGAGTTTCCGGTTCCGGAAAATCGTCATTAGCCTTTGACACCCTTTTTGCGGAAGGCCAATGGCGCTATGTGGAATCACTGTCGTCCTATACGCGCATGTTTCTGGATCGCGTCAAACGTCCGGATGTGGATCGACTCACCAATATCCGTCCTTCGATTGCCTTAGAACAAAAAAATCCCATTCGAACCTCACGGTCGACTGTAGGAACCACCAGCGAAATTTCCGATTATCTCCGATTACTGTTTGCCAAAATCGGACGATTGACTTGTCCGCACTGCAAGCTGGAGGCAGTCGCCCACCATCCGACAACGGTCGCTCAAGATTTGATTGAACGATTTTCCAAGCAACGAGCCCTCATCTGCTTTCCGAAAACCACACCTCACCCCGATGCACTGGAATCCATGAAAACGTCCCTTCTCAAACAAGGGTTCATTCGGATGGTCATCCATCAACAACTCCTGAACCTCAACACAGACCCCTTCCCTTCCCCTCTACCTTCCGAATTGTTTGTCGTGATCGATCGTCATACCTTAGAGCCCGATTCACGAAGTCGGTTAGGATTTGGGGTCAGATTTGGGGTCATTGCTTGATTTAACATCTATCAAGGGCCAGAAATTACACCCACGCAATTCTATTGCGGCTTTACTCAATCATACCCCCGCGTGACAATCATCTATGGGACTCTCTTATACTCCCTGGAGATCAGCTCTTTAGCCTTCCCCCTCCAATCACGAGGCGGTCCTAGCCCAAGTCGTGGAAATTGAGCCACCCACCAATGATTTAATTGTGATGCGGCTTTGTGGCTTTCCTTATTCCTGAACCGACCAATGAGCCCACCAATGCCGGAAGTGTAAAAGGTATGAGAAAAATGATTCCCAAGGGTATAAACATATTGGCGCCGCCGCCACTCGAGAACAATACCCCTTTCATAAAACTACCCAAGCCAAACAGGGTTTCACCAAGATAGATGCCAACGGGCCAGAGCCATGGATTTTCTTTACCAATAAACCCTAAAACAAAACCTAGCATACCAACAGTCAGCCACCCATATGTCGAGTCCCAAGGCTCGACATTCAACCATGCAAATATCGCCCACAATAAAAATCCTGCGATTACAGAAATGATAAAAACAGTTCTTTTACTCACTAAATTACATCTCTCAAATTATGCCTGATGTAGAGCTACTTGGCACGGCCCGACTTTATCACACAGCACCTAGCACCTAGCGCCTACCTCTAACTACTCCAGACAGGCGTGGTATTTCCAGTGTCGTACACCTGTTCGGTCATCCCGTCCTTTCTCAGGGTTAAGATGGCAAATCCGTTTTTCGCCCGTGGCTGCGTATAATAGAGCGCTTGTAGTGCCGTAGTGGAATCAAGCGGGGTATCGGAATACCAGTCAACATTTTGTCGGCACTTCTCCATGCCCGGCGGGATCGCAAAGGGCATCGAGCTGTGCCCGATACACCGAGTCTTCATACCACCAGAATATGCCTGACTACTGTAGACGGCACCTAGATGGGTATGCCCCCAATACCAGCAATCGGGAGTGAGCACACTGGTCACGTTTTTCCAGAGGTGCTTAGACGGTTTGCGGCCGTCTGTGCTCATACCTGTGTGGTGGGACATCACTATCACCTGTTTGCCGCTCGCTTTTACTCGCTGGAGGAACTTGTATTGAGGGTTCTTGGTTTTCTTCCCTAGCCCACCTTCCATATACAGGGTGGAGGGATCGAAATAAGCTGAATCGATTCCGGCAATGATCCAATTTTCAAACTCGAGCGCGAAGTAGCTACATCCCTTTTGGCTACTGAACAAAGGATGTGACAGTGCGGCGCCATAGTACCCATAGGCCCCGCCATACATTTCATGGTTGGAATTCAAGGTAAAGCAGTGGCCGGGTTTGGCGAGGGTTGGATACTCATTTAGAACGTCGATCAAGTGATGTGTCGTTTCCCCTGTGGGTGTGCGGTTGGGTCCGGTTCCTGAGTAATAGGTATCACCAAGGTGAATAAGATAGTCCGGCGGCGTTGCCAATTGGCTCAGGGTATTCATCACTGCACAGGCTGGACCATCCTTGTCTGCCAAGCCATTGAGTTGATATTTCCCTGCGCCCCAGTCACCAATGATGGCAATCCTGACCTCTCCATCCTTACCCGGATTCAGTGTTACCGGTTGTGTCCAGTCGTGTTTCACAAAATCCGCAATGCCATAGCTTTTGCTTTTCCATTGAGGAAGGTGATTCATCAACACATTTTTGAGCGTCCAGGCCCAGCCGACATCCAGCTGCTCGTAGGTATTCGTCCCGTAGATATCTCCCCATTCATTACATTTCACCATGGCCCCGGTGGGGAGCGAGGCCGCCAGACTGTGAAAACTCTCGGGCGTGAAAGGTGACGGAGGAGCCACAGCTGCCATGGCATCCCACACCACTCGCAATTCCGGGAAGGCCTCGATCTCCGCGCGCAATTCCGGCGGTGGGTTGTGTAAAAAATACAGCAAAAAAGCCAATTCGCCGTGACCATCCCAAGGTTCCATGGGTTGTTCGGTCAACAAAGATTGGACGTGAGTACTGGCGCCTACATGCTGCCGTTCTAATTCCTCAAGAATCCCACCAAGTGTTCCGGCCAATCCTTCAATGGAAAAACCCTCGCCTGAAGGGTCGGACAATAATTGATCGCCCAGGCCCTCTGATAACCTTGGCTGGAGACGGGCACTATATTCTTGCTTGGTGGACATGGCATTCTCCCGCAACCTGACTCAAGACATATACAGGGAAACCATCCAACTCCTTCTGAGGAAATTAATAGCGCGTATCATTGGAAAGGCACTGCTATAGACCAATCATTAGGCAATGGTCGGTCGAACTAATTGCCGTGGAGAGGAATCATCAATGATTCAGTGTGATTATTGAGAAAACCGGGAAATAAGTCAAAAAATCTGACCATGTTTTCTTATAGAACACGCTTGAGAGTATCCAGAGTTGTCAGGCCCGAGGAATGCCCTTTTCTTGCATCGCCAGCAACCCATAGGTCGCCCCCATGAATCCTGCGCCATAGATCAAGGCATTCGAGAGCCAGCCGGAAAACTCATACAGTGGATCATCTGACAAGCGGAAATGCAGCAGGGCATGAATAACCAGGGAGAGGGCTACAACCAACCGAAACCGTAGCCGGAGACGGTCATTGGAATGTTGGCTGAACCAAAGCACCACGAAGAACAAGGGGACATGCATTGCCGCAAACCAGGAAAAGGCTGCAGCATCCGGCAGGCTCTGCAGCACATACAAGAGCTTCCATTCGCCCCTTCTCACCGCATCCAATTCATGCGTGAGAAAAAGCGAGAGTCCGAGATAATAGATCACGGTATTCACGGAGAATTCTCAACAAATGAGTACCTGCAATTGTCCACCTTCGACTACTCACTTATCCAACCTTTCTTTTCAGCCTGCTTCGAATACCAGATCAAAAATACTGCCACCGCAACAGGCATAAACAGAATGCCGAAGATTTCGCCAAGACCAAACTCGACACCGAGACCAAGCGTATGGGCCATGGTCACCATCACCCCCAGGAACGATACGATAAATATATAGTACGCCGCTGACTTTCTCAGCAAGAGCAGTAGGCAGCCTAGCGCGCCGCCGAATACCGCAATGGCAAACGCAATGGTTGCCCAGGCTGGCCGGTCAGAAATAATGGCTTGCTCAACCTCTCGATAGGACGCCACCATCTCTGGATTCATCTGCACCATGAAATTGATGCAGCCCATCACATTCCAGATCAGCATGAATGTCGCCATCACCCAGAAACTCCAGTGAGCTGACTGAGCATGTTTATGTTTCATCACTAAGCTCCAATTTGTCTCACCACTTAATCCTCAGTTGAAGTAGGGGCAGAAAACTTTTTCTTCAAGCCGCACGTTTAGCCACCACCGCCGAAGATCTAAAATAAAAAACAAATGACTAGGAAAGATTGTTGAGAAGGGCACGAAATATGTCAAGATTTTCAAGCAGTGAAATCTTGCAACTCGATAATACGGCCTAGCTTGACGGCTTTTCGAAAGCACGGGGTGTCAGTTACGAATTTGGAAAACCACAAAGGGATGACGCAATCTGGATGCAAAACCGCTTTGATTAAATATGCTACGACCAGCCTAGCCAAAGAAGCAGGCAAACTCATCTTTTTTCACGACAGCGAGAAACTCTTCAATGGTCGATACGTCAGGAACGGGTTCATACCCGTGCCATTTCAAATCGGCGCGTTTCCAATAAATCTTCCACCGGCCATTTGCTCGCACAAAGGTGGCCTTGGCAAAGGGACGTTCATGTTTAATCTCTGGTTTGTCCCATTGTGGACGGATTTCAAATAGCTCAATACTCTGGCCGTCAACACGAAATCCAAAATCAAGTTTGGGCCGAATATGAGGAGGAGGCCGAAGTTTCTCCACAAATGCGCCGACCGTGTTTTCGATTCTTTTCCGCTCAAGATCGTCGAATGCCATTTTCCTCCCTTACGTCCATGGATCAGCAGGAGATCAACCACATGGATTGTACAGATTCAAGATTCATCGTGCGGATCAAGATTCGCACATTGTTCATGGCCAGTCCAACACCTCATCAACATCGAGGCGGGTGCCGGACATCTAACTGGCACATCGTAGTCCATTGGGCACAAGCAACAATGGCAGATTCTTCCACTTCAATGACTCGACACTATTCGAAACCTCTGCTCACACTTGCACAGTAATGTGTAGCAACAACATGCGCAGTCTTTACTGAAAATGGTAGGGAATTTTGGTGGGATGGCAATGAAGTTGGGAGGTTACCTCATCGCAAATACAAGATGTGTGAGATTGCAGAAAAATACGGCACAGGAACGGGTGACAGAACTTTACTCCGGGACGTTCGTATCTCGTGTTGCCAAATGGGCCATGTCCAATAGCCGCTCAGCACGCATAACATACAAAACGTAAATACGATCTCCGTCCTGTCGATAGAAGACCCGACAGGGCAACTCGACAATTTGTCGATAACGCCATCCCTTCAATTCTGGAGGCTTAGATCCGCTTTTAGGATAATCGGTTAACTGCTCGACGTGTTGGAAAATTCGCCGGACTAATTGCTGAGCCGCTTCAGGATTATCCAGGGCAATGTAGTCGGCAATGGCATCAAGATCACTGAGGGCAGGCTCGGTCCAGACTATTTCAGCCATCGTGCCATGCGCCGCTTGGCTTGAGCATGAGACACAATCCGACCTTCTTCAATCGCTTTCTCACCACGAGCAATGCCCTCAAGCAAACTCATGCGCCGCATTAAGGTCTCGTACGTTTCAACATCCAGAAGGTACGCACTCGGGACACCGTGCTGAGTGATAAGAACCGGTTCTCTGTCACGTTGCAATTTTGAAAGAATCTCTGTGGCCTGACGTTTGAGAGTCGTCACAAGTTCAGTTCGCATAAAGTGATACTACAGTGCCACTTACATTTTGGCAAGTTTGGCCAATTGGGAGATAGGATTCTCCAGGGGAAAAAGTTTGAGCACAATCCGACCAAGCGCCCCTAGTGACCTCGCAGGGGTTCTTCATTCATCTGTGAATTGAACCAAATGATGACGACACACCCTCACCAAGCTTATGATGGGGACATCCCCTGGGATCCGGGGTTTTACACTTTTTCTTAATGCAGGAATCTTGGCCGATTTGGTATCTTGGCTCTTTCCAAATAAGAGAATAAATAAATCCCCCTCACCCCTTTTTTCTCAAGGGGAACAGTTAATAGACAATAGAAGGGAATGGTAAGCCATGTCGGACTTTGAAAAACTGGGAACCTTTTATCTGGGGCGGCCGTATGACTTAGCGAATAAAACTGCCAAGCCCGGCCTACTGCTCTACGATTCGAAAGACCTCGTCACCCATGCCGTTTGTGTGGGGATGACCGGAAGCGGAAAAACGGGATTATGTATTGGCTTGTTGGAGGAAGCGGCGATTGACAATATCCCCGCGATTATCATCGATCCCAAGGGCGATATTGCCAATCTCTTGCTGACATTTCCCGAACTACGCGGGAGTGACTTCCTGCCCTGGATTAATCCTGATGACGCCAAGAAAAAAGAACTCACCCCCGAAGCGTTTGCGGAGAAAGAAGCCGCCAAGTGGAAGGCCGGCCTGGAGTCCTGGGGTCAAGACGGGGCCAGAATCTCCCGGCTTCGAGAAGCGGCAGACTTTTTGATCTATACCCCTGGAAGCACCGCAGGTTTACCGGTCTCCATCCTGCAATCATTTTCCGTACCTTCTCCAAAAATCCTGGAAGACACAGAACTCCTCGGGGAACGTGTGAGCACCACGGCCACGAGCTTGCTCAATCTGATTGGCGTGGATGCCGATCCCTTGCAAAGCCCGGAACATATTTTGTTAGCCAATATTTTGAAGGCCTCCTGGGAGGCAAGCCAAGATTTGACGCTGTCTTCCTTGATTCAATCCATTCAATCTCCGCCATTTTCAAAACTAGGCGTGATGGACCTGGAATCGGTGTTTTCTTCGAAAGATCGATTTGCGCTGGCGATGCGGTTTAACAATTTATTGGGTGCGCCAGGATTTTCCGCATGGCTCGAAGGCCAGCCGATGGACATCGATCAGATTTTGTATTCCCCCACCGGCAAGCCTCGGATCGCCATTTTTTCCATCGCGCATTTGAATGATACCGAACGCATGTTTTTTGTGAGTTTACTCCTCACCCAAATGGTGAGCTGGATGCGTGCCCAATCCGGCACAACCAGCCTTCGAGCCCTCCTCTATATGGATGAAGTCTTCGGCTTTTTCCCACCGACGAAAAATCCACCGTCAAAAACCCCTATGCTGACCATGCTGAAACAAGCACGCGCCTATGGATTGGGCGTGGTCCTGGCCACCCAAAATCCGGTGGATCTGGATTACAAGGGACTCGGGAACACGGGAACCTGGTTTATTGGCCGGTTACAAACCGACCGGGATATGGCCCGCGTGTTGGACGGGTTGGAAGGCGCCGCCGCGAGTAGTGACGGAACCTTCAATCGGCAGAAAATGGAACAGATGATTTCCGGTCTGGGAAACCGGGTGTTTCTCATGAACAATGTCCATGACGATGGGCCGGAAATTTTTGAAACGCGCTGGGTCTTGTCCTATTTGCGAGGACCATTGACGCGAACACAGATTAAGACGTTGATGGATCCAGTGAAAGCTGGCGCGCCGACAGAGCTTGGGTCCACCGCTCAGACACCCGCTTCCTCCCAACACTCGCGCGGGACAGCCGGGAGCACGGCCAGCCATCCCCCGGTCCTCCCTCCTGAAATTTCGCAGTATTTCGTCCCGCTTCGTCGTTCACAACCGTCTGATTCCGCACTAGTGTATGAACCCAGGCTCTTCGCATCGGCCGGCGTCCATTTTCTGGATGGTCGGAAAAAGATTGATGAGTCTCGGGATCTCACCGTCCTGGTTCCCCTAGCCGATGATGCAGCCCCCGTTGACTGGGATGATGTGGCCGTCACCGATCTCGTTCCGGATGATGTGGAATCAACCCCCGATGAAGGCGGAACTTTTGCGGAACTCCCTTCGCCAGCCAGTCAGGCCAAAAATTACAAGAAATGGGAAAAGGATTTCATTACGTGGGTGTATCAAAACCATACCCTTGAAATTTGGAGCAATCCGGCTTTGAAAATCACCTCCGCTCCGGGCGAGTCCGAGCGCGACTTTCGTCTCCGAGTACAACAACTGTCCCGAGAAACCCGCGACGCGGAAACGGAAACCTTGCGAAAAAAATATGCGGCAAAAATGGCAACCCTTGAAGACCGCATTCGTCGTGCGGAGCAAGCCGTTGCGCGTGAGGAGGAACAAGCCAAACAACAAAAATTCCAAACCGTGATTTCCTTAGGAGCCACGGTTCTTTCGGCATTTCTGGGAAGGAAGGCCGTGAGTAGTAGCTCTATCACCAAAGCCACCAGCACGATTCGCAGCATGAGTCGAACGATGAAAGAGAGTCAGGATATTGACCGGGCCGGGGAAAATGTCGAAGCCCTCAAGCAACAGCTGGCAGACCTGGAAACAGAATTCACGAAAGAAACGGAGTCCCTGGCCGCGCAATTTCAAGCCCAATCCGAAACCCTGGAGACCATCACCATTCGACCCAAAAAATCCAATATCACTGTTGCCTTACTTGGACTAGGGTGGGTGCCGTATTGGCAAGCAACACAAGGCCAAAGAACTCCCGGCTGGGAATAACATGCCCTTTTGGCTATGCACCATTTGTGAGAATCTCATCCCATCGTCATGCCCGCGCAGGCGGGGTTTCCATCCCAACTATCCAAGACAGATTCCCGATAAATAATGTCGGGAATGACGGAGATGATCAATGCCCATTCTCCGTCTTCGCGGGAATGATCAACCTGGAAACTACTCGTTTTATTGTTTTCCATAATATCATCGCCTAAGGAATAGACCATATTTTGTCCTCATCACTTTCCTTTCAAGGCACTGATCTCGTATCCTAAGTCCAGATTCGCTTTGAAGGCTCATCGCCTCAAGGCAGACAACCCCCTCCTCATTGCATCTGACAAGGCTTCGAATTTTTCTTTGCACCGCTTACATTCATCACCAACAACGGAGGAAGAGCTATGGAACTCATTCAACAACTCGTGAGCAGCTTAGGCGTCAATGAAGATCAAGCCAAAGGCGGTGCAGGTCTTTTGTTTAATTTAGCCAAAGAAAAACTTGGAGCCGGTGATTTCCAACAAATCGCGGATAAAATTCCCGGAGTGAGCGAACTCCTAGGAGCAGCCCCAGCGCCTTCCTCCGCAGCTTCCGCTGGCGGCGGCATGATGGGGGCCTTAGGAGGCGTCGCCTCGGCTTTAGGTGCAGGTGGATTAGGGGACAAATTGGGGGGATTAGGGGACCTCGCTGGTTTGGCCAGCGGGTTTTCTCAACTTGGCCTGAGTTCGGACATGGTTGGGAAATTTGCCCCTATTGTCTTGTCTTTTGTCCAAAATCAAGGCGGCGATGGGATCAAAGGCCTCTTAGAAAAGGTCCTGAATCCTTCTGCTTGAAATAGAAATGTTTCAGGATTCTTTCACCGTTTCGGCAAATTTCACTGACAAAGGATGATGAGGATGGACACTCAGGTTTCTCGATCAAACCACGGCCAGATTATTTCACGGCTGTTCTTAGGACTACTGCTCGTCACGGCTCTGCCAATTCTTGGCTGTCAAAGTATGTATTACGCCGGGATGGAGAAAATCGGGTATCACAAACGCGACTTAATGGTGAGTGATGTCGAAAAAGCCCGTGATGCTCAGCAGGACGCCAAAGAACAATTCAAATCCGCGCTGGATCGCTTTACCACCGTCCTGAATTTCAAAGGTGGAGAGCTTCAAGAAAAATACGAGACGTTGAACGCGGAATACGAACGCAGCGAGGCAAAGGCCCAAGCGGTTCGTGACCGCATTGCCTCGGTAGAGGACGTATCCGGCGCACTCTTTACAGAATGGGAAGCGGAACTCAAGGAATATTCCAGTGCCAGCTTGCGCAAGAGCAGCCAAGCCAAATTGACACAGACCCGCGCACAATATGGGCAGCTTATCAAGGCCATGAAACGAGCCGAAAGTAAAATGCCTCCGGTCTTAGCCAAGTTCAAAGACCAGGTCCTCTTCTTGAAACACAATCTCAATGCCCAAGCCATAGCCTCGTTAAAAAGTGAGCTGGGCTCCGTGGAAAGCAACATCAACATCCTTATCAAAGAAATGGAAACCTCGATCAAGCAGGCAGATACCTTCATTGCCTCCATGAATAAAGAGCAGGCCTAAGTCTCGCCATACACAGAGGCTCATTGGGATTGCCAGGGGCATGGTTGGCGAAGGGATCAGTACCTGGCTCGGCTATAGCGATGCTTAGGGGTTTCATCTTAGGAGTCGGGCGACGGCCGCGTCGGGAGCCTTACTCTTGCTGTTTAATTATCACACCCTCCACTAAGACTAATTATTGCCAGGATTGTTTATCGTTTTTTCTCCCCTCTCTTCAGCCAGTCATGACCTCAGTCGTTCTCGATATCGATTCTCTGACCCTTGTTCTTTTCGAGCATCTCCTCGTCGAAAGCCGAGAGTTTTCTGAGGGGCGAACGGTAGACTCAAAAACCAACTTCAGTTAGACCGCATGGCATCACCTAACGTGCGGCACGGAGCATAGGGATTACCGATGGTGAACTGCCAACCTGAATTTCGCCCACTACCTCGAACCCAAAACGCCTATAAAGTGGAATATTGGCCGGGTTGGTCGTCTCAAGATAGGCGGCAACGTGAGCGCCATCACACAATTGAACGCCCTGCGCAAGCAACGCACTGCCGTATCCCTTGCCTTGCAGCATCGGTTCAACCCCAATAGCAGGGAGGTACCAATGTGCAACCGGCGGATGCGACGCGCCTACTTGATCGAGTATGGCGAATACCTCCCCTTGCAGTTCCATGGCCACGCCTTCTTGCATGACAGAGCCGAGCGCCTCTTCGTCAGGGCCGACGCCAGGAGGTAGCCAGAGTGCTACAGATTTAAAGTCTTCGGAACGATATGCTGATCCGTGGTCGAAGGCGCGGCCAGCAAAGTACTTCAGTACTTGCGGAAAGTAATAAAGATACTGATTCGCATCGGGAAGCATCCAGCGAATGAACGGATCTGAGATAAACGCGGTCACAAGAGCAGCAATTGCCCGATCATAGTCGGATAGCGAAGCGCGTGTTACTGACGGTCCGGACATTGTGTCTCCTGGAATGATGTTGAGTAGCACTATGGTTAGACATGTGCATTGATTATTGATCTATGTGCAATTTTTGAAGGTTCCAGCTATGGCTGGAACACCGCGTTGAAATTACGTGACGCCCTAAATCACGCCTTTGCCTGTCACAACCACAAGCAGCACCCTCTTTCAAGATATGCTTATGATCCGAGACATCATGCATGCCATAAAATAAGCCAATAGTCATGCCTTGCCCCCTTACCTATCCCCTTATTTTGCGTTTGTTAGGTGATTTAGCTATTTTCAGGATGTAAGACGTCCATGAAGCGGCACATCAACTCATGTAAATCCTCTTGATTTACTTCACTTCCCTCTGGAGCCAAGCATTCCACAAGATTATCGTAGGCAATTCCTTTTTCGTCTAATTCTTCCTTGGAAAATCGATATCCATTCAGCCTAAGAATCTCGTGCCTCAAAGCTACGGCACAATAATCAAACACTACTTGAGCAACCTCAACCCGGGATATCTCCCTTAAAGATTTCCGAATTGCCAAGCTATATTCGTCAACTGACAAACCTATTTCTTTCTTGATTTTGTCTGCTATAGACTTTAGTAATGGTATTACTTCGTCAACATTTCCCCCATCCCAGGTTGACAATTTAACCGCTTGTATACTTGGTGTCGGAGTCTCAAGAGATGATGGTTGGAGCAAAACAGGAATTAACGTTCCGTTTTCTCAGCTTCCTCCGCTTCTTTTTTAACCCATTCTTTTTTCACAGAGTCCCTCGACCAAAGCACTACAACACACCTAGCCTTTCTTACTTCTTCTAATATCTCAGGCGACCATTCCTTCCCTCCCAAGATTTCCTTGTCCCACCAGACATCCCATCCAACATTCGAGAATAACTTTGCTAGGACAGATGCCTTAAGCCTGTCTTCACTTCCATAGCTTATAAAAACGTCAGCCATTCCAGGATCCTTTTCTTAGGTACCGGATTATCATTAAGGTCAAGGCTGAGTATTGATAATTGTTTTATTTATGGATGCTGAAGCTTCCAGCCACGACTTAAACACCACATTGAAATTCTGTAACGCCCTTTATCACGGCTTTGTCTGGGGCAACTAAAGTAGTACTTTCTTTCATGATGCGCGAGCTGCTGACACTCATCGTGCATACCTTCATACCTTTTAAACTAAATCGATGGTTATGCCTATCCCCTTTATTTCCGTTTGTTTACTGTCCACCGCCTGCGGTCAACCCAACGCCACAATGAGCCGCGCTTGCCGACCACGAATAGTGCGGCAGGAAAGGAGGAGCCGTTAAGCGTCGGACGCCATTATGATGTTAGGTGCCACTCGCTAGTACTCGGTTGTAGTAGTCAAATTTTGATTCAGCCACCCAACCTGCGGATTCGTATAGTGCCTTAGCAGCAGAATTTTCTTTCTGCGTGGCTAACACCAATGAGCCAGCACTAATGCTCCGAGCAAGGTTTTCCGCAGCCCGCAATAGTGAGTACGCCACGCCTTTTTGTCGATGGCTTTCTATGACGAACATGTCATTGAGTATGAGTTTTCGCTTTAGGCTCACAGAGGAGAAACTTGGGTAAAGCTGCGTGAACCCTACGCATACATTAGATATGAACGCTCCTATCAAAAACGAATCTTTTTCGCTCAACCGCGTGCTGATAAATTCATGCGCCGCATTATAGTCAGGAGGCTGGCTGTAGAACTGGCGATATAAATCGAACAATATCGCGGCATTTTCAACATCGCCTCCGTCAAGTAGCCTTATTTCGATCACGTTTGGACTCCTGTGGCACCTAACAATGTTTAAGCGGGATACGTATCAGAGCCGGATCTTCCCATTTCCCTGTCTCACACGCTATCGAATTTTTGAACATAACACCATAATCGTTATCATTATATGAGAACACCCGCATGGCACCCGTTCGTATCTGCGTCTCCCAATGATTCTTACTGTTCTTTGGCATTTTTCAGTCACTTCTGTGTGCGAACGAAACACCTGGGGCACACCAAACTGGGGGTCTCGATGCAACGGATTCTTCTTTAATGTTGGAAATAAGTCAAGAATCAGAAGTTTCATTCATTCCACTCCTAGAGCACCTTTCTTTCCTCCAGCGGGTTAAAGATTTTCCTGCCGAATGAGGAAAGATGATCGGTTCAAAATTACGATTCATCTTCCCAGTCTTGTTTGCTGAATAAAGGGCAAATGCCACGCATGCACCATGGGAGACAATGGCATCTAGACTTCAATACAAACATTCATCGAATCAGTCTACTCCATCTGGGCACAAATCCTTCCTTTTTTGCCTGATCTGAACTCTTCGTAGCTAAGGGGTTAACTCCATCGAAGTGGTTCTTCGTTCCCCCCTTTTAATGATTCTGCCTAACTCCTAGTTCCAACCTTTTTCACGCGTATACCTGACTTAGGTATTTTCAAGAAAGCGCCACAAAGGAACAGCCAACAGGGCCGGATTAATCTGAGAACCATATGGCCATCTTTCTATCCACCCATGGAAAGTGATGAATCGGGTTCATGACGTACAATCAGCTGATATCATGCGCCAAAACGAGAGCACAGATACTGCTTTATCAACAAAAATGCGGCAATTCTGTGGATAAATACTTCAAAAATATTAACGATCAATTTCTTGACTCGCTCCTGGAACAAATCAAGAAAAGAAAGTCAAGGAAAAAGTGTTTTTCTACCTTTACGACGATGCCAATAAATGCACACCACAAAATATAGCGGTCACAATTAATTTTCACACAATGCCTAAAATATAGGCAAATTGCTCAATTCTCCTTCAGTTCATGAGATTTGACGCTCTACACCTCTTTCCCCACCATGTTATCCACAAAATTTGTGGAATACATTTTTATCAGCTGGCCTACATTTTGCCCAACAGAAAAACACTGCCTTTTTTGAACAGATTTTTCTGTTGTATGGCCGGAAAAGCCACTAAGGCCGGTGACGCGAATGTTGACCCCATTCAGTTTTACAAGCATATAAAAGGTTGACGTCTCTACCGACTTTCGTTTCGACAGAACCAGATATATTTTGACTTGTCTTCCATGACTCATTCATCTGCTCCATCAAACAAATCTTCACCACATCCCGCTGATGCTTTATTCAGAGAACATCCATGCCTTGACTTGAAAGAATCAGCCCAATACCTATCATTCCCAATATTGTTGCTATAGGAAGCAATTTTTGGTACAAGCTACCGATTCTTGCCACTTATTCCTTCCGTCTCTTCTCCCCAAATCGCTTTTTTCGGAGGACACAATTATGTCACAACACCGAGACGCACTTTGGTCCAGACGAACGTTTCTCAAAACATCCCTCGTAGGAATGGCCCTTCTCGGCAGTCGATTGATTCTTCCTGATGAGGTGATCGCAAAGCCTGCACGGTCAGGGCAATTGCGCCTGTTTAATCGGAACACACAGGAACGAATCAAAATTCGTTATCGAACACCTTCAGGACGGTATGATCAACACGCCTTAGAGGATTTGAATTATGTGCTTCGATGTCATCATTCAGATCAAGTGTGTGACATCGATGTACAGTTACTGGATTATTTAGGACAGATCGTCAATCTTGTCGGACCAGGGAAAGAAGTCCACGTGTTTTCTGCCTATCGATCCCCGACCTATAATGATTGGCTGGTTCGCACCGGCAAGGGCGCCGCGCCCAATAGTTTACATACCACCGGTCAAGCCCTGGACTTCAGTATCCCAGGAGTCCGTCTCACCAAAGTCTGGCGCGCCGCTGCAAAATTGCAGATTGGTGGCGTCGGTAATTATCGACGTCGTGGGTTCATTCATATTGATACCGGTCCCGTCCGCTTCTGGTAGTGGATCTTTCTAACACTCTCCTTCGATCTCTCTCTACCCCACCCCGCTACATTTCAACTCCTTCGTAGGGGTATTCTTGACTACTCCCCCTTCCCTGATACTCTGTAATAGAGAATTGTTTAATTATGGATCTGTTGAAAAAATCCGCCAGCGGCGTTCTCGATAGTTTTCCGTACTCACGTAATACCAGCACACTCCGCGCACAAAACAGTCATTGCGGATGATGGCACTCCCCACACTCCAACACATGACATCGATACCATTCATCCTCATTGCACCATCTCTTTAAAAAGGAACGCGTACTATGGAAGAAGGCTTATCAACGCCGGTGGGAACACGCCGGTCATTCTTTGTCAAAACAACCGCCTTCCTTTCGTCGCTGATCGGAATATCCTTGGCTATTCCGCTCCTCGGCTCTGTCATTTCTCCAGCACTGAAGCGGCGAACTCAAGACTGGGTATCCTTAGGAAACGTTGACCAAATACCGATTAATGAACCCCAAGCCTTGGATTACACCATGACCATGAAGGATGGCTGGCAGAAAAGTCAGGTCACGAAAGGCACATGGGCCGTCAAACGGGCCGATGGACAAGTCACTGTCTACTCACCCATCTGCCCCCACCTGGGATGCGGGTACCGCTGGGACAAGAAAGATCAGCTCTTTAAATGCCCCTGTCATGGCAGCGTCTATGATATGGAAGGCACAGTCAAAGCCGGACCCGCTCCGCGCCCTTTAGATGCCCTACCCTCTAAGGTGGAAAATGGTGAACTGTTCGTCATGTATCAAGAATTTAAATCAGGCCTGTCAAAAAAGGTGGAACTCTAATCATGGCCTCACGACTTTATCAGTGGATTGACCAACGCCTCACCCTAAAACCTTTGGAGCAAACACTGCTCAACGAACCGATTCCTGGAGGGGCCAGCTGGAATTACGTCTTTGGTTCAGCCACCTTATTCCTGTTTGGCCTTCAAGCTCTGACGGGCATGTTTCTCATGCTGTATTACGTACCCGCCACTGATCACGCCTATGACACCGTCCAATATATTCAACAGGAGGTATGGGGCGGGTGGTTTGTACGAGGCCTTCATCATTGGGGGGCGTCGGCGGTCATGATGGCCATTGGATTACACATGTTGCAGGTGTTTTTTGACGGTGCTTACAAACGCCCACGAGAGATGATGTGGATTGTCGGGGTAGGTCTACTAGCCCTCATGTTGGGCTTTGGGTTTACCGGGTATTTACTTCCCTGGGATCAAAACGCCTATTGGGCCACTCAAGTCGGCATCAATATGGTTGGCGCGGTGCCGGTCATAGGCGACTTTATGGTCCGGGTACTCCGTGGCGGGGATACCTTGGGTGCTCTCACCCTGTCCCGTTTTTTCGCTATTCACGTGGCGTTTCTACCAGCGGCCATTGTCTTCGGCATCATGCTCCACGTGTTTATTCTTCGACGGGTAGGGCCTGCCGGGCCCCATGACGAACACCGGGCCAAGCAAGGCAGCGAAACCTTCTATCCCCGTCAAGTTTACATGGATGCCGTGGTCATGTTCGGCGTATTCCTGGTCGTGGCCGCCCTCGCCATTCTTGTGGAATTTCCTCTGGCCGACAAAGCCGATCCATCCGACCATTCTTTCGTTCCTGTCCCAGAGTGGTATTTTCTTTTTCATTATCAACTCCTGAAATATGCTCCAGGAGCCTTAGGACCTCTTGCCACATGGCTTCTTCCCGCAATGTTTTTTACCGGCTTGCTCTTGCTGCCCTTCCTGGATCGCAATACTGAACGGCGACCGTCCTCCCGACCGGTGATGCTCGGGGTCGGCCTTGGGTTTTTGGTCATCGTGTTTACCTTGCTCGGTATATCGCTCCAGCAGTTGTATGCAGTTCCAAAGCAGGATCCCTCCATTGCGCGGGGAATAGCCTTGGTGGACCAGTTCAAGTGTCAAACCTGTCACCGCATTCATGGAGATGGCGCCAATATCGCACCGGATCTTTCCTATGTTGCAGATCGACGCCCGGATCGAGAATGGCATCTCCAGCATTTCAAAGATCCGCAATCCGTTTCTCCCGGATCCTTCATGCCCAAGTTCCCACTCAATGACAAACAGCTGAATGATCTCACGAATTATATGTTGACCCTCAAAGGAGGCTAGCGCCTCTTGGCCACCTGAGGCCATCTGTTTTTCTCGATGATTCTTGGAGCAACCTCTGTACGATCACTCGCAGCATCTGCATCAAGGAAAAGCACGACCGAGGTAGGACGAGATGCCAAACAAGTTTTGAAGGATGTACGATTGGAGAGAATGTGGGCGGGGTTGCTTCCCCCACGACTCTGAAATACGAGCCGTGGGGGAAGACCAGTTATCCTTTGTGTTCGCCGCGTAGACCGCTCAGCCAATGTTCCATTTGCTTGCCTGCAGCCTCCCGGCCTCCCAGACCAAAGGAAAGCGCAATCGCGACCGCGATCGCCCCAAGGGTTAACCCAAACGCCAAATTGACAATATCGTCTGCCAACCCCATGGCACGAAGCCCCATGGCCAACACCAACCCCAGTATCGCAAATCGAGCAATATTGGCGACTCCGGCGGAGTTCGAACCATGAACCCGCACAATGGTGCCATGAGCCAAATTGGCCAACCAGAACCCAATGGCAATGATGGCGCTTCCCAAGAGCACCTGGCCTCCAAATTCAATGAACATCGTCACCAGATCGGAGACCTGTTCAAATCCTAACTGGCTACTGGCCTCCACCACGGCAAACAACATAATAAAGAATGCCAATATTTTTCCAACCAATGAGGAGGGAGTCGTTTGGCCGGTAAACGCCTGTTCCAATCCCAGCCTGCCTGGAAGGGCATCAAAGCCCAATCCACCCAGCAAAGTCCCCATTAAATGCGCCACTAATCGAGAAATGGCAAAGGCGATTCCCAGGATAATAGTCGCGGCAAAAATATCGGGAATGGCGGCCATCATTCTATGCAGCATGTCAGTGGCCGGTCCCGTAATCACTTCTATTTCCAGCGCTTGTAAGGCTGCAATCACGGCAGGCACGAGAATCAGGATATACGCGACCAAACCAATTAAATGGGATAATGACATGGTCCCACGCAGTCCGACTTGTTCCCCTAGCCGATCTGTGCCGGCCGCTGATAACAAATTACTCACCAGATCACGGACAACTTTGGCCAAAAACCACCCAACAACCCCGATTAAGACCGCGCCAAAGAGATTGGGAACAATTCCTAACATTTCGTTGACCATACCTTGAACTGGTTCTAACAACCCATCAATCTCCAACGTTCCTAAAATGGCTGGAAGAAACAGAAGGACGATGAGCCAAAATACGACATTCCCCAAATTGTCACTGATCGGGGGCATCCCCGCACCTGCACTTAACTTGTCATCCAGTGTCGTGGCTTGCAAGGCTTTTGACAGGATTGTTCGTAAGACAGTGGCAATCACCCACACGATAAAGATTAATATTCCTCCCGCCACCAGTTTCGGGACAAAAGCCAAGACCTGATCTACCAATGCCCGCAACGGCCCTGAGACTAATTCCAAATTTAAGGCATTGAAGAATGCCACCAGGACCAACAAGAGGATGAGGTAATAGAGGCCTACGGCTGCCCCCCCTTCAATATCCATATCCGTTCCTGTGGTCGAACGCAAACGCTGATTCACATTGAGAAAGCCAAGTCCCTTTTTGACTCCCGCTCGTGCTGCCATGGCCACGAACCATCCCAAAATGAGTATCCCCAAGGCTCCTAAGACGCTGGGAAGCGTTCCCCCGAGC
This sequence comes from uncultured Nitrospirota bacterium, assembly GCA_942491685.1. Classification (GTDB taxonomy): domain Bacteria; phylum Nitrospirota; class Nitrospiria; order Nitrospirales; family UBA8639; genus Nitrospira_E. The sequence goes on along the minus strand of CALOBY010000004.1, from coordinate 620,000 downwards.
GTTGCTTGTAGTGTCTCAGTCAATTTGGTCATGTCCATACGGTACTCCTTTCAATAAAAAGATACACAGACGACACAAATCGTCAGCATCCTGCAGAACACTTTTGCAGGCTACGGTTTCAATACAAACAATCGTTATGGCCAATATATAAAGAGAAAACGAAAGGTCACGATCACACAGGAGAGAGGGTTCACCCTAGCAATTCGAGATCAGGCAAGTCCATCTGCCATGAAAGTCATTTAGGATCGATTGAGGATCCCCGTATGCACATTCCCATATCGGAAGGACAGCAGTGATGTTCCGGGCTTCCCTATGGAAGCCCGAAGACGTGAATCACTTGACTTACATTCCTCTTACAACACAGATCGATTCGACACAACCGAATCTGCTGACTTGAAGTCTCGGTCTTTTTTCACCAAGAGGTGGCCTTAGGCAGATTTCGCCAAATCAGCCGTACAATGCCCACATTTCGTGGCTTTGATGGGAATGGTCATCTGGCAATGCCCGCATTCTTTTGTGGTTGGCACAGCCGGCTTCTCTTCTTCTTTCTTCTTGAGGGAATTCATCCATCTGACCATCATGAAAATCGCAAATGCGACAATCAGGAAATCGACGACTGTTTGAATGAACATCCCATACTTCAACAACACAGGCTCCCCACCAGGACCAGCCTCACTTAGCTTCACCGCCAAACTCTTAAAGTCCACCCCTCCCATGAGCATTCCGATGGGGGGCATCAGAACATCCCCGACAAACGAAGCGATAATCTTCCCGAATGCGCCGCCGATGATGATCCCGACGGCCATGTCCATCACATTTCCGCGCATCGCAAAATCTTTAAATTCTTGGAGCATTCTCCCCTCCTTAGATAAGAAAGATAGAAGATTTAACTGTCTTTTGGGGCTTCGTTAAACATTAGGCGCTTATACGCCAACCCTAAATGGAATCTCGGCATTTCTTTGCAAGCCTCAAATCGAGTCGGCATAACATTAGTTTTGCAGAATTCGTCTATCCTGTCTGAAAATTGGAATTAACGCAAGAGGTTGTTAGTTTCACCATTTCTTCTGTGTCAAAAAAAATGCCCGGGGCCACTCCCTCTCCTCACTCCTCCTTACAAAAGAGAACCCCCTCTAAAGCCCCTCTTGCAAATCGAAAGCAATGATTAGGAAATCGCCCCGGACACACTCAAATCCCTTCTCATCTCATCCCAAATATAACGAGTGAATCACGTCATTGCTGCTAGAGGAAAAGCCTGGGGCGCTTGTCCGTTCCTGAACGTCTTGCTCATTGAGTACCCCCTCTAAAGTCTCAATGCCTCACACGTCTTGAACAGGCCAGCGCCCTGGGCCGTTTCCTTGACCAACCTCCTTAGGTTCAAAACCAATCTGTGCCATGACCACACTGAGCTGACGGTAGTCCAACGGCTTCCATAAAATTTGATACCCTCGCATTTCCCATTCACGAATCATTTTCGAATCCCACCGTCGATCCGCGAGAATCATCACTTTCATTCCCGCTCGGACCCAATTCAGGGCTCGACATTGGGCCAAGCGCGATTCTTCTCCAAGAAAATACAGCCCATCAAAAAATACCACCTGATTGGGATGAAAGGTGATGTTCTGAATCAAGAATGGATCATCGCTCACTTCCATACATTCATACCCCTGAAAAACCAGTATGCCCTTCAGAAAATCTCTTACAAATCGATCTGGGGAAAAAATCATCAATTGATGAACCTTCAGCAATGAATCGACTCGACCCCCAAGATTTGCAAGGTCTTGTTCTTCAAATTTAGTACAGCTTGGCAGGCTGGAATTTGTGGAAGGCCTGGGATTTTTATGTTGTGTCATCGTTAAGGCACTCCTCGCGAATTTACCGTTCATGATCGCCTCCAACGGATCGATTCCATTCAGATATTTCCACGTTGGGGCGAAAGTTTCTCAGCATCAAAACCGATTGTTCGCGATTCCGAGTAATTTCAATCTCAGGTCCTTCCTGCCCGCCCCTAACTGACCAGTCTTTCGTTAAGATAGGTGAAGATGAGGCACTAAAGAACTCCATAGAGGGTTCGAACTTCCCGTTCTGAATCGTGGCCGAAAACTTTGTACTCACCAAACCCAAACTGGCCAGTAGAACAAACGCTATACAATATTGTGCCGTTCTCTTCATCTTTTTCGAATTACCCCCCGTTACCTACTCCCTTCATAATTCAAAAATGAGGCCAGGTAGAACACGCCGTTTTCTCAGTATTTTTCGGCTGTCCAGGCTTAGATGTTTCAGGCAGACACACCTATGCGTCCCAAACTGTCTCAGGCTAGGACACCTGAAACACCCCGACAACTTATGCTGAAAGATTGGTAAAGAGATTCCGGGAAAGGATGGTACCCGGCTCTTACACAGAGCCGAGTACCATCAGTGCGAGGACGAACTTAGGATTCGAAGGCATAACCGAGGGTGAGAAGAATCTGCTTATCACTTTTCTTATTCCCCGGTGCCGGAGTATTGTCGTAACGCCAATTGTACTGCAAGGTTGACACAAAATTTTCCAACATCGTCCAACGCAACCCTTGCTGGGACGTAATGTAGTAGTCGCTTTTCTTTTCTAAGGACGGATAGCCCTGGTGCTGATGAAACAGGGTCAGGGCCGGGAGTACCGGCCAATTGAAATTCAACGCCCATCGCCCGGTAATATTATTGCGATCTGAAGCTCGCTTAAAATCCTCATTGAAAAATCCCAAGCCCGCTTCTGCGCTCAGCTGCATTTTTGAAAAATACGGGCTTGAGAAATCTCCCTCATCAATAAATTGATATCCTGGACCAGCAAAAAGAGAGGTCCGAAGGTTCAAATCTTGGAAGGTGTCCTGTTCAAACAATGCTCCTGCATAGGCATAGAATCGTTTCGTAATAAAAAAATCTAACTTGATCGTGCCGAACGCATTGCGAGCATTTAAGTCGCCGTTGGCTTCCCCATTCAAATATCGTCCCAGAATGGTCAAGCGCAGCCGTTCGCTCCTGGCAATCAATTCACCAAGGAAGCTATAATTTTTTGATCTGGTATTCCCAGTAATAATGGACGCGCCAAAATTCAGATTTCCCGTATACACTACAGGTTTCTTGATGGGCGGATTGAGCGCCATCACGGACTCCACCGCAACCGGAATGGGCTCAGTTAACATATCGGTTTGGATACCCAGAGTTCCTGGAGCGACCATACTGGGCTTGCCTTGGAGAACCGTCCCACTTCCCAACACCACTTTCACCGAATCTTCCGAGGTAAGTCCGACGACTTCAGACCATTTAATTTTAATCGGATCCCCATCGTGGAACAGCGTTTTGACCATAATGAACCCATCCGTCATTTCCAGAATTTCGACGTAAATTTGGCTCCCATCTTTCAGAGACAATTTCCCTAACGGTTCGGCTGCCCCAGTCACTGGAAACAGACAAACAATCACGAACGCCATCCCTAGCAGTAACTTCCCGCTCATTGGACCTCCTTGAATAAGATGTTGTGAACTGGTGACCGCCGAAACCTGGCGGCTATGTTTCCCATACGCCAACTCCAGGCTCACGCACACAGATCCTGGAAAGAGGGGAAAGGCGGGGAATGATAAAGAAGGCGAAAAAAAACTCGCCGCGAGACTCTTTTCGTTTTCGCAACACGCCTTCACAAAAAAGCTGCCGATGCTACTATATTGCTGTGGACCAAGGCAATATTGAAGCCACGCATTCGACCTTCACTCATGGTTCATACATCACCCAAATGCCTTATCCACACTCTCTCTCAAGCTCATTGAGTCGTCGATAAAAAGTTGATCGACTCATTCCGAGTAATTTTGCTGCCTGTGCTCGTTTGCCTTTGGCTTGTTCCAAGGCCCCTAAAATTTCCGCGCGCTCATCTCTCGGAGAAGCCTTGGCCGAAACCACACACTCGGATGGACTCGTGAGTTCGGGAGGAAGATCTGCACAACGAATGTCTGATCCATGGCAATGGATCATGGCAAAATCCAGGGTACTCTTCAGTTCACGAACATTCCCCGGCCAGTGATACCGCAGCAAAGCCTGCATGGCTTCCGGAGCAATTCCCCGGACCTCATGTTTTTTGGTCACCGCTCGTGCTTGACCGAGGAATGCATTGCTCAACAATGGAATATCTTCTCGACGTTCCCGCAATGGCGGCAACTGCAAACGGGCGACACGAATCCGGTACAAAAGATCCGAACGGAACGTTCCCTTTTCGACGAGTTCCTCTAAATGTTGATGCGTAGCAGCTAAAACTCGTACATCCACCTTTCTAGGACGAGACTCTCCCAATCGAATAATTTCCCCCTCCTGCAGAACTCGTAACAACGTAGTTTGAATGGTCAGCGGCATATCACCAATTTCGTCGAGAAAGAGAATGCCCCCTTCGGCAGCCTCAAAAAACCCTTCATGATCACTCACGGCTCCCGTAAATGCTCCACGCTTGTGGCCAAACAACTGGCTACCCAATAAGGAATCCGTTAACCCGGCGCAATTGATCGCCACAAACGGCTTGTCTTTTCGCGCACTTAACCAGTGGACAGCCTGGGCCACCAATTCTTTCCCCGTCCCGGTTTCTCCCTGAATCAACACCGGAACATCGACAGGGGCGATATCTTGAATCTTGTGATAGATCGCTTGCATAGCCGGGCTTTTCCCGATGAGTTTTTCAAATTGAGCCTGTCCGATCAATTGCCGTCGTAGATCCTCCACCTCCGTTCGATCTTTCAGGAAAAAAATGGTTCGCCGTGAGTCACGTGGATCATCTTGCACATCCACCTCAAGGTCTAACCACGGCTTGTGATTTTTCTGTAAAGAAACCGAAACCGGAACGCGACGCCCTTCGGGTAATGTTCGTTGCTCTTGTATCTGTCGGCACTGCTCAACTGTCCAAGGTAGGCTGGCGGTCCATAATTCACCAACAAGGTTCTGGGATGTCAGGCCGAAGAGCCGTGGCACCATAGGATTCGCATAGGTCATCGTACCGGACTCATTGATCATCACCACCGCCAGGTGCAAATGATCAAGAACAGCCGTCACATCATCTCGAATTTGTTCGCTCTCGGCGAGTTGATGCGCGTGAAAATCACGCTCTTGCCCATGCGCTAAATGGGCTTCTCGGGATTTTTGTAACACCCGTTGTAAGGTGATCATTTCCGGCTGACAACGTTGAACGATTAGGAAGCATTGTTTCTCCTGCACAAATGCCGTAGCCTCAAAGTAACTCTCGTCTCCCATGAGGGCTGGTTCACTCCACAAACCGGATGACAGCGTTCCCTGCTCATGTGTCTGCCAAAATTCTTCCGCCTCATGGAGAAAACACTGCAGGAATTGTGACTGCTGGACAAACACTTTTGGATCTTCTGATGCAAGGGAAGGAGGGAACCAACGGGGAATCGCACTTATTCTGCGATAGTGAGACCTCGATTCAAGCTGCACAACAAACGCCTCAAAAATATTCAGAATTTCCGGATAGGGAATTTCCACGTTGCGACAACCAACCATTTCATTCGGAGTGTGCATTCAGGTATGGCACAATCATGTCGTTCAACTATGGGTTGTGCCGAATGTTTCCTACTCTGTGCGTAGAGGGACGTTCCCACATTGATGCGTGGAACCGATTGAGGGCAAAAAGACCTATACCTTCAGCATGTGCTTAGCTAATTCCGCGAAGGCCAGCTCCACCCCTTCGCCAGTCTTGGCACTCGATTGAAGGACCAGACATGCACTGGACGCCAAATCCTCATATAGTTCAGGAACAACCTCCCAAGAGTCGAGAAGATCGTGCTTATTAATCACCAGAACATAGGGGACAGACCCCATCGTTTGTACTGCCAAGGCGTGGAGGTGCCGGGCCACGTCCACGGTTTCTTTTCTTGTTCCATCAAGGACTAAGACATACCCGGCTGATCCGTGCAAATATGACGCCCGAACTTTTTGGAAGTCATCATCTCCATACACATCCCACAAAACGAAGACCATCTCGGTGCCATCCACACATTGCGATTTTTGATCGATCTTTACACCGATGGTGGTATGATATTTTTCAGAAAATATCCCAGAAACGAACCGTTTCACTAAACTCGTTTTGCCAACGGCAAAGCCCCCCAGCATGCAGACTTTTTTGTGTATCACCCCACTCTGGTTCATTGACGGCTCACAGGAACTCGATCACCCACAATCACTCGAAAACCCACCTGTCGCCCGCCCCCTGCGCTAGCTCCTACTAGGGGAGTCTCTGCGGACGAGCCTGTGGGCCCCATCCCCACGGCGTGAAAATTGACGCTTCGAAAAGGCTCTTGATCCAATTCACGAAACACACTTTTCGCACGCAGTACGCTTAAGGGCAGATTCACGTCATCCCCACCTTCCGGGCTGGCAAACCCTTGAATCTGGATTTGAGGAACAATACCTAAGATCCCCGCCAACCGATCCATCGACCAAATGTTTTCTGCAATGCCCTGGAGAGCAGCCTGTTGCCCTCCATTCAACCTGTAATCCCCAAGTCCAAATGTCAGGGTTTTCCCTTCTAATTCCGTGGTGAGTGCCTCAAACTGTTTCATATCTGTATCAACCACTTGCTCCATTCGAATGTGAGTGACTCCCGGGATAAGGGGCCCCACCAATTGCGTTTGTTGAATCCACGCATGAGAGGCCTCTCCAGCCAGCACTAGAGTCGCCCCTTCCCAACTGAGGCCCACCGACCCTGGTGGATTCAACTGAATGAGGGCTCGCTTATGGATAAATTCCGGAGTGAGGTCCAGAAAAGGACTTAGCCGAAAAATGACCTGTTCAGAGGAATAGCCAAATTCAGAAAGAATCTGTTCCGGATCCGTCGCCAACGGATCACGCAAGCCATAAAAAATGGTTTGGGAACCCCGCTCTTGAACTGACGTCACTACCACTCCAGGCTCCTGACCGACATGCTCCAACAATTGCGTCCAACGTTGGTATTCCGATCGAGCCTGAACCGCCCACATCCACAACCCAAGGATCACTAAACCCAGCAGGATCCAAAAAAAGATCGGGAGCCCTCGGGCTTTCTTTTCAAACTGAGCCTGCAAACAATCTTCTAACAGGAGACGCGTGTCTCCAAAAGCCATCACATCGCCCTGGAACGTTTGCAACAATTCCGAAAATTGAGCATGAATCGCCTCAAGGGTTTCTTGAAAAACCTCTCGTAACTCAATTGGGGGCGCTCCCCGAATGACCCCCGCCAAAATGGCGCCAGACCCCTGCTCAATCCATACGGTCAAATCGCCAATTCTGAGGGACTCTAAGCCATCCTCCTGCTTCTGCCCAAAAGAATCACGAACAAAATCCTGGATGGCTGTTAACATCCCGGAAATGACTTCCTCCCCCTGCCCGGTGACCCCTTCGGCAACAACATGATTGAGCAAAAGTCCCGTTTTCTTGTGAATGAGGAACACTTGTTCCACTCGAAACCGTAAGGTGTGCAGGAGCACCACTTCAGCGAACGATTTCCCCGTCCTGAAGGCTTCCCAACGCCATTGGAGGCCTTTCCAGGACATACTATATTCCAAGGTTTGGTGCAGTGACTGAACCATGCCTCTCATCGCCCGGGCAACGGCTTTTCGAATCGCCGGGCCGAGGATTGGAGCAATAGAATCACTGATCAGATGAGGCGATTGTTTGATCGAAAGCGAAAGAGCCTCTTGGGTAAGAGGAATCATGGCCCCCAATAATCGCGTATCTTGTTGGGCACGTAACCGAATTGCATCCGGCAGTACGCGACTGACATCGTGAGGTTGAAGCGTAAATTTTTCTAAACGCCCCTTGAGTCGCTCAAGTTCTGTCTGTTCCGGCGCAAGCAACAAACGACGCAATGCTGAAAAACTCTGGGAATCCTCTAACGAGATTTTAGGGGAAGACTTCGGAGGTGAGGGACGAGACGGAGATGCCATATCGGTCCTTTATCGTCTCATATCGTACTCGGTGAACTGGAATAAGTGGGTACTTTGTACCGTTCTGAGGCCTAAAGTTTAGGATGTGGGTTCATCTCTGGGACCGACTTTTAAACGGAGGGCCAAGTCCATCAACATTTCAGCCAACACCGCACGATCCGTTTTTTCCTTTTTCAACAACTGGAGACTTTCTTGAAACTGCTGTTGCAATTCGGCAAACCGTTGATCGTAATTCTTATTCAGCGCGGTTTTTTCCTGCGTGATCTGTTGTTCTATGGCCGCATGTTGCTGAATCGTCTGTTGGGTTAAATTCGAGAACTGTCCCTCGATGTTTGCCTGTAATGATTGGATTACTTTTTCCACATCGGCCAACGAATTCTTGCGGCCTGCCTTTTCTTCCTGAATATCATGCGTAAGCTTGGAAACCTCTTGGGTGAAATGTGCCTTGAGGGATTCCAAAGAACAGGTCACCTCTTCCCGAAGATTGGCACTCTCTTGCAATAACCTCTGCTCAAGAGCCTGAACCCGCTGATCAAACTCTCGACTTTGAGCCCCAAAAAGAATATCGCGGACTTTTTCCAAGCTGCCATCATCTGATGGGGACACTCGTTCCGCCGAAGACGATTCTTTTGAGGCGGTCGAAGACCCGGAAACTTCATATGCAATATTCTTTGACCGCTTGGCTGGCTCGACTGGGTTCATAGGACCTTACTCCGTAAAAAGACAATAACCTAGGGAAGAACACTGAGCTTGAGGCATCGTATCACCCTCCAGAACTCAGGAACAAGACCATCCTCGCTCCCTTGGGGAGGCCCTGGTTCTAGGATGAAAGAACCTGACTTCGGCTTCCATCCCACAAATGAACTAGCCCAAGACAGAGTTGTCTCAGAAATCTCTAACGCCTGTCTGACACAAACACAAGTTTACGTTTTGGAGCCATGTCATGAGGCTCCGTATGAGTTTGTCGTGCCCAGATGCCAGGAATGGGGGAAGTGGGGGTTGGGTCGCTAATCTTTTTCTGGCTCAGAACCGCCATGCCGGTGGGTGACCCGGTCTTCATCAAATAACTCAGCCATCTCCTGCGCCATCACATCATTATCATGAGGGAGCGTCACCACGGACAATTCCTTTTTAACCTTTGGCGTTGGTGGAGTCGTAGGTTCTGTCTCACCAGCTTCGACCGATTTCTTTATTTGCGACTTGTTCTCATTTTCCATGATCAGAATCTCCTCTACGATGATTACTCGATTACTCGAACGATTCCAAAAATGAGGGCTCGGGAAACTTCAGCTGGCAGCTCGAACAGGTCACAAAATAGACCGACTCCCGAACAGAGAGTACCGCTCGAAAATCTAAGGACACCCCCCGTTGCCGACAAGATTGGCAGGCAATTTCCTTGAGCCGATACGACACATCGGGTTGGGTCTGGAGATAAAATTCCATATCGGTGTGCACAGGAAAGGTATAATGGCAACCCAGACAAATCGCCTTCCATTCTCCATCGCCGGCCGACACAGTCCTGGAATCAATCCCGAACCGTTGCTCTTTACAAATCGCACATTTGACCTCTCCTAAACGGCCTTCAACGTCTTTAATGCTTAGTTGTACCATTTTGATTTGACCAATTTTTCCAATAAATTTACCTTGTCTCAAGAGTATAGGCTGCTTGAGGAATTCCTGCAACCACATCCTCCGTCTGACTGAGTAAAGATCCAGGACAAGGAGTTTCCACGTTGCTCTATCATGTTCGTTCGTCTAAAAGCTGTAAGAAAGAAAATTGGAATAAATGCCTTTGACTATCCGTTCACTTTAGGCAACACACCGAACCGTGATTTCTTACGAACAAAGACGCCTCTACCCCGTAGTCATTCGCAAGGTTTCTTGCCTCCAACCTTCTCCTGAGCCTTTCAATTTTCAAGCGATCGGATTGGACGAGTTCTTCTCTTAGGCAAAGACCATTTCCTGAATGGACCAGATATCTGGTACAACTCGTTTCGCGTTTTTGGGGGAAATGGGGAATTACACCCAACCGAGTCTACTCCTTAGCCACAACCATATCTCACCACAGAAGGAACCATGCCGGAACTTCCAGAAGTTGAAGTCGTCGTTCAGCACCTCACCTCTACGCTCCTTGGAGCAACCGTTGAGACGCTCACCATCCATCGTTCCGATATTGTCAGAACGGGACATTCCCTTATCCCCTGGTGCCCCGGAGCACGAATCACTCGTGTGCATCGAATGGGGAAATGCGTCGTCATGACATTTCAACGCTCTCAAGAAACACGGTACCTGCTCTCAGAACTCGGCATGACCGGACTGTGGTTTTTCAACTCCGCTCTCGCGACCTCCCCTCAGCATATCCATTGCCATATGACGTTGTCTGGAACACATACGAAGAAACTTCATTATTGGAATCCACGCCGATTTGGTCGACTATGGCTCTTTGATGCATCCGGGTTAGAAGCCTTTCGACAGCGCCGATTTGGCCCGGACGCTCTGGCCATGAGTCAAGACGAATTTTGCCATGCAGTTCAATCGACTCGCGGACAACTCAAACCCTTCCTTCTGAACCAACATCGTTTAGCGGGTATTGGCAACATCTATGCGAATGAAATTCTCTTTCGGGCTCATATTCACCCGGCAGCCAAAGGCCATCAACTTCGGCGAGCATCATGTGAGCGACTCCACCAAACCATGCAGGACGTGCTACAGGAAGCGATCACAGCCGGAGGATCATCGATTCAAGACTTTCGAACGCCCAATGGTTCTCAAGGACACTTTCAGAATGCCCATCAGGTCTATCAAAAGGACGGCATGCCTTGCCCGCATGGATGCACAACGCGTATCAAACGGCTTCAGAAAGAACGCAGCACCTTCTTCTGCCCAACCTGTCAAAAGAAACGCTGACTTCACCACCCCCTTCCTTGAGGCAGATACGACCCTTTGCTAGAATGAATCTAGATTCACGACATTGTTGAAACGGATGGTTCCGGGAAGGACTTTCACCAGTTCTGTGAGAAAAATTAAACTACGAGAAGGAGTCGATTTAGCGAACTTATTCGGCCCCCAAGACCTCCACCTTAAAATGATTGAGGGGGAGTTGAAGGTCAACATGGCTGCCCGCGGCGACGAAATTACCCTTGATGGCCAACCCGAATCCGTCAAACGAGCCGAACATATTCTGCAGGAATTAGCCGGGTGGACCCGAACCCGTCACGAATTGAAACCCGAAGACATTACGCGAGCCATCCGGGCCACGGCAGAACAAGGCGACGTCCCACTCAAGCCCTATACCTTTTCGACCAATACACTTTCGACCGCCAAAGGAACGGTGAATCCCAAAACACCGACACAACAGGTATACCTTCAAGCTATTCAACGATCCGACTTAGTCATTGCGATTGGCCCTGCCGGAACCGGGAAAACGTATTTAGCCATGGCCATGGCATTGGCGGCACTGACCCGGAAACAAGTCAGCCGTATTATTTTGGCGCGCCCGGCTGTTGAAGCCGGCGAACATCTCGGCTTTCTCCCTGGCGACTTGTTCGCCAAAGTCCATCCCTACCTTCGGCCGTTGTACGACGCGCTCTACACCATGATGGATATCGAACGCGCCAATCACCTCATTGGACGGGGAGAAATTGAAATTGCGCCCCTGGCGTTCATGCGGGGCAGAACTTTGGATGACGCGTTTGTCATCCTGGATGAGGCACAGAATGCCACGACCGAACAAATGAAAATGTTTTTGACTCGTCTTGGGATGAATTCCAAAGCAATCGTCACCGGTGATATCACCCAAATTGATTTGCCTGATTCTCAAAAATCCGGCTTAACCCAGATTGCAGAAATTCTCGTACAAATTGAAGGCATTCAGTTCGTGTACTTTTCTGAACAGGATGTGGTCCGCCATCGATTGGTCAAAGACATTATCAAAGCCTATGATCGCTTTGAACAAGGCACGGGGGCATCCACTAATGGCCAAGGACCAAGAGGCTAATGCTCCATGGCCATATGGTTTCGCTCCTATCTACGGAGAATCGACGTTCGTGGCAAGACCATTCAACGCGTCACGCAATCGATCCTAGAACACGCAGGACATCCCACCGCCCAACTCAGCCTTTCCTTCGTGGGAAAAACCCGGATGCGGAGTTTAAATCGACACTATCGCGAGCGGGACTACCCCACCGATGTCCTGGCGTTTCCGATGGAAAGTCTGGGAGCCCCCCCGGTCCGCTTTCTGGGAGATGTCGTCATCTGCCTTCCAGTCGCTATCGGGCAAGCGTCAAGATTTGGCAACACCCCGGACCAGGAAATTCTTCGATTGATCATTCATGGTATCCTGCATTTGCTGGGCTATGATCACGAACACTCCCTGCGGGAAGCCGCCAGGATGCAACGAAAAGAGCGCGCAATTTTCAAAAAGCTTTCCTCACTTCCTCGACTTATGGCTTAACAAAGCACACTCAGCGCACAGAAACTTCTCCAGGTTGCATATATCATGAGTTGGATTCAACGTCTTCAAGATGGGTTAGCAAAAACCCGCCAAACCGTGCAAAGCTCGTTGCGCCGCTTGGTGGGTGGTCAGCTCGATCCAGACGTGATTGAAGATGTCGAAGCGAGTCTTCTGCAAGCCGATGTGGGGATACGCACAGTTCAACGGTTTCTAGACGACGTTCACTCGAAAACCGGCCCCTTCCAATCCGCAACCCCGCTTGAGGTCCTCCGCAAACTCCTCCTGGAAATTCTTCAAAAAGGGGAAGGTGCCCCACTGGAAGACCTGATTCGTCAAGGCCCTCACCCATTTGTGTTCCTTACCATCGGCATAAACGGAGTGGGGAAAACGACCACCATTGCTAAATTAGGTCATCGTTTTAGTCAACACGGGCTGAAAACACTCTTTGTCGCCGGTGATACGTTTCGGGCCGCCGCGATCGAACAATTAGATATTTGGGGTAAGCGAACCGGCGTGGATGTCATTAAACATAAACAAGGCTCAGATCCGGCTGCGGTCGTGTTTGACGGCATTGTCGCCGCCAAAGCCCGAAAGGTGGACGTGGTGTTGATCGATACCGCCGGACGTTTACATACGAAAATCAATTTGATGGATGAATTAAAAAAAGTTAAACGAATCATCGAACGAGAAATGCCCGGCGCTCCCCACGAAACCCTGCTCGTCTTAGATGGCACGTTAGGCCAAAACACCATTGCCCAAGCCCGTCAATTCCATGAATCACTTGGCGTTACCGGCTTAGCCCTCACCAAATTAGATGGAACGTCACGAGGCGGGGTGGTGGTCGCCATTGTCGAAGAGCTAAATCTCCCTATCCGGCTCATCGGTGTGGGAGAGAAAGAAGAAGACCTCCAGGATTTCAACGCCTCCGCCTTCGTCGACGCCTTGTTACCCCAAGATAACTCTCCGACTTGATAGAGAGTGCGGAATAATGAGGATATCAGGAGCAAACTATGCTCAGAAACGGCACAATTGTGAGAGGCTTCCGCTCTGTTCAAAATTGTCGTCCAGCAAGGCCACAGTCATTTTTTCGCAGGGAGAATACCGGGAATACGTGAGCAAGGGAAAATGGCGAGAACGCCGCTGGCGGCTATGTTCAACCGGCCCTGATATAGTATCTCTTGGCTTTTTCCTCTGCTTCATTATCGGAAGCCTCATTACACCCACCATTGTCGAATCCTCTACACCATCCGCTATCCACCATACGCTGTCAGTGGAAATACAACCTGAGATCCATTCACTCGTCGCCACAGATACCATTCACCTACCGAAAAGCCTCTTCCAACAAACCCCTTTTTCCTACGCCCTCAATCCCAATTTCACCATAGATCGGATTTCGATAAACGGTGAAGCAGTCACGGTTTCAAAAATTCCTGCAGATCGTTCAGATCACTTCACCTTTACCCAATGGGCAATCGAATTTCCTACATCTACCATTGAACAATCAGATACCGTACCGATACTCACCATTGGGTATCATGGTCAGATTGATGATTCCCCAACTCAATCTGGAGGACTGCGATTTGTCAGACCGGATAAGACCAATGGCCACATTGGACCGCAAGGGATCTATCTCACATCCGAAACCTTTTGGTATCCAACATGGGATCACCATCTGGTCACGTTTGATTTGACCCTGACACTTCCTTCGGATTGGACGGCCATCACCCAAGGCCAGGAAGTCACTCCACCCGTAAAAGAACACGATGGAATCAGTCAATGGAGGATTGAAACTCCCACGGAAGCGTTAACGGTAGCCGCGAATCATTTTGTCGTTCAGAAAAAACCCTGGCGTCACATTCAGCTCGCCACCTATCTCTTCCCTGACGAAGCCCCATTAGCCCCACAATATCTTGAAGCCACGGCCACCTATCTTGATCTTTACACCGACCTCTTAGGCCCCTACCCTTTCTCACAATTTGCGGTGGTCGAAAACTTTTTCCCCAGCGGATTGGGAATGCCCTCTTTTACGTTACTTGGCCAGCGCATTGTGCAACGCGGCTACACACAACCGTATTCCCTCGGCCATGAGATCGTGCATTCCTGGCTAGGCAATTCAGTCTTTAATGATTTCGCCAAAGGCAATTGGGTGGAAGGCCTCACCACGTATCTGGCCAATTATTATTATGATGAAGCGACGGGCAATCACGAAGCGGCTGTCAAAACCCGCCGTCGCATGATGGACGAGTACAATCTCTATGCCAATGCAGAGAAGGACTATCCCATTAGCCGGTTCCACCATAAGGAGACACGTGTGGATAATGCGGTGGGCTATCAAAAAACCGCATTGGTCTTCCACATGCTCAGACAGGAACTTGGGGATGCGGCCTTTTTCAAAGGTATCCGTCAGATTATTCAGGAGGGGACGGGCCAGTACGTCGAGTGGAAAGATCTGACACGGATGTTTTCAGGGGCAGCCGGTCGGGATATTTCTGAATTTTTCAGACAATGGGTGGAACGACCGGGTGCGCCATCCATCACATTGGAGGACATTTCAGTTCATCCCGATTCGTTACATGCAGGCCACCATATCGTATCCGGAACCATTTTCCAAAATGGATCCAAGTACAACCTACCAATTCCAATCGAAGTAACCCTTCAAGATGAATCCACATTCCGGGCCATAGTAACGTCAACTCAAACCCGGCACCCATTTACCTTGAATGTCCCCGGCACGCCAAAGTCCATCACGCTTGATCCAGAGCATCACTGGCTTCTCCGGCTTCAACGCGAACAATTACCACCCATGCTGAATGGTTGGGATACCGATACTCACCGCATCTTTGTCTATGGCAAGACGATTTCGGAAGGAGAGAAAGCCAGTCTTCAAACGCTCACGCAACGCATCGAGGGACAGTCTGATATCGAAATCCAGCAAGCGGATTCACCGGACCTCACAGCTGCTGGGTCCTATCTCATCATCGGAACTCCGGCCCGCCGCCTCTTGGAATCGAGGGCGTTGAAGACGTGCAACCAACAAATTCAGATGGAATCCGGACGTGTAACAATTGTGGGGCAAGCCTTTGAAGGGCCGGAAATGGCCTTTCTCGTCACCTGCCCCCATCCCGAATTTTCAGACCACACCATTTCGCTCTTTTTTGGCCTCTCCCCTGAAGCCGTTGCGCCCGTCTCCCGCCTGCTCTTTTTTTATGGATGGGATAGTTATGTAGTTTTCCAGCAGGGCCACGTTGTTGCCCGCGGGATGTTTCAGCCAGTACACTCTGCTCGTGAATTCAGCATCCCAACACCATAATCAATTCACAGGAACATTCGAGACTTTGATCAATTCCCTCCGTTGTAAGGAGGGGCAAAGGGAGGTAGAGACAACAACATGAATGTGGATGTCAGAACTCATAAACTTGCAGTATGGACAATTGGGGCCATGCTCTTTCTACTCATCTATGCCCCAGTTTGGGCCGCTGAAACTCCTGAATCCCCCAAGCCAGCTTCAGTGGCAAAACCCGAACCCCATTTGGCCAATATCAAACAGTTGACGTTTTCAGGGAAAAATGCAGAAGCCTATTTCTCCCCTGATGGCTACACACTCGTGTACCAATCCACGCTCGAACCGGACGGTAAAACGCTACGATCCTGCTACCAGATCTACACGATGAATCTGGACGGTTCCAACGTGCGCCGCGTCAGCACAGGCCTGGGCGGCACCACCTGTGGATACTTTTTCCCGGGAAGTCGACGAGTCCTCTTTTCTTCAACTCATTTTTCCAGCCCGCATTGCCCGCCCAAACTTCCACACACCGAACGCTATCGATGGGCTCTCGATAACTATGACATTTTTTCCATGAACATTGCAGGAACCGACCTGCAACGATTGACTTCAAGCCCGGGATATGATGCCGAAGCCACCATTGCACCAAACGGAAAAACCGTCGTGTTTACCTCTGTCCGAGACGGAGACCTGGATATCTATTCCATGGATATCGATGGGAGAAACTTCAAGCGCTTAACCGAAGAAGTAGGGTACGATGGCGGCGCATTTTATTCTCCAGACAGCAAACGCATTGTTTATCGCGCCCACCATCCTCAAGCCGAAAACGAGGTCAAGGCCTATCGCGAATTACTCGCACAGAATCAGGTCGAACCTTCCAACCTGGAAATATTTGTGATGAATGCCGATGGATCCAACAAAACTCAAGTCACGAAGAATGGCCGATCAAATTTTGCTCCTTATTTTTTCCCTGACGGCAAGCGCATTATTTACTCGTCCAACCTCGCAACACCGGAAGACCATCATGGTCGTCCATCTTTTCATCTCCATGTCATTGGAGCGGATGGGACTCAACCTGAACAAATTACGGTCAACGGCCAGTTCAATAGCTTCCCCATGTTTTCACCTGACGGCAAACAACTCGTCTGGTCGTCCGATCGTAATGCCACCGCCAAAGGGGAATTCAACATTTTCATCGCCGACTGGGTCCCCTAGTGGAGACCCTGAACCCACTGTGCCCTTCGTCATTCCTGCGGAGGCAGGAATCCATTCCCAGGCTTAATCCCCTGTGACGAAACAACCCGCCTCTCCAACTCCTCCGCTTCATCCGTTCTTCGCAAGGTACGCGTCAGACTCGATCATCGGACTCTCCATACTTCTGTGCATTGCCCTGTTTGCCGCTATAGGACAAATCGATCACGCGACCCTTACCATCGTGCATGGCTTCACCAATCCGCTCGTCGATCAGATCGGTGACGTCGGCAATGCATTAGGTGAAGGGTTGACCTTAGTCCTCATCTCATTAGCCGTTGGCGGAATTGGCCTTTGGATACGTTCCGACCATTGGAAATTCGCGGGAATCTATTCCTTGCTCGCGCATGGCATCAGCGGGCTACTCACCCAAATTCTCAAACACACCCTCAGCCGACCTCGCCCCAGAATCATGGATACCACAGAATGGGAAATCGGCCCTACCCTAGAGAGCGGGTTGGATTCCTTCCCCTCCGGCCACACCTCCGGGTCATTTTCCGTGGCCACAGTGTTCGCCTTTTACTTTCCGAAAGGAAGAGTGCTCTGGTTTGGACTGGCCAGCTTTATCGCACTTTGCCGGGTGATGAAAGGCTCGCATTTCCCAACTGATGTGTTGGGAGGATTGCTGGTGGGAATAGGATGCGGACTGGTCTTAGTTTATCCGCGGAACCAATGGAAAGAAGCCATCGCCCAAGCCTTCGTGCATGGACTACCATGGCTGGTTACCGCCTTTGGTTTGCTCTGGATCCTCGTACCGCATCCAGGCATTGAACTCGAACCTAATCTGTCGCTGTTTATGGGGCTCACTTTGATCATGGCAGGCCTAGGCTTACGCTTCTGGTGGATACGGGAATGCACAGCTCCGAATTCACCGCTCCAACTGAAAGTCCCAACCTGGCCTCGACTTTTAATGGGGCTTGGCTTAGCGACAGGCACCGGAAGTATTATTGTGGTAGGAACAAGTATCCTGGCAGGAACCATCTGGTGGGTAGGAACTCAATCTGAGTTATTATCAAAAGTTGATAACACAAACAGTTTCATTGCTGGCTTCAATCCAATCTTGATGGAAGCAACATTAGGAATAGGAATGCTTCTCCTCGCCCTCCTAACCTTCTCAATCCGCCCCCCCATCTTCCTATACTAAACATTCGATAATTGCCGGGTTTCGATCCGGCAGCCGAGACCCGGCATCTATAATAAGCTTTACCAAACCCAATGATTGGAGCGACTACCAATCTGGCAATCCACAATTCTTCGTCAATTAACGAATTAAGTCAAGAAACCTGGATTAGAGAAGCGGTTCGCTGGAGAGGAGGGAGAAGCCGCCATGTTCAAGGACGACGGTCCATTGGGAAACCGCTTCCGGAATATCCCGCCGAAGCGGTGTTTGAAGAATAATCATCTTTTTGCCTGAAGCCGCTAAGTGCTCATTCCATTCTTGTTCATCATGCGGCCCGAGAAAGTGAACTTTGCGTTTGGCATAGAAACTGAGTGATGGCCGCTTTCTGCCGACTTGCAATAGACGATCATTTTCTCCCAAATTAAACCCGGCAATAGCCGCTAATTGTTGAGGTGGCTCAATGAAATACATGTGATAGATCGGAACCGCCCCTTTCACAAGGAGGACCCCAAACAGAACCATCATCCCACCGGCTATTCTCATCGCCCAGGATCGTTTCGTTTCTGAGCCCAGGCACTGGGACATGCCCATCGTTCCCAGAACAATGACCAGGCCCATAATGGTTGGGAGCCATCCAAAATCTACATGCACAGCAGCAGGAAACTCTTTGGAAATTTGTGGGATAAAGTGATGAAAAATCGGGGGGGCGACAATGATGGCAATTCCCAACACATAGCCCATCCCTAAAAGAATTCGGCGAGGAATTTTCCAATCGATTGAAGGTGCCTGTTCTTGAAAGCGCTTCCACCAGAGTGCCACTAAGATCGCTGAGGCTGGAAACAGCGGATAAATGTAATGCGGAAGTCGAGTGGCAGAAAGTGTAAAAAATATGAAGAGTCCTACAACCCATAAGCTGAGGAAAAACTCCAAATTGTGTTCTTGCGAGACAAAACCCTGTCCGTTCCAATAGGCCTTCCACCGCTTCAAGGCCTGATAGAGCACAGAAGGCAGGAAAGCACTCCACGGGAAGAATCCCAGCAGTAGGATAGGCAGGTAAAAGAAGAACGTCCCGCCATGGCCTTCCATAGGATTCATGAATCGACCGGTGGTGTTGGCTTGTGCGGCCGCCCAGTAGGCCTCACCATGAATGTTAAACATGGCCAGATACCATGGCGCCGCCACCAAAAGGACCAAGCCAATGCCTAGAATAGGAAATCCATGTTGCCAAAAAGGCTTCCATTGTCTCGTCAGCGTCAGGTAAGGGATCACGCTAACCAATGGAATGATAATGCCAATCGGCCCCTTGACCAACATGCCGAACCCCAGGGCCAGATAAAAACTGAGGAACCACCATCGACTGTTTTTCGATACATGGCTGACCCCATGCAAAAAACTATAGCCCGCTAAGGTCGTGAAAACGACCAACTCCGGGTCGGTCAGCACCATACGATTGATGGCCAGGAACTCCATATTGAGCAACAACATCATGGAGGAGAGAAACGCCAGCGGTGCACCAAGCCAGCGATACACAAATGCATATTGCAATAACACGACGCAAAGGCCCGAAAGAGCCGAAGGCAATCGAGCCGCAAACTCATTGATGCCGAAGAGGGAATAGGAACCGCTGATGAGCCAGTACACAAGGGCGGGTTTCGCATATCGCGGCTCGTAATTCAGTGTTGGTGAAATCCAATCCCCTGTTTCCAGCATCTCTCTGGCGGCTTCGGCATTACTGCCTTCATCCCGATCAGTCAGCCCCAACCCACTCATCTCTAACCCGCCCAGCCATCCCCCTTCGAGGCCGAACAGCCAGACACCCAGCGCTACTAGCAAAACCACATGCGTGAGTGAAGATTGAGAAAACCCGGATGCAAAAGAAGATGGGAGCGGGGAAAGCGAGTCCGATGGATTGGAAGGATTATCCACTCTTGACTCGTCCTTTTGTGCGATGAATCAAAATCAGGTTGCGAATATAGACCACCGTTCCAACACTTTGTCCGGCAATGAACACCGGATCGATTTTATGAATCGCATAGGCTAGAACAATTACGCTTCCGGCTAAGCTCATATACCAAAAGGACACAGGAATTTGGCTTTCCGCTTTTTTTTCTGAGACAAACCACTGGAGCAACCACCTGGAGAAGAACAGGCTTTGCCCTAAAAACCCAATCCCTAGCCAAACCAATTCATTTGTGGGGAGGGATGTGAAATCCATTCAAGACCATTCAGTTTTGAGATTTCGGATGTTGTGATTCCATCATCGTATAGTTCAAACAACGTTTTTGCATCCAACGGACCGCAAACAAATCATACAGCCCGACAAAGAGTCGATTCCCCACTCCATATTTCGACTGACCATGTGTCCGAGGAAAATGCTGGACCGGGACTTCGGTCACCGTAAACCCATACATCTGCGCTAACGCCGGGAAAAACCGATGCATGTTTTTAAACAAGGGCATTCGCTCAACGACCGCCCGTCGAAAAATTTTCAACGAGCATCCGGTATCAGCAATGCCATCATGCACGACCCAATTTCTCACCTGATTCGCAATGCGCGAAGACCATCGGCGCACCAGATTGTCGTGTCGAGCCGCACGTCGACCGCATACCAAATCTACCTGGTTCACCAATGGGAGCAGTTTGGCAAAATCTGCAGGATCATATTGCAAATCTCCATCCATCGTCGCAATAAGTTCGCCTTTGGCCTGTCGAAACCCTGCATCAAACGCGGCCGTTTGCCCATGATTTTTGTTGAGGTGAATCACTCGAATGGCGGTCGATTGTTGAACTAAGTCGTCCAGCAACGTCTCGCTTCCATCCGTACTTCCATCATCCACAAACACCAGTTCAAAGGAAGCGGCTGCACTCTCCGGCCGTGCTTCAAAAAATGTCAGCAGTTGGTTGGCTAATTCCGGAATGTTGTCCCGTTCGTCTTTGATGGGGATAACGACAGAGATCCATGGGAGAGGTAGGGCATGCATGAAGCGAATCAATTAAGGTTTCAGTGTTTACTCTTTGAACACGACACACGATGGGATTCTCCACTGAGGCCACGGCATTCTACTGAATACCGGAAAAACGGGTCAAACGTGTTCCACGCAACATTCCTCTCCCCTCTCCTCGACACCAGACTCTTTAGGTATCGAATCCTGGAGATTCCATTATATCTTTGAAAGTTGACCAGGGAGGTGGGCTTTTGTAAGGTGAAAATTATTATTGGGGAGGACCATCAATGCAAGAAGACATCATGCAAGCTTATATGGAAATTGAACAGGCCATGCAACGCTATTCAATTTTGTTAGAAGAATACGTCGGTGCCTTACAAAAAAGCGACGCCCCACCAGACCAAGTTAAATTCCAACGGATGAAGGCCGGGGCAACCGCCATGAGGGACAGCAGCCAAATTTATCTCTCGTATGCAAAATTTGTGGCGTATGGGATGCCTGACAGTGAAGACTTAATAGAAGATGAAGACTTGCAGAGTTGAGAATTTCATACGAAGGAGATGTGCCTCCCCTTTTTGACTCCGTATAGTAAAATTTGGTCGGGGCGAGCCGATTTGAACGGCCGACCTCTCGCACCCCAAGCGAGTGCGCTACCGGGCTGCGCTACGCCCCGCCAAACACGGTAATGATTGCGTCTATCTTTGGATCGACCATGTTATGCCGATTGCCGATCTAACAATTTTAAGATGCCTTGCAGTTCCAATTTCGCTTTTTCCACACGATCTTTTGGAACTTGGACCGATTTCCCGCCTTTTTTCTTCCGATACCAAAACCGCTTCAGGCCTGCAATGGTATAGCCTTCTTCATACAACATTCGTTTAATTTCAAAAATTGTTTCGATATCAGCTTTGGTATAAATTCGATGTTTGCCCTGACTTTTTTTGGGTTTCAAGAATATGAACTCTGATTCCCAAAACCGAAGTACATACGAAGGCAGATTGGTTAACGAAGCCACTTCCCCAATCTTATATCCTACCTTCTCCTCGTGTTTCGTCCCCGCTGCCATGCCTCTTCACACCATGGTCATGATACGCCTTGACCTTCTGAATTGACATATTGCTTAAAAAGAGCACTCGGACGGAATGACACCACCCGACGCGGGGTAATGGCAATTTCTTCGCCGGTCCGCGGATTTCGCCCTTTTCGCTCGCCTTTACTTCGCACCACAAAATTCCCAAACCCTGCGATTTTCACCACTTCTCCTTGTTGAAGCATGGCCTTGATTAAATCCAAGACTTGTTCAACCATTTCCATGGATTCAGCTTTCTGAATTCCTGCGGTTTCAGTGATAATGTCGGCGATGTCCGCCTTTCGCATAATCAGGCCCCCCTGGCAAATGATTGTGAAAGGAGCAAAATGGAACGAAATTCCCAAACTCTTGGTAATCCCGAATGGCAGAACGTAACCCCACTCGGCAATCTTGTCAAGAACTTCTTACTTTTCATGGCCTTAACCCCAGTGAACGAACTAGGGAGTATAAGGAGAGGAGGAAAGACAAATTCAGTATTTACCTAAGTCTTTTCACGCATAAGCTTATATTCGATGCTGTCTGCCAACGCCTGCCAACTAGCCTCGATGATATTTTCCGATACTCCTACGGTTCCCCACTTTTCTTTATGATCTCCGGATTCGATTAACACTCGAACACGAGATCCCGTTCCTCGCAGTCCCGTAAGGACCCGAACTTTATAGTCCAGGAGCTTCACTTCTTTGAGCTGCGGGTAGAAATTTTCCAAGGCCTTCCGCAAAGCATGATCCAGGGCATTAACAGGCCCGTCCCCCACTGCCGCAGTATGTTCGACCACATCACCAACTTTTACCATTATCGTGGCTTCCGAAATGGGCTCTTCTTTCGCTTTACGTTTCTCGACAATGATTCGGCACCCGAGCAGTTCAAATGAGGGCGTATGCGTTCCTAATGCTTTCCGCACCAACAATTCAAACGAACCTTCGGCCCCTTCGAACTGATAGCCCTCATATTCCAAGGTTTTGAGCGATTCCAATAATTCTTTGACCTTGGGATTATCCTGAGGCAGATCCAGCCCAAAGGTTTCCACCTTATTAAACACGGCACTCCGCCCGCTATTATCAGAAATTAACACTCGCCGTTGATTGCCAACCTGTTCAGGCCGAACATGTTCATAGGTCAGGGGATTTTTTTGCACGGCATGGATATGAACACCGCCCTTATGAGCAAACGCGGTATCACCGACATAGGGTTGCCGCTTATTCGTAAGCAAATTCGCCATTTCTGCCACATAATGTGAAATGGCTCTGAGGTTGGGTAATTTGCCATCGCCTAACGCAGTCCGACCCATTTTCAATTCCAAATTGGCCATGATGGAACAGAGATTTGCATTACCACACCGCTCACCAATCCCATTGATGGTCCCCTGCACGTGAGTCACACCCGCCTCAACGGCAACCAGGGAATTTGCCACACCCAGTTCCGCATCATTATGGGCATGGATGCCCAAGGGCACGGAACAGTGTTCCCGTACAATTGACACCATTTCCCGAATCTCCCAAGGCATGGTGCCCCCATTGGTGTCACACAGAATAACCCGTTCAGCACCGGCTTTTGTGGCAGCCTCGATCGTTTTCAAGGCATAGGAAGGATCGGTTTTATACCCATCAAAAAAATGCTCGGCATCGTAAAAGACCTTCCGGCCTTTGGATCGCAGAAAAGTAATCGAATCTTCAATGAGTTCCAAGTTAGTGTCTAACGTGGTTTCTAAGGCTTCTGTGACGTGTAGTGTCCAACTTTTTCCAAATATGGTGACAATGTCGGTTTCAGCCGAAAGTAACGCCGCAAGCGTTGGATCATCCTTGGCAGAATTTTTAGCTTTTCTTGTGGACCCAAACGCGACAATTTTTGCATGATGGAGGGGCGTGGATTTGATGACCTGAAAGTATTCAATATCCTTAGGATTGGCTCCTGGCCACCCTCCTTCGATGTAGTGCACGCCTAATTCATCCAATTTGAGCGTGATCCGTACTTTATCTTCGACCGAAAAACTGACATCTTCGGCCTGCGACCCATCTCGCAAGGTCGTATCATAGATTTCAATGTTTGCGTTCTGCTGTGTCATCGCACTCATGCATTCATCTTATACTTATGCCCATGCCGACCCATTGTCGAAAATATTCCGCTCTCTCTAATGAGCCGGCGATTGATCCAACTCAAATTCCTGGTGTAACCCCCGCACCGCCAATTCCATATACTTCTCTTCGACGACACATGAAATTTTGATTTCCGACGTGCTGATCATCATGATATTAATCCCATCGCGGGAGAGTGTCGCAAACATTCGCGCGGCGACACCGGAATGAGACCGCATACCAACGCCCACTAACGAGACCTTCGCAATCGCTTCATTAACTTCGACCGTTCGCGCACTTACCTCTTTCGCCAAGCTTTGGACAAGACTCACGGCGGTCTTCAAATCGGCCCTCGGGACCGTAAAAGATATATCCGTCAAGGAATCCTGGCTGACGTTTTGAATAATCATATCGACATTAACGGCCGCTTCGGCAATGGCTACGAAAATCTTTGCGGCAATACCCGGCTGATCAGGGACACCTACGATTGTAAGCTTCGCCTGATTGCGATCGCCTGTGATCCCTGAGACTAAGACTTGTTCCATATCCTTATCCTCTTTTACCACACGGGTTCCCGGCCCGTCCTGAAAGCTGGACCGAACCTCGACGGGCACCTGGTGTTTGGCTGCCAACTCAACGGAGCGTGTCTGCAGTACCTTCGCTCCCAAACTGGCCAGTTCTAACATTTCTTCATACGAGATTTTCTCTAAGCGCCGAGCGGAAGGGACCATATTAGGATCCGCCGTATACACCCCATCCACATCGGTATAGATAATACAGGAATCCGCTTCCAGGGCAGCCGCTAATACTACCGCGGTAAGATCCGACCCACCCCGTCCCAGGGTCGTCACATCGGACGCTTCATTAATACCCTGAAATCCGGCTACGATAGGAACCACTCCATCTTTCAGCGCCTCCAACACCCGCTTCGAGTCTACTCGAGACACCCGGGCTTTGGTATGAGCGCCATCCGTAACAATCCCCACCTGCCGACCGGTAAATGATCGAGCGTTGATCCCGAGACTTTGCAATCTCATCGCCATTAAGGCAATGGTCACCCGCTCTCCAGACGAAAGCAACACATCCAGCTCTCGATTGTCAGGGTCCGGACTCACATCTTTCGCCATTTTGGTAAGACGGTCCGTTTCCCCGCTCATGGCAGAAAGAACCACGACAACCTGATGCCCTTCGCGGTAGGTCTTTTCTATGAGCTGCGCAACATGTTGAATGCGTTCAGTGCTTCCTACTGACGTCCCGCCGAACTTTTGAACGTACCGCGCCATTCCCGATTACTTCTTCCCAAAAAACCGCTCAAAGAAGGTCGAGGCATTCTGCAGAGGAGAAGTTGAAACAGCCTGATCATCAAAAGCTCGGGTAGGTGGCAAACCATCCGCCTTCGGCCCTTCAAACAGCACATACCGAGACGTAGGAGGTTCATCTTCAGCAAATTGGCTGCGGCAAGGCGTAGCTACCACAAAAAGTCGACCCTCCCCCATCCCAATATGAGACTGCCGTAGCGGTCCAAGCAATTGTTCATCAATCAGCTCCAGAGTCTCCACATATGTTGAGGCCTGGTCAGAAGATTTTTGCGAGGAAGTCAACATGCCGAATGGAAGATGCAGACAGGCCAAATCCTGCTTCCCAAGTATTTTTGTCGCAATACCAGCCATCTGTTGTAACCACTCGGAGGTTTTCTCCCCTGGCTCTTCTACATTCACCACCTGCAGGCCGCTGGCCTTGGCCACACCCCGATAAGGCCCACATTGCGAAACCACGGAACCTTGTATGGACCATTGCTCTTTGAGGGTCGATAATTCTACCGGCTTGCTCGGTCCCCAGGGCCACAAACAATTGGCTGGTTTCAATCCTTCGTGGATTCGCTCTTGGTTGACCGGATGGTGTCGAAGAATGGCACGGGATGCCTCCATTAATTCACACAAAATTTTGGCACCCTCCCCAGTGGGAAGAAAACCATCAAGTGATCGCCCAAGAACTTCCTGCGGGTTCCGACAACCGATTTTGACGTTACCCCCCACCCAAACCATTAAATGCCGTGCTTGATGGCCCAGATAAAACTGAATATTTTCTGAGACCAACTGTTCGTTTATCGCATCGATCAATTCCCGGGCCTCTTCCGTTTCCAGGCCCCCACAGGAACTATCGTCCATCACTAACGCCGGCCCAAGTTTTTTCCCATCTCCCCACCCATCTTCAGCACGTAAGGTCACGAAATCGCAGAGAAAGGCGACATCATTACGGTTAAGCACCACCTCTAAATTCATGCCCTCAAATGATCCCGGACCTACGAACAATTTTGGACCGTCATACCCTAACAGACCAAAGAAGGCCAGTTCCCCCGTAAACGGCCTCGATTCTTTTGGAATCCCTAAACGCCCAAATTCCCCATGACAAACCAGGTCATCCAGATGTGGCGTCTTGGCCGCTTGCAATACCGTACGTGAACCCAACCCGTCAAAAGTACGAGTGGGAATACCATCGATGTGAACCATGATCGTTTTTTTCACGACCTTTGCCTCACTGTTGAAGATTCATGAAATTGTTGTTTGGTATTTATGGGCGATGGTGACACTGAGTATTTAAGTCGTTAATTGGGCTGCCACGGCTTCGCGAGTGGCGGGAACCGTGACCGGTCGATAGGACACAGAGAGCCCGGTATCGGGATCTTTCAACCCATGACCAGTTAACGTACACACGATAGGACCTTCTAGGGGCAAGAGACCTTCACGATTCATCTTGTAAATCCCGGCAATTGAAGCTGCGGACGCTGGTTCACAAAACACTCCCTCTTGAGAGGCGACCATTTGATAGGCTTGTAGAATTTCTTCGTCGGAAACCATATGAAGGCATCCATTTGATTCTTTCACCGCTTCCAGGGCAAACGTCCAACTCGCAGGATTACCAATACGTATAGCTGAGGCTACGGTTTGGGGCGATTCCACGACATGCCCTCGAACAAGTGGAGCGGCTCCTTCGGCTTGGAACCCGAACATCCGGGGCAAGCCTTGCGATTGTCCGGCCTTTTGGTATTCGCGATACCCACGCCAATAGGCCGTAATATTTCCCGCATTGCCCACCGGTAGCGCATGAATAACCGGTGCGCCTCCAAGTTGATCACAAACTTCCATCGCGGCTGTTTTTTGGCCTTCAATTCTGAATGGATTGATCGAATTGACGAGTTCAATCGCCGTTTCCTCACAGAGGGCTTTGACAATGGTGAGCGCCTGATCAAAATTTCCCTCGATTTGAATCACCCGTGCACCATGCATGAGTGCTTGGGTTAATTTGCCTAACGCAATCTTCCCTGCCGGAACCACAACATACGCGGGTAAGCCGGCCTTAGCGGCATACGCTGCGGCCGCTGCAGAAGTATTACCCGTCGAGGCGCACATCAATCCTTTCGCCTTGCCTTCCAACGCCTTGGAAACAGCCATGGTCATCCCTCGATCTTTGAATGATCCGGTCGGGTTCGCTCCTTCAATTTTCAAAAAGAGTTCACGCCCGGGACAAACCGTTTTCGCTAACCGTATAGCAGGGACAAGCGGAGTATTTCCCTCCTGCAATGAGACAATAGGCGTCTGACTTCCTACAGGAAGAAACTTCCGATACTCCTCAATGATTCCACGCCACCGCAACATCGTTTATTCCACACCTTCCATCCGGATCACCGTCGTAGGTTCTGAAACGGCGGGTAGCGCATTAATATCCTGAAGGGCAGACTGCAGTCCCCGTTCAAGAGCTAAATGAGTCAGAATCACGAGCGGCACCGGCTGTCCCTTTTTCCTGCCTTTTTGAAGAACAGATGAAATGCTAATGCCTTGTTTGCCCAGAATTCCGGAAATGGTCGAGAGTACACCGGGCTCATCTTTCACCATACAACGCAAGTAATACGGACTCTCGATGTCGGCCATTGGTTTGATCGCTAATGGCTGACGGGATCCCCATTGATACGAGGTGGCTGGAACTCTTGCGAAAGACCCATGAATACGATTTCGAGCAAGGTCAATAATATCACCCACCACCGCACTGGCGGTAGGAAGAGAGCCTGCGCCTTGCCCATATAATACAACATCTCCCACAGCGTCGCCGATCAGATGGATCGCGTTATAGACTCCGTTAACCTGAGCAATGGGCGACTCCGAAGGGACCAGCGCAGGATGCACACGGGCTTCAATCACATTATCCTGACATTTCGCGATACCTAATAATTTTATGGTAAAGCCCAATTCTCTGGCAAAGGCGATGTCGACGGTCGAAATCTTGGCAATTCCTTCGGTATACACGGCACTCATCGGAACAGGGGTCCCATAGGCTAAGTTTACCATTATGACCAATTTATGAGCGGCATCAATCCCTTCGATATCCAGAGTAGGATCAGCTTCGGCATATCCTTCACGTGTGGCTTCTTTCAAGATATCGCCAAAGTCCCGCCCCTCGTGGGTCATCCGCGTCAAAATATAATTTGAGGTTCCGTTCATAATACCCGTTATGGACGTCAGGCGATTACCTGCCAAGCCTTCAGTCAAGGAACGAATAATCGGAATCCCTCCCCCGACGCTGGCTTCAAATCCCAGATCGGCCTGTGCCTTATATGCCGCTTCAAAAACCTCTTCCCCATGGTCGGCTAACAACGCCTTATTAGCCGTGACGACCCCTTTTTTATTGGAGAGGGCTTGAAGAATAAATTTTTTCGCCGGCTCATGGCCACCAATCAATTCCACCACAATATCAATCTGGGGATCGCCAAGAATATCATGGACATTAGTCGTTAACGTCCCTGAAGGAACTGTGACGCCTCGATCGGTAGTAATATCTAAATCCGCAATTTTTGCGAGCACGACATTTCGACCAACCCTCCTCGAAATGAGATCGGCATTGCGTTGTAGGATTTTCACAACTCCCGAGCCTACGGTACCAAAACCAATCAGACCAACCTTCACAACCGGCTCCATATTCACTCGTCTCCTAATTTCAACGCTTGACGGATCCCGCGGACGGCTTGGAAGATCCGATGTTCGTTTTCGACGAGCGCAAACCGCACATAATCATTTCCGCCCTCACCGAATCCAATACCCGGCGATACCGCCACTTTCGCCTCCCGCAACAATAATTTGGAGAATTCAAGAGAGCCCATGCCCGCATACTGCGGGGGAATTTTAGCCCAGGCAAACATTGTGGCTCGCGGATAATCAATGGACCATCCAATTCGATTCAGACCACGAACCAATGCATTCCGTCGTTTTTCATATCGCCCGACAATTTCTTTGACGCAATCTTGTGGACCATTAAGCGCCAGAATACTCGCGATTTGAATAGGCTGAAACATCCCATAGTCTAAATAACTTTTGACCCGTGTGAGGGCGCCAATGAGTTCCGGATTTCCCACACAAAACCCGACGCGCCAACCAGGCATGTTATAACTTTTGGAGAGAGAATAAAATTCCACACCAATTTTTTTGGCTTCAGGAATTTGCAGTAAACTGGGCGCACGATACCCATCAAAGACGAGATCCGCATAGGCTAAATCATGAATAACCCAGACCTCATGCTCCAAGGCAAACTCGACAACTTTTTTAAAAAATTCGAGGTCCACAACTTGAGTGGTGGGATTGTGCGGAAAGCTAAGAACCAGTGCGACGGGAGCCGGCTGGGTTTGCTTAAAAGCCCGTGTTAAATTCTCGAAAAAATCAGTATCAGGGCCCAACTCCACGCCACGGACTTCCCCGCCGGCAATAATCACACTATACATGTGAATCGGATATGTCGGAGTCGGAGCAAGTACGACATCGCCAGGGCCCACAATAGCCAACGCTAAATGGGCCAAACCTTCCTTTACTCCTAACGTGACGATGGCTTCCGTTTCAGGATCAAGACTGACATCAAAGTTTCGTTGATACCATCCACAAATCGCATGTCGTAATTTAGTAATACCTCGCGAGGCCGAGTACCGATGGTTTCGGCCATTTTGGGCTGCCTCAATTAACTTATCGACAATATGTGGAGGGGTCGGTTGATCGGGATTCCCCATCCCCATATCAATAATATCTTCGCCACGCTTCCGGGCCTGAAGTTTCAACTCCTGGACTTGATTAAATACATATCCAGGCAGCCGCTGAATTCGGTAAAAAGGCTTCATTGTCAATGAAAAAAGAAGAAACGTCCCTTAGGCTTCTGAGGCGGCAGAGAACAGAGAATCAGACATACTCTCACAAGATTTCATTCTAGATGAGGGAATGAAACCAGTCAATTTCGAAGCCGGGATTTTTGCGATTGTAGGATGAATAAAGCCTGTGGTCTGGGGCTCTGAAAATTCGCCAAGGTTGCCGAATGGAATTGATTGCCCGAAATTTTCCCTTTTGCGATAATGCTCTTCCACTTTGTTTTTTTGAAAAGGGCATGATATGGCACGACTGGGCGTCAACGTGGATCATGTGGCCACACTTCGACAAGCTCGAGGGGGGCATGAACCCGATCCGATCATGGCTGCCTCCCTCGTACAATTAGCCGGAGCGGAAGGCCTGGTGGTTCATCTCAGGGAGGATCGGCGCCATATCCAGGATCGGGATTTGACCCTGTTACGAGAAACAGTTCATATTCAACTGAATTTAGAAATGGCCGCTGAAGACTCTGTCGCCAAAATTGCCCTTCATGTGAAACCCGACCTTGCCACCTTAGTACCGGAACGTCGACAAGAGCTAACGACGGAAGGGGGACTGAACGTCGTTGACCACCGAGATCGCATCCAATCCATGGTGGATCTTCTCCATGAAGGGGGCATACCCGTCAGCTTGTTTGTCGACCCTGATTTGCAGCAAATTCGTGCTGCCCATAAGGTAAACGCCGATTTTGTCGAAATCCATACCGGTCGTTACGCCAATACTCGTCGACAGAAAGAGGCTGACACCGAATTTGATGCCCTCGTTCAAGCCGCGAAACTTGCGGCCAAGTTAGGACTGCGTGTGAGCGCCGGACACGGACTCAACTATCTGAATGCCAAGCGAATGACCCAAATTCCTGAAATTGAGGAATTCAATATCGGACACAGCATTATTGCACGAGCCGTGTTTGTCGGCTTGGAACGTGCCGTACGAGAAATGAAAGCACTCCTCGCTTAATTCACTTCACCCCGATCTAGCCTGTCGTTAAGAAACCCTATGTGGCTTGTCACCCCTGAACAGATGCAGACGCTTGATCGTCGGACGATTCAAGAGGCCAAGGTGCCTGGAACCACATTGATGGAACGGGCAGGAACCGGCGTCGTTTCCCATCTGCTTCAGCATTACGGTTCGCCAAAAGGAAAACAGATCCTGGTGTTTTGCGGGAAAGGGAATAATGGCGGCGATGGTTTGGTGGTCGCGAGGCTCTTACAGCGAAAAGGTGCCCATCCCCGAGTGATTTTGTTGGCACCCTATCAAGACCTCAGTAAAGATGCCAAAACCATGTACCGCCGGTTTTCGACCAAAGCCAAACGATCTCAAATTCTCGTACTCCCGAACCCGGAAACACTTCAACCCTTAGTCCAGCAAGCTCATATTCTCATTGACGGTCTTCTAGGGACAGGACTCTCCTCCTCTGTTCGCGAACCCTATTCCACCACGATTAAGGCAATGAATGACTCATGCGCCTTTACGGTAGCTGTGGATATTCCTTCAGGGTTAGATAGTGAAACGGGAAAAATCCTGGGAACAGCCGTCTGCGCCGATCTGACCGTAACATTTGGCTGCCCTAAGATGGGGCTCTACGTCGGCGACGCTATTGATCAGGTAGGACACATCGAAGTCGTGGATATAGGCATTCCAAAAGCCTTCGTCGAAGACCTCAGGCCTTCAGCCCAACTCTTAACACCAACATCTCTTCGCTTCTTACTCCCTGAACGCCGTCCATCGGCCCATAAAGGCACATTCGGACATGCCGGAATTGTGGCCGGTTCACCTGGGAAGGCCGGCGCACCAGCTATGGCTGCGCTCGGGGCTCTCCGCGCCGGAACCGGCCTTGTCACCGTGGCGACGCCCAAAACCGTCGCCCCTATTGTGGAATCCAAAGTTCTGGAAATCATGACCATGGCTTTACCGGAAACATCCGAACATGTATTAGGAATTGAGGCTTATCCCACTCTTCTACGATTTTGCCAGGGCAAATCCGCCATGGCCTTTGGACCAGGGCTCGGAGTTTCCTCTTCACTATCCGAATTGTTATCTCAACTTCTTCCACAACTTGACATCCCCTGCGTGTTGGACGCCGACGCTCTCAATAATTTAACTCCCCACTTGGAAGTTTTTTCACGCATGAAACACCTTCCTATATTGACTCCTCACCCTGGAGAAATGGCCAGACTTCTACAACAGGGATCGGCAAAAAAAATTAATGAAGATCGCGTGGGAACAGCCAGGGGCTTTGCCACTCAACACGGCGGCATTCTCGTCTTAAAAGGCGCCAATACGATAATTGCCAATCCCGATGGCCACATTGCTATTTGTCCAACGGGAAACCCGGGCATGGCATCGGCCGGTATGGGAGATGTCTTGACCGGAATGATTACCGGATTTTTAGCACAAGGGTTAACCGCGTGGGATGCAGCCCGAATGGGCGTGTACCTCCATGGGTGCGCTGGCGACCAGGCAGCAAAAAGTATGGGAGAGGCCGGCATGATCGCCAGCGATGTGATTGCCGAACTTCCCCATGCTCTCACCAATCTTCTCACCGAATCATCAACGTAAACGAAAGACAGGGCACCGTGGACACCTCTTCTCAGGTATCTCCAAAACCGGTTTTCGAAACCCTCCACATGAACCTCACCTCAGAGGAGGGAACCCTTGAGTTTGGGAAAGGGTTGGGACGTCTTCTTCTGGGAGGAGACACCCTGGCCTTAACCGGAGACCTTGGAGCGGGGAAAACTTTCCTTACTCGGGGCATCGCACAGGGTCTGGGAATTCCAGCCAATCAAGTCAACAGCCCGACCTTTACCCTCATCCAGGCGTATGGCAGCCCCATTCCGGTGATCCATGTTGATCTCTATCGACTTGAAGGCTCTGCGGAGATCGGGCAATTAGGCCTTGTAGACTATTTCAACGAGAAGAATATCGTCATTATTGAATGGGCTGATCGCTGCCTCCAGGCTCTTCCACCTGATTATTTGAGCTTGCACTTGGAACATGGCGACACCGAAACGACTCGGACTCTGACCATACAACCGACAGGACGCAGAAGTCAGGCCATTGCAACGGCCCTTCGGAGCCATATCGCCTAATACCTATTTTTTCAAGAACGTTTCTTTCAACGACGCCTCCACCACACCACATGAAAGATCAAGAACTCTCTCCACTCATCCGCCAATATCAACATATTAAAGCACAACATGCTGACGCCATCCTTTTTTTTCGAGTTGGTGATTTCTATGAAATGTTTTTTGAGGACGCCGAAGAAGCCTCCAGCCTTTTAGGCATTGTGCTCACCGCACGAGGCAAAGCCAAAGGAACCGCGATCCCTCTCTGTGGCGTCCCTCACCACACCGCCACCGGATACATCGCCAAGCTCCTAAAAGCCGGAAAAATCGTTGCCCTCTGCGAGCAAGTTGAAGATCCCAAAGCTGCCAAGGGCCTCGTTCGCCGAGAGGTTGTTCGGGTCTACACACCCGGCACCTTGTATGATCATGAACTTCTTTCCGATCGTGAAGCAAATTATATATCGTCGATTTTTTTCACACGAGACGCGCATTCCCAACACTCCGCATTAGCCATACGTGCGGGTATGGCCACACTGGACCTTTCTACCGGGGAATTTTGGATTTCTGAGGCTTTGCTTGGAGAGTCTCCGCATATTCTCGTGGATGAGCTCGTTCGTATCGATCCAAAGGAAGTTATCTGCCCCAACTCCATTCATGCAGAGCTCTCTCGAATCCTGGATCCATTAGGAATCGCACGTGTGGTTCCACGAGATCTTACGACATTTGAATTGGACCAAAGCCAGGAAACTCTCCGTACGACATTTGAGGTCCAGGATATTCATGAGTTGCAACTATCAGCACTGACGATGGGGATCCAAGCCAGCGGAGGCCTTCTGGCCTATCTTACAGACACTCAGCCGACGTTAACCCATACGCATTTGCGCCGACCATGGGTTCGCCTCCTTGAACAAGAAATGCAACTGGACCAGTCGACCCTTCGGAATCTTGAAATCCTCAAACCTGTCTCAGAGCAACGGCACAGTCCTACTTTATTCAGCACCTTGGATCAAACCCAGACCCCCATGGGCACTCGTTTGTTCCGTCAATGGGTAGTCCGGCCTCTCACGCAACTATTCGTAATCCAACGCCGGCAGGATGTGGTCAAGGAATTTGTCGATCACGTCGGGACGCGGATGACAATTCGAAGCTATCTGAAATCCATCAAAGATCTGGAACGTCTGAATAGCCGAATTGCCCTGGGAGTGGCCAATCCTCGGGATCTCATGAACCTCGCTCACTCCTTTGAAAACCTGCCAAAGATTCAGCAATTGTTGTCATCCCTCCACTCCGATTTTATGAAACGCATGCATGCCGATTGGGATTCGCTCCAAGACGTGTCCTCCTGGATTTCCGATTCCCTCATGGAGAACCCGCCCCTTTCTGCAAAGGAGGGAGGCATTTTTCGAGAAAAGGTGAATGAAGAATTGGATGAGCTTCGAATTCTATCTAAGGAAGGTACTCGGTTATTAGCCGACATGGAAACCCGAGAACGGGCAAAGACCGGAATTGACTCCCTCAAAGTGAAATTCAATCAGGTCTTTGGCTATTACATTGAAGTGACAAAAGCCAACTCCTCCCGAGTACCGCCGGACTATCACCGGAAACAAACACTGGTGAATGCCGAACGTTATACCACCGATGAACTCCAGGAACTCGAAGGCCGACTCTCTAGTGCCGATCAAAAGATGAAACATATGGAATTTGAACTATTCGTCGATCTCCGTAGCCGTGTGGCCTCGGCGGCATCGCGAATTCAGGGAATGGCTCAACAATTGGCCACACTCGACGTCTTCACCAGCATGGCGGAAATCGCCACGCTTAACCGGTACGTGCAGCCCACGGTCTACGAAGGTGGCATGATTCAGATCACAGAGGGCCGGCACCCAGTCATTGAACATCTACAAATGACCGATGGATTTATCGCCAATGACACCATGTTGGATTTGGATACCAACCGCCTTCTTCTCATCACCGGCCCCAATATGGCGGGGAAAAGCACCTATCTTCGCCAAGTGGCCCTCATTGTTTTGATGGCACAAATAGGCAGTTTCGTTCCCGCCGATTCAGCTCGCATAGGTTTGGTAGACAGAATTTTTACCAGAGTTGGAGCGGCAGATGACCTCAGTGCGGGTCAAAGCACATTCATGGTGGAAATGAGTGAAACGGCCCAAATACTCCAATCCGCCACTTCACGAAGCCTTTTATTATTGGATGAAGTCGGAAGGGGAACCAGCACCTATGACGGGCTCAGTATCGCCTGGGCCTTGGTGGAATTTATTCTTGATCGGGCCAATCTTGGAGCAAGGACGCTCTTTGCCACCCATTATCATGAGATGACTCAATTGGAAGGACAACGGGAAGGAATTAAAAACTATACGGTCCTGGTGCAAGAAAAGGGACAGGATGTTTTATTCTTACGGAAAATTGTCCTTGGAAAAGCAGACAGAAGTTATGGGATTCAAGTCGCGAAGCTAGCGGGAATTCCTACACCTGTACTCAAACGGGCCCAAAATATTTTGGAACAACTTGAACAGGATAACACCAATCAAACGATCTCACACACCGAACATCAAATGGCTCTCCCCTTGCCCTCGGAAGCATTCTCCCCGCAACCCCATATCATCCTTGAAGAAGTCCAACAAATCGATTTATTTTCCATGACCCCACTTGAAGCCATGAACAGGTTAGCAGATTTTAAAGCACGGTTACAGGAAGAAAAGGAGAGAAAAAAAGAAAGGCCTGCGTAAAACGCAGGCCTTTCTCGAGAACAATAAATCTAATCTACTAGATTATTTCGATGGATCCCAGACTCCTTGTCCTTGATCGGAGTAAGGAATCACGCCAGCAATGGCAGGCCCACCAGGAATCAACACATCATATTGCATCTTCCGGTTTTGTGGCCAGCTCTGTTTTGCAATTTCATCGGGAACAGTCGTAGTCCGCAAACTATGAATGCTCCGTGGCTTTGATGGAGTTCCAGCAACATCATCGACAGCCTTCGCAGAGAGAATCACCCGCTTGTTCTGTTCTTTTTCTTGAACTACGATTTCAACCATTCCGTAATTTGATGCCTTGGTATCACCCATCACGGCTTGGCTTGGCGCATCTTTTCCGAGAGCCACCAAGTCTGCCAGGATCTTGTCATCCGCAGCATACATTTTGACGTTTTTCCCGGGAAAATATTTTTGCCAATAATATCCACTTTCGGCGTTTCCACCAAATACGGCGACATTGATCCAAACAGCCTTATCATAAGGATCAGCAACAGCTACTCGACCACGAAGAGTGGTTGGCTTGCTCAGATCACCCCATTCGAACCGTTCTTGGAACGCTTCGATAGCCAATGCACTGGAGGCCATTGTGCCTACAAGCGCCATGGCTCCAACAAAGGCCCATCCTTTCATCTTAGCACCTTTCATAATGGCTTCCCTCCTAGACTAAAAAGTTGTATGTCATTTATTAATGAGTAAAACTTTCTTTAGTTCAGTAATTTAAAACCAGTAACCGTATGCCCGCTCACTTGCACTTCCATCGCGACAAAATCCTGAGCGGCTTTGGTTAGTTGGTCCATGAGGGCTTTGTCTTTGACGGCCAAACGAACCGTTGTTTGTGGCGTATACCAACCGGAATAAGGGTTGTTCTTCTCAGTTCCACCCTGGTAGCCCCACCCGCAACAAGAGACTAATGGATCTGGCAATGTTTGGATGCGATCATCGGAAGCCCGGCCTGGAGGATTTCCCACCTCGGCTGGTTCTGAGGTATTCCAATATTGAATACCAAAGATAATTTCGCCATCAGGATTATCCGCCCAATGTCCGAACACTCGACCTTTTAAACTGGTGGCCGCAGCCCCTTTGAAGGAAATATCCCCTTGGGTTGTGACGTCTGCGGGATCCCCTTTGGCTTTCGGGTTTCCAGCGGCTGGGCCTTTTTGTGCAAAGGCCGCTCCCGCCATTCCCATGCTGAGCAGGCCAAATGCACAGAGAGCTACAATCGACCGACGTAGAGATGACTTCTTCATCTGCTCCCTCCTTACAGTGTTAGAATGACAAAAAAGAAAAAAACAACTTGACCATTTTATTTTCTCGAACTCTCAACCCTGTTTCCTACATTTTTTACAGGCCAAATAACCCTTTCAAAAAGGCTTGGTCTGGGGAGGGACAATGCTACTCATCTGGACCTTCGTTGTCAAGCGATTGCCCGTGTGTTTTTTTAAAGAACTTATCCCCACTTTGCTGCCATTTTTTTAGGTATTGGCCCTAGGGCCGTCACCACTAATTCCTTGTGATCTAACAACTTTTGACTGAGTTGACGGATCTGATCCTGGGTAATTCGATCAATGGCTTTGACCATTTCTTGGAGAGTGACGTGCCGGCCTTGATAGAGTTCGTCTTTAGCCAGTTTATTCATCCGGCCGTATGTCCCCTCTAACCCCAACATCAAATTGCCTTTTAGTTGTGTTTTTGTCCGCTCTAATTCTTTCTCTGAGACCCCTAAACGGCATAATTTCTTGGCTTCTTTGGCAATCTGTTCAATGACCGCTTCCACTTCAGTGGGTCGTGTCGCAGCATAGACGGTTAGCGTTCCCCCATCGAGGAAGCTCGAAAGATGGGAATAAATAGTATAGGCCAATCCGCGTTTTTCTCTGACTTCTTGAAACAACCGCGAGCTAACACCACCTCCTAAAATGGTATTAAGGACATGCGCCACATATCGATCAGGATGACCAACAGGAAGTCCCTTCAAGCCGACACATAGATGCACTTGCTCCAGCGGCTTTTGATGGAGACTGTGTCGTGGAGATAGCTGGTCAGGCCAACGATCACCCTGTTTGGCGTGGGGAACGGATGCGGCCCGCGTTGGTTGCCATTGCCCAAAATACTTGTTCACGTACTCCACCAATTGAGAAACCGAAAAATTCCCAGCCACGGCCACAATCGTGTTTTCCGGTCTATAATGTTTCTCTTTATACTGGAGAAGGGTTCGGCGATTCATCTGTTGCATGGATCGAGGGGTCCCTAAAATCGGGCGTCCAATGGGATGATTGCCTAAGACATCCTTGGCGTGTAACTCATGGATATAATCCTCTGGGTCATCTTGAACGGTTCGAATTTCCTCAATCACAATTTGCTTTTCTTTATCCATGTCGCGAGCGCCAAAACGCGAGTGATGAAAGAGGTCAGCCACCAAATCGAACGCCGCCCCAGCTTGTTGATCTAAGACTTTGACATAAAAGGCTGTCGCTTCGTGAGTGGTAAAAGCATTCATTTCACCACCCAAAGCATCAATCTCATTAGAAATTTGAGAAGCGGTTCGATGTCGGGTCCCCTTGAACATCATATGCTCAATAAAATGGGAATATCCTTCCTCGCCCTTGACCTCGTGGCGACTTCCGACAGTCGCCCACACCCCAAGGGCCACGGATCTCAACGAAGACATCCGCTCGAGGACTACTCGAACACCGTTATCCAACACAATTTTTTTATACACAATCGTACAATCAGGCAGGGTTAAGCAGAAGGTTGGTCATGGCCGGCTTGTTCTGCCATGGCCTCTTTCCGACTGAGGCGAATTTTTCCTTGACGATCAATCTCCAGGACTTTGACGAGGATTTTCTCCCCTTCAGAAATTTCATCGGCAACGGATTCCACACGATGAGGAGCCAATTGTGAAATATGAACCAGGCCATCCATATTTGGAAGAATCTCAACGAAGGCCCCAAAATCCACAATCTTTTTCACCGTACCTAAATAAATCCTCCCAATCTCGGCTTCTTCAACCAAATTACGCACCATTTCCATCGCTTTTTGGGCCGAAGACTCATCCACTGCAGCGATCGTCACAATTCCGGTATCTTCTACGCTCATTTTCACACCACATTCCGCGATAATCCCACGAATGACTTTTCCTCCCGGGCCAATAATATCCCGAATTTTATCCTGCTTAATTTGCATCGTGGTGATGCGGGGTGCATAGGGCGCCAACTCCGTCCGAGAGGAACTGAGACATTCGCTCATCTTGTCTAAAATTGTCAGACGTCCCTCACGGGCCTGGGCAAGAGCTTGCCGCATGAGTGTGGGCGTCACCCCACCGATCTTGATATCCATCTGCAAGGCCGTCACACCATCTTTGGTCCCGGCAACCTTGAAATCCATATCCCCTAAATGATCTTCCATACCCGAAATATCAGACAAAATGGCCAGTTGATCGCCTTCTAAGATAAGACCCATAGCAATCCCTGCTACCGGGGCTTTGATTGGAGCAGCCGAATCCATCAGCGCTAACGTTCCACTGCAAATCGTGGCCATTGAGGAGGAACCGTTGGATTCCAACACTTCAGAGACGATTCGAATAGTGTACGGAAATTCTTCCTTCGTAGGGAGTACCGCACTCAAGGCTCGTTCGGCCAATTTTCCATGGCCCACTTCTCGTCTCCCTGGCCCACGCAACATTTTTGCCTCGCCCACGCTAAAGGGCGGGAAATTATAATGCAGCATGAAAGTACGAGAATATTCACCCTCGAGAGCATCAATTCGCTGCTCATCATCTGCCGTCCCTAATGTTACCACCCCTAAACTTTGTGTTTCCCCTCGGGTAAATAACGCCGAACCATGGGTACGCGGGAGAATACCTACCTCGCAAGTAATGGGGCGAACATCTCCCAATCCGCGCCCATCCGCACGGGTTTTCTTCTCCAAAATCATTCTGCGAACTTCGGAATATTCCAATTCATGAAACGCACGTTTCACCTGAGCTTTCCGCGCATCATCTTCGCCAGCCACGGCATCAATAGATTCTTGAAGAATCTGATCAAACCGCTCCTGACGGGCCGCTTTCCCTGGGACATACATGGCTTCACAAATTGCCGCAGCTACCTGTGCACGAACGGCTTTTTCTATTTCTCCATCAAGAGGTTCGGCTTGAAATGCCCGCTTTGGTTTTCCGGCCTTTGCCTGTAATTCATTGATGGTGGCAATGATTTTTTTAATTTCAGCATGCGCCAGCTCAATGGCGTCAATCATCATATCCTCGGAAAGGCCATTGGCCCCAGCCTCGACCATCATCACCGCATCCTTGGTACCGGCCACCACAAGATTCATTTCGCTTATTTCCAGAGTGTTTCGATCTGGATTGACCACAAAATCTCCATTCACCCGGCCGATTCTGACGGAAGCCAAAGGCCCCGCACAGGGAATATCAGAAACCGCCAAGGCTGCTGACGCTGCCACAATACCCACAAGATCCGAGGCCATGGTTTGATCAATAGAAAGGACAGTCACAATAATTTGCGTTTCATAATAGAAACCATCCGGCATAAGAGGACGAATCGGACGGTCAATCAGACGACTGGTCAGTACCTCTTTTTCACTTGGGGCACCTTCCCGCCGAAAAAATCCGCCAGGTATTTTTCCTGCCGCATAAAATTTCTCTTGGTAATTCACCGTCAAAGGGATGAACCCGGCGTCAGGCTTCAAGGTTTTGGAGGCCACGGCTGTGGCCAGCACCACGGTATCGGCATAGGTCGCTAATACCGCGCCATCAGCCTGTTTTGCCATTCGTCCAGTTTCCAACCGAAGCGGACGCCCACCAAGTTCCATTTCAACGACATGAATCATGTTTCAACCTTTCTGAATCCGTGAATGCTCAATTGTATTTTGTCTGTATGGAGAATTTCATGCTGCGGATGGAAAATTTTGGCATGCCCGCTGTCACCACTCCCTCTTGATGGTTGAAGGCGTTCATGTCTTGCCGGCCAGCACCCCTCATCCAACTTGAGCGCTTGGTTTGCCTGGAAAAGCAATTAGTCACTATTTACGAATGCCCAAAGCCGCAATCACGGTTTGGTACTTCCCCTCGTCTCTCCGACGTACATAATCTAGAAGTTTTCGTCGTTTACTTACCATTTTCAATAATCCGCGCCGAGAATGATGATCCTTTTTATGCGTTTTAAAGTGCTCAGTCAGACTCGTAATCCGTTTCGTCAATATTGCGATTTGGACCTCTGAAGATCCTGAGTCTCGATCATGAATTTGTTGCGATGTAATTGCTGCGGTTTTTTCCTCTTTGGTCAATGCCATAATGCCTCCTTCAGGATATTCTCCTTAACCAAATCATTACCCTTGTTGTTACAGACCTCCATGAATCTCTCATTTCAAGATTCACTAATTATTCAATTGAGTCTATGCTAACACTGTATCCAACACCAACATGGGGCCACTCAACCCCGGCTGCAATGCAGGCCCCTTGCCTAATGCTAATAACATTCCATCCTTGTTTTTTACACGGATCCGCTCACCTTCACCAAGTGTTTGATGTCGAGCATTTCCACCAACCCATTCTATGCGATTCCAAGGGATGGCGTTCCCATGGACCACCTTTCGCGCATCCTCTTCAGTCACTTGTACAGCCGGGAATTGGGTCAAGACACGATCCAAGCTCCACCAGGCTCCATTCAATTGCGAACATTCAACACCAATTGCCAATGATTTCATATCCACGGCCTGATCCAAATGCAGAGGCCCAACCCGCCGACGTTGCAACCATTTCAAATGACCTCCGCTACCTAAACGATCTCCAATATCCTCACACAGGGTTCGGACATAGGTCCCTTTGGAGCAGGCTACTCGAAAACTAACTTCAGGAATCGCCACACGTTGGATTTCCAGCTCATGAATCACAACAGTTTTGGCCTGGCGTTCAACAGTTTGCCCTTTTCGAGCTTTTTTATACAAGGGCTGACCTCCAACTTTTACAGCAGAATACATCGGCGGTACCTGGCAGATGGTACCAAGAAAACCCTGAAAAACTGATCGAATACGCTCTTCTGATAGCGAATCGTAAGGGGTCTCTTGCAGCACAGTCCCCCAGGCATCCTGGGTATCAGTTTTTTGCCCCAATTGAAGGACGGCCACGTATTCTTTATCCCAATCCAATAGATATTGGGCAATCCTCGTCCCTTTTCCAATGAGAATCGGCAACACTCCAGTTGCATGAGGATCTAAAGTCCCTGCATGGCCAACCTTCTGAATACCTAAGATGCTTCGGACTCGCTGCACAACATCATGTGATGTCCATCCGTCAGGTTTATTGACAATTAAAACCCCGTGCAACTCACGCGGCCCAGGGGCATGCTCAACACCAGAATGATCCATGCAAGGAGAAAGATTCGTCATACATTGGCCATCTGGATACTACGTCGAGACAATGGTGGATTCGTCTGAAGCTCCTTCATCGTGATGAGGAAGGGAGTCCAAAATTTTCTCAATTCGATGACCATATTCGGCACTCGTATCACGATAAAACTCAATTTCCGGGGTATAGCGAAGATTGAGCCGTCGGCCCACTTCCTTCCGAATAAATCCCACCGCACTCTTCAAGCCAGGGGCTGTTTGCTGAGCAAAATTCTCAGGATCCAAGGTGGTCACATAAATACGGGCAATCTTGAGGTCTGCCGTCATCTTGACATCGGTGACGGTGACAAAATGAACCCGTGGATCCTTAATTTTTCTGGAGAGAATCTCCGCAACTTCTATCCGAATTTGATCTGCCACCCTAGTGGCCCGACTGATCGTTGACTTGGGCATGGCATTAATCGTTGCAAGGTCTTATAACAATTCAATTTGCGATCGCACGAGTTCGAGTGACGGATTAGCCTGAATGTCATTCAGCACATGATCTAAGGTTTGATTCACCCGGGCCGCTTCATTGGCCACAGTCGCAATCCCCACTATCGATTTTTGCCAAAGATGGCTTTCATCAATTTCTGCCACGGAAATATTAAAGCGATTCTGAAGTCGGCTTTTCAAACTGACTAGGATTTTTCGCTTACTTTTGAGGGATTGTGCTTCAGGGAAGTGTAATTCCACAGTGCACAACCCAACCACCATGCCCATGACGTCAGCCCTGCAATCGCAGTCGTTTTATAATTTGGTAGCCGATTCCTCCAACACGTACGCCTCTAAAACATCGCCGAGCTTAATATCATTGAAGTTTTCAACCCCAATTCCACATTCATATCCCTGTGCCACTTCACGGGCATCGTCTTTAAACCGGCGAAGCGATCCAATTTTGCCTTCGTACACCGTTACCTGATCTCGCACCACGCGAACCTTGGTATTAGTGCGCGTGATGACCCCGTCATTCACATAACACCCGGCAATCGTCCCCATTTTTGGAACATTAAAAATTTGACGAACTTCGGCATGACCCAAAACTCGCTCTTTTATCGTTGGGGCCAACAATCCTTCAGCGGCCGCACGAATATCATCAAGTACATTGTAAATGATTGTATACAGCCGAATTTCCACCCCTTCACGTTCTGCAATATTCACCGCATTGTTATCCGGCCGAACGTGAAACCCGATAATAATCGCTTTGGAAGCGGCAGCCAGCAGCACATCGGTTTCGTTAATTCCGCCAACTCCACTATGAATAATTTTCAATTTCACGGCATCAGTCGAAATCTTTTGAATGGCATCGGCCAGAGCGCCCACCGACCCTTGTGCATCCGCCTTCAGGAGTACAGGCAATTCTTTGATTTCGCCCTCTTGCGTGCCGGCAAATAGATCATCCAAGGTTGGCCGAGACGAAGCGGCGAATCCCACATCTTTTTGCTTTTGCATGCGATCCTGCGCAATCGCCCGAGCGGCTCGCTCATCCTTAACCACCACAAGCTGATCTCCAGCTTCCGGAACCCCTAACAACCCGATGATTTCAACAGGGGTGGAAGGCCCAGCTTCCTTCAGACGAGTCCCCTTATCAGATGTCAACCCACGAACACGACCGCTCACCGACCCCACAACAAATGCTTGGCCTACTTTTAAATTTCCTGCTTGAATGAGAACCGTCGCCACAGGTCCTCGCCCTT
The DNA here is from genome assembly GCA_942491685.1 of uncultured Nitrospirota bacterium. Lineage (GTDB taxonomy): Bacteria > Nitrospirota > Nitrospiria > Nitrospirales > UBA8639 > Nitrospira_E. The sequence goes on along the minus strand of CALOBY010000004.1, from coordinate 575,732 downwards.
TATCGAGTTTGGCCTCGAGGACAACACCACGGGCAGAACAAGCCACGTCAGCCTTCAATTCCATGACTTCGGCCTGAAGCAATAACATGTCAAGAAGATTATCCAACCCCAGACCCTGCTTGGCGGAAACTTCCACGAAAATGGTTTGGCCTCCCCATGATTCAGGGAGCAACCCGAATTCCGCCAACCCTTGCTTCACTCGCTCGGGATTCGCCCCAGGCAAATCAATTTTATTGATGGCGACGATAATAGGGACATTGGCGGCTTGAGCGTGATTGACCGCTTCAATAGTCTGAGGCATGGTTCCATCATCGGCAGCCACCACCAACACCACAATATCGGTGACTTGGGCTCCACGAGCCCTCATAGCCGTAAATGCCTCATGGCCGGGCGTATCCAAAAATGTCAAACCCCGATCGCCGACTTTCACATATGACGCACCGATATGCTGGGTAATTCCACCAGCTTCCCGATCCGTCACTTGAGTGTCTCTTATCGCATCCAACAAGGAGGTTTTCCCATGATCCACATGCCCCATGACTGTGATGACCGGAGATCGCGGCTCCAATTGTTCATGGCCACTAGACTCAAGGACATCCTCCAGCAGGGCCTCTCCGGCTTTCGCCACGGTAGCTTCAACCGCAATACCATACCCCTCCGCAATCAGAAGGCCGGCTTCGAGATCCATGGGCTGATTTAACGCTTTGACAATATTTAATTCCATAAGTTTTCGAATTATTTCTGTTGGCTTTTGGCCTAACGTTTCAGCAAAGTCTTTCACTGTGATTCCCGCGGCGACCTTGATCACTTTTTTCCGGGGCTTAGTCGTCTCACCAACCGAAGTCGGTTGAACCTGACGAGTGCGTTCCTCCCGACGTAGAGCAGGGAGAGGGCGAAGATCCTGCCAGACGGCCGCATCCTCAAATCTTGCGGCGAACATTTCGTCGTTTTTCAACCGTATAGCCTTTTTAGGCTTTTTAATTTTGTCTTCGGATTGAGCATCACGACCAGAAGGCATGCCCTTCTTGTCAGTCTTAGTCTCGCTTTTCTTTTCTTTGTCTTCCCCTGGTTCCGCAAGAGACACGGGTTGATCCGAAGTAGACAACTCAGGCGTCAATGAGGCGGGAACTTCTGGAGAAACCTCCTGTTTATCCTCAGGGGCTGAACCATCAACTGGTGAAATATCTTGAATGGCAGTACTGCCATCTTCTGAAAGTTGAGACTCGGCCTCATTCCCTTCCTTGGTAGAAGGAAATTCCTGCGCCTCAGCTGCTAACTCTTCTTCCGTCTTTTTCTTTTTAATCAGGATCAACTTCTTCTCAGGCTTAGGGGGTGAGGCAGCAGCAGTGTCCGCATCACCTCTTCCGGAAGTGGATCCATCTTTTTTCAAAAGCCGTCCACCGGACTTTTTCATTCCACCTTTACTGGAAATCCCTTCAATACCGCCGCTCGTGGGGGCAGCAACCTTACCCTGGAGCACATCCATTGCCCATCGAGCCGCATCCTCCTCCACAGCATTGCTATGCGAGGTCACCTGAATCCCCAGACGAACTAATTCTGGAATCAGAAGGCGACTTTCCATTCCAAGCTTTTTCGCTATTTCATGAACTCGCATGCCTATCCTTTACGATGACTGAGATTCCTCAGGAACCGACGCTTCCATGGGCTCCAACTTAGACTCTTCCTGAGATTCGGTGTGAGCCTGTCCGGCCTCAACTTCCCCTACGGTCTGTTCTGCCGCCATATTGGCTGTCTCTTCTGCCAAGGCCGCTTTAATCTCCTGATCACGCTCTAATTTTTCTTTTTCATATTCAGTTGAACTGATAATGTCAATTTTCCATCCGGTCAGCTTAGCGGCAAGTCGAACGTTTTGTCCGTTTTTCCCGATAGCCAACGATAGCTGTGAATCCGCAACCACCACAAGCGCCGATTTTTTTTGTTCATCGATACCCACTTTTTCAATGGAGGCCGGATTCAGCGCTTCGCCAATAAACACACGTGGATCTTCAGTCCACGGGATAATATCGATTTTTTCACCACGTAATTCACGGACGATCGCCTGAACTCGAGACCCTTTGACTCCCACGCAAGCCCCAACTGGATCCACGGCCTTATCGCGAGAAGCAACTGAAATTTTTGTGCGATCACCCGGTTCACGGACGACATTCTTAATCTCCACAATTTTTTCAGAAATTTCCGGCACCTCTAGACCAAATAATTTCACGACAAAATGCGGATGAGCACGAGAAAGGATCACCTGAACATCCTTTGGTGTTCGACGAACCTCCAACAATAACGCACGAACCCGGTCGCCCCGGCGGTGGGCCTCTCGAGGGATCTGCTCTTGAATGGGTAACAACGCTTCCGTTTTCCCGATATCAACCAGATAGTTACGCCGCTCTTGGCCTAAAATGACCCCATGGACCAATTCCCCTTCTTTTTTAGAGAATTCACGCTCGATAGCTTCCCATTCCGCTTCTCGCACTTTCTGACAGATCACCTGCTTGGCCGCCTGCGCCGCAATTCGTCCAAAATCCTCCATATCAATGAGTGATCCAATTTCATCACCCATTTCGGCTTCGTCATCAATTTTGCGGGCTTCTTCTAGGGATATTTCTGTTTTGGCATCGACGACATTCTCCGCAATCGTTTTTTTGCTCACAATAGAAATTTCACCCGTGCTGGGATCGATGTCGACTTGAATATTATCTCCCTGTCCAAATCGCTTTTTCGCCGCTGTTAACAACGCGGATTCCAAAGCGGCGAGGATTTTCTCCTTCTCAATACCTTTTTCGCGACCAATTTGATCGATCACCGACATCAGTTCGCTTTTCATGATTGTTCCTCACAACACATCATAAGTAGTCACCCACATAAACCGGGGCTGCTTGCCTATTTGCCGGCAAACTAAAACTCAACTTCAATCTTCGCCTTCACAATCTCCCTCCAAGGTACCTGAAACTCCAATTGCTTGGCCTTTCGATCATCCACTAATTGCAAACCAACATCAGAAACAGCCGTTAATCTTCCTATGACGACAGCCTGTTTTCCCAGATCCTGCTGGACAATAACGCGGAGACGTTGACCTTGAACACGTTGAAAATCTTTGGGGTCTTTCAGTGGCCGGTCCAATCCTGGTGATGACACCTCAAATCGACAAACAGGCCCGGTCGGCTGTGTAATTTCCCATGTTCGACGGAGGGATTGGTGGAATTGCTCGCAATCGTCAATTCCCACACCACCATCTTTATCAACAGTCAAACGAACCAAAGGGTTCGTTGGCCTCCCGGTACACTGCACTTCAAGGATTTCGACCCCCAATGCTCGTGCAATAGGATCACCGACTTCACGAATAACTTGATTGAGATTTTCCGTCATAAAAGGCCACCATAGACTGCTTCTGGATAGCGGCCACAGCTGAAGACCAAAAAAAAGTGGGCTCTCGCCCACTCAAATCAGGCTTACCCTAGCACTTTCCTCATTTAAAGGCAAGATAGACGAGCCATCTGGTCCTTTCTCCCCCAGGCCGGCCGACTCTACCAGACATAGGCATAAGATGGACTCCATGATAGACTTTTTTTGAAAAGTTATTCCCGTTATCCAACTAAGTAACAGAGAGGACATTTGCTGATGCCCACAATCATTTCTGTGGCTTCCGGGAAGGGCGGCGTAGGGAAAAGCATGGTTGTGAGCAACCTTGGACTCCTTTTAGCACGCCAAGGCCAACGGGTGATTTTAGTGGACATGGATATTGGTGGGGCTAACCTCCATATTCTTTTTGGGATGTTTCATCCCCCCACCACTCTGACTGATTTTTTTACCAATCGCCTGACCCATCTGGAAGATGTGGCGCATCCCCTCGCTAATCACCTGCCCCTCCGTCTTATTCCGGGGACAGGAGAAACCCTCATTACCGCCAACCTTCAACATGCTAAGAAAAAACGCCTTATACGACACCTGAAAAAGCTCGATGCAGATATTATTCTGGTCGATGTCGGAGCAGGAACCAGTTACCATACGTTGGATTTTTTCCTTCTGGCAGACCATTTTTTGGCAGTGGCTACCCCAGATCCCACCTCGGTCCTTGATCTGTACCGGTTTATCAAGTTAGCGGCAATCCGAAAAGTTCTTACCGCCTTTTTGGCTCGCGATCCGGTTACAGAAGCCCTCTTGAGTCGCGATTTCCACAGTATTTCTGAGGTCTTAGAAGCGGTAGGCCGTACCAGCGATTCGGGCGTGGCCTTAGCCCAACAGGCGCTGCAAGGATTCCAGCCAGCATTAATTTTAAATCGAATGACCCCGAAAGCTCGGATTAACACCTTGCATTTACGGAACCTGTTAAAGCAATACGTTGGAGCTGAACTATCCGTCCTAGGAAATATCCCCGAAGACCCTCAGGTTCAACAGTCCATTTTGAAATATTTACCGGTGGTGGAATTTTCACCACAATCTCTAGCAGCCCAAGCCTTCGAACACATTGCAGAGAATGTACTGAAACAGATTAAGCCAAGAGAGGAATGTGGAGATACGCTTAATGAACCGCGAAAAATTCGGGCTTAGGCTGAAGTAAGATTCGGCTACTCCCTAGAGAATTAGAGAGGATCAGAGGGAAGTAAATTACGAATAGCATTCGAAAGTGACTTGAGGGTCATCGACACGCTTTCCAATTCGGCACCTTTATTTTGCAATTCTGATTGCATCGTAGATACTTTACCGACCAATCGATCTCGCTCCTTAGAAATCCTGGAAAAATCGACTAAGGATTCCTCTAATTGCTTCACCTTTTTCTCCAAACCGGTACAAACTTTCTGTGCCGCATCTGACTCACCTTTTGCGACTTCTAATTCCTTTGTCAACGAGTCAACTATTTTTTCTGCCGATTGTAAATTCCGTTGAGCATCTGTTCGATCTTCTTCGCTTTCCAAAAATTGTTGGTTGAGCCGGTCTATGACCCCTGCCCATTCACGAGCAACTCCACCAAGCGACTTGGGGACCGGGGCAAGAGAGGGCTCTTTACCTAAATTCCCCACAGCCTGCTGAATCCAATCGATAAACAACGTGGCTTCACGAAAATTTAAATCGACCGTCGCCGCAGGCTCATTTAACGAAGGAGCCGCCTCAGCTTGAGGCTCAGGAGGGGGGGCGGCCGATGTAGCGGATTCCCCCTTGGAAACCGCTTTGTCTGATGACCCCAGATGAAATTGCTGTAGTAAGACCGCCACGCAATGTCGGCAAAAAGGCTGTTCCGTAGACGGGCACGAACACTTAGTGGACAAGGTCCCGCCACGTAATTTAATTGTCTGGGCATACACCCCATATGTGCCGTTCACTTCCGCCACGACTTGCGTCCCATTGGCTTCAACAATGTTCACTCGTTGATCTGAAAAATATTGGTTGCCAATCTTAAAGACCTGTCCCCCAACCACGGATTCCACCATGTCAGGATCCAATTGTCCGAGTTCTTGAGCAGAACATGAAATGCGATTTCTCATATCACCCTCACATCAATGGAAAAAGAATAAGAAGATTCCACACCTGTGGGCATCCATTTACTTAATCTCATATGAAATTTTACCGAGAATGAGTCTGAGATCCAACACCCTGAGGAATGTTTTTTCTCAAAATGAAAACCCTCGACAAACAAACCCATGTCTTTTAATGAAACAAGCAGTTCCTCTTTTTTAGAAAGTCTTCTAGAAGACGCCCCTGAAACTCTTCCGATCCTCAGGCAAAGCTGCATTCAAGTCCTCAATCTCACTCAGGACAAAGACTCCAGTGCGAGCGATATTGGAGACATAATTAAACGAGACCAAGGCATGATGGCCAACATCGTCAAAATTGCCAACAGTCCGGCCTTTTATACCCGTGTCCCCATCAAGACCCCGACTCAAGCCGTCACCCTTATTGGATTTGACGTCATCCAATCCATGGTCGTCGCGGCTCAACTCATTGAACAAGCTCATAAATTTGGAGCCAAAACCTCTTGTCTCAAGCACCTCCTTGCCCGAGCGCTTGTAGCTGGAACACAGGCCCAAGAACTCGGGAAAGCTCTTCATTATCCAGAGCCCGGATTTTTATTCACCAATGCGATGCTCTACTCCCTTGGTGATTTAATCTTAGCCCTGTGTCGACCGGAAGTCGCTGAACAATTAGAAACACTTCGACTAGACGATCCTTCAACAGTCCCCAAAGCGGAACTAGCGCTTCTCGGTCGCCCGTTACAGACGATTGCCGCGACCATGGCCAAACATTGGCATTTACCTCACCATCTCATCCGTCTCTTGGAGAAAAAGCCTGTTTGGCCAAAAACTCGACCTGACAATGATCAACAAATAATGGAAGGGATTGTCCGAGCCGCCAATGAACTGAGCTACTGTCTCCTGAACCCCACTGGCAGAGGTCAGGAACAGGTCTTTCATATGCTCACCCAACACTTTCTCCCTCCATTTTCACTCTCCCTGGCTCAACTTGAACAGACAGTCACCAACGCCTTTATGCAAGCTTCAGAAATTGCTTCAGCCATAAGCATCGAGCCTCAACATCTACTTCCGGTCACACATCCCAATGCTACACCCCTTCAATACTCGGAATTACAAAAACTTACTCTGGCCATTCAACAGGCGCTGGATCCTGAGCACACATTTGAGCCAGAACAAAATCAACAAGAACCCATTTTGGACCAACCTCTTCCACCAAATGCAGCGAACGTGGAAAATCATTTACTGGAATACACGCTGGCCGCTCTGAAGATTCCAGAACCATCTAAACTTCTCTCCTTTGCGACAAAAACACTCTATGCGTCATATGGATTCAAACGAGTGTTGCTGGCGTTCATCGTTCCCGGAAAGGAAAAACTCGAAGCGAAAATCGGGTACGGAGAAGATGGAGACGGATTACAAGCCACATTTCATTGCCCTCTCAATAAGGGAAATTTTTGGTACCGCCTCCTGCATCAATACCAAACGGTGAAATTCCTATCTCTCAAACTGGAAAATGCGACACACGAAATCCCGGACGAGTTTCTTCAGCAATGGGGGAATCACCCAGGTTTCGCCGGGGCCCTCTATGCCCCGAATAAACCCATAGGACTCATTTTGGCTGATAAGGGTACAAGCCAAACGGCATTGACCGATACAGACTTCGCCGTATTTTCCGTTGTTCTCTCGCAAACAAATGCCAACCTTGCCCGCCTCGCCCAATCACCATAGAAGCATGAGAAGAATAGCCCTCCCACGCGTCAGTCCACTTCAAGACAGGTCAACATCTTCATTGATGGGGAACTAGAGGAATGATTCACCCCTTAGCCTCAGAAGCAAAGTAAGAGGTAGGGCGAATCGGGAGGGATTTTTCTGGTGAGCCGCGTGCGGCTCGAACGCACGACCCTCGCCTTAAAAGGGCGATGCTCTACCAACTGAGCTAGCGGCTCACCGATCGGCGATGCTAACAACCGACCTTGGCGTTGTCAAACAACCAAGCCCCTTGTCAGCAGAATCCTTCAAAGAGAATTATTGACGGCGTTTTTTCGAACGGAGAAGAGGGTTGCGCACCACAATCGTCTCCCCACGTTTGGAGCCAGTCGAAATCATATCGATAGGACAGGCAGCAAGCTCTTCGACTCTCGCTAAATACCGCTTGGCTGCCAAAGGCAATGCCTTAAAGGATGTGATCCCCGTGGTATCAGTGGTCCATCCATCCCACCGTTCATAAACCGGCCGTCCATTCTCCAACACCTCCAGGTCAGCCGGCATCTCACGATATAACTTTCCTTGATACCGATATCCGGTACATATTTGTAGTTCTTTGAATCCGTCCAGCACATCCATCTTCGTGACTGCTAACGAGGTGAGGCCATTGACGCGAACGGCATACCGCAATAACACCGCATCCAGCCACCCACATCGCCGCGCTCGTCCAGTCGTCGACCCATATTCATGGCCGCGTGTCATGAGTTGCTCGCCGGTTGCATCTTGTAATTCCGTCGGGAATGGTCCGCCACCCACGCGAGTCGTATAGGCCTTGGTCACCCCCAACACAGCAGAAATGTTGGTGGGGCCGACGCCGCTCCCCGTGCAAGCCCCGCCGGAACATGAGCTCGATGACGTGACAAACGGATACGTCCCAACATCGACATCGAGATGCGTGCCTTGCGCCCCTTCGAACAACACCTGCTTCCCACCTGCAAAAGCCCGATCAAGCAACAGGGAAACATCCGTAATGTGAGGCCGCAACCGCTCTCCATAGGCTTGATATTCCTTGAATATCGATTGCACCGTAAATCCTTTGGCATGATAGATCCGACGCAAAAACGCATTAATTTCGACTAAATTTTCCTGAATCTTTTTCTTTAAGACATCCGGATTCAGCAAATCGCCCATACGAATACCCACACGGGCCATCTTGTCGACATAAGCCGGGCCAATGCCCCGACCGGTCGTCCCGATTCGCTTGGCCCCTTTGGCTTGTTCAGCGGCCTTATCAATGGCTTTATGGTACGGCATGATGACATGTGCCCGTTGAGAAATGAGAAAACGCTTTCCCACCGCAATACCATTGTTCTGCAACCCATCTAATTCACCAATTAACCCCCCGGGATCAATCACGACGCCGTTACCAAGGACACATTGCTTCCCACGATACAAAATCCCGGAAGGGATAAGATGAAAAATAAATGTCCCTTTGTCGGTAATGACGGTGTGTCCGGCATTCGATCCGCCCTGATAGCGGACGATGACGTCAGCATCCTTGGCCAACAGATCAACAATCTTCCCTTTTCCTTCGTCGCCCCATTGGGAACCGATTACCACAAGCGCTGACATGCTCTCCTCCACTCCCCCAGATTGACTGGACACAAAAAAGCTCTGACAACGACCAGGTCAGAGCGCAATGATCGCATCGTAGGTCCCACGTCACAAATTGTCAACGAAGAAAATGAAAGACGTTTACCACAGAAGCTTTCTTGACCGCATCACAGACGCGTGATAGCATCTTTTTCCGTGTGGGGCTGTAGCGCAGTTGGGAGCGCGCGTGAATGGCATTCACGAGGTCGCCGGTTCAATCCCGGCCAGCTCCACCAACCTTCCTCATTATTTGTATAATCTTCTCTGGCATTCATCCCTGACAGGAGAGAGTCAGTGCCATCGACCGAAAGGCCGAATGATTTTCCCGTGGAATCGCGATGTTACATATTGAACGTCTAACCAAAACATTTCCGACCAAACCGCTATTTTTAGAGGCATCTGCCCATCTGAAACCCAATACTCGTGTAGGCCTGGTCGGACCGAATGGATCCGGAAAAACCTCGCTTCTACGAATGATTCTCAACGAGAATGACATCGAAAGCGGCCGAATCCGCAAGCGGCCACATCTCCGGTTAGGGTATCTGCCACAGGAATTGGAGTCGCTGCCCGGCAATACCATCTTGGATGCGACCCATCGCAATGAATTCCCTGAATATGAAGCCAAACGCATTCTGGCAGGACTGGGATTCCAGGAGAGTGACTGGGACCGCAAAATTCAGACACTCTCCGGTGGCTATCGCATGCGCGTCGCCCTGGCCTACCTGCTGCTCTCAGCGCCCGACGTCTTGATGCTCGACGAGCCCACGAACCATCTCGACAAACCCACGCAACGATGGCTCGAAAACTTTCTCATCAATTCATCTTTCACGCTGCTTATCATCAGCCACGATATTGAGTTTCTCGACAAAATGGTGACCCATATCTGGGAAGTCCGCAATCACACCCTGCAAGAATATCGCGGCAACTATTCGCGCTTTCAAAAACTGAAAGCGGAACGCGATGCACAGGAAGAAGCTGCCGCTAATCGGCAAGCCAAAGAAATCAATCGTGTGCAATCATTTGTGGACCGATTCCGATATCAAGCCAACAAAGCCACCCAAGTCCAATCACGCATCAAAGCATTGGAAAAAGTTAAACGCATAGAATTGCAACGAGACACGAAACGCCTCAAGTTTAAATTCCCCGAACCTCCGACAAGCGGACGAGAAGTTCTGGAAATGCAAAACATCCACAAACGCTACGGCGAAAAAATCGTTTACGAAGGGTTAGATTTTTCGATTGAGCGGGGCCAAAGAATCGCGTTTGTCGGAGAAAATGGCGCGGGAAAATCAACGCTCCTGAAAATGCTGGCTGGCGTCCTACAATTTGAAGAAGGCAAACGCATTGTTGGGCACGGCGTCACCATCCACTATTTCGCCCAGCATCAAGCGGAAATTCTTCATCCCGAACACAGCATCTTAGATTCGCTCGAAGATGCCGCCCCTATGGCTGAACGAAACTTTTTACGCGGATTGGCCGGCGCCTTTCTTTTTACCGGAGACGACCAACACAAACCCATTAAGGCGCTCAGTGGAGGAGAACGCAATCGCGTCGCCCTAGCCCGCATGCTCGTGGAGCCAGCCAACACCTTGCTCCTCGATGAGCCGACCAATCATCTCGATCCTTCATCGGTCGACATGTTGACCGACGCCCTTCTTCAATTTCCCGGCACCATCGTCTTCATTTCGCATGACCCCACCTTTCTCATGCGAGTGTCCACTCGTGTGGTAGAAATTGATGAAGGAAAAGCCCGGGACTACATCGGCGACTATGAATATTATTGTTGGAAACGCGCGAAGGAATTAGAAGACCAAATTCCGCCGGAAGCCAAACTCGATAAGAAAAAATCCAAGAAAAAAGACAAAGCCCAAAAAGAACGCCCCACCACAGAACACCTCAACAATGGGGCATCCGCCGCACCCGTTGCTCCACCTGCCGGTCCTTCCCGACGAGACCTTTCCAAAAGTATTGCCCGCTTGGAGAAACAAGTGGCCACAGCGGAGCAAGAAATTGCCACCCTTGAAGAACAGATCAAAACCAGAGACATCGAACTGGCCGCCCCGGAGACCTACCAGGATTATTCCCGTTGGAATTCCCTCCATCAAGAACGGGAAAAATGGTCTCGCGACCTCGAACGCCTCACCCACAAATGGGCCGACCTCAGCGCCCAACTCGAAAAACAACAATCCCAAATCTCGTAAATGGTGACATTGGTCATCCTGAGGTCACGAAGAATCTGAGTCCATACCAATGGGCATGAGCTTAGGCACTTTTTTCACTTATCCTGCCCAGAGCGCAATTGAAGGGCCTCACCATTACAAGGGAATAGATCACGAAGATACGAGAAAGGGATTGATAATCTGCAGGCCACGAATCTGTTGACCATGTTGTAAATCTTCTGAATACAAAGTCTCGCACCCTGCCTGCAGGGCTCCGCCAATAATCAGCGAATCATAAAACGAATATTGCGTGTCCTGCTGAACGATGAGGGCCTGTCGAAATAAATCTATACTCGGAAAAACAGAACAGAGCGGGCCCAACACATCATGCAAGTATTGTTGGGCATCGAATAACTTCATTGGAACCGAAAACTTGCTCGTGGCCACATTCAAAAACTCCTGAACCACCTGAGTACTCACAACCCCTTCTCGATCTCGTAAAGCCTGTTCGACTAATTCTTGTGCACAGCGTTTCTTTTTAGGAGCGCTTGCATCAAACGTATACACCACAATATTAGTGTCTAAAAAAAATTTAGCGCTCATTCAATTCCTGTCGGGAAAAGTGTCGGCCTGGACGTGCATACGCTAACCGCTTCATCAGATCACGATAATTGGCGTCCCCAGGACCCTGCCCCGCAAACACTCCCAGCCATTGTCGAAAAGCATCATTTAAGGTCATGCCTGCTTTGCGCGCTTGTTCCCTGGCTTTATGAATAAGTGTAGGGTCGGCACTAAAAGTAATATTTTTCATAATCAATCCCCCTTCAAACTGCACTAGTTCAGTGTACACTATATTCGTGCTCCAAGCAATGCCGGATAAAATGGAGACGGGATCTCGACCACCTCATCCACAAATGGGCCGACCTCAGCGCCCAACTCGAACAACAACAATCCCAAATCTCGTAAATTCCAACGTTCCTGTTTTTTCTATCAGAAAACCATACAAGCGGACCACTCCCCCACCAACTAAAGACCAGGGTTTCGGGCTTTTAGCATGCTCTGGTTCATCATGAAAAACCCTATCGAAACTAGGGTAATCTCTCTTACTATTTCAAGCAATTTAGATGAATTGAAAATGATGCATATAACCGAATAATGGGGTAGTCGGTTACATGTTTAAATGATTGGGTTTACTCCTCTTCATTAGTCTGGTCGTGGGACTTGTTACGGGTCGTTAATTGGGTTATGCCTTGTGGGACAATTTTGTACCTTCCATTTGATGGCTCAAAAACAGCCAAATAAACTAAATATTCCTCTCCACAACTACTGCAAGCCTCTATTCGAAATTTTGGCCAACCATCTTGTAATGAGTTGTCACGACGTAGATTAAAATGTTTTCTAATTTCCTCAGAGTTTTCCTCTCCAAGAATGGTTTCCCGATCTTTGTAATTGCCAACGTATGAATGCAGATCGACTTGCATGCCTAATCCACAAATACATTGAAAGTTGTAGAGCCTACCTACATCCGGAATTAGTGAATCGTAGGGTGGCCTACGACTCAGATCGGGTACTAGTATTGATTGGCCAAACATGCGGTTTTCTTCCAAAACAGAGAAAAAGATTTGCAGAATGACATGATTTCGCCTCGTCGATGTAACAGAATTGTGTATTCTGGGACATTTTCAGGCTACCTAGGCTGCTTCCTACGGCCAAATTCTTTTCTTACCAAATCCTTACAAAACACCTATGTTTTTTGGGTATGCCCAAAAATGTAACAGTTCTCTAGGGGAAGTGTTGCATCTTCGAGGTTTTTTTTCATCTCATTTGTGAATCTGTTTTTAACCTGTTCCTTCTATGTTGCCGCCGTCTCTCCTGGCCTTGTGGTGTGGCCGAGCAGTGCAGTCGACTCCGGGAAAAGGCGGGCACTGTTTGAGCGGAGCGAGTTTGCACGCCGCCGGAGTCGGCGAACTGCGCAGGGCAACCGAAGGGCCACACCACGGCCAACATGGTTTTGGGTCCTTTTGCCGAAACAAAAGGACCTCGGCTGCCGGGCCGAAACCCGGCTCCCTCATTCTGAGCTCCATCATTACCAGGGAGCGGTGATATCTTCTTCGTCATCGGTAGAAGGAGGAGAAGTCTTTGATTGATAATATTTGCGGCCTTCTAATTCCTTGGGCAGATGGGTTTGGGCTTTGGCACCCTTGGGATCATCATGGGCATAGCGATAGTCTTTTCCATAATCCAGATCCTTCATCAACGAAGTCACCGCATTCCGCAAATGCAACGGGACAGGAAGATTACCCTTTTCTTTTGCATCTTTTCTCGCCGCCAAAATCCCCACATACGACGCATTACTTTTAGGGGCCATGGCTAAATAGGTCACGCCGTGCGCCAAATTGATCTGTGCTTCCGGCAGCCCCACCACTTCCACAGCATGAAACACCGCTGAAGCGATCAGTAATCCCTGTGGATCGGCCATCCCGATATCTTCCGAAGCAAAAATCATCATGCGCCTTGCAATAAACTTTGGATCTTCTCCTCCTTCCAACATACGCGCCAGCCAATACAACGCCCCATCCGGATCGGAATCCCGCATACTTTTGATAAAGGCGGAAATGAGGTTGTAATGCTCTTCCCCATCCCGGTCGTAGCGTAAGGCCTTCTGTTTCAGAGCTTGCTCGACTTGTCGTTGATCGATGGTGGTCGGTTTCCCTGATTGGGCATATTGACCAACCACGAATTCCAGGCCGGTTAACATTGAACGCGCATCGCCATTGCCATACCCGATCAACAAATGTTTCGCTTCTGGAGTAAGAATGGTGTGTGAATTTCCAAGTCCCCGTGTGGTATCCGAAAGAGCCCGATCCAAGATCTTATCCAAGGCTTCTTCGTTTAAAGATTTGAGCACTACCACCATGGACCGCGACAATAAGGGGGCAATCACCTCAAAGGAAGGATTCTGGGTGGTAGCCCCAATAAGGGTAATATCGCCTCGTTCAACATAGGGCAGGAAGGCATCTTGTTGTGCTTTGTTGAATCGATGGATTTCATCCACAAAGAGGAGCGTGCGTTGCCCTGACACCTTGCGACGCTGTTCAGCCGTTTTCAGCAATCCACGTAATTCCGGCACGCCGCTCAGTACCGCTGAAAATGGCACAAAGGTCGCTTGCGTTTTCTTGGCAATAAGACTTGCCAACGTGGTCTTCCCCGTACCTGGGGGACCCCAAAGAATGAGTGAAGGGACCTGATCGTGTTCAATGGCCACACGTAACGGTTGACCTTCAGCAAGGACGTCTTCCTGCCCGACAAACTCGTCAAACTCCAACGGCCGCATCCGCTCGGCTAAGGGAGCTTGGCGATTGCCAGAAGGTTCCGGTTGAGGGAAGAGATCCGGCTGGGACATTGATTCAAATAATTCCATCTCGGTATGCTTGAGCCATTTACCGGCCTGCAACCGGCTTACGTTATGACCTCTAAGATGTTGTCCTCTTCAATTTGATGTCTTCCCTCTCACCCACGCTGTCTCTCCAAAGGGTGGAGGGTCAATGACAATGCCATCTATCTCAGTATGCTATAACCACGGCTCATGCATCTGCAAATGAAACGAGGATCTTGCTCTTTGTGGCCAGCTCACGAGAAAAATCCATGCATCAGCCATAATCGAAATCGGAGGGAATGGTGAAGGCAGTCATTCAGGGAACTATTGTTGGGTATACTGATCAAGGGAACGGCACCCCTCTGGTCTTTATCCATGCGTTTCCCTTATCTAAAGAAATGTGGCAACCGCAAGTCGATACGCTGAAAGATACGTATCGAGTGATTACCCTCGACCTTGGAGGGCATGGCGAATCCGACATCGTGTTATGGCATGATTCGTTAGACGATTTTGCCAAACAAGTCATCCAACTCCTCGATCATCTCAAAATTGTTCAAGCCGTCTTTGTGGGTTTGTCGATGGGCGGATATACCCTCTTTTCGATCTACCGACAGTATGCGGATCGAGTGAAAGCTATCGTCTTGGCTGACACGAGAGCTCAGGCAGATAGTGAGGAAGGAAAAGCCGGACGTCAGTCAATGGCAGAAGTGGCTTTCAAAGATGGGGCATCGGCCATTGCCGACATGATGCTTCCCAAACTTCTCGCCCCCTCAACCCTTGAACAGCGTCCTGAAATAGCGGAACAGATTCGGAAGATGATCCTTGAAACCTCAACGGCAGGCATTGTTGTAGACTTGGTGGCCATGGCCGCCAGACCGGATTCTACCGATCTTCTTTCTTCAATAACCTGTCCAACCTTGGTGATCGTCGGAGAAGACGACCAAGCCACCCCGGTCGCCGAATCGGAATACCTCGCTCAACGAATCTCCGGGGCAACCTTAGTGACGATTCCTCAAGCAGGCCACCTTTCCAACATCGAACAGCCTGCCACGTTCAATCAGGCCTTACAGTCATTTCTTCAAAAAAACGGTTTGTAAAGAAACGGGTAAACCGAAGACGGAGGAAGTGAGAAATTCCAGGAATGTGTTCGTGGTGGGAATCGTTACTACCCACCACTTACTCTGATCTTCAACGGAGAGATAATTCGAGCCATGATACCGGCGCATCCTGCGCTCCTGGCCCATCCGTGGGGAAAAACACTGCAGATAAATATAAGGAGCATTTAAGCTGATTCGCGAGAAATGGTCAAGGGGGAGTCACCTGCTCCGCTAGAGGACGAAATGACTGCCAACGTCAATTCACCTAATCCGCTTCCCCACCTCGCTGCTTAATCAATTTGAGAAATTCATCCCGCGTCTGCTGTTGTTTTCTGAACACCCCAAGCATTTCACTCGTCACCGCAACCGTGTTCTGTTTTTCGACGCCTCGCATGCTCATACACAGATGCCGCGCTTCCATGACCACCCCTACGCCATGCGGATTGAGTTTTTCCTGAATCGTATGGGCAATCTGCACAGTTAATCGCTCTTGGACTTGCAAACGCCGGCTAAACATATCGACAATTCTCGGCACTTTGCTCAACCCCACAACCTGCTTCCGAGGAATATACCCCACGTGACATTTTCCAAAAAACGGCAACAAATGGTGTTCGCAGAGACTATAGAAATCGATGTCTTTGACGATCACCATTTCGTCATATTGAATGGGGAAGAGGGCATCATTGAGCAGCGTGTCGATATCTTGATGATACCCCTGCGTTAAATAGGTCAGGGCCTTAGCTACCCGCTTTGGCGTCTCTTGCAACCCGTTGCGATCCGGATTCTCACCGAGTTGGCTGAGTAATTTTCTGATGGTAGGCTCGATATCTTGAATGGAATCCGGTGCTCCGATCTCAATCCTATCCGAGTCCGCAATCTTTCGAATAGTTCGCGGAGAAGATGCGGCTTTAGATTTCGACGATTTTGGTTTCATATCGCTCCAGGCTTTCGGGTTGATGGAGGCACTTCCCTAACGAATTGCTGGTTTCGGATCACCCACAAATTCAAAAAAATTGTCACGGGTTTCAACCACCCCGATTTTTTCCAATCGGCCGGATGGGATCCGATCCACGAGAATGTCCCAGATCACGCTGGCCAAATTTTCTCCAGTCGTCGTAAGCGCCTGAAACGCGGGATCAAAATTTAAATGTTGGTGATCGAAACGCGTCACAACCAGGTCATGCACAATTTCATCAAGTCGGTTCACCTCGGTGATACGTCCAGTTTTCTGATCTAATTCTCCCTGGACCGTGACTTGAATCGTATAGTTATGACCGTGGCCGTTCAGGTTATTGCACTTCCCGAAAATCGTCTGATTCACATCATCCGGTAACTGTTCAGTATGTAAACGATGCGCGGCGCAGAACGAATACGTTCGCGTGATAGAGATGACGGGAGGCATGGTGGCTCAGTAATGGGGACTAACGTGTTGACGTTGATGAAACGGACAAATGTTTTCTCAACCTACGCACATTGGCTATTGGGAAGACGTTTCAACTTTTTGAGAAGGATCCAATGATGTTTTCTCCCACTTTTCCTCGGGAACCTGGACGATGACATCTCCGAGTATCCGGGCCTGGCATCCTAATCGGCGATAGGGTTCGGTGAGAGCTTCTCGATCCAGCAAATCTTGTTCATCAAAATCGATGTCGGACAGATTCTCTAACCCCGCTACGACATCGACACGGCAAGTGGTACAGGAAGCATTGCCCCCACAATCATGATTGAGCGGGAACCCGATTTGCTCAGCCGCTTCAAGCAGGGACAGTTCGGCTGGCACTTCTCCACTTTTCCCTTCGGGATGAATAAACGTCACGCGTGGCATTCTATTCCTCCCTTACCCGACGGCCACCTCGGACGGCTTTTGAGGGCACCGCCCTAAACGAATATGCTCTTCAAATTCCGAGCGAAACAGTCGTAAGCTATTTTGGACAAGGACAGCCGCTCCGGTGACCAACGTACAGAAACCTGTGCCTTTCACGAATCCACAAATTTGCAATAACTTCGCAAGGTCTTTTTCTTCACCCTGCCCTTCTTCAATTTTTCGAATCAGTGTCGCCAATTCCTCGGTTCCGATTCGACACGGCGGGCATTGACCACAAGTTTCTCGTTCAAAGAAATGGGAAAACTTCAACGTTTGTTCCACCATGCAGGTGGCATCATCCACCACAATCACGCCGGCAGAACCCAATCCGGTTCCTGCTTTTTTTAAGGAGTCGAAATCCATCGGAAGATCTAATTGATCCGCACCAACCATTGAAAACGAGGGCCCGCCAGGAAACACCGCTTTCACGCCATACCCGTTGGGCACCCCCTGTCCACACACCTCAATCAAATGACGAATGGTTGTTCCTAACGGCAGTTCATACACACCAGAACGATTGACTGCCCCACTGAGGGAAAACAACATGGTTCCAGGTGTCGTACTGGTTCCCACTTCTCGAAACCAGGCCGCCCCATTCCGTAATAATTGCGGAATATTCGACAGCGTTTCGACATTATTGACCAGTGTGGGTTTTCCATGGAGTCCATATTCGGTGGGATAGAACGGTGGCTTTTGTTTGGGTTGCGCCGGCCGGCCCTGCATCGATTCCAGCATGGCGGTTTCCTCACCTGCGACATAACTCCCATACCCATCAAAAACTTCAATATCCAAATTGAGCCCTGTCCCCAAAATATTCTCACCTAAGAACCCTTTGGCTCTGGCTTCTTCTTTGGCCCGTTCAAAGATGGCCTTCTCTTCCGCAAATTCGTGATTGAGATAAATATAGGCAGCCTTGGCGCCCACTGTGTGCGCGGCAATCAAGCACCCTTCTAATAATTGATGGGGATGATGCCTGAGTAAATATCGATCTTTAAATGTCCCAGGTTCATGTTCTCCGGCATTACAGACAAAATAGCGCTCTTGGACTCGGTGGTTAAGAACTTTGTCCCATTTCAAACCGGTCGGAAAACCGGCGCCGCCGCGACCGCGAAGGTGCGCGTCTTTCAATTGGGCAATGATGGCCTGAGGATCTGATTGTTTGACACATTCCTTCCACGCTTCATACCCACCCTGTTGGCAATAGGCCTCGCTATCCCATGCGTCTCCGGAAATGTGCCGTAATACCCGTGGGGTCATGGTGTCACTCATGGTCTATCTCTAGGAAAAAGTCAAAAAAATATGACAGGTTTCACCTATCATTCCGATCCTTCTTCAGGAGCCAGCCTCACTATACGAACGGGTTTCCAAAGGCGTCAAGCAAGACTCCCGAAGACGAAAATGGAAAGGGTTTCTCAAATAAATCTCGTGGTAAGCCGATGACATGTCCCGGCTAGGGCTGGGCGATTTTATTCAGCGTACGATCGACCTGTTCGCACAATTCCCGAACGGCTTCCGCCGAGGTCCCCAGAGCCGCCTTTTCCTCGACCGTAAGCGCATATTCAATGATAGCCTCAGCTCCCTCCGATCCTAATTTCACCGGCACCCCTAATACCAGCCCATTAAATCCATATTCACCTTCACACAAGGCGGCACAGGGAAGAATCTTCTTTTGATCTTTTGAAATGGCTTCGACCATTTCAACCACAGAGGCCGCTGGAGCATAGTAGGCGCTTCCAGTTTTCAAGAGATTGACAATTTCTGCTCCCCCTTCACGCGTACGCTTGATCAGCGCAGCCAACGCATCCGGGGAAAGCCATTCATCAATAGGTCGCCCCGCAACCGTGGTATACCGAATGAGTGGCACCATCGAATCACCGTGGCCCCCTAGCACCATCGCATGAATATTTTCCACCGAAACCTGTAGGGCTTCCGCAATAAAGGAACGGAACCGGGCCGAGTCCAACACCCCCGCCATTCCAATGACGCGGTTTTTTGGAAAGCCACTGACGCGATGAGCCACATGAGTCATGACATCTAGCGGATTGGAGACAATAATGAGAATGGCTTCCGGCGATTGTTTGGTCGTTTCGCGAACCACGGACGACACAATTTTCGTGTTCGTCTCAAGCAACTCATCTCGGCTCATACCTGGGCGCCTAGGGATGCCAGACGTAATAATGACGATGTCCGAATCCTTCGTCGTTTCGTAGCTATTGGCACCGGTTACCAATGAGTCGTAGGCACAGACTGGCCCCGCTTCAATCAAGTCTAGCGCTTTGCCCTGAGGCATGCCTTCGACAATATCTACCAAAACGATGTCGTACCAATTTTTTTCAGCAAGACGTTGGGCAATCGATCCCCCCACATTGCCCGCCCCCACCACCGTCACTTTCACTCGCTTCATCACACCACCCATTCCTTTGAGGACTTTGGCCACAAGGTCGTCAATCATCATCATGGCTTGTCCATCCTGCAACTTTAAAATTGATGGTACACACGAAATTATCCCCATCATAGAAATTCACTTTAATTTTTTTCTTGCCATACTCGCGGGCCAAGAATTCCTCCGGATGATCCACAAATTCTTGATAGCCACCGGCCGCATATTCCCCTAATTCGGTAAATGCCACAATCATGCCGGTTTTGATTTCCTGCAACATTTTCGCCGTGCAGCGAGGATACACTTCCCAAAACTTTTCCTCGATTTCAGCCGGCGTCGGCTCGGTTCGTTCTCCATCGGCAGGTCTTGCCTTATCAAATTTAGCCTGGCGCCGGACATAGGGATATTGATGCCCGGTAAAGAGCTTATAGAGCCACGCAGGCACCTCTGGTCGAATGGAGTTCGTCATAAAGTTCTCAACATATCCTCACCATGTTTATCCGGCAGTCAACCGTTGGTAAATTTTTGGTAACCGCGTTGGAAGCGACTCCACTTCATCCACGACCAAAAACCCGATATCGCCGTACATTCTTTTGACGTAGTCGGTTGGCGCTTGATCGATGGTAATACAAAAGGGATGAATCCCGTTCAGTCGGGCTTCCCGTAACGCCATTTTGGTATCTTCCAATGAATATTCATCGGCATAATCATCATCCAGCGGCTTTCCATCACTGATCAAGATCAGTAGCCGCACTTTCGCGGCCTGCTGCATGAGCCGATGCGTGGCATGACGGATGGCCGCTCCATCACGATTTTGCTGTCGGGGTTTAACGCCGCTGATTTTCAAACCCACACGCCCGCCGGTGCGTTGCTCAAAGTCTTTCAGGACATGAATGTCCACGGAT
Source organism: uncultured Nitrospirota bacterium (assembly GCA_942491685.1). Classification (GTDB taxonomy): domain Bacteria; phylum Nitrospirota; class Nitrospiria; order Nitrospirales; family UBA8639; genus Nitrospira_E. Next base: position 555,114 of record CALOBY010000004.1, on the reverse strand, counting down.
TGCCTGCTCTGTCCGGAAAACCCATAGATGGCATACTGATCACCGATGGCAGACAAGGCCTCCGACAGTAATAATAATCCTTCCTTTTCAATGTCAATAACAGGTCGCGCTCTCGACCCGATTTGGCGGCCGGTCGACCCACTCATGTCCACCAGAAAGGCCACTGCCACCTGCCGATCATGTTTCTGTCGTGTGGAATACACTCGATCAGATGGCTCCAATCCCTGACGCCGATCCACCATCCAATTGACTAAGGCATCCAGATCGATCTCTTCCCCATTGGACTGCCGACCCAATCGTCGGAACGCCTCCGGGCGAATGGTTTCAAAGTATCGCCGAATGAGACGAACCATCGGCCCATAGGTGTGCAACGTCTCATCAACAAAATCCGGCGAACCTTCGACACCCGCCTGTTCAAGCACTTGGCACCATTGCGGTCGATAGTCACGAATGATTCCATCCCATTCGTCATAGACAAATTTCCCATCGCCCAAAGATGTCCCATGACGCCCATCTTGTGGATGCAGATGAGGCTGAAACCATTGTTGGAGCGGAGAATCCCCAAACAGCGGCGTCTGAGGGTTCGGGGAAACATGCGAGGGGACGGCGGGAGATGATTGTTGGTGACCGGATGATGCCTGTCGTTCCGTGCCTTCCGAAACACCTCCGCCTGATTGTTGGCCTCTGGAGTGTGGAGCCGATGTGCGTTGATCTTCCGCTTCAATATGGTCCGGATTTAAGACCCCACGGAACTCCCAATTCAAGACAGGTTGATACGCATCCTCAAGCTGTTCGGCCGCTTCATGTTGCTGGGCTCCCTCGGCGAGGGCAGTTTCCTCGGAAAGGTCGTCACGATGATCCTCATCAGGATCTTTTACAAAGGTCCCAATGCGAGCCTCTAGTTCTTGGTACAGACGATCGGCAAGCTGAATTCCGTCATCCACTGTGGCCGTTGGACGTAAAATGGTTTGTGCGATCTCCCACACCTCATCAATCACCTCTTGAAGACCTGGGCGCGAAAAATCATCTTTGGTCAGCCCTGAGTAATACAAGAGTAACGCGTCTAATACGATTTCCCGAGCGGTCATACCATGGGAAAGGGTGCGGGTTTGAATGGATTCTTTTGTCAGGATGGCGAGATCGTCCTGCAATCCTGGATATTCCTGCTTAAGCAAAAAATCCACTCTAGCGTCTTCCACAATCTCCCATAGATCTCGAATGATCCCGGTTTGCGGATAAACACGAAAGAGGTCTCCCAATGTCCGGATGGACGGGTCCGCCATACTGTTTGATTTTTGATACCGGGCCTTGGCATTCAACGCCACACGTTGCAGGACTTCCTGGGAGAGACGGTAGGTTCCAAATTCTACATGTCCCACCTCATGAGCCACCATGACGGAATACCATCGACGATTACCCTCTTGGGTCGGTGACCGTTTCATAATGAGGGGAAGGTAAATGGTTAAGTTGTTTGTACTCATCTGAGGACGTTCTGAGGGTGCTGCTACGCTTTTTTGATCGGAGACCGCTCCACCCTCCGGGAAGGGCTTCAGGGTGATCTCTTGCCCGCAGAGCGCTAGGGCAAACATTTTCAGAGAACGCGCAACCTGCCTGAGAGACACCCCACTCAGAGCCTCTTCCACCACCGCACAGGCTTGTCGGGTTTCCAACGCAAAAAAGGCCCGGCCTGCTTCCAAACTATATTCCAAGGCTTCCATCCCTTGGGCAAACCACGCATCAAACACGGTGGTATGGTCAAATTGCCCTTGCAATCCTAAGACTTCTGGTACCTGTCGAAAATAAGTCAGGGCTGCCTCTGGATCCTGATCGACAATCAGCAGACCAAATTTCAGCACTCTTATTTTCCATTCTTCAGAAGGCAGCCGCGCCAATATGGTGGACGCTTCAGCTAAAAACGCGATCGCCTGTTCAGGAGAGCGGTCAGCTAGATTCGAGCCCAGATCAATGACCCGTCGCTTCACCTCTGGTTCGGCAATCTCCCCAAAAAGACTGGGACTTGCCCGAAAGAACTCCAGGGTACCCACATAGTCAGGCTTCCCGAAGCTGTTTTGCACCATCAATTTCATCCCGAATGCGATCCAATCTTTGGCACCTTGTAAGGGGATTGCTCTGGCAATGGCTGGGCTCTCACGAAAAAATTCATTTCCTAACACATAGTTCCATCCCGCTAACTCGATCCCTAATGCGGCCCACTGCTGAAGATCAGTCCGGGAATGATCCTGAGACAATTGAGGCAGGACTTTAAACCACTCATAGGCACATTGTGGGGCAGACTCCACCGGCCCATCGGCTAATTCCATGACCTGACCAAGAAGCTGGTCCCTTTCAGCGGCCTCCCCCAAAAATCCCAAAATCATAGGACTTTCCTTAAAAAAACGAAGTCCCAAGGCCCCAGTAGCCTGCGAAAGGGTAATCCCAAGATCAAGCCAGGGGACCACACTATTTAGGCAACCACGACGGCTTACCTCCCCTAACGCTGAAATGGCTTCCCCTTGTATTTTTGAGGAAATCTCCCCCAGTTCTTCTAATAATTCTAAAATGGTGGATTGGACTTGCCCCTCGGCTATTTGGCTAACCAGGTTCTGAGCCGTCCTCGGATCTATCTGGTCAACTAACAGCTTTTCGAGCCTCTGTAATTGAGTGTGTTCCATCGCGAAAAATAATCTGCAGATTTCCAGGACGATTCTAAGTAATATTATCTATTATAGATTTTCCGACAAACCTATCTCACATCAATCCCATTAGGTGGCGAGGCATTATAAAAGTGCCCTAGGAGCTTGTAAACCAAAGCACACCATTATGATTAGTCATGCCTATGCCATCCTTGCCCTCAAATAGCAGCGGCATTACCTCTCTCACTTTTTATTGCAGGATTTGGGATAGTCGATCTTCTATAGCTTGGATGGTTTTGCCCTCAATCAAAATACATTTTTGTCTTGTACCCTCTCCAGAAAGAACCCGGACCTTCTTTCGTGAAACAGTAAAGCACCGTGCAAGGTATTGGCATAATTCTTCGTTGGCCTCACCCGCAACCGGGGGTGCCATGACACGGACTTTTAGGGCATCACCATGAATTCCCACGATTTCAGTTTTTGACGCTCGCGGTTGACAATAGATACGCAGCTCCACTATCCCAGAGCGGCTTCTGATCCAAGAGGAAACAGCCACTTAAAAATTCTTCCCCGAAATAATCATTTTATTTCTGAAATTTCCCTTTAAACAAAGAATAAGAAAAAGAAAAAAACGAACCAACTACAACAATGGACAATTCAAAAAAAATACATATTTTCAAGCAGTTAAGCTTGCCTTTTGCTCTCTTGACAGGGTCCTGCGATCATAGTAAACTTATTTAAAGTTGAGAACTATTATCATTATCGTTTTTAACAAAACATACCTTTAAATCATGTACATCTGCATCTGTAAAGGCATTCGTGAATCCGATGTTCAGGAGTTGGGAAAAGCAGGAGTCACCTGCCCAAAAAAACTGGCCTCGGCCTTAGAATTGAATGACAAGAAAAATTGCTGCGGCCGATGTATCAAAAATATCTCTAAATTTGTTGCACTGGCCGAAGAAGAATACTCCTGCTCACAATCTCCGGTTCTCCATTAACCCCACACAGTCTTCATCTGGGAATCCACCTGGGACCTGGTCTCTAGCCAAGAAGCATTCCCTAGAATATGACGTCCAAGGTCCCGATTCCTTGCCAACGCATCCAACCACTCACTCCTAACAAGAAGCATACAAAGATCAGCGCAACAACATCCGGGGTTTCCATTTTTCCTGTCCTAGAATAGGAGCGATGGGCAGAGGGATGGAAGCCTTTAGACTCCAAGGCCATGGCTAAAAGATTCGTTTGACGAAGCGCATGACCAATAAGCGGCACAACTAAAGGCACATATTTGCGAACACGCTCAATCATCGATCCAGAAGAGATATCCAGCCCGCGTGAACGTTGTGCTTGAATAACCCCGATTCCCGCACCCAACAAAATCCCCACCCATCGAAACGCCAAAGCATAGGCGAAGGCAACTCGAGAAGGTAGGCCGAGTTGCTCTGAAGCTTGCGTTAACTCTTCAATGGTCGTCGTGGACAGCAACAACACACCGCCCCAGACCATGATGAGCAGCCGAAGCCCCATCCCGAGACCAAACATGCATCCCTCCCACGTCACCCCAAGAACATGAAACAAGGGAATAGGAGTCTTCCCCTCGACAAAAAATGGCCACAGTATCACGCTGTAGCACATCAGCAACGCCGCAAGCATTCCAATTTTCTTGACGTTCACTCCAGCCTGAGCCATAGCTAATCCGGCAGACACCATAGCCAGGACTCCCAGTAAATAGGCAGGATGTGAAAAACACAGCGCCAGGATAAAAAATCCGAACACCACGAGAATCTTCGTGCGGCCATCCAACCGATGCACCCACGTTTTATGATGGAGGTAAAGAGAAACGGTCATCGCACCTTCGGCTGTAGCGAAGCCATCACTTCATTAACGGTTAATAAGGTATGACCCCATCGTTGACTAAATCGGGACACAGCAGGAATCTCCAATGAGGCCCTACGAACAAGATCCGAATCACGGAAAATATCTCGAGGCGACCCATCGGCGATAATTCTTCCCCCTTCCATCAAAAGACACCGCTGAGCATACTCGGCCACCAATCTCATAGAATGCGTGATCATCACAATCGTATGACCTTGTTGGTGTAACTCGCAGATCATGTCCATCATTCGATCGGTTTCTGGCGCATCCAGGCCTGTGGTTGGTTCATCAAATATTAAGATGGCTGGTCGCGTGGCAAGGATTGAGGCAACGGCCACACGTTGCCGTTCGCCTTTCCGCAAAGAAAACGGATCTAAGCGACCGCATTGTTCAACGGGGAGCCCGACCGCTCGTAACGATTCACGAACCCGCAAAATAATGTCTTCTTCTGCATACCCCAAATTTTTGGCCCCAAAGGCTACTTCGTCCCACACGGTGTCCGCAAAAATTTGATGATCCGGATTTTGAAAAACCAAGCCAACCCGTGTCGCCAATTCGTTCATAGAGGTCACGCTGGTATCCAAACCATCAACCAGAATCCTCCCTTGCGTTGGGACAAGAAGTCCATTCAACAACCGGGCCAATGTGCTTTTCCCTGACCCATTCCCACCCAACAAAGCCAGAAATTCCCCGGAGGAAATGGCACAATGAAGATCATGAAGAACCAGGTGTTCCTCATACTGGAAACTCACGCCATTGATCTGAATAATCGGATTACCACCGGCTACGGGCAAACACGCTCGATGACCGAGACGCACGGAATCATCCACCACTTCAGCGGGAGGTTCGATTACCAGAAGTAATTTTTCCGACCACGCCCAGGCTTCCTCGAGTGTTAGGGGGAGCGGATCGCACCCAAGATTCTCAAAGCATTCCGTCAAAGGAAGAGGCCTGAGACCTTGTTGCCTCATAAGGACAGGATCACGCAGCAACAAGGTCGGCAGACCCTCCCAGACCATATTGCCCTCATCGAGCACAATGACACGGTCAGCCAACCGAAGATCGTCATGATCCTGCTCTGTCATCAACAGGCTCCACCCATCAGTTCGAATTCGCCTCAACGTCTGTCGCAATTGCGTGCGGCTGGCAGGATCGAGATCCGAACCGGGTTCATCTAATATTAGAAGCCTCGGATTTTGGACCAACACCGAAGCCATCACCAGCCGTTGGCGTTGTCCGCCAGACATCTGCATGGGATCACGATCAAATTCAATATCTAAGCCAACGGAACTGAGAGCCTGGACCATACGCCGGTTCATCTCATGCAAGGTGAGAGAGGTTTCACGATATTCCAAATGATGTCGCAATTCCGCTCCCACCGTGGTGCCAATCAATTGAGTTTCAAAATCCTGAAACACTAATCCGACCTGCTCCGCTCGTTTCCAAACAGGTAAAGCCCGTGTATCTTCTCCACAAACCTCTATGACGCCGGAACATGCGCCAGAAATCATATGTGGAATGAGGCCGTTACAGGCATAGCAGAGAGTAGATTTGCCAGACCCGCTACGACCTAGCAACATCACGAATTCACCAGGGTTGATAGTAAACGTGATATTTCGAAGTGCCCATGTTGTGTGACCCGCATAAGAAAAGGAAAAATCCTTGAAGGCTAAGAGGGGCCCATCAGGCTGAACCTCCGCATCATGATGCAGTGATTCCTGCTCAACCGTAGAAGGCTGATGGAACCGTCCTATACCCTCAGAAAGGACACGAGAGGGACAAATGTCCTCATACCGTAGATGCCACCGTTGAACACGAGGATAGAGAAATCCTAAGAGGGGTGGCCCAAGAAACAACCCCATCACGATATTATTGAAAAAAATGGCGGGTGCGAGCACGACAAAGGGAACCAGACCCAAGAGCTCCACACCCCAGCCAATCATACCCGCACAGACCCCGGAAGCCACCACACACACCAATCCATATTCCAGACCTTGCCGCCATGACTGCACGATCGGGAGTTGCCCCGAAGACAGCCAACCCAAATTCCCCCACAGTAAATAAGGAAGATAGCCCAGAAGAAAATTGCCCAAAAAACCAAACACACTGGCTGGACCTAATGTTCCAAAACAATCACCAATAATATTGCCGATCCCGGCTCCCCAGGCAGCGGCAGGGCCAAACAACAAGGACGTGACTATGGGAATCGCATTAGCCGGTCGCAATTCCACAAATCCCGGAATGATCGGAATGCCGGCTTTAAACGGAATCAGAATCGCAGCGTAAATGGCGGCAATTTGCGCCGTGATGACAATAAGACGCGTGTCCTGCCAGACACCCATTAGATCGGCCCACCAGCGCCGGGGATCGCAAAAGCCGTATCGATCTCTCATGGAATGACGAAGGATTTCGGGAATAGTTCAAAGCGCCATGGAAGCGCCATTCAGATGAGCAAAGAAAACACGGCGAAAATCCCCTCGCTTAGGCTTGGACACAGCGAAAGCTGGTGTGGGCATAGGGATAGCCTTGTCGAAACCAATTTCGAAAGGACCGGCGAAGGAACCGTCCAGCAGTCAACGGTCCACCGCCTTTCACCACAAAATGATCTTGATCAAAAAATCTGGCAGAGTACCCGGGATACGTGGCTAACGGATTGAAGCCCTCAAACGGATGAAAGATTGTGGAAGTCCATTCCCACCCATTGCCGACGAGTTGAGCCACGCCAAACGCACTATCCCCCTGGGGATCGGCCGTCACCGGCCTCGGATCCCACGCGTGAAAATCAACATTCCCATGGGCCGCCTCGGCGGGCTCATTGCCCCACGGAAATTCCAACTCAGAACCAGCGGACGTTCCATACGCCGCACGATGAAACTGTGCTTCCGTGGGAAGAGCGAGACCCTTCCAATCCGCATAGGCCTGAGCTTGCTGATGGGTCACATAGACTGGCCACGAGAGCGGTAACGGGACACGGTGAAACATCGTCCTTAACATCCACTGATCACCCTGACGCTCCCAGAAAGCGGGAGGATCGCCCCCCTCCTTCACATATTGCAAATATTGTCCATTCGTCGTTTTATAGCGACTCACGGCAAAAGCCGGAACGGCAACCTCATGAGCCTCAAATTCATTATCCCAACCAAACCCGTCCTCACGACCACGACCTAAGCAGGCAGTCCCTTCTGGAATCGGGATCATTTCTTCAGAGGGCGTCTCTCCATGCAAAGAGAGAGGCACAGAATTGGGCGTACACTTTTGACCAGCATCTAAATGCTGCAACAAATACGCAGTGGTTTCGACATGCATGAGACGGTGTTCTATCGCCACATGAACCATCTCCTCCGGTAAATGATCCAAAGCCCGATCAACTTCTTGTCTCACCCGTGCATTGTAACGATCCACCTCTTGGACTGTTGGCCAATCGGAAGGCTTATCGGCCGCAGCCGTCCCCACTGCCGGATCAATCCCGGCTTCAAACAATTCGTCAAACGAATCATGGAATGATGATTGGCCCAAGGTCCAACGACAGAGTTGATTCCAGTCAAACGCTTCGAGATGTCCTAAATAAAAAATCACCCGATGACGTTCAGGAATCGGACGGGCATACATGGCCTCAGGGCGTATCAAGGCAAAGAGACTGTCCGTCCGGCTTCGAGCTTCCTCCAATTCTTGCTGAAGGCGAGAACATACTGTCGTCATGATGAACCTCACTTCATAAATGCGAAAAAACAACCACCATACATTATGGCCATGAATACAGACCCCAACTATACCGAACTTGAACGCCATCGAAAAGTTCATACCGATCATCGCACCACGAGGACGAAAAACTATTTCAGCACCATCATACCGACGTTGGCTTGAAAACATGCTGAGGTAGCCACGATTGTCCGGCCTTGCTATTCTGACTACATCTCATTGTGACAACACACCAGCCCTGTTCATCACTGGACGTGGTGATTTGAAGAATGCACTTCACGACCGAATCTAAAATCCCTGGGACACAGACGTGGGAGCTTGAAGCCCGGCAAGTGAACAAGCGATTTCCGGACGGCACCTATGCGCTGCAGGATATCGACTGGAGCGTCAAACAGGGCGAAACCATGGTCATCATTGGTGAAAGCGGATCCGGGAAAACCACGCTGCTCCGACTGCTCAATCGGCTTATTGAGCCGTCGTCAGGCACGATACTCATTCAAGGCAAACCCATAAAAAACCAGGACCCGATTCTCTTGCGTCGAAGCCTTGGGTACGTCCCTCAAGATGGCGGTCTGTTTCCACATTGGACGATTAGACGCAATGTATGCCTGGTGCCTGAACTCTTAGGGTGGACGGCCGATCAACAACTGCATCGTATACACACCCTGTTGCCGCTGGTGAATTTGGATCCAGACCAGGTCGCGGATCGTTACCCCATCGAACTATCCGGCGGCCAACGCCAACGAGTCGCGGTCAGCCGGGCCCTGGCGGCTGATCCGCCGATTGTCTTACTCGATGAACCCTTTAGCGCCTTAGATCCCCTCACCCGGCATGAACTGCAAGAGCAATTTCTCTCCCTTAAAGGGCAGCTCCACAAAACCATGGTCGTCATTACCCATGATATTGGAGAAGCCTTTAAACTGGCCGACCGGATCACGGTTCTCAAAGAAGGACGAATCCATCAAGTGGGCACAGGCGAGGAACTGTTGAAAAGTCCGGCCACCCCATACGTCCAATCGTTAATCGAATCTCATGAACCCGCGTAAGGTCAGCGCACGTAGCCGGATGTCCATGACCCTGTTGAATGTTCCCCTGCACAAACGTTTCATGTTCTTTCTGCTGATCCTCGCACTATCTGTCGGCGGTCTCTTCATCCCCTCTGCCACAGCGGAAAACACCATGACGGTTGGGTCAAAAAATTTCATGGAAAACCGCCTGTTGGCAGAAGTGTTCGCCCAGCTCATTGAATCCCGAACACAGCTGAAGGTGACTCGCCGCCTGGGATTGGCCGGCACCCAAGTCTGCTTCGAAGCCTTAAGAACCGGTGGCATCGATCTGTATCCGGAATATACGGGAACCGGCCTCGTCACAATCCTGGGTGAGGTGCCCATGAACGAGCCCAGCGCGGTGCTGAATCAGGTCAGAGCGCAATTTTTGAAAAAATGGGATTTGTGGTGGCTCGCCCCGCTGGGGTTTGATAATTCCTACGCCCTGGCACTTCGTCGTGACCGCGCCGAAGCCCTGGGCGTTCGAACCATTTCCGATCTCGTCCGAATTGCACCGACGCTCAAAGCCGGATTCGGGTATGAATTCATCAAGCGCCAGGATGGACTCCCGGGCTTGCAAAGAAAGTACGGCTTGCAATTTAAAGAAGTCGTCGGCATGCAAGAAACCTTGAAATACCAAGCAACCGCAAACGGTGACATCGATCTCTTGGACGTGTACACCACCGATGGACGACTCTTTGTCTACGATTTTCTCATCCTGGAAGATGACCGGCATTTTTTCCCGCCCTATGATGCAACGGCGCTCGTCCGGGGAGAAACGCTCAAACGATATCCCGAACTCGCCCCGGTGCTGAGCCTATTGACCAATGCGCTCACGCCCGAACGGATGCGTAAATGGAATCTCAAAGTTCAAGAACAAGGACAGCCGGTCACCCGGGTCGCCCGCGAGATGTTGCAGGACCTCCGCTTGGTCGTGGATTCCGAGCCTTCTCTAACCCCAAGCCAACAGCAGAACGCCCAATCCCTGTTTGTCTACATGTGGAACATGCGTGGGACGTTGGCCATTCGAACCGGAGAACACTTGGGATTAGCCGGGCTTGGACTTCTGCTCGGCATTGCCTTGGCCGTTCCGGTCGGACTGATGCTAGAACGATGGCGGAAAGGTGCGGAAACGATGATACGGATCATCGGCATGTCTCAAACCATCCCTTCAATCGCACTCTTAGCCTTCATGATTCCCCTATTCGGTGTGGGCACGTTGCCGGCCATCATGGCGCTATGGATCTATTCCCTGTTTCCCATTCTTCGAAACACGTTTTCGGGATTACGCGATGCCGCGCCCAACGTGGTAGAAACCGGACGGGCACTCGGCATGACCGAATGGCAAATTCTCCGATCAGTGCGGCTGCCTTTAGCCGCACCGACCATCATGGCCGGCATTCGCACATCAGCCATCTGGACACTGGGAACGGCCACCTTAGCCGCCTTCATCGGATCGGGTGGACTGGGCGTGCCTATTGTCGCAGGGCTTCAGCTGGCCGATGTGAATTTGATTTTATCCGGGGCGTTACCGGCCACCATCCTGGCGCTCGGGGTAGACGCCCTGCTGAGTTGGATCGAACAACTCGTTCGACCACGAGGACTAGAAGCTTCTCAATAAATCCACGATTCAAGATTCTCACTGTCGTTCCATACATTCTGCCGGAATGCGGCACGCCCCACAGTGGTTGCATAGAATGAACATGACGGGTATAGTGATTTTACCTATACGATACCGCATACTTCTTGAGTCCCATCCCATTCATTCTTCCTTTTCCCTTTTTTATGTGTAAGGGTCTTTGTGTGGTACAGGTATCGACCGCGTGCATCACAACCCGGCGTTGGATGGAGTGATCCAACGCGATTTGTCCGTTCTTGAAACAGGAGGAATGCATGAATTCAAAAACCGAGGCATCGATTACTATTGACGTACCCATTACCCGGGAACACCCTGATACGCTTGGAAAAATCGTAAAGACCGGCCTCCTGGCCAATCCGAGAACCCTGCCCTCCAAACTCTTTTACGATGAACGCGGCTCGACGCTCTTCGAGCAAATTTGCGAACTGCCCGAGTATTACCAAACGCGGACCGAGCACCAATTGCTGGTCAGGTGGGCCGACGAAATCGTGGCCCTCAGTGGCGCCGAGGAACTCGTGGAATTAGGGTCGGGGGCCGCCACCAAAACGCGCGTGTTGTTGGATGCCATGGCTCGCGCCGAGCAATTGCGGTATTTTGTGCCGTTCGATGTCGATGAAACCATCGTCCGACGCGTGGCAGAAGAACTCGTGCAGGAATATCCAGGCCTGCAGATTCATGGAGTCGCCGGAGATTTTCTCGTCCATCTCGAGCATATTCCGGAAGGGGGAAAGCGGCTGGTCGTCATTCTCGGAGGCACCATCGGGAATCTGCCCACCATGGCTGCCGAAGATTTTTTAACCGCGGTATGTGAAGAAATGGCGTCTGGAGACTTTTTCTTACTGGGCGTTCAACTCATCACCGACCCCAGCCGCTTAGAAGCCGCCTACAACGATCAGCAAGGCATCACCGCCAAATTCAACAAAAATATTCTCCGCGTCCTTCGGAACCAACTTGGCGCCCAATGCGATTCAGCCAATTTCGACCATGTGGCGCGGTATAATCCCGATGCCCACCGGATTGAAATGTGGCTACGCTCGACGCAGGATCAAACCCTCGACATTCCCGATCTGGACCTGTCTGTCCCGCTCAAACAAGGCGAAGAGATTCGCACCGAACTCAGCACCAAATACGACCATGCCTTGGCAGAAGACCTGCTCCGCACGGCCGGCTTTGAAATGGTCAAATGGTACACCGACCCCGACCAACTCATCAGCCTCGCACTAGCCAAAAAACCCTAGCCTGACTGAAGCCCTATCGTTGGGCCGGGTTACCAAAAATAAAAATTGCGCAGGTGGGTCACAGCCGTGCCGCCAGAGCCCCCAAGGAAGTCGGCAATACACCTCTGTAGCGTGAAAGATTTATCGTGGGTCGTTTCGCAAAAAAGTCTTTAGAAGGTATTACCGACAAAAGACTTTTCATCCCGGCATTCACGTTGGAAGGCCGATGCCTTGATTGGTCGTAAATGAGGAGAGCAACTATCCACCCCTCTGGCAAAAAGTCAGCAGTATTCACCGGTTGCCGCGCAGGGCAAGAAAGTACGTGGCGAGCATGGCCCTAACCGGTGAAATTTCAGACGGCCCCCGAGCATTCAAGACGTAGCGGACGAGCCATGGAGCGAGGGAGGGGCCCCATGTGTGATGGCATGACTTACCCCTCCCTTGTTGAAAGTAGAGCAGCTGACTCTTAATCAGCGGGCCACAGGTTCGATCCCTACACGGCCCACCAATTTTATCATTTAAAAACAACCATTTATAATTACTTTTTATTGAAAACATTTTCTCAAGAAAAAATTTGTAGGCACAGTGTAGGCTTGAGAACGAGGTTACCAACCTCCCAAAACCAATATTTATCTATTAGAATCTCCACTAAACAGCACCCCAATTCAAATAGTGCCCTCTCCTCCTTAGTTTACAGTTCTCTGATTCATAGTTTGCTGGTCTTTATTGCGCTCTCTGATTAGAATCAATTTTGGTTCCAATTGAGAGCGGTTCTTACATAACACCATCTACCCTTGATCGGTTATAAACTCCGCGACTAACCGAAAACGCAGAATATTGATGCCCAATCCAAACTTGCAGTTGTCGGAATACCCTTCAATGGCTTCAAGAGAATTATTATGTGAGATGAAAAAATTAATTTGTTATAGAAATTAACTGCAAATGGTATGTTACTTTCTTTAGAGTTAATCAAATTTATTGGCAAAATAATATAATAAAGTCCATTTTGGTTTTCGCCTCATAAAAAACGCGCTACGAGGAAAGTTTCTCATGACAAACACCAATCCCCTACTTTCTTTGTTCAAGGAGCAGCTTGAAAATGAATCTCAGGCTTTGGCCAACGAAAACGATTTGACAAAAAGGGGGGACTTATTGATCTGGTGGTATTTTTCCAAATTACGTGGCTTAGATAATACCGCTATTGGACAAATTATCTGTGATGGAGGAGGAGACTTAGGGATTGATGGAATATTTGTTGATGAGGAAGACTTCGTTCATTTTTACTCATTTAAAAATCCCGAAAATTCCAATGATAGTTTTCCTGGGGGATCGGTCGACTCAGTAATTGGAGGTTTAACGCTTATATTGGAGCGGAGACATGAAAAGGTAGCAAATCCAGAAGTAAAAAGCCGAGTGGAAGAGATTTATCTCACTGTTCCTAACGGGTACAAGCTTCATCTTTTTACTAGTGGAATTGGTATTTCTCAAGAATCTAAGGAAAAATTAGATACCTTTAAGGATGGGCTAGGGGGGCCAACAAAGGATTTTTTTGTTTGGGAATTAGAAGACTTAAAGTATCTTCAAGATTTTTTTTTATACAAAAAATCTTCCAGCAGTAGAACAACCCATTATATTTGAATTAGACAAACAACCTCCTTATCAGGTTCGGGCTGCAGATCATGATTGTTATTTATTTCATTTGGCAGGAAGTACTCTTGCTAAATTGTACGATGCCCACGGGGAAAGTTTACTTCAACAAAATATTCGGGTTTATGAAGGAGATAAGGGTACTAATGCCTCAATTAGACAAACTTGTATAGGGGAACAATCTGCAAATTTTTTCCATTTTAATAATGGAGTCACTTTCCTCTGCGAATCTGCTCAATGGGACCAGTTTATTTCCAAAATTATCCTCAATAGGGCACAGGTTGTTAATGGTGGACAAACGATTCGCATTATCTATAAGACATTCCATGACGGAAATTTGAAAAATGACATATTAGTGCCCGTTCGGGTTATTACTTCTAAAGGGGATAAAGAATTCGCTAACAATGTGGCAGTAAATTTAAACAACCAAAATAGGATTGATAGTGCTTTTCTACGTTCCAATAACCCTCGAATTGTGCAATTGGCAAATTCTCTAGCAAGTATAGGATGGTTTCTTGAAAGACGCGAGGATGAACTTTTAGGGCTCACAAAACATGAAAAGGAGGAAATTGTACAGCGAATTGGCCAGGATTTAGAAGGAAGAGTTATTAAATTAAAGGAAGGTGCACAAGCTTATGTAGCAACCTTTTATCGGCAGCCAGAACTAGCGAAAAAGAATGCCAAAAAGATTTTTTTAGGTCCAAAAGATGGAGGACACTTTGAAAAGATTTTTGATGAAAAGATGAGTGCCGAAAATTTCGCACTGTCTTACAAGATCAAAAATCGAATCGATTATTTCACCAAACAATTCCTGACGAGAAAAAGAAGAAAAACAAAAATTGCAGACTGGAAGTTGGATTATAAGGAACTGCTTGGGGAAGAAATTGTAAATGATTACGGCGAAGAATTAGACCAAGTAATTCCGCAAAGTGCGGTTTTTCTTTGTGCAATCATATTTGAGGAGCAGGTAAGGGTATTGGGGAGTACCCCAGAAAATTTATTAGCGAAGCTTACTCAGGAAGGTGAAAAAATATTGGTTGAGGGCCTTAGAACTATTTTGAAATTTGCCAAAGATAATCCTGATAATCCTCAAATCGCCAATAAGAATTGGCCCAATTTACTCAAGAGTCAAACTTTCTTTGAAAACGTAGCAAGCTTTATTAAGGGAAGAGCGAGCTATAGTCCATAGAACCTTCCAAAAATAAAACAGGACAGGAATCTTGTATGGTCAAAACTCATTGCCCTCATTTTCTAGAATTTACCTCAAAGCCGGAGAACTCCTTTCTCTGCCTAGTCAGCCACCCATCAAGACTTGCGATATTTTTAAACACCAAAGTTTTTCCATCAGGACGAACTTTTAGTGGAGACAAAGAGGTAATCTTGATGTGAATAGGGACAAGCTCACGATACTTCCCTGCTTCCAAACTCTCCCAACTCTCGGGGCTAAATGCGTTCTGCATAATGGGTTGTGAGAATATTGCAAAGGAATTTTCACGGTTCTGACACAAGAGACAAATCTCCACCTCATATTCCATTCTCCACGGACAATAGAATCAAAGTCATAATCCTCTAAACGGAATGACTTGAGCCAGCATCGGAAGGATAGATAATCGATGCTTGCCCAATATCACCAACTTCATCCCTCATTTGATGCTTAACCACGTTTGTAAGATAACTATCAATGAGGAGAGATCTATGCGAGCACCGAATTCTCAGGGAATCTTGCTGTAGTTTTGTCTGACTAGGAGATGCTCGAATCATGGCTTTCCTGCACTGAAACCATATCACTTCTGACGTAAAGATAGAGTGCAAGCATCGTTCTGGCCCAACAGTTAGTATGGACAGGATGGCGGAACCTCAGGCCGGCTTACATTTAGACCGGATATTTAAGGTGAAAATGCTTTTCCCTTGCCAGAGATTTTCATATCAGGAGTGAGAATGGCCGGTTTTCTTTCGTGATATACCATCGTGATATTTTCGGAATGGAATATCAGCGCTTTCTAAATTTAACATAATTTGCTAGCCTTTCATGAGAATAGAGACAACAGCATAGAGATTATGTTCTTCAGATTTCTAGAAGCCCAAAATGTAAATGAATCTGATTGAATGATTAAACTATCTTAATGCTAAAGAGGGGATAAATATAGATGGAA
Source organism: uncultured Nitrospirota bacterium (assembly GCA_942491685.1). Lineage (GTDB taxonomy): Bacteria > Nitrospirota > Nitrospiria > Nitrospirales > UBA8639 > Nitrospira_E. Next base: position 539,205 of record CALOBY010000004.1, on the reverse strand, counting down.
AAAATGAGAAGGCTTGTCATTGAATGCTACACCCAATCTCCAATTTCAAAAAATGAAACACTAAGAGAAACGCCCCAGTTTGGGGATGATGATAAACTTGAAGACATCTTTGACTCCCTAATTTACGTGCAACTCATTATATATCTTGAAAAGGTTTTAAATATTAAAATTCCTGATGAAGATTGTAATGATTTGCTAACAATTAGACATTTTCATGAATACGTAGAAAATCGTTTCCCAGGAAAGTTGAATCAATATTGAATCTTTCTTCTAAGCTTGGACACTGGGCTATGGAAACCTTTTCAAAAGGGGATGCAATTATTCTCTGTATCCTTTTGGTTCTTGGACTTTTGTCTTATATTATTTCGTATATATTAAAAATTAGAAGTGATTTTTCAATAAAAATATTTAATGAATTTTTAAAGGTCAGAGAACCCTTGACGATTTTTTTGAGCGAGATCTCCTCAAGAAAAATAGATAGGCCAATTAATTCATTTACTCTTGAGGAATGGAGGGAATATTTATCAAAGATTTACTACAAAAACTTTGACTTCTTCCCAACTCCTGTTTTAGATGAGATACTTTGCTTGATAAACTGTATAGAAAGAAAAGGAGATTATTTAATTATCCATACCGGAGACGTGATTAAGCCCATGGATAAAGCAGAAATCGAAAAAGCCGTATACGCAGTAGGAACAAACAGAAATTTCCGAACTTTCGTATTCGCAAATCTAGGAAGAGAGAACAACCCCGTTAACAGGAATATTCGATTATTAATCCAAACAAGATTGGTGTTGAGGAAAATAAATAATTACTTCAATTTGCGCCATTTAATTAAGTTGTCAAAAACCTAACAAAAAAGGAAAAACCCAAACCAAAAATCTGGGAATAGAGATCAACGCTTCTACTGAATTCTCAAGTACACCGAAAGAGAGATCGCCACTATGACTTGGGGTCACCCATTAGAAGGTTTCGGTCAAGTGGGCGCACGTCTCTTACTGTTCTGAAATTCTTACTTCCTTTCCCTTTCTCTTCCTCATCACGACTGGCAAACCCAGCTGTCTGCACCCGAGTTTTCTCTGGTTGCGGTGTCGACTTCATCGCCTGAGTCGCACCAGTCACCCATCACGCGGATTCATATAAGTGCAATTTCTCCAGGGACGTCACTGGGGTACGATGCTGCAACGACACCATCCATCTTACCGAAGGAGCGACATCCATGCTTGTATCGCATGATAGAGATCAAGAACGGTTCTACTGAATTCTGGCAAGTACACCGAAAGAGAGATCGCCACTATGACTTGCCGGGTCTCGGCCGGCATCCCCGACGGCACCGCACAACCCAAACGCACCACGTATGCTCAGTGTCATATGTATACCTATTACTGGGCTCGGCACATGTAGAAGGTTTCGGTCAAGTGGGGCCCCCGCTCACTAGTGATCGACAGCTCCTTGTCGCTACTTAAGTCTCTTACGGTGGTGGTTATCTGAAATAGCATCTTGACTTCCTGCTCGCCTTGAAACGATCTATCGGTACATCTATCGGGATGCCGCCCGCCACACGCAACTGAAGCCGTTCCTGCGGCAAGGCGGGAAGCCTCGGCGCAAGCGGTATGGTTCAGGGGCTCGTGCCTCCAACATTCCCAATCGGGTCTCGATAGCGGAGCGGCCCCAATTGGTGGAGCAGAAAGTGCGTCTGGGGGACTGGGAATGTGACACGGTGATTGGGCAAGATCGGAAAAGTGTGCTGGTGACGGTGGTGGATCGGTCTTCCTCTATCAGTCGCGCGACTGGCAACACCCATCTGTCTGTCGGCGATCACCCGCAGTTCGCCCGGTGGAGATGCTCTGGTATGCGGGTGTCGACGGGTTGCATGCGCTGGAGTCGCACCAGCTACTTCACCCATCCCTATGCTTCATGGGAGCGCGGCATCAATGAGAACACGAATGGGTTGCTTCGACAATTCTTTCCCAGCAAACGGATTTTCGCACGGTCTCATGGCACAATACAACAGCCGTCGATCACCTTAATAACCGACCCAGGAAAACCCGCGGCTATCGAACGCCCAATCAAATCTTCAATAATCTGTTCGTCCCCCTGGTGGAGAACTAATTGCACTTACTACTTGAATTCAAGGGATACCCCGATACAAAGGCTGGGGGTCAGGTCTTGCAATCATGTACCCTTGGTTTCCACTTGTCGTAGTCGGCGACTGATCGTGGAGTAATGCACTCCCACATGCTTGGCGATTTCCCGCATGCGATAGCCATGGGTTCGATAGGCCTCAGCGATGGCCTGCGCAGAACGATGGTTCCGAGGGAGAAGCGTTGAAAGCCGGGGGCGAACGGCCTGGGTCTGCTGGCGAGGAATTTCTTGAAGAGGTTTGCCGGGTTGATGCTGGGCCACAAAGGTCTCATCCCCTAAATAGACTTGCCCTCGCACGTGCTCCCAAGGACTCTCCTGGCCAATACCTTGGGCCACAAAAGCTTGATACCTTCGCTGCGCCGTGGCCGGACGGATCGCCAGCTGATCCCACGTCCAGCCCACCTCGAGAAAAGGCGGACAGGGCTCCAGACCGGCAGTGGCACGATAATTACTCCAGGCCCAATCTTCAGGGTGGTCCACCATCTGAGCGCGAACCGGATTCAACACCACATAGCGACATAACTCCAATAAGTGGGCCTCCCGTTCCACCAGAATCGCCTTATACCGTCCCTGAAACACATGGCCAACGCGCCGATGGCGTCGATTGAACCCTTGGGTATAGGGCCCATTCAATTGCCGCATTCCCTGAGAAAGATTCGGCACAGGCGTTTCCACCAACACATGGTAATGATTGTTCATGAGGCAGTAGGCATGACAGCGCCACCCAAAGCGATCGACGACCTGGGCAAGGCCAGTGAGAAAGGCCTGCCGGTCGGCCTGGCTTTTCACAATAGCCTGGCGCGCATTGCCTCGGCTGGTGACATGATACAACGCATGTTCAAATTGAAGACGGAGTGGGCGGTACAGTGGAGAGGTTTTCAACGATCTTTCCACCTTCCCAACCCAAAGGAGGAGCCATGAAAAAATTGTATGGCGGCATTGACTTGCATGGCAACAACAGTGTGGTCGTGGTGCTCGATGAAGCGGATCAGGTGGTGTATCAGAAACGATTACCGAATGAGTTGGCGCAGATTCTTCCGCAACTCGCGCCGTTTCAGGCCCAGCTGCAGGGCCTGGTCGTCGAATCCACCTACAACTGGTATTGGTTAGTGGATGGGTTACAAGAAGCGGGCTACGTCGTGCACCTCGCCAACCCCGCGGCCATGCAACAATACGCAGGGCTCAAATATACCAACGATGATAGCGATGCACGCTGGTTAGCCCATCTGCTCCGCTTAGGGGTGTTGCCGACGGGCTATATCTATCCCAAGGAGGACCGGGCCATTCGTGATCTGCTTCGGAAGCGGAGCCAACTCGTTCGACAAAAGACGGCCAATCTCTTAAGTATTCAAAACTTACTGACGCGAAACACGGGGCAAGCGCTGACCGGGACTCAGATCAAGCAACTGACCCCGACCACCGTTTGCGAGTTGGTGGCGCTCCCGGAACACGCGCTGGCGCTTCAAGTCACGGCTTGGGGTCAGGTCTTGCAATCATGCACCCTTGGTTTCCACTTGTCGTAGTCGGCGACTAAGCCAGAGCATCTTTGTCCGCCACCCCCCTCGATTATGAGGGCTTTCTGCCGTGGCTCGCCCACGGTCAGGCACGATGGGGTGCCGAGATATCCTACTCCCCAAAACGCATGAATGAGGGCTTAGGGTCAGGTCTTGCAATCATGCACCCTTGGTTTCCACTTGTCGTAGTCGGCGGCTGATCGTGGAGTAATGCACTCCCACATGCTTGGCGATTTCCCGCATGCGATAGCCATGGGTTCGATAGGCCGCAGCGATGGCCTGCGCAGAACGATGGTTCCGAGGGAGAAGCGTTGAGAGTCGGGGGCGAACAGCCTGGGTCTGCTGGCGAGGAATTTCTGGAAGAGGTGTGCCGGGTTGATGCTGGGCCACAAAGGTCTCATCCCCTAAATAGACTTGCCCTCGCACGTGCTCCCAAGGACTCTCCTGGCCAATGCCTTGGGCCACAAAAGCTTGATACCTTCGCTGCGCCGTGGCCGGACGGATCGCCAGCTGATCCCACGTCCAGCCCACCTCGAGAAAAGGCGGACAGGGCGCCAGACCGGCAGTGGCACGATAATTACTCCAGGCCCAATCTTCAGGGTGGGCCACCAGCTGAGCGCGAACCGGATTCAACACCACGTAGCGACATAACTCCAATAAGTGGGCCTCCCGTTCCACCAGAATCGCCTTATACCGTCCCTGAAACACATGCCCCACTCGCCGATGACGTCGATTGAACCCTTGGGTATAGGGCCCATTCAATTGCCGCATTCCCTGAGAAAGATTCGGCACAGGCGTTTCCACCAACACATGGTAATGATTGTTCATGAGGCAGTAGGCATGACAGCGCCACCCAAAGCGATCGACGACATGGGCAAGGCCCGTGAGAAAGGCCTGCCGGTCGGCCTGGGTTTTCACAATAGCCTGGCGCGCATTGCCTCGGCTGGTGACATGATACAACGCATGTTCAAATTGAAGGCGGAGCGGGCGGGCCATAGAACGAATCTAGCGAAGCGAAGTGTCGTTTTGCAAGACCTGACCCCAAGCCTGACCTCAAGCCATTAAGCCCTTCGCCCTCGCTCCGGATAAACTCTGCGAGGTGTTCCGCTCTCAGCCGGTCCATGGAAGATTGGAAATCTTGGGAAAGCTCAAAAAGGTTCGTTCAGTAAGGCCACAACCATCTTTGCGTGCGAAACCCATTTCCTGTATTCGAGCACGGGGAAAAAACTCTCTTGTCTGGGAGATGACCAATAGATGAGAATCTCCCTGTGAATACGGAATATTTGACTGACACGATTGTGCTGTTAGCTGCGGCCGTGATTGCGGTCCCGTTGTTTCAATCCTTGGGTCTTGGGGCTATCCCAGGGTTTTTGGTGGCGGGGCTTGTGTTAGGACCATCGGGGCTGGGCTTTATCGAAAATTATGATGAGATTGCCCATCTTGCGGAGCTAGGTGTTGTGCTTCTGTTGTTTGTGATTGGCATTGAAATGAATCCCTCTCGTCTTTGGAAGATGAAGGGATTGGTCTTAGGCCTGGGCTCGCTTCAGGTTATCATCACCGGGGGAATGATCACGATCATTGTCCACGAAACCCTTCAATCTTCGTGGGCAGTTTCTCTGTTAATCGGATCGGCCTTGGCCCTCTCTTCAACAGCATTTGTCCTTCAACTGTTAACCGAAAAAAAGATGCTTTCGTCAGAATATGGCAGGCCGGCTGTAGCTGTCTTGCTGTTACAAGACCTGGCGGTTGTTCCGCTTCTGGCCTTTGTGTCGTTGATAGCCACCCCGGAGTTAACCATCGCGGAAGATGTGTTGTTAGCCTTCGCCGAGGCCCTTCTCATTCTCGTTCTCATTATTACGGCGGCCCGCTATATTTTGAATCCCACCCTGAATCGATTAGCCAGGTTTAGTTCTCCAGAAATCTTTACCGCGTCGGCGTTGCTGCTGGTCTTGGGTTCAGCGAAAGTCATGGAAAGTATCGGCCTCTCCATGGCGATGGGGGCCTTTACGGCGGGCCTGTTGATTGCCGACTCATCCTATCGACACCAGATTATCGCCGAGATCCAGCCCTTTCGCGGGTTGTTGCTCGGGTTGTTTTTTATGTCCATGGGTATGTCGATCAATCTCTCCCTCTTTTTTGCGAACCCTCTTGTCCTTGTCGGGCTTGTGGTGGCGTTAATTGGTGGGAAGTTCCTTACACTTTGGCCTTTGTCGCGGGCGCTTGGCCTACAGAACAGGACATCGATGTCGGTAGCCTTGCTCCTGGCGCAAAGTGGCGAATTTGCCTTAGTCCTGTTCGCTTTAGCAAAAGGCATGGGGCTGTTAGATGAAACGTTATTTCAGCATCTTCTGATTATTGTCCTGCTGAGTATGCTGGCCACTCCGGCGCTGGAGAAAGCGGCGTTTCGGATTTTTTCTTCTATTCGGGAAGGAAGGACGACCATTCCCGAGATTGAAATTAGCAGAACGGAACCCGATGCCAAGCCGGTCCTGCTTATTGGTTTTGGACGGATGGGTCGTAAGATCGGGGTTATTATGGATTTCATGAAGGTGCCGTATGTAGCCATCGATAGTAATGCTGCCCTGGTGGATCGCGAACGGGCCGAAGGGAAGCCGGTGTATTTCGGAGATCTCAAGCGTATGGAGGTGTTCAGAGCAGCCGGGGCTGCGGATGCTCCCCTTATGATTGTGGCCCTTAATGATCCCGAGCTAACAGAGCAAGTGGTCTCCTCTCTTCATGCTGCCTATCCAGCTATTCCTATTTTTGCGCGCGGGCATGACATGGTGAAGTGCCAGGCCCTTAAAGCACTTGGCGCTCATTTCACCGCTTCCGAGACCTTGGAGACGAGCGCAGAACTTGCGCGTGAAGCCTTGCTGCATATGGGAGTTGAAGCCCCGGAGGTCGAAGTGGCGGTAGATGACTTACGGAAAGACTATTATGAACGAACCAATCAAGTGCGGGTAGAGAGTAAACCGGGGCCCAATATTCCATAGAGCATGTTTGGTCTACTTCGCGTTTCTAGAACAACAGTGGGTATTGAGTCTTCAATTTCGGGCCACCCATTAGCAGGCTCTGTCAAGTCGGAGCGCAATGCGATTCAGCCAATTTCGACCATGTGGCGCGGTTTAACCCGGAGTCCCACCGGATTGAAATATGGCTACGCTCGACTCAGGATCAAACCCTCGACATTCCCGATCTGGACCTTTCGTTACCGCTCAAACAAGGCGAAGAGATTCGCACCGAACTCAGCACCAAATACGACCATGCCTTGGCAGAAGACCTGCTCCGCACGGCCGACTTTGAAATGGTCAAGTGGTACACCGACCCCGACCAACCCATCTGCCTCGCACTAGCCAAAAAGCCCTAACCAGCTTACAATCCCATCGTTCAGCTTATCTTTCTGAACACTTGTCTTTCCTTGAAGAAGGAAAAAGATCGTTCAAGCCTTTCCAACATGCCCATGATCTATTTTAACGTCGCCGGACTTTCCCCCTTTAACCACGCTGTGCAAGAAGAAGTTTCCACAACCCTTGAACAGTTCAGCCACCTTCTCTACTCCGATGAAGGCATTCGCTTTTATCGAGAAACGCTTCAACGCTGCCGGAAGCACCTCGCTGAATGGTTACGAGTCGAGGATGCCAACCACTTGGCTTTTGTGCCCAATGCGACCACGGCCAGCGCACTCGTCTTATCACGCATCCATTGGGAATCCGGAGATACCCTCCTCACGACAACCCATGAAAACGCCACGATTCTCAAAGAAATTTCAGTCTTGCAGCCGCACGGCGTCCAGATAGAAACGCTCACCCCCAATTCTCCCGTTGAATTAGAAAACGCCATTGCCCAACGATTACGTACCACACACGTTCGCGCCATTCTCATCAGTCATGTCTCACAGATCGACGGTCGGATCTTTCCCGTTGAACGGCTCTCGCAACTGACACAAAAATCCCGCACCCTGTTGATAGTCGATGGCGCCCAGGCGGTGGGACATATCCCCGTAGACTTTCATCACTGGCAACCCGATGCCTATTTTTTCCCCGGTCATAAATGGTGTGCCGGACCCATGGGCACCGGCGCTCTGATCATTGGGAATCGCTTGACGGAACAGGCCGACCGTGAAAAACCCGCATGGACAGACTACGAATTAGGAACTCAAAATATCGGATTGATCGCCGGATTTGCCAAAGCCTGCACGATCAAACAGACAAGTGAATGTCAGACCGAATACCTGAAAGGCATCAGAGAGAAAGTGAGGCAGGAATTAGAGAAAACCGCTAACCTGGAAGTTCTGGAATGGGAAGGCCCCCACAGTCCTGGAATGTTGTCTTTTACCGGCCTTGATCAGCAGGCTGCAATACGATGCCAAACCAAGCCCGACGCTCTCATTTGGAAGACCTTTCCACTTCCCCACAATCCTGAACAAAGGGGAATTCGTCTGTCGTGGTCTCCCGATACAGCAGAAACAGCTATTAAGCTGTTACTCACTTTTTTTCGAAACCAGCATTGAGATGACCCGCCATTTGGGTGGTCTTAACAACGAAGGCCATCACATACGATGGCCTTCGTTCGGTGGTCATAGACGTTTAAGGTTGGACGAGGACCGTGACGGAAGCCGCTGTCCAGTCAGCAACCGCCTGTTCCACCGGCATAGCTGAATACGGTTCAATCGCCTCAGGCTCGTAAGCCGGCTCCGAATTATTCACCATTTCTTGACCTTCCGAGAACCCAGCGGTATCAACTTGTTCGGGAAAGGCCTCACCAGCGTATGGGATTTCTGAGGGTTGGGAGCTCTCCTCTATAACCGATTCTGCCATCGGCTCATCGGGAACTGTAATCAGACCCCGGGTCATCCCACCAATCAACTCACTTCGAAGGCTCACTAATTGTGCCATGGGTTTCCCGACAATCACCCCTTGATTGAATTCTGATTGTCCTGCGGAGGTGACCGATTCCCGAATACGAGCAGTCAGTTGAGGGTCGGTACTGGCGAACACCCGAATCGTATCCACACCAGGAGGATTCGCGTAATCCCAATGAAAGCCCGCACGATTGCCGGCATTTAAGGAATCGGGCAAAAGAATAGAACGGCCTGCTCGAACAAACCCATCAGCATAGAAACGCTGGTTTTGATAAGGGTTGGGAAACAAGACATTCACATTTCCCTCGGCATCCACATCCACAATGGTAATATAACAATCCGTATCGGTCGTCACTTCCAATTGCAAACTGTTCGAAAGAGACCGCGGTTCCCGAGCTCGACGGATATGATAGACAGGGGCATCCATACGGTCGCTCACGACGGCAATCCCGCGTTCACCTACCCGCACGACGCGAACATCCAAATTTATTTGACTGGCAGGATTCTCCAGAGCCAGCAATTGCGACGCATTACGGGATTGCACGAGGACTTGCGCCATGGGTTCCAGCGCCTTTGGATTGGCCGAAATCGGCAAGGACAAAATTTTCTTTTCCCCATCTGCACTATACACATGCCAGGTTTGATCTTTGGCCTCTACGAGAAATCTGGCAAATTGTTCAGCACCCACAAACTCAATCTCTCCTAACTTTTGTTGTAAAGCCTGCTTGAGATCATTGGCGTTTTCCGTCGACATATTCAACAGACGCACAGGAATACGTTGGGATTGCGGGGCCGGAGCAATCATGATGGCCCGCCCCTTCCCCTTGTGTTTCGTCCATACTCCTGAAACTTTGGCAAGCGCATGGCCTTGTTGTTTAGACTTCACCACGGCAAAACCTTGTGCTTTGCTAAGATCAAAGGCACTTTCTCCATCAGGAAAAATTGCCCAGACAGACCCCGGATCAGCCCCGAGGGCCACGGCATTCACCAACACATGATCGGACCCTTTTTGCGATTGAATCGTCACCCATGAGCGTCTCGCCGACTCGGATTGGGTTAACGTGTTCTCTCCAGCCTGGGTATTGATCGCAAAAAACGGTTGTTCCATCCTGGCCTTAGATGCTTCCAATTGGGGTTCAGGCATGCTCGTCCGACCAAACTGATTTTGGATACGCTTCAACTCACTTTTAGCACCAGCAAAAATTTCTCGCGTCGAGGCTCCCGTTGGGGCCGCCTGCAAGCTTTTAAACAAGGAATGAGTGAAAAACCCATGGTATCGGCCATCAACGGGCCCGTCTAACGCTTCCTCATGTGCCGCTGCACCACTAAAGAGCACATAGGCGTGCTTGTTGAACGGAACGATTGCGCGAGTGAGCACTCCCCCTTTTTTGTAAAGCGCCACTCGATCATCTTTTGGGACGGACCGGACTCGCACTTCCAATCCCCGCGTGGCTGTTCCTGAATGACACGAATCCAACACCACTACGGCTTGTGGCGTTTTCAGCTGAGCTAAAATGCTTTCTAATTCGTCATCGGTAATATCGGGAACCCCTTCGGTGCGACCATCCTGTGGCACAATCGTTTCATCTAATTGATCGCTCGGTTCATCTCCATTGAGGTCTTCAACCTGAGAACCATGCCCCGAATAATGGATATAAACCACATCGTTCGGCCCGGCTTCCTTTACAATCTTGTTCAAGGCCTCGAGAACACCCGCCCTCGTGGCCGCTTCATCCCGGACGACATTGACGTTTTTCTCCAAAAATCCATAACGAGAGAGAAGGACCTGTCGGACCAATTCAATATCGTTTTTGGACCCCGGTAAGCGGGGGAGCACTTCATATTTCCCAATCCCAATAAGAAGAGCCCGCTTCACGGAAGCATTCGTAGGAGCCCCAAAGACCGGACCTAATCCCATTACCAGCGTCTGTCCTAGAAAAAACAGAACAACCAAAAAAAGGAGAATCGGAGAATGTGTGTGGCGTGTGTTCATGGTGCCCCTCTTTTTCAAAACGAATAAATAGGTGGTAAATAGTCTATCCTGCTTGGTTTTCTCACTCAACCTTGTGTTGAGAAGTATGTCTGACATAGCAATCAAAAGGTTCAAAGCTCTCCATGCGGCCCCTCAGCCCCTTAAATGATGGGGTATTTTGGCATCAATGCCCCTCACATGATGCTCTTGTTTTGTTCTTTTTCCTGACCTATGCTAGGGAAATCACCGATCCGCCCCTTAATCTAGCGCACAAAACAATGATGAAGCTTCGCCCCTGTTTCCCCAGATTGAACTCCTAACGTCATGGATGCGACTTACTGGCAGGACATGACGGATGTGGACCTACTCAAAGCCTGTGCCCCAGATAATCCGCCGGCCTTTGAGGCCTTATATCAACGGTACGAAAAGCGGGTCTTTCATTATCTAATGACCGTGGTCAATGATGCCACCTTGGCGGAGGAAATTCTCGTGGAAGTCATGCTGGCCGTCTGGAAAGGACTGACGACATTCCAGGGACAATCAAAAGTCTCCACATGGATATTTGGGATTGCCCATCATAAGGCAGTCGATGGTTTGCGCAAAGTGACCAGCCAACAACGGGGCGGCATTCCCATTGACGATATTGTGGAATCGCCTGATCCTAAAGACGGACCCCTTGAGGAAACCAACAAAACCCTGTTGGCTGAATTGACGAATCGGGCCATCAGGACCCTCTCCTCAGACCATCGGGAAATTCTCCATATGGCCTTTTATGAGGACCAATCCTACCCCGAAATTTCTGAAGTCCTGGGGATTCCCGTCAATACCGTGAAAACCAGAGTCTACTATGCCAAACAACAGCTCAAGAAAACCCTGAAACACCAGGGCGTCACAGAAGACATGTTATAAGAGAAAACGATGGAAACCGAACAACCACTCCATACCGAAGCCACGCTCATTCCCGGTTATGTCAATCGAACCCTCTCAGCTGTTGAGCAGCAGCAAGTGGCCAACCACCTTAAAACCTGCGTCACCTGCCAACGAGAGGTTCAGGAGGTCACCACCATGCAAACTGCCATAAAAACTAGTATCGAACAACGCTCAGGTCCATCCCCTGCCGCATTCTCGACACTCCTGCGTCGAATCGAGCAGGAAAAACACGCCATGCAACGTCAGCCCTCCCGACCGACGGAGCCATCGTGGTGGGAAACGATAGAATCTACTTTTCGATCGCTTTTTGAGGTGCAATGGGTTCCCGCACTGGCCTCGGTACTTATCGTCGGACAAGCCTTTCTGCTACTTTCATTACTCGGAAATCCAAGTAGACAGCCCGGCCAAGAGACCGGGGTGATCATGGAACGTGGTATCCCACAAGGAACTCCGGCAACTTCGCCAATCCACATCCAGGTAAAGTTCGTCGACACGGCGAAAGAAATCGAAATTCGTGAACTGTTACAGAAAATAAATGGTCAAATTGTGGAGGGCCCGACGGGCGATGGGCTCTATTTACTCAAATTTTCGAAAACAGAAATCTCTCCCTCATCCGATCCACTTGCTATTCTTCAGGCCCACTCGGAATTGGTGAATACCGCCACTCCGTTTTCTCCCTAAGTTGAATGGTATTTTGGCCAATTCATTTGAATGTTATCGGGGTATCAAACAAGTCTTCCCAAGGGTTCAATTTTTGACATAAATTTCGTATCTCTTTGGATACGAAATCTATATTTCTGTCCGTCACTTCTCTGCTAAGAACTCAGTTCATTTCCAAAACAATCTATTTTTCCTTGATGCCTTTCATGGAAATTTCCTTGTTTTTCAAAAAATTAGAAAAAAAGTCTAAAAATTTTTCCGGCTGTCTACAAAACGGCCTCTAAATTGCGTAACCAGTTCCAAGCTTGTAAGAATTTGTGAATTGGCCTAGCCTCTTAGAAAAATTTTCAACAAAAGAGCTTGAACCAAAGAAACAAGGCTTACGACAACCTATTTGACAGAAGAAATAGGAAGGCTTCCCAAGGATGGGATAGAAGGTGAACCAACACGATTGAGGCCTAATCACGATCCTAGGGAATACGTTCTTTTCAATTATTTTCACATTCACCACCATCAAAGGAGAAACGCCGGATGAAACGACTAAACCAACTCCAACAAAAACTTTCATTGTGTGTGTTTACGGCAGTGGTCATGATTGGAGGTCCTGCCATGGCAGAAATCACCCTTCCTACTGCCGTGGAATTCGAAAAGCCCATCTCTTTCCAAAAACCCGATGGGGAACCGATCCAACTCAAGGCCGGCATTTACGAAGTTGGGCTTGGAGGAGAGAATGAACTGAAATTCGATCCTGTTGGATCGGGAGATCCAGAAATTATTGTTCAAGCCCTCCCCGCTAATCATGATGAAACCCTTGATGAGACCCAGGCCCTCTTAACTCCTGCTCCGGATAATAATCCCGACAAGCAACATGTCATCCTGTGGATGCCGGAAGGCGTAGCAATGGAGGCTATTGGATCCTATAGTGGTTTATTTTCTCGTTCGACGTTGACATGGGGAACGACAGAAGAGGAACAAGAAAGCCAAGAGGAAGAGCCGCTCACCATAACCTTGGATAAAACACTGTACTTTAAAACCGCAGGCGGCGATCCCAAAATTCTTAAACCTGGAGACTATGAAGTAGGATTAGCTGATGCTGGAATGGTCCTGACCCCTGTTGGCGGGAAACCGGAGGACGCAATTACCGTGGAATCTGAATCCTTAGGCACCTCAGCCGCTGTGGCCCTTCCGGAGTTTAATGACGATCCTAACCTGGAACTGTTGATGTTGGCGACAGTGGGCGGACAATCCTTGATCGCGATCGGGTCCGAAGACGGGACTTTCCCCAGGGGGTTGGGGGGTTGGATTAAGAAAAAAGCGAAGGGTGCCGTCAAAAAAGCAGGAAGAAAGGTAAGAAAGGCTGCCCGCACCGCCTATGGAAAGGCCAAAAACCATGGTAGGAAATACGCCAGAAAGGCCATCAATGCTGCAAAAAACAAGGGGAGGAAGTATGCCAAGAAAGCTCTTGGCGCCGCCTATAAAGCCGGGAAAGGTATCGCAACCAAATTCTGTGGATCCAAGTTAGGTCAGGCTGCTGCCTCCTCCACTGCCATTGGGGCGGCTGCTTCCGGTGGTTGCCTCGCGATTAATACCGCAAAAAGTTTACGTTAGGGCCTTCTTTCCTTCACCTTTCAAGGGGCGTTTTGCTTATGCGAAACGCCCCTTGACGTTCAACAGGCCGGCAAAACGCAACTAACATTCTTCTTGATTTTCCTCGGGTAGTAGGGGATTAAATTCATTCATCGACTTATCACACGATATATGCCTTTTGGGATTCATCTATCCCACCCTCACTGTGGAGATACTTCGATGAAATACCCCCGGCATTTACTCACACATCTGATAGTGTTCGCTATTCTTGAAAAGATTTGCAGAGCTTCTTGAGGAAGACCTAGAAACCCTGGCTCTTTCTACCGCTCTTCATTTTCGTACTCCGGATCGGGAAGACCTTACCGTGCCATCCGGTAATTACGCCGTTAGCATGGGGGAAGATGGAATGCCATTGGCATTCGACCACAGGCTTTCAATCCTCTCTGATTGATTCCAATCCCAAAACTCACACGGAAAAACTAGCATTACCCGGTGCACTGCTCATCCCAGGTAAACACGACCTCCAGTACCTGACCGTCCTATTTCCCAGGTGAGATATTTTGAGGCGGTGGGATCTTCTAGTGGAATTACGCCTGGAGGAGACTTCAAAATTCCGACCAACACTTTTAAGGGCCTTTTTGGAAAATTCCGCCAACGAATGGCGGAAGCTCAAAAATATCAGGAGACGATGGAGAAGGCATGTGGAAACCAAAAACCTAAACAAATTTCTCAACAGGCTCGAAGCTGCAATTCGGGAACAACGTGTCGAGTCTGGGATCCTCCTCTTTCCAACCGATGTAATGCTATGAGTCAAAGACCAACAAGTATCGATTTTTCTTACTTCTGAAAAAATTATTGCCGCACGAATCGCAGCCCACGTCGGAAGAATCAACCTGTCACTACCATTGTCATCCACAATAGAGATAACGCCCGAGCAAATAAAGAAAATTGGAAATGTCGTTCAGCGACCGCCCATTACACCATCGACCGTGATGGCAAAATCTATCAGCACGTGGGAGAAGAACGCATTGCTTGGCCCGTCAAAGGAGACAATGCCAATTCCATGAGTATTGAACTGCAAGTTCTGCGAGCTTGGAAAGGGGAACAATCTTTGGGGTCCTGCAACGGGGTAGACCCAACGATGGCCAAAAAATGGGAATGAGCCAGAAGGCACTCGTTCAGAAATTAGGCGCACTAACGCAAGAACCATATCGGTCGCTTAAAGGCCTCAGCGCCGATATTAAATCTCGTCATCTAATTGTTGAAGACGGAATAGTCGGTCATTGCGAGTTCGTTCGACATAGCGGACTCGGTGACCCACGTGCATTTAATTGGTAACAAATTGGTTTACCCAACACTCAGCAAATGAATTTCGTAAAAACGAACAAAAGGGCCTGTCAGTGGTATCACCTTTATTGAAGGTGAAGGCCCTTTTACACCAAAGTGACCAAAATCTGCCCCACTTTCCGACCGGAAGGTGGGGCTTGGCTCTTTATGGCACAATTTCCCCATAAATTCGAATACCCAATCCTTTCAAATTGAACCTTTTCCTCTACCCCCCCGACTGACTTTGTGATAACAACATTTCATGTTTCATTAAAACCATTTTCATAAGTGGAGCTAAAGGCAACACTCAGCAAAAATGAAGCCTTCAATGAATAAACAACGAAAGCAAAGCTCTAGAGTCAAAGCTCTCTTATTTGCCCTCTGGATAAAACACCCCCTAGAATAACGCGAATACTCGGAACACGATCGATGAAAACCAATTTCTCCTTTAAGAGCTCATGCTTGCAATCCTCATCAAGGAGTCTGACATCCAGCAACAAAGGGACCATTATCCTGGTAATAGTGGGGATCTCCCTACTCCCGCTTTTCGCACATGCAGGGTTTTGGGACAAAGCCCTGAAGTTCGGAAAGAACCTCTTGGCCACGGCTGCGGGAAATTACACCAGTAAATACGAACAAGACCTGAGCCAGCTCCTCCAAGCTCTTCGAGTACCTAGTCAGATCAACCAGAATCCTTATGGCCAACAACCGGTCCAACCCGGCTATCCCAACGACCCCTATGCCCAGCAGGGCTATCCGCAAGATCCCTATGCCCAACAGCCGGCCCAACCCGGCTATCCCAACGACCCCTATGCCCAGCAGGGCTATCCGCAAGATCCCTATAGCCAACAACCGGCCCAACCCGGCTATCCTAACGACCCCTATGCCCAGCAGGGCTATCCCCAAGATCCCTATGCCCAACAACCGGCCCAACCCGGCTATCCTAACGACCCCTATGCCCAGCAGGGCTATCCGCAAGATCCCTATGCCCAACAACCGGCCCAACCCGGCTATCCTAACGACCCCTATGCCCAGCAGGGCTATCCGCTAGATCCCTATGCCCAACAACCGGCCCAACCCGGCTATCCTAACGACCCCTATGCCCAGCAGGGCTATCCCCAAGATCCCTATACCCAACAACCGGCCCAACCCGGCTATCCTAACGACCCCTATGCCCAGCAAGGCTATCCGCAAAACCCAATCACGCCAACCGGAGATCTCAGCCAAGAAGAAAATGCTGGAACTTCCATAGGAATTGGATTGGATGTGGCCCTTATCAAAAAAGCCACGCGGAACGGAGTCGAAACCATGATTCCCATTAAGGATGGCGACGTGCTCAAAGATGGACGGGGCAACGCGCATGCTGGAGACAAATTTCGCATCATGTTTCGAGCCAATTGTGATTGCTATGTGTATGTCATTGCTATTGATGGGTCAGCTTGGGCACAAGGCCTGTTCCCTAGCATGACAAGCCCGTTCGCCAATCCAGTCAAAAATGGCCAACAGTACATCATTCCTGAAAATAATAATTGGTTGAGCCTGGATCAATTTAAAGGAATTGAAACGCTATTTTTTGTCGCCTCACCCGACAAACGGCAGGACATTGAAGAGATCTTAGCCAGCATCGCAGGAAAGGAACGCCATCCCAGGGCCACACCGCAACAAGTGACGGAAGCGCCCATCATCCCAGCTGGATTTCATCGAAGCCAAACAAGCACCACGCCATTTCTCCTCGGCCAAGGGGCATCCAGAGTTCCAGGTCAAGACCAAGGACTTATCCCAACCACCTATTTCACCCAGAAAGCCGGAGAGGCCTTACGAATTACTCGTTGGTTCCGGCATGAGTAGAGGTTTCCTATGAAAAACCCCACAATCACATCAATTACGGCCGTGTTCGTCATTACTACGATGCTAGCAGGCTGTGCGACGCCCAATGGAGCAGGCTCGATGGCCCAAGGAGATCCGTGCCAACCAACCACTGGCCAATCCTTCTTTAGTCCCGAAACGACATCGTTTTTCCAGCAAGCCATTTTGAGTCCACTCGCCAATATTGGAGGCACCTTGCTCGCGACGGCTGCTCAGAATTACAGCGCGAAATATACGGGAAAACTCAACAAACTCCTCACAAAATTGGTGACCCCAAAAAAGAAGAAGAAAAAGTCCAACCAACAAATCGATCCGAATACGGGCTTTCCTATCCAGGACCAATCCGGTTTTCCTGGTCAAATCGATCCAAATACCGGCTTCCCCTTCCAGGATCCTTCTGGATTTCCTGGACAGATTGATCCCAATACCGGATTACCAATCCAGGATTCATCTCAATTTCCTGAGCAAATTGACCCCAATACCGGTTTCCCGATTCAAGACCAGTCTGGATTTACAGGGCAAGACGGCTTTGATCAAGACCAGGTATCAATCGACCCCAACACCGGCTTCCCCATTCAAGATCTTTCCGGTTTTCCTGACCAACAAGGCGTAGATCAATTCGATCCCAATACCGGATTTCCTGTTGAACCCGGGTTCGAATTCGTGGATCAAGGGGAGGGGCAAGAAGGGTTCCCACAGGATGGAGGAGGTGGCTTCGAAGATCATGGACAATTTCAACCCGCTGTTGTGGAAGATGAAGGATTTAATCCTGCCATTCGGGGCGACGTACAATCCCGTGGCGTACCTGGGCAACAACCACATGCCACATTTCCGAGCCAACCCTGTAACCCTCAGCAACAGGTTCAAAGCTATCCTCCAGCGAATCAACCTTATGGCCATGATCCGGCCTATCAATCAGGGGGCTATGACCCTTATCAACAAGTTCAAGATCCCTACGGACAATCAGACCCCTATGCCCAAGCTGGCTACCCACAAGATCCGTATGGCCAGCAACCATCGCAACAGGATCCCTACGCCCAAGGTGGCTATCCACAAGATCCGTATGGCCAACAACCATCGCAACAGGATCCCTACGCCCAAGGTGGCTATCCACAAGATTCGTATGGCCAGCAACCATCGCAACAGGATCCCTACGCCCAAGGTGGCTACCCGCAAGATCCGTATGGCCAACAACCATCGCAACAGGATCCCTACGCCCAAGGTGGCTACCCACAAGATCCGTATGGCCAACAACCATCGCAACAAGACCCCTATGCCCAACCTGACTACTCACAAGATCCAAACGCAGCTAACGGCTACACAGAAGAAGGCGGTGTCGTTGGAAGCCCCATTGGACTGGATGTCGTCATGCTTCAGAAAACCATTCGGAACGGCGCAACGGTCATGCTACCCATTAAAGACGGTGATGCGTTGAAAGACGGCCGTGGGAATGCGAATGCTGGCGATAAATTTAGAATTATGTTCCGCCCCCATACTGATGGCTATGTGTATGTCGTAGCCATTGATGGATCTGGTTGGGCACAAGGAATCTTCCCCCCCCCAACCTCACCATTAGCCAATCCCGTAAAGGCCGGAGAAGAATATGTTCTTCCGGAAGGCAATAATTGGTTCAGCCTCGATCAATTCAAAGGGATTGAAACGATCTTTTTTGTGGCTTCACAAGAAAAAAGGCAGGATCTCGAAGAAGTCCTCCAGAGCATTACCGGCCGCGAACGACCGGCTACGGCCACCCCACACCAGGTCACAAAAATTGCGATGGTACCGTACGGAGTGGGAGGTGCCCGGCCCAGTGCTCAAGGGTTCAACCTGGCGACAGGATCTGGGCAGGATCAGACCATCATGCCAACCAGTTATTTTTCGAAGACCGCCGGAGAAGACCTTCGGCTCACCCGGTGGTTCCGACATGAATAACCCTGAACCTCAAATGGCTTTCCACCACGATCCTTACTCAGTCGAGGAGATACGTGGCCGAAATACCTCTAATTCCTGAATCTCCCATGTCTCAAGCCCCCACACAAAAACCCTTTCTCCTCCTCCTGCTCTGCCTTTTCCTGGCAGGGTGTCCAGCGGCGGCCATCATTATTCCCCCGCTCATTCAATTTGGTGCGAGCCTCTTAGACTCTGCCATCAATAACTACGATGAAAAGCATCAACAAAATATGCAAACCCTCTTGACTGCCCTGCAGCAACGAACCAATCCGTACATGACCCAAGGCTTCGTCCCCAATTCCAATACCCACCCGGGGAGTTCTTCACAACCCGGGTACCCAAACGAGACATACCAAACCGGGCAAGAATATCCGCCATCTCAAGACTACCCGCAGGAAGGCTACGACCCCTATCAACACGCACAAGCCCAATATGAAGAAAATGCCCCGTACCTGAACGATCAAGATCCAAACCAATTTCCACAAGAAGACCCATACGCCAATACTCAGAGTTTTCCCTATCAGCAGTCACCATCGTCCGGATATCCACCTGAGTCGCAGAATCCATACTCCCAACAGGAACAACAGGCGTATCCATCTCAATCCATGCAACCGCAGTACCCTCAACAGGGTCAACCGTACCCTGGCACCTTTGGCAATGAGGGCGTAACTTCTGACCCGTCGTATCAAAATCCTTACGAAGACACAACAGGCTATCAGACAGGACCGATAGCGATGGGACAAGCTACGAACATCCCCATTAGCCTGGATGTGTTGCTCGTCAAAAAACACATGCTGAACGGGGTACAGTCGTATTTGCCTATCAAGGACGGCGATTCACTATTCGATGGGCGAGGCGACGCACAGGCCGGAGATAAATTTCGTGTGATGTTTCGCGCTAACACCACTTGCTATGTGTATGTGATTGCGGTGGATGGCTCGGCATGGGCACAAGGGATTTTCCCTTCCACCTCCAGCCCATTTGCCAACCCGGTAAAAGCGGGGCAGCAATATCTCTTACCTGAAAGGAATAATTGGTTCAGCCTCGATCAATTCACAGGCATTGAAACGTTTTTCTTCGTGGCCTCGCATGAACGCCGTCCGGATATCGAACAAATCCTTGCCACCATTAGCGGGCGTGAACGCAACCCGGCAGAAAAACCATTGGGAGTTCAGGAACCTGCGATCATCCCCAATGGCTTTTCCGGTGCACGTCCCGCAACCGCTCCATTTGCTCTTACGACTTCACAACACTTTCCACAACAATTACTTCCCACAACCTATTTTGTGAAAACGGCCGGCGAAGACCTCCGTATCACCCGGTGGTTCAGACATCAATAGCCTATTCCGTTTGGCCATGAATCTTTTTGCACATAGCTGTAGGTTGGGATCGTAACTAAGATATGGACATGGGAATGTTGGTGAAAAATTTTACATACAGGGAGGTTAAGAGACTGGTATGCCGAATCATGGAATGACTTACCGAATAGCGACAACCGCATTTTTGCTTAGCGGAGCCTTGGGATTTCTCTCCGCTCCAATTCATGCCGAACCTGCGACTACACTTCCAGACCCGGCCTTTCAACAAGCTGTCGAACAAGTGGTCGAGCGGTATCTCCGCTCACATCCCGAAGTGATCGAACAATCCTTGCGCCTATTGCACGCGAAACGCCAGGCCGAAGAACGGGAACAGACCCGGCAGATAATCCTCACTAAACAAACCGAATTGCTGCACGATCCCACCTCTCCCGTGAGTGGAAATCTTGAGGGCGATGTCACCGTGGTGGAGTTCTTCGATTACCGATGCGGATATTGTAAGCGCGTGGCAGGAACCGTAACGCAACTCCAACAGGACGATCCCAATGTAAAGATCGTGTACAAAGATTATCCAATCCTTGGAGAGGCCTCAGAAGTGGCCTCCCGCGCTGCCCTGGCCTCGAAAATCCAGGGAAAGCACCTGGCTTTTCATGAAGCCTTATTAGCTTCCGAGCAGGAGTTGACTCAAGACAGCATCCTCAATATCGCAGCTGAAGTCGGGTTGGATAACGAGCAACTGATAAAGGACATGCAGGCTCCAAGCATTCAAGCGATCATCAACCGCAACCGTGAGCTTGCCCGAAAATTAGGAATCAACGGCACCCCAGGGTTTATAATCGGCACCGAACTCGCGCCTGGTGCGCTGAATCTGGACGAACTCAAAAATCTTGTCAGTCAAACCAGGAGGGAAAAACACTAAAGTCCACGACAAGAACTCGAATCCTCTCTCTCCATTGTAGGGAATGTAAGCACTACACGATTCAAGGATTTAGGACCGCGCTTTGAGTTCGGAGTTGACTCAAATCCTTCTTCTTTTTGACCTTACTCCAATCCCACTGTAAAATTCATACGCTCACAGTCATGTTCATTCAGATTCCCACCAACACATGAAATGTCCTCTCCCTCTTAGGCGGACAAATTGCTGGTCCCGATTAGCCATCAAACCCTGAGAGATGATGGTGCGGTGTAATCTTCTCAAGAACCCTGGATACACAGGATTACTGCTTTTCCTTCTGTTGATCCTCGTGATACCAGGCTGCTTCCGTCCGTCACGATCATATGACGCCCTCCCGGCCAACTTCGAACCCGCTTCTGAAATTGATACCTCCCAGCTCAAAGGACACACAGTGACAATACAGGCCAATACACCCTGGCAACGTTCTGGCGTTCAGGTGGAATCTGGAGATACCGTGAAGATTCTTGCCATGGGAAAGTGGAGCCCGGCTCCGGCATTCGGTCTCTGGAGCGGCCCGGAAGGATTCTCATCGGACTTGGGGAAAGAAGTCCCCTGGATCCCTTTAGCTGCCCTTATGGGAAAAATCGGGGACAATGGCAAACCGTTTGAAGTCGGACCAGAGCTCGCCCTTCGAGCAACAGGAAAGGGGGACCTCTTTTTTGCTATCAATGATCCGTTTCCGTGGATCAGCGACAATTCCGGCTCGTTGCAAGTAACGGTCTACACCGAAAAACGTGCCTCCTCGGCAACTAATCTGGTCTCCTCAAAACGTACGGCACCAGCCTCTCTCGCTCCAACGACACCAGCCACCCTCCTCCCTCCGACAGAAATGGGGAAGCGCACGGCTCTGGTGATCGGCAATAGCCAATACGAGGTGGGCAGTCTCAAAAATCCCGCCAATGATGCACAGGATATGGGAGATGCCCTCCTGAAACTCGGATTTGATGTCACTCTCGAACTCAATGCCGGGCAAAAACAGATGGAACAAGCGATCAGCGAATTTGGTCGGCAATTGTATCAGGGTGGCGTCGGACTCTTTTATTACGCCGGCCATGGAGTCCAAGTTGGAGGAGAGAACTATCTCATTCCTGTCAACGCGACGATTGAGAGTGAAAGCGATGTCCGGTATAAGGCCGTCAATATTGGGCAGGTACTCGGCAAAATGGGCGAAGCGCGCAATGGTCTCAACATGGTCATCCTCGATGCCTGTCGGGACAACCCGTTTGCTAAAAGTTTTCGGTCATCCAGTCGGGGACTTGCCGTCGTCAGCAGCGCAGCAGTTAAAGGCACATTGATTGCCTATGCCACCAGTCCCGGAAATGTGGCGAGTGACGGCGAAGACCGCAATGGCCTCTACACGAAGCATTTGCTCCACCACATTGCCTCACCCGGGTTACCGGTTGAACAAGTATTCAAACGAGTCCTGCAGGGGGTCGAACGAGATACAAATGGCAAACAATCCCCCTGGACCTCGTCTTCTTTTTCAGGAGACTTTTTCTTCAGCCCTCAGTCTAATTAATACAGGGACTCGCCTGCACGTATCTTCAAGTCTGTTGCTGGTCTCGTGTCATTTTTTGATTTTCAAGAGAATCTCTGGAGCAATACCACATTAGGTGACGTTCCTTCATAATCATTCCGGAACAATTTGCAATTGACGAGAATGCCCATCCTCCTTATTCCATCCTATAACTCATTGAATGTAAGGTAAAAAACCAAAGATACCGGAAAAAGTTTAGAAGTCATTCATTTGTACGTGAACCCCCCAATCAATTGTTACGACTCATCGGGTAACAACGGTCACATGAGCCTCTTCAACCAACGGTGCGAAAGGAAAACATCATGCCTGTCTCTCGTTTAACAAAACTTTTGAGTGTGGTGCTGGCGAGCGCCCTTCTATGCCCACTACTGCCTGCTCACGCCGAAGAATCCATCGACCATCAAACCGTCATTTTAGAGAAACCTGCGTATTTTCCAACCCCGGCAGGAGAAAATGTACAACTCCAACCAGGCTCCTACCAATTAGAGCCCTTGGAGGATAGCCTACAGGTCAAGACTTCAGACGGTACAACTCCACCTCTCGAATTATCGATTACTATGGATACCCATGAGCAGGATTTGGCTGAACCCACTGCCGCATCCGTGCCTGGGATACCTGAGAGCGATACGTCAGATCGACACGTTCTTGCGTTGTACATGCCAGGAGGTCTTGTGTATCAAGCAGAGGGCACGTATAGCGGCATTCGTTCCCGAGACATCGATCCCCAATCCCTCATCACAGATCCGATGGATATTTACTTGGAGAAATCAGTGCATTTTCTCACTCCTGAGGGAGAAGGCCTTGAAGTACAGGCAGGCACCTATTCGGTTGAGGGAGCCGAACAAGGAATTCGATTAGTCACTCCGGAACAACCTCGTGGACTGCTTTTAGAGGCTCATCCAGATAAAGATGAATCAGAACTGGAAACCTCGGTAGCCCTCTCCTTACCTGGGGACGCGGAAAATGAGGCCGATCACCATTATATCGTGGTGATGGCTCCCACGGGGGAAAGTCTCCAAGCCTTAGGAACGTATAGCGGCATTCACCAACGGGGATTTTTTAAAAATATCGCCAAGGGTGCCGGAAGGACCATTAACCGGGCCAAAACCACTGTAAATCGAGTCGGGAAGGGGGCAAAACGCACAACACAAAAAATCGGGAAAGGCATCAATAAGACAGCCAAGGGTGTGGGGAAAGGTCTAAGCAAGGCGGGGAAAAATGTTGGTCGGTTTGCGAAAAAAACCGCGTTGGAGGCCAAGAAAGCTGCCGAATGGACAGCCAGGCAAGCCGCAAAAGGAGCGCTGATCGCCGCGAAAGCGGTCTGCAAAGCCGGACTTACCGCCGCACAACTTTCTGCCCAGGTACAAGGTAAGCTTTTGGAACCTATCAAAAAAGAACTTGCCAAGGCTTTGCAACTTCCTAAGGCACAAAAAGCCCTTCAGGAAGCTATAAATTCTCTTATGCGCCGACAAGGCCAAGCCATTCAACGAACAGTCGAGGCGGCAGCTATTCTGGCTAACCCCAAGAATGCAAGAGCTGTTAAAGGCTTAATGAGTCCCAATACGATGTGTGAAAATCCTGGGAAGGCTGTTCAGAGCACTTTTCAAAAGATGATTGGTAATCCGATTCGACAAGCCCTGGCCGTCGTTCAAACGGGGAGTGCATCTCAAGTTCAAACGCGCGGATCTTTTGCCTCGGCCAGTATTGCCATAGGAGGCAATGCGGCTAAAGTGGGAGGAGGCGAAGTGGGAGTACGGTACGCTTTCGATTTTGTGAATAAATCCCACTGGTTCCTTGACCTGGCTGGAATGGTCAAATCCAACATTGGTGGAGGCGGTGGAGTGCAAATTGGAATATTTCCTAAAAAAAATCCCGTGGATACCGGTGGATGGTTTCTTGGAGCCGGCGTGAGCTTCCCTCTTCCCAAAGTTCCACAAGCCATGGGGGGCGGCCTAGATTTTTTCTTTGACTTTCCACTGGAAATTACTACCAGACCCATTAAGTTCAAGTGGAATCTCACTTCTGCCCAATTCTTCCTCGATCACTTTCAAGGATTTGCGGTCAGTTTCGGAGGTGGGAAAAATGCGTTGCCAGCCGACATCGCGTTAAAAACCGGAGTCGGCATCCGCCTAAGCAAAAAGTAACAGAGGAGGGGAAAATTCTTACCCATGTGGCCTGGCTCCTGTAAAAGAGCCAGGCCGCGCACTTTAAGCCACAACACCAAAAGTCCTAACACGGTAGAGCGTATGCAAAACCAAGTCATCGCCCTTCCGTTCATACGCCACATTTCGCAGGTTTCGACATGCGAATGACAAGGCACACCAGTCGTAGGAATTCCCAGTAACCTCATAGCGATACGGGCTTCTCACATGGAGGAAGAGTCTTCATCTTCGTGGATGATCTTCCTCGCAAATGCTTAGTTAGCCTTGCCCAGTATGTAAGAAAAATCATCTACGGACTGCACTATGGTCTTTTTTCATTCGACAGACATTACTGAAAAATAGAAAGGGTCATGACTAGTTAAGCAGGGGAAAATGACGATAATCTCCAGTCATGACAAGGAAAAACCTGTACGCCAACCGTGCACGAATTGCGACGTGGCAGTGACGACAACTCGTGCGGTATTTTGGCCTGGATTTAACCGCCTCACAAATGGCTCTCTTACTGGGTTGAACCGCAACACGGTCAATCGCGATGTTCGGGCTTTTCGGGCGCGTATTGCAGAATTCTGTGACGCCCAGACTCCCTTCGGTGGCGAGGTCGAAGTCGATGAATCGTACTTTGGAGCCTGCTGCATCCAGGGGAAACGAGGGCGAGGGGCATACGGCAAAACCACCGTCTTTGGAATTGTTCAACGCAACGGGCACGTCTACACAGAACTTGTCTCGGACTGCCGAAAGGCCACGCTGCAAGCGATTATTCGAGAGAATGTTGCCCTGGATAGTGTCATTGATTCGGATGGGTGGCGAGGCTATAACGGCCTGGTCGATGTGGGATACGGCAAACATCCTCGAGTCGATCATGGCCTGGATGAATTGGTACAAGGTCGAGTGCATGTGAAAGGCATTGAAGAATTCTGGGGCTATGCGAAAACCCGTCTCGTCCGCGTTCGCGAGATCAATAAGGAAACCATTTACTTGCATCTAAACGAATGTGAATTTCGATTCAATCATCGTGGACAAAACCTCTACCAATTAGTCCTCAGGGTGCTACGAAAACATCCTCTTAACTGGTCATATCCCAATAGGAATTCTCCTCTATCGATTTAGGAAAGGATCACGCCTCATGCCCCTCTATCACATTCAACTAGCCGGCACGTTACTCTTGTGCTTGACCACGATGTCGTTGATTGCGAGTCCCAGTACCCAAGCCACCGACCTGTTAAACAACCAAACCATCCAAGTAGACAAGCCGGCGTACTTTGCCACCTTGGCGGGAGACTCTATTCAGCTCAAGCCTGGTACCTATGAGCTAGCGCCCTTGCCAGATAGCTTGCAAGTAACTGCCTCAGGGGGAGCCGCGCCTGTTCCACTGGCCATCACCTTAAACACCCATAATCAGAACCTCTCAGAACCTATCGCCGTGTCGGTTGAGGGGAACTCTGAGGGGGAGTCTGCCGACCGCCATATGTTAGCCCTCTATCTACCCGGCGGATTTAGTTATACAGCGGAAGGCACCTATAGCGGGATTCAGTCCCGTGCTGTGAACCCCCAAGACGTCATTACAGACCCGAAACAAATTTATTTGGAGAAGCCCGTTCATTTTTTTTCCCCTGATGGGCAGGACCAGTTGGCAAAATCCGGCAGGTATACGGTTGAACAAGCTGACCAACACATTCGACTTGTCCCTGGTGAACCAAAAGAGGCCCTTCTGGTGGAAGCCCAAGCGGAAGCCCATGATAGTGGTTTGGCGATTCCCATTGCCCTCTCGCTGCCTGGAAATGCCGAGGAGGAAGCCGATATTCATCATGTGGTTCTGTTACTTCCAGGTGGAAAAAGTCTGGAAGCCACTGGAACCTACAGTGGGATTCATCCTCGTGGATTCTTTGGCGATGCGGGAAAGGCTATCAAGGGAACTGTCAAGAAAGGTTCAAAAGCGGCCAGCAAGACCGTAAAGCGGGCGAAAAATACAGTCAACCGCGTTGGGCATCAGGTAACCAAGTCTCCACCCAGCTTTCAAACCTTGAAAGGTACAGGCAGAGTATTAGGCAATGCGGCCCAGAACCAGGCTCAGGATACGGCCAAGTTTGCGGAAAAAGCTGCATTGGACGCTAAAAGAAAGGCCGAATGGGTCGCTCAGCAAGCCGTCAAAGGTGTGCAGTGGTTGGGACAGCAAGGCTGCAAATTGGCCCTTAAAACCGCTGAAACCGGCATTCAGGTGGCAGGCAAGACCCTGAGCCCAGCCCTAACCCAAGTTCAAAAGATGCTGAACCGCCAGAACATGAAAAGAAAACTTGAAGGGGCGATAGATCAAGCGAAACGACAATTGGGCCCGACCATTTACAAAGCCATAGAAGCCGCCTCCATCATGACTGATCCGAGGAATGCCACCGTCCTCAAGCGATTACTCAAGAAGGAAACGATCTGCGACACATCCCCGGCAGAAGTTCAAAAAACCCTTCTGGACATGTTCAAGAAACCCATCAACGAAGTCGTGACCTTGTACCAAAATGGAAATAACTCCAAAGTGCGATCTCGTGGAGCAAAGGATTTTTCAGTAGCCTTTGGGCTTGGCGGTGGCGGCGGCTTCGGAGGGGGAATTGATGTAGGCGCACGGTATACCACTTCTCGTTTCGGGCATACTAGCCCACCAGATCAGTGGTTTTTAGATGGGAACCTCTCTCTCGCCACCCGGGCTGGAGGTGAGGGAGGCATCATTATTGGGTTTTTTCCCAACATCAGACCTGAAGATACGGGTAAGGAGTTTTTCGCCGTATCCGTGGGAGGCGGACTTCCGGCAGGTAGCACCCCGGAAAGTCCAAAAGGTGTAGGCACATCGGTAGATTTCATCTTTGGTCCCTTTTCCGATACATTCACGTTTCAAGGATTTGCCATTTCCTTCACAGCGGGAGCTTCCCCTAAATCAGTTAGCGATTATGCAGGCGCCGCATTAAAAGTCGGGTATGGCGTGGGTCTATAAATATTTGAAAAGTGAATTTTACGCGCGGCCGACTCGGTTCTCCGAGCCGAGCCGTTGATACGATGGGCTAGAAAGAAATAAAGAATGGACAACCTTCGCTCTATCTGTTTGCTGCTACTGAGTCTTTCATTGAATCCCTGAATTACGGGTTCAACACCAACGTTCCTCCCTGATCAACCTGCAACACCGCGGCTCCCGCGCTCACATTTACGGCGTTATTAAAGTCGGCGCCACCGATTGTGCCTTGACCGACTCCCGCATAGGGGATAAAGCCATTTCCCACTGCGACGGTCGCGCTCGGATGTAGGAGTACAGGAATTCCAGTTAGGTTCGGGACCGTCGTCGAAAGATTGCATCCTGCACATGTTCCGGACGTGCCCGTGATGTTCACCGTATTGGTCCCAAAACCGAAGGCTACTAAGGAGCCGCCTGTGAGGGTGAATGAAGAGTTCAGGCCGACCGACAGTAACGCGCCATTAACCGACAAGATGCTGTCATTAGCCAAAGTCGTCAAATTACCCGTAACCTGGCCGGTGGCCCCGTTCAAAAAGTTAAATAAATGCCCTCCGACTTGAAGTTGACTATTGTTGAGTTGAAGAGCACCCTGAAGCACATTGGATTGTTGAAGGGAGGCCATGAGCTGTGCACTGTCGGCCGTCCCATTGCCCTGGACATTCACAAAATCTCCTGAAGTCGTCATCGTTCCCTGGAAAAGACTCATGAGAGGCCCGCTGGCCTCCAGAATGCTTGGGGCCAATTCCCCTCGAATGACAAATGCCGAATGTGCCTCAACAGCCGTTTGGAACCCAGGATCAGACGGATCAAGATTGGGCGTACCGCTGTTAATTATTTCAATCAGCGGAGGAATATCCGCTCGGGATTTGCCTGAAGGAATTGCTGGCGCGCCTTCTCCATCAACCGGTTGGAGATCACCAGGGATCAAGTCTGGTGGGGTTGTGGGTCCTTCCAACCAGCTATCCAAAATGGTGAGCAAGGACACCCGTGGTATATTGAAGGGGTCGCTCTTATCCGGAGCGATGGTACTGCCATCCAAGACAGCCAATACACGATCCTGCGTTATGACATGGGCAGGGTTCACTTGCCCGCCTCCTTCAATTTCGGGAATGACCTCAATGTCATCAGGAATCACTTCGTCTACGCCTCCGATTTCATTGGTAAAGGGATCCGGTTGCCCATCTTCTGGAAATTGGTCTAACACTCGAACATCAAAATTTCGACCTAAAATAGCGACGACGGAGCTGTCAATATCCTCCGGTTGTTGAAAGTATTCAGCCGTGGCTTTGGTCGTTGTCGCAACCAGATCGGTTTGATTATTCAACACCACGCCCCCTGTGACGGTTAAGGGGTCTCCCCCTGGAATATCTCTGGCCCGAATCACCCCGTTAACCCCTTCGACAGCCTCTTCGTTGCTGCAACATCCGTCGTCAGTGAACCGACGTTGGAATAATATACTTTCGGAAGTGACTCCGGGTATGACTTGCTGGCTGGAAGCAAACGTGGCCAAGACGTTAAGCGCTAATCCTTTGTCAGCAGGATCAGAAAATCGTGTGAGGACCTTGGCCTGACTGGCCGCGGCTTCAATTTCGGCCGGGTCGTTGAACGAGGCAATGGGAAATGGGAGCAGCAGGTTTCGGCCGGGTGGCGGGTCTACGGGATTACTCACTTGCCCTCCGAACAGATTGGTTACCGTTAATCGTTCGGTCGGAAGAACTCCCTGATGAGGAACGAAAGAAGAGGTTCCCCCGTCAATGAGCATCAGTTCAGTGTTAAAAGGCCTATATTTGGCTGTGCCTTCCAAGTTAAATAAAATTCTAAAATTCCGGTTATTGGTTTGTGCATCCAGGGTGATCTGGCTGTTGTCAAAAAGCAGAAGTCCTCCTCCACCTTTCGGTTGAGCGATATTCGGACCGGCAGGGCCAATGACCACATTAAAGCTGTCGTTCGAGGCTGGATCAATGAGACTGCTGGTCGGACCTCCAACTTCCTGAGCAACGGAGAAACTCTCCCCCAAAGGCGGGAGGCTAGTAGGCAGGGTACTCTCTCCTCCGGAAAGAGAAACCCCAGTGGTGGCCAAAATAACTTCCTGCTCTGCTTTCTCCTGTTTTTCTGGTTCCTGGGTCTGGGCCGCCACACCACCCAACACTTCCCCTAAGACCTCCGCTTGCTTCAGCTCTTGAGAGGCCAAATAGGCCAGCCCCGGTTTCGGCGTATCCTGGTGATGAGCCAACGCGGTCAGGGGAGACTGTCCCCGTAAACCATCAGGAGTGGGAAAGGGAGCCCCTATGTGCCCGCTGCCTACCTCCACACTCTCCCCGGCGTTCACCTGTACCGACTGGCCATTCACTTCGACCGTCAGCAGACCTTCCTCGACCTGATACCTCGCAATGGAATCTTGTCTGTCTTCCCTGACGATAGGTACGGAATACGACGCCAAAATCAGGCCAGATTCCTCCCCTCCCGATGGGACCTCAACGCGTCTTGCCTCCCCGCCCATGGTGACTCGAAAAACACCACCCCGGGTCGTCGCTCTGCTGAACGGTGTCCGCATGCTCACCAGTTCATGCTCGGTCAATTGGGATTCGGCGACGGCCAAACGTGCGGTTCCGTTCTGTAAATCGATGATGGGAGATCCATTTCTTTCGTCAGTAGTAATCCGCACCGAAGACTCTTCCTCGATCGTCACGACTTCTTGCTGCCCAATTAAAATCTCAGCACGGCTTTGAGGCCCGGTGAAAATATGCTCACCCAATCGAAGGGCCTCGCCAAACTGCAGCCTCCGCTCATTTAGCTTGTCTCTCGAAAAATCCGTTCGTACCTCCCCCTGTAATCCGGATAGCACGAGAGGGCGGTCTGCTTCTACCTTGATGCCTCGTTGCGAATCCGCCGTCCAACCAGAGACGGGGCATACAATCGAAACGGCCATGAACCCATTTAACATGCCAAACAATAAGGGGGATCTGCTTCTCATGTTTTTCTCCTTTTTTCTTCGCCACCCGGAAGGACTCCTCTTCACACGGGGCTGTCCAAAAGCCTAACCAAGTCTTCTAAGAAAAAGAAAGGGGATAGTTTGGATACTTTTCCCATGATGCCTTGATGTCCCGGACCATCCAAAACATTATTTGCTTAGGAAACCGAAGAAACTTTTTCTGAAAGGGAGGAATTCGGGGAGAGTTTCAGTGCCGTTCACCTGGTTGAAAACACATTAAAGTATGGTTTTTTTCAAGGCATTGTAGTAACGTTGTCCGGTTTTGAATACCGGCCTCTTCCAATGAGGGTGTAAAAGAAGCGTACGATGCAGGAAGCCAAGCGAACCCCCATGCACACTCCTCGGCCACTGATTGCCATTATTGGGTTTTTCGTTGTTCAAGCGGTCAGCGCCTTTACCCTACCCATGCAGATCTATGCTCAACAAGGCGAAGCCGAGGTATCCGTTGCCCAAGGGGTGCTGGCTTATGAACAACACCGATACTCAGAAGCCCTTCCATTCTTCATGATGGGAGCTGAACAAAACCCCCGTAATGCTCGCGCGCACTATTATACCGGGCTCACGTATCTGGCCATGAAACAACCGGACCAAGCCATTGCGCCACTAGAGAAGGCACATCAACTGCGTCCTACAGACCCTGACATTTCATTTCAATTAGGCGTCGCCTATTTTTCCATAAAAGCCTATGACAAGGCAGGACCTTTTTTGGAAACGGTGTATCAACAATCGCCACAACGGGAAAATTTGGGGTATTACACCGGACTCACCCGCTATCAAGATCAACAGTATTCGGAAGCCGTCGAGGCCTTTGACACCAACGTCGCCACCGATCCCAACCTGCAACAGCTCACACGTTTTTACCGCGGGCTGGCATTGGGCGTGTTAGGGCTGACGCAAGAGGCAGCCTCGGAATTGGAAGCCGTTCAGAAAATTCAGGCGGTGTCGCCACTGACCGCCGCCTCTGTTCGGATCCGTGATGAGTTGATGGCCGCTCGGCGGGTCACTGAAAGCAAACGGTTTCGCGCACAAGTCAGCGTGGGAGGATTCTACGACGATAATGTGGCCATTAACCCTAACAAGGAGTCCATTGCCAATCCCAATCAGCAACTCATCCTCAATAATTTTCGAAGCCGGAAGACAACC
This sequence comes from uncultured Nitrospirota bacterium, assembly GCA_942491685.1. GTDB lineage: Bacteria > Nitrospirota > Nitrospiria > Nitrospirales > UBA8639 > Nitrospira_E. The sequence goes on along the minus strand of CALOBY010000004.1, from coordinate 507,297 downwards.
TCACCAGGCATGCTGGCGTCAGTGCTTTTGGATTATGCCTTTTTCCGGAACGGCCCCATGGAGGCAACAGCCACCTATTCCTTTTTTCAAACACTAAATTTTAATGCCAATTTGGACACGTTTAATCTCCAGAATCATCTCGTCGGGATCGGAGGATTTTACCGGGGGGTGGCACAAACCCTACCCTACCAAGTGGCCCTGCAGTATACCTACGATTACCTGTTTCTAGATATGGATGGCTTCCTCTCCCGGCATACTCCGACCTTAAGCGGCACCCTTGTCCCTCCAACGTTTACCGCCCCATTGATTGGATCGGTGGCCAATCTCACCAATGCACTTTTACGGTATCAAGTGAAAGAATTTTTCAGAGAATCAGGGGATGGTGATTCCCGGTTTCAGAGCGAAAGCCGGGATGCCTATAACATTATGGCCGGCTTTGTCCATACGTTTCGTTTTGTCGAGGATCGGTTTCTTGTCAGAGCGGGGTATCAATATGATCATGAAGCGGCGGATGGCCGGTCATTTTCCTATCGTGGGCACCGGTTGACGACCGGGTGGCAAGTCACCTTGCCTTGGGGGCAACTGACGCTCCGACACGATTACGACATACACTGGAGGAACTACAAAAATTCTCAGACTTTGTTTACCGATGAAGATGGAATACTTTCACGCCGGGATGACCGCCAACAAACCCACCTGGTTCAACTGATAAAACCGCTTCCGAACAACCTGACCTTTACGGCTCAATACCAACATATTAAAAACGGATCAGATATCCCGGTTTACGACTACACCAAGAATGTGTTTACCGGTTTGATCACCTGGTCCTATTAGGAGCCGGGGATCCCTGATATGCTGGGCTTTCGTTACCACACAGACCAGTATCCATCGTCCCCTCCACCTTCCCTCGCCAAACAGTCATATACCAACCGAGTCTTTCTCCTCTGCGGATTTTTCGTTCTGTTCTGTTCCTCGCATCTTCCTGCTCTCTCGGAGCCCGCCCAACATGTGGCAGACCCGGAAACCGAGGGTTCCTTACGGGAGGCCGACTCACTACACCATCAAGCCTTGAAACTCTTGGACCAAGGGAGCTATCGACAAGCCTTACCTGTGGCAGAAAAAGCCCTACACATTCGCGAATCTATCTTGGGTGCGAATCACCTCACTGTGGCGGAGAGCCTCAACACAGTGGGTCTCACTCACCATCATCTCGCAGAAATCGACGAGGCCCTGCACGATCACGAACGGGCCTTGGGGATTCGAGAAATACAGGCAGGGGCACGAAGCGAGGCGATCGGGGAAAGTTTGACGAATTTATCCCGTGCTTGGATTTCAAAAGGTGCGTTCCCTCAAGCACAGAAAATGTTGGAACGCGCATTGAGTATTCGAGAACAGATCTTTGACCGTCACCATGTGAAAGTCGCGGAAACGTTAATGTATCTCGCGATGGTCCAGGGACTTCAAATGAATCTGGACGAGGCATTAGCCACGCAGGCTCGTGCCGTTCAGATTTTTGATCAAAATCCTGAGGCTCCTGTTCTCGAACATTCCATGGCGCTCACCAGTTATGGAGTTATTTTAAGCCGGAACGGAGAGTTTGCGAAGGGCAAACCCCTTATTGAGCGCGCACTCTTGCTGCAAGAAGGCTCACTGGGACGCACACATCCCACCGTGGCCAGAACCCTCGACAGCCTTGCCGAACTCCAAGCAAAAATGGGACACCCCGAGGAAGCCTTACCCCTAGCCCAGCGGGCTTTGCAAATTCGAGAGGATCGTTTGGGACCCGAACACCCGGAAACTTCGGCAAGTTTAAACACCCTCGGAACCCTTTACTGGAAACAAGGTGCCCTTCAACAGGCCGCCAAGTCTTTTCAACGCGCCCTGATCATCGTCGAACAATCGGTTGGACCGGTCCACCCCGTTGTCGCCGCTAATTTATTGAGTCTGGGAGAGATTAACCGGCAGATGGGAAACTTGGGGGCAGCCAGAGAAATGTTTACCCGAGCCTTGAAAAGTCAAGAATCCATCCTTGGATTACAGCACAACGACGTGGCCACCACCCTCACCCGGTTGGCCTGGGTGGCCAGCAATCAGAAAGACTACTCTCAAGCCGAAACTTTGCTGACTCGGGCGGTACGCATTCGAAACAACGCGCTAGGAGACACCCACCCCGATTTGGGCCTGGTCCTCAACGAATTAGCCAGGGTCAAACACCGACAGGGCCAATTAGCCAATGCCCGGACACACTACGAACGAGCGCGCCAGATTTATCTGGCAGTCAGCCGGTTGAATCAGAACTTAGATGATGCCACCTTCAGCAGGCTCCACCAACAAGGGATTTCCAGCCTCCAGGACTATGCTCTACTCCTGGCTCAACTCTCCCAGCAGGACAAAGACCTCTCTACGGTCACCGATGGATTTCTGGTTGCCGAACAGGCGAGAGGCTGGCTTGTGCAAGCCGCCGTGGCCAAATCCATGGCCCGTAGACATGCCCGACAAACCGTGGATGTCGAGTTGGCTAAACGTATTGACGATCTCCGCCGACGACGAGAGAAATTATGGGGAATCCTGCACGCCTTGTATGGACAACCGGCTCAGGACCCCTCCCATCTTGAGACATTGGCCACCGTCAAAACAGAAGTACAGGAGGTCCAACAAACCCTGGAAAAAGCATTAGCACAATTGGAAACCCGTTTCCCCCAATATGCGGAGCTGGCCTTTCCCAAACCTCTGAACCTTCAAGCCGTGCAAAAACTCCTGAAGCCAGGAGAGGCCTTGGTCAGTTTTTCTTCCTGGGAACATCTGCTTCAAATTTGGGTCGTCCGTCAGGAACAGCCTCCTGTTTTCTATAATTCGGGAATTGACAAAACAAAACTATCCGATCTCGTAACGAAAATTCGGGCCAGCCTCGGCTCGGCCAAAAAACCATTTGATGTCCAAGCCGCCCACCAATTGTATCAATGGCTATTCCAACCCCTTGAGGCCCACCTTACCGGAGTAGACAATCTCATCATTATCCCCGATGAAATTTTTCTTCCCTTGCCCTTTTCCGCTTTGATCACAAGCAAAACCGGTCCTGCTTTTGAACACCTTGTTCAACTATCTTCATCGGAAAACGTTCTCTCATCCACAGAATTCAGGGACTACCCAAACGTGGAGTGGCTCATCAAACGTTTCCCCATTACTGTGGTGCCCTCGGCTTCCGCATTCAAATTATTGCGACAATCCGAACGAGGATCTCAAGATAGAAACGATCTCTTTATTGGATTCGGCGACCCCGTGTTTTCTGGCGATGGACCGGAACGGGGTGGCAAGATGCCCTCCCTTCATGAGTCCCGCACCGCGTTTGAGCAACTGCGAATGATGAACGCTTTGCCGGGAACCCAACAAGAACTCAAGGCCATTGCCAAAACCTTGGGAGTCAATCCCGAGACAAATTTGTTCCTTCAGAAGCGTGCGACGGAGACGCACATTCGGCAACTCCTGAACTCCGGGCGTTTGGGAGGCACACAGGTGCTTTCATTCGCCACCCACGGGCTCTTGGCAGGTCAGTTAAACGGGCTGGTAGAACCCGCCTTAGTTCTCACAATTCCCGCACGTCCCACTCAAGAGGATGACGGTCTTCTCACGATGGGTGAGATTCTTGATTTTCAGCTTCCCCAAGTCGATTGGGTCATTCTCTCAGCCTGCAACACCGCAGGAGGCGACGGCAGCGGCCAGGGGTTAAGTGGGCTCGCCCGCGCCTTCTTTTTTGCCGGAGCCAAAGCTCTCCTGGTTTCTCACTGGAGCGTAGATGATCGTGCCACTCAGGCCCTGATGACCGAAGTCTTTCGGTTGTTCGGCCAGAATTCCACCCTCTCCAAAAGTGCGGCTTTACGGAACGGGATGCTTAAGGTGATGGAGCAAGGGAAAGAAGGTAGCTTTCCCTACTTCAGCCATCCTTATGCCTGGGCTCCGTTTTTTCTGGTTGGAGAAGGGGTACGGGGACACTAGGGTGGCCTATCCAATCCCGCATTACCCTTTCGTGCGAAGACGACCGAACTTTGGGTCTTAACGAACGGTCTTGCGCTGAAACACAGGATTGCCTTGATTTTGCTGGAAGGCTTCTTCTTCCGCTCGATCGGCTTCACTAATGGGCGAGTGGGACATTGTTGGGGGTATAACAGGGGGAGCTGGTTGTTCCGGGGAAAATGATGGGAGCTCATGCCCGTCTGGATTGGCACTTCGAATTGGCTTCAAGCCTTGAAGCGCCTCCGCCGTGTACAGCCGATTCACTTCATCAACTACCGCCACCTTGACCTGTTCTATGCTTAGAGGCTCGGAGGCACTGTCGCCTCTCATGCCATACAGGAAGATTCCTTTCTGGATTCCGACCACCGGCCGTTCATCATCTGCATAGACCCCTTTCTTAAGGACACGGAATCGGCCCTTCACACAACCGACTATGGGACACTCTGTTTCGGTGTTCTTCCACACAAACAACAGGTCATATTCACCAACCTTAAATGTCGGCACCTCCGAGGATTCCAAATGACGCCCATCAGGCATGGCCCCACCCAGGAATCGTAGCGTGACATTCCCACCGTCAGAAGACCGTCCCTTCAGGGACTCCTTGATCTGATAGGTCACGTAAGTATGAGGGAGCGGTCCATCTTCGCTTCTCGGCCTCGGCCCAATCACGACATTCTCCAATTTGGTCACGACCCCATAGAAAATCATATCTGCATCCTCAACCTGTTGGGTGAAAGGGGTCGCGGTTTCTTGTGGCGACGAAGCCATGGCGTTCACAATGGAGGTCGTACTCAGCACCATGCCGTGCACTAGGCTCAAAACAACCATACCGGCCAAACATATTTTATTCATGGATTAGCGTTCCTCTTATAATGACAATTTATGGGAAAAGCCTTGCACAGCTAAGAATCGTAGAAGAGGCTCTCTTGATCACTCCGAGGCCCGGACAGGGTCGGTTAGAACATGCATAAAGAAACCCTTTAATTATTAGGGGTTTTTCTATCTTATCACGCTCGCATTGATTAGAGTTCAAAGCCTGGGCCGGTTGTTGTCCAGCCCAGGCTTTGGTGTGCCAGAGAAAATGGCTACTCTCAACTAATTGATCCGAATACCAACATACGAAGAATTATTGGTCTCGTTCGTTTCTGCAATGGCATTACTTGGATCAATGATGGCGCCAAGATGATAGTTGGCCCCACTCGTGAGATCATTCGGAATCGTGAGGGTGGTGTTTTTCGTCGTATACACCGTGTTGCGGCATACTGAAACACTCCCTGTCCCAATGTGCCGATCCCATGTGGTAATCAGATCATTCGTTGACACATAGTATTTCACTTGAACATTATTCTTACACCCGGAACCCAAATTTTCATACGACATTTCTAACTTGACTTGTTGGCCCTTACTCACACGGTAACGAGGTTCGCCTGCGTCATTAAACCATGACAGGACACTCGTGCCGGCAGAATTCCAGACCCGTGTCCGGGCATGAGTACTATACTCGCCGCTAGAACCGGTCCAACGCCAATGAGCAATAGCCACATCATGGGTCGCATTATCGTTACCATACAGTGCTACGGCACCATGGCTGGCATCTTCTCCCGGATAGGCATAGGCGGTTGACCCATTCGCATGCATATGGGTGCTATCCGAGCCCATGGCATTGTACGTATAGCTCACATGCTTGAGGCCAAGCGCATGGCCTAACTCATGAACCGCTACCGTTTGGAAAGACCGCGATCCACCGCCATACCCATTCAGCGTTTTCTTGTTATGGGTATAGTGATAGGGAGTAGTATTCCTAAAGACCACATCAGCCTCAACGAGATGGCCGGTGAGGCAGGTATACCAATAATACGCCACCGCCGGAGCGCTAAGACTACTTGTCCACCAGACTTCATTCTGCAAATTGCCTTTTCCGACTCCCGGTTCATTGTACGTTAAGGTGAAGTTAAATTTACTCGGATTCTGGTTCCAGAGTTGGATGGATTCCGTCAACGCATTTCTCCAAGGCCCGGCTGGGAATCCATTGCCGGACGCTCGCATCCTGACCGAATTTGACCCCCATTTTTGAGTAATGCCAGCACATTTAATTTTCTCATACGAATACCCGACGGTCGGGTACAACAACGTGACCAGCAGTGAACACAGGAATATTTTTTGAATTTTCATCATATCCTCCGTTAATCTTGGATTTCTAAATATGCACTATCTGTTTCAAACAATTGAAAGCTTCGCTATCCGAATGCATCAATGCCATTGATTCCTGCCTTAATTATTCCTCTGAAGGGTTTGCATTCTCCTCAGCATCGAAGAGCATGTTCCCTTCCAAAATCAGTTCTCCTTCATCACCCTCTGCGCTTTCCATACCCTGTTCTATTCCTCGAGGAATAATCCGAAGCGGTTTATTAAGCAGCGGCTTTTGGAGACGCGGTTTGAGCGGAAGTTTGGGTTGAATAGAAACTCCAGGTTTCAATCCACGAGGAGGACCTTCTTTGAATACTGGATTCCCTTGTTGCTTGTTCAACAAGGCCATCTCCGCTTTATCAAAGTCATTTTGCAAGATGAAGCCTTTATTTTCAGGGGCGACCTTCGACAGCGGCCCTTGAGGTGTTTTGGGACGGGGATTAAACGGCTGTCCTGGTTTAATGCTGCGAACGGGTTTCAGAGCCGCCAATTTTTCTGGACGAATCTTGGCCTTTTCCATGTTCACACGGCCCTTAAATTTTTGGATATTCAAATGCTCACCTTTAATTTTCAACTGTTCCGCTTGGCTATACTGATTTTTCCCTTGTTCTGTTCCTTCAGCTTCTTCGGAATCTCTTTCAAAATTGAAGGGCGTATTGCCAATCTTGTTATTGATGACTTCTGGGAGGTTATGTCGTTTTCCAAAAAAGATTTGGCCCCTGGGCGTCTGACGAACTTCCTGCCCATCATTTGTATACATCTGATTGTTGATAATTCGAAAACGCCCCTTGTCACAATCGACCAAAGGACACTCAGCCTCTCCGTTGTCACTGACAAACGCTACGACTCGCTCACCGACATCGAACAAGGGAGCATTGGATACCACGAGGATACGACCATCCTTAGCCGGTCCACCTAAAAACCGAAGAGTCACGTTATTCCCATCACTCGATGCTCCTTTATCAACACTTTCCATCTGGAAGGTCACATAGGTTTGGGGCAATTCCGCATCTTCTGTTTCTGTACCTTTGGCCATACCGTATTCCACCTTTGAAACCACCCCTTGAAAAATGAGGTCGGCCTCATCAGTCATCTTTCTGAGACTTTTCGTGGGAGATTCATGTGCTTGAGCCATAAAGCTCCCTCCGGCCACTCCCGCTAAAGTCAATACTGCGGCCAACCCCATAGTGGCGACAGCCTTTTGTTTGTTCAAAATTTTTCCCGTCATGTTTTTTCTCCTTCATGTTAATAAACGCACACCGAACAGTTGGTTTACACAATCTGACCCCTGCCTCGTTTATCAAACCTCTGTTTAACCTCCTCACTTTCGTCGAGAACTGGCCACACTTCAAACTGCTAAAAAAATGTTCGCCGAAATCACAAGTCGGAGGACCGCGCAATTGGTAAAAGGTGTCCCAACCCTGATTCGTTGATACCACCATGGTCATGACACATCCTCCCCCAGAGGGCTCCCGATCAAAGGACAGGGAGATAATTGTTTTTACATCAACACTTCATATCGTTTGTCGTCCCCCTTGTGCTAAAGGTTCAATTTTTTTTACCTTCCTGAAAAATTGAGACGAAAAAGGTTGCTATCAATTTTCATGCCGAATTTGCAATGGAGATAAACACCTGACTGGCGCACATTTTTTTTCATGACAACCTTCATGCAGAAATCCCCACAGACAAATCAGATACCTTTGTTATCTAATAAGATACTTGTCTTAATTCACTATTCACTCACACAGGCGGCACCCCGTTAAGATTTAAAATTCAAGATCCAAAAAACGGTAATTTCATCCATGGGAGAAGACACCCACTTCTTGTTTGATCGGATAGATTCCCAACTCTTCTTTTCAGAAAATCTTCTTGATTAGGCCGAAGCAATACGTCCATTGAATTTAAGAAAGTAATCTTCTTTCTCCTTGTGACTCCATGGTAAAGTCGCTCGGCTATTTTCACTACGGATCCCGAATGTCCTCGGATGGGAAAAACTACGGCTTCACTAAGGTCATTGAATCGCACGTTACTTTTTAGACACCCTCCACATTCCTTATAGACAAGGCTTTGCTGACAACCGTGGGATCTTTTTCGCGTTCCGACCACTATCCCATTTTCAGATCTTTTCTGATCGGGGTTGTACTTTTCACCACGGTGCTGATGGTCACTTGGCCCCTGGCCTTCAAACTCCATGATGCACTCCCACTCGGTACCGAGCAGGAACCCACGGTCCCTCTTTTTAATACCTGGACGCTGTGGTGGGTAGCGGATCGAACTTCACATGGCTTTGAAAATTTTTGGCAAGCCCCGATTTTCTATCCAAGCGAAGGGAGCTTTACGTTTTCTGAACCGCAGCCCCTTACCGGACTTGTGGTTTTTCCATTGTGGTCTCTCTTCACCTCTCCATTGCCTGTATACAATCTGGCTATTCTGTTGTGTTTATTCCTCAACGGGATTTTCGCCTATCGCCTGGGCCGAGCCTTACAGTTTCCTCGAGTTCCCTCACTTATTGGCGGAATGCTTGTCATAGGACTCCCCATGACCGCCAAATTATTGGGGGTCCTCCCGCTTATTCCAGTGTTTGGGATGTTATGGGCCTGGGAAGGCTTCGTAAGATTCGGACGGTATGGATCCTGGAAAATGGCGTTATGGGCTGGTACAGGATTGCTGGTTCAACTTTTCACCTCTCAACAACTTGCGTTGCTGTTTAGTCTCTTTGTCGTACCGGCAGGACTCGTCGCTCTGTCTCAACAACAATTCAGGCACAGAGCAACGATTCAATTAGGAAGTGTGGGACTCGGCGTCCTTCTTCTCACCACATGGTATGGCTGGTATCCCTTCCACCTTCACCAAACCTTGGAGTTTTCTCGTTCAGAGGAATTAGTTCGATTACTTTCTGCGAATCCTCATGATTACCTCACGAAACCTCTGTCTGCCTCCTTCCCATTTCCTTCCCGAGAAAATCTTCAATCTGATACTGGAGGACTCTTCCCAGGGTTTGGGCTACTGCTGCTTTCTGGAATAGGCGTTGTGTGGGCAATCAGAAAATCTAAAAATCTTCTATGGGTTGGCTATTTTCTGATGTCGGGGGGAATCGCATTTATTCTCTCATTTGGCTTGAATGTGACCGTGGGAAACTGGCATCCCTTTACGTGGTTACGAGAATGGCTTCCCGGATTTCATGAATTCCGCAGCCCTTTTCGATTTGGCCTAATCGTGCAGATCTGCCTCGCACTCCTGAGTGTCTGTGGTCTCACTTCACTCTTACGGTTTCCTCACCTTCTCAGAAATACGGCACTCGTCGGCATTCTCGGACTGGTCTGCCTTTTTGAAAACCTCACGACTCCCCAACCCATATACGTCATCACCTCCGATCTCACTCCGTCCTGGGCAGGTTGGGTCAGCCACCAAACAGAAAGCCAAGTCCTTGCCCACATTCCTTTTCCGGCTGGCCTACATGTCTCAGACTTTGAAATAGAGGCAAAACGGATGTTGGCACAAATCATTCATCAAAAGCCTTTGGTCAATGGGTATTCCGGATACTTCCCTCCAGGCTATGACCAATTTCAATCGGACATGGCTCGCAATTTTCCTTCTATGTTCTTGCTTTGTTTTTTACAACAGGAATTACATGCGGACACGTTGGTGATTGACCGCCCGTGGCATCAAACCCACCAATCACACATCTCGCCCTATATGAACTGGTTTCAGAACCCTTATCAAGATGAAGAGGTCGTGATTCTGACCCTGAACAAGGTCAGCCATGACTGTCAGAATCAAGAAGGAACGGAGGGGACCCCTGAGGTGGTACGGTAACGATACAAGGCTTTGAGGGATTGCATTCCATCTTTCCAGCCAATTTTTTTCCCTTCGGCTTTGCTTCTCGGTTGATACGAAATCGGAACTTCCGTTATCCGCCATTTCTGCTGAGCGATCTTGACCGTTAACTCTATTTCCATCTCGAACCGTGATTCCTTGAGAGAGATTCCTTCAAGGACCTCCTTTTTGAAGACCTTATAGCCTGTCCAAACATCGGTCAGAGCTAATCCAGTAGCGGAATTGATCAATTGCGTAAAAATTTTATTGCCTAAATAGGAAAGCGGTGAGCCTTGCTTCACCCACGCTCCTCCAAACCGTGATCCATACACCACATCAGCCTGGTCAGTGATCAGAGGTTCCAACAACTGAGCATACTCCTCCGGGTTGTACTCCAAATCGGCATCCTGCACGATGACCATTTCCCCTCGCGCCTTTTGAAACCCCGTTTTCAGGGCCGCGCCTTTCCCAAGATTTTTATTGTGAAAAAATACCCGGATAGGAGAATCGCCCTCTATGAATTGACAAGATTCCTTGTCGCCCGGTCCGCCGTCTGCCAGGGACGGTCCAAACTGCCGGGAGAGCCACTCACGTGTTCCATCTGTTGATCCATCATCAATAATAATGAGCTCTTTTGGGATATCTACCCTTTGCACTCGCTCCACGATAATCTCTATGGTATTCCGCTCATTGTAGACTGGCATAACAACGCTAACCTGTTGAAAATTTTGCTGTTTTTTGTTTTGAACCTTTTCCATAGTTCTTCCGACTCACGAAGGAATACAGAGAAAGCAGGAGTTAAATAACTCAGAATGAATTTCTGGACGGCTCTCCATTGTATTTGCTTTTCTTGTGAAGTGCATTACAATGCAATCTTCCTTACTGTTTACTCTACGGTTTCCGGAATGATGAATTGGCAAACCAGGTAAACATGATACGCTTACAATTCCCCATCATTCCTCTTCTCAATGACGTCAAGCACTCCGCAGATTATGGCTTCAGCCCTCTACGTCTCAATTCATGCTTCATCAACGGAGTGATTCTCTTTCTATTAGCATCTGTAGGATGCAACGGTTCAGACACCACGACTGTTTCTCACGGGGGGGCGGTGCGAGATCATGTAAGCTTGGTCGATACACTGCGAGTGCAAGGGTTGACCGTGGAACCGACTGGGCCGATTTCTCAACCCTTTTTTCCAGTACCCGGCCAAGCCCTTAAGGTGAATGAAGAGCAAATTCAAGTCTTTGAATTTTCTGATAGCTCTGCTGCCCGCTCTCAATCTGAAACGATCTCCGCTGATGGTCTGTCCATTGATCAAACTGTTATCCAATGGATCAAACCCCCTCATTTTTTCTCAAAAGGAAAAATCATTGTGCTATATGTGGGATCGGACCCGGCGTTTATTCGCCAATTGGAGAAAGCGATGGGGGGACAAATTGCTGGGAGCACTTCTGAGTAGAGGGTTGGAAGAAACATTTAAAATACCCCAGTCGATCATTCCTGGCTAACATTCATCATTTCTCAACCAAGGAGGTCGCATATGAGAGGAAAAATCCTCACAGGTTTTCTCACGCTGGTCGCTCTTGGCCTATTGGCCTTAAATGTTCAAGTGAGTAATGCTCACAAATGGGGCAATTGGCATTGGGACAAGAGTACGATCAACATGTATGTTTTTGGATCCCATCAGACTCAATCCAAGGCCGCCATCCAAGATTGGGACAGCCACACCGACCTGAAGCTACCCTTAAAGTCATCCCATACAGATGTCAGCGTCTTTGGGGCCAACTCCGGTGCTACCGGTTGGGCCGGGCTTGCATCTATTAAAGAATATGAATTTGATTGGTGGCACAAATGGTGTTACTGCAAAATCAAGCATGCGCATGCTCAGTATAATTCCTACTACAATTATTCAAGCGCCAGTGTCCAGGGAGTTCAATGTCAAGAGGTTGGGCATACGTTTGGGCTTGATCACAGTAATACCAATGGTTGCATGGCCAAGGGGTATTACAGTCCAAGCAGTAACGTGACGAACAGTCACAACTGGTCCGACGTGAATTCGATGTATTAGCCTTTTTCACTTGTATTTCGTTCTATTAGGGTGAAATTGGAAATATATGAAAAGGAGATTTCTATGACTTTGCAAAACCTGAACCGGTACCTGCAAGGAACCATTGCCGTCTTGCTTGTGACGTTCGTCGGACAAGTGAGTTACGAATATTTTTTCAACAAACCAGAACCAGTCCTCTTGGCTGCCTGGGCCTTTGAACCTCGGACTCTTGCGGAGGCCAAAGGCCTGGCAAAAGACGTAGTCGAAGCCCAAGTCACCAAAGTTGAACGTGCGGATGACCTTATCATTCCAGCTCCGGGGGAACCAGGCGGCGTGGAACGGATTGCCATTGAAGTCGTGAATATGCGGGTAAAAGGTGCGATGAAAGGCCAACCGGGGCAAGCCATTCAAGTCTTCCGTACCGCTGGTATCCCCGTGGGAAAACGAGACATGCCGAACATGAAGGATGCTCCTCCGAAACCCAGAGGAGCCTCTAAGCCTCCTTCCAAACCCACGCCTTTCATTGAAAATACCATTAACATTCACGACGATCAGGAATATAAAGTTGGGGAAAGCTATGTCATGTTCCTCCGTGACGGTCCACAAGTTAAGATGAAAGGGAAACGTATAGCCACCAAAACCTTGGTCAACCCCAGTACCAGGTTTAAAGTGGGAAAAGATAATAAGGTGACTCCTCTCATCCCCGACGGATTGGGAAGACCATTTATGGGAAATAGTATTCAACAATTCAAAGACTCAATTCAGAAAACCAAGGGGATTGGTCCGATTCCCGGTAAGATCACCGGCCAAATGATTCTTCCAGGCCTGAAAATTAAACCTAAAATGAGACCTGGTTTAGTTAGACCACGAGGCATTGAAGGCGGTAATGCTCCGGCCGAAATAGAAGAATTGGGTGAAATGGAAGTACCTACTGAAGGAGAAGCACCAGTGCTTCAATAAGAAATAAGGTTCCTCCAACAAATACCCCCTTGAGAGAACATATTTGTTCTCTCAAGGGGATTTTTTTGGCCACTTCGATACAAATTGTCTACAGACAAAAATAGAGCAAGCTAATCTCCAAACTAAATCTTTTTATTTCAAGCGGTCCACCCTTTGTTGAAAGAGATACAAATTGCGGGACAGCAGAGAGGTGAGTTATTGGAACATGGGGACCTTATGTCTTGGTTCTCTTCTCCACCACACGGATAAACCCCATGCAAAATCTCGCACTTTCCCCGCTTAGGAACAAGGAAACCGAAATGGCATTGACTTTGCTTTATTCATTAATCAACTAATTTTCATACCGAAAACTGGCCGTTTTGCAGACAATTCCCCACATAGTGATGTGGGAATCGAACACTTATTTTTACCAAAGGTCGACTCACTGATGGTTAAACAACCCGTCAAACGCACACCAGCCAACCTGCCCACATGGTGGCACCGTGGACCCTCCGGTCTGGTCGAAGAATGGGAAACGCGAGTCCCAGAAGAGGAAATTACTCGCCGCCAAGACCGTTGGCGCTCCCCCATTCCAGCAACTACCGACCAACCTCAAAAGCCTAACGCCTCTCAATCCTAGCCCTCCCCCCATTCGTCTTTCGGTTTCTCCAAAAGGCCTTCTGTGTCGTTAACTGCCAGGGAGCAGGGCACTTCATCCCCGCCTCGCGTACCAATCCCCATTGGGAGTAGAGCTCCCGTTTTTTCTTCAAGGATAGAATTACTCAGCCTCAATAAAATCCGTAAGCTATGAAAGTTACAGACATTTACGGCAAACCTTGTGAAAAGTTCTTCAGGTAAGAAATTGAATTTCCCCTTACGATTCCCCCCCTTGGCCGAAAGTTCTCGGCCTGATCATGGTTGGTGTGCTGGTATGGTGAAGTACATCTCCTTTTCTTCTGGCAGCGGGAACTATTGTCGTACTGAACCGAGCCATTCACTTTCCCACGGTCAACGGAAATCCAATCACCCTCCTACCAGGAAAATATTGAGTCGAACAGGACGGAACACAGGAATTAGGGGTGATCACCGTCGCCGACAAACAAGAATTTCTCATTCGTGCCCAAGCGGTCATCCATGAACAATATGAATTATTCTCGCCCATGACGTGAATTCGTTATGGCAAAAACCATGAATTTCTCATGAATCTTTTGCCGCCGGGAGGCATTCGAACCGAAGCCACTGGCAGTTCTAAAGAATTGCCAAAACCGTTCCCGGGCCAGGGACCGCCTCCCGTTGCCCCTGTGGCAGAATCACCCATTCCTCCCGTGACTCCGGTTCTCCCACTTGAACCACCACCTGTCGCCCCCATCATTTCGCCCATGCCACCCACTCTTCCACAAATCGCGTTTATTCCCGATTCTCCACATCCACCTCCGGTCATCATGCCCCCCGCACGACAATGATCTATCAAACACCCATGCCAGACCAACCAGGAATGCGCATTGATGGAATAAGTTCCGATTCACAATACCCCTCAATCTTCGTCCTAGCCCCTAATCATGTCGGCCATACGAGTCAAGAACAGCCTGTGCTCTATTGGTACCTGTCTCAAGCAACCCAACATCCCCTGGATGTCATGATTGCCGATGAAGGCAATTTGGACGTGCTATTGGATATTCGATTACTACCCCCTTTCAACCCGGCATTTATGAGTTGCGCTTAGAGGACTATGGCATCAGCTTGGTTCCAGATGTACCCTATCGGTAGACAGTCCGATTGATGGCCTCACCTACCTCAGAGTCGCCCATAGCCAGGGGCGCGATCAAACGAATTCAGGCTCCAGCAGGCTCGGCCAACTCGCTTATCTATTCCCCGGAAGGATACGCCCAAAAGAGACAATGGTACGATAACTTGCCCTACAAACCCTCATCCATGACAGACCCGGAAACACCTACCTCCTCACTCAACGAGCGGCGTTGCTGGAACAAGCCTGCCTCACCGAAGCCGCCGTCTATGGGCGACAAACCCAGACCCCATAATCGACATCCTCGACCTCCAAGATAAAAGGCCGGACCCAAGAAACAACAGCCCTGCGCCCCAGGAGCAGTCCGTTTTTCAATATTTTCGAGGCTGCTCCCTTTTGTAAAACTGTGATTTACTTCACATTTTTGGTTGACCTCATTACACTACCCTTTACCCTCATAGACCATAAAGCCTTTTGAAAAAAGGATTGAACCACGGAGGAGACTCATGCGACAGACCTGCTAACAACGCAACAATAATCACCAGAATTCTGATTTTTCTCATTCTTGAAAGGAATCATAGAATGCGAACCCTCTATCTAGTATTCATCATTGGCCTCCTGCTCCACACTTCCGTATCTCAGGCTGCCGACCCCAACACCACCAAACAGATTCAATCTCTACAACAACAGGTGTCTGCTCTCCAGCAGGAACTTCGAACGATCCGAGCCCTCATCAATGTTGCCAAGGACGGCACCGTGTTTATTCGTGCCAACCAACACAAACAGGAGGTGACCGGCGGGAATGCTGTGAACACCGTGAGCATCGACCAGCTCACCGAGGTAGGGAGATCCCAAAAGGAAGCGATAGGTAGCAATCAGGCTGTGTCTGTCGGCTCGAATCAAAGTACACGGATTGGAAAGGACATGACGCTCACTGTGGGGCAGAATCTGACAAAAAACGTCGGAACCAATCAAAACACGAGGATCGGGAAAGATATGGCCCTCACGGTTGGCCAGAATCTGGCAGAAAACGTAGCAAGCAACCGAACCATGGCTGCGGGGAAGCAGATGATCATTACAGCCGGGGATCGTTTAACCTTGCAATCCGGAAAATCCTCGATTGTCCTCAACAAGAACGGGGATATCGATATTAGAGGCGAGAAAATTGTCGTCAAGGGATCAGGTCCTGTGATCATCAAAGGCTCAAAAGTCAGGACGAACTAACGTCATAATTGACCACAAAAGAACTTTTATATCACAACAAACCACCGCTGGAAGAATTCAGGGTTATTTGAAGGAGCACCATCATGCAATTGTTACCCTCACACAATCTCCAGACACAGAACAACTCCCATTCACGAAGAGATTTTCTGACAAAGACCGCCCTCCTTGCCGGAGGAATTCTGACGTTTAGTTGGCCGTTTTCCCACAATCACACAGGCCTCGTTTTCGCGGCACCACCTCGGCAGGGTACCCAACATGGGAATACCATACAGTATTTTCTTGAACTGGACGGGAATATTGTTGGCCCCTTGAACTCAATAGAAAGCGGATTCGTTTCAGGAGAGATCATCACGTATCAGGACGGCAATGATCTCTCCTTGCGGAAGCGGTTGGGAAGACTCAAATACGAGGATATTGTCCTCACCTGTGACACGAATCTTTCGTTACCCTTTTATCAATGGCTTGCAGAAACCCTGGATGGACAAGGCGCCAGAAAAAACGGTGCTATTATCAGCGCAAACCAAAGTGGTCAAATCATCGAGCGCCGAGAATTACAGAATGCCCTGATTAAGGCAGTCGAGTTCCCAGCCTTAGACGCCTCCTCCAATGAACCGGCCTATTTCAAAGTGATATTGACGCCAGAAGGAATCCGATATCAATCGGCTTCAGGGCAGGTTCGGTCTCCTCACCGAGCCAATCAAGCTAGTTTCAACACATCAAGATTTCGGCTTCAAATTCAAGGGCTTGAACAAGCCTGTGCCTTCGTGCAACACATCGATTCCCTGGTGATATCCCAAGAAATCATCACCTACAGGGACGGAGGCGATACAGGGCAATCCAGGGTCAGGTCTGGCCGATTGCAAGCCGGCAATGTCGTCTTGACGCTTCCCCACCATCAGGCTGGACCCTTTACTGCTTGGTTTTCAGAGTTTGTCCTCCAAGGACAGCAGGCAGGAAACCTTAAACAAGGAGTGCTCGAATTTCTTGCACCAGATAATCAATCCGTCCTCGCAAGTATCGCGTTGGGGAACTTAGGTATATTTAGAATGGCTCCGGTGACCATCGATGGCACTAGCCAAGTCCAAGTTGAAATGTTTTGCGAAATCATGCAATTGACCCAATTCCCCGGTGGTGGGTCCAACAGAGCCTCACAGCAGAAAGCTCCTACTCAAAAGAAGACAATACCCCCGAAATCAAAGTCACATATTTTGCCACAGAAAAGATTATTCACCCCACGTCTACCTCAAAAACAGTAGGTTGAAAACCCAAGGAGATAACTCATGAAAAAAATTTCACTCCCACTCACAATAGTGATCGTTCTTTCTCAAATTTCATTAGCCATCGCCGCAGAACTAGGAACACGTCAGCCACAAAAACCGCCAATGCAACAACCACCGAGCAACGTCCAGAAATTGCAAATTACCCCAGAATACCTTTACCAACAAATTTCATCATTAAAACAACAGGTCGGTGCCCTACAAGCCCAGAACAAACAAGTCATGCCCCTCAAAAAACAGGTTCAGATTCTACAGTCCCAGGTAAATCTCCTCAGATCCGTTGTCCAAGTTTCTGCAAATTCGACCACCATTCAGGCTCCAACTCTGACAATCAATACTGCTAAAGACCTCACCATTACATCCGCCCAAGATTTGGTGATTACCGCAGGAGATGACTTTGAGTTAGAAAGTGGAAAGGACCTTTCCTTTAAAGGAGGAAAAGATGTCGCCGCAGAAGGGGCAGGAACTCTAAAGCTCAAAGCTCCGCAAATTAAACTCAATGATGGCACCAAATCGGTGGCGCATGTGACCAGTTCAGTGTCTGGAGGAAAGGTGGTTTCTGGAAGCACAAGTGTATTTGTCCCTTAAGAATCCCCCTTTTTCCTAAATCCAAAAAAGAGGAGTCGGACTATCATGAAGCGATCTCAGTGGATTTATACATTCTTGTGTTCTCTGGTCTCAGCCTTGATGTTATCGGGCGTATGTTTGGCAACAATCACCGATCCACTGACGTCAATCACTATTGACAAACCGATCCATTTTATTGGGGCAGATGGCAGTTCTCAGGTCATCCCAACAGGAACCTATACGGTTGAAGCTGCAGAAGATTGGCTTCGGTTGGTACCAGGGATTCGTCATGAATCCTTCCTCATTGAAACTAAGGCCGGCAAACATGAGTTAGAGCTCCCAGATGCACTCGTCTTGTCAGTGGCAGATACTCAAGATGATAGCCGAGACCGCCATCACCTCATCCTCTTACTCCCAAACGGTAAGAGCTTAGAATCAACGGGGACTTACAGTGGGATCCGACCTCGGGGGTTCTTTGACCAGGCCATCAATAACGTTAAAAAACAGACGAATCAAGCCTATAAGAAAGCCCGATCTACAGCCAGGAAAACTGTTTCTCAGGCCCAAAGCACCGCACAAAAGGCAACGAAACACGCTCAGCAAGAAACACAGAAGGCGGCCTCTCAAGCACAAAAAGCTGCACGAAACGCACAGAAACAAGTACGAAAAGGAACGCAGCAGGCAGTTTCAACAGCAAAAGCTGGATTTCAAACAGCCAGAAACGCGGCCCTTCACGCTAAGCGTCAAGTGGAGAATACCGCCAAGCAGGTGGCAGGAAATGTCCAAAGCAGTGCCCAGGCAGGGATGAATCAAATCAAAAATAATCCCCTGGTCGCCACACTCCAAAGTGAAATCCAAACGCTAGAAGCCGTTAGAAAACTCAGTTTGGAACCCTTATTTGCCTGCCTGGCCCAGTCATCGGGAAAACCCTCGGCCAACATTCCACAGATGGTTCAACAATTCACGAGCAATCCTCCAGAATTTGCGAACCAACTCTTCCAGGACATCATGCAGCAATGGGAGCAGAGTTTTAGCGACATCATGTCGGAACAACTGCAGTTCATTCGGAACCCGTCTCGTTCAGCACCACAAGGCCCGCAGGTCATCGCCATGGCTTTTCGGTCCATTGAAAAAATCGCACAAAAGGGCCCCGGGGGGCGATGTCTGATGCAGTTTGTCCGTCCACATCTCCAGGCCTTTCAGAGAAAATCTGGTCAGATCCAGCAGACCACCATCACCCAAGGGAAACGTATCTTTGACAATCAAGTGGCCCCCATTTTGTTTGGCAGTTTAAGCAAGCAGCTTGGCGATCTAATGGCAGCTGTCCTTTCCCTGACGCCTCAAGAAATTGCCCAAGCAAAAATTCAGTCAAGAGGCATTAATCCCCAACAGTATTTTTCCGACGATCGTTTCTTTTCCAAGAGCCCTATTATCAGTCGAGGATTCACGCAAGATGATACAAAAGCCTTGCTCGGTGATGTGGTTCCAGGGTTGGGGGATATCCTTGACATTAAGAACGCGGTCCTGGCAGACCAGTTATTGAACCCACGCGATCTCTATGCGGCCGCCAGTCAAATTGAACACCTCACTAAAACGTTGAATAACCCCTCTCAGCGGGGGCAGGCCCTCAATGCCGTCAGAACCGCGCTGGATCCTAATACTCCTTGGACGGAATCCCTCTATATCGATATCGGCATGGAAATCCTTCGTGTCGTGGGGAAAAAGTATCTGGATAGTGAACTGCCAGGTGGGGGGAGTTTCCTCATCCGCTCTGCTGTCGAAGTGTTGGATTTTGGGGAACAAACCGTGGGCACGGTCGTCCAGAGTGTGGCTGGTCTCGTCCCTGAAGCCGGGGGGATTGTGTCCGGCCTGGCAAAAATCACACCCGACGTCATTTGGAAATTGGCTATCAACAATATCATTGTCGGCAGCGTGAAAGCCGGAGCCCATTATGCGTACGGCAAGGTCATCGATGAGGCCAAAGATGCCTTGAAAAACAACCGAACGTATACGGCCATTCAACGGCATGCGGGACCATTGTCGGCTCTTTTGCGGTATTTACCCTCTAAGCAACAAATCGTCATATTAGCCAGCACCCATACGGAGGATACTCGGAAAGCCTTGGAGCGTTACAACCAAAGTGTCGTGCAGCTCGCAGAAGCTGCGGTGCGCTGAAACACACCTTATCCTTATGTCCGTATGAGCCAAGAGGTCACAACCATGAAAAAATTCAAATTTCTTTCTACTATTTTGGTAACGTTCGCTTTGTTCAGCACCACGGGAAAATCAGCAGCCTCATTACGGGATCCTCTTACCACGATTAAACTGGACATCCCTGTACATTTTTTGGCACCCGATGGGAGTGATCTAGTAGTCAAGGCCGGTACGTATGGCATTGAGCCGGCTGAAGAATGGATTCGCCTGATGTCCGGTGAACGTCATGACGCCGTCCTCATTGAGGCCAACAAAGGCACACATGAGCTAGAACTACCAGAGCCGTTGGCCTTGTCAGTCTCAGGTACCGATGACGATAGTCAGGATCTTCACCACATCATTTTGTTACTGCCAAACGGTGAAAGTTTGGAATCAACAGGAACCTTTAGTGGCATTAGACAGAGGGGATTTTTTAACAATGCCGTGAACAACGTGAAGAAAAAGGCTAAACAAGCCCATAAGAAAGCCAAGTCCACGGCAAAGAAGGCCGCTTCACAAGCCAAAAGTTCCGCACAAAAAGCGACAAAACAAGCACAACAACATACCCAAAGGGCGGCATCATCCGCGAAACAAGGTCTTCAGAATTCCAGAAAAGCCGCGCTTGAAGTCAAGAAAGCCGTTGAGAAAAAAACCAGCCAGGTCGTATCAAATGTGAAGAGTGGAATTCAGAAAGCCAGACAAACCGTGACCGGCGGATCCGGGAAATGGACTCTGTGGAGTCAAACGGCCATTGCTGCAGCCCGAGCGGAGGCAGCAACCTGGCTCAGTCAGGCCTATATCGATAGAAACTATTGTAAGGTCATGGCGGTATCGGCCATCGGAACACCCGGTGTCCTGAAAAGCCGATACTCGTTTCAGGGCAAAATATCAAAAGCGTTGAAGGCGGCAGGCGCGTCTAAATCCGTAGCTGATGGTTGGGACCAGGCTTTCAAAGAAACGTGGAACCTTTGGGCGAAGAACGTTATCATCCCTGGCCTTCCCATGTATCCGGCATTTACAGCCTTTCCTGGAGCACAGGCTCCTCCCATGCCAAACGTTCCATTTCCTCTTTCGTCGATGCCCTCCGCTGGAACGAAAGCGATGACGCCACCCCTTTTAGCTAAAAAGGTTTTATCTCGATTAGGCGTCCCATCGAGCGACAAAGAAGCCAAGATTGCCGTCCAGGGGTTCGCCACGGATATCGGTGGACGACATGCAACCTGTCTCAGTGGATGCCAGTTGATGAACGTCATGGGTTCTGGGCCCGTACCCTCCTTTGCACCCCCGTTCGTGCCGGTAGGTCCTGTCATAGGCGGATCCTGCGCAGGCGGACAAATACCAACCCCCATAGGATATTAACCAGCAAATCGCGAGGCAAGAACATGACGAAGAAATACTCGATCAAATTACTTGGACTCTTATTCGTAACATTTCTTCTTGGAACATTACCGGCGCTGGCATCAGAATCTTCGATGGCGATCATGCTGGACCAGGCGGTTCACTTCCTGACTCCAGAAGGCAATGATGTCGTGGTTCCACCCGGAACGTACGAACTAGAAAGACAGGGAGACGAGTTACGGCTCCAGGCTCAGGATGGCCAAACATCTATTTCTCTACAAGCGCAGCCTACCCCGTTTCCTGACGAAGTCGAGTTGCCAATAGGAATGGCCATTCCGATTCCCGACGAAGGAGTCTATCTGGCTTTGGCGATTCCAGACCATAACGGACTAGAGGCGATGGGCTCGTATAGCGGCATTCAAACGCGTGGGATGAGCCTTCACAATCTAAGAAAAACCTTCAAGCCGCCCTTTAGGAAACAGGTGAAATCATTCGCTAAATCACTGACAAAGAAGGCGCCGAAATCCTCCTTACAAAAGGAATGGAATAAACTGGTGGGACAAGGCAAACAGCCAACTCAATCGAAGAATCAGCTTCCTCATTCGCTCAATGCCAATGCCCTCATGGTTGAAGTTTTACGGCAATCATATTTAGCCACTCAAAAAGATTTACAGTTCTATCGAGCAAAGATCCAAGACGGGAACACCAAAAAACAAAAAATTCGTCAACACTTACAAGACACACAAAAAAAGTTGGCACAGGAACGCAACCAACAACGAAAAACCCAATGGCAACAGTTGACGCAGCGGTTGAAACAGGAATTACAGACCTTAGAAAATGCCTCGAAGGACTTGAATTTCCAACTTCAAACGGCCATGTCCAAATTTTCTCAAGCACAGCAAGCCATGTCTCAGATCATGAAGAAAAACTCGGATGCGCAGAGAAAGATTATTGAGAACATGAAATAACCAACAATTCAAAAATAATCTCATCCATTCTTTTTACAAAGGAGATGTCATGCGACAGACACTTCCCTTTTACTTGTCTCTGGCCAGCGCGTTCCTGGCGTGGTTTCTGGCTGACATTCCCACAGCCCTAGCCGACACCAGCATCACTTTGGATCAACCGGTGCATTTTCTGAATGCCGAAGGCAGCAACATTGTGCTCGACGCCGGTACCTATGCCGTGGGTGCGGCTGACAAATGGCTGCGGGTCACCCCGAGCGAAGGACAGGCGGTGGATTCGTTGCTCTTGGAAGCGCAGTCGGCGACCCATGAAGAATCGCTCACCGCTCCTTTGGCGATTTCGGCTGAGGGAGACCAACCTGACACCTACCACCTTGCCTTGTTGATTCCTGATGGAAAGCGGTTGGAAGCGATCGGCACCTATAGTGGTATTCGCTCCAGAGGCACTCTTTCGCTTTTCACCATTCAACGCCTAAAAACGCTTTCCTCCACCCAAAGGACCGCCTCGACGGAATACTCCACCCCCCTTTTTGGAGGGGGAGGAGGTAACTATTCGTATAATCTCGATTGTGGCAGTGGCTCCGTCATGGTTGGGGGAATTTACAAAAGCGGAATGTGGTTGGATGCTCTGGGAATCATTTGTCAACAAGTAAACTCTCAAACCGGGGCTTTGGGAAATGAATTCACCAGAGGACCGGTTGGGGGTAGTGGGGGAATTGCTCAAGTTGGTCGTTGTGAAAATGGCAAGGTCGTTCAGGGAGTCAAGGGTTTTTCCGGCCAGTTCGTCAATGGAATTCTTTTATTCTGTAGTCAATGGAATCAAAGCCAAAAAGCGACAATTTATTCGGAAAGCGTAAGTTGTACCGGGGGCAGATGCAAAGTAATTGGAAATTTTAGTAGCTCCCCCTCAGGTAACTTTTTCTGCCCTTCCGGAAAAGTCGGCAAAGCCTTTCGCGGGAAGCGTGGCATTTATATCGACAGCACCAGGTTCGTGTGTGACCTCTGGGATAAGTAAGTTGCCATGTTGTGGCTTTAGAATTTTCTGTAAGGCTCTCTTTATTTGCTAGGAAGGAATCTTGTGATGAAAACGAAAATATTCTGGATCTTGAGACTGACTGCCCTCGTCCTTGGCCTGCCCTTAAATGTGCTGGCCGCCACAAATTCTGACTTGGCCGCTCTATCTCAAGCTCGCGTTGTGCAATTTTCCGGCACAGAGCATATTTCACAACCGTTTAGGTTTGATCTTGAAGTATCTGTTCCACATCCAGCCTTAAACTTTGCCAATATTGTAGGCCAAGTCTTGAAGCTCACAGTGGCCAAAGGTCGGACGGTAGAAGGCATGATCGAGACCATCGAACAGTCTGGTGCAACAGGTCGACAAGGCCAGTATCGCCTACATTTAGTGCCTCCACTGAAACGGCTGTCCTATCGCATGACCAGTCGCACCTTTGCCGACATGAATGCGGTACAAATTATGACTATCGTGATGAATGACGCCGGGATTTCGGATTTTGAAATACGACTCGGAGGCTCAGGTTCATCTAGAGAAATTTCTATTCAATATCAGGAAAGTGATTTCACCTACTTTTCCCGGCTTTTAGAGAACGAAGGGATTCACTATCATTTTGAACCTTCCGGCCCCGATGTGAAGGTGGTCTTAGGTGATTCCAACACCGCCTTCCCCATTTTATCTCCAGGCCAATTGATGTTTGCGTCTCCCAAGGGTCCATCCATCACGTCCTTTTCGCGAGGGTTGGCTCTCCATTCCGGCCGGATTCAAGCTGGAGATGTCCATTGGAAAACTCCGAATGTCAATTTGACGGCCACGGCTCAATCTCCATTCTTTCGTGATTTAGTGGAAGGGGTGTTCCCCGCCGCAGTGGACACACCCCAAGAGTCACAGCAGTTTGCCACCACACGGTTAGCAGCACGAGTCACGGAAGGGCAATCTTGTGGAGGAACATCCACCTACATGCACATGCGGGCTGGCTACCGGTTCTCAATGACCAGACACCCACGCAAGGATTTCAATCAGGAATATGTGATTACTGGTGTGGAACATCACAGTACGCCAAAAGGCTACCACAATTCATTTACCTGCCTACCTGCTAACATTATTTTTCGCCCGGCTCCCGGGACGCCACGGCCCAAGATTGCCGGCGCCCTGCCTGGAATCGTGGTTGGGCCACAAGGAGAGTCGAAGCACGTGGATGAATTTGGTCGGGTGCGCGTACGGTTCCCCTGGCGAAACCCGGCCTTCAGCAACCAGACGGAAGGGGACGCGGGCTGGGTCCGAGTGGCGCAGCTGGCGACCGGGAACGGGACCGGCGCCATGTGGATCCCAGAGATTAACGACGAAGTGGTAGTGGCCTTCGAGCATGGCGACCCCAATCGTCCTGTGATCTTAGGAAACATGTGGAACGGAAAGGACCTGCCACCTACTTCATTACCAGACAATCAGTTTCACGCACTCTTTCAGAATCGCTCAGTATCAGGAATGACCAATGAGATCCTGTTCGATGCCACTAGTGGTCAGGAACGGTTGATCCTTCGATCAGGCAATCAGTTTATTCAATTGAGCCCGAATGGCATTACGACTTCTTCAGCCATTTCGACGCCAAATGCGACAAGAGAAAGACTTCAACCACCCACTGGATTGAAATCACCAACGCGACGACTGCCTTCACAACGGTAATACGCCCCGTCAAAGAACACGGAAGATCGAAGCCGGAGATACCGTTGGGCGAAGGAAGCTTTCTTTGAAGGGGCAGGGCCTGGACAGTTGCGTGCGCTGAAAGGATCGACCCGGCGATCGTTGAACAAGATCTCAAACGCCATGATGATGATCTCAATATTTTCGGGCCTTAGGAGAAAAAGACCCGCATCACAACGTTTGACGAAAAAGGTACATGGCTTATCTAACCATGTACACCCTCCTTTTCATTCCCTCACAGCCCCCAACACTATCCTTCCATTATTTAGTATTTTCCTTTGAAAATAATCGGATATAGACTCTGTCACCACAGGTAGTCGCGATTATTTTTGGCATCAAGGTTGCTCTAACTTGAACCATGAGGAGATCCCCAACGACTGCCTCAACAGAAAGGCAACACCATGGAGATCATGTTGATCATTAGCATCACTGGATTAAGCCTTTTAGGACTGGGTTCCATGTTTTGGTTATGGCGGCAATGAATTGACCCTCATATTCGCAGGAGGATTTCTACCATGGCTTCACTTACAGCTTCCATGATCCCGATCGAAACGGTGAATTGGGAGGGTTTATGGCCCACTTACCCTTATCGCTTTTACGGACAAGGATATCTGTATTGTGTCCAGTGTCAGCATTACATTCGATTGGTTTCCGTCCAAGAACAAGAGGTCTGTTGCGCCGACTGCACCAAAGTTTTAGCGATGTCTCAACACAGACTTCGTAAAGGAGAGAGACAAGATGAACCAGGCGATGGGGATTAGTCGATCATGTGAAGAAGGTATGTATCTTCTTCGCGAAGGAGATGGCATCTGGAGGGTACATAAAAACGGGGCGATTGATTGTGCGGCCCAAGGCTCAACTCGTCTCTTTGAAGTCCTTGACTTCCTGCAAAAGTGGAAAACTTCATCCCGCCGGACCTTTCTCAACTATCCCCTTCAGTAATTTCCTGATTGATTCATTCGAGGTTTCTTACCATTCAAGTGAGTGCTCTTGCAGCGTTTGTTTGTCCAGTGGCAGCTTCACGGAAAGTTGTACACTTCAAAGTGATTTGGAAAAGACATGCTGCCGGGAAACCAGGAATGAATGATGTCTACCCAGCCAACTTTGAAAACCGATGACCCATTGGGGCAAGAAAGCGATGTACATTTTTGACCAATATTTCTTCGAAAGGCCACCTTCTATTCTCACTCAGATATACTATTTCAGTTGCGTTTGACCTAAATGTGGGAATTTTCACCCACATGGAATAGATTGGGTCAGATCGATAATCGTGAGGATGTCTGAACAGACAATCGGACGGTTGGCCTCGTTAGAGGCCACAACCGTTCAATAGAAAATTTTTACCGGGAATCTCTTTTCTGGCTTTTGAGCCCAGGTACGCAGAAAACCTGTCATGCTTCCTGAGCCTACCCAATGTGCCGAAAAAGACCATCTGATGGTTCAAGGCTGGGTTAATTTATTATGGAAACTCCCCTGATCGGGGAGTTTAGAACAAAGAGATACCCGTGATTTCGATAAAAAAACCAGGTCCTCAAGTCCGAAGTCTCATCTTGGACACTAGCTTTGTTGTGGGATGAAGATGAAATCTCCGAGGCTCTCATGGCCAGCAAATTGGATAGGCCAATAGGTGGGAATTTGTTCCATTTTAAATTCTCCCGCAGCACTCACCACTCTGGTGCGAATAGCAAGGAACAGGCGTTCGGTCTCCAGGATGGCTTGATTTTCACCGAGGACAGTGATGAAGGCTCCTGTAAACACCGAATGTCCTCCTTCTCCAACATCTAAGACCGGATGTTCCCCTCCAGAAGTCAACGCCGTGCGCACTCGTTTTTTTGCCACAGTCTTGAGCATTTTCATTCGCTTCTCTTCCGAGAGACCAGGGCGCAGTTGCGCCAGACTCGACCGGGTCATTTTCCCGGCAAAGCAGGAATCTGCGACGACAAGTATGTGCTTCGCAGACATCAGCTCCAGAAGATCTGTAATACTGGGAGTGAGAATCCATTGAGAGGTATCATCGATTTCCGCATCCACAGGAATCCAATAACCTCGATCGATATCTTTTTCCAAATGCCCATGTCCGGCATAGTAGACTAGGAGGTTGTCATTTTCTTTAAGTGTTTTTCTAAAGTTGTTGAGCCCCTTCAATATATCTCTCCGCGTAGCATTTTTCAGAAAGGTCACCTTGAATCCATAACGGGTTCCAAGGACTTCAGCCACTGCCTGAGCATCGGATATTGCATTTCTGAGTGGATTCCAATGCTCATATTTATCGTTGCCGATGACCAACGCATAGTAATTCCCAAAAACTTCCATATCTTCGTCGGAAATTTCCGGCGCCGCGACCACCGTTTTACCAGCCACCAAGGTTATTTTCTTGGCCGCATGTTTATTTTGGATATCGACTGCCATGATTTGAACCGGTAGGGTCCCATGGGCTTCAGAAATTGGAGGAAAATCCATCGCGAAAATACCATGATCATCCACTTGAACGGCATGCCCGTTTATGGTGAAAGTACGCAAGCCTGCGGGAGCAATGACCCGTCCGGCAAGGTGACGTGGGACGCCAACCACAGCTGGAATAATGGGCACGTCCCCGACCACATTGATACCCCTAGTCGGGGGCATCGGGGGATCCACGATTTCTATCGTCGGTCCTTCAAATCCTAAATCAACGCTAGGAGTCTGCCTCAATTCCTGGTTCCGTTCATCCGCTTCTTTTTCCAATAAGGCAATATGCTGGTGCAGTCGCTCGACTTCCTGATTCCGCTCGTTCACAATCACTTTTTGTCGATCGAGTTTTACCTGTATCGCTTGCATGGCCTTTTGAATTTGTTCCCGCCTAGCATCCTGGTTAGACTGCGCCAAAGACACTTCTAATACCTGAATTCGATTACGCATGCTTTCCGCCGAACCGGTTTTTTTCGTCAGAAGACTTTTGAGTTGATGAAGTTCCTCTTGATCTCGTGCATGTTGTTCTCGCTCAGCCTGTACCTGAACCTGAATCTTTTGATATTCCTCTTCCAACGTATGTAACTTTTGATGCTCGATTTCGGCCTCTGATGATTGCTGGCGAAGTTGATTCCGCAATTGACTAAGCTCTTGGGTTATCTCATTAATATGTGCTCGCAATCGAAGTATCTCTTTTTCCTTCTCTCCCATAGCTTTTTCCAAATGCTGGATGCGTTGACTCGCTTCTACATTCATCAGCATCGATAAACCTGATTCCCCTAACCCTGACGCCCGGCCATACCATTGAAAGGCTGTTGAGGCATTGTGGGGTACGCCCAACCCTTTTTCATAGAGGCGGCCCAAGTTCATCGCCGCCTGTCGATGGTCCTGTTCGGCAGCTTTTTGATACCAGACTGCAGCCAAAGCGTAATCCGGTATGCCTTTCGGCCCTTTCTCATAAATGGTACCTACGTAATATTGAGCTTTCGCATCGCCTTCTTGAGCCGCATCAAGCCACAACTTCAGTGAAGTCTGATAGTCAGCCCGATCATGGAGAGTGTATTCGCCGCCACGTATGGCGCAGTCTTCGGCTGTCGTTCGTGCTGGGCGGCGGGCGGTCAAAAACGTCACACGCGTCCCAAGACGTCGCATTTGGCCTGGCAGTAGGCAATCCACAGCCAGAAAATCATCCCCTCCCCCAACAGTTGCGGAAGACCTTACATCGGAATTTCCCCCTCCAGTGAGAGAATCTTGGCCAGAATTCGTTCTACATGAAGACAGTAAGGCAGCATTCAACATGGCAAGGAAAAGAACGACGAAGATATTCTTTGGGGAAAATGTGGGAGCCATAGGTATTGAGTGAATCTTTACAATCACTTATGCATGACAGTGTACTGAGTCAGCACTTAACGGATCAACACTGGTGGTCTCTTTTATATTGAAACCAGGCCTATCAGGCTTTATAATCAGTGTCTTTTTCAACCGTAAGGAATTTTACTACTATTATTTGGTCCGTATTCTGGGGAGGTGTGAAATGGATACGATGCATGACAACCCGCTAGATGATTTTTCTTCAAGGGAAAAGGGTTCTCGGTTCTCAACCTCTTGCCGTCCCTTGATCAAAATTACCGGGGCATATGGTTTCTTAGGAACCACCCTGTTAGCTGCCACTTTTTGTTTGCCGAATTCCACCCTTGCCGCAACTACCCTGGACCAAGCGATAGCTAATCAACTTGATCTCCAATGTCAAAATCTGACCGGTGGAGGTGCCGTTCCTGGTTTGGGCCCTAACCTGACTGCCCTCTGCAACGATATTCCATCTGGACCTGGAGGTTCTGCTGGCGGGGGAACGGGATCCGCTCAATCATTAGGAGCCACGGTAGAAAACCGAAGACTAGACCGGCTGGAAGGGGAATCGACTGGGAATCAAGCGACTATTAATTTGCCGAGCGGTTTAGGCCTCTTTGTTTCTGGAAATTTCGAGGCGTTGAATAGGGATAGAACAACATTTGGGGATGGGTTTGATTCAACGGTGTTGGGTGCAACGGTCGGGGCAGACTATCGATTTAATAACATGTTCTTAGCCGGCGGCGCCTTCAATTATACAAATCGCGATGGAGACTTTGACGGCGGGGGAAATTTCGACACCGATTCCTATGGCTTCCTGGCTTATGGTTCCGTCATGCCTATACCAGCCATGTTTGTTGATGTCAGTCTAGGGTATTCCAGGCATAACTACGATGTAAAAAGACAGGTCCAATACGTGACACTTGGCGGCACTCCATTCGGGGGCAATGCCCGTAGCGATTCAGATGGAAATGAATTTCAAATCCAAGCGTTGACAGGCTATGACCACATAATCGGAAATATTACCGTTGGTCCACGGGTGGGAGTGAACTATTCCCGTAATTCTATTGGTGATTATAAAGAAAGTGGCGGCGGAGGCATCGGCCTAGAGTTTGACGACCAAACTGTCAAATCCCTCCAAACCACCATTGGCCTTCAGGGAACCATGGCAATCAATACGTCCTATGGTGTCTGGGTTCCGCAAGCCACGGCAGACTATATTCATGAGTTTGAGAATGATCAACGATCTATTGACGTCCAATTTATCGAGGACAACCGAGCGAACCCAACTAAGTTTAGCTTTAACAACGATAAACCTGATAGAAATTTTTTCACTTTAGGTATGGGCACCGTATTGGTCCTGCCTAATGGGATTCAACCCTTCGTGAACTTTAAGGCCTTGGTTGGCCACAGCCAATTCGACAACTACGCCGGAACCATCGGCGTGAGAATTGAGGGCAGTTAAGGACTCAATCGAATGGGTTTAAAGAGCGGCTTGCTGTACGGCAAGCCGCTCTTTTTTTGCCCTATGCCTAACCACTTTCGACCATTCAACGCTTCCAAAGCCTCCATTATTTTTAAGACGTTCTTTCTAACCGAGCCTCTAAACGTTTCAGAGCCTGTTGTGTTTCTCGCAAATCATTGAGAATTTCTTTTTGTGTGACCGGGCCTTGTAATTCAGCAAGGCGTTCGGCTTTGGCTTCGTCCAGATTATTAATGACCACAGCTATAAATAAATTGATCACCACAAACGTCCCCAGAACCACAAAGCTAACAAAATACACCCAGGATAACGGGTGAAACTCCATGGCGGTATACATGACATCCGTCCAGTCCTCCAACGTGACCACGCGAAACAGGGTGAGCAACGAGATACCCAATGATCGCCAATGTGTCGGGTCATGTTCATGGAACAACTGATACCCCGTAATGGCATAGATATAAAAAATCACCCCCATGAGAGTCATGACATGGATCATGCTCGGAATGGATCGCACCAACGTCGAAACTATTAACCGGAGCTCGGGAATGGTCGAGACCAGGCGTACGACCCGCAGCAAGCGAGCTAACCGGGCAATCATCGCAAAATCACCGGTTGCGGGAATCAACGAAAAGACGATGACGGAAAAATCAAAGACGTTCCACCCATCCCGAAAGTATCGATCGACGTGAGGAGCTACCGCGATCATTTTCAGACAAGCCTCAAGAATAAAGATCCCAAGGATGACATGATTGCCCCAATGCATGAGCCCCCCATAGTGCTCCACCAGAGCCGGGGAGGTTTCCATACCCAAAATCACCCCGTTAATCAGGATGAACGCAATAATGACACGCTCAAACCAAGGGGCGCTGACAATCTGATTCACTCGATCGTTCATCGCAATCCACGCAAACGCACAACACCCACTCGTATCCCCAATCAGGGAATACGCAGGGCATCTTTCACTGTGTAAAGGAAATACGAAAACAACGCACGGTGAGAAAGGAGTAGCACAACTCTTCGGGAAGCATCAACTCCCGGATGTTTGCAAATAACCCCGTAGCAGGTCCCGGCGCGCCACAATACCGATGAGGTTGCCTTTATTGTCGACAACAGGAACACGAATGAGATGATTGTTTTGGAGGACATCGACCAAAGTCATTACGTCGGTATCTTTGGTCACTGAAACAGGATTGGCCGTCAGAATATCGCCGGCCGTCACATCCTCTAGTTTTTTCCCTTTGCGAAGGGCGGCCAGCAAATCAAATTCGGAGACAATGCCCACCAGCTTGCTATGATCATCAACGATGGGAACTGACCCAAATCCCTCCATCATATAGGCGGCCAACATTTCCGCCCCCGTATCTTTCGTAGCACTTTGTACCTGCGCCTCCATAATGGAGCCGACCGTTAAATGCCCAAACTTGCTCTCTCGCAATGCCGCACGACCCTCAGCTGTTGGATTCATAGCAACACCTCCTTCATATCGGACGAATTGTGTCTCATAGTATATAAGAGAATGTAGATTCCAATGTATCAAAATATAGGGAATTGTTCTAGACGATATTCTAATACGGGATCGGATTTCATCGACCGTAACTTGAGATCGTGCGCCAATTTTTCATCCCACGCCGCACGAGGAACCAACCCCACAATTTCACTTTCTACGATGTCGACCTCCCATCGTTTGGCCTCTCGATACACACGATAAAAGGCCCGGCGTAATGATGTTTCTCGATAGTCAGTGAGATTCATCGATACCTGGACTAATCCTCGACTGGCTAACGGCACTCCCATGGCCTTAAGGGCAGGCAACCCGCCATTCGAGGTTCGAATGGACTTGGCGATAGACCGGGTCATCTCCAGATCAACGCTCTCGAGTACGACATTGAACGCAATGAGGAAAAACCGCGCACCCACTACGATCGCTCCCGCCGTGGGATGAATCATGGCTGACCCATAATCCGGTAGCCAATTATGATCGAGTGCCATGCGCTTGCCCAACGCTGGCAACCCGCCCCGACGGATGCTTTCTAATTTCGCTCGGGCGGGCATTCGTTGAGCCTGCTCATAAAGATAGACGGGAATCTGAAGTTCCTGCCCTATTCGTGCTCCGAGAGCATTCGCATACTTCACGCAATCGTCCATGAGGACCCCTTGAAAAGGAATCCAGGGAATGACATCAACGGCTCCAATTCTCGGATGTTCTCCTTGATGCCGGTTGAGATCAATAAGATGTTGAGCCTGTTGAACTAACCCAAATAGTGCAGTTTCCATGGCATCAGGTTCCCCAACTATCGTGAACACCGAGCGGTTGTGATCAGGATCGACATGCACATCCAACAGGGACACGGATGGAACAGCTTCAATGCCAGCAATCAATTTGGCGATGACCCCTTGATCCCGACCTTCGCTGATATTGGGCACGCTCTCAACTAATCGACGCATCACGACCTTCCTTCTATTTCTACAAGCTTGGAAATCTGTTTGCGGACAGGATGCAGTCATCCTCGCCGGTTTCTAACAGGGATCCATCAGGAAAAAATATCATCCTGAATTCCTACCTCCGCAGAAATGACGACGAAGGACAAATCTGAGTCTGAACCACACGGACAGGCACACTTCCTTGACACTCCCAAAAATCGCATATTATAGTCGAACGAGTTGATTTCCAAGGGTTTTCTGTAAAATTCTGAGGAACCGTATCTCAAAGGAACTCATATCCTGCTATACTCCTGTCACAATTTCAGCAAAACAGAGACCACAGTAAAGGATATAAACCATTCTCTCCCAGACAAAGGGGATTCCCATGAATGCCACACAAATTGAGCCCGCGACAGCACTCGCCGAGTTAAAAGAGAAAAAACCAGAAAGTGTCACCATCGTCTGCCTCAGCGGTGATATGGATAAAGCCATGGCCGCCTTCATTATTGCCACCGGTGCCGCAGCCATGGGCATGAAAGTCACGATGTTTTTCACCTTTTGGGGACTCAATATTATTCGCAAACCGGGATCGACCAGCTCGGCCAAGGACTGGATGCGTCGAGCATTTGGCTGGATCAATAAGGGTGGAACGGACAATTTGCCCTTGTCCAGATTCCATTTTGGCGGACTGGGCACCAGCATGATGAAAAAAGTCATGAAAAACAATCGCATGCCCGGCATTGCAGAACTATTGGAAACAGCTCAGGATCTTGGCGTGAAAATGATCGCTTGTACGACCACTCTAGGCATGATGGGTATTTCAAAAGATACACTGATTGAAGGAGTCGACCAACTCGCCGGTGTCAGCACCTATCTTGCTGAGGCCAGACATGGCTCCGTCAATTTATTCATTTAATTTGAACTCAATCAAGAAGGACACGCTATGATACCAGCCGATGTGAAACTCGATACCCTCGGATATTTCTGCCCCATGCCTATTATTTTAACGTCCAAAAAAATTAAAGAGCTAGCCTCAGGTCAAGTCCTGGAAGTGGCATCTGATGATGAAGGGATCAAAAAAGATATGCCGGCCTGGTGTGAAACCACCGGGCACGAATGGGTCGGGTTGGAAGAAGAACCCGGAGGAGACAAAACGATCTATAAGGCCTACGTCAAAAAAGCCTAGAATTTCTTTTTCAACGATTACCTGGAAGGCCGTTGGTGCACACGTACTAGCGGCCTTTTCTTTGAGCATCATGAATACCTATTCATTATCTGACATATCGGTAGACACCTGGGTGCAAGGTGGCCCCATCAATCTGACAGACCTAATCGGCTCTGTGGTCTTCGTCGAAGTCTTTCAAGTCAATTGCCCAGGGTGCTTTTTGTATGCTCTACCTCATGCCATCCAATTACACAAAACGTATCAAGCAAAAGGTTTGGTCGTCATTGGCTTGGCTACCGCATTTGAGGATTATGACAAAAATACCCTGGAAAATTTGGAGCGATTGGTCAAAAGAGGTGAAGTGATTGGCGAAACCCTGCACACCCTAACGCAGCAAGGAATGGTCACTGATGGCAAACTTGAATGGCAATTACCATTTGCAGTCGGCATGGATCGTGTCACGACCGACCAGGAACCGGTCACTCAGGAGAGAATTCTTCGTTATTCCCGTAACGCCCTGCCTGATTTTGACGAATTGGGAGAAGACAGAAAACAAACCGTCCTTCAACAAGTGAGAAATTATTTGAAACAGAAAACCATGAAAGCCGAAACCTTCGAGCGCTTCTCGCTGCAAGGCACCCCCTCCTCCATCCTCTTCGACCGGAAAGGGCACGTCCAAGATATCTCATTTGGCCAGAACAAACACCTTCAAGCCATGATCGAACAATGCCTGGAATTAGCAAGCTAAGGTCATCAGTCTCAACCCATCAAAAAATAGACACGCTCCGCGGGTTGGTCCACTTTCCCTTTGTTTGCTTCCTTGCAATCTAATACTGACGGGCATCCCTTCGATGGCTTTGGGTCCTTTTGCCGAAACAAAAGGATCTCGGCTGCCGGGCCGAAACCCGGCATCAATCATGAATATACAAAATTCCGGTTCGTACAGGAAATCGCAAAGTGCCTATCTCCACACCTCGTAAACCACACAATATGACTCGCATTAGCCAGAAGGTGCTCCCTAATGCTTTCAATTACACCTTACCCCCGTTCCATTACTTCCCTCAGCAAACCAAGACCTTTTCCAAAAAATATGGTAGCATTTCATAAGAGGGGCCTTAGGCACCCGGCAAAGATTGCCGCCCACTCTGCTTTAGTTCCCGCTTCCCAGCAACCGATACCATAGACAACGACATAGAACCAAAAATAACGACACCCATGACAAAGGAGTGTACACACCATGCTCTGGTGGCACTGGTCCATTTTAGGGTTTAGTCTCGTTGGCGTTGAAATACTAACCTTAGGCGGGCTAGGAAATTTTTATTTCTTATTTTTCGGAGTGGCCGCGTTACTGGTCAGCGGACTCACCTGGGCCGGACTTGCCGAGGCGGCTTGGCTTCAATGGTTTCTGTTCGCCATTTTAGGTGTCATTTCCCTCTTCGTCATGAAGAAGCCCTTGCAGGCCAATAGAAGTCTGGATGGGCAAGAGGAGCCAGACGTGGATTCCATGATTGGCGAACTAGCGACGGTGTTAGAACCTCTTCCCCCACAGGCCGTTGGCAAAGTGGAACTTCGCGGATCTACCTGGAACGCCAGAAATGCGGGTACAACTCTCCTTGAGAAACAGACCCTAGCCAAGATTGTACGCGTGGATGGACTGACCCTATGGATTCAAGCCGAATCGATGACACAGGAGGAATAATATGTCCGGGGAATTATTAGCGACCCTAGTTTTTGCTGGTCTGGTCTTACTCATCTTGAAAAAAACAGCCGTCGTGGTGCCCCAGCAAAGCGCCTACGTGGTGGAACGGTTGGGAAAATATTCTTCCACCCTCAATGCCGGCCTCCATATTTTGGTTCCATTTATTGATGTGATTCGGTATCGACATTCACTAAAGGAACTCGCTCTGGATGTTCCTGAACAAATTTGTATTACCCGCGACAATGTCCAGGTGGGAGTAGATGGCGTGCTCTACATCAAAGTTCTGGATGCGGAACGCGCCTCCTATGGAATTACGGATTTTCGATTCGCGATTTCTCAACTGGCTCAAACGACCCTGCGAAGCGAAATCGGGAAAATAGATCTTGATCGAACGTTCGAGGAACGCTCGACCATAAATATTTCGGTGGTCAACGAATTAGACAAAGCTTCGGCACCTTGGGGCGTGAAAGTCATGCGGTATGAAATTAAAAATATCAACCCCCCGCAGGACGTAGTTAATGCCATGGAAAAGCAGATGCGTGCGGAACGGGAAAAGCGAGCCGTCGTCTTGACATCAGAAGGTCAACGCGATGCCGCGATTAACGAAGCCGAAGGGGAAAAACAGCAAGTCATTAAGGCTTCAGAAGCCAAGCGTCAACAACAAATCAATGAAGCAGAAGGTGAGGCCCAAGCCATACTAGCCATTGCCACCGCCACCTCAGAGGGGATTCGGAAAGTGGCCGAAGCCATTCAGAACCCTGGAGGCTACGAGGCTGTACAACTTCGTGTCGCCGAACAATATATTGGAGAATTTGGCGAGTTGGCTAAAACCAGTAATACCTTAGTCCTCCCTGCCTCTGTCTCAGATGTGGGCTCAATGATTGCTTTGGCTATGAATGTGATCAATAAAAACCCTGGGAAGCCTCCCACAATTTCGTAACAATCAGAGGCCCTCCTTCAAAGTGCTCTTCAAAAACAGCGGGTAGTTGAAAAAGCCTAGCGCTAAATATTAGTTGCAGGAGGGTACCAGGAGGTCGCCTAAATGCCAGTTGATGAAATTGGTGAAGCCTTTTTTCGGGTAGCATTTAGAGCCGTCGTTTATTTCGTTGTGGAAATCATTTGGTGGGTGCTCTGTTTTTATACAGGTTTCCCCATGGTTAAATTGCTAACACTTGGTAAGTACCCAGAAGAAAAACCCACTGTAAGTCAAGAGGTCATTACTTCTACAGTAGGCTTCCTGCTTTTGTTGTTTTTAGCTATGTGGCTAACTAGGTTTTTGCGCTAAGAAGCAGAAAAGGCGAATGCAGATGCTGCGGCATAAAAGAACAGGAACATTTTTCTTTTTTTAAACATCAATGGTGGGACCCAAACCAGTTGACTGTCCTGCCAACTTTCGCGATGATACTTTTTCACTTTGAATTTGCTACCTGGCACAGCTCAAGGAGTTTTTCATGAAGAAATGGTGGTTTGTTCTTGTAATTTGGCTTTTTTTATTGCCTAACGTGGCACAGGCCAACTCCTACGCCCCGCTGGCCGATTTTTCTGCCGTTCGACAGAACCCCCAATGTCAGCTCACGACCTTACACGAATCATTTCTCAAAAATTGGACACCTCCCGCGAACTTTTTTATGGTGCCCCCCTACCCCCGCGCAAAATTGGTCAGTGCCATTCCCAGCGGGACAGCCACCATCCAAGGGAAACAGTATAAGACGTTTCCTTCGGCCGTCCTGCTCAGTCCGGATTCTCCTGAAACCATTATCGCGTTTTATACAAAAACTTTGGGGCGTGGGTGGTATAAAATTGAAGACCGTGGACTCATCTACATCTATCGAATGCCCCGCCCGATCGATTCAGGCGAAGCCCTGACTCAACACCTGTTGAGTCGTCCCGGGTATACACCCCATGTGGCAATTGATACCGACCTGAAGCCATGCGACCGCGCGCTCGTGGCTGGTGCAAAAACTCGAATCACCGTCGTCGCTGCCCCTCGATAAACACCCCCACGTGATCCTGAGCCTTTAGGCTATTCGAATCTCTCGAAAGGCCAAGGGCACGCCGTACCAAGGATCCGTCCGATGGCGAACAACCTCGACCTGCTCTCCGTGTTCCCCAAAGCAAACATGCTCTCCAATCTTTGGATTTTTTCCATAAGCCATCAATTGAAGAGCAACCCCTTGCAACATGGGCTTGATTGTTCGCTCTGATAATCCGAGGGACTGAAACAGTTCAATGTCATCTAATCCGAATTTCGTGAGACCACGGGTATGCCACCACATCCGCATCTGCTCGATCTGTTCCTGTTGTTCGACCTGCACATGATCTTCAATCTGAAACACGGTGAGGTCGCGATCCTTCCAATCCGAAGGATTTAAATAGGTGCCCGTGGCCACATCATAGCTCGTCCCCTCCATCAGTAAGGTAAGACCTCTGGCGACTCGAGCAAGATGAAGCACCTCGTCTTGGCGATCGGCCTGCGCCTTTGACGGAACCAGCAGTTGGGCAAGATGCCGATGATCCCACTGCAAGCGCCCTTGCCACTGCTCTACGACCTGAGCCGCAGGCGCCAATTGGACCTGCGCATTCCAATTGGTATGCACAGCCTCAAAATGATGATGGCCATTCGACGAAAGAAATCGAATCTGTAACGGTCCCCCATAACGTTGGTCAAACCAGGCAGCCAAATACCCAGGAGGGGGAGGCCCTCCATGTGTCCAACCAATCAAAAAGGCGGGCAAGGCCTGGCTGGCTGATTTCTTCTTTTTAATTTTTTTCATTCAGAGGAACACGAGGGACTATGTGATATGACAGCGGGGAAGATCCCGTTTGGAGAACTCCGAAGAGCACAAGAACACCAAACAGTCTCGACACAACCACAACCTACCGCTTGGCTTCTTCAGGGGGCCAATCCAATTCTTCTTGGCGCCCACAATAAAAGCACGTGATTCGATATCGAGCCCGCCTACGGGGATTGGGCAGAGAATGAAATTCTAATGGTGCCTGGTCGTATGGACAGACGGGCTCCAGATGCAACAAATGCTCTTCCGTGATTTCCATGAGCGAGCCCTCATCCCATGGCGGATCCACTTGTCGCGAACCGGACACCGTTTGTTCCCAATGGCACACACTGCACTGCAAGTGAAAGGTTTTGACTCGGTCAGCGGGTTGGGAAATATCGTTCACCTCTACAGAAGAGGGACAATTCTGACCTTCGCAGCTCACCGGGTGCTTGTGTAGTGCATGAATAAACGCCAATGGTGCTTTAGAAGGAGTCATCCGATAACCATCCCTTTGTCCCCTTCCCATTCGATGAGAGGAGTGTGCTGGAGGCGACTTGACGCCTCACGATCCATCAGCCAGATCACTTCTCCCTGGACCGGATTCACCACTTGCGACGGGTACTGACGGATCTGAACAGGTCCCTCTAATACGGCCTGCGCAGCCTGGGCTTTGTCGGCTCCGCTCACCACAAAAACAATCCGGCGAGCGGCATTCAGGACTGGCGGAGTGAGGGTAATACGATGCGTGTGCAATTTTTCTATCCACGGAGCCCCTACCCAACGTGTCGTTTCCTCCAGAACCGCTGTGTCGGGAAATAACGAGGCCGTATGACCATCAGGCCCCATGCCTAGTAAAATTAAGTCAAACCGAGGGAAAACTCCTTTGTTTTTCAGAGAAAAGGCCCGTTGCAACACGTCTTCATATCGAATCGCCGCTTCCTGCGCTGGACGCTCCCCTTCCATGCGAAACACCTGGTCAAGAGGAATAGGCACACGATCTAATAAATGTTCTTTGGCCATGCGAAAGTTGCTATCCCCATGATCCGGAGGCACGTTTCGTTCATCCCCCCAGAACACGTGGATCGATGACCAATCAATTTGTGACCGGTAAGGATCAGCCGCTAATCGCGCAAACAACCGTTGCGGCGTTGAACCACCTGACAGCGCGATCGAATACGACTGGGCGCGATCTGATCTGAAAGGTGCAGACTGCACGACGATTTGAGCCGCGGCTTCGAACAAGTCTTCCTGCGTCTGACACACAACAATTCGGCGTGACACGATACCTTTCTTGTCAGACAGGTCTCACGGTAGAGAAAGCCCCTCGTCTGAACAAATTGTGACAGGATTCTGGATGCGCGAACAATCCAAGGATATCTTGATTGGTCCCAAGATAGACGGAGACTAACAATCCGTATACGAGTAATCGTCCAGCTTTTGATCTTTATCAAAATCCAATGTGATTTGGCACTGGTTCGGAGAGAAATTAAAAAATGGGAAATGAGTTTCTCCGCCAGCAATACGAGAATAGATCCAACTTTCCCCCCCAAAAAACCGCGAGGTTTTCGCACTGGGTTTTCCCCAGTTTTCTTCAAACCAGGCCTGGTCTTTCCCTTCGAACTTTGCCGGATCTAGCGAGGCCTCTAAATACGGATTGCCGCCACAGCCGGCGAACACGAACCCCAGCAGACCCACCATCACATATCGTCGAATCACGTTTGCCTCCTTTTCACCAGTTCCCTCCTCGTGACGCCTGAACAGAACGTTCTAAAAATTCTAGTCTTCGATTCTCCATCCGTCAAACCCTCAAGTGAAAACGCGAAGTTTCCCCACCTAATTGTCCAAACCCGGGTTCTTGATTACAATGACTCCAGCTCTTCAATTACGAGATTTTTCTTCTACCAAAGGAGTCGGTCATGAAACTGTATTTGGATACCGGCAATGTGAACGAAATTCGAGAAGCGGCCAGCTATGGTCTCGTCGATGGTATCACCACCAATCCTTCACTCGTCTCGAAGGAAGGCCGAGATTTCAAAGACCTCCTCGTGGAAATTTGCAGCCTCGTGGATGGCCCAATTAGTGCCGAGGTCGTCAGTGTCGAGGCCGACGCGATGGTCAAGGAAGGGCGTGAACTGGCCAAAATTCATAAAAATATCGTGGTGAAAGTTCCACTCATCCCAGAAGGACTGAAGGCCACGAAGCTCATGGCCAGCGAGGGGATTCGCGTCAATGTGACCCTGTGTTTTTCGCCCACTCAGGCCCTCTTGGCTGCTAAAGCGGGAGCCTGGTGCGTCTCGCCATTTATCGGTCGTCTTGATGACATCAGCTCAGACGGCATGGACCTTATCGAACAAATTTTAACCATTTATGAAAATTATGAGTATTCCACCCAAGTGCTCGTGGCGAGCGTCCGTCATCCGCAGCATGTGGTCCAAGCTGCACTCCTCGGGGGACATATTTGCACGATGCCCTACAGTGTCTTCCAACAACTCGTCAAACATCCGCTCACGGATATCGGGTTAAAAAAATTCTTAGCTGATTGGGAGGCCCGAAAATCCTCCACTAAATAACCGGCAGTTCGTCTCCGCCTCGCCTGACCACCCCCTACGCAATCAGGTTCTTGGCGCGACGAAAGACCGAATGAAACATGGAGCGAGTCAACGTCCCCGTAAACGTATTTTGCTGGCTTGGATGGTACGAGCCCAGCAATGTCACGTTCCAAGGCAACGCATATTCAGCCCCATGAGTAAACTTTGGTCTGGGTGCCGGGATCTGGCGACCCATGGACTGACAGGTTCGCACATATTCATCAAAGGCAATTTTCCCCAGCGCGACGACAACCTGCACCTGTCCTAATAACCGCAGTTCTTCCATAACAAAGGCCCGGCAGGTTTCGAACTCGTCTTTCGTCGGTTTATTGGCCGGGGGCGCACACCGCACGGCAGCGGCCACAAAACAGTTCTGTAGTGTGAGACCATCATCACGATGTATGGATTCGGGTTGATTGGCAAAGCCAAAAGCATGGAGCGCTTCATATAACCAATCACCACTTCGGTCTCCCGTAAAAACACGCCCGGTACGATTGCCCCCATGCGCGGCCGGGGCTAACCCGAGGACATAGACGCTGGCTTTTGGATCCCCAAACCCAGGAATCGGCCGGCCCCAGTAGACCCAATCCTTAAAACGCTTGACCTTTTCTCGTGCCACCTCTTGACGATACGTGGTTAACCGAGGACAACGAGTGCAATCGGAAATCGTCTGTTGCAAAATCGGCATGGCGCGCATGGGCAGCATCCTACCATAGACATTTATTCAGTTTTGAACGAACAATTCGCATAGGACTCTTTTCCTCAAATCGCTTGGCCACCATGGGCCCAGGAATGACCACCAGATTTGACAATAATGGGCAAAATGGGCAGTCTATCGCAATAATATAGAATATTTTTCCAACCTAGCATTAAATGGGTTCCGCGTTCTCCACCTACCTGACCTTGTATCATCTGGAGCGGGCATTCAATGCGTCACTCACAACCCCATAACAGCACCCCTCCCAACCCCTCTAATTCTTTACCTCCTGGGTCCCCCTTAACGGAACCATCATCACACCTTTTATTTAATCAACAGGTGCATCAACTGTTTTCGCTCGCGCCTTACGGTATTTGGGGTTCTCTCATCAATGGCTTCATCCTCGTAACCCTGTTATGGACGATCATACCTCAACACACGCTCATCTTATGGCTCATCAGTCTCCTTATCATTAATGGGTTATGGGGCTTCTTGCTGTATCGCTATCAGCAGGAAACGCTCCAAGATAGCACGAGAAATCAATGGGTGAATTGGTTCCTCATCGGTAATTTGGCCTCCGGCTGTATATGGGGGATTGGGGGAATCGTCCTGTATCAGACTGCTTCCATCGGACATGAAGTTTTTTTAACCTTCGTCTTTGGAGGAATGATCGCAGGAGCTACGGCGCTCTATGCCTCCTATTTCCCTGCCTTCCTCGTGTTTTCCATCCCTACCAGCGCACCGATAATCTTCGTCTTGTTGTCTCGAGGAGACTCGTTGCACATGAGTA
This sequence comes from uncultured Nitrospirota bacterium, assembly GCA_942491685.1. GTDB lineage: Bacteria > Nitrospirota > Nitrospiria > Nitrospirales > UBA8639 > Nitrospira_E. Next base: position 464,861 of record CALOBY010000004.1, on the reverse strand, counting down.
TGGGGACCATGGGACTTCTCTTAATCACTCTTATGACGATGACGGCCAAACGCAACCAAAGGATGATTCTCGAATCCTTGACGTTACACCAAGAAAATTTAACCTTGATTAGAAACCTCACAGAAGCCCGGGATCGGGCTGAGGCCTTAAATGAATCGCTCAGGAAAGAAGTTGCTCACCGAGTCAGAGTCGAAAAGGAATTATGGGAACACCAAAAGTATCTCGAAACCTCAGTCGAAGCTCGGACCACTGCGCTCAAAACATCTGAGTTTCGATACCAGTTTGTGACCGAACATATTTCGGATGTCATTTGGATGATGGAACTGGATGGTAGTCGTTTTTCCTATGTCAGTCCCTCGATTAAGGATTTACGAGGGTTTTCGGCCGAAGAAGTTATGGCCATGTCGTTGGAAGAATGCTTGACGCCATCCTCTTTAGAAAAAGCACAATTAGCCATGCACCAAGAGCTCGCCCGATTTAATCAAGAACCAGGGGAAACCTGCCCCTCCCTCTTATTGGAACTTGAGCATCGCTGTAAAGATGGCAGTACGGTCTGGGCTGAAGTACGAGCAAGCCTGTTACTGGATGAAGAAGGTCGTCCACAGGGATTCGCCGGCGTGACGCGCGACGTGACTGAACGCCGAAAAATGGACGAAGAAAAACAACACCTGGAAACCCAATTATTACGTTCACAAAAAATGGATGCCATTGGGACCCTTGCCGGAGGCATTGCTCACGATTTCAACAATCTGCTGACCAGTATTCTGGGGAACATTACGCTGACCCAACACAGCATGAAATTACCGCCGCTTGGAGAAACCTACCTGACCCGCGCGGAACAGGCCACGTGGCGGGCCAAAGATCTCACCCAACAACTCCTTGCCTTTGCCAAGGGCGGAGATCCCATTAAACAGCTGATTTCTCTCAGGGACATCATTATTGAATCGTCAGGTTTTGCACTTTCCGGGTCCTCGGTGTTATGTGAACGGCATCTCCCAACGACTCTCTGGCCCATTGAAGCCGATCCAGGCCAAATCAGCCAAGTCATCCACAACATCGTCATCAACGCGCTGCAGGCTATGCCCAACGGGGGGACCTTGGTTATTAAAGCAGCCAATGTGGTGATCAACACCACACCTGATTCCTCACCACTCCCGCTCCCACCAGGCCCTTACCTGTACGTCACCATTTCCGATGAAGGCATCGGCATCGAACAAGAACAACTCCATAAAATTTTCGATCCCTACTTTTCAACCAAAGCGGAGGGGCAAGGACTCGGGCTGGCTTCCACGTATGCCATTGTGCACAAGCACGGAGGACATATTGCGGTGGAATCTCAAACGAAGGTGGGAACCAAATTTTCCATTTATTTTCCAGCCTGTGCCAGCGGAGCCAAGCCCATCAAGTTGGGGACCGTCCCTCTCCAACATGGACACGGGACTATTCTGGTGATGGATGACGAAGAACCGATACGCCTGTTGGCCAAGGAAATGCTCTTACACTGTGGCTACCAATGTGAACTCGCCAAGAATGGGCATGAAGCCATCGAGCTCTACCGACAGGCACAAAACAAGGAGGTTCCTTTTTCTGCTGTCATTTTAGACTTAACGGTTCCGGGAAGTATGGGAGGCAAAGAGGCGATTCTTCGCCTACGCGAGATTGATCCGAAGGTAGTCGCCTTTGTGTCCAGCGGATATTCGAACGATCCTATTATGGGTAATTACCAATCCTATGGCTTTCACGGTGTCATCACCAAACCCTATTCATTGATTGGCCTCAGTACGACCTTACATCGTAGCCTCAGCATTCTCCCTCTCGAGACCCCTGACGCCTCTGCACACAGCCTTCAGCTTTCAGAATTTTCCGATTCAGATCTCCACTAACCATTCAGTTCGCCGACTGCGGTCACTCACCTTACCCGATTGAGCCATAGCCACATCATGCTCATCCAGACCCCTAATACCCAAGTCAAAAGGATCCTGAATGCGCTCATTCAAACTGGGTTAAAAGCCGCTGACCCCAGCCAAGCCATGGAACAATCGATCCGCAGAAACGGTCGCCACCTGTCCGTCAACGGGCAGCCATACGACTTATCACGATACCAGCGGATCGTATGTGTGGGCGCCGGGAAAGCGTCAGCTCACATGGCGCACATGCTCGAACGAATTCTAGGGGAATATGTAGAAGGCGGAGTAGTCATCGTCAAAGATGGCTACAAAGCACCCACGCAACGTATTCAGATTGTAGAAGCCGGCCACCCGCTCCCCGATGCACGCGGGGTTCGAGCGACCAAACACATTCTCACCATGGCCAGAACACTCACCAAAAAAGATTTACTCATCGTCCTTCTTTCCGGTGGAGCGTCCAGCTTGCTGTGTGCACCCGCTCCTGGCCTGACACTGAATGATAAACGACGCACGACGAACCTGCTTTTGCGAGCAGGCGCAACGATCCAAGAGATTAACACCGTCCGAAAACACCTCTCTGCCGTGAAAGGCGGACAACTCGCTCAAGCCACGTCCGCAAAAATTTTAACTGTGGCTCTATCTGATGTCTTGGGCGATGATTTACCCACCATCGGTTCCGGCCCTACGATGCCAGACCCAACGACCTTCCAAGAGGCCAACGCGATCCTGGAACAGTATCAAATTTGGAATAGGGTTCCCGACCGCATTCGAACGCATCTAGGGCAGGGCATCCAGGGACATCACCCTGAAACATGGAAAAGTCACAGACGGCATGCTCCAGGTCATCACTCGATCATTCTGGCCAATAATCAAACGGCTATTGAGGGCATGGCCAAGGAAGCCAAACGATTGGGCCTCCGCCCCCATCTTCTTGATTCTCCTTTACAGGGTGAAGCTAAGGAGCTGGGAGCCATTCTTGGGGCCATGGCTAAAGACATTCGTGCATTTGGCAATCCCATTCGTCCACCAGCTTGCTTGATTGTCGGCGGAGAACCCACTGTGACGGTCACAGGGAAGGGGAAAGGCGGCCGAGCACAGGAATGCGTGTTAGCCGCAGCGCAGGAAATTGCTGGACTGCCTGACGTTATCGTGGCAGGGTTTGGGACCGACGGCACGGATGGCCCAACAGCGGTTGCTGGAGCCATAGTTGATGGAAAGACGCTTCAACGAGCCAAGAAAAAGGGGCTCTCCATTGAAACCATGCTAGAGAAACATGACAGCTATTCTTTTTTCAACCAGGTTGGCGGCCACATCATCACCGGCCCGACCCAGACCAACGTCAACGACATCTATTTGATCCTCGCATTCTAGTTTGCTATGAAATCCCTCTCGTCATTCCTGCAAGCGCTTGGCAGGAATCTATCTTTTCTCCGTCATGGCAATAACGGAGCTTCTTTCATTAAGAATATTTAAACATTTCCCCCTTCTTTGTAAGGAGGGGGGCAGGGGAGGAAGTACACATTGAACGACGCACAAAAAATGGTTCAAGAATTCCATACACAGTTTGAAATTCCTATCGCCACAACCCCGTCTATTCCTGATGAAGCCACTCAAACCCTGAGAACCCGTCTCATCGAGGAAGAGTTCCAGGAACTCCAAGAAGCGATGCACAACAAGGACTTGCCCAATATGGCGAAAGAACTGGCGGATTTGTTGTACGTGGTCTACGGTACCGCTGTCTCTCTAGGCATCGATATGGAACCCGTCTTCAAAGAAGTCCATCGCTCCAACATGAGCAAAGTCGGCGGCTACAAACGCGAAGACGGCAAATGGGTCAAACCCCCCACCTACTCTCCAGCCGACATTCAACCAATTATTAAGAATCAGTCGACTACTGAATTGGACTGATTGCGTAGGATTCACGAGGGACCTATCCGAATCTGCCTTCGCTCGTCACAATTGTGATGAGATAAATCAGCGATTCAACTTCCTGTGCATTGATTTGCTCTTTATTACTGACACTGCCACAATAATGCACCCCTTCGGCATTCTTCTTTGTTGACTAGACCCGTCAACTTCTTCTTGTTTTCTCAAAATAAATGGTTATCTATTTGGTGTATACCTGTGAGTAGATAAGCAGGCTTACTCTTTTGAAGGAGGATTCAACAATGCAACGATTGCTCAAGAAGTTCGTGTTTGGAGTTATTCTGTTGGTATTACCCCTAAGCGGGTGCGGGTATAACGATCTCCAAGGCTTAGATGAGCAAACGACGGCGGCCTGGAGTGAAGTCCTGAATCAATACCAACGACGGGCCGATCTCATTCCCAATCTGGTGGCGACCGTGAAGGGCTACGCGGCCCATGAAAAGGAGACCTTGGAGGGCGTGACGCAAGCCCGCTCCCAGGTGGCCGGCATCACACTGACTCCAGAAGCCCTCAACGATCCCACTCTATTTCAGAAATTTCAGGAAGCCCAACAAGGGCTCACGTCAGCCTTATCTCGACTCATGGTCGTCGTGGAAAAATATCCTGACCTGAAAGCCAATGAGAATTTTCGCGATCTCCAAAGCCAACTAGAAGGAACGGAAAATCGTATTACGGTCGCTCGGAAACGCTATATCGAAACCGTGGCGGAATATAACAAAGGCGTTCGATTTTTCCCGACGAATTTAACCGCAAAGTATCTCTTGGGCCTTGAAGTTAAACCCAACTTTTCAGTCGCGGATGAAAAAGCGGTTTCCACTCCTCCTGAGGTAAAATTTTAACCGACATTGAAACCCACGTTCATGATGCTATTCCAGAGAAGCCGGTCGCCACGATGGTGTGCTCGCTACCTTGTTGGCTTAGGAATCTTGAGCGTGTTTCTCATCCTACCCTCTGCCTGGGGCCTGGATGTGCCTCCCCTCACCGGCCGGGTAGTCGACCGTGCCCACATCCTTTCGCCAAGCGTTCTTTCTGAACTCAATTCAATTCTCGCTGCTCATGAAGGTACGACTTCTAATCAAGTCGCGGTCCTCACCATTCCTTCTTTAGAAGGCTCTCCCATAGAAGATTTTTCGCACCAGGTCGCGACCACGTGGGCACTTGGGAAAAAGGGGACCGACAATGGCGTTCTTTTTCTGATCGCGATTCAAGACAAAAAAATTCGTCTTGAAGTCGGCTACGGTTTGGAAGGCACATTGACGGACGCCAAAAGTTCACGAATCATTCGACACGAAGTGGTGCCGCGCTTCCGGGCCGGAGATTTCCCAGGAGGCGTTGTCGCGGGCACGCAAGCGATTCTGGCGACCATTGAAGGAACGTATACCAATTCCCCATCTTTAAACGCCGAACCCGCAGTGGGTCAGTTGGGGAAATTTTTTATTGCTGTGGCGATCGGCACCATTGTGGGGCTGTTCTTTGGAGCAGGACGCCGTCTCAACGGGAGTGTTATTGGTGGATTCATTGCCTTTATGGTAGGCATTTCTGCAGCATTACTCATCGCGATGCTGGCTGGCATCACGGCTCTATTCCTAGTGAATCTCTTTTCTCGTGCTGGTGGCCATTCTTCCCACAACCCGTTGGCTCATGATTTCGGGTTGGGTTGGCCTCGTACCCGAGGCGGCCCTTTTGGTGGGTCAGGCGGGTTTGGTGGGAGTGGGGGTGGTTTTGGAGGAGGGTTTGGAGGCGGAGGTGGGAGCTTTGGTGGAGGCGGAGCCTCTGGAGGGTGGTGAATGTCTTTTTCTGAACAGGATCAAGCACGAATACGTGAGGCTGTGGCTGAAGCCGAACGCGGGACACGAGGAGAAATCGTACCGATGATCATTACCCGTTCGGCCCGATACCGTGAAGCCCAATATCGGGCCGGGATTGGCTGCGCCTTTTTGATGCTCAGCACCCTATTAGTTATTGAATGGGAATGGATGCCGTGGGGATGGCATGCCATGAATGGGGGTTGGCTCCTACTCTCCGTAATATTATCTTTTGGTTTGGGATATTGGTTAGGAACATTTGAGGGAGTGATTCGACTACTGACATCAAACGAACGAAAGGCCTACAAAGTAAATGTTCGTGCTCACCAGGCCTTTCTCGAACATGGGCTACATCGAACCGAACTGGGAACCGGAGTGCTTATTCTTGTTTCCTTATTAGAGCATCGGATTGAGGTATTGACCGATCACCCCATTCTTGATCAGGTTCCCCAACAGGTTTGGGATGATATGGTCAACGTCATCCGCCGAGGCTTCCAAAAAGGCAACCCGGTCGAATCTCTGTGTCATGCCATTACGACGTGCGGGGAGGTGTTAGCTGAGACCTTTCCTGCCAAAAGAGGCGAAGCGAATCCGAATGAACTTCCCAATGAATTGATTCAAGATTCGTAATCCGGTTCCCAATTCTTTATACCTTCACCAGCATATTATCAATGAGCCGAACGTGGCCGAGCTGAACCGCTGCAACAAGCACCATATTCCCCTTCGCTTTTGCCAGAGGTTCTAAACTTCCTGCATCACAGACAGCCAGATATTCGATCGTGAGTCCTTTCCATTTTTCCAGCACGTTCCTCATAGTCCTTTGAATGGTCGGAACATGGCGTGCCCCTCCCTTTATCATTCGCACTCCGTGAGCTAAAGCCGAGGAAACACCAACTGCTTGAGCGCGTTCACTTTCTGAGAGATAACGATTCCGTGAACTCAGGGCGAGGCCATCCGATTCCCGAATGGTCGGACACCGGATAATTGTTGTGGCAATATTCAGATCCTGCACTAATTGTTTGATGACCAACAGTTGTTGATAATCTTTCTGCCCGAAAAACGCCCGACGCGGGCGAACTAAACACAGTAACTTTGTCACAACCGTCGCCACCCCTTCAAAATGGGTGGGACGCGCCTTCCCCTCCCAGCGCTCACTGAGTCGATTCACTTTCACGGATGTTTGAAAATCTTTAGGATAAAATTCTTCATGCGAGGGCCTAAAGAGCAGATCGATCCCGGCTTCTCGACACAACTTCTGGTCACTTTTCACGGGACGAGGATAGCGACTTAAATCCTCAGTTGGCCCGAATTGTAAGGGATTCACAAAGATGCTGACGACTACTTGTGAGCAATGTTTTCTGGCCTGACGAATTAAGGAGAGATGACCTTCGTGCAACGCACCCATCGTTGGGACAAACCCGATTTCCTCATTCTCATGTTGACGTCTCCAGGCTTGGAGCCCTCGAATCGAACGAACGATACGCATGGCGCTCACGAAAGGGGTGGGACTGAACAGGCCGGTCGAGTACGATATTTTGATCCCGGCTTGATAGTGAGTTTCTTCACACGGCCGGGGTCTTGAAGGGTTTCCAATAGTTCAATCATAGAGCGGTTCAACGTCGGATGCCTCAATGTGGGATCCAATTCTACCAGGGGCTCTAGGACAAACCGACGCTGATGCAATCGAGAGTGAGGCACGGTTAACCCTGGGAGATCTATTTGCTGTTGACCAAACAGAAGGATATCGAAGTCCATGGTTCTGGGGCCGAGCCGATCAGTATTGTCACGGCCCAACCCTCGTTCGGTTTCTTGCAAGATATCCAGAAGGCGGGCCGGGATCAATGAGGTTTCCAACCGAACCACCCCATTGTAAAACCAGTTACCTCCCAATCTCCCATCAGGATCGACTGGTTCGGTTTCGTAATATGACGAAATGCCTGTCACTTGTGAAAGAGGAAGTAACGCCATGAGGGCAAGGGCCCGATCACAGAGCTCGTGCCGGTCTCCCAGATTTGATCCAAGTCCGATGTAAATGGTTTCTTGTGGCATCGTAGGTTACGACAAAGGACAAGCCCTTTTTTCTTGAAACCTCATTCTCAGTGAATCAGGTTTTCTCGTTTCAAGAAAAAGACGTGCGTTATTCTATTCTTGCCGATTAATGGTGCATGAATTGTAAACGAGGAAGGTCTTACAGTCGAGAGAGGTAGGAGAAGTAATGTGAGGACATCCTGGGAACGGATGCCCTCGCTATTCAATCAGCTATCTCCTTCTACCATAAGCTAGATTTGACCCGTGATCGCGGCTTGATGTCCGTAGCAACTCGCTTGGCAATGGTGGCTGGTTTGGAAGGATGAATTTCTTCAAAGGCCTCATGTCGCTTATTAGCGATCGCTGAGGAAAGGCCTAAATATACTTTTCTGGCAGCCTCAGACCATTTCGGATCAAATGGTGCACCTTTGAATGCGGCTTCGGCGGCTTTCTTTTCATCATGCGTTAAGGGTCGGCTCTGTTGCTGCATCGCTCTCCTCCATGTATTCTTGACGGCTTATCAATAAATTAGTGGACGAGGGGCTGAGGTTCTTTTTCCGCTTGAATGCGTTTTCCGCAATTCAAGCAAGCAAAGTACAATATACTCAACCCGACTTCTAAGTCCACAGCTCTTTCCACGACCATCGAACCTTGACATTTTTCACAAGTTTTCATGGTGCCCCTTCTATGAGTGTTGGTTCACCTTCCCGTTTGAGCAAATGATGTGCCTAACACTAGGGAAAAACCATCTGAAACTAATGTTCACTAATTCTCGCTAACAACCCAAATATCACGACTTCCATGACGGTCGTTGAACCGAATTGCCATGCTCAAGAAATTTGGCGTTAAGAAGATCGACAGCTCACAAATAGAGAAGATGGCGATCAGTGAAAGATGATGATCTTTACTGGTAGGTATGTTGGGGTTCAACCAATCGAAGTCGTCAACCATCTCGACGATTCATCGCACAACCCGGACCTTACTGAGCAAGAGTAGTTGATTAAAGAGAAACGATGAAAGGTTTCGTCGATCTATCGAAATCAAACGGAAAGAATCACTGCGCTACGAGTGCGAAGGATTAGCCAAAAAGGGGAGACAGGAAATGAATGAGGGAGTAGGTCTTTTGGCGTAGAAAGATGTTGACCTTATGAAGCAGCTCCCATACTCACCCGGCCATTAAACACTCCGCCTGATTCCACAGAAAGCCGAGGGGCACTCATGGTCCCATCAATGAATCCAGGCGACAACAATTTTATCGAGTCTTTTGCCACAACTTCTCCTTGAATCTTCCCTTTACAGACCACGCTACCAGCTTCAATTTTAGCCTTGATTTCCGCTTGATCTCCGATAACCAGAGTACCTTTGGTGTGAACCTTGCCTTCCATTCGACCGTCAATTTGCACATTCCCTTCGTACCAAATTTCTCCGATACATTCGACGCCGGCACCAAAGAACGCGACCACTTCTTTTTTGGCTTGTATGACTGGACTCGGGACTTGAAAAGATTTCTGTGAACCAAGAGTATTCTGGGTAGTCGGTATAGATTCGCCAATTCCCAATTCACTTGCAAGATTCATAAAGGATTCTCCTTTCGATGGTAGGATAGAAATCGAAACCCCTTTGACCTTTTTTGATCAATCTTTTCAACAACTCTTCGTAGCTTAACTGATATTCCACCTATTTCAACCTGGTTGGAGAATTGGCTCAATTCTTTTCTCAACAATAACGAATTCTCACTAAGCCATTGAAAAATATGAGAGCTTCTTACCCTCTAGAGACATCCATCACATGCGTTAGGGAAAGAAACCTACTTTTTGGTGGGGGAAAATATGGAGCCGGCGAGTGGGATTGAACCACCGACCTACGGTTTACGAAACCGTTGCTCTACCACTGAGCTACGCCGGCTTAAAACAAGTGGAAGGAAAACAGCACGATGAATCTACAACACTTACGGAACCAAACCCGTTGGGGTCGTTTATACCTTTCGACACTTGGTATCGTCAACTCAAGGGATCATGAATGCGATGTTGGCCAGAGTCATTTACTCATGTCCATTATTTAAATGCTGGTCTTTTCTTTCCATTGACTTGAAGGAGAAGATATCCTAATTTGCTACTTCTGAGACACTGACGGTCAAGGGAGCCATCATGAGGGGCACGGTTCACATCATATTTATCTGTTCCATGATAGCAATGGGGGGCATCCTGATGCTTTCCAATCCTAGCCATGCTGAATCAGCCTTTCTGGTGGAAAAAGTCGTCCTGGCCAAAGATGTCACCAATCGAAATCCAGAGGGTATTTTCTCACCCCCTGCCTATTGTGAAAAAGACAATAACGAGCAGGCAGCTATTCCGATCGTGAAAACATCCCAGACTTCACTCGTTATGTTTTGGACCAAAGTTGTGGCCACCGCTGAAGGAACCCTTCGCCATAGCTGGCATCACCAAGTCAATGGGACATGGACGAAGGTATCGGAGGTCAATCTAGCTGTTCGTCCCTCTTCCGGATATCGGATGTGGAGCTTAAAATCCCTGAAACCAACAGTTCATGTCGGAGAATGGATGGTCGTCGTTTCCCCTTCCCACCAACCGGAAAAAATTCTTTGTATCACCCGATTCACCGTTCAATAGGGTACATGGACTTAATTGACCTTGTGTTGTCTTGATGTCCACCTCCGAGCCTTCTAATTCTTCTCAAGTCTCCATTGTCCCTCGTCTTCAAGCTTTTGCTCATCTCATCCGGCTGTTCAACCAAACAGGCACACTCCTCTTGCTCTTCCCGACTCTATGGGCATTGGTCTTGGCTTCTCAAGGTTGGCCCCCAACCAATCTGCTGATCATCTTCATCCTGGGTAGTTTTGTGATGCGGAGTGCAGGGGTCATTATGAATGACCTGGCCGATCGAACATTCGATGGTCAGGTTGAGCGGACACGAGATCGCCCCCTCGCTTCAGGAAAATTACGGCCAAAAGATGCCCTGGGTTTATTAGTCATTTTACTCATTATTGCCATAGGACTGTTATCGTTCTTACCTCCTCTTACCTGGCTACTCAGCCCTGTTGCTCTGGCCCTCGCCGGAATCTATCCCTTCTGTAAGCGAATACTTCATATTCCGCAATTTGTCCTGGGCCTGGCTTTTGGCTGGGGAGGAGTGATGGCCTGGTCGGCCGTCCGTAATGCATTAGAGGCGGAAACCTGGTTACTTTTTGCTGCCACAATTTGTTGGGCCATTGCCTACGATACGATTTATGCGATCCAGGATAGGGAGGATGACTTGAAAATAGGCCTGAAATCCTCAGCTATTTTATTTGGCTCCTCCACTTGGCTGGGAGTTGGCCTAGCAGGCTTATTTATGTTGTTCTTTTTATCAATGGTTGGGCAGGTCAGTCATTTGGGAACGGAGTATTTTTTAGGGCTGGGCCTCGTAGCGGCCATCTTGGGGTACCAAGTCATCATCCTTCGTTCTCCAATCACAGCCTCAGAGGCAATGGGATTATTCAAACAACATTGCTGGGTAGGCGCAATCGTGCTAGCAGGGACGTTTCTAGGAAGCCAATAATGATTTTAAAAACGAGTGGCCAAAAACTGATTGGATAACTAGGAAGAGATGAAGAACGGCCTTTTACCTGGATAACCCAAAATCCTAGTATGAGGAAATCCTAGATTCTTTTATTCAGGGTCTGGAACTGGCCCCTCAGGCTTTGGCGCACGCAGGGTTCCCAGATAATACGTTAAGGCTCTCGCATCTGGATCTGATACACCTAAGTTCGGCATTCGTGTATGTTTTTTCATGGCTTGAGGATTTCGAATCCATTGATAGACCCAAGTCGGATTTAATCGAAAGCCAGCACGATCTAATGCAGGGCCCACTAATCCCCCTTCGTCATTGAGACTATGACACCCGTGGCAGCCATAGGTATCGCCATAGAGGGCCTTCCCTTTTTCTACCTGCACCGCTCGTTCCGCCTCAGAAATAGTGAGATCAGGACGCTCAATTCTTGTTTTTTTGGGACGTTTTGAAAAGTTATCTACTGCCGCTTTAGCCTTTTCATATTTTTCATTAGCCACGAGGAATACCTCTTCTTCAGGAAGGGTAATCTCTTCGGGCTCATAGTCCTCCAGTTGAGCATCTGTCAAAGTTTCTTCATAGGCAGCCTGTTCAGCTTCAGCTTTTTCTACGGCAGCCTCATAAATGGCTTTTGCGGCTTCCATTTCTTGTTGCGCGGCGGCTAACACTTCTTCTAATTCTTTCTTCCGACCCGCCAGGTCAAAAGTCAACGACATCCCATGTAACGTCCGAACATAACCGACTACACTCCAAATCTCTTCCTCGGACAGAGTGTATTTAAATGTTGGCATGGTGGACACTGCAAAATAATTATCATCATCTAAAACTTTAGGATCTGAAGTATCCCGCATGTCCCGATATACGGTATCAAATATTTCTTTGTCACTAAAAGTCGACATTTCCGCATTGGAGGCAAGATTTTTGGGACGAGGATCAGGCATACGATCCCAGTTGAAGCCCTCTCCTTGTTGTCCCGACTCGCCATGGCAGTGACTGCAATAATGATTATAAAGTTTTTTACCTTTGGCCGACTTTTCATCTCCGGCGCAGCCATATAATAACAAACCTGACGCCAAACCTATGGCCAACACTTTCAATAAGGTCCTACCCATCATTCCCCTGGCCCCCGGTTTCATGCTGATTGGCCCTTTCTCAATTTCCGTACCACCACCAATTCGAATCCTGCAGCCAGTGCAAGGCCAAGAATGACCCATGCAAAAATCGAGTTATCCGCACTCGGCTCTGCGCGAATTGACCACCAGGAAGACACCGCTTTTTGACTGCCCTTTTCCTTCGCCACTCCGCTCACCAGTGCCCCATCCCAAAACGCAAAAGCCACGCTCCGCCATTCTCCAGGCTCTATTTGGACATCTTGTTCATCTTCCGTTTTCAGCGCACGAGAAAAGACGACTTTCCAAGAACCGCCATTCCACACACCGGTAGCCCTGACATCTTGTTTTTCTTGCGTCTTTAAGGTCTTAAAACCCTTTGCACTCATATCCAAAGCCTGCCCATTTTCTTTCTTCCAAAACCAAATATTGACCGGACCCCCTTCAACCTGAAGCATAGGTTGCCCATGAGCGAAGTGCGCCATTTTATCTCCCACCATAAATTCAATGGCCGCTGCATCCGCTGCATCTTCTGTGGGATCCTCATATTCCAATAAAATGGCAAGATTTTCACCGTCATGAAGCCCCTTGACTTTAACGGATTGCACAGTGACTTCCTGAATACGCTCTGGCCAATGTACTTGGGGAGCCAATTGGAATTCTGAGTCTGGAACAGACGACCATTGTGCTGAATTCGGATCATCGGCGGGGAGGGTCCCCTCCACTTGATACAACCGAACAGAAACACTTCCGACAGCTTGATCCGCCGGCGGGGGGTCACTGGCAAATCCAACAGCAAAACCGAGTATTCCGGGGACTCCCACCACGATCACCATTGTCAGGAATCTCAGTCTTTTCAACATGTCATATTCTCCACAAAAAACAATTCTCAATTTAGGAATAGGAACGCGCTACTCTTCTTCTTCCCACGTACGAGGAGATTGATGAGCCCCGTCATACTCACCCATGATAATTTTCCAAATAAACTCATCTGGCAATTCTACTTCCCAGCGGGGCATAGCCGATTTCCAAGGCATCCCTTCTACAGGCAATCCTACACCACCTTTTTTAATTCTCCAAAATAAATAGGATTCTTGGAGTTGAGCTATTGTTCCAGGATCACTGAAATTTGCCGGAGGCGGATTAAATCCTTTCGCGGCAGGACCTTTGCCATCATAGTTCGCCCCATGACATGGCGAACAGTAGGCTGCATAGAGCCCTTTCCCCATATTCACGTTTGCCTCATTATTCTGATAAGGATTTGCTAAACCGACGAACTCTCCAGGAGGAGCGGGATGAATGGTTCGATTTTCCGCAGGCGGAAGATCACTTGGAGCCAAACGAGTATAGGTTTGCCATCCAACCAACAAAGGGAAAAGCACGAGAACAGCCAACCTTGCCATTTGCCCAATTCCAGACTGGCCCTTCCCAGACAAAAATCTAAATACAGGACCCATAAGAGACTCCAAACCTGAAGCACTCATGGTTCCAAAGATCATGATTCCACTTAAGGTCAAAGCCAAATAGAGATAAATCAAACTCGCCGGCAACGGGGCCGTCACCATGGGAAGAATAAACTTCAGGAAGATAAACATCCCAGCCATAAGTATGGCTCCGCTTGCAATTGGACCTTTCATTTCATTCCTCCTGTGCTCCGGTTCTTCGCCTTACGGAGCTACGACACTCTCTTGGGACTCAGAATTCTTCGAAGCAGAATCTGCAATTGACGCAACCTTCACGGCCTCAGATTCCATAATATCTTCTACTTTTATACTAATTGGCTCTCCACTCATCTTTTGGAGAAATGCAATCACAGAATAAATTTCAGGTTTAGTCAGCCCAATAGGATCTTTATCGATATGGGGCATACGTGCAGGATACTCCTCTGGCTTGGTTGCATGCCGGAAGTCCAAATATATATAGGCCTGTGGTTGCGTCAGACTTTCATAGATAAACTCTGGCGCCAACTTCGCTCCAATCCCATTCAAATCTGGGCACCGGGCTGACTCACTTGGCCCAATTGAATGACAGAGGGCACACTGCCCTTTACTAAAAAATATTTTTTGTCCAATCGCCGCTAAGTCACTCGGGCTTTTCACTTCAGCTAAATCAAAGGTTTCAATTGCCGGAGGGAGGGAGGCCATTTGCGGAACCCCTAGCGCAATCAAGCTAAACATCCCTAACACCATAGCCACAAAACCCACTACACGAAGAAACATCCCTTTAATAAACAGGAGTATAAGGATTCCGGCTCCGACAACGCAGAGACCAATTATTTGGAGTAACGCAACTTCACTCATAATGCCTCACCTATGGTTTTCCAGAGATCCGGACCCAATATTTTCCACTGAACTTGGCGATCCACCAGCCATAGCCGGTGCACCACCGGGAACATCAGACAAGGGCACTTTGGCCTGTTGCGCTTTGGCTTTATCACCTAATGTCGCAACCCAGAAAATAAAAGCCACCAACAAGCAATAGACAAAGGTATTTAAGGACATAAACGCAGCCGCATACCCTAATGCCGGTGAAAATGCATATTCAGAAGTGTCACGCATCACACCATAAATATGCCAATGAACCCGTGAAGAAGATCTGGCGTAACCCATTAAAGACATCAGCAGAATAACCATTACCGCATTGAGTACTAGACTGTAGCCCGCACGAATAGGCATTTTTCCCCACACCATTTCAGTCGTCGTTTTGGCACTTTTCATTAACAACGCTGTCAAAGGTGTAAACGTCACCATAATAAATAAGACGATCAATACCTGTGCGACGGAGAAATAATTGATCCGGATAATTGCCGGAACAAAATAGCCCCACACCCCAAGGACAATTACCGCAACACCTCCAACAAAAAGCAGAGCACCCATAATGGCCTTAGCGGCTTTAGCCCAACCAGCCGTTTCTTGCTTCCCCGCGCGCCAATACATAATAAAACTCATGAAGGTGACAAGGATCATTAAATTGGAGACGGTCATTTTGGCAGACATGACCCCAAAAACCCCGAGTAAAGGATGATGTGTGCCTCCCATTTTTTGCGCTTCCGCTAAGCTCGCCACCAAGGAATGCGGAGTCATCCAAACACCTAAACATAATAAGAGGACGACGAGCATAGCCATAATCGGCTTCTTGTACGAATTTTCAGACCCGGGTATACGATAGGTAATTCCCATCCAAAAATAATAATTTGCCCCAAGAAATAGTACGCCGATAAGCATGGCCTGAAGAATAAACAACCATGCAAGGAAACCACCCATGAGGGTAATCCCCATCTGCTGATTGTATTGATACACCTCCCGCATCAACCAATATCCAGCGAATGGGAGAGGGAGCATGCCAAATACCCCGATAAAGTTCCCGACATATCCCATCCAATCGTAATGCTCTCGCTCTTCCTGAGAAACAGCCAATAGGTAACGAATTCCTGCATACGCCCCGACGATAAACCCACCGAGCACCACATTGGCAATGAGACGATGAATATTAACCGGCCACCACGTGGGGTTCTGCATGGCCATCCAGGCTCGAGTCCAAGCATCCCCATCCCCTACCACCACTGGACTTGCTTGGAAGGTGGCCCAAGAATTAGGAACGATCATAATTCCAATGGCAAATAAGTTCAGAAGGAATCCCAAAAATAAGTGAAAGACCTTCTTATTCCCCTGCATATAATCCCACCCGTACCAATACATGTAGAGGGTAGCGGTTTCAGCTAAAAACAATAGGCAATAGACGAGAAAAGATGGGAAAAACATATCAGTGAGATAGGCCATCAATTTGGGATAGAGCCCAATCAACAAGAACAGGAGAATTCCTCCAAACAACGCGGTGGTGGCATATGCCGAGGTCAGGAGTTTAGTAAACTCTTTGGCTAATTTGTCATAACGGGCTTCTTTTGTTTTCCATCCAACCAACTCGCACACCCAACCAAAAATCGGAACCCCCAGGACGAATCCCGCCAAGAGAAGATGTTGTTGCGCGACAACCCAAACAAGATTCCGACTGCCAATTCCGGGAACATCCCGATATTCCACCGACATTGCTTTCGTTTCCGCCCCGGCAGCCATCGCGATCACCGGAAGCAACAACACCGAAAGGAAGCTTACCCACTTAAAGATAGTTGGCATTTTCCCCAGAAAATTTTTAATGGTCGATTGTTCTATTCGGTTGGCCGATCTCATCACTAGGCCCCCTTCACTCGTTCATTTTTAGACCCAAGAACCAATTTCAGACCTTTATACCCTATGCCGTATTTCACTTGCTAGCTTAGTACGTTTTTAGCAGTCCGTATTTTAGCTATTTCTTTTTTTCCGGCGCTTCTTCTGCCACCGGTTCTTTTACCTTTTCCCCACTTGACTCTTTTGATTCACCACTTTTTTCTTCCTCAAGCTTTTTCACAACCAGTTCGGCTTTTGCAAGCACTTGCTCCGCTTCTTTTAAAACCTTCCTTGTTTCCACCCTCTCTGCTTTTGATCCCTTTGAAATAAATTCATACTCTTCATGCGGATGAGGAGTTGATGCGGGCAACAAAGACCAGAAGACAAAAACCAAAACCACTCCCGCCCCTGTGAAAGCTGTTAACAATAAGGGCTGATCTGCGGGGATCCGAAGAGCATCCCAGAAATTTGCTCGCTCAGCTTCGGTACCATCTAAAGATTTCGCATTTCTCACAAAGGGTTGAGTAAGCCAGCCAAGACCAAACAGCCAACCCATGATACAGACAATGAGTACAACCGATGCGGCGCTTCCCCACATGACTAATTCAAGGGTAATTTGTTCGGCGACAGGCAGCGTAGGCCAAATACTTTCCTTGATAAAATGTACAATACTGGAGGTTACCGATTTTGAAATCTCCGTTGCACCGGAAACGACCATCTTGATTAAAGGCAGAGCAATAGCCGTAAAAACAGCCCAGCGCGCCCAGAGATTGGCGGCAAACCCCGGCTGTGGATCAACATTCAATCGATCAATAAATACAGTTTTTGCGCAAAGCCCCAATGCCCAAATGTCTATTGGAATAGAAATGAGTAGCAGCAAAAAAAGCCCTGAACCGGACCATGGGTGCATATGTGCAGCCAACATTAGCATGGCAAAAACCAACTTCAGTGGAAATCCAGTCCAAAATGTTGGCCAAAAAACGAGGAGTCCCAATTTAGTATTCGACATAGCCGTCCAATAAATCAGTGCAAGAATTCACGATTGATTATTGCTGATACGGTAAACACCAAAATAATCACCATGATCAAAATCCAACCAATGAGCGCTGCAGGCCGCTTAAAAAGGTTTCGCTCTGGATTGGTGTCAATGAAAGGCAACGCTGCCAAAAAGGCCATAAAGGCCCCCGGTATTGCTATCGCGCCAAGGAACTGACCAAACTCCCCCCCAAACATTTTCAAGCGAAGAAGCTGAAATAGAAAAAGAAAATACCATTCTGGCTCTGGATGATAATCCCCAGGATCAGGCGTCGCCTGTTGGAGTAAAACAACCGGCTCAATAAAGGCTAATGAACAGATAATCAGGAACACCGTTGCCATGGCCACAATATCTTTCCATATCTGCCTTGGGAAAAAGTAATCCGTCTTCGCCTTGAGCTCCTCTGGCGTTCCCCTGAAAGGCCCTGCAGGCCCTGCTTTTCTAAAAAGGAAAATATGCAGCCCGGCCAATCCAGCCAACGCCGCCGGTAACACCATCACATGAATCACAAAAAATCGACTGAGTGTCATTTGCCCAGGCGTAGGTCCCCCTTTGAGGAATCTGGCCATAAAATCCCCAACAATTGGGGTTTTGTCCATAATTTCCACACCAACCACCGTGGCCCAGTAAGCCCGTTGATCCCATGGCAAAAGATATCCGGTAAACCCAAATCCCATGACAATGCCAAAAAGGGCCAAACCGACAAGCCATATCAGCTCTCTAGGCTTTTTATAGGCTCCCCATAAGAAGACTTGCGACATATGGGCAAATACCATCACTACCATCGCAGATGATCCCCAGAAGTGATAGCTCAGGAGAAACCAGCCGTAATCTACCTCATGGATGATGTATTGCGTACTATCATAAGCATGGTCCGTACTGGGGACGTAATAAAACATCAACAGGATACCCGTAACCACCTGCAGGATGAAAATGAAGAGGAGAACCGAGCCGAAGGCATACGCCCAGCGTGACCCCCCGGGGATCGGCTCATTCAGCATTTTCGCTTGGATGGTCTTCAGACCTACCCGTTCATCAACAAATTCCACGACCTTTTCAAAAGGATTTGGTTGATTCACGGGTTGAGAATCCTGCTGCATGAATAAATATCCTTGATGTAGTTTTGGTGAAGACTAATTATAGAAGACGAATTTGATTTTTCACGCCGGCCTTATACTCAATATCAATGATCTGAATTTCTCCGGCGGCATCCACTTTCATTGGCAGGACATCTAATCCCCGGGGAGCCGGGCCGTCAATGACCTTCCCGGCCTCATCGTACAAGCTCAAATGACATGGACAGAGAAAAATGCCATCTGGATTACTTTTTGTTTTTCTCCACTTATACCCACAGCCCAAATGAGGGCATTTCCCGGAAAATCCAATATAAGGGGAGTTCGACTTATTCACGTGAAGAACATCCCCTTTATTATCGAAAAATTTAACATCGTTCCCGCCGTACACTGCTTTTTGAACTTCTGGCGTGGCTTTCACAACCCAGATATTTTTTTCTATTTGTTGCTCCGGCATAAAGGCTTCTTTAAACCCACGAGTAAATTTAAACTGGAATCCGACATTTTCCTGCTTCACTTTCTTAATGTTGCCCACCGAAAACCATTGATTATCAAACGGCTTAAACATCGGCTTCATCAGATACTTCAAGACCGGATAGGCTAGAGGAAGCGCAATAAGGGTTCCAATGGCATGGGTCATATTATTGAAAAACGTTCTTCTAGGAACGCCTTGCTCCAGGCGAGGGAGAGGGACTAACACTTCCCCAGGTTCAACATGGAGATGATCCTCTAGATGGGCAATCTCAACCTCGTGAATGGTGACATATTGATCACGATCAATGACCGGGAATTGAGCAAACTCATCCGGTGAACATCGAAGGATAATTTCCTCCTCACTGACCACCTGCTGGACCTGGCCTATAGGAATTTGACGATCAACACCTTGAGCCTCAGACTCCTTGACGACCACATGACTGATTTCATGAGACAAGGGATCAACGATAACCTTGGAAATCTTTCCGACTTCCTGATCCCCGCATAAGGCCTTAGCTGTGAGTTTTGGCTGCATATTTCGCTGGTCCTACACGTTCTTAATTCATCTTAATTGGCTTCGGGGTATCCACGGAGGCATCTTTTAATGATGCAAGAAACGCCACAAGCGCATCAATTTCCTCGGGGAACATCAGATCCCGATATTTATCCGGCATTTTTCCCTTTTTATATTGCTTGTCAAACCCTTCTGCCATCCAACTTTTCGGGTTCAGAATTTTCTCTCTAAGGGCCTCAGGAGTCATTAGATTTCCAATATTATCCAGTACCGGCCCTCGTTTTTTACCCCCGGCACCAAACAGCTTGTGGCAGTTGTAACATTCCTGAAGCTCCCACTGTTCCTTTCCAAGCGCGATAATGTCCCCGGAAGCCGCAGCACCCCCACTACCACTTGATGTATCTACTACTTCTACCTTTGCGGCACCTCCCAATGAGGCTAATTGAGTCGAGAGAGATTTCACCCTCTCATTTAACTCTTTTACTTTTTTCGTGACCTCGCTCGGTTGATTCTTGGCCCATTCTAATCTGGGCCTTTTCAGCATTTTTTCAATTTTCCCCGCCTCATCCGCAGGATCGAACTGAGGGAGAATGGAGGCCCCTGCGATATACAAACCGGACAACAAAACATAAAAAACAATAAGCGCTCCCAGGGCTTTTCCCCCTTCTAAACGCTTCATAGGAGGGGCATCCAAAAGGATAAACACTAAAGCCCCCAACATAGCATAGATAAAAAACATGAGTTGAAAGATGGGAGGAAAATGCGTCTGTTGTGCGACAACCACTAAAATTACCCCTACGATAATACCGATGGTTGCTTTTTTCAGCACACTTTTCGCGAAGCTTTGATTAGCCATACGATTCCTTTTCTTTCAAAATACAGACTTATTAGCTTCCTCAGGAAAAGGCGATTTTACGGCGCCTCAGCCTTTGCACTTGCCGGTTTAAGCGTGACCAGGATTGCAAAACTGACCACAGCATAAAATACAATCGTCACTCCTGTGATCCACCACGCCGAATAGGACAAGGTAGGCGTAAACGCTTCTGGAGTGAAATCTTGCACAAGGTTATAGACATGAAAATATTTTCTGGTGAGCGACCGAACCGTTCCCATCAAACCCATCGTCCAAATTGCGCTGAATGCCAGGAAAATCAGGACGAATTGTGAAGCGAAATCGATCTTTCCCCAAATGATCGTGCCCCTTTTAATAGCACGATTGTACATAATGTAATTGACGATTGTGAGAAACACCAAGGTAAAGGCTGCGGCATTTTTTGCGGGCATGAGCGCCAACTCCTGAGCCCACTCTGGGAGTTCCACCTCATGAGTCGCCAACCCCTGCGTGGCCACAAAGCCATGGGGCGTCATCCAAATAGCATCAGCCACCACAATCATAAGAAACCCTACTTTTACCATGGTGAAGGCCGAAACGGTGAAGTTACTCAACCCTGGAATTCGTCCTAAAATAACAGGAACCAAGATAGTTCCCGCTAGGAAAATAAGAGATTGCCACTCAGGAGGAGGGAACATCTTCCAGGCCATACCCATCACGGCTGGCATGACCAGCACCGCAAGAGCCACAAATCCGGATATTCGTATCTCCTCAACACCTTCAATGCGTTTAAGGCTTAACCAAATATAATAATTACTGGCAAGAAAGATGAGCCCAATCATCGCGCCCTGCATTTCAAAGAACATCGACAACTGGTCGGCCATCATATAGGGACAAATTGAGGCATCATAGTCACAAAGCTCGTAAGCAAGGAGGTAACCCATAAATGGGAGCAACAACAGCGCTCCCACTCCAATCATATTGCCCACGAACCCCATCCAGTCATAATAGGATCGCTCTTCATCTGTCTTGGACCTCATATACATATAGGCCGCAATCAGCCCGGCGATAAATCCTCCAAACGTGACATTCCCGACCAACCGGTGCAGGTTAAGCGGCATCCAACTATAGTTGGCCATTTTGTCCCATAAACCTGCATTCGTGACAAACTCAACAAGGGACACCCCTTCTGCGGCCTTGGCTGGAGTGTTCATAAAGGCAGTGGGGCCATCAATGACAAATAACGTGACCGTTCCAACGATGTTCAAAAGAATTCCTAAGGCAATATGACGGCCCTTTAACGAACCTTTCATAGAATCCCAGGAATAGAAGTAGGTATAGAGGATTATGGTTTCGAGGATAAATAGCAGAGGGTAGATGACCGCAAACACGAGGAAAAAATGCTGAATCAACCACGTTGAAAAGGTCGGATATGTGCCCAAAAGGACAAAGATAAACAATCCCCCAGTCAATGCGGTCATACTATAGAGAATGACGGTAACCTTAATCACTTCCTTGGCCAGACGATCATACTTTGGATCGTTGTTTTTATACCCTAGCCATTCCGCCACAACGGCAAATATAGGGGCCCCCAATATAAAGGCAGCAAATAAGATGTGGAGATTCGCGACGACCCACACGGCTGTACGATTTCCCGCATAGGGAAAATCAACCGGTGGGGCAGGAACCTCCTGCCCATACGCTATCGCTGCCCCACCAATGAGCAAGCCTAAGACCATCCATATACTTCGATGTAAGGTTTTCAAGGGTCGTCCCCCTCCTTTATCGTTCTTCTCGTTCTTGGGATTACTGTTTGGCTTTGATTAGTGGGCCGCATCCCCCGCTGGTGCATCAGTTGCTGCTGGAGCGGAACCTGCCGATCCAGCCGCCACCCACTTTTTGGCAGCCACATCATATTCCTTACCCTTAAGACCAAAAGTTGATTCAAAGGCAATGACCTTCCAAATTTCGTCTTCAGAAAGTTTGCTCTTCCAGGCTTTCATTTTTGTGCCCTTCACACCTTCATTGACACGCCAAAACCAGACAGCATCAGAATAGAGCTCCATTTGTTCAGTCCTTCGAAAATCTCGGGCTCCTGCCTTCACCGGCTTCCCGTTTTTCCCATGACAACTGGCGCAGTTCACATCGATATTATGTTGACCCGTATAGATTTTTTCACCTTCGGCAATAATATCGGGATTATTCCAATATCCATCCGGCATATGCTTGTCAGCATATTCAGGCGGGGCTGGTGGTGGAGGCTTTGGCGGACCTTCTTCCCCACCGCCACAAGCAGATAGCGACAGTCCCAAAACGGCTGAGCCAACAACCAACAGACTTTTTAGTTTTCGGTATTCGTTCATCATTCCCCCTCGCCTACGGAATAAGTTTGGTTCGTAATAATTGCCAACAGTGAAATCTGATGCCCTCTTTTCAAAATGCCCTTTCCCTACGACCTCAAATAACCCAAGGACACCCATGTATTACCGGACCTCTTGGCCCCGAAAAAAGACCTGGCTTTCTATCACAGACTTGCGCCAAGCGTCAATCAATTCTTCGATTGGGACGGGGTTCACAGTCTACGAGTATGCACACATTTTCATGGGATCGCGCAGGAAAAGGAAGCAGATTTTAACGGTGAGGAAAAATTAGGGAAAGAGAAAAAAAAGAAACTGGAGAAGATTAATTTTTCTGAGGTTTTTGCCACTTATTGACCCAATCATCCCACGACCGACCAAAGGCCGTATCCTCGCCACTGAATTCCACCTCAGCAATTTCGTGATACGGCACGATAAATGGATCTGACTGGTTAGCCAGATACATTTTTATATGCGGATGAGGAACTCCTTCTTGTCGATCGAATACGTATCCGATGATGGGCTCTCCGGTCTTACGATAGATGGTCACATCCCCTCGATAGTCGCACACACGCTCCATGGCTTCTTGCAAGGCAGTTTCGTTATCCGTTTTCAGGCGATATCCTTCCCAGGATGGCGGGTGACTTTCCGTAGACAAAGGATCGTTCATCACTCGTACACTTTCTTGGGGATTCAACCGGGGTGGCGGGAGGCAGGAATCTTAGCTCATCAATGAGCAGACTTAGACCGCATTGGGGAAAAGCGTGGCTCGGACAGTTCCGAAAAATCCTCCCCATGAACCGAAGGTGTCCTTGACCGCTGAAGCTTCATAGCCGCAATGCACCATACAATCTCGACATTGTTCATGCCGCCCGGTTCCATATCGATCCCAATCGGTTTCGTCCATTAATTCTCGAAACGTGGAGACATATCCTTCCTGCAATAAATAACACGGGCGTTGCCAGCCAAAGATATTGTACGTGGGGTTGCCCCATGGCGTACATTCATAATCCCGCTTGCCCATGAGAAACTCCAAGAACAGGGGAGATTGATTGAACTGCCAGTGCCGCTTCCGCTGTGTCAACAACTGGGAAAACAGCGATCGCGTTCGGTCCCGCTTTAAGAAGCTTTTTTGATCAGGAGCTTTATCGTAACTGTATCCTGGCGAAATCATCATACCTTCCACGCCCAGCTCCATCATTTCATCGAAAAATCGACGAACACGTAAAGGTTCGGCATCATCAAAGAGAGTCGTATTGGTGGTGACTCGAAACCCTTTAGCTAATGCCGTACGAATCGCTTTGACGGCCACATCATAGACTCCCTCACGACAGACTGCATGATCATGTTCTTCCTTCAGGCCATCCATATGGATACTAAAGGTCAGATATTTGGAGGGGGTATAGTCCTGAATTTTTCGCTCAAGGAGGATGGCGTTGGTGCACAAATAGACATATTTTTTTCTCTGCACTAGCCCCTCAACGATCGCAGGCATTTCTGGATGAATAAGGGGCTCTCCTCCCGGAATGCTCACAATGGGCGCTCCACACTCATCGGCGGCCGCCCAGCATTGCTCAGGGGTCAGCCGTCGATTGAGAATATGATCCGGATATTGAATTTTCCCACACCCCGCACATTCTAAATTACACCGGAATAGGGGCTCCAACATGAGCACTAACGGATAGCGCTTCACCCCTCGAACATGGTTCGACAAGGCATACTGTGACACCGTGTACATTTGCGAAAGAGGTACAGCCATCGTTAATTCATTCCCCAAAAAGGATCAAGGCTTTCCTTTCGACCGCTCAGACAAGTCCCATTTGTTCTAGAAAATTGCCCGATAGCAAAATTATATGCCATGTGACTTCTTTTCCTCTCTGGTATTCGATAAAAAATGGAGGCGCCGAGCGGGTTCGAACCGCTGAATCGCAGTTTTGCAGACTGCTCCCTTAGCCACTTGGGTACGGCGCCTTCATCACCCATTATACGAAGTTGCTTTTCTTCTACACAACTGCAACCAGAGAGTACCCTCTTGTTACTGTCTCCGAAGTCCGGCAAACATTACTTCAGAGGCAATACAGGAATCTCACGAGAGGACGATTTAGGGGAGGATAACGACAATTCTCCAAGCGGGGACAATAAAGGAGAAGGTTGTGAACCAATGCCTTGTTGGCCATCGCTATTTTGCTCTTTGGCCATGGCTTCGACTTCTTCGATTAACGTATCCATTAATTCTTCGGAAGGCACCCGTTTATAGAGTTTACCCTTTTTGAAGACAATTCCCACACCTTGGCCACCCGCAATGCCAATATCGGCTTCCTTGCCTTCACCAATCCCATTGACCACACACCCTAACACCGAAACAGTAATGGGATTGTTAATATGCCCCAACCGATGCTCCAGTTCATTCGCCATCTTGACCACATCAATTTCCACACGGCCACAAGTCGGACAGGCAATGACATTCACTCCACGATGGCGGAGTTCCAGCGACTTCAATATTTCAAACCCAACTTTGACTTCCTCGACTGGGTCAGCGGCCAACGAAACGCGCAAGGTGTCCCCGATACCTTGGGACAACAACCACCCCAATCCTACCGCAGACTTGACGGCACCCGTCGCAGCAGTGCCTGCCTCCGTAATCCCAATATGAAGCGGACAATTGGATTGCTGCGCAAAAAGCCAATAGGCATCAATGGCCATATGCACATCAGAAGCTTTCAACGACACTTTCATATTGGTAAATCCCACGTCCTCTAAGGCGTGAACAGCATTGAGTGCCGACTCTGCCAAAGCTTCCGCTGTGGGATAGCCATACTTATCTAATAATGGCTTTTCAAGAGAGCCCCCATTGACGCCCACTCTCAGTGGAATACCATTGTCATTAACGGCTTTAATGACCTCTTCCGTTTTCCACCATGGACCAATATTCCCTGGATTGATACGGACACAGTCCACAACTTCCGCCGCCTTTAAAGCCAAACGATGATCAAAGTGAATATCCGCTATGAGAGGGACCTTCATTTGCGCTTTGATTTTTGGAAGAGCATCAGCCGCTTCCATATCAGGAACGGCCACTCGAATGAGTTCGCAACCGGCCTCTTCCAAACGATGAATTTGCTCAAGAGTTCCCACCACATCCCTTGGATGTGGGATGGTCATAGACTGGACGGAAATTGGTGCCCCGCCACCAATTTTGACCGATCCTACCTGTATTTGACGGGTATTTCGTCGAGTTATATGCATTGAGTAAAACTAACGAATGGCGGTTTGCAGCCTGACTCGATCATAGAGGGCTTTGGTTTGATCATAAATACCATCGGCCGTCAAGCCGTATTTTTCGCGAAGTAATTCTTGTGGGCCTTGCTCAATATACCAATCCGGCAATCCTAACACCTTTGTCGGAAGATCCCAACATTCTTCCTCAGAAAGGAATTCAAGTACCGCCGAACCAAATCCGCCCATACGACACCCTTCTTCCACCGTCACCAAACATTTCACCTTTTTCGCTATATCGCGAATCAGGTCTTTATCGAGCGGCTTAACAAATCGCGCGTTGACCACCGCCACCGACACACCCTCATCTTTCAATTGTTCGGCAGCTTTCATGGCCTCGGATACTGTCACACCTATGGCCAGAATCGCCACATCCGTGCCCTCAGATAACAACTCCGCTTGTCCAATATCCAAAGGAATCGGCTCAGGATCTAACGGCACGCCCAAGCTGCTTCCCCGTGGATAACGGACCGCCGTCGGTCCATCGTATACCAATCCTGTTTGGACCATATGCTGCAATTCATTCTCATCTTTTGGTGCCATAATTACCATATTCGGAACATGACGGAGATAGGCAAAATCAAATGCACCATGATGTGTGGTGCCATCCTCCGCAACCAACCCCCCTCGGTCAATACAAAACATCACAGGGAGATTTTGGGTCGCCACATCATGCACAACTTGATCATAGGCCCTCTGAAGAAAGGTCGAATACATACAAATCACGGGACGCATATTTTCGGCCGCAAGCCCTGCCGCATAGGTGACAGCATGTTGCTCGGCTATGCCCACATCAATCAGTCGCGAGGGGAATTCTTTTTGAAAACTTGACATCCCCGTACCTTCACACATGGCGGCGGTAATTGCCACGACTCGCCGATCTTTCCGAGCCTGTCGAATCAAGGTATTCGCAGCAATTGAACTGTAGGATTGGAATCCGCCCTTTTTCACCGGTGTTCCAGTTTTTCCATCAAAGGGCGAACAGGCATGAAACCAGACAGGATCCTTCATTGCCGGCTCAAAACCCAACCCTTTTTTCGTAATGACATGCAACAGTGTCGGGCCTTTAAGCTTTAAGACATTTCCCAAGGTCGGCAATAAATGCTCAAAGTTATGGCCATCAATCGGACCAACATAGCGAAAGCCTAATTCTTCAAATAACAACCCCGGGAGAAGGAAGCCCTTCGCTAATTCCTCAGCCCGCATCGCCATCCGCTTCACATTCTCGCCAATTTGGGGGATCGTATCTAATAATTGTGAGGTTTCCTCACGAAACCGCGTATAAAACTCTCCCGTAAAGGTGCGATTGAGATAGGCGGATATGGCCCCAACATTTCGGGAAATAGACATTTGATTATCATTTAAGATCACCACAAGGTCTCGACCCATATCTCCCGCATGCTGTAGCCCTTCCAGGGTCATCCCGGAGGTCAATGCTCCATCGCCAAGCACACAGACCACTTTCTGTGATCCTTTCAATTGCTCTCGGGCCTCGACAAATCCCACTGCAGCAGAAACTCCCGTCCCTGCATGTCCGGCATTGAAAGTGTCGTAAGCACTTTCTTCGCGTTTACAAAAACCGCTCATACCCCCAAATTGCCGGATGGTGTGAAATTGTTCGCGTCGTCCGGTCAGCAGTTTATGCGTATAGGCCTGGTTGCTGGTATCCCAAATAATTTTATCCTGGGGAGTGTTAAGTAAGTAATGCAGCGCGACGGTCAGTTCGACCACACCAAGGTTGGATGCCAGATGTCCTCCCACTCCAGAAATCACCTCGATTATCAGTTCCCGAATTTCCTGGCACAATTCGGGAAATTGTTCCGGAGAAAGTTTTTTTAAATCGGTTGGACTTTCAATCCTTTTTAACAAGGACATAAGCGATCCTTTCTGATCAAACCTAGCGATTTTGGAGGAAAAAATGGAGAGAACTCGTATGCCTACATACTGCAAAAAATCTTCCCATAGCTACATAACACTGTCAAGCGTTAGGGAATTAACAGGACTTCCACTTCACCGAGGAGGAAAGAACGATCAAGTTAGAGAGTGGCGACTACCCATTCGTATACAGGAGGCCGCTGCCAATCACCCCCTGAGCCAGAAAAACCCTCTTCCCTTATACGGCCAAAGTTTAGTGTATGAGAATCCACACGACATCACCGGCACCGTCTATCGCAACGGACCAAAGATAATGCCAAATGACAGGCTGAAATCACGCCCACGAGCAGAATATGCAGAAGCCTGAACATCCCGCGTGAGGCACTCCCGTCCAAAGGTGATGAGATGATGGGCAACCATGGCGATTTGAAAGACCGATTCGACATTACCCTGACGCAACTCCCGTCTCGTCATCTTCCAAAACTCCTTTCGATAATCGCTACAAATCCCGACCCGCCAGGCCGTACGGGCAAAGATTTCGATTGCACGACGAAGATTCGGCCAAGTCAGTTGATCTAATGGACGAGTGGGTCGCTTGCGGTGGGGATAAGTTTTTGTCCCTTGTGCAGCATAGCGGGCGTAAATATTCCTGGGCTCGTACGTCTCACGAATGACCCGCTTCCAGTTGACCACGACCTCCTCATAGGGCTGAAGATACTCAATGTTCGAATCGCGGCCTTCGCCAGAATTAAGGCGGTTAGCCTTTTCCAGCCGCTCATAAAGAGGTGTGTGAGGAAGAGCAACAAGCAAATTAGGTGTCACAATGGGAATTTGAGAAGCATGAATAAACTCCAAAATCGCATCAATGGTCTCCGGTGTGTCGGTATCCAATCCGATAATGATTCCGGCGGCAATTTCAATCCCATAACTATTGACCGTTTCAACCGCATCAAGCATCGGGGTCCGGACGTTCTGTTTTTTGCTCATGGCTCGCAAGGCATCTGGATCCACCGTCTCAATACCAATAAATATATTGGTCATAAATGCCTCTCGCATCATAGTTAAAATCTCAGGATACTCCACTACATTAAACGTGAGTTCACAGGAGAGGCGAACGGTATAGTCCCGGCGCTTCTGCCATTCCACCAAATGCGGCAACAACTCACGCGCCGCTCGAGGATTAGCAATAAAATTATCATCAACGAAATAAATGGAAGGCGTTCCACCATCGGCCAGCTCATCCAGCTCAACAAGGATTTGTTCAGGTGTTTTGAGTCGCGGGTTTCTTCCGTAGAGAGCAGGGATATCACAGAACTCGCAGGTAAAGGGACAGCCACTGGAATACTGAACACACCCAAGCAGATACTGACGAACATTGATCAATCGATAAGCAGGAGTCGGGAAATCGGTCATGGGAAGCCGATCCATTGTCCGGTAGATGATTTGCTCTTTTGGCCGAGTGACAGACTTGTCAATTTGACGGAATAATTGGAGGGTCGCATCCCCAACTTCTCCGCAATGTAAGTAATCGAGGGTTTGATAATCTTCGGGTGAAGCAGAAACAGAGGGACCGCCCAGCACCGCAATCTTACCTGCATGATGGGCACGACTGGTTATATCCTGGATTTGTTTCCGTTGGATATGCATGCCCGATATCATAACCGCATCAGCCCAGGCAAACTCGCTATCCAGGACCTGACGGATATTTTCATCGATGAACCGGACTTCCCACTCTTTCGGCACAAGCGCCGCGATGAGAAGAATTCCTTGTGGCGGCATGAAGGCCTTCACAGGCCCCATCAGTGGAAAGGCATGGTCAAAGGTTCCAAAGGCTTTTGTATAGGCAGGGAATACGCATAGAATGCGACGAACGTTCGTTGGCCGAAACGTCCGAACAGTTACCGACGGGAGGCTGCACATTGAAGGTTCTGACAAAAAAGTCTCTTTCTTATCAGAGGGGGGACTTGAAATTTACCATACCCTGGAGCTTCATGCCAGGCATGGCATACCCGATAACCCTCAGGATCTGTCTGTTTCAGCACATGACTCGCTAGGTCGCCTCATCATGTACTTTTTCATTTCTACGATAGAGAAAAGCTGGCAAGACGACTAAGCAGCCGATTAATGTCAATAAGATGCCCAGGCTTAATAATTGCCCCATACTAGCAATGCCCACATGTGAGGTATAGGCCAAATTACTGAAACTGAGCATGGTCGTCACACTACTAAAGAACACACCTCGAATAGTCCCCGACCTTAAAAAGGCTTCACATGCGGCCGGACTCCTCCGCATTCGTTCCACAATATGAATCCCACTATCTGCGCCCAGACCGAAAATTAACGGGAGAGCAATGACATTGGCATAGTTAAAGGGCATATCGAAAATAACCGTATACCCTACCAGACAAAGCGCGGCCAGACTCAACGGAAGGATCACGAAAAGAATATCCCAGATATTTCGAAGGACAATAGCCAGGATGACGAGGATCACCAGCAATGCTGAAATAAATGCTTGTTGGAACGCCCCGGCCACCTCATTACCTCCATCTAAATAGATAGCCGGCAATCCCGTCACTCCCGGGGCAATGCTGCGAACTTCCTTGACAAACTGCTCCAAGGCCGAAACATTCCTCAGGTCTTTTTTGGGGTACACTTCCAGCCGGTAGGCTCCCTCTTTTCCCACCCAGCGTTCGAGCAAATCCTTTGGCAATTTTTTTTGTGTGATGAGACCTGTCGACATCGTCATGGAGTACATCGTTAAGGGATCGGTCGGTAATGAACCCAACAAACTCTTATCCAGCCGTGCCAAAAGATCCTTCTTCGCATCATGATCGATGGTGTTGAACTTCGCGATAAAATTTCTCATCACATCTTGTAGCTGGATGGGCACACTCTCTCGATCACTCAATCCCAACATTTGAATACGCTTTTCTAAAACGGCCAAAAAAGATTGTATCGCTGAAAAAGTTGCCTCAACTCCAGTATCAGAAGATGTGGGGACCGAACCTGATTGCTGGGGGAACATTCCATCAGCAAGGCCGGCGAGCACGAATAATTTTTCGAATTGTTGAGAAGGAATGAAATCATCAATCGTCACCACCTTTTCAACCGACTCCAAAGCACCGAGCCTGGACACAGACTCAGCGACCTGATCCACAGTAGATAAGAGGGTAAGGGACCACGCCCCTCCTTTTGAGTCCTCGAGAAGATCGTCCATCGTTTGAACTGATTCAACATGTGGATCGCGTATATTGTGAGGATTCCAATCAAAGGAAGCCTGGGGAAGCAAAAACACGGCGCCAAAAAAAACCACCACAGTTCCCCACCGAATGGCCTGGCCATGACGAATAGGAAATTGATAGAGAGCCTTCCACCCCTGATGAGTAGAAGGGGGACAGCAATCTTTCTTCAAGGAGGGAAATGTCCACAAAATTGCCGGTAACACGGTAAGAGTCACCACCAAACCAATGAACATACTCGTGCCTGAAATCAACCCCAATTCCGACATGCCTGTATAGTTGGTCGGAACAAAAGAATAAAAACCCAATCCGGTAGTCAACGCACATAACATGAGGGCCGGGCCTACCTCCTGGAGACTCCTTTTCATTGCATCAAAGGGTTCGCTTCCTAATCCCACAAGCTCCTGGTACCGGAGACACAAATGAATGGCATAGTCTACGGCAAGGCCGATAAACAGAACCGCCACTGCCATAGACAGAATATTAAGTTGGCCCACAGCAGCCGTCGCAAATGCCGCGCTGAGCGATAACCCCACGAGTAATGTGAGCAACGTGACGACCATAAACCGCCAGGAATGAAAAGCCAGAGTCAGAGTGCCACAAACCATGATAAGCGAAAGAATGGCCGCAATTCCGGCACGTTGACCGACAACTGACAATTCTTCATGTGCTAGCGCCACTTCACCGGTAACTCGAATACGAACTCCTGGAATGGCAGAGAGACCCGACTCTTGAATCACACGGCGTATTACCCGAAGGGCCGTTTCGGCAGGAAGCATTTTTGTGTAATCCAAGTGGGGTTGAAGAAAAACAAATCTTCGTATTGGAAATTCATGCGCCTCCAATTTCAGCATGACTGAATGCCACGCCAGAACATAATCTACCCCCATCAAACTCGCTTGGATGCCTTCGGCCATCCTTTTAAAAAGAGAGTTCAGGAGCGGCTCCTTCACCCAATCAAATTGAGGCTCACGATCACTTAACATCGAAAACAGCCCATAAATCGTGCGGTCCTGCATAAATGTTTGGATCTGCGGCTTGAACATTGATGCGACTTTCGACAATTCTTCAAGTTCAAAAAGATCAAGATACAAAAGGGCATGCTTTTCAAAAAATTCCCCCCCGAAAGGGGTGTACACCGACTTAATGTACTCCTCCTCTTTTCTCAATCTTCCATCGAGCGCTGTGACGGCCGCGTGCGCCATCTCCGGGGTACTGGCCTCGACAACAAGAAGAATGGAATCCGTATTCTGGGGGAAAATCTTTTTATAATGCTCGCTAGCCTCTTGAATTGGGACATCAGCCGCAAGCATTTCCGTGGTGTTGGTATTGATTCCCAAATACACGAAAGCAAACAAAAAAGAAATACCAGTGGCGATTGCGGCCATTGTGACAACCCACCACGCCTTACGTTTTACTACGTCCGCCACGCGACCAAGAACCGCAGAGAACCAATGGAAAGAAAAAAATGACATCTTATTATTTATTGGTATTCAGGATATAAACTAGACCGTAGCTCTACATCTTTGCTGGAATTCCTATCCATCGACACCATGTTGGCTTCCCACCTCGTGGCTTTTACCATGCTCCGTTCATACAGTAGCTTCAATGAAAACCCACACCGGAACTAACGTTCATTTTTGGGCACAAGTTGCCCGAAGCATGATGTACCATGAAGGGTCCTCACAATCTTCCTGACGAACCAAAAAGATTTCACCATCAATGGCGCACAGCGTGAGAGGGAACCGGGCGGGCCAGACAGCTAATGGAAATTCCAACCTCAAACAATACCAAGCCTTCACTGTTAGAGGAAGGGAGGTCTTGTAATCACGAGCCCTTTTTGAGAGAGGATTTGAAATACAAAATCCCTCAACAAATTTCGAGGACCACTTCTTGGGAATAGGAAATTGTAGAATCGGCCTAATGATGGGGGCTTCCGTTCACTCGGCAGGGCGGGAAGATTCACCAACTCGAATCTGCTGCAGCAACATTTCCGCTTGCGGTCGATGAATTCGCTCCCAAATCCATTGCTTCTTGAGGGGCGGGGTACTCAGAACACTCAAGAATTCCTTTGCTGCCTCTTCAACATGTCCATGACGCAAATACCACCTTCCCAGATCCAATCGAGCAGGAACATAGTGAGTATCCAGTGCGATGGCCCTCTTGAGGTACCGGCCAGCCAATTGGGAATCACCACCCAAAAACCAGGGCAGTTCCTCATACATTCGCCCTAAAATGTGATGCGCTGGTGCATGGCGCTCATCCAACACCAATATTCGATTGACATGAAATCGTAAGTCTGACAGGGCGAGAGCGGCAGCTAGAACGCCTTGTATCTGAACAGCCTTCCCCAGATTGGCCGCATATAGAAAATGGGGTTCAGCTGAAGACTCTTGTTGCTCTAACGCTTTCTTGGCCCAATGAGCGCCTTCCTGAAATGCGTGTAATTTCTTTTCACGGCCGACATACAGCCCATACCCAAGATCTAGATATATACTGGCCAGCCTCAACCACATCGCTGGATCGTGAGGTTCCTGACGATCAGGTGCTAGTAAGGCCTGGAGTTCTTTCTCTAAACTCTGAGGAGATTCCGATTCATGAATTGGCGTACCCAAACCCTCAAGAGAAGAAACAAAAATGAACACAATCAGAGAAAAGCAGAAGATCAGATGCCTACTCCTCTTTGAGCCCAACAATATTTCCCCTTTTGCCAATACCTAAAACGGATAATCCAGGCCCGCAAAGACGGCTCCACCCTCTCGACTGTATCCCCAATCGACCCGGGCAATTAAATTAGGGCGTACAATCCCTCGAAATCCTACTCCAGGTGAGATTTCCCACTCATTAAATTGCCTGTAAGAGAAATCACGGTACGTTCGACCCATATCCACAAATGGTGCCACTTCAAATTCCACATTCACGTTGAACATGTTGATGTGAAACAAGTGAATACGCTCTTCAATATTGACCACCACCATATGTTTATCAATGAACCGGTCCCGCCCGTATCCACGAAGGTTATTCTCGCCACCTAATGAACTTTGTTCAAAAAATGGGATCCCATCCCCGAAGCTTAATTCCAAGCGCCCTCGGATGAGGAAAATATATCGCTTGGACGGACTCGGAAAAAACTGCCGAACATCAATACCGTATCGAAAATACAGCTGATCATCGATTTGTCGTCGATCAAAATTTTGCGCCAACTCAGCAAACCCTTCAATCCGAGCCCCCGCTGTTGGAGTGGTAAGATTGTCACGGGAATCATAGTGAAAGACCAATCGATGGGCGAGGATCGTCGCTCCGTCAATTCCAGCAATTGAAGAGAACTGATCTTTTGAATAGGGTTCATCATCTACTCCACCCGGCTGAATTTCCACATCACGAAATCGCTGATTCACCGACAATCGCGTCACATCGTTGAGATGAACCCCGAAATTCCAATGGACCTGAATTTCCCGCCCCGTATAATTGCTTTCATTCGATTCCGGTGTCACTTGCCCAAGACCAAAAAACCGCTTTGTGGCATTTTTAAAAAATTGGGCTCCAATATCGACAAAAAACAGTCCCTCAATAAAACCAGGATCCTGGTAACGGAATTTGAGCTTTCGTTCAATCTCCTCCGTGTACGAACCCATGGCCTCCATTTGCCTTCCGCCTGACCAGTATTGATAATAGTTGAGCGTCCCGCGAACCCCTAGAAACGAATTATGAATCACCATGGGTGCGAAGACCGAACGAAGATTCCCTTCTTCATCTGAATCCAATACCGGCATAATAAGCCCAAAATCTCGCCCATCATTTTTTGAAGTCGAAATGGCAGGTACCACGAAGAAGGATTTTTCAGCCCGGGCGGAGGAAGGAAGGAAACTTGCGGCTACGACCAGACAGATGAACGCTGTCAGGGACGACACACGGAATGACCCCATTGAGCCGGCTCCCTACGAAGAGGCGGCCAAGTCAGTCTTCGAGCGAAGCTTGTCGAGTAATCCGTCGAAGGAAGAAGATTTGATGATTCGTGAAAATTGCCCTCGATAATTTTTGGTCAAACTCACACCGTCAATAATCACATCATACACGCCCCATTTTTCGTTTTTTTTGAGCAGCCGGTAATCCAAGGGGATTTGAACTTTCGGAGACACGACCTTTGTTTGAACTTCCGCAAAATCCCCCTTCAAACGCTCCTTCAGATACTCCACCTGTTCTCCCGAATAGCCATCAATGTTCCCCGCATAAGACCGCGATAAAAACTGTTGAAACAGGGCCACAAATTCTTGTTGTTGGTCGGTATTAATTTTTTTCCATTCTGAGGCCAATGTGCGCTTGGCCATTTCCTCATAATCGAAACGTTTTCCAATAATGGCTTCTAATTTCCCACGGCGCTCCGTTTCCCGTGCGGCATCTTTCAACGCCGCATCTCCTAACACAGCAATCACCTCATCAATCGTCTCTTTTACAGCCTGCGTTGGGGTTCCTTCAGCCCCAGCTGGAGCATACGCCAAAGGCAAAAGCACAACCCACGCTAACACTGCTACAAATATTCGGGGTTGAACTTGTCTCATCAAGTAGCCCCTACGGAACCGATTACGGTTACCTATCTTAGGCAACAAAGACAAAATCCTAGTCATAGCTCCTCCACCCACCTTCCCCTAAAGATCATTATTCCACATTTCCATGAATAAATTGGCTAATGACTTGTTCTAAATCGATACCAGATTCGGTATCCACAATCGTTCCACCCTTCGGGAGAGGCTCACCAGCCCCTCCTGGGGAAAGCCCCATAAATTTTTCCCCGATGATCCCTCGAGTTTTGATGGAGGCAATTGCATCATTATACACCGTGATTCCATCTTCTATCGCCAAGACCACTTGCGCCTGATCTTCTTTCAGTTCGATCGACTTCACCCGACCGACTTCGACCCCGGCAATTTCAACGGATGCCCCTTTTTTTAACCCTGAACTAGATGAAAAATCGGCAGTCAGTTCATAATAATCCCCACCGACCAGTTCCAATTTCCCCAACTTAATCGCCAAATAGCTTAAGCAAACAATGCCGACTAGCACAAAGACCCCTACAACAAACTCCAATTTCCCGCGTTCCATCATATCATCACCTGGCAAGAACATGGTTTGTTCATTGAGAACTCCTTAGGAAAAAGGTCAACCATCCAACAGGCCTCATTGTCTGTGTCATATCATGGTTGCATTCGGGACTGAAATGAATTCTTGGACTAAAGGATCGGACAGCCGTTGAAATTCCGCAGAACGCGCCATTGCCAAAATTCTACCATTCTTAAGCATAGCGACCCAATCCGAGATGGGGAAGATTTTGGGAATTTCATGACTCACCATGATCGCCGTAAATCCAAAGGCTTTATGCATCGCTAGAATAAGATCATGAATCGCATGGGCCATCAAGGGATCCAAACCCGTCGTTGGCTCATCAAATAGAATAATTTCCGGTCCTATAACCAAAGCCCTAGCTAAACCGGCTCGTTTTTTCATTCCCCCACTTAATTCAGATGGGAATTTGTGTCCCATCTTCCCTAACCCCACTCGCTCTAACATCTCCGGCACATATCGTTGAATATCGCCTTCAGACACCAACCGCTTCTCTCTCAGGGGGAAGGCGACGTTATCAAACACATTGAGGGAATCAAATAATGCTGCAGACTGAAATAACATCGCAAATTTCTTACGAACCTCATTCAATTCTTGGGCGTGAATTTTGGCAAGATCAACCCCTGCCACGAGAACTTGTCCCCGATCCGGCCTCATCAATCCAATGATGTGTTTCAACAACACACTTTTCCCTTCACCGCTGGGACCAATAATCGTGGTGATATCCCCTTTGGGAATATCCAAATCCACCCCTCGAAGAACAGGTTGCCCCCCAAGTGTTTTCTCAACTCCCTTTAATTGAATAATGGCAGAGGATCCCATGCCTGGACAGATTATCCTTTATAAAAGAACCGATGTTAAAAAATAATCCCACACTAAAATGAGCACAGAAGCCAACACCACAGATTCAGTTGTGGCTTTCCCCAATCCTTCCGCACTCATTTTCGTAAAGTAGCCCTTATAACAACAC
Source organism: uncultured Nitrospirota bacterium (assembly GCA_942491685.1). Lineage (GTDB taxonomy): Bacteria > Nitrospirota > Nitrospiria > Nitrospirales > UBA8639 > Nitrospira_E. Next base: position 427,592 of record CALOBY010000004.1, on the reverse strand, counting down.
ACCCAACTGATGATTATGCCAAAACTAATTGATTTCAGAATGCCGCCATACACGTCTCTCCACTCTACGGCGGATTCAATGGAACTCCAATACGACCCGCCACTGACCCCTAAGAGCTTGACTCCAACCATGTACCCCCCGCCGATACCCACGACATCAAAGAGAGCGACCAACAAGGGAACAGAAATGAGTGAGGCGACGATCTTTGGCGTAATAAGATATTGGAGGGAATTAATGGCCATAGTTTCTAACGCATCGATTTGTTCGGTAATGCGCATTATCCCGATCTCCGCCGTCATTGCAGATCCGGCACGCGCCGTCACCATCAATGCAGCCAGGACCGGACCCAATTCCCGGATCATGCTTAATGCTACAGCCGAACCCAACAGCCCTTCTGACCCGAATTTTCTCAAAGAGTAATAGCCCTGAAGAGCCAACACCATTCCCGTAAAAAGCGCCGTGAGAATAACCACAAATGTTGATTTGTACCCCACAAAATGCATTTGCTTTGTAATCTGAAACACCCGCAATGGGGGACGAAATAACCACCCAAAGGATCGCACCAAAAACAGGAGCATGGCACCCATTTCTTCTATTTGGGCAACGACGCGCGCTCCAATGCCTTGAATGAGGTTCATAAAGTACAACCCGCCACTTTCAGAATTTCAGGATGCCGTTTTCGTTGAAATTGCAGAAAAAAATCCCTCGAAATATTTAGTCAGTTGTTCTGACGCAACCTTCGAATGGCGATAGAGATCAAGGAAGCCTTTCCAGGATCGTGGGGTCGTCAATATATGAAAGATCCCAGGTGCCCATCCAGATGGCTTGAGGAAGAGGTTGAAATCTACCGGCAAATCCTCATTGGCTCCATCAGAAATGGCCCTGATAATCAAAAAAGGAAGGGACTTACTCTGAACCACTTCCCCAATTGCCGCACTTTCCATATCAACCCCCACTGCCCCAGTGCTTTCCTCTAACGCTTGTTTGTCCCTTGCATGCGTGAGGACATGATCCACGCTCACAAACGGTCCAGTGCGTAATCGCGCTTGCCCCCTCCAATCAACCCTCAACGCCGCCTTCACCCAATCCGGATGACAGAGAATTCCTGGAGATGTGGATTCGATATTAGGGCTCCGAGGCGGCCAATACCGTACCTCAGACCCAATAAGTATAGACCCAATAGGCCCCGAACATAGATCCCCTGCAAACCCAGTAGAAATGACGACATCCCATGATGCCCCCGCAAGCAATTGTTGAGCCCCTACGCGAGCCTTTCCAGGGCCAATACCTGATTGAATAAGGAGAACATATAAGCCGCCCTCATGACTTTCAACGGCAAGATACCCCTGTCGGGAAACTTGGTGAGAAAATGGGAGCGCCCGCGCAACGGCATTGAATTCAATCCTCGTTGCGGTCAGTATAGCGATTCTGCTCAGAACCGGCTCCTGACGTCATGGCATTAAAGAAAAAGTGCGTGGTGCAGGCAAGAGTTATCCCAATTTCCGTTGGCGCCTCGAGGCTTGGGCAGCTTTACGCAATTGGTCGGCCTTGGCTTCTCCCGTCATTTTGACATTCCGGTACATACCCAAAGCCCATATGGGGAAATATTTGAAATACCCATGATATCTTAAGTAGAAAACCCGTGGGAATCCTGTCCCAGTATGAAAGGGTTCATCCCAAACTCCATCTTCTCTTTGATGACGAATCAGCCAAGTAACCCCACGCACGACACTTAGGGAATCGGCAGCCCCAGCCTGAAGGAGGGCCATGATCGCCCAGGCTGTTTGGGAGGCGGCACTTTCTCCCTGCCCCGCTGTGGTGACATTGGCATAGGATTCACAAGATTCTCCCCACCCACCGTCAAAATTCTGGACGGATTCCAGCCAAGTCGCCGCTTTTTGAACCCAAGGAGCTGTCATATCCACCCCAATCGCCCGCAGCCCAGAAAGGACACACCAGGTCCCATAGATATAATTGACACCCCAACGACCATACCAACTACCATTTGACTCTTGTTCCGTGCGTAAAAATTCGATGGCCGGACCAACCGCTGGATGTGATTGGTCATACCCCAGAGTGCCCAACATCTCTAAACACCGACCCGTTAAGTCAGCTGTACTGGGATCTAACAACGCCTGATGATCGGCAAAAGGAATTTTATTGAAGATGAGTTTATTATTATCCTTGTCATATGCACCCCACCCTCCATCAGACCCTTGCATGGCCAAAACCCAATGAAATCCACGCTGAAGGACTTCATCAAAGTCCGGGGTTTCAGCTTGGTGGATCTTGGCCATCGCGGTGACGACAGCAGCCGTATCATCGACATCTGGATACCAATCATTTTCAAATTGAAAGCTCCATCCTCCCGGTTTAGCCTGAGGCGCCGACACGACCCAATCGCCTATTTTATGCGACTGCCGGGACCGCAACCACTGATCTGCCTGAGTGAACGCAGGGTGATGAAGTTCGACTCCTGTCTCGACAAGAGCATTCATAGTCAGGGCAGTATCCCATACTGGAGAATGACACGGCTGCAGATGCAGCATACTCGGTGTGGTCCCATTTCCAGATGTAGAATAGATTTCCAGTTCCTCAATTTCGTTAAGAGCTTTTTGTATGAGTGGGTGATCTGTGGCATATCCCAGAGCTCGAAGAGCAAAGATTGAATAGGCCATAGCCGGATAAATAGCGCCAAGTCCCCCTGTACCATCCATATGTTCAATCATCCAACGTTCGGCCTCTTTCAAGGCCTTCTTTCTCAACGATTGAATTGGATAGGACTCATACAACCGAAGAAGACTATCCACCCATACAAAGAAATTTCGCCAGGTTAACAGGGTCGAATCCCGATGTAAGGGTGGGACTTGAGAAAAATCAACCCGACCCAAAGGTTCAACAAACAGTTCTTCGATTCCTTGTTCCCGAGAAATTGGACAAAGCGGTCGATGAGCAAAAATTATTAACAGGGGGATAATGACCGCGCGAGACCAATAGGAGACGGCATACAGATTAAAATAAAACCATTGGGGAGCCAGAAAAATCTCTGGCGGCATACAGGGAATTCCACGCCAATCATATTGGCCAAATAATGCTAGAGTAATTTTGGTAAAGACATTGGCCTGAACAACCCCGCCACGCGTAAGAATAAAATTTTTCGCCTTCTGCATGACTGACTCGTCAGCTGATACCCCGGCCAATTTCAAGGCAAAATACGCCTTCACGGTCGCACTGATATCCCCCGGACCACCAGAAAAAATTGGCCAGCCTCCATCATCAAGTTGCGTCTGCAAAAGATAGCAAGCCGCCTTTCGTTCCCTTTCAGCATCAACGACACCCAAAAACCGTCGAAGCATGACATACTCTGATGTCAAAGTGGTATCGGCTTCTAATTCTTCGACCCAGTATCCACGCTCCAAATCTTGTTTCCCCAACAACCATTGCTCTCCTTTTTTGAGAGCTGATTCCAATGATTCCGTATGACCTAAATGGGTATGCCGTTGTGGGGAGGTATCCAACGACACGACAGGATGCCGATTGTGAGAGACCAGCTTGAGAGAAGGTAAGGGCCTTTTTACTTGTGAATTGCGCAACTTTGGAATGACGGTGCCCAAGAAATTTCCTGTGAACCGTACAATGAACTGCCTAAGCAATCTCATAGGAACCTATTGATAATCCTTTTATTGAGTAGAATTCAGCAATTGTGGGGATAAAGCCCAAATAGAACAGACGGTCTTAGAGAAATATAAGACCCAGTTTGAACTGGGTCTTATACCTAATGGGAAGGATGCTGTCAAGAAAGGACGGTGCAAACACTTCCAGCCCACCCATAAGCGATGGGCTATGTCGAAAGCAACACAATTTTCTCACGATGCTCTTTGACTCCCTTAGTGCCATTTCTCGTATCAAACACCACAGGAGCATGATTCACGATCATCTGATAATCAAATGCTGAATGAGCAGTCAGGATTAAGGCGCAGGCACTCTGCTCTAATAACTCTTTTGTCACCGAAATGGCCTTATACTGTCGGCCACCAATCATCAAAGACGGAGCATAAGGATCGACATACTGCAAATTAGCTCCTTCTTTTTGAAGCAACTCCATCACCTTGGTGGCCGGAGATTCCCGAGGGTCTTCAATATCCGCTTTGTAGGTCACTCCCATCACCACAATGCTTGAACCCTTCAAGCATTTCCCCATATTATTCAATACTCGCTGGAGTTTGGTGGCCACAAAATATGGCATATTTTCATTGATCTCTCCGGCCAATTCAATGAATCGTGTGTGCACATCATATTCCTTGGATTTCCATGCTAAATAATAGGGATCCAAAGGAATACAATGTCCCCCGACACCTGGGCCCGGGTAGAACGGCATAAAGCCAAAATTCTTCGTAGCCGCGGCATCAATCACTTCATAAACATTAATATCCATTCGTTCACACAACATGGTCAGTTCATTCACCAAGGCAATATTCACAGAACGGAAGACATTCTCAAAGACCTTCGCCATCTCAGCCACTCGGGGAGAACTGAGGGGAAAGACTTTGACGATTGATTGTTCATAGAATAACTTCGAAACTTCCTGGCATCCTTCCGTTACCCCCCCGACCAACTTAAAGGTATTGTGAGTTTTAAAGTTCGGGTTTCCTGGATCTACTCGCTCTGGCGAAAATGCCACAAACAAATCTTTTCCTGGAGTGAGTCCTTTTGCCATCAAGGCAGGCAAAATAACTTCTTCGGTGGTCCCTGGGTAGGTGGTACTTTCCAGCACCACAAGCATGCCGGGATGAGCATAGTTGGCGATATGCCCAAGAACTTTGACGATAGCTGAAATGTCCGGTTCTTTATTCCGAGTCAGTGGGGTAGGAACACAAATGAGGATGACATCACATTGCTGCAACACTGAAAAATCAGTCGTCGCTTCAAACTGTTTTTTCTCCACCACCTCACGCAAATCGTCATCGGCCACATCTAAAATATAATTGTGAGCCTGTTTGACCATTTCAACTTTGGCTGAAACCTCATCAACGCCAAGGACATGGAATCCTGTTTTGGCCTGAAGAACTGCCAAGGGCAATCCCACATAGCCTAACCCAACTACCCCAATTTTAGCCGACCGATTCTTAATTTTTTCTCGTATATCCACGCGTCCCCCTCCTCTTGAGGCTTATTCCCTCAAAAAAATCAGCTTAACTATTCGGGATAACTCAAATCTTCTTGAGTGGTATCACTAACGACCTGAAAAACATTATTTAAGACGACACATCATTCGTGACATTGGTCAAAATCTTTTGATCATTGATAGTCCAAACGTCACACGTGGCATCCCCATCGATATTGCCAATCGCCACAGCAGTAAACCCCGTGGGGCTAATCGTATCTAAGCTCGAAGCGGTACACCCAGGCGGTAAGCTTCCTAAGCTAGCCCCAGCTAATTCGTAATAATAACGTTGCGAAGCCCCACTCACTCCAAACCCAATAGCATTAAAATCATCAATGTATCCATTGTTCTCCGCAAAATACGCAATTTCCGCAGTATGCAGAGCCACTAAATTACTTTTTGCCTCAGTTTGTTTGGCTTTAGCTTGATATCGTAAAAAATTTGGAATAGCAATCGTCGCCAAAATACCAATAATCGCGACCACAATCATGAGCTCGGTCAGACTGAATCCTTGCTGATTTCGAACGAGATATCGACGATACATACCGTAACCTCCCCGGAGGGCCTTCCCTCAATAATATAGTTGTGTGATGCCTCTCACCCGAAAATCATCCTACAGTGCGTATTCTCAGGAAACCAGGGTCGCTGTCTCCCAACCACATTTTCCTTTGATAATCCAATGCACACCTGTCCGTTTCACCATCCAAAATGTCTGGCAAAAACTTCTTATAAAAAACTCAAGGCCTTATTATCCTTAGCTCCTGTCTCCTCTAATCGCCAGAAACCGGACAAACCTTAAGTGATACTCTGCCAAAGAGACACCCATGCACAAAAAGAACTCCTACGTCCTCAAACAAAGTTAGGGGAAAATACTATTACGGGGTGTAGGTAGATTGCTGAGAAAGAGTAGGGATCGGCTCTCCAAACCCCGTATCTCGAAATCTTCGTTTAAGCGCTTCGTTGGTGGAATCCAACTGGAGCGAATGAATCCAGGCATCTCGAGCCTTTTCAGGCTCTTGACGGCGAAGAAAAATTTCACCTAAATGCTCATAGATCACCGGATCATCATGAACCAATGCCAGCGCTCGCTGCATCATTTCCAGGGCTTCATCAACACGTCCATCCTTGAATAAGGCCCACCCCAAACTGTCCACATAATACCCATTATGAGGTTTTAAGGTGACGGCCCTTTGCGTCAGTTCGACGGCCTTGTCAATATGAATACCTCGATCGGCATAACTATACCCCAAATAATTCAAGGCATCCGCATGATCAGCGTCGAGCTCTAAGGCTTGCTCCATTTCACGCACAACCTCATCAAAGCGATCAAGCTTGTCGTAGATTGTCCCTAAATTGAAATGCAACTCAGCATTAGATGGATCCTGCTGAATACCATCTTCCAATCGAGCTTTCGCCTGCTGATATTCTTTCATTTGAAAATAGGTCAAGCCCTGCAATAAATATGGTTCAGGACGTTTAGGATTGAGTTTGACCGCCTCCTCCAAATACGACAGGGCCGCTTCATTTCGTTTCAATCGATAGGACACAAACCCCAAATGCAAAATGCTATCGAAGAAGGTTGGATCTATTTTCACATTGGCTTGATAGGTTTCAATGGCCCGATCATAATCCTTCATTTCTTCGTACAATAAACCCAAAAAATCTCTTACCCGTAATTCATTTGGACGATCCCGTAACACCCCCGTCAATTCCTCGATCGCCGCTGAAAAATTTCCTTGTTCTCCATAAATCTGAGCTTTTCGTACTTGGGCATGAAGATCCCCGGGGTTTTGCCCAAGTAGGTAATCCAAATGTCCAAGCGCTTGGTTTGCTCCATTTTGCGTCACATACAACCGAACCAGACGCAGGCGAAAATCACGATGGTCAGGGTTCACATCTTTCAAATAGGTTTCAATGCGCTCAATAGCTTGTTGAGGCTCACCGGATTCTTCTAAGAGTTCAACTAATTTGACATTAGCGCGTTCAAAGGAAGGATTCAGGGCAACGGCCTGTTCAAAATGTGTAATGGCTTCCGATTGTGCTGTTTTATCAAACGCAAGAACCCCCAGGTAATAATGGCCCTCAGCTGAGCTAGGGACTTGTTGTAAAAGATCGCGAAACACCGCTTCAGCCCGCTCAACCTCTCCCTCGGTCATCAACCACGTGCCATGAGCCAGGTACAGCCGCGGCTCTGAAGGAAAGTGTTCCTTGGCCTCCTTATAGACCTGGTGAACGTACTCCGACTCACCGGCTCCAGCAAAGAGTTTCGCTAAATCTAGGAACATGGGAAGTTCGGCTAGACGTTCCAATGGTATTTGCTTGGCCATATTCACCGCAGCCGGCATTTGAGCTAAGGCCATATGAATTTTGGCAATACGGAATTTCAAAAAAATCGAGTCGGGATCGAATGTTAAACCGACTTGATAAGCTTCCAAGGCCTTAAACCCTTCATTATTCAATTCGGCGAGAGCCCCTCGAAGGAAATGATAGTAGGCCTGAGGATGGGAAATTTCCTGAATGGAAGCAGAAGGCTCTTGTCCATGCAAAACGGGTTGGGGAGCCGTACCGCAGGAAACAATGAGAAGGGGGATACTCAACAGCCCGGTTCGAATACGACTCAACCAACCAGGAGCCGTTTTCCCGAGACGAATCGAACGACGAGGTGGCATGAAAGAATCCGTCACTTGAGGCGCTATAGGGTGATCAAGATCTTTATACTATACCAGAATGTCTTCTATCTAAATCATTAAACTTGGCATACCGATCATGAAACTGTAGGTCTACTTCCCCGATTGGCCCATTTCGATGTTTACGCACAAGAATATTGGCAATACCTTTATCATCAGTATCCGGGTTATACACTTCATCGCGATAGATAAACATCACCACATCCGCATCTTGCTCAATGGCCCCGGATTCACGCAAATCTGCGAGCATAGGACGTTTGTCCGTCCGGTTTTCTACGGCACGACTTAACTGAGAAAGGGCAACCACGGGAATATTGAGTTCTTTTGCCAGGCCTTTTAAGGCTCGCGAAATATCGGAAATTTCCTGTTGCCGAGATTCAGATGACCCCTTCCCATCCATCAATTGCAAATAATCGATAATCAGAAGATCCAGCCCATGTTCGGTTTTAAGGCGTCGCGCTTTTCCTCGCATTTGCTGGACACTGAGATTTCCCGAATCATCAATGAAAATTTTTGCCTGTTCCAGTTTACCAGCTGCCTCAGTCAAGGCAACCCAATCAGGCCCTTTTAATTGTCCCGTACGAACCGCGTGCGAATCAAGGTGGGCTTGGGAACTGAGCATTCGCAAGACCAATTGCGCCCGAGACATCTCCAAGCTGAAAATTCCAACAACGGCATTCCCCTTAAGGGCCGCCTGCTCCGCCATGCCCAACGCTAAACTCGTCTTCCCCATACTCGGCCTGCCCGCCACAATTATTAAATCAGACGGCTGAAGACCAGCCAACAGATGATCCAAATCCGTATACCCGGTAGGCACTCCTGTGATTTTTTCTTGCCGACTATAGAGTCGATCAATGATTTCAACACTGTCTTGAATGATGCTACTAACGGGAGCAAAGGTTCCCCCTAAATGCCCTTGCGCCAGACGGAAAATTTCGCGCTCAGCGAATTCCAAGAGCTCATCCGTTTTCGTGGTCCCTTCGTACCCCTTCATCACCACATCAGTGGCAGTCCGCACTAAGCCACGAAGCAGGGACTTATCCCGAACAATGTGACAGTGATAGCGAATATTCGCCGCACTAGGCACCATTTGGACCAATTCGGCAATATATGAAGCCCCTCCGACCTGCTCTAATTCTCCCGTTCCACGCAAATAATCAGTAAGCGTAATCTGGTCTACCGCCTGATTGCGCTCCGACAAAGCCACCATACTGCGATAGACTATTTTATTGGCCGTTCGATAAAAATCCTCTTCCGACAAGATTTCCATCGAACGATTGAGGGCGGTATTGTCCAAGAGAATCGCACCCAGGACGGATTGCTCAGCCTCTAGGTTCTGAGGAGGAACGCGGACGTCAGGTATTTCAGAAATTGCCATAATTCTCCACCTAGAGACGTTGGAGCAATTCTTGAAAAGCCACGCGTGATTGTCGTGGTTTCGATCCGGAACCCAAATTTTCTATTAAGACCACCGATTCTTGTTGACCGCTATTCGAATCATAAAGAATAACCCGCGAAATGCCCCGTCTCTGAGCGTCTTCCGCTAGCCAAGCCAAAGCCGTCTCTCCTGAACTTTTCAGGGTTTCCTCGGTTACACAAATTCCAGCCCCACGTAGAGTCTGAGCCAATTCAAAGGCTTTCCTTGAGTGACGCTTGGAAGCCATCAATAACACTGGTGCAAAACCATGGTTTCCGACTTGCCCTTCACATTCTAATGCCGAGAAGAGACGGTCCAAATCCAACCCAAACCCAATGGCAGGCAAATCACGCCCAAAGCGCCCCATCAAATGATTGTACCGGCCTCCGCCACCAATTTCACGGCCCACCCCTGACGTAAACACGTCAAAAACAATCCCATCATAATAATCAAATCCGCGAAATTCTCCCAGATCTAACAAGATATGTTGTTGAACCTGCGTGAGTGCCAGCTGCCGATACACCTGCTCTAAACGGCTCAAGGGTTTGAGCAACCGTGGATCCTTCCCGGCAATCCGTTTTCCCCATTCCAATACCTCATGTTGCCCACAACGTTCAGGGACTTGCAGAATGTCCCGTACCATTGCCCGAGGCAGCCGTTCGGAGAGTAAGATTTGTTCTAATCGTGGCAAATCCTTATGGGCTGCGGCCAACTCAGCCTGTTTTCTCCCAGTTGAAGACAACCCAGACCGAGACAACAGGGCCTTAAAGAATCCCACATGTCCCAAAGATATTTTCCATTCCGGCAACCCGACTTGATTCAAAACACCTGCCAATATCGTCACCATCTCAGCATCACCCTGGTAGGTATCATTCCCTACCAGCTCGATTCCCACCTGAAACACCTCACGATCTCGCCCTCGATGCTCCACTTCATATCGAAAAACCGTCGTTCGATAGGAAAACCGTAAGGGAAGGGCCTCACCACCCAGGCCCATGGCCACCATCCTCGCAATCTGTGCGGTCGCATCAGGACGGAGCACCAGCATACGTCCTGAGGTCCGGTCAGCAAATTTATAGCACTGATCCAACACTTCCGGAGCTAAACCAACCGAGAGTACATCCAGATATTCAAAAGTAGGCAGGATAATTTCCTGATAGGTCCATGTTGCCAAATAGGCCAACAATTGATCTTCCAGGGATCGAACGCGCTGAGCCGTTTGAGGCAGTAACGTCGCAGTACCAATAGGGATAAGGGAACGGGGCGGTTTCATAGGATCTATGAGGGAGAGCCTACCAAAAAGCCGTCAGGCTTCGGTAGAGAGTCAGGAAGAAATACCAGGCTAGCCCAGGTTCACCATCCGAACGGATAGGATATCCTTTTCCTTTTTCAGAAGATCTAAGACTGCCGGAGAAAGGGGGCTGTCCAAGCCAATGATTAATAACGCCGATTCCCCGCGCTCGACACGAGAGCATTGCATCCGGGCAATATTCACATCGTGTTGGCCCAAGATTTGGCCGACCATGCCAATCACCCCGGGACGATCCACGTTATCAATCAAAATCATTTGCCCTTCGGACACCACCTCAACCTGGAATTGATTGATTTCCACAATCCGAGGTTCTTGTCGATGAAACAATGTGCCCGCCAGCGTATGTGTCTTTTTCCCAGCTTCAACCTTAATACGGATCAAACTGGTAAAGTCCCCGGCATCGCTACTTTTCACTTCCTTGACTTCAATGCCGCGTTCTTTCGCCACAATAGGCGCATTCACATAATTAATCACGTCTTCTAAAATTGGGGACAGCAGCCCCTTCAAGACTGCCACCGTGATAGGCGCCAAGCCTAACTGCGAAACCTCACCCACATATTCCACAGTGACAGATTTGAGACCCCCGTCTAACAATTGAGCTTGGAAACGGCCCATACGTTCGGCCAAAGACAAGTAGGGCTGAAGCTGCGGAAGGACTTCCGGAGCGACAGAAGGAACGTTCACCGCCCCACGCGCAATGCCCCGCTTAAAATAGTCCACAAATTGCTCGGCAATCCCGATCGCCACATTCTCTTGGGCTTCCTCAGTGGATGCGCCAATATGAGGGGTGCAAATGAAATTATCCAAACTCAGAAGGGGATGCTTGGGATCCACAGGTTCTTGCTCAAAGACATCAAAAGCCGCTGCCGCAACTTTTCCCGATTGCAAAGCTTCGCTTAAATCTTGCTCATTAATGATGCCGCCCCGAGCGCAATTGACGATCATAACCCCGTCTTTCATCTTAGCCATGGTCTGGGCATTGATGATTCCTCGAGTTTCATTGGTCAACGGCGTGTGCACGGAAATCACATCAGCCCGATGAAAAAGTTCTTCTAGCTCCACCACCTCAATCCCCATTTGCTTAGCTCGAGCAACCGCCAAGTAGGGGTCATAGCCAATGACATTCATGGACCATCCCTGGGCTAACTTCGTCACATACGATCCGATTTGCCCCAGACCGACCAAACCCAAGGTCTTATTATAGAGCTCACTCCCCATGAACTTACTTTTTTCCCACTTCCCAGCCTTCATCGATTGGGTAGCTTGGGGAATTTTTCGACTCATGGCGGCAATCATAGACATCGTATGTTCAGCCGTGGTGATCGTATTGCCCCCAGGTGTGTTCATAACCACGATGCCCCGACGGGTCGCAGCCTCCGTGTCAACATTATCTAACCCGGTCCCGGCACGACCCACAATTCGGAGACGCCCACCAGCCTCAATGACCTCTTTCGTCACTTTGGTCGCAGAACGCACAATCAAGGCTTCATAATTACCAATTTCCTGCAATAACTCTTCTTTAGACAATTTCGTCTTCACCGCAACGGAAAATCCTGCACGCTCTAATACTTCAACCCCTTTAGGGGAAAGGCTGTCACTGACTAAGATATTCATAGGTCACTCCGTTGCGTCAAAAACATGAGATCAGAAGGAATCGGCCTGAGTTAGGCTTTGCATTTTTCAAAGTCGGCCATATATGCAATCAAGGCATCTACGCCGGCTTCCGGCATGGCATTATAAATACTGGCACGCATACCACCAACCGACCGATGCCCCTCTAAGGTGGTTAACCCCGCAGCCGAAGCTCCGGACAAAAACTCTTTATCTAACGATGGGTTTGCCAAAATAAACGGAACATTCATCCAAGATCGTGAAGCCTTTTCGACCGGGTTACGATAGAAATTCGACTCATCAATAGCAGCGTAAAGTTTCGAGGCCTTCCGCTCATTAATCGTGGCCATACCCGACAATCCGCCTTGGGCCTTCAGCCATTTAAATACCAACCCAGCCAGGTAAATCCCAAAGGTTGGTGGCGTATTCAACATGGAATCGGCTGCAGCCTGTTGGGCATAATCATAAACACTTGGCGTAACGGGCAACACATTACCAAGGAGATCGTCCCTTACAATAACTAAGGTCACACCCGCTGGACCGATATTTTTTTGAGCCCCCGCATAGATTAGGCCGAATTTACTGACGTCAATTGGTCGCGATAAAATCGTGGAAGAAAAATCTCCGACCAGAGGAACCTCACCCGTATCCGGCACCCAATGAAACTCTACTCCTCCGATGGTCTCATTAGGGGTGTAGTGCACATACGCAGCATCTGTATTGAGTGACCAACGCTCAAAGGGAGGAATTGTGGTAAATTTATCCCCCTCCGACGTGGCTGCCAAATTGACTGTGCAATATTTTTTGGCATCACTAATAGCTTTTTTCCCCCAGGCCCCGGTCAAAATATAATCAGCCGTGGTTTTTCCACGCAGTAGATTCATGGGGATGGTCGCAAATTGGGTAGAAGCTCCCCCTTGAAGAAACAACACTTTATAGTTGCTAGGCACTCCGAGAAGATCACGAACATCCTGCTCTGCTTCAGCAGCGACTGAAACAAATTCTTTTCCCCGGTGGCTCATCTCCATAATGGAGGCACCGGCACCATGCCAGTTCAATAATTCTTCTTGGGCTTGTTGTAAGACCGCTTCCGGCAAGATTGCGGGACCAGCACTGAAGTTAAACACACGTGACATAATCGATTGTATTCCCCCATCAATAATGAAGGCGCAGGAGGCAGGAAAAACTTGTGGCACCGCGCCAAAAAGGTCGCTACGCTAGCACAGGGTCCATAACCAGTCAAGAAAATGGCCGGTCCTTGTCAGACGAATTGCTGATGTCCTACAATCCTTCCCCACGATGGAAAACTTACCTGAAAATTCAACTAGTTCCGAAGAGCCATTACCCCCAGTCGATAAGACTGTCAAGCCCAAACCCGGCGTCCGCTTAGAGTTGAGAGGATCAGGGAATTACTATAAAGGGATTCTGCACATCGGCAGTACGCTCATCCCCATTAGTGATGACATCCTGGAGGAACTCCAAACCAAAACGGCTCTCCCATCTGATGGATTTTTTCGAATTTTTGTTGAGAAAGTAGGGTACTCGTCCTACTTAACAGATCAAATTCACCAGGAAGTGAAAAACGCCGGCGATCTCAATGCCCAAATGTCTGCGATTCAGCAGATCCTCCGCCAAGGGTTGCCTGACTAATTTACCCAAATATTTTGTCCATAAAATTGATGATCCGCATTCGACGAGCCGGGTCTTTTTCCAGAGACAAGGCTTTCTGATAATGCTCCACCGCTAATTCAGGCATGCGCTTTTCTTCATACACCCGACCCACCCCAAATGTCGCCTGGGCATCTTCCGGATTAGCAATCAAGGCTTTACTGAAATAATCCAGGGCAAAATCATTTTGCCCCTTGTCATAGAGGAACCATCCGATCGCCGTTGCTGCCGCCCCGAAGTCAGGATTCAACCGAAGGGCCTCTTCGTACTGGCGCTTGGCCAAATCCACTCTGCCCTTATTCTCATAAAGCCCTCCCAATGCAAAATGAACTTCCGCATCATCAGGACTAAGAGCTAAGGCTTTCTTATATTCTTGGATTGCTGGATCTAATTTGCCCTGTTCAGCCAGAGCACAAGCCAGATTGGTATGACCCACCGCTTCATCTGGACGAAGCTTTAATACTTCTCGATATTGAGGAATCGCCATCTCTAATTGGCCTTGCTCCTGATAGACCACTCCAAGTTTAAGCCGGGCAGCCACATACAAGGGATCTCGCTTAATGGCTTCGCGAAAAGCTTTCACGGATTGATCCATACGTCCCTGGCGCTGATGAATTTGAGCCAGAAAAAAATGGGGATAGGGAGATTGTGGTGACTGAACCACGACTCGTTCGAAACAGGCAAAGGCATCATCGAGCAATCCGGATTGCGTATGAAAGATGCCTTCCACCAGGGCCAGATCAGCGGAATCAGGATGGCGTTCTTTGAGAACTTCCAGCCACTCTCGAACGACCTGAACATGGGCTTCCTCCCCCAGAGCCTGCGGATACACTTTCCAGGCCTGAACAAAATCGCCCCGCAAGAGGCACACCACATTCAAGACAAAAAATGGCAACGGTCCGCAGTCTGCCTGTTCCGACCAAGAAGTCGCCTCATCATACACAGCATCCCATTGCCCGGCGGCCATAGCGGATTCGATCACGGAGGTATCACGGGAAGTCACAACGCATTCCAATCGGGTAATGGGAAAATTAACGAGTCAACGAATCTTCGACATCCGGTGACGTCGCCTGAATGAGAGTCCCTAAATAGGGATGCCGTTTGAGCATCTGTTGCTTCATCTCCCAGGCCACGGTGCGGTACGACCAATGCCCTTTTACGCCTGACCGTAATTTAGAAATATATTCCACTTCCGCAAAATCCATTTTAAACAAACATCTCACACGAAACCCGAACGGTATGGCGTAGAGTGCAGCCTCTTGATTTTCCAGACGCAATCGCTCGATATCCTGCTGAACGGCATCCATCGCTAATCGATACTCTTTTTCTACGCCAGCCTCTGCCAAGATGGCCGGTACCTCATATCCATGCACAGTCGTGAAATTTTGTTGAATCTGTTGACACCGCCGATGCCGGTGCATATCCCGCCACCCGCCAATATCCATCAACACATCAAAAATAAAGGCGTAGCCTGAACGAAATTCCTTCGCTAAATCATCATGCGGACCACGACTTTTGATGGCGGCATCCACCAATCCTTGCTTTTCTTTTTCGGACCACCCCTGCACCCATTCCAAAAGCAACCGATAGGGGGCTTGACTCACACGATAGACAAACGTGGTGACCAATTCATCCAAAGGAGCATGGGGTTCCAGAAGATCCACTGATTGGGTATGGTTTTTCCACGAATCCGGGTTATCCAACCCCGACTGTTTCAACAAGCCTTTGACATGACGAAGTACATCGCGATACACGGAACTTTGGTACTCATTGGGAGCGGCATAGCGTGCCAAGGTCGGCACCATCGCTTCGAGCTTTGTGGAGGGCTCTTCTTGCAAATCGGCCCAGGTGCTGGACGGCTTGCCCGCACAGGCAACTTTGAGATCCTCCCCAATGCCAAGCAATTCCGGAAGCGATGCCGACAACAACCGCGTCATTTGCTTTTCCAGCGTACGTATACTCACCACTTGCCCCACATTCGTTTTGGCCGACAAGGGCAATAAATACCGAATCACATCATAGGTCCGCGCAGCAATCGTCCGATCATAATCGGCCGGCTTCATGGTATCTGGACGAGGAGAGCGTTCGGCCAGATGCGTCTTAATGGGATCTTTCAATAACCGATAAATGTTATACAGGCTCCCTAAAATCCCTCGATAGACCCCTTCCGTTTCGCTATTCGTAATTTCACTGGGCACGTAACAGCCTGCAGCCGCAAAATTTTGATACCGACTGGACTTGGCCTGACCATCCCATAACGGTTCATCCTCTAGGCGGATGGCGGCTAACTCTGAAATATTTTCAAAACAAATCGTCACATGGCCAAGATCAGCAATCGACCCATGCCCATATGCAAAATAAAACTGTTCCCAAAATTTTTCCGAAGAATGGGCATGCACCCACTTTAAGCTCTCCTCAATGGAATCAGGAGATCGGCTATACCGGGCTAAAGCATACGCCGATTTTTCGGGGGGCATCGGAGCCAACGCAATGACTTTTCTGTCTCGTCGTTCATCACTCATGAATTCGGCTTCCAAATATGGGAGGCGGAACGAAGATTTGCACTATAGTCAGAGGGGGGCATACATCTCAAGTTCAATTTCTCATGAACCGATGGCATTTTCACACATGCTTGAAACCGGAAGGTTGCTTGACTACACTCTTCCGTCTCCTACGGAATTTTCTCCACCTTTATGAACATCCCTGAACGTCAATCTCAGCATGGCCAATGGTCTTCTCGCTGGACCTTTATTTTGGCCGCTACCGGCGCGGCCGTCGGGTTGGGCAATATTTGGAAATTTCCGTATCTCACCGGCCAAAACGGCGGCAGTGCATTCGTATTGATATATATTATTTGCGTCGCGGCTTTAGGAATTCCGCTCATGATGGCGGAAATTCTGCTGGGGCGCCGAGGGCGCGCCACGCCCATCCACACCATGAAAGTTCTGGCGGAAGAAACCCGCACCACCCAATGGTGGCAGATCATCGGCTGGTCAGGCACCATTGCGGGCATGTTGATTCTTTCGTATTACAGCGTCATCGGTGGATGGACAATTGCCTATATCATTAAATCTATATCCGGCACATTTAGTGGGGCCAGCGGCGAATTCGCGGCAACCACCTTTAACACGTTTATCGGCAGCGCCACCAGCTTATTTTTCTGGCATACCTTTTTCATGATCATCACCATGGCGATTGTGGCAGGTGGCGTCCAAGGCGGCCTCGAAAAAGCCGTGCAATTCCTCATGCCAACACTCTTTTTTCTTCTACTCATTATGGTGGGCTACAGCATGACCACCGGTTACTTTGGCAAAGGGTTAGCCTTCCTCTTCACGCCGGATTTCAGCAAGCTCACGGGCTCGAGCATGCTCGCAGCCATGGGCCAAGCCTTTTTTAGTCTTAGTCTAGGCATGGGGACCATCATGATTTACGGCTCGTACGTCCCCAAGGACACCTCCATCGCAACCACCACCATTGCCATTGCCCTCGCGGATACGGCCGTCGCCCTTCTGGCAGGCATGGCCATTTTTCCTATTGTGTTTGCGAATAATCTGGAAGCCAGCTCTGGACCGGGCCTAATCTTTCAAACCTTGCCTGTGGCCTTCGGCAATATGACTGGTGGGATGATCTTTGGCTCGCTCTTTTTTACGTTATTGTTGGTCGCCGCATGGACCTCGTCTATTTCACTCATCGAGCCCTTAGTCACCTGGCTCATTGAAACTTTCGGCATGTCACGACTCGCGGCCGCCCTCTATTCTGGAGTGACAACCTGGCTATTGGGATTGGGAACAGTCTGGTCCTTTAATCTATGGGCCGATCTGAATTTTTTTGGGCTCACGTTTTTTGATCTGTTGGATTTCATCACCTCCAACCTCATGCTCCCTTTAGGAGGCATCCTCATCGCCCTCTTCGCCGGCTGGCTCATGTCCGCCGAACACACCAAAGCCGAGCTGCATATTACCAACCCCCTTCTGTACACCACCTGGCAAATTCTCGTCCGCTACATCGCCCCTGTGGCCGTGTTCATTGTGCTCCTGAACGCTATTGGTATTCTGTAATTCTGTACTCCAGCTCAGGGCATTATTTTTCAGGTTTTTGTTGTAGTTTTCCACTCATTCCATGGACTCTCGTGAATTTGTGGCTGCTTACGAAAAAGGGACAGGTCAAGATGCTTCCTCCCGGACCGAAAAACATATGAATGGAAATTCTCAAAACAACAAACCCTTAGCACCAAAGGAACCATCCTTATGTCACAAATTGGTGTCTTACATGCAGCTAATGCCCTCGCTCAACTTTCGCTCCCGCTCATTGACGCGGCCACGCCTTCAACCAAGAAAAAACCCGAAGAGCCATCCATAGACGCCGTGCAAAACCTGAAAGATACGGTATCTATTTCCTTGGAAGCCCAGGCAGCCGCCTCCAAACAAAAAGCCCCACTCGCCTAACCCTCTCTCCTTCAAATAGGATTGGGATAAAGCCGAACTCCGACTAGAGTTCGGCTTTTCATGCCGAAAGTGCCAACGGAAGGTAGATTACTCTTCTAATCTCCCTACAAATTCCCATCAAGCCTTTCCCCCGCCATCCCGAAACCCGACAAAGACAATAACCATCAACTGAAATAGAAATGTTAACTATGTAAAAAATCTTACGATTCCGAATAGAACAGCAATTGGACACCAATCGTCATGACCAAAACCGCCCAGATGATTTTTAGGGTTGATTTCGTCGGTGGATCTTGGGAAGAACCAGGAGTAGCCCGATTCAACCATTCCCCTCCAAACCACGCCATCCCTCCGACTATCGCCAATGTCCCCATCACAAAATGATGCATCTGTATTTGATGGCCGGCAGGATGCGGCCCATGCATATGCAAAAACAACATACCGCCTCCAACCAGAGCAAACCCCGGCAACAGTGCACTCCAAAACCATTGCTCCAGTTTTCCCACTCGCCTCAACCATTCGACGGTCCCGACCCCGAGAGCTAATATTCCAAAGAGTTTATGTTGCAGCATTTCAGGATCTTTTCCGGAAAGCGTTTCAGCCAATGTCCAAGAGCCAATCGGCCAGGCTTCATGATCACTCCAAATCAGCAGAAAAATGCCCGAACCCACTAGGGCCGCCGGTAACAACCACTGCAACCATCTCCACATCCTCCAACCCATCGCCACACCTAACTCAATCAATCCGACCAAAATGACCCCAATGCCCGTCAATGCATGATTAAACTCGGAATAGGCGATACCTTCTCGCGACCCTTCCCATTGCCCCGGGGCAACCATAATAGAATGGCCGTGCTCTCCTTGATGAGTATGGTCATCCATGTCAGCCCAAGCTAGCGCTGGCACCATGAGGAGAATGAGTAAAGGCATAACGATGAGGGTTCTCAGGCGAGGGAACTTCATAGTGTCGAGATCCATTGCGCGATCATTTCAGACCAACCACACATCACCACATAAATCAGTTATGGGGAAAAGAACGACACCCCCAGGTTAAACAACCAGGCATTCAGTCCAATATTGCGATTCCCAATGCCGGCATTCGAAATGTGGTGAAATCGAAAACCCGCCGTGATGGCCCAATTTTCTGAGACAAAATATGACACGCCCGGTCCTGTTTGTAAAATGAAATTAAATTGCGTGCTTTGTTCCGGAATTCGTGGCGCGAGATCTGTCCATAACATTCCAGCGCCGCCATCCCAAAACGGCATCCAGCGCCCAAATGATACAAAATTGTATTTGAGCACTAACGATCCACCAAACGCTGACGCACTAAAGGGTTCATAATAATGCGCGGCCATCGGTTCTAACAGCAGTTCGACGTTCCCTGCCACCACGCCACTGCCAATTTCATCAGTTAGGACTTGGCCGATTTGGGGAAGAATATAGATGGCCCGCCGGTTGGAAGATGGAGCATTGTCAAAAATATTATTTCCCTTCCAAAACCCTCCTAACAATCCATATTCCAAGGTACCTTTGGTAACCCGAATCCGCGCATCGATCTCTTCCCCCCAGGCATTCCCACTGCACAACACAGCAACCAGCAAGCTCAGTACCCATACCACATGATGTTCCTTTTTTAACAACACCATTATCACCAATCCTTTTTGTGGAGGATCAAATCTTTAATCCTCGGCAGTGGCTAAAAATTGCGAGCAGAAAAATTCTTTCTTGACTGGAGAAGAAAAGGGATCATTTCGTCCACAAACAAACAGGAATGTCGCATAATTGCGAAGAACATTTCAATGAACTTTTTCCCTCAATTGGATACAATACAGCAGTACGTTCACAAGGTGATTCATGAAACCCATACTTCCTACACCCCCATCACTTTCCACCAAAACAACCAAGCCCGATCCACTTAACCGTCTTTCCCTCGCTGTCAAAAAACTGGACCAACTCATTGATCGGGCTCATCAGTTAGGATCGTTTACCGAACAATTGATCCGCGAAGATCAAACAGGTCCAAACCTTCCTTCATCAAAAACTTTTTCTTCGCTGCCAAGAACTTCCCGCTTTGCCTCACCAGAAAAAGAACCCAGCGAACAGGTCAACACGCCGGAAGCACTTTCAGAAGCCCTTACCGAAAAGAACAAGGCAAGGGACCAATAGAAGCAAGGGAAAATCACAATTGGAAACAGAGGGCTTTCGCCTGAGTTCAGATTGATCAGAATTTGTCACCAAATTCCCCCTAGACCTCATCCAGAATGAGCCCAAAACCATCCTGACCTGCGCCAACAACAGTGTCCGGAGATAGGTGAGACAAGGCCCAAAATCCCGGCTATTTTGCGTCCCCCTACCACCCAATTTTGGAGTTTGACGTAACCCCCCATCTGAATTTTTGTAGCCGCTATTATGAACTGTTTTAGGTCTGGTGGTGAACGCGTTTCTGGATACAACAACAATGAACAACAGAGGCCTGGATGCTGCATCCACACACCGAACTCAGGAAGATCAACGACGAAGTTGGGTATGGCCTTTTTGCAACTCGATTAATCCCCTTTGGAACCATCACGTGGGCACTCGATCCGCTCGATCACATTCTTGATCCGCACCCCTCAGAACAGTTGGAAGCTCATTATCACGGCGATATTACGCGTTACTCATGGGTCACCGGACAGGGCAAACGAATTTTGTGTTGGGACTTTGGACGGTTCATGAACCATAGCTGTGAAGCCAATACCTATGCTCCAGGAGGATGTCAGTTTGAAATTGCCGTGCGCGACATTGTCCCTGGCGAAGAACTGACATGCGACTACGCCACACTGAATTTAGAAGACCCCTTGGTCTGCCAATGCGGGACGATACTCTGTCGACGCATTATCAAAGAAGACGACTTAGCGGGAATTGTCCTCAGGTGTGATGCCCTCATCCGGATCGCCTTCACGCACCTTCGAACAGTCCAACAACCCCTGTGGAATTGGGTCGAACCTTATCAAATGGAAATCACCACCATGTTGGCCTGTCCTGAAACAATCCCCTCCGTATTACACCACCTATGGAACGCCCCACAGCTCGCCTCTGCCAGCAAAGACACGGGTTATTCATATGACCGATAACCCGACTTCGGTCGACCAGCCTCCTTGGACGCCCATGGTAAAAGTCCGGCGTGCTCGGGTGGATGATATTCCTGACATCTACGCCTGCCAGTCCGCAGCCTACGCGAATTATGGACCTGGGGGCCTCTGTGATGAACGTCAACTCAGGATGCAAGTCGAAGCGTTTCCAGAAGGCCAACTCATCGCCACCATCGGCAAGCAGGTGGTGGGCTATTCAATGGCCCTGATTGTTCATCTTAATGACGATTCGCCATGGTATTCCTACGCCGAGATTACCGGTAATGGCACGTTTAGCACCCACGACCCCGCCGGAGATGACCTGTACGGTGTGGATATGGCAGTGCATCCTGATTTTCGAGGCCGTGGGATAGCCGGCAAACTCTACGAGGGAAGGATGAACATCCTCAAACGCTTTAACCTACGCCGAATGGTTGCGGGAGGACGTATCCCTGGATACCGGGAACATGCCGGCCGATGGTCAGCAGAACAGTACGTGGAAAAAGTGTGTCGAGGAGAACTCAAAGATCCCGCGCTCAGCGCCCATCTTAAAGCGGGCTATCAGGTCAAAGGGGTGCACATGAGCTACCTCCGCGACGAACGGAGCTTGAATTTCGCCACGTTTCTCGAACTTGAGAATACCAACTATCGAAAATCAAAACACATTATTGCGGCCTCGCGGATGAAACGGCCGGTGCGAAAGATTCGAGTCTGCGCCGCCCAATATGAAATGCGATCCGTTAAATGCTGGGAAGATTTCGAGCACCAGGTGGATTTTTTTGTGGCCACCGCCGAGCAATACCACTGTCACTACCTACTCTTCCCCGAGTTGTTCACCGTCCAGCTCTTTAGCATGCTCGACCCGGGCATGAAACCAATCGATGCCATCATCGGATTGGCTGGCATGGTGGACCGGTATCGAGAGATGTTTGTCACCAAAGCCAAACGTTCCGGCCTGTATATCATCGGCGGGTCGCATCCTGTTCGAGTAGGAACCGGCATTCGAAATGTCGCGCATCTGTTCGATCCACGTGGCAATGTGTATACCCAGGACAAGCTCCACGTGACCCCGAATGAACGACAGGAATACGGCATACAGCCTGGAGAGGGCCTTAAAGTGTTCGAAACCAGTCATGCACGGATTGTCATCCAAGTGTGCTACGACATTGAATTTCCTGAACCTTCCCGGCTTCTCACCCTGGCCGGAGCCGAAGTGGTCTTTGTCCCGTTTAGTACCGATGAGCGAAAAGCTTACTTACGAGTACGCTACACCGCACAAGCCCGCGCGGTGGAAAATGGAATTTACACCGTCCTGTCCGGGAACGTGGGCAACCTACCGCAGGTCGATAACTTCCTCATCAACTACGGCCAAGCGGCCATCTGCACGCCAAGCCATTTTGCCTTTCCCACAGATGGCATTGCGGGAACCGCAGATTTCAACAGTGAAACCGTGGTCATTAGTGACCTTGATCTGGTGGTACTCCAGGAAGCACGAGAGATGGGAAGCGTCCGGCCCTTACGAGATCGCAGGGTTGACATCTATGGCCTGGAATCAAAAACACCTGTCGAACTGATACGTCTCCCCTAACGATGGCAGGAACGGAACGGCCACTTCGTTATTTTTAGAGTGGGAGCTCCACGAATGATTCGTGTTCTGGGAAAGGGGTGAAGTGGGGTGAGTGACGGGTTTCGAACCCGCGACCTCCGGAACCACAATCCGGCGCTCTAACCAGCTGAGCTACACCCACCACAAGGACTAGAAATTTTCTATTGAAGGGGCCAAATCTTATCAGAGGGCTCGAAGGCCCGCAAGCATTCTCCCCTAGGATTGGCCCGCAGCCAATAGCTTTTGACCGCATCTATCGTGAGGGGTCCACTAGATTCCATCGTTCGGGTTCAGGTGAATCGAAATACGATCCTAAGTTGACCGAAATTGAAATGCTGTGGTACATGTATAGTCTTATTCTTTTTGGAGGATTACATGGCGAATCGACATCACTCAGCAATAAAAGCCGCTCGGCAAACGTTAAAACGACAAGAACGGAATCGATCGATTTTACGTCGAGTCAAGACATTTATGAAACGAGTCGATACCGCCCTCCAAGAGAAAAATGGCGATGCTGCTAAAAGCTCATTACGAGAAGCTACGTCAGAACTCCATAAAGCCGCCACCAAAGGAACGCTCCACCGGAATACCGCGTCGCGCTGGATTTCCCGACTCGCCAGTCGAGTCAACGCCGCCTAGACACCCAAGCTTCTCCTGTTTTCCATTCCTGTGGTTCCCTGAGCGATGTCATATGCTCTACTCTATCGCCCTGAGTAACCCTGCATACCTTGACACAGTTGAATCACAAGGTCATCAAGAATCAGCTTAGGTTGCGACGCTCGTCCACCCTTCAGCGCCGAATCTGCCTGGGCAAATATCGTCCAGGCACGACGAAAATTCTCTGTTTTCCATCGCGCGGCTTGCTGCATAAACTCACGGGCACGAAATGGGGGAATGCCAGCCTGACGAGCGGCCTGGCTGTGGTCCTTGCCCTCCTGTACTAGACCGCTCACTTTCCAGATTCGACGCATTTGCCATAAAAACGCACCTAACATGCGTAAAGGTGCTTCACCGGTTTCTAAATTCTTGGCCACAATATCCAAGGCCCGCCCATGGTCCCCTCGCGAAACCGCTTCTGACCAATCAAAGACCGATATTCCTGGAGGTTTCCCGCGAACAAGTTCCACATCTTCCACCTGCACCCGTTGTCCCTCCGGCAAATACGCCACCAATTTTTCCAATTCATTCATGACAGCATATAACCCTTCATTTGCCTGCTCCTTCATCATCTCCAAGGCCTGAGGGTCTAAAGCCAAACCCAAAGCACGTGCCTGTTGACTGATCCAGCCTGGCCGTTGATTCTCAAACAATGGCGCACAGTCCACGACAAGAGCCTGTTTTTTCAGAACCTGCACCCATTTTGTGCGCCCATCCAATTTGACGGCGGAAAACACCAATGTGGTCGCCTCATTGGGATTTTGGAAATAGGAAATCAGCCGCTCGCCATCCTTGGCAGAAATTTTCTCCGCCCATTTCACAAACACCCGACGCCGGGTCGTGAAAAAAGAGACTTCATCAACAAGCCCGAGAATTTCCGAGGCATCGGTTTCATCCCCATACAGGACATCAAATTGAAAGACATCCGACCCTTCACTCGACAGGGCTCCTCCAGCCATACCGGAACGTGCTTCCTCCTGTTGAGCCAATCGCAGCAGCTCTATGGCCTGATCACCAAAATAGGATTCTTCGCCAAGAAGCAGATAAAGAGGCGCGAGGCCCTGTTGAGTGACCTGCCGTTGTAAGTCATGAACATTCATGGAGGGCTCACACAGAATACAGTAGAAACGCGGAAAATCCAGTTAGGGCATTAACGTATTGGAAGGCTCGGAAGAAATGGATTTCCGCATAGGAACCAAAGACGGATCAGCTTCCGGTTCAATCATCGGGGATGGTGGGCTCTGGTCAACCCCAAACTTGCCTTGATCACGGGCCGAGAGAAATCCGTCGGCCAAATCTTCTGCAGCTCCTTGCCCGGCTTGTTCTAACGCACGATCCTGAAGGACGCGGTTAAATTGCAAACCACTCGTTGCAGAACTGGAAGACGCACCGACAAAAAATTCTGCCGAAGTCGTCTTCGATTGCGTCCAGCGAACTTTCCCTGTTTTTCGATGTGCGACCGTCACCGCAACCGTGACCGTGACGCGGCTTTCCTGCGTTTGCTCTTGGGAAAAGGCGACGGATGGAAGCATCACTGATACAATGGCACCGTCTAACACAAAATCTGCCGAAAGATCATCTTCCACAAGGGTGGCACTACCCGAAGACTGCAAAGCTTGCCGGAGATATCGCGTAAATTTGAATTCCAGGTTCGGTTCAAACGTATTGTTCTTCAAAGTACGTAAGACCAATCGAACCGGAGGGCCTTCCGCTACCCGATCACCACCACCGATCACCGGGCCGGATCCTTCAACAGTGAATTGATAACCACATCCACCTAAGGACCAATACATCAGGAGGAACAGAACGCCCCACATCACGGTTCGTTTCCCTCGGCCAGGGGATTGAACCATCCGTGAACAGTTACAGAACAAAGTTCACCAACTTTTGTTCAACGTAGATCACCTTACGAGGAGTCTTATCCTGCAACCATTCGAGGAGCTTGGGATCAGTCTGAGCGGAAGAAATAATGTGATCCTTGGTCGAACCTGCCGGCACGGAGATTTTCCCACGCAATTTCCCATTCACCTGAATGGGAATCGTCCATTCGGTGCTGACAACCAAGTCAGGATTAAACACCGGCCAACCTTGGCATGCAATGCTGGAAGGCTTGCCCATCATTTGCCAGAGTTCTTCGGCCAGATGCGGCGCAAACGGCGCTAAGAGGATCAGCAGCGTTTCGAGAGAGGCTCGCCACCCCACGCGTTCATCTATGGTCAATCCCTTAGTTGGATAGTCTTTCATCAATTTATACAGCTGATTGACCAACTCCATTAATGCCGCAATCGCCGTATTAAATTGAAAATCTCGTTCGAGATCATGAGTGACTTTTTGAATGGTGAGATGAGTCGCTCGCTGCAGCTCAACAATCAACTCTGATGAGGATGAACCAGGTGTATCGTTCTTTTCTCCCAATACGGGAAGTTGTTCTTGGACCAGGCGCCATACCCGATTTAAAAACCGGCTACAACCTTCAACACCCGTATCGCTCCATTCCAGGTCTTTCTCCGGTGGGGCGGCAAAGAGTGAAAACAACCGAGCGGTATCAGCGCCATACCGTTCACACAACTCTTCCGGCGACGCGATATTCTTTTTGGACTTCGACATTTTTTCCGTCCGCCCCGTGACGATGACGTTCCCACATTGAGCACAGAGGCGTTGTCCACCTTCTTTCTTCGTATCGGATGGCAACACCCAACGGTGCTCTTCACACCAATACGTTTCTTTCGTCACCATCCCCTGGGTGAGCAAATGCACAAACGGCTCATCAACCGTCGTCAAACCTAAGTCCCGCAAAACCTTGGTGAAAAATCGGGCATACAACAAATGTAAGACGGCATGCTCAATTCCACCGACATATTGATCGACCGCCATCCAATGCTTGGCCGCCTCCGGATTGACTGGTTGAGTGGTGTCCTTTGGCGAGCAATAGCGGAGAAAATACCAGGAGGAATCGACAAAGGTATCCATGGTATCGGATTCGCGGCGAGCGGTTCCGCCGCAAGTCGGGCAAGTGGCTTTAGCAAATGACGGCGATTCTTTCAGGGGCGATCCGCCCTTCCCCGTAAACGGCACATCGTCCGGTAACAACACGGGCAATTGGTTGACAGGCACAGGAACGATACCGCATTTCCCACAGTACAACATGGGAATCGGGGTTCCCCAATATCGTTGCCGAGAAATACCCCAGTCCCGTAACCGAAAATTGACCGTGCGCTTCCCCCAACTCTGGGCTTCAACATATTCCCCAATCGCCCGTTTGGCCTCAGGCACCGATAAGCCGGCAAACGTTCCAGAATTCACCAAGGTTCCGGCCTGTTCCTGCTCCTCATACGCGGCATCTAAGGCATCAGCCGCCAACGTTCCACCAGGGTTTTGAATGACCAAGCGAATTGGAATGTGATATTGCCGGGCAAATTCAAAATCCCGCTGATCGTGGGCAGGAACCGCCATAATAGCCCCCGTCCCATATTCATACAGCACAAAATTAGCCACCCAAATAGGAATACGCTCCTGTGTAAAAGGATTGATCGCATAGGACCCGGTAAACACGCCCTCTTTTTCCCGATCGGCAGCCGTTCGCGTCGCTTTATCCAAACGCGAAACGCGCTCCACAAACGCTCGAACGGTGTCGGCACCGGGTTGTCCGGCAATCAACTGTTCCACCAATGGCGACTCAGGGGCCAGACTCATAAAGGTCGCACCATGAATCGTATCCGGACGTGTGGTAAAGACCCGAATAGCCGTCAAATCATCCATTGGTTCGGCAACAGGAAAATCAATTTCTACACCCTGACTTCGTCCGATCCAATGCCGCTGCATGGCCAACACGCGCGCGGGCCAACTGGTGAGGCGGTCACACCCATCTAAGAGTTCTTGCGCATAATGCGTGATGCGAAAAAACCATTGCTCCAATTCTTTTTGAATGACTACCGATTCACAACGCCAGCACACGCCTCCATCTTTGCCCTCTTGCGCGAGCACTTGCTCATTGGCTAACACCGTTTCACATGACGGACACCAGTTGACCGCAGAGCGTTTGCGATAGGCCAACCCCCGTTCCACCATTTTCAGGAAAATCCACTGGTTCCACCGGTAGTAATCGGGCTGCGACGTATTCACTTCCCGATCCCAATCGTAGGAGAGCCCCATCCGCCGCAATTGCTTTTTCATGTACGCCACATTGTCTTGCGTCCAGGAATTGGGATGCACACCCTTCTCAATAGCTGCATTTTCGGCAGGCAGACCAAACGCATCCCATCCCATCGGATGCAACACGTGAAAGCCCCGCATCGTTTTATACCGGGCCACCACATCGCCGATCGCATACACCCGAACATGGCCCATATGAATTCGCCCCGAAGGATAAGGAAACATCTCCAGACAATAATATTTAGGCGTGGCGGAATCCTCTTTGATTCGGAAAAGGCCACCTTGTTCCCATTGGGCCTGCCATTTCGCTTCAACGGCTTGATGATCGTACGTCTGCGCCATAATGCTGCCTTTTGGAGTTAGTAGGGGAGAACCATTCTGTCGATTGATCACATGAGACGAGAGAAAGAACCCAGCCGTATTAGCCAAATTCCTCCTCTACACACACGAGAAAGAATCTAGCATAGAGGGGAAGACCCGACAAGCAAATCCATGGAACACCAACCGTAGAAACGGGTTTGGATTACACCATGGTTGTGACGCGAAATTGTAACGCGAAAAATTAGGAAGGCTGTTGACGAAGAGTTTTTCGTGGCTTCACGGCCACGGGGGCGGGAGGACGTGCCGACGAACCGGAGATGGCTCCAACAATTTCTTGATGGTCTTGCTGTTGCAGGCGATGGCGCTCAATGATGGGATCAATGATTTCACCGCACATGAGACACCGCCACCCCGGCATCCAAATGTCTCCACTCGTGGCCATATCCACAAAGTGATCCACAATCATTGTTCCCCGACAGCGCGGACATTGCATATTCACTCTACTCCATAGAAAAGACTGTGGTGTATCAATCGGCTCATTCAGAAAAAAGCTTAAGACAAACTTAGGGTAAATTTAGAGGAAACTTCGAACCTCGATAGGTCAACCCACCAATTCCTTTTTGCGTCTTTTGCGTCCCATCTGAGCACTCTCCCCCACCTTCTCATTGTTTTTTGTCCTCTAAAAAGGCTTGGCTTCGAAGTTTGCGGTGATAGGTGATGGCGAAGCGATGGGCCTCGTCTCGTATCGTTTGCACAAGGCGGCTGGCGGGAGATTTCAGGGGCAATACAATCGGGGTCTTCTGGCCAGGAAGATAGATGCGTTCGTCTTTTTCTCCCTTCGCTTTTGCTAAACCACAAACCGCAATTTTCGATACTCCTATGTCGACCATGGCCTCTATCGCAGCACCTAATTGCCCAATCCCACCATCGATGACAATCAGGTCTGGAGAAGCCAGGACTTTCCCCGATTTGGTCGCCAATGTGCCTCCGTATCGGCGTTTCACCACTTCGTGCATGCTCGCGAAATCGTTGGCACCTTCAACGGTTTTCACTCGAAACCGACGGTAGTCGGATTTTTTCATGCGTCCATTTTCCCATACGACCATGGATGCCACCGACTGCGCCCCCATGGTATTCGAAATATCAAAACATTCCACCCGATGCGGAGGAGATGACAACCCCAGCAACTGCTGTAACTCCTCTACCGCTTCCCGGGATTCACTCTGCACCCGAAGATGTTCATTCAAAGCGGCCACGGCATTTTCTTGCGCCAATTGTTGCAGCTGATGCTTCGCTCCCCTCTCCGGAACCAGCAACCGAACCGATTGCCCCTTTTTCTCCGATAGCCACCCTTCCACTAATTGTCGATCCTCGATGGTAACCGGAAGCAGGAGCTCTTTGGGCGGCAGAACGAGTTTATGATAGAACTGCTCTAAAGTGGTTCGAACGAGTTCTTCATCAGCTACTCCGCCTGCATCCGCCCAGAAAAAATCTCGACGGCCAATTAACAACCCACCGCGCACAAATAATAATTGGATATCAACTGCGGCTCCGGACCGCGCAAGCCCCAAGACATCCTGATCAACCGGACCAATTTGCGCCACCCGTTGTTTTTCCAACGTTCGTTCAACTTTGAGAATACGATCACGTAAGCGAGCCGCATCTTCAAAGGCTTCTCTCTCAGCCAACTCATGCATCTCCTCTCGAAGAGAGGTCAATAACTCCTGATCTCGTCCTTCCAAAAACCATCGAACCTGACGCACGATTCGGTGATAGTCATCCTTTGTCTGATTGCCCGTACAGGGTGCCATGCACCGCTTGATCTCAAATTCCAGGCAGGCACGATCGGCCGTGCCATCAATGTCAATCTTGCAGGTGGCCAAAGGAAAAACTTTTCGAATCACTTTCAACGTTTCACGCATGGCCCCCGTCGGCACATACGGACCAAAGTACAGAGCCTTATCATTTTTCACCCTTCGAACAATGGAGAGCCGAGGAAAATCATCGTGAATCGGCAACCGAAGATAGGGATACTGTTTGTCGTCTCGCAACACCACATTAAAGCGGGGACGGTGCCGCTTGATGAGGTTGCTTTCCAGGAGTAAGGCTTCCAGCTCGGATTTCGCAATGATGGTTTCCAGATCAGTCACGTGGGCTACCAATGCACGAATCTTTGGACTGAGATCAGTGCCTTTTTGAAAATACGACCGGACTCGATCCGCCAAAACGGCGGCCTTTCCAATATAAAGAATCTCCTCAGCCCCATCCTTAAAAAGGTACACCCCCGGCTGCTTGGGAAGATGTGCTAATTTCCCCGCCAGATGAGGGCTCAACCCATCGTAAGCCGCCATCTGACGTCTGGAAGATGTGGCAAAGGTTGGGTTCATGAGAAAAACCGACGCCAGATTTAGACGATGGCAACGCCCGGAGCCCGTTGGATCAACTCGATTTCATACCCATCGGGTGCATCGATAAAGATAAAGCGACTCCCCGATGAGGACTGGGTCGGCCCATCGGTGATCGGAATTTGATTGGCTTGTAATTCTTGAATGGTCCGGTCCAAATCCTCCACTTCAAAGGCCAGGTGAACAAGATCTTCTTGGACGCGGACGGGACCACTTGAGGGGAAACTGCATAGCTCAATGAGCTCTTCACTATTAGGCACGGCCAAAAAGGCCAAGTGGGACCCCCTTGGTGAGACTTTTTGCTCCACCACTTCCAAACCCAACACCTCTCGATAGAATCGAAGAGTGGCTTCCATATCACTCACCCGCATGCGGGTATGCAAAAGTTTTTTCACCTTCATCAGGTTATTTCTATCCTCCTCATTTTGATCGTAGGGAAAACAATGCTGCCCAACAGGCAATATGAATAGGATACTCGTAGCATCATATATTGGCCTTTGCCTAACAATATTGCTATATTTGGAGGCATTACGTAGACTTCCCCCGTTTTATCCCTTTTGTCGTTGTACCCCCCATCTCATGGAGGAGATGTGATTACCCAAACCACTCGCTGGCTTCTGCCTGTCACCCTGTTCTGGTCCCTCAGCACAATGTTTTCCCCTTCCTCATTACGCGCGGAAGGGTTCCGTGTATTCGATCATGGAGCCGCTGCCACCGGACAAGGAGCAGCATTTTCCGCACAAGCAGACAATCCCTCGGCCGTTCATTATAACCCGGCCGGCATGACGCAATTAGAAGGCATGCAGTTCTCAACCGGAACATTACTCCTGGGCGGTTCACTTCGATTTAACAGTGCAAGCGGGACGAAGGTCAAAGGGAGTCTGGGTAGCACCGTTTCCAATCCTCCTCCCAGCACGCTGTTCCTCACCGCGCATTTACCGGCGCTCGGACTCAGCGATCTCTCAAACTGGACCGTGGGCATTGGTCTCACGTCGCCTTTCGCCTTGCAAGTTGAATATCCGGATAATAGCCCGATTGCTCCGGTTAACACGATGGCAGCCCTCCCCCTGATCGATATCAAGCCAACCCTCGCTTATAAAGTGAATGACTATATTGCCATAGGCGGGGGGCTCGATATCTATACGTTCGCGGACTTTCTTGGGGAAGGGCATGCAGAAATTCAGCAGACCGCCGCCCCCGGCAACCCATTTGGCATCCCAGCTGGAACCAACATCGAAGGCAATGGCAGTGACACCGCCTTAGGGTTTAACGCCAGTCTTCTCTGGACCCCACTTCGTAACGATCAAGGGTTACCACAACTGAACGCAGGATTTGTGTATCGCCATGGCGCCGATTTGGACCTGAACGGCGATTTCCTCGCCGGGGGCAAACGCCTGGCTGGCGCCCAGACCACCATTGAACTACCGGATGTCTACACGTGGGCCATTGCCGCCTGGCCGATACGAAACCTCCAACGGGAATGGAAAATAGAAGTTGATGTCGAATACGCCAATTGGAAGGACTTTGAAGATCTCGATTTCAAATTGTCCAATGGCGCCACGATTCCCCAACGACGCAACTATGGAGATGCCTGGATCGTGCTGGTCGGGACAGAGTATGTGCTCTTATCTCCCAGCTTCCTCCCACAATGGGATGTGTCCTTCCGGGGTGGCTATGTTCGATCCGAAACGCCCGTCCCGAGCCAGACACTCGACCCGTCTAACCCTGATTCAGACTTCAACGCTTTTTCAGTGGGCCTCGGATTTTTATGTCATAGCGGAGGACATTTTTTAGGCATTCTTCCTTGCACCGACCTTGGTGGAAAGGCCATTGGACTCGACCTTGCCTATCAAGTGTTGCTCTATGAGGCTCGCGAAATTAAGAATAATCAACAACCCCTCCTCAATGGTACCTGGGATACCACCATTCATGTCGGTGCCATATCCTTGCGGTTGATGTTCTAACTCCCCGACCCAGCTTTTTTCGCCGCACCCCCTTCACCCTTTTCTTCATTTCCTTTACAGTCTCTCCAGGCCTCCATCCCGGGCAAGAACGTTCCATGACCCTTCTACCCAAAATCCATCGCATTCTTGAACGGCCACTTATGGATTTCCGTCCCTTTGGGCGAGACCTCCAGGGGCGGACAATTCAGGATGTGAGCGGCATCACGGTACGCGCCAACTTAGAATATTTAGAGTCTCTAGTCATTCGTACAGATGGACCTGAGGCGGCGCAGAACGCCTTAGAAAAACTCGTCGTCCTGTTAAATGAACGAATCCCTGACCGAACCTATCATGTGACCGTCGATTTTTTGAAAAATCCTTGGAATAGCTATTCGTATGAATTCGTAATGTACTTAGCGGAATTTTCCATCCAACTTTCCAAAGACCCTGATTACCATTTCAATATGGGACAAGAGAAGTTTTTGTCTCCCATTGTGCAGATCCTTGGTCGTCCTTTTTCAATTGTCCAAATTTATCGACTGTTTCCTTACTTCGTCGAGAAATTTACTAAGGGATCTCTCAAACCCGAAGTCATCTCCGTGACGAACGGACATGCTGTCATGCGTATGCAATTTTCGAAATCGGCTTCAGCTCAATTTGGCCCTTACCTCCGAGGATGTGCCGAACGGGTGTGCAATACTACAAAAGCCACGATCGCCCAAGTCCCAGCAGGTATGTTTGGGCAGCAACCCGCCACCATCCAAGATACCGCCTGCATCGCTGAAGGAGACCCCTATTGCGAATGGGTCTTCAGGTGGACCCCTCAAACCTCACCGCTCTGGGTTTGGATATTAGCGGGTACCGGCCTCAGCCTTGTGCTGTTCGTCCTCACGATCTCCCTGCTCCCCCACTATCCCCGGTGGGGACATATTGGGCTCTCGCTCTTGCCGCTCCTCATCATGTCATTAACCGGCCGAATCTGGGCGGACCGGAAGGAACTCCAAGAGCGAGGAACCATTATTCAAGAACAGTTGGCTTCCGCCGAGCAGCAACACGAAGAACTCAGAGGAGCCTACCTCCAACAAGAACAGAATCTGGTCGATGTCCGTCGGCATGTCGTCGAATTAACCATGCTGCATGAACTCACCGTTAAAATCAGTTCAACACTGGACAGAGAACGCATTATCGAAACAGGGTTACAGGCCATCGTACAATCTTTGGGCTATGACCATGCCTGGATTGCTCTATGGAACGAAGAGCACCGCCAGTTTCATCATATTCAGGCGCATCGCAAGCCTCCTCCTTGGCCATTTGATCTTCAAGGTATCACGATTCCTGCCACCCCTCAGGATCTTCTGTACACCACCCTCAACAACCCGCAACCAACAATCATTGACCATGTCCCACAGATGCTCGAGCAGGCTCACCCTACGACGCGTCGACTTCTAAACGAGGGACAACTCCATCGCGGCATGGCCCTCGCCTTGATCAGTCAAAATCAACCGTTAGGGGTGCTGATCGCAGGAAACCCTCAGAGCCCATCTATTACCATCCCTGATCAACATTTACTCTCCACAATCGCCAAACAATTGGCCATTGCCCTTGAGACAGCCTTAGCCTATGACCAAATTGAAGCGTTGAATATCGGATTAGAAACAAAGGTCCAGGAGCGTACCACCGAATTGCAGCAGGCCAATCAGGAACTGGAAACGGCCAATACCCGGTTGAAAGAACTCGACCGGATGAAATCTCAATTTCTTTCTCACTGCTCACACGAGCTTCGCACCCCCCTCACCTCCATCAAAGGCTTCACCGAAAATATGCTCCATGGCATGGTCGGCCCTCTGGCTGAACGCCAGCATCTCTACCTCACCCGCATCAGCGCCAATGCCAACCGATTAACTCGAATGATCGGAGACCTCTTAGATCTCTCCCGCATTGAGGCCGGCACGGTTCGATTAGCCCATCAAACCGTGTCTCTTTCTACCCTCCTGGACGACATCACACAGGAATTCATCCCACTCACTCAAACGAAAAACCAGGAGTTGAGAGTGGAGAAGACCGGAGACAATTGTACAATCTGGGGCGACCCGGACCGTCTTCACCAAATCGTCACCAACCTGGTACACAATGCACATAAATTTACCCCTGAAAATGGCCGTATCACCGTGACCATCTGCCAAGATGAGACGCAGGATATCCTCTTATCCATCACAGACACCGGCCCTGGAATCCCCCAAGAAGCCCTAACGCACCTTTTCCAAGCCTTCTACCAGGCACACCGAAGACCCGAGATCGGGACCGAAGGATTGGGATTAGGTCTTTCCATCGTGAAGCAATTAGTGGAGCTCCATGGCGCATCGATCACGGTCGACAGCACCCTCGATGTTGGCACCACCTTCTGCATTCGATTCCCCAAAGACAGATCAACCGCGGCATCGGCATTGATCTAAGGCAACCCCATTCACCTTCTCTTCCACATCATGGTCGCCGACCGAAGCCGGGAACTATTTGTCGCACGCGAACATTCTTGCCGAGACTTCTTAGCCCATTCGGCAAAAAATTCCTGAAAATACTCATGATTTTAATTGGCCTGCCGATAAACGTGGATAGAATTGCTTACTCATTAATTTTTAAGGAGGTGATCTCATGGCTAAAGTCGCCAAAAAGAAACCAGCAAAAAAAGCCGCTGTTCGTATGAAGAAAGCTACGCCGAAGAAAAAATCTTCACGATAGCCTTCTCGGACATCACAATGTGTAGATCCGGGGAGTAGAACCCTGCTCTCCGGAAATACACCCTTCCTCCAGATTCTTTTTCATAAGCATCCGCCAACAAACAATATACAATTCACGAAATAAAGCGTTTTTTCCTCACTTTTCACTTCCTACTTTTTCCGGGCCAGGTGCCTTTTGTCCTAAACGGTTGAGTTTCCGGAGGTTGTTATGTGATAACCTTGGCTGACAGTGACCTTCGAACAGTAAGGAGCGCCATGTCCATCACTGCCCAAACGCAACTCTGTGGTCTGTTGGGAAACCCCGTCAACCACTCCCTCTCTCCCGCCATTCATAATGTCGCCTTTGAGAAATTGGGACTGAATTTCGCGTACCTGGCTTTCCCTGTCGAAGCAGAACATTTAGAAAACGCGATACGCGGCATCCGGGCATTGGGGCACATTCGGGGATTCAGCGTCACCATTCCCCACAAGGTTTCGATCATGCCCTTCTTGGATTCCATCGAGACCACCGCCAAGCATATCGGCTCAGTCAACACCATCATCAAAGACCGGGGATTACTCGTTGGATCGAATACCGACGCGTCTGGCGCGCTTCAGGCCTTACGGCAAGGAGGCGTAAACCTCAGTGGCCAGCGAGTCGTCATGCTGGGATCAGGAGGAGCCGCACGCGCCATCGCGTTCGGCCTCTGCGTGAAAGGCGATATTGCAGACCTTACCCTTTTAGGAATCGACGACAACGAACGAACAACCCTGGCAGGGGACTTACGCCTAAAAACCCGAACCCCGATAATCGATCACCCGTTGAACCCCAATACCTTGGAGTCGGCGCTAGCCACGGCTCACCTCGTCATACATTGCACACCTATTGGCATGCATCCCAAGGTTGACCAGAGTTGCGTCCCGAAAGAACTACTCCATTCCAAATTAACCGTGATGGATATTGTCTATAACCCCCTGAACACTCAATTGCTAAAAGATGCTCAAGCTGTCGGCTGCCGCACCATTCAAGGCGTGGAAATGTTTCTGCATCAGGCCGTAGGACAGTTCGAACTCTGGACCGGGCAACCCGCCCCCGTCGACACCATGCGAAACATCCTTACCAGTCATTTCTCATAAAGGGACTGTTGAATAATGAGGATATCAAAGACCATATTTCCCCAATACGGCCTCTGCAACCAGAGCCGAGGGGCGGGTCAAAAAAGTTCGTTCAGCAAGGCCGCAGCCATTTTTATGCGCGGAGCGTATGGAGAATACGTGAGTACAGAAAAATGGCGAGAACGCCGCTGGCGACTTTTTTGAACGGCCCCATAAATGAAGAAATTTTGGTACGATGGGTTGAGCAACAACGTTGAAAGCCTTTGTGATGAAAAATTTTCGGGCAGACGGAGCCCACGCATCGGGATTCTTGGTGCAATATTTCTCCCCCTCTGTCATTCTCGACATCTCTAATCAGGATTCAATCTTCGCGTCATCTGTAACTCTTCAAATAAATCCATCTCACACAAACCGCAAAGCCACAAATATATGAACATCATCTTAATTGGATACCGAGGGACCGGAAAAAGTACGGTGGCCAAAATTTTAGGCCAACGGCTCGGACGTCAGGTCATCTCCACTGATGCCGAAATCGTCAAAGAGGCGGGGCAATCCATTCCTCAGATTGTCGAGCAATTCGGGTGGGACCATTTTCGAGAACTCGAAACCCGGATGTGTCAAAAGTTACAGGACCAGACCGACTTGGTGATCGACACCGGCGGGGGACTTATCCTGAAAGAAGAAAACGCCAAAATCTTGAAAGCCAATGGCAGGATTGTTTGGCTCACAGCGGAAATACCCACGATCGTCAAACGCATCTCCGGCGACACTCAGCGCCCTTCTCTTTCCGGCACTAAAACCTTCGTCGAAGAAATCGAAGACATCCTCAAAGAACGCACCCCCAAATACCAAGCGGCCGCCAATCATATTATCCCCACCGATCACAACCCCCCCCACCAAATTGCTGATTCCATCCTTTCCTTACTAGCCATATAACCTCCACCAAACATCCCCAATATTAATGAGTAACGTCTGGCAAAGACCTTGGATTGTTGAATGGACTCAATACCTGCTGGATAGCTATGGGCGTTTGATCAAGCAGGAGCTCATCACCAGAGAGGGAACGCCACGAGAACAATCGGAACGTCTCTTTACAAGTCCATTCGTGGTCGCCTCGCATGGGCTTCAAGATGATCCCATTTTGAATTATGGCAATCAGACGGCCTTGGACTTATGGGAGATGGATTGGGATCAATTTACCCTAACCCCCTCACGGCTAACGGCTGAACCCGTGAACCGCGAAGAGCGGGCTCGGATGCTGGAACAAGCCAGGACCCACGGATTTATTCGCGATTATCAAGGGGTAAGAATTTCGCGCAGCGGCAAGCGATTTCTGGTGGAACGCGCAACGGTCTGGAATCTCCACAAAACCGATGGGACTCGCCTTGGACAAGCCGCAACATTTTCAGATTGGACCTTTTTATAGCAACCGACTCCGGATCCGCCCAGTTCAGACCAAAGGAAAAGTTTCCCCTGTTCACAAATCCTCCCCTCCGCACTCTCTTGATCTCTAATTAAAATCAGTAACTTTCTCACGCCCCACCCCTTCCCTTGCCTCGACGTTTTTATCTAGGCTATGGTGCGTACAGTCTATGTAGAACCTTTCACGACTGTGATGAACTGGAAAGTCTATGATTCTGGCTGGTGATATTGGAGCCACAAAAATTAATTTAGCCCTGTTTGATTGGGACAAAGGGCGGGTCGACCCCATCCGTGAAGATACGGTATGGACGGCTGACTATGAATCGCTGGAAGAGGTCCTGACCGAATTTCTGGAAGAACCCGCAGCCCCCGACTCTGAATCAGACGACTTTTCAGAAGACGACTCCTCTACCGCTTCTCCATCTCCCTTAAGCCCGTTAACGGCCGCTTGCTTTGGTGTGCCGGGACCGGTGCTGAACAATACCTGCCGCACGACCAATATTCCCTGGACGATTGAAGGCGACAAACTCGCGGAATTTTTAAAGGTCCCTCAAGTCCGGTTGTTGAACGATTTAGAAGCGACGGCCTATGGCCTGCCGTTCCTGGAACCCGACGAAATTGAAGATTTGAATCCCGATGCCCCCTCGCCCCCTCCAGACGGCACTCGAGTTCTCCTTGCTGCCGGAACGGGCTTGGGCGAATCCCTAATTGTCTGGACCGGTCAGGACTATCACATTTGTCCGTCCGAGGGCGGTCATGCCGATTTTGCCCCCAACAACGATCTTGAAATCGAACTGCTGCGCTACCTGCGCACCAGTTATTTACATGTGAGTTACGAGCGGGTCCTTTCTGGTCCCGGACTCC
This sequence comes from uncultured Nitrospirota bacterium, assembly GCA_942491685.1. Classification (GTDB taxonomy): domain Bacteria; phylum Nitrospirota; class Nitrospiria; order Nitrospirales; family UBA8639; genus Nitrospira_E. The sequence goes on along the minus strand of CALOBY010000004.1, from coordinate 388,979 downwards.
ACCTCATCTATCAATTCCTTCGGGATACCCAGAAAAACGAACCCACGTGGTTTGCCGAAAAACTTCCCACCGGCGACCCGGCCTCCTTGATTGCCCAAGCAGGGCTCGAAGGCAAACCTGATATTTGTAAACAAGCCCTCCAACTCTTTGTCTCGATCTATGGGGCTGAAGCCGGGAATATGGCGCTCAAGACCTTGTCGATGGGAGGCGTCTATATTGGGGGAGGTATTGCCCCCAAGATTCTACCAGCCCTTCAAGATGGGACCTTTATGAAAGCCTTTTTAGCTAAGGGTCGATATAAACGCTTGCTTGGGAAAATGCCCGTTCGCATCATTTTAAACCCGCATACCGCCTTACTGGGTGCAGCTTCCCTCGCCGCCGGGATGACCTCCTAACGAGATTTCCCCTGTGTCATCATCAACGACCTCCCTCAATCCCGATCAGCACAAAATCCAAGCGGCGCAGAAAGCCGTTGAGTATATTCAGGACGGACAAATTCTCGGATTAGGCACCGGGTCAACGGTGCATCATTTCCTCACAGCCTTGGGTGCACGCGTCAACAACGGGCTACGCATTCGAGGAGTGCCCACATCTCAGGCCACCGCAACCTACGCCACACAACTCGGTATTCCTTTGCTCGGGAACGATGAACCCTGGGAAATTGACGTAGCAGTGGATGGAGCCGACCAAGTGGACCCACAACTCAATCTGATCAAAGGCGGCGGCGGGGCGTTGCTCCGGGAGAAAATCGTGGCACGGGCGGCCAAACAATTTATTGTCATTGTCGATGAGGCCAAACAGCGTCCCTATTTGGGCCTCCCGTTTCCTTTGCCCGTGGAAATTCTTCCATTCGGGTGGCGAACGACCCAACAACACTTAGAAAATATGGGATGGTCTGCCCCTCGACGAGACAAGGGCGGGCAACCTTTCCTCACGGATAATGGGAATTACATTGTCGACCTGCACATCCCTCACATCGCCGACTCGGCTGCGCTCGAAACCACTTTGCTCCAGCTTCCAGGCGTCATTGAATGCGGCCTCTTTGTTCACATGGCCGCTCTCGTTATTACTGGCACCGACCAAGGCGTTCGCCTCACCAAAGCCTCTCAGACACCTCCCTCTCACTAAAATTTTTGTCTTCTTGTTCCTAACCCGGGTATTCCAGGGACCGGAACCGGGATGATAAGATATCATCTCATAAGGGATTGGAGAGCTATTCCCAGACGGCTTGGGATTGTTCGCTCCATAACCGATAGTTTCAACAGAAGGAGTCGTCGATGAGCGAGGTGATGGAATCAAAGAAACGGAAGGGACCACACACGATACAATGGATGGGCATGCTCATCCTTTCAGGGTTGCTGGGACTGACACAAATTCAATGTTCCGAAGCCCCTTCATCCACCCCGTCCGCAACACCCCCCTCTGCTGCGCTTCCCATTCCTGGACCCCAGCCAGCCGTGGCTCACGCATCTGATGCTCCTCCCGTCGTCAAAGTCTCTACGCCCCTCTTGGCTTCGAATGAGACATTCATCCAGGTGTCTAAAGACGCGATGGCCTCTGTGGTTAATATTTCCGCCACCAAACGCATCGCCCAGCCACAAGAGAATCCCTTTTCCGATGACCCATTTTTTCGCCGGTTTTTCGGAGAGGAATTTGAACGGCGGTTTAAACAGCCACGCCAGCAACCGGAACAAGGCCTAGGGTCGGGCGTGATTGTGTCTGAAGACGGGTATATCGTGACGAATAATCACGTGGTGGAACAAGCCGATGATCTCATGGTACTGCTCGGAGATAAACGAAAGTTCCCGGCTAAACTTATCGGCACCGATCCCAAAACAGATTTAGCCGTCATCAAAATCGAAGCGACAGGCTTACCCACCTTGCCGTGGGGAGATTCCACGGGACTCCAAGTTGGAGAGTTAGTTCTGGCCGTGGGCAATCCCTTCGGGCTGAACCAAACCGTCACAATGGGCATCATTAGCGCTGTAGGACGAGCCAACGTAGGTATTGTCGATTACGAAAATTTCATTCAGACCGATGCGGCCATCAATCCAGGCAATTCAGGCGGCGCCCTGGTCAATCTACAAGGACAACTTATTGGCATTAATACCGCGATTTTTTCGCGAACCGGTGGCTATATGGGCATTGGCTTTGCCATCCCCAGTCAGATGGTCAAGCATGTCATGGAAAGCCTGATTGGGCAGGGGAAAGTCATTCGCGGGTGGCTAGGGGTCTCCATCCAGGATTTGTCCGAAGATCTTGCTAAGCAATTTGATGCCCCAGACACTCAAGGCGCTCTGGTGGGAGACGTCTTCAGCACCAGTCCCGCCGGGCTGGCAGGGCTTCAACGCGGCGATATTATTCGAACGTATAACGGCGTTCAGGTCAAGAACCCTACGCACCTTCGCACGTTGGTAGCTGATACCGCCCCGAACACCTCGGTACCCATGAAGGTCTTGCGCAATAGCAAAGAACTAACTCTTTCCGTTTCGATAGGAGAAATGCCTAAAAATGTCGCATCCCTGGCCACGGCCCAGCCGGATTCAATTCAAGGCGATCATCCCCTTGCCGGGCTCTCTGTGGAAGCCGTCAAATCCGGTCAAACGGCTGATGGAAATGGTGTGGCTATTACCAGAGTCGAGCCAAACTCCCCTGCAGACCGGGCCGGTATTCGCCCAGGGGATATTTTGGTAGAAATTAATCGTCAGGCGATTCGTTCGGTCAAGGAGTTTGAACACCTCGCAAGCGGCCTTGATGCCAAGGCTTCCGTGCTGGTTCTCATTCGTCGAGGCCAAGGGACCATTTTTCTCACGATCAAACCTTGAGACTTTTGGAATTTCATCAAGGAGTACATGTGGCTGGGACGGTCGGCAAGAAAATCCAGCGCCAATGTCAACAGAGAGCCATGTGGTATCTCAGAATAGCGATTGCGGTATGTGTCATTGGCGGCGGTGGATTCATTGTTTCCACCGATCGTTCTCCACTGGAAGCCGCTTCCTCCCGCGACATACTCATTGACCCTCAACCACCATTTTTCTCTCCCAATCAGCTCACAATTTTCCCTGGGACCCCCCTGACGTGGAAAAACCGTACCCAGGAGCCTCACACCATCGTTTCCGATGATTGTCGTTTAGGAAATCGATGCTCCTTTGATTCCGGGTTTCTCGGGCCCAATGCCCGTTATTCCCTTCCACCACTGCCACCCGGCATGTATCCCTATCATTGCGGCATCCATCCATTTATGCGGGGCCTGCTCACCATCCATCCTCCACAATCCTTCCCTTCTTCAGATATCTAACAATCTATACACCTCTACTCATTCCCTCATCGATTTCCACCATGCACCAAAATTCGTTCTTCCCGCATGAGCGGCCTATGCGTTGCACGGCATAAGCATCGGATGGTACATTCTGAGCTGATTTTTAAGAAAAACCGCTATTCGACAATCTTGCAGTACGTACAAATATGACTGGTCCCATCGTCTAGGCTGGTCTAGGACGGCACCCTCTCAAGGTGCAGACACGGGTTCAAATCCCGTTGGGATCACCAATTTTGTCATTCGTAAACCATCATTCCAGCCTGACTCGCCTGTACGACACTCCCAACAGATTCATTCAAGACCAGCTGGATTTATGAACACTCGACACAAGGATTGAGAACGGACCCATGACGGAACGCACATTTCATGACGGGGAAAGTGATGGATTGGAAGCCCTTGAAGCACTCGACCCTGAAACGATTCATTCCTTTTCCGATCTGCTCGGAGCGATGAAAAAAACGGCTTTTGGCGGTCGCCGCCTTGGCGAAGCCTTCGAAATTCTCTCTACAATGATCAAGGACCCCGACTGTGCGGTCATCATGACGCTATCAGGCGCCATGACCATCGCTAAAATGGGGAAAATCATCTGTAGCATGATTGATCGAGGAATGATTCAAGCCGTCGTCTCCACCGGAGCATTAATTGCTCATGGGTTAAGTGAAGCGGTTGGGAAAACACATTATAAATACCACCCCTCCATGACCGACGTAGAATTATATGAAAAAGGCTATAACCGTGTGTACGACACGCTGGAAATGGAGCTGAACCTGAACCATGTGGAACGTGTTGTCGGTGCCACACTGAAACGCATTGAGCCGGGGCAAGTCATTTCCTCGGAAATCCTCACGCATGAAATCGGAAAAACACTGTACGAAGAACATTCTGGACCAGGTATTTTAAAAAGTGCGTATGAACATCAGGTGCCTGTGTATATCCCGGCATTTACCGATTCGGAGATGGGTCTGGACGTCTCCATCTGGGCTATGGCCCAGGGACGAAAAGCCAATCCTCCAACTAATCCCGAAGAACAAAGTGATTTTGAACGTTGGAGTCAACTCCGCCAGCATCGCCCAATTTTCAATCCATTTTTAGACCTGAACAGCTATGCCGAAAAACTGTTGACCGCCAAACGATTGGGTATTTTCACGATCGGAGGTGGTGTACCGAGAAATTGGGCCCAACAAATCCCACCGTATATTGAAATTCTCAATCTTCGATTGGGGGAGACTTTAACTCCGCCACGCTTTCATTATGGAGTCCGCATTTGCCCAGAGCCGGATTATTGGGGTGGACTGAGTGGCTGCACATACGAGGAAGGTGTCTCCTGGGGGAAATTTGTTCCTAAGAAAGACGGAGGGCAATTTGCTGAAGTCTTGAGCGACGCAACCGTTGTTTGGCCTCTCCTGATGATGGGGCTCTTGGAACAAACCAAGAAGGATGGCCGGTAATTTTTCATTCCTTTCAAGAACGCGGCAATTCCTCCTCGACAAGATTCGATCAACGTGCGAAAATTCTTAATGAAATGGATTGACCATTACCATGCATAAATCCTTCTTCAACATTTCCACTCTAGTCCCTATGTGCCTTGGGCTCTTATTGTTCACGCTGCCTGTCCAAGCCAATGCCCCAGAGTTTTTGATCCAAGATGATGATGTGGTGCGCGGAGACCCGAACGCCCCGATTACCTTGGTGGAATATTCCGATTTCACCTGTCATTTTTGCCAAAAATTTTTCCATGAGACTTTTCCAAAGTTACTCTCGGAATACATTGAAACCGGGAAGGTCCGCTTCATTTATCGTGACTTTCCGCGTGGCTTAGGCAATCCTCTTCGGGCCGCCGATGCCGCCCGATGCGCCGGTGAACAACACGCCTATTGGCCCATGCATGATCGCCTTTTTAATAGTGATGGCCAATTCAGCCCGGAGAACCTCAAACAAATGGCTAGGGAACTCAAATTAAAAGAAAGCCAATTTGCGCAATGTCTCGAGACGCACAAATATTTCCCTGACATCGAAAAAGATCTGAAAGACGCAGGGACCTTAGGCATTCGTGGGACCCCTGCGTTTGTTATTTTCCCCACCAACGTGCCGGACAATCCCAACCTCATTGTGATTCCTGGCGCCTTCCCTTACGAAACGTTTAAAGAGGAAATCGACAAACTCTTGAATCTTCAATCATCCACGAACGCTAAAACGTCCCCCTCCTCTTAACCTGTGGTCGGTCCCCAATCGCCATCCGTGTCGGGCTCGGCGGGATCTCATTGATCTTATTGCCTGAATCACGGTACATTGGTTGTGTTGTCAACAAAAATTCGTCATTCACGATCTTAACCTTGCAGGGAATTTTCATGACTGAATCATTGTCATTTTGGCCTGTGGAATGTCAGGAAGGGGAGCCTAACCTCTTCGTGTGCTTAACCTGTTTGGAGGAAGTGTTCCAAGCCAAAGTTCCTGTCGACGGCTGTCCAGGATGCGGAGCCATTGGAACCTTTGAACCCTTCAACTTGGAAGCCATCAAAGATTGGGGCACGGAAGCTCTCATCCGAAAAGCCGAACAATGGCCCTCCCCTTCTGCTTCGAGCAAAGACTCCAATGTGGGCCACCCGATAGAGTAAAACTGCTCGTACCTATTCCCAAGGCTTCATCTCCATGACTGCAAGCACGGCCAAACCATTTTTACTCAATGGCCAATGGGTCCATACTTCTTCGCTCGAATCCGTGCGGAGCCCCTATTCCGACGATCTTGTGGCCATGGTATGCCAGGCCGAATCCCTTCACATCGATCAAGCCATCGAAGCCATGAAACAGGCGGCATCAGACCTTGCAGCGGTCTCCGCCCATGTCAAATCCCGAGCGCTGTCACGAATTGCTGAAGGCATCGCCGCCCGACACGACGAATTTTCAAAAACGCTGAGCCAGGAAGCCGGCAAACCTCTCACCGATGCTCGTCGTGAAATAGACCGGGGCATTCACACGTTTCGCCTTGCGGCGGAGGAAAGCACGCGCATTCACGGCGAAACCCTTCCCATGGATCTCACGCCCGGTGGCGAATCGTACAGGGCCACCATCACACGTTTTCCGCTGGGCCCTGTTCTTGGTATTACCCCATTTAATTTTCCCTTGAACCTCGTGGCGCACAAAGTCGCGCCGTGTTTGGCAGCAGGAAATCCCCTTGTACTGAAACCGGCACCTCAAACGCCCCTCACGGCCCTCCTCTTAGGTGAGGTTTTTTTAAACACCGACTTGCCACCCACGGCGCTCACAATCCTCCCCTGTTCCAACGAATTGGCAGAGCGCATGGTAGAACACCCCGTCTTTCGGGCCCTAAGTTTTACCGGCTCAGTGAATGTCGGCTGGATGTTAAAGGGGAAGGCCGGGAAGAAACGAGTGTTATTGGAATTAGGCGGAAACGCTGGCGTCATTGTCGAACCGGACGCGAATCTCGAAACTGCGGTGGCACGTTGTGTAGCGGGAGGGTACGGCTATTCGGGGCAAACCTGTATTTCTGTGCAAAGGATTTTTGTTCATCAATCACAATATGATCGTTTTTTACAATCGTTTGTGGACAAAGTGCGAACATTGCCTATGGGCGATCCGGCATTAGAGACCACCGTCGTAGGACCGTTAATTAATGAACTAGCTGCCAAACGGGTTGAAGCCTGGGTCCAGGAAGCTGTTGCGCAAGGCGCGCACGTTCACACAGGCGGCCATCGTCATGGTTCGGTCATGGAGGCCACGGTCCTGACAGATGTCAGCCGGATGATGAAAGTCTGCTGCGAAGAAGTTTTCGGGCCGGTCGTCACCATTAGTCCCTATACCAAACTGCAAGAGGCCCTTGATCGAATGAATGATTCATCGTTTGGATTGCAGGCCGGAATTTTCACCAAAAATATCGACGCCATGTATCAAGCTTACGCCAGCCTAGACGTTGGGGCGGTCTTGGTGAATGAGATTCCGACGTTCCGTGCTGACCATATGCCCTATGGGGGAGTCAAAGATTCCGGACTCGGACGAGAAGGCGTTCGGTATGTCATCCAGGAATTAACCGAACCCAAAGCACTAATCGTCAAATCGCCTTCCTGAGATTCTCAATCTTCCAGGATTTTCTTCCCTGGTCTTGCGCCTTTCCTCCTACTCTTGTTAAAAATGGGCCTTCGAATGTGGAGAAGCCAGGAGAGCCTCCCTTGAGGTCGACAACTAGCCCACCTCCGACATATTGTTCCCGCAACTAACCGCGCAAACAAAGGAGTCACGATGGTCCCAACACATATGTTTCTGACTAAGGGTGTGGGTATTCACAAAGAAAAACTCACCTCTTTTGAAGAAGCGTTGCGAAGTGCGGGCATTGCCTATTGCAACTTAGTCAGTGTCTCATCCATTCTTCCACCCGATTGCAAAATCATTCCTCGTAAACGGGGCGAAAAACTGCTCAATCCCGGGGAGATCACCTATTGCGTGATGGCCCGATCTGACACCAATGAACGCAATCGACTGATTTCCTCTTCCGTCGGCGTGGCCGTGCCTTCAGGGCGAAAATATAATTATGGCTATTTGTCAGAACACCATGCCTATGGGGAAACCGATGAAGAAGCCGGCGAATACACGGAAGATTTGGCAGCCCAAATGTTGGCCACCACCTTAGGCATTAAATTCGACCCGAATGTAGCGTGGAACGAAAGGAAACAAGTCTTCAAAATGGGGGGCGAGATCGTACGAACCCAAAACATCACCCAGTCAGCCATTGGTAAACCCAATTTATGGACGACAGTAGTTGCCTGTGCTGTCTTTATCCCACTCGAAAATCTGCCCAAGGAAAAGAAGTAAGACCTTAGGGAGGTCAATGGGTGAAGATGTACAGATTTTCTGAACACCTTTCCCTTCTGTCCTAACCTCCCTCCTCAAGAATGAGCACCGCTAAACCTACTTGGCCGGCTACACGGAAAAGTCTGCCCAGAGTATGGTATGGTCCGATGGTTGTTCAGCCTTCCGTGGATTCACATCGACTTTAATGGTCTGTGAATGAGGCAGGAGCGATGGCGTCACCATCATATGATCAATGCGCCATCCACGGTTGGCTTCCAACGCATCTGGACGTCGGTAATCCCAGAACGTAAATTGCTGCCGGCGCGGATAATGATGGCGGAAGACATCTACAAATCCCCAGGAGACCGTATCCTGGTAGGCCTGTCGCGCATCTTCATGAAAACAGACATGCTTGAGGTGCTTTTCAGGATGATGAACATCAATAGGTTCAGGGGCCACATTCATATCCCCGCACCAGATTGCCGGTTTGTTCGGTGAAAGATGGCGTGAAAAATATCGTTTCAAGCGCTGAAACCACTCCAGCTTATAAACATACTTGGGGGAATCAAGGGCATATCCCTGAGGAATGTAGGTATTGATGATTGGAACACCCTGAATGACAACTCGTGCCAGGCGGGTAGGATCTTCTTGTTCTTCCCCATCCTGAAAACCAAAGGCCACTTCCTCCGGCTCGACTCGACTAAAAATCGCCACCCCATTGTAAGACTTTTGTCCACAATAATTGATGACATACGGCAAATCCTTAAAAGGCTCCAGAGGAAAATCTTGGTCTTGGACCTTGGTTTCCTGAAGACATAAGACATCTGGTTTATGCCGGCGCAACCAGGAATGGACAATCTCAAGTCGCTTTCGAAGAGAGTTGACGTTATATGTGGCAATTTTCATAAGGATTGTGACTTCCGCATCACGAGCAGGCCATCAGACCACCGGCGATAACACATTGCTTCCTTCTCACCCCCAACCCTTCTTTGCAAACATCTCATGACTACCAACAATTCTTTGACGGCCGATGAATGGCGCGTTTTTGCTGATCAAGATTTCTTTCTTAAAAAGGCCGCTATTTCAGGCAAGCTGAAGCGAATCTTGGAACAGCTCCATATGGCCCTACAACCGGAGTTAGTGGGTCGACAACTCCTTGCACCCAATGGGTTTGATCCCGAGGCCTATCAATTTGTCAAAGGCGAACATTTAGAATCATGCCCGTACCAATATTTGGATTTTCCACGATATTACACTCGTCAAAACAAACTGGCATTTCGCTCACTCTGTTGGTGGGGCCATCATCTGGTTTACGCCCTCATCGTTGAAGGCCCCTTGGTCAAACAATATCGTCTCAATCTATTCAACCACTTCGCAGAAGTGGCTGACCGTCAACTTTCTCTCTGTCTCAGTTCATCGTTATGGGAATGGAAATCCGGAGCAGGGTTCACGTTAGACATCACACAGAATCGCCGGTCAGAAATCGCTGCTGTACTGGACCGTCGAACGTTTTTTAAGATTGCAAGATTTGTCCCTATTCAGAACCTAGACACGGATTCAAATGCAATCATTACAGCTGGAGTGACAAGTTTCCAATCTATGCTGCCCATCATTACCTGCTGACCCTCCAGGGGACACGTATGAGAATCTCACTCCTCTTCAGCCAACCCTAATATCGCGACTACCTGTTCAACTGAATAACTTTGCCCTAACTGAAGCCTGACCACCTTAATCCCGGCAGCCTTTAACACCGTATCAACCACCTGATCTCGTTTCTCTGGCCGCTTCACTTCCGGTTCATGAGTTTGAAAATGTACGACCGTCACCGTTTGAAGCGTACCAGGATGAACCAGGACCACATCCAGTCGAAAGGATTGAATCGTTCGCATGAGCGCTTTTCGGGCTTCTTCATCGTGATCGACGACAGAGACCACCTGTAAAACCGGCAATTTAACCAAGACCAGAAAATAATCTTGTGCGGCCAAGCGGATCAGATTGAACAGGGTCGCTTCATCTGGGGTCATTAACGGACGTACGGTTACCTCGCTTTCATGGGAATCAGAGGGCAATTCCGAAATGGCCTCCTTGGGTAAAGGACGACGCCACACCCATTGCAAGAGAAACACAACCCCTAGGAGTAACCCCACTAAGAGAAAAATGGATAGTCCATTATTTGGCATAAGTCCATCCACTAGTTATTCGGGGCGAAAAAAACGAACCAGAATCATACATTCCAAGCTTGTACAATACCGTGAGTTCCAGGTGTCACAGAACCTAAGATGACCGGATGTCGAGCCCCCGTGACGCGCGGGACATTCGCACAAACTCCATGAACAGTTTGATAGGCCAGTACCGCAAAGGCCTGGGCCTCAAAGGCCTGGCTGGATGACCCACACTCATCCATGGTTCGTACTGGGATAGGAGCAAAGATTTTTTGAAGTGCCCCCAAGAGACAGGCATTTCGAACACCTCCACCGCCACAGACCACTTCGCCAGGAACCCCGCTCGTCCATTGCCGAGCATCTCGAATGGTGTGTGCAATAAACTGACAACTGGTAGCCAAAAGGTCATGAAGGGAAAGACGCCGACGTCGAGCCTGGGCCAAAACCTTGTTGACATACGCTTCCCCAAAAAGTTCACGTCCTGTCGACTTGGGAGGCTGGCGTTGCAGATAAGGGTGGGATAATAACCATTGCAATAACCCCGAATGAACCGTCCCTCGTTGGGCCAACCGTCCTCCACGATCCATCGTCATTTGGCCTTGTGTGTAGATGGTGACCAACGCATCCAACAGCATATTACACGGCCCCGTATCAAATGCCTGCACAGAAGCCAATTGCTCCCCCCGTGGAAGCGTTGTCACATTGGCAATCCCACCCAGATTGACCACCCAACGAACGGCTGCCTTTTGTCGAAACACCAGAAAATGGGTATAGGGGACAAGCGGAGCACCTTCTCCACCCGCTGCCATATCGCGAGACCGAAAATCAGAGACCGTTGTTATTCCCGTGCGTTCAGCAATGACCGCTGGATTCCCAATTTGGAGGGTCGAGCGGATACGCCCCACACCCCGCTCGGGGATTGGCTCGGGTAAATGGTGAACAGTTTGCCCATGGGAACCAATCAATTTCACCTGTTTAGCTCGTACCCCACATCGCCTCAGAGCGGCAAGAACCGTGGTCGCAAAAACCTCTCCCAACAAGGTATGGAGATGACAGATCTCTGCCACCGTTCCACGTTCTGCCACCTGTAAAATACGTTGCCGCAATTGAGGGGAATACGAACGGCCATAATGTCCGACCAACTTGATGTCTAACCAATGACCGGTCCCTTCAATATCTACTACAGCGGCATCCACCCCATCCGCCGACGTCCCGGACATGAGCCCAATAACAATCATCGAGAAGACCTAATCGGTTTTATCATGATGCAGAATGTATGAGGAAAAGACGACAAAGATGGCCCGGTCAGTTCAGGAAAGAGGGGGTTGTTTTCGACGATCCCATACCATACCAGTCTGTTCCTTATCCGAAAACCCCAGAGCCGCATAAAACCCCTGATAACGGCGGGTACAGAGCCAAAACAACTCGACGTGTACCAAGGTTGGATGCGTGAGGATCTGGCGTATGAGACCCTTCCCAATATCTTGATCGTGGTATTTCACATCCACGATGACATCCCAGATCGAAGCCCGATAGACATAATCCGTCAAAACCCGGCCAAACCCGACCAATTGGCTCCCATCCCATGCAGAAATGGTCACATCGGTTTCGGCCAACATTCGCTGGGTATCACTCAGATTACGGCCTCGAGCCCAATCCGTTTGGTCAAATAAAACCAGAAGCTGGTGGGGATCAATATCGTGAGAATCAGAATAGTTGATCATGCGTTGGCAGATTGTGGCAAGTTATATTACACTAAGTCCACTAAAAATCACGTGTCATACACAGGGAGTGATTTCTATGTCGATGCTCGTTCGCAAATGCCCCAAATGTAACAAGTTGTTTTGGAAAAAAGAAGACGAAGTGGAATATGCCGATGAGAATACCTGGAAAGTCACGTGCAATCATTGCCACCAAGTTTTACGCATCCCACTTATTACGCAAGGAGCCAACGCCGGCGCCCCCAAAATGGGCCATTAGTCCCTGTTCCATCCTTTAAATTTCTGGTCACAGCTTCTTTATTACATTTCACTTCCTAATTTTCACTTACAGCGTATGCGACACGAACATTGGGCCGGATTGGATGTCTGCGTAACCGGTGGCTTGGATCGCCAAGGAAGCGGTGACGGTCCCTTGGTGGTTCTCCTACATGGTTTTGGAGCCCCTGGTGATGATTTAGTCGCCTTATGGCGCTATTTGAAGGTCCCTGAGAATGTGCGTTTCCTCTTTCCGGCCGCACCCCTGAATCTGGATATGGGATTTGGGGACGCCAAAGCCTGGTGGATGTTGGATATGGAACGCATCACACAAGCTCGGGCACAAGGACAATGGGACACCCTGTCGCAAGAAATTCCTCGTGGCCTTGAACGGGCTCGCACCCTGGTCCACAACCTTCTCACTCAGGCCACGGAAACCTTATCGGTACCATCCGGATCTCTCGTCATCGGAGGATTTTCTCAAGGAGCTATGCTGTCTATGGACCTGGCCCTCCGTTCGGAAATCCCCCTGGCAGGCTTGGCATTGCTCTCCGGAACACTCATTGCCAAGCAGGAATGGCTCGCTCGACTTCCTACCCGCGAGAACCTCCCCGTTTTTCAAAGTCACGGCACTGAAGATCCCATCTTAGCTTTTTCCATGGCCCAACAATTACGAACCCATATCCTATCAGCAGGGCTTCCAGTCAGTTGGGTTGAATTCCAAGGCGGTCATGAAATCCCCATTCAAGTCCTGGAAGGCCTGAGTACCTTCCTCCAATCCGCCCTGTATCCAGATGTGCGAAATGAGAAGGCAGAAGTGAGAAACCTGGAATAACAAACAGGTGACAACATACCACCGAGACATTCTCCTTACTTCTCACTTCTGACTTTTCACAGCTTGACACATTGCGCAAAAAATTCGCCCTCCGGTATAGTGACCGGAGAACCCACAATATCTTCCACCCGGATTGAACGAATCAGATGATGACTTTTGAAGATCTCAGCGCTCAACTGAAGCAAGCCTTAGGCGATGCCGAAGTCTCCGTTCTCGATCGAACCGGCACCATGGATCACTTTACAGTCAAAGTGATTTCTGACGCCTTTGAAGGCAAGAACCTGCTAGACCGGCACCGTATGATTTATCAAGCCCTTGACGCCCCCATGAAGGACGGGCGAATCCATGCTCTGGAAATACAAGCTAAAACCAAAAACGAAGCCCAAGGAGGATAACCAGAATGAGTTCACCCATTGAAAATGAAATCAATCAAGAAATTGCTGCCAACAAAATCCTGATCTACGGCAAAGGCACGAAAACCGCTCCCCAATGCGGGTTCACAGTCGAGACTATGGAATTTTTCAATAAGTTTGGCTACCCTTATGAACTGATCAACGTGCTGCCAAATCCTGAAAAACGGGAGACCCTTTCCAAAATGACGAATTGGCCGACTCTGCCCAAAGTCTTTATTAATGGCCAATTTTATGGCGATACCGATGTCCTTGGTCCTATGGAAGAAAAAGGGGAACTGCAACCTCTCCTCAAAGCCGCCTTCCCCGATCAAGCCTGAATTCTGGTCAGGAGTGAGGAGTAAGGAGAAAAAGGATTAATTCTTTACTCCTTACTCTCCACTCATGACGGGTCCCGCGCTTCACGTCTTTTGACATCTTACTCAACCACCCGTTCTGGCGCGTTATTCCTCAATAGTTCCCATTGCTGACCTTCAGCCAAACTGGTGTATCAAGCCCCAAGTACGCCTACCGATAGGGTAGGCCATGAACGCGATATGGACCATGTCTGTCTTCGCTGCCACAACCCTTTTGGGGCTTGTGATGTCTTCGGCCGCCGTCGGAAGCCATTTGGACTCCTCCCTCTTGCCCTCGGGACCTCCCCAACTTTCCCAACCCAGTCAGAAGCAGGAGGAATCCGAGCCCACTTTCCGAACAACTCCTGTCTCCTTGCCCCAATTCCCAATTAATAAAGAAATTATTCACTCGACTGAACCCAAATCCCCGCCCTCAGTCCCCAAGCAACAAATTCCCCAAGCCAAACCTCATACCAATTTAGGATGGACATTCTTATTAAAGGGACAAACCCAAGCTGCTTTGGCCGCTTATCGAGAAGCCTTGCGGCAGAATCCCCAATCTGCCCAAGCCTATTTAGGCTTAGGCATTGCACTAAAATCATTAGGGGAGATTGAGCTCGCTAGAAAAGCGTTTGACAAGGCCATCGACTTCGATCCACGGCTGCCATCCGCACTCGTTCATTTAGGATACCTTCATGCAGAGGGTCACTTCGGAAAACCAGACCACACAACAGCCCGTCAACTGTTTAAGGAAGCGGCAAAGCTCGGGGATCCATTCGCAACCATCGCCCTCCTCGATCTTCGAGCAAGCTCTACTCTCTAAGAACCTCAGCTCAAGAATCCCCACCCCTGCACCGATATCCCCAACTGTGGATTAAAGTTCTCGGCATTCCTGCAGAGAGGCATGGGAAAGAAGAGAATTCGTCATAATGGAGCATGCGCATATGTTAAAGAAAATTTTCCGCCCAAGTTCGCACGATCACGGATTTACTCTAGTTGAAATGATCGGCGTCCTGGCAATCATCGCAATTTTGATTGCGTTGTTACTACCAAAAATATTTTCACTGATTGCGTCCACCAACGCACGGGCTTTGGCAGCAGCCATCAGAACCTATGAAACTGCCATCGTGAACTATTATGCCGATATCGGGAGCGTATATCCTCTGAATGCCGCAGGGGTTCCCGCCGCCGAAGGCACCGGATTGAGCACGAATGCCGCCTCACTCGGCGCCAGACTTACCCTGGATGTGACCGATCCCTTAAATGTTGGAACGAATTCCTGGCCTCGATTTCGGGGGCCATACGTGGAAAAGTTTAATTCAAGTATTCCTCCGGGACTGGGAACACAGATGCTCTTGGTCACTGGTACCAGCGTTGCCTTTGCCACTGCCACTAGCGGGACCAACGTTGGTTGGGATTTAAAGGGCGATGATGGTCTCAGTGATATTCCGACAGGATCCCGGGTGGCGTATTTAAGAGTCGATGGAGTATCCGATACAGAATTTAACGAGCTGGACGGCATCCTGGATGCCGGGGTGGGAGCCGATCTTTCTCAGCGCCAGCTAAGAGGACGTGTAAAATATAATCCAGGGAATGATCGGCTTTATATTTACATGGTTCACCAATAGCGGAAGACTGAGCCCCTTGAGTTTGAGATCATGGCGTTTCAGCACATTCGCTATGCACAATTCTTAACCCTCTCTCATACCCGGGCACTTGCTGGGATGGTTCGCTAGCCCAAAAAGAGTGACCCTACGATGTCAAACTCCACAAGTCCTCCCATCTCCACACCCAGACCTCAGTTAGGAACTTTACTGCAGCAGGATGGTTGGATTACAGCCGAGCAGTTAGATTTGGCGTTACGAGAAGTCAAACGCAATGGCCTCATGCTCGGACAAACTCTGGTAAGTCTGGGCTTTATTACCGAAAAGGTGCTGGCGCATTATCTCGCTGAAGGAACACATACCGGCATGGTCGATCTCTCGACCAGATTTATCCCTCCAGAAATCTTAGATCTTGTCCCTTACGAATTGGCGGCACAGTTTCAAGTTCTCCCCATCGGTAAACGCGGTGGGGTCCTGGAGCTCGCTATGGCGGACCCGTTAAATATCGTTGCGGTTGATACGATTGAAAGCCGCACTGGTCTCAACGTCCATACCCAAACGGCTCCGGTCCAGGAAATCTCGGAAGCGATTGAAGGCCATTATGCCCACAGCGAATCGATAAAAAACCTCCTTGATGAGTTGGCCGAGAAAGGATTTTCAGACCTTGGAGAGGATGCGAGTAAAGAAGCCCCGTTGATTCGGCTCTGCAATCAATTGATCACGGCGGGCATTCAAACTCGGGTAACCGATATTCATATCGAACCAGACGAACAATATTTACGCATTCGTATGCGTATTGATGGAATTTTGGCTCAGGAGCTGCTTATTTCCAAATCTCTCCAGGCGCCCATCACCGCACGCCTGAAACTCATGGCCAATTTAAATCTAACCGAAAAACGCACACCTCAGGATGGACGAATTTCCTTTACCATGGGAACCCGCCGGATCGATCTTCGAGTATCCACCCTTCCCACAAATTTTGGGGAAAGCCTGGTCCTTCGCATTTTAGACAAAGGTGCCTTAAAACTTGAATTTCGAGCCCTCGGGTTTACCACCAAAGACCAAACCCGTGTCCAGGCCCTAATCCAACGACCTCATGGCATCATTTTGGTCACCGGACCAACCGGAAGCGGAAAGACCACCACATTGTATACGGCCCTTCGTCATGTCAATGCCAAAGAAAAAAGTGTGTTTACGCTGGAAGATCCCATTGAATATCAAATGCCCATGATTCGGCAAACTCAAGTCAATCCCGACATTGACATGACATTTGCCGCTGGACTGCGGGCTCTGCTCCGGCAAGATCCCGATGTGATTTTAGTTGGTGAAATTCGCGACCAGGAAACGGCCGACCTGGCCATGCGCGCGGCCTTAACAGGGCATTTGGTCTTCTCAACCCTGCATACCAACAATGCGCTCGGAGCAATTCCCCGGCTCATTGATATGGGTATCGAGCCATTTCTCATCGCCTCAGCGCTTACGGCCATTATTGGTCAGCGACTCGTTCGATGTATTTGTCCAGGATGTAAAACCGAACGAACGGACTCGGAACAGGTGTTACGCGAACTCAATATTGAATGGCCAGGAACTTCTCCAAAGAAATTATGGAAAGGAACTGGGTGCCGAGCCTGTAACAATACCGGCTACAAAGGGCGGGCCGGAATTTATGAAATCATCGAGATCACTGACCAACTCCATGACCCCATCGTTCATGGGCCGGATATTCCCGCCATGCAAACCATCCTTCAAAAACAGGGTTGGCCCACGATGTTCCACGACGGATTTCACAAAACGCTCAACGGCATTACCACCATTGAAGAAGTCTTGAGGGTCACGGGTGGCTAATTTTCACTACCGCGCTATTGATGCACACGGCAACCCCACCGAGGGCGAGATGACCGCACTCGATCTCTCGCAATTGGAACAACGACTCCAAGATATGGGCCTTTGGCTTGTTCGAGCGCTCGAAGCCAAACCCAAGGCATCTTCGCCTATCGGCAATCGGGGCAAGGTGAAACCCCGCGATCTCCTGGAATTTTCTACGCATATGTTTACCTTATTGGATGCAGGCATTCCCTTATCCCAAGCCGTCAACAACTTGGCCAAAGAATCACCGAATTTGCAATTACGTTCAACCCTTCACGCTGTTTTCCAACAGGTAGAGGCAGGCAGCCCTCTTGCGGCAGCTATGAAACAACATCCAAGCGTGTTTCCCCCCCAAGTCACCAACCTCATCCAGGCCGGGGAAGAAAGCGATACCCTGGCTGATACATTCAAGGAATTAGAACGGTATTTAGAATGGGCTGAACAAATCCGCGGCGATGTCCGCCAGGCCACAATCTATCCCAGTATTGTCATTTTCGCCGTAACCGGCCTACTGATCCTCTTATTTACATTCGTGATCCCACGATTTATCCCGGTACTCCATGATCTCCACGTCCCTCTTCCATTCGTCACAATTCTGGTCATTGGGGTCAGCGAATTCATGGTCAATAACTGGATGTTGTGGATGCCCATCTTCCTCATTACTCCGCTGGCCTGGTGGATAGGACGAAACTATGTCACAGGATTCTCAAGCTGGCGGGACCGCATCATTTTGAACCTGCCGGTCGTTGGAGAACTACTTCGCATGTTGACCTTATCAAAATTTGTACAAAATTTTGCCGTCTTGTACCGGGCAGGAATTCCCGTACTCCAATGCCTGGAATTATGTCGTGGGCTGGTTGGCAATCGTGTGGTATCAGACGCTCTTCAGAATGTTCAACGTAGTATTGGCGAAGGCTCAACGATCCATGAGTCGCTTCAACGACACCCTGTCTTCCCACCTATGATGATCCAAATGATATCCGTTGGGGAAACAACGGGAAACTTACCAAAAACACTCATGAACGTGGCCGATTACTATAATCGAGAAATTCCTCGACGCGTAAAAAAAATCTTTGGAATTTTGGAACCAGTGATCACTCTCGGATTAATTGGCATCGTAGGAATTGTCGCCCTCGCCCTCTTCATGCCCATGATGAGTCTTATGGGGGTGATCAAGTGAAGGGGACATGGGACACCAACGGCACCAGAGCCTGAACACATCTACCGGCTCCGATCAAGGCGGTCAACAAAGGGGGTTTTCCCTCATTGCCGTTATTGGAATCCTGGCCGTGGTTACCATCGGGTTATCACTGATTAGCCCCGCCATGGTTCGAAATATTGATCGCCGTCATCAAGAAACAGAACGTTCCCACTTGCAGCGGATTGCCGAGGGCATTCACACATACCTGGAACAGAACAAAGCCTTTCCACCATCCTTGACCAGTCTCATTCCGGATTATTCGCCTTTTCCGACGACGCAATTAACCACCAATGCCCATGGATATCCCCGTTATTACGCGGTCCATCCAACCTTGCTTGGGTTCACAAACACCATCGGCCTCTCAGCGGCCCAATTGGTTGATACTCGATTCCTTATCATTTCAAACTTAACACAGGATGCGGCACCGCTCATCGCCACCCCAATCGAATTTGAAACCTGGTGGGGGATGGATGAGTCGGCCATGCCGGGCCTGCTTATGTATCGAGGCGAGGTAGGTAACTTGTTTTATCAACTGACGATTGATCAGGATGGTGTTGGTGGAAGCTATCAACTGAACGGCTCAGTGACAAATTCAGGAGGAGGGACCCTTCCTTTCCATACCCGTTATCACCTCAAAGGAACCCCCGTTCAATTTGACGAAGCGGATACTTATGGTACCCCTAACCTGCAATTTGCCCTCACGAGCAACACAACTTACTGGTTTGACCCAAATTGCACAGCCGGAAAACAATGGAATGCTATTAATCCCGATTGTGGGTGCGCTCTTTCTACCCTCTCAATTGTAAATCCAGGCTTTGAAACAGGCACTCTCACAGGCTGGACAAAAACAGGAGATATCAGTGGAAACGGAGGGACCAATGAATGGGGTTCAGTAACCTCTGCCGGGGTAATGCCTGTGCCGAAGTCAGGAACCTACTTTTCTTCCGGGGAAGCGACAGGAGCAACTGGCGGAGGAACCTTTGCCCATAGTACCGGGCTCTATCAACGAATAAATATTAGTCCATGTGCCACCGCGATCGATGCCAATAAGATCAACCTCACGATTCAGGGGTATGGGTTTGGCCAAGGTAGTGCGGACCAGTCCTATATGGCGGTGAAATTTTTCGATGCCGTATCGGGAGGGACTCAAGTTGGGAGTCAAATCAACAGTAATATTACAAATTCCTGGGGCACTTGGGCCACGCTCGCTCTCAACAATACCCCGATTCCCCCAAACACGAGGAGTATCGAGCTCCACTTGATTGGGAGGATGACATCGACTGGATTTTGGGTCGATTCTGGATTCGATGACCTGAGCGGTCTTCTCACGATAGTACCCTAACTCTGCATGACAGATTCGCCACGCCTCTTTTCCTCAATTCTTGTGTACCCTTTAATTTGCCCATTGAATTAAGATTGACTCCTCTCTTTCCGACAGAGGAAGGAGAGGTATACCCGGCAGAAAATTTGCTGGGAAAAGAAACGTGTATTCGTTCGAACCAAGCATCCAGAAAAGTTGGACACATGCTAGAAAGAACCTCAATAGGGGGCCCACAGACAAGACAGTGGGAAAGAGCACAAAAGGCCGCAGTTCTCCCCACACCTTGCACTTCACTCCTTACGTCTTCACAAGGCTTTACGTTGGTAGAACTCATTGGCGTGTTAGCCATATTAGCAATTCTTGCCAGCTTCATAACGCCTAATGTGATCAATCAACTACGGAGCGCACGGCGGGATGCGGAAGATCAACAATTAGCGAATATCGCTCAAGGCATTGAACTGTACATTCGGCAGACCCGTTCACTCCCTGTAAATTTAGCTGCCCTTAGTCCTGATTATGTCGCAGTTTCATCTGGTCAACTCACCAACAACGCCAACGGATTTCTGCGATATTTCTTTATACAGCCAAACATCACTGGTTATACCAATGCCATAGGGACCACGTCTGCCAATCTTGCCGATTCGCGATTTTTACTCATCACGAACTTAAACCAAAACGCCAATCCTACGATCGCCACGGATGCCGAATTCGAAACGTGGTGGAATACCGATGAAACCGGAACGCCGGACCTGAAGATTCATCGCGGACAGTTCGGACATTTACTACACCTGATCAGCCTTTCAGCAGATGGCGTGGGAGGAAGTTATGCCCTAGATGGCACTCCGACTAATTCAGGAGGAGGCACTCTCTTGTCACGAGCCACCTATCATATTACGGGAACCACTTTGGCCCTTGATGAAGGCAGTACGTTCGGAACCCCCGAAAGACAAATGACCCTGACGACAGACGTCGGATTTCAATTCGATCCTGATTGCCCGAGCGGATCTCAATGGCGAGTGATCAGCAGCGGATGTTACGCCCCTTAGAAGAAACACCGACGATGACTGGCTCTTTCACCCACTTCTCCCCGAAAGTCAATTTTTGGCCTACCGTCTTGGAGGTTTCCGATCGATTTGAAAAGGTTATCTCACGAAATGGGAACTCAATACTGAGTGTGAGTTTAATCAATGGGAGATTCAGGGCCTTGTCCTATATCAACAATGAGATCGGCCAAAGTTGGGAAAGGCCTGGAATCATCGTGAACCTTGCGTTGTTACAACAGGCTATTGCGGACGCGATTCAGCAAACCCAATTCTCCGGCACACGAATTTCCGTGTTAATTGAAGACAGGCGTTGTCTTTCACTCACGCTTCAACTTCCCATCATGCCCCTCGTGGACCTGGTTCCCATTCTTGAGCGAAAAGCTCAACAAGTTATGCCGGAGGAAGGACAAGTTGAATGGCGTTATTCCCTCGGCCTTGAAGGAAAAGGGAAACAAACGGTCCATCTCGAGGTTTTTCCCAAACGGTTCATCGATGACATTGTGGAGGTGTGTGACAATTTAGGTCTGGAACTCCAACTACTGGCTCCGCTTTCATCCCTCACGGAAAGTCAATTGAGCGCCCTACCGATTGAGTCCGGTGAAGCCACGATCCTGATCAGCATGCTAGAGGGTAAGGTGACCTTTATCGCGGGGGGAGAGGATGGACGTCTCCTTCTGACTCGACACCTTGCTCCCGTGCAAGATTGGGTTCCCTTGGGAGAGAGGGTTGGGACAGAAGTCAATCGCACGATCATGTTCATTACCCAACAGGCCAATGTGAATATCCCACATATTTGGTTTTTAGGGGAAGAAGAGCGGTTGACCTCAGAAGAAGTGCAACCGCACGTGTCAACGCCTATTCTCCCATGTCCCATCAAACCAGATTGGAAATACTGGCTTTGGGTAGGGGCCACACTTCCCCGCAATTTGAGCAATAACTTCACGCCATTGGAAGTTCGGCAGGCTCCATTAAAAAAATTACTCTCGAAAACCCTCGCTGCAGCCATCCTGGGATTTCTTATTGTGAGTGTTGGATTGACCGGGGCCCTCCAGGGATACGTGGTAAAAAATCAAGAACGATTCCAGACCGCAGCCACTCAAGCACAAGCACTTCACCAACAGCGGCAGGAATGGATGAATAAACTCGTCACAGTTCGTACCCAACAAGATTGGGTTCATGCGATTGCCGATAAGGACATGCCACCGCTCGAACGGCCATTGTTGAGTTATTTGGGAAACGTCATTCCTCCTCAGATCATTCTGTACAAAACCGTGATCAAGCGCACGAATGGCATGTGGAACCTGGAATTAGCCGGAAGAGCCTCGATCACTATTCCTTCAACCTTGCTTCTCCTGGAGAATCTGACTCAAGAATTAGCGCAAGGCCCATTCCATGTCCAAGTGCAGGAAGGGTGGAGGGATCAGCTCTTACACCAAACCAATGTGCATGCCCGGCAAGACACGGCACCACCACATTACCAATGGACGTTAATGGGAACCATCTCATGAAATTCTGGTGGTCACAGCGAAACATGGCACTATCGGAAAGAAAAGCGCTATTGATCACCATCACGCTGGTTGGAAGCCTGACCATGATTGGCTGGATGAACCTTGACAAGCTTGCGGAAGTGTTCAACGGGCAAAACGCTATCCAAACCCTCATAGATTTGGAACGAGAAATCTCTCTGATTGGCCGTCAATACCGGGACGCCAAACCTGAAGCTCTGCAGACCAACCTGGTCCAAGCCGACCAGTTATTGATCCAGGATTTTACCCATTTGGCTCAATGGGCCCAGACACTTCAGGAGCAAGGGGAACGGATGTCACTTCACATGCACTATCAGATCTTAAAACCACAACCGACTTCCTCCCCGATTGAAGGGATCACCATTCTTCCTCTTGAACTGCATCTCACCTCGTCTCAGGAGGGAAGGGGATATCGGGATTTTCTACAATTCCTGCAAAGCCTGGAACAATCAGGTCCTCGGATTGACATACAAGAAATCGCCATCAACGGTGACGGGATCAAAGCCACACATTTTACAGTAGGGTTAACCACATGGATGAAAACACTCGATTCCGTCGCGCTTTAAACAACCCCATCGTGATGCTCGGCCTGTGCCTCTTGGCAGGAGCGGCGGTGTATTCCAACATCATGGAAACAACCTCGGATTCCACAGTCGCGTTTTCCAGAAACGCTGCATCAGATGCAGCGGTGACACGGTCATCGAGTTCATCTCCTGCACCGGCAACGCATGAGGAAGCCGGTACTCATTGGACTACACACCCAAAACGAGATCCATTTGCGCCGATGCCCGTTGCCCACAAGTCACAGCCATCCTTGAAGGATTCAACATCATCTCAACCATTCGTCTCAAGGTCTCCCGTTTCCAGACCAAACAATCTGACCCTGAAAGCCATCGCCATCGAAGCGCAACAACGAAGCGCCGTCATCAATCGCCAAGTGGTCTACGAAGGGGAAATGATTGAGGGATATCACGTCGTCTCTATTCAACTCAAAGGCGTCTGGCTGGCACGACATGGAAAGAAAGAATTTTTAACCTTTTCAAACAAGACGACATCCTAATCAGAATGTAACCCCATGAACAATTTCCCCATCCACCCCAAACAGACCCGCTGTCCTGATTTCATGATGAGGGCGATTCTTGTAATTGGCCTACTCACCCTCTTGAGCTGTACGACACCGGCCCCAGAAAAAGAAGTGCCAACTGCACCATTTTCAACGATTTCAGGATGGGAGGCCTCTTCCAGTCCACGGGCCATCCCAACAGCGATCAAGCACCCTGATGCCGCATTTTCCCTGGAAGATCGCATGTTACTGAGCAGCGAGATCCAGGACGCCCCTCCCCCGGCGCTTCCAGTATTAGGTCCGCTCTATTCATTTCGTGCACACGAACTCCCTCTGATTGATGCCCTGGCGCTTTTCGCTCGAAGCAACCAACTCAATATAGTGTCCGGACCAGATATTTCGGGATCCGTCACCGTGGACTTTCATGATCTCCCACTTAAACAAGCCATGTCCGCGCTACTGGAAGCTCATGGGTATTATTGGGAGAACCATGCCAACCTCATTCACGTCCGAAAATTTAAAACCGGGAGTATCAATGTCGATTACATCAGACTGATTCGAGGGGGCACCGGGCAAAACAATGCACAAATGAATTCGGGTTCAACGGGAGGAGGCGGGTCGCAGGAGACAGGTCAAATTACCGTCAACCAACAAGATGAAATCAAGTTTTGGGAAGAATTGGAAAAGCAAATTCAAACACTCATGTCCAAGGATGGCCGTTTGGTGATTAATCGCCTTTCGGGAACGATTCAAGTGACTGATTGGTACAAACGTGTGGATGAAATTGAGGATTTTCTAAAATCGGTCCATAAGGCCTTACACCGACAAGTCCAGATCGAGGCGCGGATCTATGAAGTAAATTTGAATGACAATTACAGCCTGGGAATCGATTGGACTCGAGTCGATTTTTTGGGTGATTCCATCGGACTCATTGGTTCTTCGGCCTCCATTATCGCCCCTCCTCTTGCCTCTCCGATCGGAGGGTTTGTTGCCAAAGCCGCGACGGCGACCATTGGCTTCCAGGACAGTAGTTTTGATGGCGTAATAAAGGCCCTTCAGGAACAAGGAGACCTTCGGGTCATTTCGCAGCCTCGCGTCGTCACCATGAATAATCAACCGGCCCTCATCAAGGTGGCTACAGATCAACCCTTCTTTACTTCAACGATTTCACAGGGGACGGCCGGAAGCCCGAACATTGTCACTGAACAAGCCCGCTCCGTCACGGTAGGGTTGGTTTTGTCCGTGACTCCGCAAATCTCCGAAGACGGCTGGATCATGTTGGACGTCACCCCCATAATTTCTCGCCTACGTGAAATCACCACTTCACCTCAGGAGACCGCTACAGCCCCGATTTTAGATGTCAAACAATCTTCCGGACTCGTCCGGCTGAAAGACGGGGAAATGATCATTATTGGTGGACTGATACAAGAAGAATCGTCGGAGACCGAACGCAAGGTTCCAATTTTAGGGGACATCCCCTTACTTGGCAGACTCTTTACTGGCACCTATACGGTGAAAACCAAAAGCGAATTAGTCATCTTTATTTCTCCGAAAATCATGAATTCCGAATCATGACGACACTTGATTTAACCCTCTGCTATCAGGACTTGGGGCTAGCCGAACCGCCCTTTCGGCTCACACCCGATACCGACTTCTTTTTTCCGGGCAGCCACCATATGGAAGCCTTGAATCACCTCCACTTTGGAATTGCCAGCGGCGGCTTTACGATGCTGACAGGAGAAGTGGGATTGGGAAAAACCTTGTTGTGCCGCCATTTGCTACGTCATCCACCGGCGGGAGTTCGTTTCGCCTATTTACTCAACCCCGACCAGTCATATGGCGACTTGCTCGCCTCTATCTACGAAGATCTCACAGGAACGCTCCCGGAAGATCGGTCATTAGGAGCCTTACAGCGGGAACTCCCCAAACTTTTATTGCATTTAGCTGAAGGCGGGGAACGGGTGGTGGTGTTAGTCGATGAAGCCCACCGTTTAAGCGGAAAAGTTCTGGAAGGTCTCCGTCTGTTGTCGAATTTAGATACTGAAAAAGACAAACTGATGTGCTTATTGTTGGTAGGTCAGCCCGAACTTGAGCAGAAGCTTGCTGCTCGATGCTTTCGTCCCTTACGGCAACGAATAAGCGTGCGCTATCGCTTGCAGCCCTTCGGATTCAGAGAAACTCGCGATTATATTCACCATCGCATTCAAAAGGTCCAACAAGGAGATCGCGTGCGATTCCAAACCGGCGTACCCTGGCTCATCTATTGGCTATCAGGAGGAGTACCCCGACGAATCAACCAACTGTGCGACCGTGCCTTGCTCGGAGCCTTTGCCAGAAAAAATCCCGTCATCGGGCATTGGCTTATTTGGAAGGCCGCCCAGGAATTTTTAAAGTGAATAGTAAGGTGAAAAATACAATTAACAATGCTCCTTTACTACTCACTTTTTACTGAGCTAAAACGATGAGCATCATTGCCGACGCCTTAAAACGGCTCCAGACCCAATCTGAAGAGCCCCCACCAACGCCCAAGCCTGACATGAGTTCACGGCCGGTTTTTAATAAGGGCGAAGGGGCGGGACGGCATCGAAAAGATTCACCATTCAAATTTCTGATGGTGATGGTCGGGATGACCATCACCTTAGGAGGTCTTGCCGTGGCCGCATTTTGGATGGGTGGACACCTAGACTTTGGGCTGGCAACCAACACACAGGCACATGGAAATGCTCCTCTCATGCTCACCAATGGTCCGGGCTTCATCAAAGACCCAGTTGACGTTGATCAATCACCAGAAACCTCTGTTACGGCTGTCCCCAGCGCTCTCAGTCCACCGAAACCTATCGATCCGACAATAACTGAACCCCTCCGGAAACCGGAAAACCTGAACTTGGCCAAAGGCACCACTCCGGTCTTACCGCTTGGTGAGGTTTCCAAGCCTTCACCAACTGAGACCGAAACTCACGGTTTTTCCTCGACCCAACCGAGAACGTCAGGATCTTCCCCTGAACCATCAACCGTTTCCCAAACAGAAGACCAATCGGCCGATAGCTCAGAGCCGTTATCAATTGTCTCACTAGACGGCTCAGAGAAACCTCCTTCCACCATGAGTGCGTCACCGCTTGAAACAGCGCCATCGAAATTGTCAGACAGCGGGATGAGCGTTGCCGGCCACTCCAGTGAGACAGAATCTCCTGATATGGTGGCTCTGTCGCTTGATGAAGAAGTCATCAAAACGGAAGTCTTCGCCATAAGCACTCATCCAGACCAAGACGCTCCTCCCCATACAGGTACCCTGGCCGCCTTGGAAGCACCCCGAAAATCGCCCGATACCGTGAGGCTTCCCGCAACAATTCCTGAACAACCAACACAAGCCAATCGATTACGGCATGCCCAGGGATTGATTCGATCAGGGGAATACGAAGACGCAGTGGCCTTATTGTCGCCACTATTTCATGAACCGCCCGTACAATGGCAACCCTGGTTTTGGATGGGGACGGCCCTTCTGGGTAAAGGCGATGCGGAACAAGCTGATCAATTTTTTCTTAGCGGATTAGCGAGAAACGATAAAGTCCCGCAATTGTGGATCCAACGCGCCCTTGTGGCTCAACAGCGCGGGGACTATCAACTCGCCATCTACGAATTGCGGCAGGCTGAAACGCTAGAAGCCGATCTTCCCCACATTCATCTGAATATGGGCTATGCCTATGATCAGTTGGGCAATGCACGATTGGCCCTCCAATATTATGAGAAATTTCTGAAATTTTCAGAAGACCAACCCGCTTTCTTCGCGACTCGTAAGAAATTGTTCGCCCGGCTGACCCAACAAACTCCGGCAGAACACCCTCAACCCCTCCCCTCCTCGATTCCCTAGCACCCCTACGCCCGGCCGAATTCAGGCAGTCCTACCTCTCAAATATTCCCTTCCCTTCCGATTTTCCCTGTCCAGACTTCTTCACGAAAAACCGAAAACACCTCATAAACTCGTTCAAGGAGTACCCTTGTGCACAAGACGATTCAGGAACATCGCCATAACGCAGATGAATACACCACCCTAATGAACGGACATAAACATCCAAACTTTTTGTCTCGATCAATCTCACTCCTCAATCACAAAACGGGATTTCCTCCAGGACCCGGAAAAATCGCTCCTCATTGTTTTCGGATCCTCGAGTTTCCTAGACGCCCCTGATCGCATCCAGGAGGTCTGCCAGACATTCCCCGGCAATCCCATGATTGGCTGTTCCACCTCGGGAGAAGTGTTTGGGAATAAGATTAAAGACGATAGCCTGGTGGGAGGTATTCTGCAGTTCGAATGGACCACGGTGTACACAACCACCGTTCCGATTCCCGATCCCACCCAATCCTTTCAAGCAGGCCAGCAAGTCGCCAACAATCTCATTCGACCGGATCTTCGGGGAAGATTGGTGCTCTCCGATGGGCTGCAAGTCAATGGCGGCGAACTCATTCGCGGCCTCAATGCGGTTTTGCCGGAATCAGTCGTCATCACAGGCGGGTTGGCCGGAGACGGAGATCGCCTCAAACGAACATGGGTCATGAAGGATTCAACGCCTGTCGGAGTGATGGTGACAGCGGTAGGATTCTATGGTGATCGCCTTCACTTTGGTCATGGATCCAAAGGAGGATGGGATTATTTGGGTCCCGAACGACGAGCCACACGCTCGAAGGACAACGTACTCTATGAGCTGGACGGGAAACCCGCCTTCAAGCTCTACAAGAAATACCTTGGCGAACGAGCTAGCGAACTCCCGGCGTCAGCCCTGCTCTTTCCCCTGGCGCTCAAACAAGAGGGACCGGATCAGGAGTACCTCGTACGGACCATCCTGGCCATAGATGAGACCACACAATCCATGACATTCGCGGGAAATATTCCTCAAGATGCCATCGTGCAATTAATGCGAGGAAATTTTGACCGCCTGATTACCGGAGCCTCGGAAGCGGCGCTCTTAACCAAGAGCGAAAATCATGGCGAAATGTTAGCCATTGCCATAACCTGCGTAGGACGGTGTCTGGTGCTGGGCGAGCGCGCTGAAGAAGAAGTTGAAGCAACGTTAGATGTGCTGCCTCAAGGGACCCAACCAATTGGGTTTTACTCCTATGGAGAAATTTCTCCTTATGCCAATGGAAGGTGTGAACTGCATAACCAAACCATGACCCTGACCACCATTGCCGAACACTGACCCATGATACATCCTCTCCTCACACGTCAAATAAAAAGGGTGGACATGAACGACCCGTCGACGACGCCATCCCTTGAACAGTGGCATAAACTTTTAGATCGCATTAGCCATGCCTATACCGAGTCGGACCAGAGTCGAGAGCTACTCGAACGGTCGCTCGCTCTCTCCTCCAAAGAAATGCAGTAACTCTATTACAATCTCCGTGAGACGAGTGAGCTTCGCCTTAAGGACATGGAACAACAGACACAAAATCTGATTGACCATTCGTTGGACGGCATCATCAGCATCAATGCAGAAGGAAAAATTCTGACGTGGAATCCGCAAGCCACTGAGATATTCGGCTGGGCCATTGAACAGGTAATTGGCAAATACTTTGTCGAACTGATCATTCCTCCCGACTATCAAGGAGCTCACCGCGAAGGTCTCAAACGTTTTGCACACACAAAATCCGGAACGATCACGAATAAACAACTCGAATTGACGGCACTTCACCGGGACGGACATGAATTCCCCGTGGAGATCTCCATTATTCCCATTGTCCTGGGTGACACTTACTTTTTTTACGGACTGGCCAGAGACATTACCCAACGAAAACTCGTGGAAGAAACGCTGGTGAAGGCGAAGGAGGCGGCCGAACATGCGGCGAGGGCCGAAAGTGAGTTTTTGGCGGCCATGAGTTATGAGATTCGCACACCCATGAACGGCATCATCGGGATGACCGGTCTGTTATTGGATACAAACCTTTCTGCACAACAACACCAGTTTGCCGAGACTGTCCGTAACTCCGGTGAAGCGTTGCTCGCCATCATCAATGACATTTTGGATTTTTTCAAAAATCGAAGCCGGGAAGTTGGAGGTTGAAATCATTGATTTCGATCTTCGTGTCGCCATGGAAGATACCCTGGATCTCCTTGCCGAAAAAGCAGGAAAGGCGAATCTGGAACTCATCGGCCACGTTGATACGCAGGTTCCAACAGCCCTTCGAGGCGACCCGGGCCGGTTTCGTCAGGTTCTGTTGAACTTGATTAGTAACGCCATTAAATTTACGAAAAAAGGTGCCGTGACCATTACGATTCGCTGATTGACGAAACCGCAGAGAGTGTCGCTATTCGCGTGGACGTGAAGGATACGGGCATGGGGATTGACCCACGCACACAACACCGGCTTTTCCAACCCTTCCAACAAGCTGATAGCTCGACCACCAGACGATTTGGAGGCACTGGACTGGGCTTAGCCATCTGTAAAAAGTTAGTAGAGCGCATGGGTGGCACCATTCATATTGAAAGTCAGCTGGGAAAGGGCAGCACGTTTTGGTTTACAGCCCAATTTATGAAATAATCTCGTCAGACTCCGATTCTCAAAAATACGATATTTGAGGGAATTCGCCTTTGTTGTATCGATGATCATCCAGTCAATCGCCAACTGTTAGAAGAATATGCCAAAAACTGGGGCATGCAGGTCACGACAGCAGCCACTCCCCTTGAGGCACTCCACCGTATTCAAGAATCACATGAGGATGGAACCCCCTTTCAGATCGCCATTGTCGATATGCACATGCCCGTCATGAATGGGATGACATTCGCACGAACCATTAAAGCCAATCCCCAATTGGCCGATCTTCGATTGGTCCTTTTATCATCGTTAGGGCAGCGGGGCGATGCCAAAGAAGCGAAGGAAGCAGGCTTTCCAGGTTATCTCACCAAACCAGTTCGACAGAGCATTCTTAAACATACCTTGGAGACCGTCATGGGACTCGAGCCCGGAACACTGCATCACCCTGAAACCCCGGTGATCACACGCTTTTCCGCATTGGAATCTCCTAAAGCCAATGGTCCACGAGTGCTGGTCGTGGATGACCACCATGTGAATCAACAGCTGGCCATGATGATGATTGAAGGGCTTGGATATAAAGTCGACGTCGTCGCGAATGGGCAGGAAGCCGTCGAAGCCTGTACCTCCATTCCCTACGGGCTGGTCTTCATGGATTGCCAGATGCCTGTCATGGATGGCTATGACGCCACGAAAAGATTCGTGAATCGGAACGCGAAAAAAGTAAGGGGTTAGGAGTGGGGAGTAAGGAGGATAGAATAAATTCCTCAGAAACTCCTGACGCCTCACTAGTTCCTCCTTACTGTTCCCACGTGCCCATTGTAGCCATGACCGCTAATGCCATGCCTCAAGATCGTGAAAAATGTTTACAGGCCGGCATGGATGATTACCGGGCCAAACCTATTCGACCAGATGGCCTTGCCGAGATCTTCGCCAAGTGGCTTCCTACACACTGTGGAAAGTAAAAACCCGTCCGACCTTCCTCACTCCTCATTCCTCACAAACTTAGAAAAGTATTCGTGATTAAGAAAGTATTTTCCAAGACCGACAAGATGGAGATAGGGTTAGTCTCTTAATCACCTACGCTCTGGATGAGCGGAGGTCATCTTTCCCATTTGGAGAAATCCATTCCTCAGTATTCTGTATGCCTACTGACGATTCATCTCAACCACTCATGTGGATGTTAACCTGCACGGCGTTGGTCTTACTGATGCAAGCCGGATTTACATGTCTGGAAACAGGTCTTGTCCGTGCAAAAAATAGCATCAATGTGGCCATAAAGAATGTGGTGGATATCTGCCTCGCCTCCATCATGTTTTGGACCATTGGATACGGACTCATGTTTGGGGCCACGGCCTTTGGGCTTTTCGGGACGAGCCAGTATCTGTTCGATGGAGGTTCCCATATCTCCATGTGGACCTTCTTTTTGTTTCAACTGACATTTTGTGGAACAGCCACCACAATCATCTCCGGCGCTGTGGCCGAACGCATGCGCTTTAGCGGTTATCTCCTCGTGTCCATCCTCATTAGTGCAGTCATCTATCCGATTATCGGCCATTGGATGTGGGGAGGAAACGCACAGGGCCTTCATACAGGATGGCTCAATCACCTCGGGTTTCTGGATTTTGCCGGCGCCACCGTCGTGCATTCCACGGCTGGATGGGTGGCCCTGGCAGCCATTATCGTCATTGGGCCGCGCATCGGACGGTTCGGGGAAACGGCCGTTCCCATTCAAGGACACAATCTTCCGCTCTCGGCATTGGGTCTTTTTTTATTATGGGTCGGGTGGATGGGATTTAATGGAGGCAGTGTCTTCCAACATTCCCAAAACATTCCCTTGGTCTTGGTCAATACCATGTTAGCGAGTGCAGGGGGAGGGTTGGCTGCGTTGGGATTGTCCTGGTGGAGACAAGGTCGGCCAGAGGTCATTTCAGTCATTAACGGCATCCTGGCAGGCCTGGTAACTATTACGGCCTCAGCCCCTTATCTGAGACCCACAGAGGCTCTGTTCGTCGGAGGAATCGGTGGCATCATCTGTGTCCTCACCACCACATGGCTAGAACGCTACGAAGTAGACGATGTCATCGGAGCCTTTCCTGCTCATACCTGTGCCGGAATCTGGGGCACGTTGGCCCTCGCGTTAGTTGGCAATCCAGACACTTGGGGAACCGGGTATGACCGCTTCACACAATTTGGGGTTCAATTGCTCGGAGTGGTTGCCTGTTTTGCCTGGTCATTTGGAGTCAGCCTGATCATCTTGAAAGCGCTGAACCGACTCGTTCCCCTGAGAGTAACGGCGGAAGAGGAACGCCTTGGGTTGAATATGACCGAACATGGTGCCAGCACCGCCCTTCTCGATCTCGTCGGTCAGATGGCAACACACCGGGCTTTGGGAGATTTCACGCAGGACGTGGAGGTAGAACCCCATACCGAAGTCGGACAAATTGCCACCGAATATAACCGGGTATTGGATCGGGTCAACACCGAAGTCCAACAACGTGAAAATGCCATCCTAGCCCTGCAAGAAAACCGAGATGAAATCCGCCTGATCATCGATCATGCACTGGACGGAATCATTGGGATCGACGCAAACGGAATCGTCACGACCTGGAATCCTCAGGCCACAACCATATTCGGGTGGTCTCCTAAGCACATCCTCGGACAGTTACTCACCACGGCCATTATCCCTCCCCAATACCGACAGGCGCATAGTGACGGCCTCAAGCGCTTTGCTAGCACCAGAACGGGGGCCATCGTCAATCAGCGACTCAAACTCACGGCCCTACATCGAGACGGTCGAGAATTTCCCATCGAGTTGACCATTATTCCTATTTTTCAGGGTATCTCTTACTCGTTTTACGCCTTCGTGCGGGACCTCACGGAACAACAACAAACCGAGTCGGCATTGCGGCAAGAAACTGACCTAGTCACCCTAATGCAACAGGTGGCCATCTCTGCCAACGAAGCCCAATCCCTTGATGAGGCCTTCCAAACCAGCCTCGATCTCATCTGTGCCTTTACCAAATGGCCCGTCGCACATGTATATTTCCGCGAAGACGAACAGGCGCCCCTACTCACGCCGTCAACCCTTTGGCATCTGGACAATCCTGAAGAGTTCCAGACCTTCCGTACGCTGACCGAAAAAACCAAATTTTCTCCTGGGGTGGGCCTTCCAGGGCGCGTACTCGCTCACGGACGAGCTACGTGGATTCCGGACATTACGCAAGACCTAAATTTTCCCCGCGCCAGAATGGCCGGAGAACTGGGGATACGAGGTGGATTCGCCTTTCCCCTTCTGGTGGGCCGAACCGTGATGGGCGTCCTGGAATTTTTCTCCCGCTCGGTCGAGACACCCAACCCTCGAATGCTGGAAGTCATGGAAATTATTGGCACGCAACTCGGGCGTGTCCTGGAACGCAAACGCGGAGAACTCGCCCGTGAAGAAAGTGATGCGCGAATTCGAAGCATTGTCGAAACGGCGGCCGATGCCATTATCACGATTAACGAAACGGGAATTATTCAATCCTATAATAGTGCTGCAGAACATGTCTTCGGCTTTTCGGTTGAAGATGCCATTGGTCGAAATGTCTCGATGCTCATGCCTTCTCCCTACCAGGAAGAACATGATGGATATCTTCAACGCTATCTCAATGGACATGGGTCAACCATATTTGGACGAAGTCGGGAATTGCTCGGTCAACGAAAAGACGGGACAACCTTTCCAATGGAACTCGCCGTGAGTGAAACCAAAGTGGGCATGCGGCGTACGTTCACCGGCATTGTTCGGGATATTAGTGATCGCAAACAACAGGAACAAGAACTGCGTGAAGCCAAGGAGCGCGCTGAAACAGCGGCCATTGCCAAAAGCCAATTCCTCGCCACCATGAGCCACGAAATCCGGACGCCCATGAATGGCGTGATTGGGATGACCGGACTACTCCTGGAAACAGAACTTTCCGTTCAGCAACGGCAATTTGCGGAAACCGTCAGGTCTTCAGGAGAGACCCTGCTGAAGATTATTAACGATATCCTGGACTTCTCTAAAATTGAAGCCGGAAAATTGGAATTCGAACAAATTCCATTTGATCTTCGCACCACTTTGGAAGAGTCACTGGAATTATTGGGCGAAGCGGCAGGGAAAAAACGTCTGGAATTGGTGGGGTTGGTCAATGCCAATGTCCCGACATCCCTACAAGGAGACCCTGGACGCTTGCGTCAGATATTTATGAATCTCACCGGGAATGCCATTAAATTTACTTCTTCCGGTGAAATCGTCGTCAAAATTTCATCCGTCCAGGAAACACCGCAAGACGTCACGATCAAAGTAGATATCCATGATACCGGAGAAGGTATTCCTCCGGACATTCTCCCGAAACTCTTTCAACCCTTTTCTCAGGCCGATAGCTCAACAACCAGGCGATATGGGGGAACAGGATTGGGCCTGGCCATTTGCAAACAGTTAGTCCAACAAATGAACGGGGAAATTGGCGTCGAAAATCGATTGGAAGGCGGGAGTACTTTTTGGTTTACCGCACACTTTCTTAAGCAACCCGGTTGGGGGGCCTCACTCTCTCAAACACCGGTGGCTTTAGAGAAACTCCGGGTGTGTGCCGTCGATGATCATCCCACCAATCGTCAATTACTGGAACAATACTTTCATTACTGGAAGATGGAAGGCACCGTCGTCGAATATCCAAGACAATGCCTAACCCTTCTTCAACAACAGGCCCAAGCAGATACGCCGTTTGACTTGGCCATCTTGGATATGGAAATGCCGGAGATGGATGGATTCACCTTAGCCTCGGCCATTAAATCCGATGAGGCGCTTCATCACACACGCCTGATCCTTCTCACGTCTTTAGGACGTCGAGGAGACGCCAGCGCCGCACAGCAATGCGGATTTTCCGGTTATCTCACCAAACCCATCCGGAGAGGCCAACTACAAGCCTGTTTGGAAACGGTTATGGGCTTGTCTCTCTCAGATTCCCCAACGCCGCCCCAACCATTGATCACCTCCCATGTCCTCAGAGAACTTCAACGCCACCAGGCCATTCGTATCTTAGTCGTCGACGACCATCAGGTGAATCAGCAATTAGGGGTGTTAATGGTTGAACGGCTCGGATTTCGGGCCGATGTCGCGGCCAATGGGCAGGAAGCCCTGGAAGCCCTCTCCCGCATTTCCTACGACCTTATTTTGATGGATTGCCAAATGCCCGAAATGGACGGCTATGAAGCGACACGCGCAATAAGGAAGTTAGAAAGGGAAAAGTTAGAAGTACAAAGTCAGGATTTAGGGCGAGCGAATCCGGAATTCCCCACTTCCGATACTTCTTCCTTTTCACATCTTCCTTCTCACTTCCATGTGCCAATCATTGCCGTGACGGCCAATGCGATGCAAGGGGATCGGGACAAATGTCTTCAAGCCGGCATGGATGATTATCTCAGTAAGCCGATCCGGCCGGAAGAGTTATCGCAGGTCCTTAGCAAATGGCTTCCCAAATCCGTCGACAAATCAGCTTTCACACTTTCCCCAGTTGAGGATGACCAACCTGCACTCCTTCCAAAAGCATCCGATTCAAATGTAATCGACCAGGAGACGTTGAAGGAATTGGAAATCTTGGGAGGTAAGGAATTTGTGTCCACTATGATTCAGCGATTTGTGGACGATGCACTGGCCTGTGTCCAGCAGATCGAATACGCGTTGGACAAACATGATCTTTCACAGATGAAGGAAGCCGCCCATGGGCTCAAAGGCATATCTCGAAACATGGGAGCCAACGCCCTAGCCCAGGCGGCCTTCGACCTGGAACGGGCTTGCCAATCCGAAAAAGCCGCACTCCCATCTTCATACGGGGCAACCATCCAGGAAGTATTCCAAACCACCCGTCAGAAATTTGAAGACATTCTCAAAAAGGTGTAGTTCCCAACCGAACGACTAGAAGCACAGGACGGCCCTACCCAAGGTTCCTTTATCATCCTTTCCTCCGACCTGCTTGTTGGTCTCTTCCCATTTTGACCCTACCCGGCAGGGAAACAGTCTGCCTTTCTCGTCAACAGGAGATTCATGATCACCGGCCCTCTTCCCGGATTAAGTCTCAATTTCCGATAACCGGCATAAACATAAAGAAAAATTGGCTAATTTTTTCACCGCCGGCACTTCGGTCGATGCTGCATTCTCGTTCGCCCAATGGCCGAATTCCGAGGGATAGGTCTGTCAGGTTCACGCGGAGGATTTCATGACACATGCTTTGAGTACAGTTGGATTTCCACATTCCCTCAAGAAGGTGGCGCAACACATGGGCGGTTCTATCGGAGTGGAAAGCCAACAGGGCGCCTGGAGCCTTTTTTTTGGTTTTCCATCAAATTGGATGTCGCCTCATCCACCCCTCCCGCCGAATGGGTTCCCCGACCGGACCTCCATGGGTTACGGGTCCTCTGTGTCGATGACAATCCAACAAATTTATTCCTGCTGGAATCAGCAGCAGCCTCTTGGGGCATGGAGGTCACAACCTCCTCGAACCCACATCACTGCCTTCCGATGCTTCAAGAAGCCGTCGCGTCAGGGCATCCTTTTGATCTCGCCATTCTCGACCGTAGCATGCCCGAACTCGACGGCATCCAGCTCGACCAACGCATCCGGGCCGAGACCGTGTTGGCTCACACCAAACTTCTCCTCCTCACTTCGCTCGGACAGCGGGGCGAAGCGGCCACTGCACACCAGGCCGGTTTTGGAGGCTACCTCACCAAGCCACTTCGGAAGATTCAATTGCATGAGGCGCTCGCGACCCTCATGGGGTATTGTGTGGTCGACGAACCTCATTCACCCCGTCCGTTGGTCACTCGACATACCGTCAAGGAGACACAACGCCTATCTCGCGAAAAAATTCTGGTGGCCGATGACCATGCCATTAACCAGCAATTGATCGTCTTACTCCTTGAACGATTGGGGTACGGATCAGACGTGGTGAGTAACGGCCGGGAAGCCCTTCAGGCCGTAGCGACAGGATCATACGCCCTAGTACTTATGGATTGCCAAATGCCTGAAATGGACGGGCTTGAAGCAACGCGAGCAATCAGAAAATCCGAAAGTGAAAAGTTAGAAGTAAGGAGTGATGAGCAAGAGACAGACCTTTCAGAACATCCTGACTCCTTACTCCTGACACTTCACTCTTCCCGAATTCCGATTGTGGCCCTGACGGCCAATGCCATGCCTGGAGATCGCGAAAAATGTTTAGCCGCCGGCATGGACGACTATCTTTCCAAACCGATTCGCCCGGAAGATTTATCACTCGTGCTTGAACGGTTACTACCCATCACTCAAAAAGAACCACGTCCTCATTCCATTCACGATGTCTCCACACAGACGGATAACCATGAACGGGGTGAACCCATGAATGTTAAACGTCCCTTGATGACCCCACAGGTAGCTTCTGATGATCATCAGTCTATATCTTCACCTATCGACCAGGTGATGTTCCAAGAGTGGCAAGATAAGGGGGGATCGGAATTCGTGCGCAAAATGGCCGAGCAATTTGTCACAGATGCGACTACCTGCATCCATGCCATCGAGGAAGCTCTCGACCGGCACGACTCCAACGCATTAGGCGAAGCCGCTCATGGACTCAAAGGTATTTGTGCCAATGTCGGGGCGACTTCTCTTCTCGACATAGCTCTCGCTCTGGAGGGCATCAACCAAGAGGGCGGGGTGCCGGATGCACCTCAAACCATGGAAGCCCTCCAGAAGGCCATGACAGACATTCAGATATGCCTGGATACTATCCGCTCACCTCAAGGGGAAGGGAATCGTAAGGTGTGAGGAGTAAGGAGTAAGTGGTGAAATCCTAAAATATTCCCAAGTACCTCCTTTCCCCTTCCCACTTCCCACTAGCTAGATTTCCCTTCTCACCAACGTTTGCAATTCGTCAGCGTCTTCATACAACCGGCTAGTGCCGATACTGAGCATAAATAATCTTCGGTATCTGTCGTCAAGTTTCTGGGGACTCATCCGAAAATGAATCAGGATGCACAAACATTCATCTCCAGTATGCGTCGACGACCATCCAAGAGAATTAAAACACCAGGGCAGCATGAGTAAAAAGAATTCGCCACAATTCATGCAACGCCCGCAACCTAATCTCGATTAACACAAAGAATTCGCATGATCTCACAACAACAATGCCAAAACGCCACGATCCTCATCGTGGACGATCAAATGACCAATATCTTGCTCCTGGAGAGCATTTTACAAAACGCCGGCTATATCAACGTGCATTCCACGCAAGACCCCACACAGGTAGTGACGCTCGTGAAAGAGCTCAAACCCGACCTCATCTGCTTAGATATTCGCATGCCCCAAATCAATGGGTTCCAGATCATGGGGCAATTGAAAATCATTCAGAAGGATACCTATCTCCCGATATTGGTCCTCACCTCAGAAGAGGATCGGGAAACACGGTTGCGTGCGCTCGAATCTGGAGCGAAGGACTTTCTGCATAAACCCTTTGATAAGATCGAAGTCCTGATGCGAATTCGTAATCTATTGGAAGCCAGCCTGCTCAACCGCACCATCCTATTACAAAAAGAAACGCTGGAAGAAACCGTTCGAATTCGAACGCAGCAGCTCAAAGAAACACAATTAGAGATCGTACACCGTTTGGCCCAGGCCGCAGAACATCGGGATAACGAGACGGGCAGCCACATCGTTAGAATGAGCCATTATGCCGTCGTCCTCGGTCGTGCCTGCGGAATGAATGAAGAAGAATGCGACATCCTGTTCCATGCCACACCGATGCATGACGTTGGAAAGCTCGGTATTCCCGATAAGATTCTACTCAAACCGGGAAAACTGGATGCCGAGGAATGGGAAATCATGAAACAACATACGGTTATCGGCGCCCAATTACTCTCGAATAGCCAATCGCCCGTCCTGCAAATGGGAGAAACGATCGCGCTCACCCATCATGAACGATGGGACGGGTCTGGATACCCAAACCGGTTAGCAGGTGAAGATATTCCGCTCGTGGGCCGAATCTGTGCCATCGCCGATGTATTTGACGCCCTCTCTTCCAAGCGCTGCTACAAAGAACCCTGGCCTCTCGAAAAAGTATTACAAGAACTTCGCTCATTGGCCAGCATTCAATTCGACCCACGATTATTGGAAATGTTTGACGAACTCCTTCCGGTTATCTTGGATATTCAACGAACCCATGCTGATATCGATGTGCCGCAGTTTAATCTTGTCGAATCCAGTTATCTCGCCTAATTCATCTCCTTCCTATCACAGCTTCGGTTCGGTATTGCTCCCTGCATCATTTCCCGCCATCCCCGATCTTTCTTGAACATTGTTTATTAGGCTACACTCTCTTCTATTCCTTTTTTTCATCAAGGCGATGAATCCGTCGTCCTCATTTCAACCAGGTAGGTGGACACGATGAATTCCCTTTCCGCATCACACCCTCGTTTTCCCTCGTTTCAGCAGTGGAGCCCCATCGGCGTTATGATCAGCGGGATCTTCATCATTGACCTCTTGATCCCGCTCGGTGTGGCGACCGGCGTCCTATACGTCGCAGCGGTCCTGACAAGCCTGCGGCATCGGAATTCCCAACTTTCCCTGGGGACTGCAGGAATCTGTTCCTTACTGACCATCATCGCCTTCTTCGCATCTCCAGCCGGGGGCGAGCTCTGGAAAGTAGTAGCGAATCGTGCGTTAGCCCTGTTCGCCATATGGACGACAACCCTGATGGGCCGCCATCAGGTTGAAAAAGACCACACGATTCAAACTCAAGATCACAGGATTCAGCTGTTCATGGAATCCCTGCCCATCGCCTGTTTTTCGTTCGATCGTCAGGGAATCATTCTTTCCTGGAATGCGGCTGCGGAACAGATTTATGGCTATTCAAAAGAGGAAGCCGTGGGAGCCTCGAGTTATGATCTCATCGTCACTCCAGAAACCCATGCAGAAACCCAAAACGTATTCACCGGTATCTTTCAGGGAAAGAGCTTTACCAATATGGTATGGCACGACCGGAATAAACACCATGAACAAGGGTGGCGCGCGGGAAGTCTTTTCCCGGTTGTTGATGCGGAGGGCTCCGTCGCCTATGGGATCAATTTCAATATGGATATTACGGCCCAAAAAACTGTAGAGATAGAGCTTCAGCAAAAAAATGCCCTCTTAGAAGCCATCCTGAATTCTTCCTCCGATGCCATTTATGCCAAAAGTCGAGAAGGAAAATATCTGATAGCTAATCGGGCGGCAGCCGACACAATCGGACTCCATCCTCGAGACATTATTGGCGCAACCGACGAACAACTCTTTGGACCAGACAATGCCCAAGCCTTAACCCAGACGGATGAAACCGTCATCCAGAATATCGAGTCCCTCAACATTGAGGAAACCCTCCATCTGTCCGGGAAGCAGATCATTTTTTCCTCCACAAAATCTCGACTGAAGGATTCGGCTGGAGACACCTTAGGCCTTGTAGGAGTCTCGCGAGATATCACTGAATGGAAACAGGCGCAGAATGTTCTTCTCCTCACAGACCGAGTATTCATGACTTCTCCGGATCACATCTCCATCGTCGGACGAGATTATCGGTACCGCCGGGTCAACCATGCCTATGAAAAAGCGCATAAGAAATCCTGCCAAGAAATCCTGGGGACATCTGTGGCCGATTTATTAGGGCAAGAAGTCTTCTCTCAAACCGTGAAACCCATGTTGGATCGCTGCTTCCAAGGTAAAGATATGCACTTCGAATCATGGTTCGCCTTCGCGGACGGTCAAGATCATTATATGTCCGTTTCGTACTTACCTCTCAGCAAAGGAGGACAGGAGGTTGAAGAAATTGTGGTGCTTGGAAGGGATATGACGGAACGGAAACAGATGGAAGACGCACTGCAGGCCAGCGAACACCAACTTCGGACCGTTCTGGATGCCATACCCATTTTCGTGGGGGTGGCAACGGTTGACGGGGTGGTGCTGGACTGCAATCGGACTTCCCTGGCCGCATCGAGCTTAACCAGAAATGACGTCATGGGAAAACCTTTTATTGACACCTATTGGCTGAACTTTTCCCCTACTGTGCAAGAACAGGTCAAGAACATCATTCGGCGAGTCGCTCAAGGGGAAGTCGTGCAAGAGGACACACGAGTCCGTCTGGCCGAAAACCACTTTATAACAGTGGATGCATGCTATGTGCCTGTTCAGGATGCGTACGGACAGGTTATTCAAATTGTGGCTTCAGGTATTGATGTGACAGCAAAGCGATTAGCTGAAGCAGCGCTCCAATGTAGCGAAGAACAATTCCGCGATCTTTATGAATCCGCCCCTTTAGCCTATTTCTCGGCAACCTATGACGGAACTATCATCAGGGTGAATCAGCGGGCATGTGAACTGCTCGGGTATTCACAAGAGGAAATGATCGGAAAACCTGTTTTGACATTCTATGCCCCCACCACGGCGGGTCGAGACAAGGCCCTTCGTCTCCAACAACAGGCGCAAACCGGAATACCCATTTTCGACGAAGAACTGGAAATGCGGCGAAAGGATGGTCGCCAAATCTGGATCAGCTTAACCGTTCGCCTCATGTACGATGAGTCCGGGAAGCTGGTGGAACGGAGAGGGATGGCCCAAGACATTACCCATCGAAAGCAAATCGAATTGGAACTTCGTGCCAGCGAACACCAGTTTCGCACCCTCATCGAAACCGCCGGTAGTATCATTATTGGACTGACTTCAGATGGATGGATCGTAGAATGGAATCGGGAAGCCGAGCGCCTCTTTGGGAAAACACGGGAAGAAGTATTGGATCAGAATTTTTTTGAGTTGTTCATTCAGGAACACCATCAATCACACATCCGGACAAACATCAAAAAGGTTCTGGCAGGAGAGCCCACTCGAGACCTACAGAGTCACGTTCTTGCCCAACATGGGAAACACCATGAGATTCTTTGGAATGTGGACCGCCTCCTGGATGAAAACCACCGCCCTTATGGGGTCATTTGTATCGG
Organism: uncultured Nitrospirota bacterium; assembly: GCA_942491685.1. Taxonomy (GTDB): domain Bacteria; phylum Nitrospirota; class Nitrospiria; order Nitrospirales; family UBA8639; genus Nitrospira_E. Next base: position 346,982 of record CALOBY010000004.1, on the reverse strand, counting down.
GAGAGATATTACCGAATGGAACCGCGCACAAGCGAGCCTACAAAAATGGGCCACCATCTTTCAACATACCCAATGGGGCGTGGCTGTGAGCCAGGCAGACACCGATACCTTTGAATTTGTGAATGAGGCCTATGCGAGAATGCATGAGTATACGATTGAAGAAATGAGGGGAATGCCGATCCTGCAAGTGTGCGCCCCGGAATCTCGTGCCCAACTCCCCCAAATCTTTGAAACCATAGACCGAGATGGGTTTCTTTCTTGGGAGTCGGTCCATATCCGGAAAGACGGAAGCACGTTTCCGGCCTTCGTGACGATTTCAGCTATTAAAAATCACATAGGACAAGTGCTCTACCGGGTGGCTAATGTTGTGGATATCTCTGATCTGAAACACGCCCAACAAGCGTTGATCGATTCGCAACAAATATACCAGGATCTCGTTCACACGATTGATGGCATTGTCTGGGAATGCGACTTTCCGTCGTATCAGGTGACGTTTGTCAGTGCCTATGCTGAGAATTTCTTGGGCTTTCCTCTTCAACAGTGGAAGGATGACCCTCATTTTCTTCTGGACATGGTTCACCCCGACGACCGCCAACGTGTCAAAGAATTTTGTCAGCAAGCCTCCCTTCGAAAAAAAAATCATGCCATGGAATATCGCGTCCTTCATGCTAATGGCACAACATATTGGATTCGAGATCAAATAACGGTGGTCGTCAAGAATGATAAGCCGGTCAAACTCCGAGGCGTCATGATGGATATCACGGAGCTCAAGTTGGCAGAGGCCGCGATTCAAGATTCTCAAGAACTCGCCCTTGGTACCATGAACGCTTTAGGAGCTAATATTTGCGTCATTGATGACGCTGGAACGATCCTCCTGGTCAATGAACGATGGGAAGCATTTGCCAAGAAGAATACAGGGAATCTCGATCAACTGAGCATTGGGACAAATTACCTTTCTTCTTGTAGGGACAACCAAGACATTGCCCAAGGCATTCGAGCCATACTCAAGGGTGAGAAAAAAGAATTCTCTTTTGAATACGCGTACCACTCTTCCACAGAACAACGGTGGTTTATATGCCGTGCGAATAGTTTTACTCAAAGACAAGTGAGGCGTGTCGTGATTGCTCACGTGGATATTACTGAGAAAAAACAGGCGGAACAACGGTTGTGCGAAAACGAACTCTTCACGAATTCCATTCTTGAGAATCTCCCCAATATGGTCTTTGTGAAGGAGGCGAAAAATCTACGCTTCGTGCGCATCAACAAAACCGCAGAAACGCTCCTCGGATATGAACGACAAGAGCTTATCGGGAAAAATGATTTTGATTTCTTTCCGGAAACCGAAGCGGCTTTTTTCACTAAGAATGATCGATTGGCCTTGAACAATGGGAAGCTCATTGATATTTCTGAAGAACACATCCACACAAAAGATGGACAGGTCCGAATCCTCCATACCAAAAAGCTCCCCATTTACGATGAGACTGGAAACCCACAATTCCTTTTGGGCATCTCTGAAGATATTACCGACCATAAACGCATTCAACAAGAACTATACAAAACTGAATCAACACTCAAGAGTTTTTTTGATAGTGCCCCCATGATGATGGGAGTTGTGGAAATCACCGCCAATGACATTCACCATCTCTCGGACAATCGAGCCACGGCAGATTTCTTTGGACAATCGGAAGGTGGAACTAATGGAATGTGGGCCAGTCAGTTGGGTGTTCCCAAAGGTGTAATGGATACCTGGCTCACACATTATCACCTAAGCCTACAAAACGAACGGCCCATTTCCTTTGAATATATTCATCCCCATCCTAGGAATCCGAGATGGGTTTCCGCCACGGTAGTTCCTGTCATAGTCAGCCATTCTTCTCTCCCACAATGCGCATATATCGCCCAAGATATCACCGAGCGTAAGGCCATGGAAGATCAGGTGCGAAATTACGCTGAGGAATTGGAGAAGATCATCGCCACCCGAACCGAACGGATTCAAGAGCTCGAACAACGTCGCATGCAGATCGACAAATTGGCGGCCCTTGCCCAAATTGCCGCAGGCGTGGCCCATGAGATAAATAACCCCTTGGCCAGCATCTCTCAATCGTTAGTCCTCCTGAAACGTGCCATCCCAACCAATCACCCTCACTTTCGTTACATGGCCAAAGTGGAAGATTGTATTGAACGAATCGCCACGATCACCAAACATCTCTACCAACTCTACCGGCCGAGTAGTCCCACCCCAACACCAATCGACATCTGTTTCTGTATTCATACCGCCGCCGAGATCATGGAGGAGCGCGCCAAGCGGCGTCAGGTGTCAATCCAGTGTCTACCTCCCCCGGATCCCATCATTACCCACTGTTCACAGGGAGAACTCATTCAAGTTCTCTGTAATTTGATTCATAATGCCATTGATGCTTCTCGACCCGGCTGTACCATCACAATCGACATCGAAATTGAACCGGAGACCCTTTTAATTTTTGTAAGGGACCAGGGCGAAGGTATTGGTTCAGCAGATTCTCCGCATATTTTCGAACCGTTTTTTACGACGAAACAGGGGCAGGCAGAGGGAGGCATGGGGCTGGGGTTGTCCATCAGCCATAGCTTGGTAGAATCGATGGGCGGGACACTTGACTTTACCACCAAAATCGGGCAAGGAACGACATTCAGAATATGTTTACCTGTTACCACTACACAAGAAGGAGAACCGAATGAGCCCACAGGGAACCGTATTGCTCGCTGATGATGAAAGCACGTTTTTAGAAGCGACAAAAGACTTGCTGGAAGAAGAAGGGTACGAATGCCATGGCGTTCGCGATGCCTCGGAACTTTCGGCGGCTCTAGCGGAGACGGAGTTTGACCTGCTGATTACCGACTTGAATATGCCGGGAAATCGTATTATGGAAAAAGTGAGTGAATTGCGTGAGCAATCCAAGGTCATGCCTGTGATTGTGGTTACAGGCTATCCCTCTGTTCCTACCGCCGTAGAGTCGGTTCGCCTCAATGTCCTGGAGTATATGATTAAGCCCATCAATTTCCCGACGCTCTTGGATGCCGTGAAACGTGGGATCCACTTTAAACGTACCCTGGGGACGTTAACCCATGCTCGTCAGGAAGCAGAAAACCGCACCCAGGCCCTTTCAGCGCTAGAGGAGACCTTGCGCACGCTCAGACTGACCGAACAATCAGAAAACCAGCAGGCGATCCCGACCCCATTCACCAGTCTTGCCGAGCATCCCTCCCAGGTTAAATCCGGACCTGATGCTCCGGCTGTTCCATCAATGACCGACTATTTTCGTTTGCGCGAATCGGTGTTTCATACGATTCAAGTCCTCCAGAAAACCAAGAGTGCCTTTCGCTCGAAAGATCTGGCTGGTCTGCGGAAATACTTGGAAACGGTCCTCGGTGAGACCACCGACACCCTTAAGAATCCGAGACCATCAACCGATAATCCCTCTGATGCCTAAATAATGCTCCTGTTGGGGAAGCCCCTCTTGTATTCCCACAACGGACTGTATGATGGCTTGCATCTTTCTCGCCTAACGGGTTACTCCTCTTCCGGGACCGACAAGTTGAGGCGCCGACCAGTCACCGAGAGGTCAGTAGTCACGGCGGTTGTCCCGACCTGTCATGACCCGCTTTCATGCCTGAGATCGGTTATTCACCCTTCAGCGCAGAGTCGGCCCGCATAAGCGGTCACTTTTCAGAAAGAGGACATCTAACGATGGTGGTCACAAGTTCACAGCCGAACCAACACACCTGGGTGTTAGCTTTTTCCGGGAAATTGATATTTTCATCACGGCATGCCTATCAAACAGCGGTCAATCAGGCGGAAGCCGCTTCCCCTCGCCAGATCATTTTCGACCTGACCGACCTTTCCTATATTGATAGTGCAGGATTAGGATTGATGACCTTGACCCATCGGAAATTGCCCGGTGCCGAGATCAAAATCTGTCTGGCCAACCTCCAGAAATCCGTCAAAGACATTCTCCTACTCACCAACATGGACAAGATGTTCCCCTTGTATGATTCCGTTTCGGCGGCCCTCCAGCAATCACTACCCGTGTTTTCACATTGATTGTTTTGGGTTAGTAGGAAAAAGCCAGTGGCGTCGTTCCCGCCAGAATTCGCCCGTTTCCTATCGATTACCAACAAGTGTTTTCACTTTATCCTCAATTTTGCTGAATGATGTTCCGACAAAACCCAAGGAGGTCTGTTCAAGAGCATTGCGGCTTTTTCCCATGAGTGTTGTTCATTTCTTATGATCATAACCGGTAAGTCATTATGCCTTTTGTTCCCTTAGAACCAAGCGCCCTCCGCCTGGGACTCTTTATAAAAATTGAAGGTTCGTGGTTCAGCCACCCTTTTCCGACCAATTCCTTTAAGATTGCCGCCGCAAAGGATCTTGAAACCTTAAAGGGTCTCAAGAAAGTTAAATTGTTCGTGGATTTTGATCGATCGGATCCAGAAACCTTCACAGCCCAAGATCTTCCTGACTCTTCCGCTCAAAAGCAACCCAAACCTCAGATGGTTGATGCATCCAATATCAATGAAAAGGAGGAGGCCACAACTCTTGCTGACGGGGAAGCATCACCTGAAGATCCGATGCAACGAAAAATCTCCCAACATGAAGCCTTTCAAGCATACCAGTCTCATCTCCAGGAGGTGGAACATCAGTTTCAAGAAGTGCTGCAGGAATCCAAGCAGATGGTTCAAGACGTGGTGGCTGGCCGGCCTCGAGGGCTTCGAACGGCCCAAAAAGTCGTCGGGAACCTGCTTGACTTATTAGACGGATCAGATAAATCTCGCGCACTCCTCAATTTAATCGGCTCCAATGAAACGAGCGAAGAATTTTTCTTCCATGCCACGAATGTCTCCTCCTTATCTATGATGGTCGGACTAGACCTTGGCTTGAGCCGTGAGGAAAATGAAAAGCTGGCTATAGGTGCCTTCTTCCATGATGTAGGAGAACTCAAATTCCCTGCTGAAACACTGCTGCGAAAAGGCGCTATGGGAAAGGGAGAGCTTAATAATTTTTTAAGTACTCATACGAAAAATGGGGTGGAGATGGTAGAAAAAGTTCCCAATTTCCCCTATGAAGCCGTGGACATCATTCGCCAACATCATGAACGGTTGAACGGAACGGGCGTGCCTTCTGGGAAAAAACATGCTCAATTGAGCATGTTTGCGAAAATTGTGATGGTTGTCGATGTATATGATGAACTCTGCCACCATCCCGACCCTTCACGATCCATGATCCCTTCCGAGGCGCTCTCCTATTTGTATGTGAAGTGCCGCCACACGCTCTGGCATGATGCCGTAGTTTCGTTAATCAAACAGCTTGGCGTTTACCCGCCTGGTTCTTTAGTGAACCTCAATAATCAAAAGATCGGGATTGTGACCAGCGTTAATTTCGATAATCGACTTCGACCGATTCTCCTCGTTTATGATGAACATGCCTCCCCTCAAGAACCGATCGTGTTGAATTTGGCTGAAGAGGACGAGTCACTCATGATCACCGACGCCATCAGACCCGTGGACCTGGCACCCCACATCCGGGAATGCCTCAACCCTCGACGAATGATCAGTTACTTCCCCTCGAGCAGGCCCGTAGAAGCCCAAACGGCAGGATAGGAAGGGAAAAATAAGGAGTGAATATCAAAAGTTAGGAACAAAAATCCATTCTTTTCTCTCTTGACCCTTACACCTCACCCCTGATTTTATCTCATGAAACATTGCTGGATACGCTTCCACCAGGAGACGACAGGCTCTTCTGAAGATTCCGGATCCGGATAGTCCACCCACAATTCTTGATTGCCTAAATAGTGCTCTTCTTGGAAAATACGTTGGGTGCGTAATTGGGTATAGCCGCGCTCATGTAATACGGTAATCAAACGCTGCAGAGCTTTTTCCTCCGTCTCTAGGTACTCCACTTCAATTTGCCAAGCTTCATAACGCAACCGTGCCTGGTAGACGGCGCCCTGCCCGCTCACCTGCACTTGACGGTTAAATCCCCGTTCCCGATCATCCACCCCGGCAATGTGATACACATTCATCATGTCAAATCTTGCCCTCCATGGTGTTCCACACTAACCTTGGGGAGCTTCTTGCTTTTCCCCATTTTTATGCTTTCATTAGAGGAGACCGGCTTCTTATAATACGCATTCATTTTCCTGAGTACTCTCCTCCACCTGGCATGCTTAGTTGATTGACGATTAATACCCGTCTTCACGGAAAGGGTCGACACACCTATGAGTCGCAGTATTCCTCAAGAACTCATCCAGAACTTTCTCAACCATACCCCTACCTGGTACAAGCTCACCATCCTGGCCTTTCTCCTGCTCAATCCGGTACTCATTCTCACCGTCGGCTCCTATGTGACCGGCTGGATCCTCATCTTGGAATTCATCTTTACCCTGGCCATGGCCCTCAAAAGTTACCCGCTCCAACCAGGCGGCTTGCTCGCCATTGAAGCTGTCCTCCTCGGGATGACCACTCCCGCCATGGTCTACCACGAAACTGTGAATAATTTCCAGGTGATCTTGCTCCTGATGTTCATGGTGGCGGGAATTTACTTCATGAAAGACCTGCTGCTCTTTCTTTTTACCAAAATCCTGTTGGGCGTCCGTTCCAAACACTGGCTGGCCCTCCTGTTTTCCTTAATGGGAGCCTTACTGTCCGCATTCTTAGATGCCCTGACCGTCACCGCCGTCATCATTGCCGTGGCCACCGGCTTTTATAGTATTTATCACCGCGTGGCCTCGGGCAAGGCCCCGCATGCTTCGCATGACCATACCAGCGATCAAGACGTACACGACTTGAATCGGGAAAATCTGGAAAATTTTCGTGGGTTCCTTCGCAATCTAATGATGCATGGAGCCGTGGGCACGGCCTTAGGCGGCGTCTGCACCTTGGTGGGGGAACCGCAAAATCTGCTCATCGCGGATAAAGCCGGGTGGCAGTTTATGGAATTCCTGTTCCGAATGGCGCCAGTCACCCTTCCCGTGTTTCTGATGGGCTTAGCCACCTGTCTCACCGTCGAGCGGATGCGTTGGTTCGATTATGGGTACCAATTGCCGGAACAGGTCCGGCATATTTTGGTGGACTTTGAGGCAGAACAGACGAAGCGTCGCGATAATGATGATAAGGCGAAGCTCATCGTCCAAGCCGTGGCCGGTCTCTGGCTCATCATCGCGCTAGCCTTGCATCTGGCTGAAGTGGGCATCATCGGCCTCACAGTGATCGTCTTGATCACGGCCTTCAACGGCATCATTGAAGAACATCAAATTGGAGAAGCGTTCAAAGAGGCCTTGCCCTTTACCGCCCTCCTCGTGGTGTTTTTCGCCATTGTGGCCGTTATTCAAGACCAGAATCTCTTTGCGGGGATTATCGGGTATGGTTTGAGTTTGGATGGGACCCACCAGATCGGGATGTTTTATTTAGCCAATGGAATCCTCTCCGCGATTAGCGACAATGTGTTTGTAGCGACGGTGTATATTAATGAAGTCATGCGAGCACTGCAGGCTGGTACCATTAACCGGGACCAGTTTGATCTGCTGGCGGTGGCGATCAATACCGGGACGAATATTCCTAGTGTGGCCACCCCGAATGGACAGGCGGCCTTTCTTTTTTTGCTGACCTCGTCCCTGGCGCCGATTATCCGCCTTTCGTATGGGCGAATGGTGTGGATGGCCCTTCCCTATACGATCACGATGACCTTAGTGGGGCTGCTGGCCGCCTATGCCTTCCTGGGACCGACGACCGAGTGGCTTTACGATCTCCACATCATTGAACATCATGTCCCTACTGTAACGGGAACAGCCCATCATTGAGGCGTGAGTCGAGGATGACGTAAGGAGCAAAAAGTGAGGAGTCAGGAGCAGGAAATAGATTTCTTTAACCCCTATGACTACTTACTTCCTATGTGCTATTGAGTGAGAGTAGCGATGGTGTTGGCATCCTGAACCACACGTTCGGGATACAACACAATTTCCACCCGCCGGTTTTGTGCTTGCCCTTCTTCAGTATCATTGGGAACAGCCGGACGCGTATCCGCATACCCCGTAGCGGCAAATTCCTGGGGATCCATTCCCGTCTGCTCAATTAAAAACCGAAGCACGGTGGTGGCCCGAGCGGTCGAAAGTTCCCAGTTGGTGGGATACTGTTGTTTCAGCCGACCATAAATGGGATTGTTGTCCGTATGGCCTTCAACTTGAATATTTTTGTTTGGGAGCGTAGCCAAGACCTGGCCGACCTGTTTCATGATATCTAATCCCAACGGCGTCAAATGGGCTTCTCCTGATTCGAAGAGCACCTGTCCCAGCATGGTTAAGACCAACCGATCCTGATGTTGGGTCACCATTAAACTCTTTCCAAATTTTTCTTCAAGGGCTTTGGTAATACGATCAATTTCCCGACCAACGGTCTGGACCTCCCCCTTCACTTTCGCTAATTGCGCTTCTTGCGCTTCCCGTGCCGCCCGGACTTCTTCCAGCTCTTTCCTGAGATGTTCCACGTGACGGAGTCGCGCTTCCAACTTTCTCATCTCTTCTTCTAGTTGCTCGTTCTGTGTGCGCAATTGTGAGAAATCATTCAGTTGGGAGGCCAACGTCGAACGGACGTTCTGAAAGGCTTGCGCTAAATCATCAAAGTCTACCCCATCCTGGTTCATGCCACTTGCATAATTCGCTTGTGTGGCCCCTGATAGCTTCCCAAGTCCTGTGACCTGCGAATACAAGGCTTGTAATTCTTGTTTTAAGGCTTCTAAATTTTTCTCTTTGACTTGTTCTTGCACCTCAAGGGTGGCTTCCAAATCTTTATTCGTTTCTTGGAGTTGTAGGACTTCTGCGTCTTTCTCTTGAACAACCCGTTGGAGGCGTTCAAGTTCTTGGCCTGAATTTTGTTGCGTGGCAGTTAACTCTTCCATCGCCCGCTCATGCGCTTGCTGGCTCATGCACCCTATCACCATCGATCCCATGAACATGACACAGAAAAATTGAATCGTCTTCATAGCCTTACTCCTTCACATGATTTCCTAAACACACCTACTCCCCATGCTTCAAATCTTTCTTTTATGGGGGAATACCCATCACCTTCTTCATGGCCTTTTCGGCTTCTTTCAGTCTAATCTTGAGGTAACCGGTGGGAACCGCCAGCATTACCTGCTAAAGGAAACCAACTAGTCGTACATTAAACCAAGCAAGACAACAGACCTTCATGACCGCAATAAATGAATTCCCATTACACTTAGGCAGGAAAAGTGGACGAAATCGAAGGGAACCCACTTTCATGATTGCGCCAGCAACCGAAAATCCCGAACATCTTATCCCTTGTACAAGTGAACGCTATTAGAAGAAATGCGGCAGAGGCCAAGGACCCCGTCTAGTGAAAAATGAAGGGGATCGCGGAAGGAATTTCATGCTTCTTGCTAAATGTTATTCCAGGGGAAGAAATGGAATGAGACGAACCGCAGATGCTCATCAGCAATGAAACCGAGGGATTTCGGCTTTAATCTGAGTCCTAATATATCGAAAAATTATAGGTCATAACTCGAAGGTTGTATGCCTTCATTTTCCCTCTTCTGTTTTCCATCAGGTAAATCCCATGACATAATAGCCTCACCCTGTATTCTTTTCTTCTTTGGTTCTTCTCTTTATATCCAAGGAACAAGGAGATTCTGACATTACACGTCAGGAAGTTTCTTGCAGATTAACTAAAAGATCCCGGAGAGATACTAAGCCCACCACCACTGAATTTTGTGTGACCAGAAGATGGCGAACCCCACTTTCTTTCATCATCTGAAACGCATCCCCTAAAGGCCAAGAGGCTTCCACGGTAATCATAGGACTGGTCATCACCGTATCAACCATAGTGCTCCTTAGATCCAATTCTTGAGCTACAGCCTTACGAATAATGTCGGTCTCTGAAATTACCCCGATAATTTCTTCCTCCTGATCCCGCATAAGTTTTCCATGACGGATGACCACCAACGACCCCACTTGCCCTTCGCGCATCTGTCGTGCCGCCGAAATAATACTTGCCGAGGCCTCAATCTTTTGTAACGAGGTCGTCATCACATTGGCTAAGGTTTTCATCGCATCACTCCTTTTCCGAAGATACCAGCCAACCCACCCCAACTTCCGCCATTTATAGTTCTCCTGCCGCCCGTCCACCCCTCCCTGTCAGGGTCTTGTGACGATCAATCCGACAATCAAGACCCCCTCTCCCAATGGAATTCACTCTTTATTCATACTCTAACAAGGTTTTTTGTTAACAACAGATTGCGAAGAAGCACCCATCCGACGGCTTTATCAGCCTAGACAGCCCCCGATACATTGAGCGTCGGTTCTAAAGGTTATCACCTAGAAACCGACAAGATACGACATGACCCTCACGACGCCCGTTTCCACACCACAAGCCGAGGGCGACCTGCTTCGTGCACGTTTGACAGCGCAACTGGAGCACGACTCCTTGAACCTACCGTTATTGCCTGTGGTGGCTCATCAAGTGCTCCAACTTTCCGGAGACCCCAATGCCGATGTCAACAAACTCTCCTCACTCATCCAGCAGGATCAGGCGTTGGCTGGACAAATTCTGCGCATTGCAAATTCACCAGCGTATCTCCCTCGATCCCCCATCGTTTCTCTGCAACAGGCCGTCGCCTGGTTGGGAATGAATATGCTGGCGGGACTCGCCTTTTCCGTATCGGTCCAAAGCGGAGTATTTACGATCACAGGATACGAAAAGGAAATCCGTCAACTTTGGAGCCAGGCTCTGGCCACCGGTCTTTACGGGAAGGAAATTGCACGTCGCCTTCGCCATAACGTGGAAAACGCTTTTCTCTGCGGCCTGCTTCATACCATTGGGAAACCCATCGTCCTTCATCTTTTTCTGTCCTCCCATGTATCTCACGAGCGTTCGCCCGCTTGGATCATGCTAGAACCCATCATTCAAGAATTGCATATTTCAGCCGGGGCCAAGTTAGCTGAGGCCTGGAAGTTGCCCGAATCCGTTCAAGAAGCTATCCGGTTCTATCCTGACGACCGCTACCATCAAGCCACCCTTCCGACCAAGGGCGCCATCATCACATGCCTTGCGGATCATTTGGCCAACTATGTCTTAGGCACATCTTCTCTTGATGATGAGGCCCTTCGCGCCCTACCGGTGATTCACGATTTAAATTTTTACCCTGATGATGTGGATGCACTCCTGGAATTACGCGAAGGCATTCAGCAAAGTGTCGAGACCTTCCTCGTATGACCAACCCATCGCTTTTTGATCTTCTCGTCATTGGCAGTGGTCCCGCCGGACAGAAAGCCGCGATCCAAGGCGCTAAGGCGGGCAAACGGGTCGCACTCATTGAACAAAACCGAGAAGTCGGGGGCGCGTGCGTGTATCAGGGCACCATCCCCAGCAAGACCTTGAGAGAAAGCGCCCTACAAATGGTGCAATTTCTTCAGGCGACGGATGTGTTTGAATTTCGCATGCGGGATGATGTGAAAATCGCGAGCCTCATGACTCGTCTAGACACTGTCGTGCGTGCTCATGGCGCCTTCATGGCAGAACAGGTATCTCGCAATGGCATTGAACGTTTCCATGGCCGCGCTCAATTTATTTCCGATCGGGACATTCAGGTCAAAGGCCTTGATGGAACCACCTCAAGAATAACCGGAACAACGATTGTGATCGCCACGGGGTCGCGCCCTCGTGTTCCTGATCATATTCCCATCGACCATGAACACATATTAGACAGCGACTCCATCCTCTCATTGGTGTATTTACCCAAATCGCTAACCGTGCTTGGGGGAGGAGTGATTGCGAGTGAATACGCCTCGATCTTTGCGCTTTTGGGTGTTCAGGTGACGATGATCGATACGGCTGATCGACCGCTTAAATTTTTGGATCAAGAACTTACCAAGCAATTTTGTGAGGCTTTTGAGACAACCGGAGGGCGGTATCGCGGGGAACAACATATCCAATCGGCCCACTGGGATGGCTTTTCCAAAGTCATCACCCATTTGGACAATGGTGAGGTCTTCGAAAGTGAAAAAATGTTAGTGGCGCTTGGACGAGTGGCCAATCTGGATCATCTCAATATTCAGGCAGCCGGATTGGTGCCGACACCTCGGGGACTCATCGCCGTGAATGCCCACTGCCAAACGACGGTGCCACACATCTACGCGGTGGGTGATGTGATCGGGCCACCATCTCTTGCATCCTGTTCCATGGAACAGGGGCGACGAGCTGTCTGTCATGCTTTAGGCCTGGATTCTGGCGCGGCTCCGGAACATATTCCCATGGGCATTTACACCATTCCAGAAATGTCCAGTGTCGGGCTGGGCGAACAGGAGGCTATTGAAAAATTTGGGGGCGCCCTCATCGGTCGAGCACACTTTCATGAAATTGCCAGAGGGCAAATATCAGGTATGACAAATGGTTTGTTGAAAATGGTGGCCGATGCCAGGGGAGAAAAACTGCTTGGCGTCCATATTGTCGGAGAAGGGGCCACGGAACTGATTCACATTGGTCAAATGGGCTTGCTCCATCACATAGATATCGACCGTTTTGTGGACAACATCTTCAATTTCCCCACCCTCGCCGAAGCCTACCGCGTCGCCGCACTCGACATCGCCAAACAACGGAAGAAATAGAACCGGTTTTTTATTGAGGTGAGGATTCCACGGCACATGGAAAGCCGCAAGGCCATTCGGCCTTACGGAAAGAAACATCAAGTTCTTACCGAATTTACTTCAACACAAGAACATTGATGACAGAACAATACGATAAAGGGAAGGGGAATATTCCTTTCACTCAAAAACCATATCGAAGTTCAAGAAAATGAAAGTCAACGCCACGGTTATTATTTCCATAAATGGTGGCATCGGAAAAATGCTGGAAACGCCAACCGAGAGTAATGTGCGCGGGGAAATGATAACTGATTCCCCCATGACCAAGAATTTGCACAGGCCCGCCAAAATCTTGCTGTCCAAAATGTTCCTTGCTAACAAACACGGCCCCTGTCCCAAACTCTAAGGTGAGATTCCAATCCCATTTCGTAAACGCCACACCTGGCCCGAACGTCCCAATAAACCCTTTATCCCCCGCAGCCTTGATGACTCCGGCCGACGCATACCAACGATACCGGCCCTCCCAGCCTCTGGGCCATTCCCAACTTCCCGGGAATCCGAGAATCCCCAAGACCTCAAATTGTTGAAAGTCTTCTTTCTCACCGGGAGGAATTCCTCCAGGATCTAGATTAATTCCTCCTCGAATCCCCACTGAAAGGAGTTCAAACTTTTTTGGTTCCTGGCCCTCACTTATTTGGGGAAGTACAAGAAGCCACACTGAAACCCAAAGCGCACATAGCATTCTGACCCTGAACATGAATTTTCCTTTATGCGTATGGATGGCCGAGCCTACCGGGACCCAATGGTCAACCGTTTCCTAACTCCTACACACGTCGACCCGCCCATTGGTACGCACGAACCTTCACAACAATTGGAAAGAGGGGAGTGAATAACTGGGAAAAACACCCGATGAAGGAAATCAGAATCCAACCAGCCCTTACGACCTTACACACTGATTGTGAAGGTGAAGAAGGTCCGGCCACCTATTGATCGCACTCAAACACGGTACCACACAATTTTTTATAGACAAGAATCAGGTCACATTTTATTGATCAATGAATAGTATTACCACATACCGATGACTCACCAGTCTTTTACCCAATCCCTGGTGCCGTGTCCTGATCCCGCGATTCCTTTCGGGATTCCTCATAGGCTTTTTCATCTTTTTCCAAGAATTGGCTGCGCTCGATTTCAAGAATTTCCATCGGCGTCAGATACTTTAATGCCGTGGCCCCTAAGACTTTCTGACTCGGAGTCCCTTTCATTTGAATCTGGAGTAACGCATCGGCTCCCATCATTTGGGCTTTCTTAATCAACTCGAAATGCAGTTCGTCCCAATTCACTTTAGGTTTTTCTGACGATTGCTCTACCGTAATTTCATCCATGGTTTCATAGGGAACCACAGGCGGCTCTTGAAGAATCTCGATATGTTTATCAGCATTAAGATTGTCTCCTCGAATCACCGAGTCATCCACAACTGCCTCGATCCGAGGGGCCCGGGCGGTTTCCACATCAAAACTTTTCAACCGCATCGCGGCCAACGCCGCCTCATGTTGATTACTGCTATGAGAAAGCCGCTCGAGTTTCCCCACACGATCTAAAGCCTCCTGAAGACTCATTCTGGCCCCTTTTTTCCGAAGCGCATTGACGGGCATTGCACAACTCTCCTTGAAAAAACCTCTTCCTCAATCTTTTCGTTTTTTGCCTTTCCCAAGCCACGCCAATCTGTGTGGGGCATGGGAGAAAGCCGACGAAATATCTACCTGCTCCCGAATCCCCTTGTCAATTGACTATTTGGTAACGATTGGCGAGTTTATAGCAGAATTGTGGCAGGAATCTTTTTTGACCCCGATCTCAAACAAAATCCATACACAAACGGCTCGTGTGGCTCATCCCTTCCTTTGCGCCCTTCTTTTCGGCCACGTTCATTACACAACCCCTCCACGCCGCCTTTAACCCAATTGTGTAGGCCATCACCTGATGACTATAATTGATTTCGTTCAGGTCCTTTCGGATGCTGTCTGTCCGGGCCTCATTAGAAACCGTCTATGTACATAAAATAGAGAGGGAGAAATTATGAGTTTAGCGGATAAGACCTGCATTCCCTGTCGGGGAGGAATCCCTCCACTGGAATCATCAAAAATTCAAGAATTACTGGGACAATTGGAATCGGGATGGACCTTGAACAGCCAAGGCCATATTGAAAGGACCTATGAGTTTCCTAACTTTGCCGAGGCCTTAGCCTTTACCAATCGGATTGGGAATGTCGCAGAAATTGAAGGCCATCACCCCGACCTCCATCTGGCTTGGGGGAAATGCAAAGTGGAAATTTGGACACATAAAATTCAGGGGCTCACCGAAAGTGATTTTTTCTTGGCAGCCAAGGCCGACCGGGCCTATGCCCTTCCTCCATTAAATCCCTAGACACCCATGGCCACCAGCCCCACCCTTATTCATCCGGTCTCTGCAGAAGGGAAACAGGTTCATCCTGCTCCTCCTGAACTCACCACGAATTTCCGTTCTTTCGGAACTCGGGTCGCGCTGGTTACCATGCCGTTTTCTTATTCCAAGTTTCCGTCTATTCAATTGGGCACGCTATCGGCCCTCTTAAAATCCCAGGGCATCGACGTCAAAACCTACCATTTCAATTTGCAATTTGCGCATAAGATTGGTGTGCCGCTCTATGAGATTTTATGCGAAAAGCGCGGGCTTTTTGGTGAATGGTTATTTTCGGCCTTGCTCTTTCGCGACAATCCCAAACATGCTCAATACCCCCACGTGTTCAAACCGGTCTTTGAAGAGACCGCTCGAGAAGCGGGCTGTTCAATTGGGCACCTAGAAGAAATCGCTCGGACCCTTGCCCCCCAATTTTTAACATGGGCTCTGACTACGGTGGAATGGGATCAGTACGACGTGGTCGGGTTTACCTCAACCTTTGACCAAAATGTCGCCAGCCTGTCTTTGGCAAAATTGATTAAAGATGTGTATCCAGATGTGCGGATTGTCTTTGGTGGAGCTAACTTTGACGGGGAAATGGGTCTCGAACAATTTCGGGCTTTTCCTTGGATCGACTATGTGGTGAGTGGCGAAGGGGAACATTGCTTCCCTCCATTGGTGAAAAAGATTCTACTCAAACAGGAAATCGATATTCCTCCAGGTATCGCACATCGAAAAAACGGCGAAATCTGTTTCATTCCCAATGAACAGTTAGTCATGCAATTCGACCAAGCGCCTCCTCCGGATTACGACGATTACTTCGCCGAACTTGACGAATTAGACAGCCAAGGATCAACCGGCCTCAATCGGATTTTGCTATATGAAGGCTCACGGGGCTGCTGGTGGGGAGAAAAACATCATTGTACCTTTTGCGGATTGAATGCCCAGGCGATGGATTTTCGAGCAAAGCCTCCAACGCAAGTAGCAACAGAATTAGAGTATCTCTCCAGCCGTTACGACACCAGCCGCTTTCGTTTGGTGGATAATATTATCGATATGAAATATGTGGACGGCTTGTTTGGGCAACTGGCTCAACGGCATGTGGATCTTGATGTGTTTATGGAGACGAAGAGCAATCTCAATAAGCGTCAAATTCAAACCTTGGCTCAGGGTGGCGTCAAATGTATGCAGCCTGGAATCGAAAGTCTCAGCCAGGACCAACTGAAGGAAATGGATAAAGGTGTAAGCCCTTTACAAAATATTCAATGTTTGAAATGGAGTCGGTATTATAATATCGACTTGTCCTGGAATATTTTGCTGGGATTTCCTGGAGAGACCAATGCCGATTATCAACGGCAAATGGCAATTATTCCTTCGTTACTGCATTTCCAACCCCCTGAATCCACCTCAAAGCTCTGGCTGGAACGTTTCAGCCCGTATTATAAATGGCCGGAACGCTATGGCATTCGACTCACGGGGCCAGGCATGGCCTACGGATACGTTTACGATGAACGGAAGGTCGACCTGAATAAAATCGCCTATGATTTTGAATATGACATCGACTGGAAGGTCGATCCACAGGTCTATGAAGATTTTGTCCGCCTCGTTCGGGAATGGAAGGAGCGATATCATTCTGCTAACCGGCCCTTTCTCTTCTTTTCAAAAGCCTTGAGCTATCTCACCGTCTATGATGGACGGGGAACTCATCCCACAAGCGAACGCTTCGATCACCCCTATGCGTTTATCTTGGAATTTTGCAATGATCAACCAAAGTCCTTTGAGCAAATCCGCAAGGGGCTTCAGGACCAACCAGCTACTGGATCCGATACAGAAATACTCCCTCTCGCAGACCTTCTCACTACCCTTCAAAAAAAACTCCTCCTATTTGTGGAAAGGGGCCGATATTTCACCTTAGCACTGCCGGTGAACCCTCACCGATAATTCGCTAATTTCCATCCTAGAAAAACCCAGATTGCCTTTCAACCTACACCGCTTTCCGGTCTAAAACCTTAAGGAATTCTCATCCCACATAGTACCGTACCTTGCAACGAGGGATTTTTCTCGGAACTGATTGACATCGGAAAGGTCGGGGGGTAGCCTATCAAGATGTGCATGGATCTGCCGAAAAGTCTTAGAACAGATGCTACTTTGGAAGAACTTCCTAATGTTCTTCCGGTTTTTCCTTTTTCGAAACAATCATGACCTTTCCTCATACACCTCTTCTTGGAATCGTCATGGTGGCCATCGGCGCCTTGACCTCTTCTACAGGATGGGCTGAAAACACGACTCAGCCTCTCGATCGTCATTCTGAACCACTCACCATCAATTATTCATTGGCGACTCGTGGAAGCCACCCCAGCCTCTCCTCCAATAGCCACATCACTTCCTCTCGCCTTGGGAAAGAAACTCGGCATCGGCAACCCGTTTCCCGGCATTTCAATGCCCAATCATCCAGCTTGACCCATGAAGGTCTTCTAGAAAAACCGCAAGCGGCATACTCTCCGGTCACTCATACCGAAGAAGTTCCTTCCTATATAATTCATGAACCCGCGATCCATCATGAAGAAACGGCCGCTCAAGGGGACATAAACCAGGAATTGCCGACTGATGAACCACTCGTCAAAGAAGAGGAGTTAACAGATTTCCAGGAAGATCTCGCTGATTCTGATCTTATTCAGGCACCTCCCGTATCTCAAGAGGAACCGCTCCCTCCATGGTCTCGTTTTCATTGGACATTCTTGGAGCTTGCCCCTTTCCCCTTTCCCCAGTCACATCCTTTGGAAGACTTGTCGCAGATGCAGACCGAGACACGGTTGGCTGAAGGGGTAGGCTCCGAAATTTTTCTGGCTCGTTTTGAGGACGTTTTTCGCTCCGACTGGGAACCCGTTGATCCGACCTCTACTTCCAACTATGGAACAATTCCACTTGTCCTTAACGATGCCGTAGCCAAAAATTTGCGCTATTTCCAGGAGGGCATTACTGATCGATTTCAATCCTATCTCGACCGATTCCATCACTACAAAGATGTCGTCGAGCCCATTTTTCGGGAGTTTGGACTTCCCACCGATTTGATGTATCTCTCATTGGTCGAATCCGGTTTCAATCCACGAGCATTTTCTCGGGCACGCGCCTCAGGCCCCTGGCAATTCATGAAAGCCACAGGCCGCATGTACAAGCTCAACGTCAATTGGTACGTGGATGAGCGGCGAGACCCCATTAAATCCACCGTGGCGGCCGCCCATCATCTCCGTGACCTTTATGATCGTTTTGGATCTTGGCCTCTGGCGTTAGCCGCCTATAATGCCGGAAGCGGAAAAGTTGGACGGGCCATTAAAAAAACCGGATCTCGTGATTTTTGGAAGATTCGCAGGACCTGGTACCTTCGACGTGAAACCAAAGACTACGTCCCTCGCTTCATTGCGGCCACCCTTATCGCCAAGAACCCCACGGCCTATGGATTTCTCGCGCCTGATGGTGATCGTCATGAATTTGAAGAAGTCTTGATTGGCAAACCCGTTCAACTTTCGGCGATTACAGACCAAACTGGGATCTCGCTGGAAGAACTCAAACGGCTCAATCCAGAACTTCGGCGGAATATCGTTCCAAAATCCAATGGTCCGGGCTACCATCTTAAAGTGCCCGTGGGCATGGCCTCATTAATCGCGACCCAACATGAAGCACTACCAGTGTGGACGCAGCCCCCCCCGCCCCCCACTCAATGGTACAAAGTACGCCGAGGGGACAGTTTGTCTGTGGTTGCCAGACGGTTCGGGATGAAAGTCCGTCAGCTAAAAGACATGAATCGTTTATCAAGCAATCTGATCCGTGTAGGAACAAAACTGCGTGTGCGAGGTGGAGACGAGGATTACGCCGACGATCAGATCATCTGGTACCGAGTTCGATATGGGGACTCTTTAGGTCGAATTGCAAATCGCTTCAATACCACCATCAGCCAACTCAAAAGACTCAATAATCTATCGACGCACTTAATTTACCCAGGCGATCGGTTACGCGTGAAGGGAAAACCTCCGACTCAAAAGCCTCCAACTGGGGCCTCTAAATGGTACCGTGTGCAAAGGGGCGATAGCTTGTGGAGCATTGCTCAACAGTTTAGCGTGAGCGTGCGAGATCTACGGGCCTTGAACAACCTATCATCCAGCATTATTCAAGCGGGGCATATGTTACTCGTGAGTCACTAGTCTCCTTCACCCTCGTTTTTTGAAGACTGATTACTCGCCTTCCTGCTTCTGATCTTTTGTATCCTCTCCTTTGGGAGTCACTGCCTTTTCTTCAATACCTAGAGGATCAACAATCAATTCTGGCTTTTCCAATTCCTTGGCTTCCTCAGGTGCAAGCACCTTCACACGAAGATTGGCTTCTGTCGAGAAGGGAGAAAGCGGAAATTCCTGAATGAGTTGCTTGTATCGCTTCACGGCCTCATCAGTTTTTTCTTCAGATTCTCCTAATTTTGCCAATTCAAAAAGTACCTGGTCTTTATTGAGGGCCTGAGGGTTTTGCAACACGGCATCAAAGGCGCTTATCGCACCTTCTCGATTTCCATTCAGCAATTGAGCCAGGCCTAACCGCTGCTGTACTAACCCAATTAAAATAGGGTCTTGGGTATGCTCTTGAACAAGTTTGGTATAGGCTTCTATCGCGCCTTGGTAATTTTCAGTCTCCATTAAGCTATTTCCCAGCAAAAACGAAGAAATTTTAGCACTAGGTGTAGCGGGGAATTGCTTAAGAATATCTTGAAACATTCCTGAGGCTTGTTGAATATTGGATTTGCCTTTATCAATATCATCCAGGGGACGGTCCAAGTACACGTGTTGAGCTTTCCCCTGCATTTCCCAGGCTTCTTCCTTTTTCTGCTGAGAAAGCCAATTGAGTATGACAAGCCCGCCTATGAGGACCACCACTAACAGTATCCCCCCCCATACCAATCCACGATGTTCTTCTACAAAAAACAAAAATTGTTCCTTGCTAGACAACACCACCACTGGGTCAGCTCCCGCTGATTTATCAGTGTGGTCTTTTATTTTATATCCCATCGTCCATTTTTCCTCTCCACAAAAATTAATGACCGCTTATAAAAGATATTCCTTATTCTCCAAAACATTGAGGTGCCTTATACCCACGTCTCTAGACCATGTCAAACCGTATTCCACACTATTTCGATCAAGTTGACAAGGCCTAACTCCCTGTTATAATGGGAAAATTATCATTTTTTTCTTATTTTAGGCGGATAGCTCAGTTGGCAGAGCACTGCCTTTACACGGCAGATGTCGCAGGTTCGATCCCTGTTCCGCCTACCAAATTATGTTTGGCATAAGGTCGCCTCAATCTGATATATTGACCAGCCCATATCGTAATCCTACTTCCCATGTGGAAGAACTCTGTGGGCTGTTTTTCCAAAACAAGGTTTTCACGGGGCCGTCGTTCAGCCAGGTTAGGACGCCAGATTGTCAATCTGGAAGTCGCGGGTTCAAATCCCGTCGGCCCCGCCACCCCATCTCACGTTTTCTTGGTCGACATTCACCATCCCCCACGTTTTTTCTGCCTAGTCTAATGGAGGTCTAAAAGTACACCATGCCCTTTTCCAATCCTTCTGAATTGTTGGGTTCCCTTGGATTATTGTCCATTGTCATATTGATAATTCTTTCAGTTTTTTCAATTGTCTCCTGGGGAATCATTGTGAATAAATTTCGTCAGTTTAGGCAAATTGACCAGGAAGAAGCTCGTTTTTTGCAGATTTATGAGGTCAACCCCATTGATCAAAAACCTCTTAGAAATCAGGCTAAAAGCTATATGCTGAGCCCAAGCTCCATGGTGTTTCTGGGCATCACGGATCGGTTACCCATTTCTTCTGACTTGTTTACATCTCAACATCAAATAGCCTCTCAAGAATCTATCCGTCCACCCAATCGCCAATACTTAGAAAAAGTCGCCCAGCATATCATCCAAAATCAAATAAACCGTCAAGAGGCATACCTGCCATTTTTGGCCACAACAGGCAATCTAACCCCGTTTATTGGACTCTTAGGAACCGTCCTAGGAATTATCAATGCGTTTGGGGAAATCGGGGTACAAGGATCTGCCAGCATTGCGGCCGTTGCCCCAGGGGTCTCTGAAGCTCTGGTCGCAACGGCAGCCGGACTCTTTGCCGCAATCCCAGCGGTCATGGCCTATAACTTCTTTTTATCCCGAATTCGAAAAATGGCCTTTCGTGTCGAAGCTTTTACGATAGAATTTCTCAATACCCTTGAAGAATCCGAACAAGCCGCCTATGAAGTGGAAGTCGCTCAATGACCCCAGGAGCCAAACCTCGTCAATTCCTGTCTGAAATTAACGTTATTCCTCTCGTAGATGTGGTTCTCGTGTTGCTTGTCATTTTTATGGTTACCGCTCCTATGTTGCATCGAGGATTGGATATTAATTTACCCACATCTGCGGCCAATAATATCAAGGCTGAGGAGCGACTCGTTGTCACCATTCAGAAAGACCATAGCTTATCTCTAGGAAATGATCCCATTAGCTTAATCGACCTACGGACCAAGCTACAGGAAGCCAGAAGCTCAAATCCACTTGTTTCAGTCTATTTACGTGCTGACCAAACCGTGCCCTATGGGACCGTGGTTCAGATCATGGATGAAGTCAAAGGAGCCAAAATTGAACGACTGGGAATGGTCACCGGGCCGAAAATTGAAACAATTGAAGCCGATCAAATTGGAGTCTCACCGTAAATTTCTGATTCATGGAACATGCTACAACCCCAAGCCTTTTTGCCGTCGGGCTCACGGCTGACACCTCTTCAGGTCCCTCTTTCCGCTGGGGACTTGTGTCGTCCTTTTTCCTGCATGCCCTCGTTATTACCATGGCTTTATTGATCAAGTTCCAATCAGAAAAGGCGCAACCCTTTCGTACCATTGATGTGGCACTGATATCAGTGGCATCCCTGTCAACAACTGCCCCAAAACCTCAGCCCTCCCCAGCACAAAGGGAAATCAAAACCCCTACAGAGAAAATTTCCCCTCCTACCGCCACAACGGTTCCTCCCGTCGAAGAAGCCGCTCTACCTCCACTTCCAACTGAAACCGCCACCGAGCGATTATCTGAATCCTTAGGGGGAGCCATTCATTCAATCATTGTCCCTCAAAAACAAGTGCCGAATTCTCCGACTACCCCTGCTCCAGAACCTGAAATTCGTCCCGCTGAAGACCATGCCCCTTTATTTGATAGCCTACAATTACCTCCTTCGCCCCCAACCATAGCTCGCCCAAAGCCCTTACAACCTGCCGAACCATTGAAATCACTTTCACCGTCAATATCACCTTCCCAAACAAAGCCTTCACCAAACACTTTGGATCCAGTACAAATGCCAGACCCGCCCTCTTCTAGCTCTCCAGCCCCTGACATCCGACCCAATATCAAACCCGCACCGGCTATCCCTTCGTTACGAGAGGTCACCCCTTTTACAAAACCAGAAACAAGTTCCGTAAAGCCAAAAACCCAAAACACCCCAAACATTGAAGAATCACTCAAACGCAATATGCCCAAGATCCAAACCGCCCCCCCCAAACCAACCCTTCCTGAACTATCACGGAGACCGCCAACACCTGATTTGCAGAAAACCCCTGAGATCCCAAAACCCCAAATCTCAACCCCGGCTCAGCCTAAAATGACGGATACCGTAAAAAAGTTAATGGAGGGGCTCAAATCAACGACGCGCAAACCTGTTCTGCCTTTACCGGAAACGACACGTCCGGCCACCATCTCATCAATCACACCACCTCCATCGGCTTTAGACCAACAAATCGCCAAACTCTCGATACCCGAAGTCGCCCCCGTAGAATCGATTAAACAACGATTGCAATTACTTGAGGTTCAAGCCGGTAGCGAAGGGGGAGGAGCGACGTCCAAGACTTCTTCGGGGAAAAACCGATATTTGGCCATGGTAGAGGATAGAATTGATAGCCACTGGGTTGCCCCCCCATTGCTTGCCAGTAATCCGCTGGTGGTCCTGAAATTCCATATCGCTAGAACAGGAGAAATTTCTCGCATTCAAATATCAGAAAGTTCTGGGCATGCCCATTACGATTCCGCAGCCCAACGAGCGGTCCAAGCTGTGAACCCCTTACCGCCATTCCCTTCGGATATTTCGGAATCATTTTTCGAGGTCCAATATCGATTCATTAAAGATTAAAAGGATTGAGCCTGTATGATAAAAATTTTCCACCAACACATTTTGCGGTTTCTTCTTTCGACTGCCGGAGTCCTCATCCTTTTACAACCTTCGTTGATTTTTGGAGAAGAGGCCATCCTGGAAGCGACCCGGTCAGCATTTCAAAAAATTCCTATTTGGGTCATGGAGTTTTCTCCCGTAGAACAAAACAATAAAATTTCAGGACACATGCATACTCAGGTCCAATCTATCCTCAAAGATGACCTTAAACGGTCACAGGTTTTTACCATGGCCGATTTGCCCGCAACAAAAGGTGAATTTTCTCAGAATAAATGCGTGACTCTTTCGCCAACACTGGAAAACCATTTTCGCCAAGTGACCGTCTCAACGTGGGGACGACTCGGGATTGGTGGAACCTCAAGTGGGGTAGAAGGGTTGATTTTTGATGCCTGTGCCTTTGATCCTGGACACCAAGATGTGCTGACCGGCAAGCGCTACTTTTCCCTCAAAACTGGTGATGCCCTTGTTCGCCTCATGGCTCACCGATGGGCAGACGAGCTGGTTTATCGGTATACAGGAGAACAGGGTATTGCCAGAACTAAGATCTCCTTTGTCGGTGAAAAAGAGAATGGGCGAGAGTTATTCGTGATGGATTATGACGGATATGATCCCCAACAAGTCACTGCAGATGGGTATCTCAATCTCATGCCAACTTGGTCTCCAGATCGAAAATCCCTCATTTACACTGGCTATCGCGACAGAAAACAACAAATTATCAGACGGGAACTCGCATCAGGCCGAGAGGAAGTATTAGTACCACCAGCCAGCCTCAACATTACCGCCACCTTTGCTCCGGATGGGCAATCGATTACCTATGCCACAGCCCAGGAAGGTAATTCTGACATCTATCAGCTAGCATTGGACAGTAGAAGTGCGAAGCAGTTAACCTCTCACAGTAGCGCAGACCTTTCCCCATCATGGTCGCCAGATGGGCGGCACTTGGCCTTCACTTCGGATCGTGGAGGCCGCCCCCAAATTTACATCATGGATGCCGAAGGCTCCAACGTGAGGCGCCTCACCTACGATGGAGATTACAACGCTGCACCTGCGTGGTCCCCAAAAGGCAAATGGATTGTCTATGTTTGTCGAATTCCCGGGGAAGGGTTCAAGCTTTGTCGAATCAGCCCCAATGGGGAGGAACGTAGCCAAATTACCAAAGGCAATAGTATCGACGATTCGCCTTCATGGGCTCCAAATGGCCGGCATCTCGTTTTCAGTTCAATTCGCGGAGGAGAAAGTCAAATTTATATCATCACGAGTGAGGGAGAAGGACTAGAAAAAATTTCTTCAGTAGGCTCACACCTCAGTTCTCCCTCTTGGTCCCCGTTTCAACCCTAATTTTCGGAAACAACTGTGGTATTTAAGCAAAGGAGTCGCCGCATGAAAAAACATTTCCGTGCCTTTTCATTACTTAGTATATTCTGTCTTACCCTTCTCAGCCTTATCGGGTGCGGAGAAAAGCGAATTCACGTCTCTACAGCTTCTGGAGCTCCAGGGGAAGAAATGGCCATGGCACCCACAGAGGAAGGGTCATCAGCTCAATCGACCGGATTCTCAAATAACTCAGTCGATGAATCAAACCTGTCCTCACAAGTTCCCATGGAGGACACGGTTTCTGGGGAACCTCCAATATCCACACAAAACCAGGATGCCATTGATATGGCACAGACCCCAACAAAACCTTCTACTCCAGCAACAACCTCTCCAAACGAGTTGTTACCCTCATTAGACTCTGAATTGGCCGACACGACCAACACCTTGACCTCTTTGGCCGAAGGGCAGGATTTTGCAGCTCAATCCAGTTCATCATCTGGAAACTCATTACCCTCTCTTTCGACTTCCCCTCACCACGGAGCTGGCCAGGATCTTGCGAACGAAACACAAGTGGCCCTTTCCGGAGAGGGCCTCGAACCAATTCCTGACACCTTCCAAATCGCGAAGGCTGAACCATCTGGAAGCTTTCAAGATCAGATGAAACGAATCCAAGCGGAGGAACTCGCCGCCGCCAAAGCTGGCTTGGAAGATGTCTTTTTTCAATTCGATAGTTGGACGTTGACCCCAGAAGGAAAGCAAACACTTGAACGAACAATGGAATGGTTCACACAAGACCCGTCCTCAAATCTTCTGATTGAAGGACATGCTGACCAACGAGGGACGCAAGCCTATAACATGGTTCTGGCAAAAAAACGTGCCGTGGCCGTCCAAGATTATCTCACACAGTTAGGAGTGGAGAGCTCACGTCTCGCCGTCATTTCTTACGGGAAAGACAAACCCTTCTGCCGTGACGCGACAGAAGTGTGCCATCAACTCAACCGGCGAGGACATCTTCTTATTCCTAATCGATAAATAAAGCAGGGCACCTTCAACACTTTCAATCATGGAGGATCGAACATACAGTGGTACCTTGGGAATGTGCTAATTCGGCTTTCAAATGGATAATACTAATCGGGTTGTTTGGTATGCTTGAAATAGGCTGTGTCGCCCAGCAAGCCGACGTGGCCAGGATTCAAAAAGACTTAGAACAGCAAATTGGTCAACTAAAGTCTGAAAAGATCGCTCTTGGGCAACAAGTCGATGAAGCACGCTCAGCCATTGCCGAATCCCAAAATCTGATTGCAGCCCAAAAAGCAGATATGGCCAAAATGCGCAGTGATTTGGCCCCCTTGAACCAACAAATTAAACTGATGCGCGAACAGGACCTCACCAGCGTATACGGTCAATTCGAAATGACCGAAAAAAAGATTGCGGATCTCCACCAAAACCTCTCCAATCTGACAGAAAAACAAAGGAGCGATGTACTCAGTCTACAGACCTCCCTCCAAACTCAAGAAAAAGAGCAACAACGCGCCTCCGCCCAAGCGGAGGCCCTGGCCCAACAGGTTGACGAAAAGAACCAGGTCCTTACAGATAAGTTGACTGAATTTCAGACAGCTTTCGGTCAATTCAAAGATACACTAGGAAGTCTAGGAACGGATATTTCCAAAGTCCAAGGAGACCTTGGGACCCTTAAAGGGAACTTGGCCACCCAGAACCAAGGGCTGGAAGCGCTTAAGGCTGATTTGACCACTCAAGATCAAACTCTTCGGAGTTTTCTGGAACAAAACGTCAAAACGACCATGACCCAATTGGTGGCCGATTTTGACGCCAGTCAACGGCCCATGCTTGAACGAATTGATGGGCTACAATCTGACATGGAGGCCCATCAACGACCCGTACTTGAACGAATAAATGGGTTACAGTCTGACATGGAGGCCTTAGGCACTCATGTCCAAGCCGACGCTACTCAGGTCCAAGAACTCTTGCAATCCGTGGTGAAACTGCGGGAAGCCCAAGAAGTCATGGGGAGCCTCCTAGGGAAACGTGGAGATGAAATCATCCAACAAGCGGGACGCTTATCCGAACGCATGAACACCATTGAAAATCATCAAGCCACGCTCACCCAAGAACTCCAATCCAATACCCAAAAAACTTCAACCCATTTGACCGAAGTGAATGCCAGCCTCACATCCCTTTCTCAAGGCCTGGATCAAACCAGTCAATCACTCTCGCAACGTCTTGCTCAACAAGAAACGACCGTGACCACACTTAATCAGGCCATAGGAGAATTCCAGCAGCTCAAGGAGGAAACGCAACATCAGATTCAGCAAATGCAAACCGTTAGTCAGATTTCTGATCAACTCAGACAAAACATCGAGCAAATGGCCAAGCGTATGAAAGACTTGGAAATCCATCAATCGGCCCTTGTAGGAAAGTTGGACTCTGACGCACAAACCACCACTACCCATCTTCAAGAAGTGAATAATGGCATTAAATCAGTAGCCCAGGCTTTAGAAAACGTCAGTGCAAAATTAAATTCCCGGATCACCAATCAGGAGCAGCAGCTGAACCAAGCCATGACTAAATTTCAAAGTGTACAGAATACGACTGACGTCTCACAGGCCAACATCCAGCACCTGAATGATTTAACGGGAACCATGAACCAATTACAGGAAGTGATCAATACGATCGGAACGAAGTTGGGAGAACGGGTGGATGAGCATGAGGATCGCCTGAGCCAATTAGCCAAAAGAGTCAATCAATTACAAGGAACCAAGCAAAAAAAATGACCGTTTGGAGGCTCCAGGAGTAGGGGGAATCTGAGCCCCGTTTTTTCTTGGGCCTTTTCTGATGATCCATCCCTTGGTAGAATAGTGGGTACGTACCCATTCATCGCTCTTGGGGAAAACTATGATTCGTTCATTTCTACTACTACCGTCGTTGTGCACCGCGTTCGTATTGGGAGGGTGCGCCACCGAGCCCAATCTGACTGATTTGCAAAAACAGGTTCAGAACCTCTCTCTCCAACAAGAAGCCACTCAGCAACAAGAAAAACAGGCTCGTGATCGCCTCGCAGCTATTGAATCTCAACTGGACGAACACGACTTTTTGGTGGGTGAATTAATCAAGACCGAAGAAGAGGCCAATTTAGACACCCGCCACCTATTGGAGAAGCTGGAACGAACCAGTGCAATGCTCCGAGAGCAAATTGAACAGACTCGAATCTCAACCCAGCGAAGAGATCAGGATTTATCCATTCGAGTTAAAGCCATAGAAGCCAGGATTGATAATATGGTTCATCGCCCTCAATCCGGATCTTCACAAATCAGCTCGCCGGTTCCGTCAAAGCCCTTACCCGAAACCCAAGAACCAAGCCCAACTCCGCCGACTCAAACACAATCCTCTCCGCAAAGTTCAGGAGTTGAGAACGAAGCCACAGCCTTTCGATCGGCCTATAAAATATATCTCAAGGGGAACTATGATCGAGCGTCTGCCGAATTTCAACGATTTGTGAAACACTACCCTTCCACAACATTGACCCCGCAGGCATTCTACTACCTTGGGCAATCATACTATGAGCAAAAGCACTACGATCCGGCGCAGCAGGCACTTCAGCACGTGGTTAAGGATTTTCCCAACACAAAATACCGAAGCCAGGCCTTATTCATGCTCGGACAGATCATGATAAAAACCCAACAACCCTCCAAAGCCCAGGAACTTTGGAGGCAAGTGATTCAAGATTATCCAGATTCTCCAGATGCCGACAATGCGAAGGATCAATTAAAAAAAGCCGGGCTGTCTTGATTTTTTTGCAGTCCCTTCCTCGTCTGTCTGCCTCCTCCGTGATTTCTTTCTAACCTGATTCCCATGGCTCCCCCCGTGACTGGAAAAATTCATGTTCTTCCAGATGAAGTATCATGTCGAATCGCAGCAGGAGAAGTTGTCGAACGACCAGCATCGGTCGTCAAAGAACTCATAGATAATAGTCTTGACGCCGAGAGCTCTCTCATTACGATTGAGGTGGAAGACGGCGGCCGTCGCCTGATCCGGGTAGCCGATAACGGAATGGGGATGAATCGAGTTGATGCGCAATTGGCTTGCCAACGATTTGCCACCAGCAAACTTAAAACCGAGGACGATCTTTTTCGGTTGACGACGTTAGGCTTTCGTGGAGAGGCCCTGCCCAGCATTGCCTCGGTGTCTCGATTTTTTTTGAAAACCGTTCCCGCTGACTCTCCGATTGGCACCGCAATCCATTCAGAGGGCGGCACAATCTGGGACAGCCAGGATTACGCCGGCGCATCCGGGACTCAAGTGGAAGTTCTGGATCTCTTCTTTAATACGCCTGGCCGACTAAAATTTTTAAAAACGGCCTCCACAGAATTTTCCAAAATCTCCTATACCGTCCAACAAGCAGCCGCCATCAATCCCCATGTTCACTTCCGACTCCTCCATCATAATCATAAGACCCTGGATTACCCCAAGGTGGCCACGTTTCAAGACCGCTTAACGCAAATGTATGGGACCACGTTTCTTGATCGTTTCATCCCCCTCACACAAACCGAGGGACCTTTCCAGCTACACGGGTTTATCGTCAGTCCGCATCATACGCGAACATCACGGACACCCCAGGAAATTTTCGTTAACGGCCGAGCAGTCAAAAATACCACCATCACCCATGCAATTTACGAAGGCTACCGATCGTTTTTACCAAAAGGAAAGCATCCCAACTTTATCCTCTGCATTCAACTCAACCCTCAAACGCTGGATATCAATATCCATCCCACAAAACGGGAAATTCGTTTTTCAGAACCGGATATCGTGCATTCCGGAATCCTTCGAACCGTCAAACAGACATTTGCGGGAGATTCGCCATATTCCATTGATCCTTCTCATCAGGAACAGACGAATGCCTCTCTTTCATCTCAGGCGACAAACACCCGACCCATAAAAACCTCCCTAGGGGTTGCCCCTTTGTCAGCAACAAATTTTTCTCCTGAAATAAGAGGTCCCAGAGCGACACATTTGTCCCTTTTTGCTCAAGAGCCGGCATCAACGTACTCGGTTCGACCGAAAGACTTTCACATCGTTCCTCTGGGTCAAATTCAACAAACCTATCTTGTCGGACACATCAATGAGGATCTCTATATTATTGACCAGCACACGGCTCACGAGCGCGTGCTGTTTGAACGCCTCCTTCGAGCTCAGAGCCAGAAAGATGACCAGCAACAAATCCTCCTCATTCCCGAACCCATTGATGTACTTCAACACCAAGCAACGTTGCTGGAAGAATGGCTGCCTGTTTTATCCCAAATAGGTGTACACATAGAACGATTCGGCCCAACCTCCTTTGTCGTGCGCTCGATCCCTGCCCTACTAGGAGCGGTGGCAATAAGCCCATTGGTTCTAGAGCTGGTTGAAGAACTCTCGGAATGGAAATCCACAGACTCCATCGACACCTTAATCAGTCCCATTCTGGCTAGCATGGCCTGTCAGAGCGCGGTTCAGGCCGGGCGGACCATGGCGCTTCCCGAAATTTCCACCTTATTACATGATTGGGCCCATGAACATTTCCCTATGACTTGTCCTCACGGAAGACGCGTCGCCATTCGACATTCAGTCGACGAATTGAATACCCTGTTTGCTCGGACTTCAGAAAATCGTGCTGCGACCTGATTGCCGATGACATATTCAGAACTGATCACCAAACACAAACCCATTGTGGCGATAGTCGGTCCAACAGCTATCGGAAAGAGCCGGATTGGGATTGAAATTGCCAATGCGCTCCACACCGAGGTGTTAACGGCCGATTCTTGTCAAGTGTATCGAGGCATGGATATCGGGACTGATAAACCCTCTTTGCAGGAACGCGAAGGTATCCCCCATCAATTGATTGATCTTGTAGACCCGGACCAAGCGTTTAATGTCGGTGATTTTCGACGTCATGCCCTGCAAGAAATATCCCGCTTACACCAACAAGCACTTCTTCCACTCGTTGTAGGAGGAACCGGGCTCTATATTCGTGGCCTTTTACGGGGATTATGCCCCGGCCCACCTGCTAACTGGTCTATTCGGGAAGCCCTTACACAAGAAGGGAGGAAACATGGCTGGGCATTTTTGCATGAAAAACTGCAACAAGTGGACCCCGAGCTTGCCCAACGCCTGCATCCTCATGACCAACCAAAAGTGATTCGAGGGCTTGAGGTCTATGAGACACTCGGAGTTCCCTTATCTCAAGTCCAGCAAGAGCATCAATTTCAAGAATCCCCCTATCCTTTCCTTCTCATAGGTCTCACGATGGACCGTCACACCCTCTATCGCCGAATTGACACGCGTGTAGAATGGGAAATTAAAAAGGGCCTCGTTGAGGAAACCAAGCGACTCCTACAACAGGGTTATTCCCGAGACTTAGGTTCGATGAAAGGATTAGGGTATCGCCAGTTCTCGGGATATCTGGCGGGAGAGTATTCTTATGACGAAGCGGTGCGCCTCTTAAAACGGGATACCCGCCACTTTGCCAAACGCCAAATGACATGGTTCAAAAAAGAACCCCACATTCAATGGATGGAAATAGAAGATTCGGACATTCCGACACAGGCAGCCACGCGGCTCTTGAAAGCCATTGACCATTTTCTTTGTGGACTCGCTACATCCCCTGCTACCTCAGGCGATATGAACTCATATCAATCGGCACACTTTCATGAAGAAGCCGACCAGACAAGATCCTTCTAAAGTTTAGATATTACATTTCCTAAGGAGTTTAACGGTGCCAACACGCGGAATAACAACTCGAAAACCAAAAGCGGACATCGCCATTATCGGTGGAAGCGGTCTCTACCACATGGAGGGACTCACGAAGATTAATGAAGTAAAGGTCAGGACTCCTTTCGGCCCACCGTCTGATTCCATAATTTTGGGCTCTTTCGAGGGATTAGGCGTGGCGTTTTTGGCCCGACATGGTCGCGGACACCGTATCTCCCCATCCGACATTAATTATCGAGCCAATATTCATGCCCTGAAATCACTCGGAGTTTCCCGCGTGTTGTCTGTCAGTGCCGTAGGGAGCATGAAAGAACAGATCCGACCAGGGGACTTCCTTCTACCCGATCAGTTCATTGATCGAACAACCAAACGTCTCTCGACATTTTTTAACCAGGGTATTGTGGCACATGTGGCATTTGCTGACCCGCTTTGTCCAACCTTGTCCTCTCTTTTTTGGGAGGCCAGCCAACATGTTTCCGTCCAAGTCCACCGTCCTGGGACCTACCTCTGTATGGAAGGCCCGCAATTTTCTACTCGAGCGGAATCTCATCTGTATCGAACCTGGGGCGTTGATGTTATTGGCATGACCAATTTAACAGAGGCCAAACTCGCCCGCGAGGCCGAACTCTGCTATGCCACATTAGCCTTGGTCACCGATTATGACTGCTGGCATGACTCTGAGGAGGCGGTGTCCGTTGGGGCTATTTTGGAGATCATGCACAAAAATGTCGAAACCGCCAAACAGGTCTTGCATCATGCCTTGAAAATGGCCAAAGATCTTGGTCCTTGTGCCTGTCAGACAGCACTGGAACATGCAGTCATTACACCTTTGAACACACTCACCCCAACGCTCAAGAAACGATACCAAGTTCTCCTGCATCGTCAATTTTCGACCACTCGTCAACCAAAGAAAAGGTAATCATTATGGGAAATTTGTTAGTCGTAGGATCCGTCGCTTTTGATTCCGTTCGTACCCCGTTTGGTGAAGCAGCCAATGTCCTGGGAGGTTCGGCCACTTATTTTTCCACCTCAGCCAGTTTTTTTACGGACGTCAATTTAATTGCCGTCGTCGGAGAAGATTTCCCAGAAGAACACCTGGAATTTTTACGAAGTCGCGGAATTGATCTAGAGGGACTGGAACGACGACCTGGCAAAACCTTCCGCTGGAAAGGAGAATATTCCTACCAACTCAATGAAGCGCAAACCCTGGAAACGCACCTCAATGTCCTGGAAACGTTTCGTCCGAAAATACCTGAACGCTATATGAAACCTTCGGCATTATTCCTTGGCAACATCGACCCGGAATTACAACTCGATGTGCTCAGCAAAGTCGCCCGCCCCTCCATTGTGGCATGTGACACCATGAATTTTTGGATTGACGGGAAACGGGATGCGTTGTGGAAAGTGTTAGAATCAGTCGACATCCTCGTGATCAACGATGGCGAAGCGAGAGCATTAGGAGAAGATGCCAATTTGGTTCAGGTGGCCAAACGAATTGTGTCTCGAGGTCCCAAAACGCTCATCATCAAGCGAGGCGAATACGGGGTCTTGATGTTTCATCGGGACGGCATGTTTGGCGCACCCGCCTATCCATTAGAAACGGTCAAAGATCCCACTGGAGCGGGCGATACATTTGCTGGTGGATTTATGGGGTATCTTTCCGCATCGGGAAATTATTCCGAAGCAGGACTTCGGCAAGCAATTATTTTTGGCAGTGTCATGGCTTCCTTCAATGTCGAGGAATTTAGCCTGGATCGATTGAAGCGATTAACCAGAGAAGAAATTGATTCCCGATATCACTCATTCAAGCAACTGACACATTTTGAAGCTTTGTCGTAGGTAAAAAAACCCAAGCCGGGCTCGGCCCCCTCTCTCTATGGAATCCTTAAGCGACTACCTCAAGCAGGCTCGAAAGAAAAAAGGGCTATCCCTAGAAAACGTTGCCTCGCAAACACGGATTCCAGAACGCCATCTTCAGGCCCTAGAAGCCGAAGATTTTGCCAATCTTCCCGCAAAGGTTTTCGTGAAAGGATTTGTGCGGTCCTATGCCAAAGTCTTAGGCGTAGATGAGGAAGAAGCCCTCCAGCTATTTCTCAGAACCTCAGGGACATTTTACGAACAACAACAACCCGATCAATCCCAACCGCATGTGCAGGTCAAGTTAGATGCGGCCCCTCGGCCAACCATCAACTGGAGCCTAGTGATTGGCGCGCTTGTTCTGATTGCTATTGGAGGCATTTGGTATGGGCTTCCCAATCACCAAGAATCACCCATCGCCCTCACTGAACCCGAATCCCCCATCCCCACCGAACCAACAGAACAACCCGTTCCGCCAACACCTCTCCCTTCTGTCGATATCACCACGGGAAACCCGGTAGATTCTCCCTCAATACCACCCGATCCACCAAAGCCGGCATCGCCCCCTCCAACACCTAATCCAATTCCTCCTATTACAGCCAAGCCCATCCTTTCAATACCGCCCCCAGCGACGGAAGAAGAATCCGCCGAGGAAGAATCTCATGCTCTTGAGATCGAGGCGACACAGCTCACATGGGTCGTCGTTCAATCGGACGACCAAATTCCGAATGAAGCCCTCTTGCAACCAGGACAACGTATTACCTGGAAAGCTCACGAACAGTTTCAGCTGACGCTCGGCAATGCGGCAGGAGTCGTCATACGACTCAACGGCCAACCACAAGGTCCGTTTGGAAAACCGGGGCAAGTTGTGCGTGATATCAGACTCCGCCCCTAAGTTTCTTCAACCAATCTCCATGAGTTCCTACATTCCATTTTGCTCAATAAGTGTGAGGAAATATTGGTATCTTTTGGGATGACCCGAGGAATTATTTTGTTTCTTGACAGCTCAAATTTTTGATTGATATGATAAAAAGGTTTGGGTGGTTGAGGGATGATTCATCATCCCTTCCCTCTCAAATACCCCGAACCAGAAGAAATGGCGATATGGGGGTGTGTAGGGCACCCCAAGTAGTTTTTACTGTACTCATCAACTCTGTTTAACCCAGGAGGCTTACATGAAGTTTTCGATGAAAATGCTTGTGATGGCAACTGCTGCCATGTTTCTGACAACCGGATTAGCAATTGCTGGACCGGAAAAAGACCCTTTGAAGGCCCGTGTTCCAGCTGACAAGCGTGCCGCTGCCAAAAAAGACAAAACAGATTTGTACAAAAAGGCTGAAGATGCTTCTCCAGAAATTATTGCCGAAGGCAAGGCCATCTTTGAAGGCAAAGGCACCTGCGTCAATTGCCATGGAAAAGACGGCGATGGCAATGGTCCTGCAGGCAAAGTTCTCAATCCTGGACCCCGCGACTTTACCAATTGCAAATTCCACAAGAAACGGAAAGATGGTGAGTTGATGTGGGTTATTAAAAACGGCAGCCCAGGCACCGGTATGGTTCCGCTCATTCCAGCCACCATCAGTGAAGAAGAAGGCTGGAAAGTTATTGCCTACGAAAGAAGTTTCTGCAAAAAGTAGGTTGACAAATAGATTGTGATCGAACCCCCGCTGGGCTTAGCCCAACGGGGGTTTTTTTATGAAAACTCGTCACAATTTAGATTTGACTCTCCCCCACTCATTGACACCTTTCCAGGCCCTTGACTAGACTCTCACAGGTCATTCCCCAATGGAGTGGGGGCATAGAATCATCTGTTATTTAGGAGAATGCTTGTCTCATGGCTAAACGACGATCTCTTCAGGAAGACACCGTGGCGTTAAAAACAAAAGTGAGGGAATCCTCGGCAAAAAGTGAAAATCCTGAAGGGAACCCGGCTATTCGGTCTCTCCGGAAACGGTTAAAAAGGGCACAACGAAAGGTCCGAGCCGCTAAAAACCGGGAAGCATCCCGAGCGGCAAAAACTGCCCCCGCCAAATAACATCGGAAAGCCATGACACAGTAGAAACGTGGAGGAACACCAGTATGCGTGACGACCAAACCAATATTGATGATGAATTTTCTGATCAAACCGAATTCGTGTCACTAGACGGGAAGAAAACCCCGCCAGAAGAGGAATTAGTCGACGAAGTAGCTGAAGCTATCACGACCGAGTCGGATGAAGAAATGACCGACGTCGTGGCTTCGGCTGAAGCCGATCTGGAGACCGTTGATCCAGAGGATGAATTTGTCGAAGAGAAAGTCAAAGATGAGATCGACATTCAAATTGACCTGTTAAATGATTCAGATTGGGTCGTCCGCCGTGAGGCCATTATTACCCTCGGTGAAATGGGTGATGAACGCTGTATCGAACCCATCGTGCGATGTCTGCCGGACGGGGATTGGCAGGTGCGAGAAGCGGCAATTGAAGCCTTGGCCATGATTGGCTCCCCTGCCGTGGAACTTCTACTCCGTTACGCCCGCGATTATGACGCGAGAAAACCAGCCATTAAAGCCTTAGGAAAGATTAATGACGAACGGGTTCTCGATCCTTTGATCTCTTTTATGCGCAGTGATGAATTTAAAGATGACGCCACTCGGGCTTTGGCAGAACTCGGGAAACCGGCAGTCGGTCGATTATTAGAGTTATTGAAGGATCCGGAAGAAGTGACCCGAAAACAAGCGATCCTGGCGCTCGGAGAAATCAGAGATGCCACTAGCGTGGATGCTTTGATTGAACGGTTACAAGATAAAGATTGGTTTACACGTCTGACGGCGGCCAGCGCCCTAGAAAAAATTGGAGACCCCCGAGGACGAGAGGCGGTCAAACCTTTACTGAAAGATCCAGATTTGGTCGTCCGAATGCGAATCGAACGTATGTTGGCCGCTTGGAAAAAAGAGGCCGTCAACGCTTGATCTATTGAGGAAGAACGGCCTGCAGTTCCTGACGAAGATCCTCTAAGAAGTGGGGTGGAAGGTTTCGGCCCTGAGCTAAGTTTGTTTGAGCTTCACGAACTTTTCGTTTGACTCCCTCAATCTTCTGGGCCAACGGGCCGTGGGGATCAAGTGCCACGGCTTCATTTAAATGTTGAAGCGTGCGTTCAAATTCTTCAGACGCCCCGGCAAAATCATGATCCAGCAAGTATGCCCGTCCTTCAACGAGCCCTTCCTTAGCCCCCAACATTTGCCGCTGTAATTTGACCGTTTGATCAAGCCCAATGGTTTTATCCAGTACCTCTCCGGACAAATTTCTCAGAGCCTGCTTGACCACATCCGGTTGTTGGCCGGTGTAATATCCCGCACCGAATACCAGACTAAAAACAATACTCCATCGAATAAGTTTCAGCATAAACACCCCCGACAGTGGTTAGTGGTAGGGCACCTCCTCGCTTTACCTTGATATCCTAAGCCCTAGACGATCCAAGCTTCACAGTCAGGCAAGTTTTTCCTCCATAGGAGAGACTGCATGAGAGAGGAGAGGAGCGTACGCTCGATGTACATATTCCTTCAACATACGACGGGCGCTAAATCTTGGAGCCCCTGTCTGAATAGCATTTTTAACAATGGTACACCATCCATGAGGAATTCCATCAATACCGCGATCATAGTATAAAGGAATAACCTCCTCTTCCAGAAGGCGGTACAGGTTGTCGCAATCCCAAACATCCTGCTTCCCATCATCCATCGGTTCATCGAGGAGAGGGACTGCCCAGCCATTTGACCCATCATATCCCTCTTTCCACCATCCGTCTAACACGCTTAAATTTGGCACACCATTTAAAGCCGCTTTTTGGCCACTGGTCCCACTGGCTTCTAAAGGCGGACGAGGATTATTGAGCCACACATCCACACCCTGAACCAGGAACTTGGCCACGTGCATGTCATAGTCCTCCACAAAGGCAATATGGCCGCCCAAATTATGATCTTTCGCAAATTGATATATGTGGTGGATGAGGTCGCGACCAAACTGGTCCGCGGGGTGGGCCTTCCCAGCAAAGATAATCTGGACGGGCCTCCAAGGGTTCAGCAAAATCTTTTTTAAACGATCCAAATCTGAAAACAGTAGGGTGGCGCGTTTATAGGTCGCAAAGCGCCTGGCAAACCCTAATGTCAGGGAATGCGGCTCAAATAACGCGCCACTCGCTAATACCTGCGTGGGGTCCATCGTCCCATCCATCCACCCTATGCGAGCTCGTTGACGAACAAAAATGAGCATCTTTCGTTTCAGAAACTGTCGGGACTCCCATAATTCCTCATTGGGAACATCGTGGATTCGCATCCAAAGTTCAGGATCATCACACCGATCCCGCCAGCCCTGTCCCAAATATTTCTGAAATAGCACATCCATTTCCTTGGCAATCCATGTAGGCACATGCACTCCATTCGTCACGCTGTGAATAGGCACATCTTGAACTGAGCGGTCCGGCCACAGGACCTGAAACATCTTGCGGGAGACTTGCTCGTGCTCCGCACTGACCCCATTAATGAAGCCTGCCTGGCGAATGGCTAATGCGGTCATATGAAACTGATCCTTTCCAAAATCCGGATGGCGGCCTAGGCCCATAAAATCATCCTGACTTAGCCCCAGCTCTTCCCACCACCAATGACAATATTCACGAATAAGATCGCCGGGGAATATATCGTGACCGGCAGGAACCGGCGTGTGGGTCGTAAAGACCGTACTGTTGCGAACCTGCTCCACCGCCTCAAGCAAAGAATGTCCCTCCCGAATCTTTTCACGAATCCGTTCCACCAATAGGAACGCCGGATGCCCTTCGTTCGCATGCCACACCTGGGGCTCACAACCCACAGCACGCAGCGCACGGACGCCTCCAATGCCTAGCAAGAGCTCCTGACATAACCGTGTACGATGATCGCCACCATATAGTCTTGCCGTCAGATGACGATCTTCTTGAGAATTTTCAGGTGTATCGGTATCTAAAAGATACAAGACCACTCGACCAACTTTGATACACCACACCACACAGGTCACCAGACGATCTCCAATGGGAACCTGCACCTTCACCACATCACCTGAAGGGGTTCGCGCCAAATCGATGGGCATAGCCGTTTGATCAACCGAGTCATACACTGCCTCTTGCCAGCCATCCGCATCAATGACCTGCCGGAAATAGGCTTGGTTATACATAAATCCGATCGCCACCAAAGGGATGCCCAGATCACTCGCTTCTTTGAGATGATCACCGGCAAGGATCCCCAATCCCCCGCTATACAACGGAACCGAGCGATGGAGCCCAAATTCGGCTGAAAAATAGGCCACCTGGCCTCCGCGCAACTGAGGATAAGTCGTGCCAAACCAAGTGTCCTTAGCTCCCATATACTCGTGAAAGGCCTTCATCGCCGCCTGATATTGTCCAATAAACACCACATCCTCCCGAAGTCTTTCCAATCGATCAGGATCAATTTCTTGCAACTGTCTCATGGGGTCATGATGAGTCAACCGCCACAAGGTTTGATCAAAATACGTAAAAACCGAGCGGCTTTCCGGCGACCAGCTCCACCAGAGGTTATGCGCTAATTCCG
The DNA here is from genome assembly GCA_942491685.1 of uncultured Nitrospirota bacterium. Classification (GTDB taxonomy): domain Bacteria; phylum Nitrospirota; class Nitrospiria; order Nitrospirales; family UBA8639; genus Nitrospira_E. The sequence continues at coordinate 308,165 of CALOBY010000004.1, read as the reverse complement.
TTAGATTTTTAAATTCCGTAGGTAAGGTTCTCGAAGAACTATCCATGAAAACGCCTCACATCAGAGTGATAGACAAGAGGGAGAAGGCCGTAGCACGAAGGGACTTCGTGTACAGTAGTAGCATAGGTGAACGTGATGAGATGTCAAGACAAAATGGCAGGTTCAAGAGAACTCAGGCATGACCAACCGGACGACTCACTCCAGCCTTCGCCAGGGATACCACGACAGCATAACGCTCTCCCACGATACGCGTCACACGATTCATGTGCTTGGCCAGCTCCTTGGCCTCCTGTGGCGGAAGATCATTGCGAAATTGTGGATGCAACCCCCACCATGTTTCCACTTCTTCATCACCCTGAACCCGTGACACGACACTAATGAGTTTAATCAGAGCTTCTCCACTAGTCCCAGCAGGAGCACCAAGAGGAGTCCCGGATCCCGAGTGCGTCACAATCGGATCTTTGGCCTTTGGAGTCTCGTCCGCAGAAGCTGGCGCTGCCGCCGGAGCTTCGTCTTTGGGTTTTGTGGCATCATCAAAGAGACTTTTGAGAGCCGGCACCACAGCCGTCCCGCACAAAAAGGCCGCGGAAGTAATTTGCTCCTTACCCGGAGCCCCAGCCTTGGAGGCAACTCGCTCGGAGAAAAACTGAAAATATTGATCACGTTCCTTGGTCTGATCAGTCACTACAAATTTAAACCGCTCATACACGTCGCGACTCTCGGCAACGGTTTGCCCCACCGACAACATCACTTCCATATCATCAATCTCCGTCGAACTCAGAGACGGAGCCAACACCGTCTTCAATTCATGCGAGACCGAATCCTCCAAACTATTCATAAAATCCCGTTGCGCCTGGATGGGAATATAAAAAGCCGAAAGCCGATCCACCAAATTAAACAACATGCGGAGAAATTCTAAATAGATATCCCACTCCTGCTTCCGCTGAAGCTTCAGGGCCTGCTGTTGGTCTGACCGTTTGATTAAATTGACTGATTCACGAGACACGCTCATCATGGTATGAGCCAGATCTTTCAAAATGCCGGAATACGTTTCTGAGGGATTTGGTGCCATAGCAATAATTCCTTTGGGTATAAAGAGAGGGGAATTATAACTGAGGCTTTGGAAGCCTGTCCAAGACTCTCTCCACCTGCGTTGCAACCCACTACAGCCTATGCTATACACGGCCAAACCCCAATCGTCTCACATGGCATCACACACGGTCTACGGTATTCTCTCTAGAGGCTCATGGACTCAACATCGGCAAAGCCAAAAACCTATGTCCTCAAGCGCACGCTTGGAGAATTAACTCCGCCTCCCCTCTCCCGCAATTACGCTGAAGAACTGAATCCCCAACAACTCGCGGCAGTTGAAGCGGTCGATGGACCAGCCCTTGTCATAGCCGGAGCCGGCAGTGGGAAAACACGAACATTGGTCTATCGAGTCGCCCGGCTCATTGACCTCGGCATCCCCCCCAGTTCCATTCTCCTTCTCACGTTTACCCGAAAAGCCGCACAGGAAATGTTGGAACGGGTCGGCCTTCTCATTGGACTTCGTAGCCAACAGGTCAGCGGTGGGACCTTTCATTCCACGGCGAATCTCCTCCTGCGCCGGTATGGCCAACCCGTAGGTTTGGAATCCGGATTTACCATTTTAGATCGAAGCGATTCTGAGGACTTGCTGAGCCTTCTGCGAGGCCAACTCGGACTGAACGACATGGGTAAACGGTTTCCCCGCAAACATACTATCGCCGAAATGTTTGGGAAAACAGCGAATACCTTAGCCAGTTTGGAGGACATCGTCCTCGACGAATACAGTCATTTCGGAAATTATTTAACCGAACTCACCAAACTTCAGGCAGCCTATGAATCGGCCAAACGGCAGCGTCAGTTAGTGGACTATGATGATCTACTGGTTAAATTATTAGAACTTCTCGTGGTTGACGAATACTCCAGAGAAACTATCAGCCAGGCCTTTCGCTATATTTTGGTGGATGAATATCAGGACACCAACCGCCTGCAAGCCTCACTCGTGCGCAACTTAGCTGCGACGCATCAAAACGTCATGGTGGTGGGCGATGACTCCCAATCCATCTATGCCTTTCGCGGAGCGACGTTTCGTAACATCATGGAATTTCCAGAATTATTCCCTGGAACCACCATCTATAAATTGGAAGAAAACTATCGCAGCACACAGCCCATTCTCCAACTCGCCAACAAGCTCATTGCCGCCGCTCCGGAACGATATAGCAAAACCTTATTCACGCGAATCGAAGACGGCCCGTTGCCCTGCCTCGTCCAGGCTATGGGTGAAAATGCCCAATCGCGCTTCATTGCACAAAAAATTTTAGAACTTCGAGAAGAGGGCATCCCATTACATGAAATCGCGGTGTTGTTCAGATCCAGCTTTCATGCTTTTGATCTTGAGTTGGAACTCACCCGTCGGAATCTTCCCTTCATTAAACGCGGGGGGTTCAAATTTATCGAGACATCCCATGTGAAAGACCTCCTCGCGCATTTACGAGTGATTCACAATCCTCTCGACACCGTAAGCTGGAATCGCCTCTTGCTGTTGCTTGAAGGGGTCGGCCCCAAAAAAGCCAAAGACCTGATCGCCATGATTCTGGAAGCCCATGGCAGTTATGAAGGACTCAAACATGCCACAGGTCGTTCGGCCGCCGGGTTGCACCACTTAGCCTCGACACTTGAAAGACTCACAGAAGAACCTTTGAGTCCAGCGGTCTTATTGGGAGAGATCCTGGAATATTACCTGCCGTTGTTGAAAGACCAATATGACGATTATCCCAAACGTATTCGCGACCTAGAGCATTTATCCGTTATGGCGGAACGATACGCAGACCTTAATCAATTTCTGGCCGATCTCACCCTCGAACCACCGAATGAAAGTCGGTCAGATATCGAAACCCCAGATCCTGATGACGAACGGCTGATTCTCTCTACCATTCACTCGGCCAAAGGACTGGAATGGAAATGTGTGTTTGTCATCTGGTTGGTGGATGGCCGGTTTCCCTCAGCCTACTCCTTCACAGACGACGACGGGCTGGAAGAGGAACGCCGGCTGTTATATGTTGCCGTAACCCGGGCCAAACACCACCTCTTCCTCACCTACCCCATTAATGTGTACGATAAAATGACAGGGGGGGTACTTTCTCAACCCACACGGTATTTTGATCATATTCCCCCCTCCTATTTCGATAGCTGGAATTTAGTGGAAGAAGATCAATCGTATTCATGGAGATAATCACGTGCGAAGTTTGAAGCAACACATAGCCGGAATCATCTTAATCACAGGTATGAGTCTTGGCCTCAGCGGAATAGCCTGGGCCAAAGAGGAGACGGTAACCAATCGCCCGAACCCACGGAATCCCTGGCCAGCCCTGATACAGCAAGCGGAAACCTTAGGGCTCCCCACGGAATTCCTGAAACACATCGATCCTGCATTTGTGAAAATCACCTTCGAAGACCTCCGCACCTATGCCGCCGAATATCATCCCGAAGACCACAGAATGATTCTCAATATGCGGCTCTCCTTCAACGAAGCCGGAGGGGCACTCGCGGATCTTGCCCGCATGACCCATCATGATCTGGCCTTGCTCTATCATGAATTGCTGCATGCCTATATGGACTATCTCTACGCCGACACACAGCTCACACCGCTCAACGATGAAGACAAGCAGGTGTTGGATTTTGCCAATAGTCAAATGGCCTGCCATTACCGTTTTGTCCGCATCAACCCCATTCGGCAGCTCAAAGGCGCCACAGAATTGCGCTTTTTGTCCGATCAGGATTCCTGGGAAGTCATGAATGAAACCTGGGCCGTGTTTGTGGGGTGGGTGCTATGGACGAAACTCGAACTGTTTGAGGGAAAACTTTCTGACATCACCTGGACAGATGCCCTTATCCATGAATATACCGACCGATTAGAGAAAGCCATCCAGTCCGGGGAATTGCTGGGCTACTATGAACCGGACGATCCCGAAGAACGAAAGGTCGCCCGCAAACGCTTCATCGCCCCCTCAAATGGGCTGACACCCCAAGATGTGGAGCATCTCCTCGGTAACGTGTTACAGGAACCTGACGGCATGGTGGAAACCTCCAAAATGATGTTTGAAGCCTATCAAACCGGCCTCGAACCACCCCCATCTTGCCAATAAAGACAGCCTCAAAATCGGCTAGACTTCCGGCAAACAACCATGCTAGCTTCAAAATCTTTCCTCACAAAAATCCCCTCGCCCCTAAGGGGAGAGGGTAAGGGTGAGGGGAAAAGTACCAGGAAAACCAAAACACGGAGAACATGTGCGCCTGTAGCTCAGTGGATAGAGCACTTGCCTCCGGAGCAAGGGGCCACAGGTTCAAATCCTGTCAGGCGCACCATTAAAAAATGTGAGAGGTGAAAAGTAAACAGTAAGGAACTGCAAATTTTCTGATCACTTTCCACTCCATACTCCTTACTTTTCACTTCTCCGGTTCGGTGGGCCGTTAGCTCAGTTGGTAGAGCAGCTGACTCTTAATCAGCGGGTCGTAGGTTCGATCCCTACACGGCCCACCAATACAATCAATGGCTTATGTCTACAAAGACATCGGCCATTTTTTATGGGGAGTGGACAAGATTAAATTCTTAACCTCTCCCCATTGAATCCGTAATACCCTCTCGCAAAACCTCGGGCTTTTTTCTCATTCAGTGCTACCCAACCACCTCAGCGGAATCAGCCTTTACTTTTTTTCCTCAACTTCTGTACGGTATTTTTAAGCTTGAGTTATCCAAAATTAAATAAGAGGGAGAGAAGCCGATGCTTGGTCCAACCTTGAACACTTTCAAAACATATGCGCTCACGGTGCTGGTAGCCCTCTTCACATGGGTACCATTCGGAAATGCTAATTTGTCATTGGCTTCGGAGCCCGCGATTGGTGAGTTTGGTGATATTGAGATGTGGGTTGATACGAGTGAAACATTCGACGATGAAGCGCAGATGTTCAATAATTTCTTGAATGTCTTTATCGCCGCCTACATTGCAACCGACGGAAATTTAGAGGTGGTAGCATTGGACCGTCACACCCTTTGTATCTCCGCCCAAGATGGAAGCTGCTTGAGTAAGATCGCCCCACAAAAACCCAACGTGGCGATGAAGGTCGAGAGTAAGGGGCCACAAATGACAATCCTTGCGGCCTATGAGGAATAACCGTATCGAGTGCTATTCCCAAAAGACAAAATGAGTCATTTCAGTCAGACTTCTTCCCTGAAAAAACAACAACATCTAACCGGCGGGTCGTAAGCTTAATCCCCATACAACCCATCACTGTTTTTTTAAGAGTTAAAAATCCTTCCAATTTCCTGCAACCCTAGGCAACGCTGTTCCTCAGGGCTGGCTTTTCAATCAAATTTTGGCAATAATTGGTACAGGGGGAGTCCCCGCTACACCTCAAATCGGGCATACAGGTTCGTCAAATTTTCACTCACAATGTCTTAGCCCACGCCACGGTTTAAGAAATTCCACAAAACCCTGCACTGTTCCTAACGCCACTATCGTGGAGTGGTGATGCCAGCCTCATTTGACCAAGCTGATGGGCCTAGACTATTAACGGCTTGCAGTCGATAGAGATACGTGGCATTTGTTGCGGCGGAAGGAAGGCCATCGAAATATGTCGATTGATTCGCTGGCAGGCTTGGTGCCAGGGGAAACCAGTCGGTTTCTGTCGCACACGAATAGACCCGTTGGCGCTTTCGCCCACTCACTGTGACATTATCGCAACGCTGCAATAGATTGTTTTGGGCATTGTTGGCGTTATTTGTCCAGTTAAGTTGCACACCATTGAAGGATTTGTTTTTGCCCCTCCCAATATAGGAGTTTGCCGCAGTTAATCCACTTGGGGCCGCTGGTAGATTATTCGCCGAGCCGTCGCAGGCTGCGAAATATTGCAGCGCACCTGCCAAATTCAAACGGCCATATTGGAAGTACGACACGGTGTAATCAAGGCCCTGCACACCACTTCGGTCTGCTCCTTGCTCGATATGACAACGGACCTGAGCATTCGTGGGAGGCTCGGCTAGGCGACCTGCTGCATACTCATCGCGAAGATAACCAAGGACGACCGCAGCAGCCCCGGCCACATGCGGGCTGGCCATGGAGGTTCCCGAGTTGGGGCCTAAACAAACACTTCCCGGATTTGATGGATCTAACCCACAAAGGGCGTTGGGCAGGGATGACCAGATGTAATTACCCGGCGCACCCACCGACACCCAATTGGTACCATAATTCGAGAAACTCGCCTTAAAGTCATCTTCATCCGTCGCTCCAACCGCAATCACGTTAGGGTAACCCGCAGGATAGAATTGCTGTGAGATTCCATCATTCCCTGCAGCGGCTACCAAGACGACGCCCGCGTCATACGCCATGTTAATAGCCGCTTCCTCCGTAGGGCTATGACCGAGTAGGCTTTGCCACACGCCATTCTCCACAATGTCTGTACCAAAGCTCATATTAACCACATCGAAATGATCACCCGTATCACCATCGCCATTTGGATCGGCAGTATGAACAATGGCATCCGCGACAGCAGAAACAGGGCATACGCCCGCTCCATTCAACGGGTCAAAAATGTTATCTGGATTCTCATACCGGAAACAGACCTTGAGGGATACCACCGCCGCGTCACAGGCCACACCCGCAACTCCTTCATTATTATTACACTCAGCTGCGGCAGTTCCGGCCACATGAGTCCCGTGCCCAGTAAGATCGTCTACGGTATTCTCATATGAAGCCACAAAGTTTCTTTCCTCGGCAACGAGATACTTGTTATCCAGGTCCAAAGAGGTCTTATCAATACCAGAATCCATAATAGCGATCCTGATGTTGGCATGACTTCGCCCGATGTCCCAGGCCTCCGGCGCGTTAATATCCGCATTCGGCGTCCCTACAATATAGGGGAAGCATCCGAAAAACGGATCACAATAGGTAATGGTCTGCCCGGTATTGTGTAAGCCCCATTGTTCTTGGAACATATTGGCGGTGAAAGGTTCCGCCCCTTCCTGAGGAAACCAGAACACTCGGTAGGCATCTGGTTCCGCGTAACGAACATTCGGATTTTTATCATACAGCTTAATTTTTTCGAGAACGGTGCCGGCGGGTACTTGGACAACATCGACCCCAATGCCGGAAATGCTATGTAGGACTGACGCCCCTACCTTGGCATGTAGGGCTTTCTTCTCAGCTCCCAGCGTTCCCTGCTCAAAGGCAATCAAGACCCGATCAGGAACATAGCCTGTTGGGGTTTGTTGTGTCTGGGCAGATGTCACCACACCGAAGAGAAAGAAAAAAAAGAATCCAACAAAGATAGACACCTGTCGTGCGTGCATAACATTGCTCCCAATTAAGTAATAGTCTGTAGCAACCTGCCGAACTGTTTGTGTATCGGTATTTGGATCATTTCCTTGATCTTCGGGTCTCGCAACAACTATGGATATTGTGCTCCAGAAAGTGACCGCTACTTCTTGCATTTGGTGGTAAGTGCAACTGACAGCTACACACAAAATGAGTCACGAAGGGCTCGTCTCATTGGAGAGCAAAATTACCATCAACCAACATTTCATTATCAGGAGATGGTAGATTCAATCCCTCCACAACCCACATTTTTTCAACAAGACAACAATCTTTTTACTTTTCCCAACCCCAAGAATTACTCCCTTCCTCGCGACAAAGTTTTTAAACCAAATACCCTAAATGGTAGTGGCTACAATCCTATGCCCCTAGGAAATAAGGCTTGGAAACTTCCGGTATAGACAAAAAAATCTCAGAAATAGAACGTTAGGAACAAAGAATCCAAAACAACACGGGAAGGGCATTCCTAATTGGCCCCAGGAGGGACAAGGAAATTTGCAGATGCTAAAATAGATGATTGTTTTCTCTTTTTCCTTATGGTATTGCAAAATCTGACCTCCAAACCTAGTTTGTTCTTTAGAAGCAGATTCGAGCCATACGTGTAATTTCTTCAGAAACCTTTTTCAGGTATGAGGCTGCGGCAATATGAGCCATGCCATTCAAGGAGACTTACCATGCTCACCAAACCATTGATTTGGGTTACTTCTATTTTCATGACAGTTGCCTTGGGAAGTTGCGCGGGGATTGGTGGGCAGTCGGTATCCATGTTCACGTATCAAGACATTCCGGTGGACACCACATCTGCTGGAACAGGGCAAGGTTCAACTATTCAATTCAAGGGCAATCCTTTACCATTGAGCGGCATGTCACTCCAGACAGGAGATACGTTGCGATCTGCCAACTTGGCTAAAGGGGACTTATCGCTTATCGATGTTACTGATACCGGTAGTTCCATTCGGATCATCAACGTCGTGCCTTCCATTGATACCAAAGTTTGTGAGCAACAGACGCATTATCTCAGTGAAAAAAATCAGGGCCTCGATCAACACGTCGATCTCATCACCATTAGCGTGGATACCCCCTTTGCTCAAGCTCGTTTTGCGAAAGAAGCAGGAATAGCCAACGTGAAGTTTTTATCGGATTTCCGTGGTGGGACATTCGGTCAGACTCACGGGCTGCTGCTCGATGGTCCGCATGTCTTGGCCCGAGCCGTCCTCGTGGTGGACAGACAGAATGTGATCCGACATCTCCAGGTTACCCCGGATTTAGGCCACATGCCGGATATGGAAAGAGCCTTTCAGGTAGCGCGATCCTTGGTCGGCGAAAAAAGTTAAAAGGAACACCTTGTTACACCTGTTTCTGGAAATTAACCAGGATCCCTCTTCCCCTTTGATCTTTATGTAACATAATACGGCATTGTGACCTTGCACACATGCAGAATGCCTAGCCCTTACCGGTATTCTTGCGTCTAAATTTGTTAGACCTCTGGATATTCACCTCCTAAACAGCATTTTATAAAAACTTTTTCAGCGACCAATCCTCAGCAGGTTTTCATCTTCTATAGTCGTTTAACTATCCAATGAGATTACACCCTCACCCCATCCCTCTCCCTGAAAGGGCGAGGGCGCTCTGAATAGTCTTAGTTGAAAGTTAGAATACTATAGTATAGGCACAAGACTCCTCGCAGAAGACCGATTCGTTCGGCGGCCTACTGACCATGACTAAGCCGTCCTGACATTTTTCCTTTTCCCCCTTTTTCCAACGGATGCGAATCAATCACTTGGAAATCTCTCCCCTGTGGGGAAAACAGGGCGGACGCCCCTCATTCGAGGAATGGCTCGAGCTTGTTGCCTCCTGTGAAAATTCCTAATCACTTCAAACATCAATGCATTCATGGTGCTTGATCTCTTCCAGTATTTCTTTTGCTAATTATGCACGCACAAGACGCACCCACGACACCTGTTGGCTATTACTGAATGAAGAACCACTTGTCCTCTCCAACCTTACGTATTGGCCTTGTGTCTGACACAGATCAGGACGCCACAGCCTGGTTTTTAGCGGCCCTCCATCAACCCTGTCCCTTGCCCAATGCCGCCTCAATTCACTTTGGTCTCATTGCGATCGGCCCGGTGTTGCTCCCATTATTTTTTTTACGCTCTTCGTGGGAGAGAGATACCCTTCTACTTGAAACGTCCCTCAATCCCTATCAGACCGACCTTCAAGGGTTGAAACTATTGCGATGTCTTTCCTCTCAAGACTGTTATCATATTCACTACCAGGACCTCATGACCCAGACCAATCGCACGTTCAATATTATGAATACCCACCAGACGCTCTATGGCCAAGCCGTCCAACTTCTCGAACGCCATCCCCCGTGGACGGCCACACAATTTGTCCATGCCCAATATTATCTTGCTCAATCATGGTCGACCCCGGAAGAACGCTTTCAGAACCTACGACAGCCTCCAGCAGAATCGAATGCCTTCGCCGGATAAGCCTCCAGCCAGAACAACAAACTACTCTGACGGTGGGGATGGCCATTCCCTTGCCATATGAAGCAGGTAAGCACCTGTGCCAGCGGCCAGCTCCCAAGTCACCCGTCATCCATTCCTAGGAATATCTTCAGCCCCCAAACACATCTGAATCCCTTTGGAATAACTCAGCTCAGAAGTGGCAGAGGAATCGCGACGCACGTTGAATCATCTAACATCGGATCCCACACATTTTTAATATATCCATCGATTATTAATCGTTTGACATCTCAGGCGTACTGCAGTACTTTTCCCGTGTCCTTCACTCATAAGAAGAAGGCTTGGGACGGATTCATTGTTTGACGGGAGTCTTTAGACGGATGAAAGTGGAACACCCTCTATTGACGGAGATCAGCTAATGGCACGAGCTCTCGTACTCACCGTCATAGGGAAAGATCGTCCTGGCCTGGTTGAGGCCCTAGCAGATTTGATCGCCAACCATGAAGGCAATTGGGACGAAAGCCGGATGGCCCGACTGGCGGGGCACTTTGCGGGGGTAGTTCAAATTCATCTTCCGGAACATCAAGCCGAAGCGTTCATGATCGCTCTGCCGGCACTTGCGGACCGTGGTCTTTCTGTGAGTGTGGTGGACAGTGATTGGGAATTGGTAAAAGTCGACCATCGCAACTCGTTGCAACTGGAGGTGGTTGGGCAAGACCGCCCTGGGATCATACGAGAGATCTCTAGAAAATTGGCTGCTCTGGGCGTGAGCATGCAAGACCTTCGTACCATTGTCGAAAGTGCCCCCATGTCAGGTGAACAGATTTTCCGGGCTGAGGCTGAGCTGGCCCCACCACCCCAAACCAGCTTCGAACAGATTCAGACGGCCCTCGAACAACTTGCCGACGACATGATGATCGACATCACCTTGAATACAGGGCAATAAATAAGTGAGTTCCGCAAAGCCGCGTAGAGCGACCCTCCGTCATTCTTGACGTTCTTCATATCCATTTTCCATCGCTCCCATTCCCTTTTCTCAACCCGACGATACGGTTTTCCCTAAGAACGTTTTTTCGATCCGAGTTTACAACAGGTGAACAACGATACTCACACCTATTACAATCTCCTTTTCGAAGGGGGATTCCCATTGCCGAACTTTTAGCAAACTGCGGTAATATGACCATCTTTGCTCTTGACGAATAGAACCGTCACACACATGAAAACGCATTTGCCACTCCCCTCAGAGCGCGGTCCCCAATTCCCAAACGTGCCGAGTGGTAATGCCACGCCCTCTTGCCTGGAGCAGACCAGTATTATCCTTTTTCACAAACCCAAAGGGGTTCTCGTCACGCGAAAGGATGAGAGGGAACGGAAAACCGTCTATCATGTGCTTCCGCCATTCGTGCTGCAGGAAGGTTGGGTTCCGATCGGTCGCCTGGACAAAGACTCCCGTGGTCTTTTGCTCTTCACTCAAGATGGCCTCATCGTAGACCGGCTCACAGAACCCGGTCGATGCGAAAAAGTCTATGAAATTGAGATCCGTGGAAGAATTTCCGAAGACGACCTTTCTCGCACCGTACAAGGGGTTCCTACTTCTCATGGACTCTTGAACGTTCACCAGATCACCAAGACAAGAGAAGTCGGACCAAAAACCCAGTTAATAGTCGTGTTGCGAGAGGGCAAAAATCGGCACCTTCGTCGCCTTTTTCATGCCTTGAAAGATCCAAAATTTCATACGCCTCTCAAGGTCCTCGATCTAAAGCGTGTCCAAATCGGTCAATTGCACTTGGATCTTCCGGTCGGCGCTTGGCGTTTTGCCACACGGGAGGAAGTGACTCAATTATTCACGTTACTCAACCTGCCGATGTCGAAGAGTGGCCTGCATGGGTAGTTTTTGTCTTGGGGCACATTCAGCGCAAATCCATCTATCTTTCCAAATTTCTTTCCAACCAGCCATCTTTCCTTCACAAACTCGACAGCATGTTCAGAAGCTCCACCTATTCTTAATAAGAGGAAATGGTATGGTCTAGGGTAGATTCCACGTCCCACCTCATAGGAAATGACAACGTATGGAAACACTTGAACAGGTTCTGACGACCATAAACGATCTCGTCTGGGGCCCCATGATGTTGGCCCTTTTGGTAGGAGTCGGAATGTATTTAACTGCCGGGTTACGTGCCATTACCTGGCGAAAACTGATATTTGGTTTACGATTACTGTGGCAAAGTCGCTCTTCTCCGACCGACGAGAAGGGAGATATTACTCCCTTTCAAGCACTCATGACGGCTCTTTCTGCCACGGTGGGGAGCGGGAATATCGCCGGGGTGGCCACCGCGATTTACTTAGGAGGACCTGGTGCGGTGTTTTGGATGTGGGTCACGGCCTTATTCGGGATGGCATCCAAGTATGGCGAAGCGGTCTTGGCGGTCCATTTCCGCCAGATCGATGAGTTAGGTAATCATGTGGGAGGGCCTATGTATTATATTCAACATGGCCTAGGATCCCGTTGGCGTTGGCTCGCCATTCTATTTAGCCTTTTTGGGGCCTTAGCTTCTTTTGGGATTGGCAATACCGTTCAGGCTAATACAGTGGCCGCCGCAGCGGAGTCCTCCCTGCATCTGCCCGTATGGATTTCCGGACTGGTGATGGCGGTGTTTACCGGCGCGGTTATTATTGGGGGCGTTCGTCGACTAGGCGCCGTCGCAGCAACCTTAGTGCCGTTTATGGCCATTTCCTATATTGCCGGGGCGCTGATTATTATTCTCCTGCATGCAGATCAGGTTCCGGAAGCCTTGATGACCATTATTCATTCTGCATTCACCGGAACTGCCGCGGCCGGAGGCTTTGCCGGCTCCACGATGCTCATGGCGATTCATTTTGGCGTGGCCCGGGGGCTATTTTCCAATGAAGCCGGCATGGGCAGCGCACCCATTGCGCATGCAGCCGCCAAGACCAAAGACCCGGTTCATCAAGGACTCATCGGGATGCTCGGAACGTTCATCGATACCATCGTCATCTGCACCATGACCGCCCTGGTTATCGTATTGACTAAGTCGTGGACGAGTGGCCAAACCGGAGTCGCACTCACTTCTGCAGCTTTTAACACAGGATTGGCTCAGGGAGGGGGAATAGTCGTGACTCTGGCTTTGATCTTGTTTGCGTTCACGACCCTCTTAGGCTGGAGTTATTATGGCGAACGGTGTGCGGAGTATTTGTTAGGTGTTCGCGCCATTTATCCGTTTAGAATATTATGGGTCATCGCGATTCCCATTGGAGCCATGGGTAATCTGGGTATGGTCTGGACCCTCGCCGATATCCTCAACGGCCTCATGGCCATTCCCAATCTCATTGCGCTCTTAGCCTTAAGCCCGATCATTTTTCACCTGACCCGCCAACATCCCATCATGAACACATCCTAAAAAGAAGGTCTCGTCGTCACGGAATTTTTTTGCAATGATCACGATAGGTATTCGGGGGATTTGCGGGAGAGAGGAGAATAATACCGGCCTCAAATTTCTCCCAGTATTCCCTTCTCGTTCAGGCAGACCGTTTCACCAGGTACATCCCCCTGATTAGGCCCATTCACTGAAGGCCCGTGGGAGGACTTGTAGGATCCCTCCTACAGCAGACGCCTCATGCCTCCCCCGTTTTTCCTGGATCTCCATCATCAATTCGATTGATTTCTTAGATAAAAATCTTCGTTCCTTTGAATAGGTATCTTTATTGCTCTATGCCTATGTACGCGTATAGTTCCACAAAAGCCCTGGGGTATGATTAAAAATTTTTCTCTCTACACGATGGAGGTGTGTTATGAAACGATTCATTATGATGCTAGCCATACTGTGTGTCTTTGGATTTACCACGGCTACTTTTGTCCAAAGTGCCCCAACTTCCCCGGAAGGTAATCCGGTCGTACAAGGAACCCTCATGGAAATTGATGGTTCGTTTTTCGTCATCATGGATAGCGCCGGCAAAGAACAACGTGTTCATGTCGACAAGAGCACCATGATCATCGGAAAAGTTCAACCGGGCGCCAAAGTCAAAGCTGAGGTGACCCAAGACGGCCATGCTTCCGCCGTGTCGACGGTGGAAGGCTAAGACCTTACTGTAAGAGTTTTCCTGACAATGGCAGGCCCCGCGAGCCCGCTCTCGACAGAGCGGGCTCGCCAGGGATGTGGCTCCCCAAAATTCTCCGACATTTACCCCCGTGGGGCTTCCCTGAAAATCTTCCTCAACGAAAATTCCCACTTTTTTCTGTATTTCCTTGCATCTGAAAACGCCGGCAACAACAAAATTCCGCTCAGAAATTTTGGCTTATCCCACGCCGGGCACTGACAAAAGTGCCCCCCTACGGTGTATAATTTAAAGAGAGAAGCCTGACCATGACACATGTCACCTAATTGAAAGCGAATAAGGAAGGAATGAGAATGTTAGAAAATATCCCTCGTTCGAGGGTTAAGGATATGAGACCCTGGGTGTTTTGGAAATTCTGGAGGTGGACTCCCGGCATTTTGGTACTTTTACTCCTCAGCATTGTCCTCTTCGGATCATTGGTGGTCGCATCTCCATCATCAACGCTCCGTATCACCATTGGCACGTTCGCCCCCTATTACTTTCCGACATTCGTGCAGATTAATTCGAATACCTCTATTTCCTGGGAGAATCCGACAAGCGCGCTTCATTCGATCACTCATGACGACTGCAGGAATGGGGCACGATGCGCCTTCGATTCTGGCCCGCTTGGCCCCCACAGCCACTTTACCATTCATCAACTTTCACCGGGCTCGTATTCTTACCATTGTTCGTTTCACCCCATCATGCGTGGCGTCCTAGTCGTACAAGACATGGACAACTCAAACGAGACCTGACGTTTTTCCGCCTACCCACCTTTTCCCCACCCTTCAAACCAACTTAATTCTTGGTCGTCCTCGTCGCTCTGATACGAGGAATCCAACGCCCGACTTTATTGCAATAGTCGTCATAGGATTGAAAGACCTTTTGAAGGTGGGGTTCTTCATAGAAGAGGACCAGCAAATGGCAGGAAAACCCCACCGAAAGGCCGTAGAGAAAAAGAGGGAATGAAGGGAAGAGTACGATCCAACCCAGAATGATGAACAGAACACTGAGATACATAGGATTTCTGGTGTACTGATAGAGACCCTGAACAACCAAGTGGCTTGGGGCATCAAACGGCGCCGGAGTTCCCTTTCCAACGGTGGCAAAATCCCAGAGACACCACGCATAGACCGTAGTCCCAAGAAAAAAAAGACCACTCGCAAGGATTATCCAAATTCCTGAACTTGCAGGCTGGTCGGGAAGGAAAAGCCACGGCAGATAAATCGCCACCGTACAGGGAACGACAAGGGTATAGACGATGTTCTTAAGCCATAACATGCTATCGGCAAATCCCCCATGACAGAATGAGAAGAGCACCACAAGAGATAAGGGTACCTGCTCCATTGTATTGCATCATGCCCAAAACGAGTTAAACCAAAAGCGCAGAGCTGCTTATCAAGACTGTCAGACCCATTCACCTGTGATCAGGTTTTTACTGTCCATCCTCATTAATCGTAAAAAAATGTATAACCTCGAGTCATCCCCTCCTGAATAGCATTTCGTAGAAACTCTTTCAGCGAGTAACCCTCAAGAGGTTTTCCTCTTCTATAGCAACTTAGCGATCTAAAGCGCCTTTCACCCTCACCCCAATCCTTGTCCGCTCTTCAAGGCCATGCCCTCAGGTGCGAGAGAGTTCTGAAATGTCTTAGTTGAAAGTATTAATTCGATATCCCGAAATTTGATGTGCATCCCACTGGTTTTTCTCGAATCCTGTCTTCTTCATCCTATTATTGTCCCAAAAATATTAGGGAATGTTGGCAACCGATTTTTCTGCTGCATCATTTTCATACCCTGTTTTTCTAGATCTTGACTCTTTCATAATTTCTTATTATGATAATAATAATGATTTTCAAAATCATTAAAAACCAATTAAACTTCACCGAACGCCAAACATGACAACGTCTCCCACCATTTTTCGCCTCACCACAAGCACGAAGTGGCACGAGGAAATACCGCACCTGAATCTTCCCGGGAGAGGGTTCTCCTCGCCCGAAGGGAGTGGGGCGCCTTCCTCTCCTGTGAAGGCCCCCCACTCCGCTTTTTTATCAACGCCAATCACTGTTGTAGGAGGTTTCGCCCATGAGAATAGGACATTCAACGATACCACGTATGCGCGTCCCTGCCTTTTTGAAAGGCCAGATGATCTTATTCGATTTAGCAAGCGTACAAGGACAATGGAGCATCGCCTGTCGGTTCCCTCCATTTGAGTTTGGGGAGGCGATTATTCTCAATCAATTCCAGCGTACGGTTCAGAACAATGGGGCAGTTCTATTGGGGCTCCTGCCATTCGACCCTCTGTTCCTGGATACCCGCCTTCCAAAGGCCAAGATTCTCCGGATTCCACTTCTGTCCGATCCGTTGCAACGACTCCATCGAGTCTTCGGGCTGACCGAAAAACCCGCCACCAATCGCTGTCAGAGTTATGTGATCGATCCGAAAGGGGTGATTCGGTATCATCTGGTTCATCAATTGAATTGGCGAGGCTTCTCCTTTCTCGTCGAAATTCTGAACCATTGCCAAGAACAGGGCGCGTCATCCCTTACCCCCTCACTTGGTCTCCGTCTGAGTGGGTCCGCGTCTCCATCACGACATCTCCAAAAACGTGGAGCGCTTCCTTCACGTGCGAAATTATCCATATTGGATTGTCAAGGAGGACCCTGGTATGCCGCCAAGCCCACAGCTTAAGCTCACCATGTGCGACTGTGGTGATCTTCATCTCACATATCGCTCTCTGACTCTGCATTTCGAGAGGGCGGAATTTTTGAACTTCGCAGTACAGGTGGGTCGAATGGCGACAAGCATTTCCCGCAGGCCTCCTCTTTCTCAGACCATGACGCTCACCAAGCCCAACGGTCGGAATGTGCATTGATGCCCCAATTTTTCTGTAGACGGCTTGCCATGGAATCCCTATTATTCTTCAGCGAAAGAGCTCGAGGGGGCATATATTCTGCCAAGAAAGAACAAGCCATTGGGCTACCCGATTAATAACGTCTCGTAATAGTGATACATTGCAATATCCGAGAAAGTGATGACGCCATGACACATACACTTCCACGAATCCAACCATTGTCATATTTGATGTTGCCATTCTTTTTGACCTTAGGATGCCTGGTCTTCAATCCGCTCGCCTTTGCCCAATCAATAGCGACAAAGGCACACATCACTATCATCCTCAAAGACTTTTCTATAGATCCCCATACCAACCGAGCCAAAGCTGGAAGGCTGACCTTGGAAGCGGTGAATGAGGGGAGGAGTCTTCATGAACTGGTCATTCTCAAAACGGATCTGAACCCTGCTGCACTGCCTCGAAAAGAAGCCAAGCCTCTCCAAGGGATGGGCAGCCAATATCTTGCAGATGAAGACGATCCGCGAATTAACACTATTGATGAAATTGAAGAATTCCCCTCAGGCACTAGCCCGGGGAAAACGGTGGTGCTGGATTCCGGGCACTACGTCCTCTTCTGAAACATCCCCGAACACTACGACAAAGGGATGTTTGCCTCCTTACAGGTCCTGCCTAGTAAAGTGTCTCACCTTATTGAAAAACCCGAAGCTTCTGTGTCCTCACTCACGCTTCGCAAATGCTGCTAAGAGTGTAACGACCTTTTCCGTAACAGGTGGTGAGCGCAGGATACTGACGTGATCTTCATTAAACCCAATAGTCTTGATGGCCGCATCCTGAGCCTCGGGTTGTAATTGACTCACTAAGGAGACTGTTCCATCATCATTCCCATCCGTAAACGGATTGCGCCCGCCCTTAAAGCCAAAAAAAAGGTAATAGTCGATTTGGCTTGATAAGGGCGCTTGGAAAAGGGTCTGTTGAAAAGGGCTATGGGGAATCATGTCAATCCAGGAAGGAATCACAGCTGGGGCGTAGTCCACGCCCATTTGGGCAGCCTGGTGCCCTCCCCAGGGGGTTGAGAGTGTAAGAAAGAGCACCCTGAACTTTTGCTCCACATCCTTTTCCACAATTATATTCACGAGAGAGCGGGATATGAGGCCTCCCATACTATGGGCAATAACCACGATTTTATTGTTATCCAAGGTATTTCCGACAAATACCTTCCCTAAGGTTTTGACCAGAAATTCAGTACAAAGATTCAGTCGCAACCCGGAAGGATAAAAGAACACCCAAGGTTGATACCGGGTGCGGTCTAAGTGGTGAATCAAATGGGCCCATTGGCTGGGATCGCCTCCTGCACCATGAACAAAAATCACAGGAATCTTTTTGGGGTCGAATGGTTCAAGAAAAAAGATGCCTCCACCGACCTCGCGTAAGAATTGAACAGGTTCCCACAATCCCAGCTTGCCATTTTTGTGTGAAAATCGTGGATCTCTAATTTCGACGATTTCACCAGCCTGAATTTTAGAAAAATTGAGTTGACCCTTTATGGATGGAGACGTCAGATCAGGAGCTTCGGCTAGAGTGACTTCCTCGGGATGCTTGAGGGTCAAATCGATGTGTAAAACATCCTGACCTGGCCTAACCGTGACAATAGAACCGTTGCCAACATAACCTGCATATTCCGTGTGCTGATAGGCCCAATCTTCATTCGCATCCTCAAAGGCCGCAATCAGGTAACGACCTGGAGAACGGGTAAATGTGAAAGTGCCCGGTCGGTGCTGAACAGAATACGCCACAAGTTTCTTGTCAGACTCAAAAAGTTGATACGCTAAAACGATTATAGGCTTCTGGTGGGGAGACGGATTTACAATCGTACCTTGGAGGCGGGCTGTTTGTCGGAGAAGGGCAAGATCCTTTTCTAATGACTTAAAGAGACAACCAGAAAAAAGGAAACACATGATGATCACTAAAATATTTCGATAGCGGTGTGGGATTAGACATTGGCTCAGTACGTCTTTTTTGGAACGTCCAATCTTTTGAAGATGTTTCATAGTCACCCCTATGTATGATTAAAGATGTTCCCCGTAGGATCAATGTAACAAGGATTCCCCCATTTCCTGACCATCCTCATGAAAGCCATCCGTTGCTTAATCAGAGTGTCGTAGTGAAGCCCACATTGTGTATTCTTGCCATCTCAATAAGTTGTCCATATCCAGAAACGAATGAACAAAAATTCTCGGCCATATAAAATATTTTTTTATCACTGTTGATCGGGAAATCATCACAAGAGCGGTCTATATGAGTCTCCCGGTTGAGGTCGGCCCATAATAAAACATTATGCATGTCCTTGACGAAGGGGGAAATTTATTCGATTACGTTAAAGTAAGACGCAACCGTTGGGAGCCATGTATACATGAGAACAAGATCGATGTACCAGACTGAAAGGAATAATTGCTATGAAAGACCAAGTTAATTTCATGAAAGCAACCGTGATCGGAGGCGTCTTTTTCCTCGTCCCGATAGCCGTCGTTCTTGTGGTGGTTGGAAAATTAGTGCATTTCATGCGAGAGGTCGCGAGAAGTCTCGATCCTTTGTTGCCTTTGGACACTC
The DNA here is from genome assembly GCA_942491685.1 of uncultured Nitrospirota bacterium. GTDB lineage: Bacteria > Nitrospirota > Nitrospiria > Nitrospirales > UBA8639 > Nitrospira_E. Next base: position 288,729 of record CALOBY010000004.1, on the reverse strand, counting down.
ATCTCGGGACCATAGCCTTGAATCTCCTCGCTGTGTTGGTCATTCTGCTTTTGTGCTTCCTGGCCGGGCTCATGGCTCAAAGAGCCCAGGCAAAAAAAATCATCGCTAAACTGGAATCAACCCTGCTTACTGCTCTGCCTGGATATGCGTTTGTCAAAGGCTTAAGCGATAACCTTCGCCGGAGCGATGAGATCTCTGAGAGCTTCCTTCCCGTTGCCGTACGCTTCGATGATTATTCTCAGCTGGCCTTCGAGATTGAGCGTGAACTCTACGGTAAAGTCGCAGTATACCTTCCGAGTGCCCCAAACCCATGGTCCGGCACGGTGGTCTATGTTACCCATGATCGGGTGAAACCCCTGCCCATGAGTTTGAATGAGGCTCTGAAAAATATTCGCATGCTCGGGAAAGGCAGCGCGGCCTTCATGGAGCGCCAGAAAATCAAAAGCGAAGGTAGCGCATTTCAATGAGGAGATCTCCAAGCAACACCGACATGGCTTATCATTTCTTTAAGATTTTTTAAGAAAACTCGATGACGAGGGAACCATTGATCTTTGGGAACGATCTTGGGTTTTTCGGTGCCGGCTCGGGAGAACTATGTCATGATCTGCACGCGATGCTCATTAAAGACGTCAAGAATATTCTAGCTCAGGGAGCGAGCCACATCCTTCATTTCTTTCGACTGATTACAGTAGGCATTCAGTTCATTGAACACACAAAAATCTCCCACGCCTTGTTGCAGGACAAACGGAAGTGAGTTATTCAAGATATCTCAAGTCCAGTCCACCGTCCAACCAGCATGACCTTAACCTTCAGCCATGGCGTGTCTTAGCCGATTTCACACGGTCAAACGACGTATCAGGTCCTGTTGTTTGGCTCGAGAACTATCATTGATCACCGGATGGTTCAAGATTACCGAATTGTGCACGATGATCGGCCGACTCGGCAAAATCTGTTCGGCTTGATTACTTGGACTCCTGATTGGAGTCTCTTGGCTAGAGCTTCTTGGGGGAACTCCTAAGAGCATCAAACCAACAGGAAAACTCGCAGGATATTTAAAAGTGAGGGAGCACCCCTCCGAGAAGAAAACAGGACTGATTGGAAGCCGGCAGGAAAGTTCGTCACCATATTAGCCCCCTGGTATCAGAGAGATGTGCTGAAAAAGTTAGGGAAAATGAGGTTCATCCTGCCTAATCACATGAACCCTTAAACAATCTTCCAAAACCACATAATGATTCCGAGGAAGGTAAGCGGAAATAAGAAACGCGAAACCAGATCTATCCGAATGGCCAATTGTTCTTTGCCCTGGGCAGCCATTCTTCCAGTCGTGATGGCTTCAAGGAATGCCAAAAACACAAATGCAAGTGAGGTATAGACGAAGAGGTCTATCCGAGTCAGATAATCCGTTTTCGGGAGAATATGTTGAAGACTGAAAAGGAAGGCGATCAGGCTGAGCATCATGCCGGTGCCAATTCCGGTTTGAATGCCGAGTTGACTGGGAGGAACCCAGAAGACCGCCCAAGACACCATGACAATCATGCAGAGTGGCACGAACACTTTCCACACATAATACATGATTTGGCGTCTCACTTGAATTTCGTAATCAAACCGTACGAACCCTTGGCTCACGGCTTCTCCATGGGCCACACCAAAATCAAATTTAGAGGAATGGGCGTTAATTCCTTCCACGACCCATCCGGTTTCGGTAAAGGTCTCCGAACTATCTGAGGCCTCAAACACAATTTTTACTTCATCCGGAGAGTCTTGGGTTGAGATAAAAGTGATCGGTAAGACTTGTGTATCGAGAGGAAATTCACTGAGATTAAATTGAGTGCCAAAAGATCCCATGAGACGTTGCTTGCCCTTTATGGTTCCATCATCAGAGACCAGAAAAATCTGAGGTAACCCGGTCTTCATGTTACGAACATTAAGATTAATCATTTTGGGGGACCAAAATTGCCCAAATTTCATCACACAAGATTTGACACCGGCATTGCGAAGCAGGGTGCCTAGACGGGGATCCTTCCATGTCCCACTATAGAAAAGGTCGACGACAAACTCTTGCTTGACCGTGATGATGTCGACGAGATCCATGAGGAAGATTTTGACATGAATCTCTATCGGCTTGCTCTCGGGTGCGGGTGGACGGGTCATAGGAATCTCTACGTCCAACTGACAGGGCTCGAAGGCCTCAACAGGGTTGTTCCACATGAGCAAGATTATAGACCCTAATAAGATCACTCGGAACATTCGGGAAATGATTGGTTTGCAAAACATGGTGGCCTCAAGGATTGCATTCAATGTCAAAAGGATCAATAGAAGTTCTTCAGATCATTCTCTTGGCAAACTGAACTCCTTTCGCCCATCAGCGTGATTCCCTGGTCGGCGCATGAAAGTGTAACCGATTTTCAAATGTAGTCCAATTGTTCACGGATCCCTTGGCGGCATCCTCAAGATTGTCATTGGCCTTTCAAGGGAAATACCAATGTAATTTTAGGGCAGACCTGCTTCTAAGTTACCTCGGAAGCCCTGATATATATTTCGAGGGAAGAATTCGCCAAGCCAATACCAGATGTCCGATGTGATGGGAGTGAAGTGTACTAGGTAACCATTGTTGAGTGAAAAGATTCAAGACTTTCTTACGAAAGTCTTTAACAGACAAGCGGGTACCACCGGAAAACGGAGGAAGTGAGCGCCTCCAAATATGGAGTGCCCTATCCACCCTACGTAAATCTTCCCGAAACACGCCCGTCGCTCGAGTTGTTGGGTCGATGACAATCCAACAATCATGTGCGCCTGAGACTCGCAGGCCCCAGGGTCACAGGACAATCAAAACAGAATACGTCCACCAAACCACACATTGAGGTTTCGCAAACCCTCTTCGAAGCTTTCCTTTCGGTGAGCCCCTTGAAAGCCTGTCGTTAATGCAGCGGCGTCCGTCAATTCATAGACAAGACTGATATCTCCAGAGACGACGTCCTCGTGTTCCCCGTCTCGCTCATCGCCGGCAATACCAGTCGTAAACGAGTTTCGTTCGTAATCGAGAGCGAATTCAAGACTTAACTCTTTCAACAATTCAATAGTGAGTTCTGCCGTAACAAAATGATTGAAATACGAGATATCATCTTTGAGCAAAGGCTGCTTCCGGCCATCCGCGAGCCCTCGTTCGTAGTGATACCCCAGGGCTAACTCGACGTGGTCGCATGCCTCCCATTCGAGGTGAGTCCCGATGGTCCAGAAATCCGTGTTACGCTGATCAAACGCGTCGGTGTATCGACGAAGCCCGTAACGCCCATAGAGAATAATGGTTAGGTCTTCATGGACCCGCTGTGCAATCCCACCGGACCAAAAATGCGTCGTAACTTTCTCGTCTTTAAACTCTTCCTCGGGAGCTACAACTCGTGTTCGTACTTCGTTTTTACCTAAAAAAAGATCAGGACCGTAAAAATAGCGAACCCCCACTTTCGTCTCTGCAGAGAGTTCCTGCGTGACTTGAACGCCAAGAGTCCCATGATTGAAACGGCCATTATCCGCAAACAGGAAGCCTTGCCCGCGAACACTCACCTCTGTTTGCCTGCCGTGGGAACCGAAAGATTTAGTCACTTGCGCCGCGGGTTCGTACACAACATCTTCGCCTTGCTCTGCGAGAGGCCGGTCTATGATTGGTTGGGTGGGATCCTGATGCCGTGCTAATCGGCGCGTCGAGGAAAATAAGGCAGCATCATCAGTGTAAAACAGGTAGCTCTCAGCGCTCACCGACCATTCTGCCATACCTGACGTGGGCGCCATCAGTTGAGAGCCAATCAACAACAGGCAGCAACTGTGGATCATGAATATCTTGCCGGTGAAGCGGCGCTGTGTCGTTCTCATTTGCACTTCAACACGTATTGATGGACTGACTGATTGTCGTTGAGGTTGTGGAGGCAGACGCCTGCAGCAATCAACGAACATAAGCAATCTCCTCCTCATCGGTTAAAAGAGGAAAATGGACTTCCATATTTCTATCCATAATCCTCCAGCCGCCCGCCAATCCTTCCTCAACCACTTTCCCAAAAGACCCAAGGTAGGATTGGCGATCACAAGCCCTGCGCATGTCATACTGAGCCATTGCCCAAGAGTAGGGTCTAAAAAAGGGTGAAACCGTAATCGCAGTCTGACATTTTTATTGAGCAATGAAGGACGGTTAGTCCCCTTTTTTCTTATCGAGTTTGGAGTATTTTGATCCTTCCAGCGTCAAGTTGTACATTAACCCCTTTTGGCCAAAGACGAATGCCAGAATGGGGTCCTTGACATTGGTCGAATTGATCGATCCGCCAGCCCCCACGGTTACCAGCGCCACAGAACCATCGGCTCCTACCTCCCACCCTTGGCTATTTCGAAAATTATCAAGGGCCTCTTGCTCCACAAACACAAGGACAATCGTCTTGGCTTGGGCGCCAATTTGAAAACCAAATGAGGCGGCAGCCGTGTTATAGTAATCCACGGTTTTCCCATCGATTCGCAGGGCTCCTTCTCCATATTCCCCACCGATGCCAAAGCCTGCCTTCAACACCCTTGGGAAAACCAGGACGCCTTTTGCGGTTTTCAAAAACTCTTCGCTCCCTTTGACATGCTCATGAAATTTCTCCAGGGCCACATCAACGCTCACGTCAATTTCTCTTGCTGTGGCGGCATTGGCTGGCTGAACAGAATGAAACAGAATGGCGCTACAAACAAAAATCGCATAAGCACTCAATAGGAAAACCCTTGTAGATCGTGAAAAGGCGGTCGATAAATGATTTCGCATAAGGCAGTTCCTCCTTAATAAAAATGGATACATGTCTGGGGCTATTTCACCCCAACAATCATCTTAATCAGGTCTCAACGAAAAATTCTTTCGCCTTTCTTAAATTTCTGCGTTACTGTTCCAGGAATTCTCTAATCTTTGATTCGTTCTGCGCCACCACTTTGGCGGCGGAGGTCAGGATCAAATCACGGTCGCAAGTTGATTCTAACCAAAGCCGCGTGACGATTTCTGCCAAATGGGTCGCAACTTCCTTAGGAGAGCGCCAGCTGACTTCTTGTTTGCGACAGGAGTCCGGTAGATCACTGAGATCATCCTTCCATTGTGCATCGATATGGCTGAGTCTGATCAGACTTAATGTACGCGGGTCTGGCAAAAGTTTTTCGCGTTGGGCAATACCTAGAAACATAGCTCGATAAGCAATGGAACGCTCTTCCATAATGCTGGGTATTCGTGAGAAATCATAACTGAAGAGTGAGAACCCTTCTTTTCGATGGCTCAGAGTCGCCCCGCCCACAGAAAAGGGAAATGAACTGTCAATCAAGATGATCAGCGCACGGCGCGCACTTCCCTTTTGGAGTTGTTTGAGGTACACCATGAGCAAGGATTCGGCATCGGTGTTATCGGAAAGGCCTCCGTCTCCGATGTGCCAGTATTGATCCTCCTGTTCACTATGGAGACTAATTGGCCCGATGATGGGAGGAAACGACATGGAGGCGGCCACCGCAGCGGCGACAGGAATGCGACAAATATCTATCTTCATATCTTCAGCCGTTTGGGATTGCAACATTTCCCAGCGGGCTTGGAGCATTCGCTCATGTTTCTTCAATAATTGATTGGACACGGGAAGTGCCGGTAATGAACTGATGAAATCGTATCGTAAGGCTTCTGGATTGAGGGTGCTAAGAACCATCCGGCGACCGTCGTTATACAACGTGGTATTAATAAGCAAGGTAGGGGTGCTGCCGTCACGTTCCCACTGAGCCACATCACTGAATTTCGTCTTGCCGAGATACTCTTCACCCAGAATCTCCGCAAGAGATTTCGCAGTCCACGCTGGATTGAACCAACGAAGACTAAAAATTTGCCGCCAAAGGAGTAAGCTTTCATAATCTTGAGCCATCGTACCTTTGAACTCATTAAAGAATCGCTGATACCCTTCGGTCAAATCTCCGTTAGAAGTCAGGATCGGCATTTCGAGTGGAGGTTTCTTTAACACATAGTAGGCAGAGGCGAGGCTTCCCCCAGATACGCTGGAGACATGTGAAACCTGACTCAGCAAGGACTGATGCCTCGACCCAACTTGAAGGCGTCCCAGTGCCTCAAAAGCTCCAGATGCAAACAACGCCGCTCGACTACCGCCCCCCGAAACGGCTAACCCAATAAGTACCTCCTTGTCAGGTGGGGAGGTCGCACAACCTGGAACATCAGGAGCGGCTTTCAAGGTGTAGACCGGAGAAGTCACACAGCCTGCCAAAACAAGGGTGGAGGCCAAGTATAAGGCAATAACTCGAATCATATTCGTCTTGGCTCTCTCATTTAATTCTTGAGTTCAAATGGATAGATGACTTTCCAATCTTTTTTCATATCCACAATCGTCCAACCGCGCGACAATCCCTCCTGAAGCGCTTTGTCCAGGTGTCCGATTGAGGACTTACGATCATACGCCCATTCACGATCGTCGTCAGTATGACGAACAATACCCATAAACCGGATTCCTTTACCTGCAGCGATCCATTGCAACATTTGAAGATCGCCATCGGAATTTCCAAAGGCAGCGATCGGGCGCCGACCGATAAATTTGTGAATGGCCACAGGCTTTCCAGCCTTATCGTCAATGAAATCAATTTCAGGTAGACGAACAATCACCGGACTTCCATCGCGAACTTCAAACTTGGTTTTAATACTACTGCCAACAACCTGTTCAGGGGGAATCCCATAAACCTGCTCAACCCAGGGTCGCATAAATTCAATGCCCCCTCCTGAGACGATGAACGTCTTAAAGTCATTGGCCCGAAGATAATCAAGCAATTCCAACATGGGTTGGTAGACGAGTTCAGTATAGGGACGCTTGAAACGTGGATGTAGCGAGGTTGCGAGCCAGTCTTTCACAATTTTCTCAAATTCGACTGTGGTCATGCCGGCATGTGATGCCATAACAAGTTGTAGCAACCCCTTTTCGCCTGAGGCGGCTAATGCCGCCATATCATGTTCCAAGGCCGCCTTGAAAGGCATCTGATCTTTCCACTCCGGATGTTGAGCTGCCAGGGCTTTGACTCGATCCATTGCGAAAAGAAGTTGAAAGTAGGCCGGTTGCTCCGACCACAAGGTGCCATCGTTATCAAATGTCGCAATGCGCTCACCTGGCGAAACGAAGTGCGATGAGGAGGAGGTGGTCACACCTTGGACGAAGCTGAGAATCTGTTGCTTCGTGTCTCCTTCTTTCCAGGAGGGTAAGGGATCCTGTGCATAGGCAGAGAAGGCCGAAAACACTACATATACAGATAAAATACTAATCTGCAAAAAGAATCGTCTCGGAAATTTTCTAGCCATCTGTTTTTCCTTTCAGAGGGGGGAGAGGCAATAAAATGGGATGAAGCTACCATAAAACCACTCTGCAGAGTCGACCTCTTACCCTCTCACGAAAGCTCGACGTTCTGCGAATTGGGAACTCTGGCTAGGCAACTTTCGATAACTGAACCGGCGCTACAGATGGCAGACCAAGGTAACAGCAGTCGCATCCATCCATGGAGAGTGAGAAACCTGTGCCGTTAAAAGTGGGTTGTGGTATTTTCATACCGCCTAATCTGCCAAACGGCGGTTAAATTAACCACCCCGATCTCGTTTCGGTCTTCAAATGGATCGCGGCAAATATAATTTCAGAAAAAGGTAGGAAACGAATGAAAAGAGCTATGGCAAGAAATTGACCGCCAACTGGGAAACAACAAATGATCCTCGGAGTTCGATCCCTACCAGTAGCTAAGCGTACAGGTCACAGGTTCAATCGATACCACATATTAACTCTGGGGCCCAAAGCCATACCACCCAGATCCCCCTCTCCTCTCATATGTCACATTTATCTCCAATGGCCCGATCAACCATCGATTATTCAATGATCATGATTGGCTGAAGGCAGCTCGCCTGAGCTTATCCAATTATTGCGCGTGCGACATCAATTGGCAGGTGGGGGAAATGCTTCGAACATCTCCGTGACGACATCCCGAATCTGGTTCTCAACTTTTTCAGGATCCGCATGTACTGTATCATTTCCCGTCCCGCGCCAAAGCAATAATTTCCGTTCGGCTCCGTAGATATCAACGACCAGAGTGCCTTTTACTACAGTGACCGGAGTTGCGGTTCCGGTGGAGAGCCCCACACCCCACATTCCCATTCCTCCACCATATCTGCCGTAGCTCGCTCCCCAGGAGGGTCCGTAGCCGTATCCATAGGATGTCGTGGTGTAACTAACCTCTTTGGTCGTGGCAACATGATAGGAAACCAGCATGTCTGGGTTTAGGTCACTCTTCCGAAATCCTTTTCCAGCAAGTTGTTCATCAATGGCCGAGACAATCCTGCGATCCATAAGGGGGTTCTTGGCCGAAGTCCCCTCTCCCCAGGCATAGGTCCTATACCTCGTAAAATCCGCTTGTTTATCGTAATCGATGTAAACTTTTGATGTGCAGCCTGTCAAAATCAGCAGAAGAAGAATGCCGACAACTTCATGGACCATCAATGTTTTTCTTGCCCTCATACCTTATTCCTCGTTTGTAAAATTTCCAACAACCATCATTTGAAACGAATTAACGTATCGCTCCAGATGCTTTTCCTGTGCACAGGTCCATGGTGAACACCACGAAAATGGTGCACGATGGTGCCACACATGCGCCGATCAATTCAAGCGAGGCTTGATCCGGGAAGGCAGGAAACGGGACCAGGATCCTTCGACCATTTCTAATTTTTTATTTCCGATGCATTGGAAGTGAAAACCGGTTCGCCCTGCAGCGAATACCCTAGCCTCATTCGAGAGTCTATGAGTGTTTTCCTGGAAAGGTCGTAATGAACAGTCAAACCTGAGCAGACTTTCAGTGCAGCGTTCATGATATCTTGGTTCAAGTCCTAAGCCCTCTCGTGAAAGATTGCATAATTCCTGAAGTCGACAGACACAGGGTCTCCTAAAAGGAACATTTGCCCAACTTCAGGAAACGGACTCTGGGCGGATCGGGAAGAACGTGGGGCCTTCTGAAAAATGCTTTCGGATTTCGCGGAGAACCCCACGAAGTTGATCGAAGGTCATTTTCGGTCCCAGACGAAATTGGGGATGATGCCGAATATTGTTCCCTTCAATGGCCACGCTTCTCCAGAACATCAAACGTCCCCAAAAACCCACATTCGTCTTGCTTGATTGGTTTAGATAAGTACATTTAGTTAAAATTTGACTAAACGTCAATTATCTGCTATATCTATTTCATGGCCTCCTCGGAAAGGAAAAAACGGGAATACGCCCAGCGAGAAACATTGATCATCGACACCGCGAGAACCCTGTTGTTGGAGGTTGGCTATATTGACCTCAATATGGATCGAATCGCAGAAATCACGGAATATTCCAAGGGAACCATTTATCAGCATTTTTCCTGTAAAGAAGAGATTTTAGTACAAATGCTTATCCAATCCGCCCAACAATGCGGCACCTTTCTTGGCAGAGGTTCGCAGTTTCAGGGAACTCCCAGAGAACGAGTGGCCGCCATGGCTTTGGGATACGATCTGTTCATTCGCCTTCATCCAGATCATTTTAAATCCAAATTATTGCTCCAAAATGAATCCATCCGAGGCAAGGCTTCCTCGGTCTTCCAAAAAAATTTGGAACAAGCCGAGCAGGATAATATCGGGCTTGTCTCAGAGGTGTTACGGGACGCCGTTGATCAAGGCCACGTTCAGCTTCGGAAGGGGATCACCATTGAAGAGGTTTCCTTTGGTTTGTGGGCAGGAGCCTTTGGGACCTATGTGCTCATGTATTCGGAAGTCAACCTGCATGCCCTGGGAATTTCCGACCCGAGGAAGGCGGTATGGGAAAACATACATGCGTTGCTGGATGGGTTCGGGTGGCATCCATTTTTTCACGAACTGAATTGGGACCAGACCAGAACTCACATTCTGAAAGAAATTTTTCCACAAGAGGCACATCAGGCCGGCATCGCCTAGCACGAAATATTTTTTTGATTCTAGATGACGAAAAGTCAAAAATTGACTATTGGATTAAAAGAAAATTGTTCGACTGTTCCGATGGTGCCATTGGCGCCCCCAAGGAACGACAACGATTAGACAATGAAGGGATCATCTCGAAAAAATTTGGAACTCGCAAGCTCAGAAAGGAGTGGCATCATGAACTTCGCAGCCAGTAACGCTGTTTCAAAAACAATCCTCCTGACTCTAATGCTTTTTTTGATGTTGTTCATTCGGATACCTCTGAATGCAGAAGCCACGTTGCTCGCCGGAAACGTGTTGAGCGGGGGAGAATTGGGCCCGCTGCCTAACTTGACGGAAAAGAATCCCGTCAGATTGCGTGATCCCATAAAATGGGAAGAACGATTGTTTGACGTTCCGCACCTCCAGCAGGCGCCTACCCCATTCGACCTTCAGTGGAAGCAAGGTCCAAATTTGTCTCTCAAGGACCCTGGGAAGCTGCCGGGAATCGAATTGGGCGTTGAAATGCACAGCTTTCAGGCACTGCAATCAGTCATCCCCGAAGAAAGACTTCCTGAAGAGATGCTCAATAACAGTAGCCAACCACTACTGCTTCCCCCCTCCGTAAATGCCCCAGACTATAATGGAGGGTTTCTCAGGTTTACCTGGTAAGAACTGAAAGGGTGTTTCCATAACCGGTATATCCCCTCCTGGCCTCGAAACCCAAACAAAGTACGATCACTTTCGTCCACCACATGGTTGGGTTGAATTTTTTCTCATTCAAATCGATTTTGGATCCCATGTCAGTAAAGCCGGGTTTGAGATTAAATGTACGCGCACCCTAATTATTTTCTTTCTTCCTGTTCTGCTAAAATCGCGCCCAACCGACGAAGAAGTCAGAGAACAATTTAGGAAGTCACACACATGCCCATTCCAAATTTCCGGAAATGATATTTCCAGAGGTTTGCTTGAATTGGAAGGATTCATGATCATGCCAACGCCTGCGTCCTTCCAAGATCTCACTTTTGAAAGACTATCCAAAAAGGAAGAATTGAATAAGTTCCCTAACCCACATTCGACCCTGGTTCCTCTGTGAATTCATGAGGATCCCTCTCCCACCTCTTCCTAAACGGACAACAAGAGTTCCTGTCGCAGTCTTTCTACAACGAGTCTTCTGTTTCGCAATGCTGATGTCCATATTGCCCAGCGTGCAGGTGAGTGGGGAAGGACGGGGATTTATTCAAAAAACCATCGATGATTTTGAAAATAGCCGGATCGAATTAGCTCGCGCACGATCGAATGTCCCGTTCGTTCCGCTGGCGTTCTTTGGGGCAAGCTTTTACGATCAGGCGAAGATCCATGGTGTGCGCGGAACGTCCCTGGAGTATGAGGTCACGACGGTCTATCAGGGAGCCGGTATTCCTTTTTTGATTGGAGAGCGAGATGTCCTGCTCGTGGGTGAATACCTGAATCGAGCGGATTTTGACGTCACCGATTCCTCCATCAACTCTTTTCACGTAACGTCCGTAGGCTTGCCCGTTGGATGGTTACGACAAGTCAATCCGGAATGGCAGGCTGCAGCTTTCATCATGCCGATGGCCCACTTCAGCTCTTTAGACAATGCCGAGCTGAGCTGGCAATACATGGGAGGCGTATTCGGCCGTTACGTGCAAAACGAACACCTGTGGTGGGCAGTCGGATTTTTTGCCGACCTTGCCCAGAGTGGGAACATGTATTTGCCGTATGTTGGGGCGTCCTGGTCCATTGACGAACAATGGATGCTCAGCCTCATCATGCCCTGGCCGGGAATCTATTATTCCCCGACGACAGACTGGATGATTCGTCTGGGAGCCGTTCCATCGGGAGCTTCCTGGTCTGTGAATTCGGAAAAAGGTGACGTGGCCTTAAACTTGAACGCTTGGGATTTCGGCCTGGGAGTAGAACGTCGCGTCATTTCAAATTTCTGGGCAAGCCTTGACGCCGGTATCGGGGGAATGCGTGGGTTTAGCTTGTCCGGTTCAAAAGTCGAACATGTGGAATTCGACGTGGATTCCAGCTTATATGTTGGGCTGGGTCTGAAATTCAGACCGTCCCTCGATTAAGATTCGTCAGCGTAACCAAGCCGCACATTCGTTTCATCCGATCACAGTCCATATGCTATTGGACGTTCCTTAGGATGATTTTTCAGCGAAAGGAGATTTATAGAGTTCTTTGACTTAGGTCCAAGGGACATGGCTACATGTCATTCAAGAGTTGACGCAGATTAGCTTCTACAAGGTCAGATAGCTAGCCAGGGACAAGGAATTATGGCGCAACAGCGAGGTGTCAGATTGGAAACAAGAACTTCACGCCAAAATTCACGGTCCATTCGGGGGCCACAAAATCGTCCTCAAAATTGTATTCATACGATCCGCTAAACTGGACCGGCTGGGGTCCGAATCAGTGTAGCATATGGACCTTGATGCCCAACGGAAGAGCCGCCCAAGCCCCCTTTCTCCAATCATAGACCACATTCATTTCTGATGATCCGATCAACCATCGCTTATTCAACGAATAATTCACGATTGGCTGCAGAATACTCCATCTCACATCATCACGATCACCGTTTCCAGCAAAGGAAAAGAGGTTTTGATTGAACAGCCCCCATACCAATTTGTTGCTTTGGGCGACAAACCCGATGGCAGGGCCAGTCGCCCACTTCTCTCCGCCAAGCAAATCGTTTGTAGCCGTAGGCAGTAGCATAACCGGGCCCACACCCCAGCGCCCCCATGATTCTCCAAATACCAACAGGTCAAACAACACAAGATCACCCAGGCCGCTTTTTCCGAAAGGGCTTTCGGTGATGATGGGGAGTGTGGCCCTGGCAATATGGTTCAGACTGCCCGTGGAAAACGGCACTGCCGATCGGAGAAGGATCGTGTTGCTGTTCTCGTCATCCAGTTTTTGGTAGTCGCCGCTGTAAAGATTCTGAACCTGGACGGACATGAGCGAGGCAGTGGGATCATTGGCAGCTTGATCCAGCGATTGGCCGCTTTCAGCCGACTCTTATGCAAAAATGACAGAGGTTGCCAAAAGCGGCAGGCCGATGAGCAAGATTGACAAGAATATTACGTGCTTCATCTGCATGATGTTTTCTTTCATTTCAATGTAACTTCTACCTTTTCAATTTTTCCCGTGAATGGGAACGGTCGGCGGTCGGCATACTCTTGGGAAACCGGTGAGCCGAGGTCGGTACCGACATCAAAGGTTTCACTGGCTGTAAAAGCCAGGGGGACCGTGCGCTTGGTCCTCACCCGCGCGACCTCGTTGCCGTCCACGCTCATCAGGATCGTGGCTGGCGCGGCCGGTTTGGCCAGCGTCGTGTCTACGATGATCGTATGCTTGCCAGGCATGAGTTTTTCTTTCGATCGAGCGACGTAACGCTCGATGATCATCAAATTGTATTCGTAAATGAGGTAGCCATCGTCCATGTAACAGGTCAGTCCCCCGCTTGCTCCGCCAAGGGCATAGAGGGTGCCTGTGGCGTTCTCTCCAATCTCAAGATCGATGGTCACCGTATTACTTCTTTTGCCAAGACCGGGCGCGGTAAATTCAGGCATCCGGCGGGTGTCATGCCGGAATGTCCAACTGGTGTAAGGCGAGGCATGAATATCTTTCGGGTGAAGTCTCAACCAGTTGCCAGCCCCGATCGGAAAGTCCTGATTCTCTTCAGCCACTCGCAGGAAGAGCGCCTTCATTTCCTCGAGTTTCTCAGGTTTCTCCTTTGACAGGTCAACCGCTTGGGAAAAATCGTGGCGCAAGTCATACAACTCCCAGGCATCATTGGCCGAATCCCATTCTTTATTGAATCCTCCCTTTGTAGCATTCCAAGGGGTGAAGGGACCGAACGCGCCGGCAAACCAGCCTTCGTGGTACACGCCGCGACTTCCGTTGTTGTCGAAGAACTGCGTCTTTTTTCTTCCCGCTGCCGTTCCCTCCGCAAATGTATAGGCCAGGCTGATCCCGTCCATCGGAATCTGTGTGTGGCCATACATGATTTTTGGATGTGGAATACCAAGGATTTCATAGAGAGTCGGGGCGATATCGACCACATGGTGAAATTGGTGCCGCATCGTTTTATCCGGCAGAATCCCCTTCGGCCAGGATACGACCATAGGATTGCGGGTTCCCCCAAAATGGGCCGCCACCAGCTTGGTGCTCTTGAAGGGGGTATCGCCTGCCCAGGCCCATCCAGCATGGTACATGTTGTCCATTTTGGGGCCGCCCAATGCGTCAAGGCCTCCTAACTCTTCCATCGCAGACATTTGTTGTTCCACGGTATTCGGAATCATATTCTGGGCTAACAATTCGCTAATCGAGCCTTGCTGGCCTTCGGCGCTCGACCCGTTGTCGCCGACGATATAGAAAATGATCGTGTTGTCCCTGAGTCCTCGTTGCTCAAGCCCATCGATCATTTCTCCAATTTGATGGTCGGTATGTTCCATGAAGCCTGCAAAGACTTCCATCAATCTCCGCTGGAAAGCACGCTGATCTTCAGGGATATCGTCCCACGAAGCCATGGAAGGATCTCGAGGTGTAAGTTTCGTCCCTTGCGGAATAATCCCCATTTCGATTTGCCGCCGGTAGACACGTTGGCGATAAGCGTCCCAACCGTCATCGAATTTCCCCTTGTATTTGTCGGCCCATTCCTTAGACACATGGTGCGGTCCGTGGACCGCGCCCGGGGCCCAGTACATGAGCCAAGGCTTGTCGGGCGAAAAGGCCTGATGCTGGTCGATCCAGGCCAAGGCCTTTTTCTTCATATCCACCGTCAAATGATACGAAGGGTCGTCATGTGGCGGCTCAACCGCATTGTAATTCTCATAAAGACGCGGCTCATACTGGGACGTCTCGCCGGCCAGGAACCCGTAAAAATATTCAAAGCCATAGCCGTTCGGCCAACGGTCTTTTGGGCCCATCGCCGTCGTCTCGGTCGCTGGCGTATTGTGCCATTTCCCAAACGCCGACGTGTGATAGCCGTACTCCTTCAAGACTTCCGCTATCGTCGCAGCGGTCTTGGGTATCACCCCCGTGTAGCCATCGAAGGCAACGGCACGCTCTGCTATCGTACCGGAGCCGACACGCGTATGATTCCGACCGGTCAACAAGGCGGCCCTAGTCGGCGAGCAGATGGACGTGGTATGGAACGCGTTGTACCGGATGCCGTCATTCGCGAGACGAGTGAGCGCAGGAGTATGCACCTCGCCGCCGAACGTGTCGGCCACACCAAAACCAATATCATCGATCAACACAATCAGGATATTCGGAGCATCTGCGGGCAGCCGTTGGGGCGGGTTGGGCCATTTCATCGTGGAATCTTGAAGTCTGGGTTTCGCCACACTTTCAGATGGTGGCGAAGGGAATGGTAAGACAGACCCATCGGACTGAGCTAAGACTGGACAAGTAAAGGAAAGCACAAGAATGACCGACCCCAGCACGCGAATCATCAACCTGAACATCGTCATGCTCTCCTTTCTGAAAGTTACTTGTTGGAAAGGTACTTGATTCTCAGTTTCTGGATGGTTCCATTAAACGTAAATGGTGCACGATCGTAGTAGAGAGGTGAAACAGGCGAATAGCTGTCACGGCCGACATCGAAGGTATCGTTTCCACTCATGGCGTATCCCGTGGTTCTGGGGACCCGGCCTTGACCCATGACCTTTCCGTTCACCCGGATTTCCAGGTTCATGGGACCATTTCGCTTTCCGGGTTGAAATCGGGATTCGAGTTCGATCGTCACATCGCCGGTCGGGAGATCCCCGTTCGTCATAACCCTGGTTCGTTCAATTTCGTAGAGATTATATTCAAAGAAGACCTTCCCTTGATCCATCCATGCCGCCAAGCCGCCGGCAAATCCCCCCAGGGCATACAAGATCCCCGAACTCTCGGGTGACAGGTGGGCATTTATAGACACCACATGACTTCGAAGTCCCAACTTGGGAGCTGTGGCCTCCGGAACTTCAATGACATCGGGGGTAAAGAAAAATTCTGTGGCCGGATTTTGTTGGACGAACTCCGGATGTAATCCAACCCAGAGCCCGCCGCCGATCGGAAACACGTGATTATCCCTGGCTTCCTGGTCGAACAGGCGAACCATTTCCTGCAGTTTGGCCGGATGGGAGGAGGCCAGATCGTCGGCTTGTGAAAAATCGTTTCGCAGGTCATAGAGTTCCCAGGTATCTTTATCGGGGGTCCATTGAAAAATGGCCGGGTCGATCCCCGGTTTCCATGGAATGCGAGGCCCAAAGGCCGATGCGATAAACCCATCGTGATAGATGGCACGACTGCCCATAATTTCAAAGTATTGCGTGTTCTTTTTCCCTGGGGCGTCCGCGGCTGGGAATGTATAGGTCATACTGATTCCATCGATAGGGTCTTGACTGACTCCATCGACAACCGAGGGTGCCGGTATATCCAGGATGTCATAGATGGTGGGCACGATGTCGTTGACGTGATGAAACTGCGTGCGTAGCTTTTTGTCCGGAGTGATGGACTTGGGCCAGGAAACGGCCAGAGGATTCCGTGTCCCCCCAAAATGTGCAGCGATAAGCTTGGTGGATTGATACGGCGTACTGCCCGCCCAGGCCCACCCAGCATGGTACATATTATCGAACAACGGACCGCCAAGTTTGTCTATCCCACCCAGTTCATCCACCACCCGGAGATGATCGGCAATGGTTGAAGCGGTTCCGCTTTGGGCTAGAAACTCGCTGATCGTGCCGTTCTGACCCTCTGCACTCGACCCGTTATCGCCCCAGATATAGAACACCAGGGTATTATCCCGAATGCCAAGCTGCTCAAGTTCGTCGATGAGCCGTCCAACCTGGGCATCAGTGTGTTCGCAAAACCCGGCAAACACCTCCATGAGTCGGCGCTGAAAGGCTTTTTCGTTTTCGGGAATGTCGGCCCAAGCGGCTAGGGACTCCGGTCTGGGCGTGAGTTTTGCGTTTGCCGGAAGATATCCTAAGGTCTTTTGCCTGGCAAAGACCCGTTCCCGATAGGCATCCCAACCCTCATCGAATTTTCCCTTGTATTTGTCCGCCCATTCCCGAGTGACGTGATGGGGACCATGAACCGCGCCGGGAGCCCAATACATTAAGAAGGGTTTGTCTGGAGCCAGGGCTCGCTGCTGCCGCATCCAGGAAATGGCCTTATCGGCCATATCCTCCGTCAGATGATAATTTTCACGGTGGATCGGTGGAAGTCGATTGAAATTCTCAACTAGAGCGGGTTCGTACTGAGATGTCTCACCACCTAAAAAGCCGTAAAAATAATCGAAGCCCACGAGACGGCCTGTCGGCCAGCGTTCAAAAGGACCAACTTGCGAGGATTCATTGTGCGGCGTGTTATGCCATTTACCGAATGCCGATGTGGCATAGCCGTAAGCCCCCAACACTTTCGGGAGTGAGGCACTGGTGGCAGGCCACATGCCGGTATAACCGTCCCAATCATTCCCCAGGGAGGCGATGACTCCGGCCCCGACACGATGGTGATTCCGGCCAGTCAGCAGGGAGGCCCGAGTCGGTGAGCACATCGCCGTGGTATGAAACCGATTGAAGGAGATGCCCTGCTCGGCAATCCGGGAAAGCGTAGGGGTATGGATCTCTCCTCCGTATGTGTCTGGAAGGCCTGGACCTGAATCGTCGATCAGAACAATCACAATGTTCGGGGCATCCTTGGGTAATCGGGTTGGGCGAGGGAGGGGGCTATATGTGGATTCCTGCATAGAACGCACAGCCTTGCTGCCGGAAGGAGTCGGTGAGAAGGGAAGAACTGAACCATCGTTAGGGGTACCAGCCAACCCTTCTGAGGCCTCGCTCGTTGCCAGCGGATACCATAAAAGAAGAAATGCAACCCAAAAATGCCAACGCGTTTTCATGTCAAATCCTCCCCCAAATCACAGACCTGATCAAAAGTGCATTCTTCCTTTACCCTTACTTTCCATCACTTGATATAACCGGAAATCACAACCATGTCCCGTAATGCTCACCAAAAAAACTGTGAACCAAAATCCCTTTCGATAGAGTCTCCTCGAGAGGATCCTTCTCTAAAATCCCTTTCCAACGGTCAGGGTCAAAAACTGGCCTTCAAACCGCGCTTCAGCGCCAAATTCTTGCAGACCATGAAACACCATGAAGGCCTTCCAGGGTACATACGTCAAACCGATTTGTCCCCCGGCTGCATGAACCTGGTCTTTGACGTTAAACCGCCGGTTCACATCAGAGCCCGAGTCTTTTTCTACTTGCCACTGAGAATAGCCCAAGGCTCCCACCTCCAATAAAATGGAGTTGGCGTCATTAAGAGGGAGATACTGACTGATACCCCAATTAAGAGAGACCCGGTCGCCTGGGGTGATATTCACATCTTCGATTTCCGAATGAATTTCGTAGGTTCCCGCCAGTGTGACGGCCGTCCCTTTGTGTTCCCAGGGATACCAGGCAGTGGCTAATTGGAATTCATGGGTCCAAAACCCCAATCCAATATTATCCGAGTCACCTTCATCGTATTTTCCTACGGGGGCATAGAACCCGTAGCCGGAGGCCACAGAGTAGTGGGCGCCTTCCCATCCTAACCACAAAGGCTTGACGTATAAATCACCAACCCCGAATTGAGACTCATCCGCCTCAACACCAAATCCTGTCTGGGTACGTAAGGACGCCTGAACGGAAGTATTCCCAAATGTGGGAATGATTTGCGCCCCGTACCGGGCGCCCATGATCTCCCAGGGGCTGACCCAAACAAAGGCGGGGGCGATAACAAATACATCGACGTCGGTTTCCACTTTGAGGGGTGCAACCGGGGTGTTGATGGAATTTACTTTATCGCCCTTTCTGTTCCTGAAGGTATCCGCGTTATAGCTTGCCAAATATTGGAGAAAGTAAAACCCTGGATCAGGAACAAGTAGGTCGCGAATATTCGGTAACCCCGGAGCATAATGTCCTAATTCCCCGGCCTGGGTAGGACCCGGGCTACCCAACAGAAAACACAGCATTCCGAAAAATATTCCCAAAATTCGTTTCACAGGACCTCGGCAGATCGGTGAAGATCGATCAGCTAATCGTTGAAAGGTGAAATGCATGATGGCTCCTTACGTTCGGTTGAATGGCTGGGGATTGGGAAACAACTTTACAGGACTTTTGAAATTTATGTTATGCGTTTTTTTTCACTATGTACTAACGAAATAAACTATTACAAGAAACGCACACACGAAGCCCTTGTTGGCAAAAAGGCCGCATCCACCACAAGGCGGAATGCGGCCTTTCTGAAAAACACCTTTCGGGAATCTTACTTAGTGCGACCCTGCCCCTGCGCTGAGCTGGGTCATCACATCATCCAGGCTAAAGCTGGCCGCTTTTTGACGCGGAGGATACTCCTTGAAGGTCGCAAGGAATTGCCCGACATAGGCCTGTGCCGGTACCAGCAGAAACGCATGATCCAGCAACCAATCATAATAAGTATTCGAGGTGATTTGTCCTCGTTCATAGGGATCGCGTCGGAGGTTGAACACTAATGGAACTCGTAAGGGAGTAAACGGGTTCGCCCAAATTTCAAAGGTCTTTTCCATTCGTTGCTGTAAAAAAATCAACTTCCAATCCCGGTATCGCATCGCACTCAGATCACCATCATCCGTGAAATAAAACACTTCTTCGCGACTTCCTTTGGTCTTTTTTCCTGTAAGAAATGGGAGAAAATCGTATCCATCCAGGTGCACCTTGAAGGTTTTGTTGCCGGCTTTATGTCCCTTCAACAATTTCTTCTTGATATCCGCATCCCCTGCGATAGCGGCGAAAGTCGGGAACCAATCCATGTGGTGCATGATCTCATTGGATACCGAACCGGCCTGAATATTCCCCGGCCACCGGACCATGGCCGGCACCCGCCAGCCGCCTTCCCAATTGGTATTCTTTTCGCCCCGGAATGGCGTCATGCCCGCATCCGGCCACGTGTTCATATGCGGCCCATTGTCGGTGGAATAAAAAACAATCGTATTGTCCGCAATGCCCAGGTCATCTAATTTTTTTAGTAGTTTGCCGACATGCATGTCGTGCTCGACCATGCCATCGCTATACTCGTCCTGTCCGGAAATACCTCTCAATTCAGCCTTCACATGGGTACGAAAATGCATCCTGGTACCGTTCCACCAGACAAAAAATGGTTTTTTCGCTTTGTGCTGGCGTTCGATGAAGTCCAAAGCCGCATCGGACGTCTCATCATCCACAGTCTCCATCCGTTTCTTGGTCAAGGGTCCCGTATCTTCAATTCTCCCATCCGCATAGGAATGAATCACGCCGCGTGGGCCAAATCGTTTGCGAAAATTGGGATAGTCTTTCGGATTTGGATAGTCGAGAAGCTCAGGCTCCTCCTCGGCATTCAGATGATAGAGATTGCCAAAGAATTCATCGAATCCATGATTGGTGGGCAGATGTTCATCCTTGTCGCCAAGGTGATTTTTGCCAAATTGCCCGGTGGCGTATCCCATGGGCTTGAGCACTTCGGCAATCGTGGGATCCTCCTCTTTCAATCCAAGATCAGCTCCGGGCAGACCGACTTTACTCAGACCGGTACGAAACACACTTTGGCCGGTGATAAACGACGAGCGACCTGCGGTACAGCTTTGCTCCCCATAATAATCGGTAAAGATCATCCCTTCATTGGCAATCCGATCAATATTCGGCGTCCGATACCCCATGACGCCTTTGGTATAAGCACTGATGTTCGATTGACCAATGTCATCACCCCAGATAACCAGAATATTAGGCTGATCTTGTGCGTGTGCGGGAACCAGGCCCAACCCCAAAATGAGGCAAAAAGCCAGGAGCCCACCATGTAAGGAACATGCGCTTGATGGTTTGATCATAACCGTCTCTCCTCAAGAAAAATTTCGGCCTAGTACATCAAGGGAATATTGGCCGCGAGGTCGAATTTGATGGCCGCACGAATTTTGCTTTCCATCTGCAGGTAGCGGGCGACTTTTTGGGCTGGAAGCACTTTTGTGAGTTTCTCGGCATACTCCCTACGCAAAAGGACCTCGGCCCCTTCTGTTTTGATGGCCTCGTTAATAAGTTTTTTGGCAAGAGCCTCAGGCACGGATCCATTGTTGTAAGCTTCGGCATAGTCATTAATGATACCGCCCAGATGGCCGTTGACCTTTGCCAAGCCGTCTTGATAGCCCTCGTAGAGGGGCCAGAAATCCTTAGATTCCTGGTCATTCAAATCCATGTTGCTGGCGATAAGCAGTTTTTTATCCGCTTTTACTTTATCTATGAGAATTTGCATATTGGTGTGCTGGGCGTTCTCCTCCGCAAAGGCGGGAGTCACACACAAAATCGCTGTGGCAACGGCAAGCATGATGAACGGTTTAAATGGTCCCATAAGATAATGCTCCTACATATTGGAATAATGGTGGCGAAAGATGAGGAAATGAACGAATCGATTTTTTATACTACTAAAAGCCAATTAACGTAGCAAAGCTATAAATTGAAGTATATATAACCCATCTCTCTTTACTTATGAAGGAACCATTCACATCCCTATCTGGGATGTATCAAGCACAGATACCTCCCCCGGCCATAGCTCCATAGTTTTTAAAATTTCCCTTATGTTCAGCTTCGGAACTGTTCCGGTAATGACGTCCAGCAAGATCACAGTCAATTGGACGCACGGAGCATCCCTCCTGCACATCAGCACGGCTAAATGGCTGAAACGCCGCTAAGGAATTTTTTCAAGATGTTCATCGAGAAAATTGTTTGAATCAGACAGCTAGATGGCACCCTGATCTCCTCGCAATGGTCAGCTTATCCGACCTTATACCCCTTTCCCTCTAGGCATACTCCATAGGCCCGGTTAAAAGTCTGAATGTTTTGTTGCTGTTGGCCTGAGGCTTGGCGCTGTTGTTCGTGGGCTCGGACATTGCCCCGCCTCTGCCTTAGCAAACCACTACCCCCTCCCACAGCCGCGCCAATAGCAGCTCCTTTGCCGGCATCTCCTGCGATGGCTCCTCCAATTGCTCCCAGAGCAGCCCCGCCCATCGCGCCACTTAGGGCTCCACCTCGTTGTTGTGCCGGCGAAGAGCTGGCAGCGACTTGTTGATTCGGATCAACCCCGGTTTGTTGTTTGGCCCATTTGTAACAAGTAAATTCATCTAATTCTTGTTGATCCGGGCTCTGCCCTTTCTGTGGAAAGATAAACATTTGTGCTTGAGCATTAAAGCCCATCACCAACATAAACGCAGTGGTGATGCCAATCATGAATAGGATTCGCATAAGATACCTCCATCGAATAGGATGAATTAGGCATTAAACCTTAAAGGAGAAAGGTTATGGTTGATCGGGAATCGAATAGGTGATTCGCGGCCAGGTGGCAATCCCTTCTCCATGTTGGCGGGCAGATTCGAACCCTTCCACGACGAGGATTTGGCGTGATTGCATTTGTGAAATCATTTCACCTTCCCCGGAAATGCCGGTAAATTTTCCGGTTCCGCTCGTAATGGTAAATGGCCCCCGGCATCCTTCCATATCCCCTGTACACGAAAATTCTGCAAACACCCGATCGCCGTCAACATTTGTAATGATACAGTGGCCATTTCCTGACTTCGTCATCGTCTTCAAGTCCGCTTGAACCGTGCCTGGACACACAAGAGAAGCCGCGTGCAAGTCACCCTGACTATCCTCGACAAACATGATGCCGGTATAGACTGCGACCATATAGACCCTATCGTCCCCAATAGGAAAGGCAAACCCGTCACCCTCCCAGGGAGACATGGCTTTGATTTCTTTTTGCTCTGCGAAAACTTCTTCATCTTGACTCAGGAAACCAACCCCCAAAAACACCAGAAGTAAGAACCAGCAAGATTGTTTCATCACACATTCCTCCTTCCGCTTTAAAAGCTTCACGCACATTTCAGAAACTTTGCCATAAATAATTTCAGAAAGTGAAGCGGCCCCACTAGAAACGGCATCCTAGAGTCGCTGAAGTGGGATCGACCGAAGCGTCGGAATTCCTCTGAGGGAAGGACTCACCCCATTAGATGATTGGGGCCAGGGCTTCATATTTACCCTAATAAATCCAGGCTTAAACCGAAGTTAATGGTGCTGTCTGTGGACTTTCGACCCTCAGCAGGCTGGGAATTGTACCGCACCGTATATTCAAAACGAATAGAGAAGTCTTTGTAGATTTTGACGCTGACGCCTTGATTAGCGTTCACACGCAGGGCATTATCATGACCGATGTCTCTCGTGCCGGTATGATCGTGCCAAAATTTGAGATCGCCTCCCAAAAACTCCAAATTCCAACGGGTTTGCCAGGAAAAACCAGGGATGACCTGACTCGGTTCAGACGTAAAATCTTGATACACGACATTCGGTCCCCCCGCAATTGTCAGGAAATTGGACCGGTGATCCAGGACATCATAGCCGACCCCGAGGATGGTTGTGTTACGAAGAGAGAGGTTTTGAAATTTGTCGTTCTCCAGGAAATTAATGATTGGGATATAAACTCGTTTTGTGAGAAAGTAATCCCAACGGGTATTCAGATTGGCATTTTGCGCGTTGACCTCCCCCTGGGCCTTGCCGCGATTCGCCCGCCCATCCAGAATCAGGCGATGCCACCCTTTATATACGGTCAGCGTTCCCGAGGCGTTAAGGGATTGGGTATTCGTGTTCCCGGATGTGACGCTCCCCCCAAGCCCTAGAGTTCCGCGGTAGGACAACTCAAACAAATTAATCGTTTTGATTTTGTCCAGTTGAATCGGGCCACCTGGCTCGAGACTGAGCAGGATCAAGCGATCTCTATCACGGACTCCGATATCATCAGGAATAATTGCACCGTCGTGAAACGACACCCAGAAGGGCTGATCAGCAGTTAGCCCCTTGACATCATCCCAGTCAATTTTAATGACGTTGGCATAATCCGTATCAACCCGGAGAACGGTGTCTTCCATGCTGATAATGTCACCACTGACGCGATCACCGTTCTTGAGCAGAATGACATCGGCGGCATTGACGGCGACGCTTCCTAAGACGATCCAGGTCATAACTGCAACCCGCAACGCCATCCAGGCACAATTACGTCGCACCAGGCCCCCCACAAGCCATCTCAGGAACCATGGGCGAAGAAAACGAGATGAGAGGTGCCAAAATTCCATAGGCGCGAACGTCAGTATAGTTTCCCCTCCTGGCAGGGTAAAGCATTTGAGACCTTGTACATTGGGTTTCTACGGGGCGAAAAATCCAGGCACGAAGGCCATGGTGCTCAGAGCATCCGTACTCATTTGCGCTGTCAAAATGCATGTGTTTAGACTGCCCCCTCATGCTGATAGGTAATTAGGGCGTTTCGTAACCAATATGCACTAGGAAAGGCACATGATGACAGGGCGAAACATTGCGTGCACTCCAAGGAATGTCCAATGCCCACACAATGTTCATTCAAAAATTGTTTGATGGTTGTGACGATTCTTTCGATCCTGGGCAATCCCTTCGCCCATCCTCAAGAAATCATCAAACTTGCAGAGGAAGCACAAAACCCCATATCCGACCTTGTACGTGTGGGAGTGGTCAATAGGACCCTGTTCGGGGCCGGGGCTAATAACGATCTCTTCAATATCTTTAATCTCCAGGCTTCCACCACCAAAAAGTTTGGCGACTGGGCTCTCCTCAACCGGCTGAATATTCCAATATCCTACCTGCCGGCCTCGGCCATTGAAGACAAAACAGGGAGCCTTACCGGGTTAGGAGATATTGAGTATACCGGGTTTTTTGCCCGTGACGAATCCAAGCGGCGGTTCAAACTGATTGGAGGGGTGGGACCGACTTTTGTGCTGAATTCGGCCACGGATGATCGTCTGGGGGCAGGGAAATGGAGCGTCGGCCCTACCCTGGCTCTAGTTAGCATACCGGATCCATGGGTGGTGGGTGCCATCGTACGAAATCTCTGGTCGTTCGCGGGTGATAATCAACGACCTAAGGTTAACCTGCTTTTAATTCAACCCTTTGTTAATTTCAATTTTTCCAATGGCTGGTATGCCACATCTACTCCTCCAACCACCGTAGATTGGGAGGCGCAGGACAAGCGAAATCGCTGGACAGTATCCATAGGCGGAGGATTCGGGAAAGTCGTGTTCCGAGGAGAAAAACGCCCGATTAATATCAATCTTCAAGGGTTTTATTTTCTGGAGAAACCTGATGGAGCCCCCGATTGGACCTTACGAATGCAGTTTCAAATTCTGTTTCCGGATTCGACTCCGGGGGGAGTCCACCCTGCCGGAGAGTGAAACCTCTTTCCTCTTAAATGGGGCCTATACAAGTCCGATGAATGTTACTAAAGGGTTAACGGAGTTTCGTCAATGCTGAAGGGATATTGACCACGTTACCCGTGGGGACGTTGTTGGTTGCCGAGAATTCTAGGCATGTGACTTACGAATCTCATCCTGGACGCGTGTACCCATGCTGCTGAATTTTCTCTTGCGATCGGAAATGACTCTTCTTCTCTGCCTAACCCACTTTTGGAGTGATCCAACACAGCTCGGAATTCAGACGGGAATCGGAACCGGCATAATGCAAAATTGGATTGACTTTCTCATATCTCTGAATGACATTAGAGACTGTCGTGTGAGGATGTAATCATCCCGCACACCACAACGATAGCTTTTCAATCACGTATTTCGATAATCTATGGTCCTTGATCGTGACGACCAGCTGAATTCAATGGTCTTTAAGAGAGAGAATAACGATGCCCCGGACAAGACAAAAAATATTACGTTGGCGGTCGATACTCTTAGCGGGAGCACTATTGCTAACATGGCTGTGTATTCTCCCTCAATCACAAGCCGAAGATAACTCTGAGCTGGCCAAGCAGACCCAAAATCCAGTAGCGGATCTCATTAGCATTCCTTTTCAAAACAACTCAAATTTCGGACTAGAGCCAAACCACCGGACGCAAAACGTGCTGAATGTCCAACCTGTCATTCCTCTACATTTAACGGACGACTGGAACCTGATTACACGGACGATTCTGCCTGTTATTAAACAGCCGGACCTCCGCACAACCAGTAACGATACGTGGGGAATCGGCGATGTCAATATATCCTTGTTTTTCTCTCCGGCCAAAAACAGCGGTCTGACTTGGGGCGTGGGACCCGCTCTGCAATTTCCGACGGGTACGGATGAAGTCTTGAGTTCCCGGAAGTGGGCAGCCGGCCCAACCGGGGTAGGACTCATCATGCAAGGCCCATGGGTGGTAGGCTTATTGGCCAGCAACATATGGTCGTATGCCGGGAATGACGATCGTAAAGATGTGAGTCAGTTTTTGGCTCAATATTTTATCAATTACAATTTGCCCGACTCCTGGTATCTAACCGCCGCTCCAGTGATTACGGCCGATTGGGAGGCTGAGGGGAGAGGGAATAAGTGGACGGTGCCGGTGGGAGGAGGTTTTGGGAAAATTTTTCGCATCGGGAATTTTCCGTTTAATGGAAACATTGCAGCTTTTTCCAATGTGGTGAGACCAGATGGTGGGGCGGATTGGACGTTGCGCATTCAATTGGCTTTGCTTCTTCCCAAATCGCTGTTCGCTAATTAATCACTGATACCGATCCTGTCAATATGGGACCTCCTGGTTGCCAAGCACCGAAGCGGTGGAAGTGAAGTATTTCACTGGCGCCGTTCAAAGATGGATTTCCTCTCGGTGAGCTTAGGAACTTCTTCAGGGTATCATAGGAAAACTCCTGCATAGGTTTTTTCTGAGTGTTTCTCCTTATGAATCAACAACCGTTCATGACTCCTGTGTCGGCAGGAATTTTGTCGACCGCTCGGACTTTGGTCAAATTTCGCACATGCTCAGCGCACAAGCAGTCCTTCCTAAAGGTGCCATCGAAAACTTGGCTCTCGTAGTTTTTCCCATGCCTTCCTTCTAAATGAAGACTTTTGAATTTTCATATGAGGTGGAGGAAGGGAGGATTACTTTTTACACAGCCGAAGTGTTGAAAAATAATAATTCCCAAGGGCCTAGAGGCCCACAGGCCCGTTGGATGTCTGAAGCATCTGGGCGGTTGAAAAAAGTTCGTCCAGCAAGGACGTTGCCATTTTTCCGCGCAGAGCGTACTTCCGTACGTGAGCACGGAAAAATGGCGAGAACGCCGGCGGCGACTTTTTTGAACCGCCCCACAGCCGAACTTTTCATTCCGCTTATCTAAGCCATGGAGTCTATTCATGCTGATGTTCGCCCAATTCATTTTCCCTCTTGTTTTCTTAACCATTGCGTCCTGCGCGACCACCCAACAGGCCACAAATGTGGGCACTGCAGGTTTTCTGGATGATTACTCCATCCTTCAGAAAGGTTCAGAGGATCATGAAGCTCTCCTACGATACGTGAACCCCAATGCGGATTGGAAAAATTATTACAAGGTCATGATTGATCCAGTCCAACTCTGGGTGGGACAGGGATCGTCTCTTCGAGATCTCCCTCGAGACGAACGTATTCAGTTAACCTCCCTGCTCTTTGGAAAAATTCAGAATGCCGCCTTGGCTCATTATCAAATTGTTCGGGAGCCCGGCCCTCACGTCCTCCGTATTAGTGTGGCGCTAACAGAAGCCACTGCCTCAAAGAGGGTGTTAGATACGATCTCTGGTGTTCTTCCTACCGGCTATCTTTTTTCGGGCACCAAATCTCTCGCGACGGGAACAGGAACATTTATGGGCACGGCTAGCGTGGAGGCCAAAATTACCGATGCCGAGCGTGGAACGCTTTTAGCGGCGGTGGTCGATCGTCGAGGAGGGGCCAAAAGGCTGCCAGGATCGACTGCCAAATGGAGTGACGTTGAAAATTCATTCCAATACTGGGCCAGCGTTCTGCGCTATCGCCTCTGTCAATGGCGTGGTGAACAAAGTTGTGCCGAGCCCAAGGCATAGGACTTAGAACCCGTTCCCCCTTTTTCGATATCGGAAGAACAATGGATACCCTATTTCGCGGGAAATCTTCTCTCCAAAAACCAGGCTACCCAACGCTGAGGGGCATAAGTGTTCCCTCTCATCAGAATCAACCCCTCGAATTATGATGCCTGCGCATAAATACCTATATACATTTTTTCGAATTAAATGCCTATATCGAGTTCTTTAATGGCACCTTGCAGCGCGTATGTTCCCTTACCCGGTCGTTCTTGTCTCTACCCAATGCGCAAAAGCAATTGAATCGGTGGCGAGAGGAATGCCATGTGGGTTGCCCTCACAGGGCGCTGAATGAAGGAAATGGTGCCTCACTATGGGTCAGCCGCCTCACGCTCTTAATCCGCGCAGACCGTTCGTTTCCTGGTTGGGGAATATTCGGAAGCAGCACTGGAGCTGACATTAGCTTCCCCAGTTTCCCAGATATGGACACATTTGGCGTTTACAGCAAGCAGTTCCTTTTTAGAGCCAAACAGGTTCACCAACGCCTTTTTTGTTCCCTCCACTTTCCCTTCCAGTAGAAATTTATTCCCACGAACCGTGTAAAATTCCCGCTCCCGCTTTCCGACGAATCGGATAAGGAAATGCCTATTTCCGCTGGATTCACTGGCCTGAGGCCCTTGCTCCGCCTGTGTCGCGGGATAGGGTAGCCATTGAGCCAACACGAGGTATCCCTCGTCGGTTTGATCAATACTGACGATTGCCCCAGCCAGCAATTTTTCCTGGCCCACATAATTTGAGGAATGTGAAGCCAGTTCGTCGAATTGAGAACCGGTGGTTACCATCTTCTCCTCGTTCCCTTTGGGAGCCATCAAACTAGAACCTGGTGATGTGGCGCATCCGCTTTGTAGAATCATTACACCCAAAACACTTAAGACGAGAATCGCTTTTTTCATGAACACCCTCCTTTGTATTTAACCCAAAAGCACCAAGAATAATCAGGTGAACGAAATAAGGTTAATGGCGGTCGCATCGGCAAAAATTTAGCTTATGTGAGGAGCCCAACTTATCCGAACTTTATTGCGTCGGGATCAAGTGTTTGTTACGGAATTGTTAACTTTCATATCCGCCCCTTCAATCATTGAACATCAATGAATCAGGACTCTGTGAATCTCAACGATGACGCGCCTGGTATCTTTATAGTATGACTCACGGTTGTTCCAGGGGAAACGTTCCTGAAAATTGTGGATGGCCAAAATCACAGGTTCAGAAATGGCGTAGATTTTCCCCTCCCGGCCGACCGCACGAACGCGGTCACGTGCATTGCGCTTTTCCTTCGCAAATACGGACAAGACCCAATCCCCCTCAAGCATGGATAGGATATGGCGAGCCCTGGTGTCGTTCGCTATGAGGAATCAGGAAGAACCCCTTCCCATTTTTGATGGTTCCGGGTTATGGGGGCGGCATTTAGAAGGAGAACCATTGTCCTTGGCGTTATTGATTTAGTTAGAATTCCTGCGTAACGGATATGATGCGTCGGACTTATCTTATTGTGGGACTTGGACTGGTCGTTGGGCTGGCTCTTACCCTCGCCTATATTCTGTACCCCTTTTTTCAAGAAGACGGCTACCGAAAATCCTTAGAAACGGGGTTCTCAGCCATTTTAGGAAGACCGGTTAGCCTGGAAGGTCCGATTTCCTTCACCTTTTCCCTGCATCCACACCTCATCCTTGAAAATATTCAGGTAGCCAACGTTCCCTCAGCCTCGCCGACCGACTTTTTTCGAGCCGACCGACTTGAGATCGAGGTCTCGCTCGCCCCCCTTTTCCAACGCCGGTTGAGGGTCGAGAAATTCCTGCTGGATGAGGGGCATCTCCTCCTGAAGGAGAGCGCCGATGGCCGCAAGAATTGGGCCTCTCAAAAGGAAAAAGGTTCTAGTATCTGGTCGCAAGCCACGCCGGATTTTTTCATCGATATTCAGAAACCGGAAGCCCTGGTTATCAAAGATTTACGAATTTCGTATCGCTCAGATCGGTCTGACGCTTCCCATGAGATTGCCATTCAACACGCCTCTATCGGCGCCATTACTGAACGTCTAAGGAAATTTGCCGTTGAAGGACATTGGGAGAATGTCCCTTTTATGCTTGATCTCACAGGAGGACGCCTCGCCGATGTTTTTGATTTGAAAGAAGCTTGGCCGATCGATGGCAGCCTTTCTACGAACGGAGTCACGGCCCTAATGAAGGGTTTTTTGGGAGGGAAGGACTCTGAAGAGATCTCTTCCCTTCACATTCAGATTAAGGGAGATCGTTTGAGTGCATTGAACAACATTCTGAAGGCCAACCTTGCCGATTCGGCTCCCTTTATGGTCGCCGCCGATGTTCTTCAGAAGAGACAGGCCATCGACCTTAATAATATTCAGGCAAAACTGGGGTCCTCAAACATCACAGGGCAATTGACCGTTCACAATCAGGATACCCGTCCAAAACTTGTGGGCTCCTTAGCTGCAAACCTTATTCAAGTGAATGATTTTCTTTTTTCGCCGAAGGCCACACGCCAAGGAGTCGTTCCTCCTCATCCGACATCTTCAACTGCAGAACTTCTCTTTCCTGTTGATGCAAATGTTGATGTAACCATTCACAAATGGCAACTTGGGGAAATCGAATTAGGGTCGGGGGCTTTGACTTTCGACATCGGGGAAAGGCGCCTTCAGGTTACATCCATTCGCGCGAAAAGCTTTGGAGGGTTATTGAAGGCAAACTTGGATATTGATCTGAAACATTCGTCTCCCCAAACGAAGTTTACAGGCCACTTCTCTTCTTTGAACTTTGGGCAAGCGTTACAGGCTTTTGGCGTGACAGAGGGCCTCACCGGATCGACCGATTTGGGCATGAGGGTCTTTGGAACTGGAACAAACTTACAAGATTTCTTGAAAACATTGACCGTAACTCTCCGCACCGATCGTACGACGTGGGGCAATTCCGATCCTATCCATGATAATCGGCAACGTATTACTCTGCAGCAGGGATCTCTCACTGTGGCAAATGGGGGGCCAATGACCCTGACTATCAAGGGAGCCTTCCATAACATGGGCTTTAAATCCACCCTTTTGGGTCCCTCTCCCCTTGATCTACTCACTCAAGATACAATCCGGCCCGTTTCTCTCACCGCACAGATGAGACATGCGAGGCTTACCGTCAAGGGGAAGATGAATACTGCACTTCCTGAAGAAGGTGGGACATTCACGGTATCGCTTCAAGGAAGACTGCTCGATGAACTCGGAGAGACATTTCCTCCCGTTGGGCCATATAGTTTCCAAGCTCAAGTCACCAAGAAAGGTCCTCGCTATCTGGTCAATTCACTTGAAAGCCGAATTGGGTCAAGTGATCTGTCAGGAACGTTGGAGATTGATACTGGAAATACGATCCCACATCTATCCGGGAATTTGACCGCCAATCTTATCAATTTCAAAGAGCTGTCTAGGCCGGGGGAATCTGACACCTCCCTGGAAACCTTGGAAACCATCAATGGAGACCTCAAACTGGCAATCCAACAAGCTAAATTCGACGCCGTTGAATTGCATGGTCTGGTAGTGGACGCGAGCCTTCAAGCCGGGCGCCTCAACGTCAAGGATGTTCACGGAACCGTTCTGGATAAAAAATCCTCTTATGGGGATTTTAACGGTGTGTTTGAGCTGAACACCACAAAGGCGATTCCCACCGTTTCCGGCCACCTTGCCTTGAAAGACATTAGATATGAACGCCTGCTTCCTGATGTGCGATTTGTCAATATCCAAGAGCACGTGATGAATCTTTATGCGAGATTTTCCAGCACAGGAACCACCCTGCCTACTATGCTGAACAAATCTACCATGATGATCGAAGGGAAAAATCTGCAGATCCAGTTCATTCGAGGAGCCGATCAATCGACACCCATGCAACTGAACTCCGATATCCAGGTCACAAGCGTAAAGGGCGGCCCTCTGCACATTTATGCGGAGGGAAATTTTGCTACAACGCCCTTTCGCATTCGGTCGTCAGCAGGTCCGATGGGAGACCTCCTGAACCAATCCGGTTTGTGGCCGGTATATGTTGGGGTCGATGTGCCTCAGGCAAGACTTGAGGCAAACGGGCACATACAGCTGCCTCTCCCATCCAAAGGATTTACGCTGCAGGTTCTGGTCAATGCCGACAATTTGAGAAATCTGGATTTTCTGACAACCTCCGACATGCCGGATGCTTATTCATTGCATCTTGGCGGCCTGGTGACAAAATCCCCTGTGGGCTACCACGTGACAGACTTAGACATAGGCTTGGGGGGAACCGCCATCAAAGGCCATGTGACGGTCATGACCAATAGAATCCGTCCGCGAGTGATGGGAGCCTTGAGTGCTGAAAAGATTGTGTTGGGCACGGTGAAACCTCTTCCAGAAGATTCCCCGGCACAAGAATCACCCTCTCTACTTAAAACTCTAACTGCTCCTGTGATCAGCCTCGGGTCAATAGTCGTTGATACAGTTAAAAATACCACCGGGAATCGCCAGCCTTTTCGCGATGGAGAAACGCGTGTATTGCCGAACCTGGGTTTTCCGGTTGATAGTTTAAAATTATTTGACCTTTCCATTGAAAGTGAGATCAAGGATCTACGAACGGAAACACATGCTATCGGTCATCTAAAATTTCGCACGACCCTTGAAGAGGGTCTTCTCAGACTACAACCCGTGACAGGCAGACTGTGGGACGGAGAGGTTGCTGGGAGCCTGACCCTGGATGCCCAGCCATATGTCCCGACCTTGGAGATGAATCTCAACCTTCGCGGCTTGGATTATGGTGACTTGACGAAGACGTTCGGGCATACAGACTTTATAAAAGGACGATCCCAATCCATCCTGTTAGCTCTGAAAGGTCGGGGCGACACCTTGAATGAGATGTTGGACAGGGCCAACGGCAAATTTGAGTGGGTAAACGGACCGCTGGAGTTGTCTACCAAATATCTCGACCTGTGGGCTGCCGATTTCATCACCACCGCATTCTCCATGGCCTTGAAACCGGAACCCGTGAGTATGTTGAACTGTTCAGTGGGTTATTTCGATATCGATGAAGGACAGATGAAGACAGAGTCGATCCTGATTGACACTACCCGTCTCACCATTGCAGGAGTCGGGACATTAAACCTCGCAAACGAACGGATGGATGTGATATTGACTCCGCGACCCAAAGACCCCAGCCTAATCAGTCTCGCCCATACCGTTCGCTTTACGGGGCTCCTCTCAGATCCAGAGGTCACAAGAAACAAATTCCGTATTGCAGAAAGCGAGGGCTGGAAATTACTCGGGCTGAGGTCTCCGATAGAATGGGTCCTTACCATTCCTCAAATTTCCGGAACCACCGTGGGGACAATGAATCAAAATCCCTGCCTGGATGCTTTGAAAGGTCGAAGCCATACCGCCCAGGCCCTGGAGGATGTGAAAGGCGGGTGGTGGGGAAAAATTAAAAACACGTTTTCCAATATTATCGGGCCTTCCGAACCTTCTCCCGATATCCTTCAATAAAGGAATCAATCATTGAGCCAATTCCGAAAAATTTTTCCTCTCTGCCTGTTCCTCTTCACAGCCTTTGCTTTAGAAGGATGTGGAGAGGATACGAATCCTAAACCGATGCCTCCATCTCCACCCGCCTCCACCTCAACCGCACCTCCTGCCTTCGCGGGATCCGAGGCGTGCGCGGCCTGTCATCGTCCCCATTATGAAGCCTGGGAGGCATCTCACCATGCCCTTTCAATGCAGCAAGCCGATTCGAAAACGGTGCTGGGCAATTTTGATGACGCGGTTTTTACTCACGGGAATCAGAAATTTCGCTTCGTTCACGACAACAACGCATTCATGGTCCAGACCAGTGAGTCTGATGGTCACCCACATGAGTACACCGTGGCCTATACATTTGGCATTGAGCCCTTGCAGCAGTACCTTATACCCTTTTCGAAAGGCCGATTTCAGGGGCTCAGCATCGCCTGGGATACCCGGTCGAAAGAGGCCGGCGGACAGCGCTGGTTCCACCTCTACCCTGATGAACACATCGATCGCACGGACCCGCTGCACTGGACGGGACCGAATCAGAATTGGAACTACATGTGTGCCGACTGTCATTCCACAAATCTCCAAAAACACTACGATGTTTCTCAGGATTCCTATTCTACGACCTGGAGCGATCTCAATGTGGGGTGCGAGGCCTGCCATGGACCGGGATCCCACCACATCGAATGGGCAGGGATTTCTAAATCCGCACAATCATCCGAACCCTATGCCGGCAAGGGATTTCGAGTGACGTTTCCTGTGCACCAGAAGGAAACATGGAAGCTTTCTCCAGACGCCGATACGGCCGCACGCCAAATAGTCACACCACTTTCGTTAGAAGTTGAGACCTGTTCCCGCTGTCATTCACGTCGTAGCGTTATTTCCGAAAAGGCGCAGGCGGGACTACCGTTTCTAGATCATTATGTACCTGCGCTGCTCGAAGAACGTTTGTACCACCCCGACGGCCAAATCGATGAGGAAGTGTACGTCTATGGGTCTTTCCTTCAAAGTAAAATGTTTCAAAAGGGGGTGACCTGCCATGATTGCCATGAACCGCATGGCTTACAATTACGCACCACCGGCAACGCCCTTTGCACTCGATGTCACCGTTCGGAGACCTTTGACTCTCCTGCACACCATTTCCATTCTTCGGGTTCTACCGGAGCTCAGTGCGTTGAATGCCATATGCCGGCCAAGACCTACATGGTCGTCGATCCGAGACGTGATCACAGTCTCCGTATTCCGCGTCCGGATCTTTCGGTGATACTGGGCACTCCCAATGCCTGTGCAAAATGCCACCAAAATCAAACGGCTCAATGGGCAGCCAGGGAAGTAGAAAAACGATATGGAGATCCCCGGCGAAACGGAATCCATTACGGGGAAGTCTTGCAAGCAGGGAGGAAAGGTTCTCCCGAGGCCGATCGACTACTCGCGAATCTGGTTAAAGAACACACGCAACCCGGAATCATTCGGGCCTCGGCTCTCTCTCTCTTAGGCAACTATGCAGGTCCGACCACTCTCGAAGCCATAACTCTCGGGCTTCATGATGAAGATCCCTTGGTTCGCATAGGTGCCTTGAGAGCTCTGGAAACCATCGCTCCCAAAAATCGATCTGTGTTGGCTCAGCATCTGTTGACCGATACGATTCGGGCTGTCCGGATTGAAGCCGGTCGCCAACTGGCCTCTATCCCATTGGATTCGTTATCTCCTGATGGACAGAAAAAACTTAACCAGGCCGTTGACGATTATCTCCAGGCTCAATTGGCCATTGCTGAAAGACCTGAGGCCCATTTAAATCGCGGATTGGTCTTCACGGACCGTGGACAATTGAAGGAAGCTGAGGAGGCCTACCAGATGGCCTTGAAGCAGGATGCACACTTTTTCCCAGCTCTCGTGAACTTGGCAGACCTCTATCGGTTGCAGAAGCGAGAGCAGGATGGAGAAGCGACTCTTCGAAAAGCTCTCACGTTGGTGCCGGACAATGCCGATGTGCTGCATGCACTTGGCCTTTTATTGGTTCGAAATGGTAAAAAAGACGAAGCGCTCACGATGTTCGCGCAGGCCACAACACTCGGACCTGACAACCCGCGGCACGGATATGTGTATGCCGTGGCCTTAAGTTCGGCCGGGAAAAACACGCAGGCATTGGGGGTGTTAAACGAAACCTACCAACGTCACCCGAACAATCCGCCCTTGGTGTTTATGTTGGCTTCTCTGTATAGGGATGAGGGGAATCGCACCAAGGCCTTACAATTTACCAAACACCTTTTAGCTTTGACGCCCCACGATCCTGGAGCGCACCAGCTTTTGGAGTCGGTTCAAGAGATGAAATAGTCGGACAATGTTAGTCGTCTTAGGCGCGACCCTGAGAGAAAAGGAAAACGGAGATTTAAATGTTCAGATTCATTAGACAAGATTAATCATGAAATGATTCGTAACCCGCCATCATCATGAAGAAACCACGCAGAGATGTTTTGTTAGATTATTAGACCGTCTACCAAAAAAGAGGAGGGTCGCTTATGAGATCTTGGATCATCTTGACTATCGTTGGCAGTCTGCTCCTATTGGGATGCGCCGAAGTACGGTATGTGAAGGCAGGTGCTACCCAGGAGGATTTTGAGATCGACAAAGTCGATTGTCATAATCAAGCCCTGATGTCCCCAAGTGGGGTCGCCCTCACCCGCAGCACGATGGGCAGGCCAGGGGTTGGTCAAGGCATTGCGACTCAATCGGCCAATCAACAGGCGCATCGCGATGTTGAGCGATGTTTGGAAGAAAAAGGATGGGTCAGGGAAACGGAATCCAGGTAAGTTCCGGATAGAACCGGCCATCAGGCATCTCATCAAATTCATCCCAATTTTACGGGATGTTAAAACAAGCGACGACATACGTTACGGAAAATTTTTGGAGAGCCTTCCTTGTGCGGTTCTTTCACCTTTTACGGATTGAGCAAGGCCGTGCGTCGTTGCCCTCAAGGACTTGGTTGCACGATTTTGCCTAAACGTTTACCATGCCCACTCCAGGCAAGGTCCCTTTCATAATATTCTCAACGGAAGGAGAAGCACGATGAAGTTGCTTCGCTTTATGTGTTTTGGGCTGCTCGCCCTGTTGGTTCTCCCAAGTTTTGCGGGAGCCGCGAAAAAACCTAACATTCTTGTCATTTGGGGGGACGACATTGGCTGGTTCAACATCAGCGCCTACAACCAAGGCATGATGGGATATAAAACCCCCAACATCGACAGCATCGCCAAAGAAGGCGCGTTGTTCACCGACTGGTATGGCGAGCAGAGTTGTACCGCGGGACGCTCGGCGTTTATCACGGGACAGAGTGGCTTCCGCACGGGAAACCTCAAGGTCGGCCTGCCCGGCGCCAAAGAAGGCTTACAGGCACGAGACGTGACGCTGGCCGAATTGCTCAAGGCGCAGGGCTATATGACCGCCCAATTCGGGAAAAACCACTTGGGTGATGCCGACTCAACCCTCCCGACCGCACATGGGTTCGACGAGTTTTTCGGTTCGCTCTACCACTTGAATGCAGAACAAGAGCCCGAAAACCCCGACTACTTCAAGGATCCTGCGTTGAAGAAGAAATATGGCACGCGTGGCGTCATCCACACTTTCGCCGATGGCCGGATCGAGAGTACCGGCCCCCTCACCATCAAGCGTATGGAGACGATTGACGAGGAAGTCACGAGGGCCTCGCTCGATTACCTGGAGAGGGCGAAAAAAGCCGACAAGCCATTCTTTCTCTGGTGGAACTCCACTCGAATGCATATCTTCACCCACCTGAAGAAGGAGTCGGAGGGCAAGACCGGTCTTGGTGTGTATCCTGACGGCATGGTGGAACACGATGGCCATGTCGGCCAGTTACTCGACAAGCTCAAAGAACTTGGTCTCGATGACAATACGATCGTGATGTATTCAACCGACAACGGCGCGGAAAAATTTTCCTGGCCCGATGGCGGGACATCGCCTTTCCGAGGCGAAAAGAACGAGAACTGGGAGGGAGGTTATCGCGTACCTACCCTGATCAAGTGGCCCGGCCACATCAAGCCCGGCACGGTCAACAACGATATTTTCTCGCACATGGACATGTTGCCCACGATCATGGCCGCTGTAGGAGTTCCGGACGTGAAGGAACAGCTTAAGAAAGGCATGAAGGTCGGAAATAAGACGTTCAAAGTCCATCTTGACGGCTACAACGCAATCGATGCCTTCGCGGGTAAAGCTCCGTCTCCCAGACACGAATTCTTCTACTGGAATGATGACGGCTCATTAGTGGCTC
The DNA here is from genome assembly GCA_942491685.1 of uncultured Nitrospirota bacterium. Taxonomy (GTDB): domain Bacteria; phylum Nitrospirota; class Nitrospiria; order Nitrospirales; family UBA8639; genus Nitrospira_E. Next base: position 250,996 of record CALOBY010000004.1, on the reverse strand, counting down.
TGCGTTATGACCAATGGAAGATCGTCTTCCAGGAACAACGTGCGCATGGCTTCGATGTTTGGGGCGAACCATTCGTGCCACTTCGCTTACCCAAGATCTTCAATCTTCGCACCGATCCTTTTGAGGAGGCCGACCATGTTGCCATGGATTACAAACACTGGATGATTGATCGTGTCTTCCTCCTCGTGCCGGCGCAGGAATACGTCGGAAAATTCCTGAGTACGTTCAAAGAATTTCCGCCGAGCCAGAAAGTCGGGAGCTTCTCCCTTGATAATGTGTTGGAGAAGTTGAGTTCGGGACAGACCGGAGGTAGATGACCTGAAGGTCACAGCAAACGGCCACTCAATTAGGGGCCGCATCCATAGCAAATGGATGCGGCCCTCCTTGTCCTGGCCCCGAGCCTTTATTGGAAACGACCCTTGGACACACGCGAAGCCATTCGGCAGATAGCCGCCGCGATGAACACAGCGATCATCGGACAGGAAGCCGTGGTGGAACTCCTACTTATCGCGTTCCTCGCCGATGGCCATGTCCTCATGGAAGGACTACCCGGCGTCGCGAAGACACGGTCGATCAAGACGCTTGGTAAACTCGTGGAGAGTGAGTTCCGTCGCGTGCAGTTTACCCCGGACTTGTTGCCCAGTGATGTCACTGGTTCTGAAATCTACCGTGAGCAGAATGGCAGCTTCGATTTTCAGCCCGGGCCGATTTTCGGCAATCTTGTTCTAGCCGACGAAATCAACCGTGCCCCTGCCAAGGTGCAGGCGGCCCTACTGGAGGCAATGGAAGAACGGCAGGTCACCGTTTCAGGAACAACTCACAAACTCCCGCCACTCTTTCTTGTCCTCGCCACCCAAAATCCCATCGAGCAGGAGGGCACATATCCTCTGCCCGAGGCTCAGATGGATCGCTTCCTTCTCTACGTCAATGTGCCCTATCCACCAGCGGAAAACGAAGGGGCCATTATGCGGCTCGTCCGTGGGGAAAAAACCGCCAATAAGACGGCACCACCGGAAAAATTTGCGCAGGAGGTGATCTTTGCCGCACGCAAAGAGATTGATGCGATCCATGTGGCCGAATCCGCTGAGCGCTACATCGTTGACCTCGTCATCGGTACCCGCGAACCTCAACGTCACGGCGGCGATCTTGCGAAGTGGATCCGTCTGGGGGCCAGCCCACGCGGCACGCTTGCCCTGGATGCCGCCTCCCGGGCCCATGCGTGGCTCCACGGTCAGGATTTCGTGTCTCCGGAAAATATCCGCGCTGTCGCCCCTGCCTGTCTCGGACACCGCATCCACCTCAGTTACGAAGCCGAAGCCGCCTCAAAGACCCGAACCGAGGTGGTGGAACTTCTCCTTCAAACCGTCGCTCCAATATGAGCATGGAGTATGGGCCCGCACGTCACCATTTCCCTTGATGAGTTGATCCAACTAAAGGCGGACGCCCGGGGTTTCAGTTTCCTGCCACGCCAGCCGGTGCATTCGCTGCTGGCGGGTCGCCATGCCTCGCGCCTTCGTGGTCGCGGTCTGGCCTTCGAAGAACTCAGGCACTACGCGCAGGGAGATGATGTACGAACTATTGATTGGAAAGCCTCCGCCCGTCTCCGCTCTCCACAGGTAAGGGTGTATAACGAAGAACGTGAACGACCGGTGCTGTTCGTGGTGGATCAGCGAACCACGATGTTCTTTGGCAGCCGGCGGGCGATGAAGTCGGTGGCCGCAGCGGAAATCGCCGCGCTTGGTGCATGGCGCACTCTGCATGCCGGTGATCGCGTAGGCGGCATTGTGTTCAATGAGAACGAAATTATTGAACTCCGTCCACACCGCAGCCAGACCCGCGTATTGCGATTACTCCACGAAGTGATGCGCTTCAACCACGCGCTGCCCTCTTTACCATCTGCCGCAGGCGACGTAACGCTCAATCAAACCGTCGAAGCCGCATTGCGGATTGCCAAACACGACCATCTCGTGGTGTTAATCAGCGATCTTGACGGCGCGAATGCCGAGACCAAGCGCCTCGCCACTCGGCTTGCCTCCCACAATGACGTGTTGGTCGTCGGGATTTACGACCCACTGGGCGCCTCGCTCGAGGGGCGTCCCGGCATGATGGCGTTGGATCGGAGCGTGATTCAAGAAGTCCCGTCAGGGGCTGCCTTTGCCAAGTCCTTTCAACAAACATTCGCCCGACGTCTGGACGAGTGGGCGGAAATTTTCCGGGCCCTGCGGGTTCCTGTGCTGCCTATTTCAGCAGCTGAACCGGTGGTTGACCAGCTCCATACCCTCTTCGGACTGAAGCTAGAACCGCAATGAAGGTCTCGTCATAGCTTGGCGGCGCCTTTGGGATCTTAGAGAACCGTTGCAAACATGAACGACCCGGCCACCAGCCTCGACCGCCTACACGATTTGGTACTTCCGGCTGCCGTTCCATGGTGGCCGCCCGCGCCGGGGTGGTATGGGGTTATGGGCATTGTCTTCGTCCTTATCATCTACTTTGTCCATCTAACCTGGAAATCCTGGAAGGCCAACGCCTATCGTCGCGAAGCGTTGCGGCAATTGACTCAAGTCAAGGATGCCATAGCACTTGCCGAACTGTTGCGCTGCACTGCGCTCGCCATCGCTCCACGTCAAGTGATTGCAGAGAAGACCGGAAGCGCATGGACTGACTGGCTTATCGCGCAATTTCCCGAACCTATGCCCGACTCCGTGCGTACGCAGCTCACGGCAGGGGTCTATGGCCGATCCACTGCTGACTCCGACGTTCACGCGCTTCGGGAATACGCCGTTCGCTGGATTAAGGGGCACCGCCGACCACCGATTCTGGATCACCCCCCACAATGCTGACTTTCGCCCATCTTTGGATTTTTGTCCTGTTCCCGCTGCCGTGGTTACTGCGCGCAATCCTGCCGCCGCGTCGAACAGCAGTGGTAGCCGTACGGGTACCCTTCGGAGATCGCCTCCGGAAGGCGGTAGCGGACGGCCCGTCGGCGTCCACCGTGGCGCACCAAACCTGGCGTCTTCTTATTCCCGCACTGGTCTGGGTCTTGTTACTCATCGCAATGGCCCGCCCGCAATGGCTTGAACCTCCCCTCTCCAAGGAACTGCCCACTCGCGATCTACTGTTACTGGTAGATCTTTCCGGCTCGATGCAGCAGGAAGATTTCACCAACACAGCGGGAGAAAAAGTGGACCGTCTCTCTGCCGTGAAGGAGGTGCTGGGAAATTTTCTTATACGCCGCAAGGGAGACCGGGTTGGTCTAGGGGTATTTGGCGACGCGCCATTCTTGCAAGCCCCGTTTTCCACCGATCTCAACCTCGTGCGCTTATTGCTGGATCAAACCGCCATCGGCATGGCGGGGCCGCGCACGGCGTTTGGCGACGCGATTGGTCTCGGTGTGTCGCTCTTTGACCAAAGCGATGCTCCGGCAAAAACCATCATCGCCCTGACGGATGGCAACGACACTAAGAGCCAAGTGCCACCTGTGGAAGCCGCCCGGATCGCCAAACAACGTGATATCCGTATCCATACTGTAGCCATCGGTGATCCCGCGACTGTGGGAGAAGAAAAGCTCGATGAATCCACGCTTCGCGACGTGGCCACCACGGCCGGTGGATCCTATTTCTTTGCCAATGACCGCCACAATCTAATGGGCATCTACGACGAATTGGACAAGATTGAAACGCGACAGGTGAAGGTTATCAGTCATCGTCCCCATCGGGACTTGTTTTACTGGCCGCTTCTCGTGGCATTGTTGTTATCGCTCGGCGAAAAGACATTAGGCGTTCTCGGAAAATCCCGTGCTGCGGCTGCTCCGTTGAAAATTCCCCGGCGCGTCCGAGTCCATCCGCTAACGGGAAAATTGGAAGTACAGGCATGAGACCCTCCGCGCCATACTCCTCATCCTCGTCCCTCGCCTTTGGAAACAATGGCCGAACGAATCGAGACCGACTCAAACTAGGATACTTTCATGTTTGACTCTCTTGCCAACTTCCATTTCATCCGTCCGACAGCATTACTGCTGCTCCCGGCCGCGATTGGTGTCTGGTGGCTGTGGCAACGGCACTCCGATCCCCTGCGCTGCTGGCGGGAACAAATTACACCAGAGCTATTGAATGCACTCGCCGTGGGACAAGAAACGATGAAACGCGGACCGGCCCTCTGGCTCCTCATAGGCTGGCTGCTCGCCATTCTTGCTATTGCGGGTCCAACTTGGAAGCTAGAACCTAGTCCTTTCGCTGATGACGCCACACCCCTCATCATTGTCTTCAAGGCCGACGTCAGCATGGAGGCACCCGATCCGGCACCGTCTCGACTAGAACGTGCGCATTTAAAGATTGCCGACCTGGCCGAAGCCCGAAAAGGCCAACCCCTCGGTCTCATTGCCTATGCCGGCTCCGCACATCTTGTGTTACCGCCAACGCGCGATACCGCAGTCGTCGCCCAGATGGCTGCCGAAATCAGCCCAGCCATTATGCCGGAACCCGGAGACCGGCTCGATCTCGCCTTACACGAAGCTGCCCGCGTGCTCAGGGAAGGCAAACAAGGGGGAAGTATTGTCGTGTTGGCAGATTCAGTCGGCACCGATCCCGCCGCCCTGAAGGCCCTGCAAAAAGACTTTTCTTCTCCCGTTCAATTCCTTGCGGTCAACTCTCCAGATTCCTCGCAGAACGATTCTCTCCGCACCGCCGCTCGCATTTTCAAGTCGACGATCGAACCAATCAGTGTGGAGGACGACGATATCGTCGCAGTCGTGCGGGGTGCGGCCAACACACCGGTCGCACAACTTGGCGAGCAGAGCGGGCAATGGCAAGAAGCAGGGTTTTGGATGGTGCCGGTGGTGGGAGTAATGCTACTGGGGTTATTCCGCCGCGAGCTGAGACAGACAACATGAAGACCTTTGCCATCATGGCCGCGATAACCTGGGCCGGGCTATGGTTCACACCGGATCAACAAGGCCAGCGGTATTTCCAGCAGGAGAAGTTTTCCCGGGCAGCGCAGACATTCCATGATCCGATGTGGCAGGGCACCGCATGGTACCGCGCGGGAGAGTTCGAAAAAGCCGCACAATCTTTTGCTCGACGAGATACAGCTGAAGCTCATTTTAATCAGGGCAATGCCTGGCTGATGCGTGGTCAATACGAAACCGCGATAACCTGGTACGACCGTGCGCTGAAACTACGTCCCGACTGGAAAGAGGCAACCGATAATCGTGCTCTTGCGGTGGCCCGTGGCAAAATGGTTGAACGGACAGGGAGTGATATGGGCGATCAAAAAATTGGAGCCGACAAAACCGTCTTCAATAAGAAGACCTCCCCTGAAGGTCATGACACCGAGGTCGGAGGTGGGAAACCTCTCACTGCCCAGCAAATCCAGGCCCTCTGGCTGCGCCGCGTGCAGACACGCCGCGCTGACTTCCTCAAGGCTAAGTTTTTCTATCAACTGGCTCACAAAGCAGGGGACACGAGGTGAAGTCGAGCATTCAACTGTCTTGGAGCGATGCCGGCAGTTCAACCGGCCACCGCGTCCTGCGATTCCCAACCTTTTGCAAGACAAATTTCTTCCTACCTGTTTCGATTTTATCCGCCATCTTTATTTGGGGGCCTATCACGGTGTCGGCCGAGGTCGCGCCGGTAACAGCGTTCGCCCCGGAAGCCACAGCCTGGGTCGGTCAACGGCTACCGTTCTTTATCGAGTTGCGCGCTCCCGGTTTGTTTGCGGGCACGGCCAGCTTTGACTTACCGCAACTTCCACGTACGTTGCTGATCAAGATCGGTGAACCGGTGGTCAGCTCGCAGCAACTCGAAGGCGAAACCTGGTTTGTGCAGACACATGAGTTTGCACTGTTTTCACAAGAATCAGGGACGCTCGAAGTGCCCATGATCAATGTCCGTTTCGCGCGACGCGAAGGTTTTACCGGTCCCGCCACCAACGTGCAGGCCCAATCTCCAGCCTTCACAGTGGAAATCCGCCGCCCACCTGGTAGCAGCAACATCGGTTTTCTGATCACCACGGAATCGCTCGATGTCACCGAGACGTGGGAACCGATACCCGGTCCGGCCGAGATGGGCGCGATCTTCAAGCGAACGATTGTTCAGCGTGCCCAGGAGTTACCAGGTATGGCACTTGCGCCCGCACCAACTACTTCGCCTGAGGGCATCCGTACATATCCAGGCGACGCGGCAACCAACGACAAACTGACACGCGGGGAATTCCTCGGTGAGCGCCGTGAGACGATCACCTATATGGTGCAGCAACCCGGAACCCTGGAACTCCCCGCGATCAACTATGTCTGGTGGAACCCGAAAACAGAGAAGCTTCAATCGAAAATGCTCCCCGCCGTGACCTTTGAGGCTGCTTCCCCAACCGCCACGGCGGCGGAAAATTCCACGAATACCCGCCGTTACTGGGTGTGGCTACTGATCGCTGCGTTAATTGTTAGCCTCATCCATTGGCGACGGCGACACTTGACGACGTGGGGGCGATATTACTGGAATAAGCTGAATCCACCAGACCGCGTGGCTGGCCGGCAATTGCTCCGCGCCTGCCGCAATCACGAAGCCAGGGCCGCCGTGGCGGCGTGGGTTGAGTGGCGGAATACCCAAGAGGCGACGTTCCACCTCGGTTCCGAATTGCATGGCGCCGTTCTTGCCCTTGAGCGTCATCTCTACGGCCCTTCATCTGGACGGACTTGGCAGGGAGCCGAACTCGCTCGCGCCTTTCAGGCACACCTAGACGCCACGACCACACGCCATGCCCAGGAGTCTGCCGCCATTTTGCCCTTACTAAATCCTTAGAGCTGAAATATTGGATGTTGAATGCACCGTAAAACCCTGCCACCTTCAGCATCCCGTTCCAGCATCCCTCAGGAATTCATCGAAACCAGCGGCATGGCGTGGCGTGCACTGCTATTGATCGTCTCCGGCGCCGCCGCACTGATCTATCAGGTACTCTGGATCAAGCAGCTGACACTCATCGTCGGCGTTGACGTGTATGCCGTGACCACGGGCGTCAGCGCTTTTTTTGCGGGACTCGCATTGGGTGGGTTGTTACTCGGACATTGGGTGGACCTGGCGCAACGCCCATTACGTGTATATGCGGCGCTGGAGTTTTGCGTGGCCCTGATCGGTGTCCTAGTCACCATTGCACTCTCCAATACGGCAGCCCTTTTTGTCACACTCGAAGCACAGAGCAGAGTGCTTGCGTGGGGACTCATATTTCTGATGGTCGGGGTGGGGCCGTTTCTGATGGGTGGCACCCTGCCTGCCATGGTTCGCTCTCTCTGGCTGACGGCAGACCATATCGGGACCGGCGGCGGTTGGATGTATGCCGCCAATACCGCCGGAGCGATCATCGGTGCTTTGGCTTCCTCGTTCTTGCTCATCCCGGCACTAGGCATTCATGACTCGGCGCTGGTGGCGGCCGGTATCGGCCTTCTCGCTGCTACAGGTGGATTCTGGCTCGATGGTTTCGCCCCGCAACAAGCCCGCGTCGCACAACCATCCAATCCTTTAAGGTTTAGGAAATCTGCCACGGTCGCCATTTTGTTCTATGCGGTTGCAGGGGGGTTGGCCTTGGGGTATGAAGTCATCTGGTCGCAATCGCTTGTGCAGTTCATGAGTACTCGCAGTTATGCGTTCTCCGTGATGTTGGCGACGTATCTTGCGGGCCTGGCGTTTGGCGCGGCCCTGTTCGCACGACAGGCAGACCGCGTGCGCGATCCTTGGGGCATGCTTGGACTGCTGATTGGAGCAGCAGGCGTGGTGGCATTACTGGAGATATCCTTGGTTGGGCCATGGCTACCGGCGTTGCAGTCCATGGGGGAACATGCGGTTGAGGCGTTGACGGAAAGCCGGCTGGCCGGAATGTGCGCCCGCTTTGCGATTGCGGCAGTATATATAGTCTTTCTTCCCACGCTGCTGCTCGGTGCCGCCTTCCCTGCGGCATTAAAATTGATCGTCGATTCCGGGCATGTCGGACGCGATATCGGCAAGGTGGTTGCCCTGAACACATTCGGTGGAATCATCGGCACGGCGATGACCGGATTTGTGTTAGTGCCTCGGTTCGGCTTGGTTAAGACCCTCGCCCTTCTCGCCGTCTTCGCGGCATTACTCGGGCTATTGGCGGCGATGCGCGGCATGTCGGGGTTTCTCTTCGCACGTTGGGGCACATTTGTCATCGTCATTATCGCAGTGGGCGCGGCCCTGCTCACGCCGGCTGACCGCCTGGCGGACTTACTGGCCAGTACACGAGGCGGAGGGACAGTGGTCTTCTACAAAGAGGGGAAGGGTGGGACGGTCGCAGTTCTCGAGCAGACCGCGGGACACAAACGGTTTCATCGCTTGTTTATCCAGGGCGTCTCCAACACTGGTGACACCCTTCCTTCGTTGCGCTATATGCGCCTACAGGCCCTTCTGCCGCTAATCATTCATAACGGCGAACCGAAATCGGCGTTGGTCATCGGGCTAGGTACCGGGATTACGTCTGGTGCGTTGCTGCGTTTCCCCGGCCTTGAGCAGCGCGTCGTCGCCGAACTCTTGCCGGAAGTGGTACAGGCCACGTCGAATTTTCATGGCAATTTTGCCGCGGCGACGGATCCAAATTTGGACATCCGTTTGCGCGATGGTCGGCGCGAATTGTTAAGCAGCCAGCAGGCCTATGACCTGATCACACTGGAACCACCTCCACCGTCGGCGGCAGGTGTCGTGAACTTGTATTCAAGAGACTTTTACGAATTGGCGCGTACCCGGCTGCGCCCGTTGGGCATTATTGCTCAATGGTTACCCCTGCCGACCCAGAATGACGAAGACACCCGATCTCTAGTGCGCAGTTTCCTCGACATCTATCCACATACATCGCTCTGGACGACCGAACTTCATGAAATGCTGCTGATCGGGTCAATGGAACCTGTCGATCTGAATGTGCCGCGCATCCTCAAAGCGTTTAACCAGTTGGAGCTTGCATCTGCCTTGCGCGAAGTCGGCATTGCGTCGCCCGAAGCCTTGCTGGCAACCTGGGTGACAGACCGTGCCGGTTTGGAAACCTATGCGGGTGATATTCTCCCAGTCACGGACGACCAACCCAGAATAGAGTACGCCGATTGGGTACGCTCCGATGAATTGCAGCGGACCCTGCCTCGCCTAATAAAGCTTCGCACCAATCCACCGCTACTCGGTGTCGACGCTTTCTTTGAGAGGTCCGTTACCCTGGAACGCCAGAATTTGTTACTTTTTTATCAGGCGGCGTTGAATGGCATGGCAGGTCACCAGGAGCTCTGGGCACAGGACATGACACGTGTACTTGAGACCGACGGTAATAATCCCTACTATCGATGGTTTGGGGAAGGTTCAAAATGAAACACTCAAAGAGGAGACCAATCTGAATTATGGACCTTTTCGTCCCCTGGATTCTTGGCCCATTGGGTATACGTTACCATCATGACATAATAGGAATGATGTGTCAGAATAGTACCCCTTACCGAACAAAACCTGAGGTAAACAGTGTTCAATGATATTTTCCCCAGACAGATGATTAGAATTTTCACAGGAATGGTTAACCCCATGACACGTAACCTTCCAAGAATCCGATTGTTGAAAGGTTTGATGTTTATACTTTTTCCCTGGATTTTGGCCTGTCTAATATTCAGCCAGTTCACCTTCGCCCAATCATCGGCGACAGAGGCACACATCACTATCATCCTCAAAGACTTTTCTATTGATCCCCATACCAACCGAGCCAAAGCTGGAAGGCTGACCTTGGAAGCGGTGAATGAGGGGAGGAGTCTTCATGAACTGGTCATTCTCAAAACCGATCTCAATCCCGCAGCACTGCCTCGAAAAGAAGACAAACCTCTCCAAGGGATGGGCACCCAATATCTTGTAGATGAAGAAGATCCGCGAATTAACACTATTGATGAAATTGAAGAATTCCCATCCGACACCAGCCAGAAAAAAACGGTGACGTTGGATCCAGGGCACTACGTCCTCTTCTGTAACATCCCGGGGCATTATGACAAAGGGATGCATGCCTCCTTGCACATCGAGCCGTAGTTCAACGGCTCACGTTTCCTCTATTTACCTGACCAGGGAATTCAGGTATGAAGAAACATCATGGGTTTATCCATTGATCGCGACAAGTTTGAAGAGGAGGATTTCACGCGCTTTGGGCAGCGGTTAACCCAGAGCTTGCAGGCCCTCAAGGAGGTCATCGAACAGCCAAATTTTGGTGAAGGCCCACAGACCATTGGCGCAGAACTTGAACTCTCCATCATTAATAACCAAGGCCAGGCCTATCCGATAAATCGCACCCTCCTTCAATGCGCCCAAGACGATCATCTGCAACTCGAATTAGATCGATTCAATCTTGAATACAATCTATCCCCGGTCTTGTTGGCCGGCCGGCCCTTTTCCCATCTCCGCCAGCAATTAACGAACGCGATTCAATCGTTAACATTCTGTGCGGCTGACCACGGCGGCCGTATCGTACCGATTGGCATCTTGCCGACCCTTTGTTCCAAAGAACTCGATTCGCCGGTGATGTCGGATCTCCCACGCTATCGAGCCCTCTCCGCAGGACTTCGACGATTGCGTGACGGCCCATTTCGCATTCACATCAACGGCCGTGAGCCATTAACCGTGACCTGTTCTGATGTCACACTGGAAGGGGCCACGACTTCTCTTCAGATTCATCTGCGGGTGAGTCCGTCGGATTTCGCTCAGGTTTATAATGCTGCGCAATTGGTCACACCGCTTGTGTTAGCGTTGAGCGCGAATAGTCCTATTTTTCTTCAACATCAGCTCTGGGAAGAAACCCGCGTGGCCTTGTTTAAACAAGCCATTGATAGTCGCAAGATGCAGGAGGGGGATTGGCATGCTCCCGCACGAGTTTCTTTCGGGCATGGTTGGGTTCGTCAAGGCGCTTTTGAATTGTTTGCTGAAGCCGTGGGTTTACACCCCCCTCTGTTGCCGATCCTGAGTCCTGAAGACCCCATAGCATGTCTCAGGCAAGGGCAGTTACCCCGACTTGAGGAGTTACGTTTGCACCAAGGCACGGTCTGGAGCTGGAATCGTGCGATTTATGATGCCAGCACGGATGGGCATGTCCGCGTAGAATTGCGAGCCCTCCCTTCCGGGCCAACACCCATCGACATGGCGGCGAATGCCGCGTTGCTCATTGGCCTGACATTGGGAATGCGTGAGAACATTGACCAGGTTCTTCACCAATTGCCCTTTGAATACGCGCATCGAAATTTCTATCGTGCCGCGGAATGTGGAATGGCAGCAACATTCGTATGGCCGAATAAAACTTCACACGGCCTACAGGAAATTTCCGTATACGATTTGGCCAAAGAATTATTGCCGGTGGCCGAACAAGGCTTGGAAAACTGCGGGGTAGAGCGCCAAGAAATCCAAACGATGCTACAGGTGATTCGGGATCGGCTAGAGGCTCAAATCAATGGCGCTCGCTGGCAAATTGAACGATTAGCCTTGCATGAGCAACAGGGCCACGACCGACCGGCGGCCTTAACACGAATGCTTGAAGATTATCTTCAACAGTCTCAAGCCGATACACCGGTTGCACAATGGCTCTCGCACCTCGAATGACCCATACACACTCCATACCTCGTTGGGATGCGCCCACTCGACAAGACGTGAGCCCTACCGTTGAGGAATTCCTGCGAAAGTTGGGAGGCCCTACCTTTCTCTGGCTGCCGGGGTTAGATGCCACCCGCACCCGAGCAGTGAGTACTCTATTGCACGGCAACGAACCCTCCGGGGTGAGGGCCATCCACCGTTGGATTCGAGAGGGTCATCAGCCACAGGTGAATGTCTTGTGTTTTATTGGAAATGTTGAGGCTGCCTTGACCGACCCTGTTTTCTCGCATCGAAGCGTACCAGGCGGCCAAGATCTCAATCGGTGTTTTCGATCACCATTTGAAGGACCTGAAGGCATCATCGCCCAGGCCATGCTGAAAGAATTGTATCGGATACAACCCGAAGCATTGATTGATATTCACAATACCTCAGGCCGCAGCCCGGCTTACGGCGTGGCAACACAAAATGGAGTGATGCAAGAGTCGTTGACTGGAATCTTCAGTGTCCATTTGGTGGTCACGGATTTGCGACTCGGCACGTTGATGGAGGCCACTGAAACCGCCTGGCCGACGGTCACCATCGAAGCAGGAGGCACTGCAGATCCCCAGGCGCATGAGCTGGCCTATCGTGGATTCTCACGCTATGCCTTGGCCAAAGATTTTTCCGAACTCTCATACCCAGTGACAGTGGCGCATCATCCTGTTCGGGTGGAACTGAAAAAGGGCGCTTCATTGGCCTATGCGTCTGCGCCAATGCCTGAGGTCGACCTGACCCTTCCTCAAGATGTGGATCGATTGAATTTTGGCACGTTATCCACCCAGGAACGACTGGGGTGGGTTGGAGCTGAAGGGCTGGATGTCCTTTGTGCCATCAATGCCGCCGGGAAAAACCTTACCTCAACGCTCTTTTCGGTACGCCACGGAGAACTTATGTTGGCCCGTCCCAGTCGATTGATGATGGTGACCACAAACCCAGATATCGCCCGGAGCGATTGTCTCTTTTATATCCTCCCTCATGCCTAGATAACTATCGCATTTTTATGGAAAGCCAATGAATCACGATCTTTTCAATTTCCTTAAACAACATGTGATACATAGGTTGATATTAACAACCAATGGAAGAACCTTGACCAATTGACTACCATATCCGTCAGGGTCTGAATATTTTTCTTAGGATGTCAAACTCCCCATGCCTCGTATCCTTGAAATTGCTCAACTGGGGGCACCTGTTATCCGAGAAAAAGCCACTGAGGTCAAAAACCTTCATGATCCACAGCTTCACAGTCTCCTCGAAGATCTTTTCGCCACCGTTGCAGCAGAGGGCGGGATGGGAATTGCCGCACCACAAGTCTCGATATCGAAGCGAATCATTATTCTATCACCAAAGCCCAATGCCCGATATCCCTATGCACCAACGATGAACCCCACAGCAATGATCAATCCTGAAATGATCTGGGGTTCGCCGGAGAAGGAAAAAGACTGGGAAGGCTGCCTGACGGTGCCTGGCATTCGAGGTCTCGTCCCTCGACACCTGGCTATTCGAGTTCGATACCAAACGCCTGAGGGCGCACAAATCGAAACGGAATTTCATGGATTTCTCGCCCGGGTTTTTCAGCATGAAGTGGATCACTTGGACGGGGTCGTTTTTCTCGACCGCGTCGAATCAACGCTCGACCTTGTCACCGAACAGGAATGGCAGAACATCATCGCTTCACACAGGTCACAGTAAAGAGGAATTCCTGTCCTACCCCCATGGCCCCAGCTCACATATTTCTAGGGAAATTTCATTTCCCAGCCTACCTCTCCTTTGCTTAATTTGCCGTCAGCTTTTCATGTTTCTCAAGAATGTTTAGCGGAAACGCCAAGACTTTTTTAATTGACAATAAGTAAATTTAAAATTACTATCATTTTTCGAAATAGTGAGAGAGCCACCTGAATTCGCGCGTAAGGCAATGAGAAGTTGACGATGACCAAACATAGAGAATTCTCGCGCGTTGTTCTTCTAGGCTGCCTGCTCCTTTTCACCATCGGTCACAAATCCCTCGCTCACAGCAACCCCTCTACCTCGCACAACCTCAACATGGCAACGGCAGAAAGCGGCACTGCTTTGGATAGAGACCATACAAGGCTCGAGTCGGCCTCAACCACCATGGTGCCAGAACCGGCCGATGCTGTACTTATTCGAACGAAGAACTGGCAATGGCATCGGCACCTCAAGCATGGGCTCAATCTTCCAGACTGGCTGGACCTGGGGCTGGAACACCGGACACGCTTTGAGGTGTATGACCATCCCTGGCGCACCATCCAACCCCTTGGACGAACCGATCCTCAAATTCAACAACGATCACGGGTGCGGGTAGGTCTGAATTGGGCATCATTCAAATTTCTCTTTGAAGGGCAGGATTCACGAGTTCATTTTGGCGATCTGAGTGAATTTGATTTTCTCAATACCACCATCCGGAATGAATATGACATTTTGCAATTATTCATGTCCGCGACCAGGGAGAATGTGTTCAATACCGGTCTTCGAACCGACTTGCACATTGGGCGCCTCACCCTAGACTTTGGCCAGCGTCGATTAATTGCCCGGAACGATTTCCGTAATACCACAAACGCATTCGATGGCGTACATTGGCAGTTGGCCAACGGTCAGATTTGGCGTATTCGCACCTTTCTGGTTGAACCAGTCATACGCAACGAAGTTCAACTCGATGAACAATCACAACGATTTGTTTTCTGGGGAACGTATGTCGAAACCGATTATCTTTCGTGGCTGCGACTCAATGCGTATTATTTCGGATTGAATGACCAGCGCTTTTCGACGCTGAACCTCCAACGGACTTTTTCCACATTTGGAGGTCGATTGTATTCTCATCCTCAAACGGGCCACATTGACTATGAAATCGAAAGTGCCTGGCAAACCGGAAGATTAGGCAACACCGACCACTTCGCCCATTTTCAACATCTCAATCTCGGCTATTCTTTCGATCTCCCATGGTCACCTCGATTCCTGATCCACTATGACTATGCCAGTGGAGACCGCAATCCCAACGACAGCCAGTCTACAGGTTTTGATACACTCTTTGGTGCACGGCGGTTTGAGTATACGGCCACAAGTACTTTTGGACCGTTCTTCCGTTCAAATATTAGTAGCCCAGGATGGCGAGTAATCCTTATCCCCATCCAAGACTGGACCTTTCAGATCAAGCAACGCTTCTGGTACCTGGCTACATCGCGCGGCGCATTTGCCGGCAGTGGTCTGCGCGATGCCACAGGAGAGTCTGGAAATTATCTGGGGCATGATGTCGAAATACGAATTCAATGGAGCGTGCATAAGAACCTAGAGTTTGACGCTGGCTATGATCACTGGTTCAAAGGCAGTTATTTCGATCGGCTCCCAGCGAGTGCCGGATTGCCCGCTGGGGGGCACAAAGACACTGATTATTTCTATATCCTGACAATTATCCGCTTATAGAACTGCGTGACTCGGAGAATGTTCATGATCCTTCCATCATTAGCCTTAATTCTCCTTACTATCCTTCACATGTTGGTAACGACTGTATCTGCCGGTGAGGTGCGCGTGGCTGTCGCAGCCAATTTTCAAACGCCGTTAAAAGACCTTGCGCATCACTTTGAACAAGCCACCGGACATTCGACACTCATTAGCTCCGGATCAAGTGGAAAATTCTATGCACAAATTACCCATGGGGCCCCGTTCGATGTGTTCTTTTCCGCTGATGCGACTCGGCCCACATTATTGGAACAAGAAGAATTTGCGGTGCCGGGCAGTCGATTTACCTATGCGATCGGAACCCTGGCTCTATGGAGTTCCGACCCCGCCATGCTCAACGACAATGGGCCCACCGTGTTGGCCGAAGGCCACTTTGCCCATTTAGCTATCGCAAACCCGAAAACGGCTCCTTATGGCACCGCAGCACAACAAGTATTGGTAGCACTAGGGTTGTGGGACCGCCTGAATGATCGGATTGTGCAAGGCGAAAACATTGGGCAAACCTTTCATTTTGTCTTTTCAAAAAATGCCCAGTTAGGGTTTGTGGCGACTGCTCAAATTTTAGACCCAAGATTTAATGGAACAGGCAGCCGTTGGGATGTACCGCAACATCTTTATTCTCCCCTTCTTCAACAAGCCGTACTCCTGATGTACGGACACCAGAATGAAGCCGCCAAAGCGTTCCTCGACTATGTCAAAGGTCCGGAAGCCCGGACCATCATCGAAGGATTCGGGTATAGATTGGAATAGGGGGGGAGGGATAAAGGGCTTCCGTTCAGCAAAACCCCACGGAGGAACTTACCGAAGATACTTTCACCGCCATGGGTCTTGCCTTACATCTGACGCAGGCGATTTGACCGTTGAACATCTTCTTCATAGTGCGGCAGGCGATACATCTGATCAATTTGCACGACGCGCTCTAGGCACCGAAGGGCCGATAGATAATCGAGTCGTGTTTCGTATAGGTCGGCCAGAAGACGCAACGCTCCTGCTTCGCCCGGCCCATCGCTCAACTTGATAAAATGTTCGGTCGCGTTATTGAGACAAGCCTCGGATTTCTGAAAATTTCCCTCCAGAAAAAACGTTTTTCCAAGTTGGCCATAGGTGGTCGCCAACCCATCTTCGTTCCCCACTTTCCGATGAAAATCCAGTGCTGTCTGGAACGCCTCGATGGCCGCCTCACTGTTGTGTAATTGAAATTCTTGCAGGGCGAGATTGCTATACAGGATGCCGAGTGCGCGATCATTGCCGAGAGGGGTTAGGGCATCAACGGCTTCAAGATAAAAGGCTCGAGCCAACTCGGGCTGACCCGTATCGGTTTTCAGACTTCCTAAATTGGCCAGCGTTTCACCAATCACATTGCCATCCTGAAGGGTACGCTGAATCTCCAACACCTCTCGATAGCAATCCTCTGCCTGCGTATGGGCTTCAAGCAGGGCACACACATTTCCCAAATTTCCTAACGCCTCCGACAAGGCTTGGAGTGATTCAAGATCTCGGGCTTCCGACACGGCTTGTTCATACCAAAAGCGAGCCTGAGTCAAATCCCCACGATGCAGAAAAATTTCACCGCGCCGAGAAGCTGAGCTGGGCATAGGATTTGAGGGCACCTGGAAGAGCGTGAGCCGTAAGTGGGATTATGAAGGAAATTCTAGAAGTATCGGACGTCTTGCGCAAGAATGAGTTCTTGCCGTCACGGAGATTCCCGGGCTGGAGATTGAACGCTCCAACTGGTGCGGACTTCCGGACCGTACCTCACAGGAGCCGTCGGTATTCTTTCTTGTCCTAGACCTTCCGGCTGATTGTTCGAAAGGGAGGGTTGGAGTATCTGTTCAGCTTGTTCGGTCACCTCACGTTCATCGACAAATCGCGTACGAAACACATTCGGCACCTGATGAGTATGGGGAGCATGCTCCGCACCCTCTTTTTCAAATTCCTTGATGAGCGCTCGACCACGTGGGGTCTGCCTCCATTTCTCAAAATCTTTACGGCACTGCTCGAGATCTAATTCACACCAGACGAAATGCTTATCATCTAACGTGCTGAGGTAGAGGTCGACCTGGTCATCATTCCGCTCGGCTTGGCTCTGATCCACCTGAATGGGCGTATTGGAGGAGGCGCATCCATACAGGGCTACCAAGACAGTGACCAACCCCAGAGTTCTCAGCTTTTGCATATTCCACCTCCGATTTTTCCTCCTATCGGCCAAATCTACAATTCCTAAACGTCGAAACCCAAGATGGAGCTAGTTGTACAAAAATTGATTAATTCCTTGGTTAACCAATTCGGTTGCGTTTGGTTTTTCTCTACCATCTACATGACACACTTGGACATCGTGACGTGAAGAACGAAATATACTCGCACTCCGATCAAGCACCTTGGGCCTTGCCTGTTCACTCAGGCTTTCCCGTCGCTTTTCCAATAATTGTTGAAGCTCGTAACAGGTAGCTCTGGACCTTCCCTCTCAGCGCTTTCGGACTCTTTTGTTATGGTATACTCGGATAGGTAAGAATTGGGCAGGAATCCATCGATTGCCACCCATTCTTTGACGTTATATTTTCAGCCTCGAACACGGGAATACATTCATGCGTACTGTCTCTCACTCTTCGATCATGGCTTTGTTGGCTCGACGTGGATCGCCGCAATATCGGACCCGCCTTTCCAAAAACGTGGCTCCAATTTTTGGGGCTGTCACCCTTCTGCTCTTGGTATTATCATCTTGGGCCTCCGCACAAGATCAGGCGAGTGCTTCGGAGAAGACAATAATCACCCAAGCTACTGAAGCCTGGATTGACGGCTCTCCTATCGAAGCCTTGGATATCGTGGAAGAGGGCCTTCGAGACTATTCCCATTCCCTTTCTCTGAAAAAATTACGTGGAGATATCCGAACCACAAACCGTCAAAATCAACAAGCGTTGGAAGAATATGAGGCGATCCTTCAAGAAACCCCGGAAGCCTTAGCTGTTCGATGGGCCAAATGGAGTGTCCTCCTCCGCATGGGCCAGGCCGATCTCGCCATTACTGAATTACAGCGCATTGCCCAAGGAGCGGCGACCAATCCTTTGATCCATCTACGATTAGCCCAAGAACTTCGTAAACTCGATCGATTGGAAGAATCCGTCCTGTGGCACCAGAAAGCTGTCGAGTTGGTTCCCGAAATGTCCGGTTGGCGTTTGAATTTGGCTCGTGCCTTGTTTGATGTGTTGCAATACGACGAAGCCCGAAAAGCCGTGCAATATGTCTTGCAAACGGTGCCACGTGAGTCGCCAATAGAAATGGCCGCCCGAAACCTTTTGATGATCACCTATGGGGCCACCAAAGAACGTGGTCGCCGCTATCAACCGATTTTTACGCCGGAAGGATCAGCGGAGGATCGAAAACGATGGGGATTAATTCGTCATCAGGGCTGGGAGCACTTTGCCAAGGGACGGTATAAGGAAGCCGAACCCATCCTTCGGGAATTGCTCACACTGAAACCCTCCGATCATCGCGTCACCTATGAATTAGGATGCACGTTGATGGAGCTGGGCCATCACGAGGAAGCGGTGAACCTCCTGCAGAAAAGCATCGAGCTTGGGCCAACCAGTGGAAGTTACAGTGACATATTTTTGGATTCCATCTTTCGCATTGGCCAAAGTCTCGTAGCCCTAGAACGATGGGAAGATGCCTTGCTCCATTTTGAAATTCTTCAAGAAATTGCCACAATCCCCCCCGAAAGTCTTAAAGCCAAACCGACAACAGGAGAGGACCCGCCGGCTATTGATCCGGGATCCGGAGAAAACATCGACGTTCCTCCGGTCACACCAAGCGGGAAAATTATCGATCAAGCTAAGCTCGATTTTTGGTTCGACAAAATTTGGCAACATATCCCTAAACCCGAAAAACCCCCACAAGATGCCAATGAAACGTTACCGGCCGTGGAACCCGGTGAAATTCCACCCGATTACTATACCAATCTGGCCGCGAAAAAATTTAGGCCCGATGAATGGTTTCACACCCGGGCATCACTGATGGGACGGGATGCCGATTTTAGTTGGTTTCGTTTTGTGATCCCGTCAGGTCGGGTCATGCGAGATAATCTCCAGGCCGGGAACCATGAATTTATTCCCATTGACCCCAACGATACCTTTCCCTCGACCCAACAAGAGATTTATTTGGTCTTTGCCCTTGTCACGGCCTCCTACGACGCCATTCCACTCACGGCAGAATGTTATGATGAAGCCTCGCCAATTAAATGGGGTGATGCCCCATTGGTTCAAGACCAGGTGGTGATGTCGACGAATGAACAATCAGGATATTTTGTTCTCACCGCCCCGAAATCCGGATGGACACCCGGACTCTATCGGTGTGGGTTATTTGTGGGCGACACGGTATCCGCCTATACGCAATCAGACGAAGTCCGATTCAGAATTGTGGGATCCAGTCAGACCCACTAAAACCCCCAGGTGAGCTGTAGCGCGGTAAAATGATGTGATTTCCGGATATGATCAAAGGCATCAACCACACATTTTTTTGGCAATCCTAGAAACTCCTTCATAAACAGTTTAACCCATTCTCTTCGATCAGTGAAATTCCATTATGGCCTAGAGCTATTAAATCACCTTTCAGCTTCCCTTAAAAAGTATGGGCAATGTGACGAGGTGCTCCCTTGGATTTCCGAAAATGCCGTTTGACCTGGTATTAGCCGGACTTGGTCCGGTTATTTTATTAGTATTTCGTACCACAAATTGTTTTGAGGGGTTGATCCGATAAGGTTGTATCGCTTCAAGAATGAATTCTCATGAACGAAAACATAATACGCTGCTGTACTTTTATTCCCTTCCACCAAAACGACGGCGATCCGTGCCATGGCGCCAGCTATTCAGGACTCAACCAATTGTGTCTGTTTCTGCCAACCCAACAGACTCTCTTCCCTCCAACCACCCTGAAATAACTCTCGCTATCAAGGAAAGGTCCTCTCAAAAACCTATTTGATACTCTTCCCGCAGACTTGTGAAACCAGGGCAAGAAACGTCTCAAGTGAGAAGGGTTTTTCAATCACAGCATAACTGCCCGCCTGAATGGCCTGGACTTTCAACTTAGGAGACAACTTCCCACTATAGAAAATAATGGGAATCGATTCGGTCTGCACGTTGCCTTTTAATCCCTTGATCAGCTCCATCCCATTCATCCGTGGCATTTGATGGTCAGTGACGATGAGATCGACCGCGTGTCCTTCCTCCAGCCAATCCCGAGCATCAGAACCATCCTGTGCCTCTGCGCATTGATAACCAACGGCCTCTAAACATATGCGCAAAGCTTCCCGCAGGGCTGAGTCATCATCCACCAGTAGTATTCGTTGAGTCCTAGGCATAACAACCTCTTCAGTATTGTACACCCTGGACCAACATTCGATTGGTGAGTACTGCAAGCGGGGGATTTTTGGTTATAATAAATAAGATTCACCATCTGTTTTCTTCAGTTACCATCACTTATTACAAGCATGACTATCTCGACTCATTGGCAATTTCCCCCTGAGGATTTCCTTTTTAAACTGGGGCTAGGAGATGTTCATGTCTGGAGAGTCCCACTAAGTGAATCATCAGACCGAGCTTCACGTTTTCGACCCTTACTTTCCGATCAGGAAATCATTCGGTCAAACCGCTGTCGAGTCCCTCACCCCCAATATCAATTTGTGATTACGCGAGGCATTCTACGAACCCTGTTGAGCCACTATGTGGGTATTCCACCAACTGAACTGCATTTCGAGAATCAAACTCAAGGGAAGCCAATGTTAGTCACACCATCCGCTTATCCGATTCAATTCAATGTGTCGCATGCCCGAGGGGTGGCTTTGATCGCGATGACGCTCCAATATGCAGTTGGCATTGATGTAGAGTGGATTGACCGAACCGTACATGATTCTGATATCGCCGCCCGATATTTTTCTAAACGCGAATCAACCTACTTGATGTCCTTGTCCCAGCAGGAACGCACACAAGCATTCTTCACCTTTTGGACCTGCAAAGAGGCCTATCTCAAAATGGAAGGACAGGGCATAACGGGAGGTCTAGCACAATGTGAAATTTCCATCGAAGCAGATCATCCCAAAGTCCGACTTTCACTTGTAGATAAACAGGAACCGTCGAAAGCTAGTTCACTGTATCGGATACGGGCCGGATCAGAACATGTAGGGGCCGTGGCTTTTGCAAGCTCATCAGCTCAGATATCGTATTGGGATTGGAAGGATGAATACTTACCTTGATATTTTTTTAATCTCGACTCTTTTCTTGTTTTCAGAAAGAAAAAAATTTCATGAGGGCACATCCCCGCTCATCAAAAAAAAGCTGATAACGGAGTTAGCTTGGAGGAGGCTCGCCCTTAAATTGAATGACCTCATTCCCTTGTAAATGGTCAGGGGTGAGCCAATAGGTTCCCCGTAAACTTGCATCCCAAACCGATTGAGCCGTGTGTTCATTGCCCGCCGTCAGGAGATAGGCTAACCCTCCCATCAATCCACCCAATCCCGCATAAACTACTTTGAAAGGCGA
The DNA here is from genome assembly GCA_942491685.1 of uncultured Nitrospirota bacterium. Taxonomy (GTDB): domain Bacteria; phylum Nitrospirota; class Nitrospiria; order Nitrospirales; family UBA8639; genus Nitrospira_E. Next base: position 229,368 of record CALOBY010000004.1, on the reverse strand, counting down.
ATAGAGGATAGAGAGGACTCCACTACCAACTTGAAGCCCCAGCGAAGGGTCTTCTTTCGATGATAATGGCTCCACAGTATCCAATTGAAGATCTGCCGAAGCCGGTATGGCAGGCTGATGCCCTTCATTCTTAAAGGGTTCCTGATGTGAAGGGGTATTTACGCATCCAAGGAGAACGCTGAATATCCCCAGGATGATCATCTTTAAAAAAAATCTGCTCACAATCCTTCTTCTCATATCCCATTCTCCTTTTGTCACGCATCATTCCCTTTTGAACCATCATGTGCCAGACCATTGAGCAATTTCACACCCCAATCACAGGATACCTTTCTCTATCCTCCTGATAATGAGAAGAACCCATGAGTATGAGGCTCAAAGTTATATGAACGAACAACTAACCGCCTAACGAACTATTCACAAAAACAGATCGTAGCGAAAGTTTACCATAGGGAGTACGATGCATTGAAAATTCCGAGCTTCCCGTTGCTAGATCCATGTACCATTTCCATTTGCCCATTGATAATGGGGAGATTCTCTCACTCGACGATTCCTTCACAAATTTAATGAGGTATTACATAACTTTTTAGCGAACATCCCGGACTTCCTTGCTATTCGTATGCCTTACCGTATTTGAAAGTACGAATCACAACAGGCTATGCTTAACGTTCATTCCAATATCTCTTCATCATATTCATCGATTCGTTTTTCCAACACAACGTTAAGTTAAATTTATGGCCTTACAGATCCTTTCCTTTTTCAATGAGAACATAACTTGGCGAGTGGCCCAAACCGCAGAAGGCTATTACCATCGTAAGCTTGAGGGGCCCCCAGAATGGCACACCGGTCTTCCCCCAGAAATAAGCTTGGACATGGTGAATAAAACCTTTCAACAATTCCCTTCTACCGATCATTCGCTTGAACCCTCCCAGCTTTCTTTCAAAATGACGTACCGCATTGGGCACTCCAATGTAGAATGTTTTGTCTTTTCGTCGCCGGAAGGAGATCCATTTTCGGTCAAAATATCGCCTTCGACCTTCGCCACGCTTCAAGATGAATTTCCTTCCAACCCGATTCCTCGTATGCGGGTCGCCCGTCTGACCGTTCAGTTGGCCATCGACGCCGGATTACCAAGCTTGGAACTCCTTCCGGAAACTCCAGTGTATGAGACTCTACGAGTAAAGCTCGCCGATTCTTTTCCCCGCAAAAACAAGCGCTAGCTCTCTACTTGCTCAATCAAAAATTTGGTATTCCCGAGCTTTTTCCATTTTCCACCAGTTTTTTGGGGAATCTCCAACCCTGTTTATGATGGAGGAAATTTTCCCTAAGAACAATTTTCTCAACCTAATTGATAATTCATTTATTTCAATAACTTATGAAAGTTTAATTCAATCCACTCATTCTGTTAATAATGCTGTTGATAATACGCCAGATTGAGTTGCAGTCCGTGGATTCATAGACCGATGCTCATTTCGCCTAAAATTTGGGCATTGTGTTATTCAATTCAAGCTGCCACAAAATATATGGTGAGGGTATTCCCCAAGGCGTAGTACGTATGTACAATGCAGAACAACCCAAACGTCACAAGGACAACAAAGGATTCATTCTCGGGAAAATTTTCTGACTAATAGTGGTGAATGTACTTAGGGGCTAGGTTGGATGACACATACTCATTCTCCCACAAAACGACATGTGCTCATTGTTGATGATGAACCTGCTGTTCGGCGTATGGTCAGAGGGGTGCTGGAGTCAGCCGGGTTTGAATGTGGAGAATCGGAAAACGGCGCCACCGCCCTGGAATGGTTACACGAACATCACACCGATCTCATTATCGCAGATTACCAAATGCCCGTGATGAATGGGCTACGCCTTCTCGAAAAGGTCAGAACTTCTCTGAATGGACACACACCTCGGGTTATCATGTTGAGTGGAGTCATCGCAGAAAAAGAAAAGCTCAAGGCCATCGATCTCGGTGCCTATGCCATCATTGATAAACCTTGTAACTTTCGCGAATTAGTTGTCAAAGTCACTGAGGCGATTATCCCCTAACTCCCTCCTCAATTTTTTGTCTTACTTCCATCGTCGTTGTTATATTTTTTGAGAATGCCATCGTTCAAGTCGTGCTTGATGGTTACGTGTTATGAAGAAGAGACCCCCTTTGGTTTATCAAACCGGTCTTTCCCTCTTCATTCGGTATGACCAAGAAGCTTAATTTTTTACAATTTTCATTCATCATCGTTCTGATTGGCCTCCTGAACGGAATCGGGACTCTCATCCCTTCCACAATAAGGGCGGAAACCCCTGCACCGTTTATTCATTGGGGCGCCCTGTCTTACCCTGACCAGGAACCTGCTCTCGAGCTGGGACTCTCACTTTTTCGATTCACCGAGTTTAATGGTGAAGGCGAACGTTTCAATGGCATTAATGAAACAATTGGCATTAATTTTGTCACCCTCACCTGGTCTGAACATTTCACCAATACATTTGAAAACTGGAGCACCAACTTCACGTTAGGCATCGGACCCACCCGCAACCAACCGACGGAATGGTTACAAAACGACCTCATTCATGACGGGCTCTGGGGCATTGAGCCGGTTCCAGTTGGCAACAAACGCAAAGAAACAGATTTTTCCATTTCCGGGTCCCTCACCCGCTGGTGGGCTCTGGCCGGACAAAAACGGATTCTGTATTTGAGCGGAGGAATCCAGTCGGGAAGTTTGTTTCATGAAGCATTTGCCCGAACCGGATTTCGACGCTGGTCCCCTCTGCACACCTTTGAATTTTTCAAGGGGAAACAAGACGGGATTGTGGCCGACCTCATTCGGCCTCTACGGTTTTCTGGCATGGTCAGGGCCGCACGTATCGAAACTGGCGCGGCCTTCCATGATCTGGCAAACACGGCATACACGGCGCAAGGCTCAATCAGCTACGGATGGTATGACGAGCAAACCTTGCACCCTTGGTTTGAAGTCGAACTAGGTGCCACGATTGATTCAGGAATTTTTAACGGAGTTCTGGGGGATTCTTTGGAAGAACGATTTTGGACAGCCGCAATTCGGGCTTACCCATTTACGTTTGAAACCTGGAACGATCAGCTTAATAGCAAGGACTATGGCCCAACCTATGGGGCTCGCCTGACAATGGACCTTTACTTCCTCCTTCCTGACTCATGGAAAAACCCTTGAACCAGAATTTTTCGTAAACTCTCCAGAGAGTGAGCGAGAAATCCATGTCTGGAACTCAAGAAACCGGGACAACGGTAAGAGGTAAACGGTTCCAGGATTCCCCCGCATCCGTACTCCGATACAGTCCACCGCCATTGGTACCCACATAAAGCACATGAGGATCACTCGGGCTAATCTGCAAGCTACGAATACTCGTGGCGACCAATCCATTAATTTTTGGTATCCAAGTGGCTCCTGAATCCTCACTTTTTTGAACCCGGTCACTCGTGGCCAAATAGAGGGTAGACGGTTGTGATGGGTCCACTTGAATGGCGCTGACATAGGAATTTTGTATACTGCCTTCAATCTTTGCCCAATGCTCCCCTTGATCCGTCGATTTATATAACCCCTTAGTGGTTCCTGCATACACCACATCACTATTCGAGGGATCGACCGCCAATCCATTTACCCCCAAGGCCATTGATGCCATTTTGGCATCAAACGCGACCATCCCTTCTGATTTCTTCTCCCAACTTTCAGCTCCGTTAATAGTACGGTACACCCCACCCGTCGTACCGGCATAGATCACATTGGGGCGTTGGGGATCCATCGCCAACGACACCACAAAATTTACTTCGTTCATCCCATTCATCCGTTCCACCCAATTCCGGCCGCCATTCGTACTACGAAACACGCCAACAGTGGTTGCGGCATAGACCATCTCCGTCCCCCGAGGATTAAAGACGATTTGATTGACAATGGCAGAGATCGTTCCTTTCTGGATGCCGGCATTAAATTGATGCCAGGTTCGCCCCCCATCAGGACTTTTGTAGGTTCCATCACCCATGGTTCCGGCAAACACCGTCGCCGACAAGGTCGGATCAATGGCTAAACTAATCACTCGAGTCCTCGTCAATTCCCCCTCAAACCTGGTCCAGGTCTCGCCGGTATCACTGGTTTTATAGACCGCCTCATCGGTGGCCAAATAAATGATATTGGACTTGGTCGGATGAAGAGCAATCGACACCACAGTATCACTACGCTGGCCGCAGCCGACGAACCCCAACAGGGCAACAACCCAAAAGACAAAGGTAAGGAGTGAAAAGTAAAAAGTACAACGTGAGGAATCAGCAGTGGGGACAAAAGAAAAACTGCGAAGCTGAACGATGGATATGCTTTCCTTCTGGCTTCTCACTTTTTACTCCTTACACCTAACGCCTCACCCTTCACCTCATAGGGTCTCGCATACCCCGTCAATTCCACATATCCCTGCCCCCGAATATCCTGCCCTTTCCATTGCCCCGTAACATCAATGGCCCCTTCCCAGTAGGTCACTCGCGTACTGCGTGTCGTGACAAGTTCTTGCTGCGCCACACGTGGAGACAAGAAAAGTGTCATGCTTTCATTGGGAAGAACAACGGTCCAATGATGTGGATAACGAGCCCCGCTCAGAGGACTCCTCCAATGACGATCCACCGAAATCTGGAAATCGGAGAGAGCCAAAGCCCGGGAATGTCCATCGGGCAACACGAACGTACCGCTTGAGGCCGGATCAAATGTTCCATCAACCCGACGAAGGCCATAGGCCATGATTTCATGATTATTATCGAGTTGAAGGCTAAACCAATCCCAACCGACCAGATGTTCGGCCAATTCTCCTGAACCAAATTCATGGTCCATCCAACTCATCCCGTTGACCCTCATGGTCGCCTCACCAACCCTGACCGACCCGCTGGTAGACAGACGTGTCAGGGAATAGTAGTGGGAGGCCTGCCCAGGTTCCGGACCCTTGGCACTCACCCCATACGCGCCATGTACCACCGGAGGTTTCTGTGGTTCCACCATGAAATCAATGGAGAATTCCTGATCTTCAGCATAGAGATGAAGCCGTTGGTGATCGGGACTCACCGCCTTCACATGCCATTTATCAATCCACACATCCAAAACATCTGACTTGGCACCGGCTTTATGTATACCCCCCCGACTCAATTTTTCGGCCACACGGAATTGATCGGCGTCTTCATCGGTCAACGCGAAATGCGCAAGGTAGAGATGCCGTATGGCCCATTCTGAAGGATTACTCCACACATGGGACGAGTCAATCCCACGTCGAAAAAATGTCAATTCATACCCAAACCGGCGCCCGTCGGCCCCAAAGACATGCCCGGTAAAATACCACCACTCGGTTTGATAGTGATCATGGCTCCCATGATCGCGGGGAAAGACATAAGCATACCCCGGTTTGGCAGGTAAAAACCTTGCGGTGGCAGGTGTGGAGTCCGCAGCAACGATGTCCAGACTGAAACCAGACATCATCAAAAACAGTATGGTTTTGAGCATGAAGACGTTTATAGCATGAAGCCATAAAGCGCACAAATCCCTTGTCCCACAAGCATTTTCTCATATTGTCAATCAGTGGTTCGTCTGATCTCCACGTTGACTTTCAAGAAAATCCTCGGCTATCGTACCGCATGTCTTTGCACTTTTCATCAGAGGAACCCGAAGCATTTCCGTTACCGGATATCGTTCCGATATTTCCACTGCCGACCGTCGTCTTTTTTCCCCAAACATATTTACCGCTTCACATTTTTGAGCCCCGTTACCGGGAGATGATTCAGGCGGCTTCAACCCACGCGCAATGCATAGGCATGGCCCTATTGAAGGACGGATGGGAAGACCACTATGAAGAAGAACCGCCGATTTATTCCATCGGATGCGTCGGGCGGATTATCAGTTCGCATAAGCTGTCGGATGGGCGGTATAACATTGTCCTTCAAGGATTACAGCGGTGCACGTACCAAGAACAAACGGTGTTGACCAAATATCGACAAGCCCGAATTGCTCCCCATACCCAACAAGGCTCCACATCATTGACCTCCACAATCCGTCGGCATCTGGAACAAACCGCGCAGGAGTATCTCACATCCAAAAAAGCCAACGAACTCTGCGAAGTCATTGGCTCGGCTACTCTGACAGATCCCATTCTGGTGCATAATCTGTCAGCTGGGCTGGATTTGTCCCCGCTCGAAAAACAATTTTTGCTGGAATCCGATGATCTCTCCCAGCAAGCGCGCCGACTTATTGACCTCATCCGCTTTAAACTTGCTGATCTCCAAATCCAGGGCTAACAGATTATGTCCACTGCTGCCATTGAAGTGTCCAATCTCGGCAAAGTCTATGATGCGGTCGAAGCCGTCAAAAATCTTTCGTTGAGCGTGCAGCACGGAGAAATCTTCGGACTCTTAGGACCCAACGGGGCAGGGAAAAGTACGACTCTACGAATCCTGATTACCACGCTGAGCCCCACGACGGGAACAGCAACCATCCTCGGCCACGATGTCATCAAGGAAGCGGATACCGTTCGACGACTCATCGGTTATGTCCCACAGGAACGAGCGATTGATCGATTTTTAACGGGACGAGAGCACCTGGAATTGCTGGCTGCGTTGTATCATTTACCCAAGCAAGAGGCACTCACCCGCATTGACACCCTCTTGAAACTGGTGAGCTTGGAAGACCACGCGGATCGAGTCGCCAAAGGCTATTCCGGAGGGATGAAACGCAAGCTCGACATTGCCTGCGGGTTACTCCCTAATCCGAAAATTCTGTTTCTGGATGAACCAACACTCGGATTAGATGTCCAAAGCCGTCTCAATATTTGGGAACATATTCGCCAGTTACAGCAACAAGGCATCACCATTGTCATGACGACCAACTACTTGGACGAAGCCGATCAACTGTGTGATAGAATTGCCATCATCGACCGTGGAGAAATTCGGGCCATGGGCTCGCCCAAAGATCTCAAAGCGGGTCTGGGTGGTGACGGCATCTGGCTGACGCTTGGTGACGCAACCCCAGAAGCCCTCGATCGATTAACCACTGCACTACAGTCATTACCCTTTTGTTCGAGCCATCCGTCCCCGGGAACATGGCTTAGATATTCGAGTGGACGGTCCTGAAAAAGCTCTCCCGGCTATCATGGAAAAAACCAATACGGTCGCCGGTTGTCGGCTGGATGGCATTGAATATCATCGGCCGCGCTTGGATGACGTGTTTGTTGCCCATACCGGACGATCTCTCAAAGACGAGCCGCCCGTCCCCGCTGAAGCCTAACCCTCTCGATCACCTTATCTCTTTGGAATCATCGAGCTATGAATGAACAACTGCAAGAAGTACTCGCACTCACGAATCGATGGGTCAAACGACTCAGCCGAGAAAAATTTAGCATGCTGTTTACCCTCATACAGCCTATGCTCTTTTGGTTGATTTTCTTTGGCAATTTATTCCAGAGAGCCGCGGATGTCCAAGTCGTGCAAGCGCCGAATTATATGAGTTTTCTGGCGGCTGGCGTCGTCGTCATGACCGTGCTCAACAATGGTTTGGCGGGCGGAGTTGATTTGTTGTTTGATAAAGAAAACGGGTTTCTCGAACGCCTGATGGCCACACCCATTAAACGTTCATCCGTCATTCTTAGCCGCTTCCTCTTCGTCATGGCCATCACAGGAATGCAAATTCTGGTCATCTTGGGCGTGGCCTTTCTATTTGGCGTCAGCCCGGAGACCGGTCTTCTGGGCATAGCGCTCATCCTTATCCTCGGAATGTTGTTCGGAATCGGCCTCACCTCCATTTCCATGGCCATGGCCTTTTCCGTCAAAAGTCATGGAGATTTTTTCTCGGTTTTAGGTTTCTTGTCATTGCCCATGATTTTTCTTAGCTCCGCCTTAGTGCCATTAGTGGCGATGCCAGGTTGGATGAAAGCTTTAGCATTCTTTAATCCAATGACCTGGGTCATTGATGCCGTTCGTCCTCTCATCATCTCAGGTTGGAGTCAAGCACTCCCGCAAGTGGGCATTGCTCTGGTAGTCCTGATCGCCTTTGACGCTCTATGCCTCTATGGGGGAGCCAAAGCCTTTAAACGTTCGGTCGGTTAACTCGCCACCTTTGAATAAGATATAGAATAGACTCTTCTGTTTTTCCTCAAGGCGAGCTGATGACATCCGATACCAATTCTGTGAGTCTTCCCCCAGTAAATACGATCCAGGCACTCCTTCGGCTCCTCTCTGATCCAAACGAACAGGTCGCCCGCACCATCCAAACCCAATTGGCACGTTTGGGTGCAGATGTCCTTCCGTTTCTTGACCAGGCGGGAGCTGGCGATGCCCTCTTAGAGCCACGGTTGGCCTCTATCAAAGAAGAAATTCGATTTAGTCAATTACTCAATGAATTCCAAAAATTTGTTTCCCAAAGCGCCAGACAAAATGATTGGGAACAAGGAACCTTTCTGATTGCCAAACTCGCCTATCCAAATCTCGATATTCCCCACTACAGAGCATGCCTGGACAATCTGGCCGAGGAATTTCGCACCAAGTGGCTGGCCACGGAATCTCCATCAGGAAAGGCTGCCCGACTATTGAGTAACTTTCTGTTTAAAGATAAAGGCTTTTCAGGGAATCGGGAAGAATACTACGAACCGGACAACAGCTATCTCAATCGAGTCATTGACACCCGACAGGGCATTCCGATTAGCTTATCGGCCCTGTATGTCTTTGTTGGAAAACGTTTGGGGTTACCACTGGCAGGCGTGGGGATGCCGGGTCATTTTTTGGTCAAACTGGAAGGGGAGACCCCGGCACACTTCGTCGATTGCTTCAATGGCGGAACCATTCTTCGAGAGCAGGACTGCGAACAGTATATTACCGCTTCAGGATTTGCCTATGACAAGCAGTTGTTAGAAAAAAGTTCAACCCCAACCATGTTGACGCGCATGCTCCGCAATCTGTTGAGCATTTATGAACAGGAATCGGAAGAACTAATGGCCCGTCGGGTCCAGGCTTTACTTGAGTCACTAGACAACGAAGAATCCAACCCTGAATTACCTCACTAACCCGTTATCTGCCTAGCCCGCCCAACTTTTAAAGTCAGAAGGTCTTTTCCCTTCACAATTGGTCCTGAGAAAAATCGGCGAGCTTGAGCGACCACATTGGATCGGTCGGCTGTCTCATAAAAATGTGACAGCACCAGCTTTTTGCTTTTGGCAGTTTTCGCGACTTTTCCACATTCTTCGGCATGCATATGCGATCCACCAGGTTTATGAGACGAAAAGGAACAATCCAAAATAGCTAAGTCGACATCCTGGCATAACTTCACCAAATTCGGTGAGGCCATCGCATCTCCCGAAAAAGCCACTGACCGTCCTTGATACTCAACACGGTAGCCAAGACAGATTTGTTGGTCAGAATGAGTCATGGGCAATGGCGTGACCTGGGTTCGGCCAATTGCAAACGGCTGATCGTGGACTTCTTTGAGTGTCACTCGAAACGGCGCATCTTTAAAATTGGGAAAGGTTCGAAACATCGTGCGGAAGAGCCGTTTGGTCCCGGGAGGGCCATAAATGTGGAGGTCCGGCCGAACGTCCGAGAACATGGAATGGCAGATGGCATCGAAAAAAAACGTCAGAAAATCCGAGAAATGGTCCGCATGGTAATGGGTAAAAAGTAGGTATTGAATCGTATGGCGGTCCAGGCCGGTTTTCAGTAAATTAGAGAGCGTTCGTGGACCAAAATCCAGTAGAATAGGCCGATCCGTCTGGATCAGATAGCCAGCGGCCGCCCGTGTGGGATGGAGATTGGTTCCTGACCCTAAGATGGTGACCTTCATAAGTATGGTGATCTCCTGTTATTCACAACTGTCATATGCTAGCCCATTGACCACTTGAAGCAATGCCCACTCCTACCCAAACACAACCGGAAGAGACCAGTCGTGCGATAAACCCGTTTGTTGGATTATTGGGGTTGGGCCTTATCGTAGCAAGCATTTGGATTTGGAATCATCTCCACTTTGATACGCAAGATTACATCGTTGATGAAATTATTCCTATCTTTGGTGTCGTGGTTGTCTTCAGTTTAGGCATCTGGGTCCTCTGGCGAAAGTGGCGCACTCGCCAGGACCGGCTTCAACTTCGGGACCGCCTCATACAACGATTTCAAAAAGAACCTTCTCCTCAAAAACGGCGAGACCTGGCCTTTACACTTATTGAAGTGAACCAATTTGAGGCCGAAGGATTAGAATCGATCACCGAACCCATGGCGAAACTCTTTACCTGGACTCTGAATACTGCCTTGGGAGACAAGCAGCATCGCGAACGAGGAATGGCCGCCAGCTACCTAGGCATTCTCAAACATACTGAATCGATTCCGTTACTCATTCGATTTCTGGAAGATGAGCATGCGCATGTCCGCGCCTGTGCAGCGTTAGCTCTAGGACGGATGCGAGCCCGAGAAGCCAAAGCCAAACTTGAAGTGAAAATGAAGGAGGATTGGGATCAGACGGTCCGCAGTCGCTCACGCGAAGCACTCGAACGCATTAAGTAAGGAGTGAGACGTGAGGGGTAAGGCGTAAAAAACAAGAGACAAAAAACCTGATTGTCCCCCTCCCTCTGATCCCTTCTGTTTATCTCCTTACTTCTCACTACTAACTTTTCACTGTATTCTTCCGGAATTTATTGTAGTTCACGATTCAGGGCCGTCTGATCGGCTTTCGTCAATCGATAGCCTTTATCCATGAGGAACTGCATGCTGGCCATCAATACCGGGAACTGCATCTCCGGTCGATGGCGTTCAAACAATCCCACCAGTTGGCTCACGTACTGATCAACGGACTGCCCAGCTAAGTAGGTCCGGCCAAAAGCCTCCAACACATCTTGCATTTCTTGGGTGCTGTAAGCGTGATCATCATCGCCATCGCTGATGAGCGCCATTTGAAAAAAAGTCAGGCTAAACGAGAGTCGTTGCTGTGTCCGCCCAAAGGCGTCCCGGGCCTCTTCCAACCCGTTGGGATATCGCTTAGCACAATCAATATCAGTATCCGATTGGGCAATGGGCACATAATGAATCTTTTCGGCCTGAGCGGCTGGCGGAGGCTTCTTCCCCATTTGCTTATAAAACCAAGCCGTACACGCATCCGCCTCCGCAAACACTTCCTTATCTTTGACAATTTGCATACTCATATATTGGGTAAAGTTCTGAAAGACTTCCGAGCCCGGGGACGCCTCTACAGACCACACCGCCAGGACCAGAAGTCCTAAAACCAGGAATCCGGAAACGAGCCATCCTAGACTCACGTTGCATTGCACCTTCATTTTCATTCCCTCGTCGGACATGACCTGAGTATAGCATCAGAAACCCTACCTTTCGAATCAAACCTTCCCTATCGCAAGGCAATATAGGAAGGAAGTGGTAGAATATAGCCATGACTTCTCAAACCGTTACCCTCCAAGGACATATCATCGATTCTCTGATCCTGGCAAAGGTGTTGGATACCATCGTGATGTTGGGAGGAACTTTTTCGCTTTCGGATGTAGTGATAGGAACGAAACGTGAAGATCCTTCCCATGCCACGATTCGCATTGAAGCCCCTTCTACAGATCTATTACAGGACATCCTCACCGCCATTCAACCTCATGGAGCGGTAGCGGAAGCTGAGCAGGATTGCACGGCAGTTCCTGCCCCCGCCGACGGAATTTTGCCAGAAGATTTTTATGCCTCATCTCATCTTGCGACCCAAATACGCTGGGAGGGAAAGTGGTTTGATGTTCTGCAACCCGAAATGGATTTGGCCATTCTTCTGAAGACTTCCCCCCTTTCCGCAACAATGATTCCCATGGGGGCCGTGAAAAAAGGCGAACTCATCGTTACCGGGCGAAAAGGCATCCGGGTATTTCCCCTGGAACGGCCCAAAGAACGCGACGTGTTCGGTTTCATGGAAGCCCAGGTTTCATCGGAACGGCCTCACCGCCACATCCTCGCCGATATCGCAAAACGAATGAAAGCCATTCATCAAAACCGGACAGAGAGAAATATCCCGGCAAAGGTTTTGTTTGCAGGCGGCCCGGCCATCGTACATGCCGGAGGACGGGAAGCTTTAGCGTGGATCATCGATCAGGGATACATACATGTCCTGTTCTGCGGGAATGCCCTGGCGGCTCATGACATGGAAGCCAGCTTATATGGGACATCACTAGGATATAATTTGGGAATCGGCCGATCCGTGCCCCATGGCCATGAACACCACCTCCGCACCATTAATCGAATCCGGGCGATCGGAAGCATTCAAAAGGCTGTTGATTCCGGAATTATCAAAGACGGAATCATGGCGGCCTGCGTCCGGCAACGAATCTCGATGGTATTGGCTGGAACGATTCGCGACGATGGCCCCTTGCCTGGGGTCATCACTGATGCCATAGAAGCACAACAGGCCATGCGTGCTGAACTCCCCGGTGTGGAATTGGCCTTACTCGTGGCCTCCACATTACATGCCGTGGCCACCGGAAATCTTTTACCGGCGTCAACTCCCACCGTCTGCGTCGATATCAATCCTGCGGTTCCCACTAAACTGAGTGACCGCGGAAGCTTTCAAGCCGTCGGGCTGGTCATGGATTCGTCATCGTTTCTGCGAGAATTAGCACGAGAACTCGGCTGGAAGGGATAACTGGCAGATGGGCCGTTTATTGATGTGTCCCCCAGACTTTTTCGGAATCGAATATGAAATCAATCCCTGGATGAGGATATCCCAGCAATCCAATGGAGATCGCGCTCGAGCTCAATGGCAGACACTGACCCAAATCTTAGAAGAAGAGACAGGGGCTAAACTTGAATTCCTGGAGCCGAAACCAGGGCTACCCGATTTAGTGTTCACCGCCAATGCGGGGATCATCCATGAGGGCAAGGCCGTTCCTAGTCGATTTCGCCATCCGGAACGTCAGCGTGAGGAACAACATTTCATCGAGTGGTTCACCAAGAAAGGCTACGAGGTCATCCTTCTTGATCCAGAGCTATACTTTGAAGGTGCCGGGGACTTATTGGGATTTCCAGAATTCTGGTTTGGCGGCTACCGACAACGCAGCGACATTCGAGCCTATGACCAGTTGTCGACGATTTTTTCTACAAGAATTCTTCCTGTGGAATTAGTCGATCAACGGTTTTATCACCTGGATACCTGCTTGTGTCCCTTAAGTGGTGGAGAGCTTCTATACTTTCCTCACGCATTTGATGCATACGCCCAAACCGTGATTTCGACTCATGTTGAGCAGAACAAATTGTTCGCCGTCCCCTCCTCCGAGGCCGAACGATTCGCCTGCAATGCGGTATGTATCGATCGTCATGTGGTGCTCCCCATCGGCTGTCCGAAAACGATGGAATGGTTGACCCAACAAGGCTATAGCCCTCATCCAGTTGAACTGGATGAATTTCTCAAAGCCGGGGGTTCCGCCAAATGCCTCACGCTCGCTCTCGACTAGTATTCAACAAATTTTGATTAGGCATTCCAGAAACCCCCTCCTTTGTAAGGAGGGGTGCGGGGAGGTAGAATCTTTCCATCTCACAAGCTGCGTTAACCACCACAAACCATTTATGACTCAAGAAAATTTCTACGATCTTGGCGACCCTGGCGCCGTTCAGCGACACATCAAGGCTGAGCGAGATAAAGCCAAAAAAATTCGGAAAACATCCTGGTGGGAGGCACAAATACAAAAGGGTCACTGCCACTTCTGTCAGCAATTAGTGGGAGCCGACAAACTCACCATGGATCATCTCGTCCCCCTCGCCCGAGGAGGGAAAAGCACCCGCGGCAACATCGTACCTGCCTGTTCCACCTGCAATAAGAACAAACAACTGGATACCCCCGCGGAAACCCTCCTGGATCAACTTCGCAAGAAAATTGAATGAAAAATCTCGGGTTGGCAGTGTTGGTCATGATCATCGGATACATCGTGGGCCTGTTTGGAGGAATGGGGCTGATGGAGGCGCTTTCTTCTAATACTCACGACCGATCGCTAGAAGCTGCCATGACTGGAGCCTTTGTCATTGGACCTTTGGCAGCCTTCATTGCGGTAGGAGTCTTTTGGTATTACGTTTCTACAGGACCAACGAAAGCCGTTCCCCAAGACCAAAAATAAAGTCGGCTACCCTTTGGCCGAATAGAAAAAACGTTGGCAATCCGCACCGCAGTTAACCAACGATTGGATGAAAAAAAGGTGTGTTCAGATCCTTTATTGAGAAGGGTGCTCTGCCTGGTAAGGAGAGGAATCCGAGATTAGTCAAAAAGGCCAAAACACCGTTCACCAAGAGGCAGCAAACCAAAAACACCAATTTGGGGAAAGTTTTTCCTGTGGCTTGATGAAAACTACGCGCTGGCTTAGAAGGTTAAAGGCCCCACATTTTTTGAGACCGGTGCCATAGATGGGACAAGGAATAGAATGGCAGGACAGGCAACAAGAATTTCTCAATCAAGGCAAGAATCTATCCGACCCCACGTTGAAGGCCTTTCTCCCAATCATTTGAACGAATAGGTCCGCCTGGGGCAAACTTTCAATTATTCACAACCCAGAGTATTAATTGTGGCTTTTCCCATTACCGTCACACCCTTATCGTCTCCACCCCCTAAGACGGTGGTTCCCTCTTTACTTGAAGCCAAATGAGCCTTGCAGTGTAGATTGATGGTACTGGAGGCCATCACATTCACTTTGGATATCAGACAGTACCAGCCATTGGGGTTCATCAATGTCATGGTAGATCCGGTCATGACACTAACATTGGGATGAATCAAGACTAATTCTGGTTTGTCCGTGGGCGTCGACTCATTAATGTCTTCACCAATCCCAAAAATCTTAAACTTTCCAGACACCGATCTAAATGTTGGATTATTCGCATCGAAGGGATGATCAGGCCAGGAGGCTAAACACACGCGGACCGCATCGAGATTGGCTAAGGCCACTGCCGGTGAAACAAGTAAGCCAAGCAGAACACACACAAGAGCCTTGCGTTTCATATGGAATACCCCCGCTTAATGGTGATCGTATGCTCCGTTTCCTGAAACCAGCACTAGAATACAAAACTTTGAAAGTCGAGTTCAATGTGATCCACATGGTTGATAGGGTTCAATAGTGTGCCGCGCAGTGGCTCCCCATTATCGCCGCACCAGCCGAAGCCAGCGCCACATATTGACCAAGCTAAAGAGTGAAGAGGCGAGATAGGTTAATGCCGCAGCTGTTAGGATACGTCTAGCGCCCTCCATGTCCGTCGGGGCCAAATAGCCTCCTTCTTCCAGAATAGGTAATGCCCGACGAAAGCTGGCATTCCATTCCACCGGCAGTGTGATGAGATGAACCAGGGCCGACACACTCATGGTGCCTATAGCCACGACCAACACCGCCAGGCCCACGGCAGGTATTCGGGTGAGTCCGGCTAATATCGGCATCCCCAACATCAAATATGACCCCGCTTTCTCCGCTTTCTGAGCAAATTTAATGAGGTGAGTACGCTCCTTCAGTAGTGCATACCCATCATGATCCTGAAGAGCATGTCCCACTTCATGGGCGGCAATAACTGCTGCGGTTAAGGATTTTCCGTTGTAATGTTGCGGCAATAGTCCCACCAGCTTGGTTTCGGGATTGTAGTGATCCCCTATGGGGGTCGACTCGACGCGCACTTCTTGTAGACCAAAGCGATTCAGGAGGTGCCGCGCCAGCTCACCACCTGTTCCGGGCCAATTTTCACGGGGTTGCCGGTATTGTCGAAACACCCACCACACCCACAACTGCGGCCCTAGTACCAGCGCAATCAAAATGATGGATATGAAGATCAGACGCATATGAAAGGATAGACGAAAAAAATGAAAAGGAAAAATGGAGAGAGAAAGGGCATTGAAGAACAGTCAGATTCGAACAGAAATTGAACGATGACCACCCCTTACGACGAACAACTCACAATGATTGGAGGACTATCATCCGAAGCCGGGAGGGCATAGGCCTCCATTCCCGGTTGATCCACAAATGGCTGACTCAATAACTCCAGCAATCGACTGATCTCCGAATAATCGTTCTCCCGTGTGGCGAACTGAATCGCCCGTTCGGCTAAATGATTCCGCAAGACATATCGAGGATTAACCCGATCCATGCGAACTTTTCGTTCCGCATCCTGACTTTTCTCGGCTCGTAATCGTTCGCGATATCGACCAGCCCAATCATCAAACACCTCCCGATGCAGAAAGAAATCACGAAGGGATGAATTGGCAGCAGGTCCATCCTGCTGAAAATTCCCCAGCGCTCGAAAGAAGGTGGTGTAATCGGTTCGGCTGGAGTCCATCAGATTCAACAAATCGGTAACCAATGTATCATCGCCCGCATGACGTTCGGCTAACCCAAGTTTGCCACGCATCAATTCCGCATATTTCTCCAGCATGGCCTGTTCATACAATTGCGGGGCCATTTTCAGTGCTTCTTCATCTAGTAACGGCGATAAGGCTTGGGCGAACGCTCGAATATTCCAGTAGCCGATATCCGGTTGATGCTGAAAGGAATACCGACCCTGATGGTCAGAGTGGTTGCAGATAAAGGTGGGATCATAGCGTTCCATAAACCCATAGGGGCCATAATCCATCGTGACACCCAGAATAGACATATTGTCCGTATTGAGTACCCCATGCGCCCACCCCACCGCTTGCCAATTGGCTACAAGATAGCCTGTTCGCATCGCTACCTCATGCAGTAAGCGGGCATAAGGATTCTCCGCTTCACGAACATGGGGATAATGATGATCGATCACATAGTCTGCTAAACGCTTCAGATACTCAAATTGTCGTCGATAAAAAAAGACTTCAAACGATCCAAACCGAACATGGGATGGGGCCATGCGCAACAACATCGCTCCGGGTTCCGGCAATTCCCGCAGCACAATTTCTTCTCCTGCCACAATACACAGACTCCGAGTCGTGGGAATGCCTAAGGCATGCATGGCTTCGCCACACAGATACTCCCGTATGGTGGACCGCAGGACAGCACGCCCGTCGCCATCACGCGAAAACCGGGTGAGACCCGCACCCTTGAGTTGGAGTTCCCAGCGGTTTCCTTGTTCAGTTACCACCTCACCCAACATGATGGCTCGCCCGTCACCCAGCTGTGGGACATAATGTCCAAACTGATGTCCCGAATAGAGCATGGCAATCGGATCGCTACCCGGCAGCAGCTTGGCCCCACAAAAATAGTCAGCAAAGTCCGGACGAGTGAATTCGTTAGAATCTAGATTCAGCAGGTCCGCTGCGGCTGGATTCACACTCACCACAAAGGGATTCGGAAACGGCGTAGGCTTCACCCGCTCAAAAAACACTTCAGGCAACTTCGCATAGGTATTGTCAAATGGAAGGTTTTCTAGTTTCAACATAGAACCATTATCTGTGTGCTGTTCTATTTAGGGCAAGTCAGGTACAAAAAGCGCGATGCTAATGATTTACCAAATACTAGGGATATGAGACTTAGTTTGAAGAGAGTTCTCCTTGGGGAATTTCCTTTAGGGGAACCAGCTTTTTGTAAGCTTCGGAGAGCAGCGCGATTTCAAATATACTTATGAGTAAGGAAAAAAGAATTTCACCAATTTCCCTAATCCACCTTGGCAGAAAATCGAATAAATCGAGAAAATTCACTGCGGAAAGGATAGGAAAAGTAGGAAACTGAGGCATCAGAACTTTAAGAAATAAGACTACGAGGGCAAGAAAAGGAATAGTTCCAACAATAAGTGTTAATCGCCACCCATTTCCCATTGCAAGGTCCCAGGCCGAAGAAAGCGTTGGACTTCCATCAATGGCCGTGGCCGGCAAGACAAGACTCACTCGACTTATCAAAAATAAAAAGAGGAAATACATTATGGAAACAAACCCCAAAGTCCAAACACGGAAACCCATGATTTTTATTCCCTCATTAGTGAAGTAATCAGAAATAATACGAAGACCTGCTTTAAGAATAACATGCGACACCATGCCTAAAGGAATAAATAACATCATGATTAGAATAACCACGATATAAATAAGAAAAGACCAAATGAAAAATCGGGTTTCACGATGACTCCATCGAAAAAATTCCGTCCACCGATTTTTTTGTTCTTCCAATAGAATCATTCGATGGCAGGTAATACCTAAGAGAGTAAACACCAACCCGCTCTCTAACCCATCCAACACCATCGCTCCCCCAGCCATTATCCTAAATGGAAGATCCCTCAGCATAGCCAATATGAAATAATTCCCCGCTACCGTCATGCCCAACGATAGAAAACAAAGAATGATCACCCATATCCAGAATTGCCGATTTTGACAAAAAGGAAATCTGAGTGCTTCCGTAAAGATTTTGGTAACTGGAAGCGGAGGCCTTTGAATTTGTTTGTTTTCTTCCATAATTCATTACCTTTAGCAACCTACTTCCTTATCGGCTGATACCACTCAAAGATTCTGTATCTCTTTCGATTCACCTGTGTATCGGTTTGTCTCAGGGAACAGAAGCGCCATGACTGGGAAAACATAAATCTCCCGTGATTTCCTGGATTTGGTATTTGATAAATTCATGGCGCTGATTTTGCTTGTTGCATGTTGACATGGTTCAATAATGTAGCCTTAAGGAAGAACACCCTATGATTCAGATTTGTGCCTGGTGTCAGCAAGAAGGATCACAAGACGTTCACAAGAGAATGTCCAAACGTCCACTTGCAAAAGTTTCCCATGGAATTTGCCGAACCCATGCCCTTAGTCTTCGACATTCGTTCCGACCTAGCTTGTTTCGTCAACCCATCACAACCTTACCAGCTCCTTCCGGCCCTATTGACAGATAACCCTCATCATTCAATTCATTCCTAAGCGTATTCTTGGTCTGAAGGGCTTCGCCTTCCGGTACACAGATTCGGAATAGGCATCCGCCGCTGAAAAGAGTTGCGCCCTTTCTTTCAGCATCACAAAGAACCTGTTTTTTTTGAATCCAACTCGAGGCCGCAGAAACATGGCAGGCTGTCCGGCGTACCACTGGGGTCCTGACTATTCTTCAATGGACCAATTTTAGATTGGGACTTCCAGACAAAGTGTTAGTCAGATGCGATTGCAAACAGAGGAAAAGGACGGAGGAATAAAAGCGAAAGGCTTGAAGTTTAATTGGAACTGTTTAACCGGTTCTTGACCATGACCGTTCCCAAGTGCGGCAAGCGGGAGGTCCGTCGATAATCAAACCAGGCAAAAACCAATACTCCGATAATCAGTACCGCGCCCAGAACCAGGGTGGGAACATCGTTTCCTATCAACGCTGCAATGGGATTCATCGATCGCACATGCTCCTATTAGAATAATGTTTCGGCCAGTTCCTCAATATCTTAAGAGCTTGGCTTCGATTCAGTCGATTTCCCAAAATTAAACTAAATAACCTAAGTAAAATATACTAATTTCGGGAAGAAAATTTCCTCCCGGATTCACTCCAATCTTTCGCCTGGAAGAATGCACCCCGTATAATGTTGTATGGTTATGCGTATATTTTCCTTCCATCGCACTTTTTGTTCACTACGAGTGCGGGCGGTCCTCGTAATGCTGACTTTCGTGGGCCTGATTTCGACGACCCACGTTTGGAGTGCCACTCCGACTAGCCTTTCCCCCATTCCCAATACAGAGGCTCTCGAAGTGACGATCAATATCCGATCTCGGGAATTTCGGCCTGATTCTCTAACTATCGCGATGGGTCAAAAAACTCGATTAGTCCTAAAAAATTTAGATACCGAACTCCATGCCTTTGTCCCCGTTGGATTATTAGCCGACTCCCATGTCGCCGTCAGTGGCAATGGGGCTCCGCAATTTGCGAAAGAGGGGTTTGTCCGGGTATTGCTGCCTACCCGCGGCCAAACCGAAATTGAGTTTACGCCGGTTCGTCCGGGGACCTATCCCTATTTCTGTGATTTACCAGGCCATGTGATGCGAGGTACCATCGTGGTGCAGGAGAATTCGGGTATGGTACAGTAACCGCTTTTCCCGAGGGGGTAGCCCCCTGCGGTTAATCAACCACCACGTTTCATTCAACATGTTTGTGAGGAGGAGTTGGGTTCCATGAGTACAGCTTGTCATCAAATAATTCTGAACAATACCCCAAAACATGGGACTGATTATGAGTCCCTTCATCGTCCATCTTGCATCTCTCCTGCCAAGTGGATTCTCATGTTCTGTGCCTTCTTTCTGATGCCTACTACCATCGCGTGGTCTGAGGAAGCGGCATCCACCAATCAAGCCGCCTTGCTCTCCACCATCACAGAATACGCCAATGCTGTGAGCAAAGGTGATCGAGTGGCCGCCGGACAGAGAGATTTTGTCTGTTTACTGAAAATGGCCCAACAACAATTAGTGGATGATGGAAAGTTTCCCGATGGGTTGAGCCCCATCTACGAATGGTGCGCCCAACGCCGGTCGGAAGCCCATGCCGGAGCCGTGAATCACCATGACGGCGGGTTGGATAATATTTCGCCTGGTCCAGGACAATTGATTGATTTTCAAGATTTTCAACAATTTTATATTTCCGAAACGGCCAGTAAACAATTGGCTCCTTCATTTTTTGTCATGTATGACATTGCCCGCCATGAACCATCGAACCCTTATACCATTAAAGCGATCGAATTTGGGACCTTACCCCATGCGTCATTTCCCTCTCCCGATGAAAGTATGGTTCATGCGGCACCCACCCATTTTGTCACCACCACAATTACGTACCCCAACCCGTTGACCGCCCCTGTGTCCAATGGGCCGGGTGCGGCCGATTGGGTCGTGCCCTACAAAAAAGTGCAACGGGTCATTCAATCCGTCAATGTGAAGTGGGTCGTGCTCTCCGACCTGAAACGGTTGGGATTCCCCACTGACCACGCCGTGCTTGATATGCCTCTGGATGGCCCCCATGGCACCACCATTCCGTTTGTCGTAGATGCTGGAGGATTTGTCCCTCGTTCCACGAAATGGTTTGGACCGGATGATCAACACGACGCCGCAATGGCTGGAATCAAGCAGGCACTGGCAGCTTCCACGCCTTTAGAAACGCTCATGCAACTCAATCGCGTCTTAATGATTGCCCCCAATAATAAAGAGGTCTTGAGTGTTTTTGCCAACCAACTGTACCAAGGCTTATTGACCTATGGCGGACGCCTCAATGGCGTGGCCATTGACGGCGATCGATTAACGAAACGATTTAATGAATTATATTGGACAGTGAAATCGCAAACTGATCGGTTTGATTTAGGCTTAGGTATGGTCACCGGTGGAAAATCCGAGCCGACACCTGCCGATTACTTGTACCGCATGATCCCGGTCATGGAGGCCCTCGCCTCCCTCGAACCAGGCGATTTCCAAAACCGGTTACATCTCACATCAACGTATCGCTGGAACAATGATCAAATGGCCGCTCTTTCCGCCCCTCAAGAATTGCTTACCTCGGTACCAACAGAACAAGAGGAAATTCGCGCTGAAGTGCTTTTGGAATTGGCGTGGGCCCGTATCGGAAAAGTGGCGTGGAATCGACATTTCGATGACCCTGATATTCGCAAGGGCTATGACACGGCCAAGCAAGCCTTTGATTTGACCAAAGATCCGTTAAATAAATTCACGGCGGCCTATGCCATGGCCTATAGTCTGGCCTTCCATGTCCCTCGTGATAACCAAGCCATGTTACGCCTCTTACAAGAAGCGAAAGAATGGTATGAAAAGATTCCCGGTGCGACCCCACAAGGTTGGGCCTATATGCTGGAGAACGATACCCTCAAGGGGATCGTCAACACCGACCCGACTTTCAAGTCACTATTGGCCGCACAAGTGGGCTTGGGAAAAACCGTGAACGGCTCGTAGAAAACGAGAGGGGCAAGAGTACGAATACACCTGGCATCATATTTTGAGCCAGGTGTATCGACCTTCCAATCAACCGTTCAAATTTCGACAGGTACCGACATCCCCTTTTCCCCGGTTTGTGTCCTCTGCATCTCATGGAATTGGATTTCCGAAAAAATCCCGCCATCTTGAGTAACATGCTGGACGTGATGGCCGACGGCGTTTTCACCGTCGACGCAAAGGGTCATATTGTGGCCTGGAGCACTGGGGCCGCACGGATTACCGGCTATTCCAGTAGTGATGTGATTGGAAAATCCTGCCACATATTAGAGGGCCAGAATTGCAAAGGCTTTCGGGTTCTCACCGATTTTCTCGACAATCCCTCACCCTATCCCTGGGGAATTTGCAACCAGGAATGTAAAGTCTTAGGCAAAGACGGGAGAGAACTCTACCTGTTTGGCAATGTCTCGATTTTGAGAGACGAAAAAGGACAGGTGGCCGGCGCCGTCGGGACCTTTACCGACCTCACCTCGTTTATTCTCAGCAACCAAAAAATCGCCGTGCTAGAAGAACAGGCTCAATCCCGGGAAGCCTTTCAGCAACTCACTGGCAAAAGTCCGGCGATGCAGGAAGTTTTTCGCCGATTGCGGCTAGCAGCCCAAAGCGATGTGACCGTGTTGCTGACGGGAGAGTCCGGTACCGGCAAAGAGTTGGCCGCACGAGCCATCCATGCCCTGAGTGCGCGGAAGGATAAACCGTTCTTTGCGATCAATTGTTCGGCTATTCCTGAAACATTATTGGAAAGTGAATTATTTGGCCATGTGAAAGGAGCATTCACCGGGGCCATTCGAGACAAGATCGGCGTGTTTGAAGCCGCAGATGGCGGAACGTTATTCCTGGATGAAATCGGAGACACCAGCCCGTTGCTCCAGCTTAAACTGTTACGGGTGTTGCAGGAAAACGAAATTAGACGGGTGGGGGATGACCGTGCGATGAAGGTCAATGTTCGGCTGATTACCGCAACCAATCGCAACCTCCAAACCCTGATGGCCGAGGGAACCCTACGGGAAGATTTTTACTATCGCATTCATGTCTTCGAAATTACCTTACCGCCGCTTCGTGAGCGACGCGCTGATATCCCCCTGTTGGTTCATCGTTTCATGGAAGACAATGCCAAAGTCTTTCATCGCGAGATCAATGAAATTGCCCAAGATGCCTTGTTGCGCCTGCAAGAATATCCTTGGCCAGGGAATGTCCGAGAATTAAAAAATGCCATTGAGCATGCCTTCGTCACCGTGGCAGACAACTGTATTACCCTTTGGGATCTTCCTCCGGAAGTCCAGCGCCCGTCGGGAAAAGCCATTTCTCCTTCTTCAACATCTCCATCGCTAGACCCCGACGAAGAAAGTCGCATTCGGAGTGCCCTCCAACAAGCCCATGGAAATAAAACGGAAGCCGCTAAGATTCTTGGTGTCAGCCGAGTCACGCTCTGGAAAAAACTCAAAGGCCTCGATCTTCAAACCCCAGCCTCTGCCTAACTACCTCGCATTCCCCCATACCGTTAATTTGTTAAGTTAGCAATTAACGCTTTCTGTTCACCATTTCCCATACCGGAGAAACATGATTGAACGTTCTCTCACAAGATAACATCATAAACAGTTGTTTTTATTTAATTTTTATGCCGAATGTTCCATTAGAAGGTGGTGGCACAGGCGTTGCTACATAACAAATAGAATACAATGAAACTCGGATGCGTGGAGAACGCGAAAGGAGTCGCACCATGATTGTGAAACAATTCTACTTACAATGCCTGGCCCATGCCTCATATATGATTGCCGACGAAAAGACCAAAACAGTGGTCGTTGTCGATCCGCAGCGTGATATTGACCAGTATATTCAAGAAGCCCGAGCCCACGGATGGCGCATTCGGTCGGTCTTTCTCACCCATTTCCATGCGGATTTTTTAGCTGGCCACTTGGAACTTCAACAACAAACCGGTGCGGATATCTGCATGGGTTCAAAAGCCCACACGGATTTTCCCATCACCTCCTATAAGGATGGAGAGGTGCTGGATTTTGGGTCAGTCAGGATCAAAGTGTTAGAAACACCCGGCCATACGCCAGAGAGCATCTCCCTGGTGGTCTATGATCTCGATACCAGTTCCGACCGTCCCCATTGTGTTCTCACCGGGGATACCTTGTTTATTGGAGACGTCGGCCGTCCAGACCTCATGGCCTCAGTGGGGACAACTGCCGAAGAGCTGGGGAGCCAATTATTTGATTCGCTTCGAAACAAATTAATGCCCCTTCCGGATGAAACCTTAGTTTATCCCGCCCACGGCGCAGGATCCATGTGTGGGAAAAATCTGAGTAGTGAAACCGTCTCCACTCTTGGCAAACAGCGGTGGGAGAATTATGCGTTACAACCTATGACGAAGAAGGAGTTTATCGGATTGGTCACGGCTGATCAGCCGGAAGCGCCAGCCTATTTTGGATACGATGCTCAGATGAATCGTGAAACCCATCCCACACTAGAAAGGGTCGTGGAACAAAGTTTACAGCCACTGAGTCTCGATAAAACCTTGGACCATCAGCGCACCGGAGCCCAAATGCTTGATGTTCGGAAAGCCGTCGACTATGCCGCGGGGCATATCAAAGGCAGTCTCAACATCGGGCTAATGGGGAAATTTGCCACGTGGGCTGGAACCATGTTGGACCCGAAACGCCCCGTCGTCTTAATCACAGAGCCAGGTATGGAACAAGAAGCGATTGAACGCCTGGGACGAATCGGCTTCGATCGCGTCATTGGGTATCTCAAGGGCGGAATGGAGGCTCTTCAAGAGAGACCGGATCTCATCCAAAAAGGCCAACGGATCTCCGCACAAATGCTCGCTGAACTGTTGAGCACCAGCCATCCGCCTATCGTGGTAGATGTGCGCACAGAGAAGGAATGGGCAGCCGGACATATCGATCGGAGCCTCAACATTCCTCTGCCACATCTCGCCGAGCAGATTCAGAAAATTCCTACGAGCACGCCCGTAGTCGTGCATTGCGCCAGCGGCTATCGATCGTCAGCCGCTCTCGGCATTCTTGAGCAAGCTGGAAGAACACAAGCCATGGATTTAATTGGAGGGTATGATGCGTGGCTCACCACCTGGGGGCACCCCAAACACAAGCTGCAATCCGAATGCACCACCAGTTGCGCCAGATAATGTGCTTAAACGGAGGGAACAACTATGAACACCACATTACTCGATCAACAACATACAGCAGAAACAGTACCGGGCAGCCAACAATTTGAGCCCCCTTCAAAGGAACCAATCTATATTGATGTCCGAACGCCGCAAGAATTTGAGAGCGTGCATATTGCGGGGGCTCGAAATATTCCCCTCCCGGATATACAGAACTATGTCGACGAACTGAAGACCCTCTCCCGGGAACATCCCCTCCGCTTGGTGTGTCGAACCCAAAACCGGGTGAAGATCGCCTACGAATTCTTAACCAACAATGGGGTCACAAATTGTGAAATTCTGGATGGGGGCATCACGGCGTGGGTTGCTCAGGGCAAACCAGTCGTCCAAGGGAAACAAGGCATTTCGTTAGAAGGGCAGGTACGGGCCATCGCCGGTGGGTTGATCCTCGTTGGAGTGTCCCTCGGCTTCACGGTCCATAGTGGATTCTTTCTCCTTCCGGCACTCGTCGGTGCAGGGCTTTTGCATGCCGGGTTAACGGATTCCTGTTTGATGGGCATGCTGTTATCTAGACTCCCGATGAACCGGACCCAAAATTCCGGCTCATCACACAGGAAGAAAGGAGGAGCAACATGAATTGCCCACGATGCGAAGGATTACTCATGAGCGATCAGGTCTACAACTCGAATGAAGCCTTGTATGTGTTGTCGATATGGCGTTGTCTCAACTGTGGCAATACCTTCGACTCCATGATTCTCCACAACCGGATCCAACAAAAAGAGAAAAGAATCTTGGAACGTCCCAAGTCCACCAATTGGGCAGACCATAGAAGTCCGTTGGCTATCACACGATAGAAGGCTTATAATTTTCACTGTTCTGACACCGGAAGTTCGTCAGGTCCGTCACATATTACAAACAAGGAGGTCGTTATGCAGCGTTCAGTCCGTTCATTGTTATTGGTCGGCGCGTTAAGTTTTTTAGCGATGGGGTGTATGACCACCCCGGCGATGAGTGAAGGCAGCGCCCCTGGACCGGCCCAAGGATATGACATCCATGTACAAGCTCCACACCTTATGCCTGATGGTACGCCAGGTGGCCCGTTTCATCATTATTGCAAGGGGATTAGCGACAAGATTCTGCAATGTCTGTTGTTTGAAACCACGGAGGCCAATGCCCCACTGGTCGCCATTGAATACTTCGTAGCAAAAGATCTTTCTCGAACCTTGCCCTTGATCCAATGGCACCGGTATTTCCACGATCACAAACAAGAAATTGCGACGGGTCGTGTACAAATTCTAGACATTGACGATCCAGAGAAAGTCAAAGCGATCGCCGAAGCGGCCTCGAAAACCGATGGGGTTATTTATCACCTCTGGCAAAAAGGCCAAGCCTTCCCTGATGGAACGGTGACCTACCCTCAATCACTGGGACATATTTTCAATCAACCTGAATAAATGAACCTCTTGGAGCGGGGGATCTGTCAGATTCCCCGCTCTTCCCCAAAGATACACATGATACGCAATCAACGAATCACCTGGAACCTGCTGACATGTACACTCACCCTACTGGGTATGTGGGACATCGTCCCGGCGTTCGCGGCAGACCAATCGGTGTTGCAGTCACGGGTACCGGCAACCCAAATCGAAGAGGCCCGAACCTGGGTCAACCCCTTTCCCGCCACTCCGGAGAACATTGAGAAGGGCCAAAAGATTTTTCATTCCAAAGCGTTTTGTGTGACCTGTCATGGGCGTGACGGAAAAGGCCTGGGGAATATTCCAGGGCTGCGTGGTAAACTCCCACGAAACTTTACGGACAAAACGTGGCAAGCGGCCCGGACAGATGGGGAATTGTTTTGGATCCTGAAAAATGGGAGCCCCGGAACAGATATGGCCTCATTTATCCCACTCGTTTTAACTGAAGAAGAGGCCTGGCATGTGTTATTATACGTGAGGTCATTTGGCAATTAAGATTTGCTAGGAGGACTACCCATGACAGGCTTGGCCCTTTTTGCATTTTCAAGCTGGCTGGTGTTCGCTTCAGTCCAAACTGATTCCCCCGCGCTGCAATCCCTGCCTCCGGAGCCCGATGAAGCGACACGTATCGACGAAATCTACGATCAAGAGTCTCGACTGTTTCTCTCACTCTATTCTCTAAGCGGCAATGGTACAGTGGATTATGTAACCGGCCGCACGGTGGAGGGACACATTCGTAGCAATTATGGCAATCCCGTCTATTATCTTCCGGAACATCCGATTTTTTATTGGTGGAACCATACGATGTTCAACGATCCCCAACTGGATGGGGTGAATGGGAATGAGCTGGTCTATCAGGAAGAAACTGATTTTGATGTGTCTCGCTACAAACCATGCCTCTTTAATGGCCAGCCCTGCTAAGACCTGAAGACCGTCATGGCCATCCCCACATGTTCCTTTAAATTTGCCTAGCGATAGATAGATCGTTGTACTTGTTCCCTTCTTGTTCTCCTAGGTTTTCCATGCGCAAAGTGAAAATCGTGGCCACCATCGGGCCCGCCACTTCTTCCACAGAAAATTTTGAAGGCCTTCTCGATGCCGGGATCAATGTGGCGAGATTCAATATGTCGCATGGTGCAACAAGTTGGCACCAATCCACCATCCAGCATCTTCGAATGATCGCTCAAAAGAAACAGATGCCGCTCGCCATTCTTGTAGATTTGGCTGGCCCCAAAATTCGCGTGGGCGATCTCCATGCAGAGGGCGTGCCTTTAATTCGTAATCAAACTGTGTCCCTGGTCACCAAGGAATCTTCGTCAAAGACAACTCCATCCGCCCCCCAACTTAACCAAGAACTCGTGATAGACGTCCTATCGTTTCCCCAAGACATGCAACCTGGACAAATGGTGTTGATCGATGATGGGAACCTCGCCCTTCAAGTGCAAAGCCAAGATTCGAATCGACTGATGTGTACGGTGCGTATTGGCGGAACCGTGTTCTCACGAAAAGGGGTGAATTTCCCGGGAGTTCCACTGGACATTCCAGGATTTACAGAAAAAGATGCCCAGGACCTTCAATTAGCCATTGAGGAAAAAGTTGATTATGTCGCGCTGTCATTTGTGCGGCAGCCGCAGGATATCAGAGCCGTCCAAACCGCAATGGCCGAACGATCCGCGACCATTCCTCTCATTGCCAAAATTGAAAGACCCGAAGCCCTCACTTGTTTTGATGAAATACTCGATACCGCCGATGGGGTCATGATCGCCAGAGGCGACCTGGCCCTTGAGCTAAGCCCGGAGGAAGTTCCCCTGCTGCAAAAGCGAATTATTGCCCAGGCCAATCAAAAGGGAAAACCGGTCATCACCGCCACTCAAATGCTGGAGTCCATGACCCGACACCCCTCTCCCACACGTGCGGAAGCTTCAGATGTGGCGAACGCGGTGTTGGATGGCACCGATGCCGTCATGCTATCTGCCGAAACGTCCACGGGAAGTTATCCGATTGAAGCCGTCGAAGTCATGGATCGAATTATTCGACAAGCCGAAACAAAAGGCGGGATTCCAAAGCACTCACGCGACACTTCACCCCCCTCTGTTCTATCCACTCCGGAGGCCGTCTGCAAAACAGCAGTCTCCCTTTCACGATTGGTAGGAGCCCAAGCTATTATTGTGTTTACGGAGTCTGGTCACACCGCTATGGTGTTGGCCCATCATCGCCCGGCTGTTCCCATTCTGGCCCTGACGCCTTCTTCACCCGTCACCCGAAAATTGGCATTGGTGTGGGGTCTATCCGCAATCGTCTTTCCTCAAATCGATGATACCGACGAGCGAATCCACGCTGCGCAAGATCGCCTCAAAGCACTCGGGATGATTGCCGAAGGCCAGCTCATCGTCATCGTGACTGGAGAAAAGCTTGGGCATGCGCTCGGCACCAATCTCATCAAAGTCCATTTAGTCATGTGAAGTCCAGCCAGGAGAACACAGAACCCATGTCCCTAAAAATCGTCATCGTCGGAGGAGTGGCAGGCGGCGCGAGTGCCGCAGCCAAGGCCCGTCGCACGAATGAATCCGCTGACATTACTATTTTTGAAAAAGGGCCGTATGTGTCCTTTGCCAACTGCGGGCTTCCTTATTATGTGGGGGACACCATTCAGGATCGTGATGAACTCCTACTCCAAACCCCCGAACGGTTTTGGAAACGCTTCCGTGTTCGAGTCCACGTCCTACACGAAGTGCTCACCATCGATCGGTCGGCCAAATGCGTTCACGTCAAAAATTTAGCGACGCAAGAAACCTCGTCCTACCCGTATGACACCGTCATTTTGGCTCCTGGCGCCGGAGCCATCGTTCCCAACATCCCTGGCATTCATGCCAACAATATTTTTTCAGTTAAAACGGTTCCTGATTCCGATCGAATTAAATCGTTTCTTCATGACCATCCCTCCCAAAAAGTTTTGATCATTGGCGGCGGGTTTATCGGATTGGAAACGGCTGAAGCGTTGGCGCATCTGGGTATGACAGTCGCCATCGTCGAAAAAGCTCCGTACATTCTGCCACCCTTTGATGCAGACATGGCAAGATTCGTGGCTCATCACCTAGAAGAAAAAGGCATCACCATCATCACCAACGATGGCATCGCCGGGTTTCTTCAACAGGGAGAGTTTGCACAAGATGCCCAATTGGAAAGTGGTACACAACTCCCTATGGATATGGCCATACTTTCAATTGGTGTTCGTCCGGAACTCAAACTTGCGCGAGACGCCGGCTTGGAAATTGGCGCATCCGGCGGCATTGCCGTCAACGAGCGCCAACAAACGTCCGACCCCACCATCTATGCCGCAGGCGACGCCGTGGAAACGATGCACCTGGTGACCGGGAAACGAACCAGAATTCCCTTAGCCGGACCGGCCAACAAGCAAGGGCGAGTGGCCGGGGCCAATGCCGCTGGTGGAGACTTACAGTTTCACGGAGCATTGGGGACCGCCATTGTCGAGAGCATGGGCATCACCGCTGGGAAAACCGGGTTAACAGAGCATGAAGCCAGCACCCATGGCTTGAAGTATTTCGTATCGGTCACGCACCCATTAGATCACGCCGGATACTATCCAGGCGCGGAAGCCCTCCATATGAAATTAGTCGTGGAACAGGAAACCGGAAAACTGCTGGGAGCCCAAATCGTGGGCGAACAGGGAGTCGATAAACGGATTGACGTCTTGGCTACGGCGTTACATGCCAAAATGAACGTCAAGGACTTAGAGCAACTGGACTTAGCCTACGCCCCGCAATTCAATTCGGCCAAGGGTCCGGTCATCATGGCAGGCTTTGTGGCGACCAATACCTTACGTGGAGAGGTCAAAACCATTACTGGAGAAGAATTACAGAAGAAGTTGGAAACGAATGCCTCCCTTCAACTTCTCGATGTCCGAACACCGGATGAATATCAAGAAGCTCATCTGTCACGCGCACGGCTGATCCCGGTCGATGAACTTCGAGACCACCTTCAGGAACTCGACCCTAGCCTGGAAACCATCGTCTATTGCCGCGTCGGGTTACGCGGCTACCTCGCGGCCCGCATTCTCCTGCAACATGGATTTACCAACGTCTCGAATCTCACCGGTGGATTTCTCAGTCTTCCCTAATCATTTCTATTTTCATCCACAACCTGACATTTCCTATCGTCCCCAAGAACAGGATACAGGGTTAACAATTAACGTTTTATGTTAAGACCCTCTTAACATCATGCCTTCATGGTTGAGTGAGCATTGTGACTCATCTCTCTAAGGCCTTGTTATTTCACAATATTTTCCATTCGTTTTTCTTATACAGATTGGCACCTCGCTTGCTCTAGTTCATAAATAGAGATCAACAAAGAGCAACAGATTCAATTTTTACTTATGAAGGAGGGGCACAATGTCACAAACTATGAAAAACACATCCACCGCAGCGATGTTCGGCGGACAAAACACCAACGGTCGAATCTTAGTGGTGGATGATGAGCCCGATGTTCGCAAGGTAGTCAAAATGACCCTAGAGAAAGCCGGGTATAACGTAATTGAGGCAGAAGATGGTGAACAGGCTATTCAGGAGATAAAAAGTGGTGAGAATCCGCTGATGTTGGATGTGATTATTTCTGACATTCGCATGCCAAAAGTGAACGGCGTCGAGGCCATTCAATTTTTCCAAAAAGAATTCCCCCATGTTTCCCTTATTGTGTTGACAGGGTTTCCTAATGTTGAGATGGCGACATCCTTCATGCAAAACGGGGTAGTTGCCTATTTAGTTAAACCGGTCGAAAAGGAAAAATTATTGGATGCCGTGTCCAAGGCCATGGAACAACGAGAAATTAGCCATCTCTAGTTTGGCGACATTTCTCTTGACGGCCCAACCGGAACTCCGATCTTTCATGACTTTGAACATGAAATCATGAGGGATCGGGGTTCTATTATAGGCGAGGGACTTCTTTCGCAGTGTTAGTCATGAAATTTTGGTGTTGTTTTTGCTCTCCTTCACAGGAGTGCCAATATTGTGATGCGAATGAGGCGAAATACCCCATTGATGATAGAAATGGGTTGGGGCAATTTTCCTCAATGGAGACCACGAGCGGGAAAGACAAGAGGGGAATAGATCTCAGCGAGTTTAGTAGATGATGTATGCTTTTTCTCAAGAGGAGGTTGTGGGGATGAACCAAACAAAGACAGGTCAGGACCCTTTCAGACAGGCGACCATAAACATATTGGTCAGCGCGTTTTTTCTTTTCATCACACCCCAAGTCCTATTGGCCGGCACACATGATGAGGCGAAGACGCTCATTACCACAACTTGTTCGACCTGTCATAAATTTGAGGGAAAGGAAGAAAGCCGGTTCAACTTGAAAGCGCCAGACCTGATGTGGGGCGGGAGTAAGTATCAGCGGGATTGGCTCATTCGTTGGCTTACCGGTAAGGAGCCGCTGTTGTATGCCAAAAATTATCGGTGGGATCAAACGCAAGAACCTGCAGCCCATATGACCGTAAGCGAGGAACAAGCCAATGTCATCGCCGATTATTTTGAAAAGAACTTGAAAGATTCACGGGTCACAGTTGGGGCGTTTGATGTGACCAAGGTCACCAAAAAGGACGCAAGTGATGGTGCCTTTATCTATAAAGAACATGCTTGTATCGGCTGTCACACCATCCTAGAAAACGGACAACTCGTTGGCGGACCGCAAAGCGCCAATTTGGCTGATTCAGGTAATCGATACAATGAAGATTGGTTATTCCGGTTCGGCATAAACCCGCAAGACTTCACACCGCATAGTGGTGAGTTTTTAGCCGATGCCACCGAACCGCAATTACGAAGTGTCATTGGCTATTTAATGACGCTGGGCGTGAAAGATTTCAAATATTATGAACCCTGGACCAGCCCGGAGTTTGCCAAGGCCAGTGTCGACCGCGGTGGCGTGATCTATAAGGAATATTGCTCCCAATGCCATGGTGCGGAAGGGAAGGGTGACGGACCGGGCGCGTCGGGCTTAAGTCCTAAGCCTGCGGTGCATGCCAATATCCCTTTTGAAAAACTCCCGATGGAGTATCTCTACAATGTGATCACGCATGGCGGGAGAAGTGTTGGAAAGTCACCAAGCATGCCTTACTGGGGACTCACCATTGGACAACAGGGCGTGGCGGATGTCATCGCCTTTCTCAAAGCGACTTTTAAAGGTGGGGCGGAAGTGACAAAGAGTTCCACAGGCGATGGGCCATCAGGCGTCTGCCCACAGCCGCGTAAAACCAAAAACGCTCCAGGGAAATTCAGAAAGATGGAGAATCCTCTTCCACAGAATTCTGAAAATGTGAAAGCGGGAGAAACCTTGTTCCAACAAACGGCCAAGCCTCTAGCCTGTATGAACTGTCATGGGGCACAGGGCGATGGGGAGGGGCCCATGGGAGCCGCGCTTGATCCTCGTCCCCGAAATTTCACCTGCGGTGAAACCATGAAAGATATTTCAGATGGCCAATTGTATTGGATCATCAAAAACGGGTCGATGGGCACCGGGATGATGGCCTTTTCGGGAACGCCGGATAACCAGATCTGGCAATTGATTCACTACATCCGAACATTGGCCAAGTAATCGTACCCAGCCATTAAGCCACTGAAGGAGCGAAACCAAGCACTTTCTCAGGGACCAGAGACAATGTCTCTGGTCCCTCTACTCTCATAAGCGATAGACATCCGATGAATCATCTAACAAAACAAGCTTCAGAAAGTACCCCAATCGCCTCACAAGCATTGAAACAGCTGGAACAGAACAATGCCCTCATCTTGCAGGCGGCTGGAGAGGGGATTTTCGGTCTCGACCTGGAGGGTCGTCATACCTTTGTCAATCCTGCCGCATGCGCCATGCTCGGCTACGAAGCCAAAGAGTTAATTGGCCAACCCAGCCACTCGCTCTGGCATCACACCAAACCCGATGGCCAGGCCTACCCTCAAGAAGACTGCCCGATTTATGGCGCGTACAAGGATGGGCAAGTTCATAACGGCGATAGCGAAGTGTTTTGGCGAAAAGATGGGACGAGTTTCCCTGCGGAATACACCAGTACCCCCATCCGAGATCATGAAGGAACACTGGTGGGTGCCGTGGTCGTGTTTCAAGATATTACCTACCGACGGCAATGCGAACAGGTCATTCACCAATTCCGTCGAACCAACGACATGATCTTACAAGCCGCTGGAGAGGGAATTTTCGGTCTCGACCTAGAGGGCCGACATACGTTTGTGAACCCGGCTGCAAATCGATTATTGGGGTACGAACCTGGAGAGTTATTGGGAAAACCCAGTCACCGTACCTGGCATCACACCAAATCCGATGGATCGCCTTACCCCGCCGAATCATGCCCTATTTATAAGGCGTACAAAGATGGGCTGGTTCATCAAGGGGATGACGAGGTGTTTTGGCGAAAAGATGGGACCAGTTTTCCTGCGCAATATACCAGTACTCCCATTTGGGATGACCAGGGAGCTCTGGCAGGAGCGGTGGTCACCTTTCAGGACATCACCGAAAAAAAACGGATGGCGGCACAATTACTAGAAGAAGCGAAATTAGCCGAGGTCACCCGGGTATTGGGCAACATCGGACATGATATTAAGAATATGTTGATGCCCGTCTTGTCTGGCGCTGATTTGTTGAAAGATGAAATCGAGGAACAATTCCCACGACTCCTCGAGATCCAGGCCCAAGGGGCGGAACTCAGCTATGCGAACAGCCAGGAACTGTTACGGATGATCGTCACAAATGCGAAGCGGATACAAGATCGGGTTCGCGAAATTGCCGATGCCGTCAAAGGAGTAACCAGCCCTCCACATTTCAAATCATGTCAAATTCATACAGTTGTGGAGGGAGTCTACGAGACACTTCGTACGTATGCCAAGGAAAAGGGCATCACCCTCAAATCCGAACAACTTGAAACATTGCCTCAGTTAGAGGGCGACGAACGACGGCTGTTTAATGCGTTTTACAACCTGGTCAATAATGCCATCCCTGAAATTCCACGAGGCGGGTGTGTGTCGATTCGCGGGTGCGTCGGAGAAGATTTACAGACCCTGTATTTGGCCGTAACAGACACGGGGCGAGGCATGCCACCTGAAATTCGTGATCGGCTCTTTACAACCGAGACCATCAGCACAAAGGCAACCGGTACTGGACTAGGAACAAAAATCGTCAAAGATGTCATCACGATACATCATGGAACCATCCGAGTCGAAAGTGAAGAGGGAAAAGGAACCACCTTTCATATCCAATTGCCTCTCTCACAACAGACTCACCACCGAAGAACATGAACTCAATTCTCCAGCACGATCTTGGTGTTTGAGAATGGGTCACTCCATTTGCAAAGCATAAGAGCACTTGGTAGTTTTCACCATGGATAAACAAACCACGCCGTTCATTGATGGACTCACCCGGAGACGTTTTCTCCAAGCAGGCCTTATCGCCGGAGGATTGAGTGCCCTTGGGCTACGATCTGTTCAGGCAAGCGCTCTTTCGGGTATCAACCTTCCATTCGATCGCGGACATCGACCTCTTGTGGCCTTTCCTGAAAAGCGCCCGTTGATGGTCATGACCACACGTCCTCCACAATTAGAGACCCCCTTTCCAATCTTTAATGAACAGGTGTTTACCCCAAACGATGCATTCTTTGTCCGTTGGCATTTAGCCGGCATTCCTACTGAGGTGGACCTGAAAACCTTTCGGCTCACTATCCGGGGACGCGTCAAACAGAACCTCTCATTCACCCTCACTGACTTGCAGACACAATTTGAACCGGTCGAAGTTGCGGCAGTGTGCCAATGCGCAGGAAATAGTCGTGGTTTTTCTGAACCCCGCGTGGCTGGAGGGCAATGGGGACATGGCGCAATGGGTAATGCCATCTGGAAAGGAGTTCGATTACGAGATGTGCTTGAAAAAGCTGGAGTAGAAAAAGAGGGCAAGCATGTTCGTTTCGACGGGTTAGATCGCCCCGTGGCTGATGTCACGCCGGATTTCCTGAAATCGCTCCCGTTGGACCAGGCCATGGCTGACTATATACTCATCGCCTATGCCATGAATGGCGAGCCGCTTCCCGTTCTCAATGGCTTTCCTCTGCGCCTCGTGATTCCCGGATGGTTTGCCTCCTATTGGGTCAAGATGCTGACGGACATCGAAGTCCTCAATCATGATGATCACAATTTCTGGATGGATCCCGCTTACCGCATCCCAAACAATGCCTGCGGATGTCTAGAGCCAGGGGAAAAACCTACCAGTACAGTTCCTCTTTCTACCATGCCGGTTCGTTCCTTTATCACCAATATGAATAATGGCGCCACCCTGTCGGCTGGTTCGCCAACAATAGTTAAGGGCATTGCCTTCGATCAGGGGTATGGCATTGATCAGGTGTTGCTCTCGATAGATGGAGGGCAACATTGGAAATCCGCCAAGCTGGGGAAAGATTATGGGGATTTTTCATTTCGGCAATGGGAAACGCAGGTGACGTTGAAACCGGGGCAGTCTTATCAGATGAAATCCTTGGCGATCAATCGCATAGGGGAATCCCAACAGCTTCATGCCAAATGGAATCCTCATGGATATTTACGCAACGCCGTTGAGACCATTCATGTTGCCACCCAAGGCTAACCTCATCATGACTCGAATCATAACCATTTTCGTACTTATTCTAGGTATCATGCTGAAAAGCCTCGGATCTTTATCCCTGGCCGAGGAACTCACCAACACAACCCAAGCCATTTCCTTACCTCCTGATCCCTTTTCCTTTCAACCGGGGAAAGGACAGGAAGTGGCGACTACGTATTGCGTCATTTGCCATTCAGCGGACTATATTTATATGCAGCCACCGCATTCACAAACAACGTGGACCGAAATTATTAAGAAAATGAAACTCGCATTTGGCTGTCCGATCCCTGAGGAATCCATTTTCCATTTGGCCCAATACCTGACTCATCAGAATGAGATTGCTCCTCCCTCCTCTACCACTGTGGATATTCAAAGGGCATCATCGCCACCCCACAATGAACAAGGCAATCTGGCCAAAGGGAAATCGATATATACCACGCATTGCCTCAACTGCCACGGGCCAATGGGAAAAGGGGATGGACCAATAGGAACGATGCTTATTCCGCCAGCCGCAAACTTAACGGTCATTGGAGACAAATCTGATCAAGAACTCCTGACGACTATCCAGAATGGTCGGGCTGGAACCGCGATGCCATCCTGGAAGGGGGATTTATCCCTACAAGAAATCCTTAACGTCCACTCTTATGTGAGAACTTTTTCTCAGAAATAAACGCTCGGCCTTTCTCGATAACTTTCACAAGCTTTTCGTAAACAACCTTCTCCTCTTTTCAGTGTTCCTACAGGCTCACCCGCTTTCTATCTTGTCTCTGTATGACCTTCCCCATACAATACAGTGATAGTATAGTATCCCCATCCCCAATTCATTTTTCATTCTTATTTAGGAGGTTCTGTATGAAGAAGACAATGTCCGTGTTGATTGTGGGTTTCGGGCTATTGAGCCTCACTGCATGTGAAAGTACGGGAGGCAATGTGGGCCTGGGAGTACTCGGTGGAGCCGCCGCTGGAGCCGGCGGGTACGAGTTACACCTAAATAATCAGAAAAACCAAGTCGAACAGGATTTCAAAGATAAAAAAATTGACGAGAAGGAACGCGACATTCGTCTGGACCAAATTAAACGAGACTCCCTCTTACAGTAGAACACAGAAGCAAGTTTGTACGTTGCACAACGGCTTTCCGAAGAAACGGGATTCTCTCTACCTTTTCTTCGCGCCATTATTCTATTTTTCCCACAGAATCTTTCTTATCATGATCTAGCTGTTTATCAATCACATGCACGTTCACCTCAACCCCTTGTTCCTCTTCTGCCCAAATCCCTCAACGTAAAGAGAGTACTAAAACGTCTTTGTTAAACGTTACTATACAAGAGAAATAGTGGGTTATCACTTTCAGGAAGTCTCTCGGGTCATTGAATCTTTTGTCATTCCTTATGTTCCATATCATCTTTTTGCCTTATAGATTCGGACGCCTAATCATCTAATGGATCTGGTTTTGTTGTTAGCGCTCTTGTCCGGCGGCGTGGTCGGGTTGTTGCTCGGAGCTACCGGTGGCGGGGGTTCGTTAGTAGCCATCCCCTTATTGGTCTATGTAGTGGGAATCCCGGTCCAAACCGCCAGCGCCATGTCTCTGATCGTCGTCGGCTATTCCGCGCTGTTTGGCGCCTGGCAGGAATACCGGCATGAACGAGTGCACATCCCTACCGCTCTGGTGTTCAGTTTGACCGGAGTCTTTGGCGCATGGATCGGCGCCCACGGGCATCAATTGGTTTCTGAATCCGTGGTGTTATTTTTGTTTGGCAATTTATTGTTCTTTATGAGTCTCTGGACATTCTGGCAACCGCAGAAAGATCAAGGGAATGACGTGCCGACCGGATGTGCCAAACATTTCTCCTGGCCATGTGGGTTCAAGGCCTCAGCCATTGGTTGGGGAGTGGGATTACTGACTGGATTTTTTGGAATTGGCGGAGGCTTTCTGATTGTCCCAGCCTTAATGCTTCTTCTAGGCTTCCCCATCCGGCTCGCCATGGGCACTTCGTTTTTGATCATTGCCCTGATTTCCATGGGCGGTGTGGTGGGACATTTAAATCTTGCGTCCCTGGATCTTTGGTTAACGGGGTTGGTCTTACTCGGCAGTGTACTGGGATTGTTTTATGGGTCCAGGTTTACCCGATCCATTTCTTCTCATCATTTAAGACGGTGCGTTGCCATCCTGATCGGGGCAATAGGACTGGGGTTAATGATAGACAACGGCCGGCATTTCATCTTTTAGCCCATTCATGAATATGGCCGGGAAATCTTAACCCGGCCCCGTTTCTCCACAAGCCCCATTCTACTAACCAACCTGCAACCAGCCAAACCCCAAAAACCTATAAAGGGAATCAGAAATTATGTGGGGAGCACTAATAGGTGAGCAATCATTCTGTAAATGAGTAAAAAAAGTCCAAGCTGAGGACAGATTGGCCAGAGCAGCTGATAAATACTCGGTAGGCCTATGGGAGAAAAGTGGGTCTTGATTAAGACTTTGGGTGGTGGCTAGATAGGGGAAACAAGTTGATGGACCTGTTTCTGATTAACAGCGGGAAGAAATTTACTTTAATCGTCTCGATCCGATTTATCAAATGGTGTCTGATCGGGCTGCGCTTTGATCGTCTGCTTTCGGTGAACTCGGATATATCCATCTTAGCTGTTTCTTAACTACCTGGTATCTCATGGTCAAATTCCCCTAAACTTCATATGTATAATGACAAACAATTTGGTCAAACGCCTGAGAAGGGATTTGAAAACAGCCATAAATATGGCTGTTTTACCGTAAACCTCAGTTCTAGGAGAGGCGAAAGCAGTGATTGATCAGACTAAGGGGCAAGCTCAAAACCGAATAAAGTAGTTGTACTTGAAAAGGAAGAATTCATAGCATTTACCCGCAAGATTCAAACAACACGTTATGTGGGTAAAAATTTTACCCCATTGGGACTGACGACAGTCAGAGAATCCATTTTTTGTCAATCAAAAAATGTTCGGAATTATTATTCCCCTAAATCAACCAGTCTCTTACCAGTGATTCAAAAACTGTAAAATGACTATCGACCTATGAAAGAACCGGCCAACAAAACTCCTGATCAGTGGGAAAAAACTCTGCATCGCCTTGGGGAACGCGTTAAAGAGTTAACTGCACTCCATACAACCGCACGTCTCTTCCAAGAAGACCAGGCATCGACTGAAGATCTATTACGAAAAATCGTCGACCTCCTTCCTCCTTCCTGGCAATACCCGGAGATCACCGCCGGCAGAATCGAATTCAATGGAATGAGAATCGTCACCCCTAATTACCGGGAAACGCCTTGGGTCCAACAAGCGGAGTTTGTCTGCCAAGGAGGCCTCGCCGGATTAGTTGAAGTGGTGTACCTGGAAGAAATGCCTCATGAAGTGGAGGGACCTTTCCTTGCCGAAGAGCGCAGTCTGATCAATTCGTTGGCGGATATGCTCAAAATTCACCTTGATCGAAAACAGTCGAATGAAGAACTGCGGAAGTTTTCCAAAGTCTATCGGGATGCTACCGACCCCATTATCATCGAAGACCTGAATGGAACCATCATGGCTGTGAACCCGGAGACCGAGCGGGACTATGAATGGTCAGCAGAGGAACTGATTGGGAATTCCATTATGAAACTTATTCCTCTGGACGAACAAGTGGTTGCCCGTGAGTTGCGCATACAATGCCAACGTGGTGAGGTGGTTCGCAATATCGCAGCCTTTCGGCAGACGAAGTCCGGCAGGGTCATTCCCGTCTTAGTGTCCCTTTCCCTGGTGACCGACGAAGGGGGATATCCCACCGGGCTTGTCACCTTCACGAAAGATATTTCGGAAATCAAGCAAGCCGAAGCCGCTCTCAAAGCAGCACATGATGAATTAGAAGCCAGAGTGCAATCTCGAACCGCGGAACTTTCAAAAGCCAATCAGGCATTGACTCAAGAGATCGGTCACCGAAAAACAGCCGAACAACAATTGGAGAAGGCCATTGGGAAACTTCAACGAAGCCATGATGATCTGCAAGCCATATTAAACCAGCTCCATATCGGCATCGTCCTGCTCAATCCCGAAGGCACGATAATTTTTCTCAGTCAGGGTATGCAATCGCTTTCGCACCGACCACTGAAAAAATATGTTGGTCGTCATTGGGAAGAGCTATTTGAAGGGACCGACACCATTAGGCTCCTTCATGACCTAATGGGGCAATCCCCCGCAAAGCGCCAAAGTGTCACCGTAGAGATGCCACAGACCACTGGTGGACGGCATTGCTGGGTGACCGTGGATGTCCGCGAGGACCCAAGAGATCCACACCAAAAAATATTGTATCTATACGACACCTCCGAAGTAGAAGACCTCCGGCGATTACTGTCCGAAACCGGAAAATTCCAGGATTTGATCGGCAAGAGTCCTGAGATGCAGATGGTTTTCCAACACATCAAGGACTTGGCTCGAGTCGATTCCACCGTGTTAATCGAGGGAGAAACGGGGACGGGCAAGGAACTGGTCGCCCGCGCCATTCATCGCACCAGCCCACGGCAAAAGGGCCCGTTTCTAGCCGTCAATTGTGCGGGTCTCACCGAATCGCTTGTGGCGAGTCAACTATTCGGTCACATTCGTGGGGCCTTCACCGGAGCCGTGTCCGATCAAAAAGGGGTCTTTGAAGCGGCCGAAGGGGGGACCCTCTTTTTGGATGAAATTGGCGACATTCCCCTGACTATTCAAACCAATCTCCTCCGAGTCCTACAAGAACGGGAGATTACCCGAGTAGGTGAGTCCAAGCTCCGAAGAATCGATGTGCGGGTGATTGCCGCTACACATCATGATCTGGCAAAGGACGTGAAGGCCGGTGAATTTCGAGCAGACTTGTTATACCGGATTCGTGTCGGTCGGATTCTTCTTCCCCCTCTACGGGAACGACGGGAAGACATTCCTCTCCTTGCCGGTGCGTTTCTTGGACAGTGCCGGGCTACAACCGGCCGACCAGTAGAAACGATAAGCCACCAAGCTTTGCGCCTACTCATGGGATATGCTTGGCCTGGGAATGTGCGTGAGCTTCAGCATGCCATTGAATTTGCAGTCATTCGCTCGCGAAATACCACTTTAGAACCCCATGATTTTCCACCTGAAATTCTCCAGGAGGAAAACCAGGCCCTTCCCAATCTGCTCAAACCCGTTCCGGATTCCAAAAAGGACGCCGCAATCCTCCAGGCCCTGGAAAAAACCGGAGGCAATAAATCGGCAGCGGCCAAGCATTTGGGCATGAGTCGGGTCACCCTCTATCGCCATCTCCAGCGCTTGGGACTTCAATAGGTCTGTTTCCTCCACGATCTCAAGCAAAATCCATAGAAAAATTCCTGAGAAAGCCTGCTTTAATCGTTACATAATTAAACAAAAGTGTAAATTTGTAAGTTTACATATTTACATAATGTATTAAGCAGTAACGTAGTAAATATATGAAATTTAAGCATATTTTTTATGAAAATACCTGGCATAAACTTTGTTATGTAACGAGAAGGTAAATGATTGAACCATCAACTACATGCAGATTCAAGCCAAAAATAGAAGGAGGTTACACGATGAATGTCATTAATGTAATCTTGGCGGCGGCATTGGTCCTAACCGGAAGTGGGATGGCCTATGGAGACTTTTCCAATCCAAACATCCAAGGGACGAATGGGAATAATCACCAATTGTTACAGTTCAAAAACGACGAGGGTGTGACCCCGGGACAGAGTCGACTAGAAAGCTTGGAGGCAAGGATTGAATCATTAGAAATGCAATTGGAGGCATCGTTCAAAGGGGTGGCCAATAATGGAGAGGCCAGTACTCTCAAGGTCCCGCCGTATGATGAGGAAACGATTCAGGCCATGAACCAATGGTCTACCGAAAGCCATCTGATTAAAGCCCAGGAAAAGGTTGTGTACTCCGAGGAATTGAAGACGAAAATTCAAGAGTTACAAGATCAATTCGATCGCTTGTCCCAAAGACCCTATTTAGATACGAAAGGATTCAAACGAGACGGCCTGAAACGGCTGATAGGAAGTTTACAAAAAGAGTTACAAGAGGAAACGGCCAAAGTGGTCTGGCATACTACTCAGGCACAAAAGAACTCTTGAGGTCACCCTGTAAGCTTCCCCGTCAAGTGGACAGTTGTAATGTAGAGTTTTCCGGGCTTGGTTTGTGATAAGTACAGGGTGCGTTTCCCTGCAGCGCCTCGTGGAGACGGGGTTCATTATAGATGGTCAGCCAATACGCCGTGATCTCTCGGACTTCTTCCAAACTCCGAAATAGATAGAGACATTCAAGGCTTCAGTCCGATACGTCCGATTAAAACGTTCGATGAAGGCATTCTAGATGGGACGCCCCGGTTGGATGTAGTAGATCAGCACCCGATTCGCTTTGCCCCAGTCTTGTAGGGCTTGAGCCAGGAACTCGGGCTCATTGTCTGCCCGAATCATGTGGGGTAACTCCCGCTCAGTCTTCAGACGTTCCAACACGCGTATCATCCCCTCAATTCACAGCGATGTATCAATTTCAAAGGCGTGCGCTTCTCGATTGAAATCATCGTTGAGATTGAAGGTCCGAAACCGCGAGCCATGATAGTGGGCATCACTCATGAAGTCGGCGAACCAGCCTTCGTTCGGCGCCTCAGGGACAAACAGCGACAGGGACGTTCGTTGGGGCAAGCGACGTTTAGTGCGGCAGGGCTGATTCAGGCCTAGTTGCCGATAGATACGATAAATCCGTTTGTGATTCTATCCATACCCCAAGGCTCACAATCGCCTGATGTATTTCCAGACGCCTCAGCGCGGGTGTTGCTCGACTAACTGATTCAGGGCCTCAATAATGGCCTGGTCACGGACGTGCCAATCAACTGGAGCGTGGTCATACACCAACCGAGCGAACTTGAAGGCCGCACACTCACGAGCAAGGAAGACCCCGTGGGTCGCCTGCATGGTGCGGCTGGCTGCTCGTTTCTCCGTCGGCGTTAGCATTTTTTCGATCAAGTCCTTCAAGGCCCGATTCGCTAAGGCCAGATCGGCATACATCCGTTTGAGTTTCCCCAGTTCGTCTTCTAGCTCCTTGAGCCGTTTCAGGTCTGAGGCTTCCAACCCACCGTACTTGGCCTTCCCGTTGTAGTAGGTGGCATCACTGATGCCATACTCGGGGCACAGGTCTTTGACCATGATGCCCGTATCGGCTTGTTTCAAGATCGCGACGCCTTGGGATTCACTGAACCGAGTTCGCTTCATCAGAACCTCCTAGCGGTATTCTGCCAGAAAGCTCTACTGTTAATCTGTCCTCAATTGGGGGAAGCGTACAGCTATGAGTTATACGAATCAATGAAGATTAAAATCCAAACTTACAAGCATTTGCTGCATCATGCCTGACAAGACCGCCAATGGCGCCGAAGGGTAAGACATCGAAAGAACTTGGTCTAGAATCCCCATACGTGTTTAATATCATAGTGGCACCAAAGTCAATGGATAGAACATGTCATAAAGGCATTGCTGTCATCTTGTAATGGCACACAGGTTAAAGTGGGTGCAGATGAAATCTTCAAGACATCTGGGTTGAAAGTGCCAAGCCAACCGGCTGAACAATTTTACAGCAAGTCGGTTACGACAGTGAGAACATAACAACAGTATCGCAAACAAATAGAGGAATCGAAATGACATTGGAACAAATAGTAGTCGCAACAGTAATATGGGCCGCGTTGTGTGTTGTGGTGTTCACCCACTCCAGCTGGGGCAAGATTCGTGACTGCTTTGGTCTGTGGTTTACTAAAGAGTACTGGACAAACTACAACATTGTAGAGTTTGCGAGTTGGGCTGCGAAGGCAATCATCATCATCCCTGGGCTTATTTTTGGTATCCAGTTTTGGTGGTTGTACTTCTTTACGCTTGGAACATCGGTGACACTCATCTGGGCGAGTAATAAGAAGTTGCTCCCTACTCTCCTTGGGTTTAACGTAATTTGGGTTTGGATCTCTTGTATGGTTCTCTCTCAACATTTTATAAAATGATATTCTTTTTTCCGGAAAAGCGTGGCCTGGAATAGAGGTAGGTTGCCATGCTGTGCCCAGTTGCGCCTGCACAGTGGAAGAATAGGGGGAGAAGGGGGAAAGTCACGGAGGCTGATGTTTGTTTTTTCTGCTAAGGCGGTTAGGGATTGGGCGAGGGTATTGAGTGTGTCGCCGAAAGGCGAGGGGTAGCTTGAGGTAGGATTCTCCGGTGTCGTTGTCTTATTCAAGTCTAGGGCCGCTTCAATTTTGAGCCATTGCTTGATCTTACATGGCTTCTTCGTCTGGACATGCAACCGATTCAAATTCTGGCCCCCAATCGCTTCTTGAATACAGGATATCCGGAAAGACAAGAACCCAAAGTACTCAGCCACCTTTCTTAACGGTTCCTTTGCCTCACGCCAACACACTTTCCCCCATCAGACGGGTCGGCGGCTAGCCGCTTCACCAGAAGCACATGGCCTGCGCCACCGATTTCTGCGGATGAAAGAATATGCCATATCAAGCAATGCCCCCAAATGGTGAGGGTTCTTTTGTGTGATGATCGTCATGAGCGATCCGTAAAGAGGTCAATATAAGGGCGATATCCGAATATGCGATTGCGGGAGTGGCCGGTCATTTCAATGAGGATGCGATGCTCCATGAATCGACGCATGAGTTGGTTGGCGGCGGTGAAACTGACCTGCGTGTGCTCGGCCAAT
This sequence comes from uncultured Nitrospirota bacterium, assembly GCA_942491685.1. Taxonomy (GTDB): domain Bacteria; phylum Nitrospirota; class Nitrospiria; order Nitrospirales; family UBA8639; genus Nitrospira_E. The sequence continues at coordinate 184,546 of CALOBY010000004.1, read as the reverse complement.
GCGTTTACAGACGTGATGGGTTGAGAGAAGAGCCGTTCCAATACCCGAAGGCCATTCGCTGCTGTACGTCCAAAATGCTCTGTGATGATTCGCCGGTGCTCCTCGCGAAGGGTGACGATTTTTCGTGCGGTTTGTGTGGCTTCCTGCGATACTTCGGCGATAGCACTGAGGAAAAATTTTATCCATTCCTCCCAACTCCCGTTATCACGGATATTCTGAAGCATATCGTAGTATTGTGTACGGTGATGTTTCAGAAAATGAGAAAGATATAAAACGGGTTGTTGAAGAATGTTGCGTTCGCATAAGAGAAATGTGATGAGTAACCGTCCCATTCGCCCATTGCCGTCCAAGAATGGATGAATGGTTTCAAACTGAGCATGTGCGAGCCCAATTTTGATGAGAATTGGCATCGGATCAGTTTCATGGAGAAACAATTCCAGTTGGCCTAGTGCATTTGGTACGGCATCGGGTGGTGGAGGAATGAACGTAGCTTCCCTCAGCGTGCATCCTTGAGGGCCAATCCAGTTTTGCTTTATGCGGATTTCCCCAGGGTTTTGTTCTCTCCCTCTAGCCTCTTCTAATAATTGTTCGTGAATTTCACGTATCAATCTGATTGAAATCGGGAGTTCCTTCAATCGTTCGAGGCCAAATCGCAAGGCCTTAATATAGTTGAGCACTTCATAGGTGTCTCCAGGTCTTTGGGGATTCAATATTTCAGCTTCGGCCTCCAATACATCATCAAGTGAACTTTGAGTGCCTTCGATCTGGCTCGAATATACGGCTTCTTTACGTATGTACATGAAGACAAATAAATCTGGATCTGGAAGAGTTTGGATTGAACCGTCCAAACGCCCTAATGCCCGGTCTGCCTGTGAAATGAGTTCCAACGTTTCATCGTCAATTTGTAGAGGCGGGATGGGTGGAAGTGGTTTAGGAAGAAAAGCTGAATAACCAGCCACTTGGCGAATATATTGTCCAGCACGTTCTTTTTGACCTGATTGTGTCATTTTTATAATAGGCTACCTTTCATAAAAACCTTACTAGATATTTATATTGAAGTCTACGTTACATATGGAAAATTTTTTGGGCTTTATTAAAGGAAAGGTTTTAAAGGTAGCATTTTATTTAGCTATTTTTACCTAATTTATGAATCCGCAAAAAACTCGTAGCAGGAAAGGTCTGCTGTCTGCATCCTTATTGCACAATTCTAATAAAAGACTTGCATTTAGGAGGTGGGAAAAAAGCTAGTCTTGTGTTGAGACAAGCGAAGATGGACTGATTTTTTGAGGGAGAAAAATCGGTGGGTCGTACAAGAATCAAACCTGTGACCCTCTAATTAATAATTGACTGCTCTAAATGAAAATACATGTTTTTGAATATTTCACAATACATACGGCTTCTCATCTTGAATAGAACGGAACTTTTTGTCTCCTACGGTAACCTGACGTCTGCAGTCCGGTCCGTGGATGGACGCTCCATGGACTGGCGGGTCTTGTTTGAGCCCTTCGATACATCTTAGGACAAGCTCCGCGAGTTGGGCCTCGATAATTGAGGACTCATTGTTTCCTGTTTCTACAGTCTTCTTGGGCATGGTGGTGTGGCGGAGCAGTGCAGGCGACTCCGGGAAAAAGGCGCGCACTGTTTGAGCCCTTCAATAAATCTCAGGACAAGCTCCGCGAGTTTGCGTGCAGTCGGAGTCGGCGAACCGCGCAGGAAACCCAAAGAGCTTGCCCCTGTGGAGGCAGGGGGCCACACCACAGCCAACATGGTTTTGTCTACTTTTCCCGAAAGAAAAGTAGATCGGCTGCCGGGCCGAAATCCGCCATCTACAGACAGCCAAATGTGTGCATAGCAAAAAGAAGTGCACATGGCAGATTGAACATCACATGTTCCAACTCTGTGCTTCTACCTCCCCTTACCCCTCCTTAAAAAGGAGGGGAATATGAGATAGTTCAATCATGTGTTGTATCCCTAACAAATACGGGGAATACGAGATAGCTCTATGCTGTATTGTCCATACCAAAGTCGGAGAAATATATTTCACTATTACCTTATGCCTGCGTCTTCTCATCTTGAACGGGACGAAAGAGTAGCATCACGTCACCTGATTCCAGGCGATGGCCGTCTTGAAATTCCCATGGGGATAAGATGGTGCCGTGCCGATAAACCCTGAGCAAAACTTCCGGTTGTAAATCTTTGGCGGTTTTCCCCACATCCTCACCCTGTACCGCACGTTCCACAATATTCACTTTCCCGCCTGCCGTTAAAAAATCTTCTAAATAATCCGCCAGATATTGTTGATCGACGGCCGCCGCTAACATATACCCGCCGTAGGTGGCCGGGGAAATAATGGTTTGGGCTCCCCCTTGACGAAAGAGTTTGACGTTTTCTTCTTCCTTGGCACTGACAATGACTCGACAATGGGAATTGAGGTTTTTGACGGTCAATAAAATGAGCGCACTCGTATCGTCTCGACCTGCGGCAATGATGACAGCCTTAGCCGCACTTAAAAAGGCTCCATACTGCAACAAGCCCTCTTGGGTCGCGTCTCCTTTGAGGGCCACCACGCCTAATTCCACGGCTGTTCGCACTCGATCATCACGTGGCTCAATAACGATGATATGTTCCGGGTTGGTGCCTTTGGCCAACAATTCTTTGACGGCGGAAAAGCCCGTGTGCCCAAACCCACAGACCACGACATGCTGATCCAGATTCGATTGCAGTTTTGCCATACGAAATACCTCAGTAAATTGTCTCAGCGCCAATTGATAGGCAGTGCCTAAAAAAATAATCCAGATGAAAATTCTGACGGGCGTGACCACCAGAGCATCAATCATTCTAGCCCTGGGTGTGACTGGTACGATATCGCCATACCCGACCGTGGTTACGGTCACGATGGTGAAATAGACCACATCCGTCAGGGACATGTGTTCATCGCTTTGATCCCGGAGCCCCTCCCGATCCAACCACAAAATGCCAATTAAAAACGCAAACAGAAACATGACCATTCCCAACCTGACCACTAACGTGCGAATCGGATCCAAGTCCGAAGGCGTATAGACCACACGGCGGAGGAACAGTGAAGATTGAGGCGTTGATTTCGTTTTAAAAGGAAAGGCCATTACACCCTTGTTTTTGGTTCATACGGTAAAACCCTATCCGATCAACGGCCAGAAAAACACCAACAACGGCAGGGATACAACCAGTATTAACAGTTCCAACGGCAATCCCATTCGCCAATAATCGCCAAATCGGTAGCCACCCGGCCCCATCACCAATAAATTATTTTGATGACCGATCGGGGTAAGAAAGGCACATGAGGCTCCAATGGCCACAGCCATGAGAAAAGGATCGGCTTGAACACCCAAATTGTGGGCGACGGCCACACTAAATGGTGCCATCACGACGGCGGTGGCCGCATTGTTCATGACATCCGACAGCATCATGGTCAGCACCATAATGAACCCCAACAAGACAATCGGCGACCACCCCGTCGTCATGTCCACGAGAAATTGGGCAAGAACGGTGGCAGCGCCACTCTGCTCCAGCGCCCGTCCGATAGGAATCATGGCTCCCAACAATACCAGCACCGGCCAATCAATTGTCCGGTAGACATCTCTCGGCGAGACAATGGTCAGCAAGACCATGCCGAGGGCTGCTCCCATTAACGCGATGGGTAGGGACACAATTCCCGTTAACGCACTCGCTAAGGCCACCCCAAAAAGCGCCGCGGCCAACCAGGCTTGTCCGGATTTTCCTAATTGAAGCCCCCGTTTGGCTAAGGGTAAACATCCTAAGGAACTGATCACCTCCAACACTTGTTCTTTTTCACCTTGCAGCAGCAGGACGTCTCCAGCCTTGAACCGAAATTCTTTTAGCCGCCCACGATAGGGGGTTCCTTGACGAGAAATTCCTAATAAGGCTACGCCAAATCGACTGCGGAGTTTTAGGGTCCCGGCTAATCGCCCGATTAACCAGGAACGATCCGGAGGCACCACGGCTTCTAACAACATTTCATCCGGCATCCCGGGAGATTTTTTTTGATTCGGTTCTTCCAATTCCTCTTTGGGTTGCGCCCCGGTTAACTCCAACCCCAGGGACGACACAAATTTATTGATTCCTTGTGGCCCGGCCTCCAGCACGAGGACATCCCCCACCTGAATCTGCTCGCGCCAGGCCGCACCCCGAATCGACTGGTCGCCTCGAATGAGTCCGATAATTAACGCATCAGAGTCTTCCGTAGCTGCCTCTAACTCAGACAACGATTTACCAATGGCCTTGGACCCTTCCGGAACTTTCACCTCGGTAAGGTATTCTTGAATATGAAAAAGGTCTTGAGGGGCATTTTTTGACCGGCGCGCTCTGGGAATTAAATGCCACCCCACCAGGGCCACAAAAATAATTCCGGCGACAGCAACGATTCCACCAACGGGGGAAAAATCGAACATCCCAAAGGGATGCCCGGTCATTTCTGCCCTGTAATTGGCGATGATGATATTCGGAGGGGTGCCAATGAGTGTGGCCATTCCCCCTAAAATGGTTCCAAAAGCCAGAGGCATCAACACAATAGCCGGTGATCGCTTGGCCTCAAATGACGATTGAATGGCCACCGGCATTAAGAGAGCCAGGGCTCCGACATTATTCATGACGGTGGATATCAATCCTCCGACCGATGATAGGACGACCACATGTATGGTAGGGGAGAAGGCCGCGCCCTTAATTGAACGAGTCAAAAATTCGACAGCTCCGGCGTTACTTAATCCGCGGCTGAGAATCAGGACTGCTGCCACCGTCACCACCGCCGGATGACCAAATCCTAAAAAGGCTTCCTCTGAAGGAATGAATCCCAACAATGTCGCTACCAATAACCCGGTCAACGCGACGAGGTCATAGCGCCAGTGTTCCCATACAAAGAACACCACCATGACACCCAGAAGGCCTATCAGAAAAATTTGCTCAGCAGTCACCGGCCGGTAACGTCCTTTAGGTAGAGAGAGTTGGGAAAGATAAACACGTGAGGAAAACGAGGGAGCTTATCCGAGCTTTAGCTTCGGGATACACCACGCCGGTGATTTAACCAGGTTTGAAAGACAAACTCAAACAGACCGTGTCATGTGAGGAAATGGAACAGCGTCCGGTGAGGGGCCACGCGATTGAACGCTACCTGGAACGAGGTCGCAATGGCTAACGAACGCGTTTAAGAAATGTCAGAAGCGCCAAGAGAATCATCATAATGTTGACAGCGTCCCCGAATGTTGTCTCACACACCGCCGTCTCCGTGAAGACGGACCTTGCCTTGAGACACCAAGTTTGTGGAGTGCCTGAGAGGTCAGGGCACCATGCTACGCGGTTAGGCGCGCAACCGGAGTTCGTGGGGCTCTCCGTAGCCGCTTCCGAAATGGAAGAACCTGGGCTTGAACTGGTGTGGTCCGGTGCCGATTAATGACCGGATCCATGAGATTCCCGCACATGATACATCGGTATGCTCGAATCCAGAGCTCTCCCATACCGCCTTTCACGTCCAGACAATCATCAACCACCATCAGCCCATTACATCGTGCACAATTCATAACTCTCCCTCCTTTGAAAGCCTCCTGCTTCCCATGTTGTCATAGGTGAGTCCGTGCATCATGCATGCCACAAAAATTGTGGACATTTGCAAACAACTACAAAATGGGGTGTGTATGACTGCGGAAAATGAAGAGAGAAAAGGATTTACCTAAATGAATTTTTGGAGTCTACAACATTTTGTAGCAAAAAAATAGTCCGTACACACATTTTGTGTCAAGAAATTGAAAAAATTTTTCTTTTGCGATTTCGTCTGCAACGGAATACCTGGGACCGAGAACACTATGCTCGACCAAAAGGACAAAAGATATTTGAGACACTCTGTGAGAAATTTGTGGTGGGATTTGTCAGGCCTGATGGAAATTTGACGAATCTCTTTCCCTGATCCTATGAAGGCCGGGCCCATCCGGTAAGCCCGGGGTTTTCAGCATCACCACATCAAATGCACTTCCTAAACTGGCGACTCCTGTTAACAGATCCACTTCCTTTTGCCTTGAAACCGCCGCCTTCCCCGTCCCGACATAATCCTGGATACCAAGGTTGGTGAGCCATGTCCCCTGTGAAGTCCAACCCGCGAGTTCCAGGCCTAGGGTCTTCGCCTCCGAAATGAGAGCCGTAAAATCGACATCGGCGGTCATATCTTGTTGGCCAATGGCATAGAAAGGATCATGAATCTGTTGCTGTTGATAATAGCAGCGCAAGGTCCCATTGCGATGGCGATATGAATACAAATTTGACGCTTTGTCACCATAGTCCACAAAAATGATAAAGCCTGGGCTGACAACCTGTTTCAGCTCTGCAAGAAAAGGCCGTATTTCCAAACATACCTCGGCCAATTGTCCACGCCCTAAATGGATATCCTCTTGCTGGATTCGTTGCCGTAATGCAGATGTCGATAATTCGCCAGGCTGTTCACTCAATTCCCCATTGTCATCCAGCTCAACAAATAATTCGCAGACCTCCTCATTGGCCAACCCCATGACCCGGTGAACCGGAAGGGCATCAAGCACTTCATTGCCGAACACGACCGTTGGATTCGGTTGAAGCCCTTTTAAGGTCTCAACCGTCTTCAGCCCCATTTCTTCCTGTTTGGCTCTTAACCCAGAGCTGGTTTCTAACACCAGATAGTCATAAGCGTTGGGGAGGAACGACGTAATACCGACTCCCAATTGGCCGGTGCCTCCTCCAAGTTCCAATACTCGTACGGGATCACCAACCATTTTGGCCGCTTGAGTTATGCCTTGAGCTACCCCAAACCCGAAAGCAGAAAATTTGGCGCTGGTGTCAAACGGCCCTACAGAACTCCCAATAGAAGGGGCTTGGGTATAAAACCCGTATATCTCATGGAAGAGTGCAAGGGACATGAATTCCCGAAACGTCAAAGGACCTTCAGAACGAATTTTGTCCTTAATAATTCCGGCCAGTTCTGTGGGGAGCCGATCCAAGGCAGTTTTTGTCATTTAGTTACGTAGAACTAAATGAGTCTCTAATTAATTGGGGGAAGGCTTTCAATCATCTCTTTTGAAAAAAGACAAAAAAAGGGTGCCAATTTTGGCACCCTTTTCTTCATCAAACAAAAACAACCTGACTTGGTTATTTAATGACGGTTGATTGTGCTCCAGCTGGATTCGGTTTCACTTGGTTTAGTGGCCCGTCAACCTCTGGTAGCCGTCCAGCACCCATGGATTTAGTGATCCGTGCTCGATTGGGATCAGTGACATCGTTCGTGGCATGTGCTGTCCCAGCTTCCTGAGAAAGCTCAAGCTGGGCGTTACCCACTGCATTTGTCTGTCCTTGGTCATTGGCTGTTGATTGGCCCGTGGCCGGAGACTTTCCCTTCGCTGGATATCCTGGATGTGCGGGTAGCAACCCTGGATTGGCAAACGCCATGGATAGGGCAAAACAACTCGCACCTACCGTCCCAAGAATAATTCCAATCGCTTTCATAAGACCGCTCCTTTGTTAGTTATAACGGGTTAACAATAGAAAATGGTCACAATGTATTCATGTGATCTTCAACGTTCAAATAGGAAGAGCGGAATCTTAGGCAGAATATGCCGTGGTGTCAAGCCTACGGCGAAAAAGGCCTCAGAATTTTGATCTTTTATCTAGGATTCCCCTCCGCTAGGTCGACGGACGGGTCGTCTTGGACGATAGGGGGTCCGTGGCTTGGGAACCGGCATGAGAATGGTGACCGTCGTTCCCTTTTCCGGCTCACTGGCAATACTAATCTTCCCTTGATGCTCCTCGACCACTTTTTTCACGGTAGCCAACCCTAATCCGGTCCCTGATCGTTTCGTCGTAAAATAGGGTTCAAAGACTTTATCCACAAGCTCATCCGGAATGGGCACTCCATCATTGGCTATCACGATTTGGAGTTCGGGTTTGCGAGCCCGAGTTAACATCACCTCTACCCGTAAATGTCCTCCTGGAGACATAGCTTCAATCGCATTTTTAAAAATACACAGAAAAGCATGCTGCATTTTTGTTTCATCCCAACGTACTTGGGCCAACCTGGCTGGGACTTTTTTGACCACCTCAATACGATTGACCCGCAAATCGGTAGACACCATTGAAAACGCTTCATCCAATAAATCCTGAACCCGGCACAATTTTCTATCTAATTCCAAGGGCTTGGCAAAATCCAAAATCTCATTCAGGACGGTTTCCATCCGGATCATATCCCGCATGGCGTTCTCCACACGGGTTTGGGAATCAAAATCGAGTTCGGAATCGGTCGTGATTTCTTCTAATTGGGCACGAATAAACCCGATGGGCTCCCGAATCTCCGTCGCGAGGAACGAACTGACCTCCTGTAACGCCACACGGCGTTCTTCCTTGCGCACATCTCCCCCTTCCGGAACAACGGGAACTACCAGTCCTCCTTTGGCAGCTTGTGTTTCAGACGGAATTGGGGCTGGCTCCATCACTGATAGGTGGCACGACGGATCTTCAAATAGTTCCACCAATTTTGACGTGACTGATTCAAGGGCTTTCGGATCGGTTCCATTGTGATCAAAATGATTGGGATTCTTTGAAGCCAAGGTAAGCGTTCCAGCTACTCGCCCTCTTACAAAAAACGGGACCACAATCGTGGAGGAAAATTTATCTTTAAATAATTGTTTATAGTCATGGAATCGTCCCTGGGTGGAGGCAAGATTATTGTCACTCCGGGCTTTTCGATGTCGAACCGACCAGCCCGACGCCGAATCTTCCAGAGAAAGCTGCTGCCCGGGACTCAGATCGCGCTTTTGCGTCCCCAACACACCCAGTACCTCCAACGACGCCAAGAGGGGGTCATAGATGGTGACCCATCCCCGGTCAAAGGACACCCCGTCATTGACTTCCGTTAAAATATTGGCAATCCGTTCTTGCACATGTGCATTCGTATAGGTACGGGCCACCGCCACTCGCTCTTCACTCTCCGAAGTGCCAAGCGGTTCATCCGCCACCAGTGGATGCCCCAAAATGACTGAGGAGCCAAAGAGTCCGGCTTTTTTGAGCTCTTCGGTAATAAAATTGACATTCGTTGTGAGCGTGGTTTTTTCTCGTTTCGTGAGAGCCACATTTTCCCGACGAGCCAGAACCAACGTCCCGTAAACCCGCCCACCAAATTTTAGTGGAAGAGCCAACGCTACCTTAGTCCCTGGTGTCACCATTCGCAGACGAAGGACATTATTCAATTCCGTGCCATCCGTCGTATTTCTGGGACTGACACTTTTCAATTCTTCTAGGGATAACGCCCGGAGAATGGCTCGGATTTCTCGTGGAGTAAACCCTCGCGACACCTGTTCAATGAGAGGACCGCCTTCATGTTCCATAATGGCCACCAAGGCGGCCTCCATCCCGACCTCATTGACGGCGGATGTTAATATTTTTTGGAGTGTACTTTGTTGCTGCGTCGGCAGGGTCGATTCAAGACGGTTGGCCATGCATGGGATTCCTCTCTTTCACCAAGAAATTTTCCTTTGAAGATCGTGCCGAAACCGGTTCGCCTGCTCCTTGCCACGCCAGAATATTGTAGACTTTCTACAGACGTAAGGTAGGGCAGGGGTCCGCTTCCAATATTTAATTGATATGACGAATTTTTCGCCCAGACGGTGACCGGGTGACTATTTCAATTTGGCCTTGTTCGGAAATCCACAGATTGAGAATGCCGCTCACGATACTGATAAGAATAGCCCCTCCGACGGCCGGCCAAAATCCGGAGACCACAAAGCCTTTCACCATCCCACTGACCAGGTAGAGTAAAAAGGCATTGATCAGGACCATGAAAAATCCCAGCGTCACCACAATAAAGGGCGCGGAGAGCAAGTAGAGGACGGGACGCAAAATAGCGTTCAAAAACGCCAGAATCACGACCGCCACAACCCCCGAGGCAAAACTGAGTATTTCGATTCCTGGAATGATTTGGCTCGCTAATAACACCGCGACCCCCGTGATTCCACATCGAATGAGAAATCCTTTCATACATATATCATACCGGCCTCCTGGTCACGGCCTCAAGCTATAGTCGATTTTTGGAATCGAATCTCCTGTTGACTATTGGCTTTATGAAGCCGCCTCATGCGTTTTTCCGGTTGAGGTCTCTCGTAAAAGGGTCGCAAAAAGGGCGGCGGTGAGCGGAGTAAAAATAAAACAGCCGACTATTCCTATAAGAACTTCCCCAATCCAAAATGTCAAAACTAAGTTAAAGGCCAATACCCCATAATATAAAAGGATCCCGAGGATTAACTCTCGCCTGACTATTGTTTGAGGGACCGGATCAGCGTAATAGGGCCCTCGTTCCAACCATCGGTAGACAAAAAAAGACACCAACCCAACCACGGCCCATCCCGCAAAATTGGCCAAGGGAACCCCAAAATATAGGGCGTCATGAGGATATCCGTAGATTTGACCAAGAAACCACCGATCCCCTCTTAACGCGAGGGGGTCGATAATGACATCCGAAAACGTGAATAAGATAACCGTCAGGCCAACGACCAACCAGGATGTTCGCAAATTGGCATCAAATCTCCAACCATCCTTCCCTGCCATTTTCGCACGTGGGAGCACAAAGACAAGCGCCACACAATAGCTGGCAAAAAGAAGAAAGGAAAAAGAGAGGGAGTCCATAAATGGAATATTGGAAATGTACAGTTCCTGCCCCACCGTGGACCCGGTATAGAAATAGTCCCCAAAGGGAATTCCAATTCGCGTTGAAGAAAACTCGGCAATAAAGGCCACAGCCCACGTGATACCAAATAATCGCCCTGTTCTTTTCCAACCTAATAATGTTCGGGCCGTGAATAAGGAGACGGCCAAGAATAAAAATACATAGGGACGAAGAATGACCGTCTTGGCAAGGAGAAGGAAAAAATCCACAATCGTGATTCAAGCTAAAGAACGCTGCGATTTTGGGAGATGGGATCAGGCGTACCCGTTTTGACGAAACCACTGTATCGCCTTTCGGAGAGCCGTTTCCACCGGTGTTTGGGGTAGCGCAAGCTCTGTACGAGCTTTCGTACAATCATAGTGCATGCGATACTTAGCCATCTTAACCCCTTCCAAGGGTATGCGTGGTGTGTGGTGGGTAACATGATTGGCCAGCCAGGTATTTACATGGGCAAGTGGAAGAATCCACTTCCAAGGTACTCGAATTCGTGGTGCCGGCACACCTGTCAATTGACTGAGCATCTGACAGATTTCTTGAAACATGAGGTTCTGGTTTCCCAGAATATACCGCTCACCAATTCGCCCTCGCTCCATGGCAGCCACATGTCCTAAGGCGACATCATCTACATCGATTAAATTCATCCCCGTCTCAATATAGGCAAACATCCGTTTCTTCATAAAGTCCACAATTATTTGTCCGGTAGGCGTAGGCTTCACATCTCGTACTCCAACCGGAGCCGTAGGATTGACAATGACCACTGGCAATCCCTTTTGCGCCATCTTCAAGACTTCTTGCTCAGCTAAAAATTTTGATCGTTTATAATCTCCGGACAATTGGCCCTCAGAAGGGAACAATCCTTCGTGACCTAACCCTCCGTCACCCGGCAATCCAATCGCTCCGATCGTACTGGTATAGACGATACGATCGACGCCAACTTCTTCTGCTGCTTGAAAAAGTTGTTTGGTTCCCTCCACATTCACCTTATAAAATGTCGAGGGGTCTTGATCCCACAGCGCATAATGGGCCGCCACATGATACAAACCTTTGCATCCGACGAGGGCCTTTTTTAAGGAGGAGGCATCCTGCAGATCACCCTCAACCGTTTCAACCAGCAACCCGTCAAGATTATGGCGATTGCTTGCCGACCGGACTAGAACTCTCACGTCATCGCCTTTGGCGACCACGGCGCGTGTCACAGCCGCTCCAATAAATCCCGAGGATCCAGTAATCAGGACTTTCATGAGATAACCAGGTGGAACTCACACTCACAGGGGCACAGAGGCCAAAAGAACGGGACTATAAGACGATTGGAGATGAACGGATTAGTGCCCGGGGTAATTCAACTACGTCGCTCTATAATATAAGTCGCAATGCGTCGCAAGGGATCCGCGTGGTGGTCGAACGATTGTAGTCGATTGATTGCCCGCTCGACGCACTCTTCCCCTAATTTCCGGGCTCCATCAATTCCAAAAAATGACGGATAGGTTTGCTTCCCACGCTTTTCATCCGTCCCGGCATCCTTACCCAACTCTTCTCGAGTGCCCACCATATTCAGCACATCGTCAGCAATTTGAAAAGCCAATCCGATGTCTTCAGCATAGCGGGTCAGCGACTCCAACTGGGTGGAAGAAGCCCCGCCAATAATACCGCCAATACGGACCGCCGCCCTAATCAATTGGCCGGTTTTATGGGAATGAATTTTTTGGAGATGGGCTAACTCCACCTCCTGGTTCTCGGCCAGGATATCCATAACCTGTCCCCCGACCATACCTTGATGGCCCGAGCCATATGCTAGTTCCCTGACAATCTGTAATTGTTGGCTGGCAGTCAGACCGTGGGCTCCAGTATCTTGGCTGCATAATTCAAAGGCCATGGTCAGCAGAGCATCTCCGGCCAAAATCGCCATCCCATCGCCATACACCTTATGGTTGGTGAGTCGGCCCCGACGATAATCATCATCATCCATCGCCGGCAGATCATCATGAACCAGCGAATACGTGTGAACGAATTCTAACGAAGCGGCGAAGGGCAACATGGCATCACGGTCATACCCCAAAGCTTGGGCGGCCGCCATGGTCAAGATCGGTCGCACACGCTTCCCTCCAGCCAATAAGCTATAGCGCATGGAGTCGTAAAGCTTTTCAGGATCAGACAAGCTTTCCGGAAGGCTTTGCTCCAGAAATCGGTCAACCCGCTGGCGTTGTTGCTCTAAGTACTGAGTAATGTCCACAGGGAAGCAAAAACTAGGAATTAATAGGCCAGAAAACTCGTGAGGGACCGTATCAAAAGAATTTTTTGTGGTCAAACCGATAAGGATAAATCTCGTGAAGCGTTAGGCGGAAGGCGTCAGGAAATGGAAAGAGGGGAAATTGTCTACCCCACTTTCCATGCCGTTCAGAGACGGCAGATGACTTTCGCTAACATCCCAATCTCTTAAGTCCTCATTCCCAACATTTTTTCATTGGGAATCCATCCGCCATCCCGGTCATTCCCGACGGTTTTTATCGGGAATCCATCTTAAATTTTGTGAATGCGCAAGATTCATTGACAACTGGGAAACCCCGAATTGGTTCTAGCCAACGACAACGTCTAAGTGATTTTGGAAGTTGCCGGGTTTCGGCCCGGCAGCCGAGGTCCTTTTGTTTCGGCAAAAGGACCCAAAACCATTGACGCCCAGGCTGGCCACATCAGGTGGGACGGATGCAAACTGTAGGAGCGCGCCAACTCGCTACGCTCAGACAAGGCCCGCAAAACGATAAGAGCATCCGACCCAGGAGCCAGCCAGCAGGCGTCGGAAACAAATGCCCATCACACACGGAGGGGAAGCGGACGATATGCGTTACAAAGAAGGCAAATGGCAAATGACGAGTTCCGTTTTTACTCAAAAAGAGGTCAGGAAAGACTCCAATTACCAATCCAGGAACAGAGTGAGGTATTTGGTTATATTTTGGCAGTCTATTAATTATTATGTGTTCAATATTAAGCAGAATCATCATGCCATGATACTTGATTAGGTAGTTCGCTGTTGTTCATAAAACTGAGCAAGGCCGATTTCAATATGGACAACGGATATGTCCAATTCTTTGGATATACCTCTCTTTGCCCATTGTCTAAAACGAACTCAATTTCCTCCTTCGTCTCAATAGATGGGTTACGAGTTGAATACCCTGCATCTCCTTCATAACGAAGATACATAAGCCAACCAATATCGTTATTGATAAGTGCACATATGCGTTGCCCCTTATCTCCTTCAATCCAAATTTCTTTGAATTGCTTAGGTGAAGAAAGTAATTTCTCAAGATTATTAGGAGTCATTACATTCCTTTAGACACATAACGGTCGGGGTCAACCGATTGTTAGAAAGCCATTTACTCACTTAATAATGTAACCGTTCTCAAGGGGAAGTGTTACATTTTCAGTATTTTTGGTCATCTCAGATGTCCATCCGTTTTAACCAGTTCCTTCATATCCCAATTCTTCCGATACACCCTAATCCTTTAAGCTAATATTGGAGAAAAATTACTAATTTGCAAAGACGCCTGCTGGCTGGCCCTCTGGTCGGACGCTTTTGTCAATTTGCGGGCCTTGTTTGAGCGTAGCGAGTTGGTCCGCTCCCCCCTATCCTGCGTCCATCCCCTGGAATTTGGCCAGCCTGGGCGTCAATGGTTTTGTCTACTTTTCCCGAACGAAAAGTAGATCGGCTGCCGGGGCGAAACCCGGCATCACCAACTTTCCCAGAACAATATGGTTAGCAGGAACCATTTCAGAGCAGATTTGAACTCTAGGTCCTCATTGTTTTCATCCTCACAGTCTCAGTATACTATCCTGCTATGAGTATTCGAAATCGAGCTGGAGAATGGGAGCCATTACTTCTCGGAATTGAGCCGGAAAACTGCGGCGTCTGTGGAGAAGGTTTGTATCGCAACCACACCATGTTGCGTGGTGGATGGTCTCGGTGCAGCATCTGCGAACATTTCGTCCATTATAGTTGTTTGGCCAGCGGGAAAATCTCCTATCTCAAACGACGTCCTCGGGTCTGCCTCACCTGTGATGCCGAGCAGTTGGCAGCAGCTTCTGCCAATCCGGCATCTTCGGTTCCCTCCAAAACTCAACCATGAACAATCCCGGCGTTTCCCTCTCACGATCCATGGGATCTAATAAACTCTCGACTCTTTTCCTCTATTACGTGCTGTCTCCTGTACTCTGCGCTTTTAGTGGGTTTCATCTGACGGGTTACCTGCTCGTTGGCCTGTATACGTGGCCTCGAACCAGCCGAACGATTGTCCTGACAATTGGAATGTGTATTTTTGTGTATGAATTTATTTTTAAAAGTCAGGCCCCTCAATTCGCTTCCGGGAAAACGTGGTCTCAAGGCGAGTGGGTCCTTTATACCTCCTTGATTCCATTTGTCTTGGGCATTGCGACATTATTAGCGGCAACCCAGGTTTGAGGTTAGACCCCGGCGCGTTCTTACGAGCGCCTTCATCCGATTATCTTTTATTCATCACCGCGAGGACGCACACATGAAAAACGTGGCATTGACCGTCGAAGGTACCATGTTGACGATTAAGGTCGATCTCTCGAAGGAATTCGGGCCCTCCTCCTCCGGAAAAACCATTATCATCGCCTCCACCGAGGGCAATGTTTCAATTCCGGATCGAGAAGAAAAAATTGGGTTGAATATTTACAAGAAAAAATCCTAGCTTTTCTTCAACATATTCTGATCGTCCAACAATGCCTGTCCTGTCCGTGATGCCGGCACCTCCATGACCGAATGCGGGGTTCCCTCGGCCACCACACACCCGCCTTGATCTCCACCCTCAGGACCTAAATCAATTATCCAATCGGCATTGCGAATCACATCGAGATTATGCTCAATGACCAACACGGTGTTCCCGGTTTCTACCAATCGATCAAGCACATCTAGTAGCCGTTGAATATCGACAAAATGTAATCCCGTCGTAGGCTCATCCAAAATATACAGGGTCCGGCCAGTGGGACGTTTTGAGAGTTCTTTGGAAAGTTTTACTCGCTGCGCCTCTCCACCTGACAAGGTCGTGGCAGATTGGCCGAGTTTAATATAGTGAAGTCCGACGTCGGATAAGGTTTGTAACCGAACCCGAATAGGCGGGATATTCACAAAAAATTCCAACGCTTCAGCCACAGTCATATTCAACACATCTGCAATGGTTCGCCCCTTATACATCACATCTAAGGTTTCCCGGTTATACCGCTGGCCCGAACAGACCTCACACGTCACATAGATATCTGGGAGAAAATGCATTTCAATCTTTATCAAGCCGTCACCCTGACATGCCTCGCATCGGCCCCCTTTTACATTAAAGCTATAGCGTCCTGGTTTATATCCCCGAATGCGTGACTCCGGGAGTTGCGCAAACACATCACGGATAAAACTGAAGAGGCCCGTGTAGGTCGCTGGGTTGGACCGAGGCGTCCGTCCGATTGGTGACTGATCGATATCAATGAGTTTGTCTAGATGCTGGAGGCCCTGAATGGTTTGACATCCCTCAAAGACGGGTTTGTTTTGAGAAAAGCCTTGTCCTAGCGATCGGAACACGACATCAAGGACTAAGGTGCTTTTCCCCGACCCTGAAACACCGGTCACGCATGTGAGCAACCCTAAAGGAATTTTCACGCTGATATTTTTGAGATTATGCTTCTCTGCATTCACCACAGACAGAAACCCTTTGGGTTTTCGTTGGTGCGGGGGCAATGTCACTCGGCGGGTTCCGTTTAAATATTGTCCGGTTAGCGACGCAGAATCCGCCATCACCACCTGGGGCGCTCCCTGAGCGACGACCTTCCCTCCCTCCACGCCAGCCCCTGGCCCCAAGTCCAGCAGATAATCGGCAGCACGCATGGTATCCGCATCATGCTCCACCACCACCACGGTATTCCCCATGTCTCGTAACCGGAGCAAGGTGTGAAGCAGGCGGCGATGATCGCGTTGGTGTAAACCAATACTCGGTTCATCTAATATATAGAGGACTCCCACTAATCCCGATCCAATTTGTGTGGCTAATCGAATGCGTTGGCCTTCGCCACCAGATAGGGTCGCCGATGGACGATCCAAGGTGAGGTATGCCAATCCCACATTGAGAAGAAATTCAAGCCGTTCTCGAATTTCTTTAATGACTCGTTGTCCAATCAAGCGCTCACGATCCGTGAGCGGCAAGGCATCCAGAAATTCTACGGTTTGTCGGACAGACATATGAGTCACTTCCGCAATAGATTGTCCGCCGATCTTGACCGCCAGACTTTCCTGTTTTAAACGACCTCCGCTACAGACCTCACACGGCGTCTCAAATGTCCATTCTTCTTGTTCCGGACTCCCCGATGCTTGGAAACCAATGCCATCACATTCCGGACAGGCGCCATGAGGACTGTTAAAGGAAAAGACCCGTGGGGCGATTTCCGAATAACTAACTCCACATTGAATGCAGGCCAACTGCTCACTATATAACCGTACCTGCTCATCTTCGGTGAGAACGCCCACGAGTCCCTTGGTCATTTTGAGAGCGGTTTCCACTGAGTCTGCCAGGCGCCGCGCCAGAGTGGTTTCGGGCTTTACGATAAGCCGATCGATGACAATCTCAATGGTATGTTTGCGTTGTTTATGGAGGGTCTGCGTCTCACCGAGATCCCGGATCACTCCATCAATACGGGCTCGAACAAATCCGGCTTTCCGCGCTGCGAGGAGTTCTTTACGGTATTCACCTTTTCGCCCCCGGACAATGGGCGCAAGAATGTGGATCTTGCTGCCTGCCGGAAGGTCCATAATCGCATCCACCATTTGTTGAACGGTTTGAGCCGCAATGGTATTCCCACATTCATAACAAAAGGGGGTTCCGATCCTGGCAAACAACAGGCGAAAATAATCGTAGATCTCTGTCACCGTTCCGACCGTCGAACGCGGATTGTGACTAGTGGTTTTTTGTTCAATGGAAATAGCAGGGGACAAGCCATCGATCGAATCGACATCCGGCTTGGTCATCTGATCGAGAAATTGCCGAGCGTAGGCTGATAAGGATTCGACATAGCGCCGCTGGCCTTCAGCATAGATGGTATCGAACGCGAGCGAAGATTTTCCTGATCCGCTGAGGCCGGTAATGACCACAAGTTGATCACGGGGAATCACCAGGTCGAGATTTTTGAGATTGTGTTGACGGGCGCCTTTGATTACGATCGCATTTTGCATGGGACGGGAGTATATCATAAGAAATTGAAGGGCCAAGGCACGCCATCTGCACCCCCAGAATTGACCCTCGAATGAGGGGTCGGATACAATCTTGCAGGACTGATCACTCGATTTCGTAACTGGATTGTCACATAATTATCGTCTTTCCATTCCCCCTTTTATCTCCCTTATTATTAAGAGGAATTTCATGAAGAATGAAAACCGTATGATTATTCGACTCTGCTTGATATTGGTTCTCCCATTCCTGTTTTTCGTCACACCCACGTGGGCCGCGAAGTATGAACTCACCCGAAATAGTGTCGAGAGTGCGCAAGATGTCCATGCCAAAGATATTTCGCTTTTTCGCGTCAAGTTAGGAGACCCTGAAGCTACTGCCGTTGAATCATTAGTGGAGCAAAAGATCTCCGGGGTCCGCGCGGAACAGGAAGGGACATTTATTTTATTGTGGGACAAGGAAAATCCCACTGGGGCGATGGCTGGCGTCCGCATTACCGATGGGAAAGTAGATTTGATTTTTATCAATAACCGGTTTACTCATAAAGTTCGCGGTATCTTTCGGCACATCTTAGGCGCCTCAACCTTGAAAGAAATTCGCGATCTACTCGGCCCCGAAGATTTTCCCAACGAAACTCTCATGGGTGCGAAGCTGTTATACGAGCAAAAGGGATTCCTGGTGAATTATCTTGACCGACAAGTCAACGTCGAATTTTGCTTGGGTTGCCAGGATCTCTTTTCTGGCTTCTAAGCCAGAAAGGCGTTGTGTAATCACTTCGTGTTTTGCAGTATTTCTCTCTAGCCGTATGTCTCGTTTAGGGAGCGCCTACCTGCTAACCTTACCCACCATATTCACGACCAATACCGTCCCCTCACCAAAGGAAGACCGGGCCTGAATGGAAGACCGGATTCTCTCCACTCGTATTCTTGAAGAAGAACAAAGCTTGGAAGGGACTCTCCGTCCCCAACGCTTACAAGAGTACATCGGCCAGGAACGCATGAAAGAGTCGCTTCGTGTTTGTATTGATGCGGCCATTGGACGAGGAGAGGCCTTAGACCATGCTATTTTTTATGGTCCCCCCGGGTTAGGAAAAACGACCATCGCTCATATTATTGCCAAAGAAATGGGCGGCACAATCCGTTCAACTTCCGGGTTGGTGTTGACCCATGCCGGAGACCTGGCTGCTATTTTGTCGAATCTTCAGCCTCGCGATGTATTATTCATTGATGAAATTCATCGCCTTCCACCTGCCGCTGAAGAAGCCCTTTACCCGGCGATGGAAGATTATCAAATTGATCTCGTCATCGGACAAGGTCCTTCGTTACGTACGATGAAGTTAGATTTGCCGCCTTTCACACTCATTGGCGCCACAACCCGAGCGGGTGCATTGACCTCTCCCTTGCGAGAACGATTTGGATTGGTTTACCGTTTGGATTTTTACCAGCCGGAAGAACTTCAAGTCATTATTTCCCGCTCAGCCAATTTATTGAATGTTCATATCGACGAAGACGCGGCTGGGGAAATCGCACGACGAGCTCGTGGCACTCCGCGAATAGCTAATCGTCTTATTAAACGCGTTCGGGATTTTGCCGAAGTCAAAGCGCAGGGTCATATCACTCAACCCGTGGCACAAGAGGCCTTACAGTGGTTACAAGTTGATCAGGCCGGCCTGGACGAGATGGATCGAAAAATTTTGCTTACTCTTATCAACAAGTTTAAAGGGGGTCCGGTAGGCATTGAGGCGCTCGCTGCGGCCATTCAGGAAGAAAAGTCCACCTTAGAGGATGTACACGAACCGTATCTTCTCCAGGCAGGCTATCTCGACCGGACGGCACGCGGCCGTCAAATTACCCAAAAGGCTCTTGTGCATTTCGGCAAGAGCTCTGATCTTTTTTCAATCAATCTCTAAGGATTTTTCATACCTTTTATTTCGTATTGCCTGATCCCCGGACTTGCATTTTCCTTACCTCAACCGTTGCAACCGTTCACAGGCCACATCTAAATCAGCATCGGTCTTAGCGTAGCTTAGGCGAAGATAGGAGACTCCCCCATCTCCTTGAAAAAATGCCTCACCAGGCACACCAGCCACTCCGGTTTTCTCTAAGAGAAACATCGCCCGTTCTTTCCCTGTTGTCCCTGGTAAACGACTGACATCTGCCAGGACATAATAAGCGCCTTGGGGAATGGAGGGAGATAACCCGATGTCCTCCAGCACTTGGCAAAATCGATCCCGTTTGCGTTGAAAGGAATGTCGTAATTCCTGGTAAAACTCTTTTCCTAACATTTGGATACCGACTGCCACGCCATATTGCAAGGGGGCAGGGGCACATACATACACTAAATCATTCATCGCCCCTATCATCGATGCCCACCTTGGGACCGCTACCGCATGCCCAATCCGCCAGCCTGTGATGCTGAACGTCTTGGAATACCCGGAAATTGTGATCGTGCGTTCAGCCATATGAGGAAGAGTCGCGATACTGACATGCGTTTTTTCGTCATACAAAAAGTATTCATAGATTTCGTCAGTGAAGATAAACAGATCGTGTCGCCTGGCCAATGCCGCTATGTCATCCAGTTCCTGAGTCGTGAACACTTTGCCGGAGGGGTTTCCCGGCGAATTGACGACGATGGCCTTGGTCCGGTTCGTAATGCGTTGCTCCAGGTCATCTATTGAAAGACTCCAGTCCGGCTTTTGTAGTGAGACGAATACCGGCTTCGCTTCGACGGCCAGGATCGTGCTCACGTGATACCCATAATAGGGCTCAAAAAGAATCACTTCATCCCCGCGTTCGAGAAGCGCCATACACGCACAATGAAAAGCTCCGGTGGCTCCGGCACTCACAGTGACTTCCGTTTCCGGATTGACGGTCATATGGTTAAAGGCACTTATTCGTTTGGCCAATGCCTGACGCAATTCGGCAAGCCCATCATACCGGGTGTAGGTGTTGATTCCCTGATCCATGGCCTTCTTTGCTGCCTCGACGACAATCGGTGGCACACCGGTATCACACACACCTTGAGCTAGATTTATTCCTTTCACTTTGGTGCAAGCTAGGGTCATCGCTCGAATTTCAGATTGCCCCAGCCCCGCTAATCGCTGATTTTCAGTTAAGCTCATACCATGGTCCTTTGATGAAGAAGGTTTCTGCAAATGTATACAGCACATAGGCGCAAGAAGGCTTGTCACACCGCCAGAAGAATCTTGCCCTCAAAAGTACTCGTCACCTACACTGAGTCAGCTTAGAATTGAAATTTATCCTATCGCTAATCACTGAACGAAGGCGAGACCCTCGTGCTGACATTCCCAAAACATTTTTCCTCATCATTCTTGAAATGGCCGATGTTAACTCTTGGACTGTGTTTCTTCTCGGCCTTACCCGTATGGGCCAAAATGGAACCGGCGCCCGTTGACGTTGAACCCCACCTTCAGGGCATTGCCAACTTTGCTCAATCGTCACCCGTGGTCACCATCCCGGCCGGTTGGTTCTTGATGGGCACCAACCGGGAGGACGGCGACCGGCATACCTTTGAAAAAAATTATGATAACACCGAATTTCCGGAACGTCGGATTTGGATTGATGCGTATCAACTTGATCTATATGAAGTCTCGCTCGGGGAAATCTTGCGCTTTCTACTCGACACTGGACGACCGGTCTCCTCAGAACTACGTGCGCTCATTTGGCATCTCATCAGCATTCACTACATTCCCGACCAAGCCTTAGCTCCCTGGCCAGCTCTTTACGTCACATGGGAAGAGGCCAACGCCTTTTGCCTCAAACAGGAAAAGCGGCTGCCCTCGGAAGCTGAATGGGAAAAAGCTGCCAGAGGAACGACGGGACACATCTTTCCTTGGGGAACACAAAACCCCACACCGGACCTTGCTGTTTTTGGCGCTTACCACGTGCATGAAATTCCTCTGGTCGCTAATGTGGATAGTTTTCCGGAAGGCAAAAGCGAATGGGGGGTTTATCACTTGGCAGGCAATATATCTGAATGGGTCAATGATTGGTTTGGCTCAGACTACTATCCCATCATGCCGGAACGTAATCCGCCAGGACCCAAATCCGGGCGCTATAAATCCGTTCGAGGCGGATCATGGAAGAGCCTCCCGGTCATGCTTCGCGGTGCCACCCGCGGAGGAGCTTTTCCCGAAGAACGCTCCCCGAATATCGGCTTCCGCTGCGCCAGCACGTTCCTCCAATAAACTCGTTCTCGAGGTATTTTTCAAGGCGAAAAAGAATCATCTACATATCAACATTAGAGAGGAAGGCAAAGACTTCCTCTCTAAGCAAGATACGAGTGCCCCAATCAATGGGTGTCTGGGGTATGAGTGACCGTAAGAGAATAGTGCCCAGTAGTATAGCCACGAACACGGACATGGGCTGAAGAGGCATTTGCCGGAACGTCCAGGGAACACCTTTCTTCGGCTCCCGTTAAATATGGACGGCAATCATAGGCATTGGGTTGAGGATCCTGGTTAAATCGTACATACAGATCCGGATCCCCTGGATTTGTCTCTCCATGCATCACAATTTCGAATAAGGTCCCTGGCGCTACGGGGAATGGCCCGTAGGCATTCCAGGCATTCTTGGCAACCTGTTGATCAGCGAAGGTTTCCGTTTTGGGTCCACAAGCCACCGGGCCAGGGATCGGTTCGGCTCCCTGACAAATACTGGTATCAATCGTAAAACCCGGCGCTGGATCATACACGCAGGCTGCTCCACTTTTATCGATGGCTGTCAATGTGAGTGCCCAATCGCCTTGGCCATTACATTGCGGATAATGCATCACTGAAAACGCATCATAACTGGTGAGCGGTCGCCAATTATTGTCTTCGAAACACGTTCCAGAATCGGGACGAGTATGTTCATGTCGGAAGCCCAAAGTATGCCCAAGCTCATGCCGCAAAATTCCTTGAAGCGAAAGTTTTCCGGTGGGGTCTAATTGAAATGAAGTGTTATCCACCAGCACGTTCCGCGCAGATCGAGGTTCATCAGGGAAAAACGCCCTGGCCAGGTATTGCCCATTGACGTTGACCGGACGCACGTCAAAGAGGACATTCGGATTCGATGCAGTACATGAGCCATCCTCTCCAGCCACATGAATATAATCTACGGCTGCAACCGACTCCCAGGCTTCTGCAGCAGCTTTGATGTCTGACACCATCGCGTCATAATTTTGCCCAAAGGCAGTACTAACACAATAGGTCAATTGACGTTTCTCCGCGCTATTCCAGGACGTATCCTGACCATTGACAGTGTTGATCGAGAGGCCGGCCCGCCCCTGAATACGATCAAAGAATTCTTTGAGATGCTTTTCATCCATGATAGCCGTGTCACCATTAACAATATATTTTCCACCTTCAAACGGTTCTTTGTAGGTTTGGTCCTTAAATTCTTCAAATGTTTTGTTCTTCCAACTCTCCCGTTGAACTTTGGCATTCTCTTCTAGCAGCTCTTGCCCTTGTTCAGGAGTCATTCGGGGACCAGAACCAACCACAGGTGTAGATGGGGGAGTTGAAGGGGACTGATGAGTACAGGCCGTGATTCCTAAACTTAGACAACCAACAACCAATGCATGAGTGAATGATAATCGAGGGCGCTTCATAGACCTGCTCCTTTGCAAATAGATTGTGAAACATCCTTGTTAGAGCCCACGGCGCGTTTCCTTCAAACCAAAAGACAACCGCTTCCAAACGAAATTTTTACCGAGAGCTTACCTTTATTCATGGGGGGCACATTCCCTTGTGAATATTCACCAACTCTACCCCAAGACTGAGCTGATTCAACTGATTAAAAAATCTGTGAGCAACCGTTTCATCGAAGAATTCTGCACAGAGACGCGTTTCCCCTTCCAGCCCAATACGTCTTTCTATCAGACGTGTCACTTCTCCTTGTTCTTGCCCATTTTTCAATACCCGTCGGGCATGATCCAATACCCGCCTAGCCTCATCTGGAACCCCTTTCCCACGAGACAAGGCATAAACAGACACACCCGACGCCATGGGGCCTACTCCTTCAGGAGTTTTGATTTCCGCACAGCCTACTCCAGCCCCTATCAACAAAATTTGCATGGCAAGTGCCAGGAAAATTCCTTTTACGGACGGAAGGATCAATGTAGTCTGATTGATAAACATTAAAAAGCCTATTAATAAAATCACCCCAGGCTAGGATATCTTCCCTTTTTTAGGAAGCAAATCCTGTTCCTCAATTCGGAAAATAATTTTTACAATCCAGAAATCAAACATTTATCGCAATTTTTTGGTATCAAACAAATACGATACCTCCCTTCTCCAACCGCAGGAGTATCAAAATCGGTACCAGTGATATCTATTGAGATACACCATTCCTTGACTAAACATGCAAACCCTTAGAAAGGACTGGAAGGAAACAGACCAAGAACCAAAACGATATACGCTATACCGGAGGGGTGTGAGGCAGGTAAATTTGGAGTTAATCGTCTTTTAAAACAGAAAATCCCTCGTTTTTTGGGAACTGAGAGACAAACCCCTATTGATTCGGCATTTAAGATTTTCCCCAGAGTTGTTCAAGCCGTTTAGCCCGGCCACAATTCCATTTGTAGTATTTGTATCGAATAGGATTTTTGGTATAAAAATCTTGATGGTACTCTTCGGCCGGAAAAAATGCGGAAGCCGGGGCGATCTCTGTGACGATGGCTTCCGGAAAAGTCTTTGAACTTTCGATTTTTTCCTTGGAAGCTTCAATCAATTGTTGTTGGTTTTCATCATGATAGAAAATCGCTGTTCGATATTGATTTCCATGATCACAAAATTGGGCATTCGGGGTTGTGGGGTCCACATTCCGCCAAAAAACCTCAAGCAAATGTTCGTAGGAAACTTTTTGGGGATCGAAGGTTACTTCAATAGATTCCGTATGGCCCGTACCACCAGCAGAAACTTGTTCATAGGTAGGATTTTCCACTTGCCCCCCTGTATAGCCTGAAACAACGGAAATCACTCCCTCCACCGGCTCAAAAGCCTCCTCCATACACCAGAAACATCCTCCAGCAAACGTCGCTTTGGCTTTTTGAACATTGTCATTAGCGTAACTACTATTGGGATGTCCTAAGAGTCCCCCAATGAGAATGACAACAAATCCGACATTGATGAAAAAACTGTTAGGTCTCATTTCTCTACCCTCCATTGTAACGCTTCCATATATTCCGGATTACGAATGGCTTTGTTTATTCTTGCCTGAAAGTAGTGTCTCAACAGTCTATTAAATATTACATCAATCACACCTCTATTTCCTCATACTCAAATATTTGTAGCATGACCCCTTTATAAAATGAGTCAATAAAAAAGAGGTTCCAAAGCTCAATCCTAGAACAAATGAGTGAATGAAACAATTTTTGAGATGCCAACTTGGCTAGAGGGATTACTAGAGGACGAGACTTGAGAAAAGGAAAGGCGGGAAATCGGAATGAGGTCAATGAGAAATATTTCAAAGAAGCCTCTACCTGGCACATTCTAGGTGCCAGGTAGAGGCAATGGACTATTTACCAAACAAACTACGAAGGGAAACGGTGTCTCCCGAATTTCTTTTCGATATTATTTTTTCCTTTATTTCGTTGAGAATCCTCACTTCATGCTCTTTTTGCTTTTTGATCTTAGCCTCCGCCAAAGCAGCGACTTCCTGCTCCTTTTGCTTTTTCAATTTGACCTTTGCCATGGCAGCATCTTCCTGCTCTTTCTGTTTTTTCGTTTCGGTCTCTGTCAGAACGACTGGCTCTGATTCCTGTATTTGAGTTGCGGTTAGTTTTTCTTGCGGCTTCTTTCCATTGTTTTCCTTAGTAAGCATTGTTGGGCTGACTTTTGTGACCCCTCCAGAGGTCGTTACTGAGGCAACAAGAGGCGTACCAAAACTTTGCTCAAGAACTTGGGAGGTTATTGGCAAGTTGGGATCAGAGTTTATTATTAAATAATTCAG
This sequence comes from uncultured Nitrospirota bacterium, assembly GCA_942491685.1. Classification (GTDB taxonomy): domain Bacteria; phylum Nitrospirota; class Nitrospiria; order Nitrospirales; family UBA8639; genus Nitrospira_E. Next base: position 158,657 of record CALOBY010000004.1, on the reverse strand, counting down.
AACTGTTTGGCCTTGACCAGAGCTTCCGAGTTTAATTGAAAGATTCAAGTCTTTAACTTCAACCGGGTAATCTAGAATTGTGAGATATTCCCCCTTCGATGTCTTGACTTGTTTTGTTAACTGTAGCCCTTCTGTCTCTACCCAATGTGGGCCTTGGGCATTCTTAGGATCACCGAGAACCATAGTCACATAATAAGTACCATTGGGGATTGGAAAATTCCAGGTGGCAGGATTGAGATTTGCCGTACTCACAAAAGTATCTAGCGTTTGATCAGCCGATGAATTCTGTTCTGTTCCATTGAGTAAGGTATTCCATCCATAGCCCCGAGCAGAGTCAAAGACACTCCCATCATCCTTTTTGAAGTTCGTTGGAACCTGAGAAGGTTGTGGCTGGAAATTAACCAGAAATGGGAGGGCAGGCATGGGAGGAGGGTTTGAAGTCTCCACTGTGAATACCGCCCCCACAGCTTGGGTTGAGTTAAGGGTAACAACACAGCTTGACGTTCCACCACAGGCCCCATTCCATCCTTGGAACACATTCCCCGCTTGCAGGACCGGGGTAAGGGTGACCGTCGTTCCTTGTGGAAAAGAAGCAGTACAGGTTCCTCCGGAACAAGTTAATCCTGACGGACTACTCGTGACACTCCCTTTTCCATCTCCGGTTAAAGAAAGACTCAATGAATGGGATACAGTCTGACTAGTCGCAAAGGCTGCACTCACTGAGGCGGACGTCGTCGAGAGGGCAACCCCGCAAGAACTGGTGCCCGAACAGGCCCCGCTCCAACCCGAGAACGTATTCCCCGTATTGGGAGTCGCAGTAAGGGTAACACTTGTGCCCTGGGGAAAGGTGCCGGAGCAGGTTCCATTGGTGCAAGAGATACCCGTGGGATTGCTCGTGACCGTTCCACTGCCCGTTCCCGCCAAGGTTACATTTAAAGTACCGGTGAGAGGAGGGCTAGTCGCAAAGGCCGCACTCACCGAGGCGGACGTCGTCGAGAGGGCAACCCCGCAGGAACTGGTGCCCGAACAGGCCCCGCTCCAACCCGAGAACGTATTCCCCGTATTGGGAGTCGCAGTAAGGGTAACACTTGTGCCCTGGGGAAAGGTGCCGGAGCAGGTTCCACTGGTGCAAGAGATACCCGTGGGATTGCTCGTGACCATTCCCTGACCACTAATAGATATAGACAATACACTATCTGGTCCCGGAAGTTTCTTGAATACTTCTGGGGTAGGAGAGCTCTCATTCCCAGACAGGTCATACGCCGTGACAGAGAAATAATGAGTGGTATTGGATGCCAAGTTGGTATACTGATAGGCAGTCTGTTTGCCAACGTCTTTCGAACTGCCATAGTTTCCAGACGTTGTTCCATGATAAACACGATATCCAGCCAGGTCGGATTCTTGATTAGCCGCCCATTGGAGCACCGCGGAATTGCTAGAGGAGGCACCTGAGTTCATTTGATATGAATGGGTCTGGGGCTCCCAGTCACACGTTCCACAAGTCCGCGTGTAGTAACGCACGTAAATTGTTCCGCTGGACGGCAAGCCGGATACAGTGAACTGATGGTCTCTATCTGGCGCTCCAGCGTAATAGTCCTTATTCGTCGGCGTAGAGCCTACATAAACCCAATGCTGATAATCTTGGCTGGTATGAGTGCCAGTAAAGGTCACTGTAGAGCTGGTGAGTATGGTACCTGGGGCGGGGGTAGCAATCGATGGCGGAAAGGTACTGATTGCAGATTGCACGCCACTGGGAATCAGGCACGCCCCAATACCGAACACTGAGGCAAGAAGGATCTTTTGAAAAGTAGAACACGCAGGATCGCGGAACATGGGATACCTCCTTCACTAAGAGGCCCCTATCCCGATCCATCATCGTTTCTCTTTCTTCGGTAACCCGGCTATCAGGGTATTCTGACCCGTGGCTTTGCGTCCCCACTTCACAATGGGTTTGCCTTTGTCGGAAAGAGGCCACTACTTTTATTATGTTTCGTCAACGTAATTGGAGTTTCGTCATCTCCTTTTTTGATTGACCGATTCTCTCAGCCTTTTGCGGCAACTGCTCTTATCGGTCAGTTCAATGGAGGCTTTAGTCCCAAAAACTACCTATGGGAAAAAGCCTTTCACCCACCAATGGTTGGGGTCATTTATATCTTTCTCCATCCAATTTGAATAATTTTCTTCTCAATAAGACGAAATACTTTTTTGTTGAGACCATCATTAATGCCCGACACAACTCAATTACTTATTCTATAGACGGTTTTGCACCAATACTCGTCAAGCCCGCTAGAGCACAGCTTTCATCGAACTGAGTTCCAGGAGCGCCTCCCACTCCAATTCCCCCCAGGACTTCATTTCCCAAAACAAGAGGAAGACCTCCTCCCAGAATAAGAATCCGTTCATTCATGATTCCCAAGGCATGAAGATTGGGAACTTTAACGACCAATTCGGCAAGTTCCTGTGTAGAACGACGGATACTGGATGCTGTATAGGCTTTTCGAGTACTACTATCCTGAGTATGCGGCCCAGCCCCATCTCCACGAAGAAGCACTTTGAGGTTCCCACCTCGATCAACCACTGCCACACTCACCCGGTATCCACCTTCCTCACATTTAGCTAAGGCCCCCTTCGCAGCTTTCAACGCCAATTCCAAGGGCAAAACAGTTTCCTGCGGCAACTCATTATTTCCCCAACCGATTTCTGGCCCTGGCAAAAAAAATACACAACTCACCACAAAAAAAACTCGCAACCATTGACGTGGTACCCTCTGACCATTCATTTTCATCTCCTTAGAATCGTGATATTCGCCTAAATAAATGTTCCTTTTCCCCCACTCGCTTTTTTTCTTTTTGATTATCGCACCTCACCATTCTTCCATTACAATCGATCACGTAACCCACACAAGACGATATCTCGATAACTCACCACCCCGACAACGATGCGATTTTGAATAACCGGTGTTAGGGTTAACCCAAACCGTTCAAACAAACGAGCGCAATACCGAATATCCATATCTGGATCAACAGCTATCACCGGCTTGCTCATAATTTCATACACATTCACCCGATCAGCCGCTTTGTCAGCCCCTAACACTTTTTTGGCAATATCCGCCAGCAGCACAATCCCATATTCGTCATCCTCATTCCTCCGATCAACCAACAAACATTCAGTCTCTAAATGCTTGGCCTTCCGTAACGCATCGGCCACGGTTTCAATCCCGTGGATAAGATCAAACTGGGTTTTCATGACATCTTTGACGCGGACCATTTCACCGTGTTTCATAACTCTTCCTCCACCACATCTTTGAGTTTGGCCATTTGATGAACGACGCCCACTGCATCTTCGACATCAATCTGAAACGCAATCCCCGTACCGGGTTTTAGATCAAATTCACCTACGGCGGCAATCGATTCAAGAATTTCTCGCGCCAGATGTTCCTCAACCAAAAAAAGAATGACATCGCGTTGAGTTTCTAAGCTCAGACCAAAAAAGGTCTTTTTGACCTCTAGCCCTTCACCATGGGCACTGGTAATCACCGTAGCGCCGGTTGCACCTTTTCCCCGCGCCGCATTCATCACCGCTACCGTTTTATCGTCTTGAACAAAGGCACAGATCAATTTGAAATGCATACAAGGCCTCTCAAAAAAGGTTCAGTGATGTTTGGCCCACCAGGCAGAAATCTGTGCATAGGCCATGACGGTTATAATAGGGAACAAGCTGGCAAAGGCAATCAAGCCGAATCCATCAAACACCGGGTTGCGTCCTGGAATGTTACTCGCCAAACCCAACCCTAACGCAGCAACGAGGGGAACGGTCACAGTTGAAGTCGTCACCCCACCAGAATCATAGGCCAAAGGAATAATCATTCGAGGAGCAAACAATGTCTGGAAGAGGACAATCACGTATCCAACGATAATGTACCAATGTAACGGAGTCCCGGTAATAATTCGATAGACTCCCAGGCCAATTCCTAACGCCACACCAATCGCCACAGCTATTCGCAACCCCCAAACCCCAATCACTCCCCCGGAGACCTGATTGGCTTTCAAGGCCACGGCTAACAAGGACGGCTCAGCAATCGTAGTCGAAAATCCAATAGCTAAAGCGAAGGCATACACCCAATAGTATTGACTCCAATCAGGGCTTTTCCCTGCATCAAACCCCTGTCCTCCTCCCATAATGAATTCCGGCGCCGTTAATTGTTGAGCCATAAGTTTCCCTATAGGAAACAGGGCCATTTCCAACCCCAACAAAAAAAACGCGAGGCCCACAAGGACATAGACAAAACCAAACCCCACTCGCGCGATATTGGGAATCGGTCGCCGGATAACCAGGCTCTGAAATCCAATGATCACCAGGGCAATGGGCAGAACATCGGTCACGGTGGCCCAGATGGTATCCAATAAGTTCTGTGCCATGAAGTTATCCCATCATGCCGTAGGCCATGACGAAAATCATCGGTGTGAGAGAGGCAAAGGCAATGAGCCCAAACCCATCAATCATGGGATTGCGCCCTCGAATGGAAGAGGCCAGACCCACTCCGAGCGCAGTCACTAATGGCACGGTAATGGTCGATGTCGTGACACCTCCCGAATCATAGGCAATGCCAATGATTTCCGGTGGAGCAAAGAACGTCATCATTATCACACCCATATATCCCCCGATAATCAAGTACTGCACCGGCCATCCTCGAATGATACGTAAGACACCAATGACTATGGCAAATCCCACTGACAACGCCACCGTCAATCGCAGACCAAACGCATAATCGGAACGTGCCTCTTGTGTTCCCTCAATCACATGTCCCTCCGCCGCTACGTTGGCGGCTTCCTGTGCCACGGCTATCAAAGCCGGTTCAGCCACAGTGGTACCAAATCCCAAGGCAAAAGCAAAAATAAGCAACCAGGTCAGGCTGCCTTTTTTTGCAAATGCAAAGGCCAGCGATTCCCCGAGCGGGAACAGGCCCATTTCTAATCCTTGAACAAACAGGGTCAATCCAATGAGGACAAAAAACGACCCGACCAAAATGTCTAGCAGATGGGGAATGGGTTGTTGTAACACCGCGAATTGAAAAAATCCGATGACCACTATGATGGGCAGGAGATCGTAAAAACTCCCGAGGAGGGTTTTAAGAAAAGCTGAAGGCATCCGCAGAGACAGAATTCCGAACAAGATCGATGATCAAAGAAAAGCCCTTGTAAAATAACAGGGAAGATGCCTAAAGACAAAAAGACGCTGGTAGAGGATCGGGTCAATCAAAATGGTGCATGAACAGATAGGACGAATCTTACTATTCCCAAAGCTTAGTACCTGTCAGTCTCTTGCCGGAAAAGCCGACTGGAAATAATCAGCCAGGCAGGGAAATGCTACAGGTCAACCGGATTTACACCCTCTGGTCTTGAAATAACCAGGGAGCCTCTTGCGTACGACGTGATTCGTAGGCAGCAATGGCAGACTCATGCTGCAAGGTCAAACCAATGCCATCTAAACCCTTAATCATACAATCCTTACGAAATGGATCAACGGCAAACTCATAGCGCTCGCCTTCCGGTAACAGGACAGCCTGTTGAATGAGATCAACGGTTACCTGGTAAATCTCTTGACTCATGACACGATTGAATATCGTTTGAATGTCCTGGACAGATAAGACAACCGGCAAGATACCATTTTGGAAACAATTGTTATAAAAAATATCAGCAAAACTCGGCGCCAGTATACAGCGAAACCCATAGTCTAATAATGCCCAAGGCGCATGTTCACGAGACGATCCACACCCGAAATTTTCACCCGTCAATAAAATTGTGGCGTCCTGATATCGTGGTTGGTTCGAAAAAAAATCAGGATCAGGGGTCCCATCCGGTCTCATACGCCAATCAGCGAATAATCCTTCCTTTAGACCCGTTCGTTGGATGGTCTTTAAATATTGCTTGGGAATAATTTGATCTGTATCGACATCGCCACGATGTAACGGGGCAACGGTTCCAGTCAACGTTGTAAAAGCTTCCATGATCTCCTCCAAGTTTTCACAAACAAGATGTTACAGAAAAATGGTGTTCTCATCCAAGAATGAGCGGATTCACACATTCCAGTTTCGGATGTCGACAAAATGCCCTTCCACTGCCGCTGCTGCCGCCATAGCGGGAGAGACCAAATGAGTTCGACCTCCTTTTCCCTGGCGTCCCTCAAAATTTCGATTACTCGTAGAGGCGCAGCGTTCTCCAGGGGTAAGCACATCGGCATTCATGGCCAGACACATACTACAGCCCGGCTCACGCCATTCAAACCCGGCCTCCCGAAATATCCGATCCAATCCCTCTTGCTCCGCTTGTGCTTTGACCAAACCGGATCCCGGCACAACCATGGCCTTAACCGTCCCAGAAACACGTTTTCCTCGAACATATTTGGCGGCCACGCGTAAATCTTCAATGCGGGAATTCGTACAGGACCCGATAAACACCCGATCAATCGGAATATCACAGATGGGGATGCCTGGTTGAAGTCCCATATACTCTAATGCGCGTTGAGTGGCTGAGCGGGTCTTCTCATCCTCGATGTCGGATGGCTTGGGGACGGAACCATTGACATCGGTTACCATTCCAGGATTGGTACCCCAGGTCACTTGAGGCGAAATCTCTTCTCCTCGCATTTCCACCAAATGATCAAATGTGGCACCGGAATCGGTCTTTAGAGCCAACCAGGCCTTGCTGGCCTGTTCAAAAATTTCACCCTGAGGACTGAGGGGGCGCCCTTTGATATATTCCACGGTTTTCTCATCCGGGGCAACAAGGCCCGCTCGGGCACCGGCTTCGATAGACATGTTACAAAGCGTCATCCGACCTTCCACAGAAAAGGAACGAATAACCGATCCGGTATACTCCACAACCTGGCCAATGCCCCCACCGATGCCAATGCGCCCGATAATTGCCAAAATTACATCTTTCGACGAGCAATAATCGGGCAATGTCCCCTCAACTCGAATTTCCATGGTTTTCGGTCGTTTTTGGACCAAACATTGCGTCGCTAACACATGCTCAACTTCCGACGTTCCAATGCCAAACGCCAGTGCTCCAAACGCCCCATGTGTGGACGTATGGGAATCGCCGCAGACAATGGTCATTCCCGGAAGAGTTAATCCCTGTTCCGGTCCTATCACATGAACAATCCCTTGCCGAATATCCTGCATCCCATACAGAGTCACGCCAAATTCCGCACAGTTTTGTTCCAAGGTTGATATTTGCAAAGCACTCATCGGATCGCTAATTCCCTGCTTCCTGTCAGTTGTGGGGACATTGTGATCAGGCACGGCCAACGCCGCGGCCGGTCGGCGGGGAGTACGCCCGGCCAATCGCAACCCTTCAAAAGCCTGAGGAGAGGTCACCTCATGGACGAGATGCCGGTCGATATAGAGCAATGTCGTCCCATCCGGTTCTTCACGCACGACATGCTGAGTCCAAATTTTCTCAAATAATGTTTGACTTCCCATCGATTACTTCCTCTCTTAAATTAGATACGAAACTTCTTTCCCAACTATGTTATTCAATTCTACAACAGACTTACTCTCCACCCCGTGACATTATGAAAGGATCAAATCTCTCTTTGTGGTCTTTTGGAACTTCTGATATACTTTTTCTTAGTGGTTCGTACGCATCCTCAGGGCTCTTTCCGTTTGAAATGAGCCATGAGGTGAGCCACCGGGCAGATTCAATCGACAACTCGTCTCATCCACCCTCTGAACCTTTTCCACGGTTTTCTGGCCAGATGTGAACAATTCACCCGAGCGTAGTTAACGCGATATTGTGTCACATGATTAACAACTGAAGCATGCTTCCTGCTGACCCAACACCGGCTCAATTACCACGGATCCTTACTCCCACCCACCCTGGGAGAGCCACCTCCTAAACACGCCACTATGTTAAATTTTCTCAGTCGTTACTTTTCCCATGACATCGCCATCGACCTAGGTACGTCCTCAACCTTAATTTACATTAAAGGACAGGGCATTGTCCTGAATGAACCTTCTGTTGTCACCACGGAGACCCATTCTAAAAAAATTCTGGCGGTTGGGGAAGAGGCCAAGAAAATGGTGGGGCGAACTCCTGGGAACCTGACCTGCGTCCGCCCAATGCGCGAGGGAGTCATTGCCGATTTTGATATGGCCGAACAGATGCTTCGGTACTTCATCCAAAAGGTTCATCCACGCGGGACGTTAGTCCGGCCTCGAATCATCATCGGAGTTCCTTCCAGAATCACCCAAGTTGAACAACGGGCCGTCAAAGAATCGGCTGAACTGGCTGGGGCTCGTGAAGTGTATCTTATTGAAGAACCGGTCGCCGCCGCTATCGGAGCCGGCCTTCCTATCATCGAGCCCTTTGGAAACATGATTGTAGATATCGGCGGAGGCACCACCGATATTGCCGTAATCTCGTTAGGCGGCATTGTGTACAGTGAATCCGTTCGAATTGCTGGAGATCAAATCGATGGGGCGATAATGAGCCACCTCAAGCGTGAATACAGTCTGTTAATCGGGGAACATATGGCCGAACGGATCAAAATGGAAATCGGATCAGCCCATCCCCTGCCCGAAAAAAGGCAAATGGCGGTGAAAGGTCGGGATCTCGTTTCAGGGATCCCGCGAACGATCTTTATTGATGACACCGAAGTTCGAGGGGCCCTACAAGACTGCATTGGCACCATTGTATCCGCAGTCAGACTGGCCTTAGAGCACACGCCTCCGGAATTGGCAGGGGACATCATGGATCGGGGCATTGTTCTTACGGGTGGCGGATCCATGCTTCAGGGTCTAGATGATCGACTACGTGAAGAAACCGCCTTACCGATTGTCACAGTCGACGACCCTCTGATCTCTGTCGTCATGGGCGTTGGAAAAACTCTGGAAGAGTTAAGCCTACTTCGGAAAGTTGCGACACATTCAAGCTTAACACCTTAATCATTGCCTGATCTTGATGCCGCGAACTGAACATTCATCCCTGCCCCTGGCTACAGGCCTCCGTCGCCTTCTCGCAGTTGTTGCGATCCTCTTTCTCCTTCTCGTCTTGTTTTTGCCGCGGAATTCGCAAGAATGGCTTGGTGAGGTCGGTGGCCCTTTGGCCTTGATCCTTGAAGGTCCATTATTAGTGATGGCCTCAATCCAGGACTCGGTGACCGAGACATGGGACCATTATGTGGCGCTCCAACATGTGTGGGAGGAAAATCAGGACTTAAAACGTCAGATTCAAGAAATGCAGGGAGAGCAGAATCGTCTCCGGGAACAAGCCATTCTGTCCCTGGAATTCCAAAAACTTACGCTCTATCAAGAATCCGTTCCCTTGGTCACCCTGCCGGCTCGCATCATTGGACGCAATGCATCCAATTGGTATCGTGCCATGGTCATTGACAAGGGCACACGAGATGGAATTCGCCCTGAAATGGGGGTTATTACCGACGCCGGGGTGGTCGGCAGAGTGGTGCGAGTAAACTCCGCGACCTCGATTATCCTCCTTCTCTCAGATCCCAATGTCGCCATTACCGGTATGATTCAAACGAGCCGGGACGAGGGCATTATCCAGGGAACACCTCAGGGCGCCATCCAAATGAAATATCTTCCGCCACTTTCTTCCGTCCAAGTCGGAGATGCCGTGGTCACCTCAGGTCTGACAGATGATTTTCCTCGTGGATTACGCATTGGCAAAATCCAACAGCTCACCAAAGCCGCCACGGACCTCTTTCAAACTGGCGAAATCACTCCCATTGTCGATTTCTCTAAGCTTGAAGGAGTATTAGTGATTACGTCATTCCAACCTCCAATGTCTCCTGAATCGTTACCGGCAGGGGCCACGCCTCAGGCGACTCCAGGTTCACCATGAGCACCCTGTTCTATCTTGCGTTATGTATAGGAACCGTTGTGGCTCAAGCCACTATCAGCTCATGGGTTTCCATCAATGGCCTATACCCAGACCTATGCCTTATCTTGGCTTGCCTGGCTGGATTTTTAACAAATGAATATAAAGGTTTGTTCATTGGGCTAAGCGTGGGACTGCTTCAAGACCTTTTGTCTCCAGGCGGGATCGGACTCAATATGATTCTTAAAGGCCTGGCAGGATCACTTGCCGGGGCCACGACCCATACCATTTCAACGGTGACGGTTCCCGCCGTTATGATGGTCACATTGATCATTTCTTTCGGTTGCGGGCTCGCGTCTCTCATCATGGCTTATCCAGCACTCGAGGGAGCCGAAACCTTTCATGCTTTTTCTCGGATCCTCGCGCCACAAGCCTTGTATCAGAGCGTCCTCGCGGCAGGTATTTTTTGGATCTCACAGAAATTCCGGCAGTCAATAAGTGTGGTACACTTTTCCCAAGGACGCTCATAACTCCCGCACGCATCCCTTTCGGGCAGATCCACCTTTTCTATCTATATGTTTGACACATCCCGCCAAGCGAACGAATTAGCCGACATTCAAAGTCGATTAATTTTTGTCAAAGTCGGATTACTCCTGATTATGGTCTTATTGGCCTTACGGCTCTGGCAATTACAAATTCGTGATGGCATGTATTACCAAGAATTAGCTCGGGATAATCGGACGAGATCGATCGTGCTTGAACCAGCGCGAGGGCTGTTGTTTGATAGAAATGGAGAATTATTAGCCAACAACGTTCCCAGTTTTCAATTGTATCTTTCACTCGAAGATATCCCAGACCGGGAGGCCGTCTTGGCTAAACTTCCCGAATACCTGGAGATCAATATTCAAGCTATTTCAAAAAAACTCGGGACCAAACGGCGAGGACGGGTCAAAATAAAAAGCGGACTGACCCTCCGAGAAGCCGCACTCATCGAATCGCACCGCATTGAATTGCCTGGCGTCGTGATTCAACCGGAGTATCAACGGAACTACCCACTAGGATCCTATGCCTCGCATGTCATTGGGTATGTGGGTGAAATTTCAGAATCCCAATTGAAGGAGATTGAATTTGATGATGTGCAAGCCGGTCGTATTGTTGGTCAATATGGGGTTGAACAAACACTGGATGCCAGTCTATTAGGTGAAACCGGGCGAAAGGTGATTGAAGTTGATGCCTTCGGATACCCCAAGAGATCCTTATCCATTCAGCCGCCCTTAGCAGGCGACGACCTCTATCTCACACTGGATATCCGCCTACAGCGATTGGCCGAAGATTTACTGGGAGGCGAATCCGGTGCCATCGTTGCGTTAGATCCCTGGAATGGCGATGTCCTGGCCTTAGCCAGTCAACCCGGATTCAATCCCAACGATTTGTCAGGCGGCATTAGTCCGCAAGCGTGGCGCCAATTACTTCAAGATACCAGACACCCCCTAACCAATCGAGCGATTCAGGGCCAGTACCCTCCTGGATCAACGTTCAAAATCGTGATGGCCGCTGCCCTTTTGGGCACCCAAACTATGGGAGCTACCGATTCAATCCCCTGTCATGGAACCTTTCCTTTTGGGAAACGCGTATTTCGTGATTGGAAACGGGGAGGCCATGGTTCTGTCGATCTTAACAAAGCACTAGCGGAATCCTGTGATGTCTATTTTTATAAAGTGGGGAACCAATTGGGCATCGATCCCATCGCTTCCTACGCTCACCAATTCGGACTCGGAAAAAAAACGGGAATTGCCTTATCATCGGAACGATCGGGATTAGTTCCCTCCACCGAGTGGAAGAAAAAAAATCGAGGGGAGCCCTGGTATCCTGGGGAAACTATTTCAATTGCCATCGGACAAGGCTTTTTATCCGTGACGCCCATTCAAATGGCCAAAATGGTATCCATCGTCGCCACCGATGGGCGAGTGGTCCAACCCCGACTCCTGAAAGCCTCTCGACCCAGAAGGACAGGAAATCTCAAAGAAGAACCGATCCCGCCGACACACCAGTTGCCCATATCGCCTGAAATTTTTTCCCAGATCAAAGAAGGCTTAGCTGCCGTGGTGACACGGGGGACGGCACAACGCGCTCAATCGACTTTGGTGAGCATTGCGGGTAAAACCGGAACCGCACAAGTGGTGGCGTTGAAGGATGATGACGACAAATCCGAAGTCGCGAAAAAACATCGGGACCATGCATGGTTTGTCGCATTTGCCCCTGTTGAAAAGCCCAAAATAGCGGTGGCGGTGATCGTGGAACACGCGGGCCACGGAGGGTCAGCCGCAGCTCCTTTAGCCACAACCTTAATTGAAGCCTATATGAATGGGAACAATGCCCAACCGGCTGGTTCATTGTAATCACATGTTTCGTCACCATATCGCTATTTCACCGTCATCATGACACCCTTAATGAACGACCATGTGAACCGCCGCGGGTTTGACACATTCGATTGGTGTTTCCTGGGTATTATTGCTGCCATTATTTCCATCGGTATTCTCTCGATCTATAGCGTGACAAATTCCGGCCCACCCACCAAGTTTCCCATCTATCTGAAACAGGCAACCTGGATGGTCGTGGGAATCTTAGCGTTCCTGGTGGCGGCAGGCATCGACTATCATAAATTTGCCAGACTGTCCTATCTCTTGTATGGAGCCGGACTTATCCTGCTCATTATCGTGATCGTCATTGGAAAAACCAGTCGAGGATCTCAACGGTGGATCCAGCTGGGACCATTCATGGTTCAACCTTCCGAGTTCATTAAGATTCCCTTGATGCTCACGTTGGCTTCCTATTACGGTGCCGCCAACCGCGAGGGATGGTTGCGCCGACTCATCATTCCTGCCCTGATTGTGCTGCCCGGATTTTTGCTCATCTTGAAACAACCGGATTTAGGAAGCAGTTTGGGGTTCCTGATCATTTTCTTAGTCATCATCCTCACCGTGGGCATGAAATCCAAAGCCTTTGGATTTATTGTCCTAGCTGCGCTGATGTTATTCCCTTTTGCCTGGGGCGGAGTCTGGGGCTCGCTCCATAGCTACCAACAAGACCGAATTTTAAGTTTTGTGGACCCGAATTCCGACCCTGGCGGGAAAGGCTATCACGGCTTACAATCGCGAATCGCCATTGGCTCGGGGCAATTATTGGGAAAAGGCCTTCAGGGAGGCACGCAAACCCAGTTTAAATTCCTCCCCGAAGGACACACCGACTTTGTGTTTGCCGTATTTGCAGAAGAATGGGGTTTCTTGGGATCCCTGATTCTCTTAACGTTATATGTCATTGTTTTATTAATGGGGTTAGAGATTGCATTCAATGCAAAAGATGTGACCGGATCGTTGCTTGCCGTAGGAGTCGTAGCGATGCTGAGCTTTGGTATCATTGTGAACATTGCCATGACCTCCGGGTTGGCTCCTATCGTGGGTATCCCCCTCCCGCTGATGAGTTATGGAGGCAGTGCCATGGTGGTCAATCTCACCGCACTGGGCCTTCTGCTCAATGTAAAACGAAGGCGGCTGTCGCTGTTATAGCCACGCCTCCAGGCAATGCCCAGATCAGGACCGCATTACGCTAAAAATGTGGTAGGCTACAAGAGTTAGTTGATTTCGCCTATTCACAGCTAGAATTTCTTGAATATTAGGATCAAACAATCATAACAACGAAGACCTTGTCATTGAAAAAATCAACAGATTATTCATCTTAGGAATTACAAACACGTTTCAGAACAACGCACGATTCACCCTGCATTGTGGGTAACAGCCGCTCTCCGGGCTCTCATACATCCCGGACTCTCCCCAAATGAGCACCAAAAACTCCTTCACGAGTTTTTCGCTCCGGCCGGTCTCACAAAATTTCCCACAAGCTAGGTCTGGCTCGCGCAAGCTTCTGAGTACAGAAGGAGACATTTATGGGATCGGAAATTGCCATTAGCGTCACTCAAGAGGAAACTCGAGTGGCCGTCCTTGAAAATCGAGTGGTCACAGAACTCTTTGTCGACCGTCCTCGAAAAAAAGATTTCGTCGGCGATATCTATAAAGGCAAAGTGATCAAAGTCTTACCAGGCATGCAGGCCGCATTTGTGGACATCGGATTGGATCGTGCAGCCTTCATCCATGTATCTGACCTTTCGGTCGGTACGGAACCGGGAGATACTCTCGTGGATAGTGAGGGGGACGAACCAAGTTCAGATCTGCCACGGCCTCGTCGGCAAACCGCCCGTCCCATCGAAAGCTTGTTGACTGAAGGGCAGGAATTGTTGGTGCAAATTTCAAAAGGCCCAATTGGAACCAAAGGTCCCCGGATTACTACCTATGTCTCCCTTCCTGGGCGATTTTTGGTGTTGATGCCCAATGTCGATCATGTAGGGGTCTCTCGACGTATTACCCAGGAAGATGAACGTCATCGTTTAAAAGATTTAATGCGGCGTATTAGGAAGCCGGAATATGGGTATATCGTCCGCACCGTATGCGAGGGAGTTCCCGAAGAGGATCTGGTGTCCGACACCAAATTCCTGACCGCCTTGTGGGAAGACACGTTGAAAGCTGCAAACCAACAACCCGCACCTGCCCTGCTTCATACGGATCTGTCGCTTCCCCTACGAATCGTTCGAGATCTCTTCACCAAAAAAGTCGACCGCCTATTAATCGACACCAAAAGCGGGTTCGAGGAAATCAAAGAGTTTGTACGGCGGTATCTTCCCGAGCAAGCCTCCCGCGTACATTTCTATGACAAGAAGCAGGAAGGATTATTTGACCATCTTGGCATTGAAATGGAAATCACCCGTGCACTCAGTCGAAAGGTCTGGCTCAAATCAGGAGGTCACATTGTAATCGACCATACCGAGGCCATGACGGTCGTAGACGTGAATACGGGTCGATTTGTCGGAAAGCGCGACCAAGAAGAAACGATTCTGAAAAACAACCTGGAAGCGGCAAAAGAAATCGCCTATCAAGTGAAACTCCGAGGCATTGGCGGCATCATTGTGATTGATTTCATTGATATGGAACGGGAACGCAATCGAGAGAAAGTGTATCAAGCCACGGTTGATGCTATGGCGAATGATAAAGCACAAACCCGTATCTCACGCATTTCCGATCTCGGGCTTATCGAAATTTCCCGTGAACGGGTACGGGAAGACCTATTGCGAACACTGTCAGAAGTGTGCAACGACTGTGAAGGTCGCGGGTATACCAAATCCGCCATGACCGTGGCCTATGAAATTTTTCGGGACATCCGGCGAATCGGGATAACCCGTGGACCGGCGCAACGCATTGTCGTAGGAGCAAACCCCAGGGTTATTGAACTCCTCTTTGATACTGAACATGGCGGTATTGAACAATTAGAACAAGAATTTCAACAACAGGTGCTTTTCAAGGCAGATCCCCTTTTGCATCTTGAACAATATGACATTGTGGTTGTGGGCAAGGTTGCTCAGCGAGCTGAATCGCGAGCCGCGTCTTAGACCAAGACGATGAGCCAGTCTTTCGCCTTGCAGGGATGGTTGGAGCTGCGGGCGGTCAAAGGATTGGGGCCCATCACCTTCACACGACTGATCCATCGGTTTGGTTCACCGGAAGCCATTCGCCAAGCCCATCCTTCTGCGCTGGTCGAAGCAGGCGATCTCTCCTCTTCCGTGGCCTCAGCTCTGCACCAACCACTTTCGGCAGACACACAACAACAGATCCAACGTGAATTAGATGCCGTAGCGAATGGACAATTTTCCATCCTGACTCTCACCGATCCCGCCTATCCTGCACGACTTCAGACCATTGCTGATCCTCCGCCCATTCTTTATTACACAGGACAATTGAAAGAAGCTGATCAACAATCCCTCGCCATCGTGGGAGCACGGAAAGGGTCACACGCAGGAAGAGCGTTCACGCGGCAACTCAGTGGTGATTTAGCAGCCCTCGGATTCACGATCGTGAGTGGCTTGGCGCGTGGCATAGATGCCGATGCTCATGAAGGGGCATTAGCCGCAAAAGGACGAACCGTGGCTGTCCTCGGGTGTGGAATTGATCAAATCTATCCACCCGAACATCTCAAGCTTCGACAACGAATTGAGCACCAGGGCGCGGTGCTTTCAGAATTCCCCATGGGCACCTCTCCACAATCTTTTCATTTTCCCCAACGAAATCGTGTCATCAGTGGACTTTCACTTGGAGTCATCGTCACAGAGGCCACCTTGAAAAGTGGGTCTCTCATCACTGCTCGAATGGCCTCAGAGCAAAATCGAGAAGTGTTTGCCGTACCAGGACCTGTGATGCATCCTCTGAGCCATGGGCCTCATCGCCTCATTCAACAAGGAGCAAAGCTTGTTGAAAAACCTTGGGATATTGTGGAAGAAATTCTTCCTATGTTAGAACCGACGTTCCGGCATCACCTTGAAACACAACACACGACGGGTGAAATCTCACCTCCAGCCATAGCATTGGGGGCTGAAGAGCAAGAAGTATTCAAAAAAATTTCTTTAGAACCGGTCTTGCTTGACGCATTAATCGCTCAAGGTTCATATTCTTCCTCCGAAGTGTTGAGTATTCTCTTGTCTTTGGAGATGAAAGGACTTATAAAACAAATACCTGGTCTTCAGTATGTCCGGATACAGATCCGGTAAGGACCACCAACCAATTTTCGTAATGGGACATGCGTTACCATCCGACAAGTCGTGTGGTGAGGCAAAGACACCATGAGTTTCATATTGAAGCCAACCCAATACTACCGGTACCATTAACCATTTTTGTCTTTTAGGATTGAGCGACAGATTCTTATTAGTTACAAAAAATTTTCAATGCGACAGTTGGGGAAAAGGAGATAAACCCCGCATTCCTTGCCTATACACCACGCCCTCCTTATGATGAACTCACAAAGGAACCCTCACATCATGGCAAGCAGATTGTGACAGCTCGACTTTCACCAGGAATATGGACTGAGTACCCCACACGGAACAACCCGGTTCCCTTACATCAATATGCCAAAGGAGTTATCCCCAGTTACTCATGAGTAAATCGCTGATTATTGCCGAGAAACCTTCTGTTGCCGCCGACATCGCACGTTCCCTAGGAGAACTCAAACGCGAGAAGGACTATTTTGAAAATGACGAGTATGTCGTAACCTCGGCGATCGGACACTTACTAGAAATCAAGGCACCCGAGGGTGTAGAGGTCAAACGTGGTAAATGGTCATTCGCTAACCTGCCGGTCATTCCCGATCATTTTGACTTAAACCCCATCGCCAGGACCGAGGACCGGCTCAAATTACTGGCCAAATTGATCCGTCGCAAGGATATCGACCGCATTATTAATGCCTGTGATGCTGGGCGAGAAGGGGAATTGATTTTCCGACTCATTGTCCAACACACTCAAGCCAAACAACCGACAAGCCGTCTTTGGCTGCAATCCATGACACCCAAGGCCATTCGAGAGGCATTTGAGCATCTGCGTGAGGATGAACAAATGAAACCCCTAGCCGATGCCGCTCGCTGCCGATCGGAGGCTGACTGGCTTGTTGGCATTAACGGCACCCGGGCGATGACGGCGTTCAACTCCCAAGATGGAGGCTTTTACCTGACAACCGTCGGGCGGGTGCAAACACCGACACTGACCATCGTCATTGAGCGCGAGGAGCAAATTAAGCAATTCATCTCGCGGCCGTACTTTGAAGTGCATGCCCAATTTGATGTCAAAGCCGGGCAGTATTCGGGTCGGTGGTTTGATAAGGATTTCAAAAAAAATGACGACGATGCGGAACGGCGTGCCGAAAGACTGTGGGACCGCCTGCAGGCTGAAGCGATCATAGCAGCTTGCCAGAATCAACAGGCGGTGGTTACCGAGGAAACCAAACCCTCAACGCAAAGCGCGCCCATGCTGTTTGACTTGACCAGCCTGCAACGTGAAGGCAACGCCCGGTTTGGGTATTCTGCAAAAACAACCTTGTCACTGGCGCAAGCTCTCTATGAACGTCATAAAGTATTGACCTATCCAAGAACAGATTCACGGGCGCTTCCGGAAGACTATCTCCCAACCGTTCGAGAGACCTTAAGCATTCTTCGTGATGAATCAAGTGAGCGTTTGTCAGCCATAACTAGCGGCAGCGGTGGCAATCCAATCGGGCCGCATGCGGCCACTATTCTGGACAATGACTGGGTTAAACCGAATAAGCGTATTTTTAATGATGCGAAAATTTCTGACCATTTCGCCATAATTCCCACAGTACAAGCACCAAAAAACCTCAACGAAGCTGAAGCCAAAATCTATGACCTGGTTGTGCGCCGATTTATGGCGGTGTTTTTCCCACCGGCAGAATTTCGTAACACAACCCGCATTTCCCAGATTGCCCAACACCACTTTAAGACCGAAGGCAAGGTGATGGTCAAACCGGGCTGGTTGGCGATTTACGGTCGTGAAGCCCTTTCTGGTGAGGGCACGCTCGTCGAAGTTGGCGAGCATGAAAAAGCCACAGTCAGGGATATTGAGGTTCGCGATCTGTCTACCAAACCACCGGCAAGATATACCGAAGCCACACTGCTTTCTGCCATGGAAGGCGCCGGCAAGCTGATTGATAATGATGATTTGCGGGAGGCCATGTCCGGGAAGGGTTTGGGTACTCCAGCCACCCGGGCCGCCATTATTGAAGGATTGATCAGCGAGAACTACCTTTTGCGCAGTGACAAGTCGCTAGTGCCGACCACCAAGGCCTTTCAACTGTTGACCCTCTTGCGGGGACTGGGTGTGACAGAACTCACCATGCCGGAGCTGACTGGTGAATGGGAAAGCAAGCTCTCGCAAATAGAACGGGGTCAATTGGACCGTGAAGCATTCATGCAAGAAATTAGTAAGGCGGTTGAACAGATTGTTGCGAGGGCCAAAAACTACGGGGCCACAACCATTCCAGGCGATTACGCGACCTTGAAATCACCCTGTCCCAAATGCGGTGGCCTGGTTAAGGAAAACTACAAACGGTTTGCCTGTACCCAATGCGATTTTTCCATTACGAAAATTCCTGGCAGCCGTCAATTGGAAGTACCGGAAGCGGAAACACTGATTACCGAACGCACGATTGGTCCGTTGCAGGGATTTCGTAGCCGGCTTGGCCGCCCGTTTGCCGCCATCCTCAAACTGACCGATCAACATAAGCTTGAATTCGACTTCGGTCAAAATGATGATGATGAAAACAGTGAACCGGTCGATTTTTCTGCCCAGGAATCACTGGGCAGTTGCCCCAAGTGTCAGTCATCGGTCTATGAACACAAAATGAACTATACCTGCGAAAAAGCAGTAGGCCCGGCTAAAACCTGCGACTTCCGAACGGGCAAAGTCATTCTGCAACAGGAAATTGAACCCTCTCAAATCAAAAAATTACTGAGCGAAGGCCGAACCGATTTACTGACCGGCTTTGTTTCATCACGCACCCGTCGGAAGTTTAAAGCGTACCTGAAACGCGGAGAAGATGGAAAAGTGGGTTTCGAATTTGAGCCCCGTAAACCCAAGGGAGACGGCGATCTGAACACGAACGGTAATAAAGTCCCTCCCAAGAAGCCTGCAAATAAGAAACTCACTGCAAAAAAATCCCCCTCGAAGAAATCCGCGCGGAAAGTCAAAACACTCAAATCCCGTTGATGAAATTCCTGGAACGCGAAGGGGAATAGGGAATTGTCTGTTTTACCCCCGAGTACCTTGTCCACACATCTGCATTAACGATCTGGCGTTCGGAAAATTTTCAGAGAGTAACCAGGCTGGAAAGCAGTCAAACCGGACAGGAAATTGGGGGGGTAGAAACCGAGTAAGGAATAGAGAAAATAACTAAGAGCCCATGGCGGACTTCACACCCTTTTGTTGTTTTTCAAACACCTTAATCGGTTCGCCTTTGCGCTGGACGACTTCTTCCGTCACCAACACCTCCTTTACATCTGGTTGAGAAGGAATATCGTACATCACATCAAGCATGATCGATTCTAATATGGCCCGGAGACCTCTCGCTCCTGTCTTTTGGTCATAGGCTTTTTTGGCGATCGCTAGCAAGGCCCCGTCCGTAAACTTCAGCTTCACGTCCTCAATAGCCATCAATTTTTGATATTGTTTAATCAAGGCGTTTTTGGGTTCCGTCAGAATTTGCATCAGGGCAGATTCATCTAATTCATCCAACGTCGCCACGATCGGCAATCGGCCGACAAATTCCGGAATGAGCCCATATTGCAGCAAATCTTCCGGCTCAACCTTCGAAAATAAATCCCCGATTTGATTTTTCCCCCGAACTTGCACATCGGCTCCAAACCCCATCCGCTTTTGGTTCAACCGTCGCTCAATAATCGCATCAAGACCGACAAATGCTCCTCCGCAGACAAACAACACATTCGTGGTATTCACTTGAATAAATTCCTGATGAGGGTGCTTACGCCCTCCTTGAGGTGGGACATTCGCCACCGTCCCTTCAATCAATTTTAGGAGCGCCTGCTGAACGCCTTCTCCCGATACATCGCGTGTAATCGACGGCCCATCGGCTTTCCGTGTAATTTTATCGATTTCGTCAATGTAGACAATGCCCCGCTCCGCACGTTCAACATCATAATCAGCAGCTTGTAGCAACTTGAGAATGATATTTTCGACATCCTCCCCGACATACCCTGCTTCGGTCAGCGTCGTCGCATCGGCAATCGTAAAAGGCACATCCAAATGCTGAGCCAGCGTTTGCGCAAAAAGAGTTTTCCCTGTCCCCGTCGGGCCAACAATCAGGATATTCCCCTTTTGCAATTCCACATCACCGGTTTCATTGGCGGCAATTCGTTTATAGTGGTTATAGACCGCCACGGATAGCACGCGCTTGGCATGATCCTGCCCGATAATATAGTGATTCAAATGTTGGTGAATATCGAAAGGCTTGCAAAGCTTGGCGGAAATATCTTGGCGCGACTCCTGCCAATCTTCGGAAATAATCTCATTACACAGCCCAACGCAATCATCACAGATAAACACAGTCGGGCCTGAAATAAGTTTTCGAACCTGGTCCCGGCTCTTCCCACAAAAAGAGCAGCGAAGATCGGCATCGGATTTAGCTTGTCGCGCCATAAGAAGAATCCTCCTCCACGCTTACTTCAGTGTTGTTACTCTTTGTCCTTCCCCTTCTGGCTAGTCTTGACCTCATCCTTGTGGCCTGTTTGGGGACTGCGGGTAATGACCTCATCAATTAACCCATACGCCTTGGCTTCCTCGCCAGACATAAAATAATCCCGTTCGGTATCGCGCGCAATCTTCTCTAATGGCTGCCCGGTATGGTGAGCCATAATCTGATTCAATTTTTCACGAATTTTCAAGATCTCCCGGGCATGAATATCGATTTCGGTGGCCTGCCCTTGAAACCCTCCCAACGGTTGATGAATCATGACCCGGGCATTCGGTAACGCAAAACGCTTTCCAGTGGCTCCTGCAGTGAGCAGCAATGCCCCCATACTGGCGGCCTGTCCTAAACAAATCGTACTAATGGGCGATTTGACGTATTGCATCGTGTCATAAATCCCCATTCCCGCAGTCACGCTCCCTCCAGGAGAATTCACGTAGACATGAATATCCTTTTCCGGGTCTTCGGCTTCCAAGAATAAAAGTTGGGCAATGATGACATTCGCAAACATATCATCAATCGGCGCCCCGACAAAAATGATTCGATCCTTGAGAAGGCGCGAATAAATATCATATGACCGTTCACCACGATTCGTTTGTTCAATGACCATCGGAATGAGCATTCCCTGGGACCTCCTCGTTGTAAATAATACAGATATCGGTTATCGCGTAGACGAACTGTGCCCGTTCTTAGGCAATCCGTTCCTTCTACCCTTGAATCACCGCATTTTGATAGACAAATTGTAGAGCTTTTTCGGCTTTCATCCGCTCTCGGAATTCCTCCTGAGCCCCTGCCCCCCCGGCTTCCACCATACGCTGAATTTCTTCAACCGGCAGTTTTAACGTGGTCGCCAGCTTCACAATCTCGTCTTGAACTTCCTCTTCAGATATTTGGAGCCCTTCTTTTTGAGAAATGGCATCCAGGATCAAACTGAGCTTGACCCGCCGTTTGGCCTCCGGCTGTTGTTCCTGTTGAAGCCGTTTGGCTTCCTCCTGAAGACGAAGCGGTTCCTCTAAATCATCTTCTCGGTGCGCATGCCGATGTTCTTTCATAAGTTTTTGCCGCACCAAGGTTTGCAGTTCCCGCTCGATCAACACCTCCGGAATATCAAAATGGTGCATTTGCAAAAGGCGCTCGATTACTTGATCTTTATACCCTTCCTCCAAGTCTTGCTTCAGGATGTTTTCAAGTTGCGTAGTGATAGTAGCTTTCAACGCGTCCAAGGATTCATAGTCACCACAATCTTTGGCGAATTCATCATCCAAATCTGGTAATTTTTGTTCTTTCACCGCATCGATGGTGACTTTTAAGATCAACGTTTTGCCTGCTAATGATGGATCAGGGTGATTCGACGGGTAGGGTTGAGGAATGTCGAGCGTCTCGCCCGCCGTCTTTCCTAGCAAATGGGCATCCAATTCCACTCCCAGGACTGGGGTGTTTGCCCCCATTTTATGCAAATGTCCCTTTTTTTGTGATCCTTCCACCGGCTGATTCTCCACAAACCCTTCCATCGTAAGAACCGCATAAAGACCGTCACGAAGGGGCGTCCCATCAGCCACGGCATCAATCTGGGCATGCTGCTCGCGTAAGGTTTGCAAGGCCTGATCGATTTGGTCATCAGTCACCGTCCTTGGGTCCTTCTTTAAAGAAATGGGGTTGGGTGGGCGATAGTCTCCCAATTGAATCGCGGGTTTAATCTCAACCGTGGCCGTGAAGGTAAAGGCGGTATTGGGTTCCACTTTCATGCGGTCTAATGGGGGAATATCGACCACGACCGGAACGACTCCGGACTCCTTTACCGCTCGCTGATAATAATCCGGGACTAACCGTTGGATCACATCTTTCCCCACGAGATCCGAGTACCGTTTTTGTAACAATTCAAGCGGGGCTTTGCCCGGACGAAATCCGGGAATACGCACCTGTTTCTTCAATTCGGCATACACTTTTTGAAACTCACTTTTTACCGCATCTTCCGGCACTTCAATCTTCAAGGCCCGCTTCACCGGCCCCAATTCTGTCATTTCTAGTTTCATAGAATGAAAAATCCTTGTGTAAGAAACCCACTGTGGGATAAAAGTAAAAAAATGGTGCGAGAGGGGGGACTTGAACCCCCACGGTTACCCACAAGATCCTAAGTCTTGCGCGTCTGCCATTCCGCCACTCTCGCACATGACGTCAGGTTACAATGTATAAGAGCAATCTCTCAGTTACAGCTATTGATTTGGACCCCATTGCCAAGGAAGGCCGGAAGTCAAACTTCTCCATTATAAAAGGTCTTTCCCGTACAGGCCATCCCCAAATTCAGCCAATTCGCGAGGAAGAGAGATTAAATCAGACCGACTCATTCAAACGGCACCCTCTTGATAGCACCGATTGAGTGGGGTAAGGTAGAAATCTATGGGCTTCAAACAACTCTATCTAGATATTTACCAGAAATTCCTCGAAAAGAAAGATGCCCATCAAGGCTATGACTTTCAGCATTCCCCAGTTGGATCGGCCACGCCCCCAGCCCCATCCTTTCCGGAAAAGGTGAAGTGGTGGACCCTGGACCGCCCGTGGCGACTACAGAAAATACGGGACCAACGTGATCAACAACAGCAGGACATCGTCAATTTGAAAACCCCGCCACCGACCAAACCATAAACCCGGCAAGGCCGTTGCCCCCGTAATGCAGGGCTACCTTCACGCAACAATTCGATTATATCAGCAATCGCTGCTAGCGACCCTCACCTCGCTCCGCCAATGTTGGATTCTTATCCCCATTGTCATGATTTTTGCGCTAGGACTGGTACTGGTCACGTCCCTGGTTGGACCTTTGGGCATGATTGGGGGATTCATCCTCGGAGCTGCGAATGCCCTGATTATCGGGACAACGTTGAGCCTCACAGAGGAAGCCATCCGGGGCGGTCGGCGGTTAGGTTGGCAAGATCTGCCTTCGAGTATGGGGCAATACTTTTGGGATGTCATTTCTGTTGGGTTTTTGGTCTGGTTCCCCTTGCTGTTTTTGGAAATGGGGTTACAAACCAACCCGTATCAACCCCTAATCGCGACGGCCATATTTTTTCTTATCTTTGTGCTTTTAAACCCCGTCCCGGAAATTATTTATCAAAGCCGGAAAGGCTCGGCCCTTGAAATCATTCAAGAAAGCTACGAATTCGTCCTGGAAAATTGGATTGAATGGTTTTTGCCGGTGGCCATCGCTCTGGCACCATTCGGCCTCTCCTTTTTCTTCCAGATTTCCAGCCAAGCCGGACGACGGGGTGGATTGGATTTCTGGCAGCTCATCACCTTGCCATTTTCGGTCCTATCCCAATGGCTCTCCTTTCTGGGGATATCCCCGAACATCAGCTTCATCCTCGTCTTGATTCTCACCCCTATTGCCACGGTATGTATGTTATTTTTTCGCGGCCATTTATTTGCGGCCTTGCATGGTTCGTCACGCCGCCAACGGATGTTTCAACAACGAATGCAATAAGGAGTGAGAAGTAAAAAGTCAGGAACAAAAAAACAGAATTCCCGTTAATCCTTTACTCCTTACTACTTACTCGCTTTACTCCTCACTTTCACCAGAATTGCTTGTCGGCTTCTGGACCCCATGGTAAGATGCCAATCTTTGAGCACCCGTACTTAAAAGATCCATTCGAAAACGGATCCCGAGAGAGCAGTTTCAAGAAATCATCGGTTACGGAGAGGTGCGAGAGCGGCCGAATCGGCGTGATTGGAAATCACGTGTACCGGCGACGGTACCGTGGGTTCGAACCCCACCCTCTCCGCCAAATAGTGTGAAGTATGAATGGTTGGAATGTGGTGATCCCGGTGGGATTCGAACTGGGGGTTCTGAAGGGGGTATTCCCCCTTCAAGGGGTGACCGGAGCCAAGCGACGGCGCGAGGGGGCTTGGCCCCCTAGCGGGAGCGCGAATCGGGTCGCGCGACTTCGAACCCCACCCTCTCCGCCATATTCTTGTGAATGAAGGATCATCCCTCTAGGGGCTGGGCCCTGTGCAACAAAATCCTGCGAACCCCGCCAGGTCCGGAAGGAAGCAACGGTAAGTGGGCGAGTTTGTGTGCCGCAGGATCACCTGGCCCCGTTTTCTTTCGTGAGAAATGAGGAGTAAAAAGTGAGAAGAAATACTTTTCAATCGTTTTCCGTCTTTGTTGTGACTCCTTACTCCTCACTTTTCACCCCTTACTAAAAAAACTCCTCAAGCTTTTTAAACGGTTTTTTCACATGGAATTTCAGGTATCTGCCCGTAAATATCGCCCCGCAACCTTTGAGGAAGTGATGGGGCAAACCCATGTCGTGCAAACCCTCACCAATGCCATCACACGGCAACGAGTGGCTCATGCGTATGTGTTTTCGGGTATGCGAGGGGTGGGGAAAACAACCGTGGCCAGGATTTTGGCGAAGTCACTCAACTGTGACAAAGGCCCAACGAGTCAGCCCTGTGGCACCTGTCCCAGTTGTGTAGAAATTTCCCGTGGGAATTCTGTCGACGTCATTGAAATTGACGGTGCGTCCAACACGGGGGTGGACGATGTGCGCGAACTCCGCGAGAACGTGAAATTCGCACCGTTTCATGGAACGTATCGCGTCTATATTATCGATGAAGTCCACATGCTCTCCAATTCGGCCTTCAATGCTCTCCTCAAAATTTTAGAAGAACCGCCGAGTCATGCCATCTTTATATTTGCCACCACGGAAGTCCATAAAATTCCCGCAACCATTTTGTCTCGCTGCCAACATTTTACGTTTCGACGCATTTCCCGGTTAGAAATTATTTCACAACTACGGCATGTGGCCACACAAACCGGCGTGACGGTTGAGGATCGTAGTTTGTCCGTATTGGCAAGAGCGAGTGAAGGCAGCATGCGTGATGCACTCAGTCTGCTCGACCAAGCGGTCTCATTCGGAGGCGCCGCACTGTTGCACGAGGACTTGGAGGCCTTGATCGGCTCCGTGCCCGATGAATTGGTTCGACAAATGGTTGAAGCCATTTTGGCCCATCAAGCGTCACAAGCGATGACGCTCATTGGAGAAGTCGTCGATCAGGGATTTGATGTGCGCGTGTATTGCCGGGCCATTTTAGAACGAGTTCGAAATCTCCTCGTGGCCTGTGTCGTATCTTCGCCTCAACAGGTAAAGAATTTATTGGAGCTGAGGGAAGAAGAGGGGGCGCAGATTATTCAACAAGCCAAGCCACTCACGGAACCCTATTTACAGGGCATCTTTTCCATTATCTCTCGAACGGAAGATAGCCTTCGAGGGAGTTCTCACCCACGATTTCTCATCGAAGCGGCCGTCGTCCGAGCTGCGCTCTTAGACCCAAACGATATCCCATTGACCTCCGGCACAGAACTTCGGAGCACAGCTAAACCTCAACCGTCGCCTCAATCGAAAATAGCCCCGGCAACGGATCGCGGCAGTGCCACGGCTCCACCTCCTGCAGCAACAGCCATTCCCAGTGACAAGCCCGCCACCTATCAGAAAACACCCGAGCGTACCACGCCATCGGTTCAAGCAAAGGCAATCACGCCCTCTCAACGAGTACCAGCCAAAGAAACGCCGGTTCCCGAAAAGCCTGTTGCATCTCTTCAGGAAAAGCCAACCCCGCCGCCGACGTCAACAAGCCCCGCTTCCAAGCAGACGGCACCTTTAGACTGGGAACACGTGGTTGAACGGATGCTACAAGAGCATCCTAATGTGGGCAGCTTTTTAGAGAAGGGGAGCCTGGTAACGCTTGAAGCTGATCATGTCGTCATCGGCTTCTCCAAGCGTGACGCCATTGCACGATGGCGGACAGACAAACCGGAAAATCGTGCGCTCCTGGCCAAAATGTGCCAAGGATTATCTGGACGTCCCATGCGAGTCCAAGTCATCGAATTACACGAAGGACAAGAACGCCCGCCCTCCATGGGCGAGCTACGAGCAAAAAAAAAACACGCGGATAATCAAGACCTGATGGAAGAGGTCAAAGCGCATCCGCTTGTCAAAGAAGCGTTAGCATTGTTTGGTGGAGAATTGGCGTCAGCCCAACGACATCCGCAACAAGAGGAGGCACCGTAATGTCGAAAAATCCTTTTGCCAATATGGGCAATTTACTCAAACAAGCGCAGGAAATGCAGTCGAAAATGGGGAAAATTCAAGAAGAAGCGGCCACGAAACTCGTGGAAGCTTCGACGGGGGGAGGCATGGTGACCGTTCAAGCCAACGGGGCGATGCAAATCACCAACATCACGATTGACCCTGAAGTGCTCAAATCAGGTGATACGGATATGTTGAAGGATCTCCTCGTATCCGCAACCAATGAAGCCCTTCGCAAGGCCAAAGAACTCATGGCGGAAGAAATGAAATCCCTCACCGGCGGGCTGGGCATTCCCGGAATGTTCTAGATCCATCAAAGAGATTACGACATGGCAGACATCCATTCATCAAAATCCAACGGCCAGCCCCAAGGCCTGCTCATGCGCCTTTCGCGAGAATTGGTGCGCTTACCGGGCATTGGGCAAAAGACGGCCCAACGCCTGGCGTTTCATCTGATGAAAACCGACACGGAAGAAGCGCTTCGCTTAGCCGAGGCCATTCGGGAGGTGAAGGAAAAAATTACCTTCTGCACCCAATGCCGGAACATTGCTGAAGGTCCACTCTGCGCGGTGTGCTTGGACCCCAAGCGGGACACAACCAGCATTTTAGTCGTGGAGGAACCCAGCACCCTGCATGCGATTGAACAAAGCCGCGCATTTCGAGGGTTGTATCACGTGCTCTACGGGGCCCTCTCGCCCCTAGACGGCGTCGGCCCAGCCGACCTACGGACACATGATTTGGAAAATCGTGTGCAGCAAGGGGGGATTAAGGAAGTGATTGTGGCAACGAATCCGACGATTGAAGGAGAGGCCACCGCGATTTATCTCACCAAACGTTTAAAGCCGCTCGGGGTGAAAGTGTCTCGTATTGCGTATGGGATTCCCGTTGGAATGGATATCGAGTATGCCGACGACGTGACCCTTCTGAAGTCTATTGAAGGTCGACGTGATCTTGGCTAACCAAACAAGTTTCTTCCCCTAAACAAATCCCCTTCAACGCATTCCTTTCATACCTCTTACCTTGTCTGATAATCGTCGGGTTTCGGCCCGACAACCGAGGTCCTTTTGTTTCGGCAAAAGGACCCAAAACCATTGCCGCCCAGTTCGGCTTTTAAGATAGCTGGACAAAATTTTTGTAGGGTGGGCAAACTCGCGGAGCTTGGCCTGAGTCTTCATGAAGGGCTCAAACAATGCCCACTTCTGATTAGAACGTCCATCCTAAGAGCCGAACAGCAGGCGTCGAGCGGAGGCAAATGATATGAATTTCACGTCGAAAAAAAATGGCATGGGTAGGACTATGAGAGACCACACCGTTCAGTCAGCAATGTTTGGAAAAACTAAGTGCAGCGGCTCAGATATGATCTGACAGACAAGACCAGATTAGGTCGTGCGGGTATCCAATAGCGGACGTTCGTGTGACCCGAATTACACCCTCGAAACCAGCCGTTGTCGGCCAAAAGCGGGCATCTAAGACGTAAAAGCAGACATCTAAGACGTACCCACTCCTGAATACCACCTATTAAGGGTCTAACCCAATATAAGGTACCCAAAAGCGGCCATCGGGCTTAAGGAAGTTTTTAGATAAAAGAGGGTGGGGCAATTGACCCTTTACCGAGTTCCTCTGTACGTTGATGACAGAGTGCAAACGATTTTACCGCACAGATAGATCCAATAAATTGTGTTAGGAAATTGCTCCTGCCCAGGGTGAGAAGGAGAGAGTATTCAGTGTTCATCAAATCACTTTTCTAAAACTATGAGGAAGCCATGTCACATCGATGTTTTTTTTCCCTAATCTTCATTGCCAGTTTCTTTTTCACGAGTGTATTAGGGGTGACGAATCTAGCCTTTGCCCAATCTTCCCCGGCGGAAACCCTAAGCCGCATCATGGCGAATGATGTCTCGGCAAAGGAGGAATTCACCCGCGTGATCCGATTAGCGCAAGATTATGAAGATTCTATGCATCAGGAGATCGCTGCTCTTCAGCAGCAGATCGGTAGGCTAAATTCGATCAAAGGAAATTACATTACCAAAGTCGGGGATGACTATCTTCCCATCAACAGTCAGGAAGTTGAAAATTTGGCGGCACTAGTGGCCCTGCGAATGACCCTTCACTCACCAGAGCTTGACTCACCATCGCTGGGCCACATTCCAGCACTTGAGACAAACTCTCAACTCGATATCGCTCTACGCGCCGCTATGCAGGCCGGGTACAGGGAGTTTCTTGTTTACTACAAGGAGGGAACCCCTCCGGGCGACTTTGTCGCTCAAATGGTGCGTGTCACCCTTGAAGAAATGACAGACCGGAATTACAAGGAGATCGAGAACAAAATCGCCAAGCTAGAGCGACAAATTGCTGAACTCAAACAAGGCATCGACTCGCTCGGTGATGTGGTGGGACAAGCGATTGCTCTTCGAAACAAGGCTCCAGATCTTGCAACCCTCTCCGGAATTCTCGGAACTAAGGGGTACTATATCGTTCGCCTGTCGGGAGGGGGTTGGATCAAGGGTTCTGCGGGTTATGCCACCTATAGCTCGGGGTATGAATATTTCATTATTTGGGCAGACAAGGACCGTACCTCACCTGTGAAAAAATATTACTGGGAATTTCCGATCGGATACGATACCAACGAACAATTTCGGGTCTGGATGGAGGAAAAAGAAGAAGAAAGTCGCAAAGCCTGCCGTGACCTTCCGACTCTTGGACGCGTAACCCTGCCTCAGATTTGGGTGGAGGGTCCTCGGTATGAGATCGTGTACGGACCGTATAAAGGCAAGCCCCCGGAAAATTTTGGATCACGAAGGATTAGCAACGGCAAATCCGGAAGTGCCATACAATGGAAACACAAGAGCGGCAAGATTGCGGACGTCAAAGCAGTCTGCGCGGCCCTTGGAGCACCTTTTTAGTAGGTGAATTCCTGTTTGTCGAAGGCGGTCTTTCTCTGAACCCTTGTGGTGGGGAACAAAATCTTCCCATGCCTTTTTAGAGGGAGGGCAGGCCAGCTTGAAGCCCATCCAGCTTAGGGTAGGTCTGGCGGGTAATGAACCACTCAAGAGGGACGAGCACGAACTACTGCCGCCAATGATGGCTGGGGCCTATCTCTGTTTTGATAGCCGCGTTATTATAGGCGCGGCTTCATCTTTTCAGCTGAAAAAATGAAAATCATCAAATATGCTATAGTCATCGCCGCTGTGGGCATCGCGGTTTTTGTGATAATGGACCGGTTTGTCTCTGAAAATTCTGGCGGTTCTTTGGAATCAAGTCTACCACGAATGGCAGAACAGACCAGCGTTGAAGTCGTCGAAGATTGCCCCTTAGGAAGATGTCCCTGTATGACCTCCCGCATCAGACAGACAAGCGTACCAGCCGGTTGGGCAAAGTTGATCAAACCAAAGTTCTCGGCCTATCGTTGCGATCCGCCCCCCTCAGGCTATCGGGCCGATATCTATCATCGTACAAAATGCGTCATCTGCCCTACTGGAATGCAGTATTCCGGACTTCTGCAGAATAGTCCTCAGATTAAGAACCGTGCGAAATTAGCGGAAGACCAATGCGTCAGCATTCAAAGAACATGTTTAGATAAAACTCCCCCTTGAACACGAGTGCATATTGAGTGAGAAACCTCTTTATCCAGTCTCATGCACATTATAGTGGAGGATCAACCTGTGTCTTAGTTTTTCATTTTGAGAGCCAACACTATGTGCACATCCTTTTACAAACGGTCGTTTAGAAAAATTCTTAAACATGTGGTTATTGCCCAAAGTTTTTTGGCTTGCAGAAACTTCTTGCAACACTAAAAGAAAAAGTAAGGCGTTTGCGTGAGAAGTTCCTCTCCATTTCTGAATTCTGAGGCAGCTCAAAATGAGAACACCCCAATCAGAGAAAAACCGCACGGCGGCTGGAAGTTTCTCCAACCTCGATGTCTGCTTTGGGTCGAGGCTGTGTGAAAACTCTTCAGCCGACTGATGGTTGAGGCCGACTTCAAATGCAGCATGATACCTTATTTATGAGGCGTGAAGGCGATCACTTCTTTTAGTGAGTGACCTAGAGTCATCCAAAAAATTGGAAAGCTTAAAAACGATTTAAAGCAGCCATTTTTTAGTTTTCACACAGCCTCGGTCGAGAAGAGTCATTGCTCCGCAAAGCTCATGAGCGTCTCCTTTAAGTCAAATCTGAGACGGTCAGCCAGATCAAAACCTGACTATGACACCTAAGCAACTCGAAGATGATTTTCCTAATTTCACGCTCGTTTTAGATTTTTGGTGTTAGCGTGTGACTTGGTGTTCGATAGCTTGGAATTGTGCGGGGAAGACGCCGAGCCAGAACCCAATTTGTTGAATTTCTTCTCGCCAATATTTGTCGTAATTTCCTTGTTTCTTCCCAAATTTCACTAAGTCCGCCAGCAAGAGATTCACTGTTGGTTCTGCCAAATTCTCCGCAAATAATTTGGGAATCATAAATCCCTCTGACAAGCGAATGAGATTGTCTTTTTCTTGGGGAGTCAAGTCTAAATGACGAAGCACCGCTCGCAGACGTGAACAATCAGGGTCATTTCGGCGCTCCATGGCACACGCAAAAAGCCCACCAATATTGTAGCGTTCATTAGGAGAAAGCAGCTGTTCCTTTGGTTTGGGCAATGGTCTCATAGAAGAAGCTGAGGCCGTAGGACTTTTTTCCTTTGGCTTTTTCGCTTGTGTCGTCTTCACAATTTTCTTGGCACCCGAAGATTTCTTTGCGTGAACCACTGGCTTTTTCGTACCAGGTTTATTGGCCTTGGGCTTTGAGACAGATTTTAGCAAGCTCTTTTTCGGAGCGGTCTTCGTTTTTTTTGATTCAACCTTTTTTGCCACGACCTTCTTTTTTGTTGAAGAAATTTTAGAAGACGTTGTCTTCTTCCCGGTCGATTTTCCCGCTTTCGTCTTCGTTTTGGTGGCGGCGGGTTTTGGCGCCGGCTTAGCCTGGCTTTTTTTGGCGACAGCTTTTTTCTTCGAAGTAGGTTTGGAGGCTAAAGGTTTCTTAGCAGATGTCGGGCGAGCAGATTTCTTGGAAGCCATCAATGATCCTTTCTATTGGGATAAAGCCATGATTGTCCTCAATAACCATAGTCAGAGCAAAAATGATAACCGGTCCGTAGTTTCTCATCAAGACAAAGAAAATTATTACCTATCCTAAACTGATTGCCAGGATGGTCAACATGGTTGTTCAGCGCGGCCGCAGCAAGCGAGGAGAGGAGACGTACTCATGTACGTTGAGTCTCTGAGCCCCGCGAGAACGGTACTGACCGCCATTTTCACCATCCAGGGAATATTGAGAAAGCCTACCAGCGGCGTTCTCCCCCTTGTACCGTGCTCACCTACTAAGGGTACGCTCCGCGCGTCACAAGAGCTGCGGCCTTTCTGGACAGGCTTTTTGAACATTCCCTTAACTACTAGGGGGAGACGCCGCTGGCAAGGACAATTTCGCAAATATGATTGAGCCGCTCTATGTGCTCATAGGCCGACCAGGGGTCGGGGGCCATAGAACAGACCCCGTGGTTCGCCTGTCCGACGATATCGAATTCCCCTGCAGGATTTTTTTCGGTGACCCCTAATGCCTGTGCAGTAGCATCACCCAGCTCTGTGCTAATGGCAGGAAGGGCGGGAACCGTGGGACCAATTCTCGTGTAGCGGTAAATTTCTGGAAATTCTTTGCAAATTTTTTGGAGGTCAAATCCTCGGTGGATGGCCGCCACCACATGTGTAGGGTGCACATGCACCACGGCACGCGTGCGATTCATCCCCCTGGTTAAGAGATAGTGCATATGGAGTTCACCCGAAGGATTGGAACCGGGTGGGATTTGCAATTTCCCATCGACAAACCTGATTTTTACCATGTGCTCCGGATGAACAATCGTTTTCCGCCATCCTGAAGGGGTGATATACAGATACACACTTCTGGCTCGTCGAAGACTGCAGTTCCCATCTCGGCTGGTAATCCAGCCCCGGTCATAACACCGTCGCAACACATCTCCTATTGCCGTAATCATATACTGACTTCTCCTTGGCGACTATGGTTAGGATTCTCGTTTTTTCTGACTCAAGTGTACCATTCTCCTCTGCTTCCGTCTCACCCTATCGCCCGGACCGCCAAGGGAGTAGGATGTACAAGGAAGAGGTTCGTGCACCTACTCTATAAAATATCCGTAACCGGGTTAAGGAGGTAGTTTCATGATTATTCAAAACCTACAAAAATTTCGATGGATCATCCTGACCTTAGGCTTGCTGACTCCGGGCCTTATGTTCTGTGCCATTCCCGGATTGGTTTTGGCAGATTCCGGGAAAACCAAAGTCCTGTATCATGTCGATGGGAAGGATCCAGACGTCGCGAAGTATGCCTTGGCATTAATCGATAAACACATTGAGGCGGAAGGGGGGCCGGACAAGATTGACGTGGTGTTGGTCGTCCATGGTCCAGCCTTGAAATTATTTGAAAAAGACACCGTCGATCCGGGCTTGCGCGATAAATTGAAAGTCATTATCGACAAAGGGGCGCAGGCAGAAATGTGCCAAGTGTCGATGAAGCTTTTTGGGACGCCGTTGGAAAAACTAGTAGCGGGATTTAAGCCTACGGCGCATCCAGTGGCCGTCAAGCGCATTGCTGATCTGCAAAAGGAAGGTTATTTGTACATCAAACCCTAATTGGCGTAGTCCGCCAACTCCCACATATGAACAGGGGAACCGTACTCCGAACGGTTTCCCGGTCATATTTTCCACTCCTTATAACTGCTCCACCCTATAGCCTTTGGCTTTCAAGGCCTCAACCAGGCCTTCTTTTCCGAGAAGATGCAAGGCCCCGACCACGATAAAGACAGGTTCCTTTTCCTGTAGGGCTTGCTCCATATGTGGGAGCCATGCTTGATTTCGGTTCAGAACCAGCGTCTGATTGAGTTCCGGATAATCGGCCATACCGGCCAAGAGCGTCTCCAATTGCTGAGCATGACCCTGCTTCCAAGCCTGGAGCATGTCACGCACTTGCGTGTTCAGATTTTTGAGTTCTTCCAACGTCTGCAAAAGAAATTGCTCTTGCGTTGAAGGAGAGAGCTGGTCAAAGAGATTGAGTTGAAACTCGACGGTCTCTAGTCCTTGAATGTCTTTTCCGGCCGCTTTGGCTTTTTCATAAAAGTGCCGATCCACCCCATAGGCACTATCAAATCCGAGTTTTTGCAGCTCCAGCGCCATGACGGCCGTGGCCACCATCCATGGCTTCATACGATGAAAATCTTCGATCTGCTGCCCTAGACCGGCCAAACCGGTTTTTGCGGTGGCATAACTTTCTGGCGGCAACACCTTGAGCAAGGATTCCCCATTGAGGTAAAGACCTTTTTGGAGCATGTTCATTTGCGCCGACGGAGACGAGAGCCCATCCAAATCCACTTCAAATATGACCCGAGACGAATGCTGAAAGGCTCGATCAAAGGCTTGGTCAAGCGGATAATCCTCTTTCTGCATCACATGGATGGACCCCGCCAGATAAATCGTATTGTGTGGAGACTGGATCTTCCAGAGAATGTGTGAGCTGTCGGTAGGAGGAATATCTTGAGTACTGTGAGCGGTGAGAGTGGAGCAACCCCAAAACAACACGAGCAAACCAAGCACACTCCATGTCCTAACCTGAAACACCAACACGTTTGCCAGTTTTTTTTGGAAAGTCATCAGGAATCCTCAGGGTGATGCCACGAAGTCATCAGAAAGCATCTCCATACTTTCTCCGCTTCGGGTGCTACAAGATAGCTTAACCAAATTCTGATGATTGGCAAGAGCTCTTGCCGGATAGGCAGGTGCGACATTTGATCCGGTACGCCCATCCATGTTTCGGGATGGGTCCTACCAAACCTGGAGGAATTCGGAATCGGTTTAGAGAAGGTCCGGGGTTTCACCCCAGGTCTTTGAAAAGACAAACTCTTGGAGGGTCTTTCGGGAACGTGGGGCCAATTCACGTTCACGAATTTCTTCAGGAAGGGAAGACGGGTCGCCCGAGTAACCAATGGCCAACCCCGTCACTGGATCATATCCGTCTGGTACGGCATAGGCTGTGCGAATGATCTCGGGATGAATCCCCGCCATTTGATGCACGACAAGGTCCATCGCCGTAGCCTGGACAACCAGATTGCCGACGGCCAAACCTATGTCATGAAGGGCATGCGGATTGGGTTTGCCATTGTGCGCAAAATGCAATTGAGCGAAGGTGATGATTAAGAGGGGAGCCCGCTTAGCCCAGACTTGATTCGCCTCCACCAAGCAACCAAGAAGTTTGGCATGCTCTGAAGGCTGAGCGTTTGTCGCCATCATGAACATCCAAGGCTGTTCGTTAAAACACGAGGAGGCCCAGCGAGCGGCCTCAAAAAGCCGTTGGATCTTTTCCGGTTCCACCGCACGTTCAGCAAACGCTCGCGGACTCCATCTCCGGCTCAAAAGATCGTGAATAGGGTAGTGCGTATCGGCTGGTTTTTCCATGGTGTGATTCGACAATCGTTCGTCCGGGTCAGCGAACAACCACCCTCGCCAAAGACAACCATCTATTTCCCATTTTCGTCGGGTCTGGATAATGACTTGGGTGCATCAACCTCGGATTGTTGACTGAGAGCCTTGTTCACCAACTCGATGACCGTTTGCAATTGAAAGGGCTTCGTCAATCGATATTGCGCCCCTAAACGTTGCGCCAATTCTAACAGATTAATTTTGGCAGCTTCGCTCGCGGCGGACATGGCAATAATACTGACATGAGGAAATTCCCGGCGGAGGTCCAGAATGGTTTCAAGCCCTTCCTTCTCCGGCATGAGAATATCCATAAGAACCACGTCTGGCAGTTGCTGCCGATAGCAACGGATTCCCTCTTCGCCATTTAAGGCACTCCGGACCTGATGCCCTTCCTTTTCTAAGGTTTGCTCTAATACATCACAAATTTGTGGATCGTCATCAATAACAAGAATGGTCGCCATCGCCTAAACTCCTTTGCCGCCCCAACTCGCTGAACCCTAGACTCCAAAGCCGTCAATCCTGGTAAACGAGATGGGCGATCAACTCTGGCATCCCCATAGTGGTGAATGGAATTGATACTGTTAAAATAGTGAATTGTCCCTTGATTACTCAGGGCATTGACCGTTCCATTTTTAATACATTTTCTCGAACCCCGCAAGACCTAAACGTCCAAATCATATCGTCATTCATGAAAACAGCCGTTTCACCCCAACGGCGAGAACGTTTTGTCCAGCACATGCCGAACAATCGGGGCCAAATCCCGTATAGCCAAGGGTTTCATAAGATAGGCTTGGATCCCTAAGGCTTTGGCTTTTTCGGCGGTCATAATGTGGCTAAATCCCGTGCACAGAATTATAGGCACTTCCGGACGAATACGAAGGAGTTCCCGAGACAAGGCCTCCCCGGTCAACCCCGGCATGGTTTGATCGGTTATCACCAGATCGAAACGGTCGGGATTTTGACGGAACACCGTTAACGCTTCCAGTGAACTGGTCTGCACTTCAACGGTATACCCCAGTTGAGACAGGAGTTCCTTCCCCAGCCGCACAATGGTTTCTTCATCATCCACAAATAAGATGGTTTCTTTCCCGAGAGGGATGGATCCGGATTCTCCCAACCCATCCGTCCCCATAGAGGGAATCGTGGGAAGATACACCTCGATTTTGGTTCCTTTACCTCTTTGGCTATCCACCATTAATGCCCCGCCATGATTGGCCACAATGCCATGCACAACAGAGAGCCCCATTCCCGACCCTTCCCCAATCGGCTTGGTCGTAAAGAAGGGATCGAACATCCGTTCAAGGACCTCTGGAGACATCCCGGTCCCATTATCCTGAATCGTCAGACGGACATGGGGCCCCACCTTTAACCCCGACACCGCTTGCACTTGCTTTTCGGAGACCTCGACGTCTTCCAGAGTCACGTCTAGGCGACCGCCCCGCTCCCGCATGGCATATTCCGCATTGGTGCATAAATTCACCAACACCTGATGCAATTGGGTAGGATCACCAAGCACCGAGGATTTGCTCCGGAGCGACTGGCGAATATCAATCGTCGTCGGAATGGTGGCGCGCAAGAGTTTCAGGGCTTCTTGGATGACGGTATGAATGGGTGTCGGCTTATTCCCTTGGGTCGACTGTCGGCTAAAGGCCAAAATTTGCAAGACCAGATGTTTCGCTCGATGCCCCGCCGTCAACACTTCTTGAAGGTTGCGCTGGGTCCGGCTGTCTTTTGGGACAGAGGCGAGCGCCAACTCGGTATAACCCAGAATGGCCGTTAAAATATTATTGAAGTCATGGGCAATGCCGCCCGCTAAGGTTCCAATCGCTTCCATGCGGCTGGATTGACGGAATTGACGTTCAGACTTCACGAGAGTTTCTTGTACTCGTTTTTGGTCCGTCATATCCTCTGCGACACCGGCCATGCGCGTCACCTCACCGTCAGCATTCCGCAGAGGGAATGTTTGCACCCGAATAAATCGCACAGCCTGATCCGGTCGGACGATCCGAAATTCCGCCAGAAAACCATCGGTGATCCCTTCAGCGACGCGAGTCAACACGTATTCCTGATCCTGCGGATGCACCGCATCCCACAGATCATGCGGATGGTCGATCAAACTGCCGCACGGTCTGCCCCAGACCTTTTCATAACGGGGACTCATATACAAAATTTTGGAATGATCGGGGAGGGCAATCCAAAAGACTTCTTGAATATGCTCGACGAGGTGTTGGAAACGTCCCTGTTGTTCTTCAAGCACTGCGGTACGTGTGGCCAGACCGGATTGCAGCTCTTCGACCGTATGCGCCAGAGAATCTCGAAACGCCCGATGCACCTGGTTCAGGACCATGGAAGGAGCAGCAGCCTTCTCACAATAGCTGATGGCTATTTCAGATGTGAGGTCATTGTTGGCAAGGATGGACTGAAACGCCGTATTCATCACCACTCGAATGTGGGCATTCAGGCGGCGCAAATGCCTGAGTAATTCAAGGCTCGCCTCCTCGGATGGCTGAACATCGATCAGAGCCACCGCAAACGGCTCGCGCTGGGCCCAGACCAGCGCATCGGCCATGGAAAGGCAGCCCACGACGTCATGCCCGGCCTCTTCCAAACCCCTTTGAAGAGGTGCCTGCCGGGTTGAATCATCATGTACGAGAAGAATTCGAGACCACGTCATCTGCGTCATCATCTGTTCCTCCCGAGTAGGCCTAGGTTGGATCACGAAATGTTAGGGACTAGTACCGGTCTGCAAGGCCAAGGCAATATCCGCTTGAATACGTTGCGCCGCCTCTTTCCGATTGGGGGCATCTCGAATCGGTCGACCCACGACGAGATAATCCGCCCCCGACTGAATCGCCTCGAAGGGCGTCAGCGAACGTTGATGCTCATGGGTGTCACTACCGGCTGGCCGGACCCCAGGCGACACAATGATGGCCTGTGGACCAAACCGTTCTCTAAAGATTTTGACATATTTCCCTGAAGCAATCAGCCCATCACAGCCCTGGGCCATAGCCTTTTCCGCCCGCCACAGCACATAGTCATCAAGCGCGGCAAATCGAGCCCCGTCGCCCTTGTCGCTGGGTAACAACCCCAAATCTTGAAGATCCCGTTCTCCCCAGCTTGAGAGTAACGGGACGGTCAATATTTTCATGGCGCGATCACCTCGCCCCTTGACGGCAGCACCGGCGGTCGCGTGATTGCCGAGAATCGTTAAAAAATCAACGCCCAAGTCCGCCGCCAAATTCACCGCACGCCGCACCGTTTCATCAATATCGTTCATCTTCAGATCCAAAAAGATCCGGCATTGTCGGGCACGGATTTCCTCCAGAAACTCCCGATTGACGGCTAAAAAAAGCTCCAACCCGATTTTATAAAACCGAACCACGCCCTCTAAATCATCCAGGTATTGTCTGGCTTCTTGGAGGGATGGGACATCCAGCGCCACAATCAGGCGATGCTCTAGGGATAGTGAAAGGGGTTTATTCGACATCGTCTTGATAGGCGCCAACTGCATAGATCACCCCCTCTGGGGAGCATCGCGGGAAAATAGCCATTCAGGCGAAGAATTTCATGGGAAAAGCGGAACCAGCCTGCCACAAATTCCGTTGTAACTCAAGAGCCCCCGCTCTTAGGAAGAACTTCGGTTCCTGGGCAGAATCTGGCAACAGCCCTCAGGAAACGACCCACACTGTAGAAAAAATTTCAAAAGAAGAGAAAAGTGGAAACAGGAAAGGGAAAAACCCGAAGGAATGGCTGGGGGACCAGGAATCGAACCTGGGTTCTTAGAACCAAAATCTAATGTCTTGCCCCTAGACGATCCCCCAACCGAGGTGCCACTTTAAATCGGGGGGCTACAGACCGTCAAGATCACACGTGGTTAATATACGTGCCCGTAGACCATCCAATGTCGGTCATCTGGAACATCGACAAAGCAGCGACTGAAGTTCAGCTCTGCCAATTGTGCCGCCACTTCATCTTCGGTAAACGCCGCCAACAGGGAATGAAAGAAATCCTGCCGTAACCGTTCCGGTTCACCAGCGGCCTGTTCATCGACAATAGCCTGAGCGGCCTCAGGACTTTCCGGACGGATGAGATCCATCACCAAAATCGGGGCCCCAGGCTTTAGCAAGGTTTTGAGGCTATACCAAAACCGCAGCGGGTTGGGTACGTGATGGACGAGGCTGTTAGAAATCATCGCATCGGCGGGAGGGGACAGGGTTGCGTCCTGGAAGCGTTGACAAAGAAACTGTACCCGATCAGGAAAGCCGGCCTTTTGCACGGCTTGTTCGGCATAGGCAACCATCGGTTGAGAGGCATCAATCCCTGTGACCCGGCAGGAAGAATGGTGCCGCACGAGCCGCAGAGGAATATCTCCCGGGCCGCAACCCAGATCCACGATATGCGGGCTCTCCAAATCAGGGTAAAGGTTCAAAAATTGATCCACGAACCCTTGGTTTTCTTCTTCAAAGTCGGCTTGGGCGTAGGCCAGCACTTGCTCCGGGTCGTCCATGACTTCCGGTTCGAGTACGCGTTTCATCATGGCAATGTCCTTTCAGCTGGCGTTTCTACCCATATCGGATCACCTTGCCGCACCTGCCCTTCCGTGAGCACGCGGGCATAGAGGCGACTCCACCCTGGGTGCTGCTCCTGTGCGATACGATGATAATTTCCTTGTTGAAACCACTGCGCATTGCGACGACAGGGCTCGCAAAAACTGGTGATCTCCAGGCGAACTATTTCTCCCACCTTCAGCTGATCTCCTGGTTGAAGATGTACCCATTCCAACCCCGACAGCGTGAAATTTTCTCCAGCGGCTCCTGGATAAATCGTATGTCCTTCCTCCTGTAACGCGTGAATCACTTCCAAGGAAAAGAGACAAATGGCCCGATCGGGTC
Organism: uncultured Nitrospirota bacterium; assembly: GCA_942491685.1. Classification (GTDB taxonomy): domain Bacteria; phylum Nitrospirota; class Nitrospiria; order Nitrospirales; family UBA8639; genus Nitrospira_E. The sequence goes on along the minus strand of CALOBY010000004.1, from coordinate 118,185 downwards.
CGCCATGGAGGGCGGTATTGCGATGCCGGTCCCCACGCACCCCTTCCGTCGACACCCAGGCTTCTGCCACGGGTAATTTGGGAAGTCCGCCCCGAGACGCATTAATTTGATAGAGAGAGGGTTGATGATTCATGGGGACTGAGGAAATAGTAAGACGAAGTGGTGATCGTATCCAGCACGAGAACGGTGGGTCAACCAAAAGGAAGCTTCGAATCTTCTCCTTTTATCGTGAAAGAGCTTTGTGAATGAACGAGTCGATGGTTTGAAAATATGATTCCCTACCGATAAACGGCACGTCATTGTGGTCGGCACCTGCAACCACGTACCACTGTTTCGGCTCATTGGCCGCCTCAAAGACTTGCCTTCCCAACGCCATCGGGACAATGGAATCCTGATCCCCATGGATCACTAATAAGGGAAGGTGCAGGGCCTGAACTTTTTGGGCGAGATTGAAATCGAGGTCCATAATCCATCGAGCCGGCAACCCAAAATAATGCTGGTCGGACATGGCCTGAATGGAGGGAAACGCCCCTTCCACAATCAACCCGGCTGACGGACGCTGCACAGCCACTTCTCCCGCCACGCCCGCGCCTAACGATCGCCCAAAGAGGATGAGGCGTCCGGGCACTATCTTCCGCTTCTGAATCAAATAGTCATAGCTCGCCAGCGCATCTTGGTACAGCCCTGTTTCCGAGGGCTCTCCAGAGCTTCGTCCATAGCCCCGGTAATCAAAGATGAACACCGATAGCCCGCGTTGAAACCACCGCCGGATACCTTCCAAGCGATGGCTGATGTTGCCCGCATTGCCATGGCACCACAGCAGAACGGGCTGATTCGGTCCGGCATCTACAAACCACCCATACACCGTCACCTGTTCATCGACCGGAATCCATACTTCCTCTAGGGGCAACCCGCTGAGTTGCGCCCAATTCCGCTCTTCCCAGGGCGACGGTTGAAAGACAAACAGATTTTCAAGCATATGTCTTTCGATTCAATTTCCATAATTCACACATGGCCATAGCCATGTTGTGCTGAATGAAACTTCAGGTACAATTTGTTGTTCGACACCACGTCCATATCAGCATAGTGACCGAAAGACATCATGGCAACATACGCCATTGGCGACATACAAGGATGCATGACTGCTTTGCGCCGTCTCCTGGATCACATCCGCTTTGATCCGGCGCAAGATCGTTTGTGGTTCGTGGGGGATTTGGTGAATCGCGGCCCCCATTCCCTGGAGGTGTTGCGTTTTGTGAAACAACTGGGTCCGTCCGCTGTGACGGTTTTGGGAAACCATGATATCCATCTGCTCGCCATTTGGAGCCAGATTACCCAAGCAGGGAAAAAAGATACCTTACAGCCCATTGTTTCGGCACCCGACGCCGATGAATTGCTGCATTGGTTGCGGTTTCGTCCGCTGCTTCATGCGGAAAATGGTTTCGTCATGATTCATGCCGGAATGCTGCCTTCATGGTCGATCGACCAGGCCAAATCTTTGGCTCGAGAAGTTGAAGATGCGTTGCAAGATGACAATTTCAAAGATGCGCTACCCGCCATTTATTTTCGAAAAGCGGTAGAGCCTTCAGCCACCCTGAGCAAGAAAGAACGATTGGGGTTGACCGCCAACGTTTTGACTCGGCTCCGTGTGTGTACTCACGAAGGGGTTCCAGAGTTTTCATTCAAGGGACCACCGGCAGATGCTCCGCCAGGGTATTTCCCCTGGTTTACCATTCCCCATCGTGCCTCACAACATGAGACGATTATTTTCGGCCATTGGTCCGCCTTAGGCATCGTTACAGAAAAACATCTTATCGCCTTAGATGGCGGATGCGTGTGGGGTCGCGAATTAGTCACCATGCGACTCGAAGATCGTCAGCTCTTTCGTGTCCCCTGTCCCCAATAACACGTTTCCTATTTCCTCCGCTTTTCCTTCATCAAAACGTTTACACACCTCACTCCGTTAGGGAGACGACCCAGCCTTTTGTTCACATTTCTCTTTCAAAAATTCCATCTCATTTGTATCTAAACAGATAACTATCTGTATCTGTTCAGATAACATTCTCACCTTTCTTTTCCCGTTTCGCGCTTCGACCTTCCAAAAACCAATCGAAAATACCGGCTAAATCTGCTTTTTTTGAATACCCTTTAAAAATTTCCCTCGGCATTAGTCTTGCTGAAGTGTGGAGTAGGAAACGAACACCCCACTATTAATGAACATGTACAGGCTAATGATGACACAGAAATACGAGAAAAACCCGTTAATACCCAAACCCTCGGACGAAAGCTTTTTCACTACTTACTAACTGGGAGTTCCATGGCTATGAAAACTCAACAACCTCCTCAGACAAACATCTCGCCTCATCCACAAACAGAGAAAACAGTTCGAAAATATAAACGACGACATACGCGAGTCCACTTGGACTCCTTGAGACCTACCCTGCCCGCTCTTCCGGAAGGCTCGCTCTCGCAATGCCCTAAATGTAACGGGCTGATTTTTATCGATGGGGGCGAAACCCTGAGTCAAACTATTGTCCGTTGCCTTAACTGCGGATGGCAACCACACTATCAGGCTCCAAAGATCAAGGAGACAGAAGAGTCTCGGGTCATGCGGACCCTCACCAACCAATTTGTTTCAGAAAGTGATTGGGACCGCCTACCGGTTGCTTGGTAGGAATATCGCACGCAGCTGTTGAAAACCATTCAGGCACTGACAACCCGGCTGACAAGAACCCCCATTACCTGGTGCACCTCGGCCAACGGTACCCTGCCAACATTTCCCTCTGCTCTCTTCCCGTCCCGCACCGGGCTAACCGGACGCGAATTGAGTTTCTCCTAAACTTGACCTTATAGCTTTGTGTTAGACCCCTTTCTCCAGCTCCCGGTACCATCCTTGCTTCTGTCCATATGACGGGGCTTTCCCCTGAGGGGAACGTTTGTTTGTGTGACGGTGAACCCGGGACGCGCCCTAATTGCCAGACCTGAGGAATACTCCCAAGAAAAGGGGTCCCGGCATCGCGTCACTATTCTTATGAACGATTATGTCTACAGATTTTCTCAATTCCCATCCTTGATGAAGCATGCCTGGCTCCTCTTGTGTTTAAGCGCATGTCTCCTCGTCCAACATTCTGCATTTGCTGAAGATATTGCCATTCTGAAATCCGCCGATATTGAGGCATATTCCAAAGCAATAAATGCGTTTAAACAGGCCTTGCCCGAATCATTCAATGTGGCTTGGGAATTTGACCTCCAAGGTGATATGGCCAAAGGACGAAGCTTGGCGCGAAGAATTCGTGCCTCTAATGCTCACGCCCTCTTAGTCGTCGGCCTTAAAGCTGCGCTTGCCGCCAAACTGGAAATTCTCGACATTCCCGTCATCATGTGTTTGGTTCTCGATCCTGAAAAATATGCCCTTCCCTCTGGCAATATGGTGGGCCTTTCTTTGCAGATTCCATTTGACCAGCAATTGAAGCGGCTCCAACCTTTAATCCCAACACTCTCCCGAATCGGGGTATTATTCGATCCGGAAAAAACTCAAGGGCAACGGGATCAACTCGAACACCAGGCCGGCATTCTGGGAATGGCCGTGATTTCCCAGGAAGTCCATTCAGAACAAGATGTCTCCCTTGCTCTAAAATTATTAAAGAATAAAGTCGATGCCCTATTTCTCCTTCCTGATAGTACGGTGCTCACCGAACACACCTTAGACTTCCTCATCAGCTCGACATTAGAAGCCCAGATTCCTCTCATTGGCTTTTCTGCCGGCCTGGTACGTAGTGGCGCAGTATCCGGCGCCTATCTGAATTACGCTGACCTGGGGCGACATGCCGCGACCCTTGTTCCCCGGGTACTCATGAGTACCCCCTCTTCATTATTAGGGACCATGGTGCGCCCGGCAGTAGTCCACCATGCGATTAATGTGAAATCCGCACAGTACCTTGGTTTACCTCTCACACCGGCAATCTTGAGGTTCTTTGATGAACACTATTAAAGACCATATACCCAAGCTTCCGGTTGCCTCATCGGCCAACTCAACCGAAAGCCCGCAAAGATTTTTGAGCCTTCGGGCCAAATTTTCTCTGTTCGTCAGTCTGGTCATTATCCTCGTCTGTACGGGCTTGAGCGGATTTCTCATTCAACAGGAAGCACGGGTCATGAAACGTTCCTTATTAAACACTGGAACATTTTTGGTGAACACGCTTAATAACATCAGTCTCAATCGTCTCATTATCCAAGATACAGACTACTTGGGGAAAATGTTAGAGGGCGCGCTATCATCGCCAGAAGTGGTGTATGCCGTCGTTCGGGATCAAGAAGGCATCATACTGGTGAGCCAATCGAAGGGCCGGCTCACCAACCCCTCCAAAGTTATCCGCGATGCCCGTCAACCGCTCCTTCCTGATGAAAGCCATATCCTACCTTTGCTCACGCAATCATCAATCGCTCCCTCGTCTGGTCAACCGTTAATCACCATGCTTCACACCGAAAATTCAGACGAGACCATTTCGCTAACCGCATCCGACAGAGTTTCTACATCCCGTGCTTGGTCCGTTTCCCATGAAACGATTTACGATTTTGCTCTCCCTGTCTATCGTTCTGCTCGGCCATCTACCATGACCGACTTCCTCACATCAGAAACGCTGAACCAATCCCCGGCCGCAACGCAACGGCCAACAAGAATCGTAGGTATCATTCAGGTCGGCTTTTCCACCACCCATATGCAAAATGCGTTAAACCAGACAGTGTGGAATATCGGCCTCCTCACGATAGGGATCATCATCGTTGGAATTGGACTGACGATTCTTCTAACCAATCGTATTAGTACCCCCATGCGAAAGCTCGCTACCGCTGCACAGCAAATAGCCGAAGGCAATATTCAGGTTTCGGTCGTCGCCGAGACGCAAGATGAAGTGGGACAACTCACGAACAGTATCAATCAAATGGCTACCAGCCTACAGCAACGCGAAAAGGCCATCACCACCTATATGAACACGATTACTAAACAGGTAACCCAACTTAGCACCTTGCACCAAACCGGAGCAGCTATTACCTCAACTCTGGATGTGCATAAACTCTTTGCCACCGTCCTTAAGCTCCTTCGAGAAAACCTTGGATTCCAACGCATGATTTTAGTTCTCAAAGATGCCTCGAATCAAAAAGGGGTCCTCATGGAAATTTCAGGCATCCCTGAGGAATTAGAACGACAACTTAGGGGGTTTGAATTCTCCATTGCTCCCAAAACCTTCGACGAAACTCTCTTGATGGATGGTAAACCCGTTCTCGTGCAGGACATGGAGGCCATCAGCCATCAAATGAATCCCGATATTCTTGAATTAGGCCGTCAAGTTGGAATGGTCTCCTTTGTCTCAGCTCCCCTCATCAGCCACCAACACATTTTAGGCTATATCGGCGCAGACAAAGGAACCACTCGATGTAGCCAAGAAGACCTTGACCTGTTAGTCACGATCACCAACCACGTGGCTGTGGCCATCGACAACGCTCGAACGTATCAAGATTTAGAAGTTCTGGCCCAAAGCCTGGAAGAACGGATCCTGGACCGGACTAAAGATTTACAGGTCGCCAATGAACGCTTGCAAGAACTTGATCGATTAAAATCAGCGTTTGTCTCAATCGTGTCTCATGAACTCCGCACGCCTATGACATCCATCAAAGGCTTGGTAGAAAACATGATGGATGGACTGACAGGAACACTCAACGAACGGCAGTCCTTTTACCTGGGTCGGGTGAAATATAACATTGAACGTCTCACCCGCATGATCAATGACCTTCTGGATCTTTCACGCATTGAAGCCGGGAAAATGGACCTGCTGCCAAGCCCGGTCAATGTCGGAAGTTTGGCTCGTGAAGTCGTCGAACTCGTACAACCGCTGGCTCAAGAACGTAGCCTGACTCTCCACACTCAGATCGTCGACCCTCTCCCACTCATTCACGCTGATCGAGACAAACTCATCCAAATTTTGACGAACTTGGTCACCAACGCGATCAAATTTACCGAACCCTCCGGCATCGTCACAGTTCACGTCCATCAGCAAGAGGACGGGGCTGTCACCACCTGTATCCAGGATACGGGGAGCGGCATTCCCGTAGAAGAACAACAGACGATTTTCGAGCGGTTCTACAGGGGCCAGAATGCTGATATCAAAGCTCGCGGGGCCGGATTGGGGCTTGCGATTACCAAAAGCTTGGTGGAGTTACATGGCGGGCAGATCTGGGTAACCAGCACCCCGGGCAAAGGGAGTCGGTTTTGCTTCAGCATTCCAACGCAAGCATCTGAGGCCTCAGAGGGTGAGCAGGAAAGGATCTCTCCAAAATTCTGAGGCCATATTATTCATAGTTATCAAAAAAGAGTCCGGCACCATCATGTGTTAAGAACAAAATTTTCTTTCACTCATTTCAGGAGCCTTGTTCGGAAATGAACCCTCTCTTCTCTTGCTTCTACCTTCTCTCTTGGCAACCCCCTTCGACTCTGGCCCAAGGATTACACCCAAGAACCCATTATTCCATGAACAAACTCGCCACTCACATATTTTTTGCCTGTCTCATAGGATTCATGTGGGCCTTTGGCTCCTTTTCTCTCTTGCATGCAGCCACAGACAAAGACAACCAAGCAACCCCCTCTGCCCTTGACCCCACGCTCATCCGCGCCGATCTAAATTTTCTCCAAGAAGAAACCATCGGTATCGCCGCGCTTCACGAGCAACCTATTTCGGAATCCCCCTCTAATGTCTATGTCATCACAGAGGAGGATATTCGCCGATCAGGGGCCATTGACGTTCCAACCCTCTTGCGCCAAATTCCAGGACTGGAAGTCATGCAAACCACCGGTGCCGATTTCAATATCAGCATGAGGGGCGATAATCAAATAGGTGCCAATAAGCTCTTAGTGCAGGTCGATGGTCGATCGATCACTGTCGATGCACAGGGCCAAGTGCTCTGGAAATTAATTCCCGTGACCTTACCTGAGATCAAACGGATCGAAGTACTGAAAGGCCCGGCCGGAGCCACACACGGGTTTAATGCCTTTGATGGGGTTATCAACATTATCACAAAGTCTCCGGATGAGATGACAGGCAGCACCGTTCAGATTGGCGGAGGAGAGTTTGATACCATCAGTAGCGCCTTGATGTATGGACAAACTCACGGCAAGCTCAGCTATCGACTCTCCGCTGGGTACGATCAGACCACCGACTGGGACGACCGGGACACCCCCTCCTTGCAAGCTTATACATTCAATGTTGTAACCCAATATCGGTTATCAACCGAAGCCAAGTTTCGATTGGCTGGAGGGGTGGTGGACGCAGACGATTTCAACTCCCCCATTAACAATGCCGGGAGCAGCCCTGGAGATCCCTTTCAGCCATACGGGTTATTGGAGTACGCCGACCCGAACCTGCTTCTCCGCACCTACTGGAACAGAACTGACACCAACACCCAAGCATTACCCCCTCCGACTCTCGAGGGGATCTTACAGTCCTCTGATAAGGACGGAAAAACTACGAATAATTTCCTTCAGGATACGTATGATGTTCTCGTGCAGCATATGCTGGAAATCCCAAACCAAGCTCGACTGACGTACGGTGGAAACTACCGGCACAATCGCACGTCCTCTAATTTCCTATCAGAAACCACCCACGAAAATCGTCTTGGTTTGTATGTACAAGGTGAGTGGACGGGCTGGAAAACCCTCACGGCTGTGGCTGGTCTGCGTCTTGATATGGACACTTTCGTCAATCCAACTTATAGCCCGCGGGGTTCCCTGGTGTATGAACCAATTCCTCACCATACTTTTCGTGCAGCGATTTCTGTCGGCTACCGACCGAGTACGGTTTTTGAGGAAAATGTCCATGTCTTGACGCGAGTGAATCTCCCTCCCCCTACCGGTCAGGTTACCGCTCAAACCAGAGGATCACGGAACTTAGCTCCGGAGAAAATCGTTTCTTACGAATTCGGGTATCAGGGTTGGTTCCTGCGACACCGCCTCCGGCTCCGCATGGATCTGTTTTACAACCATCTCAAAGACCTGATTCAGTTTAACACCTTATCAACGGGTGCCCCCACATCTCCAACGAATGGCGGTCGAGGGAATATTTATGGCGGAGAGGCAGGATTCGAAATTCTCCTAGCTCCTTGGTTGTCCGGGTTTGCCAATTACTCATACCAAGATTTCGATCAAAAATTTACTGGCCAAAGCCGGCGCACCGGAGCTCAATCCAAGATGAACGCAGGCGTACGACTTGATCTTGAAAACGGAATCAATGGAGAAGCACTGTTTCATTATGTCGGTCCCACGACGTACCCGATTTCTTCGGTCTTTAATACCTTTGCCCCCATCACCGGGGAACCCCCACCGAATGCTCGGGTAGGGAGCTACACATTGCTGAACCTACGCGGCGCCTATCGTTTTTGGGAAGAACGGGCTCACTCCGGACAAAGAAGGCAAGCCGAAGTGGCCATCTCAGTTTTTAACGCCTTGAATGATCGCCACAAAGAACACCCGCTCGGGGAGACACTCAAAAGCCGGGTGATGGGTTGGTTGACCGTACATTACTGACTTCAGCTTTTGCCCTTCTCATTTTTCAGGGAATCGTATCTTTTTCGATACCGGAATTATCTGAAAAGATACATCTTCTGCCTCGGAATCTTTTCAGTTTCTTTAAAAACCACTGCTTCATTAAGTCTCAAATTTGCATTGTTGAGGGGAAACTCAAGGCCGGTTGAAGCACGCATCGATCTTAAGCCCCTTCAGTCCGACCAAATTCCTCACATCTGAGATAATGGAAAACCTTGAACGGAAACCTGATATGCCCCGAATTCTAGTTGTCGATGATGATCCGGATATCAGTTTGGCACTCGAAGATTATCTGCGGCGGGAACATTACGATGTGGAAGTCGCGGATACGGGAAATGCGGCTCTACAGAAGGCGCTGACTTCACACTTTGATGCCGTATTGTTGGATGTGGGCCTACCAGATCGAGACGGCATTGAAATCCTGGTTGAATTGGCTAGCCATCAACCTGAACTGCCAATTATTCTGTTAACGGCCTTTACCTCTCTGAATCAATCGACTCCTTTAGATAAGCTGAATAAAGCTTTTGCCTATTTGACTAAACCCTATAGCCGTGAGGATATCCGGCAAGTGCTACGCCGAGCCATCCTGGGGGCCAAAGAGTCCGGTCTTCAGGTCACCTCTCTAAGTCCTGAGGGGAAAAACATCAGGCCCTTTCCCTCCGTTGTACAGCCCAGCCCCAACCCCACACACACGACCAAAGGGCCCAGCCATCAACTGACCATAGATGAATATCAGCGACTGACTGAATATATCCAACTCATGCAATTCGCGTTCGATCATGTTCCCGAAGCTATTCTGGTCGCTGATACTGACAAACGATTTCGATTTGCCAATCAGGCGGCCTACCAAACTTTGGGATATAACAAAGAAGAGCTAGAAGCGCTACGTATCCCCGACATTGCCCCTAATCATGATAATCAACGCTATCAAGAGCATCTCAACGAATTGCGGGAAGGAAAAACTCTTTCCTATTATACGACCCACCGAACCAAACAGGGCGAACATATCCCCGTGGAAATTTCCGTCTATCTCTTAAACTTTCATGGACAAGAGTTTACCTGTGCCATCACCAAACAGCTGTCTGCTCCCTCCACCGTCACAGACAACCATTCCCATAAGAACACATCCGCGTGAGCGCCAGTAAAAACTGGCACGACGCCTGAGTCCCAACTGGTTCTGAGTAAAAGGTAAATCAGAAAATGATGTTGGAAACTCAGAATAGGATTAGGTTGGGCCTTGCTGAATGTTTTTTTGTTTGATGAGGCGGGAAAGATAGGTCCGTTGCAAACCCAGTAATTCTGCGGCCTTGGTCTGGCTCCAATTGCTACGACGCATGGCTTGTTCCAAGATATGCGTACCAAATCGATCAATCGCTTCATGATAGGGCAGATTATCTAATGCCTCCAACTCATCTTTGCTTCCGCCTAACCCCAGGAGGTCAGGAGAAATTTCTTCATCTACCCCAAGAACGACCGCCCGCGCAATCGCATTATCCAGCTCACGAATATTGCCCGGCCACAGATAACACCGCATGGTCTCCAGCGCTGATTTTGAAAATTTCCGTTTACGCCGCTTCATTTCCCGCACATGACGCGCCAAAAAGTATTCGGCCAGTGGAAGAATGTCTTCTGGACGATCCCGCAAGGGCGGCAAGGAGAGATTCACCACATTCAATCGAAAATACAGATCTTCCCGAAAGGTGCCGGCTTTGACGGCCTGCTTTAAGTCCTTATTGGTGGCCGCCACGACACGAATATTTACTCGCACCAGCCGGGTTCCTCCCACACGAGGAAATTCGTGATCTTGTAAGACGCGAAGCAACTTCGCTTGCAAACCGATCGGCATATCTCCAATTTCATCCAGAAAGACCGTCCCGCCATCTGCGGCTTCGAGTTTACCTTTCTGCAAAGAATCAGCACCTGTAAAGGCCCCTTTTTCATGGCCGAAAAGTTCATTTTCCAAAAGTGTCTCAGTGAGCGCAACGCAATTAATAATGCTAAACGGCATATCCCGCCGATTACTCCATCGGTGGAGGGATCGTGCAAAGAGCTCTTTCCCGGTCCCGCTTTCGCCCAAAAGGAGAACCATGGCATCAGAGTCCGCCGCTCGTTTCGCCAATTGCACCATGGAACTGACTTGTGGACTCTCACCCACAATTTGGTTATAGCGACTTTCAACCTCAGTCCGTAATGAGGCGACCTGGCGCCCCAAGGCCTCCCGAGCTAAAACTTTTTTGAGCACTAAGGCCAAGTGATCAAGCTCAATAGGTTTGGTGAGAAAATCATAGGCCCCGGCTCGCATGGCTTCCACAGCTTTGGTAATCGTGCCATGTGCGGTCATGACCACCACAGGAAGATAGAGGGACTCTCCACCGCCAAATCCTTGGGTCTCACCGGACTCCGTCTTTTGAGCACTAATTTTCCCCAATTCATGAAGCACTTCCATGCCGGTCATTTGGGGCATTTCGAGATCCAACAACATCAGGTGAGGAGAATGCAGATCCAATTTTTGTAGGGCTTCTTTGCCATTGCCTGCCGACAATGTTTCATAGCCCAAGGATTCAAGCCGGTCGGTTAGCATCAGCACAATGTCGGGATGGTCGTCAACAATCAGAATTTTCTTTTTCATAATAGCCCCAATGGTTAGATCCGCACCGGATTTTTTCCAAAGGTTCTTCGCATGATTGTTTCAATGTTATCGGCGTAAACCCTCTAACACGGCGGCGGCTAACAAGGGAACCATCAATTCATGATGGCCGATCAGGTTATAGCCTTTCCCGCCTTTCTGTGTCGGACGTGTGACGACATTGGTGATTGGACGATAGTGGGGAAGAAAATCCATATTGACCGTTGTAATGCGTTTGAGCGCACGTCCGAGGTTTCGCCCCAGGGTGACCGTTTTCAAAAAGACTTCTGGAAGAAATACCGCCGACCCCAGATTAACATAAACTCCGCCTTCCATCTGTGAGACAACTGCCGCCAGTTTGCGAAAATCATGGAGAGAAGCCCCACCGATCGCTTCGCCATCGGCACTTGGATGCATATGAATAATGTCCGTCCCAATCGCGACATGCACAGTGACGGGAATGCCCAATTGCACACCAGCCGCAAGCAAACTGGTCCGCCGCTGGGGAAACTGTTTGGGATGTGCGGTTATATAACGCCCGACCGCCTCCCCGAGCCCTAACCCTTTTTGCCATCCCTTGGTGATCGCTTCATTCAGGATACGTCCGGTATCTTCGGCCATCCCAAATCGACCTGAATCAATTTCGGCCTCCACCTCTTCCGAAGTTTGCCCTTGATAGGCCAACTCAAAATCATGGATGACAACGGCTCCGTTCATCGCCACGGCCGAAATCACATCTTTTCGCATCAAATCGACGAGAATAGGGTTGAGACCGACTTTGGTGGGATGGGCCCCCATGCCCAAGATCACCGGCTTTCCCCGTTGACGGGCCGTGACAATGGCTGAGACTACGGCCTTGAACGTCTGCCCGGCTAAAATATCGGGAAGGGTACCGAGAAATTTCTGAAACGACCCGCCATGCCGCCACGGAGTGGCCCCATCGGTCATATTGACTTTGGAGTGACGCGTGCGGAGGGGATACGTGCGGAGCCGAGCCAGATTCAGCTTCGGCCCGATCGGGGAAGAAGATGGGTTAGTCCTGGTCGCCAAAGAGTCGCTCTTCAATGAATTCGCACAACACATGGCCGAGCGTGATATGACATTCCTGAATACGTGCCGTGACGGAAGACGGCACACTGAAACAATAGTCCACCACGTCGGCTAATTTTCCTCCCCCTGCGCCCGTCCAGCCGACCGTCACCAAGCCTCGCTCGTGAGCCGCTTCCGCTCCACGAATGACGTTTAAGGAATTTCCGCTGGTGCTGATGGCAATCGCCACATCGCCTTTTCGCCCATGTGCCTGAATTTGCCGGGAGAAAATATCGCTAAAATCGTAATCATTGGCAATACACGTCACAGCGGCCATATCGGTGGCCAGGGCCAGAGCAGACAGTGGCTCTCGGTCCCGGCGATACCGCCCCACAAATTCTGCGGCTATATGCGACGCGTCGGTGGCGCTGCCGCCGTTTCCAAACAGGAGAATTTTTTTTCCATCGCGAATGGACCGGATCAGTAATTGTCCCACCTCCACCACGCGTTCGGCATGGGTGCGAATAAACGTACTCTTCACATCCGCACTGGTCTCGAAGGCCAGGATGACGTCTTCAATTTCCATAAGGTTGGGATTTTAGCAGGATAGGAGTCAGATTTCACATGCCAAAGCAAGGGAACAAAGGGATGCCCCCCTTCAGCGGCCTAGTTTCTTGCCGGGCTTCATCACCGATGATATAGTTGAGCCATTGTGAGTGCCCACATACCGACCAAAGCACTCCTCCTGGCCATCCAAACCGATCCTGCCCCGGCCATCGCCATTCTGCAACATCTTCAACCTGAGATGGTCTGTTTTTTCTTGCAGGAATCGAGTAAGCACATCGTGGAATCCGACATCCACCCGGCTCTCTCCCAGATGCCCCAACGCTGGGATTGGATTCTGACGCCGGATACGGAAAACTTCCCTGCGTGCCACAAAGCCCTGGCAACAGGTTTAGGCCCTTTGTTAACGACGTGGAATGTCACACCTGGTGAACTCACTCTGGATCTCACGGGCGCATCCCCTGCCATGGCATCCGCTATGACTTTATCAGGCTTTCCCTTTTCCACACAGGTATGGCTGGGGGCTCCCAATTTTGCGAAAAGCCCATCAACCGATTCTTCGTCACAAGCCGATCCTTCCGAAAACCCTTGGGATGAAGAAGCGCCAAGAATTCGCCAAGACGGCTGCGAGATGTTCAACCTGGGATGGCATGAAGCAGCCGCACGAATCTTTCAGACATTGGAGCATCGCATCAGTGGTGGATCGAAGCCGATGTATCGGGCCTTGGTCGATGTCGCTCAAGGTTACGGATTATGGGAACAACTCCAGTATCGCCAGGCATGGGAAAAACTCAAAAGCGGAATTAAAGCCTTGGAACTGGCTTCCGTCTGGGGTGGCCCCCCTGGAATGGATCGTATCATCAAATCGCTCAAAGACAATCTGCGCTTTTTGGAATTACTGGCATTGGATGCCAAAGAGATTAAACCGACGCTCGCCTTGGATCTATTCGCATGGGCTAAACGGCGTGGCGATCGTGGACGAGAGATTGAAATGGCGACCCGCGCACTCTTTCGTGGATTAGAAGCCTCGACCCAATATCACTTGTTCAAGGGTTACCAAATCAAAAGTTGGGATATCGCCGTTGAACAACTCCCGAAAGAACTCCAATCAACTTGTCAGACTTGTTATCTCAACGACATCGATGGGAAATATCGTTTACCTCTTCGGGCGCAATTTCAGGCCTTGGCAGGATTGGGTGACTCTATGGGTCAACGCTTTACTACCGACTGGCCAAAGATGAAATCGTTATTTGATGCGGCCGATCATGCCGTCATGGGATATGGGTTTGAATCGCTCAAAGCGGAACGGTTTCACCAACTCTTTGAGCTGACATTGAAACTGACCGGAACCGTTGTCACAGATCTCCCCGTTTTTCCGACGTTGAAATTTTAACCTATTTCACGCCATCCCATGGAAGTGCGTATCTATTATGAAGACACCGATTGCGGAGGCGTGGTGTACTACGCCAACTATCTCAAATATTTTGAACGCGCCAGAACGCACTTCCTGGAAGAACATGGGCAATCTGTCAGTAACCTTATACAGGATGGAACAGAGTTTCGCGTGACGAAGGCCGAGCTAACCTATCGTTCCGCCGCTGTGCATGGGGAAACATTAGACATTGAAACGACGGTGGCTGCTAATCGCCGCACTTCTTTGACCTTCTCTCATGTGATTCGAGAACGCACCAGTCAACGCCTTGTCGTCGAAGGATCGGCCACCCTGGTAGCCGTAAATTCTCAGGGCAAAATCAAACGCATTCCTCCACCCCTCCTAAAAGCCTTGAACCTCCCAACAGACTTCCAACCTTCCTCAACCTAACTTGGTCGTCTCCCGAGAATCCCTGTGGACCCAAAGCCAAAATACCAGGGCCATTTACTTTCCATTCCTTCCTTACCCTTTGCCAAATCCCTGGAATTGCAGCAAACCCTCGCTGCCAAACGTCTTAGGGACCAAGTACCCGACACCCTGCTCCTCACCGAACATGAACCAGTGCTGACCTTGGGCAGAACCGCAAAGCCCGAGCATTGGCAGCCCCACTGGCCTGAACTAAAAAACCAAGGAATTCATCTGCATCAAACGAATCGTGGAGGTTCGGTTACGTATCACGGGCCGGGACAACTCATCGGGTATCCGATTCTCCGATTACGAAACTTCTGCCCCGGCGCAAAATCGTATGTACACAAACTTGAAGAGGTCTTGATTCGAACGTTAGCGAAGTGGGAAATCGTGGGAT
Source organism: uncultured Nitrospirota bacterium (assembly GCA_942491685.1). Taxonomy (GTDB): domain Bacteria; phylum Nitrospirota; class Nitrospiria; order Nitrospirales; family UBA8639; genus Nitrospira_E. The sequence continues at coordinate 103,139 of CALOBY010000004.1, read as the reverse complement.
GCCGGCATGAGGCCTTTCGAGGAGTCTGGGTGAAGAATGCAGCGGGTCAACTTGAAAAAATCGCCTCCATCGGCGTTCGCATTTCCCAGGGCATCACCATGCACGGCTTCGCCCTTAACGTGAATGTGGATCTTCAACCTTTTTCGCTCCTCACCCCCTGCGGCATTGACCATTGCATCATGACATCAATAAAGAAAATTCTTAATCATCAAGTTGATTCTGAAGAGGTTAGGGCGGGGCTAGCCGCTAATTTTTCTGGGATCTTAAGCCTAAAATGGACTAAACAGCCAGGTGGCCTACCACAAGAAAGAGACTAAATCACCCATAAGGAAAAATTGTTAGTGAGTGACTTTAAAAAATATAAAAATAGGATTTACCCTCAGGGAGGTCTTGGAGTGGTCAACGGGGTGACACTTCTGAAGAATTAGCGACGAAAATTCTAAGCATCCCTTGGAAGGCTGGTTAGCTCTTTGGGTGTGCGGACGGGGGGCAAATAGATGGTTTCGGGATTCACCGGTTTACGACTAATAATTTCTACCAAGTTAAAAATAAAGTCTTCCTCTGTTTCCCCACTTTTTTCCTGTAGATGAATAATAGCAACTTCCCCAATTTTTAACGTTTCTGTAAGGTCAATTTTCCAGGACCCCTCTTCTTTGTAGAAATGCCAATGAAACGGCACCGTTTTACCCTGTACTACAGCCTTCCCAATAGCAAAATTTCCACTGACCCCAAGGTCTCCAAGGCCAAGCTTGGAAACCGAGTTTTTCCCAACCCATCCCTGATTTACTGCATATTCAAAAAAAGTCTGCCCATCCATGGCCAATAATTGTGCGTGAGGAGTTAAGTGGCGAGCAAGAATGATAGTCATTTTATCGGCAAATCGGCATTCAAGAATTTCTTTTTTGTTCGAATAAATCACCTTTTGAATTAATTCTTCCCAATACTTCTTTGTGCGTTGATCGACTAGAGAGTATGCTAGGACTCCTTTATTGTTCAGAATAGCTTGCAAATAAGTGTCAAAGGTTTCCTGAATCCGATCGGATTCATTTGCCATACACCCATAGCTTAAAAATAATAGAATCGTTAATAGTAATTTTGAGAAATTCATAGGATTTTCTAATAATATAAAAATTGGCTACCCCATATCCGGTGCCTGCTTTTCGGACCCTGGGATGAATGCTCTTTTTTTTAGCGGCCTTTGTCTGCGTCCTTCGACATAGCTAAGGATAGACTCCACAAGTTGGTCCGCCATCCGCCTCTTGCGTCCATCCCATCAAATAAAGCCGAACCGGGCGTCAATGGCTTTGGGTCCTTTTGCCGAAACAAAAGGTCATCCGTTGCCGGGCCGAAGCCCGGCAATACAAGAAAATTCATTGAACTCTTTAGTTGGCTAACCACATTCAAAGGGTTCCACATACCAACAGTTTTCGAAATAACACCAAAGATGGATTCCCGATAAAAGATGTCGGGAATGACTGCAAGATTTGAATTGGTCAATGAAATTTAGATTCCCCAGCCTCCACTGAGGTGCAGGTTCGCCCCAGTCACATAGCGAGCGTCATCGGAAAGAAAATAGCGGACGGCTTGAATGGCATCCTGGACTCCGCCGATGTAACCGGCTGGAATTTTTTTGGCCATTCCCGCCAATTCTTCTGGTGGGGCACTTCCCGAATCTATAAATCCTGGGGAAATTGCATTGACCGTAATCCCATGGGGCGCAAACAGCTTCGCCAACGTTCTTGTGAGAATGAGGACTCCCGCTTTGGCGATGTAATGGGCAGTGACATGTGGTTGCGCTTCCATCTTGTCCGCATTCGCCATGCCAAATGAGATAATTCTGCCGTATTTTCTGTTTCGCATGCCTGGGGCCACAGCCTTGGCCAGGAAAAAAATTGGGTCGAGATTATTGGTGAACATTTCTGACCAGCCTTCCGGGGTTTCTTCCATGAGAGGTACCCGATGATACGGTCCCGCACCATTAATGAGGGCATCGATCCTGCCATAAGTTTTTTCAACCTGTTGAACGAGTTGCGTGGCATCATCCGATTTTGAAACATCGCATTGGAAAGCCGCCGCTTTTCCTCCCTGTTCTTCAATCGTGTGAATCACCTCATTCGCCTCTTGTTGACTAGTGCGGTAACAGATCGCAATTGTCCAACCATTCTTCGCAAGATCCAGGGCAACGCCTCGACCAATGCCTCGGGCTCCTCCAGTTATCAACACGACTTGTTTAGACATCTTGTGCTCCTTTGGCTTTTCAGCCATAGTGCTAACTTTTGGATATCTTCACCCTCACCCTAGCCCTCTCCCTGGAATGGAGAGGGAGAAAATGAGAGTCTGGTCTTACATGCCTGTTTAAACACAACAGAGTACAACAATACCCAGATTTTACTAACGAGTAGCCAGTCGCTTTTCTAATTCTTGCAAGACGTTTCTAGTTCGGCTGGAAAATGTTTGACTCTTTGGATTTTTAGATTCTTGAACAAAGGCCTGAAGATCTTCAATGGTATCCAGATCGCGCAGCACTGGTAACATTTTCACGGAGAGACCTAAGGCTTGCGCTTTCTCCCGAGTGAGAGAACACACTGTATCGGTCGACCAGGGAATACCCACAAAGAGTTCAGGCACTGGCTTTCGAAGTCCAATCAAATAATACCCGCCATCGACAGAGGGGCCCAAAACCAGATCATGATCGTGGAGAGCCTTACGGGCAGTCGTGATGAGCGGAGCGGTAATGCCAGTGATATCCGTTCCAATAATGATGGCTGACTGATACCGTGAGCCGATGGCCGACCGAAAGGCATGCGCCATGCGGGCGCCAAGATCTTCGCCCACTTGTTCCCAAATAGGAACTTTAAACCTGGTCTTCATGGCCCCGAAGAAGGGATGGTCCGCAGTTGGGGAACCTGCCATAATTCGATCACATCCATTGAGTGCTTGGCATCGTTCGAGCAGATCCAATACGAGACTTCCGTGGAGACTGGCAGCTTCATCCGGTGTGAGCGGGGGACACAGACGGGTTTTGACCTGCCCCACCACGGGTGCCTTGGCAAAAATTATGAGAGCTGTTTGAACCGGAGTTTGGGCTGATGTCTTCGGACCATGGCCCCGGCTTGAAACGTTGGCCCGTCTTTTTTGTGAAGGATTACCGGACATGGGCGTAATACCGGTGAAGACGCTGTGGATCACAACCCATCCAATACCACAATCGTAAGATCCACATCTGCAGAATCGTTCGAAGCGGACCTTGTTGTTCCCACCGCCGAAACGAAGTGGTCACGGTTTCTCGTAACGCCACGATCGAGCCTTTTCTTTTGAGCCTTCGACTGAATTCAATATCTTCCATCAGCGGGATGTCAGCGAAACCGCTCATCGATTCAAATACCAGACGTCGCACAAACATGGCTTGATCGCCAGTACAAATACCAGAAAGTCGTGAGCGAACATTCATCATACGACTGATGACCCACGCATAGCCTGTATCCTGAGGAAACCGCACATCAAAACGGCCTCCCACATGTTCAGGGTGAGATAGCGCTTCCTCAATCACCATTTTGGCATTGTGCGGCAATTTCGTATCAGCATGCAAAAAGAGAAGAATGTCGGACTCAGCCTGCGCCGCCCCAACGTTCATTTGAATCGCACGTCCTTTCGCCCCTGAAATGATCCGACAATGGGGATGTGATGAAGATTCAAAAAACGTGTTAGCCACTTCTACAGTTCGATCCTGACTACCCCCATCAACGAGAATAATTTCTTCAAAATCAAACACTACAAGTCCTTTGAGCAAAGAGGGTATTGCTTCTACTTCATTGAAGACAGGAATAATGACCGCAATACTCATTCAGGAAAAATAACAGAAGGGTAGGAATGTCGGAAAACGGAGCGAAGGCGTTTAGGAGCTGGGGAATTTCTTTGGAGTTTGAAACATGAAAAAGACGACCATTCCGACCGTGCCCCAATAAATCATATATTTATGCCAAAACAACACTTCCCCAAAATGCATAAAAGCCATGGCACACAGGAGTGACAGCCCAATGACGGTATAGCGAATGGCAGGCCTATCCACCGACGAATAGGCCCACAGGGCCATCCCGGAGAAATAGATGATCATCGGAAAGATGCTAATTTCGGCCCCGGTATTCACAGAAAGAAACACCTGCAAGAACCCGATGAAGACCATGGCGGACCCCACCATTTTCATGGCCACCTGCATTTGTCGATTTTCCTGCTCTTCGACTTCTTCTTCCCGGATGGGTGAAGGAGCAGGAGTCTTCGGAACGACGGGATCTTCTGATGGGGGTTGTTCGACGTCGGGACTCATAATTACCACTTAAAATGTTTGCTTAATGTCAGACCTTGCTGAGAATAGGACGATCCCATCGACGAACCATAGAGTTGAGTGGGAATGGCTTGCATGTGTTCGTACATGACTTTGAAAAATGTTTGCCCGTCTTGAATGCGAAAAGGGACATCATGGGGTCGCACTTCTAGCACTACCTGAGTCCCTTTGCGCGTCGGATTGGCATAACCAAAACCCGGATCGAAGAATCCCGCATAATGCGTGCGCAATTCTCCACAGGCGGCTTCATAGGCCACCATTTCCGCAGAAAAACCAGGCGGCACCTGAATCCGTTCTTTGGATGCGAGAATATAAAATTCCTCAGGTTCCAACAGCATGGTGGCCGTCCCATTGCGATAGAGTGGCTCCCAATAATCGGCCGCAGAATAATGGCCGATTTTACTCAGATCGATGATGTGACTATTTTTCTTGGCTCGATATCCAACGATCGCCTGACCTTCGTCCGCATTGCCGCGTAAGTCCACTCGAAGGAACAAGCCATTATCTACACGTAAGTCCTTGACCGGCAGCGGTCGGTCGGATTGTCCATCCTCGCCATTGTGGCAGAGTAAGGGAGTCTTACGATGAACGGCCCGTAGGGAGGTATCTGAAACGAGGGGCTTCCCTGACATAAGTCGCAATTGATTCAAGGCCAATCCTGCATGGACTTTAATCGTAAACGACCTCGGGACAATTTCTAAAAATAATGGCCCCTGATAACCTGCCCGGATTTCATCAAATCCCACATGAAGATCCGTCACCACACGCGTAAAGATATCTAACCGGCCCGTAGAACTTTTGGGATTGGTTCGGCCACGAATGTCTTTGGGCAGTTTGAGTCGTTCCATCAAGGGCACCAAATAGACATGCCCTTTTTCCAGAATGGCCCCTTCGGTCAAATCCATGTCGTACATCACCAAGTCAGATCGATAGAGATCTTCAATGGTGAATTGTGCCTGTTGATCGGAAGGTTCGGGGAGAAAGCTGCTCAGCAAGCGGTAGGCTTTCGTGCCTAATCGTAAATCCAGACTCGCGGGTTGGATTTGCTCTTGGGCGATCGGCACTTCGGCGCGAACGGCGCCTTGCCGAACTAACGTCCGTAATTGTTGGAATGGCAGAATACCTGATTGACGAGGAGGAGCCATTAATGGTCGTCCATGGCCCCGGCGCTGCACATATCATGCGATACCGATGTGCTTACCATAGGCAATTCTTTTTTGTCAGTCGTTGAGGGCTGCGGATAATGATAGGTTTTATTCTCAAAATTTTTGAGGACGGCACCATTTTCATCTAAATCGAGCAAATATTCATTGGGCAATAAGGGAATTTTTCCACCCCCACCTGGCGCATCAATCACAAAATGGGGCACCGCCATGCCGCTCGTATGGCCCTGGAGGGCTTGGACCATTCGCAACCCCGTTTCCACTGTGGTTCGAAAATGATTCGTCCCTTTCGTGAGGTCCGCCATATAGAGGTAATAGGGTTTGATACGCGCTAATAATAATTGATGCATCAGGCGTTTCATGATTTCAGGATCATCATTCACCCCTTTGAGTAACACGGTTTGAGCTCCCAGGGGGATACCCGCATCAGCTAACCGTCCGCAAGCTTCTTTGACCTCCGGCGTCAACTCATCCGGATGGTTAAAATGCAAATTCATATAAATGGGGTGATACTGCTTGACCATGTCGCACAATTCCGGCGTGATGCGTTCCGGCAGGGTCCCCGGGACCCGAGTCCCAAAACGAATGAGTTCCAAATGAGGAATCGACCGTAGCGCTTTGAGAATGCGCTCGATTAAATGATCGGGCAGGAGCAACGGATCTCCCCCGGACAATATCACATCTCGCACCTCGGTATGTTCCCTCAGATAGGCCACCGCCTGATCGAGTTCCCCTTTCTTCAGAAATCCCGGCTTACCCACTAGCCGCTTGCGCGTACAGAAACGGCAATAGATGGGACATTGATTGGTGACCATGAGCAACACGCGATCCGGGTATCGATGCACCAAATGAGGCACGGGACTATCCGTATCTTCTTCCAGTGGATCATCCTTGGCATCAATATCATCCAATTCAATGCTTTCCGGCACGACCTGCTTCCAAATCGCATCGCCCTTTTCTTTGATCGTGGCGAGAACAGTCGGGGTAATACGCATCGGGTAGGGGCCCACGACGTCCGCGACTTCTTTTTCGTCAACGCCTAAATATTTGGCCAGGTCTTTAGGTTTGGTGATGCTTCGGGCCAGAACTTTTTTCCAATCCTCCATAACTTAGTCGCTCCTTTCATGTGGCGAACTGAGGGGTGGGTTGGAGGCTGCACCGGATTTGTGCCCTTGGGGAGAATAGGAATCCAGATATTGTATGATTTCGGCGGTCTCGGTTAACACAGTTTCTCCATCAACCAGCACAGGCACATAATATTGCCCAGACGCTTCAAACACTGTTTTTCGAAATGGACGTACGTCCGGAACGATTTCGTCTTCGTAAGGAATCCCCTGCTCTTCCAGTTTTTGCCGGACCACCGCACATTCCGGGCACCATTCTGTGTGATAGAGTTTCATTGGTCGATGCTTAGGTCAAAATTTTTTCGGGTTCCTTACTGTACCAGTCTCATTCCTCTTCTGTCTGTTACAACGAAGAGCGCTCTAGGAATCAGGAACTGACACCACATGGCACCATCACTGCATCCCGCATTCCATGGATAATTTTCTTATCCTTAGGACAAATTGTAGCCAACACCCCTCCTAATTCGGCCTGTCCTTCCACCACAAAATAATAGGGCGACAACCGCACCCGCCCCTCCATTGTGGAGCTCGCCCCCGACCCCTCATCATAATATTCAACCACAACCAGCTTCCCTTTGTGAAATTCTTGAAGGATTGACGGGACGGTGTGAAAGGAATCCAAGGCCTGAGCAAGGGTTTTCTTCCAATCTTCCTGGGACATATCATGCCCAATCGACACCCCACGGCTGCCCCAGGCCAATTCCGAAAATCCCGACACTTTTATGACATATTGCCGCTCCTTTTGTGTGGCATCTCCCAACCAATCCCAATTCGCCACAGCGTGATTCCGATTCCGCAAGCCGGGGATGACAGCGGTTGGCGGCAACGGATGGGGATCCAACACCCATGTTTGAGGGATAATCTCCTGCAAACACGCGATTGTTTCAGATGAAAGCGTTTTTTCCCAGAAAGGTTCCAAGAGAGGATGGTGGACCAGGGCCAAGGCTAATTTTTCTTCCATCCAGGGCTTATACGGAGGCGTCACAAAGACTCGCCCTTTTTTTGCGCTATAGAAAATGAGTTCTCCCTTGGGAATATTCTTCAAATCAAACAGCTCGAAAAACCGGTAAATCAACGAAACGGGATGGTGGGTACCATTCTGCTCCACAAACAGGCCTTCTTCAGTAAATCGGATCTCGCGAGGGTGGATGCAATAGGCGTCCCAGCCATCCAAAGTGAGTTGGTTCGCCACCCATTGCATTTCCGCGCGATACGCATCAGCTTCCTCGGAGACCACAATGGCCATGGTCTGCGGCTGATCTTTAAGCAGACCTTTTAACATGCGAGAGAAGGCCCTCATCAGGCCATCGGCGCTTGGCCACACCGAGAACCCTTGTTGCCCGTACATTCGACTCAGGCTTCCAGTAAGGCCAATTCCACCCGGGACCGAGTCCAGTTCCGTCAACGCCATACCTGAATCGGTCGGAATGAGATCGGGTCGAATAACCCCAGGAATATGATTCTTAAACCGATTCATTCGGGCAAAATCTAACAGGTCATCAGGTTTCCCCATATCCAGATAGGTATGGACCCATCCGGGCTGTGTCCCCTTCAGGCTCTCGAGATAGATCCGGTTGAGGGCTTGATAAAAGGCCAGGAGATGCTGCCCCAAGTCTTTGAGAAATGTGGCTTGCTGTGTGGACAGAACGAACGGATGGCAGCCAATACGCCAGGAATCGTCTTTTCCCTCCACAAACAGCCCATCGTTGATAAGATGCGTTCGATAATCTTGGTGGGAATTCGGCGTCATGAGAGCAGGTCTGTTGATGATAACCCGAGTTACCTTTGTCTCATGCGTGAAAAGGCAAATCCTGTCTCAGCTACGGTTTGTGGTCGTAGGCGGCGGCTCACACTCATTGCCTTAGATTTGAGAAGAGAAGAACGCGTGATGCCGGGTACCGAGGCACCCCAACTCAAAGAAGTTACAGACACACAGGTGCCTTTAGTCCTTGTCGATGCATAGATTGGTCGGAATGGTAGCATGCCCCCGTAAATTCAGACAAGGTAATCGTCTGCACGTTTGTAGGGGAGAACCCTCCTTTCCTCACAGGCTATCCATCCCGTATAAATAGAGGACTGCTATGAACAGGCAATGGCAATAAGCGATCAGTCCCTTTGGCAATTCCGGCATACTTTTTATGTCTCTCACCCTCCATCCTCTACACCTTAAAGATCAATTCCGGGCACATCAGTGCATGATGTCCACCGCATTGGGTGGCCAGACCCCTCTCGCCACATGGGCATTTCCTCCCCATTACATGTGGAAAAACGTGCTGCACTATTCCTGGGCTGAAGTGAATGGCTGGTGGTGTCTCTTTGCCGAATATGCGGGCGGGCTATTTATGCCGCTCCCCCCACTGGGTCCAAGTCCCGGAATCGGCTCTCCCTCGTCGGGCTCCTTACGCGATGTCCTGGATCATGTCATGACGATGATGGAGGCCCACAATAAAGGATCACAAGTCACCAGGATTGAAAACATTCCTCAGGAACTTGGAGAGGCCATCCGGCATTGGGGTTATTCACTGACACAGAATGATTCGCACTACCTCTACCAGACAGCAGATTTAATCCAGATGAAAGCCAATGCCTACAAGGCCCCTCGTGCAGCCTATAATCGATTTATTCGCGCACATCGTCTTCGGGTCGCTCCGTATCGGATTATGGATCGCGATGCGTGCCTGGCATTATTTGACCGATGGCTCCACCAAACTGAAGAAATTGCCGTTCCACAAATTGGCCCCCATGGACAGATCGCTCGAGTCCTGGGGCGAGAGGCCGGCAGTGCCCAACGCATCATCCTTCAAGAATATCGCGAGCTCGGGTTGACGGGTTACGTGGTCTGGGTGGATGGCTCCATAAAAGCCTACGCCTTTGGGTATCCGAGATCTCGGGAAATCTTTTGCCTTTTAGTCGAAGTGGCAGATCGGTCTATCGCAGGATTGGCCCCCTATCTCTTCAGAGAATTCTGCCGCACCATTCAGCAGTATCCGCTCATTAATACCATGAGTGATTCAGGACTCCCAAGTGTGGCCCGCACCAAACATGCTTACCGACCCACTCAACTCGTCTCCAACTTTATTGTGCACCCGATGCCCTGAGGGCAAAGCACATGACCCGGCTTTACCCTCCCACCAGAGTTGTCCTCTCTTTCCTCACCCCCGTATAATGACGGCCATGCGTCTTTCCATTTTTCACCTTGAGATGTTGTAGACAGGATTGCCAATGAAGGGTCAGGAATACGGTATTGAACAATTCCACGTGACGGAAGAGCCATTTTACCAGGAGGTAAACGGGGAGATTGGCCTCTTTACGGTCGGAGCAAACAATAAAATTCCGGTGATGCTCAAAGGGCCAACCGGTTGCGGGAAAACCCGATTCGTGCAGTATATGGCCTATCGACTCAATCGTCCGCTCATCACCGTTGCCTGTCATGAGGATCTCACCGCCTCCGATCTGATCGGCCGCTATTTATTAAAAGGCGACGAAACCGTGTGGGTCGATGGACCACTGACTTTAGGCGTCAAACACGGGGCCATTGTCTATCTGGATGAAGTCGTCGAGGCTCGCAAGGACACCACGGTCTTGATTCATCCCTTAAGCGATGATCGCCGATTTTTACCCATTGAAAAAAAAGGTCAGGTCATTCAGGCTGTAGATGATTTCCTGTTGGTCATTTCCTATAACCCGGGATATCAGTCGGTGCTCAAAGAATTAAAACAAAGCACCAAACAACGCTTCATGGCCATTGAGTTTGGCTACCCCCCCAAGGACACCGAAATTCATATCGTCGAAAAGGAAGCCAAGATTTCCAAAGAGATGGCGACCCGCCTCGTCAAACTCGGAGAGAAAGTGCGGAACTTGCGCAGCCACGGACTAGAAGAAGGCGTCAGCACCCGGCTTCTCATTTATGCGGGCACCTTAATTCAGCAAGGCATGACGCCAGATCGGGCCTGTGATGCTGCCATTACCCGACCCATTACCGACGATCCTGACATGCAACGGAGCATTCAGGAATTGATCAAAGCCATTTTTTAACCACAACTGCTACCCAAACTACGGTGTTTCGATGAATCGCCTCATTCTCTTGTTCGCTGCCTTGAGTGTTTTTCTGTTTTCCGGATGCAGTAGCCTGATGCACCCCAAAGCAGGCGAATTTTATACCCAAGCCAAAGGTGAAACAGGGAAACACACCGCCCTTGCCTTGCTAACCATGATGGAATCTAGCGTGCAACAAGCCAAAACTGAGGTGGGTGAATCCCCGGGACTCGACAATTTGCATAATCAATTTCATGCCCTGCACAAAACCTTTTGTGAATTTACGGAACAACAATCTGCCGCCACCGCTTTCGAACAAGCCTCTACACTCAATAAAGAACTCAAAACTGTTTTCCACCGATTGTGGAAATTTAAGAATGATACCACCCTTCGAGAAGTCCATTTAGATCTTTTTCTAGCTCGAATTGCCGAGCTTCAGTTAATTCTTCAGTCCATTCCAAACTAGCCTATCCGCTCCATTATTCTTCTCCTCGTGTCTATAGGGTCATATGAGGGCTGGACAAGACCCTTCTCCCTCAATCGGTTTGAAATTTCTCAAATAAATTGGGAAAGGAAGGTGACTCAACTGAGACCAGAAACTGAGCGAAATATATTTCTGATTTTGGGGAAATGAAAACCCTGAAATCGATTGGGAATCTGCTCATTCTTGGTTGGACCAATTGTTCATTTATACCTGTCCCTTATTTTCTCCCTTTCAGGTTTATTGACAGTCTTTGTCAGTCTACTTACACTGCATTTCGTCACCTCGTCCGAGATTTCTTCATGACCCATCCACATAATATTATCGCCATTGTGTATGACTTCGATCATACGCTGAGTCCTCATTACATGCAGGATTATACGATCCTCCGACACGCCGGGATTGATCCCAAAGAGTTTTGGCCCAGCTGTACGACCCTCATTAATGAAAAAGGGTATGACCAAGAACTCGCCTACATGAAACGCATGTTGGAAGTCGATGCCATCCGATCCCTGTCAAATCGGGACTTGCAACAGATGGGTGGAGACCTGACGTTTTTCCCTGGGGTTCCTGAATGCTTTGAAGAACTGAACGCCTTGTTCAGTCCACAAGAATATGAAGAACTGGGCATTCGACTCGAACACTATGTGGTCAGTTCTGGCCTAAAAGCTATTTTAGATGGAAGCCACATTGCCAAATACGTCAAAGCGATTTTTGGTTGTGAATTTGATGAGGATGACGGACATATTAGTTTTCCCAAGCGAACGATTAGCCATACGCAGAAAACCCAATTTCTCTTTCGCGTGAATAAAGGGTTGCTTAATATGGATGAGGACGTGAACGATCATATGCCGGAAGAGGCGCGCCGTGTGCCGTTTCGGCATATGCTCTATGTAGGGGATGGCCCGACCGATGTTCCCTGTTTTACGTTGATGAAGAAGAACGGGGGGTTTGCGGTTGCCGTGTATAACTCAGCGGATCATTCACGACGATCCTTTGAAAAATGTTATCAACTCGCCCATCATGCCGACCGTGTGCATTTCATGGCCCCTGCAGATTATCGCGCAGGCAGCCATTTGCGGCTCATTCTTGAGCAGCACATCAAAGAAATTGCCAACGGGGTGTTGGAAGAACGACGCCAGGGAGCCGAAAAAAGTCGTGTTCCTGCCCCAACGCCTTAAGTTTGCCTGTCTAGTCAAAACATGCCCCGTACCAACGCACAGATTCTCACGGTTTGCACAACACTTTTCCGGTCAAGTAAGGTAGCAATAATGGACTTATTCTCCCTCACCTTCTTGCCGGAGGTGCCCCATGCATGATCTGACAACCATTCCACGTCCCTTCTTCTGGATCTGTCCACTACTTCTAATAAACCTGTTGTGTAGCCCCACTTGGGCCTCAGACCCGTTTGGCAATACGACCCAAACTCCCGACAACAACGCGCCCAAAGAAATGGCTTTCGATCAGGTTGATTGGAACAAACCTCAAGGCGTTTTTTCTTGGATCACCATGGCTCGAGGTTATGAAACGCCATGGGAGTCTATCGGCCGCCCCGGATGGATGACCATTGAGGATGCGTATGTGAAGCCAGTTGACCCAGGGATCTCCGAATTCTCCGCCGATACGAATCTATTTTATATCGTATTTGAAGGACAACCTTTAGACGCGCCCGGGCAGTTTGCCGCCGCATGGTTTGCCATGGCAGAAGGAAAAGCCGAAACCGCCCCCCCCATTGGCAAGGATGTCATTGAATTGGAAATGAATCAGCGGTTTGGATACTTCGAAATTTTCGCACCCAAGGATGGCTGGAAACCCGGCCCCTACCTCGTCAAAATCTACTACGGCTCACCCGGACAAGAACTCCACGGCGCCAACATCATCGGCACCATGCAGTTTACGATTAAATAACTGACGTTCCCCTAACAAGATTCTTGACCTGGGAATTCTATCTACTTGGATTAGGTTCAGAGGCCGAGGAGAGGGATTGGCGGGAGCGGAGGATTTCTTCTAGGGTCAGGAGGGCGTCACGGCCTGAGTTGGTTTCGAACCCTTTGGAGAGGCTGCTATCTGCGTAGGCATGGCCCTGTTCTTGGGTGGCACTTTGGCTCAAACTGCCGGACCAGGGGCGGGGATCCTTGGAGCCATGCTTTCGGCCCCACGCGGCAAGACAAGCTTTCGCGATGATTTTATTGAGAGGGGCGGGATTGTAGAGCATCTTTTTGATGTTCCACGGTGTGAGACTCAACGGATTGTAGCCCTTTGAGAGATAGCCTTCCGATAACAAGCGTTCTTCCAGATCAGTATTCGGCTGAATGCCTAAGAAGAACATGAGCGGAAAAACCCGATCCTCTCCCAAGATTGAGGCCACCATTTTATATGATTCAATACTTTGTAGGAGGGTCTCCTCGGTTTCATCAGGCGAATTCAGCGAATAATTCAGAATCACCCTTCCCTTAAACCCGGCCTCCTTCAGATGCCGACAGCCATCATAGAGATGTTCTATTTTAAATCCCATGTGAAGACTGTTGAGCACTTTTTGGGATCCCGCCGTCACCGCCACTTCCAAATCTCCCACACCCGATTGCACCATGAGTTTGGCCATGGCGGCGTTAATTAAGGAGGTGCGGACATAGCCCGACCATTCGATGTCGAGGTCCTGCGAAATAATCCGCTCTAATATTTCGGTGCATTGCGGATAGGCGTCTTTCCCAGTAATAAATTGTGCATCGGTAAACCAGAATCGCCGTGCGCCCCATTGGTGGTAATACTGGGCAATATCCTGGACGACATTTTCTGCCGGACGATACCGCACCCGCTTTCCTTCGATATAGGGATATAAACAAAACGCGCAGTCATACGGACAGCCGCGCTTGCTTTGCACGCCAATACATTCACCGATGTATTCCCGATATTGCGGGAATATCGAGGTCAAATAGGGAATATCGACCGACAAAGAATCCAATAAGGCCGGAGTCGGCTTGGCCCCTTTGGTGACGCGCCCTGCTTCTCGAGTGATAAACCGTTCTTCACTAAGCGATTGGCCATCCAACACTTTCAGAATGGCGTCTTCCCCTTCACCTAAAATCCCGATGATGCCTTCAGGAAGTTTCTCGATTAATTGATCGGCAAAGGCAGTGAACGCCCCGCCCCCAATCATCATTCTGGTGGAAGGAAATTCTTTGTGAATCAACCAGGGATAGGAAAGATTGTGTCGAATATCCGTGTAATAACGGTACAGATTGCGAAGTCCCTGAAACGAAGCTACCACGCGTTTGAACGGATTGCTCGCATAATAAAAATTGAAGGCGTGTTCGAGTGAAGCATCCCCCTCATGCGGGGAAAAAATTTGTATGTCCCGCCACGAAAAGCAGACCAACTCGGGTTGGAAGGCTAGGGTGGCTTCACGAAGTTTGGCCTGCCGCTGATTAGGGGGAAAAAGAGACAGATCTAAGATTTGCTGGCGAACGTCTGGGCGACGCCGATGAATAAAATCGGCCAGATACGTGATCCCCGTCGGATACACTTTTTTGCACGGGAGAAAGACATACAGGACGGAATTCATGGCGTTATTTTACCGCGACATGAATCGCGACAATGCCACCGGTTACATTGTCGTAGTCCACCGTCCCAAAGCCCGCATCTTTCAACATTCCACACAACCGTTGTTGATCGGGAAAATTTCGAATTGAGGCTGGGAGATATTCATACACCCCCGTGCCATCCCGAGCCACGACAGTGCCGATCCAGGGCAGAAGATGAAATGAATACCAATCATAGAGTTTTCGAAAACCCGCCGAAACCGGCCGGGAAAACTCTAAACAGACAAACCGGCCACCAGGTTTCAGGACACGGCAGATTTCAGAAAGAGCTTTCGGAAGATCGCCCACATTCCGAATACAAAAGCCTGCTGTTACCGTCTCGAATGAATTGTCGGGAAAAGTCAGATGCTCGGCATTCATCTGGAGACAGGCAATGCGGCTCGATAATTGTTGGGATCGAACCTTTTGTTGCCCCACCCTCAACATGGCCACGTTGAGATCCGCGGCAATGATGTTTGATGAAAACTGGAGATGGCGATCTAATAAAATAGCCAGGTCGCAGGTCCCCGCACCTAAATCTAAGGCGTGAGTCCCGGTCTGAATGGGAATATGGCCGATAGCCTTGCGCTTCCAGGAATGATGCAGGCCGAAACTCAGCAGGGAATTATTGAGATCATAGAATTTGGCAATGGCCGTAAACATCCGTTGAACGGCCTGCTCACGTGCGGGGCCGGTCCACGTCGAGGCCGCTTTTCCTGGGATTTGAGAGTTTTCCATGGTGGGAACCATCCACAGGAGGTAGCACCCGTTCTCGGGCTTTGTCAAGAAAGTTGGAAGGTCAAATCAAGCCTGAGTGAAGCAGAGAGTAGAGCACCGGCTATATGAACAAAGTGGTTTCGGCGCCGGCACAAGCAGAGAGAATGGCAGGAAGGCCCATCACTTCATCGACGCCGTCCGTCACCGCTTGGGCATCGACACCCATATATTCCAGACCGGCGCTACACGCGACGAGTTTAAACTGCCCGACTTGTTTCGCTTCATGGAACATCTCAGTAATCAACGGGACCTTCCGTTCGCGAATCAATCGGGCCACTTCGGGAGCCTGGTCCGCATATTCGGGAGGAAAATCTAACTCGTTTAATCGCCCTTCGGCCAATTTTTTTATCGTCCAGAAGAGTAAGACGACCATCACATCATTGCCCATGGCGGAAGCCGTCAGGCCCAGCGTGGCGACTTGATGCAATTTATCGTAGGTCGCGTTGTGGGCGTATATCACAAAACGCGATTTCATCTTTTCCTCACTCAAGGGTCCGCTACTCACTAATGGCGTAACTCCAACATTCAAAAAGCTCTTTTGGGTTCAGAACTTTTTCGGCGGCAGAGCTTACCGTCTCACCGGGCGAATGAGGGCAGGTGGTTTTCGTCTCATAAGGGTCCAGTCTTCTTCTTCATACAACAAACAACATTTGAGACGCCCGCAGACCCCAATACGATGGCTATCCATATTGTTCATCGGCCCGTCTCCACGACCCCGTGGGTAGACCGGCTTAAAGTCAGTTAAAAAACTTGAACAACACAACACCAACCCGCAGGTATCGACGCCACTGAGGCGCCCGGCTTCCTCACGCGTAGAAATTTGCCGCATTTCGATTCGACAGCCAAACCGCCTCGCGAGATCCTTGACGAGTTGTCGAAAATCGATCCGTTCGTCGGCTGTGTAGGTAAAAGTCAAAGATCTCCGCAAAAACGAACCAAAGACTTCGACCAACTTCATCTCCAGCCCTAAGGTGGCGATAAGTTCCAGGCAATAGTCATGTCCTTCCTGGGCCAACCGTTCCTGGCGGGCAATTCCACGCCGGTCTTCTTCATTCGCTTTACGAATAATTGATCGCATCGCCCGCATCGGGGGACTAAAGGGCAAATGTTGGGGAGGGAGATAAACTTTTCCGAATGTGTGATCGGTCTCAAGGTCCAACAGGACCCAATCGCCCACTTTGATTGACGGATCCTCGGTCCGCGTTTTCTTCACCTCTCCGAGATCCCGCACTTTGACGCCGACCACGATCACCTCGTCAGGATATGTTTCATTCTCTTCAATATCGGGTGCCATGACACATGCTCCCAGGATAAATAGTTCCAAGTTCGTTCATAACCCGCCATCATACCGGACTTCGGTCAGGAGGCCAAGATAGCAGAAACGAAGAAAGCAAGAGAACTTACGCCCAGATTATTCCCCGAGATAGTCCATTTACTGCGGTGGGCGTAAAAACGGCGGCGTCTCGTGATCTAATTGAAAGAGCGTCGTTGGAGCCAACGGATCATCCAGATGCCGTATGGTGGTTTCGCCCTGGGAGCCCGGTTGGAAGACATCAAACGCTTGGCCGTGGTGATAGCGACAGCCCAATGGTTCCAGGTCTTGCTTGAGGGCCTCCGGGGGATCCCAATGGGCGGTAAGCAAAGCGGTACGGGCGGGGTTACGCGCACTAAACATAAATGACAAATGATCGGGATACCAATCGGCACCCCCCGTCGCATAAGACACAAATTGTTTGGCTTGCGCCGTTTGGCACAATTCCGAAAGATACCCATTGGTGAGAAACCCATTTTCTCCGACATCCAACCATTGCCCCGGATGTGAAAGACAGGCATAGGCTGCATAACTGCGAACTTCTTTCAGTTGTTGCTGCGAAGCAAATACCAATTGAATGGGCCCATACTTCGCCACGAGTTTTTTCATAACCTGATTCTGAAGGGCCGAGCGCCCATCGTTGGTCGGGCCGCTATCGGCATGCACCAACACATTCCGCCCCCGGTCGACTATGAGATAACAATTGCGCGGCAATTCTACATCGCAGGGATCTTCTCCATAGAACGGGACGGACACAATCTCGACCTGGCCCACTCGCCAAGACTCCCCATGGGCCATTTCCTTGACCTGAGAAAACCCTAATTCTCTGAGCAACGACAGATAATCATAATGGAATGTTTTACGATTGCGCCGGCTAGGAACAATAATCGGGACATCTTTGGGGACATGATAGAGGGTACGGGGATCCACATGATCATCATGGTCATGGGTCAAAAATATCGCCGATGGCCGTGGAAGTAAGTTCGCCCAGAGAGAGGGAACCGGCGACTCAGCAAACCAGGGCATCAGCCAGGGATCAAACCAGAAAAAATGGTCTTGATGACGATACATGAGGGCAGCATGTCCGATATGAACGACATCCTGATCGCCAATGACTTGTCGCCAATGCTGTTCAAGCGAGGATTGCGGCGAGATCGCGAGACAATCATGATCCTTCAACAACGTGAAAAGACGAAGGAAATGGGATTCCAGATCCCGCCCGCTGGCTTGGGCCACGGTCTGAATTTCGCCCATGGTATGCCGCCCCGTCAGAAACCCTAAAAAATGTCCGACCTTCGGGCCGATAGGGCGGTCAAAGCCAAACGGAATAGCTTGACGTGCCACCGCGTTAAAAATGCGCATTCCACCATAGGTCATAGCATCAGAGGCAGAAGGGTTTTTGGGATAATTCCACTGAAACGAGCCGTCAGGCTTCCGTCCACATTGAATATGGTGCTGTAACGCCGGACGAGAGGCCACCACTTCCGCATAGGCATCTTCTAAGCGTCGGGCGGTCTGAGGATCATCAAGAGACGTGCGTTTCGCCATAATATCGCTGATAGCGGTTTCAATCCCGCTCATCATGATTTCATGCACTTGATGCAGACTGCGCACCACACCCGGATCGACTCCCCCTAAAAAAGGAAAGGGACCCGGCGGCTCGGCGCTTTCCAACTGCACCCACACCCAGGGGTTCAACCCCACAAAAAGGTTAGCGTCAATAATGTTCCAGGGATTCATGTTTGTACCTTATTAGTAAGGAGTCAGGAGTAAGTCGTGAGGAGAGTAAAGATAAAAAATGGAAGAAGCACAATCACCTTTCTTTTCTCTCGCCCCTGACTCCTTACTATTTACTCCTTAGTTCTTTTACAGTTTGACCGACGGTTCAAATAAGACCTGAATGGTGTTGGAATCCGGATCCGCCAAGTAGAACGAGAAGCTACCGTCTCGATGTTGTTTAGGTTGGTGAACAATCGTGACCCCTTGGGCCACCACTTCCTGATACAACGCTGTGACGCTTTCTGGGGAATCCATCAAAAATCCTAAATGATCTAGGGGATGGTGAGGAGAGGCCGAAAATTTCTCATACTCGTCCATCGGCACTTGATGAAGGGCCAGATTATCGACTCCCGTACTCAAATAGACATTATCAGGATCCGGGTGCCACACCACTTTCATATCAAAAAGCCTTTCATAAAAGGCTTGGGATACCTGAATATCACGCACCCGGAGGGCAAGATGCCGAAGGCCGCGTGTTTTTCCAGAATGTTCCATCAGACAAAGCCTCTTGGGAGCCGAAATCCGAATTCTTTCCCCATCGTTCGTGGCACCTTACCCTTTCAACTGGCTTAAACGTTCGGCAT
Source organism: uncultured Nitrospirota bacterium (assembly GCA_942491685.1). GTDB lineage: Bacteria > Nitrospirota > Nitrospiria > Nitrospirales > UBA8639 > Nitrospira_E. Next base: position 83,964 of record CALOBY010000004.1, on the reverse strand, counting down.
CATACCCAGGACATGTTAAGGGGGCAAGTTCAGGATTGGCCCTCCAATATGGTATTTTCTGATAGCACGTTTATCAACATAATTTGTGTGAAAGCAAGAAAGAGGGGGAGTTAGCGATGTCATACTTGTTAGGGACATATGGTATTCGATTTCTGACATTTGGATTTCTACTCATTTTTTCGATTCTGAACGGCAGGGAGATTGCCCAAGCTACTGAGACAGCGGCATCTTCATTCATAGGCAAAGACGGAGCACCGATGGCTTTGATTCCGGAAGGGACCTTTCACATGGGGGTTCCCCACGCGGCCCGAGATGGAGGGGTGGATGAACGCCCGAACCATGAGGTCTTTGTGGACAGTTTCTATATGGATCTCTACGAGGTGACAAATGGACGCTACCTGCAATTTGTGACAGAAACCGGACACCGTGTCCCTCAGCATCCCACAGATGCCAACCTGGGATTATGGAAAGGAACCATGATGCCGGAGTCGGTAACCGATTTGCCGGTCATTAATGTGGATTGGTTTGACGCGGATGCCTATTGCCGCTGGGCAGGGAAACGACTCCCGACTGAAGCTGAATGGGAAAAGGCGGCCAAAGGAGACAACGATTGGCGCTTTGCGTGGGGGGATGTGGAACCAACTACCGAGCACGCCAATTTCAACCAACTCCATTGGCGCGGAGAGGCAACCCTGGTTCAGGTGGGAATATATGAGAAAGGGAAAAGCCCCTATGGCATTTATGATGTAGCGGGCAATGTTTGGGAGTGGGTTTCTGATTGGTATGAAGTCGATTATTATTCCAAGAGTCCACTTCGCAATCCTCAAGGCCCGGAGACTGGTAAACACAAGGCCGTTCGGAGTTCGGGATGGCAAGGGGAGACCCCTCAAATGCGCGTATTCACCCGAATCAAGAGTTTGCCAACCGATCGAAATAATTCCACCGGCTTTCGATGTGCCCAAGAGGTTCCGGCTTCAACTACACAAAAGTAAAAGGTCAGAAAACCACTGGGTAGGGAAAATTCAGAAGATACTATTTCTTCGCCCTCTCCCTCTCTTTTCCAAAACACCGCACTCCTTACTTTTTACCCCTGACCAACCAAACCACGCTGTCAAAATGAACCGTGATCACATCAACGCTGGCTTTCAAGGTCTCCGCGTCGGGGCACTGGAAAGCCGAATGGCTCCAGAAATGGAACGATTGATCTCTCGCCATGGCGGCATTCCCGTAGTTGCCCCTTCCATGCAAGAAATTCCGTTAACTGATCACCCTGAAGCGTTGGCCTTTGGGACAAGCCTACTGGCTGACGATATTGATATGTTCATCCTTCTCACTGGAGTCGGGTTTCAAACGCTTTTAGATATTCTGGCAACCAAATTTTCCCAAGAGGTCATTAAAGAGGCTTTAGGTAAGACCATCCTCATCGTCCGTGGCCCCAAGCCGGCTGGCGTCCTGAAATCGCTAGGCCTGCAGCCCTACATTCAAGTCCCGGAACCCAATACTTGGAGAGATATTCTAATTTCTTTGGATAATTCCTATCCAGAAGGACTGGCAGGAAAGCGAGTGGCCGTACAAGAATACGGCATCAGCAATCCGGAATTATTAGAAGGCTTGAGACAACGAGGGGCCGAGGTGGCTCCCGTCCCTGTCTATCGATGGACCTTGCCAAATGATCTGCAGCCACTCCAACAGCTTCTTGAACACATGTTGGATGGGGAGATACCGGTCTTGCTCGTAACGAATGCCATTCAGGTCGATCATCTTATGAAAGTGCTAGGCAATCCCTCAAAGATCTCTCGGCTCAAAACCGTGCTCCAGCATATAATGGTGGCCTCCATCGGGCAATTAGCGAGCGAACGCCTTCGGTATCATGGATTTCCCGTCGATCTAGAACCCTCTCACCCTAAAATGGGCATCCTCGTCAAAGAAGCCAGCCAACAAGCCCACACCATCCTAGAATCCAAACAACGGTCCTCTTAACTGTATTTGGAGGTTCCCTTTCTCGACGCCTGCCACCCGTCCCCATGGTCGGGCGCTTTTATCAAATGGCGGACTTTGTTTGAGCGAAGCGAGTTGGTCCGCCCTCCAAAGGCTTGCGTCCGTCCAATCTGATGAGTTCGGGTGGGGCGTCAATGGTTTTGGGTCCTTTTGCCGAAACAAAAGGGCCGCCGCCGCCGGGACGAACCCCGGCAACAGATCAAGAAAATGTAGTTGGACAAACAATTTTAATAGGCAACCCATCTTTCATTGAATAGTATTCCACGCAGGCCACGGCATTTCCGGATCTTGTACGTTTTCCAACGACAGAACTTCTTAAAAATTCTGAAATTGAAGTTGAACCATCATCATTCCAATCCATTTCATCCCAATTGTATCCCTGTCTCAAACTTGCCGAAGCAATAAATACCCCTAAGCCAATTATCCATACTGCAATCCCAGTTAAAACAAGGGACAATGCCCAACCAACTCTTTTCCCAATTGCGCATGGAATTGTCATTATTATTAGTTTATCGGTTTATCCTTAATTTTGCTTCAGCGACTATACAAAAGGCCACAATATCGGCCATGACCAAATGATTTTTCCAAACGAGGTTTTTACCCTTTCTCTACACATTATTAGAACAAAAATGGAATTAACCGTTTCGTTCGCATTCTGTACTCGCCATATGAAGGGAATCGAGTTAGCAGCAATTGTTCCTCATACCCAAGCTTAATCCACAGCGTCACCACCAATCCTACCCACAGGACCATTCTGAACGGGAATGGCTGGTCCATCATCCAAGCCAACGTCAGTAACAAGAGACTCGTATACATGGGATGCCTGACCCACCGGTAGGGACCATGTACTACCAGCCGCCCATGTTCAGGGATCTCCGGAAATGCACGAATATTTCCCAACCCCATGGCAAGGAACGCCCATACCGCCAAAACACCACTACAGACAATCATCCCTCGTAACCCCCAATGTGTCGGCCACAGGGGACCCACAAACATAAGGAGGGCAATTAACAGAAATTGTGTGGCAACCAATACCAGGGAAAGCCACGAATGAGAAAATTCTTTATCCTTTTTGGTCAGCATTAGGACTTACCCCTCATCATTAAGATCTTCAGGCAATCTTCCGACGACAATTTTGAGTGGGTACAATGAATCTATCACCAGCAAAAGTCCAGACGTCTTTGATCACATCGGCTCACTCAGCCCTGACCACCTTGCTTGCTAAACTTGAAACGTCATTTCTTAAGCCGGTTTTACCGGCATTCTTTTTTCTTGCTGGCGTCACCTATGATTCCCTGACATTAACACGCATTGACCGCTTATTAGACAACCTCATCCTTTTACTCTATCTCACGGTTCTGGGAGTTCTCGTTATCCTAACGGGTCGATTTCAGCTCGGGCTCATCCCTTCTACGTCCGACCATTCACCATGGAACCCTCTTTCTCTGGTCCATCGTGCACAACCGCATCTCTCCAAAGGTCTCCAGTTTCTATTGGGTGGGCTGTTTAGTGCCTATGCCATCTTTTACTCCCAAAGCGCCTCCTTTTCTACCACAGCCATCTTTTTGGGAATCATTGTGGCCTTTCTTATTGGCAATGAATTTCTTCAATCCCGGTATTCGAGTTTAAAAATGCTGGTGAGTCTTTTTGCCCTGGTTACTCTTAGCTTCATGACATTTTTCTTGCCCGTGCTGACTGGTTGGATGAACAGTGTCGTTTTTGTTGTGGGTGTCATCATCACCGGAGGCATTGTCTGGAAAATTGTTCGTCTCACATTGCAAGGACTCCCGAATGTCTCCTTGCGCACCGTCTTCACCATGAGTTTCCCAGCCTTCGGGCTCATCATACTTTGCACGATGCTGTATTTTTTGAATTGGATTCCACCCATTCCTCTCTCACTTACATTCGGCGGGATCTACAATCAGATTGAAAAAAACCAGGACGAATACCTCCTCACCTTTGAAAAAGGTCCATGGTATGCGATCTGGAAACATTCTAATGATCGAGTCGGCCTTGATGCTCCCGTCTCGTGTTTCTCAGCAGTCTTTGCTCCCGTCACACTCCAAACGACGATCTATCATCATTGGCAATGGCGACCGTTCGATGAACACGAAACCTTTATGACGACCGATCGCATTCCTATTGCGATCACCGGAGGTCGTGAAAAAGGTTACCGTTGGTATACGACGAAACACCGCGTCCAGACTGGCGAATGGCGCGTGAATGTCGAAACGGAAGACGGGCGAATTCTTGGACGCTTCTCGTTTATCGCTGAAGAACGCATTGACTCAGAGCCAGTGATGGCGACGATGACACGATAGAAAATCTTCACCATGTCTTTGAAAAAAATTGACTGCATCGATATTCAAAAAATGTTTTTGGTTGAATCAAAAATTTGTGTCGCAATCCTCCGCAAAAAAAATTTGAAATTTTTCTGGAAATACTGAGACAAACGTTGTAGTATGTTTCAAATATCAAGATGCAGAACTACCGAAACACTCTCTTACAACAAATTTTCCTCTCGAACACGCTGCTAAAAAAATAGTTTATCTTTCAAGTCGAACAACCGAATAACTCTTGCGTGACCTCATACATCATTCACAAGTTCCGATTTGTACGTTCAACAACTCGCCAGCTCCATCGGTGAGTCTTTACTGCGGCTTCACCGTCGCATCTATTTTGAAAGGGGGTGAGTGCATTGGCCACAAAGAAAAAAGCGCCAGCTAAGAAAAAGGCACCGGCTAAGAAAAAAGCGCCGGCTAAGAAAAAGGCTGCTGCCAAAAAGGCACCGGCTAAGAAAAAGGCTCCAGCTAAGAAGAAAGCTGCCACCAAAAAACGGTAGGTTCTTCAGTTGGATGGTGAACACGCCGGATGGAGCTTGCTCCATCCGGCGTGTTGCTGTTGGGATACTTCTTCACATTCTCATCGTCTCCCGTTCGAACCCCACAAAAGCTTGTTCGCCTGACTTTCCCCTCAAAATTCGGTGAACACAGGCGGTTTCCCATTATTGCTTGACGTCACTTACGCGATCTTGGAATGATCCACCATTGTGTGGGCAGACCACATCTTCTTTACTATGTTTCTGTTTGAGGGAAGGAATGACTCATGTTACGTATGATTCTTGTTGTATTGATGGTCTTTTCATTCAGCTTTCTTGAATTGAGCACCACGTCCCGGTTGGCGTGGGCTTCAGATACCCCTTCCGCCAGCCCTTCTCGAGCGACATCAGCCATGAGGCAAAAAGCCGAAGAGGATTTGGCCATGCTTCGAAAAAATCCCGACGACTTTCGTACCCTCATCACCGGCGTCCAAATCTTCTTAGGCCGTTTTGGATACGGGATTGGACCGTTTACCGGCAAACTGGATAAATCCACGAAAGAGGCACTGACCGCGTATCAAACCAAGACCGGACTTGCCGTAACGGGGGACATCAATTTTGAAACGTTACAACGGTTAACGGAAGATGATCAGGTCCTGAATCGGATTGTCCCGTATCTTCCTCCTTTTCAGGCTCGCAATGAAGAATGGAATAAATGGGTCGATGTGAAAGGGAGTTGGATGTTAAAGGAAGGCAATACCGACGATGTGCTGCATACCTCCCGTATTACCTGTATGCAAGAATTTCAGCGTTGTATCGATTCCACCGCCACATTGGTGAACGGCAGTGCGCCGCAATTGCAGGTCCATACCCATGTATATGATGTGAAGGAATGGGATGACAACAAGATTGTTTCTCTTCCCTATGATGGCGAGGCCTGCGCGATAAGTATCCTACGTATCTCCAAAAACCCCCTCGTGGTTACCCGATTTGTTTCACTGCAAAGCAGTCCGGGACCATGCTCAAAGGTGAAACCCGAAGACCACCAGTATGTCTTGGATGATGGACCGACTATTTATCAGGCCTTAAAAGTCCAAAAATCCAAGGCCATTCAGGAAATTTTACAAGTAGCACAATGATTAAGAGAAATGGAGAAAGTAAGGGGTAGGAAGACCGGAAGCTTTGGAAACAGAGAAATTTCAAACACGTCATTTTCGTGCAACGGACTTTTTGAGACCTCAACGCGGAAATCCAGCACTCTAATCTCTCGGAGAGAAAAGGCGGACGGATCCCCGATTCATTATGTCGGGGATGACGACCTTGGGTACTCTCAATCAGGAGGCAAAGGGAATACATTCTCCGAAGCACTTCACTTGACACCCTTCAGGACTTCTTCTGTTCCTACCCTTTTCCACGATAGACCCATGAGAAGTACAAGCCAGCCACCGCAATCGTAAACAGTTGAATGGTATGGAGGATCGGACTGCGCAGCGCGCCCTCTGAGGGCGGGGAGAGAATAAAGTGAAAGCCCAAGAACTCAGGGGTTTGCTCGAGTGGGGTCTGCCACGGAGGGAAAAGTACAGCCAGGATGAGTAACCCGACCATAATATAGAGTATCCGAAGATTTAGAGGTTCTTGGCGGACTTCTGTTTCAATCTTTCGATCAGCCCGAGTTCCACATTTCGGACAAAACTTTCCGTTTGAGGCTAAACCATAACCGCAAGATGAACAGGGTTTTGTGTTACTCACTGGTAGACCTATTTGCCTCTATTCGTAAAGGGGAATTTTGAGAAAAGCCGCCAGCGGCGCTCTTAGTCATTTTGACGATATTCTCCTCATTCGTCCACTTCAGCCGCGAAGAAAAATTTGACCAATTTCAACTTCATTTCTATAATTTCTCTAATAGATCACTTCCTCGTTGTTGACTGAGTGTCGTTACTCCTCTCACCATTTTGATGAGTTCTCCTCTCATACCGATCGTTGGTCTATGGACCAATGGCGTTCCACCGCGTGTGATTATTCTCCATTTTTCAAAGGAAATCATGTGACACCTTTATCGTTTCGCGTGATCTCAGTGATCGGTGCCGGAGCCTGGGGCACCGCTTTAGCCCATTTATTGGCCACAAAAGGATTGAATGTTCGTCTATGGGCCTACGAACCGGAAGTGGTGGAGACCATTCAAGCCGGCCGCGAAAATACCTGGTATTTGCCGGACGTGGTTCTGCCCAATTCTATTCAAGCCATGGGTAGTCTCTCCGATTGCCTACACGGAACCGACCTCATTGTGCTTGCTGTCCCCTCGCACACCATGGCCGACATGATGGTGCAACTCTGTCCACTGCTTAAAAAACCCCTGCCTATTACGATTGCTACCAAGGGGATTCAAGAAGGCACTCTGCAATTAATGAGTCAGGTCGTTGAGGGGCATCTCCCTGCCGAATGGCACACCTGGCTCACTGTACTCTCCGGGCCGAGTTTCGCCGCCGAAGTTTGTCGATGGAAGCCAACGACGATCCTTTTGGCAGGGAAGGATTTCAATTTAGTCAATCGCTTGCAGCAAGTGTTTCTCACCCCGCAATTCCGGGTGTATGCCGGACGCGACATGGTCGGCGCTCAGCTCGGCGGAGCCCTCAAAAATGTGATGGCCATTGCCGCCGGGATTGTCGACGGTTTGGAGTTGGGCGCGAATGCCCGCGCCGCTCTAATTACCAGGGGATTGGCGGAGATGATCCGGTTAGGACAAGCCATGGGAGCGGAGCCGTCAACCTTTTATGGTCTCTCGGGTTTAGGCGATTTGGTCCTGACCAGTACAGGAAGTCTTAGCCGCAATTATCAAGTCGGGCTTCAACTGGCGAAAGGGACTGATATGGCCACACTCCTTTCCAGCACTCGCACGGTGGCAGAAGGCATTAATACCTCCCGCGCTGCAATGGCTCTGGCCACCCGTTACCAGGTGGAAATGCCCATTGTGCAGGGGGTCTATCGCGTACTCTTTGAAGGGAACAATCCCCGCCACATCGTGAGTGACCTCATGGCACGAACGGCTAAAAGCGAATCCGAACGGATGGGATCCTCCGGCATGCACACCTTTACCGCTTCAGGTCATTCATGAATCCGAAGCAATTGACTCAGTTGCTCAAACAGGTCCAAGGGGGCACCCTTTCAATCCCTGATGCCCTCAATCACCTTCGCACCCTTCCCTTTGAAGATTTAGGATTTGCCTCGGTCGATCATCATCGTTCATTGCGGCAAGGGTTTCCGGAAGTCATTTTGTGCGAAGGGAAAACAGCAGCACAAATTCTTGCGATTGCCAAGAAGTTAGTGAACTCCCAGGGTCCCTTTCTCGCAACCCGCGTCGATTCCGCTATTGCGAAACGGCTGACTCGCCTGCATAACAAGGCCGTTTACCATGAGATGGCTCGCATCGTGGCGATTGCCGACCCGATTCGGAAACTAGAAGGACGGGTGGTAATTGTGACGGCAGGAACATCCGATATTCCCGTCGCTGAAGAGGCCAGAGTTACCGCAGAAGTTATGGGGAGCCGGGTTGAGACGCTCTACGATGTCGGAGTGGCGGGCATCCATCGGTTATTAGATCGGCAGGCCATTCTACATGAAGCTAGAGCGGTAATCGTCGTCGCCGGAATGGACGGTGTGCTGCCAAGTGTGGTTGGTGGATTGATTGATCGCCCGATTGTGGCCGTTCCGACCAGCCAAGGCTATGGGGCAAACTTTGGTGGCCTTGCTCCATTGCTCACCATGTTAAACGCCTGTTCGTCAGGCATTGGTGTGGTCAATATCGATAATGGATTCGGAGCGGCCTGTCTGGCTCACCGTATCAATGTAGGGGCGGGTACTCCTGCGAAGGCAAAGAAGGCTCGGTAGGCTGGACCTCGACGGACGGTTCGGATATCACTTCTAAGTTTGCGGGCTCTATCGGTCTAGAAACGCCAGGTTCACCCGGAACCGGGTCAAGAGCCTCAACCTCTTTCAACAAAGGCTCAGTTATCAAATCCGGCACAAGGTCTTCAATAGGTCCATTCACAGGTTCTTCGGCCGGGTCTCCCCCACTCGATCCCTGGAGGGCTTGATCACCTGATAACTCGCCTCCGGGAAGAGAAGAATCCTCCTTGAGGTTGGTTCCTCCATCATCAATCAGTGGAGAACCATCAACAGCCAGTTCCTCCTGTTGAAGCGCTTCGATTTCGGCAGGGACCTCCGGCTCTGGTGGGATAGGAGGCAGTACCTCTCCCACATAGGCCAAGGCCTCCAAGGTGCCTTGAACTCGATGAGACACGATCTTCGTACGAGGACCGTATCCTTCATCTTCCATCACCTTGGCTTGGATTTCGTAATAATACGACCCGTCCGCCACGAATTGCTCATACTGATCCTTCCCGTCCCACACTAATTCCACCGGAACCACACTCAATTGGCCTCCTTGAGTCACCTCAGCCAAGGACAGCCGTTGACTCACAAAACTCATGGATCGGCGAGTAGGCGATGTTATCAGGGCCGCGACTTCCAACACTTGGCCGTCAATTCCGGACAAAGGCACCTTCACCATGGTGGAAATCGTTAACGGACCCTTTCCAATAATAAATGGATCGGGAGAGGTTGCCACCTCTTCCACTTTTACCGGGGAAACAAACCGCGTTCTCTTTTTTCTGGCGTCGGCCTGTTCGAAAAGAAAAAGGATCACTATCGGAACCAAGCCTATCAACAGCAGCGTCGACCAATTTCGTATATACAACAGATACCTCTTTTTTGGGATAGGGCTTACAACACTCTATACTATTGTGCCAAACAATTCCTCTTCAGACCAATGAATTTCAAAAATTTATTCATCTTGTAGGATTAAGGCGCTTCAGATGTCGCGTACCCTAAAGCCGGGCAAGAGGAAAGGACTTGTCCAAGTGCAGTGAAGTTTCTCAATCGTCATAGTAGACAATCCGAAAAAAGAACCCGATATAACTCGTCAGTAAGGACAAAATCTAGGTAGTAAAAATTTTTTGTTATTTTTTCCCCTCTTTATTTACCCGTTAACCTACATCGATGAACAAACTCCAGTAGACTCCGATATCAATCTGGAACATGATTTCCGCCTAAAAAAAAGGATTTTGAATTATAATTAAGGAATTATCTTCACCTATCGTATCGAGGTGTATATTTGGTCTTTGTGGATGTTGCCCCAAACTCAAAGATGCCACAATTACTTCTTCAATCTTGATCATTATGGGGGAAAAGCAAAAATATTCCTTCTACAACCATCAATAATATTTATCAATTCTACAATTAATATTGTAGTTCCTGGTTATACTAATTACCCATCGCTGATCTCAGAATCACGTAAAAAGTTTTGTTATAGTACAGTTTCGCATTGGGTTATTGAATACATTACCTATGACTAGACATCTTCACATCGACGCATTTTCAGGAATCAGCGGAGACATGTTTCTTGGTGCTCTTGTGGATGCAGGTGCCCCCCTAAAAGTTCTTGAAAAGGGGTTGAAGGCCTTAGGAATTAAAGGGTATCGGCTTCGTGAACAGGAAGTAATTCGGAATAGTATTCGCGCCACGAAAGTGGATGTGGATATACAAAAGGGATTCACCAAACCGCTATCGCTCGCTGCCATCAAAAAAACGTTAAGGGATAGTCATCTACCTGATCACATTCGCGCCCAGGCTCTTCAAACGTTTCAACTCATTGCAGAAGCCGAAGGGACCGTGCATGGGAAATCTCCTGGTAAAGTACATTTTCATGAAGTGGGTGTGATCGATTCATTGGTCGATATTGTGGGAACCCTGTTAGGTGTCGCACATCTGAATGTGACATCCGTGTCTTGTTCTCCCATTAATCTTGGAGCGGGCACCATTTCCACCGCCCATGGCCTGCTTCCCGTTCCAGGACCGGCCGTAGCCCAGATGGCCAAAGGCATTTCTGTGTTTTCCACGGGGCCGGCGTTGGAACTCACCACTCCAACCGGGATGGCGTTGATTCGAATCCTGTCAAAAAATTGTAAAACGCTTCCAGCGTTAATACCACACACAATTAGCTATGGGGCAGGGTCTGCCGACCCTCATGGCTGGCCCAATGTGCTTCGCCTCTTTCTGGGCCAAGAGGAATCGGAATCATCGGTTATATGGGAAAAAATCATTCAACTGGACACCAATATCGATGATATGAACCCCCAACTTTACGACCAGGTCATGACTCATCTGTTTAAAGCCGGAGCCCTGGATGTCACCCTGACTCCGACGATGATGAAACGCAATCGTCCCGGAATCATTGTCACGGTGATAGCATGGCCTCAACATCTCCAAGCGTTAACGGATATATTACTTTCGGAAACGTCGACGCTCGGCGTTCGTGTTCAGGAACTTTCGCGTGCTGTTCTGTCCCGTCACATCCAGACAGTTCGACTCCCTCAAGGGTCTGTTCGGGTAAAAATTGCGAACCTTGGGAAGAACCAGGTCAAGATTACGCCAGAATATCGAGATTGTGTCGCACTTGCCGAAAAGACAAACCAACCGGTCCAGGCCATTATCGACCTGACGCGGCACGCATTTGCTCAGACAAATGAGCCCAAGAAAGCCTCCCGATCAAAAAACCCAACCAAGATATCTCGATAAATCCTTACGGCATGGCTCCTTCACCTCATACAAAACCGATTCTTGCTATCACAATGGGTGATCCGGCTGGCATTGGGCCTGAAATTATTGTGAAGGCCCTGCAATTACCAAAGGTCTGGCGGGTCTGCCGGCCACTGATCATTGGAAGTCGATCGGTTTTTCAGGAGACCATTCACTCCCTCAAGAGTTCTCTCCTGATTTCTGCGCTGGAAGGCCATGAAGAATCCTCAGCAAAGCAGGCTTTTCAACGGGGTCGGCTTCCGTTGCTCGACCCATTCTCAAAACCCGTTCGATCTATCAAATCGGGACGCGTATCGGCTACAGCCGGGAAGATGGCCGTAACCTGTATACAATCTGCCGTACGGTTGGCCCAAGCCGGTTGTGTTGGGGGAATGGTCACGGCGCCCATCAACAAAGAGGCCATGCACCTAGCCGGACTTGTGTATCCAGGACATACCGAAATGTTGGCTGATCTCACCAGGGCCAAAGAATCGGGCATGATGATTATGGGCGGACCGTTGAAAATTATGTTCACCACCACCCATTTACCATTACGGGATGTCGCCAAGACCCTGACTATTCCTAAGATCTTGAAGGCCATTCGTTTGGCGCATTTTGGCTTGAAGCAGTTATTTGGTGTGAAGAAACCTCGGATTGCGGTGGCGGGGTTCAATCCGCATGCCGGGGAGAATGGGTTATTTGGTGATGAAGAAACAGGGCTCATTCTTCCCGCCATCAAACGGGCCAAGGCCCAAAACATTTCTTGTAGTGGCCCTCACCCGGCCGACACCATGTTCGCGAAGGCCCTAGCTGGAGCCTTTGACGGCATTGTCGCGCTCTATCACGACCAGGGATTGATTCCTTTAAAGACGGTGGCCTTTGGACATTGTGTGAACATTACTGTGGGTCTTCCTATCCTTCGTACCTCGGTGGATCATGGGACGGCTTTTGATATCGCAGGAAAAGGCCTAGCCGACCCCACAAGTCTGGTGGACGCGATTGATATGGCTGCACAATTGGCACCTACCTTTGCTGCCTCAAAACAGGATAAAAATCAGACTATCCGTAAGGGGTGAGGCGTCAGGCGAGTCGATTTCTTTCTTCCTACGACTAATTACGCCTTTCCCTTCACGCCTCACGTGTATTAGGACCCAAATTATTTCATGCCGTCTCAATCCAACCCCAGAAGATTCTCTTGTGACGTCCTACATACCATTTTTCGCAATCACACCTTTGCTGACGACACTTTTGATGAGGCCATTAAGGGCACTGCGCTGTCTACCTCAGATCGGGCGTTGGCTTTTGAACTGGTGTACGGGGTGTTGCGGCACAGCATCCTCCTTGATTGGCGATTGGATCAGATTTCCCGCAAGCCCATGGCGCGGCTTCCCCTAAATGTGGCCACAGTCTTACGTGTTGCCGCCTATCAATTGCTGTATCTAGACCGAATTCCGGATTCCGCCGCCGTGAACGAGGCCGTTAAGCTCATTCGGAAGCAGCCTGGCCATGATTGGGGGGGATTGGTGAATGCCATTCTCCGCAATCTGATTCGGCAACCGGAGCCTCTATTGCCTGATATTCGCAGCGAGCCTGTTCGGGCGCTTTCGATCCGCTTTTCTTGTCCGCCTTGGACGGTGGAACGATGGATTACAGCTTTCGGCTTTGATCAAGCTGAAACCCTGTGCCGGAAAACCTTAGAAATTCCACCCATTACCCTGCGGACGAATACCCTCCGTTGTACACGCCAAGCCCTATTGGATCGTCTTCTGGCTGAGGGCATGTCTGCCAAAGAAACCCCGGTGAGTCCATTGGGAGTGACCCTCGAAAAATGTGGCAACCCAGGGAAACTTTCGGTCGTGCAGGAAGGCTGGTGTTATATCGAAGATGAAGCCGCCCAACTCATTCCTCCTTTGCTCCATCCCCAACCCGGGGAACGCATTCTTGATGCTTGCGCGGCTCCGGGAGGCAAAACCACCCATCTTGCCCAACTGATGAAAAACCAAGGCACCATCATCGCAATAGACCGTCAACCCGAACGCCTCACCCGCCTTTCCGACAATTGCCAACGTTTAGGTATTGGGATCATTCACACACGCCAACGCGATGTTGCTACTGATGAACTCACCATCAATTCCGTCTGTCTTGAATCCGGCCCTTCGGCCCAAGACGCAATACCAGAACCGTTTCATCGCATTCTGGTTGATGCCCCATGTTCAGGACTGGGTGTTTTACGACGGCACCCGGAAGGTAAAATACTGAAACTGGTTTCGGCGATCACAGAATCCGGTCGTCTCCAGCAGGAAATACTGGATCGCGTCTGTACCCTCTTGAGACCAGGGGGAATCTTGGTCTATAGTGCCTGCTCGATTGAACCTGAAGAGACAACCGAAGTCATCTCCGCGTTTTGCCAGGAACATCCAGAATTTCAGCTCGAACCTGTCGCACCTTTGATGACCACTACTGGGCGTTCGCTCGTCACCGATTCTGGCCATTTGTGTACAGCGTTTCAGTCGTTTAACATGGATGGGTTCTTTGCATGCCGACTAAAAAAATCTGACGCTCAATGACCACACCTTTGATATCTCCTTCCATTCTTTCCGCTGACTTTGCCCGCCTGGCTGAAGCTGTGCAACAGGTGGAAGCAGCTGGTGCTGATTGGATTCATGTCGATGTGATGGACGGGCATTTTGTGCCGAATCTCACCGTCGGCCCCCCTATGGTCGAAGCGCTTCGTAAGGTGACAGCCTTACCCTTAGATGTTCATCTGATGATGACCAATCCTGATGAGTTTATCCCGGAATTTGCGAAAGCCGGCGCGGATATTTTGACCGTTCATGTGGAAGCCTGCCCACATCTCCATCGAACGGTTCAATCGATTAAAGAACATGGGGTGAAGGCCGGAGTCAGTTTAAATCCTTCTACATCTGCTACCACGTTAGAATACATTCTTGGTGATGTGGATCTGGTGTTGGTAATGTCTGTCAATCCGGGATTTGGGGGTCAAAAGTTCATTGATTCGGCCCTGGAAAAAATTCGTCAAATTCGGGGTATGATTTCGGACTCAAACGGTTCCGCCTATTTAGAAGTTGATGGTGGAATCACCGTGAAAAATGTTGCCTCGGTTTTGAAAGCCGGTGCGAATGTTCTGGTCGCCGGCTCAGCTATCTTCGGCAGCGACAATATGTCAGACACCATTCGACACCTGCGCACCGCCGATCAAACGGTCATTGTCTAATACGCTTCATGAGTTCCTCTAACCAGACCGATAGCCTTCATCCACTCGAAATTCAGGTCCTCCGAGCCCTTGGGACGGCCAACACGGATTCCCTTAAAGATTCTGAACTGGTTCAGGCCACCTCACTCGCGTCTTCGCAAATCAGCATGGCCGTCGGTTGGCTGCTGACCAAGCAGTTAGTACGGCTGGTTTCTGAAACGACAACCACCCAGGTGGCCCTGACCGAGGTAGGAACACAATTTCAACAGGCCGTTTCGCCATCAGAATGGATTCTCCAAACCGTCCAAACGGCATCACGAGAAGGTCAATCCACAACTGTTAAAGATCTTCAAGCCACGAGGACCTTTCAACCCTCCGAATTGAGCCGGGCTTTCGGTCAATTAAAAAAGGAAGGGGTCTTATCTTTAGGGGCAGGCGGCTCCCTCCACATTACAGAACAGAAAAGCCCCTCCGTCGAGGCCTTGCGATCCTTGCTGGATGAGATCCACGCTGGCTCACGACGATTGGATTCGTTTTCCGAAGATCACCAAGCTTTGCTTCGACAATACTCCGTGAAACGAGGCAATACACAAGAGCCCTTTCGCATCGATGATCATACCGAACGTGCGTATACCCTCACTCTAGAGGGACGCAATTTGTTACCCCATTTGCGGGAAGACGCAGCTGAGGAAATTTCGCAGCTCACTCCTGAGCATTTAAAAGACGGGTCCTGGCGAAAATATTCATTTCGCAAATATTCGATTCATCTTCGTCCCCCCCGCTTAGCTGTGGGCCGGCGACATGCTTATCGCGAGTTTCTGGATACCGTAAAAACGAAATTGACGAGTATGGGATTTCAAGAAATGCGGGGGGAACTCGTAGAAACGGAATTCTGGGATATGGATGCGCTCTTTATGCCCCAATTCCATCCCGCACGGGCCATTCATGATGTGTACTTTGTGAAAGAGCCTACTCATGCTAAACGCATCCCAGAGCCCTTTCTAAGTCAGGTGGCTGAGGCCCACAAAAATGGTGGAAGTACCGGCTCCAAGGGATGGCAATATGCCTATGACCCGGAACGTGCCAAACGCTTAGTCCTGCGGAGTCAGGGCACGGCAGTCTCAGCCCGCACCTTAGCCACCAATCCTCCGGTCCCAAGTAAATTCTTTTCCATTGCTCGGTGCTTTCGTTACGACCAGGTGGATGCCACTCATGCCACTGATTTTTTCCAAGTGGAAGGGATTGTTCTCGGATCGGATATTAATTTTCGGACCTTACTAGGGCTCCTAAAGTTGTTTGCCACTGAAATGGCCCAGGCCAAAGACATTCGATTTCTTCCAGCCTATTTTCCCTTTACCGAGCCATCTGTAGAAATGCACGTGCGGCATCCTAAACTGGGATGGATGGAGCTTGGTGGGGCAGGGTTGTTTCGATCCGAAGTTACCGTCCCATTGGGTGTGACAGTCCCGGTGATCGCGTGGGGACTCGGGCTGGATCGTATGGCCATGGTAGCCTTGGGTATCCAGGATATTCGGGACTTATTTACCTCCGATTTAGAAGCCGTGCGCAATATGCGGCGCCAATTTTAAACTAGCACCATGCCCACAATATCTATTTTTCAACAAGATTTTTCTGAATTGGTGGGGCAATCCGCCTCCATGTCCGACATTGAACAATGGATGCCATTAGTTAAAGGCGAAGTGAAAGACTTTGCGGCTGACACTGGCGAGGTCCGAGTGGAACTACAGGATACGAATCGTCCTGACCTGTGGTGTGTGGAAGGCATCGCCAGGCAAATTCGCTCGGTCCTGACAGGCAAGATGGAGCCATACTCGTTCTTTTCAACTCGCGGTCGGGCAAAACGGCGCGTTCAGGTTATGCAGGGGATGGAGACCGTTCGCCCGTTTGTGGCAGCCTGCGCCTCGGTAGGGTACCCCATGACCCAAAGGGGCCTGGATCAATGTATTCAAACTCAAGAAAAGTTAGCCGATGCGTTTGGCCGGAACCGGGAGACGGTCTCCATCGGGCTGTATCGCCTGGCATCCATCGCCTTTCCCGTGACATATGGTCTGGTGAAACCTGATGAAGTACGATTTACCCCTTTAGGGTTTGAGGAAAAAATGACGCCGCATGAGGTTCTCACTCTTCATCCCAAAGGACTCGAGTATGGAAACATCGTGGCTCATTGCGAACGACTTCCCCTGCTTTGGGACGCCAATGGACAAGTCCTGTCGTTTCCTCCCATCATCAATAGTCGGGAATTGGGAGAAGTCCTCATTGGCGATACCGATTTACTCGTGGAAGTAACCGGGACCGATTTATCCATGGTGATTCTGGCCTTGAATATTTTTGCCAGCAATCTTGCCGATCGTGGCGCGACAATCGAACCGATCGACATGGTATATCCCTATGAAACCGCTATGGGCCAAACCATTAAAACTCCATGCGATATGGGAGATATTCACCGGGTCTCTTTACAGGCCATCGAACAAGCCTTGGGCATGCCACTTGGATCTGAGGCCATCCACACTGCTCTGACTTCCTATGGCTATCAAGTCAAAGCCACACGCCAAACCGTATCCGTCAAAGTGCCTCCGTTCCGAAACGATTTAATGCATGTCATGGACGTGGCGGAAGATGTGGCGATCACACGCGGGTATGATTCCTTTTCTCCCGTCATGCCGCACACATTTACTGTGGGAAGTTTATCTGAGCAGGAACAGACGAGTGACCGTCTTCGAGATTTGCTAGTCGGGTTTGGATTTCAGGAAATGTTTTCCAACATTCTGGCTTCGAGACAGGAATTTATCGATCACATGCGCTTGACGGATACTCAATTTGAATCGCTGGTTGAGGTCGATAATATTATGTCTCTCACCTATTCCTGCCTACGACCATCTATTTTACCCTGTCTTCTTCGGGTGGAAGCATTATCTCCGCGTGTGTTTTATCCGCATCTGTTATTTGAGGTTGGCGAAGTGGCGCGTGTAGATACCGCGGCAGATGTGGGCTCGCGCACCGTTTTATCTTTGGGTGCCATTAGTGCCCATCCTGGTGCCAACTTTTCAGAAATACATAGCTATCTGGATCTATTGATGTACTACATGGCGTGGCCCTATGACTTAGAACCGGTGTCCCATCCCTCTTTTTTGGATGGGCGAGTTGGGCAGATCCGATGTCAGGGAGAGGTGGTTGGCTATATCGGGGAGTTTCACCCGGAAGTGTTAGAGGCCTGGCAAATTGCTATGCCAACTTCCGGGTTCGAGTTTGAAATTTCAATATCAAAAACTTAAGCTGCGGCTGGCTGTCCCTGGCCTTGAGTCAGCGTCACGAGATGTGAAAATCCCTGTGGGTCTTGAATGGCCATTTCAGAAAGCATTTTTCGATTGATGAGTACGTTCGCTTTTTTCAATCCATTAATAAACTGGCTATAGGTCACGCCATGGGCTCGAACCGCAGCATTGATTCGGATCACCCACAATTGGCGGAAATTTCGTTTCCGTTGTTTTCGTCCCGCATACGCATAGGCTTGTCCCTTATCGACGGATTCTGTTGCGGTTCTAAATAATTTACTCTTACCACCGAACTGCCCTTTGGCTAGCTTTAATCTCTTTTTTCGTCGTTGCCGCGTCTGCGGTCCACCTTTGACTCTTGGCATACCCTCGCTCCTTATTTCCTAAATGAATTTTCGGTTGGTCTACTTTTTTAAGCTAACAAACAGTCTTCGAGGAACTCCCCCGTTTCTCTTATTTATACGGAAGCAGTCGAGAAAGCGAATAGGTGTCCGTTTTGTCCACGACTGCGGATTTACCTAATCGAGCTTTCACCCGTGGAGCTTTGCTCGTCAAGATATGACGAACCTTGGCTTTGCGGCGCATCCATTTTCCTGAACCAGACCGCTTAAACCGTTTACTGGCTCCCGAATGATTTTTTAATTTCAAGCCTGCCATGATCGTATTCCTTTTTTGTAAATCCGTAATCGCTTGCCTATGGTCTCTTCCATTACTTACTTGGGCGATACCACCATATAAAGGTTTCTACCTTCCATGCGGGGAGGACTTTCAATATTCCCTGCGCCTTTTAATTCTTCAATAACCTTTTGAATCGCCTGAAAGCCAAGTTCTCGATTGGCCATTTCACGCCCGCGGAACATAACCGTAACTTTGGTCTTATTCCCATCTTCAAGGAAATCACGGATTTGCCGGACCTTCGTCTCCATGTCGTGCTTGTCCGTGCGCGGACGGAATTTAACTTCCTTAACCTGAGTCGACTTTTGGTTAAGTCGCATCCGATGTTCTTTTTTGCTCTGTTCATACTTGAATTTCCCATGGTCCATAATCCGGCAAACAGGCGGTTCAGCGGTGGGCGCAACTTCGACCAAGTCATACCCCGCTTCCCTGGCTTGCCGGAGTGCCTCAGATGTTTTGAGGATCCCAAGTTGTTCACCTTCCGCACCGATGACTCGGACTTCCGGCACTTTAATGAGATGATTTATCCGTTGCTTAGGAATAGTCACACGCGTCATTCGAAGAGAAAAGACGAATTTTTCACGGCCTCGGGCGTCTCGTCCCGAATAAGCTGTAGCATTTCATTCATAGACAGTGTTCCCAGGTTTTTGCCATTTCGCTGACGGACCGACACCGTTTCACTTTCTGCTTCCCGGTCACCCACCACGAGCATCAAAGGCACCTTCGCCTTTTCCGACTCACGGATTTTAAGGCCAACCTTCTCATTTCGCAAGTCCAAGTTCACCCGACACCCATGTTCTCGAAGGTTTTTGGCCACATTTTTGGCATAATCCTCATGTTTTTGTGAAATAGGCAGAATCGCGACTTGGACCGGAGCCAACCAGGTTGGAAAGGCGCCCCCATAATGTTCCAGCAAAATTCCGAAGAACCGTTCGATGGAGCCCATCAAAGCCCGATGAATCATGATGGGCTGATGGGATTTTCCATCTTCCCCGATATAGGTTAACCCAAATCGTTGCGGGTTATTAAAATCCACTTGCACTGTGGAGCATTGCCAGGACCGTCCCAGGGCATCTTGAATTTTGACATCAATCTTCGGACCATAAAACACGCCTTCCCCAGGATCTTCTTGAAATGCATAGCCTCCTTCTTTTAGGGCGGAAGCCAACGCCTGGGTGGCTTGGTCCCACTGTTCAAGAGAACCAACCGCTTTTTCAGGCCGAGTAGATAGGTACATCTTGAACTCACTGAAGCCGAATGTCCCTAACATAAAGGTGGTAAATTTCAGAACCCTGCGAACTTCCTCAGCCAGCTGATCGGGACGACAGAAAATATGGGCATCATCTTGGGTAAAACCTCGAACCCGCATGAGACCATGAAGGACCCCAGACCGTTCGTAACGATAAACCGTGCCCAACTCGCCATAGCGAACGGGAAGATCGCGGTAACTGCGCAAATGCGATTTATACACCATGATGTGAAACGGGCAATTCATGGGCTTGAGCTGATACTCGCTAGACTCAACCGGCATGGAAGCAAACATATTTTCCCGGTAAAAGTCCAAATGCCCACTTGTCTTCCACAAATCTAAACGGGCTACGTGGGGGGAGTACACCATTTCATAATCGTTAGCCAGATGTTGGGCTCGCCAGAAATTCTCCATAAGCAACCGAATTTGCGACCCCTTGGGATGCCATAAAATCAAGCCAGGGCCAGTTTCATCTTGGATACTAAAGAGATCCAGTTCTTTCCCCAATTTTCGGTGGTCCCGCTTTTTGATTTCTTCAAGATTGTCCAAATGTTTTTGCAACGCATCTTTCGAAGGGAAAGAGGTACCATAAATACGCTGTAACATGGGGTTTCGCTCATCCCCACGCCAATAGGCTCCTGCACTGGTCAGCAGCTTGAAGGCCTTGATTTGCCCGGTAGAAGGCACATGAGGCCCGCGACAGAGATCGACAAACTCCCCTTGAGCATAGGCAGAAATAGGTTCGCCTTCTGGAAAGCCCTGTATGAGTTCAACTTTGTAGTTTTCTCCTAAATTCTTAAAAAATTCAATGGCCTCTTGTTTGGAGAATTCCCGTCGTGAAACAGGAAGATTTCGTTGAATGATGTCCAAGGCTCGGGCTTCAATTTGTTCTAAATCTTCAGGTGTAAAAGGCCGCTCAAAGGCGAAATCGTAAAAAAACCCTTCTTCAATCGCCGGACCAATCGTCATTTGGGCAGTAGGGAAACATTCCTTTACGGCTTGGGCCATAATATGCGTGCTGCTATGACGATAAATTTCTTTGCCTTCCGACGAGTCGAACCCTAAGGGTTCTAAGGAGGCATCCTCGTGTAAGGACGCCCCTAAATCCCGTTCACGACCATTCACCTTAACGGCAAAAACCTCTTTGGGATCTAAACCTCCGAGTCTAGCCAACGCATCTTTGGCGGTGGTGCCCTTAGGAAAAGCTTGAGAAGCTTGGCCGGGAATTGAAAGCTGGATCGTGTCCATAATTTATTTATCTAAAGCCTTGTTTATGTGTCAGAACCTGGAAATAGAACACTGTTTCTCCATAACCCAAGACAAGAAAAGACACCTCTCCCTCCAAAAAGGAAGTCGAATGCCTTTAAAATGTTTTGGAAAATGGTAGGCGCGGGCGGTATTGAACCGCCGACCTCTACCGTGTCAAGGTAGCGCTCTCCCCCTGAGCTACGCGCCTATATTCTACTCGACTTATGCTAGTCTGCAACGGAAGCCATGTCAAGAAATAGCTGATAAATAAAGGGAAAGGGAAACTCAACGGGAAAGGTCTGGTGTGGATGACTTACGTTTACCGGGCGCGGTTTGTTTAGCCTGACTGACCGAAATGCCAAACTCGGTAATTTTTTTCCGCAAAGTGTTCCGATTCAGCCCCAACAGGCGAGCTGCTTTAATTTGATTGCCGTGTGTTTCCCGCAAAGCGAGTTCGATAAGGGGACGCTCCACCGCTCGCATCAAGGTAGGATAGAGATTTTTCCCCGAACCCACATTCATGGCGCGGACAAAATCACCGATCTTTTTCTCCACATAACTAGCCAGGCTCACATCTTTATGATCCACCGACGAGTCCTGCACACCTGCTGTTCCCATAATTTGGGGAATCTGGTTTAACGTGCGCCAGGCCGGAAGGGGGCCGGCATACACAAACATTTTGGATAAATTTAAATGTCCATTGAGTTCAGAAAGATTGGGCAAAATATCCGAACTCGGTTCATCCAAAATCACACCCGAGAAATCTTCGGACTCCATGGCGGTTTCCAAGGATGAACAATCATCAACCACCTTGACCCGGCCTTGAAGATCGCGATGAATCGCCCGGGACTTTAATTCAGGATCATTGGTCAGAAGTGCGAATCTGAGCTGGGAATGAGGAGCGGTCATAGTTTGGTAGTCAAGAAACAGAGAACGGCGATTATGTCGAAACACACGATTTGTTTCAATTGAGAGAATTGCCTAGGTTGAGCTTCTCACGCTCCTAATCCCAAAAGGGGACACAACAGACGCAAGAGACACCAAATGACGATCCCGCCAATAACATCCAATAACAATCCGGCTTGCACCATTCGCAGAATGGGCACACGGCCTGTGCCATAGACGATGGCATTCGGCGGAGTAGACACCGGCAAGACAAACGCCAGACTCGCAGCCATGCAGGCAGCCAACACGGGAGGGACAGGAGAAAAATTTGCAGAATGCGAAATAGCAATAAGGACAGGTACCAGCATACTGGTCGCGGCAGTGTTCGAGGCTAATTCGGTAAGCACAAGAGCTGTCAAAATCGCCACGCCCATTAAACTCCACACCGATTCAATCCCAAATAATCCCACCATGCCTTGGCCAATCGTATGGGCAAGTTCCGTCTTTACCATCAACTCGCCAAAGGCGATTCCTCCACCAAATAATAAAATCGTACCCCAGTGAATATTGGCAGCCTGCTTCCAGGTGAGCGTAAACGTCCCCTGCCGAAGGTCCAGTGGCAAAAGAAACAAGAGACCCGATGCAAAAATAGGAACCAGTTCTTTCGGAAGATGAGTTTTGACCCATTGGGTCAGAGAATGATCAGGTGCAAACCAAATAGATAACAAGGCCGGCAAGACCCACAAAAACACCGCCAACAGAAACACCCCAAAAGCATAGGATTCTCCACGAGTCCATGGTACAGAAGAAGCCACAGGTATCTTTAATGAGGGAGCGGATGAGACAAGGGACGATGGCGCATACAACCCATACAGCACGGAAAACATCACCAAAAGCATCACTCCAGCGACAGGCACACCGATCAATAACCACTGGTCGAAAGAAATCGTGATATTGGCTTGCTCCGCCAGTAATCCAATCCCTATTAGGTTCGGTGGGGTCCCAATCAACGTCGCCACGCCGCCGATGCCTGCCCCATAAGCCAAACACAACAAAAATCCTGTTTCAAACTTGCCGAGATCTTTTCCACTCTGCCGCAAAGCATTCAACACCCCCAATGCGATAGGAAGCATGACCGCTGTTGCGGCCGTATTGCTAATCCACATCGACATGCCCGCCACCGCCAAACTCAACGCCATCATAATCCGAATAGGGTTACTGCCGACCCATTTTCTGGAAAGAAGCCAATTGCCAAATCGTCCATCTAATCCATGCACCGTCAATGCTTCGGAAATAAAAAAACTCCCGATAAACAAAAAAATGATGGGATGAGAAAAGGCTGCAAACACGGATTTCATGGAATCCAAACCAAACAATACACACAGGCCACAACCCAATAATGCCGTAATGGGCAAGGGAATGGGTTCGGTAATCCACATCACCACTACCCACGTCAAAATGGCCGCCAACGTTCGAGCTGATTCAGAGAGCGAATCCGGAAGAAACATAAACATCAGTCCCGCCAAAAGCGGGGCAACCAATAAACCCAAAAGATGAGAAGAAGGGTGTGGTGAGGAAATTGATGACGAAGAACTCATGCAGGTAATGAGGGAGAAAACAACACAATCAAAACGCCTAGAATGGCTATTCAAAGAATTTATAGAAGGTAGCAAAGATCAGGCAAGATTAATACAAAAATTGTTTTCTCCCAGATAATTAATTGCCAGAACAAGGGAAATAGTTTCTGGCACATTCTCAGAAGGCATTACAATCGCTGACCAATTCGGTTCCAACGGATTACTTCACTCCAAGAAGCATCGCTATCCCAAGACCAATAGATGACCGAAACCCGACCCATGATCTTCTCTCGCATGACAAATCCCCAGAAACGACTATCTAAACTTTGATCACGATTATCACCTAGGACAAAATAAGAATCCGGTGGTACTGTTATGGGACCAAAGTTATCCCTTGGATTAATTTCACCGTCAATTATTCCTGGATCAATTCGTTGTGTAAAATTTTCGTCTTTTATCTTCTGTCCATTCAAATACAATACCTTGTCCGTTATTTTCACAGTGTCGCCAGGTATTCCAATAATCCTTTTTAAGAATGTTTTTGATTCATCTTTAGGATAAGGAAAAGTAATAAGTTCATTTCTTTCTGGCTCTTTAAAGTGATAAATCAAGTTGTTGGCTAGGACATGATCGCCAATGAATAAGGTAGGCATCATGGAGCCCGATGGAAATTTAAAGGCTCTTGCAAAGGAATTTCGAAAAACATCACTCCAGAAGAAGCTCTCTCCCGTCCATACGAGAAGCAGAAGTAATAAATATATATACCATTTGTTAAAGGGCTTTAATCTATAAACATCCCCAATTTGTTTCGCCAAATTGACCGATTTTTTTATGACGAAAGCATAAAATCCAATGTTTACAACGAGATAAAGAAGAACATTGATTCGAGACATTGGAAGCCACAGGATAAGGCCTATTGAAGTGACCATTGTCAATTTGGAAAGAAAATAAAAATTGATGGCCTTTGACCAGGTTCCGCAATACAAATGCCCAAAGCCAGGTTGAAGGAATGTAAAAAGGCCTGCCACCCAGGGCTTCCTTGGCTTTTCTCTAGGGGGTTCAAATTTCATTTGAATATTTTTCACACCATTTCAATAAATGTCATGACCGTTTTATGGAATCCCCTTTAGGCCTGCCACGGGGGCGGAGAGTGCTCTCGAGATTGAGGCGTTTGGTCGTGCGTTGCACCCAGGATTCCTTGCCATATGGACGGCCGCGCTGGACACACTGACGGACAGCGTCCAATTCCTCATCAGTTTGCGGTTCGTTCGTCCATTTCACCCATTGTCGAGGACGCGTGACCGGCCATTTTGTTAACCACTGACTATGCGTTGGGCCTTGGGTTCGACGCCACAAACTTGACCATTGCCAATTCTCGGCCTGTTTTACTAATTTTGCTCGTAACGCATTGCGTTCGACATACCGGCACACGGTCAAAAAATGCTCGTCGTTTTGGACAGGAAATGATTTATAGCGACCCTGGTAAAGGTGTCCGCTTCCAATCGACTGATGTTTCGCATGCCACCGTTGCGTATGC
Source organism: uncultured Nitrospirota bacterium (assembly GCA_942491685.1). Lineage (GTDB taxonomy): Bacteria > Nitrospirota > Nitrospiria > Nitrospirales > UBA8639 > Nitrospira_E. The sequence continues at coordinate 58,837 of CALOBY010000004.1, read as the reverse complement.
GTTAAAGTTAACCAGGCCATAAAACGAGATAAATCTCCATCTCGTCGCGGCCACAGGACCAAATGCCAATGATTTGGCATGACGCAATACGCTAAGATCCTAACCGGGACTTGGATCTGCGCCTCCTGAAGCACGTGTTCCCACAGTTGATAATCCTGTGGCGTCTCAAACATCACCTGCCGTCCATTGGCACGATTGAGGACATGGTAGATAATACCACCGGCAGCTGCGCGTAACGGTCGTCCCATGATAAAATCCTATCTTGATTGATTGTAAGGGTCAATAGAAAGGTACCTGACACCATTTTGAATAAAGTTTATTCACGCTCGGAGTTAGTCACACGTCTTGCGGCACATCAGCAAAGTGGGGAGTGCATTGTTTTTACCAACGGCTGCTTTGATTTGCTTCATGTCGGACATACACGGTATTTAGAAGAAGCCAAAAGCCTGGGAGATTGCTTGGTGGTTGGTATAAATAGTGATGAGTCTGTTCGACAACTGGCCAAAGGTTCAGATCGCCCTATCGTCACGGCGGCCCAGCGGGCCGAAGTGGTCGCCGCCTTAGCTTGTGTGGACTATGTCACGATCTTTGATGAACCCGACCCACTGGCTCTTATTCAAGCGCTTCGGCCAAATGTTTTGGTCAAAGGTGGTGATTGGGCTACAGACCGCATTGTGGGAAAAGAATTTGTGGAAGGCCTGGGTGGATCCGTGCAAAATATTCCTCTTATTCCAGATATTTCTACCACCGCGATTGTGGAAAAAATTCTCTCCAATAACCCCGTGAAGTATCCTCGCTAGAAAGCTCATCAAAAATCGTTTCGTTGTACAATGTCCTCATGAAACTCCCCTCGGTTATTCAGGCTTTTAAGAATCAGTTGCGTGAGGTGGTTCCGACCATCCCGGAAAAGTCCGCGCCTCCATGCCTGTTGAGTACCCAACCAGGCTGCTTGGCCTTGGCCATGACCCTGTTCGCCCAATCTGAGACCAAGCGACCCTCCACCGAATCTCAGACTCGTCTGATCATCACGCCCACTCAAGAAGAGGCCGAACAACTCTATGAAGATCTGAAATTTTTTGCAGATTTTCTTGGGCTTGAGCACGCCAACCTTGCACTGTTCCCCCCTTGGGCCACCATTCCTTATAACCCGGCCTTACCTGCCCATACGGTAATCGGTCAGCGTGTGCGGGCCTTGCATGTGTTGTGTCAGGCAGAGGATACCATTCTCATTAGCTCTCTGCCCGCCGTGCTTCATAAATTGCTGCCCCCTTCTGTCTTTTCTGAGGCCTGTTTCGTTCTCAAAATCGAGGAGACCGTTGAACGGGACTGGCTTCTTCGCTCGCTCATTCGTTTGGGCTATTCTCGGGGCTCCTTGGCTGAAATTCCTGGGGAATTCAGTGTGCGGGGGGGGATTATCGATATATTTTCTACAGCCCATGATCATCCAGTACGCATTGAATTTTTGGGCGATACTGTCGAATCCATTCGCACCTTTGACCCCTCTACCCAAGAATCGATCACACGGCTCAAGGAAACCTGGATTCTTCCTACACGGGAATATATCCCACCTGCCAATCAACCCGAGGAAACCGAACCGTCTCAAATTACCCCGAGTATGGAATGGGATTTACCGCGTTATTATCCCCAACTCGTCACACTCTGTGACTACGTGCAAAATTCCTTGACGATCTGGCTTTCTCGTCCAGTTGATTTGAATACCTCCGCCGTCGATTTCTGGAACACTCTCCTGGAAACATGGGAACAATTGGAGGCGGACCACAGTCATGCGGAACCGGATCAGTTGTATGAAACGTGGGATACGATCAACCTATTCACCAACATGTGCCCCACGATCTTATGGGATAACCTTGCGCCAGATTCCACGACCATTCCCCATGTCCCTATCCAATTGGATGCACAATCTCCAGCCAGTGTGGGATTGGGTGTACGGGGCCTGCCGTTTAAAGAAACGCTCACCAAACTTGATCAATTACGTACGGAGATCGGAGTTTTTCTCATTGCCCGCAGCGCAGGTCAGGTCGAACGATTGGTTGCCTTGTTGCACGATCATGGCTTCCCGGCAAACACCTGGCAAGCACCGTTCCCCGAACAAGGGAGTGAGGGTCGTCAGCCTTTTTATTGTCTGGAAGGGGAATTGTCGGCAGGATTCATTTCACATGAAGGTCAGCTGGCCTTCGTCACCGAGGAAGAACTTTTCGGGAAAGGAATTCGACATCGGCCGCAGACCAAATCTCCGACCGCCAAATTTTTCTCGACGTTAGATGATCTGAAAGAAGGCGACCTGGTCGTACATCTTCAACATGGCATCGGCCGCTACCTTGGTCTGCGGCGCCTGGAAGTCCAAGAGTTTACGAGTGACTATTTGCTGCTCCAATTCGGTGGCACCGACACGCTCTATGTGCCGCTGGACCGATTGAATCATATTCATCGGTATCGCGGAGCCGAGCAACGCGCGCCTAGACTCGACCGACTAGGAGGAACAGCCTGGGGGAAAACCAAAGCCAAGGTCAAAAAAGGCATTGAAGACATGACTGAGGAATTGGTTGAGCTCTACGCAAACCGAGAAGTCGCACGCCGAACGGCCTACCAGGAAGACACATTATTGGTGCATGAATTTGAGGCAGGATTTGAGTACGAAGAAACGCCAGACCAGCAACGCGCCATAGAGGAAATTGGCCGTGACATGGAATCGCCGAAACCCATGGACCGACTTGTCTGTGGGGACGTGGGTTATGGGAAAACCGAGGTGGCAATGCGGGCCGCGTTTAAAGCTATTCAAGCCAATCGGCAAGTCGCGGTCTTAGTCCCCACCACCCTCTTGGCGCAACAACATTATGAAAATTTTTCTCTTCGTTTTGCGCCATTCCCAGTTAAAATTGGCGTGCTATCTCGTTTCCAAACCCCTGCGGAAATCAAAGCCACACTCAACGACCTCGCCAGCGGGTTAATCGATATCGTGGTTGGCACGCATCGGGTCGTCCAAAAAGATGTCGTCTTCAAACAATTGGGACTCGTCATCATTGACGAAGAACAATGGTTCGGCGTGCGGCATAAAGAACGATTGAAACAGCTTCGGACCCAAGTGGATGTGCTTACTCTTTCCGCCACACCCATTCCCCGCACCTTGCAAATGGCCTTTTCCGGGGTGCGGGATTTATCGGTCATTGAAACCGCTCCACCCGGCCGTTTAGCGGTGGAAACCCAAGTCCTCCGATTCGACCCGACAGTAGTACGGGAAGCCATACGACGAGAACTGGCACGTGGAGGACAGGTCTATTATGTTCACAATCGCGTCGAAACGATGGAGCAGACCGGAGCTTGGTTGCAAGAACTCTTGCCCGAAGCGCGTGTGCTCATGGCTCACGGGCAAATGCATGAGAAACTCTTGGAACGCGTGATGCTCCAATTTTTCCATCATGAAGCCGATGTGTTATTGGCGTCGGCCATTATCCAATCGGGCTTGGATATTCCTAATGCCAATACCATTCTGGTGGATCGAGCGGATTTATTTGGGTTATCCCAACTGTATCAATTACGAGGACGGGTAGGGCGTAGCGGACAACAGGCGTTTGCCTATCTCTTTATTCCCAACGAAGAAACGCTGAGTACGGATGCCCAAAAGCGCATGATGGCCATCCAGGAATTTGCTGAACTTGGATCGGGATTCCGCATTGCTGCAGCCGATTTGGAAATTCGAGGAGCAGGGAATTTGCTCGGTAAACAACAATCCGGCAATATTGCCGCAGTGGGGTTGGATTTGTACTTACAAATGGTTGAACAAGCTGTCCAACAACTCAAAGGCCATGCAGTACAGGAAGAATGGGAACCGACCCTGCAACTGGATGTCTCCGCCTTCATCCCCGATGATTATGTGGAAGATGCCTCCCAGCGTTTAGGCCTGTACAAGCGACTCACCGCCAGCGAACGGCTGGGAGACCTGGCGCTTCTCTACGGGGAGACGCTGGACCGGTTTGGAGCCTTACCTCCGGCCATGGAACGGCTCTTTGAAGTCATGCAGATACGGGTCTTGGCGAAAGCCCTCAAACTGGAATTTGTTGAACTACGCCATGGGCTGGTCAATATTCGGTTTCACGAGCAGGCCAAATTACCGGATCAGGGACTCCGACAATTGATGGATGTGTGGAAGGGAAGCTTGGAGTTTCTTTCTCCCCGGGCGTTCCGGGTCACCATGGCTCAACAGGAATGGGGCGAGATGTACCCGCAGGTTAATACCCTGCTACAAGGTTTGGTGCAATCACTGGCCAAACAAGAGGAATCATAATGCCTTTACCAGTTTTTTCAGCTTCTTTTTCAACCTTGCGTATTCTTCTTAGCGTGACCCTCATTTCTATTACCTGGTGGTGCCTGAATCCTACCTGGAGTTTGGGGTTTACAGATCGTATCGTGGCGGTCGTCAACAAAGAGGTCATTACGTTGACCGATCTTCAACATGAGATCCGTGACGAATATAGTCGTCTCAGAGCCAAATATCATGGTGAAGAATTTGAACGCCGATATACGCAAAAGCAGAGAGAGGTTCTCAATGTCCTTATTGATGAACGACTCCAAATTCAGGAAGCCAACGCGAAAGGCATTACCGTCACACAAGAAGAAATCGATGCGGCCCTCCGACGAACACCTCTCCTTCCCACACAAACAGAGGAAGAATTCGGCAAACAACTACTACTGAAAAAACTTTTTGATATAGAGGTCCGCCGGAATGTGGTCGTCGAAGAGGAAGAATTGCGCCGGTATTACGAAGCAAACTCCAATAATTTTCGGCTGCCGCCCCAATATCATCTCAAACAAATTTTTCTGAATGCGGCCAGTGAAGAAACCCGCCAGCGGGCACACTCCAAGGCCCAAGCCATCTATGCCGAATGGAAGCCGGAAACCTCTCTTGAAGATCTTGCCGCTCACCATGCGGAATTTGTGAGCGAATTGGGGTGGGTAGAGGAGAATAATTTAGTCGCCCCGCTCGCTCAGGCTGTGAAAGAACTCATACCAGGCACCCTTTCGAAGCCCGTTGAAACCCAGGTTGGGATTCATCTCCTCATCATTGAAGATGTTAAAGAATCGAAGCCCTATCCCTTTGAACAGGTGGAACGGGACATTCACGCACAATTGGTGAAACAACGGGGAGATGAAGCGTATCGTGGGTGGCTGAAAGGCCTCAAACAGAAAGCCTTCATTGACGTAAGGTTCTAACTTTTCAATACATCCTGGAGTTGTCCTAGAATCTGCGGTTTGCCTTCGCCAGTGTAAGCCGAGAGAAAGGTGAGTTCGGCATTCACTCGTAAACCTTGCTGAAGTTCTCGAATCGTTCCCTGACGTTTGCCACGCGGAATTTTATCCGCTTTGGTCGCGACCAGTATGATGGGAATGTGTAATTGACTGACCCAAGCAAGCATGTCCCGATCGGAGTCTTGCACTCTTCGAGAATCCACGAGCAGAATGACCCCTCGTATATTTTTTCTTGATTGAAAAAATGTTTCAATCAACGGTGCCCATTGTTGTTGAACTCGATCCGGTACTTTGGCAAATCCATATCCTGGAAGATCCACCAACATAAACCGGGGTCCATTCGTTTCAATCTGAAAAAAATTGATCGTTTGGGTTTTCCCAGGCGTTTTCCCAACCTTGGCGAGCCCTTTTTGATTGACCAGACAGTTAATGGCTGAGGATTTTCCCACATTCGAACGTCCCACAATCGCCACTTCCGGAAGTGTTGGCTTGAGAAACTGTTCGACTGTTCCACAACTCGCTTTAAATTCTGCGGAATAAATCTTTAATGCCGGCATGGTGCGAGGCTCCACTCTTAAGAGCGTGATTCTTTCATTGCACGGTCAATTTCTCGGGAGGCTTCGCGTTTTTTCACGGTTTCACGTCGGTCGTAGGTTTTTTTGCCCCGCGCCACAGCCAGTTCCAACTTGGCTCGGCCACGGTCATTAAAATACAAACGCAAAGGGACAATTGTTAACCCTTTGAGTTTTACCTTGTCGGTCAACCGTTCGATTTCCTTTTTGTGAAGTAACAGCGTTCTGGGGCGTAACGGTTCATGATTCATTTGATTGCCATGACTATAGGTGCCGATATGACAGTTATGGAGCACGGCTTTGCCATTAGCAATGGACGCGTAACTATCTCGTAGGTTGAGATGACCTTCACGAAGGGCTTTGACTTCGGTGCCGACCAGCATCAGGCCGGCTTCGATCTTTTCTTCCACAAAATAGTCAAAAGTGGCCTTGCGATTGGTACCAACCACTTTGTTGTTCGGATCTTTTTTGTGTTTGGCCATACCGTATTGTACCTTACCACGTCCAACTTCCGGGAGGGCGTGCATCACCTGAACCTATGAAGATGTCTAAAGAATCAAGGGAAGACAAAGAGTTTTCGGGATAGATGAATCACCAATAACAATTCGATACAATGAGTGAGTGATGAGTACGTTTGAACCAATTCGGTCGGTTCTGAAGGATGTGTCCAAGGGTAGCGCCCTTGAGCTGAAATTATCCGAGATCCGTTTACAACAGGAATGGGAGGGATTAGTCGGCCACACCATTGCCAAACACTCATATCCGGAGAGCATTCGTTATAAAAAACTCTACTTGATGGCTGATAATTCCATTTGGCTTCAACAATTGGTGTTTTTAAAAACGACTATTTTAGAGGCGATTCACTCCATCATGCCGGACCTGACCCTGACCGATATCATTTTACGAATTGGTCACGTCCCAGTAAGACCCCCAAAACACATCCCCACTTTACGAAGTCCTTCGCCAACCCCTGTCCTTCCCTCACCGTTTGCTACCCTGTTAACCGAACGTCTGAACAATCCGGAACTCCAAGCCATGTTGTCCCAGACCATTACCAAAGCCCTTTCTCAATCTTCCCCTATTATCCCTGAGAAGACTTAGTCCCTTCCCCAGATTGGGGCCACGGTTCCTGAAAGATCCACTGCATGGTAAGGGTTCGATCTGTCGAATGGTGTCGATTCCATGGTCCAATCCATCCAGCCTGTCCAGATTCATCCGCCCGATACCCAGCTCGAACATTGGCTTCAAATTTTTTCCGAAACTCTTGGTCAGACGACGAGAGGGGGAGCCCGGATTCTGAATGAATATATCGCTGAAAGGTATCCGGCTCCGTCCACATTGGATCGGAAAAGATAATAATTTGAATGATGTGATATCGTCCGAGTGGGTGCTGAGGGGTGGTTGGCCGGATTTTCATTTGCGCAAAATCGTGAGACGTCTTTCCGACCTCCCGGAAACGTTGAAGTAAACTTTCTATTTCCGGATCACTGGTCCATGATGGTAAATGAAGAGCGACAAGGGTCCCGTTTTGGGCCCCAACACTGAACGGTGGAATGGTTCGGTCTGGGCGGGAGAGGTACATGCCGAACGCAATCAGGCAAAAACCTCCAAGCAAGATGCCTAAACCCATTTTGACAATGGGGTCTAACCCTGTTTTCTTCGATTTCATGAGAACATGCGAACATTGACGTGGACTCACCTCGAGAACCGGTGAAAATCTGTAACGAATAGTCGATTAGTTGGGCTCAGAATCTAAATCGGGACCTTCCTGGCTACCATCCTCAGACGTTTCCGACGTATCCCCTTCATCCGTTTCGGCCAGCTTGGCCACTCCGACTACACGATCATCCTCTGGCAAATCCATCACTCTGACACCTTGAGCATTTCTCCCGATTTCGCGAATGTCCGTCATGCGAGCCCGGAGAATCATACCCTCCGCAGACATAAGCATGACTTCATCCGTATCCCACACCTGATGAAAAGAAATGGCCGGTCCGTTTTTCTCCGTCACTTTGACACTAATCACGCCTTTGCCCGCCCGAGATTGGGTACGATATTCCTCCACTTGTGTTCGTTTGCCATAACCCCGTTCGGTCACGGTGAGAATGGAAGATTGCGATTCGCCTGTGATGGTCACCATGCCAATCACCGCATTATTGCTGGCCAAGGCAATACCCCGAACTCCACGTGCCGTTCGACCAACCGGGCGAACATCCTCTTCTTTAAAACGTATGACTATCCCCAAACGGGTACCCAACAGAATATCGCAGGTGCCATCCGTGATATCGACACCAAGAAGCCGATCACCTTCTTCCAAGGTTAATGCGATAATGCCGCCTTGCCGTGGATGGCTAAAAGCAGAAAGATCTGTTTTCTTGATATACCCCTTTTCGGTTGACATGACCACAAAGTGCCCTTCGGTAAACTCCCGGACCGGGAGGGTTGCCGTCACCCGCTCACCGGCATTTAAGGCCAACACATTCACGATGGCTTTCCCTTTACTGGCCCGACCCACATCCGGCAATTGATAGACCTTTAACCAGTAGACTCGTCCGGCGTCGGTGAAAAAGAGGAGGTAATCGTGCGTCGAAGCGGTAAAGATCTGCTCGACGAAATCTTCTTCTTTCACGCCCATGCCGACTTTGCCTTTTCCCCCACGATTTTGTGCACGGTAAATGGAGGCCACATTGCGTTTAATATACCCGGCATGGGTGATCGTCACGACGACTTCTTCTTCTGCAATCAAATCCTCCATGTTGAGTTCAGCTTCAACCGGGACGATTTGCGTTCGACGATCATCTGCAAAACGCTCTTGGATGTCTTGAATTTCCTGTTTGACGATTGTTCGGACCATTTCCTCGGATCCGAGTATTAAACGCAAATGCTCAATGCGGGCCATTAATTCTTGGTATTCTTGGGCTAGTTTGTCACGCTCCAATTGAGTAAGCCGTTGCAACCGCATATCCAAAATGGCATTGGCCTGAATCTCACTTAAAGCAAATTGTTCCATCAAACCATGACGCGCAGTTTCTGGAGAAGCGGCGCCGCGAATAAGCGCAATGACCGCATCAAGCGAATCCAGCGCTTTTCGCAGGCCTTCTAAAATATGAGCCCGCTCTTCGGCCTTTCGCAAATCATAGACGGTACGACGGACAACCACTTCTTTTCGGTGATCGATAAACGCCTCAAGTATCTGCTTGAGGTTCAGAACCATCGGTCGATTCTGCACCAGGGCCAACATGATCACCCCGAAGGTGGTCTGCATATTGGTCTGCTTATAGAGTTGATTCAGAATGACGGTAGGATTTTCATTCCGCTTCAGTTCAATAACCATCCGAAGTCCATCGCGGTCAGATTCGTCCCGGAGATCGGAGATACCTTCCAAGCGTTTTTCATGAATGAGATCGGCGATCTTTTCGATCAGCTTGGCTTTATTGACTTGAAACGGAAGCTCCGACACGATGATCCGGCCTCGATCCGTACGTTCATCTACTTCAATGTCCGCTTTGGCACGAACCGTTAAAAGGCCTCGGCCCGTTTCATAGGCATCCTTGATGCCCTGGGTCCCATAGATGAACCCTGCTGTCGGGAAATCCGGGCCAGGGATGTATTCCATCAATTCTTGAACGGTAGACTCCGGGCGGTCCAAGAGAGCAATAAGGCCTGCTGTTACTTCACCTAAATTATGGGTGGGGATGTTCGTGGCATATCCCACGGCAATTCCCCCGGCGCCATTGACCAAAAGATTGGGGATTCGGGCCGGCAAGACCACCGGTTCCACGGAGGATTCGTCGTAGGTCGGAGCGAAATCGACGGTTTCCCGATCTATATCGACCAGCATTTCTTCAGCGATTTTGGTCAACCGGGCTTCAGTGTACCGCATGGCTGCAGCCGGATCCCCATCGACTGACCCATAATTCCCCTGGCCATCCACCAACGGATAGCGCATGTTGAAATCCTGGGCCATACGAACCAGGGTATCGTAAATTGCCGAATCCCCATGGGGGTGATAATTGCCCATGATTTCGCCAACGATTTTCGCTGACTTTCGATAGGCGCGTGCAGAGCCCAACCCCATTTCATTCATGCCGTAAAGGATGCGGCGATGTACCGGCTTGAGCCCGTCACGCACATCAGGCAAAGCGCGGCCAACGATGACGCTCATCGCATAGTCCAAATAGGACAAACGCATTTCATCTTCTATGGCAATTTGTGTGAGACGGTCTTCAGGCGGCATAGGCTTTGAAAAAGTTAGAAGTGAACCGTGAGTAGTAAGGAGTGAAAGACATTCCCTCTCTCATGACCATATTGTTCTATTTACCTAATTATGAGTAATGAGAATGATTTGAAGCTCTCATTAGACATCCAGATTACGGACTTCGAGTGCATGTTTTTGAATGAAATTTCGACGCGGCTCGACTTCATCTCCCATTAAAATGGTAAAAATCTCATCGACGCCCGTGACATCCTCTAACGTGACCTGGAGGAGACTTCTTGTATTGGGATCCATGGTCGTATCCCACAATTGCCCGGGATTCATTTCCCCCAGACCTTTATAGCGTTGAATAGATAGACCCTTTTTCCCGGACTCCAAAATTTCCTTCACGAGATCCGCGCTGTTTGAAAAGGAGGTTTCGATCCCCTTCCGTTTCAGCCGGTAGGGTGGACGCCCTAAACCTAAGACGCTGGGCGCCTGTTTTTGGAGTTCTCGGAAATCGGCCGATCCGACCAGGTCATGGTCTACAACAAACGTTTTATGGTTTCCATTTCCCGCTAGACGACAGACAATTTTATGCGTATCGTGTTCATCATCCCGTTGCACCTCAATCGTGATCGTTCCTTCGGACACACTGGAACGAACCACGGTCCTGATTTCTTCGACGAGTGCTTCGAGATCCTCTCGATTTTTTAACAAATCTTTGTTCAATTGCGGGCAATCGACAAAGGCCCTGAGCAGGGACGGCTCCCCATGTTTTTGGGCAAAGCGGGTGAGCAGACCTTCAAACGCCACCAGTTTCTCTAAGATGGGAAGTAGATCGTTTTGCGTGACGAATGCTTGCGTGTCCCCGAGAAAAAGTTCAGCATCTTCAACGGCAAGATGTGAAAGGTAGTCATTCATCGCCCCTTCGTCTTTTAAGTACTTTTCCCCCTTACCTTTTTTCACTTTAAACAATGGCGGTTGGGCAATGTAGATATACCCGCGTTCCAGAAGTTCCGGCATTTGGCGAAAAAAGAAAGTCAGGAGCAAGGTTCGAATATGACTTCCATCGACATCCGCATCGGTCATCAGAATAATTTTGTGGTACCGTGCACGGTCGATATTAAAAGCTTCTTTATCTTCTTTCGCCTTTTCCGCATCCTCTCGCGGTCGCCCTATTCCCGTACCAATGGCCATAATGAGTGTGCGAATTTCTTCGCTGGAGAGCATTTTGTCAAATCGGGCTTTTTCGACATTCAGAATTTTCCCCTTCAGCGGAAGAATGGCTTGAGTCCGTCGATCCCGTCCTTGTTTAGCCGACCCTCCTGCCGAGTCCCCCTCCACGATATATAACTCACTCATCGCGGGATCTTTCTCGGAACAATCGGCCAATTTTCCCGGGAGCGAACCTCCCTCAAGCGCTCCCTTACGACGGATCAGCTCTTTCGCCTTTCGGGCGGCTTCGCGAGCCCGAGCCGCGTCAACCGATTTTCCAACAATTTTTTTCGCGACTGCGGGATTTTCTTCGAGATAGTTGCCCAAGGCTTCATTTACCGCAGATTCCACAATCCCCTTGACTTCGCTATTACCAAGCTTCGCTTTCGTTTGGCCTTCAAATTGGGGATTGCGAATCTTGACACTCACCACCCCGGTCAGTCCTTCTCGCACATCCTCCCCACTGAGCGTTTCTGTTTCTTTTTTAAATAAACCCGATGATGTCGCATAACTATTGATGGTTCTCGTTAAGGCAGACTTAAACCCAACCAAATGGGTTCCGCCCTCTCTGGTATTGATATTATTGGCGAATGAAAACAAATTTTCTGCATAACCTTCGTTATACTGCAGCGCCACTTCCAAAATGAGGTCGGGTTTTTCCACCTCGACCACAATCGGCGGATGTAAGGGCGTTTTGGCTTCATTGAGGTGCTCGACAAACGAGACAATGCCGCCCTTGTAACAAAAGGCTTGTTCCTTTTCTTTGCCTTTTCGCTCATCTTTGAGGGTGATTTCCAACCCTTTATTCAAGAAGGCTAACTCTCGAAGGCGTTGGGCCAACACATCGAAGCTAAATTCGACCGCTTCAAAGATAAGCGGATCAGCTTTAAACACGACTTTCGTGCCGCGTTTTTTAGTTTTACCGGTTACAGTGAGAGGACTGCGCGGTTTTCCACGATCGTATTCTTGCTCAAAGACTTCTCCATTCTGCCAAATTTCTAATTCCAACCATTCGGAAAGACCATTGACCACGGAAATACCCACACCATGCAAACCGCCGGAGACTTTGTAAGCCCCTTCCTCAAATTTCCCGCCCGCATGAAGGACCGTAAGGGCCACTTCCGCAGCCGATTTTTTCTGTGTGGAATGCATACCAGTGGGAATTCCCCTACCATTATCTGACACCATGACACTGCCATCGACTTGCAACACGACCAGGATTTCATTCCCGAATCCAGCCATATGCTCATCCACACAATTGTCCACCACTTCGTAGACCATATGGTGCAACCCATCAATTCCGGTGCTCCCAATATACATGGCTGGCCGTTTGCGGACAGCATCCAGGCCTTCCAGAACACGGATTTGGTCGGCATCGTAATTGATGTCGGATTGGGAAGACACCGAATGCTTGGCGGATTCTTGGCTTGGTTTTTCTGGTGATTCCATACAGCTTAGAATGTGAACACGTGCAGAATAAAGAAGGTCTGGGCGGTCAAATCTGTTACACCTTCACGGGCATGACAACGGCTTTGAACGTGGGATTCCCTTGTTCCTGAATTAAACACGGACTCAAGGGGGTTTCCATCTGGAGAGACAGTGACTCCGTTTCAATCACCGCCAAGACATCAAGGAAGTAACGCGCGTTGAATCCGGCAGAGAAAATTTCCCCTTTATACGTCGCGCCAATCTCTTCCTCGGCTTCACCCAAATCGGGACTTTTTGAAGAAAGATGCACATGCTCCGGATGAAAGGCTAATTTTACAGCATGGGCTTTATCTTTAGATAAAATCGCCACTCTTCGTAAGGCACCCTCTAGCTCAGATTTAGTCAGGGTCACTTTCTTAGAAGAGTCTTTCGGGACAACTTGCTGATAATTCGGATATGTGCCTTCCATAATTCGTGAGGTGAGAACAAGGCCGCTTTTTCGGAGAATGAGAAGGTTTTTTGTAAAACCCAGAAGAGGCTCTTGATCATCTTCTTCCAACAAACGTCGAATTTCGATCGCCGCTTTTTTCGGAATAATCACTTGCACCTCGGCAGAGGGAATAGCCGAGGAATCGGGTGTGACCTCTTGCTCCGCCCAGCCCAAGCGATGTCCGTCTGTTCCCACGAGTCGTATCGTGACCTTCTTGCCGGCAGGAATCAGGGTGATCAGCAACCCATTGAGCACATACCGGGTATCCTTTTCTCCAACCGCAAACACGGTCTTCTTGAGCAGTTGTAATAAACCTTTGGCGGGAATCGACAATAACCCCTCCCGTTCAATAGTCGGAAGGGCCGGATAATCTTTGCTCGGTAAGCCTACCACACGAAATTGACTTTTTCCCGCTCTCACCGTCACCCAATGGTTCTCAGCGACGGATATTTCAATTTCGGAATGGCGGACTTCTTTTAGGATATCAAACAACGTTCGAGCGGAAAATGTCACCGACCCGGGCTCATCGACCGTCGCCTTATATAAGCCCCGCACCCCAATTTCCAAATCCGTCGCCACAATATCCAAACCTTCAGGTTTGGCTTCCAAAAGAATATTGGCCAAAATGGGCATAGTATTTCGCTTTTCAACCACACCCTGTACTCGTTGCAGAGCAGTTAATAAATCTTCTCGGGCCATGCGAATTTTCATAAATGTCCTAGCGAAAAAAGCTGTTACGCTTTACCAATTTCTTCTTTGAGGCTTTCAAGTGTGGATCGAAGGGTGGCATCCGTTTCCTGATTTTTTTTCATTTGTTTACACGCATGAATAATCGTGGTGTGGTCCTTGCCTCCAAAATCTCTCCCAATTTCGGGAAAGGAAGCATCTGTTAAATCTCGACAGAGGAACATCGCAATTTGTCGTGGGTAGACCAGCGTTTTAGTTCGCCGCTTCGATTTTAAATCAGATATTTTGACATGAAAACGGCTTGCCACCGCTTCTTGAATGTCTTCCGTGGTAATGACTTTTCGTTTGCCACCCAAAAGATCGCGCAGAATATTCTTGGCCATATCGACCGTGATGTGTTGCCCGGTTAAAGACGCATACGCACCCAGCCGAATCAGCGCTCCCTCTATTTCACGAACGTTACTTTTTAAATTGGCGGCGAGGAGTTGAATCACGTCTTCCTTAATCGCGATCCCTTCTTCTTCTGATTTTTTTCGAAGAATTGCGATTCGCGTTTCAACATCCGGTTGTTGAAGATCGGCAATGAGGCCCCATTCAAAGCGAGACCGCAATCGTTCCTCCATCGACGGCATTTCCTTGGGAAACCGATCACTGGAAAGGACAATTTGTTTGCCAGCCTCATACAAAGAATTGAAGGTGTGGAAAAACTCTTCTTGGGTTCGCTCTTTGCCGGCTAAAAATTGAATGTCATCAATCAAAAGCATATCCACATTTCGATATCGTCGACGCAATTCCATCATCTTGTCATAACGGATGGAATTAATCACTTCATTTGTAAATTGTTCAGTCGTCACATAGGCAATACGCTGATCCATTCGATCCGCCACATAATTGCCAATGGAATTCAGAAGGTGTGTTTTACCAAGCCCCACCCCGCCGTAAATGAATAGGGGGTTATAGGCCTTTGCGGGAGATTCAGCTACCGCCAGGCAGGCGGCATGAGCGAATTGGTTACTGGCTCCTACCACAAAGGTGGAAAATGTATACTTGGGGTTAGGAAGAGGTTGACGTCTGCCCTTGGTCGATGGGGGGAGTTGTTGACTTTCTCTATTCCCAGAAGTTTGAGTGGGAGTGGGCTCTTTTTCTTCTTCCTCTTTCAACACGAAACTTAAGTCAGCGGGTTTAATTTTTTCCGCATAGTGAAAAGCTTCAATCAATAAATCTCGATAATTCCTTCCCAGCCATTCCCCAAAAAATCTATTAGGAACCCGGATCGTGGCCAAATCCTCCGTAATACTCTCTAGTTCAAGTGGTTGAAACCATGTTTCCATAGCCTCATCACCAACCTTAGGACTAATAAAATCCAAAACATCAACCCACGTTTTATTGATGTTTTTATTATGAAAATTCATATTACCCACAGATTTATTCACAATTGTTAATAATACTAAATTTCAAATGGGGGATGGGATGACATTTCAACCTATTCTCATGGCTCATTCACAGCTTTCCCTGAACACGTACCAAAATCTATCCCCATCTATAACCTGTTTTTCCACAATACCCGAAATCCATATTACCTTAATTAACCAAGGAGATGGCAGGATAAAAAAATTTCATACACAGAATTCCCAGAGTCTAATACGACGACGACGACTATTTCTTTAATTCTTTATTAATAAAAGAAGTAAAGACTAAATCACCACAGGTAAGTCATGAGAAAATATCTGTTCCAGGAAACCCTGATAAGAAAGTTGATGGAAAGAACTGCCATTATCGGACTTCTTTTGATTCTCCTCTAAATACCAAACTTGAGAAATAGGGACATTCTTAAGATCTTGTTCTTTATGAAGAACCAGAAGCGATAAATTATCCTGGTCTGTTTTTTCAGGCCCCGGCGGAATGAAAAATTCCCAATTTTCAAGTGGTTTCGTGGAAATATAGATGATCTTCTTCATAGACAGTTAGGAATATTAAAAGGTCAGTACGCGATCGGCCTGTTCAAGCAGTGAGGCGATGTGGGCGGAAGATGATTCTTGAACAGTGAATTCTTGGTCAATAGGGAAAGAATCCTTGCTACCGATTGGGAGAAAAATGGGAATCTCCAAATTTTTGATCACCGGCAGATGTTTTTCAAGGATTTCTCCATCGGGGAGGTCATAGGCGTCCTCAGAAACTAACTGCCTGGCATTCTCAAGAAGAATGATGGAGAGAGGGTTGGGTCCAGTTGAAAGTCCTAGTGCAATTCGTAGGGCCTCGGAAGCTCTGTGGGATTTGGTTGGGTCTTCACGGATGAGGACCACCACTTGTTTTGGCATGCTTGAAAGTATACGTAGGTTAAATACGTAAAATGACCTTATTTTCTAACCTGAATAAGATTTGGAAAATAAGAGAAATTTTTTTATGGGAAATATGTTGTTTCTTGTTGAAAAATAAGAAAAAACCCTAGCACCAGACAAAAAAATTGTCAAGAAAAAAACAGGGTATTTTCCAACCAGAAAGAGCGCTAAAGATATCTATGAATTCTTTGAGTTATTTCCTTGAAAGGAATCGTATCTTGATTCTTGGTTTGCATATTTCGAAGAATGACATGGTTTGCATGGACTTCATCGTCTCCGAGAATAATGGAGTAATCTGCTTTCATTTTGTCAGCTGTGCGAAGGAGCGATTTCAGGGTATTCCCTTTATGATCGGTATCGGCCCGAATCCCAGCCTGTCGAAGGGTATGTAAAAGTTTGAAGGCAGCAGGTTTTCCAGTTTCACCAAATCCGGCAACAAAAAAGAGAGGGATTTCTGGCTGGGAGCGATTTTCAGGAATGAGGAGAGCGACGCGTTCTAAGCCCACGGCAAACCCGATGGCCGGTGTTGGAGGACCCTGAAGGACTTGCACAAGTCCATCATACCGTCCTCCGGCTCCTATCGTGCTTTGAGCCCCTAAGTGAGGAGAGGTGATCTCGAAGGTCGTTCGAGTGTAGTAATCCAAACCTCGGACTAGGCGATGATTGAGGGTATAGGGAATTTCAAGGGCGCTCAGGCCATCCAGGACTGCTTGAAAGTGATGGCGTGATTGATCAGAAAGATCATCGATGAGAATAGGAGCCCCTTGAGTTGTCTCGTGACATTGAGGAACCTTACAATCTAAAACCCTCAGAGGGTTGGTGATAAATCGGCGTTGACAATTACCACAAAGGCTCTCAAGTCTAGAGGACAGAAATTCTTTTAATCGGCGAACATACCCTTCTCGGTCGTCAAGGGTCCCTATAGAGTTCATATTGAGGGTGAGATCTTTTAACCCTAAGGTCGAAAAAAACTGCCATAACAATGAGATGATTTCTACGTCGATGAGAGGGTCTTCTGTCCCTAGTGCCTCAACACCAAATTGGTGAAATTGGCGGTAGCGGCCCGCTTGGGGGCGTTCATGCCTGAACATAGGTCCAAAATAAAATAATTTTCGGGTTGTAGGGGAATCTAAAAGTTTATGTTCAAGGACGGCCCGAACTACACCCGCCGTCCCTTCTGGGCGCAAGGTTAACGAACTACCGTCACGATCGGGAAAGGTATACATTTCCTTTTCGACAATATCCGTCGCCCCTCCGATGCTTCGGGCATAAAGGTCTGTAAATTCAAAGATAGGAATACGAATTTCGGAGAAACCATAATGAGTGGCCAGAGTCCGAGCCACCGTTTCAATATGCTGCCACTGAGCGGCCTGATCGGGAAGGATATCCTTAATCCCTTTGACAGATCGCAACACCAGAAATCCTGTTCTTTTGTAGGAAAAATGGGAAGAAACGCAGTTTCGACTATATCTTTACGCCCCTACCCAGTCAACGAACGTTTTGAATGAAATGGAGGAAAAGATTGAAAAAATCCGTTTGACTCTCATCCCATTCACCCATAGAATGGTGGGTTCATAAGAAAAAGGTCTAAAGGAGAACTGAATCATGTCATTTACATCGCGAAAGCCTTCAAATTTAAAGAGAAAACGAGACCACGGGTTTCGGAAGCGGATGAGCACGAAGAACGGGCGCAAGGTCCTTGCCCGCCGCCGTCGGAAAGGGAGAGCCAAACTCACAGTTTCTGATGAATAGGGTGTGAATGGGAGGGTCCCCCGTTTTTTCTAAAAAAGAAACATGAATATGATGGAGTGAAAGCCACGGGTTCGGTTGTCCGGAACCCGTTTTTTACGGTCATCTATAGCCAAGTCCCTCAAGATGACTGTCCTCGGGTTGGAGTTGTTGTGGGACGCCGGGTTGGTAATGCGGTCACGAGGAATCGGCTTAAACGGATTACTCGAGAACTGGTGAGAGGCTCCCATTCCACGATGGTCTTCGGCCATCACTGTATTGCGTATCCCAAGGTAAAAATTCTCCGTTCCAAGTTTCAGGATGTAGAGCAGGCTTGGATCAAGATGCTGACACACATTGGCATGATCCGTTCCGAAAATATCAAATGAGCAAGATCTTCCAAACACTCATTAGGGTCTATCAATGTGTAATTTCCCCATTCCTGGGGGTGTGCTGTCGTTTTGAACCGACCTGTTCCCACTATATGATGCAAGCGATTGAGAAACACGGAGCCCTCAAAGGGCTATGGTTAGGAATGAGTCGTCTCTTCAAGTGCCATCCCTTCCATTCCGGAGGCTTGGACCCGGTTCCCTGACCTCACAAATCGACCTCCAATTCAAACCTAAATTGTCACCAGTGCGTATGAGAATCCAGGATTAACGAGATGGAAAAGCGTGTCGTTCTCTTCCTCGTGCTTTCCCTCGGCATTATTTTTGGGTACGACGTGTTGCTCAAACAATTGGGCTACTCGCCGTTTTCAAATTCTCCCATCATCGATGAAGAAATTCATCAAACCGAATCACATGAACAACCGGAAACGGATCGGTCATCTTCAGCAGCATCAGATTCTGCCTTAGAAAGTTCCACGGTCTCTTCTGGGAACGCCGAATCGGCGGCTGAGCCGAGCGCGGTCGTGAATGAAGAAGTGATCTTCGTGGAAACGCCCCTGGTTCGCGTGGGGCTGTCCAACCAGGGAGCGGTGATCACTTCTTGGGAATTGAAAAAATTCCCTTCGCAAACGGAGGAACATGCTCCCGTCCAATTAGTGTATCCCAACGGACAATTTCCGGGCCCGTTGACCGTCAGATCTGAAGGTCACGAAGAATTGACCAACACCCTTCGGAAAAATCCGTATCGGGTCCAAAAAGATTTTGAGGAGTTGGATGAACGACATCCGACAGGAAGAGTGGTGTTCACCTATGGTTCGGATGACTCTGATACATGGGTGGAAAAGGTCCTGGTGTTTCATTACGACTCGTATGTCGTGGATCTGGAAATTCGCACACGTGGAATATCGGAAAAACTTGATCTGGTTTTAGGGACTAATTTCGGGCTGGTGGAATGGGGGCAGGGATTTATTGGGCTGTTAGGCTCGGCCTGGATGATTGGCGAGGAATTAGTCAAAGAATCGCCTGATGCCAAGGAACCCACCATTCGTCGTGAAGCACCCATAAAATGGCTGGCTCTCCAAGATAAATATTTCATCAGCGTTCTTATGCCAGAAGAAGCCACTGGCCTTGTGGCAAAACTTGAAAATGAAAGCGTGGTATCGGCTGCCTTGAATTTACCGGTTGGGGCTGAGGGACACGTGCATAAAGCCCGTTTATATGCCGGGCCGAAACAATTCGACGTCCTGAAATCGTTTGGAAACGGGTTGGAAGATACGATTGATTTCGGGTGGTTTATTTATGACAGTTTTGCCCCGGTCAAGTTCGTGGCCAAACCACTCTTTTCGATTCTCCGAACGATCAATGAGTACACCCATAACTATGGGTGGGCCATTATTATTTTGACCTGCGGGATTAAATTGCTGTTCGTCCCGTTGCAATATAAAAGCTACAAATCCATGCAGGGGATGAAGGAAATCCAACCCAAAGTCGCAAAGCTCCAAGAAAAATATAAGGACGACAAACAAGCGCTCAATACGGAATTGATGAAGTTATACAAAGAACATAAGGTCAATCCGGTCGGCGGGTGTCTGCCTATGTTTCTTCAGATGCCAGTCTTCATTGCCCTTTTTAATATTTTGTATATGACCATCGATTTGCGGCAGGCACCTTTTATGCTCTGGGTCCAGGACCTGTCGATTCAGGATCCTTTCTATGTGTTGCCCGTGCTTATGGGGGCCTCCATGTTTGTGCAACAAAAAATCATGCCGACCACGGCGGATCCCAACATGGCCAAAATGATGCTGATTTTGCCAATCGGCCTGACCTTTCTGTTTGTCACTTTCCCGGCTGGCCTCGTATTATATTGGGTCACCAATAATGTGTTAACCATCACCCAGCAATTTGTCACCGATCGCTATGTACTCCCACCCACGAAACCAGGTTCGACGGACATTGCCAAATCAGGCCCCGGATTGCCTGGCCCTGACAAATCCGACAAGCCAGGGAAAAAGAAATCCTCTCCCCAATCCGGTAAATCGAAAAAATCCTAACGTCAGGTGTCAGACGACATGAGTGTTCTGGACGACACCATTTGTGCAGTCGCGACCCCCGCTGGCGAAGGAGGCGTGGGCATTGTGCGAGTGAGCGGCACGCAAGCGCTCTCTATCACCTCCACCATTATTCGGCTTCGTTGCGCCAAATCCCTTTCAGAAATTAAACCCTATCGAATGTATTTGGGGAAATTTCTTTGGGATCAATTCTCCACGCACAAACAGGACAACCAGGATTCCGCGACCGTCTTAGACGAAGTGCTGGTGGTACTCATGCGTGCGCCGCGTTCCTACACGGGCGAGGATGTCGTGGAAGTGCATGGCCATGGTGGGCCCCTTATTGTTCAGGCCATTTGTGAAGCACTGATTCAAGCCGGGGCTCGCATGGCCGAGCCGGGAGAATTTACCAAACGTGCGTTTCTTAATGGACGACTCGACCTGACCCAAGCCGAGGCAGTTTTGGACACCATTCAAGCCAAATCCCTCCACAGTCTAAAATTAGCGCAGGAACATCTCCAGGGCGGATTGTCCGGAGTGATCAAAGACCATCGAGATGCCTTGGTGAAGCTCTTGGCTCATGTGGAAGCCGGGATGGATTTTGGAGAAGAAGATATTCAATTCATTGAGCAACGGGAATTACTAGAGAAAATTGGGAAAATGGCAGGGGCCCTTGAAAAACTGATCGATTCGGCCCAAGAAGGGCGTATTATTCGGGAAGGGATTCGCACGGTCATTCTCGGTCGCCCTAACGTCGGTAAGTCCAGCCTCTTGAATGCCATTTTGGATGTGGATCGGGCGATTGTGTCCCAAATTCCCGGGACAACCCGTGATGTGCTTGAAGAATCGGTCATGGTTGATGGCGTGATGATTCGTCTGTTCGATACCGCAGGGTTGCGAGAGACTACGGATGAATTAGAGCAGGAAGGCATGACGAGGGCCGAAGAAGCCATCAAACAAGCGGATGTCCTGATGATGACTTTTGATCAAAGCCAACCACTGACCGAACAAGATCTGAGTTTCCTCACACGGTATAAGGAACAACCGCGTGTGCTCATTCTCAATAAACATGATCTTCCGCCACACGTTTCCCTGGATGATGTCAAAAAAATCGTGAAAGACCATAACCCACAGAACGAACATCGGACCGCCTATGTCCAGGCCTCGGCAAAGACCGGCGAGGGGATGGACCAGCTCAAACGCAGTCTCAAAACCTTGGCGATAGGAAAACGGCACGAAGCCGGCGATTCCGTATTAGTCTCTCGCTTGAGGCATAAAGTCCTGCTCCAACAAGCCGCTGGGGCCTTGCATAATGCCCTGGCCGCGATTGATGATACCCATTCAGCCGAATGTGTAGCCCTCGAACTCCGAGTGGCGTTGCAGGCGCTTGGGGAAATCGTGGGTGTCGTGACCAACGAAGATATCCTGGATCAGATCTTTAAAGAATTCTGTATTGGAAAGTAGGAAAGAGAAATTTCCACGTGTGTTGAGGGGTATCGGATACGCATGGAAGAAACGGCAGGTCGTTAATCAGACCAATCATGGATGAAATAGACTGGTGGAGAGGTTCTAAGGTGGCTATCTTGTGCCCACTGGATCGTCCTAAATAGCCACCTTGTTTGAATTTGTTCCTCCTCGATGTATTGAATAGCCCTCATGTCCTAGGACTTGGAGCGTTTCCTGGGGGAAGGGATGGCACCACGAAGCTCGGTGGCCACTCGTTGATAGATATCTTTTCGAGGTCCAAAGGCGACGATTGTGATCCTAGACGCGGTGATCTGCAGAATGATCCGCGATCGGGCGACACGATAACTTCGCAACCCGGCCAGATCGTCCTTCAAGGCTTTGGCTTGATAGGGATTTTCCGCTAAAGATTGAAAGGCTGCTTTGACTTTGCGTTTGAACGAGGGAGGAAGGTGGACAACTACGTCCCGAACGTCCTGGACAATGTCCAGGCCGAACCGTCTCATTTCTTTTTCTTCAGGGGATAGAGGGGCTCGCCAAAAACCTCCTCAAAAGAAAAGACGTGTCCTTTCTTCAGTTGAACGAGGCCCTGTTTAATTTCTTGTAAGAGGGCCGGGTTGCGCTGAATGGCAAGCGTTTCTTGCCAACTATCAAATTCTTCGGCACTCATGAGCACCGCCGCGGGGCGACCATTACGAGTAATGACAAGCTCTTCCTCGGTTTGTTCCACCGCCGCGACTAATTCACTTAACCGGGCCTTGGCTTCTGAAAGGGTCAATGTTTTTGGCATGCCGTACCTCCTGAATTGACTAGAATTCAGACTAATTTATAACATAATTTCTGTCAATGTGAGATCATGCCCTGGTCTTCTATCGCACCACTGATCTACCAACTTGGACCGGGTTGAAGACTCATTCGAGTCCTAGGGGGTTGCGAGATTTATAATAGTCTCTCGGTTGAGGCATAAAGTCCTGCTTCAACAAGCCGCTGGGGCCTTGCATAATGCCCTGGCCGCGATTGATGATACCCATTCAGCCGAATGTGTAGCCCTGGAACTCCGGGTGGCGTTGCAGGCCCTTGGGGAAATCGTGGGGGTCGTGACCAACGAAGATATCCTGGATCAGATCTTTAAAGAATTCTGTATTGGGAAATAAGAGACAAATAAATTGTTCATAAACCATGAGTGATAGGCTGACCTGATGAAAGAATGTGACATTGTCATCGTTGGTGGAGGGCATGCAGGCTGCGAGGCTGCCCTGGCGGCGGCTCGGATGGGCTGCCAGGTGCTCCTGCTAACCATCGATCCCAAAAAGATTGCGACCATGCCCTGCAATCCTGCGGTGGGAGGCATTGGGAAAGGGCATTTAGTGAAGGAACTCGATGCCCTGGGTGGCGAGATGGGGGTCAACACCGATAAGGCCGGTATTCAATTCCGGATACTCAATACCAGAAAGGGCCCGGCGGTTCGCGCGACAAGAGTGCAATGTGACAAAGAACGCTATGCCACCAGCATGCAGCAGACCTTGGCCACACAAGAAAACCTCACCATTGTGGCCGGGACCGTCGACCGGATTTTGACAAATAACGGAGCAGTGACGGGAGTGAAAACCAGTACCGGCGAGACCATCGCTACCCGAGCCGTTGTACTCACCTCAGGAACGTTTCTCAAAGGGCTTATGCACATTGGCTTGACGCATCTTCCCGGAGGAAGAGCGGGAGAACCGTCAGCGGAACATTTGTCGGATTGTATGTTGGATTTTGGTTTTGAGATCGGACGGTTAAAAACCGGAACGCCGCCGCGGTTGGATCGGGACACCATTAATTTTGGGGTCATGGCACCACAGCCAGGTGACCCGGTACCGCGCCCGTTTTCTTTTAAAACCCAGCATATTCTCAATCCTCAAGTTGACTGTCATATTACCTTCACGAATGAACGGGCTCATGACATCATCAAGAACAATCTGGATCGTTCACCCATGTATTGTGGCGTGATTGAATCCACCGGTCCGCGGTACTGCCCGTCCATTGAAGATAAAGTCGTGCGCTTTGCCGACAAAACCAGCCATCAGATTTTTATGGAGCCGGAAGTACTAGGCGGAAAGTCGTATTATCCCAACGGGATTTCCACCAGCTTGCCGATTGATGTGCAGCAGGCTTTTGTCAAAACCATTCCCGGATTGGAGCAGACCGTGTTTCTCAGGCCGGGCTATGCTGTGGAATATGATTATTTTCCGCCCCGGCAGCTCCATGAAACCCTGGAAACCAAGCTCGTCAAAGGGCTGTTTCATGCCGGTCAAATCAATGGCACCTCGGGATATGAGGAAGCTGCCGCCCAAGGGATGATGGCAGGCATCAATGCGGCCCTTCGAGCCAAAGAAGAGGCTCCCCTCATCTTGGATCGGTCACAAGCCTATATGGGAGTCTTAATCGATGATCTCATTACCAAAGATGCGCGTGAGCCCTACCGCATGTTCACGTCAAGAGCGGAATATCGACTCATTCTTCGAGAGGACAATGCCGATTATCGGCTCAAAGAAATTGGCCATCGTTTGGGACTGATTTCCCAACAAGAATTCCTGGACTTCCAACACAAATGGGAAAAGATTGACAAGGAACTCCACCGGCTGGGCCACATACATACCAAAATTTCTGAACTCGAACGTCAGACCACGATTACGTTTGACGGGCCACCGACCAGTACGTCTCTCCTGCAACTGCTTCGCAGGCCGGAACTGACCTACAAAGATTTACATCCCTTTCTTCAGGGAGAAGAGGAAACGGATGTGGAAGTCACGGAAGCGGTAGAGATTGCCGTGAAATATGAAGGCTATATCAAACGCCAGGAAGAAGTGATTCAGCAGTTTAAAAAATTAGAACACCGGAAAGTCCCGGAAGATTTTGATTATCAAGGCATCAAAGGCTTTTCTAATGAAGTCGCCGAAAAACTCAAAAAAGTGCGTCCCTCCTCCATCGGGCAAGCCTCCCGAATTTCGGGAGTCACGCCAGCCGCCATTTCCCTCCTCCTCGTCGCTCTCGAACGCCACAAAAAAGCCAGCTAAGGGTCTAACCCAACAAAGGGACGATACGTCTCATAGAAAATTGTGTAACAAATTGATAATGCAGGCCTTTCTTTCATTTCTGACCTCCCGTTTTTTGAAAAAAAACGAGCCAAAAACGGGAGTGCGCAATTAAAGACTTCTTCAATGAAAACAATGGATTTTGTAATACTCTATGGTACTTTTAATCCCTTTGTTGGGTTAGACCCGTCTATAATCGCGGCCGACCATCCACACCCTTGTGGCTATAAGTGCATTCCCCCCAGCCTCTCTATTTTCTCCTTTACAACTTCCTGCGAATCGGACTAGCTGGACTCCATCAACCAATGAATTGAGTGGAGTACAAACTATGGCTGAGAACATCCAATATAAAATTGCGGTTCCCGAAATCTACGAAAAAGACGGGGAACAAAAAACTGCCTGGACTACTGTCGGTAGGGCCTTTGCCAATGACAGCGGCAATATTACCTTAGAGCTTCCTGCACACGTAGCCGTCTCGGGCCGGGTGGTCTTATTTCCGAAAAAAAATGAGGCTGAGAAAACTGAATAGGGCAGGGGGCTGTATGAGACATGACGCCCGAGGCGCTCAAGCCGGGTCTGGCGTTCCGATTTCACCACGTGGCCGAGGATGTCTTTTTCTTTGCCTTTTCGAGTACCCTCATCCAAGGTGATGGCTTGTATCGGCGGTTTAATCGGGCAGGGGCCTTTATTGCACCGGAATGGTATCGGTTCCCGATCAACTCCCCTTGGTTGACCAGAGCGAAGGAATTTGATGTTGTCGGATAACCGTTATTGTGGAAATTTGTAATGAAAAATATAAAGAGGGATAGATTCAGGAGAATTTATTTTAAACAAGACAGGCCTATAGTCTTTTAGTTTAAGAAAAACGATTTTTTAATAATGAAATTTTGACGGTTAGTGTTTAATAGGAAGAGACCTAATCCATTGGTCAATTTCGGAAGGATGGGGTGGACGACCAATGAAATCGTCCTTTCCTCCATAACGCCGGGGAGGAGATTGACCGTTGAAAAAGTTGTTTGCAATAACCTTTCTTGCATTGCGATCAAAGAGGTATATTTCATACTGCAACCATATAGCACGTATCTGTCTACTGCTAGGTTGATAATACCCTTCAACCCTTTTGATTTCTTTTACACATGCTACAGAGGTAATACTATTTATAAATTCCTTCGGACTCTTTTCCCCAGCATATTCGTAGACAATATCAAAAGGTTGGCTGTTTTTTACCAAAATATATTCTCCGGGTGGGCGGTAGTGATTATCGATTCGCCATGGCCCTTTTAGATCATTACATTCTCTGGCTAACACCTCTGCTTCCTGATGAAGCCTCTCTTTGTTAATTTCAACAATCTTAAGTATTACGCGATTTCGAAGACTGCGAATTTCAGATAGGGCGCTGTCTCGAACGACAGTGGGTTTGAAAAATGGATCTTCTCGACTGGAATGATGATCATAGTATTCCTTTAAAAGCATAAGTTTCGAAAGGTTTTCTTGAACAGTAACCTGTTCTAAAACATAATCCTCAATGGAGTTTCTTGTTGATCCAGAATAGCCTAACAGTGAATTCATGAATGCCTTTAAATCTTTGGTTTTGTGAAATTCTTTCTTTAAAGTATCAGGTAATTAGGGCGTTTCGTAACCAGTGTGTGCTAGAACAGGCGCATGGTTACTGGACGAAACACGGTTTTTAGTTGTGCGGCCAACTTTTTGCGGGGCCGGAAGTGTATTTTCTGTGGCTCCTTCAAAGTTTTGCACACTAGTCGGGGCTATGTGAAATGCCAGCTGTGTGGGAAAAGCAAAAGTCTGAGTCGATTGCGCCGAGAGATTGCGATCCTCCAAGGCTTCTATCAGCTCCAACCCGCCTATCGGTTGGCGCAGGACTTGGGCGTCGATGTCAAAGTGGTCACTCGCGTCTATCAGCGACTCCGAGAAGCGTTGTTCCATTTGGCCGAATTGGAAGGGGGCAAACTGAAAGGCGAGATCGAACTGGACGAAGCCTACTTTGGGGGCAAACGCAAAGGGAAGCGAGGACGAGCGGCGGCCGGCAAAAGCGTTGTGTTTGGGCTCCTGGAGCGCGAAAGCCGTGTCTACACCAAAGTCGTAGAATCCGTCAGTGCCGACGAGCTCATGCGGCATATTCAAGCCAAGACGCGGAAGGGCTCGGTCTACTACACGGACGCCTTTCGCGGCTATCAGTCCTTGAAACGGTATGGCAAACATCATACGATCAATCACTCCAAATCGTTTGTGAGTCGACGACAACCACGGAATCATATTAACGGCATCGAAGGGTTTTGGAGCTACGCGAAACATATTCTGTATCACTATCGCGGAGTATCAAAATATTATTTCCCGATGTACTTGAAGGAAATCGAATATCGCTTTAATCACCGAACGGAGAACCTGTTCAAACGATTCGTGAAGATCTATTTTGGTTACGTTTCGCCCTAATTACCAAGTATCAACTGGGTGGAAAAAATTATTCCAAATTGTGAAAGCACTGAAAAATACGGCTACACCTATTAACAATCCTCTACCTACACCAATTGAATTTTTCCAAATAGCGGTAGCGGCCATGCTTGCGATGAAACCTAAAATAATAGACAGCACAGTTATGTTACTTGTGGTCATAATATGCTTACTCTAAGAAAATATTTTTTGGAGTGATAATCGTCATTGTGGAAATTCAATCACTGGGAAGATTGAGAAGGGGTATTTTAAAAGGCGAATTGGGAGACAAAATATTGGGTTTAAGGAACGTCTTGCACGCACCGAATTCCTCCCCTTATTGTTGTCGGTTCCTCACGATACCGATTAAACGTACGGAGATTATAAAAGCCGAACATAAATGATCCTCCTCTCAATACTTTATATTTATAGGAGCCACTAGAGGGTCCTGTTGGATTCTTCTTAGGGTGGTTGAGGTAGTAATCCTCCTTAAACCAATCCGCTACCCATTCCCAGACATTGCCGGCCATATCGTAGGCTCCGTAAGGACTTTGCCCGTCTTCGAAACTTCTAACAGGTGCCGCCCGTTCATATCTATCCATATCTTCTGGGCCAAAGGCTTTTTTTGGGTCCAACACCGGGTGCCAGTAATCATAAGAGGGGCCATTTGCCTTCTTTGGGTCCCAATCATTTCCCCACGGGAAAATTCTGCCATCTGTTCCACGAGCCGCCTTTTCCCATTCTGCTTCTGTAGGCAGTCGCTTCCCGACGCCCATGCAATAGGCTGTGGACTGATCCCAAGAGGTAACGACTGGGAAATCGTCACCATCACGACCATTTGAAAGACTAGTCGAGGGAGAACATTTACCAGCTTGGACACATTTCTTGTATTTACCAATAGTTAATTCATATTTATCAATAAAGTAGGCATTTAAGAAAATAGAATGCGACGGTCCGGCGTCTTCCCCCCTGCTGCTTCCCATAATGAAATCGCCAGCTGGTATTAGGACCATATCTTCAGGTAGCTGAATTCCCTTGGCTTCGAGTGCCTTTAGAGCCTTCTCTTGTGTTTGCTTTATCTTGATGGTCTCTTTTAGGACATCTTCTTTAAGTTTCTCCAACATTTCTATTTGAACCACTGCCGGAGCAACATGAGCGTCAATTTCCATTCCGGTGAACGTACGGGTTTCTTGCGTAAAATTTAAATTGGGAAAGTCTGGTATTTGTTTCAGTAGATTAATAGCAAGATTTAATGGAACAGCAAATCCAGTACGTTCTACATTTCCACCGGCTATTTTGGCGTGAACTATACCAATCGCTTCAGCTCGATTATTGATGAGCGGCCCTCCACTACTACCTGGATTCACACGAGCGTCGATTTCAATGAGACGGTCAACATTAAGTTCTCCAGGAATTTGTTTAATGGATTCCCGAAAGGCCGTGATCCTTCCTGAGGCTGTACTGATTTCCTGATAGCCCAAAGGATACCCAATAACCCACACAGGCTCTTGACGCCTGGCCTTCTCTGCTTGTCCCAACTTCACTATAGGCATATTTTTCCCATCAACCTTCAGCAAGGCCAAATCATTTTTTTTATCGGTCTGGAGTACTTGGGCTAAGTATCGATCTTTACCTCCTACAATCACCCAAGTGTTTTTATATCCCCACTCTTCCACCACATGAGCAGCTGTTAAAATATAACCTCGTTCATCGACCAAAAATCCACTTCCGCGAACAATGCCATCGTTGGCAAAGGCAAGGGCAGCAGACAATATTCCACTTAAAGCCAAAACAAAGGGAAAAGCTTTCATCTTTGTTTCCTTTTTATAATCTCATTTTTTGACATAATGAGTGATAATGTATCGTATGGAAACTTATTTAGTATTTACTGTGAATTTGCGTAGGAAGAAACAGAAAAAATACTGTCTGATATTTGTAGAACACCCTCAATATATAGAGTAGCAAGGTCTTCTAGGGGTTGCGTGGCATGTCCAAACAATTCTCTTGCTGAATTATCGTCTAAATTTAATTCTGAATCGACTAAATAGTGTGCAGCTTCGTTTCTAACTCCCTTAAAGAAAAATTTGGATAAAGACATATTCTTGTCTCTTGCAAAATTTTCTAACTTTGGAAATACAAAGTCATTCCGTTTTCGAACTTCAGGTAATTGTTGATTTATCCAATCATCTAGGCTTTTTACATCCTCCGTATTTTTTTTAATTTCCAGAATTTTATAATAGCCCAAGCAAGCATAAGGTAAGGAATATTGTTCGGCTACTTTAGCTTCTCTATAAAACGCTAAAGCTTGAAGGTGGAGAGGGTTTTTATGAAGTTCAAACCTATTGGGAAAATCGCAGATCATTCCCTCAAATAACATGCTTTGTTCCCGTTCAATATTGGTTTGTTTAACAGAACCACCAGCAACACCATAAGTTGCTAACCAATAAGGCTGGTGAGAAAACCAGCTCAAATGACTTAAAAATTTATTCATTAATGCATTGGCATTATCCGTAGATATGCTTTGCTTTTCTAAATCAATGTGGAAGGAGGCTTGGTTTTCTTTTGTAAGAGGGCAAAGAGTAAAATTTTTTCCGTCTATATCAACTTCCTTCTCTTTTTCAGGCCATACACCGTAGCCATGAACCCCTATATCGAACCATTTCGCCATGTTTTTAGCTAAAACCAGATTGAGGGACTAAGTAGCATTGAGTGATAAGATAACGTATGGAAAATTAAGATGGTTTTAAAAGTGGGGAGAAAGTTTTCATCTTGAGTAAGGTATTTATTTTAACTTTGAGGCAAGACTTTCAATTTGTTTTAAAAGGGTCCCGAATTCTTTTAAACCCTTGGTGTGCGGAGGCTTATCTTCATCTTCATTGTCTTGCTGGGGAGCCTTATACAGATCACTGATTGTACTTGTGATAAATCGTGCAAACTCTGGATTACCCTTTAATTCAGGGTCTTTTGATATAGCTTCTACCAGTTTTCGGTATGCGTCGAAGGAAGCTGCTACGGTTCCCTTGAAAGCATAGGCTTCTTGTATTCGCTTGGCTTTTGAGTACTGGACTGTTGCAAACCACACAAAGAAGGCGATTGGAACTCCAACTGTTAGTCGAATGAGGAAGTATTGCCAGTTAAGAAGGCTTACGGGTTCATTAGGAGTAGATTCTGGGATTGCACTCCCCGCAATCCAGAACGCAAATCCGATCGCGAAAATATAGGCCAACACAGCAAAAACGCCCCAGAGGTTTGTACTCCACAATAGCTTAGTTCCCCTGTCACCAAATGCCTTTGCAAGTGCTCCACTTGATACAAGTTGAAATTGCGCTTCAATACGTTTCTTAACATCATCAAGACTTTCCTGACGTTCGGTAATATCCGTGTCGTAGGTCGTAAGCTTTTTCGTGGTCGAATCTCGAAGGTCGCCTATTTCCTTTCGCTTTGTCTCAATTTCTTCGTGCCAACTCGTTAATTCGGTTTCAATTTTTCGAAATTCTTCTTCACTGGTTTTCATCTTGGTTAATATTTGTTCTACCTGTGATGCATTCGAAGTAGTGCTTTCCTCATGTGCTAGAATATTTTTTTCGTTGGTTTGTACGGTTACAAGAATTTTGCTAATTTCCTCAACTTCTTTTTCTGTCGTGGTTTTAAGTGCATCCATTTCCTGAGCAACGACACCTAATTCCTCTCGGACTGTGAGCCCTGTCTCTAGTTCCCTGATATGCTTTTTCGCTATTTCCAATGCGGAATCAAGTTTCCCGGCTGACTTCATAAAAACATCTTCTGCCGCTACGGGATCAATTAGACGCATTGTCCATAGTTTGCGATGAAGAACGTCGATTTGGTTGGTGAAGTTTGCGAGACCGGAGGCCATGCTTTGTTCCATTGGGGGTAGTGTATTTGCAACGTTTGAGAGGTATTTATTAAGTTCAGTGAGATCAAGAATTGGAACCGATCGAAGAGCTTCTGTTTGGAGGACGCTTTCTAAGGAGTTTACACAGATTTTTAAATGACCAAGGCTCTCATGTGCTTGGTCACTTTCACTTTCTTCTTCCTCGACGATCTTGGCAAGAGTAGCCAGATGCGAGGCTAAGCCCTGTGTTCGGGTGCTGATCTCTTCGATGAGTGGTATGGCGCGATTTGGCAAAACTTATCCTAGAATTGAGGGTTTCATGGATAGTTTTTGAAAAAATAGATAAGGTTTATTAATTGTAGAAATATTGGCTAAATAAAGCAAAAGACCTATTGCGGTTGTTCTGTAAGCGGAAAAATTGAGTGATAATATAGATTACGACAAATCATCCCATCTTTTGCCAAGCCTTTCAATAGCTTATTCCCACCACAAAAAGTTTTTGTAACATGGCATGTTACGTGTTACAATAACCAATGATTGAGAATTTTAAGCATCGAGGCTTAAAAAAGCTGTACGAGAAAAGCGACCGGAGCGGTCTTCGCACGGATATTGCCGACAAAGCCGAGTTGTATCTGTCCATCTTAGATACCGCTCAAACTGTGCAAGAGTTGGATATTCGAGGCTTTGGTTTTCATCGGCTCACTGGCAACCTGAAAGGTTTTTACAGTGTATGGGTGTCACGCAATCACCGGATTATTTTCCGGTTTGAAGACGGCCACGCCTTTGACGTGGATTTAATCGACTACCATTGAGGAGAAAATATTATGGCTATGAAACACCCCGTTCATCCGGGCAAAATTATCAAACATTCCGTTGACGCCTCGGGCCTGAGTGTCACTGAGGCGGCTGATCGGCTTGGTGTCACCAGACAAACCTTGTCTCGGGTCATGCATGAAAGAACCTCACTGTCGCCGGAAATGGCGGTTCGGGTATCCAAGGCATTTGGCTCCACCGTTGAACATTGGATGCGGATGCAATTTGCCTATGATTTGGCGAATGTCGAAAAGACGGCGAAGACGATCAAAGTGAAGCGCTTTCCTGAAGTCGAATTGCATCCGGTTTAATCCCCTTTTCTGCTTGTTTTATTGCGCCATTATATAGCTTCGAGGCACCTCATAGGGCACAATCCGTTCACAGACCTGCTCTAACTGCACCACGCGCAAATCCGGCTCAGGCACAGGCCGCAAGGCCGTTTGGGCCTCTTCTCTTTGATATTCCAGGGCCTGATCTTCCCATCGTTTCTCTTCAACATGGTGGTCACTCTCTACCCTCATGTTGGCGGCCAAAATATTCAGGCCTTTTTCGGGCCATCCAATCCTCAGTGTGACGGGATTGGGGGGATCAATACGCGGCACCCATACTTTTAACCCGTGCCCCGAATCAACAGGAACCCTCTGCGGAAACGTCCTGGTACCCTCTGGCCAAAAAACCCCGCAGCGCACGGCCTTAAATTGGTCCAGAGAGAAATCCGGGGTATCGAGGACGAAAAACGTGAGATGAATTGTGACATTTTTTAGGGGTCTTTGCGCTTCCACTACAAATTTTGATACGGCGGGAAAGTCCCAGCTTTTTAAAAAACTTGGAAGTTCATCTTGATAGCCGAACATACGCAGTTCCACAACCTTTTGTTCCGGCTTCTCTGAGTAGGTAACGGTCGGAATGGCCAATGCAATAAGAAAGACCCAGACCCCTTTCATGCTTGCCTCCTTGTGGAAAAGAACACCTTAGCACTTTTGCGTTTTCGTGTTCCCTTATACTTCCGGTATGGATATCACTCCGTCATTTTTTAAAGCGGCCCAAAATACCCCCCGGCGGTATAGTTGGATTTTCGCCAACCCAATTGATTTTTCCCGATCAACGCCCCTTGGTCAAAAACCCCGTAATAGCAAGCCCTGTCGCAAGCAAAAATTCAGAGGCTAGTTTAGCGGTTTATGTGACCGATCACCGTATTCGGTTACATTTTCTGACACGGCTATAAAAATCACCCCGCGAAAATTAAGGTTTTAGCCCCTTCTAAAAATCGGCAACGATTTAAAATGTAACCGTTCTCCTAAGGGAAGGGTTACATTTTCATAGGGTCTTGTCGGCCTAAGACGCGGATGATTTCCACACCCTGTTCATCAATGCGGTAATACACTGAATGTTTGCCGCAGACGCTGCGCCGGTATCCTTCACGAATATCATCAACGGCTTGATACAAGTAAGGTTGTTCGGCGAGAGTTGAAAAGCGTTGTTTCAGTCGTTCACGATAACGGTCAGATTGTGCGATTCCAAAATGCTCATCCCCATAGTCGGCGATTTCTGCTAAGTCTTCTTCGGCTAATTTGGATAGACGATACTTAGCCACGTCTGGCCTGACGCCGCGCTCTGGCTTCTGCCCATATCTCATCAACGGATTTCTTGCTCACCCCGCTTTGCTCGCCTTTGATAAGGGCGGCGCGGATAGCCTCAATTTCTTCCGGAGTTTCCTCTTCCCGGATTTGCCGTTCGCGGATGAGTTCGCGGACCACTTCACTTTCATTGCCAAAATGCCCGGACGCGATTTGCGCCTTGATCCACTCATCTTGTCGGTCAGTCACCGAGATACTTTTTTTCACCATCGCCATGGATTGGGTCCTCCATCTACTAAATTCATTGTTCCTACTTAGTAGTATAATCTACTCCAACCGTGTTGACCAGCCTTGTTTAGGATTCGGGTTTCCTCTCACCTTTGCTCTCTCTTTCATATCTGAAAATAAACTTTATCAGACTTTATTAGATGGTTAAACGAGAAGCAGGCAAAATGAGATCCCAGAGTCTCTATCCCTTTGACTCTGGCTCAATGAAGGAGTTACAACCACTCCCCTGCTGGCCGACACTGCTTAGCCGCTCTTTCCTTCCCGTTTCCACCATGTGAGTGTTTTCTGTCATTCTGGGGAAAATGGCCGTTTCCCCCGATATTTTTTGCCCGAGATTGCCCGTAAAATCTTTTCCCTGCCTTCTTGCGTTCCCTGAACTGGCCCGTTTCTCGTTTGGTGTGACAACGTGGGTTGTGTGTGACATTCCGCCCGGCACCGCTCACGCCATTCATTTAATCCCTAATTTTATAAAAAGGTGTCAGGAACCTTTTTATAAGCAGCATCTATCTTATTGATGGGAGGAACGGTAAGGCCAGAACATTCCATGTGGTTGCAGGGAGTTCGTGTTTCAATGCAAGGACACTGTGAAAGCGGAAAACGTTTGATTGGGACAATCACCGTTCGATATTCCCTTTTTCACACACGATCTATATGCTAACGACTTTATCAATACATTCCAAAGATTCGCATCCACCACCAGGATTAGAAGAATTGACCGAATGACCTTCAGGCTTTCATTAGATGAAATCAGGATATAGAAAGAAAATGTACATGTCGGCTACGAATATAGCATCCAGAATAGTTAGCCAAATTTAGCCAAAAGCATTGCGGATTTGGAATACATGGGCATCCGTGAAAATTATAGGGTATTCAGCTGGTGATCGCCGTTTCCAATCCCTCAAACCTCTTTTCCGGTAAAGGGGTTACTCCCCTGAATTCCCGACAAGTTATGGGGAATTCTACGTTCAAACAACATGACTGACTCCCGTTTTGTATCATCAACCATGAAAGAATCACTTAGAAAATGAACGGTGGATTTTTTGTCATTGACTAGTTACGAGTTTACGATTTTGTTGGTGTTCGGATGAGTAAATTTTCTCTGTAGTGAACGGTAGACGCTGTTGTTATCGGGTTACAATTTGATGTATCGAACAGTTTTTTGGATAGACTATTTCGTGGGTTAGGAAATACAGTTTTCATTATTTTGTATTTCATATTCATTTTTATGGAGAATGTTCCACGTGGAACATGAAAAGAATACAGACAATTTTCTAGAATTTTTTGTTGAAGGGGCCAATAAACTTGGGTTTTCTTTGGAAGAAGGTATTCTTGAAAAATTTCATCTTTATTATAAGGAGCTGAGCTTCTGGAATCGTTCCGTTAACCTTACCGGCCTGAAGACGGAGCAAGAGCAAGCCGTTCTGCTGTTTGCTGATTCGTTGGCCGGAGCGTTGGCCTTTCCCGAAAGCCAGGAACATTCTCTTATCGATATCGGTACCGGTGGGGGATTTCCCGGCATTCCTCTTAAATTAGTGGTTCCTTCTTTACGTGTCACGTTAATGGAGCCGCGTGGCAATAAGGCGGCTTTTCTTCATACGGTCATCGGCAAACTCGAACTGACTGGTATTTCCGTGCTTCAAAAACGATTGGAGGCCTGCCGCTCATGTATCCATGAAGAGGACAAATGGGATATGGCCATTAGTAAGGCCGTCAGCCTTGATGTGATCTTGCCTCATGTTCACACTATTTTGAAAGAAGACGGGAAGCTGATTGTCTTTCGATCCTCCCCTATTGAGAATCCTGAGAAGCTTCAGGGAATGATCATCGATCAAGAAATATCCTATGAATTACCTTATGGGTTTGGAACCCGCGTGCTTTCTGTGTTAAAAACACGTTCCATAAATTAGACAGATTTTCCCTGTTCCACGTGGAACAATTGCAAAGAAGGAAAGATTTTTTTGCAATGGAATGAGTTAAGCCAGAATGAGATTTGAGATTATAATCCCCCTAACCCCCTTTCCCAAAGGTAGGAATAAGACATTTAACCCGACCATTTAGTCAGTGTCATGAATGCTAAAGTTGTTTTAAATCATAGTCCTATAGGCATTTAACGGGCAAAGTTTTTTTGTTGGATTTTCTATGACACGCGTAATTGCTATTGCGAATCAAAAAGGCGGTGTTGGCAAAACCACGTCGGCGATCAATATTGGGGCGGCCTTGGCTGCTTCAGGGCAGTCGGTTGTCTTGATTGATTTGGATCCCCAAGCCAATGCCACGAGTGGTGTTTCTGTGGAGCCGCAGGAGGCCAGTATTTATGAATGCCTGATGGCGCGCCAGCTTATTGAGTCAGCTATTTTACCTACGTGTATACACGGATTAAGCATCATTCCCTCAAAAGGGGATTTGGTCGGGGCGGAAATCGAGATCTCCAATCTGGCGGATCGAGAAACCATCTTGAAATCGGTGATTAGCCAAATTCAGGGCCATGATTTCGTGATTATTGACTGCCCGCCGGCCTTTGGGCTGCTCACGATCAACGCTCTGGTGGCGGCTTCTGCGGTGCTTGTGCCTGTGCAATGTGAGTATTATGCGATGGAAGGGTTGGGGCGGCTGATGGGCAATGTGGACCGTATTCGGGATTCGTTTAATTCTGCTTTAGACCTGGAAGGCATTGTGTTGACGATGTATGATTCCCGCATTAATCTTTCCAGGCAGGTGGAAAGCGAAATTCGAGGGTTTTTCAAAGAAAAAGTGTTTCAGACCGTTATTCCTCGAAACGTGGCGCTGGCAGAAGCGCCCAGCCATGGGAAACCCGTCTTGTCGTATAATGCGGCCTCCAGTGGCGCCAAAGCCTACCTTGATCTAGCCAAGGAGATTCTCGCGAATGGAAAAGAAAGCATTGGGTAAGGGCCTCCAGGCTCTGCTTCCTGAAAAAAAGACGCTTGTTTGGAAGGTTGAAAAAGATGAGCAGGCCGTCTCCATGGTCGCTCTGAAACAGATCATCCCCAACCGCTACCAACCGCGCACGATCTTTACCGAAGATGAATTAGAAGGATTGGCCCAATCAATTAAAGAACATGGTGTCCTGCAGCCCATTGTCGTTCGGCGCAAAGGCGATGGGGTATACGAACTCATTGCGGGTGAGCGGCGGTTGCGAGCGGCCACGCTGGCGGGATTATCCACAATTCCTGCGCTGGTTCGAAATTCCAACGATGAAAAATCGTTGGCCCTCGCCATTGTCGAAAATATCCAACGCCAAAACCTCAATCCCATGGAGGAAGCGAAGGCCTATTCCCGGTTGATGGGCGAATTTGGGCTTACGCAGGATCTGGTCGCCAGTTCGGTGGGGAAAGATCGCTCGTCGATCGCCAATCTTCTTCGTCTCCTCACGCTGCCCAGAGAGGTTCAGCAATTCATTGAATCCGGGGCCTTGAGTCTCGGACATGCAAAGGTTTTAGCTGGAGCCTCTTCCCCCAATAGCCAACTCCAGATTGCCAAACGAATTGTGTCGGAGCGGTTATCGGTGAGACAAACGGAGCAACTTGTGGGTGGGCAAAAAAGTGGCGGTTCTACGAAACATGGTAAGGCTACCCCCTCTGCTTATCACCATCTTGAAGACCAGTTGCGAAAACATTTTGGCACCAAGGTGCAGGTGAAAGCGGCGGCCAAGGGTGGTCAGCTTATCATTCATTATTATTCTGATGATGAATTAGACCGTATCAGCGGGATTATTTTGGAATAGAATTTGTATGGACCCCCTCTAGGGCTTGGGGGTCTTTATACGCAATTATCTATCACAAGGCATCGTACTTTCGTTGTCGTGTTGGCAGAAAGACCACAAAGACATAATTGGGTAGTTGAGACATCAAGTCATTCAATGAGGGAGGGGGTCTATGTTTGGAAAAAATACCGCTGAAAAGTCGGAGGATGTAGTGAATTCGCCGGTCGTTCCAGCTCCGGTACTGTCAAAAAATCAAGAAGAATCAGGCGACATCATTGCCTTCGTCGGTGAGGAGGTCACGTTTAAAGGAACGATTCGGTACCAGGGCACCGTACGGGTTGATGGGCGCTTGGAGGGGGAAATTTATACCGATGGGAATTTGATCATCGGTCAAAAAGCGGTCATCACCGCCAAAATTGAAGCTGGCACCGTGACTTGCCAAGGTCGAATTACCGGGGAAATTTTGGCGAAAAATCGAGTGAAACTGTTAAGCCCGGCTGTTTTTGATGGGTCTATTACCACACCTCTTCTTTCTATGGATGAAGGGGTCATGTTTAATGGGACGTGTAATATGCCTCAAAAGGGCGAACGAAAAGGCCTCGGTTCGAAACTCGTCGTGACGGTAGAAGAAGGTGTGAAGGTCAAATGATACGGTAACGCATCCGTCCGGATGCGTGAGGGAAATCGTTCCCAGTGGACATGGAGTTCCTGGCTCGCCACCCGAGAGTCACATACTGGATGAAGAGGAGGAGAATATGTGGGGTGATAAGGACAAATCGAAGGAAAGCCCAGGTTTTGGGCAGGAGTTTTACACCTTTCTGGGCAAGGGTGTGGATTTTAGGGGTAAAGCCCAATTTGAGGGCACCGTACGGGTGGATGGCAATTTCGAAGGGGAAATCACCATTGATGATACTCTGATCATTGGCGAAACGGCCTTTATCAAAGGGACCATCACGGGCGGCACCATTGTGAGTAGCGGACGAATTGAGGGGGTTATTACCGCCAACAAAAAGATCCAGCTTCTCAAGCCTGCCGTGCTCATTGGGGATGTGCATACCCCCACATTTGCCATGGAAGAAGGTGTGTATTTCCAAGGGGAATGTGATATGGGCGTGGCACCCAAGCAAGAACCCGCCGTGCCGAATCAGGTTCTCTCGAACGGGCAGGCGAAATCGTCGACGCCTAAAATTCCCTCAAAAATGGAAACAGAATCGATCAGTCTCAAATAATTATGGCTGCTCCGAAAAAAGTCGTCTTAGGCATGAGCGGAGGGGTGGATAGCTCTGTCGCCGCCAAGCTCTTGAAAGACCAAGGCTATGACGTGCTCGGTGTCACGCTGAAGGTGTGGGAAGAAGAAGATGAAGCCGCCACCTCCAAACGTTGGCAGGAGCGGGGCTGTTGCAAGGTTGGTATTGCCAAGCATGTGGCTGAGCTTTTGGGGATTTCCCACCACGTCATTGATACGCGAGAATCGTTTCAAAAAGGCGTCATTGACGACTTTATTGGCGGCTATCTACAAGGCACGACTCCCAATCCTTGCGTGCGGTGTAATGAACGGGTGAAATTCGGGGGGTTGTTTCAGGTGGCGGAACAACTGGGGGCGGATTATATCGCCACCGGACATTTCGCCAGGGTTCAACACGATGAAACCGGTACGCCATTTCTTGCTCGTGGAGTCGATGCCAAGAAGGATCAATCCTATTTTTTGTATCGTATCCCTCCTGAGTGGCTCCCAAAGATGCTTTTTCCGCTAGGGAACATGGAAAAACAGCAAGTCTGGACTGAAGCTGAAGCCATGGGACTGCCGGTTGAAGAGTTGAAGGAAAGTCAGGAAATTTGTTTTGTTACCCAAGGTGATTACCGAGACTTTCTGAAGGAACATGCGCCACAGGCCGCTAAACCGGGGAATTTTGTGGATGCGGAAGGTCAAGAACTCGGGCAACACGAAGGGGTGGCATTTTACACACCGGGCCAACGCAAAGGGCTGGGGATTGCTACCGGCAACCGTGTGTATGTGCAGCGGGTCGTTCCCGATCTTAATTTGGTCGTGCTAGGCCCCCCAGAGGATTTAGATACCAAAACCTGCCAGATTGCTGACCTGAATATATTTTCTCAAGAAAATCTGATTGAGGGCCAGCGCATTGACGTGAAATTTCGGTATGGCTCACCACCCGTTTCGGCAACTCTTCATTGGGAGAGTGACGCTTCTTTGTGTGTCACCTTCGAAAAACCTGTCCGAGCCCTCAGTCCTGGACAATCTGCCGTCATGTATCAGGGGGACCGGGTCCTAGGCGGGGGTATTATTCAGACCCCAAAAACTTCTTCTGGCTCTACCCTGACTGGTCAAATATCTTCCCTTCAACCCTTATCTTCCTGACTCGAGTGTATCGAGGAAAAAACACGGTACAGTAGCTCTTTATTGTTGACAGGGTGTTGTGCCCATGTTACTTTTACCCGCTTGATACACGCCATTTTCCATTCAACACGTGGCTGCCTGGATTCTCTGTAAACCGTGAACCAAAGTACGATCGGGCGTCGGTACGCATCGGCGCTTTTCCAACTGCTCGAGGAATCGGGCATCGAACCCGCACGAAATGCCTTAGGGTCTTTAGCCCAAGGTTTAGAAGATACCCCTGCCCTGGAAACATGTGCTGGCTTCCCCTTTCTTTAAATATGAAGAAAAACAAGTAGTTCTGGAGGAGCTCTGTCAGCGACTGCAGGCCCCTCCGGTTATGCACGATTTTTTGAATCAATTGCTAAAAACCAACAGGGCCGTCTTGCTGCCGGAAATTTCCGCAGGCTTTTTCAGATCTGGCGGATCAGCGGAAGGGCATTCAGCAACTTCGAGTAAGTTCCGCCAAGCCCTTAGAAGGACCTGAGCGGGAACAAGTGAAACGTGAACTAAGCGAGACGCTTGGGCAATCTGTTGATGTGGTGTTTGAAGTCGAGCCGCAACTTATTGCCGGGTTAAAAATATACATTGGCAGTCAAGTCTTTGATAATACCGTGTTGGGTCGATTGACCAGCATGAAGGATCAGTTGACGAAGGGGTAATCCATGCAGATCAAAGCCGAAGAAATTAGTTCTATCATCAAGGAAAAAATTAAAGGGTTTGACCAGCGGGTCGACGTTAAAGAAATGGGGTATGTCATCCAGGTGGGTGACAATATTGCCAAAGTCTACGGTCTTGAAGGCGCCATGGCAGGTGAATTGTTGGAATTTCCTGGCGGTGTCTACGGCGTCGCGTTAAACCTTGAAGAAGATAGTGTGGGTGCGGTGTTACTTGGAGAAGATGTCGGCATTCGTGAGGGTGATCCGGTTAAACGGACGGGTCGTATTGCCGAAGTACCTGTCGGTGAAGCGCTTGTCGGTCGTGTAGTCGATGCGATTGGGATGCCTCTAGATGGAAAAGGCCCTATTAATTCCACAGAGAAACGGCTGATTGAGATCAGGGCTCCTGGTGTGGTGGATCGGCAGTCAGTTGGTGAGCCCTCGCAAACAGGCTTGAAAGCCATTGATGCGATGATTCCTGTGGGCCGTGGTCAACGGGAGTTGATCATTGGTGACCGCCAAACCGGGAAAACCGCCATTGCCGTCGATACGATCATCAACCAAAAAGGGCTGGACGTCTATTGTTTTTATGTGGCCATTGGGCAAAAACGGTCGACTGTCGCCCGCGTGGTCAAAACTTTAGAAGATCATGGGGCCATGGAATACACGACTGTGGTGTCAGCCACGGCCAGTGATTCGGCTTCGCTGCAATTTTTTGCGCCCTATGCCGGCGTGACCATGGCTGAATATTTTCGTGATAACGGCAAGCATGCCCTGATCGTGTATGACGACTTGTCCAAACATGCCACGGCGTACCGCCAACTTTCTCTCCTTCTCCGTCGCCCTCCCGGACGTGAAGCCTATCCGGGTGATGTGTTCTTTTTGCATTCGCGGTTATTAGAGCGGGCGGCAAAGATGAGTGATGAAAAAGGTGCTGGTAGTTTGACGGCCTTACCGATTATTGAAACACAAGCGGGTGACGTCTCAGCCTACATTCCCACGAATGTGATTTCCATTACCGATGGGCAGATCTTTCTCGCCGCCGACTTGTTCTATTCAGGGATCCGACCGGGTATATGATAGTATGAGCCGAAGCATTATTGAACAACGGAAATAAAGCAGAAGCAATAAAAAACTATAAGAAAGCATATGAGCTTAATCCCTTGCCAACAAAAACGCTGCCGATTTCCTAAAAGAAAATGGTATTGAATTATCCGAAGATATAAAGCTAAAATCGGATGAATTGAAAGAATATATCGGGAAATACCAACTGGCGGCCGGAGTGATCTTTACAATTTCCGAAAAGGAAAGTCACCTGTTTGCTCAGCTAACAGGGCAACGTGAGCTTGAAATATTTTGTAAGGAGAAAGATAAGTTTTACTACAAAGAGGTTAATGCTCAACTACAATTTAATAGGAATAAAACCGGAGAAATAATCAGTTGTACTCTATTGCAGAATAATAGAGAAACAGAATGTAATAAAGTTTATTAATCTATTGCCATAAAGTTATCCACATAAGCCTCCCGATTTTTTCGGGAGGACATATTATTTGAATTATGGAATGTGGAAAACATGTGGATAACTTATGGTTCCTTTTCCTTCCCGAATTCTTTTCATATATCGAAGAAAAACACTCATTTCGATCAATAAACCCAACTTTCTTTTTTTATAACATTAGTGAACCTTACCGCCGGAACCGCCTCATGTCGCATCAGTTCCGTGAAAAGAAACCCATTCTGCTCTTTGGATCGTCGGGAGATTTTGCCCAGAGCAATGTCTTTGGCGATTTAGGGGAAGGCACCGGCGGTGTCACCGATCCGTTGCGTCAGCGTATGGCGCAATTGTTTACCGGCGATTGGAGCAGTTTCGAGCACGTGCTGCAGCACGAAATGGTCCACGTGTTTCAGTTTGATATTTTTTCGCGCGGACGGGCGGGCGCCGGACTGGTGAATCTGCAACAGGTCAATCCGCCATTGTGGTTTATGGAAGGGCTGGCCGAATATTTCTCCATTGGTGACAAACATCCATGGACGGACGCGTGGGTACGCGATGCGGTGGTGAACGGTACCCTCCCGTCAATTCAGCAAATGACGGAACGGCCCGACAAGTATTTCCCGTATCGGTACGGGTTGTCGGTGTGGCAGTATGTCGGCGCGCGTTGGGGCGATGAGGTGATTGGTGAAATCATGAACGCCGTGCCGTCGCTGGGTATTGACCGGTCTTTCCGCCGCGAAATCGGGATGACCCTGGAAGAACTGAGCACCGAATGGAAGCAGGCGATGCAAAACCGGTACTTACCGGTTGTCGCAGAGTTGGACCGACCGCGTGCATTCGCCGAACAATTGCTGTCGCAACGTCGCACCAACAGTAACGCCAACTTGTTTGCCGCACCCGCCCTCTCCAACGATGGTAAGTACATCACGTACGTGGCCACGGGGAGTTTACTGCGGGGTGAAGTGTTTCCCGACTTGTATTTAGCCGACGCCGAAACCGGCAAACGGTTAGCACGATTGGTGAAGACCACCACCAATCCGGATTTTGAGCAATTGCGATTCCTGTATTCGCAGCCATCGTTTTCTCCCGACGGCAAAATGCTCGCGTTTACCGGGCAACGGGGTGGTCGGGACGTGTTGTATTTGCTCGATGTCAAGTCACGTGATGTCATTAAGCGTATCGATTTGCAGTTAGATCAGGTGTTGAGTCCGAGCTTCTCTCCGGATGGCCGGAGTATCGTGTTCAGTGGTATGCGGCAAGGCAGTAGTGATTTGTATGTCGTATCCCTCGACGAACCGGGGTACAAGCAACTCACGAAAGATCAATACGGGGATTTGCAACCGCAGTGGTCTCCGGACGGTAAAACCATTGCCTTCGCGAGTGACCGGAGTGGCGACACCGAGTTTGAGATTCTCAAGTTTGGCAAGTTGAAAATTTCGTTAATTGATGTCGCGTCAGGCACGGTTTCGGTGTTGCCAAACCAAGCCGGACTCAACATCAATCCGCAGTGGGCGCCGGATGGACAATCCATCGCGTATCTCTCTGATCGCAACGGCACGTCCAATTTGTTCTTGTACGAGTTTGCCAATACCGAGCACTATCAACTCACCAACGTGGCCGGCGCCATCAACTCGGTGGCCGAAGTTTCACCGGCCATAACGTGGGCGCGCGATGCGGATGTACTCGCGTTTGTCTACTACGAGAAAAGTGAGCACGCCATTTGGAAGTTGAAGAATCCACGGGCGCTCAAAAAATTGCCGTACCGCGATGCCGTAATCGTCGCCAACAGCGGCAATGTGCGTCCGGGCGCGCCGGGTGCGGCGACTGCCGATACCACCACGGCCGATCCCACCGCGCACTTACGACGTGGC
Organism: uncultured Nitrospirota bacterium; assembly: GCA_942491685.1. Lineage (GTDB taxonomy): Bacteria > Nitrospirota > Nitrospiria > Nitrospirales > UBA8639 > Nitrospira_E. Next base: position 14,820 of record CALOBY010000004.1, on the reverse strand, counting down.
AGTGTCCGCGATACCGCCATTGCCCGGCAATCCATTTACCGGCCGCAGAATAACCGCCCCCGCGTTTCCAGTGAGTTGGCGCAGAACAGTTTGGTGCAACTCACGGAAAATGTCAGTGTCCGCGCCATGATGGACAGTTTCGATTTCAGTTTGCCGGACACCACGCAGTTTCGCGATACACCCTACAAGGTGCGGTTTTCACCGGAGTACATCTCGCAACCGTCCATTGGCTATCAGCAGGGGGGCTTTGGACAGGGAACGTATGGTGGCACCACCATCATTCTCAGCGATTTGTTAGGGAACAACCGATTGGCACTCTCAGGAGCGTTAAACGGCCAGTTGAGTGACGCGCAGGTGTTTGTGGGATATACCAGTCTGGGGCGGAGATTACAGTACGCCACCGGGGTGGCGCAGCAGCCGATTTATCTGTTTGCGAACCAGACCCAAACACAAGAAGGCGAAAGTGTGTTTTTGCAATCGCAGGAGATTGTGCGATTGGTGCTGCGCGAAGCGTTCCTCTCGGGCATCTATCCACTCGATCGGTTTCGGCGATTCGAGATTGGTGCGCGATTCCAGAATATCGATCAACAGGTGTTCTCGATTGAACGCCGCGTGGATTATGCACTCGGACTGAGTTCCGGGTACGAGCAAACGCCCACGCGCAATGTGGCGTCGGCAAACACCGTCGCGCCGTACGTGGCGTTCGTCAAAGACAACACCCTCTTCGGGTACACCGGTCCCATATCCGGCACCCGGGCGCGATTCCAGTTTGAACCGACGGTCGGTACATGGCGATGGAATGAGTATCTCGCCGACGTCCGCCATTACACACCACTGATTTTTAACTACGTCACACTTGCCACACGGTTTGTGAGCAGTATTGCGGTGGGCCGTGATGAGGGCACGTTCCCGAAGTGGATTGGGCGACCGGATTTTATTCGTGGCTATGATCGCGATCAATTCAACGTGCAATGCAGCGGGCTCCCGACCGAGAACAGCAACGGGCAGTGCAACGGGTCAGAAACCATCGGCAGCCGGGTCGCGTTTGCAAACGCCGAGCTTCGCTTCCCGGTGATTCGCAAACTGGGGAATGGCCGATCCATTGGCTTCCCTCCGCTCGACGGATTGCTGTTTTACGATGCTGGTATCGCCTGGAGCGGTGGTCAGACGTTGTCACTCACCAAACCCGCCGAGTACGACTTAACAAAGCAGCGGGCGCTCTTGCAAAGCTATGGGTTCGGATTCCGGCTCAATCTGTATAATATCGCCATCATCCGGTGGGACTGGGCGGTGCCGGTGAGTACGGGCCAAAAGGGCTACGGGACGTGGTTTTTTGGCGCCAGTTATTAGCGCTGAACCCTGTTAGTTCAGACCTGAAGGACTTCATGAGGGCGGACATCGGATGACGATGGACCGCCCTCAGTTTTTTCCTTCGAATACCGTGGCGAAGCGAATCTGACCAGTACCAGATGGTGCCGCTTTCTGGTAGTTTTGAGGGTGCGCACGCTCTTTGTGTCGGCGCTCCTGATTCTCGCGTGCGGCTGTGCAGATAGCTCGTCCCGCCCCTCCGGAGCAGACGCCTCTCCCCGCATTCCCGGTGGACCCGATCCTGTTGTGCTGCGTGTATCACGCAGCGGCGGCATTGTTTCGGCATACCCGTATCCCGGACTGGATTCCGTGCTCTGGCGCGCCCAGTCGCGTGTCCCGGCCTTGGAACGCATTGTCGCGTTTGGCGCTGACGACGGGTATCTGGCGGCCTTTGACGCCCGACATGCGCCCGTACGAATTGACCTCCGCGTTGGCGCAACGGCGGCGGGCAAAGATACCGGAAATATCGCGGTGTCGTCATTCGACGGTGCAACCATTTACACCCTGAAAGCCGATAGCACCATCACCCGCTTTACCACGAGCGGCGATTCATGGAACATCAAACCCACGCTGCCGGTCACTGCCCTGTTTGCGGTTAACGACGGTTCACTCATTGTGGCCGGTGCGTCTGGAAAAAAAGCCATCGTGTGGCGGGTCCGTCCACCGGGTGACGAAATTGTGGACACGCTCACGTTTGACGTCGGCGGAACTGAGGACGCGAACCGCGCTATGATTGCGTCGACGGCAGGGAGTACCGGCGATCGGGTCTTTTTTGGCGTCAATACGTCAGTGATTGCCGTGCGATCCCGCGATATGTATCAACTCCTCGACCTTGATCTCGGCGATCCGGTGGTGGCGATTGAGCCAACACCAAGTGGTGATCGGTTGTTTGTCGCGTTAGACAATGACCGGTCACTGCGTATTGTGGATCGATCAGAAGGCCGTGTCATCGGCAAAATCAAATTACCCACCACGGTTCGCGCACTGCGAATGGATCCCCTCGGACGCACCTAATTGGCGCAAGGCGCTGCCGATTCAGTGTTTGCCATCAGTTTGGCCAACGAGGCATTGCAAGCGACGTTGCACTCAGAGTGGCGCACCGATGTGCCACAAGTGTTTGCCGATGGCACCGTGGCGGTGATACGCGGCGATGATCTCGTCATTACCAACGTCTCGTCGGCGCCGTCGGAACGCGTCATCGAGAACGGCGCGAAAGATTTTTGGTACGGCTTCCGATGGAATGGATTTCGCCCCCGTGCCGCCGGGCTCGATCAACCGGTTGAATTCCGTACTTCGGCGCCGCGCGATCCGGCGGATTTCGGCGATCTACGTGTCGACTCGTCGCGTGATGCCACCGCGCGCATCAATGCGTTGTCGACGGCCCCCCCGGCCGGTTCGGCATCGGTGGCGCTCCCACCGCGCACGGATAGTACGTTGGGGCAGCAACAGTTCATGGTATCATATGCCGCCGTGCAGTCTGAACAACGGGCGCGGGATCTCGCATCGCGTATCCGCGTTGACGGCAAAGCCCCACGCATTACGTCATCCGAACGCAACGGCACCACACTCTATCGAGTCGTGATGGGTCCCTACCCTACGCGTGACGCGGCCGATCGCGTGGGGAAAGCGTCTGGCCATAGTTTCTGGATTTTTGAGGGAGTCCCGTGAGGAATACTCCGCCATCGCAGCTCGGTTTGTGGGAAAATGAAGGGCAACGACTATCGCCACTGCTTGATCACGTGTTCGCCACAGTCATTGCCAGTACCGACACGAATCATGCTGCGTCGGTCGCGATCGGCATCGCCCGTTCGCAAGGGGCACGTCGTCGCGTCGCCATTGCCGACTTGGTGGGCGAATGTCCCGCGCTTGAAGCGTTGAATCATGGCGATGATCCCCATGGGATTTCGGATAGCTTTTTATACGGTGTTTCGCTGAATAAAATTGCGAAACAAGTCAACGATTCCGGCAGTGTATTTCTGATGCCGAGTGGCACGGAGGCGGTGGCCCACGAAACGGTTTACGGCAATGATCGCTGGCGGCGTTTGGCGGCGGGCTTTCATCAGGTGGGTGCCCTCCTCATCATTGTCGCGGTGCCGGGCACTCCGGGATTCGCCGCACTATGTGACTACGTGGGCAACTTATTACCGGTTGGCGATTCGCGCTTCCCGATGCCGTCGGGCATTCCGATTATTGCGCTACCGCCGCAACCGATCGTGGCATCAACACCGCCCACACCGCCGCACGAAAAAGTCGTACGCGCCCGTGAGGCCGCGATTGAAACGACCGGGAGTCGGAATCGCAAGATTGGCGCGGTGATTTTTATCCTCGCAGCAGTCGGCATGCTTATTGGGATTCAGTGGACGCGTATTGCACCCTTATTGCCGGCACCGATAACGCAGTTCTTTGCGCGACCAGCTGCCGATACGTCCAACATGCTGGTCAAGCCAACACCAATGGACACCATACAACCCATCGACAGTGTCCGGGAAGACAGTGCCGTTATAGTCATGCCAAGCACCGCAAGTGCCACCGCCGAACCGGCACCGCACATTGCGGGTCCGGTTCCGGCTATTGCCAATCCTGCCGATTCCGGCAGCGCCGCACAATTTGCCATTTTTTATTCGTCGGCAAACACCCGTCGTGAAGCATTGCCTGATGACCAATTAAAGTCACAAAAAGCATTGGCCGTCACACCAGTCATGTTAGACGGTGCGGAGTGGATTCGCGTATTTATCGGGGCATCGGAATCGCGCGAAGGCGCCGACGCATTGTTAGCGGAGTTACGAGCGGCAAAGATTGTTAACGGCGGGAGTGTGGCCAGTGTACCCTTTGCGCTCCGGTTGGAGGGAGGGGTACCGGCGGCAGCCGTGGCGACGCGCATTAGCGCATATTCGCAGCGGGGAATTCTTGCCTATGCGTTGCAGCAGGCAAATGGCAGTATGACATTATTTTCCGGTGCGTTTGAATCGCCAGTGCAGGCGACAACGTTGGCGGATTCTTTGCGCGCATTGGGCATGACGCCCGTGCTGGCCTATCGGACGGGGAGAGCGTTCTAGTGCGGTTGACGAAGCTTGAAATACATGGATTTAAGGCGTTTGCGGATCACACCGAGTTCGTATTTGAACGCGGTGTCACGGCCATCGTGGGACCCAATGGCAGTGGAAAATCCAATGTGTCCGATGCGGTACGCTGGGTATTAGGGGAGCAACGTGCCCGGGCGATGCGCGGGGCAAAAATGGAGGATGTCATCTTCCATGGTTCCTCGGCGCGCAAAGCCGTCAACATGGCGGAGGTGTCGTTGTATTTCGAAAACAACGATGGAGAACTTCCAGTCCCGTTTAAAGAAGTGGTGCTTTCCCGTCGCTTACTGCGTTCCGGCGAAAGTGAATATTTATTGAATCGTGCCCCATGCCGTTTGCGCGATATTCAAGATCTTGTACGCGGCACCGGATTAGGTGCCGATTCGGGGGTGGTCATTGAAAGTCGGATGATCGATGCCCTGCTCTCGGATCGCCCTGATGATCGACGGGAACTGTTTGAAGAAGCGGCCGGTGTGGGCCTATATCGCGATCGCCGTCGCAGTGCTGAACGTCGGTTGGATGAAACCACGGTCGACTTAGCGCGCCTCGATGATCTGATCAACGAAGTGCAATCGCAGGTGCGCTCGCTCTCACGCCAACGTCGGCGCGCGGAGCGTCACGCGGAGTTAACCTCACGGCGGTTCAACGTGGAACTCTCGTTAGCCACCCGTGAAATGGCGGACTGGCGCGAAGAGTTAGCGGCATTGGATATCCGGTTAGAAGAACTCACCGCCGGTGTCCCGGAGTCGGAAGCCACGATTGAAACGTCGGAACATGCACGCGAAATCGCGCATGGCGCACGCGCCGCTGCCGAAGGGAGCCGGGTGGAACTGGCGCGATTGGCCAGCGAGCAGCGTGATAAATCGCAACGGTTAGAGCGCGAACTCGCCGTGTCGGAAGAACGGCAACGCAGCACGATGCAGCGCCGTCAACGGGCCGAGGAAGAGCGGTCGGAGAATGAAGCATTTGGTCGTCGGTTGCAGGAAGATCGCGAACGGGCAGCGACAGACCGCGATACGCTGGAACGTGAACTCCGTGATGCCGGTGAAGCATTGGAAGAGCGCGTTGCGACGGAACAGACCACGCGTGAGGCCGTGCAGCAGGCACGCACCGCCGTGGAACAACTCGACCGGGTGGTGCGCGAGCATCGCGATCATGCCCGGCGATTAGAACTCGATCGTGAAGGCGCCGGTCGCGAGCACGCAGAAACGCAGCAGCGTCAGGATGTTCTGGAGCAGGAACGGCAACAGCTGGCCGATACGTTTGCGGCCACCGAACGCGAACTCCTGGTGGCCCGCGAACACGTCAGTATTTCGGGTGCCAATGCGCGCGATACACAGGGGGCACTCGAGCACGCGCGATTAGCCGCGGCAACGGCGCGCACGGCCGATGCCGAAGCACGGAGCGCGTTGGCAGCGGCGGTTGAAGCCCGGACAGCGCTAGAAGGCCGGCGCAATGCGTTAGCCGCGTTGGAACGCGAACGCGTTGGCTTGGCGCCGTCGGCCGCCAAACTGTTGAAGGAACGGGAACGGTTTGGTGAAGGGGCAGTTCTTGGTCCCCTCACTGACTTTGTCACCGCCGATGGTGACGCCGCAAAAATGGTTGAGCGATACTTGGGCGCCACCATGCACGCCATTACGGGACGCGGATTGCCACTGGAGCTGGGACGCCTGGAGGAGCGGGTGAGTTGAAGGTCTGGGATGCGACCACAGGCAGAGAGACGCTCACATTGAAAGGAGACGTGGGCCCGGTCAACAGCGTATCGTTCAGCCCGGACGGGACGCGGATTGTCAGCGGAAGTGGTTTTGGGCTACCGCCGGGTGAGCTGAAGGTGCGGGATGCGGCCACGGGTGAAGAGCTACTTACGCTGAAAGGACACTCGCGCGACGTCAGTAGCGTGTCGTTCAGCCCTGACGGCAAGCAGATCGTCTCGGCAAGTGGGGACCAAACGGTGAAGGTGTGGGATGCGGCCAACGGCCAGAGCTTGCTCACGCTCAAGGACACGGGGGCGGTCTTGGTGTAGTACGTTGGCCGGACAGGGCATGATCGCCTCGGCCAGTGAGGACAAGATGGTGAAGGTGTGGGATGCTACCACGGGTCAGGCGACGCTCACGCTAAAAGGACACGCGGGGTATGTGATGGGCGTCTCCTTCAGCCCAGATGGAACGCGGATCGCTTCCGCCAGTTCGGATCAGACTGTGAAGGTGTGGGATGCTGCTACCGACCAAGAGACGCTCACGCTAGAAGGACACGTGGGCGATGTCCGTGACGTGTGTTTCAGCCCGGATGGAACCCGGATCGCCTCGGCCAGTCATGAGGAGTCGGTGAAGGTGGCGGAATGCTGCTACAGGCCAAGAGATGCTCACTCTAGGAGGACATATGGGCGATGTCCGTGACGTGTGTTTCAGCCCTGACGGAACCCGGATCGCCTCGGCCAGTCATGACAAGATGGTGAAGCTATGGAATGTCGCCACCGGCCAGGAAACGCTCACGCTGAAAGTACCCAAAGGGGTTAGTCTCGTGCGTATCATTCAGTCCGGACAGCACACGGATTGCCTCAGGGCACGACCGCACGGTGGAGGTGTGGGATGCGACCACCGGTAAGGAGATAATCACGCTGAAAGGACAGTCTTACACTGTCTCCAGCGTGTCGTTCAGTCCGGACGGTACACGCATCGCCAGCGGAGGTGGGACTCTCTTCATGCCGCGTGAGCAACCGGGTGAGTTGAAGGTGTGGGATGCCACTACGGGCCAAGAAATACTCACGCTCCAAGGACACCGGGGGTCTATCTCGTGCGTATCGTTCAATCCGAGCGGCACGCGGATCGCCTCGGCTAGTGTCGATGAAACAGTGAAGGTGTGGAATGCTGCCACCGGTCAGTCATGCTCACGCTCAAAAGGGACACACTGGGGGCGGTCTCCAGTGTGTCATTCAGTCCGGATAACGCGATCGTCTCGGCAGTGAAGACAGATGGTGAAGGTGTGGGATGCTGCCACGGAGCGGGAGACACTCACATTGAAAGGACACGTGGGCAAGGTAAACAGCGTATCGTTCAGCCCGGATGGAACGCGGATTGCCTCGGGTGGTTCCCACGGAACGGTAAAGGTGTGGGATGCGAGGGCGCTGGTGGGCGCAGCTGTCACGCGTGTCGAGAGAGTCGAACTGACTTCACCATCCGGCGGCATTTTCGTGAGAATGGGGCACCCGGAATTCTTCTACCATCGGCCTGATTCGAACGATCTCCTCGCTGCAGAGCATTACGGAGGTCGATCCTATCGTTCGCCGCAGTACCAGGAAAGGAAAAATTGTTGCGAGTGAAACTGGGCACGAGAGTTCTGAGTCCGGACGATTGCAGGCCCATTATCTACTCAAACACTGTAAACACCGGTGGACGTCCCTATCACCGCAAGACACGATTTGCCATACCGATGATTGCATCGCCTTCCAACTCGGGGGAACGTGACCATGAACGACTGCAAACCGCCGAAACCAGACACGCCGGGGGCCGAAGACAGTCGACGCGGCTTCGGTATCTTTGGGCGTACCGTCGTTTACGGCATCGCTTGGCTGCCATTGCTGGGGCTGATTGCGTTGCTCGTTCCAAAATTTGAGGATTTGTTCAGCAGGTTGCGGAAAACGCCGAATTGCCCGCGGTCTTGGGGTGGCTGCGGTGGTTCACCTCGCTGAACAAAACGCTGTTTTTCTCACCTTGTCTGCTCGTGTTCGTGCTGTTGGTTGTGGCTGACGTGGGTGTGGCCGGCTTGTTGAGACATTCAAGGCGAGAGTGGCTATCTTGGGCGTGGTTTGTGGGCGTTATTGCTGCGGGCATCTTGGCTGCAGCTGTTATTTCGGTAGCCCTGTGGCTGCCAATTCGCAGAATGACTGAGGTCGAACAGGGCCCTCGCCTTGGGCGAGGAGTTTCCGTCCATCTCAGAGTGCGCCAAATGCCCGTGTCAAGACAACTTGACGGGCCAGGCCACGTTTTGGCCTGCCTCGTCTGGGCTGAGCGACTGCGAGAAAACGTCAGTGAGATGGAAAGTGTCCGCGAGAAAGGATACTCGGAAGATGAGCAAGGAAAAGGAATCAGTTGGGACACGAGCGTCGGCACAACGGGTGCAGAATTCGCATTGACTGAAAACACCGCTGAGCCGGCAATCCTGATTGTCATGCGGGGTCACTCGAAAGGGCGCTCTTGGGGTGGTCGATTCTCGTATTCTCCTCGCGAGGGCCCTGAGATCGCAAAAGGGAAAATCGAACTAATAAGAGGTGACGAAGTCTGGGCGGCCTACGAAGCAACAGCCGAACCATTCACTGAGTCTTTCATGCTGGACGGCAAAGAGCTGGGGCTGGACGCCGGACGCGTTGTGTTAGCTGATTTCGCGGGCGACTCGGTTCGAGTGCAGCAAATCGAAATTGGGGGCCCGGAAGTTGCAGAGGCGCGTGAAGCCCTTGCAGACGACCCCGTCAGCTCGAAAGAAGTGCAACGCCAGCTGCAGACAACGCTCCGGCAACTGGCCAATCAAAATGAAACCGTCCGCGAGTTCGTTGGTGATGCCCTGGAATTTCCGTCGACGCACTGAGAATGCAATATTACGCGTTAGGGCCAGGTTTCTGCAGCGTCAACACATTCGGGAAATCGACCAGCGTATTGTCATCGAAGTTGAACATGCTCTAACCTCCAAGCTCCGTAGTCTCCCTGAAGATGATGACATCACGCACAGATACGGCAGGTTCATCAAGCTAGCCAATGTGAATTGGGATCGACCAAACTATGCGTGGCAACTGGTAGTGCGAGCTCGATTGGTCCGCGACCGCCCACTTCGAGAAGGCACAAGCGCGAATCGAGCTGGGGGTCGACAGGGGCGAAACACTCGCTATTCAACGGCTGGAGATGCATCCGTCAGAAGAATGGCGTCGAGAACACCCGGCACTTGCCGGAGAACTGGTCCTCATAGATGGAGAGCTGTGGTGGTGAACGAACAAAACAAAGAAAGGTTGTCGAAGGGTGGGGGGCAAGGCATCCAGATTTTCTCTACGATTGAAGAATCAAGAGAGCAATGCACCGGAGCGGGGTCATTTTTCCGGTTCTCCAAACCTGAACATGCGTAAGGGATATCCTTCTGGCTCCACCGACCACGACATGTTGTGGTCGGTGGTCTCGTTGGTTGGCCACCGACAAGACCTGGGGCGAGAAGTGTTCCAGGTTACCTCTACGAGTGGAGACTGAAGCTGCACAGGACGTGGATGTTCTCAGTGGGATTGTCGCTGGTCATTGCGACGTTGGGTGCCGGGCAGGGGTTGGGCGAGCCCGGGTCTGAGATGGGTCGAGACGAGGCCGTCGCCGCAATCCGGGGGCTGCGGGGCAGGGTTCGCTACGACGAGGAGAGTCCGGACAAACGGATAGTCCTCGTCGACTTGGTCGAAACCGACGTGGTCGACGCCGACCTTGTATTCCTCAAGGGGATGACCCACCTCCGAACGCTATACCTAAACGGCACTCGCGTCACTGACGCTGGCTTGCAGCATCTGAAGGGGTTGACTAGCCTCGAAACGCTGCGTCTTGGTGCATCTGTCGGCGATTTCGGCGGGCGGTATCGGGGGCTAGCGCAGGTCACCGATGCTGGCTTGGAGCATTTGAAGGGGCTGGCCAACCTGCGAGTACTCCAACTCCTCAACACGCAGGTCACCGATGCCGGCTTGGAGCATCTGAAGGGGCTGGCTAGCTCCAGAGCCTGTCCCTTGGCGGCGAACAGGTCACTGACGCCGGACTGGAGCACCTCAAAGGGATGACCAGTCTCCGAGATCTGCACCTCTGGAACACGCGGGTTACCGACGATGGCGTCAAGGAACTTCAGGAGGCTTTGCCGAACTGCAGGGCAAGATTGGGCACTGACCACTTCTGAGCGCGGGCGGTTGTTCCAGACACCCGAAACAGGACGTATCAGATGACACCGTTCGCAACAGGGGAGGCGATTGTTCTTGTGGTCATAATCATGATGGTGGTTTTCGCCTTTGTGTTTGCTGGCATGCGCCCTCGGCGTCTCAGACGCGAGGTTCAAGGACGCCCTGATCGCTCCGCACGTTGGCGTTCGGAGTTTCCCAATGACATGCTTGCTGTTGATCGCGTGCTTACGATATTCTGCGATGCATTCATGTTCGACGAGCATCACAGATACAAATTCGTCCCCGAAGATGACGGAGCCATCATGTACGAGAATACCACCGGTCCGATCGGCGACGAGTTTCAATACGAAGAGTTGGTCATGGGAATCGAGGAAGCATTTGGACGACCCCTCATGGAGTGCAATTGGGACGAGAACTTTACCCTGGGAGACCTAGTATGCAGCAAGAGTCCAAGAAAGCAGATCGGAGTGGGGATGGGACCTAGATATCCCGAGAAACCACGGATCAGCGCGAACAGTAGTGCACCCCATCAGCGGACGGACAGAATCAGCGGTAACTGACAGGACTGACGCAACTGCAAACGCTGCACCTGAGCCATACCAAGATGATCAACGTATCTCGCCTTACAGCTCTTGAGGGCACGACCATGAACGATTCCGACCCGCACAAACCTGAACGATGTCGGTATCAGCTCCGCGTGCGGATGTCGCTGATCGCGGTGCTGGTGCTGGGCGTCTTTTTCGGCTGGCTTGGAAGCAGGCTCCAGAGGGCAGGCGGCACAGACGTCGGATGAGCATTCGCTTCTGTCGGAGGTGAGATCCGGAATGGCTTCGCAGAGAACCGGGCATTGGCCGCTCGCTGGACTGTGGTGATCGGTCGGGCGTCGCGTGCTCCGTACACTGCGTTTGGATCACCGGGTTGTTCTGGATTTTCTGGGGCGGTTGTGGTCGTCAATCTGTGCCGACAGTCACGCCCGACCGGCCTTCCACTCCGATCGACGTGTCCAGCGACGAACCCGAAACTGCGGAGGGACAATCGCCACCTGTCCGGACAGTTGACCGCGATGCCTCGCAGACCGTTCGCCAAGGGCCGGGTGGCACGGGGGCGGTCGAGGGCGTTCTTCCCAAGCCCTTGACAGTGAAGCTGAATGACAGGGTGTCCTGCTTGGCCTTCGCGTCTGACGGAAGGATGCTTGCCATTGGCGTCAGCGATACGGTTGAGCTGGTGGACCCCGCCAACGGTCAAGCGATTCGCACGATTCGTGATCCGAGGATACTCCAACGCCTTACCGCACCGAGAAGAGAATGTGCTGGATCAAATCGATGTCCTTTTCACCCGATGGAAAGACGCTGGCCGTGGCTTCGGATTTGGGTGTGAAGTTGTGGGACGTCGCGGAAGCACGCGAAGTGGCGACGCTGTTCGGGCACGGCAAACCGGGTGTGATGCCCCACGAGTGCGACGCCGACTGCGTGGTGTTTTCTCCCGATGGGAAGACGATGGCCACGTCGCGCCGCTGGGCTATCCAGCTGTGGCATCTAGACAAACAGGTAGTTCGCGAGTTGACGCACGGCTGTGGCGGGCTGGCCTTTGCGCCCGACGGGAAAATCCTGGCCACCGCGGAGTATCACAATCGGGTGCACCTCTGGGACGTCGCCAGCGGCCGGCAACTGGCCGAGGATCATCCACAGATGGGGATTCTGCACGCGGCGGCGTTCAGCCCAGACGGCAAAGTGCTGGTGGCATTGAGCGAGTGTTCCGTGACGCTATGGGACGTACGCGTGACGTCTGCCGGGCACGAACTTGGCCAGCGTCCCGTTCGGCTGGGGCACGGTTTTTTCACCCAGATCCACAGCCTTGCCTTCTCCCCCGACGGCAAAACGCTGGCCACCGGCGGTGGTGGCCTGGCCAAGTTGTGGGAGGTGGCAACAGGACGGGAATTGGCCACGGTGGACCGTTCGGCCCGTTGCGTGGCGCTCTCACCCGACGGTCGCCTACTAGCCGTGGGCGGAGCCGCATCGCAGCCTGGCCCGGCGTCGGAGGTTCGGCTGTGGGAGGTGGCCGCCGCGCTGAAACCGGAGGTTCTGGCGGCTCGGGCCAGAAAGGCGGCGGCGGATCTAGTGGAGGGACTCCAAGCCAATTCGACCAAGTCGAAGAAGGGTCGCGATGAGGAGTCTCTAGGCAACGCCCTGTTTGCTCTTGGCCCGCACTCCGAGGCGGCGGTGCCCTTGTTGATCGAGTCGCTCGACGACCCGCGCGTGGACGTTCGAAGGCAGATTTGCCTTGCGGCTCGGCCGAATCGGCCCGCGGAACGAGTCCGTCATGTCGGCACTGATCGAGGCGATCAAGGACGAGTCGTCCGAGGTCCGCCGTGTAGCGCATTCGCTCCTAGGGCAAATGGCCCGAGACGACGTGGAGATGCGCAACCGTGTTCAGGAGGCGGTCACCCACGCCCGCCGCCGCATGGAGTCGGCCGCCGCCGAACCGTCGACTGTGGTACGCAGCGGCGGAGAGACCCTTTGTGACGGGAGAACCGGTCAGGAGTGGATCGCGCTGTTGGGTCAGCACTACGTGCCCAATGAAATCTTCGGCCGTTCGGGGCGCGGACGGCCCGCAGAGGCCATTCGGGCGATCGGCCCGACCGAGGCGGTCCCGGCGATGATCGAGGCGTTGACGGAAGACGATTGGAGGATGCGGGTTGGCGCAGCCGACGGCCTGGGCATGTTCGGCGCGGACGCCAAGTCGGCGATCCCGGCGCTCGTGCAGGCTTTGGAAGACAAATCCCAGCAGGTCCGTCATCTCGCCGCCTACTCGTTGGACACGATTAGCAGTTCGGTCGGCGCGGAACCGACTGCCGCGCTGCTCAAGCTGTTGGAACACGAGGACGCTTCAGTGCAGCTCGCTGCCGCGCGAGCGGTGCTGGGGATCGACGCGGATCACAAGCCCGCCATAGGACTATTGAAGGACGCTCTTGCCGGCTTGCTGAGACCCGGTGCAGCTGCGCGTTTCGGTCTGGAGGACCTCGAAGAGGAGGAGGAGTTCGAGGCTGTACCCGAGGAGCCCGAGCCCGAGGAAGAGCCGCAACAATCGATCCGGAAAGTCGCGGTGGTCGCCTACGGGCCGCGCCATGAACTGGCGATGGAGGCGATGACTGTTCTGGGCAGTCTCGGAGCGCGGGCTGCGCCGGCAGTTCCGGAGCTGATCGAGATCCTCTGTAGCGACGACGTAAGAAATACCAACGCCGACGATTTTAGTCGCCGCGCGGCCGCCGAGACTCTGGGGCAAATTGGACCGGCCGCAAAGGGCGCGATTCCCGCCATGATCCAAGCGCTGAAGGACCCGGAGCATGGCGTTTGCGCCGCAGCGTCACACAACTTGGCAAAGCTCAGCCCCGAAGCGGTACCCGCACAACTCATGGATCTCATGGACGATCCCAATGCCGATTACCGCCGGGCCGCGCACTGGGCTTTGCGGCATTTCGGCGAGGTGGGAGTGGCCGTGCTCGTCGATCGGCTCGGCCACAACGATCCCAAGGCCCGTATCGCCGTGCTAGAGTCGCTCAATAGCTATCCAAATCCGGAGGCGGACTTCGTTGTCGTGGAGAAGGCTTTGGACGACGATGATCCCGAGATACGACTGGTCGCGGTCGAGAAGGTGAGGATGGAGTTTTGCCCGAACACCGCATCAAGGGCTCTGGCAGCACTCAGCAAGGTGGAAGAAGACGAGGACCCACGGGTGCGCGAAGCCGCCGCCTTGAGACGCAGGCAGATCGAAGAGCGGATGAGGTTGGGGCGCGTGTCCACGGTTGGTCAGGCCATGTGGAAGCACTGCGAGGCCCATGGCTCCTTCCCGCCGGCCGCTTCGCGCGACGGGGAAGGCAAGCCGCTGTTGAGCTGGCGAGTGGCGTTGTTGCCCTACCTCGGCGAACAGGCGTTGTTTGACCGGTTCGACCACGACCAACCTTGGGACAGCCCGCACAATTTGAAGCTCCTTGACCGGATACCCGAAATGTACTGCCCGCTGGGCAGAAAGAAGGACGGCAAGACCACGCTTATGGTGTTCGTCGGTGACGGGACACCGCTGGGCGGACGGGAACCTGTCAGCATGGCAGATTTCACCGACGATCCTTCCGAGACGATCATGCTCGTAGAAGCCGGCCCAAACAAGGCCGTGCCCTGGACGAAGCCGGAAGATATCGCTTTTGACTCCCGGGATCCAATGGCGGCCTTGGGTGCGATCCCGGAAGAAGGACTCGTTGCCGTCTTCTTCAGCCAACATACCGATATCATTCCCAAAGACATCGACCCGGAAACCCTGAAAGCGCTCGTCACGTACCGCGGCGGCGAGAAGATCGATTTCCGGAAGGCCGCGGAGCGACGGAGACGACTCGGGCCGGACGCCAAGCCACCGGAACCGAAGCCGCCGGTGCCGTTTCAGTTCACTCCTGCACCACGGTTCGAGGCACACCGC
>CALOBY010000003.1:0-527558 GCA_942491685.1 uncultured Nitrospirota bacterium | reverse complement strand
CTCTTATCAGCAGCGGCTGGAAGAATCGGAGAATCGTCTGCAAGATTTTCAACGGAAACATGGAATTATTTTAATTGAAACACAGATGAGTCACCTTCTTCAGCAACGTAAATCTTTGGACGATTCCTTAAAAGCTGCCGAGGAACGAGTTAAGGGTTTTCAAGAGAAGCTTGATTGGGTAAAGAGTCAGATCAGCAAGATTCCAGAACAAATCCCCCTGTCGAGTTCGGCTTCAGAGCAAGGGATTGTTGGTGGGGCGAAGAATAATTTACTGACTCTTCAAATAAAAGAACAGGAACTATTAAACAAATACACTGAGAATAATCCGCATATTCAGTCACTTCGAAAAGAAATGGAATTAATTAATCAGTTTATAAAGGAACAGGAAGCGCAGCTGGCCCGCAGTGTTTCCACAGGCAAGAACCCATTGTATCTAGAGATGGAAATGCAATTATTCCACACTCAAGCCGACCTCGTATCCGCTGAAGCCCAAAGTGAAGTGGTTAAACGCCAGATAGCTGAGGTGAGCAAAGAGCTGGATAGACTAAGAAATTTAGGGCCGGAACTCGATGAACTTCGGCGGCAGGTCAGGGCCGATGAGCAAAATTACATCAATTATCTCACCAAAGTAGGAACGACGCCGCCGAAAGACTATCAAATTCAGGTGGGAGATCAACTTGATATTAAATTCTTTTTTAATCCTGAACTCAATGAAACCGTACTCGTTCGGCCTGATGGGCGTATTGCGCTACAGTTGATTGGGGAACTCACGGTTGTCGGAAATACTGTTGAGGAAATCCGAACGATTTTAGTCAAGAATTACTCAGGACAACTCAAGAATCCTGAGGTAGCGGTCCTTCTTCGCTCGTCTAATGTTCCTGGGGAGGTCATCAGTACCACCGGAGGCGAAGGTAATGTTGGAGGGACAAATGGAAACTGAGTTTATGACTGAAGGGGAAGTCCTCCCTTATCCCTTTGGAAGTGCGAGGGATATCTTGACCGCTCTTTTCAGGCATAAGCTGAAAATAGTGGTGGTATTTATTGCGATTGTTTTGGCCGCAGCCCAATGGATCTATTCTGAAACAACTGTTTATGACGCGCACGCCACTTTGGTCCTTAAGTTCGGCAGAGAGCATATCTTTCGACCTGAAGTGGGTAATGTCGATCAAATTATTCGATATGATGAAAGAGCCGCAGTTGAATCAGAAAGAAAGATCATACAGAGTCTTGATCTCGCCAAACGTGTTGTGAAAGCGATGGGTGCTGAAAACCTTTACCCGGAATTAATAGGATCTTCAGGTAAAGTGACAGGAAAGACGATAGAACGGGCTGCGCTAAAATTTTCCGGCAATTTGGAATCTATTCCTACCACAGGGACTAATCTGATTGAAATTGTTTTTTATCATGAGCAACCGAAAGTAGCCGCAAAAGCATTGAATCTTTTAATCGAATTCCTAAAAGAAAGACATCTTCAAGTATTTAGCGATCCGAAGGCTTCGTTTTTAACCAAAAAATTACAAGGTTATCAAGAGAAACTGACAGAGTCAGAAGAAAGACTTCAGGCTTTTAAGCAAAAGCATGACCTGTCCTCGCCCCTTGTTGAACAACAAGGTCGCCTTCTTAATCAGCGGACCCAGCTGGATAACGAATACAAATCAATCAAGAATCAGTTGCAAGGCTTGGCAGGTAAAATCGCTTCCCTGGACCATCAAATGAAGACTATACTCGAAAATATTCCCGTTTCTACTGTGGAAGTTGGTGGGAACCTGGAAAAGGCCAAGGCGGATCTGTTTGCTTTGAAGCGGGAAGAGCAAAAGCTCTTAACCAAGTACACTGAAACCAGTTTTCCTGTTCTCAATCTTAGGAAAGAAATTGATCTAGTAGAACAATTTATTCTTGCCGAACAGAAAAATGAACGTGCCAGTACGATAGCCAGTGGGAAAAAAGCGATATACAGCCAGCTTGAAAAGGAGCGGCTGGGAGCCATGTCTGAATCAACAACTCTTGAGGCAAGGGGGCAGGTTATTGGTCTTCAAATCGATGACCTTGACAAGAAAATCCAACGGCTTGACAAATTAAATCAGGAGCGGATCATTCTTGAGCGTGAGAGAGCAGCCGATGAGCAGAATTATCAACTCTATGTTGGTAAGGTTGAGGAAGCCAAAGTCTCAGAACAAATGGACCAACTGAAAATGTCCAATATCAGCGTGATTCAATCTGCAGAGGTACCTCGTCAACCATTTGGTAGATCAAAAGAGCTCAAGCTGCTTATTGCGACAATTATTGGATTAATCTCGAGTGTTGGTTTGGCATTAGTGTTCGAATACCTACAAGGTGGCTATACCAGGCCCGATCAAGCCGCAGCGGATCTCGGTCTTCCAATACTGGCCTCCTTTAGCGAAAAGAGATAAGAACCTTTTCTTATGTATCTCGAATATTACGGTCTAAAACGAGAACCGTTTCATATCACACCAGATCCAAGTTTCCTTTACTTGAGCCCCAGCCATAAGGAAGCCCTTGGAGCCATCATCTACGGGGTTGAAAAAAGAAAAGGATTTATCGCAATCATTGGAGAAGTGGGTGTTGGGAAAACATCGATCCTACGTGCGTATCTTGAACGAAAAGCCACTCAAAAACAGAAAACTATCTACATTTTTAACCCTGTACTGTCATTTCATGAACTTTTGATTTCCATGTTTAGGAGTTTGGAGCTTATCCCAAGGCACGATAATATTCCCGAAATGGTCAACCAATTGCATGAGGCTTTAATCGCTGAATATCAAGCAGGAGGTACGGTTGTCGTTGCAATTGATGAAGCACAAAATATGCCCGTAGAAACTCTTGAAAATCTTCGTATGTTCTCTAATTTGGAGACCTCAACTGATAAACTTATCCAAATTATTTTATTAGGACAACCAGAATTAGATAGCCTGCTTCAACAAGCTTCCTTAAGACAACTCAAGCAACGAATCGTACTTTGGGCTACAATTGCCCCCCTTACCCGTGAAGAAAGTCAGGCATATATTGAACATCGCATTGCCAGGGCATGTACTACAGGATCTACCTTATTATTTTCAGAAAATGAAGAGGCGCCAGAACTGTTTACGAAAAGCGCACTTAAGCTCATTGCCAAAAAGGCCGATGGCATTCCTAGGAGACTTAATATTCTTTGTGATAATGCTCTCATTACGGGATTTGGTCGGCAGGTTAAGCCTGTTTCCGCCAGTGTAGTAAGAGAAATTATTGGGGATATTGATGCAAATAGGTCGTCTCATCAATCTTTCAATTTGAAGTGGGCCATAGGGGTAGGTATAGCTCTAATCATAATTGTGAGTGTGGTGTTTTTTCTTGTATCACCGTGGCGAAATAGTAAAGAATTAATGCAATCATCAGTCAAGTTGATTGAGGAGAATCCTTCAAAGAAAATTCGCGAACCAATACAGCCAGTTTCCGTTTCTGAAGGACAAAAAGTCAAAGGCCAAAACGGTACTGTATTACCTGAAAAATCTTCCATGGATGCTATTGCGCGCGGTGGTAGAAATACGCCAATCCAAAATGAATCGTCCACAACAGATTTAACTGCCCAACCATCTGATGAAAATTCTAGCGTTAATCCAGCCCTGACTAGTTCAGAGAATCCATTCAAGTTTTCCTCAAGGCTGAGTACCCCTAAGACAGAAAATGATGGTTTAGGAAATGGTGAAGGGCAGGAGTGGAAAAAATCAGATTATACAAGTGAGATTGGCTACCGGAAATCTGATAGTGAGTCAATGGTTGGCCAAACAGCTGTTCAGAATTTTGCTCGGGAAGATGCATCGAATTTTGTGATGGACACAAACGCATCAATAACCAAAGAAAATCCGATTTGGGCAGTTCGGGAAGGAGAAAGTTTGAGCCAAATTGCCATGGAAGTCTATGGCTCACAAAATGAGGAATATATCGAGTGGGTAAGGAAACATAATCCTCAAATTCTTAATCCTGATATAATACTTCCTGGCCAAAATATTGTTTTACCGAAGTATCCAAAAAAATGAGGAATCTTAATGAGTAAAATATTTGAAGCACTGCAGATAGCTCAGGGAGAGCGTTTAGCGGAAATCAAAGAAGTAAACGAAGGGCTTAGTGTTTCATCGTCGAAGGAGATGAGGAATGAGCTTGCCCCCTCTTCTGCTCCTCCACTGACCGGTTTAGCACACGTCCCTTTTCCAAGATTTTATGAAGAATCTCAACTTTTAGCTTTAGCGCAGAATATAGCGGCTCGTCTTCCAAATCCTGACCAGAACGTCATTCAGTTTATTGGTTCACGGATTGGAGAAGGAACGTCTACTCTTATTCGGGAATTTGCGCTCACGGCAGCCCGACACAGCAATAAGCCTGTGCTTCTTGTTGAGGCCGACTTTAATCAGCCGACTCAAAACCAAGCATTTTCAATTGAGACAAAGCCTCCTCTGGAGAATGTCTTAAAAGATGGAAGCGCACTTGATGGAGTGATTTCACAAGTGGAAGACACGAACCTCTTTCTGGGTTCACTTTCTTCTAAAATCCAGCGGTCTCTTACCGAACGGAGTTTTTTTGGTTCAACCGATATGTGGAAAACAGCGCGTGAACGTTTTTCTCTCATCCTTATTGATTCCTCTCCTGCAAGTGTCACAGCTGATAGTCTTGCCATTTGTGAAACGGTTAATGGAGTAGTCTTAGTTGTAGAAGCCGAAAATACACGATCGGCTGTGGTTCAAAATGTGAAAAATCAAATACTCATGCGAGAGGGAAATCTTCTTGGAATAGTATTCACCAAAAGGAAGTTTCACATTCCAAAATTTATTTACAAATTTTTATGAGGATTCTTTTCTAATAACGATTGATATCTTCTTGAGGTTAATAAGAATTGGTTTAATCTGCTATCTCAGGCACCACGTTACGCATTTATCTCACCTATCTCTGTTTTTTTCTTGTGGGGAATTTTTTTCAGCAATTTTCTCTGTGCAGCATGTTCTTCTCATACTAACCCTCCTCGGGCAAAAATCAAAACATAACGTTGTTTAAAGTAAATTTTTGAGTAATCGAGTTTTAGGTTGCGGACTCCAGGGAAGAGGAGTGTTTATGCTTGAATTGGGAAAAACTCTTAATTGTTCATCGTCGATTATTTGAAAACGATACGCCACGATTTTTTGTCGGTGAAGTGCAGGCATAGGAGATGGGGATCGGCAAAGTCAAAGGCTATATGTCTGTCGAAGGCCTGTTAAGCAGTAACATGAAGAAGGCCAGTTCTCTCGTATAAAAAATCCTATCCATCGTCTTGGGGACGTTTATTGTGTACCAATTGCCAGTGACCGTGCTCTTGGATTCGGAGAGATTTTATTTAGAGCAGGAAGGGGCGCTCGTGATAAAAGACGATGGAGGGTTTTCGATTGAGGTGGCAGAGTCAGTACATAAACCGGCAATACCAAACTGGACGAATATCCTCGGTAGATATTCATGTCGAAAATTCTTTCTGGTTGTCCATTAATTTTCTTGTCAGTGAAGTCTGGTCAGAATAACCGGATATTTGTGTCTGTCATGGCTTTCCGCTTCCTAGATCGTCTCTCCGTTCTGGCTTAAGAGCCTTTTCATACAAAAACCGGTTCTCTCGTTCATGGGTTCGTTGTCTCCAGATGGCGTCCGTAACGGCCATAGAACCATTTCATCAGAAAGGGCGGGAGGAGCGTGGTGAGGGCGATGACGATTACCATACCTGCATAAATCTCATTGCTGAATATTTTGCTGACTCTTCCTAACTCGGCGAAGATTAGGCCGACCTCACCACGGGGTATCATTGCCATCCCGATCATCCAGCGTACCGACCATGGTTCCTTGATCAGAAAGGCGCCCAAAAATTTACCAACAATAGCGGCGACCAGCACAGTCAAAGAAAATCCCCAAATGAAGGGTGATCCCCAATCGATTTGGCGAAGGTTGAGAGAAAGCCCGACAAACACGAAAAATATTGGCGTAAAGAGATGGACAATGGGCTTCATCTGCTCCTCGATTCGGTGTGCGAATGATTCATCGGTGTGCAGGGCAATACCCAATGGGAGAAAGAAACGTCTTGAGAGGGCCAGACCAGCAGCAAAACCGCCAAGCAACTCCGGTGCGCCTAAGGCATGGGCCAACCAGGCAAAGAACAATACCAGTGTGACAATAGTGGTGGGGAGTAGGCCGGGGATGACGCTGACGGCATCAAACCGTCGGATGATTAGTGAAATCACTTTGGCGGCTGCGGGTGCTAGCACAAAAAATGCACCGACAAACACTAGGACTTTGCTTGCGTTGAGAAAACTGACTCCGCCGCCGATGGAGAACTCATAAAGTAGCGCAAGCAGCACCACGCCAAGGATGTCGTCCAATACGGCTGCACCCAAGACAATCTGCCCTTCGGGTGCATGTTGGCGCTTCAGGTCGGATAAAACACGTACAGTGATGCCTATGCTGGTGGCGGTTAGGGTGCCTCCGATAAACAGCGACACCAGTAGTGACAATCCTAATACCCAAAAGCCTAAAGAAAATCCCAATACCAGGGGCAAGACAAATCCAACGAGGGCCACTACGAAGGATTTAAAACCGGTTCGGATCAAGCGTTTGACGTCGGTTTCAAGACCGACTTCAAATAACAGTAAGATAATTCCGATTTCCGCCATCAGCTTGATGGTCTCGACTGGTTCGATCCAGCCAAGCAGGCTCGGTCCTAAGACGACTCCAGCGAACAGTTCCCCGATGACAGATGGTGCTTGCATGCGTATCGCAAGTTCTGCGAAGACCCGAGCTGTCAGGAGAATGACCAGTAGGTACAGAAAAAAATCATGGGTGGGCATTAGATATTCCCCATGGTATCAACGGTGAAGATTCTCGCTCCCTTGTTTCAACGTGTAGGGCATGGCCAGCCCGAGACTATGCTCCCGTCTCCCATAATTTGGCGTTTTACCCTACTATGCCTGATCGGCAAGAATTTTTCATTTCTCAATGAATTGGGTGTGAGGTGAGGGTTGGCGCAAGTATCTGAACTTGTTGAGCCATATGCACATCTTTCTGGTGGTGGGTTACCTAACTTGCGGGGCCTGGCAGGTGATCGAGTTTTTTCTTGCAGATGGGAATGACCGTATCAAACTCGGGCGGTCTTAAGCCACAGTCACTTTTTCTGAAAGATAGACATCCTGAATCGCGTTCAATAAGGCGATACCGTCTTTCATGGGTTTTTGGAAGGATTTGCGTCCGCTGATCACACCCATACCCCCGGCGCGTTTGTTGATCACGGCTGTTCGGACCGCTTGGTGTAAATCGTCCTTGCCTGATGGGCCACCGGAGTTGATCATACCGACCCGACCCATAAAGCAATTGGCCACTTGATAGCGAACGAGATCGATTGGGTGCTCACTGGTCAATTCCCGGTACACTCGATCGTCAGTGCGCCCGAAATGAATAGCCGGGTACCCGCCGTTTTTCTCGGCCTGCTTCTGCTTAATGATATCGGCCTCAAGGGTTGCCCCCAAATAATTTCCTTGTCCGGTTAGGTCTGCGGCGTTGTGATAATCCGTGCCGTCCTTTTTAAAAGCGCTGTTTCGAAGATAGGCCCACAGCACGGTCACCAGACCCAGTTCATGGGCATGGGCAAAGGCTTCGCTGATTTCTTGTATTTGCCGCCGGCATTCCGGTGAACCGAAATAGACGGTGGCACCTATTGCGACGGCTCCCAGGTCAAATGCCTGATTCACGTGGGCAAACAGGGTTTGGTCGTGGATGGCAGGGTACGTGAGTAGTTCATTGTGATTGATCTTCACCAGGAACGGAATCTTGTGGGCGTATTTACGGCCCACTGACCCCAAAATACCCAAGGTCGAGGCGACAGCATTGCATCCCCCATCCAAAGCTAATCGGATTATGTTCTCTGGGTCGAAATAGATGGGATTGGGTGCGAAAGAAGCACCTGCCGAATGTTCTACCCCTTGATCCACGGGAAGAATGGAAAGATACCCAGTCCCGGCAAGGCGGCCATGATCGAAGAAGGTTTGTAGGCTACGCAATGTGCGTGGCCTCCGGTCACTCAGGGTCACCACCCGATCGACGAAGTCCGGGCCTGGTAAGACCAAGCCTTCCTTAGGGATGGTGGTGCACTGATGTTGGAGAAGCGTCTCTGCTTCTTCAGCTAACAGTGTTTCAATAGTGGTCATCTCGGTGTCTCCTCAACAGTTGGTGTGTCCAATACTCATGAGGTTGTCGGAACATCAGATTGTCCTTTCAGCAGGAGCAGCGAGCATGGCGCATGATGAATCGTGGCATGAGACACACTACCATGAGCGAGTCGGGCCAGTGGCGGGCGATTGGAGGTTCCCATGAGAACCAATTGAGGCTGAAGCCGTGAGATGTAGTCTTGAATGACCGAGGAAGGAGACCCTGGTTCAACAAAGTAATCTGTTTGATAGCCCAGTGTGGTCAGTCTGTTGGTGACCTCTTGTATGAAATGGGTACTGCTTTGTTGTAGTTGGTGTTTCCAATCCTCAGGTAACAAGGCTCCCGTCGGAAGGACCGGTTGGACAAAAGGAATCACATGGAGCACCGAAAGATGGGGAGGGTGTTGAAAGGGTTGCTCTGCGAACCATTCAACGGCCCACGATGCATCTGAAGGATGCTCGATGGGGAGCAAGAGGTTGGTGAGGGGCATGAGTGATGATTTAACCAGGAGTGTGGGACAAGGAGCATGATTGGCGACTCGGTGGGATACGCTTCCAAGTATGTGTTCCCGAATTACCCCCAGACCGCGAGAACCCATAAGGATCAGGTCTGCAGATTCTTTGTGAGCTGTAGCGAGAATGACGGAGGCGGTGTCGCCGACTTCGAGGCGCTTCGAGACTTCTCCGCAAACGGCAGGGAGTTGTGACGCGGCTGTGTTGAGAATACGTGTGCCTTCCTTACGGAATTCCTGCTCGGCAGCTTCTGAAAACGCTCGACCGGCACGCATGCCTGTTCCCGGGTATGCCAGTTGGGGGATAGAGAAACAATGAAGCAGGATAATGCGATTGGGTGGAGCAAAGACTTGAAGGCTTCGGACGGCTACTTCTGCATGATGTGACCCATCCACAGGAATAATAATCGTCTTAAGCCGGTCGGGTGGATGAGTATGTCGGGAACTCATGAGTTCTCCCGTGGTGTTCGTCCACCGGAATCCTGAAGTGCGACGGCAGACTGAAGGGAGGGGTTGATCACCGCTTCTTCCCAGGCGTCGAAGCCTCCTACGAGGTCGACAATGTTGGGGTAATCGCGAAGTTCCAAGAAGCTTGCAGCAATGGATGATCGATAGCCACTGGAACAATAGACCACAACCGTATGATCGGTGGGAATTTCAGTCTGTCGCGACGAAAGATGTTGCAGGGGAATATTGCGGCTATCGTCTATGTGTCGAATGTTCCATTCATGGGAGCCTCGAACATCCAACAAATGGGGCCGGTCGGCCTGCATCAGGTGTTGCTCAAGATGTGTCACGGTCATGCGGTTGGTGTGTCTGACGAGTTCTGGGGTCGAGGCGAGTGCGTGGATGCCCCGCTGTAAAAACCCTGTGATTCGATCGAATCCGACTCGGGCTAATCGGGTGATGGCCTCGCGTTCTTGTCCAGGATCACAGATGAGGATTATCGACGTTTCTCGATCTAGCATTTCTCCTGCCCACCGTTCAAACGGTCCTGAGAGGCCGATGTTCACACTTCCACACAGATGCCCCATCGCAAAATCCTTTGGAGTACGTACGTCCAGGATTTGCGCCCCGACGCTTTTTTCATGCAGGACCTGTTCGACGGTCAGAGGGCGAGCCGATTGTGTGAGAATCTGCTCCAGGCTGGGGTGCTCGCGCCGGTTCAAGAATGCCAGGTGTGCAAAATAGGCAGGGGCTTCCAATTGGTCAGTCGTGACGACATCAATAAACGACTGCTTGCTCATGGGTTTGAGCGCGTAATTGGTGAGTTGTTCCTCTTCTAATGTCGAGGATAACCTCGGGCTGAGATGCTTTCCGCACAGACTGCCCGCGCCATGAGCTGGAAAGATTTTGGTGTGTGGCGGCTGAGCCAGAATGTGGTGATGGAGTGAGTCGTACAATTGACTGGCAAGGGTGTGGCTCTCGAGGCCGAATGAGGCCATTAAATCAGGCCGTCCAACGTCGCCGACAAACAGGGTATCTCCGGTCAATATAGCCGTAGGTCGATCAGGGTCTTCACGCAAGTTATACACAAGTATTGAAATGCCTTCCGGTGTATGACCAGGGGTTTCGAGAATTTTGAGCCGGGTTGACCCGAATTCTATTTCATAGCCATGTCGAAGAGGATGAAAGGCATAGGCTGCTTTTGCTTGAGACCCAAGGTAGATCTTGGCACCCGTGCGTTGCCGAAGTTCAAGATGTCCGGCCACAAAATCGGCATGAAAATGGGTAAGGAAAATATACTGAAGTGTTAGGTGATGGGAATCGAGGTCACTCACATATTGATCAATATCACGTTGAGGATCAACGATGGCTGCGATGTGGCTGTCTTCGTCTCCGATCAAATAGGAGGCGTGTGACAAACTCTGGAGATAATATTGCTTGAAAATCATGAGATGCTCCACTTGATAGAAGTGTCGAGGCCTTGGGACTGTTTGTTTTCACACGAGTGACTTTTTCATGACTGCGTATGGTGAAAGGAAGAGGAAGGTTCATCTCTTTTTTGATCCTATGTTCTTTGCGTGGGTGAGGAATGGGGTTCATGGACTGCTCCTTTCGTGCTGGAGGCCGTCTGCTCATGGTGGACGGTACAGGTATTGAGGCCCACCGCGTGCCAGGCTGGGCAGTAGCCGACGATTCCCGTCAGTAGGGCAATAAGACCGACAATCATGAGTAGTAAATCCCCCCACCCCGGCAGGAAAGAAAACCCAGATAGTGCAAGTAGAATGAACCCAATGCTCACGCGAATGATGCGTTCATGATGTCCTACATTTCGCAAAGCTTTCATGACTCACCTCCTTATGACAGAGGACCTGATCACATCGGATCATCGTCAAGTGTTCCGCTAGCCACACGCACAGCCCCTAAAACCTGGCTGGCATTGAAGGGACGTCCGACAATTTGAAGCGCCCCTAAGCGAGTGGCCTCATGTGTTAGGGATTGCGTGGATTGGCCGCCGAGCACGACTACCTTCCCTGCAAACCCTTTGTCCCGAAGTTGACGCAAAATGGCCAGGCCACTCGGATGGGACAAGTATAAATCTAAAATAACCATGGATGGATTATACCGGAGAACAGCCTCTACGATGTCATCGCTCTCATCGAGAAGCATGAACGAATCGCCTTTTTGAGTAAGGGTCTCTCCCAGGTGCCGACGTAAGATTGGATCGATGGTGGCGATTAGTAACATGAAAAAGGCCCTTTCTCCATCCTGTTAACTGAAGTAGATCAAAAGCCATGCCACATCTTGAGACAGAAGGAAGACTCGGTTTTTATGTTTCTAGCAAGAAAAAGCGAAAGATGTTGTTGCAAAAGTCCTCACTTCTTTGGCTACAGGTGGTGCGCTTGACCCCAGTTGAGTTTGGGTAGCCAGGGTATCTATGTGGGGGAAAAATGGGGCGTAGTGAGAGAAGAAAAGGATGCGCGAGGTGTCGCTACATTGAGCCAGGGACTCTTCACTCACAATGAAGAGCCTATCGAAGCTCAAGCGTTCAAAAGGAACAAAGGCGGGCTGGGAGGTTTTGATTGTGTACCATCAAGAATATCACCCAGGTAAATGGGCAAGACGCCTCTATCCTCCGTACACATTGATCACATGGTTATCAATGAGGTGATCCATGAGGTCCATACGGGAAATCATGCCGAGAAGACGATCCTCACGGACTACGGGAATTCGAATAATCTGGTGTTGAATCATGTGATTAATGACTGTCTCTGCTGTCGCGGTTTCTTCAACCGTGACGGGTTGGGAGGTCATGATGTCTTCCGCTTTCAGCTGATGGAGGTCTTTTCCGGCCAGAAGTGCTTTCAGAATATCAAATTCCGTGACAATGCCCACGAGATGGTTGCCAGGTTCAATGACCGGTACCCCGCTACATGAGCCTGAATGGATGAGAATCGCGACCTCTCGTGCGCTATACCCGCGCGTCACGGCGACCATGCGTGTTTGCATGAGATCGCGAGCTTTCAAGTGAAGATTCGGCGTCGTCATAAAACCTCCTTACGCATCATCAGGATGGGGTCAGTAACTCACAACCGGTACGTGCTGGCAGGAACATACCCGCTCATGTCGGATTTCGCAACTTGCTCGAGGATTCAAGGAAAACATCAGGTATTTCGTGATTAAGAGTTAATGTATTTCCTCTGTATGAATGCCAAGTATACGAGAACGGTGCATGTAATCCGTCAATGGATTCCTTGGATTGTAGAAAATTTCTTGGAGGAAATTAACTTTGGCGTTCCTCAATGAAGTCTTCTGACCATTTATTGGGTGATTTCTCATGATCTGGTTGTTCCAAATTTACTTTCATGGCTATCCACGATCGGATTGTCTTGGATCTGATGTGTTGAGTCTTGGTGCTGTAAACATCTTACTCGTATTCAATTTGTGTGCTTGAGTGGTTCTCCAGTGATTCACAAATAGAGTCTCTATCTGTTGAGGGATGATCTGGGGAAACAAGGCCCCACTCAAGATTAGGTCAATATCCCTCAGTCCTGATGAACCTACGAAATCTCCTTGTGGTTAGTTCAAGCCAAAAGCCAGCTATGAAAAAACCTTATGAGGTTTTCCTGATTCTTAATTGACGATATCTTCCCTCAAAACAATGCCAAAGTGGGCCTGGTTACCTTATACCGTGAAGGAATTGGCAATGGGCTGTGATTTCTGAACCCCTCATTATAGAGATATAGGGGGATTCCTGTTGTTTGTTGGGGCGGAATGCACCACTCAGCCTTCATTTGTAAAGTCCCAAATCTCCCCATTAGAGGACAATTCAGCCAATGAACCATGCCATTTTTCTCACTCTCAGCAGTTAAATTTTTCTGTTTTCAAGGCATTCCTTTGGAAATGGCATTCCGACTTCACCGCAAGAACTTGACCTGTATTTTGGACATCAATTTTGCATAAAGCTGAGGATAAGAAAATAGGCAAAGGGATCCTAGTAGATCCCAAGCGATCAAATAGAAAAATAACCAATATTGGTGAAGCATCCTAGGCTTCTCATTTTCCTTGATATAGAAAAAATGTATTTCCGAGAAGAAGTGTCGTAATTCAGCTTTCCGTGAAGGCCAATCAAAAACGGAAGGTCTTATATCAATCAAGGGTGGAGGGAAATATTTTTCAGCGTAGGGTTTCAATGATCCACTGTGTGCCTCTAATAAGTATGGCGCCTTTATTTCAATTGAAAAAAAAGGAAGGAAATAGTTATGGGATATGCGCTGGATGATCTCAAGAAATTAGTTGAAGATTTAAAGCAACAACGTGATGAAATTAATGTCCAACTTCATTTGGCAAAAGCTGAAGTCCGTGATGAATGGGATACACTCGAAGTCAAGTGGGAAGAAGTAAAAGGGAAAATGGCTGGTGTTAATGAGGCTGCGACTCAGACGAAAGAGTCCATCACGTCTGCTGCAGCACTCCTCGTTGAGGAGATCAAGCAAGGGTATGAGCGAATAAAAAAAACCTTGTAAGAGTCTCAAAGGAAGGAGATTCATTAGGCATCACATTGATACTGTTCGTATTAAAGGAGGTCAGTTCATGATTCAAGAAGTAGAAGGTGACATTCTTTTAAGTCAAGCCGGGGCTATAGCTCATGGGGTTGCGCCCCATGATAATTTTGCCAACGGCTTGGCCCTTGCGCTGCGGGAACGATGGCCAGCCATGTATAAAGACTTCAAGCATGCGTGCCAGGTGTCTAATCCGAAACCCGGTGAATTGTGGACCTGGGGTGGAGCAGGAGGTGTTCGTATTGTTAATCTCTTGACTCAGGAACCACCGCCTAACCACGGCAGTCGACCAGGGAAAGCTTCGGTCGAGAATGTGAATCATTGTCTTAAGGCTTTGCGGAAATCGATTGAAACTGAAAAATTTACCAGTGTGGCGCTACCGAAATTGGCCACCGGGGTTGGAGGATTGGATTGGAAGGATGTCAAACCGCTCATTGAAAAACATTTGGGAGATTTGTCTATTCCCATCGTGATCTATTCAACGTATCACCCTGGAGTTCAGGCGGCAGAAAAACTGTAAAGGGGAAATCGTCCAGAATAAGAAAAGGGAAAGAATGTTTATCCCTCATGGCGTCATTCCCGTTAATTCCTGGCGGGAATGACGTTTTGGAAGGGGAGGCAGACTCGAAATAATCATTTCGAGTCTGCCTCCTTAGATTTTTCAATCACTCATTAAGCAACAGTGTTTATACTTCTTCCCGCTTCCGCAAGGGCAACGAGAATTGCGGCCGAGTTGTCTGACGTTGGGTTTCACCATCGACACCAGCGCCTTTTTGATACGTCCCTGTGGATGCTGATGAAAGACTCGTTCGAGCATGGCGTATAATTCAGGATGCTTTCGTTTCATTTTATTTGGGTTCTCAAAAAAATATTCCGAAGCGACGGCAAAAAATTCGGCTTCATTTTTCAATCCGTACCGATTGATATCCGAATGGCCGGACTGGATGTTTTCCATTTCTTGATGTATGAGTTTCAGCCAAGGGGTGAGGGCAGAATGTGGCAACCCAATCGAAGGTACGCCATCGACTGCGCCGTCGGTTTTATCCAGTAAATGCGCAAACTCATGAATGCCCACATTTTTCCTATCCTGAGCCAAGCGAAATCCTTGTAACAACTCAGGTTTGGAAAGAATCATCATGCGATTCATTGCTTCAGTCCCGACCATACCCAACACATCTTGATCGCCTTTCTCTCCAATCTCATAGTGTTCATTAAAGGTCGTGGGGTAAATCAGGATTTCATTAATTTGGTCCCATTCCCACTCAGGAAATCCAAATATTGGTATGATGGCACTTGCCGCGACCAATACTTTCACGGTGTCATTGATGGGCGTCTTGATGCCAGTGATTCGTTTTTCATGGAGAAAAATTTTCACCTCCTCTCGAAAGCGATTTTTTTCTGATTCATCCAGTGTGTGAAAGAAGGAGACTTCCTCTTGTAGCACGCGTTCCCAAGATGGCGAAAAGGGTTGTTTCCGAAGAGCGGCTCGGCGTCGTTCTTTCCGAATCAAAAATCTAAAAAGAAGAATGGTGATAAACAAAGAGACAATAGAGCGGATCGCAATCTCTGATGTGGTGTAGCTCAAAGCCAACACCAACATTAAAATGAAGATAAACACGATGCTGGAAAGGAAGAGGGCCATCCAGCGGGTCAGTTGTTCTTGACGATATCGTGCGTTCATAGGAATTTCTCATTGTAGCAGTTCGGGGTTTGACTCTCCTTTGCCCCAAGTTGCCGGTTGGATTAGTTAAATATTAGTGATGTTCAGCTTAATAAAAAAACGGTGGGAGTGAGGTTGGAAGCCGAAAAGTGGACTTTGCTTTTCAATGGAAGGCACTGAATTTCTGTCGCGTCAGGGCGTGCCTCACCTCTTGAACATTTTTTCTATGATCAACCAGGACCAACTAAACAGAGCCCCTTCTACGATGGAATTCGAGTCACGTCCATGGCACACATTGTCTGTTGTGGAGACGGCCGAGCGGCTAAACGTTGATCCTCAAATTGGTCTGAGCCCATCCGAAGCTCAACGACGAGTCACTGTCTATGGCCCCAATGACATTGTAGAGCGGCCTCCTCGGAGTCTTTGGGGAATGTTCTTAGGTCAATTTGCGGATTTCATGATTCTCGTGTTGATTGGCGCGGCAGTGGTTTCTGGAGTGATTGGAGAACCCGTAGATGCCTTCGCCATTGTCGTCATTCTACTCTTGAATGGTCTCATAGGGTTTGTTCAGGAAATTCGGGCAGAGCGTGCGATGGCTGCTTTGAAAAGGCTAGTCCCGCGCAGTGCGACGGTCTGTCGAGGTGGGAATATGGTCACGGTGTCCGTTCCTGAGCTGACCTATGGGGATGTGGTGTGTATGGAGGCAGGGGATCTGGTTCCTGCGGATCTTCGGCTGCTCGAAACTCATCAGCTCAAAGTCGATGAAGCCGCATTGACCGGGGAGTCGGTGCCGACTGAAAAACATTCGGCTGCTTTGAGCAACATCGAACTTCCGGTTGGTGACCGGTTGAACATGGCATACAAAGGCACAGTCGTCACATATGGCCGTGGCACTGGTGTCGTAATGGCCACTGGAATGGCGACCGAGCTGGGAAAAATTGCCAAACTTTTGGATACGGAAGAATCTGTCCAAACACCCTTACAAAAACGGTTATCGCAATTCGGGAAACGCTTAGCGTTCGCTATTCTGGCTATCTGTCTGTTCGTATTTATGTTCGGTGTGCTGCGGGGAGAATCGATGATTCTCATGTTTCTTACGGCCGTCAGCCTTGCTGTCGCGGCTATCCCGGAAGCACTCCCTGCGGTTGTCACGATTTCGTTAGCACTAGGCGCTCATAAAATGGTGAAACAGCATGCCCTGATTCGGCGGCTTCCGGCTGTAGAAACCCTGGGGTCCGTCACCTATATTTGTTCCGATAAAACCGGAACGTTGACTCAGAATGTCATGCGAGTGGAAGAGCTGTATGTGGATGGGCAGACGGTTAAAAACGGTGACACAAGAGATCCCGAGGGAGCCTCCTGGAAGTTGCTTCACCAAGCCATGGGTCTCAGCAATGATGCTACGTGTAATGAGCAGGGGATCATCGTTGGAGATCCGACTGAGGTGGCTTTGTATCAATTTGCACAGGACGCGAATTATGATAAAGCGGTGTTGGCACGCACCTTTCTGCGACTTGGGGAAATCCCGTTTGATTCTACACGAAAACGCATGACAACGTTTCACCAAGGTCAACAAAAGATCTTGGCATTTACGAAGGGTGCCCCGGAAGAGATTCTGAAGGTTTGTGATACTGAATTAGAGAAAACGGGTCCCACAGCTCTTCACCCAAAATCTATTGCGGAATGTGCAGAGCACATGGCCTCGCACGGATTACGCGTGTTGGGGGTTGCCGTTCGCGAATGGTCTCAGATGCCTGAGAGCCTCTCGGCGGACTCATGTGAGCGTAAGCTCACGTTCCTTGGCTTAGTCGGGTTAATCGATCCCCCGCGAGAGGAAGTTCGAAACGCTGTGGCCAGGTGTCAAACCGCTGGCATTACGCCAGTGATGATCACGGGAGACCATCCAGCCACGGCGCGAGCCCTAGCGATTCGTCTGGGAATTATGACCCCCGATGACGATGTGATCACTGGCCAAGATTTAGCCTCGCTTTCATGGGAAGAAATAGAAAAACGAGTGCCACGGACTCGGGCCTATGCCCGAGTCACACCCGAGCAAAAAATCACCATTGTGAAGGCGTTACAGAAAAATGGACAGTTTGTGGCGATGACCGGTGATGGGGTTAACGATGCCCCTGCGCTCAAAGGAGCCGATATCGGAGTGGCCATGGGGATAGCGGGAACTGACGTCTCTCGTGAAGCATCCCATATGATTCTTTTGGACGATAATTTTTCCACTATTGTGAACGCCGTGGCCGAGGGTCGGAGAATTTACGACAATATTCGAAAATTTATTCGGTACACCATGACGAGTAACGCGGGGGAAATGTGGACAATTTTTTTAGCCCCATTTTTTGGCCTTCCTCTTCCGTTTTTGCCGATTCATATTTTGTGGATAAACTTGGTCACGGATGGGTTGCCCGGTTTGGCACTGGCTTTGGAGCCTGCGGAAAAAGGCATTATGCAAAGACCCCCAAGGTCTCCTCACGAACCTATCTTTGCGCGGGGCATGTGGCAGGACATTGTTTGGGTGGGGTTGCTCATGGGCAGTGTAGCTCTCTTCGTTGAGGGGTGGGCGTATCATATGGAATCGCCTCACTGGCAAACCATGGTCTTCACCGTGCTGACCTTATCTCAGTTAGGGAATGTGTTGGCTATGCGGTCAGAAAACTATTCCTTGTTTCAACTAGGCCTCTGGTCGAATCCCAAGCTTTTTTGGGTCGTTGTATGTACCTTTGGTCTGCAGATGGCGACGATCTATATTCCCTTCTTTAATCCAATCTTTAAAACCACCCCGCTCAGTTGGAACGAGTTATTGTTTTGTCTTGTTCTATCCACTGTCGTTTTCCTGTCCGTAGAACTAAAAAAGTGGGTGGTGCGAAAAAACCGATTCTGCTCTCATTGATCAAAAAACTTGGATTCTTTTTCGGAACGAGGGATTTGGTCCCTAGCAGGTGTCTTCATATCGTCTAGACATCGGCGTGAGTTGTCACGTTTCTTGCAAGGGTTATGGAGTGAGTAGGAGGGACCAGGTAGGGTTGAATTTTTTTCATTGAAGGATGAGTTCAATACTGAATATTAAATCGAAGGGAACGGTTCGCATGACAACATCTCCGGTCAAACTGTTTGCAGTCATTGTGATGGTCTTCGTTGGCATTCAACTGATTCCTGTCCAAAAAACGAATCCTCCCATTGAAGAAGATATAACTCTACCGCCAGACGTCAAGCCAATTTTGAAACGTGCCTGCTATGATTGTCATTCACATGAGACCGTTTGGCCATGGTATAGCCATGTGGCACCAGCTTCCTGGCTTTTGGCTTGGGATGTCGCCGAAGGTCGAGAGGAACTCAACTTCTCAACCTGGAATCGATATTCTCCAAAGAAGCGCGACAAAATGATCAAAGAAATATGGGAGGAAGTTGAGGAAGGGGAAATGCCGCCTTGGTTTTACCTTCCTCTTCACCCAGAGGCTAGACTTTCGGAAAGCGATCGTGTGGTGTTGAAGGAATGGGCCAAACCTATACCTGGGATATCGGCCGAATCAGACGATAAAGACTGAACCCCTACTAAATGATTTTTCGAAAATTTGGATGACCGGTGGCAATGTGTCACTTCTTCTCTTGAGAACGATGTTGCTGATACAGGGCTGAAAATTTGGACGGGTCTCCATAGTCTGCGAACCCCACGTGGTGAGGAGCGGGGTGAAACTCGCCAATGCGTGCTTGATGCTTAAGGGGACAAAAATAGGCTTCCGTGTCGCCGGCTAAACGGACCGCATACTGCAAAAGACCGTTTGCATACCCGAAATAGGAACAGGTCAATTTAACAATCCAGGGTAGGTAGCTCAGCCTGTGGCGGTCGAGACGAATATAGGATTTTCGTTGAACCATAGGAATATGAAGAAGGGGAAAGACGGTCCAGTGATAGATGGTAAGGCTGAGGTCGAGCAGGACGAGGGGAACAAATATTCCGTATAAAATGGGAGAAGCCAGCACCACTCCCAAGGTTAGCGGGCGAAACACGGGGAGGGTAGGGTGTTGAGAAGGCAGGGATAGAGAAGAGCCGGGAGGAAGGCGTTGCTCGGATTTCTCTGGAAAATTTGAGGAGGAATCTTTTTTGGGAATAGAACGAAATACCATCGATCCCTCCTTGGTTTCAATTTCTTAAAGGTAACTTGTAAGAGAGCAAGGGCAGTGCCAAGTGGTGTTACCGCGAATTTTGTGAGTCTGGTTATTAATTCCTTATAGAAATTGGCGCAAAATGGGGCAGTGATCCGATTGAACCAATGAGGCATTATGGAGCAAACGAGGTTGAAATGGACAAGTTGGCCCCGAATCAGCGAGTGTCAGAGAAAGATCACAATACATTAATGGGATTAAGTACGTGCTAAGAATTCACGACGGATGTCGATGAGAAACGAATTGATGTGAGCCAGATTTTCTGTATGGAATGAGCGTGCTCGAAGTTTTTGTGCTGTGAGGAACAACGATTCTCCGAGGTCAATCACTTCCCCCGTGCGATACTCCCCGTGTTTAAATGCCATAATTTTCTTGCCTATTTCTGTGGGAGCGATGTGAATCGTAAAGGTGCCTGTTTCCAAGAGTTCACATAAGTTTTGTAAGACTCGTACATAGGCCGCGGCATACTTCTCTGGCCGCCCGTCTTTTTTCTCCAGAAATTTCGTCCGTTGATTATTCGCATAGTTTACAAAGGATTCAAAGGCTTTTTCCGACGACCACACATCAGGGAAGAGCGAGCGCAGGCGATGCCCCCATACATCAGCCTCCACAATGGGAGCCAAAAACGTTTCGAGGACGAGAGGATGGCTTTGAGTGGCCAGGGTCAAAAAGGCGCCGACTTCCCACGCTGTTTCATCCGTCTTTCCTTGGGTCCATTGAGTACCGGGTGGTTTAAACCCCAACTGGAACATGTCTTCGGTAGGCATGACGAACACACTTCGATAATCGCGATCAGAATCTGAGGTCGCCAGACCATGGGCATGCGACCCAACTAAGACTTTTACAATAGTATGAGGAAGGAGAGGCAAGGGGGTTACACTTTCGCCAATGTATGATTCTACTTTACTCTCTCCTGATTTCCTGCCAAATTGCAATGGATGAAGCAGTGGGGAAGTTAAAACTTACCAATTGTACGCTAGTCTGATTGAGTTCAGGTAGATTCTTTGAAAGGTTTTTTGGAATTCCGTTTCGTGTATTCGAGAATCTTCCAGGATTAAGTAGATGACCGGAGCACTCAATGCTTCAAGTGTTCCTTCATCCTTTCATACTGTTCCTGGGTAATTTCTCCGCTGGCATAACGCCGATCAAGAATCTGGCGCGGTGTGTTGGGATCCTTCGTCTCTCCTTTATTCCATCCGCACATGGGGCAGATGTGACCCCATCCACTTGACCGCCGAAAAAATCCAAACACACAGATGCCCATAAAAAGCATCATCAGGACCATGAATGTAAACGGAAAGATCCATATCCATCTAAAACCGCCTTCCCACCACATGTGAGGTTCCATTATGCGTTCTCCCGTGAATACGAAAAATATTCATAAAGTCCGGTTATGGTTGAATCTCAGCGTATAGAGACAGTCGTCAATGAGGGCATAGTTGGGATCGTAATTTGGATTGTGAAGGATAGACCTGATTGAACCGTTCTTCCAGCCTTCTGACGCTGCGATAATTCAAAATGCATAAGGAAATCACCGTAATCATTACCCCAAGGGGGAGGATAGGCATTAATGGGAACATAGGCATTTGAGTCATTTTTTTCATCATTGACATTTTCATTGTTTGCGCTCCTTTGACAACCCCTCAGGGATTAGGCCTTTGGTACACCTCACTCAGATAGTCTTCGAACGCCGAGTTGCTAATGACTAACTTAAGTAGTTTTAAGAATTCGCAAGAATCGTGCTCAGATTGAGTTATGTGCAGGTTGTAGAAGATCAACTCAGAAAAGCGGGATTAGTCTTGGGTCTCTCATCGCATGATTAGCTGTCGAGGGTGTTTAATGGACAGGTGGGGTAAGGCTGAAGAGACTTGTGAGGCAAAAGGGCACAGACATGAGCCGCCTACTGGCGGTTTAGTGACGCAAGTCTACGAATACCCATATTCCTATCCCGATGAATCCTATCCCGGCTGCGACCTTCAACGTACGTGGTGAGATATAGTTTGGGAGTTGTGCGCCAATAACCACTGCAAGGAGAGTAGAGAGAACAAGAGCCTCGGAAGAAGCCATAAAAACCCCCGCCTTGCTGACTCGTTGGTCTGTGGAAAATAGCAGGGTTGCCAGTTGCGTTTTATCGCCTAATTCTGCCAAAAACACGGTGAGAAAAATCGGCCAGAGCGTCATACTTTGTTTCCTTACCAAATTATTCTCCCCCAATTCCTACATCATGTTAAGGAAGATCCAGAAATTGTTCCGGGCTAGAAAAAAGAAGGAGGAGAAGCAATGCAAGAAAAACTTTGTCCGGCCGAAATTATTCTCTGGCTCGGGTCACACGATTTCATTATTCTCTGCCCTTACAAAATTTCTCTCTTCCCATGCCGGCAGTGTTTTTGTCGGTATCCATCCCAAAATTCCCGGATAGATTCCCGATGCTAATTGTCGGGAATGAGGGGGAAAGGGGTGAAAAAGAATAGGAGCCTGGCAGCGACTCCCTTTCCCGAACCAGTATATGGATATACTGGACCTTCTCTTTATTGGCTAAGGGGTTTTTCCATTTCCAGCATTTTGGTGGTGGTTTTGAGAACAGCATCGGGATTCAGTGAGATGCTGTCGATTCCCTGTTCCACAAGGAATTGTGCAAATTCGGGGTAGTCGCTGGGTGCCTGGCCGCAAATGCCAATCTTCCGCCCTTTAGTTCTCGCGGCTTTTATGACTTGGGCGATGAAGGTTTTGACTGCCGGGTTGCGCTCATCGAATACATGGGCCACGATTTCTGAATCACGATCCACACCGAGTAAGAGCTGTGTGAGATCATTCGATCCGATCGAAAATCCATCGAAGATCTCAGCAAACTCTTCAGCCAGGATGACATTGCTCGGAATCTCACACATGACATAGACTTCCAATCCCTTGTCCCCACGTTTCAGGCCGTGCTTGGCCATCTCATCCAGAACCTTTTTGCCTTCATCAATCGTTCGGCAAAACGGAATCATAAGTTTCACATTCGTGAGGCCCATGTCTTCTCTAACTTTTTTCATGGCCTGACATTCCAGGGCAAAGCCTTTCCTGTAACGGGGATCGTAGTAGCGGGAGGCGCCACGAAAGCCAATCATGGGATTCTCCTCGGTCGGCTCATAAGCTCTGCCGCCAATTAAATTGGCATATTCGTTCGACTTAAAGTCGCTCATACGCACAATGACATCTTTGGGGTAGAATGCTGCCGCAATCATGGCCACCCCTTGAGCGAGCTTGTCTATAAAGTATTGAGTTTTGTCTGTATAGGCGATGGTGAGTTGATCTATCTTCGCTTTGACGCCGGTATCTTTTAGGTGTTCATACTCCAATAATGCCAGGGGGTGAATCTTAATGAAGGTGTTGATAATAAATTCTTCACGAGCCAGTCCCACGCCATCATTAGGAATGAAGGAAAGCGAAAAAGCCTCTTCAGGGTTTGCCACGTTCATCATGACCTTGGTTTTCGGGCGTTCAAGATTTTTGAGAGGGACTCGTTCGACTTCAAAAGGCAGTTTCCCTTCATAGATGAATCCTGTATCGCCTTCCGCACAGGAAATCGTCACCATTTGTTCATCCTTGAGAACCTCGGTGGCTCGCTCTGTCCCGACGATGGCCGGAAGCCCGAGTTCCCGGCTGACGATGGCCGCATGGCAGGTCCGGCCGCCACGATTCGTGACAATGGCGGACGCTCTTTTCATAATCGGTTCCCAGTCAGGATCGGTTTTGTCCGTAACCAATACGTCTCCCTCTCGAAAATCCTGCAGATGTTCGACATGCTTAATGACCCGAACCGGTCCCTGCCCAATTTTCTCTCCCACACTTCGCCCTTGAATGAGAACCCGACCCCGCTGCGTCAGGCGATAGGTCTCCAACATATCCGGGTCTTTCCCGGATTGAACCGTTTCGGGCCGGGCTTGCACAATAAACAGATCCCCTGTCTGCCCATCCTTTGCCCATTCGATGTCCATGGGACAGGGGCGGCCTTTCTTCGCACTGTAATGGTCTTCAATAATGCAGCCCCATCCAGCAAGAGTCAGAATGTCTTCATCAGTAAGAGCAAACCGGCTCCGATCCTCAAGAGAAACCGGCACGTTTTTGACCATCTTGCTTCCACCGATATCGTAAATCAGTTTGAATTCTTTGCTGCCGGAAATTTTGTGAAGAATGGGACGAAAGCCCTGCTTGAGGGTGGGTTTAAACACATAATATTCATCGGGATTGACCGTTCCCTGCACGACGTTTTCACCTAATCCGTACGAAGCATTAATGAGCACGACATCCGGAAATCCCGTTTCCGTATCAATGGTGAAGAGGACGCCCGCAGAAGCCAGATCGGAGCGCACCATCTGCTGCACACCAATAGAAAGGGCAATTTGAAAATGATCAAACCCTTTATGGACGCGATAAGAAATTGCCCGATCAGTGAACAAGGAGGCAAAACATCGTTTGCAGGTGTCCAGCAAGGAGCGATCGCCTTGGACATTCAGGTAGGTCTCCTGCTGTCCTGCAAAACTGGCATCGGGTAAATCTTCAGCTGTAGCGCTACTCCGGACGGCCACATCGGTAGGCCCCGGGAGTTCTTCACTCAATTCTTGGTAGGCAATGAGAATGAGATCTTCAAGGTCCGAGGGGAGTGCGGCACCAAGAATCGCATGACGAACCTGTCTGCCACGGAGACGTAGGTTTTCCAGATCATTTGTGTCGAGATCTTTCAGGACGTCCTGAATCTTCGAATCGATTTTGGCTTCACGAAGAAAATAGCGGTAAGCCTCAGCAGTAATGGCAAACCCGTTGGGGATTTTGACGCCCTGGGGCGTTAAGGCTTGATACATTTCACCAAGGGACGCATTCTTTCCGCCAACAAATGGAATATCTTCTGCCCTAATTTCTTCAAACCAGCGTATATACCTGCCCGGTGATGTTGTTGCCATGGGTATACGGGATTTGTTTCCAAATGATGAGACTGGCCTCTTCTATCACAAATATTATGAATCCTCTGTCAGAAGCCAGTCCCTCATACTCATGTCTTCCTCCCTTTAAAAATCTTTCTCTGATCGGATTGAAAAAATTTGAATTTCAATCTAAAACAAATGAGATATTGGCATTAATCCGGTATTTGGTGATTTTATTGTTTTCCACCTGGGCGTTCATATCTTTGATATAAATGGATTTGATTCCATGAACGGATTTGGACGCTCGCTTCACAGCGTGGGCAGCCGCATCTTCCCAGCTTTTGTCTGATTCGGCTAAGACCTCGATCACTTTCAACATGTCTGACATCATTCAACCTCCTTTGTGAATACATGAAATGCAATAGGGGTGAGTACTGCATGGGCAAACTGAAACATGGCATGACCTCCTACCCGTTGAGTAATGGTTGATATCGTGCCATGGGATTAAAGGGGGCGAGGATCCGGATATAGCGCAAGACATCCCATCGCTCTTCCTCGGTCAAACGATCAGCCCAACCATGCATGGGAGAAAAGGCCGCTCCAAAGGTAATTATCGTCATGAGATCCCAGTCAGTTTTGGAGCGGGATTCCAACGAATGAAAATTCGCTGGTTGTACCATTAAAAATTGAGTATCAGGTCCATCGCCGGCTCCATTGATCCCATGACAATGTGTACAGTGTTTCTCATAGAGTATTTTCCCTTCTTTCGGGTTGCCATAGGGCTCTTGTCCAAAACCCCACATCGGGAAGGCCATTATGAGCAGAGAAGATAGAATTCCGATTTTGAAAACACTCTGACTTATCATGGTATTTCCTTCATGGTTGTAAGGTATTCTATGATAGGGGTTAGACCAAGCAATGAATGATGAATGATAAAATGTCTAAGGGACCTGAATCGATTTGAGATACGATAACAATTGCCAGATTCGACCACGTACTTGATCGGCCCATTCGGTTTCTATTGAGACTTCATCACCTGGTATCCTGAACCATACACCGAAGACCGGCATCTCCCGTGTGCCATGCCCTGGCACTTCCTTCCTGCCGTCGATCATGCGATACGTCTCCCAGAAGGGGAAGATCCCGCCATTGCGCTGGCGCAAAGTGGTCAGGTTGGCAGGTTTCGGAATAAGAGAGGAGGCTTGAGGCCCATCACCAAGGGCTCTTGGCCCATGACATATTTTGCAAAACTTTTCAAACAAATAACGCCCGCCTCCGATGACTTCCTGTTCTTGGGCTGCGACAAAGCTACCCCCTATTCCCAGCGTCAGAGTGATCATCGCTGTTATGGCCATTGATCGAATTATAGGGTTCATGGTGTTTGTCATTTAACTGACAAGAAAACGGCCTGCCTCGCGGCCGCCCCCTACGCGGCGCCCCTGCCTTTGCCTGAAACGGTTTTCCAAAGTACGTGGATCAAAAACTTCTCCACAATTCAGACACCGCCATTCCTCAATCCAAACCTTATTCCGGTCACCCTCCATAGTGAGACAGGCATCAATCACCATGAATCCCATACAGTGTGGACATTTCACCCGTTCACCTCCTCTATGCAGGTTCTCCTCGACTTTGAAAAAACAAGATTAGTAATTTCGTCAATTATCGAAGAAAGTGAAAACGTTCATACCTACAAACACCACACATGGATAATTCTAGAAGATCAAACTCCATGCCAGGCATGACAAGTCGTCAAGAAAAAAGAAAAACCCCGCAGCGACAGAAGAGAAAAATAATCGTATCCCATTGAAAACAGACAGAAAGTTTAGCGGGATACGAAGGCTAAGAAATGGAAAGTCAGGTGGCGTAGTTTAAAAAAAGTCTCTGAGAAGGGGAAATTTTGGAGAGAGGAGCATAGAGCCGGGGCCAGAAAATGTCGCACATTTCCCCACAAGCAAATGGAGGAGTGTTCCTTTCCTCAAAAGGTTGCCAAAAATTCAGAGGGCACTCCAGAGGGTCCTAGTCTTCCTCAGTTGAAGCAGGGAGGTTTTGCTAAATGAATTGAAAAATTCTCATGAAAGGAAATCCACAGCCATAGGGTTTGAACGGTTGTGTTGGTCAGGTGGAAAATCAACAAATCATGAGATGTCGTCCTTCCTGTCGTTAAGCGTTGCAGAAGGTGCCCATATTAACTCTCAGGTGCTGCTCCGGCCCCCGTTATTCTGCGCTTTTCTCGGTCATTCATCGGTGGGCGAAATGGATCTCAAAATGGATAGCTGATAACAGGGTCCGGGCGTGACGATCAGACCGAATCCGATCATCTGGGGGCAAGGTGTGTTGAGAAAAGGTTTACACGGTGCATGGGGGGAAGTGGGGAAAATTGCTACAGGGTTAATTCAGAAGAGTTCATTCTGAAATGCGCTTGCGAGCTGAAATGAACTTTTTTAGGTCGGGCTATGACTGTTTAATCGCAATGATCCTGCTGTCGTGAGGCTTTAAAGCCAGGTAGGAGAGAGATGATGGTTGGAGAATGAAGTCTTTTCTTTTTCTAAAACGACAGAAGATTGAAGAGAGGCATAAGCCTTGCCTTATGATTCCTTGGGAAGAGAGCCGTTAGGTGGGGGCAATTGAAAACGTATATAAATGTCCTAAACAAAAAAATGGGGGGTAAGCGTGATGGCTAACATTATCGCGTCCTATTCACCGGAGAAGCGCTCAGATCACATTCGAACTCAAATTCAAAAACTTGAGGAGTTAGGACATTCGTGTGAAGACGGAAAAGCATGGGGTCAGTATGATTCCGAAACTGAAGAATTATTGACTCAAACGTTTGGAGCCACTCATCAATATTTAGAATCATATAAGTACGCCTCTTTGGGGGAGGCCGAAGCACTAGTGAATATGCAAGAAGGTGGACATGAAGCACCTAGCCGGGATATTCCGAAGAAAGCCTTTCAGCAAAGGAGGCAGTTGTTACACGTGATTTTGGCTGAGCTTGAGGAATTGGAAAAGGTGGAGGAACAAGCCTTGATTGGTGAAGATCATGAAGATCCGCCTTCACTCACCTAGGAGGAGGATTCCAGTTCACTCTCGAATGATCGTGGGGGCTCATGTTTTTGAAGGATGGGAAGAGTAAACGGGTATGAAAGCGCTCGTGAAGATGAAGCCCGAAAAAGGTTTCACGATTATGGATTGTCCTGATCCGAAACCGGGTCCATCTGATGTGCTTATTCGTGTCAAAGCCACTTCTTTATGTGGCACCGATGCCCATATTTTTAATTGGGATGAATGGGCAAGCCATCGCATTCATCTCCCTCGAATTATTGGTCATGAAATGTTTGGAGAGGTGGTTGAAGTTGGGAGAGAGGTGTCATTGGTCAACGTTGGCGACGGCGTGGCCGCCGAATCGCATTTGACCTGTGGCCGGTGTTTCCAATGCCGAACCTGTCAGGCGCA
Organism: uncultured Nitrospirota bacterium; assembly: GCA_942491685.1. GTDB lineage: Bacteria > Nitrospirota > Nitrospiria > Nitrospirales > UBA8639 > Nitrospira_E. The sequence goes on along the minus strand of CALOBY010000003.1, from coordinate 499,646 downwards.
TGTCTGTAAAAACTACAGAATTTTAGGAATTGATTTTGATGGGTCCTATGCGGAGTTCGTCTGTCTCCCCGAACGGGTCTTATGGAAAACTGCTCCTGAAATTCCCCCAGAATTGGGTTGTCTCTATGAACCATTAGGCAATGCTGTCGATGCGGCTCTTGCGGAAGATTTAACCGGGCAAACAGTGGTAGTGACCGGGTGCGGGCCGACTGGGTTATTTGCCATTGCGATCTGTCGTATTGCAGGGGCGTCTCGCATCTTTGCCACAGACGTGAGTGATTATCGTTTGCAACTTGCGTCTGCGATGGGGGCGGATCATGTGTTCAATGCCCGAAAACAATCTTCTGATGAGTTAGGGGAAATGGTACAGGACCTTACCGAGGGCGAGGGAATCGATGCGGCGTTGGAGATGTCTGGGGATCCAACCGCGCTACACTTTGCCTTTCATTCTGTGAAAAACGGCGGGCGTGTCACCCTGTTTGGAATTCCAAATGGCCAGGTGTGTTTTGATTTGCCCAATGAAATTATTTTTAAGGGTATACGGGTGTATGGCGTTACTGGCCGTCGCCTGTTTGGGACCTGGTACCGGTTGGCTGGGTTGTTTAAAGCGGGACTGGATATCGGGACTGTTGTCACGCACACCATTCCCCTGGCGGATTTTGCTAAAGGGTTTGACCTCGTCAACTCAGGCCAATGTGGGAAAGTGGTAATGCTTCCTTAGAAAACGAAAATGAACCGACGATAGATTGACTGAACATTCAAAGGCCTGGCTCTATGGCGTATCGTTCCTTCCAGCATCTCATCCAAGCCCAACTGGAAGACATTCGGTCTACTGGCTTGTTCAAGGCTGAACGAAAAATTTTAGGGCCACAGGGAGCAGCAATTCGGGTGGCGCGGGGGGAAGTACTTAACCTCTGTGCGAACAATTACCTTGGTCTGGCCAATCACCCACGAGTGATTCAGGCAGCGGAAGAGGGCTTGCGAAAGTATGGATATGGAATGGCCTCCGTTCGGTTCATTTGTGGAACTCAGGATCAGCATAAACAATTGGAGAAGGCCATCAGCCATTTTTTAGGTACCGAGGATACCATCCTGTACACGTCCTGTTTTGATGCCAATACCGGCTTGTTTGAAACCATTCTGAATGAGCAGGATGCGGTCATTAGCGATGCGCTGAATCACGCCAGCCTCATTGATGGCATTCGTCTCTGTAAGGCCAAACGGTTCCGGTATGGTCATTCCGATATGCAAGAATTGGAAGCTGCACTTCAGCAAGCTGCTGGGGCGCGTGTCCGCCTGATTGCCACCGATGGTGTGTTTTCTATGGATGGCGATTTTGCCAAACTGGATTGCATCACAGAATTAGCCGAGCAGTATGATGCGGTTGTGCTTGTGGACGATAGCCATGCTACCGGGGTGCTGGGAGATCAAGGAAAAGGGACACCAACGTATTTTGGGGTGAGTGAGAAGGTCGATCTCATCACCAGCACCTTAGGTAAAGCCTTAGGGGGAGGATCAGGCGGATTTACCTCCGGACCGCGGGAAATTATTGAACTCTTACGGCAACGATCCCGGCCGTACCTCTTCTCCAATGCCTTACCTCCTGTGATGACCGCTGCTGCCCTCAAGGCCTTGGACCTTGTGATTCATGGGGAAGCATTACGGGCCGCTATCAGAACCCATGCCCAATTTTTCAGATCAAAATTGGAAACATTAGGCTTTAGAATTATTCCAGGAAACCATCCCATTATTCCAGTGATGTTGGGAGAGGCTGCATTAGCGACCCGTATGGCAGAACGGTTATTGGAGGAGGGTCTCTATGTCATCGGGTTTAGTTATCCGGTCGTGCCAAAAGGGCAAGCCCGCATTCGGGTGCAAATGTCTGCGGCCCACACCCGGGACAACTTAGAAAGAGCAATTCTGGCCTTTGAAAAAGTTGGGAGGGAACTGGGCGTCATTCTCTAAGGGCTCACCATATGAAGAATGTAAAAAATCAAAAGCCTTCGTATGTGCATCGAGGAGGGGATACCGCGCTGATTGGTGCCACGATCTGGAGCGCGTTTGAAAAAACGGTAGCGACCTATACCCAGGAGGAAGCCCTCGTCTCCCTTCCACAGGGAAGACGTTTCACCTACGGCAAATTTCACTTAGAAGCCACCAAATTGGCAAAAGGGTTGATGGCGCTGAACGTTGATCGGGGAGACCGTGTCGGTATTTGGTCGACCACCAACATCGAATCGGTTTTACTGCAAATAACCACGGCCCCTAGAGGGGCTATTTTAGTCAATATCAATCCGGCCTATCCCCTGAATACGCAGCACGGCCTGCCAAGTATCTACTTAGTGCACCTTGAAACCCACGAGAGCTTTCAGCGGCGGATAAGCCTGCTGGAAGGAATCGCCCGTGGGGAGAAGGTTGTGGAGGCGACGCCCACAGAAAACAATCCAGAAGCTCCCCCCAATAAAAGACTATTTAACCTGAAAACGGCGGTTAGGCGAAATTAAAACGCGGAAGGTATGGGTCTGTATGTTGAAATCAAAGAATTCGTGGTTATCATGATTATTCATGAAATATTTTTTGTTTTTCCGGGAGGCGCCAAAAGGGTGGGTGGGTTTTTGTGATTCAACTGCGGTTCCAAAGTGCAAGATCAAATTAGGCTTTTACAGGGTGAGTGAAATCCGAAGGTGAGGTTTATACTCAACTCCGCCGATCGTTAGAGTTGAAATTATGAAGAGCATGGCATGTTGAAGGGACTTCACCTGGTGAGGATTGGGTTTGTGTAGTAAGATACAAGGTTTACGATGAGTAATTCCAAAAAACAGAGGAGACAACTAAGTGAGAAGAAGGAAGTTTAATTTTGTTGTTTTGGCCATGGTTCTGACACTGGCTTTGGGGGCCTTCCCAGGCTCTTTGGTCGCCGTTTTTGCGGATACCAAGACTGATCTGGAGGTGATTGTCAAGGTTAATGAGAAGGGGTTCTTCGACGAGAAGAATAAGTTACTCGGCCCCAAAAATCCCTTGAAGGTAGCGAAAGGCACAACCGTAAAGATTGTTTTCGTGTTTGATGAAGGGGTGAAAAGTCTTGCGATCGGGGATGTCCATCAAATAGCCATCATGGCTGAAGATAATTGGACGGTTGAGAGTGATGAGATCTGGTTTTTTAATCGAAAATCCACAGTGACGTTTGTTGCTGGAGAAAATGGAAGGACACAGTATCGAGGGTATTGTATTGTCGATTGCATCGGAATGGATCACCTGAACAATCTTGTTATTCAGGTTGTGTGAAGTGAGATGACCTATCTGACTCACAACTCATCTATTGTGGCATCCGTCATGACACTCTTGCGGCCGTGTCATTGGCCCTTGGCTTAACCCTCACAATTATTCCTTGTGCAGTGGTTGGCCCTATCCAAACCTTGGGCCTTTTTTCATAGCTGACGCCAAAAGATTGAGGTGAACACTGTTAACCGATGTCCCGCCGGCCTGAATTTATAACGCTTTTCCTAAGGCCACAAAAGACGAGATTTACTAACAGCCATTTCTGTAACACTGAACACTTAACAAAAAAGGAAGACTAATTATGCGAAGAGTGGACTACATGGTCGGGGCTAGGGATTTCAAAACGCTTGAGGCGGAACAATTTATGCAAGATGTGGTGACGTTCTTCCGCGTGGAAGATACCGTCGATAGGTTGGCTGGAGCCATGAGTGAAGGTGGGTTTGGAAGCGTTCCAATTTTGGCGAAAGACGGAAAACTAGTGGGCATTGTGAGTGAGTATGACTTGTTGAAGGCCATTGAAGAGGGTAAGGAGATGACTAAGGTGATGGCAGGGGAGATTATGGTCAAAGATCCGATCACCGTAGGCAGAAAAACCCTGGCTATGGAGATCATTCATCTGCTGCAAGAAAAACATTTCATTCGGACCCCGGTTGTCGATGCCGATGGTAAGCTGGTAGGTGTTGTTTCCCGAAGAGACCTCATCCAGGGCTATCTGAGGGCGAACAAGGTGATAAGGGGGTTCTAGGTTAAGACGTAGGAATCCCAAGAAATCTCCCGAAGGTATCAATCCGCAAAGTAGGAAAAATTGGTCGAATCTCTTGGGTCTCTCTGAGCATGGGGATGGAGCAAAATTCCGTGAGTCGTCTTCTCGCTTGTCGTCCTCGCCCTAAGGGGAATGAGGACAAGGTAAGAAGGAGGAATTTTTCCCTGTCAATTTCCTGCCAAACCTATTTCCCGCAAATAAGATTAGGCTGAAAGCATTTCCACTTGCGCCTCGCAAGCGGAGATGCTGTAGCTGGTAGTCATCTCGGGCTGAGAATGAAGATGAAAGCTGTGGTCGCGGCGGCGATCAATAAGGTTTGTAGCCCGGCCAGAAGCCAAAAGGTGTGGCTTACTTGGCCTAAATAGACGCCAAGCAAAAAAATCATGATGAGGGCCATGGCAAAGGCGGATTCCAGGGGAAAAGTGCCAAAAAACTCAATGGATGGCACCAGCCATAATGGGAGAAGAATCACCAAAGAAATGGCCAAAGGAGCGATGCCATTCACGAAGGCGATAAACAGAGGGAGGAGCCGTGCGGCTTGGCCGTGGGCCGACCCACCTAAATCAGTCACCATGGCTTTTTCTAATTCCCGAAGTTCACGCTGTTTTTCTGCCGCCTCGCTGATATAAGCGCTACTGACACCGCTCATTCCCAGTGCGATGGCTACCCCAAGACAGGCATTGATGACCACGGGTAACCTGACATCCTCGCTCACATAAAAGCCCACTAATAGTCCCAACATCGTAAGTGCTCCGTCAAAGCCATTGACGACAAAGTACCGGCGGGCAATGACCTGCGACCGGGTGATGTTGAGAAGCCAAATGAGTTGTTCAATCACGGAAACAATCGCTAGGTGGTCTCACCATGTGGAGGCTCGTTCTCCACTTCGACCTCGTCAATGCTATGAATCGATCCACCGAGAGCACTAATGCTTTCGGTGATGATGTTAAATGGCACTTGTTCGCCTTCAATAATGAGAAGAACCGTTTCCGTTTTTTCATCCATGGCTGCCACGGTCAACTTAATCCGGCAACCAGGCACTTTTTCTGCTATGGCGGTGGTGAAGTCAAGAGCATTAGGGTTATGGGGTTTGAGCACGTCAAGGACAATGCGTGTGATGTGAACCATAGGTTATGCCACTCCTTGATGGATACGAGGAAAAGACTATTATCTTACCGCATTGAACAAAGAATGATATAGAACCCGACAGCCAAAATCCGGTCAATCCTCGAAATGGTATACATGAATATCAAAAATGAATAAGATTGGGCTGTATTTAGTATTATCTGCCTGAATCAATGAGAGGAACGATTGTATGCCCAGTCGAAAAAATCCTCTTTCCGCAAAAGGCATTCCTAAAATAACGGGCCAGAAGACCTCTCTTTCCTCAAAAGTCGAAAATACAGTTCCGGGAATTTCATCAAAAGAAAAATTTTCCGTACAACGGTTCAAAGCGATGCATGGGGCTTCTCAGAAGGGGATGCTTTCAATCGGACCATCCGACCGAGAAATGTTATTGGAAGGTGTGCTCGATGCCGCTTTAGACGCCATTATTACGACTGATGATCGGCAACGCATTATCCTTTTTAATAAGGGCGCTGAGAAGATGTTTGGCTGTTCTTTAGCTGAAGTCAATGGCAAATCGATTGCCCGATTGATTCCCATGCGCTTTCGAAAAATTCATCGTGACCATGTCAGGCAGTTTATTCAATCAGGAGACACCGCACGGTCTGGAAAACAACTGGGGAAATTGATTGGCCTGCGTTCGGACGGCTATGAGTTTCCGATGGAGGCTTCGATTTCCCAGGTCGAGATTAATGGGGAAAAACTGTTGACGATTATTCTTCGGGACATTTCGGAGCGCCGGAAAAGTGAAGAAGCACTGGAAAAAGAGAGACAGTTTGTGACGAAAGTTTTGGATGCCGCTGGGGCTCTTGTTGTGGTGCTTGATCGCGATTGGCGAATCCTTCGATTTAATCGAGCTTGTGAAGCGTTAACCGGAAAAACCTTTATGGAAGTCAAGGGAAAATCCTTTCTCGATTTCATGGTGGTTTCGGGAGAGGATACCCCAGAGGTTCAGAATCTCCTTACCTCATTTAAATCGAAGAAATTTCCTGAATTCTTTGAAAATGTGTGGTTGGATCACAAGCGCCAGGTGCATTGGATCCGATGGTCCACTAGGGAATTGACTGGCAAAGGTGGGGCCATGGAGAACATTATTGCAACAGGGATTGATATCACCCTTCGGAAGCAGACGGAACAAGAATTGAAGAAGGAACAGGAATTTATCAGTGCCGTGTTAGATACGGCAGGAGCGTTGATCGTCGTTCTTGATCGACAGGGGCGGATTGTTCGCTTTAATCGAGCCTGTGAAAAACTGACCGGTTTTTCTTTTAAAAACATCCGGGGTAAATGCCCGTGGGAATTCCTTCTACTTCCGGAAGAAATCCCAGAGGTCAAAAAAATATTTGACGCTCTTCGAAACGGTGTCAAATCGATTCGTTTTGAAAATCATTGGGTTACCCAAAACCATACAATTCGACGGATTGCCTGGTCTAACACGATTCTAGAAAATCACAAGGGCCACGCTGAACACATTGTTGGAATTGGTATCGATGTCACCGATCGTCGAAAGGCCGAGGAAGAGGTTCATCGCCTTTTAAAACACAATGAACTCATTCTTCATTCTGCCGGGGAAGGAATTTACGGACTGGACGAACACGGTTATACGACATTTGTGAATCCATCCGCGGCTGAGATGTTGGGGTATGACCCTCAAGAAATTTTGGGGCTGCCTATGCATCAGACGGTGCATCACAGTTGGCCTGATGGATCGCCCTATTCGCTAGAAGTCTGTCCAATATACAAGGCATTAAAAGATGGGATGGTGCATCGGTCAGAAGAAATCTTGTGGCGTAAAGATGGCACAAATTTTCCTGTGGAATACATGAGCACCCCAATTCTTGGTGAGAATAAGGAAATCGAAGGGGCGGTTGTCACGTTTAAAGACATTACGGAACGAAAACTGGGGGATGAGGCACTTCGTGAAAGCGAGGAGCGTTTTCAGGCTTTTATGAATTATAGTCCGGCTGTAAAATTTCTGAAAGATAGACATGGTCGATATGTGTTTGTGAATCAGCAATTTGAAGAAGAATTGCGAATGCCGAAAGCTACCTGTCTGGGGAAGACGGATCAGGAATTGTTCCCACCCGAAGTGACCCGCATGTTCAAGGAACACGATGCAGAAGTTTTGGAAAAGGGAGAAGTCTTAGAGACCGAGGAAACCACGTTGGGTGAATCTGGCCAGATTCGTTTCTGGTGGGTTGTCAAATTTCCAGTGTATCGACTGGACGGGGAGGTGCAGCTTGGTGGAGTGGCTTTCGATATCACGTTGCGGAAAGAAGTCGAAGAAACCTTGCGGCGGCGAGAAGTTGAACTGCAAGAGAGTCAGGAATTACTACGGGCTCTTGGCGGGGCCTTGATTACGGCTCAAGAGGATGAACGGCGGAGAATTTCCAGGGAACTGCATGATGATATGAATCAACGCCTGGCTGTATTGGCCTTCAATCTTCAAACGGCACAACGGGCATTACCTGAATCAGACCCCATGCAAGACGTTCTCCAGGCACTGTACGAAGGCGTCTCTTCCCTTTCAGATGATGTCAGGCATTTGGCATACCAACTACATCCCTCTATTTTAGACGATCTTGGGCTCGAAGTGGCTTTACGGTCTTTGGTCGAGGATTTCGCGAAATGGGAAGGTATCCCAATGGCGTTTACCGCGAAGGATGTGCCCTCATCTCTGTCCCCGAAGATCGCGTCATGCATGTATCGAGTGACTCAAGAAAGTCTGAGAAATGTGGCCAAACATGCCAAGGCCTCTCAGGTTGAAGTAAAATTGGTCAAAGACGGCGACGGCCTGAGACTGTCTCTTGCCGATAATGGAAAGGGGTTTGACCGTCAGGAAATCCAATCCGGAAAACATGGCTTAGGACTTGTAGGTATGCAAGAGCGCATTCGATTGGTTCAAGGTACGTATGAGATGACATCTGCCCCGGGAGAAGGAACGACCATTACTGCCTGGGTCCCGGTAGAAGAAGTTAAAAGTAAATAGTGAGAAATTGAGGGAGGCAAAAGGGGAGGCGTAAAAATAAGGAGACAAAAGAACGGAGGAAAGTGATAGGCGTTTAACCATTCTGTCATCTCCGTTGGTGGGGGAGGTTGTCTCTGTGGCTATTGGCGGGGGCGGGGAATCATCTGAAGGGATCACGTGCTGGATATCTAAGAACAAATGCCGGGCATGACTCCATAATACACATGAAATTGGCAACAGGGTATGTCATGTCGGATTGGGAAGATTTATGAAACGTCCGCGAATAGTCTTAGCTGATGATCATACGCTTGTTCTGGAAGGGTTACGAAAGATTATTGAGGACGAGTGTGACGTTGTTGGCACGGCCGAAGATGGCCGGAAACTTCTACAGATGGCCGAACAACACCATCCGGATGTTGTGGTGTTAGATGTGTCCATGCCGGAACTCAATGGCTTAGACGCGGCTCGCCAACTGCACAAATTTCTGCCTCTCTGTAAGATTGTCTTTTTGACTATGCATGCGGATCCTACTTATGCGAAAGAAGCCTTCCAAGCTGGCGCGTCAGCCTTTTTGCTGAAACGATCGGCCGCTACCGAATTACTCCTGGCCATTCAGGCCGTCTTAAAGAATCAGTTTTATGTGACACCTCTCATTGCCAAGGAAGTCTTATTGCCGCTTTTGGGTAGATTGGAGCAGCCCTCAGAGTATGCACAGCCCTTGACCTCGCGCCAGCGAGAAGTTTTGCAGTTGGTGGCGGAAGGCAAGGCCGTCAAAGAGATTGCCAATATTCTCAATGTGTCTTGCAAAACGGTGGAGTTTCATAAGACGAAGATCATGAGAGGATTGAATCTGCATTCGACTGTGGAGTTGACCAAATATGCGGTGGCGCATGGTATTGTTTCCCCTGAATGAATGGTGTGGTGAATCAAAAAATGGGGATTGTGCCAAAATCCATACGACCTGATCCTAGGGTATCTTCTACCTCATGCAAGGGGTTTTTCCAGTGGTGATTCATGGTGATTTTTTATATCCTTCAGCCTGACTAGGCAGATTTTTCTTGTATCCCTATGTACTCAATCACCCCCTCCTCATTTTCTAACCAAGTCACAGGTGCACCAATGAATCCGATTCGCATTATATTAGCGGATGATCATCCTATGGTGTTAGACGGGGTTGCGAAGATCTTGGCCGATGAATTCGATGTGGTGGGCAAAGTGGAAGATGGTCGTGCCCTGGTGGTGGCGGCACAGGAACTGATGCCGGACGTCATTGTGACTGATATGACGATGCCGTTGTTACATGGCCTTGAAGCCTGCCGGCAAGTGAAGCGATTGGTTGGCTCGAAAGTCATCTTTCTCACCATGCATGCAGATGTTGCCTATGCAAAAGAGGCCTTCGCGGCAGGGGCTTCTGGCTACCTGCTGAAGCGCAGTGCGGCTTCGGAGCTCATAGAAGCTATCCATGCGGTGATGAAGGGGAAGACCTATCTCACTCCTCTGATATTTCGGAATAACCAGGTACCTCTTGAATATGCGTCCCGCAATCGGGTGCCAGTTTTGAAGCACTTGACTCCTCGCCAACGAGAAGTCTTGCAACTGATTGCTGAAGGGAAGTCCAGCAAGGACATTGCGGTGATGCTTTCCCTTTCCGTGAAAACCGTTGATTTTCATAAAACCAAACTGATGGAGACACTTCATTTGCAATCGAATGCCGATCTCACCAAGTTTGCCCTTTCGCATGGTCTCATTGATTAAATCGCCTTTTCCGTTTTCCCTTCTCACTGATTCAGAAAAAATTCTGCAAAAACTAGGGGTTCTTCTAGTTTTCTTCTTCTTCTTTCTATCGTAGGGTGCAGCCCTACTCCCCCATTAAACGGTGCATCAATGCTTGCATTGATGCGAGAGATCCCGAACGGAGGTGCACATGCATCAACTATCTTCAGCGTTCAAGCGGACAAATGGGGGAGCCGGTGCGACGACAGTAACGGCTCAAAGTGATCTACGACCCAGAGCGCCTGATGCCAAGGTAGGCACCACTCTCTGCCCTTCCATACTTGTCGTCGAGGATGATTTGTGTGTTCGGCAGATGCTTTGTGCTGCCCTAGGTGTCTGGGGTTATGAGGTGTTTCTTGCCGAAAATGGCCAAGAAGGTTTGCAGGTCGTAGTGAGCCAGCAGGTCGATGGCATTTTGCTGGATATCAATATGCCTGTGATGAGCGGACAGACGATGCTGGATGAATTGCGGTGGTTGGGCTATCAGACACCGGTTGTCGTTATGTCCGGGGGGTTGGACGTTTCATCGCTGTGGCAGCTTCTGAAGGAAGGTGCGCAAGGCTTTGCGGTTAAGCCGTTTTCGCTGCCCGCTCTCCAAAAAATTTGCATAAGGGTTTTTGGCACGGGAGGGGGGGGTGATGTCTATTCAGATGCGCATGGGTTTATGGACCATGTGTAAGGTTTTCATGACGTCGGAACCGAAGGAACGGAAATGATTCTCCAAGAATTATGCAAACACGGTGAAGGAGCAATGTCTATGAATGCGGAAAAGGCCGGGCGCATCAACAGGAAAACATACCCCAAAGAGGAAAAGGGTTGTGTTCATCAGCGTATGGTGGATTGTCATTACAATGAAAAAGGCCAACTGACCGGAAATGTGGTCTGTCGGGAATGTGGAGCCGTAATTCCCGATCCTGTGAAAGTTTCAGGATGGAGGTAGCGAGGGTCACAATTTTCAGAAAATTCTTATGCCTTGTCTTTCTCCCATATTTTAGGACTCTCCCAACCGTCTCTCACGCCTTTATCTGTGATTCCCGCTTCTTTGCGCTGAGCCTCCTTCTCCGAAGCATCCCGTTGGCTACGGAGGTTGAAAACGCTTTGACGCGCAGACGGGAATCGAGGTCTGATTTTTTTGAAGATGGATCCCCGCCCCTGCCAATAGCCGCAGGGGCAAGCTCACCAACTGCTTGGGGTGACGAGGGGGCCGTTATCTATTCTCGCCTTTTTCCCGTCATTCCCGACATTGTTAATCAGGAATCCATCTTGTTCGTTTTCCGAGAGATACCTGCCAAAAACACGCAGGTATGACAGTAGGGGGATGGATCCCCGCCACCTACTGCGGGGATGACGCTAAGAAGATAAATCACCCCAGGATCTCACCTGAGGAGGAAAGGGGAAGGAGGAAATGGAAGTACGTCGACTGTCTCTTCATTCAGGAATAGCATTCTTCTCCGGATAAGACTTCTCGTTCAGCGGCTAGCCAATCTTCCAGATCCTGACCGTGATGGCCTCCCCGGTGCTGCCACAATTCATAGGCACGCTCAGCGATGCGTGGGTCTACGTCCCTGTTTGTCGATGGGCTATTCAGCAAGAGTGGATCTTGAATAGTCATCGCTATGGATTGAGGAATTTGTGGGTCCCCTACTTTTTTCACTGGCTTGTTGGTGTCCTTTTTGATTAGGACCATGTTGTCTTGGCGACTTGCGGAGGCCTGGCGCTTTAGTTTTTTTTGATCACGACCTGATGCGACGGGTTCTTTCATGAGATCACCTCCAACGATGAAGTGGTACACGTAGCGGGGTTCGCCAATATTTCTGAAGGAAATGCCGGCTTTTTCCCTAAAATGTCCAGGGTCTCCTTTATCCGTTCTGGCCTTCCCCAATCGCTCCAGAGTATCTCTTCTAATTCAATCACGCCGAGGCGTTCGGGTATGTGTTGGAGGAAGTCGGACGAGAAATTCAGACAAGGCATGTGTTGATACAGCTGGTCAAGCTGTTGATCCTCATCAACGGTCCCAATCGTTTTGCCGAATTGTTCCAACCGTTCCATGATAATTGGGAGACATTGCCAGCCCAATGACCACAACGTATCGATTTTCGCCACTGTCACTAAGGTATTCCACAGTCCGCCGTTTGACATGGCTTGTAAGGCTTCGAGCGGGTTGGGTTTTTCCATAAATGACTGGACATACCGAAGGCTGGAATTGCCTTGCCTTCCCAATATCCCACCGACGTTTATCCATCCATAGTCTAATTCCAGATGAGTCGGGCGCACACCTAGGAGGAGGACGCGATCTTGAAGGACCTCAACGGCACGAGTGGCGCGACGAACTGTTTCAGCGAAGCGATCTTCAGGAAAGACGAAATGATCTGAAGGGTAAATCACGATCGTGGCATTGGGATCTTTAGCCCGTACATAGGTCAGAGGAAGAAAAATTCCCGCCGCAGTACCGCGATTCTGTGGCTGAATCACCACGTGCCCCTTGTGGTTTTCATCGAAGATTTTGTGGGCATAGTCCCGATGATGCTCCGCGATCACGGTGACTTTGTGATGCGGCGCCCCCACTCGGTCGGCTCGATCTAATGTGTGTTGAAGCATTGATCGATTCCCGACGAACGTACAGTATTGTTTAGGCTGAGATCGGCCTAACCATTGTTGAATGAAGGGACGCGTTCGTTCGCCGTCACCTCCCGCAAGAATCACCGACCATACAGCATGAGAATGAGAGGGCCTCATGGCATTCTGTTCCTTTCTTAGAGCAGATATGAATAGCGGGGGAGATGAGAGTTCATCGTCATTTCTTATAAGTCCTCTGTTTGAAATTTATAACTAGGAATGTCCCTAGCCTTTCAGGTGAAAATCCCCAGGACACGCTAGGAGACAGCCCTCTGGTTGGGGGTTCAAATGCCTTCCTCCTTCAGCCATTTCCATGCCAAATCAAGTTGATCGGGTCCAAAAAAATTGACCGTAGTCTTCAATAAAGGATGAAAGACTTTTGTGCCACATTCCATCCAATGGCGTTCACCGACGACTGCGACTCGGGGAATCTCATGGAATTGGTGAAGTTTTCTGGTTAAATCTTCCCATAATTCTTGACTATTCAATCCTTCACATTCAGTCATATCCCACATCAGTCCTCTTGTCCTAACTTCTTGTTTGAGTCGATTTAAATAGGAAATTAATAAGTCAATATCATCCTGCTTTAATCTCCTCTCAATCTTGATTCCGATATACCCATTTTCACTTTCACTCAGGACGTGATACATCGCACCCTCTTTTTTCCCGCATCACCGCTCTCTTCGCGAACGATAATAGGAGCGAAACTTATGCCATGAATACGGCGTTCACTCATTCTCTTGCTTTGATGGGACTTTCTTGGAAAAGAAAAGGAATACCGACAGAGAAGATGCGGAAAATAGCTCCACTCATGACCTTGCGGACTGTAGAGAATGTCGACAACGATCGTTGTCGTCGGGCAATGATGAAGGGAAAGGCCTGCAGCTTGTCGGGTGGCAGTCATCTTTTAAGCGTGGACTGGGATGAGACTGGCTTCTCCTTCATTCCCGTGAAAACGGGAATTTCAGTCGGTATTTTTAGCCAGGAGGGAGTTCCGCTCATCTGCAATTTCGAAACGGGTCGAGACCTTCCAACATCTGAAAAAGTGAATATGTGGGCATAGTGAGGATTCTTTCTCCCTACAGCGGGCATCAGTATTGCTGATTGAGGTCAATGAGTTTCAATTGTAGATGCTGAAGCGAGAGCTATATTATTTTTAGAAAACGTGAAAGGAGCTGACATGGCAAACGTGAATGCCTCATTTTCTCCTCTGCAACATTCCGATCAATTTCAAGACCAACTTAAAAAAATTGAAAAACTCGGTCAGGCCAACGTGAATGCTCAGGACTGGGCTGAATTTGATGAAGAGACCGAAAATCTCTTGCGAAAAACCTTTGGAGATTCGCATGAGTATGTGGAAACGTATGCGCTTGCCTCAATGGGAGAAGCTGAAGCCTTGGTAAATATGCAGGAATCGGGGCAAGAATCGTTAAGCCAGGATCTTCCCCAAAAGGCTTTTCAGCAACGACGGCAGTTGCTGCATGCCGTTCTTTCGGATCTTCAGGGGTTGGAACAACAAGAGGCCGAGGCCTTAACCGGGGAAGATCACGAAGATCCTCCCTGCCTCAATTAATTTGTTTTGCCATTCCCCCTGTAGAAGAGCGGGTGACTAAGATACACTTGAGGCGTTTTGCAACAGGGGCATAATCTTGGTTGTAGAAGATTGCCCCGAAGATAGAACTATTCTGTGGGTGGAATGAGGGAAGTGTACAGCCGACCTTCCAATCAAATTAGCTGAAATGCTGCTCTGATGAACAAAGGCGATTTGTGAGCTGTTTTCTGTGGTTGGCTTAGATGACTGAATAATGGCATGTCTCTTCTTCGACAAGATCCGACCACAAAAGACTGGGTGATTATCGCAACGGATCGAGGCAAGCGTCCGGATGACTTTCAAAAAAGCCATACCACATCAGTTTTGCCGACCCATGATCCAGCGTGTCCCTTTTGCCTCGGACAGGAAAACCTGACTCCCCCGGCGATTCTTTCTTATTCCCACGACTCGCCCTTGAGTTGGCGGGTGAGAGTCGTGCCGAATAAATATGCCGCAGTTGGACTCAATGTTGAATCCTATCGGAAGGAAGAAGGGTGTTTCTTTCGCGAAATGGGTGGTGTCGGTCATCATGAAGTGATTATTGAAACGCCGCGGCATAATCATCGCCTTGCTCTTATGACTAACCAGGAGGTTGAGTTAGTGTTGCAAGCCTGTCATGAACGGTATTGTGCCATAAGGCAAGATTCTCAAGTCAAAAGCATTGTGTTATTTAAAAATCATGGAGAACGAGCCGGCACCTCCTTGATTCATCCCCATACTCAAATCGTCGGTACGCCGGTGGCTCCCTTACTCGTTCGAAAAAAATATGAAGTGGCTATTGGCCATTATGACGATACCGGGCGGTGTCTGTATCGTGATTTAGTGGACAAGGAGCGTTCGGCGGGCGTACGGGTCGTCTTTGAGTCGACACGCTTTGTCGTGTTTCATCCGTTTGCTTCACGAGTTCCCTTTGAGACATGGATCGCGCCAAAGTATGAGGAAGCCACATTTGGGCATGTTGAACCCGGCCATCTTGCTGACCTAGCCGATGTCCTGCGGAGGACGCTGAAAGGCCTTGATGATGCACTTGGCAACCCTGATTTTAATTTTATTCTTCATTCGGCTCCTCCAGAGGATGACGCCAAGCCCTATTTTTTGTGGCATATTCAGATTTTACCGCGAGTATCGACTATTGCCGGATTTGAATTGGGATCTGGGATTTTTATTAATACGATTCTTCCGGAAGATGCCGCTGGGCATATGAAGAAATTTGTACAGTAGATTGGGAGAAAATTGTGAAAATTCTGGTTATCAATTGCGGTAGCTCCTCCCTGAAATTTGCGATCCATGAGTTGGGGAATTCCGTAAAAAATGGCCAGCGATGGGATTGCCATCAATTGCTCAACGGCATAATTACCGGGATCGGAGGAGAGGCGCAGTGCGTGCTGAGGGTCGATCAAGATGTGGCGTATTCAGGCTCATGGCCAATCCCGGATGGTCCTGCTGCGATTCAATGGATGGGCGACCTGTTAGAAGGCCATCAACAATCTTTTGGGCAATTGAAAGACATCGACGCGGTGGGGCATCGGATCGTCCATGGTGGGGAAACTTTCACCCAAGCCGTGCGTCTTGATGGCGACGTCCTCCGGCAGATTGAACAACTGAATGATTTAGCTCCGCTTCATAATCCGTTCTGTGTGGCGGGTATTCGGATGGTGCAACAGATTTTGGGGAAAGATATCCCTATGGTGGCGGTGTTTGATACATCGTTTCATTCTACTCTTCCCGAACATGCCAGATACTATGCTCTACCGTCTGAGCTCGCAAAAAAAGCCGGTATTCGACGATATGGATTCCATGGGATCGCTCATGCGTCGTTGGCGCATGGCTATGCCATGTTCACCGGGCAATCACTGGAACAATTACGACTGGTCACACTTCAATTAGGTCATGGTTGTTCGATGGCTGCGATTGCGCAGGGGAAATCCGTGGAAACCTCAATGGGGTTGACTCCCTTGGAAGGGTTGGTAATGGGAACGCGTTCGGGAAATGTCGATCCGGCCGTGGTCTGGCGTCTTAACAAACATTATTCCATGAGCCTGATGGAAATAGAGCGACTCTTGAATGAACAATCGGGCTTGCTAGGCATCTCCGGACGATCTTCTCATATGCAGGTTTTGCTTGAGGTCGCAAAGACGGAACAGGATTCACAGGCTCAATTAGCCATCGACATGTTTTGCTATCGCATTCAACAGTATCTTGGAGCGTATCTGGCCGTGTTGCATGGCGCAGATGCCGTCGTGTTTGGCGGAGGGATCGGAGAGCATTCACCGGAGATACGGGAACGGGTGTGCGCGGGTATGGAATGGTGTGGATTGCACCTTTCCCCTGAGCGTAATGAGCAAACCATTCATATGAGGCCAGGTGATGCGGCTAAGATTAGTGATGATGGGTCGTCCCTAGCGGCCTATGTTGTAGGGACGGATGAGGAAATGGTTATTGCCCAAGAGACCATTCGTTGTCTTGAGTGTTCGAAAGCGTAGAGGTCATCCTTTTCCCGTTTTCCCTTCTGACATTTTGGTGACCGTGGAGAACATAGATGCTTGAAGAAGTCAATATTGGAAGACGATCGGGTTTTCAGTCCGCTCACATTGAACATTATCGTTGGTTAATCGGTGACGAACTCATTGATGAGATACTTGATCTTGCGAAAACCTTAAAAGGCGTGAGAATTTGTCACATTAATTCCACGGCCTATGGGGGTGGGGTGGCAGAACTTCTTCCCCGGGTTATCCCGATACTCACGGCGTTAGGGATTGACTGTGATTGGCGATTACTTCATGCACCATCAGAGTTTTTCACCGTGTCCAAGGCCTTTCATAATGCTCTTCAGGGGAAACCCCATGAATTGACTCAAGCGGAACAAGATCTGTATTCCCAAGTGAATGAGCAGAGCGCCAAGCTTCTTGAAGCCTCCTATGATGTCTTCGTCATCCATGATCCACAACCCGCAGCCATTCGGGCCTTTGCCGGAACGCGGGATGCCAAGTGGATTTGGCGGTGTCATATTGATAGTTCACACCCCGATGAACAGGTGAGCAATTTTTTGCGGCCGTATCTTGAGGAATACGATGCCATGGTCTTTACCATGCCGCAGTTTGTCTTGCCTGATCTTCGAACCAAACGGGTGGCGTTTATTGCGCCGGCTATTGATCCACTTGCGACCAAGAATATGGAGTTGCCCTTGGAAATTTGTAAGCGGGCGATGGCCGATTCGGGTATCGATCCGGAACGACCGGTTTTGTTGCAAGTTTCTCGGTTTGATCCCTGGAAAAATCCGATGGGTGTGGTTCGAGCCTATCAATTGGTGAAGAAAGAGATCTCTAATGTTCAACTGGTGTTTATCGGGGCAATGGCAGGTGATGATCCAGAAGGGTGGGTGCTCATGGATCAGGTCGAAGAGGAATCCATTCGTGATCCCAATATTTTTGTGTTTACGAATTTGGGTGGTGTCGGAAATGCCGAAGTCAATATGTTTCAACGCGGGTGCGACGTGGTGATTCAAAACTCGATTCGAGAGGGATTCGGGCTGGTTGTGTCAGAGGCATTTTGGAAAGAAAAGCCCGTGGTAGCCGGAAAAGCCGGAGGCATTCCTATGCAATTTCCAGAGGAGTATCATCAGTATCTTGTTCAAAATGATGAACAAGAATGCGCAGGGAAAATTCTTCACCTTCTGAGGCATCCTGGTGAACGGGGATCATTCGGTCGGGCGGCCCGCGAACATGTGCGTAAACACTTTCTGACACCACGTCTGGTTCGAGATGAATTGGAGCTTATTAAAGAGTTGGTCATGTAAAGGAATCTAGCGTTGCCCCCTGTGAATAAGGGGGATTGGGGGATTTGATGTTGGCTCGTATCTCTTAACTCCCTGTATGTTCCACCTTGTATGCTTAGTGAGGAGTAATCTATGACTACTACGCTTTCAGAACAAGAGTTGAGCGATATCCATGCCTACTGGCGAGCGGCGAATTATTTGTCGGTGGGGCAAATTTACTTACTTGATAACCCATTGTTGACGAAGCCGCTTACGCTTGAACATGTGAAACGGCGTTTATTGGGACATTGGGGAACCACGCCGGGTCTGAACTTTATTTACGTGCATTTGAATCGCCTTATTAACAAGCATGACTTGAACATGCTGTACATTGCGGGGCCTGGTCATGGGGGACCGGGGCTTGTGGCGAACACCTATCTCGAGGGAACCTACAGCGAAGTTTATCCAAACATTTCGCAAGATGCGGAGGGGATTAAAAAACTGTTTAAGCAATTTTCCTTTCCTGGAGGCATTCCCAGTCATGTGGCGCCCGAGACCCCGGGTTCTATTCACGAAGGCGGCGAGCTTGGATATTCAGTCGCCCATGCGTTTGGAGCGGTGCTAGATAATCCTGATTTAATTGCGGCCTGCGTGGTTGGTGATGGTGAGGCGGAAACCGGGCCGCTGGCTACCGCCTGGCATTCCAATAAATTTCTCAATCCGGTGACCGACGGGGCCGTTCTGCCCATTCTGCATCTCAATGGATACAAGATTGCGAATCCCACGCTGCTCGCACGCATTAGTCATGAGGAATTGAACAACTTGTTTGTGGGGTACGGCTATCAGCCCCATTTTGTAGAAGGTTCTGATCCCGACTCCATGCATCGACTGATGGCCAAAACCTTAGATGATGTGATTGGCGAGATTCAATCCATTCAACATCATGCACGAAATACGGGAGATGTTACACGTCCGCGGTGGCCTATGATTATCCTGCGTTCCCCGAAGGGTTGGACGGGGCCCGAGGAGGTGGATGGCAAAAAGACGGAGGATTCATGGCGCTCACATCAGGTTCCTTTTTCCGATATGGCAACCAATAAGAAACACCTCAAGCTCTTGGAAGGTTGGTTGAAAAGTTATCAACCTGAAGAGCTCTTCGATGAGCAGGGGCAGCTTTATTCGCGGCTGGCGGCGTTGGCTCCCAAGGGAATCAGGCGGATGGGTGCCAACCCCCATACGAATGGTGGCCTTCTTCTGAAGGAATTAAAAATGCCGGACTTTCAAGATTATGCCGTGGATGTGCCTAAGCCCGGCACAGTCATGGGCGAGGCCACGCGTGTCATGGGCCAATTTCTTCGAGACGTCATGAAAAAGAATATGGGTCATCAAAATTTCCTGGTGTTTGGACCGGATGAAACGGCATCGAACCGGTTGAGCGCATTGTTTGATGTGACGAAGCGCCGCTGGGTAGCGGACACAATTCCGGAAGATGACAATCTCTCAGCGGACGGCCGTGTCTTTGAAATGTTAAGTGAGCATACCTGCCAAGGGTGGCTTGAAGGGTATTTGCTGACTGGAAGACACGGGTTTTTCTCTTGCTATGAGGCATTCATTCACCTCATCGATTCCATGTTCAACCAGCATGCCAAGTGGTTGAAGGTCACAGGGAGTGAGATCCCCTGGCGAAGACCGATTGCCTCTTTGAACTACTTGTTGACTTCCCATGTGTGGCGGCAGGACCACAATGGATTCTCTCATCAGGACCCTGGATTTATCGATCATGTGGTGAACAAAAAGGCTGAAGTCATTCGCATTTATTTACCGCCGGATGCCAATAGTTTGTTGTTCATTACGGATAAATGTCTCCAAAGTCGAAATCTCGTTAATGTGATTGTGGCCGGGAAACAACCCGGATTGCAGTATCTCAGCATGGATGCGGCCATTAAGCATTGCACGGCCGGGATTGGCATTTGGGAATGGGCAAGTAATGACAAGGGCGGAGAGCCCGACGTGGTGATGGCTTGTGCCGGAGACATCCCAACGTTGGAGACGTTAGCAGCGGTGGATTTATTACGCAAACAAGTCCCGGATCTGAAAGTTCGGGTGGTAAATGTCGTTAACTTAATGAAATTGCAACAGCAGAGTGAACATCCTCATGGTCTCTCGGATCGGGAGTTTGACACGTTGTTTACGACGGACAAACCGATTATCTTTGCGTTTCATGGATATCCCTGGCTTATTCATCGGCTGACCTATCGCCGCACGAACCATAGGAATCTTCATGTTCGAGGATATAAAGAGGAAGGAACCACGACGACACCCTTCGATATGGTTGTCCTTAATGATCTTGATCGATTTCATCTCGTGGCTGATGTGATTGATCGTGTGCCCAAGTTGGGCTATCTGGCTGCGTATGCCAAACAGGCTGTTCGTGATAAACGCATTGATCATAAAACCTATATCTCCATGTATGGCGATGACATGCCGGAAATCAAAGATTGGAAGTGGCCATACTAGTCCTTGCTAGCAAATGTAGAATGTTCACAGTTCATTTGATGTTCGGGTTCCTTTCTACAACATGGTTTCTCAGTCTTATCTCTTGGTATGGATAATTTTACGGACACGTTTCTCCTGTTTTTTGTTCTTCTCAACCCGTTCACTTTGAGCATCTATCTGCTTGAAGTGATAAAGGGGTTAGATCTTTTTCAATTCTCAAAGCAGCTTCTGTGGGCCGCATGTATTAGTTTGTTGGCTTTCACGGGATTTGCTTTGGCAGGAGATGCCGTCTTTGAACAGATTTTTCGTGTCCGTTTTGCCTCGTTTCAAATTTTTGGGGGCATTACCTTTCTCATTATCGGCATTCGGCTTATTCTAGGAGTTGGCCCCCCGCTAAAGGCAATTCGTGCAGATTCCGCATATTTGTCTGGGACGATTGCCATGCCGTTAATCGTGGGGCCAGGGACGATTAGTGCGAGTGTGTTGGCCGGGAGTCGTCTTGACCCGCTCTTAGCTTTTTTGTGTATCGGGTTAGCTCTTTCTACCGCCATATTCGCTATACTCCTGTTTAAATTTATTCATGATCAAGCCCTGAAACGCAACGAAGTGTACTTGCAACGGTATACAGACGTTGCAGGACGGGTGACCGCACTCTTTACCGGATCATTTGCGATTGAGTTGATTGTGAAGGGGATTCAGAGTTGGTGGCCAGTCGTGAACATGATTCACCAATCATGATAAAGTTCTTGGTCACCTTGTTCTTTAAGCAGCTTGATGGTCTTGGATGTGGCATGAACATCTCATTGGATGAAATGTGAACGCTGGGCGGACCGTTAGGTGGGGAGAGGATTTTCAGGGGAAAGGAAAAGACAAGGCAATGGGGCCATATGTTCTTTCAATGGCTGAAAAGTTTTGGGTAGACCCTGTCTCCTCATCACGCCTGTGACTCATGTTTGAGCCATCTCATACCTACCAAGGCCCCATGTCAACTGTTTGAACTGGTACGGGCAATAAAGCTGGTAATCAATTGTTCGAGTTCCTTGCTCCCGCATGAAGGGCACGTGGCAGCTTTGTTTTCATGTTCTTTCAGCGTTAAAGCCAACAAACATTCTTTGCCGCATTTCAGACATTTATAATCATAGAGGGGCATGATAGATGCCGCCTTTCTTCAATAGGTCCTTTAACCAGAGAAAAGTTCGTTTTTCACAATTTGCCAATTGAGTGTGTGTTATTTCCTTGAAGATTTCGAAGATTTTTGCTTGCCCCACTCTTCAGCAATATTAGCCATTTCGGTTAACCGGGCGGCCACGCGCCCAAAAATGGATTCCGGAGGATACTGCCCTTCCGGTGTCATTTCTCCAGCCGGAACCTTAGTTAGTAATTCCAGCGCTTCTTCGATGTTCGTCACTCCAAAAATTGAGAATTTTCCGGATTCAGCCGCGGCAATCACTTTCCGATTCAGAGCCAGGTGCCGAATGTTTTTGGCTGGAATGAGTACCCCCTGGTTGCCGGAAAGGCCGCGCTTCTGACAGGATTCAAAAAACCCTTCTATTTTTTCGTTGACTCCGCCAATGGGTTGAATTTCTCCCAGCTGATTGATTGATCCCGTGACTGCGAATGATTGGTGTACGGGAAGATTTGCGAGGCTCGACACAATCGCGACGAGTTCCGCGACGGCCGCGCTGTCTCCTTCTACCTCCGAATAGGTTTGCTCGAAGGTGAGGGTGGCACTGAGGGCAAACGGTTGGAATTCGGCAAATTTTCCGCCCAGAAATCCCGCTAATGTCATGACCCCTTTGCTATGAATTTCTCCCGCTAACTCCGCTTCGCGTTGGATATCAATCACGCCTTCATTCCCCACATACGTCCGGGCTGTAATGCGACAGGGTCGTCCAAACGTATAGTCGCCCAGCTGATAAACGGAGAGACCGTTAACTTGCCCGACTGTCTCACCGTCCAAGTCAACTATAAGGGTTCCTTCCTGGATGGCATCTTGAACTTTTTCTTCCAAGAGGTTGGTGCGATGGCGTTTCTTGTCTATTGCCATTTCCACATGTGTTTTTGAGACCAACGACCGGTTTTCTTGTTTTGCCCAATAGGCGGACTCCCGAACCAGATCGCTTACCCAACTCATGCGCAAGGATAAGCGATCCCGACGCTCGGCGAGTCGCAGGCTATACCGGATGATTTCTCCGACGGCATCTACTCCGAAGGGCGGGAGTTGTTCATCACGGCAGAGTTGGGCGATGAACCGGGCATACAACTGCTCTTGCGAGGTTTCACGAGGAATATCGAAGTCAAATTCGGCTTTCACTTTAAAGAGTTTGGGGAAGTCTTGTTCATACCCTTGCAGGAGGGAAAAAATGTATGGGGGGCCGAACAGGATGATTTTGATGTCAACGGGAATCGGTTGCGGTTTGAGACCCGTCGTGGAGAACCCAAAGTACTCTCCAGGGTCTTCGATGTTGACAGAACGCGTTTTGATGACTCGTTTAAGGGCGTCCCAGGCAAAGGGTTGACGAAGCAAGTCGAGTACATTCACGAGTAAAAAACCACCGCTAGCCCGAAGGCATGAGCCGGCTTTAATTTCTGAAAAGTCTGTGTAGACCACTCCCATGTGAGACTTTCTTTCTATTTTTCCAATCAAATTACTGTATGTAGGATGAGGTTCGTCAATAATTGGTGCTCCGGTTTCTTGGACATGTTCGAGGAGAAGGTTGACTTCATACCGGATTAAATTCGGTTTATGATCCCTGGCGTCCCATCCCAGGATGGCTACTTGGGGACCTTCCCGCGGTAAAAAATCTTTGTAGTTGCTGACAATGTCTTCTTCAACTTTTTGGAGGTACTCCAAGACCTCGGCGAGATTCTGATGGTGGTCTCGAAGAACGGCAAACCGATGCTGCATGACTGCCCGGACGACTTGGCGATCCATCTCCAGGAGCGCATGTTCGCCTTCATGGTCTATGGCATGGACTTGAGCATGGAATTCACGGATTTTTCCTTCCAGAATTTTCGCCTGTTCGGATATGGCCTCTTTTTCGCTGGCGGTCAAGGCCTCGCGGTCTTTTTGTCGCAACGGTTTTCCGTCCCTCATTGCCACCATACTAAAACCCACCGGATCTTCTTTGAACCCGAACCCACGCTTCTGAGCTTCTTCACTCACAACCTTGAAAAGGGTTTCTTTTTTTTCGTCGCGCTCTTCGATGATTTTGGCTCTGGCATCAAGATATTTATGACTTTCAAAGGCCAGAGGCAGGTCTCGTCGAAGACTTTGAATGACATGGTTCATGGCTTGTTTGAACTCGCGCCCTTTTCCTGAAGCAAATGACAAACAGATGGGTGAAGATGGTTCCAAGAAATTATGGACGTAGCACCAGTCACCTGGAGCCGGCATTGATAATGCCACTTGTTGCACTTGTTTATGGATGATCCCCCATTTTCCCGTACCAATAGGTCCTGACGCATAGATATTAAACCCGTGACTTTTGATGTTGAGCCCAAAATTCAAGGCCTCGAGGGCGCGGGCCTGCCCCAGTGGTTCTTCCAACGGGGGAAGTTCGGTGGTATCAGCAAACCCCAAGGCATCAATGTCGATGCTTGGGGCTAACAAGGAAAGAGGGATGCGTAATTCGTCCACGATTAATGGGTCTCCTTCCTTGACCAACCTTCTTTGCGTCTTCTCATGTCGTTGTCAAAATTTTCGGGCGATGCGTTTGGTTAAATGCGTGGTTGATACGGGGCGAGTTCTCGAATGTAACTGATGAGGTTGCGTATTTCTTCGGGCGTCAGATGGAAGCCCCAACTGTGCATATCGCTAAATACCAATCCCCAAATGATGATCGAGCGCAATTCAAAGTCGCTTTTTGCGATGGATTCAGGAGTATGGAAGTCTCCGGGAGGCACAATGAGGGATGCCACGTCAGGTCCTTTGCCATCCCCAAGAGCGCCATGACAACGGAGGCAATGCGTTTGATAGAGTTCTTTTCCAGCATAGGGATTATTTGTCGAATCTTGGACGCCCGTGTGACCCATATCTAAGGAAACACTTGTCACAAAAATGAGACTGCCCACAACGGCAAGCCTCAAATTCATTAGATGCCTTCCACTGTGTAAAGAGGTAACCCCCATGACGCGATTAGTCTTGGTCCTTAACACTGTTGCGTCTTGCAACACTTCCTTTTGCCTGGAACGTCCTAAAATTCCCCATAACAACCTCATTCACCGGAGACATCAGGTATCTGATGTCCAACAGACATTGGGGCCAAATCCCAGTCCGATCCAGGCTTGCAGGAGATCTCGTCGGCTCACACAGCCAACAATCACCCCATTCCGCTCAATAGGGAGGACTAACAAATGCTGGTGTTTCATGAGTTGAACGGCTTCTTTGAGTGTCGCTGATTCCTGGATGGCCACGTGATCCCGAACCATGATCTCCTCAGCGGTTAACTGGGTGAGTTCTCGGCCGCTTTCTAGGATGGTAAGGATATCAAACTCACTAATGAATCCAATAAAGGCTCCTTTGTCATCAACAACCGGAGCCCCAGGCAAGGAAGACGAATTGAGAGCCAATGTGATGGCTAAGCCATTTTGTTTGTGGTGAAAACGTAAATCATGCCGGTATGAGATTTGGTCAATGGTTCTCAGTCCGGCGGTGGCCATACTGTGAAGGCTCATGGGGATACTCCCTTAGGGTTGGTTTAAGAGTCACATTTTTTATTTCCATCATGGAGATAGATGGTTCCAATCTCCAGGGTCGTGCCGTCGTTTAGCTTAATAGAGACATACTCATGATTGTTTGAGAGTAATCGTACTTCCCCCGACCAGTTTGATGGTTCCACCGACACAATTGTTTTCCCACAAATTTTTTCTTTCAGCGCCTCTACGCCAGTGGTTTTCATGCCATAGCCTTTCTTGTTAACGGGTCTTCATCATCGAACATTATTCTTGTCCCGGCATTTGGCATAATGCCCTTCCTTTGGTGAATCGTCTTCCTCTTGGATGAAAATAAAAGCAAGCCTTATGCCTTTCTTTTTTATGTAAGGCCTTATCCTTGCTAAAAAATGTTTCATGGAAGCCGACGAATTTCAATAAGGTACACAAGTTGCACTTATCCTCAACAGTGTTTGGAATATCAATGTATTTAAATTTTCTAAAAAAATGGGGTATGTGATGGCTGAATTAGTAATCGAAAAAGGGAAAAAAGAAGTGGCACCAACTCAGAAAGGGGAGGTGAGGCGTGGAGGAGTGGAACTGGAACGAATGTTTGACCGATTTGACCAAATGATGGGGGATTGGTGGGGCCGTCCATTTCCTACTCTCATGCCGTCACTGCCAAGTCTTCTTCGCCCTTCTCGGGCGTTGATGAGTGAGGTATTTTCTTTACGGGCACCGGCCGTCGATCTCTATGAAGGTGAGGAGGAGGTCGTGATTAAAGCGGAAGTGCCGGGTATGGATAAAGGGGACCTCAAGATTGAGATGGCCGACTCCATGCTGACCATTTCGGGAGAAAAGAAAAAGGAAGAAAATATTAAAGAGGAAGCCTATTCGTATTCCGAGCGGTCATACGGATCTTTTTCCCGGAGTCTGCAGTTGCCCTGCGCGGTGAAAGCCGATAAAGCCAAGGCGACTTTTAAGAATGGGGTTTTAGAAGTCAAGCTACCAAAAACTGAGGAAGCCAAAAAGCGGCATACCATTGTCAAAATTGATTGAAGATTCCCACGATTTGGGAGAGATGCTATCTTCCCGGTGGCCTGGCGACCATAAAGGAGAAGGGTGGGCTTTCCGGTTTTGACTAAACGGGTGGTATGCGTAGGGATTGCCCTTTCTCTTTTCTGGCTCGCGGGGCAGTGTCTTGCATCGGGTGTGGAAGCCCCGACTGTCGTCGTCAAAAATACGATTGACGAGGTCATTCAACTGGTGACCGATGAAACCTTGAAAATTCCTGACCAGGCCTCCCACCGTCGGGAGTTACTCGAGAAGACAATCGGAAAAAACTTTGATTTTGAGGAAATGGCTAAACGTTCTTTGGCTGTTCATTGGAAAAACCGAAATGCCCGTGAACATCACGAATTTGTCATCTTGTTTCGAGCACTTCTTTCTAAGACGTATGCTGGGAAAATTGAAGATTATTCGGGGGAAACAATCGACTACCTGAAGGAACGGGTAAAAGACGGCTATGCGGAAGTGCAAACCAAGGTTCTTTCTGTCCAGACAGAAAATTCTTTGGATTACCGGCTCATCTTAAAGGGCAGTACTTGGCGTGTCTATGATGTGGTGATCAATGGGGTGAGTCTGGTGAAAAATTATCGTAGTCAATTTAATCGGATCATCCATCGCTCCTCGTATGAGGATCTCGTTACTACCTTGCGAGAGAAGTCCAGTGAGATTACGGCTCCCTGACACGACGATCTCAGCAAGGAAAAAAATGATTTAGGCAGGTCGTGGAATGTTGGATGGTTGTCCCTCTTGCTGGAAAGAGTGGGAAGCATTTGAGGTATGGGATGCAATACGATAGACACATATTTGTGATGGTGTTGGGTGTCGCCTGCGTGTTCCTAGTTGGTTGTACGTCCGTTCGGGTGATACCCGAAGAGTTGAAAGAGCATGTCAATCGAGATCTTTCTTTTTTGCAAGTCCTTGAAGCCCCTCTGAAGCACAGAGGAGAAATCCTTGTCATTGGCGGGGAAGTCCTTACTGCGAAGCTTCTGAAGCATGCCACTCAGATTGAGGTGCTTCAACTTCCGTTGAATCGTAATATGAAACCCGATGCGTCTCTTCGGGAGTCCCAAGGACGGTTTTTGGCCCTTCAGGAAGAATTTTTGGATCCTGCGACTCTTCCTGTAGGTACTCGGGTGACCGTGGTTGGGGAAGTTTCCGGGATGGTGACCTTACCTTTGGATGAAACGACCTATGACTTTCCCACTCTTGTGATTAAACGGTTAACGGTTTGGCCTCCTATCCGAACTGTTCGGGTCCTGCAACCCTATCCCTATATGTATCCCTATTGGGGCGCTGCTTACTATGGACCCTATTGGTGGTGGTAAGGGCGTGGGCGTTTTCAGGCGGAGAGAGGGGTTCGTAAGCAAACGTTTCTTTTGGTTACCTTTCTATGAAAACGCAAATTGAGGTCGGCCAGTGTTCAGGGCTCCCACCTGAGGCTCAATCTCTTGAGATAGTTGAACGCAAAGGGAAAGGGCATCCGGATACGATTTGTGATGCTATTGCCGAATCGATTTCTATTCAATTGTCGAAGGCCTACCAACATAACTTTGGCCGTATCCTGCACCATAATATTGACAAGTGCATGTTGGTGGCGGGCCAAGTGAAATTGAAAGCGGGGAAGGGACGCCTCATCAAGCCTATGCGTGTCATTATCGGCGGTCAGGCTTCCTCCGGTGTGGGCCGAAAAACGCTTCCCGTTTCAGAGGTGGCCATTGAGACTGCCAAAAATTGGATCAAGAATAATTTACCTCATGTCAATCCTGCAAAGCACATGATCTATCAAATGGAATTGCAACCCACGTCCGTGGAGCTGGAGAATATTTTCGAAAGAGGTCCCGGTCTGTTGCCCGCGAACGATACCTCTGCCGGGGTAGGGTACGCCCCGCTGACCCCAACTGAACAAATTGTGCTTGGTGTCGAAAACTATTTGAATAGTGAAGAGTTCAAGGAGGTCCATCCTGAAACAGGTCAGGATGTCAAAGTGATGGGGGTTCGTATGGATCGCCATCTCTCTTTGACCGTGGCTATGCCCTTTCTGGCCAAAAAGATTCCTTCCGAGAAACGTTATTTTGAGGCCAAAGAGCATGCCCTTCAGCATTTACAGGATTTTATTCAACAGCAACAGCAAGGATGTCAACGGGTTGAGGTGATGTTGAATGCTCTTGATCAAACCAATCAAGGGTTGAAGGGCATGTATTTGACCTTATTGGGAACGTCGGCCGAACAGGGTGATTCCGGACAAGTCGGACGGGGGAACAGAGTCTGTGGGCTCATATCCTTGAATCGACCCATGAGTGTTGAGGCGGCTGCGGGAAAAAACCCGGTGAGTCATGTCGGGAAAATTTATAATGTTCTCGCCTACGAATTAGCGATGCGCATTCATGCGGAAGTGCGTGGCGTACGACAGGTGACGGTACGGATCGTGAGCACGATTGGCCAGCCGGTGAATAGTCCCAAAGTGATTTCTGCACAGGTTGGTCTTCAGAGGGGATATACCCTTAAACGAGTGTCGAGTGACATTCAGGATCTTCTCAAAACGGCACTTAGCCACATGCCAGAATTTTGTGATGCCTTGGCCCAGGGCACGTTTCGCGTTTGTTGAGTCAGTGGCGAGGAAGGATGCGGAGACCACGTCAACTTTTATCCTCAGGATAATGTGAGGTCAAGTACCCGACGTGCAGAAATATGTCTTTTTGATTGCGTGTTGTGCAATTTGGATAGGGACGGACATTCTAGAAGAAGGATGGGCTGGTATGAACCAACGTAACGATTATTCGCGACAGGGTGAACGGGACTGGATGGTCGATACCCAAATTGTGGGAGGAGGAATCACTGATCCAAGAGTCGTGGCTGCCATGAGACGGGTTCCACGCCATCAGTTTATTCCCGATGATCAGTCGGAAGATGCCTATGGGGATTTCCCTCTCCCTATCGGCCATGCCCAGACGATTTCTCAACCGTTTATTGTGGCCTATATGACGGAAGCTCTCAAGTTGCGACCTGGTGAGAAGGTCTTGGAAATTGGGACAGGATCAGGATATCAAGCGGCCATTCTCGCAGAACTTGGCGTGCAAGTCTTTACCATTGAAATTGTCAAGCCACTTGCTCAGTATGCCAGAGACAATCTGTCGAAGCTGGGGTATGACCAGGTCTGGGTGCGTGCGGGAGATGGCTATGAAGGCTGGCCGGAAGAACGCCCTTTCGATGCGATTATCATCACAGCTGCACCTGATCATGTTCCCTCACCGCTCTTAGAGCAGTTAGCCGTTGGCGGTCGTGTCATTCTTCCGGTCGGGGACTATTCCCAAAATCTCGTCTTAATTCGACGAAACGAAGAGGGCTATCAGAGAACAGAATTGTTGCCGGTACGATTTGTTCCAATGACAGGGCAAGCAGAAAATGGCTCGATGCAATAAGCATTTGGCTTTGTTGTCCAGGAGGGTGTGTTGCCTGAACTTCCCAAAAACTGGGAATGACAAATAGAGCTGTGCAAGCGGATAAAGGCAATTTTTAGAATAGCGAATGCGCCTAGATTTTTTATTTATTGGGCTGGTATTGGGAGTGGTGGGGATGTTGGGTTTGTCAGGGAAACCTGACGTTGTTCCTGAGCGGGTTGAGAGTGATCTGGAAGTCTTTGTGCGTCAGGGATGTCCGCATTGTGAACAGGCCAAAACGTATCTGACTCAGTTGACGCAACGGTATCCCCAACTCAAGGTGTTGATTCGTGATATCGGCAAAGATCCCCAAGCGTTACTTCGTTTAAAAACTTTGGCGGCGAAATTTGACATGACACAGCTTGGAGTGCCGGCCTTCTATGTTCGAGGGCAGTTGGTGGTGGGTTTTGAATCAGCGGAGATCACCGGGAAACAATTGGAGGAATTGTTAGGGCGACCACCACCGGATGTGGAAGCTCCCTCTAAGGGTGCCTGCCCGCTTGAACCGGAGATCCCCTGTCCTCCGAGGCCCACGCCAGAGGCTATCGGGGGAGGAAGGCTCCATCTTCCTTTTTTTGGCGATCTGACTCTTCCAGAACTCGGTCTACCGCTTTTTACAGTTTTTTTTGGACTTCTTGATGGGTTCAATCCATGCGCAATGTGGGTCTTGCTATTTTTATTGGCCTTGCTGGCCAACCTGCGGGACAGACGGAAGATGTTTGTCTTAGCTGGGACATTCGTCCTGGTTAGCGGCATTGTCTATTTTGCGTTCATGGCCGCCTGGCTGAATGTCTTTCTATTCATCGGGTATGTTCGCATCATCCAAATTATGATGGGTGGGCTCGCTGTTGGAATCGGACTGGTGAATGTGAAGGAATTTGGGGCTTTTGAACAAGGGCTTTCTCTCTCCATCCCTGAATCAGCAAAACCCGAGCTTTATGCTCGAGTCCGAAAAATATTGGCGGCAGAGCATGTCAGCCAGGCCATGATCGGAATTCTGGTGTTGGCCCTCTTCGTGAATATGATTGAGTTTGTGTGCACGGCTGGATTTCCGGCCATGTTTACCCAGGTGCTGAGTCAACAGAATTTGTCCACCGGGGAGTATTATGGGTACTTAGGGCTCTATAGCCTGGCCTATATTGCAGATGATGCTGTGATGGTCACGATCGCCGTGTTGACTTTGAGTCATCGTAAGTTGCAAAAACGAGAAGGACGATGGCTTAAGCTGATCAGCGGGTTGGTGATGCTGGGGTTGGGGGTGCTGCTACTTCTTGCGCCAGACTATCTCATGTAACAGGAAATGACGGCGTCGATGATTGACCGGGATTTGAGGTAATGGCGGTTATGGAATCTTCGATCAACATTGTAGGAAATGCAGGGGTCCATTGTCAGGGACCGTGGACCATTCCTCATCTGATGCATCTTCAATCGATGATCCAAAAAATGAATTGGCCGTCCGTTCCTGAATTGCGATGGGATGTGGTGAATATTTCGGCAATGGATACCGGAGGGGCTGTGCTGTTACATCGTACGCGTATGCGCCTTCAACAAGAGGGGTGGAACGTCACTCTGCAGGGACTTCGTCCCGAGTTTGAAGAATTGCTCCATGAGGTCTCATCGAATTGGAGTGAAGGAGGGAGGAGTGGCGACACGCATGAAACCTACAGACAAGGGTTGACTCGGTGGGGGAGGGAACAGACTGGACAGGCGGCCAAGGCTCTAGAATTTTTAGGTGAATGTACGTTGACCCTGGTTGAATCTTTGAAGCGGCCTTCTTTAATTCGCTGGCATGCCCTTATTCATAGCCTTGAACAAGATGGATTTCGGGCCTTGCCCATCACAGGGCTGTTGGCTTTTTTGTTAGGCTTTGTGATTGCCTATCAAGGGGCAGAGCAATTACGACAGTTTGGGGCCAATATTTTTGTAGTTGACCTTGTGGGCATTTCTCTTCTACGGGAAATTGCTCCGTTGATTGTGGCCATTCTTATTGCGGGCCGGTCGGGATCAGCCTATGCGGCACAGATCGGGGCGATGAAAGTGACCGAAGAACTGGATGCGGTCAGGACGCTCGGACTTTCACCAATACACCTTCTCGTCATACCCCGTATTTGTGCGTTAGTGATTGCATTACCCTTGTTGACCGTGTATGCAGATGTGTT
The DNA here is from genome assembly GCA_942491685.1 of uncultured Nitrospirota bacterium. GTDB lineage: Bacteria > Nitrospirota > Nitrospiria > Nitrospirales > UBA8639 > Nitrospira_E. The sequence continues at coordinate 467,964 of CALOBY010000003.1, read as the reverse complement.
AGGGGTTGCAGGTGGTTCGATAATTGCTTCCAGTCAACTCAATGTGAGTGTGACGGAGTTTGTGGCTCGTTTTGAGGAGGCGGTCGCTCTTCGGCATTTTTTTATCGGGATTGCTAAAGCCCCATTTTTTGCCATCATTGTGGCGGTAGTCGGTTGTTACCAAGGATTTCAAATTCGGGGCAGTGTGGATGATGTGGGGAGGAGAACGACGATGAGTGTGGTCCAGAGTATATTCTTGGTGATTGTCTTCGATGCATTCTGTAGTATCGTCCTGAGTTGGTGGGATATTTGACCATGGCTCCTGTAAATGGTTCGAGTCCTATTATTAGCGTGAGCCATGTCTGTACCCGGTTTCGGGAAGCCGTGGTTCATGATGATGTGAGTTTGACAATCAACCAGGGGGAAGTCTTTGCGATCGCTGGTGGCAATGGTTCTGGAAAATCGACTCTTATGCGAGAGATGATTGGTCTCCTTGGGCAGGCATCGGGAACAATTTATTTGTTGGGAATGGACAGTACGAAGTTGGGCGAAACCGATGCGCAAGGTATCCATCGACGGTTTGGAGTCATGTTTCAACATGGGGCCTTGTTCAGTTCTCTTACCTTGGAAGACAATGTGGCTGTGCCGTTAAAAGAGCATACCAATCTCGATCCACTGTTGATCCGAGAGATCGTCAGATTGAAAATTGCTTCGGTTGGTTTGCCAGAGGAGAGTGCCACGAAATTTCCGCGAGAATTGAGTGGGGGGATGCGGCGCCGGGCGGCCCTGGCTCGAGCCATTGTGATGGATCCTGAATTGCTCTTTTTGGATGAACCGACAGCCGGCCTAGACCCGATTATTGCGGCTGGATTTGATGAACTCATTTTGCGACTGAAAACCTTGTTGAATTTAACGGTGGTCATGGTTACCCATGATCTGGACTCCTTGTGGCGGATTGCCGATCGGGTGGCGGTTCTGGGGGATGGGAAAATTTTAGGGGTTGGCACGATGAAGGAATTAGCGCATTCTCAGAATGCCCTAGTGCAGGAATATTTTCATGGTCCACGTGGGCGAGCGGCGCAGAAACAATATCAAGGTTAATGATGGAGCCCAAAGTCAATTATCTCGTGGCTGGCAGTTTCGTTCTTATTCTTAGCATCGTCACGCTCGGCCTCGTTGTGTGGTTGGGAAAGTCCGATTATCGAGGCGTCTACGATCGGTATTATACGTATATGCGTCAATCGGTGTCGGGTCTCAGCGTCAATTCCTCAGTGAAATATCGGGGGGTGGATGTTGGGCGTGTGAAAGACATTGCGTTAAACCCGGAGAATACTGAAGAGGTGCGGTTGACCTTGGATATTCTTGAGGGTACTCCTATTAAAACAGATACGGTTGCGACCCTTGAAACGCAAGGGTTAACGGGTTTGGCGACGTTAAATTTGGAAGGCGGCAGTCGAAATGCTCCTCCCTTAGTAGGTGAACCCGGTCAGGAGTTTCCCGTTATTCAATCACGGACCTCGCTCTTCTTTCGCTTAGATATGGCTCTCTCCCGACTTCTTTCAGAGGAGAGTCTCTCCAAACTGTTCAAGAACCTGAATGACTTTAGTGAGAATGCCATGGCGATGATGAACGAAGACAATCGGAAGCATATCCAACGCGCGCTTGCAGATCTTTCGATTCTTTCCCGGACCTTGGCTGGACAGAGTGAATCAATTACCCATGCGATTGAAACGGCCTCGGAATCGATGGGAAATCTTGCCATCTTGACCTCTACGCTTAATGAGGAAGTGCCTTTCTTGCTTCAACGAATGAATAAGAGCGCCAGGGCCGTTGATCAGGTGACAGAAAAATTAGTTCGGACAGGGCAAATTGTGGAGAATGTCGTAGACGAGAGTCGACCGGATATTGAACGCTTTACACAAGAAACGTTGGGGGAAACAGGGGTGCTCATTTCAGAATTACGAGATCTGACCTCAACGTTGCAACGGGTGATTCGCCAAATCGAACAGCATCCTGATTCGCTTGTATTCGGACGCCCAATTCCACCAAAAGGCCCGGGGGAGTAAGGTGAAAATCTTTCAATCCTTAGGCATAGTTTTCATCGTTTTACTAGGGGTAAATGGGTGTGGGTTGGTTCGAGATCACTCAGCCCCGATTCGGACATATCATTTAGAACTGCCTGATGATGTTTTGGGAAAACCCGTGCAGATTTCTTCCCCAAGGGAGAATAAGCCCACGTTGTTGGTTAGTATTCCAGAGCCGGGTCCGGGATTCGAATCCTCACGAATGGTGTATGTGCAGGTTCCTCACGAGATGCAGGCATTTGCTTCGAGTCAATGGGTAGATTCTCCAGCGCGCATGTTGACTCCTTTATTGGTCCGGAGCCTTGAACAGAGTGGTCTATGGCAATCTGTCACAGCCATGCCAACAGTGATTCGGGGAGACTATCGCTTGGATTTGACTCAAGTCGTGTTGGTACAGGAATTTTTCCAACCGCCCAGCCGGATGCGATTGGCGTGGCGTGGACAACTTTTGCATCTAAAAGATCGACGGGTGAAAGGAACGAGAATGTTCGTCAGAGAAGAAGAGGCCGTAAGTGAAGATGCCTATGGGGGGGTTGTAGCCGCACAGCAGGCTCTCGCTCATCTCTTTCGGGATCTTCAAGAGTGGTTAGGCAAGTGTTTGCAAGGGGATTCATCGGCTCATTGCTAAAAAAGTCTCGGCCTTTGGGCGATATGAAGAACAACGAATGAGGCAGACAAGGAAAATGTCTTGTGTCCGACCGTGGCAAATCCTATTCCTGTTCTCACCGCGCCGACTTTGAGGAAGGGATGAACATAAAGGAAATTAAGCGTTTCTTGTGCGTGTGAAAAAATGAATGACATCGGGCAAACCATGCCTGTTGAATTCTGTCCCTGCCAATTTTATGCTTGGATCCTCCCCGCCTTACGTCAGGGGGATTCATCCCCAAAAAATCAAGATGGATTCCCGAAACCAATGTCGGGAATCACTGCGATAGGGAGGAAATTCAATGCGTAGGATCTATTCCTGCTTTGACCACCCTGAAAAGGAATAAGTATATGAATGCGTCTGTTCCTTCCATTTCACTGCCAGGGTTAATTCTGGCGTTTTTGCCGACACTTTTTGTTCTGGGTATCTTGCATCGATGGTCCTTACATGCTGGGACGGCTCTGTATGCGGTCGCACGTATGCTGGTCCAATTGCTGCTCATAGGGTATATGTTGATTTATATCTTTAACGCCGATCATCCAGGGATTATTGTTTTTGTTGCGACGGTCATGCTTGTGGCCGCGAGTTGGATCGCCTTGCGGCCTCTGAAGAATAGGCCTCCGCACCTCTATTGGAAGTCTTTGGTGGCGATTTTTCTGGGAAGTATTCCCATTCTTCTGCTCGTGACTCAGGTTGTTCTTGCTATTCAACCGTGGTTCCTTCCGCGATACTTTATCCCACTGGCCGGAATGATTTTCGCGAGTTGTATGAACACGGTCAGTGTGGCCGCAGAACGGTTTGAAGCCGAGAGTGCGGACGCCAGATCTTACACGGAGGCGAGAAATAGCGCGTTGCATGCGGCTTTGATTCCTGTGACCAATTCATTGTTTGCTGTCGGTCTTGTTTCCCTGCCAGGAATGATGACCGGTCAAATCCTTTCTGGCATTTCTCCTCTTGTGGCGGCGCAATACCAAATTGTGGTGATGTGTATGATTTTCGGAGCTTCCGGAATCTCCGCAACACTCTATCTTGTCCTGGCAAGCCGGTATTCCTGAATTCCTGGAGACGCGGAGTCTGTTACAGCTTCATGTAACCTTCTACTCCGGCCAAGGCAGTTCCTCATCGGTGACAACCGTGTGCTTGACCATGCTGGCCATACGCACAGCAGCTTTAATGGAATATGAGAACATCTGGCCATGGTTTGCAAAATTGACTTTTCCCGCTGCGATGGCCGTGCAGAAAATTTGGCTGGCTGCCTGAAGAACAGCCTGGTCGCTTTGATTCAGTTCGTCACGTGAATCCATAATAACCTCCTTGATTGGTTTGTTGATTACGATGATGGTAAAAGGCCGCTTTGACCAATGCCGTTAAACACGAATTGGACTGCCAGGGCGCAAAGTAAGACTCCAAATATTCGACTCACGACATGTTGGCCAGCGACGCCGAGCACTTTTTGAATGTATGCGGCCCCTAAGAGCGCCAAGAGGGTGAAGAGCAAGACGGCGAGCAATGCTGCGATGACGATGAGCTGGGAGCCCCAATCACCTTGGGCATTGGCGATGAGTAGAATGACCGCGGCTATCGCACCAGGTCCGGCGATGAGGGGGGTGGCCAAAGGAAAGACCGAAATATCTTGCTTTTGCGTGGCTTCTTGTGTTTCAGCATTCGTCGTGGTTATCCCCCCCGAGTCCCGCGCAAACACCATATCTATGGCAATCAACAACAGCAGAATGCCTCCGGCCGTTTGAAGGGCCGCCAAAGAAATTCCCAAAAGACGTAACAACCAATCTCCAAGCACAGCGAAGGTCAAGAGGATTCCCGCGGCGACCAGGATGGCGCGGAGAGCCATTGAATGACGCTGTTTGGTCGGTCGGTTTTGTGTTAAGGCTGCAAACATCGCAGCCGCTTCAATGGGGCCAAGGGTGACGAAGAATGTCGTAAAGGCGATAGCGGCAACTTCTAACATGCGACAGATTCTAAGTGTTTAAAGAGAATGATGTGAGGCGTGACCAGATAGATACGCATCACACAACAGGGTAAATCTACAGGGTGGCTTTCATGGACCTTTTACGGGGTGAATGGCTCATACGGCGCCAGTTGTCGGATATAAGCTATGACCGAGCGCATCTCCTCCCCACTCAGCTTTCCCCACCAACCATGCATTGGGCTAAATGCCAATCCCCATATGATGGCTCCCCGCAGGTCCATATCCGATTTCGCCCGCGACTCAGGGGTGTGGAAATTGGTGGGTAAGACAATCAGCTTCGCGGCATCCGGTCCGTCACCCTTTCCATGTGTACCGTGGCACCCCGCGCAATGGGCCTTATACACAATTTCTCCTTTCTGTGGAGAAGCTTGCAGATCCTGGCTTTGACCTACAAGTGGTGACCCAAGAAGCAAGATGACACTCAATACGATAGTTGGGTGTTTCATATATCATTCTCCACGGAAATGAAAATTAATGTATAGCGGTTGTCAGAATATTGCCTCTACCATTGAACGAAGATGTTCCTCCCATGAAAACTTCTAAAAAGTAATTGGTGACTCTGAAGCATTTATGCTTTCTTTTTTGAGTTTTTGGCTGATCGCGCACGTTTCTTGGGGCTGGTTGGACCTTGCCATGTTACCCGTACACATTTGTCCTTGTGCGACCATCGATATTCAATCGATCCTTTAAACGCCCTGTCTAGGTGCTTTCCAAGCCGTTGGGCGAAGTGTTCGGTCGTGGTTTCAATGTCTGCCCCATCGGGTCGAGTCCGGATGGTCATTATCCGTTCCAGAGGATTGTTGCGAACCGCTTGAAGTTCTTCGTTATGAATGAGTCCCAGAACATCTGCTTTATGGATTTCCCAATTAGGCCAATGAATTGTGAGAAATCCTTCGGCATACCTGTCTTGTAGTTTTCGACAGGCCGGACACACGAAACTCTGGGGAACCAGAATCTGTTTTGCCGGTTTTTTCTGACCGGATGCGGTCGCTTTTCGAGGCGCCGTAGAGGTGAGCCCTGGAAGGCTCCACCGTTTTCGGTAAAACATGGCACGACATTCGGGGCATTCAAGCAATCCTTTCGGTGCCTGTTTCATTGAGTAAGGATCATCGATGGCTTCCTTTTTTTTCAATGTTTGGGTGGTATATCGTTTCCCGCGGCGCATGGTCATATGGCTACCTCAATCTTATGGGTGATGAACTTGTCTATCCTTCTTCATAAGGGAGAAGAGAACCAATTTCCGTGCCACAGTGATGTTGAAGGATCAAATGTCTCCTGTACTGTATAAAGGAATCCTTCTTTCCCTTTTGTCCTGTCGCAGGTTGCATCATTGGGTTTTGGTTTAGTGAGGCATTTTTCACCATAACTGCAGTCTACGCATTAGGTTCTCGCCAAAGGACAGTGAAGAAATCCAGTTCAATCAGGCAGAAATAGTGTACTCGAGATAGCTGGCACAGACTTAGCAACCGCTATAGTGCTAATGCATTAACGCCAGGGAGGTATGAGATCATCATGATAGAAGAATCAGAATGGGAGAGGGAGAAGAACATGTTCGTCAAATTAGTGTTTGCCCTAGTTGCAGTGGGAGGAAGTTTTTTGGTGAATCCTGGGTTAGCAGCCGAACGACATATCATGGAGCCGCGTGTCCCATTAGATAAAATGGAAGAAGCCAGGGCGTTGGTGAGTCCGTTGCCGGATTCCCCTGAGATTGTCGAACAGGGAAAGGCTATTTATGAGGGCAAAGGAACCTGTTTTAACTGCCATGGGAAGACCGGACGAGGAGATGGTCCAGGCGGGCTCTCACTCAATCCCACTCCTCGAAATTTTCGACATCATGGGATGTGGCGGCATCGGTCGGAAGGGGAAATCTTCTGGGTTATCAAGCATGGTTCCCCGGGGACCGGCATGATTCCATTTGGAGGCCTTTTGTCAGATGAGGAAATTTGGACGGTGATGCAATATGAACGCTCGTTTTCTATGGGGCGCGGGCCAGGAGGCATGGGGCGTCATCGGGGTATGGGGCCGATGGGGCATCGTGGTCCTGGAGGACGTCATGGAATGGGTGGTCCTCATGGCAGGCACGGAGGAGAGGATGAATGTTGCCAAGAGAAGTGAAAGATGGGTTTAGGGGGTGAGAGGGACGTTCGAATTCCCTCTCAGTGTGTGAACAATTTAAAGAGGAGGTTCCAGTATGAGTCTCTTAACACGGTGGGATCCAATGCAAGACATTCAAGAGTTTGAAAAACGTTTGTCGTCCTGGATGGGTCGAGCCCCCATGAAAAAAGAAGAGGGCAAAGAATCGATGCGAGTGATGGAGTGGGCACCGTTAGTCGATATTACAGAAGATGACAAGGAATATCTGATTAAAGCGGATCTTCCCGAAGTCAAAAAGGAAGATGTGAAAATTTCTGTTCAAGATGGGGTTTTAGTCATCTCAGGCGAACGGAAGTATGAGAAAGAGGAAAAAGGGAAAAAATATCATCGTGTGGAACGTTCGTATGGCAGTTTCGAGCGAAGTTTTACGGTCCCTGCTGATGCGGAGGAAGAGAAGGTGTCGGCCCAATTCAAGGATGGGGTGTTACTGGTTCATCTGCCAAAAGGGGAAACGGCGAAGCCTAAACGACTTCAAATAAAAGTCACATAAAAGAAACCGTAGCCCCGTAGGATCACCTCGGGTGAAGGAATGGTGGGCGTATAGCCCACGGTTAGGATGCAGGATGAGGGGACGGCACGATCCTCCCACATTCTTTACATACCACTGACTCCGTGTGTTGGCCATCCGGCGTGGTCAGGTGCTCCACGATTCTCGCATGGGGACAAATTGTGTCACCAAATTTGGTCTTCCATGCTTTTTGCAGACGACCGGCCTCGTCTTGATTCATGGGATCCTTTCTTCTTAGGGCAGGGCTACAAATGAAGCGGGGCTCGTCCCTTTCTTGGTCTTTGGAGGGTTTGGGAATCCAAGAGAAAATGGCCTCGAGGAGAGTCATTGTAAACCTATTTCGTTCTATTTTCAAAGAAGGGCTAACCTGTTAGTCGAATATGGGGAGGCCATGGTGTTTCCTGCAAAAATGAACGGGTTTGTTGTTTGAGATGTCGTGTCACAATCATACGTTGGTGGGCTCAGGGGGGTGACAAAGAAATCAACTTGCCGAATTTTCTTGTGGTCGAAGGAGTAATTTTCCGTAATCATGTAATCGTAGTATTTATTCACCAAATACGTCGTTGTGCGGATGTAGGGCAATTTTTTTCCTATTCTTAGGAACGAGGGCAGCGACCAGACTTTTTTGGAAATGGGGTGCTCGTCATGAATGAATATCGTGGGAAATTTTATTTTCTGTATGTCAGTCTAGCTATTTTTCTCCTTTCCTCTATGCTTGTTTGGGCTGGCAGTCCCGGCGACCTTTCACCTCGAGTTCCCCCGGAGCGACTGCAAGAGGCCCAGTCGTTTCATAATCCTTTCATGGCAACCGCACAGGTTATTTCCAAAGGGAAAAAATTGTATGAGGGGAAGGCGTTCTGCTCAGCTTGCCACGGGTTAGAAGGTGCGGGTGGAAGAAGTGGAGGACGAATCACACCCTCTGGTGCGCAACCTCCGACGAATTTTGCTGATGCGGCGTGGCAGGCGGCAAGAACCGATGGGGAAATTTTTTGGATTCTCAAGCACGGCAGCCACGGAACGGATATGGTGTCGTACATGCCATTGTATTTATCCGAGGAAGAAGTTTGGCACATCGTTGCCTATATTCGAACGTTTGGGGATATGTGAGGAAGCGGCTGGTGTCGGTAAGCGCTACTGTATGAGCAGAGTCCTATCGCTATCAACACGGAGGTCAACAATGTATGGATTAAGGCGGTTACAAATCAAAGGTCTGGGGATGGCATGTCTGATGGGCATGTTGCTCTCTGGATGTAGTCATTATGGGCATCATGAGGTGTCCAAAACTGCCAAAGCAACGATAAACGGTTGCACAGATTCCGGGATTTCCGGGACTGCGACATTAAGAGAATTTGACACGGAGGAAGGAATAAAAAAAGTCTATGTCCAAATGGAAGTGACAGGATTAACGGATGGTAAGCATGCGGTCCACATTCATGAAGTGGCAAGTTGCCAACCCTGCGGCGCGGCCAGAGGACATCATGATCCTGGACCCTTTGGTAAATCAACTCCGGATGCGCCGGATTTTAATCATCCATTCCACATGGGGGATTTAGTCAACATGACCGTGGTGAATGGAGTAGGGAAATTACATACAGTCACCACCCGCGTGAGCTTGTCTAACGGACGCTTAAGCGTCTTTGATGAAAATGGCAGCTCGTTTATTATTCACACCAATGAGGATCTCTATTGTGATCAGGATAGTGAACTCAGTCCTGGATGTGCGGGCGGAGCACGCGATGCCTGTGGGATTATTGAGGCAATGTAGCCTTTCGTGTTTTGTAGCGTGGCAATAATTCCTCAAAGCGTGATCAAAAAAATATCGAAAGGGCATAATGATGCCAGATCAAAAAATTTCAGTGGGAATGGCCAAAGCCTTGGGTCAAATTGTGCCAACGAATATTGTGAAGTTTCGGAAAAATCAGAAGGGGATAGAGGTGGCTGACGCCCTTTTGTCAACCCAAATGCCGGGGGGCGTCGTGGTTGATGAGCACAACCAACTGGTGGGGTTTATTAGTGAGTTTGATCTATTGCGTGCCCTGGAAGCTGGACAAGATTTACATAACATCACTGTGGCCGAAATAATGGTGAAAAATGGAATCAGCATTCCTGATTCCGCCTCCATACAAGAGGCTATTAAAATCATGGGGAATAATCATTTGCTGAACTTGCCAGTCGAACACAATGGGGAAGTGGCCTACACCATCACCAGACATGACCTGTTACGGGCGTGGGTTGGGACAGTGAGGAAATAATAACGATTCCGGGAGTACGGCAGCACCCGGAGGGCTGTCTGCCTGCTCATGGAGTTAAGACGCAACAGAAATGTGAATTCTCCTAAGAGAACCTCACCGAATTCTTCAGATTGTACGGAGTAAGGAAACGAACTATGCGGGTGAATGATGGACAACAATTGACGAGTGATGGGTTCAATTTCAAAACCGCCATAATTTGGCTTGCTTCGAGTTGCTTGAATGGTGCAATCATTCTGGTCTTTTGTATAGCGTTTTCTCCGTTTCTGTCTGAAGCCAAGGCAGTAGGGGAAGGGGAAAAGCTTGTCAAGTCTCAGTGTGTGGGTTGTCATCGCATTGAGGGTTCTCCCGTTCCCCGGTCTTCGAAGAAGGCTCCGGACCTTATCTGGGCCGGAAGTAAATATCAGCGACCGTGGTTAGTCGATTGGCTTCAAAACCCAAAAGAAAAACTGTATCCCGTTGGCTATGACTTCAACGTTAAGCGGAAAGGCCCACATGCGTCTGTTACGGTTGTCGAAGCTGAGCGGATAGCGGATTTTCTGGCAACATTGAAAGATAAACGGGTGGAAGAAGGAATTATGAAACCGGGAACCCCAAAAGAACTCGCACGAGGCAATCAATTGTATCGTGAGCATGCATGTCAGAATTGTCATAGAACGCCTGCTCAAAACAAACGGGGCTATACCGGTGGAACATCGAGCACTTCTCTGGTGAACATGGGTAATCGTCTGCAAGCTGATTGGGTCTACCGCTTTAACCTCAATCCAGATGATTTTGTGCCGGAGAGCGGAGCATATATTCCAAAACCTCCATTGCCTGATACGGACATCTATGCGATTACCTCCTATATGATGACCTTTGGAAGGTAAGGATCCGTGAGAAGCACCGAGGTCTCCCGAAGGGAAGAACTGAGAATAATGAAGCGAGGCTTCAAGGCCAACACCAGCATGGATCAGTGTGTTGGTCATGTTGACTGTATTGTGGTCAGGAATCGCCAACCCTTCCAGCAAGGGAGATCCGGAAAAAAGGAAAAGACCTCTTTCGAGAAAGTTGCCAACATTGTCATGGATTTAATGGAAAGGGAGAGGGCGAAATGGCTTCCTACCTTACTCCCTCTCCTTCAAATTTGGCTAGTGAAACCACCCAAGACAAGTCTGATAAAGAATTGAAAGAGGTCATTATGAAGGGACGGGAAGGAACCCCTATGGCCGGGTTCGAAGGAGCGCTGAATCAATCACAGGTGAATGATCTCGAGGCGTACCTCCGATTTCTTCAACCGTAAGCTCCGCAAGGAAAATAAATGCTTTCCAACAAGGTTTCTGAGTGAAGACCCCCTAATAAAATTCCAGATATCGTTGATGTCCCTCCTCTTTTCAAAAATCCTACCTCAAAATTCGAAGGGAAAATAGATTACGGGCAGGTTGTGAGCGTGAAGTACTTAAAGTGCTTGTGTTGCCAATTTTCTCAACGATGTGGCCCTCCTAGCTTGTTGTTTCTTCATTGGGTTGTAACTGATCTCCGGAACCATCTTTCAGCCATCCCGTGTTGAAATCACTCCATTGTCCGGTCCATCCAATTCGCCATATATAATAGGGCGACTATTATTTGTGATGATGTCGCTTGTCATGGGGTCGCCTGGAAATCGCACATGAGGGTAACTCAAACACATCGTCCACTGTGCAATCTTACACTCCAGCAATAGAGCGAAATCGCACATATTGAATAATAATGGCTAAAGTTATGATCTAATATCTTGGACAAGGACAAGGAAAATTCTTGATTTCCAACACCTTAGAGCGAGGCGATGGATTTCCGTCGGGGAAAAAAATCCGGGAATACTCTTTGCATTTTATGTGAAATAGGGAAAAATTGGGAGCTACAAGATGAATCCTCTGTATGATCTCGTTGTGATCGGTGTGATGGTGGTGATGGTTTTTGTCAACTTGTATAACTCACCGAGAACATCTAAGGCCCGTACCGCTTTTTTCTCCGATTTTGTTCCACCCTTCAAAGCCATGCCTACTCGAAGGCAAGCCCCGGTCAGCCCTTCTCACGGTTTAGCCAACATTCTTTCTGACTGATGGAGCCACAGCAGGTTGGGATGTGGCTGGTTTTGCTCTTACTTTTTTTCTTCCAAACTGTATGGGTGTAGGCGCTTCGATCCCATGGATTCGATCTGCTCTCTTACCCGCTGACGTGAGAGCTCTCTCTCGGCCTTCTTCCCGCCAAGGAATTTTTCTTTTTATTCCTATGAATCGAAATAGTTCCTGCCTTGGTGACGCCACAAAAACAGAGTCACGCTTTCATACCTATTCATGGGCCAACTGAAGAAGATCAATATTTTTCATGACATCTCCACACCAAAATTCCATCTTGTCGTTCTCTCATCTTAAAGGTGACCTCTTAGGTGGCCTGACAGCCGGTATTGTCACGTTGCCGTTGGCGTTAGCCTTTGGGCTCCAATCAGGGCTCGGTGCGGTGTCCGGACTCTACTGCGCCATTCTCCTTGGAGCTGTTGCCGTTCTTTTCGGGGGAACGCGGACCTTAATCAGTACGCCGACTGGTCCGATGACGGTGGTGGCCGCATTGACCATTACCCAGGCCATCGCGTTGGCTGGCAGTTTGGAGCGGGCCCTCGGCGTGATTGTCGGGATTTTTCTGTTAGCCGGGCTCGTGCAGATACTCTTCGGGCTGCTGAAGTTTGGCGGCAATGTTAAATATATCCCCTATCCGGTGTTGTCCGGATTTATGACGGGCATTGGCATTATCCTGATTTTATTTCAACTGTATCCCTTGGTCGGATTATCCGCTCCCTCAAATATTGTGGATGGCATTATCGGATGGCCACATGCCCTCGCTGAGATGAACCTTCAGGCCTTGGCACTCGGGACCGTAACCTTACTCATTCTCTTCACCGCTCCAAAATTGACCACGGCCATTCCTCCGGCTCTCTTAGCCTTGTTAGTGGGAACAGTCGCGTCCGTCACGGCCGGACTGTCGGTGCCTCTGATTGGCGAAGTCGCCCAGGGGCTCCCTTCTCTCCAACTGGGAAGCCTGTGGAATCTAGATGTGTCTTATGCATGGTTTATGATCACGGCCGCTCTGACTCTCGGATCATTAGGGTGTATCGATACGCTGCTCACTGCGGTCATCGTCGATAAAATTACCGAGACCAAGCATCAGAGCGACCGCGAACTCATGGGCCAGGGTCTCGGCAATATGGTCTCAGGCCTTTTTGGGGGGTTGGTCGGAGCGGGCACCACCATGTCCTCTATCATCAACGTGAAGGCAGGTGGGCGCACTCGCTTAAGCGGTGTCATATCCAGTCTGTTTTTGTTGGCCGTCTTATTGGGCTTAGGAGCCTACGTCCAGTATGTGCCCATTCCAGTCCTGGCAGCTATCCTGATTACCGTCGGACTCGATATTATCGATTATCAGGGACTCAAAGAAGTCATGAAGGTCGACCGGGCGGAAGGCGCAATCCTCCTTATTGTGCTGGTCATGACCGTATTTGTTGATTTGATTACGGCCGTCGGGGTCGGCATGACCTTATCCGTGTTTATTTTCATGAAAAAAATGGGATCGATCGGGGAAGAAAAAATTGCCCTGTTTCCTCTCCGGTCATTAAAAGTTCGAAAGCCCTGCGATCTGAGAGAAGAGTTCATCCTCCCTCAGGATGTCTTAGATCACGTCTACATCAAAACATTTTCAGGACCGGTCTTTTTTGGGTTTTCGCAATATCTTATCGATAATTTGAAACAGACTCCGGATCTCAAGACACTCATTTTTGAAATGAATCGCGTGCCCTATCTTGATCAATCGGCCGCACATGCGCTGGAGTTGGTTTTTGATTACATGCACAAACGCGGCATTCGGGTGCTGCTGGCGAACCTGAATGCCCAACCGCTCACCATGTTGCGGGCGGTGGATTTGGTTCCTGGAATGATCCCTGAATCACACCTCTTTGAAGATATCTTTGATTGTGTGCGGTCGTTGGAAGAAGAATTTGTGAATCAACCATCGACAGGCGAATCACCCCGTTTTGGTTTTCCGGCTTCCATTCCACAATCACAGTCAACGAATAGATAACATGTAGGATGTTAAAAACCTAAAGGAAGAACAGACACGATGATGACCACCACCACTTCGACCTACGCAACCCTCTTACCGAAATCATCCGTGATCTATCTGATCGCGATGCTCGTGTGCGCCGTGGGAATTTCCATTCTCGATGGCATGCTGCCATTAGGCGTATCCATGGGCGAAGCCTATGCCGTTTTAGTGTTGATCGGGCTTATGGCCAAGGATAGAAAACTTATTCTTGGTGGGGCCGTCGCCGGAACGATCCTCACCTTAGAAGGGATATTTGTGTCGGAGGGTGGTGCGGCTTTATGGGTAGTGGAAATCAATCGCGCCCTGGCGATCTTGATTATTTGGCTCATTGCTGTGTTGGCTATGGCCCAATTGCGGTTCCTTGATGAACAGCAAGAATCCGAAAAAATGAAACGAGCCTACGAACAATTACAACAAGAAACTTCCTTTCTTCAATTGAATCAAGAGATCGCCGTTCTTTCTAATACCAATGATCCTGTTGAAGATGCGTTAAAACAGGCCATGCAGAAAATTTGCGACCACACGGGTTGGCCGGTCGCTCATTTGTATGTTCGGGACGGAGATCAGGATCAGTTAAGTCCAAGTAAAATTTGGATTTTGAAAGACTGGACGCATTTTGATGCTTTTCGACAAGTGACGGAAGCGACCAAATTTGTTCCAGGGGTAGGTTTGCCGGGACGCGTGTTAGCCAGTAGCAAGGCGGCATGGATTCGGGACGTGACGAAAGATTCGAATTTTCCTCGCGCCGGCCTGGCCCAACAGATTGGCGTGAGGGCCGGATTTGCCTTTCCGATTCTCATCGGTCCTAAAGTGGTCGCAGTGATGGAGTTTTTTTCTGAAGAGGCCATTGAGCTTGATGCTAAGCTGTTGCAAGTGATGGAAAGTATCGGGTACCTCTTGGGGCGTATTTTTGAGCGTGATCACGCCGGATTAAAGAAAGGGGAATATGAAGATCATTTGCGGCGGCTTTATGGTCGGATGAAAGCGGTGAGAAACATCGAAAATGGATTGGGAGAAGCTCAGCATATCGCTGATGGCATTCATGAAGAATTACGGTAGGAGAAAGAGGCACGACAAAGCCGACATATGTATTTTGAAAATATTGATATCAAGAATGCTCTGGAAGATTTTAGTCTGAAGACACCACGTTCTCGTCCAAAGGGTTGTCACTCGCCCGCACTTCGTCCCGTAAAAAGCTGTTTCTGAAAACTGTGCTGGACTCTTTTCTTCTTCCATCCTAATGTATCCAATACGGATTTTTGCAATTTGGCGTTGCTAAAGATGCAATTGTTAAATGAGCTGCCATTTAGAGGCGGCTTGGTACTAAAAGCCTTATAGGTACACGAAGAGCTTTTGATAACCTGTCCGTTTCGGACTTAAGTTGATTATTCGCTCCCGACAAAATTAGGAACAATGAGAATGACAAGACTAAGGCACCGTGTCGGCATTGTCGGCGATATTAATATAATCTACCGTTCCTTGCATGAGCCCGTAGGTCTCTGTGGGTGGTGGGCGACAACAACCGATGGAACGCCAAAGGTAGGGCAAGTGCTGGACCTACATTTTTCAAATGTGGTCACCTTGTCATTCAGGATCGATGCTTTAGAAGAAAATGCCCTGGTCCGCTTGCACTGTGTTTCGGGACCCTGGCCGTGGCATGACTGCTCGCTGGAATTTTCCTTAAAACAGGATGCAGCGCAGGTTTGGGTTGAGTTGGTTCATGAAAACGAATCTGCGTCCGAGGACGACTTTCTGTATTTCAACACGAAATGGCCTTGCTACCTGCTAAGCCTGCGTGATCTGATCGAAAATGGGAAGGGGTACCCTTACCCGAATGATGTGAAGATCCACGTCGGCGATTAAAGGGTTCCCTTCGTCTTTCAATCCAAGGCGTTCCATGCTCGCCAGGCACGATTTGACTGTAGATGCCTCATTGTCCAGCAAATCGTACAGTTCATTTCTTCCAATTACCAATCCGAAGCATGCACCCAGCAGTTTTTACTCAACGAGTATTAATCGCAAGGTCTTCATTGTGAAGGACTTTTCTCCCGCATACCCACCGACTATAAATCAGCTGCTCTGATTCTTCGTTGCAATCATAAAAGGTAAGAGAACCACAAATCTCTTTTTCCATCAGCCCTCCTTGAAGTGCACCTATCACCTCTGGGGTTAGTCATCATCCACCTCGTTTCATGCCCACCTGGTCTTGTGCGGTTTTACACCTTGGGCACCGAGCGAAATCGCACATTTTACTGATTTCCTTAACGATCCGTTATCTAATGAAACTGGGAAAAAAATAAAATAACGTAATTTTTCAACACCTTAGAGAAGTTACAACAAAAGCAATAAAGCAAAAAAATCTAGGAACATAGCTTGCAAATGTTAACAAGTGAGGAAGAACATGAACCCTATCTATGATTTAATTGTAATCGGTGTAGTTGTCGTCATGGTCCTAGTAAATTTGTGGTCCGCAAGAAAGCTCCAAAATGCTGTTTCATCTTGGACTACGTTGAAAGGGAAAATTCATGACTTAAGTCTAGGGGGACATAGTCCAGCGCTGTCTTCGTTCCATGGTCAGGCGCGACTTTCTCGCGACTAATTTTTGTCAGTCTCAACAGGATGTCATGTGGTCGGCGGGGCATTCAATTCTTCAATCATTCCCGTCGAGTAGAACGGCCTCCAACCTTCTATTCTCATTCACCAAATTCTTCAACACACTCCCCCTATTTAAAGATAGTTCCCCACCTCCACCTTGTGGTCTTATCACCTGATTAGTCGTAGGTTCACCTCAACCGAAAAAGCCGGTATTCTTTTTATCAATCCCATTCCATTTTCAGTTGTCCCAATTCCGCATACTATTTGTCTTGGGCCACTTCAGCACCTTGCCCAGCCCGATGGCGGGGACAAAAATTTCTTTGGCTTTCGCCCTGATCTGCCGCTTCCATTGGCTATTTATCGTCGAATGCACCTGAAGCTGCGCGGCTACTTCATTGGTCGGTTTCTAGCCTTTCACGGCTTCCAATGGGACCTTGGCCTTAAAGTTGGTTCTATGTCGAACCCGTTTCTGTCCCTTGATGCCTGCTCCCTTTTGGGCATGTCAAAATTTTACCTATCGCATGGTCTAAATTCTGGGGTCCACTATACAAAACTCACACGATTACTTTAGTACAGACGTTACGTGTTGCTATGATAAAACAAAACAATTTGATAACTTTTTCCTCCTCGCTACAACGTAGGAGTTAATGAAAAGGTCGATGCAAGGGCTTTCAGGATAGGTAATTTTTCGAGGGGTGAGATGTTTAATTTTAGGGATATGTCGATAGGGAAGAAAGTGGGCCTGGGTTTTGGGGTCACCACACTTATTTTAATGGGAGTGGTATTGCTCACTATTCAGCAAGTAAAATCGATGGAGATAATCACGAAGAGGGTTGTCGACCTTCGAACGCCCACGGCGCATGCCAGTCTTATGATGTTAAATGGTATTAACCATTCCCTGGCTTCGCTGCGTGGGTGGGTTCTCCTGGGAGATCCAAAATTCCAGACAGAACGAGCACTTGCCTGGGCAGAACAAATCAACCCATCCCTGAAGCAGATGCATCAGCTTGCTCCCCACTGGACAGATCCGGAAAATAAGGCCCGGTTGAAAATCATCGAAAAAGACATCGTTACTTTTAACAAAGTCCAACAGAAGATCGAGGATATAGCGCGCACCCCGGAAAATTCTCCTGCCCAAAAAATTCTATTCGATCAAGCGGAACCTTTGGAAAAATCCATCGTGACAACCGTTTCTAAAATGATCAAGCAGAATATGAAAGGCAAAATTACTCCACAAAATAAGCGGCTGGTAGAAATTCTCGCCAATATAGAAACGGCTACCAGTCTGGCTTTGGAAAGAGCCGACGAATTTTTGTTATCTGGTAAACAAAAATTTAAAAAAGAGTCTCTCGAAAACTGGGCAAAAAGTGCTGCGTCTATGGAAGCATTAAAGGAACATGAAGACCACTTAAGTCAAGAGCAATTAAAAAATGTCGATGCCCTACAAGATGGACTCAATCGGTTCGAACCTTTACTGAAAGAAATTATCCGCATTCGGTCAGAAGAAGATTGGAACCGAGCTAATTATTGGGTGAAAACTGAGGCTGCCCCTTTAGCCTTTCGAATCAAAGAACTCTTGAATGAAATGGCTGCGGTTCAGGAACAATTGCTGGAAAATGATGTTGAGACGATTTCCAGTAGAACGCATTATTTAATTGTTCTGTTAGTGGCATTGTTTGTGACGGCGGCACTGATCAGCGGCCTGTTGGGAGCAAACATCACTCGCTCAATCAGCGAACCCATCCTGGATGTATGCAATTTGGTAGATGAGCTGGCGCATGGAAATGACACAAGAAAACGCCTTCCAGTGCATTCCCGAAATGAATTGGGCACCCTGAGCCAAAGTTTCAACCAGCTTTTGGATCGACTGCAGGAAGAAAAATTACAAGATAAAGACTGAATGGTAGCAAACCATTACATGATCGCATGCGCGCAAGGGATGATGTCTTTTGTAGTTGGAATTCCAAAATCACTCCCCTCCCATCAAGGTGCCTTTATCACGCTTACACACTACGATATTAGAATCACTTATTGATTGATGTCATTCTGGCTCGCACGGACAACTCAAGACCGTTTTCTCTAAATTTCCTTACCCGCTCGTCAATCTTTGACCTGACCCTACGGTCCACAAATTTTGTTTCTGTCATATCCAAGGTGACTCGTTTCCCTTCCAGAAAGAAACGATCAAGTTGTTTCCTTAGAGGAATCCATGAACTGAAAATGATGGAACCGCGTAAAACAATCCTGACAGACTGATCTCTTTCATGGATGATCTTGGCATTCAATCTGAGCATGGACCCCCCGCGAATAAAGCGGATGACCAACATGACTCCAATTCCAATGACTAATCCTTTTAAGAGATCCGTCGCAAGTACACCTAAGATGGTAGAGACAAAAATAATAAACTGATCTGTTCCCTCACGATACACAGCCACAAACTCGTTGGGAGAAGCCAGGCGAAATCCAGTGATGACCAATAACGCGGCCAAGGCAGCTAGAGGAATTTGATTAATGACCCCTGGAATCAATGCCACACATATCAGTAGAAACATCCCGTGGTAAAAATTGGCAAACCGGGTTCTTGCCCCGTTATCAATATTGGCCTTACTTCGTACAATTTCAGAAATCATGGGCAACCCACCAATGAAAGCTGACAGGGTATTAGCGATGCCGGTGGCCAACAGGTCTCTATCCAAATTAGTTATTCGTCCCCAGGGATCGATTCCATCAATCGCCTTTGCACTAAGAATCCCTTCCAAACTTCCAATGATTGCAAAAAGAACCGTATATTTAATTCCCGTCTCCGTGGTTATGCCTGAAAAATCCGGAAAGGTTATGGCATTTAGCAAATTACTTGGAACATTGACTAAAAACTTTTCGCCAAGTTCGTAGATTTGATTATTGAAGGTATAAGACCCCTTCTCCCCAATTCCCCAAAATATCGCTATTGGAACAGTGATCATTAACATCAACATGGGTGCGGGAATGATCTTCAATTGAGGATTTTTTAAATAGTTATACACCACCACAATGGTAAGACCCATCATGCCAATGAACGCGACTTTCGGGTTCATGTTCATGACAAAGGAAGGGATGCCAGCGAGTAACTCTAGCGGAGCCCCCTGTGGATTTAATCCCATCAATACAGGAAATTGTTTTGCGATGATGATGACGCCAATGGAAGCCAGCAAACCATGAATCGCCGCTTTTGGAAAAAGCTTTACAAGGATTCCTACACGAAAAAGTCCGAGTATCATTTGGTAGATCCCAGCTACAACTCCAACACCCAGCGCCAAACGATAGGCCTGAAAATCCTTCGCCGGGTTTTCCCCGCCCGTAAAACCAAATTCCTGAACACAACCTAATGCAATAACAATCAAGCCAGCAGCAGGTCCCTTAATCGTCAATTCTGAATCGCTCAGAAAGGTTGCAACGAGACCGCCAATAATTGCCGTAAAGATGCCCGCGACCGCGGGATATCCTGAAGCCAGAGAAATTCCCAGACACAGCGGCAAAGCAATAAGAAAAACTAAAAATCCAGAGAGGACATCGTTTTTCGCATGGGCTTTAAACCCATCAAGATTCCCCTTGGGAATTTCAGTAGAATCGGATGACAGACTCATGGATATGAGTTTCCCCTATCGTATGCTTGAAAACGAATTCGTACCGTAATGCAAGATCTTCCCCTGGATATCGGACACCGAGTTACGAATTATATATTAATTTGACCGGAGATGTTGAATGAAGCGAACACGGGCACATTGAGAAAGCCTGTAATACTTCCCAAATGAAAACTTCATGCTAATTTTGATGCCGCTGAAATCAGAGGCCGTTTTTGATGTGGTAAATACGGGTCAGGTCTAATGGGTGACCCTAACTCTCGTCCCGAAAAAATCTGTATCTAGAAACTGTGTGGGACTCTTTTCTCCTTTCATCTTAAGGTAACTAAATAGGGTTTTCTGCTGTATGGCATTGTTTGAGATGGAATTGTTGAATGAAACGCCGCAGAGAGGTAGTTCCGTACGACGATTTTTTTATAATTCCACGCAGAGCTTTCGATATATCGTCCGCTCTCGACCGAAGCGGACATTCAGTTGATGTCATTGTTAGCCTTTTGAATTTTAAATCAGCGGGCCACAGTTTCGACCCCGGTACGGCCCACCAATTAAAAAAAACGACTTAGGTTACCCGCGCAAGCACCCACTCGGGGCAAATTCTGTTTTAAACCTGTTTTCGGAAGTTGGGGGATTGCGTTTGCTGGTATTTCATCTGTGAGTGTTGAGTTTTTTGACCATATGGAAAGAGTTAACCTCCCATAGGATCTTTTGCCTTCTCTCAAATTTTCACCTCTCACCAGATGACGACATCGTGGAAAGCCGTTCAGCCTCCTCATGATGCCAGGCGATTTGTTCACGAAGCTCAGAAATTTCCTCACGGTTTGCTCTTATAAGCGCCCTCCATTCTTGTCGTTTGATTTCTTTCGGATCCAGATACGGCTTCTTGTTGATCCGCTCCACCCGTTGCTCCAAGTGGGCCACCTTGGCTTTCAGCCGTATAGCATCTTCGTCAAGCAATTCGGCAGCTTCCCGATGCTCTTCTGCAGACCACTCATTGATAGCCTCCTGAGAGGAAAGGTGGGGAGGCAGCACCTTCTCTTCAGATGGCAGCACCCCATTAAATCGGGCGGTCTCGCCATGATGCCAAGCGATTTGTTCATAAAGCTCAGAAATTTCCGCACGGTAGGCTTCCATACGTCTCTTCCAACTTTGTTGCTTGAATCCTTTCGGGTCCAGATGCGGCTTCGTCTTGATCCGCTCTACCCGTTGCTCCAAGTGAGCCACCTGGTCTTCCAGGCGTACAGCCTCTTCATGCAACAGGTCAGCAACCTCGCGATGCTCTTCTGCAGACCACTCCTTGGTGGGCTGAGAGGAAAGGTGGGGAGGCAGCACCTGGCTATTGGTCTGCGCACAACCGAGAAAGAGACCAGCGAAAACCATACATGTTATGGCAACCATTCCTCTTTTCATAGTTTACCTCCTTCTGATGAAAAATTAATTGGAATTAGACGATTGTCTTTTCTCATACTCTGTTTGCCTGGGACGATATATCTCAATCATTCGGAATTCCCCGCCCTTTCTTATTGTCAATATAACCACTTCCGAACCACAGACAAGTAGATACCCACGAGTTTATGCCCGTGGCACTTTAAATCCCCAGTTTTCCCTTTTAGCCAAAGCTAAAAGGGGAAATTGGGGATCGAGAGCAGACTAAAAATGTAACAGAATTGGGCATTCAGTTACATCGGCTATTCATAAGCAGAAAAGTTGAGCAGTCTCTTTCTAGATAGATTCCGCAACTTCAAACGAAGCTGAGTAGTCCGCTTTTGGCCGAGGCTGTGTGAAAACCTCTCTGCTCTTATCGCTGGAACGCAATAGAAGGACCTTCTCGACAATTTCATCACCTTTCTCCAGGAAAAGGTTGCTCTCTAGGCATCCTTGCTGTGTGACTCTCCATAGAAACCCTCCTTTTCTCTAAGGTGTCGCAAAATGCCCCGACGAATTTTTTCTACCGGACGTAAAATGCAAAAAGCCTAATAAATCCCATCGAATCGTACGTGGTATCGATTTTGTTAGGTCTGAGAGGCATGGAGCTTTTCGTACCATCCTCAGATTCGGAAAAAGATACGGTCGATCAAGGTGAGCCTGAGCGCATTCTGTGGGAATCGTATCCTTCGTGGCGGCAGTTTAGTTGGCTGTATTTTTTGAGCCTGTGGACGGCTTCCAGAGGAATCATCTTTATGTATGCGGAGGTTCCTGGTTGGGAAATATGGATGGTTGGAGCTGGGCTATTGCTGGGAGTCGTGGCCATTCTCAGGTATTGGGCCAAATATCTGCTGAGTACACGACAGGTCATTATTCGCAATGGATATTCTGGGAAGACCATCCGATGTGCCGGTTTTGACATGATTCAGGGGCTTGAAGTCATGCAAGGGCCCCTTGCCAGATTTTTGGGAATAGGTACGGTGGTGATTCATTGTCAGGATTCCAGTCGAACCTTGAAGTTTCGCGGCATCAAAGATCCTGAAATCCTCGAAACTAAACTACGGGCGCGATTGCCTTCATCCTCTCCAGTCTTTTCCTCAGTGCTTTGACTTCATGAGATACCTGTCGCTGTTTTCTCATCATGACTCCATGACCTAATGGCCTCTCTTTCTCGTCGCACTCTAGGTATTGTCGGTCTTGTGTGCTTGACCATTGTGAGTGCCTTGGTTCTTGAGTACGTCTTGACTGCGACGCCTGCCCGGCCATTTGGACATACGCAAACGGCCCATTTGGTTGGATGGCTTGGGATGGGCATCATCGGGTTGACCTTCGTCTATCCCCTGAAGCGGTGGTGGCATCCCAATCAGGTATGGCCTAAACGCTGGTTCTATGTACATATGGGAGCTGGCATTCTAGGCCCTCTAATAATCTTTGTGCATGCAGGAGTGCATTTTCATGCCTGGGTGCCCATTCTTGCGCTAGTGACGATGGTTTTCGTCGTAGTCAGTGGCATTGTCGGGCAGGCCTTGCATTACTGGATGTTTCAATTGCTCTATGAACGTCGGCATCAACAAGAATTCGAAGGACTCCCGGAAGAGGTGATTGAAGCCCGGTTGCATGATTTGGCCTTACAAGAAAAAGCGTTGCGATGGTGGAAATGTCTCCATGGTCCATTAACGTGGTCGTTTGTGGCACTCACGGTGCTCCATATAGGTGGTGCGCTTTTTTACGGGGGCCTGTGAATGTTGGGGTGTATCCGATCCTGGGTGGCCCCGCTCATTTGGAGTCTCACGGCTTTGATGATTGGGGTGGTGATGTGGTTCTCACCTCACTACACCGAAGCTCTTTGGGCTCCTGGACACCTCAGTCGCGCTCATGCGGATGTAAGCTCATGCCGTTCCTGTCATGAGCCCTTTCAGGGCCCGATTCCGCAGAAATGCCTGTCTTGTCATTCCCTGGAGAAATTTGTAATCCGATCTGAATCAGATGTGACCCGTTTTCATACGGAAATTATTCAAATGGCTCAACCCTGCGTGACCTGTCATGTTGAACACCGGGGCGTCTTGGCGGCCATCACGATTGGGACATTGCACAATCCTCATGGCGAATTTATTTTTCGTGCCACAGGTGCCACGTCTTGCTCAGATTGTCATGTCATGGATTCCGGCGAAGAGGAAAAGAAGATGAGCCTGCGATCCAACTCGCGGGTGAGCCACATTATTGAAGAAGGAGAGGGCGCTCATCGAATTGGGCATTTTGCCAAATGTCTCAATTGTCATCGTGGTGGCCAGCTGGATATTGATGAGGAGGAGAATGGAGATGATTAGTGTAGTCTCCTGCACTTCTGTTGGTTGTTTTCAAGGCCTGGTTGGGTATTTGTTTAGTCGTCGGGTCTGTATTGAGCTGCGCCTCTTGATTCAATAGAACATGCGATTTGAATTATTGGCCATTCATGAAAGACCTATTTCTCTCATCACTGGTTGAGTTGGATCATTATTGGATGGTGCTGGCTCATCTATGGCATAGTTCACTTTAAAGTCACCATCTTGTTTCGCAATCATTCAATAACCAAAGGGCTATTTTTATGAGGATATTATTCGCGATTGACCAATCCAAGGATTCCAAAGGCGCAGTGGCCTTGTTTCGAAAATTGACATGGCCGGCAGGGTCAACGTTGATTTTACTGCATGTCACATCCCTAAGGGAGGAAGCAGGGCAAAAAGGATCGAGAGGGTTGCCCCATAAGAACCCAGGTGAGTCGAAAAAGCCCCTGCCCATTCAATCAGAACTAGAACGACTGGAAAACCTTTTGGCTTCAGATACGTTACAGGTGCAATCCTTGGTTGTGAGCGGGGTTCCCGGACAAGAAATTCTGACTGTCATTCAGAAGAAGAAGATTGATATCGCAGTGCTTGGTTCAAGGGGGCTGTCTCGAATTTCTGGTTTGCTTTTGGGCAGCGTCAGTGAATGGGTCTTGAACGATGCCTCATGTTCTATCCTTATCGGCCGGCCCACTGCCAGGTCGACCAAATCATCGGCCGGCCTCAATATCCTTTTGGCAACCGATGGCTCACCCGATGCCTGGAATGCCGTGGATGTTGTCAGGTCATTTGAATTTCCCAGTGGGACGACCCTGACATTGCTGCATGTGATTAAAAAACACGTGTATGAGACCAGGCAGGTCGTGGAACGGGGCGGAAGGAGTCGAGCTGAATTTTCCAAGTTGGCTAAGGATGTGTGTCGAGATGGTGATCTTAGGGGTGTTCGTCTCTTACAAGAGACTCGCGACTCGCTTGCGTCCACGGCATGCCACATCCGGGAATGCATCGCCTTGGGGCACGAAGCTCAGGAAATTATTCGGGCGGCCCGGATTCAGAAGGCTGACTTGGTGATCATGGGATCAAAGGGAGTCACGGGCCTTAGGCGGTTGTTCATGGGAAGCGTGGCGCAAGCGGTGAGTCACCATGCTCCGTGCTCTGTGCTGATTGTGCGATCTTCCAAAAAATCATAGAGAGTGTGGGGTATTTCTGAAATCGATCATAAGACGAATTTGTGGAAAAAGTCCACAGGCCTCTCTTCGGAAAGTTTCTATCTTGGCCCAAAATGGGCCAGATTAATGCGATTTCCCTTCAATATTGACAGGTCCGAATTTTGCTGTGTTTCAAGAAGAAGTCTGTTGATTTTGCGAGAGAAATTGAACGCGGTTTGACACGATAGAAGGATACAATGAAGCCGATTCCGGTTGTCGAGGAAGAGAAGACACCGTCTTGTACCATTCTGGTGGTCGATGAAGATGAGGACATGCGGGCGGTGTTGGTTGAGGCTCTACAAGAAAAGGGCTGTCAGGTTGTGGAGTCTCACGATGGCAAAGGGGCGTTGGATGCCCTGCAATCGGTGGCTCCCCAAGTGATTGTGACGGATTTAAAGATTCCTGATGGAGGGTATCCGTATTTACGATTGCTAAAGGCCTCGGCTCCGCAGAGTTCTATTCTGGTGATGACGGCGCATGGTGATAGCCATTCGAAAGCCAAAGCACTGGAGTGCGGAGCCAAAGGCTATTTTGAAAAGCCGCTGCATCTCCATGATTTGAAAGGATGGATTGCTCAAGTCTGTTTGGTGAATCCGTGTGGAAATATTTTGTCATAGTACGAGTATGGGTGAGGAAAGTGAGGAGTTTATACGATGGCCGGATCGTATTCGCCAACGGGAGCTGATGTTCCCGAATCTGTTCATGTGAGGGTCGAGGGTTTGAAATTGTTGGCTCATCATCTGGATGAGCCCATTGTTATTTTCAATCCTCAGATGGAATTGGTGTATGCCAATCCCTCAGCGAATCAATTAGCTCAGAGCTGCCCCCAAATTTCTTCAAACGTGCCGCATGTTTTCGATGCGAGCCCGTCTCAGTCGCCACCCTGTGACCCGTGTCCTGCCACCCTCCTTTTTGAGTCAAACGATCACAAACAACTCCGTTCATCCAGCCCATTATCTTTTGCTGAGGTTCCCGTGAAGTGTCCGTTGCCTCGGGCTCTTCCCTTGCAGGGTGAAACGGGCGCCACGCATTTTGCCGTACTCATGGGCGCGCGCGGTAGTGAAAGTATGGTGACGGTCCCAGGTACGGCAGTTCCTGAGGTTGAGCTTCCTCCCGCAGACTTACCTCCTTCACGTTCCGCCACGAAGGCGATCATTGGCGACAGTGAGCCGATCCAACGATTAGTGGAAATGATTCAACTCGTGGCAGCCAGTGAAGCGAGCGTGTTGATTCAGGGAGAAAGTGGAACAGGTAAGGAATTGGTGGCTAAAACCATTCACGCCTTGAGTCGTCGACGCCGATTCCCCTTTATTGTGGTGGAATGTAGTTCGTTGCCTGAAACCCTTTTGGAGAGTGAATTATTCGGCCACATGCGAGGGGCCTTTACTGGTGCGGTGGCCGATCGCAAAGGGCTGTTCGAAGAAGCCGAAGGGGGCACCATTTTTTTAGATGAAATTGTGGATACCACGCCAGCCTTCCAAGCCCGACTCCTACGGGTGTTGCAGGAGGGTGAAATTAAGCCGGTAGGCAGTAATCAATCGATTAAGGTGAATGTCCGTGTCCTCTCGGCTGGCAATCAACCTCTAGAAGCCTTAGTGAAGACAAAAACATTTCGGGCCGATTTATACTACCGGTTGGCGGTGTTACCCTTAACGGTACCGTCGTTGCGGGAACGCAAGGAAGATATTCCGCTATTGGCTGCTCATTTCTTGCGAAGGTCGGTTCTCACGCATGGACGTTCGTCCATGAGCCTGAGCCGTGAGGCGGAAATGGCGTTGGTTCAACATCTGTGGCCTGGCAATGTTCGTGAGTTGGAAAATGTGATTGAGCGAGCCGTGGTGACCTGCCAGCATGCTCTTCTTGAGGCTGAGGATTTATTCCTTGATCATCAGAAGGGAAAGTTGGATGCCAGTGATTTAACTCAAATTGGAAAGCTTGCTAGACAAGAAGCGGAGCGAAGCCAAATCCTTCAAGCGCTTCGTGATGCCAAGGGAGATAAAACTCGTGCGGCGAGACTCCTTCGTATTAGCCGTTCTAGCCTCTACAATAAGTTGCGTGATTACAATATTCCATCACGCTGACCCTTCCTGCCCCTAAACGCCTCAATTCTTTTTCTACGGCGTCTCATGTTTTGGACGCCTAAGTCAATGAAAAATTTCATGTCTTGAACCGGCAGCCTCTGTCTGCTCAAGGTTCTGGAATTTTGGTCTGCATGTGCCTCTTTCTTTCCTGCCTGCGATTGGCCCTGAAGGTCTTCCAGTATTGAGGGTTGTTGCTTGTTAGCGTTGAATCTTGTCCATGGCACTGTTGTTGCTGTTTGCACCACTGCTACCCAAGGGTTCCGGTGTGCCTTCCAATCTTCCATAAGCCATGGGTTTCTTTATGAACTATAGAAGGAGGTGTGCGATGAACAATGGGCGATCAGTTGTGCGGAGGAGTTTCTCTGGATTGATGGCGTTCGGGGTGTTGTGGATCCTGGCCGGAGCGGGTATGGCTCAGGCCGCTACAGTAGAGGAACGGTTAGAACGGTTGGAGCAAAAAACGCTTTCTTCCTCGCCAGGTGCGGAACAAGAAACGGGCCATATGGTGTTCTTTCGGGGAGGCGGAGCTTGGGCAACAAGTGATCGGTCTGGGGAGGTCTTAACTGATGTTGGGAGAACGACTGGATCTAATGGTGGAGATTCGGGTTACTACATTGGAGCAGGGTTAGACTTGGTGCTGTCGAAGAATTTGTGGGGGATGATGTCCGATACCTGGGTATTGGGTGAGATAGGGGTGGAGTATAAGAGATGGAATTCAAAAACGGTTCGCAGTGCAACCAATGCGTTGACGGGCCTTGGGGACACAACCACCAAGATTCAATTGACCCAACTCACCGTCTCGGTTTCACCGAAAATCATGTTTCTAGAGGGCAGTCGGATTCGCCCATGGATTATACCAGTGGGGTTAGATTTTCATGTGATTAGTCCACCATCAGGTGATGTGACGGTTTTGGATTACGGCGCCCAGTTTGCGGTCGGTGCTCAGGTGAGAGTTTGGAAAGCGTTTCATCTTGGTATTGATGGGCGTTTTCATTTAGCCGCCGGGCAAACGGATACCACGAATAATTTTGGGACGGCTGGTGCTTATCTCGGTATCGCATTTTAATGATTTCCTTGCATGGGGAAACGGGGATTTCCCCGTTTCTCCAGCAAAAATTTTGGACATGGTTAAAGAGTCACTATTCTTATGGTCCAAGCTTGGAGGCCATTTTCGAGACAGTCCGCTGAAAGCTGCTACCAATTCTTGATTCAGTGGGTTTATTTCATCTGAAGGCTGCGGAATTTGGACAAGCTCTATTTTCACGAATTGTCATTGTCCTCGTCGAAAAATAGCGAAATGTCGAGAGTCCGGTATTCCTATTCCCTCCCCCTCTATGATCTAAATTTCAACCTTGATCTCCAGGTCTCTGGCGGTGGAATTGCCATACTCTTTGTACTGCTGACCCATATTGCCACAATCTATCATTTTGAGTGTTTAAGTTTTTGGGCATTTAAGCTCATGAAAAAATTGAAAAATTAATTAATATTTTATGGATTGACCAATGCTGTGGAAATTTGGACGTGAGGTTGACGCAGATTTCTTGTATGGATGGATGGCTTCCAATGGCTTCAGTATTGGGAGTTTTTACTTTTTCTTGAAAAATGTTGTTCTTGGCACTGTTGTTGCTGATAATTGGTATTGCCGACATTGGCTGGGGTGTGATGGACCGGCCTCCGGAATCCCCAACCTCCTGAACGATTAGAGGACATCCAATGTCGGCGCTTATTTTTTTTGGAACGTACCTGTCGAGGCCTAGGAGAAAGCAGTGTGAGTTGGCCAACACTTATAACAATGCTCAATGGGAGTTTTAATTTTTTATTCACCAACCGCCTTATGTAAAGGAGGCCGGAGTATGTATCACGGCAAGCGGACTTTATTTACAGTTTCGGCGTTTTTAGCCCTGTTTGGTGGAGCCACAATGTGGGGAACTCCATCAACCTCACAGGCTGAGGATGCCTCGAGTCAACACGTCCATCCCGTGGGGATGACGTCACAGTCGCCTGGGTGGGCTGAAAAGCTCAAGGGCCAAACGATTGTGGAAGATGCGATGGAAGGTCGCGCGGAGCGTGCGGCGCTTGTGGAACAGCAGCATCAACGGATGATGGAGCAAATGCAAAAGGATATGGACCATCGTGGGGCCGATACCGGGGCATTTGATTCCATGTCCATGATTCACCAATACGGAGGTGGGCCCGCGAATGGTTTGCTGGCCAGTAGTTCCGGGGTAGAACCCGTTTCAATGAATGGCGGGTTATGTCCCAAGACGGCCCCTGTTAGGAATTATGATGTGTCTGCCATTAACGTGGAAATCACGTTGAATCAATGGTTGGATTATTATCCAGGATACATGTACACCTTGACCGAAAATATCGACAAGGTTCGTGCCGAGGAAGCCAAAAATGCAGCGGCTCGTGAGGAAGAAGGGCATCATAATCCTGGTGGGGTGATCAATGGTATTCAGGATCAATGGATTCAACCATTGGTTATTCGAGGCAACCAAGGCGATTGCGTCAAGGTGACCCTTCGCAATCAATTAGAGTTTGGCGAAGAAGTTAGTTTACATATCAATGGTTCGGATATGGTGATGAGTCAAACCGGCAAGCCGGCGACGACCACCAATGGCGATACAGTCGCACCAGAAGGTGGATCGGTCGAAATGGAGTGGTATATCCATCCGGATACACAAGAGGGTGGTCGCCAATTCCATACATTTAGTAATGACCGTGAATTGACCGTGATGGGGTTATTTGGGGTATTTGTCGTTGAGCCACGAAACTCTGAATACTACGAACCCTTAGGGACGGGACCCGCCACCAAAGCCAGCAGTGGATGGCAGGTCATGATTGATAATGGGGATGGTCCGGACTTTCGTGAGTTCGTGCTGATTTATCATGAAGTGGGTGATGAGGCGTTCCGACCCGTCAATAAGCACGGGGATTTCTTGCCACAACGTGATCCATTAACGGATGCCTACCGTCCTGGTGCCCGGGCGCTCAACTATCGTAGTGAGCCGTTCGGCATCAATAATATGCATGTCCAACATGAATATTTTGGCTTTGAAGATGAGTCGATGGCCTATAGTTCCTATACGTTTGGGGATGCGGCTCCGACCATTCCACGGAGTTATCTGGGTGATCCTGCCAAATTCCGGGTGGTCCATGGCGGATCGGAAGTCTTTCATTCCCACCATCCGCATGGGGGATCGATCCGATGGCAACGTAGTCCGCGGGCGACGCAAATGCCTGTCTGGAACACGGGCCAATCCGGTCCTGTGAAATATCCGGTGGTGCGCACGAAATCAGACCGGGTGGATGTGGAAGTGATCGGGCCATCCGAAGCATTGGATCTGGAAACCGAGTGCGGTTCTGGCCTGTGCCAATGGTTAGCGGGGGATTTTCTCTTTCATTGTCATGTGGCGCACCATTATGTGGCCGGGATGTGGGGCTACTGGCGTGTGTATAACACTATGCAAATCCCTGGAATGCAGAATGACGTAATGCCGCCAATGCGGGAATTGCCTGATCGTATTGGACGAATCCATCAGCCGGTCTCGTCTGATCAACTGGTGGGGAAAACCGTGAACTGGTTTGGGAAAAAGTTTAATATTGTGGGTGATGGTAAGAGCAATTGGAAAGCCGAGCCTGCCGTCGTCAATATTAAGGATTGGGTAGAAATGCAGTTGGCCAATCAAGGCAAGCCAGGACACACTGATGATGAACTGGGTCAAATGAAGGCCTACGATGCCACTGTGATGGATTGGGTATGGCAAGGCAATAAAGCGATGAGTGAGAAGGAAGCCAAGTTGGGTGAGAATCCCAAGTATAAACCCGAGTTGATGGGATATAAGCCCGGTGAACGCCATCCCATTATGTTTGAACCGACGACCGGAAAAGTGGCATGGCCATGGCTCACGCCACATTTTGGGAAGCGGGTTCCATTTTCTAATGACCACAACGGGGCGCCGTGGTTGGAAATGATCCGGTTAAATCCTGATGGTACGCGGTCAGTTGAACCGGCCAAGCCAGGAGAAAATGGTCCGTGGAGTCTCTGCCCGGATCGCGCCGGGTCACAAGATTACAATATTCATTTTATTAAATTGCCGATTGAACTATCAGCTGCCGAAGGAAAAGAACCGGCCATAGTGGATCCAAATGGGTTGTTGTATGTCGTCCATGAGGAAGAAGCAGCAGTCCGGGCAGACAACAATAAGAAATTCCCGTTGGTTGTGCGAGCCAACGTGTATGATTGCATTGATTGGATGCTTACGAGTGAATGGATTGATGATGATATCACCAACTTCCAATCCTCAAAGATCAACACACATTTTCATTTCTTCCAATTTGATAACCAAGCCTCAGATGGGGTGATTTCAGGTTTTTCGTATGAGCAGTCCATGCGGCCTTTCACGCAGTTTGATAAGCCCACGAAAAAAGGGTTGCCGATTCCTATGAATGCCAAGGTGACCAAGGCAGCCAAAAAGGGATCGAAAACCCTGCAAGTGACGAATGCTAAGCAATATCATGTGGGTATTCCGATCTTAATTGGGGCGGATAATGTGAAAGGGAAGGAAGTCCGACGCATTGCCAAAATTGATGGGAATACTTTGACGTTTGCGAATTCACTCAAGAACGATCATCCGGTTGATGATATTGTGACGGTGGAGTATGTACGCCAACGGTTCTGGGTGGATGCGGATGTCGGCAGTGTGTTCTGGCATGACCATGCCTTTGGTGGAACCACGTGGCCCCATGGGGCGGTTGGAACCATGATTGCCGAACCCTTCAATTCAACCTGGCATGATCCTAAGACGGGTGAACCGATTCGGACCGGACCCGTGGCGGACATTCATGCGGTGGAACGAGTTGGTCATGATGTGGCCGGTAGCTTCCGTGAGCTGATGGTGCATATCATGGATACAGTGCCTCATACGGTGAATATCGTGACGGCAGGGAATCCTCCGGGACAACCGATTGATGTCGCCTTAGAAGCCGGTCGAACGGTATCATTCATTATGCCGCCGAACGACAAGATTAAAATGACGCCGATGCCTTTCTTGAACGGTGGGACGCATACCACGGGTGGGGCGTTGAATTTCCGGGCGGAGCCATTTGCGCAACGTCTGGCCAACAACCCAGACCCATCCAAGATTTTCAGCAGTGCGGCACATGGTGACCCGAGTACGGCGATGGTCCGTGCCTATTTGGGAGATGCTATTGTGTTTCGCATGTTGGATGTCACGATGAATGAGAGTAATGTGTTCACGTTGTCGGGCCATACGTTCTGGTCAGAACGCTATGCGGAGGAAGCCAATCGTAAGCATTCGCTGCATATCGGGATTGCCGAGCGGTATGACCTTGTCATCCCGGAAGCGGGTGGCCCTCGCCACCAAGCGGGCGATTATATGTTCTTCAATGGGCGCAGTTCCAAGTTTTCGGAAGGTGCATGGGGACTCATTCGAGTCTTAGACAAACCGGTGAAAGATCTGCAACCGTTGCCGAATAAGGCTTATGGGGCGGAAGGGATGCCGGAACGCTTGCCAGTATGCCCAAAAGACGCACCAGTGAAGGCGTTTAATGTTGTCGCGATGGATCATCCGGGTATGAGTTTTAATAACAATGCTCCGGAAGCGATTGAAGTGGACTTTGAGCGGAAGATCGAATTGCGCAATCCCGATGCCAAAATCTATGTCCTTGAGGACGAAGTTAAAAAGGTTGGGGGAGATGTGCAGCCCATGCCGTTAACCATACGGGCCAATGTGGGCGATTGTCTCAAAGTGAAACTGACCAACAAGCTCAAAGAGGGCCGAGCGTCCTTCGCCGCCTTTGGGTTGGCGTTCGATCCTAAAGACTCTCAAGGTGTGAATGTTGGAAACAACCCTGGCGATCAGACTGTGGGGACGGGTGAATCTCGCACCTACACGTTCTATGCGGATCCGTTCAATGGGGAAACGCAAACCCTAGTGTGGGATTGGGGGAATGTGTCCATGAACCCACGTAACGGGTTGTTCGCGGGCATCATCATCGGGCCTAAGGGGTCGACCTACCGAGATCCAAAAACCGGTGAAGATGTGGGTCTTAAAAATAGTTGGAATGCTGATGTGATTGTTGATCGAACCATTCAAGGGAACGAGGGCCGCGCCAACTATAGGGATGTGGCCTTGTATTTCCAAGATGAAGACAACATCATCGGAACCAGCTTCATGCCATATGTGCAAAATGTGGCTGGATTGACGGGTGTCAACTACCGTGCGGAACCTTATCTGCAACGGGAAGAAGCCGGTTGCACTCTTGGACGGATGTTCCAACCATGTGAAGTGGATAATCCGAAAGATCCGGTCACCCCAACCATTGAAGCCCATGCCGGTGACAAAGTTCGGATTCACGTCTTTGGTGCCAGCAGTGAGCAAAATGGCATGTTCACGGTAGAAAAACATGAATGGCCAATCGAACCCTTCCTTCCAGGTGCGGATATGATTAGCACGGTGGAGTTTGCGGCTTCGGAGGGCCTTGATGTATTCCTGCCTTCGGCTGGTGGCAAATGGTCCATGGCCGGAGACTATGTGTGGAGCAATGGCCGATTACCCTATTCCCAATCGGGACAATGGGGGTATTTGCGGGTCTTGCCGAGCACGGATCAACGGATTCTGCCGTTGGAAGGTTCGATGTCTTCAAATTCACAGGCCAACCTTCATGATCTGGGAACTCCCAGGATCATTCCTGCCGTCGCAAAATAACCCGCAACGGGTGTATCGGTAAGAATAAAGGCGGGGAAGTCAAAAGACTTCCCCGCCTTTTTTATGGGGTCAGGTTTTCTATAGAATGGGCATAATCATTCATATCAATTATTGTGGGGGAGGGAAGCAATGAAGGGCCGAATGTTATGGAAAGGGATATTAGGGGTTGGGCTGGCTGCTCTTTTCGCCCAAACGGCTTGGTCCTATGAAGAGATCAAGGTGACCAATGGAGGGACAATTGAGGGGAAGGTTTTGATTGCCGGGGAGAAACCTCGTCCGATGGCCTTCAATTTAGTCACCATTCCGGATCCGGTGTTTTGTGGAACTATTTCAACGGGTACAGGGTGGCGCATTGTCGAAGATTTTATTATCGGGCCCAATAATACGCTTAAAGATGTGGTGGTCATGCTTAAAGATGTGAGTAAGGGGAAATCGTTTTCCTTGCCGAAGGTCAGAGTTGAGTCTATCGATTGTGAGTTTATTCCGTTCGTGAATGTTCTCAAAGACCGTGATGAAATTGAAGTTGTCAATATGGATCCTGTCGAACATGATATTCAAGGATATGAAACGGCTAGAAAACGAGGTGCGCGAGTTCTCTTCAATCGGCCACTCCCGATGAATCCTTACCTGAGTATTGCAGGGATTTTTGGGAAAAAGTATATGGCTGGGGAACCAATGGTAGAAAAAATTCATTTACGAAAAGGGCGCAATGTGTTTGTGATGCAGTGTGGGTTTCATCCCTATATGTTTTCCTGGGGTTTAGTGGCGGAGAATCCTTATTTTGCGATTACAAAAGAGGACGGAAAGTTTCGTATTGCAGATATCCCCCCTGGGGAATATGTGTTGGCGGCCTGGCATCCAGGCGTTAATACGTTTGTTGAACAAACGGTGATTGTCACCGCCAATCGTGTGACTTCTGCCCAGTTTACCTTTCAGTCTCCGCAGGGGCGGAGGAGTGCGCATGAAATAGAGGACAATCCCCGGTTTGGATTGGAATTATTGGAAGAGGGGTTAGAAATTATTCCTTCGAAGCGACTCCAAATTCCATAGAAGGTAGGGGAGGTTCTGAGGTAAAGGGGATAATTGGAACCTGGAGGTGATTCTGGATGGTGTTTTCGAGTAATTACGGGTACTGAGGTGGTGAAAGGAGGGGCGGCTATGAACACGAAATGTGGCATTATCAGATTTATCGTGAGTGCCGTTTGTGTCTTTGGGAGTATGGGCGTGGCCCTTGCTGCTGAGGATAAGAAAATAGAAGAGGTAGATTTTTCACCAGAGGTTGTGGCTAATTATATTCATGCGGTTATTGCTGCAGATCGAGCTTTGTACACGACGCATGTTGTGGATCGATTGCAGGAAGAGCGCGTCGTGGTGGCGGCTGAAGCCTGGAAACAACGAAAAGCGCTTCCCCTCCCGGCTCAAATGCTTTTAATGGCGGGGCGGATTGTGGAAATGGGTGGAACTGGTCTTCGCTATCGACTGGCAAGTCTTTGGCCCATTTATGAGGAGAACGGGCCGAGTACTGTTTTTGAGGAAACTGGGTTGCAAGTGGTGGCTGACGATCCCGATGAGGTGTATAGCGGAATTATTAATCGAGGTGACCAACGGTTCTTTAAAGCTATCTATGCGGATCGAGCAACTTCCAAGGCCTGCGTCAATTGCCATAACGGGCATATATTGAGTGGAAAGCGGGACTTTAAATTAGGGGACGTCATGGGCGGGATTATCATTTCTTTTCCATTACCGGTAGAGAAAAAAGAGGCTCCCTAATGAGATTTCTCATGGAAAAGCCGTCAGAAAAACAGGGTTCCCTTGTATGAGGCAGGGATGTGGGGATTAACTTCATCGTCGAACGACAAGTTCCGTAAAGCTAATCCATTCTTATAATGAAGATTGAGAGTCTTCACCGGGGTTAACCAGTGGAGACTCTTGATCGCTTGTTGTGTATCCCCTCGTTTGCTCTTATTTCCCCTCTTTGGTACATATCTATTTTCTTGCCGCTGACGTTACCTGTTTCCTATTCGTCCCCTTCAATTTAGGGCAGTGACGAAGGAACAACGAGGAATCGTTTGCCTGAGAGAATATTCATTCATCATGTTATTCATGTCAGTCGTTCAAAAGGAGATTGAGTATGCGAAACATGATCTTTCTACTCGTGTTATGCCCGGTAGTAGTCTTTGCTCAAAGTCATCCAGGGATGCCGCCCAACATGCCCATGGATCAGGAAAAAATGCAGCGAATGCAAGAGATGCAAAGACAGATGCAACAGATGGATATGGGGAAAATGCAGGAGGCCATGGCCTGCATGAAAGACATTGACCAATCGGCGCTTAAGGTGTTGGATGCTGAAGGGCAGAAAATGAAATCAGAAGTTGAAGGGTTATGCAAAAGTGGCAAGCGTGATGCTGCGCAGGATAAAGCGATGGAATATGCCAAAGATATGATGAGCCGCCCGGAAATGAAGAAAATGCGGGAATGTAGTAAGTTGGCGAGCGGCATGTTTCCAAAAATGGGCTTTGAGGATTTAGTGGAAGAGGGGAAAAATCGGCATGTCTGTGATGAAAGACTATGAAATGAATGATCAGATTGGATTTGTCGTAGTGAAAATAAGGATCCAATGTCTCGTCTTCTACAGTTCAACGTGTTCTATAGGCTGATGTCAAAGCATGTCCGATGGTTCACTGAGTGAGGGGGAAAAGGGCCATGCGTAATCGGTAATCATACTTATCTTCGGATAAACGAATACGCTGTATAGAGATTCCATTGAATAAATGTACGGATGTACTAAGGTGCGCCGATAATGGCCTGAACACAAAGGCGGGAATGCCATTAAAAGATTTGAGGATTTTCTTATGGTGTTTGGACCAAGAAGGTCAAATTTTGTCTTTCTGGGACTTTCCATTCCTCCGGTATTAACGGGCCGGCTTTTCGATATTTAGCGACATTACGATCTGTGCGGTAATAAATCCATTCCAATTATCTCAAGCCAGGTGTTGGCAACGCTGTACCGGAAATGTAGAAAGATCAATGCTCTGGGTTGCTTTAGGTATCTCAACGCACAAGAGAATTCCCTTCGCTTCAACTGTTTATCGCAGAGACGACTCCTCCCAATCTCTCCTAATATTTTCCATGGTTGTTAGGTGGCATGGTTGTCTGCTTGGCAAAATCTGACCTGGATGAAATGTATCAATTCGGATAAGTTTATGTATCTATTTTGATACTCATTCTAAGCAAGAATTTATTGGACTTTTTCACGGAGTATTGTGAACCCTATGAAATTTCAAGGGTATTAAGAAAGGTATTTCGGATAAATGCGGTTGTGGTTTCTTGGTATCAAGCTTGCTGTTTACATGTCTTATGGATCTCTTTTGTCAGTCGGCGTTGATGGAGTTGAGGAGGGACTGTCCACCACATTTTGGAGGAGGGGAAACAATGGCTACTCAATTTTCCCCGTCTGTTTCATCATCTATTCTTTTGGTCGATGATGAGCCTGATATTGGGCTGGCGTTGCGAGATTTTCTTGAGGGAGAGGGCTACGACCTCGAGGTCGCAACGACTGGGACCGAAGCACTTGAACGGGTGAAGAACGGTAAGTATGCCGCCATGCTCTTGGATATTCGTCTCCCGGATATCGATGGGTTGCTTGTGCTGGAAGAAATGGGGAGGATTGCTCCGGGTATTCCCGTCATCATATTGACAAGTTGTATTACACTCGATTCCGTCACGGGACCACTTGAGAAACTTGGGGCTTTTGATTTTTTGCACAAACCCATAAACCGTTCGGAAATTAAGACCGCGATTCGCCATGCCTTGAAAGCGCAACGGCTTGGACGAAAAATGGAGCAAGCGCAGTACGCCTTATTGGAAAGTGAACGGCGGTTTCAAGCCGTCTTTCATGCGGCTAATGATGCCATAGTGTTGGCGAATCACCAGGGTCGGATTATTTCCTGGAATCCGGCTGCTGAAGAGATGTTTGGGTATTCCTGTGACGAAATATTCGGACAACCGCTAACCGTGTTGATGCCTAATCGTTACCGGGAAGCGCATGTGAAGGGAATGGCGCGTTTACAACAGACTGGCGAGGCACGTGTTCTGAGAAAAACGGTGGCGCTTTATGGGTTGAGAAAAAACGGGCAAGAATTTCCAATCGAACTATCTCTCAACTCTTGGAGCAA
This sequence comes from uncultured Nitrospirota bacterium, assembly GCA_942491685.1. Classification (GTDB taxonomy): domain Bacteria; phylum Nitrospirota; class Nitrospiria; order Nitrospirales; family UBA8639; genus Nitrospira_E. Next base: position 430,088 of record CALOBY010000003.1, on the reverse strand, counting down.
TGGCCGACATGCTTCCTATTCCGGGTTTATTAGGGATATTTCAAAGCGTTCTGCCCCTGTAAACCAAGACGTTCCTGTAGCGTAAAATTGGGTTTGGTTTTCGTTTGCCCTTTCCGATCTCATTTTTTTTGTTCTTTGACGTCTAGCCAATCGCGGAGCCAGTCGCCTAGGAGGTTAGCAGCCAAAACCACGGCCATCAGGGTAAGTCCCGGGATGAGGACCAAGTGTGGGGCGACTAACATATACCGTGTTCCATCACGAATCATGCTGCCCCATGAGGCTTCGGGCGGTTGTACCCCCAATCCCAAAAACGATAATCCGGCTTCGGCAATGATAGCACTGGCTACTCCAAAGCTGGCTTCAATGATCAGGGGGGCTGTGATGAGAGGGAGGAGATGTCTGCTCATGATGCGCCAGGATGATGCGCCCATCGCTTTGGCGGCCAAAACGTGATCGGCCTGTTTTAGAGCCAATACCTGCCCGCGTGCTAATCGGGCATATCCCACCCAACCTACAATGACCAGGGCAAATACGACGTTTTCAATTCCCGGTCCAAGTGCACCTGCCAGGGCAATGGCCAACAGCAGACCGGGAAAGGCCAGCATGATGTCCACAAGCCGCACGAAGATCTGATCAACCCATCCACTGAAGTATCCGCTCGAAATACCCAGCAGGCCTCCGATGAGGATGCCGAGCCCTACGACGCTAAGCGACACCACAAAAGACGTCTTGGCCCCCGTGATAAGGCGGTCGGCAATGGGACGGCCGAGTTCGTCATAGCCCAGCCATTGGTCTGGGTGAGGTCCCGTGAGAATGTGAGTAAGGTCAATCGTATTGGGGGTGAGGGTGAGTCCCTGGCTGGCGGAAGCCAGCAGTCCCCATATTATGAGAATGCTACATGGGAGCCACAGCCGTATCATGTTGGATTTTGCCAGTCAATGCGAGGGTCGAGCCAGGCATACAATATGTCGGTGAAGAGGTTGACGAAGATGTAGGTTATACTGATACACAACACAGCTGCCTGGACAACCGGATAGTCCCGTTGTTGAATGGCTTCAATCATTAAGAGTCCCAACCCCGGCCAGGCAAATATTGTTTCAGTGATGACAGCTCCACCCAATAAGCCGCCGAGCTGAAGTCCGACAAGTGTTAAAACGGGCAGAAGTGCGTTGGGAAGGGCGTGGCGGAAAATCGCCCTTGTTGGGGAAAGTCCTTTTGCCTGAGCGGTCCGTAGAAAGTCCTCTCCTAAAATCTCTAAAAGGCTGCTGCGGATCATCCTGGCCAGGATAGCGGCCATGGCCGTCCCTAGGGTTAAGGCGGGAAGAAAGACCGCATTCCACCCCTCCTGTCCGCTGACCGGGAACCATCCGAGCCAAAGTGCGCCCACTAAAATTAACAATGGCCCCATCCAGAAATTGGGGATCGAAATGCCAATCAACGCGAAGCCCATGCTGCCGTAATCATAGAGCGAATGTTGTCGAGTCGCCGCGACGACGCCAAGGGGCACGGCCATGAGGAGGGCGATGAGTAACGCCACGGTACTCAGATGTAATGTGGAGGGAATGCGTTCGGCAAGGAGTTCGACAATGGGGCGGCCGGAAAATAAAGAATAACCGAAGTCGGCTTGGACAAACCCTGTGAGATACTTCCACCATTGTTCGTAAAGCGGGAGATGGAGGCCGAGTCCTTGACGTAACGCATCTCGATCGGCCGGTAATGCGGACTCTCCTAGCATGACATCAATGGGATCGCCTGGGATCAGGTGAATCAAAAAAAAGACTAGGCTGACCACTCCAAGTAATCCAATGAGGGCGCTCATGATTCTCTTCAGAAGGAAATGTGCCATCGTTAAAAAGAGTTTGCCCCCCCGTTAAGATGGCAATGGTGGATCGAGTCATATCTCATTTTCCAAGTTTCTATCATGGCTCAGTGTTCCGGGCTAGTTGAGAGGGGGTGGTGGTGGAGGCCCACTGTATATCCAGAAGGCCATCGTAGTTGCCATCGGTGTGGAGGGTATAGCCTTCAATCTCTTTCCTGACAAGCACAAAATGATCTTCGTACCACAGGGGCACATAGGGGAGGGTGTCTAAAAGACGTGTTTGTAATTCACGATAGAGCCTCTGTTGGGAGAGGCGTTTCGACGTCATTTCTGCTTCTGCGATAAGCCGGTCGGTGATGGGGTCGGCAAATCGTCCGCGGTTGACGCCGAGCGGCGGCACTGATTGACTGTGAAAGGCTTGGCGAAAAATATCCGGGGTCTTCAGCCCCACCCAGGACAAGCTATACATCTGAAAATGCCCGGTTTTGATGTCTCCATAAAACGTCCCCCAGTCATGGCTGTGAACGGATACGTCAATCCCGACCTGTTGCAGTTGATCTTGAATGATGGTGGCTAGCCGTAATCGAAACGGGTCCGTAGAGGTTTTATAAATGAGCTTCGGGCGATGCCGGTCATTGAACCCTGCTTGTGTTAACAGGGCTCGTGCGCGTGCTGGATCGTAGCGGTAGCCGGATAATGGCGATGTTCCAATCCAATGGGTTGGGGGAAAGAGGCCATGCGCCGGTCGGGCACGATCTCCCATGAGGAAATGAATGATTTGTTCCCGGTTAATGGCATGAGCAATGGCTTGCCTAACCTGATGTTCTCCAACGATGGGGTCCTGATGATTAAAGCCAAGATACGCAAAATTAGTCCCTTGCCGTTGGTGAAAGGAGAGAGATGGGTGTGCCGCAAGGTAGGACACGAGTTCCGGTGGAAGATCATTCTGGAGTAGATGAATCTCACCGGCAAGTAGTTTGAGGCTTCGTACTGTTGGGTCGGCTATTTTAATAAATTCAATCAGTTGGTGGTCTTGGCGGCGTTTGAGGATCAGGCGTGTATCGTCCGGTCTTTGATGGAAAATGAAGGGCCCGCTTCCGACCGGTTGGTCATGGAAAGGATGGTTGGTAGCAATAAGGTTTGCCGGAAGAATGCCGATACTAAGGGTACCAGGAAAAAATGGGTCGAGGTGCGTCAGATAGAAGTCGATGGTCGATTCAGAAGGTGTGACGATTTCTGAAATATTGGCCAGAAGCCCACGATGGGGTGAAGCTGTTGCTGGATCGAGTATGGAGCCAAAGGTCGCTTTCACATCTTCTGCTGTGAGTGTGGATCCATCGGGGAATGTGGGACGAGGTTCATTAAACGTGAACCGATAATGGGTTGGGCTGAGTTCTTCCCACATGGCGAGAGAGGGGATCGGAGAGGCATCTTCAGCGAAATCAACCAACCGTGAATACAGCAACCGATTGATTCTGGCTGATGTAGCATCGGTGGAATACCGCGGATCTAAATTCGTGGGGGCATTGGCAAGGCCAAAGCGAATGGTACTTTCAAGCGTTGACTCGGTGCATCCCGAGGTCAGCGAAATAAGAAAGAGAAAGAGCCAGATCATCCTTACCATATGGTTGTGAGTGTATAGAGTGATCACTAGCGACTGAGCGATGAAACGTAGAATTGGGATCAACTGTCACCTGTATTCATAATGTTACAGGGAATTTGAACATCATGAAAGCGAAAACTCCGGAAAAACTCAATAAAGCCAGCCTGTTAAAGGATGGGGAAAAAGGAGAAAGCGAATGAGCAGTACAATTACGATCCCGAATTACGGGAATGCCACCAATGGGAGTTCTACCACTGCTGAGACACCGGTGCCACGGGTCAATGCGCGAAGCCTTCCTGCCCCAACCACCATTGCCGAAACAGGGGTACCAGAAGAACTCTTGGTGCAATTGTTAGTGCGAACGTTGTTTACTCAGGGAGAGTTGACCGAGCGGACGGCTGGGGACATCATGAAATTGCCCTATGGCGTCATGAAGGAATTATTCACGCTTGTTCAAAAGGAGAAATACTGTGAAGTAAAGGGACATGGTGAATCGCTCGGAGTCTTGCTCCGGTACGTGTTAACCGAAGCGGGCCGAGAGCGGGCCAAGGGGTTTATGGAACTCTGCCGGTATGTCGGCCCTGCGCCTGTCAGCTTGCAGCATTATATCGCGATGGTGAAAAGTCAGCCAGTTAATGGTTTGACTATTGATCGACGAACAGTCACTTCCGCTACCGAACATTTAGTCTTGACCCCGGGTACGGTTGACCAGCTTGGTGAAGCAGTCAATTCTGGGTGGGCGATTTTTCTCTATGGACCTCCAGGAAATGGGAAAACGGTCTTGGCCGAAGCGATCGGCAAAATGTTGGAAGCCGTTGGTGGTGGGGAGGTTTATATTCCCTATGCGATGGAAGTCGATGGCCAGATTATCCAAGTGTATGATGCGATTACCCATGTGAAAGTGGATATGCCTCAAGAGACTTCTCGTTCTTTGATTGAAAGCAAGAAGGAGTATGACGCTCGATGGGTTCTGTGTAAACGTCCAATTGAGTTTGCCGGTGGTGAGTTGACCATGGCGACCTTGGATTTATCCTTTAATGAATCGGCAAAGTATTACAAAGCGCCTCCGCATATCAAAGCGAATGGAGGGGTCTTTCTGATTGACGACTTTGGCCGGCAGTTGGTGCGCCCCAGGGACCTTCTGAATCGATGGATTGTCCCATTAGAAAAACGCGTGGATTATTTAACCTTGCACACAGGAAAAGTTTTTCAGATTCCCTTTGATACCATTGTCTTGTTTGCAACAAATTTAGAGCCGGCTAAACTGGCAGACGAGGCCTTTCTCCGACGTATCCGAAATAAAATCTATATTGCCGACCCGACTCCCGAACGGTTTAAGCAGATCTTTGAGGAAGTGTGTAAGAAAAAAAATGTGCCGTATGATGACGGGGCCGTGGACTATCTCTTAAAAGATGTGTACGAAAAGTATCAACTGAATATGCGAAGTTGTCATCCACGAGATTTAATCGAGCAGATAGTCAGTATTGCTAAATTCAATAGTGTTCCTCCCAATTTGTCTAAAAAATTCATTGATCGAGCGTGCCATACCTACTTCTTTGTTGAGGCCGCTGAGTATGATCAAAATATGAGCTAAGACTCGTATTCTCTGCCTAAAACCTTCCGAAATGATGAGATCTACTTCCCAGGGAGGGGAGGGGATCAATCGTCTTTCTACCCTCAACGCTAATATTGAGAAGTCTGTGGTGCTTGAGAAATCCTAGGCCGCATCGGTTCTTACCGAATAATCTCATACGAAACTGTAAGACACGTCTGTTTCGAAGAGGGTGCTAATCTGAAGACCACAATAAATCCATGATGATTGGGTTTCCAAGGCGTTGTGACGACTGCCATAAGTATTCATTCCTGTCTATATTCATCAACTAGTTGGAAGCCAGTCGATCTTGGATTGGTGCCACCTACTGTTCTGAATTTTCTTCGAATTGTGCTAGGATTATCTTCAATGAGGCCTAAGACATTGTTCCAGCTATTTATTCCCGCTCGGTGCCTTTATTCATCATAGGCTCATGATTGCCATTGCCGCTAGGACGCGTTATTCCCAAATTCAACCAAAGTATTTTTTGATTCGGGGAAATTTTTCACTGATGCAATATTGTGAGGAGCAATTGCTATGTCTGCAACGGTGTTAGTCGTGGATGATGAAAAGGATCTCGTCGATCTTGTGCGATACCATCTGGAAAAAGATGGGCTCAAATGTGTGGAAGCTCGAGATGGGGAAACGGCGTTGCAAGTCGCCAGAGAGCGGACGCCCGATTTGATTGTGCTTGATCTTATGCTCCCGGGTGTCGATGGGTTAGAGGTGTGTCGGAAGCTTCGAAAAGATCCCAAAACCTCCTCGGTTGCGATCATCATGTTAACCGCCAAAGCAGAGGAAGTGGATCGTATTGTCGGCCTCGAGATGGGGGCTGATGATTATATGGTGAAGCCCTTTAGCCCTCGGGAACTTGTCGCTCGGGTGAAAGCCGTCTTACGGCGCGGTCAGCCTCAAGACCAGCCCGCTCTGACACAGGTCGGCACTCTCCTCGTGGACGAGGGGAAGCATCTCATTACGATTGGAGGAAAGGCAGTCGATCTCACTGTTAAGGAGTTTGATTTGTTGTGCGGTCTTATGAAGGCCAATGGCCGCGTACTCAACCGGGAACAAATTATGGAAACAGTGTGGGGTTATGCCAATGCGGTGGATATAGAATCGCGTACGGTCGATGTCCATATTCGGCGGCTTCGAGAAAAGTTAGGTGTGGAACAGAAACGGGTGGTGACGGTGAAAGGTGTGGGATATCGGTTTGACGCCGAAATCGATTGAGAGAGGAGGCTGTAGTCTGTGAGAGCCCGTCATGGGTAATCCTCCGGTCGTGCTTGTCGGGTGGATGGTGTCTGCGATGCTTGTCGTTGGGGCCGGTCTGACATGGGACTGGTCCTGGTGGGGCATCCTATTCCTGGGTGGAGGTCTTCTTGGTGCGGCCTATTGGATCACACAGAAGAGTTGGAATCGGACGTGTGACAAGGAAGAGAAGGTGCGCGCCAGTCTTGCTGAATTGCAGAAATTGACGGCAAGCCATGCGAGTTATCCTTCCCGTGCGTTCTCACCAGAGTCTGTGGGAGCGGACCTTCAGGATACAGTCAATCACATACAGCAACGCATCAGCCATCTTGAAGAGGAACGAGCGAATATGTCCACCATTGTTCAGAATTTGGTGGAAGGAGTCGTCGCTTTTGATTCCCATGGTCACGTCATTTTTGGTAATTCCAGTGCCTGTCAAATGCTTGGATTAGATGAACAGCAGTTACAGGGGCGGTCAGTGTGGGAAGTCATTCGAAATAAGGAATTAGCTGAATTGGTCGAACAAAGTCGTACACTCAAACTCCATGTGCGGCAACGTGCAGAGGTGAATATTCATACCCCCTCACCGATGAGTGTCGAAGTATATGGATTACCGTTTCCCTTAGCCAATCAGAAAAAGGGAAGCGTGATCGTGTTATATGACGTCACCCAATTGCGTCGTTTAGAACAAGTCCGTGCGGAATTTATGGAAAATGTATCGCATGAATTACGGACCCCGCTGGCGGCAATTATCGGATACCTCGAAACGGTCATTGATGAGCCGTCTCTCGAAACCCCGAATACCCGTAAATTTATTCAGGTAGCCCATCAACATGCTGAACGGCTCAATCGGCTCGTAGATGACTTACGAAGCCTCTCCGAAATTGAATCAGGGAACGTGGTGTTGCGGTGGGAGTCGGTTGGGTTGAAAGATGTGGTTGATGAAGTGACGGAAATGCTTCAGACACACGGTACAAAAAAGAGTCTTGAATTTCGTAACCAGATTGCTGAAGGAGAATGTGTATGGGCTGATCGTGATAGAGTCGTGCAAATCCTCGTGAACCTTGTTGACAACGCGATTAAATATTCGTCGGAAGGAGGCCGTATTTCGTTTCTTGCCCAGCGGTTGGATACATCAGTTGTCTTGCAGGTCAAAGATACGGGACAAGGTATTCCTTCAACCGACTTATCTCGAATCACCGAAAGGTTTTATCGTGTGGATCGGGCCCGGTCACGGGAAGAAGGCGGGACTGGACTGGGCTTATCGATCGTCAAGCATCTGGTTCAACTGCTGAAGGGCCAGCTTCGTATTCAGAGCGAGTTAGGGAAAGGCACCACCGTCGAGATCGTGTTACGAATTTCTTCGATATAACCGAACGGTTTGTGCAGAGTCGAATGGCCAGGCCGGACTACACGTGAAGGAGAAGCGGTATGTATGTCTTAGAAATGTTTGCCGATTCTTGTGAAGGCCTTGAACCGTCAGGAGCTATTTTATTACATCCATCCTGGAACGATATTGATGCAGCCATTAACAAGCTGAATGGCGAGAACTATACAATCGTAAGGTTGCAGGGCAAAGATGATGGCCATATGGCTGTGGGCGGTGGAGCTCATGGACGGTATTTCGTGTATGCCACATTCAATAATGAAGTTTTTTTTAACTTGGTCTCTGGGGACAAGACTGCTGGATCCGTACTCCTTTCCATTGGCGGCCAGGAACAACAAATTCCTAAGGAAACCGTTGTTGAAATTGATCTCGTGTTTAAAGCTGTGAAAACGTTTGTCGAGCGTGGAGAACTCGAATCAAGTTTGCAATGGGCAAAATAATGAATGTCTGAGAGAATTAATGTTGTCCAATATTTGTGGCCGCCAGGTTCAACCAAAGAAATAGGATGGGGGCAGGTCACGTCAGCTGATTAATTAGCGAAGTCTTCCGGATGGCCCTTCTCGATCCTTCGCCAGAGGGGTAAGTGGAAGGGGTGGCACGCCAGAATTTCCACTCTCGATACAACGACATCGGGAATTCTAAGGATTGGAGAACAAGTCATCCTGATTTGTCAGAATATGGACTGGCGATGGTGAGGGAAATGGCCTGTTGGTCTTTGTGAGCTTGAGGAGGGACAGTTTTGAGGCATCTACAAGAAAACGATCGAGCACTGCCGATAATACCTGATTATAGGCCTCAATTGAGGATCCGACATTCAGGTCTTCTGTTGTCTCCTCTTCCCGATACGTGCGCAGCAAGAGTGTTCGTCGATCTTTCATTGATGTGATGCCAAGCTCAAGTTCGACCACAACCCGTGGAGGTTGAGCGAGCACGCGTTCTAACTTGGCAATCCGACATGATAAGGCATAGTCTGCCTTCGTGCGCATTTCCGGTGTGACAACGTGTTGAGCGAGTCCGGCTTTTCTCAAATACTGGGTTATTTCTTGCTGGATCAAGAGGGTGGGGGAATCGACCCAACGGTGGTAGGAATGGTGATTGAGTTGGGAGGTGCTATCATTCTTTCGGTAGATCAAATGCCGTTCGCTCGTCAAGGCATCTGCCCAAGGCCGTGTAATTTGAAGTGTGCCCGCCAAAGGAGCCGGATCCAATCGTGTTTCCGGATCGGCCAGATTCAATCGATAGAAATAATCCGGTGAGGGTTGTCCTCCCAGACACCCCGTCAGGGTCACTGCGCTGACAAGCCATACACAGATTTTCCACGTTTTCATGGCTCAAGCCTCCCTTTACGGTTCACGGAACTCCCGGCCTCGTACGAGGAGTCCGGGGTTGCGGCGAAGGTCGGTAGTGAGTTCGTTCATATTTCTTGTGGTCGCTTCCAGATTGGAACTTATCTCTTGAACATGGCTGGCCACCACTTCCAAGGCATGGTGCAGATCGGCGATGGAATGATCGATCTCTCCACTATTATTGGAGACAATTTTTCGCATGGAGATCAACAGGGTATCCAATTGCTTACGGGTCTGATGGAAATCCGTCGTCAGCGTTGAAATATTTCCAGAGGCCACTTCGGCCTTTCCGAGAATCGTCTCGAGCTGTCCCCCGCTTTGATCGAGAATGTGATTGAGCCGGGTGGTGGCGGTGGTTAATTGTTTGGTAAAGGTTTTGACATTATTCAGAATGATGGGGGCATCCTGAGAGAGTGCTGACAGTGAGTCTGTGCCTCCAGAGAGATTGTCAAGGATGGGCTGTAAGCTCGTGTCGGCAAGGTGCCCTAATTTGGCGGCCACGGACGACATGGCGGTCATCATATTGGTAGATCCTAAGCTGGGGATTCGTTCGCCAGGTCCAATCATGTGAGGGGACGTTCCAGCTTGGATATCGACGACCATGGCCGAGAGGAGACTGGCTTGGGTCATGACCGCGAGGCTGTCTTCAGGGATCTCCCATCCTTTTCGAATCGTGACATGAAGGCGATAAAAGGACGCCTCAGGCGTTCGTACCAAGACAATATCTTCGATTTCTCCAACCGGATAACCCTCAAAGAGGATTTGACCCCCAGGAGAAAGTCCAATGACATTGTTGAATTCCAAGTAATATGCGGTAGTGGATTGCGTGCTTCCTGAAAGCACGGCAAGCCAAACCACTAAGGTGCCGAGCATGGTGAGCACAAAGACACCGACAATGAGGTAATTTTTTCGAGAATCACGCATGGATCATCAATAAATTGTACGAGTGGGTCGGTCAGCTGTTACACGTGGGCCGGAACCTCTCGGGTTTCTCCTGTAAGCCGTGCCATGTATTCATCAGGATCCAGGATTTCCTCTTCAAAATGGCGATTGAGTAAATCCTGGATACGGCGGTTGTCGGATGCCCGAACTTCATCCACGGTTCCAATAGTCAAAATATCACCTTTATCCAAAACGGTAATGCGATCCGCAATGCGAAAGGCGCTTTCGAGTTCGTGTGTCACCACGACGATAGTCATGTCGAGGGCATCTCGGAGGCGGAGAATCAATTCGTCTAACGAGGCGGACACGACGGGGTCGAGGCCGGCCGATGGTTCATCGCAAAATAAGAGGGCAGGGTCCATGATCACGGCGCGGGCAAATGCGGCACGTTTGAGCATGCCGCCGGAAAGTTCTGAGGGCATAAGATGCTCAAACCCGGCCAGATTGACGACTTCAAGCTTGAGCCGTGCCATGATTTCCATTGTGTGGTGATCAAGTTTGGTGTGTTCCCGCAGAGGGAGCATTATGTTCTCTCCCACGGTCATCGAGCTGAACAATGCGCCACTTTGAAAAGCCACGCCCAGTTTTCGATAAAACGAGGTCATCTCCAGCTCGGTCATCAAGCCGATGTCCTGGCCTAACAGTTTTATGCATCCGCTGCTTGGCTGTTCCAAGCCAATGAGATGGCGTAAAAGGGTACTCTTGCCCGATCCGCTTCCGCCCATAATTACCATGATTTCACCTTTGTGAACGGTCAGGGAAATCCCATTGAGGATCTTGCGAGTTCCATAATGCGTGGTGAGATTTGTGACTTCAATCATAGGGGGCGTTTCAGGAGCCGGGGTGGTCATGGCTTATTTATCGAGTGAGTAGGAACACAATCAGAAGATCGGCCAATATGATGGCTAAGATTGAATGGACGACGGATTGAGTGGTGACCTGTCCCACGCCTTCTGCCCCTCCGTGGACTGATGAGCCGTTCACGACCCCGACAAGCGTGATTAAGACGCCAAATACCAAACTTTTTCCTAGGCCGTGCAAGACATCCTCAGTTCCCAGATACGTCACGGTTTCTGTGACATAGGATCCCATGGAAATTCCAAGATCGGTGGTGATATAGAGCCCGGCACCAAGTAGAGCGATGAGGTCGGCCCATAGGGTGAGCGCGGGAACCATGATCATCATGGCCACGAGACTGGGCACGACCAGGAAACGAACGGGATTGATGCCCATGACCCGCAAGGCATCGATTTCATTATTGATCATCATGGTGCTTAATCGAGCGGCAAAGGCCGACCCTGAACGTCCGGCCACTAAGATCCCGGTTATCAAAGGTGCAAATTCACGCACGACCGACAGCGATACTCCGAAAGTCACTTGATGTTCTGCGCCAAAATCCTTCAACGCATCAATGCCTTGAATGGCCAGCATGAGTCCAATGGTGAGGGCGACCAGTGAGATAATCGGCAACGCAAAAATGCCCACCTCCAGCATTTGCGAAACGATGGCGGCCAGGCGAACCTTCTGCTTTCGCCGTTTTCCCCAACAGATCCAAAAGACCGATTGAGAGAATAAGGAGGTTCCAAATCCAAGGGCCTCAATCCATTGGGTGGTGACTCGTCCGAGGGTTTCAATTTTATGAAGGAACGGTGGAAGGGACTGTTCAGACGGTTGCATGGATGGCACTTTCCATGTCCGTATGAATGATAAACACTTTGTCGAGTCTGGCGAGGGTTAAGACCCGGACGACCGCCTGGCTCAGACAGATAAACGCCAAATATCCTTCTTTTTTCTTCGTTCGTTGAAAGGCTTCCACAAGTGTCGCGATACCGGAACTATCGATATAGGTCACGGATGCCATATCAATCAGAACTTTGGCGCTCCGATCGATGGTCTCGAGCAAAATTTGGCGAGCCTTGGGCGAGCTTTCCAAGTCGATCTCTCCGGTGAGAGCGATAATGTGATAACCCTGTTGTTCCCGGACCGTATGTTCCATAAAGATGATTCAGGGGTTACGAACCTTGTGGCACACTTTTGGTCATGCGAAGACGATTCCCAGAACCAATTCGGGCTGGTTCAATCGAAACCGAATCCATCACTTGCCGCATAAAATGACAGCCCAATCCTCCAGGGCGAATATCGTCAAAGGCGCGTGGTTTCATGCAATCGGGCCTGACCGCCGGGGCATGATCATCAAGGGTGATGACCAGGGCCTTGGGGGTGAGTTCGATGTGCAAGGTGATCGGATCATCGCATTCCCCACGATACGCATGGCGGATAATGTTCTGGCACGCTTCATCTATGGCCAGCACGATGTCTTCTACTCTATCGGAGTGCCCAGCATGATTATTGAGGGCCGCTCGTATCATGGTCCGCAGGGGGCTGAGTTCCCTCGCACGGGCAGGAAATTGATGAACAAAAATGACCTGCCCAACAGGGCAAAGGGGGGGAAGGCTCATCTTAGGCAGTCCATTCAAATGCGAGAATTGATAAATCATCCTGGGTGTGTTGGGTCTCGGTCCAATCTAACGCGGCCTGCACAATCGCATCGACGGTACCTTGTAATGGCGTGTCCTCTGTGATGACTAAGGTTTCATATAAACGAGTTTCGCCAAAGAATGCCTTTGAGGGATTTTTGGCCTCGAGTACGCCGTCTGAATACAAGAAGAGGCGTCCGCCGGATTCAAGTTGAATGGTGCCCTCCTCATAGTGACTCTCTTCAAAAAGACCGATGGGAACATTCCCGATCTCACAGGGAAGCACCTGTTGATGAGGCGAAAGATAGAGGGGGGGTGGATGCCCGGCACACGTGTACCGGAACACCCCGGTTCGGATATTGAGAATTCCGTAGATCAAGGTAAAGTATTGCCCGCCGTCGGCGCTCATCGGAAACATGCGATTTAAACGCGTGGCAATTTCTGCCGGAGGAATGATGGTATCCGGTTCAGGCGTCCGGTTGGTTTTGATAAACAGACAAGAAGGGTCTCGCCGTGGAATCAGCACACGGCTGAGGGTGACCGATAGCAGGGAGGCAGAAACACCATGTCCACTCACGTCCAGCACATACATGCCCACATGGTCCGAATCAAGCTGAAACACATTTAAGGAATCCCCACCTAACTCTGAGCAGGGTTGATAGGTCCAGGCAAAGTCGACGTGTGGAAGTGTCGGTAAGGTATCGGGCAACAACGCTTGCTGAACCCTCGCCGCAGCAGCCAGGTCATTTTTCATGCGGTCATTGGCTTGCTGCACCATCTGCATCGAGGCATGGAGGGCTTCTTCCGTTCGTTTACGCTCAGCGACTTCGCCCTGAAGATTTTCGATAATTTCTTCCAGCAAAACCTGGAGATTGCGTATTTTTAAATGAGTGGTGGTGCGGGCAATCACTTCTTCAACTTGAAATGGTCTCGTGACGTAATCCACGGCCCCGACAGAAAATCCTTTGACGGTACTGACGGAATCGGACGGGGCGGTGACAAAAATTACGGGGATATGTTTGGTTTGGTCCAGTTCCTTCAAGCGGAGACAGGTGTCAAACCCGCTGAGGCCAGGCAGGGTGACATCCAAAAAAATTAAATCCGGTTTAAATTTGTCACAGGTAGTCAGAACGGTTTCCCCATCCGGGACAAGGGTGAGTTTAAAGCCATAGGCGGAAAAACTGGTTACGAGACTTTGGACATCCGCCGAATCGGCCGTCGCCATTAATATGAGGCCCAGATGCATGGGATGGTTCGTCATGAGGTGTGCCGAGTCGATGGGAGGGAAGTGAGCATGGAATGTGGAATGTGAGATGGGGAAAATTTCACTGTGGGAAAGGATTCTCCAAGGCAGGTTATTGATACTTCCACCTATTCTCCTGCTTCATGTATCGACAATAATTTGGGGAGACCTAAATACCCAATTTCCTCTCCTCCGCCCATATGTGCGGGATGTGTCCTCAAGTCGAAAACCCTTCCTGTAAAACCATTCATCGCTGCTGAAAACGTTACAGAGCTGTAACCGGATCCCAACCTGTTAGCAACATGTGGTGAGTAGGATCGATATGACTGAATGAATGGCGGTGCTGGAATAATCCTGGACCGAATTCTTTAACCCTGGAGGTGAGTGATGGGGGTCATTCATGAGCAGGTGAGAGCTAAATCAAGGATTGATGGACAAGATGAGCGACAGGTCCTGAATCTTCTGGCACGAGAAAAAAACGTAATGTTGGAAACGATCGTTAACCAGTTTCCAGGGATTCGATGGGGTGATTTGTTTGTAATTTTGGGGAGATTGCGGCGGGAAGGTCTTATGACCGTTCACCAAGTCGGCTCTCAAATGGAACTACGGATCAACAAGCAGGCGGGGACTGGGTTTTGATTATTGTCTTGTAACACGTTCGTAACATGGCCGTTACATGAGAGACATGTGAAAACGGTAAAATTTTTTCTTATTGGAGGAGGACGATTGCATGAAAGAAGTATTGAAAAGAACGGTGTTAGGAATGTCGGCTGTCACCCTTGGATTGGTAATCGGTTGGTCCGGAGGGAGCGGATTCGATTCGGCAACGGTTTTGGCTAAAGAATCCATGGATGATCCAAATTGGAAAGATTATGACCGGGTCAGTGGAGTCTCAGGGAATATTAATAGTATTGGTTCGGATACCTTAAATAATTTGATGACGCTATGGGCTGAGGGGTTTCGAAAACAATATCCGAATGTGAAGATTCAAATTGAAGGCAAAGGGTCGAGTACGGCACCCCCCGCCTTGATTGAAGGGACCGCTCAATTGGGGCCGATGTCTCGAAAAATGAAAGGCAAAGAAATGGATGCCTTCGAGGCGAAATTTGGGTATAAGCCTACGGCTTTTCCCGTCGCCATTGATGCCCTGGCTGTTTATGTCAACAAAGATAATCCCATTCCCGGAATGAGTGTGGCGGAAGTCGATGCCGCCTTTTCCAAAACGCGACGTCAAGGATACAAAAAGGACATCACCACATGGGGAGATTTGGGGCTGAGCGGGCCGTATACACAAATGCCCATTAGTTTATATGGGCGAAATTCAGCATCAGGAACTTATGGGTTTTTTAAAGGGAAGGTTTTGCAGAACGGGGATTATCGAGATCAAGTCAAGGAACAGCCGGGTTCTGCTTCAGTGGTTCAAGGGGTAACGGAAGATCGGGCCGGGATGGGCTACAGTGGTATTGGGTATCGCACGTCCGGGGTTCGGGTTGTCCCGCTGGCCATGAAGGATGGGGAAGATTTTGTCGAGCCAACCTTTGAGAATGCGGCCAAGGGGGCGTATCCGTTATCCCGTTTTTTGTTTGTCTACGTGAATAAAGCCCCGAATACACCGCTCTCACCGATTGTCAAAGAATTCTTAAACTTTGTCTACAGTCGAGAAGGTCAAAACGTGGTCATCAAAGATGGGTATTTCCCGTTAAGCGCAGAACTAATCGCAAAACAGCGTGGAAATCTTGACTAGGTTGACGGTCAACCTATTGGGCCGCTTTCTCGTCGATGGACGAGGACGTGGCCCTTTTTGTGATTGATCGAATTCGAGTGGTTTCCCATCCCATGAATACTCCCTCATCCAATCCGACTTCTAGCGGAAGCCCATCATCTGTTTCTGGACAATGGGCCATCCAACACACGAGAACGATGTATCGGCGGCTGCGGCACGTTGCCGATCGCTCGGCCCGTCTTGTTGTCTGGGTCGGGGGTATTGCCACGATTGTCAGTATCATGGGGATTTTTCTGTATTTGATGTGGGAAGTACTCCCCTTGTTTCGGGCAACGAGTGGGAGTGTTTCGGCAGATGTGCACATTCAGGAGGAAGCCGGCCCTACGGCTGACGCGACGGTCATTGGGTTAGATGAATATCAAGAAGTGGCATTTGTCTTAGCTGGGAGTCAATTGCAATTTTTCCAGATGCCCGAAGGGGCGCCTCTTCCCAAGGTAGGCGGGAGGTTAGCTGTTCCTGGAGCCGTGAAGTCCGCCGTGTTAATCGGTCAAAGAGGCAATCGAATGAGTGTGGCGACTCAAGATGGCATGGTCTTTCCGGTCACCATTCTCTTTCGATCAGTGTTTGAAGGGCCGACCCGAACTATCGTTCCTGCTTACAGCATGGGTACGTCTATCAAAGTGATTCCTGATGGAGAGCAATTGGTGCGACATGCTCATGCCCAACAAGAGGAACGACAGGTGATCGCGGCTCTCACATCTTCCGGCAGGTTGTGGTTGACCAGGATGGAAGATCCAGGAGAGTTTTCTCTCTCGGATGAAGTGGTTGTGACGCAGCAGCAGTTGAACATTCCCGAGCACATAACCATTACCCATTTGCTGTTAGATAGTTTTGGTAAACGCTTGGTGGGAGGGACGGAGCAGGGAGAGCTTGTCGAATGGTCATTGCGAGATGACGATGAATCGAAGGTTCGCCGAGTTCCGGTTGGCCAGCCCGGAGAGGCTGTGACGGCATTGACCTATTTGAACGGGGAACGAACACTGGTGGTTGGAACACAGGCCGGGCAGGTCATGACCTGGGTTCCCATGGATGAAAGAAAGGCCCGGACCAACATTCCCTTCCGAAAAGTTTTTACCTTTCAAGCCCACGTCGGGGCGGTACAAGCTATCTCCCCTTCTCAGCGAGATAAGGGATTTTTGACTGCAGATAATCAAGGCCATGTGACGCTGTATCATGCGACGACCGGTCAGATGATTATGGAATTTGACCGGGTTTCTACAGAGACCAGAGCCCTTCGTTTTTCACCGAAGTCCAATGGCGGGATGTGGTTGGGTACGGATGGACGATTACGAACATTTTTCATTGACAATCCGCATCCCGAGATTACTTTCCGATCGTTGTTTTTCCCGGTCATGTATGAAGGCTATGAAGATCCGGAACATATTTGGCAATCATCCAGTGGGTCGGATGATTTTGAGCCAAAGTTCGGCATGATGCCTCTCATTTTTGGAACCTTGAAGGGAACAATATATGCAATGATCCTGGCCATTCCTTTGGCCGTCATGGGAGCGGTGTATACCGCCATGTTTATGCATCCCCATCTCCGTGCGGTGGTGAAGCCCAGCATTGAGATCATGGCGGCACTCCCGTCTGTGGTCTTAGGGTTCTTGGCGGGCCTATGGTTTGCGCCTCTCTTAGAGGAGATCTTTCCGGCAGTGGTGGCGGGGACCCTTATTCTTCCCGTTGTCATCGGGCTGGTCTGTGTCCTCTGGCAAATCTTACCGCGATCTATTAGCAAACTTGATACCTATGGAATGGACGTTGTGATCATTATGGTCGCCGTGGTGGCCACGGTTGGAATCTGTCTTGCCTCGAACGCCTGGATTGAAGCGGTGGTGTTTGGGGGAAATTATAAGCAATGGCTCACGAATCATCTCGGGTTGGTCTATGACCAACGGAACGCCATTGTGATTAGCTTTGCCATGGGCTTCGCAGTAATCCCGATTATTTTCAGTATTGCAGAAGATTCCCTTTCCAATGTGCCTCGGCATTTGGTGGCTGGCTCCCTGGCTCTAGGAGCCACCAAGTGGCAAACCCTCACGCGCCTCGTTTTAATTTCTGCGAGTCCCGGAATTTTTTCGGCGTTAATGATTGGGTTTGGTCGAGCCGTGGGCGAAACCATGATTGTGTTGATGGCAACAGGCAATACTCCAATCGTTGATTGGAGCGTGTTTAATGGATTTCGAACCCTGTCGGCCAATATTGCTGTGGAAATGCCGGAAGCGCCACATGGCGGAACGCTCTATCGCGTCTTATTTCTATCCGGCCTCATTTTATTTGCGTTTACGTTCGGGATTAACACGATAGCTGAGGTTGTACGGCAGCGTCTTCGTGAGAAGTATTCACAGTTCTAGGAAGAAGTGAAAAGTAAGGTGTAAGGAGTGAGGCGAAAAGAACTCTTGTTATTCCCGACATGGTTTATCGGGGAACTATCATACAGACATATGAATCGATGATTGCCAATTTCCTGAACAATGAAAAAAAATCCCATAAAGAAATTTCTTGATTCAGGTTCGTTGTTCATTTGGTTGTGTGGAGGCGCGCTCAGTGTGTCTTTGCTTATGATCGGCGGACTGTTGGTGCTGATTATGATAAATGGATTGGGCTATTTTTGGCCCAAAGACCTGATTCAAGTCACCTTGACTGATGGCCAGGTTGTTCTGGGGGAATGGGTGGCCACAGAAACCATTCCTGAATCCGCCTCGATCGATCAACCCAAAGGACAGGAGCGGCTTCAACTCAAGGTGGGTAACCGTGATTTGTATGGACTCGATTTTCGATGGGTGGATCGAACGGAAATACAGAGCGAAGAGTATCCGCCCGATGTCGTGGCATTTGAGCGGCGGGAATGGGGAAATTTCTATGGACGAATTAAGGCGATTCAAAAGGGGGAATCTTTTTTAGCATCGGGTCATGAAGCGGGGCTGGCGGCCTTGTATCCGGTATTGGAACAAACCAATGGTATTCAAGACAACATACATGACATTGAGCAGCATGAAATTGGTGAATTGAATCACGGTCTTGACCAAGCGCGACTCGCGCTCCGATCGTTGGAATTAGCCGGACAAGGGGAGGCAGAGGAACGGAAGGATATTGAGGCTCATGTCCAAGAACTCGAAGCTGCGTATGAAATTCAAAACAAACTTCTCATAGATTTATATGAAGACCTTGAGCAATTTCGGGTAACGGTGGTCGATGTCGGCGGCGAAGAAAAGACGTTCCAAGCTGGAACCGTGGTCAAGGTATGGCTCCCTAACAGCATGGGAGTTCCAGAAAAACTCCTCATGTATGTGAAAAATTTTTGGGAAGTCATCAGTGAAGAACCTCGGGAGGCCAATACAGAAGGCGGAATTTTCCCAGCCATCTTTGGCACTGTGTTGATGGTGGTGATTATGAGTATTGCGGTGGTGCCCTTTGGAGTGTTGGCGGCGATTTACTTGAAGGAATATGCGAAGCAAGGGATCGTGACGCGTATGATTCGTATTGCCGTAAATAATTTGGCCGGTGTGCCTTCGATTGTGTTCGGGGTGTTTGGCTTGGGATTTTTCGTCTATGCCGTGGGGGGGACGCTTGATCAGTTATTGTTTGCGGAGTCGCTACCCAATCCGACCTTTGGGACGGGAGGGATGTTGTGGGCCTCTTTAACGTTGGCTCTCATGACCGTTCCCGTGGTGATTGTGGCCACGGAGGAGGGATTGTCAGCCGTCCCACGGGAATATCGGGAAGGGTCATTAGGTCTTGGCGCGACGAAATTTGAAGCCTTATGGCATGTCGTGCTTCCATGTGCGATGCCGGGAATTTTGACCGGGCTAATCTTGGCTGTCTCTCGTGCGACCGGGGAGGTGGCCCCGCTTATGCTTACCGGTGTTGTCAAATTAGCACCGTCCCTTCCCGTGGATGGATTTTTCCCGTTCCTCCATTTGGATCGAAAATTTATGCATTTAGGATTTCATATTTATGATGTCGGGTTTCAATCGCCCAACGTGGAGGCCGCGAAGCCCATGGTCTATGTGACCACCTTTATCCTTGTTTCGGTAGTCATTCTTTTAAATATGGCAGCCATTACGATGCGCACGCGTATGCGAAAACGCTATGCTGGCTCTTCTGTGTAAATGAGGTACAATCATGCAGACCATTTCCCAGCCGGGGATTTCAGCGAGGGCATCGGTTCAGAACAAAGCCCGTCCCGTATCCACTGTCGTTGTGGAGAAGACCGACAATAAACAGATACAGAAAAAGGACGAACAGATGGAATCGAACTCTGAGCCCATGGCGGGCAGCCATCCGAAAATACTTATTCAGAATATGAACTTTTTTTATGGCTCGGTTCAAGCCCTGACGAACGTCAATATGCATATTCCGGCGAATAAAGTGACGGCCTTTATCGGGCCATCGGGCTGTGGGAAATCAACCTTGCTCCGTTGTTTGAATCGGTTGAATGATTTAGTGGATGGGACGAGGATTGAAGGGAAAATTTTGTTGGAAGGGCATGACATTTATGATCCGGGCATTGATGTCACCGATCTGCGCACTCGTGTGGGGATGGTGTTTCAAAAAGTGAATCCCTTCCCCAAGTCGATCTGGCAAAATGTAGCGTTTGGGCCGCAATTACAGAATGTGAAAAAACGGGACACGCTGGATGAGGTGGTGGAGACTAGTTTGAAAGGGGCAGGCCTTTGGGATGAAGTGAAGGATCGGTTGCACGCTAGTGCGTTGGGTCTTTCCGGTGGCCAACAGCAGCGGCTCTGCATTGCCAGAGCCCTGGCGGTGAATCCGAATGTGTTGTTGATGGATGAACCCTGTTCGGCGCTTGATCCGATTTCAACCGGACGGATCGAAGAACTTCTGCATACGCTTAAAGAACGTTTGACCATTGTGATTGTGACTCATAATATGCAACAAGCGGCACGGGTGTCCGATCTCACGGGATTCTTTTTATTGGGTGAACTCATAGAATATGATGATACCAAAACGATCTTTACCAACCCCTCCGAGCGTCGGACTGAAGATTATATCACCGGTCGGTTTGGTTGAAGGGGTGAAAAGAGGAACTCAGCATGTCGATTCAACGACGCTTTGACGAAGATCTAGCCGACCTCAAACAACAAATTTTGCGAATGGGTTCGTTGGTGGAGGGACAAATCCGTCAAGCGTTGAAAGCCTTGATTGATCGGGATGATGTGCTGGCCAAACAGGTGATCGACAATGATCGGCAGGTGAACACCATGGATGTCGCGGTGGATGAAGCCTGTTTGGAATTGTTGGCCTTGCAACAACCGGCGGCTCGGGATCTTCGGTTTATTACCACCGCGATGAAAATTTCATCGGATCTGGAGAGGATGAGTGACTTAGCGGAAAATATTTGTGAACGGGCCATCGAATTAAATGAAGAACCTCAATTAAAGCCCTATATCGATATACCCTTAATGGCCGATCTGGCGATTAAGATGGTGGGGGAGGCCCTGGATGCGTTTGTTCGCGGAGATTCAGTCCTGGCCCGCAAAGTTCTTCAGGATGATGATAAGGTCGATGCGTTTAATGAACAAATTTTCCGTGAACTCCTGTCGTACATGATGGAAAATCCTCAAACGATCTCTCGTGCCATTCGCTTGTCATTTATCTCCAAATATATCGAACGGATTGCCGACCATGCCACCAATGTGGCGGAATTGGTCGTGTATATGGTGGAAGGTAAAATCATTCGCCATATGACTCCTCCCTGAGACGTTTTTTTTCTCTTTGTCCTGCCTTTTCGTAGCGTCATATCCCGTATAAAATACAAAAGAATGTCCGCTAACTGTATTGGGAAAGTGCTATGAAAACGATTCAATTCAATCAAGCCGTGGTCAGTCCCGGAGTGTCTGCCAGTGTGACTCCAGATACGTCCATGCACATGCTCTCACAGCAGGAAGTGGAGAAGCTTCGCGAGACCAGTGAGGGGGGATTGCATGAACTGTTCAGACGTTGCGCCCTGGCCGTCCTGACGAGTGGGAATGATACCGATGACACCAAAGCCTTGTTTGCCCGGTACATTGATTTTGATATTACGTTAGTTCAGAGAGATCGAGGCGTAAAGCTTGAATTGACCAATGCCCCGGCCAGTGCCTTTGTTGACGGAGAACTCATTCAAGGGATCAAGGAGCATCTCTTCTCAGTCTTGCGAGACATCATCTATGTTCACAATGAAATTCAGGCCAATCCCAAGTTTGCACTGACCACGTCGACAGGAATAACCAACGCCGTTTTCCATATTTTACGCAATGCCGAAATTATTCATTCGGTGGAAGATCCCCACCTGGTTGTCTGTTGGGGCGGGCATTCCATCGGTGAGGAGGAATATCGCTACACGAAGGAAGTGGGCCATCAACTAGGCCTGCGCGGCATGGATATTTGTACGGGTTGTGGGCCGGGGGCGATGAAGGGGCCCATGAAGGGGGCAGCTCTGGCCCATGCGAAGCAACGGATAAAAAATGGACGATATGTGGGGGTCACGGAACCGGGAATTATTGTGGCGGAAGCGCCAAACCCCATTGTGAATGAACTGGTCATTCTTCCCGACATTGAAAAACGGCTGGAAGCGTTCCTTCGCCTCGGACATGGGTTTTTCGTGTTTCCCGGCGGGGCGGGGACGTTGGAAGAAATTCTTTACCTGCTCGGTGTCTTACTACATCCGCACAATCAAGACATTCCGTTCCCGCTCATTTTTACCGGCCCCCAGGGGAGTGCCCCGTATTTTGAAACGGTGGATACGTTTATCAGGCGAACGCTGGGGGCTGAAGCGGCTGGACGCTATCGCATTATTATTGACGATCCTCATCATGCCGCCTCTGAAATGACAAAATGCATACAAGACGTCCGGGAATTTCGAAAAGAAACCCGTGATGCTTTTTACTTCAACTGGCACCTCACCATTGACCATGAATTTCAACAGCCGTTCGAGCCAACCCACGAATCCATGGCCCAGTTGAATCTTCATGCCGATCAACCCATCCATGTGTTGGCGGCAAACTTACGCCGAGCCTTTTCGGGAATCGTGGCCGGACATGTCAAGCCCCATGCACTCAATGCGATTGAACGAGACGGACCCTTCAAAATTCATGGAGATTCAATAATCATGAATTTAATGGATGAACTCCTGCGATCGTTTATCAAGCAACACCGTATGAAAATCGATCAAGAAAACTTCAAGCCCTGCTATGAAATTATCACCTAGCCGTTCGGTTCGTACGTGGCGAAGTCGCCAACCGTTCTCTCGTTCGTCCCGCCCCACACCGGCCAAGTGGCCCAACTAATCTTCTCGGTTGAAGAACGTCATGATGCCTTCGCCGGTGCGGTCTCATTCCCTGCATCCCATCATGTATCATTTAGCTCGACGAGCTATTTCCTCATGGAGACCAAACGGATCTCTGGACTGAAGCCCGGATGACTCCGTAGGGCTCCGACAAAATGATCCGTGTATTCACGCATGAGGTCCAAGCCTCATTGAGTCAGATTCATGGCACTCCCTCTCAAATCATCGGCTGGAACAGCCTATGGACGCGTCGTCCCGTGTGCTTGGTCTACCGGTTCAGTCTTATCCTCCCACATGCGCCTTGAGAATCCCGGAATTTTTAATCCGGGAATCTTCAGGAGCCAAATTCAACGCCATCCTAAAATGGTTTGTGGCCTCCTGGTGGCTCCCTAATTTATCCAATGCGAGCGCCAGGTTGTATTGACCTTCGGGAAGATCCGGATTGATGGCTAAGGCTTTCGTGAAATGTTCTTGGGCCACACCCCAATGCTCTTGTTGGAAATGGGTGACACCTTCATTATTTTCTGCCGCGCCGGCAGACCCTGCAGGGGCCAAAAGAGCCGTATCCATGGTGGAAGGTTCACTGGCTGTCGGGGGGTCGGCCGTGAGCATCAGAGTACTTTCGGGCTTTGGCTCTGTCGGAGTTGACTCTCCATATTGCCCGGAATCGCATCCACTCACCAAAAAACCGACCAGAACAAGCACGCTAATTTTTCGTGATAATGGTTTCATCATGTTCTCCTCGGTTGAATAGTAAAGGCTATTCAGGAATGGCAAGGACTGGTTCGGTCTGTTTTTCTGGTCTTGCACGCACAAACCTGAACGAGTACTTGGCAGGGGGAGCAGCCCGCGAGAGCCATCAATGGTTCTCAAGGACTGGGTTTGGGGGTAAGGTCAATAACTGATGGTGGCAACAACCATCAACCTTCAAAAAACACGGGCTCTCTTTCTTGTGAAAGAGAGCCCGCATTCACCAGCGCTTCATGTGCCGGCAATTCATTCTTGTCTGTTAACCCGCTGGCTGCGGAACACCCTCTGTGTCATGCTCGTGGAAGAAACAGTTGCCAGAGAGGAGATTTGGATGGAACCTTTCTTTTGTATGAGCGTATGCTTATGTCTCATACATCTTCTTCCAGAATTGTCACATCCACTTGTTTGGTACTCTCTTACGGATGTCCCTTGACTGGATGGTGGTCTTTTTTGACCTCTTGTATGCCTACGGGCATAAACGGTACTTCAATGAGACGTCCTTTTCAGCAACGGTTCGTTTACCCGTCTAGACGAGGAGTTCATGCCTGCGCTCGCCACGGGTCTTACATTTTTGGTGGACTGAGGTCGTTCATCGCGAAACCCCCTCTTGGTGAAAGCTGAGACTGGCCACCGGTGTGTTTCCCCAATCTCAGAACAGTAAGGTTGTCTCGTATAAAATGGTATGCCTCTGCATGAAGGATGTCAATCGGTTGGTAGTTTTAGGAAGGCCATTCACGTGACGGATTCTTTATGACTCCTTTGCTCTGTATGTGGTGCAATTTATGCTATCGCTATGTTCATGCTTGTGATCCACAAATGTGTTCGGTTCATTATGTCCGTACTCATCAATATCTAAGGTGCTGTTTTGTTGAGTGATTTTAGAATCGGGCAGTGTCCTTCCGAGCCCACCTCGCCTTTCATTGTCGCGAACGTTTGTGGGAGAAGAGTCGATAAAAACTGTCTTGCTGACCACTGAGTCTTAAGTGGTAGGGGCAAACCCTCGACGGAGCGTGTTTTCGGTGATGATTTTTTCCACCATGAATTGTTCGAGGTATCCATGCCCGCCAGCTTTCTTGCCAATTCCAGAAAGTCGATGCCCGCCAAAAGGTTGTCGTCCCACCAAGGACCCGGTGATGGGCCGGTTGAGGTAAAGATTTCCAACCTCAAGTCGCTCGCGAGCCAGTTGAAGCGTAGCTGGACTCCGGGTATAGATTCCTCCGGTCAGAGCAAAAGGGGAATCATTGGCGAGGGAACAGGCCTCCTGTATTGTTGAGACTTTGAACACCACCACAACCGGGCCAAAAATTTCTTCTTGAACAACCGGGTGAGAAGGCGGCAGATTCGTCAGAATAACTGGCCCTTGAAAATAGCCTGGCCCCATGATTTGCCGGTCCAAGAGGCAGCGTCCATCCTGCTTCCCGAGTTCGACATAGTGCCGAATGCTTTTCAGTGCCCGCGCATCAATAAGTGGACCCATACGGCTTTTGGGATGAATGGGCGGACCGATCGGAATGCAGGAAGCCGCCTCTTTCAATCGTTCAAGAAAGACAGGGTACACGCTTTGTAGGACAAAGACGCGTGAGCACGCCGAACATTTTTGTCCTTGATAGCCTGTGGCGCTCTCTAAGACTCCGGCGACAGCTTCATCCAAATCGGCGGTTTCATCCACGATGATGGCATTTTTCCCGCCCATTTCCGCTATGACATGTTTGACGTGCCGCTGTCCTGGAGTCAGCTGACTGGCTTCTCGAAGAATGCTCAACCCCACAGTTTGGGACCCGGTGAACGCGATCACCTGGATGGCGGGATGTTGCACCAGCATTTTACCGAGATCGGGTCCGCCTGGAAGAAAATGCAGAACTCCCTCCGGAAGACCGGCCTCTCTGAACAAGCGGGACAAGTGATACCCCATCATCGGCGCACGTTCTGAGGGTTTAAACAGGACAATATTGCCGGTGACCAACGCAGCAGACACGAGTCCGGTGGGGATGGCCAGGGAAAAATTCCAAGGCGGGAGCACCAGCGCCAATCCTCGTGGAAGAAAGACCCGGTGGTTGAGTTCTCCGGGCTCCGTGCCAAGGCGGAGGGGTTGCCCTAGCCGGCACATGTCCCGTCCATAAAATTCGAGAAAGTCGATGGCTTCGGCCACGTCCGCATCGGCTTCACGCCAGGGCTTCCCGGTCTCCAAAATTTCCCATGCCGTCAACTCGGCACGGTGGTTGCGCATGAGTGCGGCCACACGAAATAAATACTCTGCCCGAGTCGAAGCCGGAACACGACGCCAGGAAGCCAGGTGGGCTTGGGCCTTTTGAATAAGAGGATCAATATCGGCCGGAAGTATCGTTGGAAAAGCGGCGATCATCTGATCGGGTTGACTGGGGTTGCAAGAGACCAATGTGGGGCCATGGCATGGAACATTGCCAGCCACGGAATAGGTTTGAGTGTGTCCCAATTGAGGCATGATCCGAGCGAAGGCTTGGGTGATGGGGTGGTGGGTTTCCTCGCGAGAAAAATCGGTGTGCGGTTCATTTGAAAATGGTGCTTGAGGTGCTGGTTCGGGTAGGGATGGAGCGGATTGAGCCAAGGGGTTTTCGTTTTCCTCAGGGTCGGGAGAAACTGGAAAGACCAGGTCGTCAGGTTGACATTCAGACGTGGGATCGTGGCCATGAATGACACTTTCATTGGCGGTGTTTTCCAGTAAGCGGCGTACTAAATAGGCCATCCCCGGGATGAGTTCTCCAATTGGGGTGTAAACCCGAAAACGGAATCCTTGCTCGACGATCGACTCTCGCAATGGTTCTGCCATCCCATACAGCATTTGATATTCACAGGTTTCTGGCCGAAAATGGAGATGCGCACTCAATGCCTGAACGTACGCCAGGGTGGGAATATGGTGAGAGCCAAAGGCCGGTCGAACGCAGGCGGAATGCTCCAGAATCGTTTTGGCCAGGGTTTGATAGTTCGCGTCAGTCTCGTGCTTCTTGAGATACACGGGGACGGGCCATCCGCGTTGGCGATACCGAATGACTTCTGAATCCCAATAAGCTCCCTTGACGAGTCGAATCCCAAAAGGGACCTCTCGGGTTTTCCCCCAAGACAGCAACGTCTCAAGGGTGTGTGCGGAATTTCGAAGGTAAGCCTGGAGGGCAATGCTGGCATGGGGATAGTCTTGAAACTGTGGCTCGGAAAACACCCGGGTGAACACGTCAACAATAATCGGGCCTAATTCGGCCTGTTCCATATCAAAGGTAATGGACGCCGGGATCGTTTGGGCCTTCTCGATAAGCGATCGCAGGCGAGGGGCAATGCCTTCGTAACTGGCCTGAACGTCAAGAGGATCTAATTGGGAATACAGGGCAGAAAGTTTGATGGACAGTTGGATGCGCGGAAGAGGGCCCAAGTGGTCGTGTTCTAACAAGGGTTGAGCATGCCACTTCAACGTGGCCTTCTCAAGAAACGTCAACGTGTGCAGGCAACGCTGATAATAGCGGTCAGCCTCGGTTTCACTCACTGTGGCTTCCCCTAATAAATCGATTGAACACGCCACCCGATCGTTCCACAAATGGGTCAGGGTGGGGAAAGACCGCTCAACAGATGCCCCGGCCATGAAGGTATAGGCCATTTTCAAGAATTGATATCGTAAGACCCGAGTGCCGATTCGGGCCATCAGAGGATTGTTGAGGCTGTGAGTCAGGAGCCAGCGTAGCGGAGACGGGAGTGAGCGCACCTCATCAAAATACTCATGCAGGAGCCGGACAAATTGTTCATCGGTCTTTAGGGCAGGAAGAACATCAATGAAACGAAACAATTGCACTTTGAATTGATCATCGCGAGTACTCCAATCTAAAAGAAGACGAGTCCACCAGCGATGACCCCCGAGGCGAGGAGCATGCTGATGAGATTGCCTGACAAGCGTGCGCTCAATCTGCCGAATCGATGGCGTCAAGATTTCATGAAGGGCCATCTTTCCCCCCCCCCTTTTTCTCTTCGTATCTCATTATACATCTTTTTTGCCATTTAATAATGAGAGGGGAAATTGGTGAGAGTGAAGGGTAGTGCTATGATGTTGCTTGGAGGATTTGAACGGCTATAGAAAAACTGAGGTTTTTGGGCGCATTTCAAAATACTGGAGCCTTCCCGGTCCCGAGTCACACCATTCCTGTTCAATGTAATGGAGATGCCACGTAGAGGAGTTGGTTCTGAACCATCTAAGTAAGGGAGTATTGAATTCTGTTTTCTGGGGAAATTGCAACGAAGACTTCTTGGTGCAGGCTGAGTGCAGGCTTGATTTGATAGACAAATCTTTCCGACAGGTAAATTAAGATGGCCTATTAACTTCCTTGAGCTTTTATTCCTTTTCCTTTTGATTGAGCGACAAACCAGTCTTGGACATGAAAGGGTTGGGTATCGGGTGCGGGTTTGATTCGTGTGTAGGTGCCGTCTGATTCTAATCGGCGGCCTTGAGTGTTGTCTTTGAGGTAGGGATTGAGCACATTATCCACGATATGCTTTCGGAGGTTGGGGTTTTCTATAGGGAAGAGAAGTTCCACGCGGCGGTCCAGGTTTCTCGTCATGAGGTCTGCGCTTCCGATGAAAAGTTCATCATGGCCGCCATTTCGGAAATAAAAACACCGCGAATGTTCCAGGAACCGTCCGACATGTGAGGTGACGGTTATGGTTTCACTGAGCCTCGGCACGCCAGGGCGCAGCCCGCACATGCCTCGTATGAGCAATGTGATTTTTACGCCGGCCTGCGAGGCACGATACAAGGCTTGAATGCAGGCTTTGTCTACGATGGAATTCATTTTAAAAATGAGCGTGCCGTCCCCATGTTCCCGTTGCCGGTCGATTTCGCGGTTGATTCGTGCGATGAGTTGTTCACGAATGCCTCCCGGCGCGACGAGCAATTTGGCATAGGTGTCTTTTTTGGAGTATCCGGTGAGGGCATTAAACAGATCGGTTACATCCTCGCCTATGACGGGATCGCAGGTGAAAAAACTCAAGTCCGTATAGATTTTGCTGGTCGTCGGATTGTAATTCCCTGTGCCGAGATGGAGGTACCGGCGAATGCCGTCTGATTCTCGCCGGACCACCATGCAGACTTTTGCATGGGTTTTGAGCCCAAGGACACCGTAGACGACGTGGACGCCTTCATCTTCTAATTTTCTGGCCCATTCAATATTGTTTTCCTCATCAAAGCGTGCCTTGAGTTCGAGCAGGACGGCCACCTGCTTGCCGTTTTGTCGCGCTTCCATTAAGGCGGCGACGATAGGGGAATTCGAACCGACTCGATACAGCGTTTGTTTAATTGCTAAGACATTTGGATCCAACGCTGCCTGTCGAATG
Source organism: uncultured Nitrospirota bacterium (assembly GCA_942491685.1). Taxonomy (GTDB): domain Bacteria; phylum Nitrospirota; class Nitrospiria; order Nitrospirales; family UBA8639; genus Nitrospira_E. The sequence continues at coordinate 401,262 of CALOBY010000003.1, read as the reverse complement.
AAGTCCACCACCGGGGTAAAGCTGTCATAGGGATGATGGAGAAGGATATCTTCTTTTTTGATGAGAGCAAATAACGAGTCTTTTGAGCCCGGCTCGGTTAAGGCTGCCGGATGAAGGGGCGGGAATTTAAGATCGCTCCGATCAATACTCGCCAATTCCATGAGGTTTGATAACCCCAAACGAAATTCGTAGGTGTAGACCTGATAGGGAGCCAAGGTGAGATTGCGGATGAGAATATCTTTGATGAAGTCCGGGGTGCGTGGGTCAAGTTCGAGTCGTACGACGGATCCGTATTGTCTTAGATCAATTTGTTCCTCAATGGCAGCGAGCAGGTCTCCGGCTTCATCTTCTTCGATTTCAAAATCGGCATCACGGGTAATGCGGAAGTAATAGGCCGCTTGGACCGTGACTCCCGGAAACAGCAGATCTAGATTGGCCGAAATAATATCTTCGAGCCAAACGAAATTCGTCGCTTCTTGTCCACTTTGAATGCCTAGCGGCTGATCCTCTGCTACCTGTTGTTCATCCGGTATTCGGACTAGTCGAGGGAAAAGGGCAGGGACCTTGATGCGGGCGAAGCATTCTCCGCGTTCCTGGTCCTTCGCGACGACTGCCAGATTCAGCGTTAAATTAGAAATATGAGGAAAGGGGTGGCTGGGATCAAAGGCGAGCGGCGTGAGTGCCGGAAAAATTTCTTTGCGAAAAAACTGCCGCAATAACGAGCGTTGCTTCGGCTTCACATTTTTATACGACAGTATCTGGATGCCGGCCTCTCCGAGGGCCGGTAACAGTTCTTCCTTCCAACAACGCAAGACGCGTTCGAAATTCTGGAGTAACACATCTCGAATTTTTCCTAATTGTTCTGATGGGCTGGTTCCATCCAATGAGGCTTCCAGGACTCCGCTGGTTAATTGCTCGCGAAGACCGGAAATGCGAATCATGAAAAATTCGTCGAGGTTATTGAAGAATATGGCCAGGAATTTGATGCGCTCCAATAAGGGATTGCGATGATCCTCGGCTTCTTCCAGAACCCGTTTATTGAATTCCAACCAACTGAGCTCCCGGTTCAAATAGAACTTGGGATCATCCAAATTGGTGCCTTTGTCTTGAGATGTTTCCGAAGGGATGGCGGCTTCTGTGTTCATGGGCTAGAAAATGAAAAACCGTCAGGTGATCTGAATGTCTTCTTGTGAAACGGGGAAATGTGTGAATTCCGTTATTATAACAGAGAGAGGTCTCTCTGCCGATGGCTATTTGGAAAAAACGTATGGCCACAGGAACACGCATCTTATACAATCGATGGATGGTCAAGGGGTGATGATGGCTTGATTCAGTTCCGACCTGTTTTTTTGAGGATGATTTGAATGCAGAGAGGAGCCCGCTCGTGAGTGAACAGCTTACCGCCGATCAATTAGTTCGTTTGCAGGAAACGGCGGTGAAGGCCGCTCAGGCGGCCGCGGTTCCTATTCAGGCGTATTTTGGGGGTCAGCATTTTGAGGTGCAGCAGAAGGGGGATGGATCTCCCGTGACATTGGCGGATCAGGAGGCCGAAGCGCTCATTCGTACGCAACTTCTTTCGAATTCCGTACTTGGGCCTCTGGATATCTTGGGCGAAGAGGATGGCTTGCAAGGAGCCGGGACTCGTTGGCGTTGGATTGTGGATCCCATTGACGGGACGCGCTCATTTATTCACAGAATTCCTTTATTTGGTACCATCATTGCTTTGCTGGATACTGCTGTGAATCAACCAATTGTGGGCGTGATTCATCTTCCCATGCTCGGTCTTACCTATGCCGCAGCCAAAGGATTGGGTGCGACCTGTCAAGGAACACGAATGGATTTGTCGGGGCATTGTCGGTTGGAAGATGCCATTATCGGGGTTGGGGATATCGCTCAATTTACCAGCGCAAATCGGCTGCCGGATTATCAACGTTTGCAGAACCTGTCCGGATATGTGCGGGGCTATACCGATTGTTTTGGGCATGGTTTGGTGGTCAGTGGTGCGTTGGGGGCCATGTTTGATCCTGCTCTTAATCCCTGGGACATTCTGGCGACGCAGGTGTTGATTGAGGAAGCCAACGGTACGATCCTTCTTTCTCCGTCCACGGTCCCTGGTAAAGTTGATGCGCTGTTTGGAAATCCCAATGTGGTGGAGCATTTGGCCAGAGAACTAAAGTTTTCGTAAGTGTGCTTCATGCGAATTCTCCGGATGTCTATGGCCAGGATGTCAGACGAGCACTTCAATGAAAATCATTGTGATGTGTGAATTGGGGAGTCGTGGACAACGATGCAACGAGTAGCTGTCATTGATATCGGGACCAACTCTATCCATATGGTGTTGGCGGAAATCGGCAAAAATCTTTCGTATAAAATTGTCGATCGTATTAAAGAAATGGCCCGTCTTGGAGATGGGACGTTTGCCACTCATCGGCTTTCCCCGGAAGTTATGGAACGAGGGTTGGCGGTTCTGAATCGGTTTGCCCTGTTGGCCAAGAATAAAGGATTCGACACGATTCTTCCTGTGGCCACGAGTGCCGTCCGGGAAGCTAAAAACGGTGGCGATTTTATCAAGCTGGTGCGCAAGAAACTGGGGTTGAGGGTTCGCGTGATCACCGGCGAGGAAGAGGCCCGGCTCATTTATTTAGGCGTACGGCATAGTATGGATTTGTCGGATTCTCCCGCGATGATTGTGGATATTGGAGGGGGATCGGTTGAAGTCATGGCGTGTACGTCCAAACGGCTTAAGTTTGTGAGAAGTCTCAAGTTGGGAGCGATTCGGTTAAAAGATCAGTACCTTAAAACAGATCCTCCAGATAAAAAAATGGTCCAGCGTATTGAGCAGGCTGTTTCGCAATCCCTCAAGAAGGCGTTGCCGAAGAACGCGCGTTCCCTGCGATCGTTGGTGGCGACCTCCGGCATGGTGGGGAATCTTGCCGAAATCATTTATCTCGCACGAACAGGTCGAGCCCTCTCGCAGATCGATATGGCCATGATCTCTCTTAAGGAAATCAAAGAAGTGGAACTTCTGTTGCGGACGAAGGACACTGAAGGCCGGTTGAAGATCATGGGGCTGGATCCACGGCGTGTGGATACCTTGTACCCTGGTGTGCTGGTGCTTCGTATGTTGATGGAATGCCTTGGGGCGAAGCAGGTTCGAGTTAGCGATAAGGCCGTTCGAGAGGGGATCATCTATGATTTTATTCAGCAACATCATGAAGGTTTAAGGGCTGAACAGGAAATTCCGAACGTGCGTCGCCGACAAATTCTGTTGCTGGCTCGACGCTATCAATATCCGAAGATTCACTCCCACCACACCGCCAAGCTGGCTCTCAGTTTGTTCGATCAGACGCAATCGATTCATGGGATGGGTGCTGCTGAGCGAGAATGGTTGGAATATGCGTCATGGCTTCATGATATCGGTCATCATATTCAGGAAAATCAGCATCACAAACATACGTATTATTTAATTTCGCATGCGGATCTGCCTGGTTTTTCGTCCGATGAAATTGCCATTCTCGCCAATGTGGCACGCTATCATCGGCGAGGGCTGCCCAAAGTGGGGCATCGAGGATTTAAGTTGTTAAATAGTGAGCAGCGCAAGACGGTCCTAGGATTAAGCGCGATACTTCGGATTGCTGACGGCTTGGATCGCAGTCATTTTTCGGTGGTGAAGGGGATCAAAGCGGATGTGGGAAAATCTCTCCGACTTCATGTGGCTTTCCGGTATGATCCGGAATTAGAGCTGTGGACAACGGAGCGGAGGAAAAAGCTCTTTGAAAAAATCTTTCATTGTCAGGTGGAATTGTGTCCGGTTGGTGCTAAGACCGTTGTGGCCGCGTAGGTCTTCCCATCTCTGTGAGCAACCTATAGAAATGGCCTGGCTGTTTATGGAATACTCTCTGCTCGTCATCCCTCTGTCCTTTTATGCATGCGGAAGATCGAAACTCTAATCCTGCCATATTTGAGGCGGCAATCTCACAGAACGGTTTCGTAAGACATTTCAACATATCAGTAGCATATTGTCAGGATTCTTCCTGACGAGCAGGATCCCTGGTCTTTAAGCCTCCACAAGAAGAAATTATCGTCCCTCTGGATTGGGTCTAAAGGAGTCGCCTATGTTCAGTTTGATGCCTCGGGAAACAGGGTTTTTTGAATTGTTCGAACAGGCTTCGGAAAATGTGGTCGAGGCCGGTCAATGCCTCAAAAACTTGATGAACAACTTTGACGATTCTGAAGCGCAAATCAAACATATTAAGGATTTGGAACATAAGGGAGATGGGCTCACTCATGATCTCATTCTCAAGCTGAACAAAACGTTCATTACGCCTTTGGACCGTGAGGATATTCACGCGTTGGCCAGTTCTTTAGATGATATTTTAGATGAGATCGATGCGGTGGCCACGTTATTTCGGGTGTTTAAAATTGATCGGCCGACTCCGACCGCATGCAAGCTTGCCGAGTTGCTTCATGAATCGGCCAAGGAAGTTGGAGCAGGGATTCGGCTGCTTATGGAAAAAAATTGGGATATCAAAGATTGTGCGATTCATGTCAATAGTCTAGAGAATAAAGCTGATGAAGTGAGTCGGGAAGCTATCTCCCGATTATTTGAAGAAGAGCCCGATGCCAAGCTCGTGATGAAATGGAAAGAAATATATGAAAAATTCGAGATCGGCACTGATTGTTGTGAGGACGCGGTCAATGTCCTTGAGCGAATCGCGTTGAAGCATGGGTAATGAGTGATTTTCTTGCCATGATGAGTAATCCCGATAACCTTCTGTTGGCACCATTCCGCGTAACGATCCGTGGCTGATTTCAGCATCTTATTATTTTTGGTCATTGGGCTTGCCCTTTTGTTTGATTTTTCAAACGGGTGGCACGATAGCGCCAACGCGGTTGCCACCGTTATTTCAACGCGCGTCTTGAGTCCCCTGACGGCCGTTTTGTTCGCCGGAGTCCTCAATGTCATCGGGGCTTTCATGTCCACGGCGGTGGCAAAAATGGTGGGTAAGGGTATTATTGATCCTGGGGCTGTTAATGATGTGGTGATTGTGGCGGCTTTAGGCGGCGCGATCATTTGGAATTTTCTTACCCTCCAAATGGGATTGCCTTCCAGTTCGTCGCATGCCTTGATTGGGGGGATGGTTGGTGCAGGCTTCATTCATGGTGGCGTTGGGGTTTTGCAGATTTCGGGGTTGGTGAAGGTCTTAAAGGCCATGGTCTTTTCCCCTCTATTTGGTTTCTTAATTGCCTTTATTCTTATGGTGGTGTTGTCCTGGATATTTTTTCGAACCCAACGCGGCTTCGCGATGGTGTTGTTTCGTCGAATGCAATTGGTGTCAGCTGGGTTTATGGCGCTCAGTCATGGAGCCAACGATGCGCAAAAGGCCATGGGGATCATCACCTTGGCTTTGCTCTCCGCCGGACATATTCCCTCCGCAGAAGTGCCGCAATGGGTTATTGTTTCCTGCGCTCTGGCCATGGGCTTGGGCACCGCACTTGGCGGGTGGAAAATCATTCGAACCTTGGGAATGGGCATTGCCAAGTTAGAACCGGTTCATGGGTTTGCGGCTGAAACGGGGGCTGCCGTGGTGCTGATGGCCACCGCACACATTGGTTTGCCTGTGAGTACGACCCATACGATTACGTCTTCTGTTATGGGCGTGGGTGCAGTCAATCGGCTTTCGGCCGTTCGCTGGGGCGTGACTCGGCGCATTGTCTATGCCTGGCTCTGCACGCTTCCTGGAGCGGCTCTCATCGCCATCCTCCTGTATGCCCTGTTGTCTGCGACCTTGTAGGTTGCGTCGTTTTTTTCTGTCTGTTTCTTCCTGCCACAATCCACCCTGTCAAAAAAAAATCCCCTCAAAAGAGGGATAGAGTCCTTTTGCGTTCTTCCATAATCTGACGAGTTCAGGAATCTTCAGGTTAAGAATTGGTTCAATAGTGGTGGGTTGCACCCGATTGACCCTTATTACTGGTAGAGGAGGCACTTATGGCAGTTTCGAATGCACCACAGACGCTCAGCCCGGCAACGGCGGTGTTGGCAGATGAAGGGTATCAGATGTATTTAGGTCAGGGGTGCCGGTTAACCGGTGTGCTTAAAGTTCAGGGCATGATGCGTATTGATGGGTTCGTCGAAGGGGAAGTGTTTGGCAGCGATTTAATTCAGGTGGGAAAGGAAGGCACCATCGAAGCCACGGTGAGAGCGAAGCATATTGTGGCACAAGGTCCGCTGCGAGGGGATATCGCGGCCCAAGAAAAAGTCGAATTATTAGCGCCGGCAAAGGTGGAAGGGAATATTGATTCGCCGGTGTTTTTGCTTGAGGCCGGAGTCTTGGTCAACGGCACCCTGAAAATGGCACCTCAGAATACCCTCACCCAATAATTCCCCAGCTCACACCTTTTTTCCCCTTGCGCAGAGTCCGGAGCTGCGCAGGGGTTTTCAGCTCCCAAACCTCGCTCACCCGCCTGGCATTGATGTGCCATGGCAGAAGCAGTTCTATCTGTATTGTACAACAGAGATGTCATCCATGATGGCAAAGTGATTTCAGGCCACTGAGTTCTCAGATTTTCGGGTAAACAAGGTTCAAGATGCTTCAAGTGAGTGTTCTGTTTTGGTTGGAGACCATTGAACCGCCACAATACGAATGATTCCCAGAAGCAGGATGATCCCGCCCAGAGTCATCCATTGAGACACCGGCGCTTCTGAAAACCATTTCGAAATGATTTCTGTCAGCATGACCACCAAAATAGTATCGACAATAAACGTCACTTTCACCCGACCTTCAGAAAAATAGGTGAGTGTCGTTTTAAACACTTCGACGATCGCGAGAATAATCAAGGTGTCCACAATTAAGTGGCGTAAGGCTTCTTCTATGGGATGGTGAAAGAGCGTTTGCAGATTAAGAAATATCCGAAATACTCCTCCTGCCAATCCCAAGAGGATCGTGATGATAAGGAGGCTGAGGACCACTTTTATTCCCTTCATCCAGACGTGTGTAAGATCTGCACCGAGCAGTTGCGGGAGCCAGGTTGATGAGTCTCGCAAGGAAGGTTGGAAAAAGGTTGGAGCGATTCGAGAGGCCATCGTTTTCATCTTACAACTCATCTCGTGAGATGGGGGATAAGAGATCACGGACCGACAGCATGCCGAGTACGTGATGGTTATTGCCGACTGCAAGGTGTCTGGTGCCTGCCGCTTTCATAATGCCAGCGGCCTCAAAAATTGATTCACTTTCATCAATGCTGATGATGGGTGTACTCATCACCTGCTTTACTTGTACGAATTCGGCTTGAAGATGAAAGGCGACCACTTTCCTCACAATATCGCTTTCTGTGATGATGCCAATCATCTCAGCCCCTTGCATCACGAGCAGGCTGCCAATTTTTTTGACGCGCATAAGGTTCGCTGCGACCGATACGGCCTGGGTTGATTCAATGCAGGCCAACTCCCGAGTCATCAATTGTTCGATACGGACCATATGTCCTTTCCTCCTTTTTTATGATTATTCTTTAGGGGGAATCATAGGCCTTGGATATGACTAATCAATCACAGTCACATGTCGGGTATGTAACATTTTCGAAGAGAGCTGTTTCGTTGGAAGATATGCGTTACAATTTCACGATGGTGGATAGAAACAGAATTCGTCGTGATCTTTATTGGAGGAAATGTATGAGACCATTCGTCATGTTTGGGACGTTTGCCTGCCTGACTTTTTCCCTCGGAGCCTGTAGTACCCCCCAATTTCAAACTTTAAAAATTTTAGATAGTCCGAATCGTGTGGTTGCACTTCAGGCCATGCCGGAGGCCTATGGCGGTAAAGGGTATGATCATCCTGTTTCATTGACCAAGGAGGAGATGTCCCGCCTTTTGAAAGGGATTCGCGTCAAGCGCGGGCTCATGGGAGGGACGGAACATCCGGCCTTTAGTGACTCAGAAATTCAGGTGTTTGTTCCGCATCTTATTAAGGCTTTCGAAAAATCCACACGGGAGGAATTGGTCACTTTTTTTGAAACGGCACATCTCGATGATGCATTTGATCTGACCACTTCCGGTGGTCTGTTTCTGGCCGGAGGAAACCTGTATGTGGTCTTGAGCAATTTTTCGGTGAAAACACGCGCATGGCAGGATGCTGAACAGCATGAAGCGTCATACCGGGATCGTCCGTTGGAACAAATTGCTCCACAGCCAGGGCGTCTGGTTTTTGAGCCCCAAGAGTTTATGGTAGAGGCTCCTGATGGGGAAATTGGAAGCCGGTTCAAAGGCAAGCCTTGGCAGGTCGCCATTCGGTATAAGGAATTTTTGGGAACCGAAAAATAATCCCTTTTGGGTTGCATTTTCGGGGTACCTGGTAAGGCACCTTTCCCCTTACGGAACGCAGTGCAATGTAGAGATGAGCTGAGGAGGTCATATTTGAGGACTATCCAAGAGAAACGTGTGTTTCTTACGGGAGAGTCATCCCCTTAAATCCCTCTTTCCTGTAGTCGTTCCAGTAAGTTTTTAGCAGGAATTTCTTGATTGTACTTAAGGGCAGATCCCTACCCATGCCAATAATCGCAGGGGCAGGTTCAAACTCTGCGGGTATGACCGTAGGTAGCTTGGTAATCTGGCTGTTTCAATCTTCAGATAGGATTTTGTCTTTAGAGGTTTTATGAATCACTGTCTATAAAAAACCCCCCACCCGAGAACGGACACTCGAATGGGGGATTTTGTGGGAGGAGAGGAGGAGTGCCTTTCCTGCCCTACGACCACGCCGAATTCATTAGAACGAGACGTCCCATTGTAAGCGAATGCGTTGTTCGTGTTGATCACCACCAAGAGCACTAGGTTGATCCAGAGTGAGCCAGGATCCATCTAATGTGAGTTTGTTTTTGTGGCCCGCGAAGAACCAATTGACGGCTCCCGTGAATTCTTGAAGTTTGTCATTTTTCATAGACACATTGGGATCCACGAATGCATAGCGGAAGGCGATTTCCAATGGTTTTGGAATGATGGGGATTAAATAATGGGGGAAGTACCCAATTTGAGAATAACTTCCCATTAAATTAGTTTTGGATTGACCTGCCGCTGCAATGGTTGCTGTCGCAGCCCTCCCATTATCCTTAATCTGTTTCCAGTGGTATTCATGTTGGATCGACAGTCCGCGCCATTTAAATGCAAATTCTTCAACCATGCCTTCCACTCGAAATTGTCCATCAAGCGCGTTACCGTCAGAAGTAAATCCGGCACCCAGTGAGCTGGGCGTGATGAGCGTTCCACAGCCACTAGACGACCATCGAGTACATTTCCCAACCGTCGTATAGGCACCAAAGGCCACACTTCCGGTAGGTTGTTGATGATATTCGACATCGCTTTGTGACCACTTGAGATCACGCCCCAGGAAGTTCCATTGAAACCGTCCGAAATACATCATGTTGGCATCGTCATTGGCTTCCCCGCGACCTGAGCCAGAAAACACACCCCCATAATATCGGGAATCAAAAAACGTTCCCGGAGCCAGATGCCCATACACCATCGCACCAACTTGGCGGTCAATGGTGAAGACACTGTTGACAATGGATCGTTCTACGAACTGTTGGTTTCCTGAAGAATCTCGTCGTTCCCTGTTATAGTCGACTTTCCATTGGCCCAGTTGAAGCGACAGAAATTTGAATCTCTCAAGCATGATTCTCCAGTCAATTAATCGGGTATCTGACCCGCTGGTGCCCGCTGACCGTGTTGGCTGTAAGTCTACTTCAAAATAATACTTGATCCAGGGTTGATAGCCATGCCCCCCGATTTTCATGCGAACCCGGCGTAGTTCAAATGTGCTCTCAGGATTGTCATTGAAATCCCCAAAAGTGTCTTCATCCCCTCTGTCGGGATACGTCCAGCGGCCTTGAAATCTCCATTGGAGCTGCGTCGCAAATTTCCCATCCTTGGCTTTGAGTTCAAATCCTTTTCGTCCATACCCGATGGCAATAGGAAATTCCTGATCCATGCGGTCATGCAGCTCTTGATCTCTTTTCTCGCGAGCCGCTTCAATACGTACCCAATCTTCTTTCGTAATAATTTCCTTTTCGCGTAAAACATCGGTGAGGATGTCACTTGCCCAAGTTTGGCTTTGGAGCAAGATGCTCAAACAGACCATCGCTCCCACTAATTGAAAAACCTTCATGAATACGGTCTCCTTTTTGTTGAAAAGAAAATATGGGCTAAGGTTGAACGTCCAGATTTCATGATCGTTGGAGGTGATCCTAGCGGAGCCGTGTTACGACCATGTTAAGAGCAGGTCAAAGCACCGTAAACTTGGTGAAGAAAGGGAAGTAGGGAGACAGAAGTTACCCGCGGGAGCCAGAGATATAGGCTGCCGTCATTTCATGCTGCGGCGATTCAAATATGTGTTGTGCCGAGCCAGTCTCAATGAGTTGCCCCACGCCGTCCACTGACCAGAAGAGGGCCACATGGTCTGCCATTCGCCGGGCTTGGGCCAAGTTATGCGTGACGATAATCACCGTATAACGCCCCCGTAAGCTCACAATGAGATCTTCCACGATTCCGCTGGAGATAGGATCTAACGCACTGCATGGTTCGTCCAAAAGCAGCACTTCCGGGGTGAGGATGAGGGCTCGTGCCAGGCATAGGCGTTGTTGTTGGCCGCCAGATAAGGCTTGTGCCGGCTGGTGGAGGCGGTCTTTAACCTCCTCCCATAAGCCGACTTGTTGCAAGGTGCGTTCGATCATATCCGACCAGGTCGCACGAGTCTGGGGGCTATGTTCTCGCATGGGTAATTCAAGATTTCTTTTGATGGAAAAAGGGAAGAGGACAGGCTTTTGAAAAATCATGCCGACATGACGCCGGAGTTGTAAGAGATCCGTGGTTGGTGCAAACACATCAAGCCCATTGATTTGTACGCGACCGGAAACCCGGCAGCCGGGGATCAGGTCCGTCAAGCGGTTGAGGCTCATGAGAAAGCTTGATTTTCCACAGCCTGATGGCCCCACGAGTGCGGTAATACATCCTGTGTTGATATCAAGGGTCACATGCTGAAGTGCAATGTGGTCATAATAGGAAATGGAAAGATCATTGGCTCGAATATGGGGTATGGGTTTGCAGCAAGGTCGTGCCGATTGATACGGACGCCAGGATTGGATCCCGGACAACTGCTCTTCACCTGGGGTTACGTGTGGAGTTGGTGGGGTGTCGTCCATCTTTCGACTATCCATGAGGCGGAAAAATTAATAATCAACAAGAGACCCACCAGAACGAGGGCCGTGGCATAGGCCTGAGCGTTTCCTCCTGCTACATTCATGGCCAAATCATAAATATGGATGGATAAGGTCCGTCCCGAATCCAGTAGGGACGTCGGCATGCGATCCACATAGCCGCTCGTAAAAATCAAGGCGGCTGTTTCCGCCATCGCCCGGCCTAATCCCAAGAGACTGCCGGCCAGTAATCCTGGTAGGGCGGCGGGGAGTAAAATTCCCCAAACAGTGGTTGTTCGTGATAATCCCAAAGAGGCTGCAGCGTATCGCTGATCAGGCGTAATGGCGCGAAAACTTTCTTCCGTCGTACGAATGATAATTGGCAAAACCATGCAGGCTAAGGTCAGCCCCCCGGAAAGAAGCGAAAAGCCTAGTCCGAAAGCCTGGCAAAACACGGCGTGACCAAAGAGCCCAAAGACAATGGAGGGGACCCCTGCCAACACATCTAATGATCCCCGAATGAGGGTTCCGGATCGATGATGGTTTTGCGTGTATTCGGCGAGAAAGATGGCCGTGCCAAGGCCTAGGGGCCAGGCCACACCCATGCAGACGCCGACGATGAGGCCCGTCGAAATGAGCATGGGGGCAATGCCGCCTTCGCGTCCCGCGTTTTCAGGTGCCGATACTAAAAAGCTCCACGAAAGTGGGGCCCATCCATGCCAGAGGAGATTGGAGAGAATCCCCACAAATCCTAAGGCGACCAATCCGGCGGCAGTCCATATGATCAACGTGCTTCCGTATTCCTGGTGGATCTTACTTCGCTGTGGCATAGGGTTTCCTGTGCCGGATCTGTTCGGCCATGATGACGAAGATCAAGACCATGATCACCAAAAATATTCCACTGACGAACAGGGCGCTTCGGTGAGTGCCCATGGCATACGCCATTTCTAATGCCATATTGGCGGTCAAGGTTCGAATGGGATCAAACAGGTGGGATGGAAGTTGGACAACGTTTCCGCACAGCATCACCATGGCCATGGTTTCTCCAAGTGCTCTGGCGACTCCCAGAAATAGGCCCGTCCAGATTCCTGATTGTATGGTGGGAAGAATCACATTCTGAATCATGGCCCATCGACTCAGTCCTAATGCGGCGGCTTGGTGAATAAAGGAAACAGGAACCTGTCCAAGGCTGGTTTTGATCACCAAGGTGATCGTGGGAAGTATCATCAAAAATAGAATCAGGATGCCAGCTAATAGACTTGGTCCAGGCGGGTGCCATTGTCCAATGAAGGGAACGAGGACCACGAGTCCCCATAATCCGAACACTACCGAAGGAATGCCGGCCAAGAGTTCGACCAATCGACGGAATCCGGTCGCTACCCTGCGCGGCGCATAATATTCCATACATACGGCGGAGAGTAAGCCGATCGGAGCGGCTAATATGATGGCGCCAAAGGTCACGAACAGTGTGCCAATCACCATCGGGGTCAGGCCGTACAGATTTTCCGTGGGATACCAGACGGCATCGGTGAGAAAGGAAAGTAGGCCGACGTGTTGAACGGCTGGCCAGGCCGCGCGAACCAGAAACAGTATGATGAGGAACAGCACACTTCCTGAACACACGGCCGCCAGACGAAGGCCCCACAGAAGAAAGCGATCGTTATGGGAGTGGGACGAAATATTGTTGGAGGATAAGGTCATGGACAGCAGGCGAACGCGAAAATTTCATAAAAGTTTGAACCAACTCGGTGGTAGGTTTAGGGGACACGAGTGTAAGAGGGCGGGAAAGCGGAAAGGTGCCGTCTTGCACCGTTTCCAAGGTTGCCGGGACCTCATTTAACGAAAGCAACCGAATGGGTATCCCATGTATGGCGTCATAGAGCGCGGTGCCAATTGAAACATAGGCAATCGCATGGGGATTGCCCGCCACGGTTTTGATGCCTTGCTCATTGTCCCCGATAATTACATGGGCTCGAACCGCACGGTTGGACAACTGAAAGTGTTGTAGAAATAATTCCAGGGTAGATCGGCCTTCCGCTTTGTTGATAACGGTGATAGAGGCATCAACTCCTCCAAGGGCCTTCCAATTGGTGATGGCGCCCGTATAAATCGCCTTGACTTGCTTCTCCGTTAATGCATGAATGGGATTGTCTCGATGGAGAATAATGGTGATGCCATCATGGGCAATGACGGATCCATGCAGATGCTGCTCTTGAGGTTTCAAGGCACGTGAGACCATGCCAATATCCGCCAGGCCGTTCATCGCATCAGCGATGCCTCGTGAGGATCCCCCAGTTTGGACGTCTACGCGTGTTCCAGGATGTTGAGATTCAAATCGTTTGCCTATTTCTGCGACCACGGGGGCCATGGTGCTTGAACCCGTAATCACCAGTTTCCCTTGGGTCGCTGTGGCCGAAGTTGGGCTGAAGGCGAGAAGTGTAAATAGGATAGTGCCAAGCCAAGTTTGACTGATGAAATGATAGGGCTTGGATTGTGAGATGAGTTTCACGAATGAACCGGTTAGGCGTGCGAATTTTTAGTGTTGGTCAAAGGAAATTTTGCAGCATCCAAGATTGATGGCTTTTCCTGCGGCAGAGTCTGAAACAGTTTTTGCGAGCTGATAGATCATGGATTTACCTTCACGGGTAGCCTCCACCAGGCCGGCATCACGCAGAATGGCGAGATGATGGGATAGGAGACTTTGTTCCACGTTCAATTGTGCCATGAGGTCCCCGACATTTTGGGGACCGTTCATCAGTGCCTCCAATACGGAAAGTCGAGTCGGATCAGCCAAGATTTTTAATTGACTGGCACAAGAAGGCGAGGCCTTTTTGGTTTTCATATGATGACAGTCATGCGAAAGCTTGAAGTATTACAGATATGAATAATATTTCATATGAATAGATTTTTATATAAATATTGGGCCAGGTCAAGCCCAGTGTGTCTCTCATGATCGTTTAGCAGGGAAATACTTAAGCTGAAGCCGATTGGGAACTCTGGTTACACAGGTAGATCTTTTGTTCGGATTCGTTCAAAATACACAATCGATATTTTCTTGCGGGTTTGAAGGAGGCTTGCTATGGCGACTGTCGGTCAATTAATGACACGAGATGTCAGTTTCATTCATGAGGAAGCCAGTATTCAGGATGCTGCGCGGGCCATGCATGTCAAACGGATTGGTTCGTTGTTGGTTAAAAACCATGAAGAATTTTTGGGCATTGTGACCGAAACGGATGTGGTCCAGGCTGTGGCGGAACAACCACGAAATATCGAACGGCTAACCGTGAAAGAAGTCATGTCCCGCCCCATCATTACGGTGGATCGAGGGATGTCGCCACATTACGGTCGGGATCTTATGGCTGACCGTAAAATTCGGCATTTAGGAGTGACGGAGGAGGGCAAGATTGTTGGGGTCATTTCCGTTCGGGATTTGTTGGCCTATTTTAAAACGGTGGCCAAGGAAGAAAGGACGGATGTCTAAACACAGAGTCTCTACCGTGGTTCTGCAGTATTCATCGGAAGCAAGGCGGTGGGTTGGCTATTCAATTTTCTTCTGTTCGGTTTTTTGAATCAAACGGCCAAGCCGTTCTTCTTCTTCACGGATTCGGGTAATGCGTCGTTGAATCCACGGGCCGATGCTTTCCCCTTTGTTTTTTATTTGCAGCTCTAATCCGGCAATTTCCTCACGTAACGAGTCCCGGCGTTCTTTCAATTCCTCTATTTGTGCTACTGCATCAGCCTTGTCAAAAATGAGGGATTCGGCCCTCACGTCTGTTTCTTCTTCTGCTGTTCGATACGGGCCTGGCTTCGGGGTGGGGAGAACCCGCATGGTTTGATCCATTTGGCGTTGGTTCATGAAGCTGGGAGAAACAATTTCAACCTCGGCCTCATGGAGAGTGCCCAGCATTTTGGCCCGGAGTTTAGATCGAGTCGTGAGAAGGTGCTTAACATCACTCAAGAACCCGGCCACGCGGTAGGTGACGGAGTAATCTCCTAAGTCCATCACATGAACGAATGGGTCAGTCAAATTGGCAGCCAAGGCCGCTTCGAGTAACAGCTTTTCAATAATGTGATGGGAGGTGTCATATCCAAGGGAGACGGTGGCGGAGACGATCGTGCCCGATGACCGGGTGACAGTAAATGGGTGTGACACTAAAAATAAATTGGGAAGCGTCGTGAGGTCCCGATCTTCTGTTTGAATTTCCGTGTGAAAGATCCCTCGTTCCGTTACCCGTCCGAATTGGTGTTCCACTCGAAGAAAATCCCCCAGGCGAAAACTTTGCATGCCTCGTAACATGAACCCCGCCATGGCATTTGAGACAAAAGTGGTCGATGACAGAGTGATCACGGCCGTGATTAGCAATGCTAATAATTGAAAAAGGTCTTTGTGAGTTTCTTTCTCTAGAGGTAAAGAGAGAAGAATCAAGACCACGCCAATGCCCACGAGGAGCAACATGCCAATGCGCGCCGAAAACCGATGCTCTTCTTTTTTGATGCCCCCTTCTCGGCGAAACAGGAACCAGTATCCAACCCAGAGACCGATGCTGACGAATGCCAAGGTCACCAAGACCGGCAAAATGAGCGGCAGCGTTTCTAGAAGATGGTCAAACAATGACATAGGTGTATGGAGGAAGGGGACAGGGACATTATGCGGGAAGTCTGTGCAAGGGTAAAGTCCCAATGCGATGCGAAGGTCTGGTGCCCCACCATCTTGCCGGTTCTTGGAATCTTTCGATCAAGATGGTGGGAGTGAGGGGGATGAACGTATCTCGATCTATTAAGGATTACGAAAACCAATCTTTGTGGCGGGAACCGATCGCGTTTGCCACGGCTGCGGAGAGTTTTTCTCGATCTACTGGTTTCACTAAATAATCCGCAATGCCTTGTTTCATCAGCTGCATGGCTAATTCGAGGTCGGGAAAGCCAGTGAGCACGATGAGGGGGATACTGGGATATTCGCGTTGAAAATAGTCCATGGCTTCTATCCCATTAATATTCGGCATGCGAATGTCAGTGATGATGACATCGATAACCATGGGATGTTCTCCCTCATTGAGACGGTTGATGGCTTGCTGCCCATCTTCTGCCTCGACGACATAGTACCCCTGTTTTTCCAAGGACAGGCGAACGACTTTTCGAATGTCCAGTTCGTCATCAATGACGAGGACTCCGCCAAGATACGGTTGACCGGAAAACATGCCGGCGGATCGATGCGATGAATGTGGCGAAATGGTTGTGTGCATGGCGTACCCTCCTTGTTCTTGTGTGAATGCGTCTGTTTAGAGATTTCTTTTTTCCTTTCTCCTACTTTCTGTCTACTGCTCCATAATAATGAGGGATGTGCAACTGGTGTGCCCGGCCCACCATACAAAGGAATGCACTGGTTGTTCATAGGAATTTGGCTTCAACTTCAACCGCAATCAATATCATCTGATAACAATTGCTCAAATGGGATCGAATGGAGGCGGGTGGGAGCTGTCTACGAAAAAGGCAAACTGTTTCTCACGTTGACAGGCTTAGGTTAGAAGGAAAGGCCAATTACAACAGGGGGAGTTTCCGTACAATCACGGATGTGGTGGCGTGGTAGATCGCCCAATGAGTGGGGTCTTGAGCCAGTTGTCTATACTCGTGAATATCAGCAGGTGAACATAGGCCTGTATTGCAATATTCCTGTTGGAGCACCCTGGCCGACTCACTCATGACGTTGGCCATGGCGGATTGACCTGGACAGAGATGAATGATGGATTGCGCTCGGACTATGTGGAACCCGGTGTGTTCCAGTTTTGAGGGAAGGTGGAGGGCATAGCCGGGATCTAAACCGGCATTGAGGAACATTTGGCAAATTGCTTCATTCACTCGTGCTTGAGCTATTTTGACTTCTGGTGGTGCTAACCTGGTCGACGTAAAATCCGGTTCCTCAAAGACGGCCCATCCTCCTGGTTTCAGGAGTGAGAACATTTTGTGGAGGATCTCCATGTCAGATTGGTTGTGAATGAGCACGTATCGAGCATGAATCAAATCGAAGGTATGAGGTACGGTCACATCGAGGAATGTCCCTTGATAGACCTGAAAGGGGGGAGCCGACACATTTTGAAGATAGCGGGTAGTTTTATCCACCCCGACAGCCAGGCCGGTTGGGCCAACACGGTGGCCAAGCCATTGCAGAATGGAACCGGCCCCCGTCCCCAATTCCATGCAGTGCCACCCGGGTTGAATCTTCGTGGCTTCCAACAACGCGATGGTGGTGGGGTCGTTCGCGGCTTCCACCATCTGCAGACGGTGAAACTCTTCTTCTTCTGACTTGTGATCAAAAATATATTGACTCATTTCGATATCTTCTTTGCGGTGTAACCGTCTGCTTCTCGTTGAATGTAATCATAGCGTGTGGAAGACCTGATCACCCAATTTTTGGGAGGCCCCTCTCCTTGATCGTGTATAACAGGCTTTGAGCTTTCCATGGTAGGGGCCAAGCCATGAATGTGTCGAGTTCCTGCACTTGAAGGAGGAAAGCCGTGTCAGGCGATCGGTGTATTCCCCAGATTGGGTCTTGCCCTGTTTTGCCCTCATGGAGCCATAAAAGCGGTAGGTAGGGTTTCCTGTCCTCAATTTTCTTGTCCTCACGGAAAATAGGTAATATTCCTTAAGTTTAGATATTGGTTCAACCTGTGTTCGTGCATGAGGTTTAGCGGTCTTTTGAGGAAGAACATTTCGGTCTTCACAAAGGTCCTGAAAAGAAAATTTTGAAAATCCTCAAGATTAGGTTTGAAGTTCCGATAAGAACCTCCGAAGTCGAAGAATAAAGACTCCTTCCATGAATAAACTGTGCAGATCCTATTTCAATTCAATGTGGCAATACGGGAAGGCATTCAAAGAAGTCACAGGTAATAGATGGGTTCAAAGACCATAGGCAGCACAAATAACCTTATTGGCGCCCGTAATCCAATTGAAATCCTGAAAGGGAATACCCAAGGAATTTTGGAGTTGTAATCCAGAGACCACGATCACACTCATGTCAACACTGTTCCATCTGTTTTGTGCATGTCAGCAATGATGAAAATGGCCCACAATTTTACTGAACAATCATGTGGGGGAATTTCAAATGTTCTCCCGTGAACGCGAGGGTTAACTCATGGACGAATTAAAAAAAATGCGAAAGAAAGTGCCTGAACCCAAAACGAAGTCAGATTCGGGAAATGTGGGCAAGCGGATGAATGTGCGATTTCTAATCGGGCTGAGCGCTGCCTTTGTTGTTGCCCTCTGCGGCGGAGTGTCATGGTTTGTTAATGCCCACAATGTTGAAACGGTCGGGGTGCATAAAGCGAAAGCGTTAGCTGACCAAGTGATGACATTAAGGAATTTTTATACTCAACAGGTGGTGTCTCGGGCCAAAGAGGGAGGTATGAGAATCAATTACGATTGGGATGTGATGCCCAATACCCTCCCATTGCCTGCGACTTTTACGAATGTGTTGGGGGAGCAAATTAAGAAAGAAAACCCGGGAACAGCCATCCGGCTTTACAGCCAATATCCATTTCCTCATCGAAAAGCCACCGAAGTGTATGATCAGTTTGAAATGGATGCGCTAAGGGCATTGGAACAAAACCCATCGGTTCCTTTTTATCGTGAGGAAGTTATCAATGGAAGATTGTCAATGCGTTATGCCACTGCTGACGTGATGACCCAAGCTTGCGTCAATTGTCATAATTCCCATCCGGAAACTCCAAAAGTGGGTTGGAAGGTTGGGGATGTTCGTGGAGTTGTTGAGATCATCACTCCAATTGATCAGGTCAACACTGGGTTATTAAATGGAACGATGATTTTGCTTGGCTGCGTAGCCGTCGGGTTGTTGGTCGTGGCCTGGTTCAGCATTTTCATCATTAAAAAGCCACTGCATGAAGCGGTGATGGTGTTGTCTGATACATCAGGGCAATTAGCTGATGCGGCGGAACAGCAGGAGCAATCGGCTATTCTCCAATCCGGGTCAGCCAATGAAACTACGGCGACCATGGAAGAGCTTGGAGCGTCTTCCGCTCGAATGGCCGAACAATCGGAAGTGGCGTCGGCAGGGACGCAGGAAGCGGCAACTCTCACGGAACAAGGATCTGGCATGATTGAGCTTGCTCGTGAGGGTATTGATGCCATGTTAGAAAAGGTCGAAAAAATTGCGGAAGAGATTTTCATCTTATCCGAGCATACCAGTCAGATCGAAAACATTACTCGCTTGGTGAGTGATCTCGCCAATCAAACCAACCTGTTGGCTTTGAATGCCGCAATTGAGGCTGTCCGGGCCGGCGAACATGGTAAAGGTTTTGCTGTCGTCGCGGGAGAAATCCGGAAATTAGCCGATCAGAGTAAGGCGTCTGCTGAAAAGATTAACGTCTTGTTGGTCGATATCCAAAAAACGACTAAATCCACTGTGGCGGTGACTCAAGAGGGAACCAAAACCGTGCAGCAGGTGAAAGTCCATGCCCAAGGCGCTATTGATTCTTTTGCGAGCGTCAGGAAAGCGGTAGATGGGGCGTATCAAAGTGCCATGCAAATTACGCTGAATGTGAAGCAACAAGCCAAGGCGGTGAAACCCGTTATTGCGGCCATGAGTTCGCTCAATTCGGGTGCCAAGGCGACCGCCGAGGGGATTCATGAAACCAAAGAGGGCGTACAACGTCTGAAAAAGATTGCGGATACTCTTCAGTCCATGGTGTAACGTGTGGTTATCATGGAAGGAATTCAAGAAGGACCTGCCGCGACGAATTGTTCGGTTGGAGCTGAGGCCATTGTGGCATGGGTTGGAGCCAGAATTTCTTCTTGTTGTGGAATAACGATTTCTCAGGAAGATACGTCCAAATTGAGTCTTCTTATTCACGATAGGATGACCACACTTTCGGTGGATGATCCCATTCGGTATTTCCAATTGGTGGAATCACAGTCTCCGGCGGGTGTGGCCGAATGGGATCAACTCCTCTCTTGTTTTACGAATGGAGAGACCTTTTTTTTTCGCGATAGCGGGCAGATTTCACTTCTTCAAGAACACATTTTTCCTGAGTTGATCCTTCGCAGAACAGGTACAAAAACGCTTCGGATTTGGAGTGCCGGCTGTTCCTCGGGTGAAGAAACGTATTCTATTGCCATGTTGGTGGATCAACTCCTTCCGGATCGTTTCGATTGGGATATCTCGATTCTCGGAACAGATATTAACGTCCGGGCTCTTGAGCATGCGAAGCAGGGCCGATATGGACAATGGGCGTTTCGAAAAATAGATCCGGCCTTGCAACAACACTATTTCACGCACTCAGGAAGCCAATGGGTCTTGCAGGAATCTATTCGAGACATGGTGACGTTTCGGATGTGTAATTTGGTTGCTGATCCATTTGATTCTTTAGTGTTGGGACATGACGCGTTCGACCTGATTCTTTGCCGAAACGTTTTTTTATATTTCCATGCGGATGCTATTCGTCATGTGATGAATAAAATGGCTTCCGCTTTGCATCGCGATGGGTACTTTCTAGCGGGACATGGTGAGTTGCCTCCTCAGACGGTTGGCCCATTCCAAGCAAAAATCTTTCCGGATTCGGTCATTTATCAATTACCTCAAATGGTGAATGCTGTGGCTTCCGGGAACAGATGGTAGGAACATGATTGGCAACGTGAAGATGGGTGTTTCAGGCCATATTTTATCCAATTTCAATGCACCGTTATTCTCCGGTTTACGAGAGAGTGATGTGTGCGTAGGTTGTGGGTGACACATGCATTGCTCGACTTCAATTTCACCAATTACCAGTGGATATCATTTAATTTTTCACCGGCATCAAGCACGATATGCCCTTCCGCTTTCTTCGGTGAAGGAGATTATTTCCCTTCCCGAGTTAGTCGCAAGAGACAATATGCCTGAACATGTGGTGGGGGTCTTTAACTACCATGGGCAATGGGTTCCGGTTCTGAACCTGGATAGTCCATTGGGGCACGTGTCATTTCGTTATAAAATTAGCGACAATGTCATTCTTTTTGAATGGGATGGGTATATCAGTGGTTTGATTGTCGATGACGCCCGGGATTTGTTGGATATTCAACCCGAGCAGATGGAAATGGAGTCATCAATTGAAAGCCAAGCGGATCCATCCTACCCTCTCATTGCCTATGTGGTGCCTCATGATGACGGCGTCATTAATGTGTTGCACCCCCTTCCTCTGGCCCAGGATCGGGATGCTCTCCGAGAATTTATGCTGGTCTTGCCACACTCTCATCAAGATACGCAGTTGGAAAACGCTTCCAGTGTGATCCGGGGAATGACATTGTTAGAACAAACTCTCCTGCAGAATCGGACCGTCAATCTCATGGAATCTGAACAAGAAGATCTCTCCGCGTTTACCCAGCTTGTGGTGATTCGTATTAACCAGGAATATTTCGGAATTGATTTAGAGTTGATACGGGAATGTGCCGAATTCCGCCAGATAACGATGATTCCCGGTTGCCCAAGTTTTGTGGCCGGGGTCATCAATGTTCGTGGTGAGGCATTGCCCATTGTCGATATGCGCCCCGCCCTCAATGTGCCCACTCATGAAAGTGAGAATTTCCACAAGGCGGTTGTTGTTCAATTTGAAAATATTTCCGTGGGAATTGTCTCAGAGGAGATCATTGAGTCAGTTTTCCTTCAAGCCAGCGATATGGTGTCCGGTACCTTGACGGGGAGTGTCAAGCAAGACGGGTATATCCGTGGCATTGCTCAATTCCATGACCAAAAATTTTTGAAGGTGTTGGATTTACAGAAGCTCCTGATGAGCGGAGAGCTGACAGTTGATCAAACGTTCTCACAGGTAGTCACTGGCCAACAAGAATCTGACAACGAAGAAAGTTCTGGTCCGGCTGTGAGCGAAGGGAATGAGCTACAAAGCATTTTTATGCGAGAAAGCAAGGAATCATTACGCGATCTCCGTGAGTCCATACTAAAATTGCGGGAAGCTTTGACTCCGTCCAAAGATGATGAAGAAAACTCAGGTCAGGTCATCTTACAACGTGCCTTTAATCAATCTCATTTTTTGATGAGTGTTGCGCGTATGTTAGGCGCACGAAAAATGGAAATTGTGGCCAGACGAGTTGAAGATCTTCTCAGGGTGGTCAAACGGAAATCGAATCTTCTGACTCGAGAATATGTGACTTATTTGGAAAAAGGCGTGAATGGCGTCCAGGCTCTTTTTGATGAATTTACCACGGGGACGGAAACCGATTTTGATCCGATTCAGTTTTTAGAAGACAATACCGTGGTTGAAACAGAAATGGCTTCCGGGCCAGCGCCGCGACAATTGGAGGAAGAGGCCTCGGTTGGGGTTCACGGGAGAGAGCTGTTAGTGGAGTCCGCTCGATTGGACGGGTTGATGGAGTTGGTCAATGATTTGAAGGGGATCATTAGTGGAAGGCAGGAATGCCTTGTTGATACAAGCCACCTCGTGGAGTTTTCCGATTCATGGAGTCATCGAGTTTTTGAGTATCGCGCCATAGGTGTGAAGGGGCATCGTTCGAAACAGGCGATGACGCGGGATGTCATGTCCGAATTTTATAAACAGGAAAGCCAACAGCTGTCTGTTTTAACCGGAGTTGTGGGGCGTGTCGCTCGAACGATAGCCGATGAACATCAACGGTTAAGCTCGATTTCAGAGACCCTGGATGAACACATCCGTTCAATGCGGTTGTTGACGTTCTCCTCTTTCTTCCGACATCTTCCGAAGATGGCGTCCGACATGGGGCGAGAGTTTGGTAAGGAAGTTGAACTGAGCATTGAAGGCGGGCATATGACGGTCGATATGCAGGTCCTCGATGATTTAAAAGAGCCCATACGCCAGCTTGTTCGAAATGCGATTCAGCATGGAATTGAATCACCTCGCGAACGCGTCCAAGCCGGCAAGCCGAAAAAAGGGGCTCTTCGACTGTATGCGTTTCAAATGGGTACGTACCTCCTTCTTGAATTGTGGGATGATGGAAAAGGGCTGGATATTGAGGCGATCAAACAAGCGGCAGTTAATATGGAACTCTTTACCCATGAAGATATGGAAGCCATGCCATTGCCTCAAATTGAATCATTAGTATTCAATCCCGGTTTTTCCACTGAGGCTGTCCGTCCGGGTGCAGGGGTCAAAGGGATAGGGTTGGATACAGTTCAGTCTACAGTCAAACGTCTTAAAGGCGCGGTGTATGTCGGGTCAACCCAAGGTTCTGGCTGTATGGTTCAAGTGCAATTACCAGGGCCGATGCCGCCTGTTCATCTGTTAGTTATTACAGTGGCTGGTCAGAAATATGGAATTTCCATTGATCACGTTCAGACCACCACCCATCTTCCGGGCACAGGGTCGCCGACCTCCAGGCCTCAGGAATTTCTGGGGGAAAATGGTCAAATGGTTCCTTTGGTATCTCTTGCTGATATCTTAGAAGTCAACGAGAAATTCAAGCAGAATGAACTGTGTCCCTGCGTCGTGATCGTCGTTGATGGTAAACCGCTTGGATGCCTTGTTGAGGAAATTTTGTCTGAACAGGAAGTACGACCTCAACCGCAAGGCCTTATTCTAAAAAAAGTTCGGAATGTGTCTGGATCGACAATTCTGAATACGGGCGAGGTTTGCCTCATTTTAAACCCAGACGACCTTATAAGGACGGCTCAGAAGCATATGACCACTTCTCTCTCCGCCTAAGGGAGCTATGTTGACCTTAGGAATCTGACCCATATTCATCCATTTTTCATCCGTCTCTTTTTTCCGCCTTGCCAGTATTTCATGGTAAGGGTCGATCATGTTAAGCGTTCTTGCCCCTTACGTTGAACATCCCATCCGAGTTTTCCTCGTTGGCGAATCGCTCGCTCCTTTTCAGCAGGTTCTAAGCACATCACCTGAGATTCAAGTCATTGGAATAGCATGGAATGGGAAGGAAGCGCTGAATCTCATTTCGAAGAACAATCCTCAGGTGATTTGCACTCAGTTGGAGATGCCCATTCTGGACGGTCTTGATCTCACCAGAGGGATAATGGCCACAGATCCTCGAGCGATTCTGGTTCTGAGTCGTCTTGATCAAACGGACGATCGTGAAAAGACCTTCCAGCTTTTTGAAGCCGGAGCTTTGGATGTGTTTCCTCTACCAGAATGTGAAAACCCGACAGCGTTCTCTGAATGTGGGCCGGCTTTGATCAATAAGATTAAAATTCTCTCCGGAGTCGTAGTGTTGCGCAAACGTCAGATTCTTCCACCTAAGACCCTGAGGCCTCACAATTTTCAGGCAGAGGATTGTGCTCCGGCTTTTTCAGGGATAATCGTCATCGGAGCGTCGACCGGAGGGCCTCAAGCCCTTAAAGAAATCTTGTCGCATCTCCCTGCCGGGTTTCCAGCATCTATTGTTTGTGTTCAACACATGAGCCAGGGATTCTTGCAGGGTTTGGTCGAATGGTTAGCCGTGGATTGCGCCTTACCTATCACCTTTGCGGAGACGGGGAAAAAGCCCCAGGGAGGAACGGTCTATTTCCCTCCAGAAGGACGGCATGTGAAATTTGACGCTGATGGACAATTTCTCGTTGTTGAGGGGCCAAAAGTGGATGATCATCTTCCTTCGGTGACTGTGGCTTTCCAATCTGCGGCCTACCGGTTCGGCCGTCGTACAATCGGGGTGTTGCTCACGGGGATGGGCCAGGACGGAGTCGAGGGTATGGTAGCGATAGCCAACCAGGGAGGTCTTACCATTGCACAAAACGAACAAACCTGTGTGGTTTTTGGTATGCCCCAACGAGCGATTGAAATGAAAGCGGCCTCCCACATTCTCCCTTTGCAGGATATTGCTTCAATGTTGTTGAGTGCTGTCGCCCAATTCGGCTTGTGTTCAGTGGCTGCTGGGTCTCAATAAACCTTTTCATGGAGGCACCTCCTTTAGTAGGTAAATGAACCATAATCCTGTTTCTCATTTTTTCTGCCGAGGGGTGGTGCTTGAAACAACGAGATATGAGTCTTTATCCAAAGACTCCGTTAACTGAGAAGCGGTTCGAAACCTGGTTAGAGGGAAGGGAGGTCAAGAACGAGAAGAGGCCTTACCAAAACCAGATTAGAATTAATTGGAGGAGGAATTGAAAGACCATTGGGTATTTATTTGATGACGATCTTTGAATATCGGTGACCGAATTTGGATTGGCACTCCGATGGTGCCCGGCGTAGGGGACGACGAATCTTGTATGACTTATTCAACGTGTGAAGATGACGAGGCTAGGGATTCCTCTTTGACAGGGCGATTTTCTAGAATATTAATATCTTCATATAATTTCGACATTTCCCCTTCCAAAAGCCTGATTTGCAGTTCTGCGTTTTTGAGTTTGTCTTTCAATACCTGAGTTTCAGAAGACGAGGAATCATTAGCATCCTGGCTTGATGGAACCCCAAGGGCAATTTGAGCTAACGCCTCCTTCAGTTCTTGTGCCAGTTTGTCATGGCTAGCTTGTAATGCATGCAATTCTTTAGGTGATTCGCTGGAAGCCGGAGATGGTGTTTGGGCTTGGGTAAGCCGCTCTTTCATTTCTTGCAACTCTTGGGTGAGCTTCCATTCATTCGCACGTAAAATTTGTACCTCTTTGGCCAACTCGGGGTTTTCTTTGGATTCAGTTGGTTCTGAAGAAGCTTTACTTCCTGATGCAGTGTGGGCCTTGGCCTCCTGTAACTCCTTGGTCAATTGCGCATTGATCTCTTGGAGATTCCAGATTTCTTGAGTCTTTTCTGCTCTAAGTTTCTTCAGCTCAGTGTGAATATTGGATGGTTCAGTTGTTGACGCTGGTGTTTGTAGGGCCTCAATCAGTTGAGCTTTGGTATTCTGTAATTCTTTGGTCAATTGGGCCTCGCTGGCACGTAATGTTTGGACCTCTAATGTCTGTGCTTCTTGTGAAGGACCAGCTTGTGTCTGAGGTGTTTCGAGTGCCTTGGATAGTTGGGCCTTTGTCTCTTTCAATTCTGTTGTCACACGTGCAAGGTCAGACTGCAGGGCCTGCATCTCCTTCTTGGGTTCGGCAGGAGCTGAAGGCGATTTGGGTTTTGAGGCAAGTTGAATCTTCGCTTCCTGCAATTCCTTAGTTAATTGTGCATTGATTTCTTGGAGGTGCCAGATTTCTTGAGTTTTTTCTGCGCGTAACTTCGATAATTCTGCCCCAGCTTTGGTGGGATCAGTCTTCTCCGATTGAACCTCTAGAGTTTGAGTGAGTTGGGATTTCGTGTCTCGCAACTCTTGGGTCAGTTTTTCCTGATTTGCCTGTAGGGCCTGCTCCTGTTGTGTGAGTTCGGTCGTTGTTTGAACAGCCTGGGCAAGTTGGGTTTTGGTTTCTTGTAGCTCTTTGGACAGTTGCTCTTGACTAACCCGTAATGTTTCTAATTCCTTCATGGATTCGGTTGAAGGCGGCGGAGTTTGCTGCGCTTGTTTGAGTTGGGCCTTTGTTTCTTCCAACTCCTTCTGTACCTGAGTATGGATGGTCTGGAGTTTGGAGATTTCTTGACTTTTCTCCGTCTTCATTGCAACCAGGTCCGATTCCATTTTCGTGAGTTCGGTTTTGGCTTGTAGGGCTTGAGAGAGTTGGATTTTCGTTTCCTGTAATTCTGTAGTTATTTGTGCGTGGTTGTTCTGTAAGGATTTCATCTCCTGGCTGAGCTTGGTTTTGGTCTCTAAGGCCTGAGTGAGCTGGTCTTTTGTCTTCTCCAATTCTGTCGTCAATCGGGTCTGACTAGACTGTAATGATTGGAACTCTTTCGTGAGTTTGTCCTTTACCTGCAAGGCCTGCTTGAGGTCAGTATTCTCTTTCTTCAGCGTGGACAATTCAGCTTCAGTTTTCTTGAGTTGCTCTCCTAAAACGACTTGCTCATCACACATGGTTTGAGCGGCTGTTTGAACCTGTTCTAGGAATTGAAGAAAATCTTTTTTGTTTTTCATGAGAGGACTTGCCTTTCGGGTCACAATGGCATGCTGGTTTATGAGAGCTATCTTATTATGTCGGCTTCCTATTCTTAAAAATGAAGGTTTTTTCCGTAACGGTTTCATAGGGTTCTATCATTTTTTGAGGAGCTTGAGGTCGGTTAACGAGTCCCAATTGAAGATAACAAAAGCCAATAATAGACAAGTGATGCCTGGATTTTGAGTATGAAACGATTCGAGACTATGAAAAATGCTGGAAGGGTGTCGGAGGTGAATTGTTTCAGGTAACCGTCAGCAGGGTTTTATAGGTGTGAGCGTCTATTCCCATTTTGAAATTCTACCTTCTTTTCAGCAGTATTGCTTAATAATTAGAGTCAATGAAATGGGCCCTGAAAAGTTTCCCGTAGGGCTCTTTGAATTTTTTTACCTCAAATTCTGTGGAAATGGTAGATTTTTCTAGCCAGAGACATATTTTGAAACCGCTTAAGTTCCGACCTAATTACGATAAAAAAACTTGGCGGCCTCAATTATTGTGAAGGATATTCCGATAACAGAAAATATTAATCCCTAGCAAGAGGAATAACCATGAAAACTTCTGTGAATCTGATAGTACTCTGCATGTTGGTTTCGGCCTGCTCGCAGGCGGTGGACTCAGAATACACCAACTTAGAGGCAGCCAGAAAGGAAAATGCAATTCGAACGGGATTGCTCCCGGAATGGTTGCCGGAGTCCTCCAGACAAATTTCCGTAGCATACGATGTTGACTCAAATGAAAAAATTGTGTCGTTCCACTACAAGTCTGCTGAAGGGTGGAACCCACAGGAATTGTGTAAAAAAATTGATCCCTTTGATCCACCAAAGCCAAAAATTGCTCGGCCCTGGTGGCCAGAAGATGTTCCTGCTACGAAGGCCTCTACTCCCCAGTTGACTTTCTTTACCTGCGAAAATGGAGGGTCTTTTCTTGCCACAAACCTCAAGAGTGGGCAAGCGTATTATTGGAATACCAAAATTTAGGAATCTTTGGTAAGCGTGATGTGTTTGTTGAAAGTATTTGGTTTTAGGGTTTTCCTCTTTTGGGTTTAAAGACATTCTCCTTCAAGAAAAGTGATTGCGCGGTATGATCGGGCGCAAACAACCCTCATAACACGTCTGGAATTTCCCTCTATTGTAGTGTCTTCGTAATTTCGCGCCTCCTTATTTTCTGTCTCTCCAATGAGTCTGTTTTTGTTGAACACGTCTTCGCGAGAAGTATAATTGAAGGTCGAAGCAAAATTATTGGCCCTAACTCCTGTTCCCTTTGACAATTCCGTTATCGTTGAATGAATTGTAGCCTCCATCGAATTAACAAAATCCCCGGAATTTACTGTTAAATCGATTGCTAAAAATTGAGCTATGAATTTGTCTTGAGAGATGGTCGATTGCTCTTATTTTTGTTTTTTGGCCGCATGGTGACCGGCGAGATAACCGGTGGACCAGGCCCATTGAAAGTTAAAACCACCAATTCGTCCATCGCAATCAAGCATCTCTCCCGTAAGATATAAACCGGAAACAATTTTGGATTCCATTGAATTGGGTTTGATTTCTGTGAGCGGGATGCCGCCTGCCGTGACTTCGGCAAAGTTCCAGCCACGGGATCCCGTTACAGGTAGGGGGAGATTTGTCAGCACCTTAACAAGTGTCCGACGACTGTCTTTGGACAGAAGGTTTACTGGGGAATCAGCCTTGCCAATTTTTGAAAATTGAGCCAGGTGTGTGGCCAGACGAGCGGGCAAGCGATCAGCCAGGAACGACTCAACGGTCTTTCGGCCTGGGGCAGCGGTGGCCCGTATGAGCCATTGCTCAATCTCTTGTGACGTGGATTGGGGAAAGCAATTGAGATGAAGTTGGACGGCCTGTCCTTGTTGGTTAGCTAGGATCCAAAAGCGACTGGCATCAAGAGTTACTGGACCGCTTACCCCGAAATGGGTCCATAGCAAACTTCCCACTCGACGATCGACCGTTTTGTTATTCACTCTCGTGGTGAGCATTACGTCATGCGAAATTCCGGAGAGGTTGTCATGGAAAAATGTGGAATCGAGTAAGAGAGGTACTAATGCCGGAACGATTGGGGTGAGTGAATGACCGAGATGTTTGCTGAGGGTCCAGCCTGATCCATCCGATCCGGTTTTGGGAAGAGATTGGCCACCTGTGGCGAGGATTAGCCGGTTGGCTGTCAGTCTTCCTTGAGAATGGTTCAATACGAACACGTCCTGGTCCTTGGCGACCTCGAGCACTCGATGGTGTGGGAGTAGGGCCACCCCGAGTTCCGCGCATCGTTGGAGTAAGGCCTGTAGCACAGAACGTGCGGTATTGCTAACCGGAAAGAGCTTTCCTGTATTTTCGGTTTGTAATGGTACCCCTAAGGAGTGAAACCATCGAATGGTGGCCTGTGCATCGAATCGGCGCAGGACTCGGTCAATGATTTTGCGGGAGCCATGAAAGTCTGAAGCGGTGACTTTTTGATTGGTCACGTTGCAACGCCCCCCGCCTGAGACCAGAATTTTTGCCCCAATAGATTTGGCTCCATCAAGGAGTCGTATGCACAATTCCGGACTGGTTTCTGCTGCGAAAATAGCCGCAGTCAATCCTGCCGCCCCGGCGCCGACAATCACAATATCTGCATGGTCAGACATAAGGTGAGAATGGGGGAAGGGGAGAGTCTAGTCTGCCTGGGGTGATTCTGGCTTGGAGAAAAGGATGACATCGTTTCCCAAAAATTTTACCTCAGTCTGCCAATGCCGCGCTAACCATTTAAAGGTGTTTCTCGAGAAAAAACATACATGCGTGGGATCATTTTTGTAATGCCAGTTGGCAAATGATTCCTGTTCTGGAATAAGTTTGGTCATGAGACCCAGGTGTCCGCTTGGTTTGAGGAGGCTCCAGAGTTGGGAAAGAATGGCGGCGGGGTTATGCAGATGTTCGACGACTTCAGTGGCAGTAATAAAATCATAAAGGTGATGAAGGACGAAAGGATCGTTCGCATAAAAATAGTCATAGAGAGCGACAGTATGGCCCATTTCTTCAAACATGATCGAAAGGGTTGGTCCAGGTCCTGAACCGAAATCTAGGCCGTGACTGTTGGGAGTGAGGCGATCTTGAAGAGGGTCAAAGAGGCGGCTGAGAAATTGACGATACGCTGGGTCAGCGGGGCTGTTTTGATGATGGTCATAGGCCGCCTTTTCATTCGCTTCAGATAAAAATTGCGTGGATGGGACAAAGACTAAGTGGCATTGCCCACATCTCAGAAAATCCCGGCGTTGGTCGTCATGAAACGCTTCCTGCGCGCGATCACGGCAGAGCGGACACAATGTATGAGGAGTGGCGATATGCAGGTTCCTTCTTATTGATTTATGCGGCGCAATCGATGCATAACGGGGTGGTGGGGTCGAACTCCAGGCGTTTTTCGTTGATAGCATCGCCGCAATGTAGGCAGAGACCGAAACTCCCATTCTCGATTCGTTGCAGGCTGGCCTCAATTCGTTGCAGCCGAATCGCTCGACGCTGGTGTGACTCCTTAGCCATTGCTTGTTCCTGAAGGGCATCCATTCGTGAAAGACGCCCCATGGTTGTTTGATCCAACTCGACCGTATGTGTGGCTTCGTGGCCGGATTGCTTGACCGCCAGAAGATCCGATTGGAGAGAGAGTAAGGTCTGTTTGAAATGGTGATGATCAAGATTGTGTGTCATGGAAAAACGGATCCTCACTGTGGGCTTGATGCTATGATGCGGGCAATGTACCCTACCTGTCCGTAAAAGGCCAATGATCACGCAACAGATCTAGGTGGAATTCATTCCCCAAGGAGGCATGAATGGAAAAAGTTCTGAAAGGCTTAATGAAATTCCAACGAGAAGTCTTCTCAAAAAAGAAGAAATTGTTTGCCTCGTTGTCTCAACAACAAACACCTAGCGTGCTATTCGTGACCTGTTCGGATTCGCGAATTGATCCGTCGTTGCTCACACAAACAGATCCCGGGGCCATATTTATTATTCGCAATGCGGGGAATTTGATTCCTGCATATGGTGCGGCCATTGGAGGAAGTACCGCGACTATTGAATATGGTGTCGCTGTTCTCAAAGTGAAAGATATTATTATTTGCGGGCATACGGATTGCGGAGCGATGAAGGGGCTGTTGCACCCAGAAAAACTTCAGAATCTTCCCGCCGTCAAAGCCTGGCTGCAACATGCGGAAGCGACCGTGCGAATCGTAAAAGACCATTACGCCCATTTGAAAGACGAAGCCTTATTTGCTGCAACTATCCGTGAAAATGTCCTGGTGCAATTGGATCATCTTCGAACGCATCCGGCCGTGGCCACACGATTGCGCCGGGGTGATTTGCGCCTTCACGGTTGGGTGTATTCAATCGGAACGGGTGACGTGTGGGTGTATGATGAGCAGAAAAAAGATTTTATCAATCTCCTTTAGAAAAACGTAGGGAAAAGCGATAGTGGATTCTAATCTCAATTCTCAGAGTATTAGAGGCGTGTGAGGGTGTTCTGATCCGTATGGTGGAAAATGTCGGAGCGGCCGGCAATTTGTAATAGGGTATCTTCCTTATAGCTAAACTTCCAGGGTTCCTGAATGCTCACTGTGAGCTCATAACGTATCGTTTTCATCTTTTCTTCTAAAAAGGGATTGGAGAGAATCCCGTACACCCCGGATCCTGCCTCAGCAGTCATGCAAAAATCTTTTGCTTCAGGTTCAGAAGATCCTCCAGCATTAACGACGACTCCGCGGGGGACAATGAAACAGCGCATGACCTGCTTTCTGTCCCCATCCCAAAGCCAGTAGCCCACTTCTTCGTGAAACGGTTTTTCCTGAATAAGCGGCCACGCCACGGTGGAATATCGCAGGCCATAAAGGGTTTGGGGCCCATTATTGACGGGGCCAATAGGGTCAAACGTTATGCGTTCTCGAAAATGCGTTTCTTTGGATCCATCGTGACTTGGGGCAATGTCTATGCCTTCTTTCCCTTCCCATATTCCAACCAAATCTGCAAGCGGGCCGAGGTGCGCAAGCATATCTGGATTGGTTGAGGGAGTATCATTGCTTTCTGACATGGGAAGGCTCCTTGGTAAATGGTGAGGGGATTACCTAGCAAAATTGCGTGAAATGCCTTTCAGGCAACCATACCAAATGTTCCCTGTTATGCCAAAAAAAGTTTACGATATCCAGACCCGAAATGACTGAATCCAACGAATTCCGTATAGGAGGAACCCGAGGGCTTTTGGAACGCTGAGTTGGATAGGTTTTGTGGCGAGACATCGAATGACGTGTGCAGCGGCCTGATCAGATGTCATCATGAGCGGTTTCCATGAGGCTTTGGGTAATTTGGTGTCTACGAAACCAAAACGAACATTGGTGATGGAGATTCCTTGTGGTTGGAGTTTCAAGGCCATGGATACCAGGTAGTTGCTGAAACCTGCTTTTGAGGCAGTGTATGACGGGGCATCGGTATTATAAAAATCATCGGCTAAACTGGAGAGGCCAATAAAGTGGCCCTGCTTCTGTTCGAACCATCCCGGAAGGAGGGCTGCTAGGGTATGCACCATGGCTGTGAAATTGACGTCAATGACCTTGGCCTCTTTGGACAGATCTGGAAGTTGTAGGCCAGAACCTATTGCCGCACAAAAAATACACGTATCGAAGGGTCCCTCTTCTACCAGAACGCGGCGCAATGTTTCAGGATAATTTTGGTCAGAAATGTCTTGGACGAAATGCCGAGGCCCCTCAGGTCCAAGCGGACTTGCGCTTCGGGAAATACCCACGATCTGATGGGTTTGTGCCAAGAGCGCCCGGGTAACGGCGGCACCAATCCCGTCTGAATTGCCAATAAGCAGTATTTTTTTAATCATGGAGATTATTGAGGTGTGAATAGATAATTATTGAGGCGTGGCATATTTCCTTTATCGAAATTGCCCTAATTCGACAATAAGGCTAGCCTTCAATAATTGGCGATTGTTTGAATACGTTTTGTTTAGGTGTTTCCATTGGATTGAGTGAGGAAGAATATTGAATCCCCATAGGTGCTCTAAAGGATCTTTGTCCTTCTCCGAATAGCTTATCTTATTTCTTTTGTTCGCCTATGAAAACTCTGGCGAAAGCCCTTATCTATTTTTAGAGGGTGAATTGAGCAATTGTGGTACTTCTCCAATTTCCCAGGCTAATTTGTCGGAGCCTGGTTTTCATCCCGTCTGCATAATCTGAGGATCAACGAACTCAAAGAAGATGCTACTGAGGTACTTCTGAATACGATGAGTGTGATGAGAGAAGTGAGTTCCCGGCATTACGCATTTGTTCTTTTCGTTCTGACTTGTTTATTTGCCTTTCGGGTCATTGCACAACTCCTTCAGGGTTGGTCTCCCGTCAGTTTTCTTCCACCCTATGAAGCCTGGCATAGCGGGGCATTGCCCTATAGCCTTTTGGTTAGCGTTCAAGGAGCAATTTTAATTGTGTGTCTTCGAATTGTCTGGGGTTTATGGAAAGGAAGCCTGACCCCTTCAAAGCAAAAAGGTACCATCCTTTTCGGGTTGGGCTCCCTCTATCTCTTAGCCATGTGTGTTCGCTTGTTTGTCGGTTTGGCGATTGCGCCTAACCACTACTGGTGGGGGGCGACAGTGCCAACCCTCTTTCATCTAGTATTGGCTTCATTTGTCATACTTTACAGTCGATTCCATCTAAATTTTTCTCAGCTCGAGCTTTCGAAAAACCGAAATAATCCTACATGAACCGAATTATCCGTTATGGGGCCTATCCGTTCGTGCTGGCTTTTGGGATAGCGTTGCATGAGCTTCTTCTTTGGAGTCATGTTGAGGTTTCAATGGCGACCTACCTGCCGGTCATTGTTGGAGCCGCCATGGTTGCTGGCTTGGAATGGGCCTATCCTTACCGGCAAAGATGGTGGGCTAAGAAACAAGAGTGGGCCCAAGATGCCATTTTCATGGCTTTGGTTCAAGGGGTGTTCCCCAGGCTCGTAAGCACGGCTGTGTTGTTTTCACTGTCGATGGTACTGCATTCACAGGATTTCGTGCTAAAAGGATGGTGGCCGACCCAATGGTCCAATTCCCTTACAAATGCTACTCATGATGCTAGTCGCGGATGGCCTACGTTATTGGTTGCATCGATGGGCTCATGAATGGGAGCCACTCTGGCGGTTTCATGCCGTTCATCATTCTCCGCATAAGCTTTATTGGCTGAATGTCGGACGGTTTCATCCCATTGATAAAGGACTGCAACTCTGTCTTGATACTATACCTTTTCTGTTGGTAGGAGTAGGGGAAGAAGTGCTGGGGCTGTATATCGTGTGTTATGCCATCAATGGATTTTTTCAACATTGCAATTGTGATCTACGTCTTGGTTCCCTGAATTACCTGATCAGTGGGCCGGAGTTGCATCGTTGGCATCATTCCATAGTCAAGCATGAATCGAATCATAATTATGGAAATAATTTCATTATATGGGATTTGGTCTTTGGTACCTGGTATTGGCCGAAGGAAAGAAATGTGCAGGAATTGGGGTTAGTGAACCGAGAATACCCTTCATCGTTTTTTGAACAAATGACAACCCCATTGATGCCTGGGGCTGATAAGCAGGTGGTAAAACCATGAATATTCTTACATTCGGACATAATGCTCGAATACATGCGCATATGAGGTTGGTGAAATATCAGTGCTGGAACCCGTTTATCCAGCAAACGCACGATCCTCAAATGGTGCAACATGCTTTACTCGAGCGTATTTTGAAGATCCAGGCAGAGACCACGTATGGAAAGAATTATCAGTTCAGTCGTCTGCGTGGCTACCATGAGTTTCGGTTCAGTGTGCCGATTCAAACCTATGAAGATTTACGCCCGTATCTGCAGGAGCAAGAAGTGTCGAAGGGACGAATGCTGAATGATGAACAACCAATCAGTTATGCGATGACGAGCGGAACGACTGGGAAGCCCAAAATGATTCCCGTTCTACCCCGTACACTTCAGATGTTTCGACACTATCAACTCTTAAGCACCTATGCGCAATATCAGAGTATTCCGAAAATTTTTCAAGGAAAAATGTTAGTTCTTGCCGGGCAAGAAATCGAAGGCTATTTGGAAACGGGAACCGAGTTTGGATCAACGTCAGGGTTTTTAACGGGGGCTTTGCCATCAGTACTCAAATCTAAAATGTTTCTCCCGAAGGACGTTCTGAGCATAACGGAGTATCACCAGAAATATTTGTATCTCGTAGCCTGGGCATTATCCCAACCAGGCCTTTCGGTTGTCGCTACAGCCAATCCCTCCACTTTTCTCAAGTTATTAGAGGTAGGCCGCCAGCATTTCTCGCAGCTGGTGGAACAATTAGGTCGGAAAGGTAAGAAAACTCCTGACTGGATCGCTTCTTTTCCGCTCCTGTCACGGAGACGGTTGCGTTACCTTCAATCGCTTGTGGGACATGAAGAGCAATTGACGATTGAGGCCTTGTGGCCAAAGTTAAAGGCAGTGGTTACGTGGACAGGAGGCAGTTGTGGGGTCCTGATTCCCAAGCTTCAATCAATGCTTCCAAGCAACACGGCGATTGTCGAAATGGGGTATCTGTCCAGTGAATTTCTGGGAAGTCTGAATGTAGACCCGCAAACAAATCAATGTGTTCCCACCTTTCACGAAAACTTTTTTGAATTTATTGAACAAATCGATTGGGATTTGGATCGTCCCAATACCGTGACGCTCGATCAATTGGAACCTGGCAAGCGGTACTACGTCCTTGTGACCACGACGAATGGGCTCTACAGGTATGTGACGAATGACTTGATTGAAGTGACCGGTTGGTTTCATCGGACCCCTACAATTCGCTTTGTACAAAAAGGTAGAGGTGTGACGAATTTGACGGGGGAAAAACTCTATGAGTTTCATGTCATGAATGCCGTTGAAAGCATCCTACAGACGTATCAGGCGACCGTAGATTTTTATGTCATGCTGGCTGATCCTTTGACGTTGCAATATACCTTGTATCTTGAGCACTCGCCCTTGGACTTCTTCGTCGGGTACAAGCTGGAGCAACATATGGGACAGGCGAATGGAGAATTTCACGCCAAACGTGCGAGTGAAAGATTACAGCCTCTTCGGGTGGTTTATGTGCGACGAGGTACAGGTGAAGCCTATAAGGCCCATTGTCTCAAACGTGGGCAACGGGATGCCCAATTCAAAGTGGTACGTTTGCAATATAGCAAAGATTGTTCATTTAATTTTTCTGACTATATAAGGGCTTGAACTAAAGCGTATCGTGAAACTGACGAATATCAATTTGGAAATCCCCTTCAAGCAGGCGTTCGCCCATGCGACGGCGACGCGTTCCTGTACCGAAAGTGTACTGGTTATGGCGCAGACTGCTAAAGGAGTGGTGGGGCTCGGGGAGGGATGTCCAAGGAGTTATGTCACGGGTGAGACCGTTCACACGGTCAAATGTTTTTTTGATTCCTATCGAACAGTTTGGGAATCATTCAAATCTTTTGAAGATCTCACGACCTGGCTGACCACGAACAGTCAAATCATTGATAAAAATCCGGCCGGTTGGTGTGCTGTTGAGTTGGCTTTTTTGGATTGTTGGGGACAAGAACAGGGAGAATCCATAGAAGCATTTCTCAATCTGCAGGATATGACGGAGCCTTTTTATTATTCGGCTGTGCTTGGGACGAAGAACGGGGCTACCTTTCATAAGCAAGCAAAACAATTTGCAGCTCTTGATTTTAGAGATTTCAAAGTCAAGGTCACGGGGAATTTTGAAGCTGATCAGAAAAATATAGAGGTACTCAACAATCTTTCTATTAAGAATCTTCGCATTCGCTTAGACGCAAATAATTTCTGGAAGAGCGCTGAGGAAGCCGGAGACTATCTTCAACGTTTGAATAATCCGTTCTTGGCTATTGAAGAGCCATTGCAAGCTGGAGATTACGATGGCTGTCGTCAACTCAGTCGACAACTAAAATGCCCGATTATTCTCGATGAAAGTTTCTTGCGAATGGGGCAATTCCAGCATGTGCAGAATGATCCTGAATCCTGGATCATCAATATCCGTATCTCGAAAATGGGTGGTATTCTCAGAGCCTTAGCCATTGCGGAAAAAGCCAAATCAGTAGGCATTCCCATCATCATTGGGGCACAAGTGGGGGAGACCAGTATTCTGACTCGGGCAGCGCTCACCGTCGCCAATCACTACCGCGATATTCTTCTAACCCAGGAAGGCGCCTTTGGAACCTATCTGTTAGGGCACGATATCACCGACCCATCTCTTATGTTCGGCAAAGGCGGCAGACTTGACCCTCATGTCATCAGCGGCCAACCGGGACTCGGGCTTACTCTTCGGCCATCTACATAAGTCGTTTTCTACGAATCTTCGTGCAAGTTTTTTCCGGCGGTAACTCTGTCTGTACATTTCCTTGATGGTTGGCTAGGATGGTGGGCCAACCAGGAAATCCTTAAATTTCCAAGAGTATGAAAAAGAAAATTTCCGTCTTTGTGTCCTATGCCCGTGCCAATCGAGATTTGGCGACACGGTTTTTGAGAAAGTTCAAAGAACAGGCCGCTCCCTCGAAGCGGTATCATTATGTCTTTTGGCGGGATGCGGATATTCTTGTGGGAGAACAATGGCATGAGGCTATTCAAAAAGCTTTGGCCCAATGTGATGTTGGGTTGGTGCTCATCAGTCCGGCGTTCTTGGGTTCGCAATATATTCACGATCATGAATTGCCAAAATTGTTGAAAACCCGAAGAAAGGCTATCATTCCAGTTTTACTGCAACCAATTGATGTCGATCGCCATGACCTGAAGGGATTGCAGCGCATCCAGATCTTTCGACTGGAGCGTCCGCGATTGGCTTCCCCGAAAGCATATGGAGAATGTTCCGGGGCGCATCGCGATCAATTCGCACTGGAACTCTTCCGCCAAGTCGAAGCACGGTTGGATGGAATGACCACGCAATAGAAATTCATATTCTATGGCCGAACCAACCATCACGTGTCCTCAGTGCCATACTGAGATCAAACTGACCGAGTCGCTTGCCGCGCCACTTATTGAAGCGACAAAACTGGAGTATGAGCAACGGCTTGCCAGGAAGGAAGCCGATGCCGTTAAACGTGAAGCGGAACTTCGTGAACGGGAAGCGACCTTGATCAAAGCTAAAGAGGCGCTGGATGAACAGGTCGCCGAAAAAGTAAAGCAACAGCGAGGGGTTATTGCCGCTGAAGAAGCGAGAAAGGCCAAGTTGGCGCTGGCCGATGATTTGGAGCAAAAGTCTAAAGATCTGCTTGAGGTTCAGAGTATCCTTAAACAGAAGGATGAAAAGCTTGCTGAAGCACAGAAAGCCCAAGCCGATCTGCTTCGTAAGCAACGAGAGCTGGATGATGAAAAGCGGGAACTCGACCTCACCGTCGAAAAACGAGTCCAGGCCGGTCTTACGATGACGCGTGAGCAAGCCAAGAAAGAAGCAGAAGAGGCCCTCAAATTCAAGGTCATGGAAAAAGAGCAGACCATCACATCCATGCAAAAACAAATTGAAGAACTAAAACGAAAGGCTGAGCAGGGCTCCCAGCAACTTCAAGGAGAAGTTCAAGAACTCGAACTTGAAACACTGTTGGCGGTGAAGTTTCCACTAGACCGAATCCAACCTGTTCCGAAGGGCGAATTTGGGGGAGATGTTCTTCAACGAGTCACAAGCCCCTTAGGACAGGCCTGTGGAGCCATCCTTTGGGAATCAAAGCGCACGAAAAACTGGAGTGATGGCTGGCTGGTAAAATTGCGAGAAGATCAACGGCAGGCTAAAGCGGAGCTGGCAGTTATTGTCAGTCAGGCACTCCCTAAAGATGTGGATACCTTTGATCTGGTCCAGGGAGTCTGGGTCACTCAACCCAAAGAAGCTCTTCCGCTGGCCATGGCCTTGCGACAGGGGCTCATGGAAGTAGCAGCCGCGAAACAGGCAACCGAAGGGCAACAAACCAAAATGGAAATGGTGTATGACTATTTAATGGGGCCGCGGTTTCGTCAGCGAGTTCAGGCCATTGTCGAAGCCTTCAGCACGATGCAAGATGACCTGGATAAAGAACGCAAAGTTATCACAAAGCAATGGGCCAAACGGGAAGAGCAAATCGGGCGCGTGATGCAAGCCACCGTCGGCATGTACGGCGACCTTCAAGGCATTGCCGGCAAAACGCTCCAAGAAATTGAAGGATTGGAACTCAAAGCTCTTGATGCTCCACTCCCGGAGGAGCAAAAAAAACTATTTTGAAATTTTTCTCGTGGGAACTGTCTTGATTGTGTGAATTTTAATTTGGTGTCCGGAGGTTGCAAGCGGTTTTTTACCGTATGGTAAAAGTATCATCGGTGTTCGTATTTTGTGACAATGCCATGTGGACCCCATTGGCTTCTTCCCCTGAGAAGTTTATTCAGCTAAAGCTTGCAAAAGAATGAGGATAGCAGCTCAGAACCTATTCCCTATTTTGAGCTGTCGTAAAATTTCTGATCAAAAAGGGTGATTTGTTAGATGGCAACCTGTGATTCTGTTTCAAAATTGTATCGTTAGGATGCAGATGTAACCGCAATTACACTTTATGAGGAATCACTACTCCCCATACAGCAGAGAATTGCGGATCATTTAACCCAACCTAGCGAGAACGCCTTTTCCAAAAAAACGCATGCTGAAAAATTCGTAACTCCCTGTTAAAGCCAATCCGGCGGACTCCAATGCCTTTCTAGCTGAGAGGAAGTATGGCTTCAGATGTTCTTTCAGTTCTATTGAGGAATGACAAAGTCAAAATGACCGACTAACCCATCCGTGATCTTTCCCGATGGATCAGGGGCATAGTCGACAATCACGCGTTCCTGTTCCTCTGGCGTGAGTCCCGCCTCTAGAATCACGACATCTTTTGGAAGCAATTCCTGATTGAGGGCATTATTGGGAATCTGATCGCCTCTGAAATACAGTTGTGTCACTAATTGGGAAGAGTTCGGGGGTATAACCTTGAAATGCAGGTGCGAGGGTCGATAGAGGCCAGCGCGTAGGTCAATGGGATAGAATCCTGGCACGATGGTTTTAAACCCATATTCACCGTGTTCATTGGTGACAGCTTTGCCCCAATATTGAAAATGTTCGTCATGAGTGCGGTGAATGATGGAGCCGGTTTTGGGATGAGGAAAACTGTACGTTCCTTGATCCCCTTTATGATTGTATCGGCCGGTGGCCGATGCACTCCACATGATGAGGGTCGTCTTCGGGATGGGCTGACCGTTATTCGAATCGAGGACGCGGCCGCTGAGAACAACCACTTGCCCTTGGGCTTTCCCCTTGCGACCTTTCACAAAGGTGAGGTCTTGATCATTGGCCAGACTGATGGGGAGATCAAGATCCGGGCTTTCTCGAATGGCATCGATTTCATCTCCGTCATCGGGGAAGAAAGGACCTAACGCTTGTCCGGGTGTTGGTTGGGTCAAAACCTCCGCTAGGCTCCGAGAGGTCAGGAGCCCACCGACCATTAATCCTGCCAAACCCAATCCATATTTCAGAATGGTTCTTCTGGACCAGTATCTGGCTGTTGGGGTATTCATGGCTTTTCTCCTTGTCTTGGCGGTATTTACTGTTCTTCAAGCGAAGACTGATCACGTACAGTGAAACATGTTTTTTCGTGAAAATAAATGTGTTGTTGGGCAGAATTTCTCTCTATAAATTTTCGGGTTACCAGACTATTTGTCTAGTGCCTGGACAAGTTTTCCTCATGTGCATCATGTTGATTTGTTGGAAGATTTTTTAGGGGGTCATAGTCTGCCTTGAACAGAATTTCTCTGATGGAATTCCGGCGGAAGATTAATCTACAAAAGATGCGAATGAAGATAGCATAATATCAATGGGTTACTGTTGAAAATATTCTTGCGAGAAGTCAGGCACATATGGCACATCCCTTGCTCATTAGAGACTACAAGCCGTCTCAGAAGATGATGGCGGGGTGATTATTCACAAAGGGGGATGACATGTCGCGATCAAAGAAAAATGTCTTACGGTTGGTGTGTGTAGGTGTTTCCTTGGTGGCCCTAATGGGGATTCCGGCCTTTGCGGCGGATGAAGAGGCCAGCGATCCTAATGAAAAGGGAACTATGGGAAGCCTTCTATTAGGTTCTGTGATCTCAATCGAAGGTGATCAATATATCATTCGGGATGAAGAGGGGAGAACCGCGCCCTATCATGTTTCAAAAGACTCGAAACTCAATGATTCAGGGTTTGCGGCAGGTGACCAAGTCATTGGATCTGTCACTCCAGAGGGCCATGTGATTGCTCTAACGAAACGATTTTCGACAAAAGTCGGTGCTTAACCTTCGCACGACGTTTTAACAATTATTACTCGGTAAGAGAGTCGAATCGGAGCCCCTCATGGGACTTCGGTTCGGCTCTTTTTTTTGGGAAAAGGAGAGATGTTCCTCTACTGAGGTTCAGGGTTTGGACTATCAATGAGATATTGGGGACACGTGGAGTCTGGTGTGGACAATTGTTGGTAGTGGCAGGGAGGAATATCCTCTTTCAGGCGTCTGAGCAGTCGAAGCATTTTCATGTTGGGCGGCATGTCACAGATCCAGACATGGATGCCCGTTTCCAGTTCATCGAAATGCTTTTGAACTTGAAAGCCAGGCTGATCCATAAAATAAGCCGACAGGAATCCCGTAATCCCCTGAATGACCCAGGGATGGTCCTTGATATATCGATAGCTGACTCGAAGCTCGGCAATGTGTCCCATCAATAGATGTTCCTGAAGTGTAAGGAAGGGGAGAAGTGGCTTGTGTTACGATGTGTCACGTCTTGAAAAAAAACTTTCGTGCATCTTACCTACTCAACAGAGGAAAAGAAATACGAGGAAGCTGTTGTGAAGGGTGTAGGTATGATTGAGGGTGTTTCCTGCAAGATTTGCGAAAAGATCTGGCCGCCCGACGATCATTGTATCGGGGATCTGGGTCTGACCAAAGCGTATCTTTTTGAGGATCAATTTTTTGCAGGCTGGACGGTTCTCGTCCTGCGTCGCCATTGTACCGAATTGTATCAAATGACTCGCCAGGAACGGACGACACTTATTGAAGAGGTTAGTCGGGTGGGTGAGGCGATGACGAAAATTTTTGATGTCAAAAAAATCAATACGGAACTTTTAGGTAATCAGGTTCCGCATATACATTGGCATGTGATCCCCAGACTGAGTGCCGACCCTGACCCATTAAAGCCGGTGTGGTGTGTGGCTCATGAGCCCGTCCATTTGACCGCTACTCTTCTTACGCAACGCATTCTTCAGTTTCGTTCGGCTTTGGGGATGTCTTCCCCCGCTCCGGGAATTTCTTGAGCTTTTTCCAGGACGGCCACTGTATTTTCAAAAAAAGGCCGGGTCGCAGCAATATTGCATGACCCGGCCTTTTCTTAATCAGCAAAGATTAATCGTGGTCATCACCTTTCCCGTGCTTCCCTTTTCCATGCCCTTTGCCGCCTTTATGTTTCTCTTTGTATTCCTTCATCTTTTCCCGGCGTTTTTCCCTGGATTTTTGAAATTTTTCTTTTTGTTCAGGATTGAGCTGAGCTTCAATTTCGGCCATCGCTTGCTCACGCACATCCTTCATTTGATTATGAAGGCCTTCCATTTTTTGATGCTTCTCCTGGAGAATCGGGAGAATCTTGTCTTGTTGTTCTTTGGTCAAATCAAGTTTTTCGGTCATCTTGTCCAGCCGAGATTGGGGGTCATGTTTGTAGCCATGCCCATCACCATCGGCCCAGGAAGTTCCCGCACCAAGGAGTAGAATGCTGCCAATCATTCCGATTAGGAACAAGTGAGACAGCGTGGATGTTGAGGGTTGGCTGATTCTCTGATGTGTACTCGGATTGTTCATTCCATTCTCCTTTGAAAAATAATAGTGTGTGTGAATAACGTGTTTGGGGATCCAATCATTATACCAAATAAAAACCGAAACATGGGGCGCTAAAAGGTTCCCCGGCAATTTATGCTTCTGCACCGGCAAGGAAGGGTGCCATTATGGTGGGAAGGATGACAGTCAACGGTCAGTTCGGTGTTGGCTCGAATCGGGCGAAGCGCATAAAACTCGACCCGGTCACGAATAATTCGCATAAACGTGTTGGGTGAACAGGAATGATTGATAAATCGAAATCCGGTTTTTTCATGCGTGGCATCGATGGCCTGGTGGTTATTGAGTTCGACAATGGCAATCTGATGGAGGCCTTTAGCCCGCCGTCGGCCTTCTCGTTGGGAAATACGTTCTCCCGTAAACTCTCCAATTTTTTGCCTGGCGCGTACGGGAACCTTGGTGAAAAGACCTTGCCCTTCAATGGCGCTGGGTCTGACGTCCATCGGTATCGGCCACTTGGGATGATTGGCCGGTCGTTGAGAATTGTTAGAGAGAGAGGGCATACCCCATATTATTTCATGCCGATGACCATGGAGTCGGGGCCAGCCAAATGTTCTACCCGGGTTTCCCGAAATCCGGCTTCCTTGAGCCAAGCACGGCAATCGGCTCCTGTGTAATCGAACCCCCCCGGTAGTTCAATCAACATATTCAGACTCATCAAAAGGCCGAAGACCTTCTTGCGGCGTTCGTCATCAATCAAGGATTCAAAGATGATGAGTGCTCCGCCATCGGGAAGTGCATCGTAGGCTTTCGCGATCAACCGTTTTTTCTCCTCCAGATTCCAATCATGAAGAATATGGCCCATCGTCAAGACGTCGGCTTGGGGGAGGGGATCTTTAAAAAAGTTACCAGGAAAAAATTGTAAACGATCCTGTAGTCCAAATGATTGGACGTAGTCTTCAAAAATCGGGCCGGTGGGCGGAAGATCGAATCCTCCGCCTTTGATGTGAGGATGAGCGAGGGCCACTTGAACGACCAGTCCCCCTTGAGCCGATCCGATGTCATAAAAGGTCTGGTGCTGGGCCCAGGGAAATTGTTGGGCTATGGCTTTGCTGGCTCCCATGCTTAGTCCGGTCATGGATTGCAGAAAACTTTTGAGTTTGGCCGGGTCAGAATACAGTGTCCCGAAAAAATCCCCGCCTTCCTTGGACTCGTTTTGTGGAAGACCCGTTTTGAGGCCTTCTGTCAGGGAACCCCAAAACCCATACAATCGCGCATTCGCCATTTCTAAAAAGCCGCCAATATAAGAGGGTTTGGCTTTGTCGAGAAACATGTCGGTTTCCGGTGTGTTGGAATAGAGGCCGTTTTGGCGGTCCAACATTCCTAAGGCGACCAGTGCGTCAAAAAAATCACAGGCGCTTCGTGGATGCAAGCCGAGCCGGGTTTGTAAGGTCTTCGCATTAAGCGGCTGGCGAGCTAATTCGGTAAAGATATCTAGT
The DNA here is from genome assembly GCA_942491685.1 of uncultured Nitrospirota bacterium. Classification (GTDB taxonomy): domain Bacteria; phylum Nitrospirota; class Nitrospiria; order Nitrospirales; family UBA8639; genus Nitrospira_E. The sequence goes on along the minus strand of CALOBY010000003.1, from coordinate 356,785 downwards.
TCCACGGCACTCAAAAGGGTTTTCGAACCCCAAAAGGCCATACCGAGCTTCATAATATTGTCCGGGGAAGGTGATGAACTCATGGGTTCTTTTTAAAGATGATGTGTCGTGGCTAGTTAATCGCCGCCTTGAAAGGCGTCTTCTTCGTGCTCTTCAATCACGTCTTCGGTTGCGATGCCCAAGCCCCCTTGAAAGGATTCTCGAATGGCCAGAACGTGTTGCAGGGTTGGTGTCCCCTCGATCTTTTGGCCGAACTGTTCGAGAAAGCGGTTGCAAGCGTCCAAGCCATGTTGGAAATACCGAGCCAGCGGACCTTCCGTGACTTGTTGCCAGGTGATATAAATCAGATATTCTTGGAATCGTTGAGATTGAGGAAGTTTCTCCCCAAAACCTTGAAGCACCTCAAAGGCTGCTGTGGCTTTGGGGCCTTGTATCGTAGAGAAGATCTCCTCGGCTTCAAGAATCTCGGTTTCAAAGTCTCCCAGTTCTCCCAGTTCTTCCGCTTGTTGAAGCGCATGGTGTGCGGCGATGGCTGGATCAAAGTTCATGCTATCCTTTCTCAAGGTTCTCTTGGGTTGGCTGGGGTGGAACGGTAGATGGGATGAGAATCATTTCTCCGTGTTCCTGTTGGCAAAGGCTGTTCGTGTGTGTTGGAGGAATGTCCCGAGTCCATCCATCGCTTTGTGAAAAAGGGCAGACCCTTTCCAGGTGCGGGTATTGAGATCCTGGTGCTGTTCGGCCCACTCAAATGCAAGGGGAAGGGGCATGAGTCGAACGGGTCCTCCGGTGAGATCGCTCCACAAGATGCTTAAGACTGTGCCTGCCCGAAGAGGAACGTGCAGTTCTTCAATAGGGTTGTTCACCATATCCTGACATAATTCTGGTGGAGAGGTGACCAGGTGACTTCTGCACCCCGCCGGTCGATGGGCGTAGATTGAACAGACTTCATCTTCCAGAAAGATGCATGGTAAGCGTAAGGCATAATAGGCTCGATTGAACGATTCCAGCTCGTCGTCCGAATGTTGATGCGGAGAATCGGCCAAGCCTTGAAGAGGTGCCAGGAGGCCGGCGTTCCGCAGTTGGGCTTTTGTGTCATTGAGTTTCTGCCGGATACGTTCTTGTTGGTCGGGTGGCAGGGTGTGCAGACCGTCAACGAGAACAAACGCTTCCGGGGGTGAGACGGGTATCATCTGCCGGCAGCAGGCTCCACACCCCTTCTGGCACGAAATGGTTTTTCCGGATTGTCGCGTGTTGGACACTTCCAGAGCCTGCGCCTGCTCCCCTAAGGAACGCAACACGGGCACGATATCACTCATCGGGATGAATCCAGTTGGAACATCCACTTGGGCATGCATCTCCCCTGAAGTGGTTTCGATGGAGAGGTTGAGGCGTTCGGAAGACGATGGCATAGTAATCGGTTCAGCGGCAGATCACGTATTCTCTTGAAGGTAAGATTCTAACGGTCACGTGAAAGAATAAGCGAATGTCTACTCAACAATCTAGCCACGTTCCTTGCGACTGGAATGGGTTTTGTGATCGACGGAACAATGACCTCATTGCGCTGGCAGAAAAGGTAGAAGAAAGCTTTCTTCGCCGTGATACCGAACATCCCGCTTTCTGTGGGTGTATTGATTGGCATTCCAGTGTGCACGGGGCGTATGCGTTATTAACGGCAGCAAGACTGAGCGGGCAATCTCAGTGGGCTGAGGCTGTCGATGCCGCTCTTTCCCCTGAGCGCCTCGATGCAGAATTGGCGTCATTCAAGAAGGGGGAACTTGATCATGAAATGCCGTATGGCTTTTCGTGGTTTTTGAGGTTGGCCATAGAACGGGAGCAGGGGTGGGGGAAACAAGACTTGGTGCCTTTGGCCGCAGAAATTGCCTCACAGTTAGAAGAATGGATCTTTTCGCTTCGTGCCGGAGAAGTCATTGCACATTTAAAGCAGAGGAACTATGGCAATTTGTCCTGGGCTCTGTTGAATCTGTGGCATTGGAGCCAATGGCGGGCGAATCACACATTAGCGGAGAAGCTTCGTGGGTTTACACGGAACTGGGTGGTTCTGCTTGATGAGCGATTGCCTCCGTCATATGATCAGGTGACGGATGAATTTTTCGCGGCCTCTCTGCAACGAACCCGAGCCATTCTGACCATCCTTCCCAAAGAAGAATCTTTGTCCTGGTATGAATCATATTATCCGGACGGCCTATTCATGGAACCTCTGTGCGCCGCGCCCACGCCACATTCGGCAGGGCTCAATTTTAGCCGTGCCTGGTCTTTCTGGACCCTCTTTCAATTTACACAGGATCTGAGATTTCGTGACCTCTATGTCAATCATATCGTGACCCATATCAACCTTCCCGATTGTTGGCGCGATGACTATCGCAAACATGCTCACTGGGTCCCCCAATTCGGCATCTACGCCCTTGCATTGAGTCTGGAAGAGTAAGGCCCGAAAGTCATTTCTATGTCATTCCATTTTCGTCATTCCTGTTAGTCTTTGACAGGAATCCATCCTCATCTTTGTTTTGACGGGGTTTCGGCCCGGCAAAATACAAATTGCAACAAGCTCGTCGTTGGGGGCGGAACCCCCTGAAAATTGAGGATAGATTCCTGCCCCCTGCCAAATACTTGCAGAGGCTGGCTACGTTAGCAGGAATGATGGGATAAGCATGGTTATAGTTGGAAATCTTATCCCACCCCAATTTTTTGGAGTGCCTTTGATGCGGGGATTAAATTTCGGTTCAGCCCTAAACTTTTAGCATTCATGCCCATGGCGAGGCCGAGGAGTTGGGGCAGGTGGAGAATGGGCAAGTCAATGGTAGTGTGGTGTTGACTGGCGGCTTGGGATTGCATGCCGTCGAGGTTGAGATGGCAGAGCGGGCAGGGGGTGACCATGATATCGGCACCATGCGATTTGGCGTCTTGCGTATGGGTGGCGACCATCGAGAGTGAATTGATTTTGTTAATGGTCAGAATGGGAAACCCGCAGCATCGAGTTTTTCCGGGGAAGTCAACCACCTCTGCGTCGAGTATTTCAATGATGCGTTCTAATGACCTCCCTCTGTCGGGATGTTCTTCAAACCCTAAGGCTTCCGTCGGCCGTTGAATATAGCATCCGTAAAATGGGGCGGCGTGAAGCCCGGTTAGGGGTTTGGTGATTTTTTCTCGAAGAGCATCCTCTCCGACATCCTCCAATAAAATCCAGAGAAAATGTTTGATGGTAGTTGTGCCTCGGTAGGTAAGACCTTCTTCCTGCAGCAGCCCATTCACTTCCTGAAGGTATTCGGGTTGAGTGGTCAGTCGATGATTGGCCTGGCTCATGACGCCCTGGCAGGTGCTGCAAATGGTCATAATGGGCAGACCTTGTTGCTCAGCCAAAGCAAACGTTCGCGCATTGAGTACGTCCCCCAATTTTTCATCTTTCTCTTGAAGGACGCCCGCGCCGGTGCAGGAGGCGGTCGTCATTTCTTCCAGGTCAATGCCGAGCTTGGGATAGACCTGCATGACGGATTGGTAGAGTTCGGGGCAGGCCCCTTTGGAGACACATCCTGGGAAGAAGGCGTATTTCATATGTAATGCCTATAAGATCTTATGTGGTTGATCTGAATGTTAGCCATGTTAATGATTCTAGCTCACCTTAGTCCTCTCCTTACAAAGGGGAGGAAGTGATCTACGATTTTTTGCGTAGGCGTTTGAATAGGCGTTGGATGTTTTGAATGCTGGCGATCGGACGATGAAGTGGGCCGGATAATGGGACTTTTCCTTTGAAGGCGGATTGTATCACCATGGGAACCATCTCCAGTAATCGTCCGATATGTTTGAGCCCAAAGGTTCTGACTGCCAACATGGGTTCATCCAAAATGCCTTTATGTTTGATGATATCGGTGAAGACTTCAGCATGGCGGGAACCACAGGTCGACGGGAGCTTTTTAGCCATGCCTTTTGAGCGAAGCGCCATGATGCGGTCCATGGGCCCCACCCCTTTAGGGCAAACTTGAATACATTCCATGCAACGGGTGCAATCCCACATGCCGCTTGGCTGATTTAAGGCGTCTAAGCGAAGGGGAGTGATGGTGTCCCGTGGATCGGCGACAAATCGATAGGCTTTCGCGAGGGCAGCCGGGCCGACAAAAGTCTTGTCCACTTCCAGGACGGTACAGTCGGACACGCACACGCCGCACATAATACAACTCATCACACCGGCCAAGTGGTTCATGGATTCTGGCGGTGCCAGGTATTCGGCAACTGGTGCCGGCTCTGCGGGTTGGAGCCAGGGTTGGACTTGGCGTATTTTCTCCCAGAACGGCGACATGTCTGTGACCAAATCTTTAATCACCGGCATATTGTTCATCGGCTCGACTTCAATGGTTCCCGTCGATGATGCCACCGACAACACTTTCGTCTTGCAGGCCAGTGTGGCATGGCCGTTGATACGCATGCCGCAGGAGCCGCAAATTGCTCCACGACAGGAACATCGAAGGGTTAACGAATCGTCAAGGGTTTCCCGGATTTTAATGAGTCCATCTAAGACGGAATCTGATGGATCGAGTTCTAGCTTGTAATCTTCAAAGAAGGGGGCGGGTTGAGGATCTTCTGGATTGTAGCGGCGAACACGAAGATTAGTGAGCATAGGGAGCCATATCAAAAAGTGACAGATACATGAGGTGCGCTCTTATTGAGTGTAACAAAAACGAGACTAAGGAATGCCAAAGAGATCATTAATAAATCCGAATTTGAGGCGACCATTGAGTGATCTTTACCGGAAGAAAATCCACGTGGGGGATGGTTCCCGGTTCGTGGTACAGCAAGATATGTTTGAGCCAATCCTCGTCATCACGATCGAGGTAATCTGTGCGGAAATGTGCCCCTCGGCTTTCGGTTCGTGTCAGGGCACCTTCAATGATTGCCTCTGCACAATCTAACATAAATCCCAATTCGAGTACCCCGATAAGACCTGTGTTGAAGACCTGGCCTTTATCCTGAATGATGACGTCTTCCCATCGGGCTTTTAAGGTTTGGATCTTTTTCCGCGCTGTTTCTAGTCCTTCCTGTTCCCGAAACACGGACACATAGCGATTCATGGTGGTGCCCATCTCTAAGCGAAGCGCCGCCGCTCGCTCTCCTGGGCTTTTGCGGGCCAGAATGGTGGCGATAAGTTGTGTGTCGGTTTCTAGTCTATGTGCTGAGATCGAGGGAGAAGGAATGGTGCGGGCATAGTCGGCGGCACATTGTCCGGCCCGTCGGCCGAAGACTATCGTATCGAGAAGTGAATTGGCTCCCAACCGGTTGCCGCCATGTAAGCTCACGCAGGCGGTTTCTCCAGCCGCGAACAGGCCTGGTAGACCTTTCCAGTTGCCTTGAGGGTCCCAGCAACGCCCTTCCGTATCAGTTTTGATGCCGCCCATTTGATAGTGCATGCCGGGACGAATGGGGAGGGGCTCTTCGGCCAAGTCTACGTTGGCGAAGGTTTTGGCTTCGGCATAAATCTGCCCAAGACGTTCTTGAAGGAGCGATCGACCCAAATGCCGGCAATCCAGCAAGACACAACCGTTGATACCTCGGCCCTCATTAATTTCAATCTGTTCTGCCCGTGACACGACATCGCGAGAGGCTAGCTCCAACATGGTTGGCGCGTACCGTTGCATGAAACGGTCACCGTCTTTATTGAGAAGATAGGCACCTTCACCTCTCGCCGCCTCAGTGATCAGCAACCCCTTTCCTTTGAGCGTGGTAGGGTGGTACTGCACCATTTCCATGTCCATAAGAGGCGCTCCCGCGCGGTAGGCGAGAGCCATCCCATCACCGGTACAGATCAACGCATTGGTGCTGGGTTCATAGACGCGGCCTAATCCGCCCGAAGCCATAATGACGGTTTTGGCGGGGAATGCAGAGAACTGGCCTGTACGAATTTCGAAGGCAACCAGGCCGGCACAATGGCCGTTCTCATCGTGGATGAGCGACGTGACAAACCATTCTTCGTACACCGGAATCTTGGCCTGCATGAGTTGCTCATAGAGGACATGAAGCATGGCCTGACCGGTAAAATCTGAGACAAAAAATGTTCGGGCTTTTTTTTGACCCCCGAAACGGCGTGTGCCTAAGCGACCCTCATCATTCCGGTTAAATATCACGCCCATATGTTCCAAGGAAATAATGTCCTGACCGGCTTCTTGCGCCAACACCTCTACGGCGTCTTGATCCCCGAGGTAATCACTCCCTTTGACGGTTTCAAAGGCATGATCCTCCCACTTGTCGCCACGATCGGTGAGAGCGGCATTGATGCCCCCTTGAGCGGCGTTCGAGTGGCTCCGAACTGGATGAACTTTGGTGAGGATGGCGACGGAGGTCCCGTGTTGATGGGCGGAGAGTGCGGCACGCATGCCGGCCAGACCAGCGCCCACAACCAGCACATCATACGTAGGGGGAGATTTCATAACGTAAGGGGTGAGGCGTAGGGAAATAAGGGATGCGAGGTGATTGTTCTTTCACTTCTCACTCCTTACTCCTGACTATTTACTTTTCACTCCTTTCCTCAATTGGTTCATAGGGCTGGTGATGAGGGCCTTCATAGATTTGATCAGGACGAAAGAGATGATTCTCATGATATTGCTCAAAACAATGAGCCAACCAACCAGCCACTCGGGCCATGGCAAAGATGGGTGTAAAGAGATCGGTTTCAATACCCATCCGATGGTAGATGATCCCAGAATAAAAATCTACGTTAGGACGAATGCCTTTTGAGCCCACACGGGTCTCCATGTAGGCTTCTACCGCTCGTGCAAGAGCGAAGCGTGATTGAGGGCCAGTGTCGGCATCTAATTGTTGGGCAAAGGCCTGCATCACGATGGCTCGCGGATCTTTGACTTTATAGATTCGATGGCCAAAACCCATTATTTTTTCCTTGGCTGCCAGTTTCGCCTCGACATACTTTGCAATATTATCGGTGGACTCTATGGCTTCTAACATATGAATGACGGCTTCATTGGCTCCGCCATGAAGCGGCCCTTCCAACGTGCCAATAGCGGATGCGATAACCGTATATGGATCTGCCAGAGTTGAGGCCGTGACCATTCCACTAAAGGTGGACGCATTCATCGTATGTTCTGCATGCAGAATCAAACAGACGTCAAAGATTTTGGCTAGTTTTGGATCGGGAACTTGTTCGGTGAGCATGTAGAGAAAATTTTCTGAGTATGAAAGATCATCCCGAGGTTGAAGGGCTTCATCTCCCCGACGCAGGCGAGCGAAGGCGGCGACGATGGTGGGAAGTTTGGCGATTAACCTGACGGCAGTCAGATAGCGCGTATGTTCTTCCCCGACATCGAGAACGGGATAAAACATCCCAAGCGCGGCCACTGCAGCTTGCAGGGCATCCATAGGGTGCCCGTGTTCTGGGAGTGATTTGAGGAGGTCTAGGATGCGGTATTTGAGTCGACGATGATGGGAAATATCTGTGGTAAATTGTTCGAACTCTTGTCTGGTTGGTAGGCGATTAAAGAGAAGGAGAAACGCCGTTTCAAGGAAAGAGCTCTGCTCAGCGAGTTCTTCAATGCGAATCCCGCGATACTCTAAAACCCCCTGTTCGCCATCCACAAAACTGATGGACGATTTGGCGGCGGGTATTCCGGCTAGTCCTGGGAAAAAATCACGCATGGTTTCAAATGTACTTGACCAATGATATCTAAGATCTTTTTATTATAGCTCTTTGGTTTTCAATATATCCTTCTTCCATTCCGACCTTTGGTTGAAGAATTTATCTTTTTCCTGCGGCCACAAAAATTGTATCAATCACTTCAACTTTATTCCGGTTTTGCTCGCTACGCTACTGAACTAATCTCCCTACAGGGTTTTTCAGAACATTGAAGGTTAGGCCCTGCATGTTGTCACAAGGCGTTCAAAGGGTAATCAGGAGAAGAAAAATATAACCATTTGAATTTTTTAAAGAATAATATCTGTGGATCTAGGGGTATAGCCTTTGCAATAAATAGACTGTATTGAGTAAGAATGGCCGGATATCCAGTCTTGGTTGGCATCATATGTAGAGGAGGTTGGCCATGAAACAATTTAGCTATGTATGTGCATGTGTGCTGGTATTAGGATGTCAGGGCATCATACCGAGTTTTGCTGGTGAGGCGGAAGAAGGGAATGCCCTTCTTTTGAGCCAAAAGGGAATTCAAGCCTCTTCAGCCACCAAAGGCGAAGGGAGGACACAATTTCAGAATGTTGAGGGAACACTCAAGGAAATCCAAGGGAATGTTTATGTGGTGGAGGGAACGGCGGCTCATGAGCCGATACGAGTGGAAATTGCGCGGGACACGGCCTTTCCAAACGGAGAGAAAGAGCCAGGGCAACTATTACAGGCTCTGATTTCGACCAGCGACGGTCATGCTTTGATTATTCGATAGTTGCTGATACTGGTGCGTGGAAAAATTAAAAGATGCGGGAGGGTCGGGCATTTCAGGGTGTTCACTTTGTCACTTGGGGGAGATACAGTGAGAAACCTGAAGTGTTCGAGCCTCCGCTATTTCTAAGAATGTACCACAAATTGGAGGGAAGGCCAATGATGAGGTGCGAGTATTGTTCCCATGAATGTACCGTGGCTGATTTTATGACGCTTCGTCACGTGTGTGAGCATTTCTACTTAGACTCCCTAGCTCAAAAGCACTCGTCTAAGGGAGAGGGGCCGAAGGCTGTATTTTCTAGTTGGGGCAAATCTCCGGCTGAATTTGGAGACTTAGTTCCTCTACGAAAATAAGTCCAATGTTCAATTGTTAGGATTGCGGATGGCCTGTTGTTCTGCATGGTATGAACTTCGGACCAATGGGCCTGCCTCCACATGGTGAAATCCTAGTTTTTCTGCTTCCTGTTTAAACCCATCAAAATCTTCCGGTGTGTAGTATCGGGCCACCGGGGCATGGTCCTTGGTGGGGCAAAGATATTGTCCAAGTGTGAGCATGTCACAGCCGACGCGACGAAGATCTTTCATCACAGCCAAAATCTCTTCTTCGGTTTCTCCTAATCCAGCCATCAGTCCCGACTTCGTTCGAGCCCCCATTTCCTGCGCCCATTGAAGAATTTTGAGTGAGCGAAAATATTTTCCTTGTGGGCGAATGGCAGGAAACAGTCGTGGAACGGTTTCGATATTATGATTCAGGATATCGGGCTTCTGGCTGATGACGGTGGCTAGATCATTGTGATGGCCCTGAAAGTCAGGAATAAGTCCTTCCACGGTACAGGATGGATTGATGCGTCGAATGTGCTTAATGGTTTCGGCAAAAAGAGTCGCCCCTCCATCTGGGAGATCATCTCGATTCACTGAGGTGATCACGGCATGTCGGAGTTTCAACAGCTTGACGGCTTCAGCCACGCGCTGAGGTTCTTTGGTATCAGGGTCTAATGGGCGGCCCGTTGAGACGGAGCAGTAGTGACAGCGTCGGGTGCAAATATCGCCAAGAATGAGGAACGTGGCCGTTCGATTATTCCAGCATTCCCAAAGATTGGGACACCGGGCTTCCTCGCAGATGGTATGGAGGCGGTGGGTCTCAACCAGTTTTCGCAGTTCTTGGTAATGAGGGCCAGGCTGTAATCGTACTTTAAACCAGGGAGGAAGTGTTCTTCTCCGAGCAGTCTGCACCTTGGAAGAGGGAAGTGGGTTTATGGCTGAAGTAGGTATAAAACTCATGGTGAATGTTCGGGCCTTAATGAAATTTTGAATCTGAAAAAAGGTGGAAAATTACTCGGCAAACGGCACCATCATACCATCTTCACGATGGCCTGCCTACCAGAACCATTATTCTGGTGAATTAGATTTTGTGGGGAAGAAAGAATCTACAAGAAAGATGGCTTCAGAGGGAGGTGAATTCGCGTGCGCTAGGAAATCATGGGTGAGAAATGATTCGCCCAATCAATGGATTCTAAATAAATTTCGCGAATAATAGCGGGATCTAATTGCAGGTGTTTCAGTTCCATCCATTGTCCTTCTTCATAGGCTTTCACGCATGTAAGGACCATCCCCATTTCCCCGGTTCCATAAACCAACGCTTCTTTCGTATCGTCGGGTAAGGGAAGTTTGTCAACAATATCCTGTATCGGCGATTCATATAAAGCGTCTAAAACCGACAAGAGACCCATCGTGAAGTATTTTTCAGGAGTCTGGGCGTTGAGTTTTTGTCCTAACTGTTCACACATTTTTGCCCGAACCAAGGCCATAACTAAAATTTCGATCGTTTGAGTTTGACCACTCGCCATGATAATAAGGGTGGCCCAGGTTCGAATCCGTTCAATCCCAACCATGCAGGCGGCATGATCGATCGAGTCAACGCGTTTGGGAAGACCGACGTAAGCTGAATTGACATAACGCAGCACCTTATAACTCAAGGAAAGATCGTTGCGAATGTATTCGACTAAACCTTTGAAAGGTGTGTGGGGGTCTTGAATTTTCCCCATTAATTCTAACAGGGCGATCCGATTGGCAGGGATGTCTTTTCCTCGAATTATATCCGGGCGAAAAAAGAAATACCCTTGAAAGTAATAAAACCCTAATTTTTTACAGATGGCAAACATTTCCGGTGTTTCGACTTTTTCCGCAAGCAGACGTACACGGTAATCTTGCAATTGTGCTACTTCTCGCTCCAATTGTTCTTGACTTTTTTGGAGCACATCAATCTTGACAATATCAGCGAATTCGAGGAACGGCTTAAAGCGGTCTTCGTAGGTAAAGTCATCCAGTGCAATGGTATACCCCTGTTGGGCAAGTGAGCTCAAGGCTTCCATTACCTGGGCAGTGGGCTCAACGTTTTCCAGGATTTCCAAGACCACCCGATTTTTGGGAAGGGCTTCGCAATAATGTTCCAGCAAAAATTGCTTGGGAATATTGAGAAAAGCCAAATGAGAACCCACCACATGCTCAAGCCCAATATCTAGATAGGTGTTGAGAAGAACGGTGGCGGTAGCCGCGTCTTCGTCAGTGAAAACAGCCTGGCCGAGCTCGCAATTACGATAGAGCACTTCATAGCCAATGGTTTTCATTGTGGGGCTGAGAATGGGTTGTCGCCCGACGAACACATCCCCGTATTGTGTAAGGCTAGCATTCATTCTAAAACTCGAGGTGCGTACAAACCGGGATAATTATTTTTCAGCATTGAATAACTCTTATGGACAGTTAGAATCCCTCACGTCAAAATGCATCGTTCGAAGAGAGAGCTACTGCCTATATTTTCGGCAGAACACATGAAACAGTTAAGAATGCAGAGAAAGTGAGAGAAATCGGCCTTCTAGACAGGGTACTCGAAATTGGGATGACCGGTTCAAAGGGTGGCGCTTTCCTGGGTTATCCCAGGGTGGGGGATGGATTTTTTAGAGCTAGCCGATTCTATCAAGTGAATCAGGGGCAGAGGAGGAATGCCATGAGTCAGGTGACCCCAATTCTCCTTTGGAGTTTGAAGGGATACCGAAAGGAATAAGGTCTGGATGAGTTCCTTAAAGAAAGCCAGATGTGAAGCGCAATCAAGAAGGATCGATTGCCATGATGCCTGATTTTTCGCAAGTGCTGCCATAATTTACACAGTTGGTTCAATTCTCAGGTTGGTAAGCATGGGAGCGAGGTCTTGTGCCGTGATTGGTCGACTAAAGTAATACCCCCTGATATTCTTCACGGTCTAGGTGGAGCAAAAATTCGAGTTGTTCGGGTGTTTCCACTCCCTCGGCGACAACCTTCAAATGGAATTCATGTGCGAGAAAAATCATCGCCGCTACCAAGGCCTTGTCTTCTGAATTTTCCGAAATGCCCTCCAAAAATGAGCGGTCAATTTTTAGCTCATGGATGGGAAATTGCTTGAGGTAGCTTAAGGATGAATACCCCGTTCCGAAGTCATCCATTGAGATTTTCACCCCGAGGTTTATCAGGCGCTTGAGTGTTTTAATGGTGTGTTCGGCATCCTTCATCAGGAGAGTCTCGGTCATTTCAAGGGTTAAATATTCCTCTTTGACGCCATGTCTTTTGAGCATTTCACTGACCAAATAGATCAACGTATCGTCATGAAACTGTTTCGCTGAGATATTCACGGCAACCTGAATCCACACTCCCTGTGCCTGCCAGCGGGCTAATCGCGCACAGGCCTCATTGAGGACCCAATCGCCAATGGGCTGAATCAGACCTGTTTCTTCCGCTATGGGAATAAAGTAATCAGGGGGCTTGAGGGTTCCGTCTGGTTGCCTCCATCGCATTAGAGCTTCAACCCTGGTAATGCGCCCATTCTTCACATCCACCTTTGGTTGATAGTGCAAAATAAGTTGATCACCTGTTTTGAGGGCTTGGCGCAACTCGGCTTCAAGCCTTAACCGTTCATAGCTTTTCGCATTGAGGTCGCGGGAATAAAACTCAAAGCTTCCTTTATCGGAATTGTTGACCTGGGCGCTTGCTCCCACGGCACATTGCACCAATGTGGTGACATCATGGGCATCGTCAGGATAAGTGGCAATGCCGATGCTGGGTGAAATGTTGACCGGAGTGTTGTCCGCATCAAACGGAGATTCCATAATGTCGATTATGCGGGAAGCAATATTCCTTGCATTTTCCGGCTGCGAGACACGAGGACAGACGATGGTAAATTCATCGCCGCTGACTCGAAACAAGCATGTGAGGTCGGCATTTTGTTCGATCACATGGCCGATGACATCTGACCCTCGTATACACGATTGGATGCGCTCGGCGATTTGTTTGATCACGAGATCGCCAATCTGTGGACCCAAGACGGTGTAGACGCGTTTAAATTGCTGGAGGGTGATATGCAGGATGACAAGACTTTGCTTATGGCGCTGGGCTTGCTGAAGGAACCAGCCTAAGCGGTCCAAAAATAAATTTCGATTGGGTAATTGTGTTAGGGGCATCATAGTAGGCCAATTGATTTTGATACGCTTTGGCTGCCAGGGTATTGCGTACACGCAAGGTCAATTCACTAGGGTCCACCGGCTTGGCCAGAAAGTCTGTGCCGCCGTAATCCAGGCCTTGAGCTTGGTTTCAGCATCCGAGGAGGAGGTGAGAATAATAACCGGGAGATGGGCGAGTTGTGGGTGAGCTCTTACGTGTTGGAGGATGTCGAAGCCTCCCGCTTCAGGCGTCATCAAATCAAGCCGTAGGATATCAGGTCGAAATTCTTCAATGCGTCCTATGGCCTCTGAAGAATGCTCCGCGAGGACAAAGCGTTGGTAGCCGGCTTCCTCCAGGAACACTTGCATGACGTCCAATGTGGTGCCCTCATCATCAACCATCATGATGGTGGCTTGAGCGGAATGAAAAGGATTCGCTCTTCAATTCATTGGGCATATGATTCCCAATCATGATTTCCCCATCTCGAACGGATTCGTGAGAGGGTGGAACGACGTGCTCGCGTGTCACGCTGGTGTGATTCATCTTATGACAAAAGTCCTCTCTGATTGTGTGTCATGAACGATGACACAACACACCAATCCGATGACGGCCAACGGCTTCATGTCAAGCGACAATAATACAGCTAGGGATGTGTGAGAACATTCCTCTCCTCATGTGTCGGTTATCCGCTATTCATTCCTAAGCCTAGATGGTGTTAAACCAACGATGCAAAAAATAGGAAATTTTTTCCCTATTGGTGAACTGATGAATGCTGGAGAGCAGAGACTTGGTGAATAAAGTCCGTAATTCGTACGGCAAGTCCATGGATGGCATCAAGATGGCGCTCGATAGCTGGGAAATTCCCGGATTTGGCTGACAGTTCCAATTCATTGGCCGGTTCCACAAAGGCATCGAAGCCAACGGTGCCTCCGGTCCCTTTTAGCCAATGGGCTAATTGAACCAAGGCTTCAGCATCACGGGCCAAAAACGCTTCATCCATAGCCGGTAATTGTTGTTCCAAACGGCCGACAAAGCGGGCGATCACCTTGGCAAATTTGGGATTGTCATGACCAAGTCTAGAGGTAATGGGTTCACGATTCTCTCGTGGAGATGATGGTGGGTAGGGGTGAAAGGTTATTTCAAATTAGTGGAACATGCCAAAAACTGCCAGATCTTCTAGAAGGAAAGGGCTTTTAAAATGGGGGAGTGTGTAGAGGAAATGATCAAGGGAGAGAGGAGAAGAAAGGTGGATTTCTGTCAGGTATCTCAGGAATAGGATCAGCACTAAGTGTGATTCTCTACAAACGCAAGAATTTTTTCGGCATCTTCTACTATCCCATCGGTGATGTTCAGGCCTAAGGCTTTTTCCTCATCGTCCAAAGTATCAACCAACCCTTCTTCCTGAAGGTAGGTCACGTCCCAAAACACCAATCCGTGGCTGACCCGTTGGCCGTTAATCGTGGCTATCACATTGATATTGTCTCCATGTTCCGTCGGGGTGCTAACAAACGAGAGGTCGACGTGGTCTTGCTTTGCCTGTTGAATAAACGACATGAACGTTTTTATTCGGTCTAAACTATTGGGGTCCATTTTTCTTGAGGCCGTCCTTCTTCTGGAGGAGATGAGCTCGAGCCCTTCATGAAGAGTCCGAGTGGTTGAGCGACGATCAATCTATGCTGTTCCTTGATGCCCGGGAATTGAAGTATGTTCTTGATTTTTCTTCTGGGCGCGTTCAGCGATATTCTCCATGAGACCAGTGAATTTTTTGTATTGCGGATGATCGGGCGACAGCGGATTCCCGTCTTCGTCGCACATGAGTTCTTGCATGCCTTCTAAAATTTCACTCATTTCTGGGAAAAATTCCTCATTTAAATTTTTTTTGCCCATGGGGATTCTCCTTCTGTAAGAAACCGTCGATAAAATTTTTAACGGACTTATGATTTGTGGTCTTGATCGAGAATGCTCTGGATGACGCTTTTCAAATTATCATAGGTGAGATTTTGAATCCGAATATTGCCATCCAAAACGACTGTTGGCGTATGCGTGACCTTAATGCGTTCTCCCCATTCTTTGCCTTTTCCCAAAGTCTGAAACGGCTTTCCAGTAGCTAGGCCGGCTTCAAATTCTTTGGCATCTAGGTCGACTTCCTTAAGAATGAG
Organism: uncultured Nitrospirota bacterium; assembly: GCA_942491685.1. Lineage (GTDB taxonomy): Bacteria > Nitrospirota > Nitrospiria > Nitrospirales > UBA8639 > Nitrospira_E. The sequence continues at coordinate 341,758 of CALOBY010000003.1, read as the reverse complement.
GGCTCGCATGGTCTTATCAAACATCTGAATGTCTTTATCGTGAATGGATTGAAAGAGAACCTCTTTCATTCTCTGCCCCTTGCCCATGGTCACGGCTTGATTGTACATCTCAAAAACTGTGGGAAGTTTGCCGGGCATCACGGGAAACCCAATCATTCTTGTTTCAAGCTTGTCCCCAAATTCTTTTTGAAGCTTGGTTACCACGACCCGTTCAAACATGTGGCAGTGGGGGCAATAGAAATCGGCAAACTCAAGCAAAATAACCTTTCCCGATTCGTGCAAGGACGGTTCTCCGTCCATCATCTCGTATTCGCCCTGAAGCGCACCCATGGAAAATGTGGCGGAGCCCAAAATGCCAATGAGCAGAGCAAATCCTATCGTCAGGCCTAATCGGAGCGGTTGTCTATTCATAAGGATCCTTTCCTCTTTATCATATTTCTGAGCAAGATAGTCTCGAATCGAAGAAGTCAAATACGGTAACATCCCCAAATTGGTTCAATCGGATGTTTCCTTGCATCTTATCAGACAGGACCTAGTTCCCATCAAGGTAAAATCTGATGTGAGTGGAAATTGTGCGGTAATTTTCTTGAAATTAAATGGCTTTTTCATGTTGTTTGATTGTCAGAAAACAGGAAGACAGGAGGAGATGTGATGGACATTGTGCAATTGAAGGATTACCAGACCTTTTCAGGTGAGAAGATGAAGAAGTTGAACGTGTTTGAAACCCCTCGGTTTTTTTGTGATGTGTATTGTTTTGAACCCGGGCAGTTTCAAAAGGCACATGCCCATGGCGATCAAGATAAGCTGTATTTTGTGCTAGAGGGGGCGGGGACTTTTCAAGTTGGGCTGGAAAGCCAGGTGTTGACTGAAGGGCAGGGAACTATGGCGTCTGCGGGAGAGGAGCATGGTGTGGTCAATCATACCGACACCAGACTTCGCGTCCTGGTGTTTATGGCCCCTAATCCTGGGTAAGCAAAAAAAGAAAAAGTTAGGAGTGAGTAGTAAGGAGAAGGTGCAAGCGAAAATGGCCCCAGACTCAAGATTGGTTGGCTATTCTTCATAACACCTCACTCCTTACCAATTACTCCTTATTTAATTCGAGGGATTCATCGGATCGAAAATCGTTGGGTTTTCGTCTCCTGATACAGAAAGAATACCCACGGCGCCTTTCGCTACCCGAAAAATACTATGGTCCACGAGCAGGTAGGCTCCGGGGACATCGACTTTGAATTCCACAATCGCCGCTCCCGCTGAAGGAATCACCGTCGTCTGCACATTGTGATTGAGGGTTCCATCAATGGCCCCTTCCACATAGACTTTATCAAAAATTTCCCCGATGATATGAAATGACGAGATTCCATTCGGGCCAATATTGCCCACAAAGAGTCTGACGGATTCCCCGGCTTTCGCCTGCAATTCTTCTCCCATTAATGCGCCAGCTTTGCCATTAAAGACCACATGGTCTGGGTGTTCAGCCAAGCCTTTTTCCATGGATAATTCCATGACACCCTTCTCCTTGCTGGGCATCGTGTAGAATTCGCTCTCCATAATGGCATATTCATGGTCTACGGCCGGGAGGCCTTCAGTTGGATCAACCAAAATTAATCCATACATCCCATTGGCAATGTGGGCCGGAATGTTCGGGACAGGGGAAGCACAATGGTAGATGTACAACCCTGGGTTCAAGGCTTGAAAGGAAAAAACACCCTCTTGCCCTGGCGCGGCCAAATTGGCACCGGCTCCTCCACCAGGGCCATTGACCGCATGCAGATCCATATTATGAGGGAATTGACTGGAGCTATGATTTTTGAGATGCAGTTCAACGGAATCCCCCTGGCGGACTCGAATCATGGGGCCTGGAACGGTCCCGTTAAAGCTCCAAAATTTGTACTGTACGCCATCGGCCAGTTGTCCCACATATTCTTTCGCCTCGACCTTCACGACCACCTTTGCTGGCTGTTTCCTGGTAATGGGAGCAGGAACTTCCGGTAATGTGGTCAGTTTGGCCTCAACGGTTGGCAGGTCTGTGGCCAAAGTGTTCGAGGTAAACCCAACACCTGTTAGGGCGATGCCCAACGCCGCGAAAAGGCCTGCACGAAATTTGGCATGGTTGATCATAAATAGATTGCTCCTTTGTTGTATGGGTACTGTGAAAGAAACCTCACCTTTTTCATGAACGTTATAATAGAGAGAAAATCTCAAGAAACAATGATATAGATCATCAAATGGTTGAATCTTAAGAAATTTCCATTGTAGGGAGGAGTGGGCAGGTCGAGTGGGGAAGGAGAATTTTTAGTGCGGGGCATGGGGAGCCATGCTTTGGAGGCGAGGAAGATTAAGGATCGAAAGTTGTTTGCCATGTCCGGCGATAAGGTGATCCTTTTTGAAGCGGCTGAGAATGCGGCTGGTGGTCTCTTTGGTTAGGCCAGCCATATCGGCTAAGTCTTGGTGTGTGAGTCGTACCGAAATTCGAAGACAGTTGCCTTCTTGAATGCCAGAACGTTCGGCTAGATTCACGAGTAAGGCTGCCACGCGTTGTTCGGCTCGGTCTAAGGCGAAGGCTTTGGCATTGTCTTGGGATTCACGCAACCTATGGCTCAGATAATTGATAATGCTGACTGCTGCCTCTGGATTTCTCTGAATCACCTCGAGCATCGCTTTCCTGTGAATTTTTAGGACAGTCCCTTCTCCCATGGATTGTGCGCATCCTGGATGAGAGTCTCCAGAGAAGGCTGATGCTTCACAACAGAAGAGATCTCCCGGCATGAGAACCTTGAGAGTCACCTCGCGTCCTTCGGGATTGGATTTGACGCATTTCACATTGCCGTGTTGGACAATATGAAACCAATCGGCAGGATCACCTTCCCGAAAAATGAACTGCCCTTTTTGAATGGGCACTTCGACCGCGTGTTTGGCCAATTCTTGTCTGTCGGATTCGGAAAGGCACGCAAACAGCGGGAGCGAATTAATGCTGGATGGTGAAGCCATTGCGGGTCATACTTAAACCAATTGTTTGACTTTTGTGACGATGGCTCGGGCATTGATACCGTAATGGTCGAGGAGCTGGTCCGGTTTGCCGCTATGAGCAATGTCTTGAATCCCCATTTTGTGAAGGCGGACGCCCTCGGTCGAAAGAGCACTCAAGACGGCATCTCCAATTCCCCCATGAAGGTAATGATCCTCCACGGTTAAGATCAAATTCTGAGTCGCCTTCGCAGCTTGTTTGAGTGTGGCTGCATCAATAGGGGCAATGCTGTAGAGGTCAATTATGCGAACGTGAATCCCTGCTTTGAGTAATTCCTCATAGGCTTTCAGGGCTTCATGAAGGGTGACGCCCGCCGCAACAATCGTGAGTTGATCTTTCTCGCTCTGGCGAAGAACTTTTGAGCCTCCAATGGTGAAGGTCTCCTCTGGCCCATAAATTATTGGGGTCTTAGGACGTCCTGTACGCATGTAAGCCATGCCCCGATGGTTGGCCATGTTTTCCACCATTCGATAGGCGCACATGGCATCGGAAGGATACAAAACAACGACGCCGGGTTGAGCGGCCATCATGGCGAGATCTTCAAGGCCCATTTGGGAAGGGCCATCTTCCCCGATACTGACGCCCACATGGGAGCCCATCAATTTAATGTTGGATTGGCTGATGGCCGCCATCCGGATAAAATCATAGGCGCGGGTAAAAAAGGCGGCAAAGGTCGCAGCAAAGGGTATCTTGCCACAAGCGGCCAGACCAGCCGCTGCTCCAATCATATTTTGTTCGGCGATAAAATTTTCGAAGAACCGACTAGGGAAGCGCTTCCCAAATTTATCGGTATAGGTGGAGTTTTTCACGTCCGCATCCAATCCGACCACCAGCGGATTTACTTCCCCTAGTTGGGCCAAGGCATCACCAAATGCCTCACGAGTCGCCACTGAATCTGTTGGTCCATAGGGCGGCGCTGGTAGCGGTTTAGTTGGGCTCTTTTCTCGTTCTACTGTTGTCGGTGGAGCGATGGTCAATGAGGGAGCCGGGGACGGCAGTGATTGGCTTAACAAGGTAATGACTTCTTCTGCCTGTTGCGCATTGAGTGGTTTGCCGTGCCAACTAGGATGATCTTCAGCAAAGGGAATGCCTTTTCCCTTATAGGTTTTGGCAAGAATCATGGTGGGTTTCTGAGTCGTTTGGCCGGCTTTCGCAAAGGCTTTCAGCAATTCGGCATGGTCATGTCCATCAATGGTCAGAGTGTGCCAGCCGAAACTTTCCCAGCGTGCCTGGTAGGCTGGCAGATTATGTTCGAGCATGGTTGGATCGGATTGGCCGAGTCGATTAATGTCAATGATTGCACAGAGGTTGTCGAGTTGAGCATGGCGCGCCACGTCGGCCGCTTCCCAAATAGAGCCCTCGACTGATTCTCCATCCCCCAGGACCACATAGGTTCGGGCGGATGTTTTATCCAGGTATTTATTATTGAGCGCGATGCCGATGCCCACGGAAAGGCCTTGGCCTAGAGAACCCGTGGCCATATCCACGAACGGGAGACGAGGTGTGGGGTGTCCTTCAAGGTCCGATGTTAATGTGCGAAGTTCAAGCAATTCTTTAGGATCAAAAAGCCCGGCTTCAGCCCATGCTGCATAAAGCAATGGAGCCGCATGACCTTTGGAGAGTACGAAACGATCATTATCCGGATTGCGCGGATCTTTGGGATCGTATCGCATGACGGAAAAGAACAGAGTGGCAACGATATCGGCAGCTGAGCAACAACTGGTCGGATGGCCGTTCCCAGCTTGGGTCGTGGCTCGGATACTATGAATGCGTAGTTGATCGGCTTTTTGACGAAGTTGTTCTGATAATTGGGCAGCACCAATAGTGGTCACAAACGACTCCTTTTTTTCTGAGATTGGGATGGCAATTGAGGTTGGGTGAAAAGGTAGCAGACCCCCATACCCCAGTCAATTTTGCAAGGTTTCTTGTGGGAAAATGATGTGTCGGGGTAGGGTATGATCAGCGATGAATCAGATTGAAGAAAATATGATGAAACTAGATGAAAGGGAGGATACTCATGAATTTGGTGTCATGGAGTGATTTTTTGATTAGACGGTTGGGGGTAGCTCTGCTCTTACTGCCAGGCATGGTATTGATAGGATGTTCTTCGGTTCCGGATCCTCAACCCGAACCATCAAAACAAGAAGTTCAGCACGATGCCGACCGATTTTTCGAGAAAATGGGAAAAGAAGAAGCTAAACCTGCTAAGCCGTAATTCAGCCTTATTTATCCACACTTGGGAGCACGAGAGCCTGAACATTGCCCTCTATGGCTGGGGCAGTTGGCTGTCGAGACCGAATCCTCGATAGTGGATTCGTTGAAGACAGAGTCTTTCCTTTCTTCTCAATGAGAATTGTCCTCATTCAGAAAGGAGTGGGGCGACTTTGGGCATCTGTTTTAATGAATGAATTCTCATGCCTTGAGCAAATGCTAACAGGTACTAATCATAACTTTCCTTTTTTTCAATGGCATGCTGGATTTTCGATCTGCTCCTTTTTTTTGAGGGGACAGGGCCTAACAATTGCTGAATAATGCCCAAGGCTTCCCCCTGGATGAAGATCTTCATGGACGGCAAGTGCTTGAACCATTGCATGGCTTTTTCATACTTGCCTCCCTTGAACAATGGCCAGAGCTAAGGTCGATTGGAAAAAAACCCGTTTGCAATCTGTGGGTTATTCATTTGATATGATCTCAAAGATATATCTAAGGTTTTCCCCAATCCCTTTGATGGTATTACTTGAAAATTTCCCGTCAGTCTGCTGCGGGGTTCTTCATTCTTTTTTCGCATAGGATTGCCCAAAATTTCATTGGAACGATGATTCGATGCACGTTATTATCATGGCATGAAGAGAATGAAGGATGTTAATCAAGACTGATACAAACACAATGACTACAAAGTCCCCGAAGCCCCCGAAGACCATGGGGCTATTTTGTATAGTGCTGTTTGGAACATTACTCATCCCCATCGTTTTAGTTATCCCAGCAATTTCTCAAGAGATATTGGAAGATCGATATAGCAAAAAAGTGGGGAAAGTTCTGAAGCCTTGGGCAGGTGATTGGGATGGGATGGTTACACGAAATCGGGTTCGGGTGCTTGTTCCTTTTAGCAAAACATTTTACTTTCTGGATGGAGGAAGACAACGGGGCCTTACGTACGATCTTATGAAGACATTTGAACAACAGATCAATAAGGATTTAAATCGAAAGGCCGTGCGAGTCCAGTTTGTATTCATTCCTGTGAACCGTGATGAATTTGTCCAGAATTTGCTTGACGGGGTGGGCGATATTGCCGCTGGGTCTCTAACCATTACACCCGAACGAAAGCAACTCATTGATTTCTCCGAACCGTTTTTCTCGAATGTTCGGGAAATTATCGTCACGGGACCTGGAAGTCCCACTCTTACCAATCTTGATGATTTGGCCGGTCAGACCATCCATGTGCGAAGATCCAGTAGTTATTACGAACACCTTACTCGCTTGAATGCCTCGTTCAAAGATGCCGGAAAATCGGAGATAGAACTTGTTCCTGCCGAGGAAAATCTTGAGGACGAAGATCTTCTCGAAATGGTGAATGCCGGGCTGTTACCCATAATTGTGATGGATAATCCCAAGGCTGAATTTTGGGCAAAAATTCTTGAAAATATTCGTCTCCATCCGGATATTGCCGTCAATACAGGCGGGAAGATCGCTTGGGCATTTCGTAAAAATAGTCCAAAACTGAAAAATTTGATCAATGGGTTTGTGCGTAAAAATAAAAAAGGTACGTTAATTGGGAATATGTTATTCAACCGGTATTTAAAAAACACGAAGTATGTCAAAAATGCCTTGGCCACGGACGAACGCGAAAAATTTTACAGTCTCATGCATGTGTTTCAAAAAACTGCCGGGAAATATGGGCTTAATTGGGTCCTCGCCATAGCACTTGGTTACCAAGAGTCCACATTGGATCAACGGAAACGGAGTCCTGCGGGTGCAATCGGTGTAATGCAGCTTTTGCCTAGTACAGCTCGGGATCCCAATGTGAATATTCCCAATATCGAACAGGTTGAGCCGAATATTCATGCGGGAGTTAAGTATTTACATTTCCTTCATGACCGGTATTTTTCCAACGAGGATATGGACACGTTGAATCAGTGGCTTTTTGCCATTGCCTCATATAATGCGGGGCCAGCCAGGATCGCGAAGCTGAGGGCTGAGGCAAGGTCGCTGGGCTTGGATTCGAATAAGTGGTTTAAAAATGTAGAGTTGGTCGCGGCGAAACGAATTGGTCGTGAGACTGTCCAATACGTCAGTAATATTTTCAAATATTTTATTGCGTATCGCCTGATTCTTGAAAAAAAGGAATCCAAATCAACGAGACAAAGGTAAGGGGGGTGGAGTCTTTTTGAACTCCCCTTGACTGAAGCTGTACCAGCTAACAAGAGCGCTTTTTCTCTATTTCAATGAGAATTGTTAATTGTTGACGAAAGACCTTTTCAGCTATTTCCTACCCTGAGTATGATGAGGGAAGTGGGCAACCTCTGAAATTTCATCTTTCCCGGCAAACGGACAGTATTAAATCTTGTCTTTCAGGCATCTGCTCTTTCGGCTTGTAAGTTTAGCCTCTATTGCTCTTGGTTGGCCTGGTGCTGAATAAACCCGGCACTGCCAAGGTGAACCTGTGGAGTAACCTCTACAAGGCTAGAATCGCAGGGTTCCACGGCCAGGTTTTAAATCTTGAAATGAGAGATTTTTTTGAGGGAAAAAGGTTTATTTCGGCTTAATCCACTATATTGGGTAATTTATTGTGGCAAATAGCAGGGTGGAGAAAGCGAAAAAGTATTCGGTGACCTGAATACTTTCTTTGACCAGCAGGGAAGGATGAAAGGAGGGAAGATTCCGGTGATTCCGTTTTCCCCAAATTTCGGAGGAAATACACAAAGATCATTCTGCTTAAGTTTCCTTAGCTTCCTTTTTCTGATGCAGAACCGGAATCCTTCTGAATTCTTACAACGGGGTTTCGAAAAAATACACTGTTCCGTACAGATATACTAAATTAAAGGCAGTGTTGACTCTAAATCCCCCCGAATCATTGTTATTCGTCACGTCGGCCTGAAGACGGTCGTAAGCAGCGCCAATCGCCAGGTGTTTAAAAAGTTGATATTCCAGCCCAAAATAAATCTCAAACATGGAACCCTCGTATTCTCCAACCGAAAGGTAGAAAAAGTCGCTACGAAAACTTGTGTGCAATCTTGGAGTGATGTGGTAATTCAGCAAAATTCCGAGCGAGGGCAGGGGGAGAGTCAACGCTTCTTCTGAAACCAAGCGGGTGGCTGTCCCTCCCTCAGGAGGTGTAATGCTTCCTTGAGCGGATAAGGCGAATTTTATGTTGGCCATATACAATCCTGGGGCGAAAGCAATTTCGATGGCATCGGTGTGGTAAAAAGAATAGTTGTACAGCAGTCTATAAAGATTAATATTTAAGGAGGAGTTTGTGGAGGCGCCGACATCGATAATATTGCCATCAATTTGAATTTGTTCATTCAACGTTCGGTTTCCCCCGAGGCCAACACGATACCAGGAGAGTCCCAGGCTATGACTGGGAGTGAAGCGAAACAAGCCATCGAATCTTATGGCAGATGAGGAATCATCTCCTCCAAGGGTGTCTTGGTAATTAATTGACCCGCCTATACCAGGAAGAGGATTCACTGTGATATCCGTATTTGCGCCGAAAATGAAGGCTCCTCCTCCACGAATCATTAAGCGATCCGGGAGGTGGCTGGGATCTCCTCGAAGGTCGGCGAACCAATCTCCCGCCTGAACATATCCTGGCGTGCCTAGTAGCAGTAGGGTAGGAATCGTGAGGTGCAACAATAGGAGGTTGAATCTCCCCCAAACTTTTGAGGATATCGTTCTCAATGAGTATTGTGGTGAGAGAAAAAACTGCCTCGCGTTTAACCTTTTCTTTGAAACAGGATTCATTATCACATACTACATCTCCTGGAGGATGGGTTCCCCCCGGAGGAGATCGAAAAAAAACAATGATGGATAAAGATCTGATTTAATTTTAGCGGCGATTTAACGTTTATCATATCGTTATAAAAGTATTCAAATATTTGGATCAGATGATGTGGGAGGGATCCCAAGGTGATAGCCCTAGCGAGGAATGGGTGTCGTCATTATTTCATTTTCGAAATCTATAAAGTAATTTGGTCATTTTTGCCGTGTGCATTTTTGGGTCGATTAACAGGGAAAAGTATCGTGCTTTCATGACAGACAATTTAAGCGGAGTAGGGTATGCCGCAAACGATTCCGTGAGAACGATTTAATGTGAGGGACTGGATTGAACCGCGAACGGAGCGTTTGGAAGATCGTGTCGGTTGTTGGACCTATTGCGTAAGAATAGGGCCGAGCCCTTTGGGACGTATTAGGCATTTTATCCTCAAATATTGAGTTGCAACTTAGCAAAAAGATTTACTAGCTATTGGTTCCTGATATTTAATCCAATCCCTCTTCTCCATCAAGGCAAAGACTAAATGCATCCCAAACTCTTCCAAAAATGAGGTTATACCAAAAGCCAACCTCGTGAGGACTCAGCCTCAATTTTCAGAACAAATTTGAGATGGATTTAGACATATTGAACATGCATCCTGGGACACATATTAAAGCTCATCACCCACAGTTCCGGTCTCATTGGCAATATGTAATATGATCGAGGAGTCGGGGGTGAGGAAATTTCCAAAAATATTATAATCTGATTATTGGAGAAGGAAAAACTTCCCGTTTTGGTAGTCTGGAGCCCAGACAATAGGTTCTCGGACGCCTCCTGTTTTTAGATTAATGCTCTTAGAAAGGAAGATCCGTCCGTGGAGGGAATAATCGGACTTCCTTGAAATTTGTCCTGCTTGAGCCGCGTATGGATAAAGGAGCATGGGACCAGTCCTGAAAGGCTTTTTGTTGCTATTTACGGACGGCCCTACCTCTGTAGGAGAGAGACTTTAGACGGGATTTGATCAAGAATTGTTGAGCGGACTTGATAAAGGCCGTTAAGACCTGTGCCCCTGGCAAAGACCAATCCCTTCTCTCGTTTTCCTAACACTAATTGACCGGTCTGTTGCCCTTGCCTATTCCGGCCTTGAAAGATGGCGGTCGGGGCGTCGAGGCCATGACCCAGGGACGCAGGGGATTCTTCAGGAATAAAAATTTCGACAGGCAGATCAACCACGCGGCTAACGAAGAGTCTAACGGTTTCCTGGTCTAAGGGCCTGGTTGGATTATTCTCCAGCATCCATTCATCTGTTTGTTTAACCAGAACGTAGGTTTCTTCTGGGGTTGTGACTTTCAGCATAATGAGATCGTTGATTTCCATGCCGAATAATCGTTTGTCCTGAAAATAAAAGGCACCCTTCATCATGGGTTTTAAAATTTTTGTGGAGATTTCATAGAGGGGGCCAGTGCCGGAGGTCATGGCATAGGCTTTTTCGGCATTTTGAAAGTGATACAGGCTGACATGGTGGGTGCGTGGTCCCTCAAGAATGGTGACCCCAATTTGGGTACGATTGGGTTGTCCTAATATCCGTTGTTTTTCTTCCTCGTCATCCACGAAGCCTGTGGCCGCGAGACCGCTGAGATCCATGAGGAGTGTGCCGACCGTAATTTTATCGACCGGGGCTTTCATGGGACTAGTGAACATCCAGTTGGGCGAGAGACTATGGACGCCTGCGACTCTGGCCATGGCTATTGTGCTGTCGGGATGTTGAATATGCACTTCTTGGACACGTTCACGATCAAAAAAAAGCAGGTCTTTCAGTCGAAAATTCGGCAAGGTCTTTTGTGCGAAGGTCATCACATCCAATGTGGTCAGGACCACTTGGTTGTCAGCTTTATCCTGGACATACAGTGATGGGGCGAAGGGCCCGCGATCGCCCAATGCCAGGACCTGCGTGGTGGTGGGTGTGCTGAGGGTGAGAGTGAGGTATGGTGGAGCTAATCCGTATTTCTCTAATGTCGCTGGGCCATCTTCAATCGTTCGTTTGACTTTTCCGATGGTGAGTGCCCGTAGGATTCGTCGAACTTCCTGGTTGTCAGCGGGGAATCGCATGGGTTCGGTGATGGTCCATCGCCATTTCTCATCGCGTTCGAGCCGAATGGTTTCGGTGGCGGTTGCCCAGGTGATCGTGGTGATATCACGATCATCAAACGGAATCAGTTGGCGTTCTTGCGTTTCTTGTTTTTGGAATTCTCGGGTTTGGGGGATATCAACGAATAGGATATAGCCGCCTAACCCGAGCACAAGAAGGGCTAATACGATGGTGATACGAATGGGATTATTCAACATGTAAAGATTAGAGGCTTCGACGCCTTTTCCAGACGGAGAGGCCGATAAATAATACGAGCAACGGAAGGACGAGTACTTGAAAAAAGACCAAGGCTTGTTCCTGGGATGGATTTGGGACAAATGGATGAAATGCGGGTTCTTTTGGCGTTAGGGACACAAGTGCTTCTTCTTGCGTGAGCCAAGCGATAGTCTTTAAGAAAAAATCGGTATTGCCAGGATAAGTCAGCCATCCGTTTGTGGCAAACGCAGCATTGCCGACGATAACAATGGCCGACTCGGGCTTCTGGTCTTGTCCCACTCGTTTTGATGTTAAGACGGCGGCGACGGTGAAGGGGCCTTTCGGGTCCTGGTCTTCATTAAAAATTGGGTCGGTATTGGTAAGCGTGGTTTCTTCCCAACTGTTTGGTGAGGTTTGCGCTAATGCCACAAAATCCCAATCTTTCCCTTGTGCCGCATCAAACGTGACCGAACGCGAAACTGGGAAAATAATGGGTGTGGTGAAATCTTCGGTAATATCATGCGTGGTAAAGGTCCGGACCATTAAGGCAGTTGGACTGCCGCGGCCTAATCGATCTTGTTCATCTGCAAGGATTCCTGTTCCTAATTGGAGTCCCCATGGGGCGAGCAGCGGGTCTAAAGAATTGTGACTTGCAGGATCATTCAGGACCAGAAGTCGTCCACCGTTTCTGAGGAATTTCGTCACCTGATTGACGTTTTCAGGAAGAAGTGGTTGGGCTGGGGAAGGGATAACGACTAAAGAGGCTTTGTCGAAATCCCCATCCTGCCAATCGATGGTTGTGACTTCATAGCCTTGTTTTTTCAGGGCATCAGCAGCGCGCGATAATCCCGGCGTTTCCGTGTCCGTTATACTTTTTCCTGCGTGACCAGTTGTGAAGGCAATACCTTTTTTGAGGTCTCGTGTGACGCGAAGCAGGGCATTAGTGACATCGGCCTCCGAGGCACGTTGGAGGTAGATTTTTTGTGGTCCGCTTTCTATGACTGCCGTATCGATTCGAGTGACCTCGTCGTCTTTGGCTTTATCAGGGTGTCGTTCCGGGTCGATAAATTCGACGGTCAGCAACGGGCTTTCATTCCCATAGGTTGTCAACAGGTCATGATAGGCGCCATAGCCGGGACTGCCTTCATGGGTAAACACTCTGATGGCCACTTCGCGGGGTAAGTCTCGCAAGACCTGGTAGGTTTGTCGGCTCAAGGTGAAATTTTTAGTTTCTGAAAAATCCCATTCCGGTGCATGTTTATTGGCCAGAAAGTTCGTGAGTCCGACCGCCAGGGCGGCTAGGAGAATGGCAAGAATACTATGGGTTCCCAACCGAGTTGAACGTTTTTGTGAACCTTTGACCAATCCTTGAAAGTGGATGCCGACATATCCTAAGAGGCAGAGAGTTCCAACGCCCAGAATGAGAGAAGCGGTATTGCCTGTCTTGGGCATAAGGAGTGGAAGCCCTAAGCCACCAATCGTCAGCAATAAGCCTACTACTCCTAAAAGTGAGGCGAGACGAGTTATTTCCATCGGTAGGCATCAATGGCTTGGTGAGCGGCGAACCACATAAAGGCAATCCCCGAGAGGTAGTACAAGAGATCCTTTCCGTTCAACAGGCCACGGATTAATCGTTCAAAGTGTTGGGTAAAGGATAGATAGGACAGAATATTTCCGATTGTGGTGTCGCCAAAAGCTGTGCTGATGGCCCCTAGCACCCAGAGGCCTAATATGACGCCAAAACTCAAAAAGGCGGCGATAATCTGATTTTCCGTTAATGCCGACGCAAAGAGGCCAATGGCCAACATCAGTGCTCCCTGGAGGAGGAGCGCCAGATAGCCCAGGTAAATGGGCTGCCAGTCAAATGTGGCATAGGCCGAAAGTGTGAGTGGAATCAAGCCGGTGAGTGACAACAGCCCTGCATAGACCATCACGACGCTCAAGAATTTCCCGGACACAATTTCATTCACGCCGATGGGGGAGGTCAGAAGTAATTCGAAGGTTCTCAACTTTCGTTCTTCCGCAAAGAGTCGCATGGTGAGTAACGGTAAAATGATCATGAGGATTAAGTTCATGCTCTGAAACAAAGGCCGAAAAATCATTTCATTCAGATTGAGTTGTGCATACGTGTTTTGTAATTGCATCAGCCGAAGGGCCTGGTTGCTGGCATTGGCGACGGCCTGATAGGCCAGAAGTCCGACGACAGCCAAAAATATGGCGCCGATGACGTAGACCACCGGGGAGACGAAGAAACTCCGCAATTCTTTGGCAATAATGGTTTGAACGGGAGACATGGTTATTCTATGTTGTTGCGGTGTTGTTCAGACATAGCTCTTTGTTTTTTCTCAGGAAGCCGGTTTGCTCGTGTTGGTTAGCACTTTAAAGACATCTTCCAAGCTCACGGGTTGAGTGGAAAGTTCTAGTAGCCCGATACCTCGGTTGACAATCAGTTTTGTGAGTTCGTCTCGGACATCCTTTCCAATCTGTGTTTCTAGGACATAGGTATTGGGTTCGGAGCCGTCGGAGACATGCGTCACACCTGGAATTTGGCGGAGGGCTTCCAGTAACCCTGGATCAGACTGTTTGATGGTAAGGTTCACTATTTCAGACTGACGCAGTTTAGCGCCTAATTGTTCCGGTGAATCGATGGCGACGATTTGGCCTCGATGAATGATGATGACTTTTTGGCAAATGGCGGTAGCTTCTGCCAGCAGATGGGTACTCAGGATGATGGTATGGGAACCTGCCAAATTTTTGATCAGGTCGCGAATTTCAATAATCTGATTCGGGTCTAATCCTGTGGTTGGCTCATCAAGAATTAACACGGGTGGATTGTGGAGGAGGGCCTGGGCCAGTCCGACTCGTTGCCGGTACCCACGGGACAAATGCCCGATCACGCGTCCTTTGACCTCGGTTAACCCGGTTTGGTCGATGATGGTATCCATCCGTTCTTGTAATTCTTTCGGTTCCAGTCGTTTAATCCGACCGACAAATGTCAGGTATTCCTTAACCGTGAGTTCCAGATAGAGTGGCGGGGTTTCCGGAAGATACCCAATATGCTTTTTCACCTCCCATGGTTCCTCTAAACAATCGTATCCTGCAATCTTTACCGTACCCGACGTGGGGGGCATGAATCCGGTCAAGATCCGCATGGTTGTGGTTTTGCCGGCTCCGTTTGGACCTAAGAAAGCGACAATTTCGCCTTTTTGAATCGAAAACGAAATATCATCGAGGGCCTTCACTTGGCCATACTGTTTCGTCACAAGTTGAACATCTATCATTTGGGTCTCAACGGTCTGGAGCAGTGAAATAGGAAGGACGTGGTGTTCTGGGAATTGTCTTGAGTAGGCAGGGAATCATACCTGTGTGTAAAAAAAACCGTCAAGGTGTGGTTGCAAACTCTAAGGACTTGACATTGACTCTTGTGCTGAAAGTTGTATGATGCAGAGAAATTTCTGAAATAAGCTGGTTCTGCTCTCTATTCAAGCCTCCCTGGAGTTCATGCTAATCCCTGAATGCCCAGTATGATCAAGAAAAGACTCTCCCCGTATTCCGTCCTTCTGTTGATCTTTCTCTTGGTAACTGTTGGCTGTAGTGCTGTACGTGAAATCTCGGTTGTCAGTCATGGGGACGAAATGGCTCAGGTAAAGAACGTGGTCCCTGAACCTGAACAGACACCCTCTCCTGCTGTTCCTGAGGCAGAACCGGATAAGAAAAAGCCGCTAGCCGCAGTTCCCTTACCTCTTTCTCCCGCACCCTCCGTTTTACCTTCTGTCGTTGAAAGAGATTTTTATGCTCAATCGGCTGAAGACATCACTCTTCCCTGGACCGTTCAAGATGTCTTCTTTGATTATGATCAAATTGCGATTCGGAATGATGCCATCCCAATTTTAGAGCAAAACGCCAAAGTCCTTTTAAAACGATATCCTAATCGAGCCGTTCTCATTCAGGGGCATTGTGATGAACGTGGGACGGAGGAGTACAACCTCATTTTGGGAGAACGCCGGGCTTCAGCTGTGAAGGAGTATTTGGTGCATTTAGGGGTGTTGGCTTCTCGGTTGCGGGTCTTGAGCCTAGGGAAAAGCCAACCCTTTTGCCCAGAGCGAACGATGAATTGCTTTCAAAGCAATCGGCGCGCTCACTTTGTGCTCAAGTAATAAGAGTTGGCCGTCTTTGTTGATGAGTTCGAAATTGTTAAATCCTCTATCCGCCTTTTGATTTTTCTACGAGTATTTCCCTCCTTTCGAGTTATTGTTGAAGTGCTCTTTTCAGATTACCTTGAGATTACGAATTGTTTTTTTCATTCACCAAAGGGTGAGGTTGTTCGTACCTATGACACGGTTGAACATACAAGCCTGGTTT
Organism: uncultured Nitrospirota bacterium; assembly: GCA_942491685.1. Taxonomy (GTDB): domain Bacteria; phylum Nitrospirota; class Nitrospiria; order Nitrospirales; family UBA8639; genus Nitrospira_E. Next base: position 326,056 of record CALOBY010000003.1, on the reverse strand, counting down.
TTTCCGATGGCATTTGTTTTAGTCTTCTCCACTACTGGGTGGGCCGAAGTATGGGATTTTTCATGTACCGAGGCTGTCTCCTTATTAAAAGCCGCTCAAGATCAGGTTGTACGAAAGCATGATCAATTACAGGAAGCCAAATTTAGCCTGAGGCATTCCCCAATCGAGTTTGACGGATGTCGACGGAGCCGACGAGGGTTTGATGGGGGAATGATTCATTGTGTGAAACATCAATCACGACAGGGAAATCTTCTAAAAGATATTCTTGTGGCCCAACGAAGTCTGGATTCGGCGAATCAAGATTTTAATCGGCAGGTTCAAGCCGTTCTTCGGTCTTGTCCAATTCCTAAACCTTAAACGATTCTTTTCCCTCTTCATATGAAAGAGATCTCCATCTTCCCAGGGCAATTGTTCTTTGCCTAGATCTGGTAGACAGGTCTTACCCACCCTGCTCCTTTCCTGTTTTTCGTCAGAGTTGATTCGGAGAGCAGTTTGATGCGTTTCCCCCCGCTTCCCTTTGTTAAAGATAAATTTCTTGTGTAATCGTCAGTAATCATGTAAATTACCTACGGGTTGTCCCGATGGTTTTTTCAAAGCCACTGGTTAGAAAATTTGCATGTTTAGCCTGAAAAAATTCCTGGCTCCCGTGTTTTCTCCCCTCTCCCTATGTCTGGAATTTATGGTGCTTGGTCTCCTGTTGTTGGTGTTTTCTCGGAAGCAGAAAACCGGGAAGACATTGGTTACTCTAGGATTGCTTGTCCTCTTGGTCTGTAGCTTTGAAGGGATCTCAGGCCGATTTCTTCGTACCCTCGAAGCGCAGTATCCACCCTTAAATGTTGCAGGGTTGCTGTCTTCCGCACCAGGAAATTCGATCGACCCAGGGGTGAAATGGATTGTGGTCCTGGCCGGGGGAGTCATTGGGGATTCTACGCTCCCAATTCAGTTGCAAATTTCCCATTATTCAAGAGTTCGTTTGATGGAAGCCATTAGGCTGCATCGTCTTATCCCTAACAGTAAAATCATTTTGACAGGGGGGATTGGGTTTGAGGGGCCTGCCGAAGCCACGACTCTGAGCCGGGTCGCTCAAGAGTTAGGGGTCGCAAAATCTGACATGATTCTAGAGGTCGAGTCTCGAGATACCAAAGATCATCCGTTGTATGTTAGAGGTTTTGTAAAGCAAGAGCCTTTTATTCTGGTCACTAGTGCCTTTCATATGCCACGTGCAATGAAGCTATTTGAGAAACAAGGGCTTACCCCAATTCCCGCTCCGGCAGGTCCATGGAAACCGGTCAAAGAATTTTGGTCTCCTGCAAACCTTTTCCCCAGTTCTACAGGGCTAAGGCTGGCTGAACTTGCCGTCCATGAATATATGGGGCTCACATGGGCGTGGGTTCTCGGCCAAATTTAAGGGGTTATTTGAAAAACCTCTGAAACACTCTCTGATTGGGAAAATTCTTCCTTTTTTCTCAAGCGCTCCTGGCCGATATAGATGGGATGATAATCCCATTCAAACAATGCTGGGGAGGAAATTGTAGCATGAAGCCAACATGTCAAAAATCACCAAAAAAATCCCAAGCATTCATTCAGGGGAAGTGTGTTCTCGTATTCATTGGGTTTTTTTGGTTAGGCGGCTGCAGTTTGTGGGATGGCTATGTGCATCCGGATTACGATTCCAGTAGGGCAGACCGATTATGTCATCCATATGGACAATGCTCCCAAGGCAGTTGGGTGGATGTTGATGGATCCGCCCGAGAGCCCCTTGTCGTTCAAACAGAATGCGAAAAATCGGTTGATCAGCGGTATGGGAATGGTTGGTGGAAAAATTCAGTGGCAAGGGGTTTAGAAATTGGCAACTGTATGGAGCAACAGGGTTTTATATTACGCCAATAACCATAGAATCTTCTGTTTTTTTGGACTTTGGCCTTTTGGTTACCCATCTCTTCTATTGGCCTATGTTGCAGCTACTCAGATGGTGGCGTGAATCGTAGCCCGTGCATTCGACATAAATGTAATAATTGCTTGAATTCTTCGTCCTACTTGAGTATTGGCGGCGGAAATATAGTTATAGTTTACGATGCCTTTTCACAAATCTTGATTTGTTGTACCCTTAGCAATTTTTTTAGCCCTTTCTTACTAGTAGAGCTTGTGGTGTGTTCAACATGAGAAACCGTTTCGAAGCCTTGGAAATACAAAACGTGTGGGTTGCCGTTTCTGTGGTGGGCTGGCGGTTTTAGCAGGATTAGATGACTGGTGGGGTAAGGTGTTATTGGCGTGGTGAGAGTTATTAATGAAGGGTCTAGAATTCTCATGAAAAAAGAGAAATATGCTAATTCAAGAATTCCGGAGATTCGGCAGACAAAGTCGATGAGGAAGTCGTCACAGTTGCGAATTATCAAAAGTCCGAAAAGAATTTTTAATGATTTAAAGCTATTTGCTACGGATGTTGATGGAGTATTGACCGATGCCGGAATGTATTACGGCGAGTCAGGGGAAGAATTGAAGAAATTTAACACTCGGGATGGGATGGGCATTAAGCTGTTGCAAGCTGAGGGCGTCATTGTTGCCATCATCACTGCGGAACAAACCAAGATTGTGGCTAGGCGAGCAAAAAAATTGGGGATTTCTGAAGTGTTTCAGGGAGTGAAAGATAAGGTTGCCGTGTTGAATCACTTATCCAAAAAATTGGATATTACCTTCGAGCAGATGGCCTATATCGGTGATGACGTCAATGATGTGGGTGCTCTGCAAGCTGCTGGATATGCTGCCGCTCCGGCTGATTGTATGGGCCCCGTTCGTCAAGCTGTGCATTATATTTGTCAGAAAAATGGCGGGGAGGGGGCAGTGCGTGAAGTGATTGATATGATTTTGTCAGCAAGACGGAAATAGAGGAATTTTTGTATATTTTGAGTTTTAACGGAAGTGAAAGAATAAGTTCGCTTGGTTAATATTCCCTAAATTAGACGGGAAAGGGCCTACCCCAATCCAAAGGATCAATCCATGAACAATCATGTGTATGGCGTTATCCTTGCCGGTGGCAGTGGAACACGGTTTTGGCCGTTAAGTCGTGAACGGTTCCCTAAACAATTATTGCGGATCATAGGGGAAGGAACCTTGTTGCAACAAACCTTCGAACGGCTTATCCAGCATATTGTTCCTAATCAGATGACCGTGGTAACGAATGAGACTCAGGCCGAATCAATTCGTCTTCAATTAAGTAAATGGAAAGATGATCTCGTCCAGAATATTATCCTTGAACCCGAGGCGAAAAATACGGCTCCAGCAATTGCCCTTGCCGCGTTGCAGCTTGTTCACCGGGACCCTGAATCTGTGATGGTTGTGGTCCCAGCTGATCATGTGGTCAAAGCGTCAAAAAAATTTATGAAAGCCGTACAATTTGCCACCAAATTAGCCGGGCAGGGCCATTTAGTGACCTTTGGCATTCAGCCGTCCCGACCGGAAACCGGGTATGGCTATATTCAACCCAATAAGCGTAAGCGAGTGGGTTCTCAAGGGCCGTTCGTTGGCTATTCGGTGGCCAGGTTTGTTGAGAAACCAGACCTTCCCACCGCTAACCGTTATTGTCGTTCAGGGAATTATTTCTGGAATAGCGGAATTTTTGTATGGAAAGCCGCTACCATTTTGGAAGAATTGACTCTGCAGCAACCAAAATTATCCAAAGTATTGAAAAATCTTGGACGACAGGTTGGGACAACAGAATTTTCTGCTGCCCTTCAAAAAGCGTATGCCAAGTTGCCTTCACTTTCGATTGATCACGCGGTAATGGAGCAATCTGCTCGTAGCGTGGTGGTGCCGGTCGATTTTGGGTGGTCAGATGTTGGAAGTTGGGGTAGCCTGGAAGAAGTCGCACCCCTGGATAAGCAAGGGAATGTGCGGAATGGCAACATTATTGATATCGGGAGTCGACAGTCTGTGCTGTTTGCCGATCGCCGATTGGTTGCGACTATTGGGCTTGACAATATGGTGGTTGTCGATACCCCTGATGCCACCCTCGTGTGCGCGAAAGATCGGGCTCAAGATGTGAAAGCCATTGTCAGTCTACTAAAGCAACAACAGGCCCCGGAACATTTAGAACATCGAACCGTTCAGCGGCCTTGGGGAGCCTACACGGTATTGGAGGAAGGCTTACGCTATAAGGTAAAGCGCATTGAAGTGGTGCCAGGGAAGCGGCTGTCGTTGCAATTACATCATCAACGAAGCGAGCATTGGGTGGTGATCTCTGGAACCGCACGAGTGACCCGTGGGGAGGAAGTCTATGACTTGCAGCCAGGAATGAGTACAGGGATTCCGAAAGAAACGCCGCATCGGTTAGAAAATCCAGGGACCACGCTTCTTGAAATTATTGAAATTCAAAATGGGCCCTATTTAGGGGAAGATGATATTGTTCGACTGAAAGACGATTTCGGGCGCTTGCAACCGGCAAAATAATTGAACGAATAGGAAATTTGGAAGGATTCAGGATGGGGATTTTTCGAGAATATGATATTCGGGGGATCGTTGAAAAGGATTTGACCCCTGATGTGGTAGAGAAAATTGGCCGTGCGTACGCCACTCTTGCCCGTGAGCGGGGAGTACAAACTATTGCCGTTGGGCGGGATGGGCGGTTGACCTCACCAGCACTCCGGAGTCAATTGATTGCCGGATTGACGGGTGCGGGAGTTAATGTTGTGGATATTGGCGTGTGTGCTACTCCGTTGCTGTACTTTTCTTTGTTTCATTGTACGGTGGATGGGGGCATTATGATTACCGGGAGCCATAATGCGGCAGAATATAACGGGTTCAAAATGTGTGTGGGCAAGGAAGCTTTGTATGGAAAAGACATCCAACGTTTACGGCAAATTTTTGAGGATGAGCAATTCTCATCTGGAAACGGATCCGTTATTGAGCAGTCGATCATTCCTGAGTATCTGGCATTTCTCAATGAGCGGTTTTCTGCGGTGCGAGCCGAAGGTCTTCGCGTCGTGATTGATTGTGGAAATGGGGCGGCCTCACTTGTAGCAAAGTCAGCGCTGGAGCAATTGGGTTGTCAGGTCACTGGGCTGTATTGTGATTTGGATGGGCATTTCCCTAACCATCATCCAGATCCAACTGTGGTAGAAAACCTGTCAGATTTAGTTGGGAAGGTGAATGAACTGAAGGCCGATGTTGGTATTGGGTATGATGGCGATGCGGACAGGATTGGGGTGATTGATGAGCAGGGTGTGATTGTGTGGGGGGATCGCTTGTTGCTTGTGTTTGCACGAGATGTGTTAGAAGAGCGTCCAGGGAGTACGTTTATTTCAGAGGTCAAAGCCTCACAGGTCTTCTATGATGACATTCCCAAACGTGGCGGTCGTGCCATCATGTGGAAAACCGGGCATTCGATCATTAAAGCGAAAATGAAAGAGGAGAAGGCGGTATTGGCTGGTGAGATGTCCGGGCATGTGTTTTTCGCGGATCGGTACTATGGGTATGATGATGCCATTTATGCGTCTTGCCGATTAATTGAAATATTAGTCAAGAAAAAGAAACCCTTGTCCAGTCTTCTGTCGGATGTTCCTCAAACAGTGGTGACTCCGGAGATACGTGTGGATTGTTCTGATGATCAGAAATTTCCGCTTGTCGCGGCTGTTACTCAACGTCTTCAGGATCTTCTCGCCAATCAAGATCTTTGCACCGCCGCATTACCCATTCGGGAATTAATTTCGATTGACGGGATTCGTGTGCGTTTTGATGAGGGCTGGGGTTTGATTCGAGCCTCTAATACACAACCGGCGCTGGTGTTACGATTTGAGGCGGCCTCGCAAGAGCAATTGTCCTTGATCCGTGCATACCTGGAAACGCAACTCGCCGAAATTCGCCGGTCTCTCTCTATCTAGTTCTCCAGGTTCTTTACTTCAACTCCTTCTTTTTGGATTTCTCTTCCGTTATTTTTTTTCTACAAGCCTTGTCGTATGGGTCTGAGGAAAGTCAGATCGATTGGCTATGGCTTGGTGAATGAGCTTGAATGGCTCCCTCAATGTACGAGCCTGGCTTGCCCCAGTTGTTCCTATGAATTTCTCGGATACATGATTGCTCCTATTTGGAAAAAGACCTATAATAGGAAATCCTGCCATCGGTGATGGACGTTCTACGGATGATTCCTCCAAATTCCCTTATCTTGAAAAATAGTCTGTGTTGGGATTCTATGTTTCGTGAATTCCGCAGATATTGTGTTATTCCAAAGAGAGAGCTTGAAAGAAATAGATAGTACCTTACCTGGATGTATGGGACGTTTAAACAGCCGCGCCTTTTTAAATTTTCGTTATCAACGGCATGTATGTCAGACGGAAGATCGTTTTCTGTCTGAATCACAAACCTAAGGGAAGGAGAATCTCGTATGGTGTTACGAGTCATGTTCCTTGTGGTTGGAATGGTCTTAGGTATGGCCCTGGGCTGGAGCCTCTCGGCAGGGCAAACTGAAATCCTCGGGATCGGAGCGGTCATAGGAGTGTTCGTAGGTGCCGGCATTCTTGTGGCTGAGCACCGGTTGCGTGCTGTTCCATTCCCCGTGGTGTTGTGGGGAGGGGTCGGGCTCCTCAGCAGTCTGTTGGTAACCGGGTTCATTACCCGCTCAACGGGTTTGCTGGGAAGTGGTGAGCATTCGCTCATTTCCTTATTAGCAACGTTGTCCATGTTTCTAGGGGTGCCCTATTGGGGACTGAGTGTGGGGATGCGGTTTGGAAAGGAAGGATGGGCTGAATCTGAGCCGGTTAGTGGAAGTGGAGAACAGATGCACAAGCTGAAATTGCTGGATACGAGTGTGATTATTGATGGTCGAATCGCTGATTTATGTGAGACGGGTTTCATCGAAGGGACCTTAATTGTTCCACATTTTATCCTTCAAGAATTGCAGCATATTTCGGATTCGTCGGACGGTCTCAAACGAGCCAGAGGGCGACGGGGATTGGATATCTTGAATGTGCTTCAAAAAATGACCAATATTCAAGTGAAGCTGGTGGAAGATGATTTTCCCCACGTCAAAGAGGTTGATACCAAGTTGATCGAACTCGGCAAGCAAATGAATGCCAAAGTGCTGACGAATGATTTCAACCTCAATAAGGTCGCGGGAATTCAGGGGGTTGAAGTTCTGAATATTAATGACCTTTGTAATGCCCTGAAACCGGTGGTGTTGCCGGGAGAAACCATTCGCGTGTTCGTGTTGAAGGAAGGGAAAGAGTCTGGTCAGGGTGTGGCTTATTTAGATGATGGGACCATGGTGGTTGTCGATCATGCCAGAGCATCTATTGGGAAAACAGTCGATGTGATTGTGACGAGTGTCTTGCAAACGAGTGCGGGTCGGATGATTTTTACTCGCTTGAAAGAAGAAACCGAACGCGAGGAGTTAAGTTTGGCGCGTGTCTAAATCTGTCGTAGCGGTGGTCCCAGCTGCAGGCCAGGGGACTCGCATGGGCGGGGTGGCTCGCAAACAATATTTGACCCTGGGTGGTCTTCCTCTTCTTGTCCTCTCCCTCCAGGTTCTTCAGCGGATGGCTTCCATCCGAGAAATAATTCTTTCAGTTCCTGAACACGACAGAGAGTACTGTTGGCGAGAAATCGTCAAGCCTTATATGTTGGAAAAAGTCACACAAATTGTGGTCGGCGGAGAACGCCGTCAGGATTCTGTGCGCCATGGGTTATTGGCCATTTCTGACCCACCAGCCCTTGTGCTCGTTCATGATGGGGTTCGGCCTTTCATACAAGCCCATACCATCGAACAGGGAATTTTCTGCGCGGAGCAGACTGGTGCGGCCGTTATTGCCATGCCTATGCATGACACCGTGAAGAGGGTTGATCCGCACGGGGTGATTCAAGAGACCCTCAATCGGGAAGAGTTGTGGCAGATCCAAACGCCCCAAATTTTTCGGTATGATTGGTTGATGGAGGCCCATCAACAAGCGCAAGAGGAGCATTGGAACGTCACGGATGATGCCTCATTGATTGAGAAGGCTGGGCACAGGGTGTCTGTTGTCGAGGGCAGTCGTTTTAATATCAAGATTACCAAGCCGGACGATTTGGTGTTTGGAGAGGCAATTTTACAGAGGATCAGGTCTCCTCATCAGGACATCAATCCGGTGAGTGGGTAGGTTCCGCCATAGGGAAGGTGTGAAATGAGTACGATAAGAATTGGTCAGGGATATGATATTCATCCCTTCAAGGAAGGCCGGGCCTTGATTCTTGGAGGGGTCACCATACCTCACTCACGAGGGTTGGATGGGCATTCCGATGCGGATGCGTTGACGCATGCCGTTTGTGATGCTTTGTTAGGTGCCCTGGGTGAAGGGGATCTCGGTACTCGTTATCCCGCCAGCAATCCGGCGTATAAAGGCCTATCAAGTCTTCTCATGTTAGAAAATGTGGTGCAGACTCTGACGGAAAAGGATTATTGCCTTGTGAATCTGGATACGGTCATCTGCGCTCAGGCTCCAAAACTCGCTCCATATATGAAAGCCATGCAAGAGAGTCTGGCCCATGTTCTCCTCGTGGGATCTCAGCAGGTAAATATCAAGGTAAAAAGCGGTGAAGGAATTGGGATGATCGGCCGAGAAGAAGGGATCGCCGTCTTGGCTGTCTGTTTGATACAGTCTGTGAGTAACTGAGGAAATGTGAGAGGGGTAGTGGTCGCTTCCTCATTGATGGTGAAGGTTGATGCATGCAAAAGGTCACACAAATTGCCCAAGATCTCCAGGCGGTATTTGAGCGGGATCCGGCTGCGACCAGTCGCTTGGAAGTGTTTCTCACATACTCGGGGTTTCACGCGTTATTGGCCTATCGAATTTCCCATTGGCTCTGGAAGCGGAAGCTCCCATTATTCCCTCGATTCATTTCCCAACTTGCCCGCTGGCTCACGGGTGTCGAAATTCATCCGGGTGCCACTATTGGGGCTGGGTTCTTTATTGACCACGGCATGGGCGTGGTCATAGGTGAAACAACGGAAATTGGCGATTATGTCACCTTATTTCAAGGTGTGACCCTAGGCGGCACGGGCAAAGAGCGTGGAAAGCGTCACCCGACGTTGGGAAATCATGTTGTGGTGGGTGCTGGAGCGAAAGTACTTGGCGGCATTCACATTGGGGACAATGTAAAGGTTGGAGCTAACGCCGTCGTCCTGCGATCGGTTCCTGCAAATTCTACCGTTGTTGGAAACCCCGGGCGGATTGTGAAGTATGATGGTGAGCGTCTTCCTGAAGCCACCATGGATCACACGAATATTCCCGACCCCATTGCTGAACGTTTTGAAGCGATGGAGCAAGAACTCATTGCTCTTCGAAAGAAAGTCGAACGTACTGAATTATGACTGAGGGTTTTGAGGAAAATTCAGTTGGCATATTGTCTTTGCCGCTGCCCTCTTTTAGACTAGAGACTGAACATTTTTTGTCATTTCTTTGATCACAACCTACGATCGGTTTCGTGGAAGGAGTAGCTTGATGACACCTCGGGTGAAAGAAATATTACGAAATTATGATGGAAATCCTCCTGGCGTTGTCGCGAATCTTGCTCGACTCTTAATGACCGGAAGATTAGGAGGGACGGGACGGCTGGTTATTCTTCCGGTTGATCAGGGGTTTGAGCACGGACCGGCTAGAAGTTTTGCGGTCAATCCGTCCGGGTACGACCCACACTATCATTTTCAATTAGGGATTGAGGCAGGTTGTAACGCCTATGCCGCCCCACTCGGGTTCCTTGAAGCAGGCGCGACCGAATATGCCGGGCAAATTCCTCTTATCCTGAAGCTTAACAATAATGATTCGTTGCAGGAAACCAAGGATCCTAATTCTGCCATTACAGGAAGCGTGAGGGATGCCCTTCGTTTGGGATGTTGCGCCATCGGATACACCGTGTATCCGGGTTCCGCGCATAGCCAGGAGATGTATCAGCATTTGAGGGAGATTGCCGAAGAAGCGAAATCGTATGGCCTTGCCGTGGTGGTGTGGTCCTACCCCCGAGGTTCAGGATTAAGTAAAGAAGGCGAAACCGCGATCGATGTCGTGGCGTATGCCGCTCAAATCGCCGCACAACTTGGTGCCCATATAATAAAGGTCAAAGTCCCGAGCGCCCATCTAGAACAAGCCGCTGCCCAAAAGGTCTATGAAGCCGAGAAAATTCCTATTAGCTCCACTGCCGATCGTATACGCCATGTGGTGCAAAGTACCTTTGATGGTCGGCGAATTGTGATTTTTTCTGGGGGTGCGAAAGGCGAAGATCAGAAACTCTTTGATGAGGCGCGAGCTATTCGAGATGGCGGAGGGTTTGGGTCCATTATCGGAAGAAATTCATTTCAACGCCAAAAACCACAAGCACTAGAATTTCTGACAACGGTGATGAATATTTATTCGGGAGCCCTAGCCTAAGCCTCTATGGTCTTGCCTCAAAGCGGACTATAGTACTTTCTTCCAACACCCCAGTTTTATCTGGAGGTTCTTGTGCCTAGGGGAAGAGTCCTCGGCATTGGTGGGCACGGGCCACTTCCTCAATTCCAGCAATCAGTGCAGCGGTCCTCATCGGAATTTTTTTGCTCTCTGCGTGTTCAAGAGCACGGGAGAAGGCTCGGGTAATGATGGTTCGCAGCCTACTATGGATATGAGCCTCTTCCCATGAAAAGCGTTGCGCATCCTGTGCCCATTCAAAATACGACACAATGACGCCCCCAGCATTGGCGAGGATATCCGGGACAACCAGAATATTGCGGTCATGAAGAATGGTATCCGCTTCTAGTGTCGTAGGACCGTTGGCTCCTTCAATCAGGAATTGGCATTGAAGATTTGGCGCATTGGTTTGGGTAATTTGTCCAGAAAGCGCAGCTGGAATGAGGACTCGGCAAGGAAGAGCCAGTAGATCATCGGGAAAAATCGGGTCTCCAAACTGAGCTAAGGAAGGGAGGGGAGATTTTTCTCGAGTGCGTTCGGCAATAATGGCAGGAATGTTTAATCCTTGTGGATGATACAGTCCGCCAAATCGATCACTAATAGCGATAATTTTGGCCCCTTCTTCGTGCAGAATTCGAGCAGCATGCGACCCGACATTCCCAAATCCCTGTATGACCACGGTGGTGTCATCCATACGGTGGTGAAAATGTCGTAGGACTTCTAAGGTCACCTCTACCACCCCACGTCCCGTCGCTTCTTCACGTCCTAAACTTCCTCCAATCGAGAGGGGTTTTCCTGTCACCACATCCCGAACAGCAAAGCCAACCTGTTGGCTATAGCTATCCATTATCCAAGCCATGGTTTGGGCATTCGTTCCCACATCCGGCGCCGGAATATCTTTATCCGGTCCCAGAAAGGGGAAAATTTCGGAGATGTACCGTCTGGTAAGTCGTTCCAATTCTCCTGAAGAAAGTTGATTCGGGTTGACCGCGACCCCTCCCTTGGCTCCCCCAAATGGCAGGCCTGCCAGGGCCGTCTTCCAGGTCATCAACATTGCCAAGGCGCTGACCTCACCAAGAGTCACGTCCGGATGATAGCGAATGCCCCCCTTTGTTGGTCCGCGGGAGAGGTCATGTTGCACCCGATATCCACGAAAGACTTCGACTCGTCCATCATCCATACGGACCGGAATACTCACCGAGAGGGCGCGTTGTGGTGATTTGAGGCGGTCGAGGAGATTGGGATCGAGCGACAGATGTGTCACGGCTTGGTCAAACTGGGCGACTGCCAGCCGAAACGTAGGCTGATCGAATTCGGGTGGAATCGTAGAAGTCATCACTGAATCTCTTTAAAAAGAAGGTAAATACATCATCAATGACACTATACCAAATTGGTCTGGTAAAAAATGAGAGTCGGGCTAATCATAGGTAGGACGACCAGTTGCTTTAGTAGTGAACTTCGACAAGATAGAGGCCATGAGGCGGGGCCGTGCGGCCGGCCGCTCGGCGGTCTCTGGCTTTCAAAATATCTTCAATCGTATGGGGGCTTCGTTTGTGTTGCCCCACCTCGACCAAGGTTCCCACAATGGCACGGACCATTTGTTTGAGAAAGCGATCCCCTTCGATTCGGATGATGATTGACGAGAATTCTTCAAGAAGGGAAAGATGGCTCAGTGTACAGACGGGGTTAATGGTTTGTGAACGTTGCCCACGAAACGAGCTGAAATCATGGGTGCCGGAGAATGCGGCGATGGCTTGGTTCATGGCATTCCTATCCAAAAAGTGGGGAAAGTGCCAGGTTCGATGACGATTTAAGGCTGGGCGAGACGCTTGGGTGGTGATGTGATACTGATAGGTCTTTCCCTTGGCGCTGAAGCGGGCATGGAAGTCATCAGGAACTCGTTCGCTTGAGAGGACTGAGATATCCTTAGGAAGATAGCTATTGAGGGCCGGAGCCCATTGAGAGTCGGCCAGCGATTTGTCGGAACGAAAACTTACGACTTGCCCTAGGGCATGGACCCCGGAATCAGTTCGTCCTGCACCCACCGCTGGGGTAGGTACCTGTGTAATTTTGAAAAGCGCGTCCTCCAGCACCGCCTGAATAGTTTGGTGCTTGGGTTGCCGCTGCCAGCCGGCATAGGCAGTGCCATCGTATTCAATGGTGAGTTTGATGGTGGCCATGAAGGTTTGGGGATGAGGCGTAAATAATCAATGCATGGGGTCGGGTTTCATTGGTGAGAGGATGTTACCGGACACAATGCCGGAAAAAAAGAGTGTGTAGAAATCAGGGAGATGCGGTTGGAGGCGAAGAATTATCGAGATGCGGTTTGTAAAGGCTGGATATAGGTTTTGATACCTTCAAATATTCCTTGTGCCATTCGTTGTTGATAGGTAGAGCTCTTGAGGAGTTTTTCTTCGGTTGGGTTGGAGATGAAGGCAATTTCCGCCAAAATCGCCGGCATAGTCGTCATGCGAAGCACAAAAAACGGAGCGGTTTTCACCCCGTGGTCTTTCACCTTGTAATACGGCTTTAAATATTTCACCAGAGCCTTCTTGGTCGTCCAGGCAAACTCCTGAGAGTCTTCAATTTTTTTGTCATGGAGCTTGTCCGCGAGAATAAATTGCCAGGCGGGGCCATTATCTTCCAGCGGAGTCCCATTCTCCCGGGCTGCCACTTCAAGGGCTCGCGGGTCGCTGGCCTCTCCGAAGTGATAGAGTTCAAGGCCCTTGATGGATCGTTGTGGATGGGAGTTGATGTGAATCGAAACAAACAGATCGGCTTTGTGTTGATTGGCAAAGGCGGCTCGATCTTTTAATTCAATGAACACATCGGAATCGCGAGTCATGAACACCTTGGCATTGGTTTTTTTTTCTAAAAGGTTTCGAAGATGATTGGAAATTTTCAAGACGATATCTTTTTCCCTGGTCCCTTTTCGCCCTAATGCTCCGGGATCTTTTCCGCCATGTCCGGGGTCTAGCACAATAATCATCTCTTTTTTTGTCACTGAGGCCTCTGGGGGTGCCACAATGACTGGAGGTGGTGGTGTCTGTGCTACAACCGGAGCTGGTGTAGGGGCTGGGGATGGTTCAGATGCCTTGACGACCGTGGTCTTTTGAGAGGGATCCGGATACAGATCCAGGACGAGGCGCGTCGGCTTGTGCAGGATATACCACTTATATCGTTTCCACGGTTTGGTAGGGATCGTGAGCACCAACGACCCTTGTGCATTGGTATCGACGCGTAAATCGAGTGGGAAATTCTTGCCGGCCGTCTTGGAACGCGTTTTTTTCCCGATGCGCGTGTGAGGGAGTTCCAGAAAAAAAGCAGTCTCAGTGCGTCGGTCTGAAGGTGCAGGATGAATGGCTTGATCTAAATCAAGGACGAGACGCGTATATTTTTTATGTTGATGGGCACGAATATTTCGCACCAGTGTACCAGCTTTGCGTTGTTTTGCGACAAGGTGGAGGTGGGTGGAAGGTTCTCCTTGAAGAGGGAGTTGCACCCCTGCCTGTCTCCCCCAGGAAATGTTGAAGGAGATCAGAAGGAGAAGAATAAGAGAGGAAGAAATGAAAACGTGTCGATTGACTGGCATAAAAAATACTAATCTTTCTATCTTTTTTCGCAGATGATTCTCTTCTTGTCAAGCTGACTGGAGTGGATCTCCACCGAATTCAGGAGTAAACTGGGTATCAATTTTCTGAACAAAGTTTTAAAAATGGACAACGGAAGGTGACTCCTAAACATCTTATCATTGATGGCTACAATGTCCTGGGGGCTATGGGGCTCCCTCCGCGAAAGGTTGTGGGACCAGGAGAGGGGTATCGAGATCAATTTGTGGCCCGCTTGGGGACGTATTCGCAAACGGTTCGTTGTCCTCTAACGGTCATTTTTGATGCGTGGCGACAACCAGGTAATCTGAGACATACCAGTCATCAGACTGGAGTGACGGTCATGTATACATCTGAGGGTGAACGAGCCGACCAAGTCATCCAACAACTTATTCGTCAGTATGGAAAAGAGACGGCCGTTGTGTCATCAGACCTGGAGGTCACCAATGTGGCCAGGGCCTTTGGGGCGTTTGTGATCGGTTCACAGGAATTTTTGGCCAAATTGTATAAGGGGAACCAGGCGCAATCTTTCGTTCGTTCTGGCCGAGGACAGCCCGAAGCCAATGATGAGAGTGAATCCATGGTAACGCGATCAAAAGATAAAAAGGGTAATCCGCGGAAATTGCCCAAAAAACTTCGGCAACGGAATCGCATTATGAGGAGATTTTGAAGAGACGTTTGGCGTTATTTGTTGTCAAGGCTGCAACTTGTGCGAGGCCGGTTGACGAATCAGAAAATTTTAATTCAGCTATTTGCTCTGCCACTCGTGTGACATAGGCCGATTCATTGCGTTTCCCACGAAAAGGGACGGGCGTAAGGTATGGTGCGTCAGTTTCGATGAGCAGCCGATCGTTAGGGACGGTGCGAATGATGTCTCGCAAGACTGTGGCATTTCGAAAGGTAATGATTCCTGAAAACGAAAGATAGAAGCCTAAGTCCAACGCTTCCTTGGCCAACCAAGGATCTCCTGAAAAACAGTGAAACACCCCTCCGACAGATTCGGCATGTTCTTCTCGAAGGATCGCGATCGTTTCCTCTTGTGCCTCTCGTGTGTGGATCACGAGAGGAAGATTCAGCAATTTGGCTTCTGCAATCTGTTCGCGAAATTGCTGGCGTTGGGTTTCCCGTGGAGAATGGTCGTAATGAAAATCAAGTCCGATCTCTCCATACGCGACAACCTTGGGATTCTGAGCCAATTGACGCAATTCTTCAAACCAATGAGGCTCGATCCGTTTCACTTCATGAGGATGCACGCCAACGGAAGCATAGACGTTCGCTCGTTCAGTCGCTAATTTCACAGCCGATGTGCTTGTTGATAGGTCGCAACCGATCGTAATAAAGGCTTCGACCCCAGCTTCTTTTGCGCGAGCAAAGACCGCTTCCCGATCAATGTCGTATCGTAAATCATCTAAATGCACATGGGTATCAATCAGCATTATCTGACTCCTTGGTTCATCAAGCAGACATGGTAACATACCTGCCGAATGGGTTGAAGTTGAAACTGTTTTTAAGCCGATGGATTAGGTAGGAATAAAAAATGGCGAGTGATAGAGATGTCATTTGACGAAGAATTGTTTCGGGTCATTAATGGGTGGGCGGGGCAATCTCCGACCATGGATTGGCTCATGTTTCACAGTTCACAAGAGAGCCATCTGCTGATTCCAGGAGTATTGCTCCTGATCTATTGGGGTTGGACGAAATGGGATGAAGCGAAATTCGCCGCGCCGGCGTTAGGCTTATTGGTAGGCTTGAGTGATCTATTGGGCGGCCAGCTCAAAAACTTGATTGGGCGTCCGCGTCCCTGTCAAATTCTTTCCCAGGTTCATGAAATGGTGGGGTGCGGTGGCAGTTTTAGCATGCCATCGAATCACGCCGTAAATTCTAGTACCGCTATCGCATTCTTAGTTGTCCTCTATCCTTCCCTAGGATGGCTTCTTTGGCCCCTCATGTTTTTCATCGGACTTTCACGAATTTATCTTGGCGCACATTATGTGACCGATGTGTTGGCCGGGTGGGGGATTGGGTTGGTGTTAGGTGGCATTGTGGCTTACCTCTTAAAGACAAAAGTTTTCCAAAGGCAATGAAGAAAACGAGAATGCCTCTCGTCATTCTGCCAACTATGATTTAAATATTCATGACTCTTCTTTGTTTCTCCAACCACCTGAAATTGACCAACGACTTTCATCATATTCAAGAAAAATTTGAGGAGGTGAATGTTTGGGGAATGGGTTCCGAACGTTTATGGCGAAGGTTATTTTTTGTTTCCCGGGTTTTAGTCGTGTCTCCTTCTACTTGTAGAATTTTTAAAAGGAAAAGAAGTTTCGACAAATACTGTATCTATATAGATACATGAGAGTACCTATTTGGATAATACTTTATAAAGCCTGCCGGATAAAAGCGTGTATTTTTTCAAGGGTGAGCCTGTATATTCAATGAATGTGTAGGTTTCATACTTCCATCCCGAGTTCTATTCACTGGCATAAAGGTTGCGATATCTTAGCATTTGGCACTATCGATTCACCGATTTTTATTATGTTGATCATTCCTCTATTCCACACCTCCCCCATTTCATAACATTATTTTCTTAACGGAAGGGGAAGTTTTTATGGAAAGGATCCATTTTCTACTCCTGAATTTTAATGATTTGACTTGCCAAGAAGGCAATTGTGGAAAATTTCCTACCTTCATCAAGGATTGTTTTCCTCATGCAAAAATTTACCAAGCGCTAGATGGGCAATCTCTAAGTCATCCTACGCGTTCAGATAGACTACCTGATATAGCCTTTCTATCTGTTAAAGATAATAGGCTTGATGGTGACGTATTGGAAAGTATGCGAAAGAGATGGCCTGAAATACCCATATTGGGAATAGTCTGTGATCATTCAAACAGCAGGGTTGTAAGCAATCCGAGTTTCTTAGCGAGCTTCGATGATTTTGTTTGTTGTCCAGTGACACCGGTTGATATCGACCTTCGAGTGCGTAAACATCTTCATGAGGCACGACAAATTTGCGAGGCAACTCCTCATGGTCATTGGCAAAACCCATATGCCAAGGATGGTCTAATTGGAGAGAGCGCGGCTTTTCGAAAAGTGTTAGAAAAAATACCGGTGTTGGCTGATGTCGATCCTCCGGTGTTAATTCACGGTGAGACGGGCACAGGTAAAGAACTTTTTGCCCGTGCAATTCATTATCATGGGGCACGAAAAGGGAGGGCTTTTATTCCCGTCAACTGTGGGGCCATCCCTGATCATCTATTCGAAAATGAGTTGTTTGGCCATCGAAAAGGCGCGTTTACCGATGCGTCGACTGAACAACAGGGTCTTGTGCAAGAAGCTGAAGGGGGCACATTGTTCCTTGATGAAATCGATGCGTTAAGCCCCTCTGCGCAGATAAAGCTTTTACGATTTCTGCAAGATCAAGAATATCGACCCCTTGGAGCTTCGAAGAGTGCACAGGCCAATGTACGAGTGTTAGTCGCCACTAACAAACACCTGGATCATCTCGTGGCTAGTGGCCAGTTTAGGGAAGATCTTTTATTTCGCATTAACGTCTTTTCTCTTATTCTGCCCCCTCTTCGGGAGCGTATTGAAGATATCTTAATATTAGCAGGGTATTTTTTGAGTAACCTATCGAAGAAAATGGGACGTGGATCCTTACATTTAACCCTAGGCGCTCAGAGTAAATTAACTGAGTATGGGTGGCCGGGTAACATAAGAGAGCTTGAAGCGGTTATTCACCGGTCTGCAAGATTCAGCAAGTCTTTAAATGTGCAATATGAGGAAATTGAACTTCCAGCAACGGAGGCAATGCCAGTAGAAACAGAATTTTCATTTCGAACCGCCAAAAGCAATGTGGTTGAGGCCTTCGAACGGAAATACCTATTGGCAATTTTAACTGAAAATTGTGGAAATGTTTCCAAGGCAGCAAAAGCTGCAGGGAAAGAACGGCGCTCATTTCAACGTCTACTTCGCAAGCATAATCTTGATCATACGTCATTTCTGAAAATCCCTAAATAATTATCACGCCTTCTTCTCCAAAACTTCTTCTCCGGCAACAGCTGATTTCCTAACTTCCCTCCTTCGGTCCTGTCCTTGTTCCTTCTATACACATGTTTGAGTTGTCGCACTTCATGCGGTCACAACGCCGCACCAAATTTACCCAAATATTTCAATCTCTTATGTAACATATCATTAAAAAGGACTCGAATCTTGGTGTGGCAAGAATGCCTCGGTAATTTACTAGCATCAATAAATAACGTGTAAAAACAGTCTATTTAATTCAGGTCGAATAGGCCGTGAATTTGCACAAGAGTATGGAGCACTGTTTGTAATCGAATGGGTTTGCTGTGGAAGAAACGAGGCCGCCATCTGGTGTCACTCATTTGATTAGGAGGATCCTCTCTTATCTCGTAGAACATCCAGAGGCAAAGGATACGACAGAAGGGATTTCTGCTTGGTGGATTGGCGCGGGGCAAGATGCAGTTACAAAAGATGATGTTCAAAGGGCCATAGACTGGTTGGTACGGCGCGGTTGGGTCAAGACACGGGAAGCCCATACATCTCAAAGCATCTATGGATTATGCGAACAGAATGTGGATCATATCAAAGCTTTTCTTCAGGACAGTAGAGGAAAATAGTAGATGAATCACAAAGATAAAAGGTCGCGATAGAAATTACTCATACCGCTTATTAAAGTTCAAGGAGGCTTTTCTATGCCAGTCACACCAACGTATCCAGGCGTGTACATTGAAGAAATTCCAAGTGGCGTACGAACGATTACCGGAGTGGCCACCTCCATTACGGCCTTTATCGGCCGCGCAAAGCGAGGGCCAGTCAATGAAGCAAAGACGATTAACAGTTTTGCCGACTATGAACGGATTTTTGGCGGTTTGGATCTCAATAGCGGGATGAGCTTTGCCGTCAGAGATTTTTACCTCAATGGCGGGAGCCAGGCGGTTATTGGGCGGCTTTATGGCCAAGTGGACGGTGAAGCGAGTCTTGCGATCTTGCCCGTAGGTACCTTGAACTTAGTGGCTGCCTATGAAGGAGCCTGGGCCAATCAACTCAGAGCTAGGGTTGACCACAATGTCGTAGATGAAGTTGCTGAAGCTCAGGGTTTCGAGGACGCCACTTCATTATTCAATCTTACGATTTTTGACGGGAGTACCGGCAGTACAGAGCAATATTTGAATGTGTCTGTTGCCGCCGGTCCCCGCCGAATAGATAAAGTACTAGAAAATCAGTCCCGGTTGGTTCGAGTTTCAGGTGCGTTGCCAGAAGACAGGCCGGCGGCAAGTGCTGAACCGGAATTAGGAAATGATCCATTCGGCGACAACGACCCTGTGACAAATTTTGTTGTGACAACAGAGGCAACGGATGGTGGCCCATTAACAGCCACTGATTATATTGGTGACGGTACAAGATTAAACAAACAAGGGCTGTTTGTCGTCAAGCAAACCGATTTATTTAATTTACTCTGTTTGCCACCTGAGGGTGCAACTTCAGACTATCCAGCTGGATTAGTAGCCGCAGCAACAAGTCTTTGCGAAGAAGAGCGGGCCATGTTTTTAATTGATCCGCCTAGTACGTGGAGAGATAAAGATTCCGCAAAATCCGGTCTTGATGCTGTCGGTGCAAAAAGCAGAAATGCAGCCATTTATTTTCCTCGTTTAAAAAAATCTAATATTTTGCGAGACAATCAGATTGAAGAATTTGTCCCATGTGGCACCGTAGCAGGGATCATGGCTCGAACCGATACGCAGCGGGGAGTGTGGAAAGCTCCCGCCGGTATAGAAGCAACTCTTCGAGGTGTTCCGGAGCTATTAGTCAAGTTAAACGATGCAGAAAACGGCGAACTGAATCCATTGGGAATAAACTGCCTCCGGAGTTTTCCGATTATTGGCCGTGTGGTTTGGGGGGCAAGAACGCTACGAGGTGCCGATATTCTGGCGGATGAATATAAATATGTGCCCGTTCGTCGGCTTGCCTTATTCATAGAAGAAAGTTTGTTTAGGGGGACACAGTGGGTGGTGTTTGAACCCAACGATGAACCCTTGTGGGCTCAAATTCGGCTCAATGTTGGCGCGTTTATGAATACTCTGTTCCGGCAAGGGGCGTTTCAAGGTACAACACCTCGAGAAGCCTATTTTGTCAAGTGTGATAAAGAAACCACTACACAAAATGATATTGATCGAGGCATTGTGAATATTGTGGTTGGTTTTGCACCACTAAAGCCCGCAGAGTTTGTCATCATCAAGCTCCAGCAGATTGCTGGTGATATTCAAGTGTAAAGGAGAACATCATGCAATTTAGTGTCAATCCAGAACGATTTGACCCGTACAAAAATTTTAAGTTTCGCGTGAAATGGGACGGAAAATTCGTGGCGGGTGTCAGTAAGGTCGGCGCGCTCAAGCGGACAACGGAAATGGTGGAACATCGTGAAGGAGGCGATCCAAGCACCGTTCGCAAATCTCCCGGGCAGTCAAAATATGAAGCCATCACGCTTGAACGAGGTGTCACGCATGACACAGAGTTTGAAAAATGGGCCAATAAAGTTTGGAATTTTGGCTCTGGTCTGGGTGCTGAAGTGTCACTGAAAGATTTTCGAAAAGATGTGATTATCGAAATGTATAACGAAGCCGGTCAGCTAGCGATTGCATACAAAGTTTTTCGATGCTGGGTTTCTGAATTTCAGGCCCTACCAGAACTTGACGCCAGTGCGAATGCCGTAGCCATTCAAACATTAAAACTGGAAAACGAAGGATGGGAAAGAGATTACGAAGTCACCGAACCGTCAGAGCCTGAATTCACCGAACCCGAGGGATAAGGAATAATGAGGCATCTTACGGCGAGAGAATTATTAGATGTGTGGGAGAAAGGGTTGAATCAACCTCTCCTTCAGAGAGCGTTGATTCTTCTTGTTGCAGCATTTCCTGAAATGAGTCCGGATGGTCTTGCAGAATTAAGTGTTGGAGCGCGTGATGCGCGGTTGTTGCACGTGCGTGAACAGTTGTTTGGTTCACAATTCTTGAACACAACAACATGCCCTCAGTGCTTGGAGCGAATCGAATGGAAAAGCGAAATATCAGAGATGCGAATACACACATCAACAGATGAATCAGTCCCGCATGAGTTTACGTTAGAGAAGGATGGCTATCACCTCCGGTTTCGCATGCCAAATAGCAAGGATCTGGCCGAGGTGATCGGGAGCTACGACGGTGATCTAGCTCAACGCAAAATTTTGGCCCGTTGTATTACTTCAATGGAAATTGCCGATGAACGTTGTGATGTTGAGCATCTTCCTGATCACATTATGCTGA
This sequence comes from uncultured Nitrospirota bacterium, assembly GCA_942491685.1. Lineage (GTDB taxonomy): Bacteria > Nitrospirota > Nitrospiria > Nitrospirales > UBA8639 > Nitrospira_E. Next base: position 304,728 of record CALOBY010000003.1, on the reverse strand, counting down.
TGTTGAATAAACGAATGGAAGAGCTCGATCCGCAGGCAGCGATCAACATGCAGGTGAGTTGCCCTGCTTGCAGTCACACGTGGAATGTGTTGTTTGATATCGCGAGCTTTCTGTGGACAGAAGTTAACGATTGGGCTGAACGGATGCTGCAAGCGATTCATAAATTGGCTCGTGGGTACGGATGGACGGAGAAGGAAGTCTTACAGCTCAGTCCTGTGCGACGACATTTGTATGTAGGAATGTTGGGAGCATAAAGCGTGTTCCTCAATAGTCTTATAGAACGACACCGTGGTGATGACGCAGGCACAATAGTGCAACCACGTCCAAGGTCACGGTTTGAGCAAGAAACAGGTTTTCTCCAAAGAGATAACAGACTATCCAGAGCGCAGATAGACGAAAGTCAGGAAAATGTGAAAGTTGGAGACATGAGAGGTTCCTCATTTCAGCAAAAGCCTTATGCAACGAAGAGCATTGCAGATCCAATATCACCACATCCAACGTCACAGTTTGAGCAAAAGGCATGGCTTTTTCCTGGAGATGTGAAGCCATCGAAAAATCAGCAAGAGATGGGTCAGGATGTACTAAAAAACGAGGACAGAATAGATTCCCCAGGGCACCAAAGATTTGTTGATTCGAAAACCCAAGGAGATTCGGTTGCACCTCGTCTGTTTTCGTCAGGAAGCCAGGGTGTAAGTATGCACCAACCACAGTCACAGCCGCTCTATGGGAAACAGTTCAAAACCGATGAGACAATTTCTAAATTACATGATGAACTGGAGCGCACCTTGGACTGTGTGCAAACACCAAATGAATCTTTCCCGTTAAATCCCACTATCACTTCAACTGGCGAGAACAGGACAAAGGAAGAGAACGTGAATGTACAGACAAAAACAGAAACCCCTTCTGATCCCATACGCGAACGATCTTTTCAAAGTGAATTATCTCAGCGCATACACGTCCTTTTGCAACGGTTACAACCTCATGTAGAGCCTAGTCAGGATCGAGATGCGGATAGCGAACGTTTTGGTCAATGGCCAGTATCGGAGGTTCCTCAGCTTTCAATAATTAAAAGTGGTCAGGAGGCTTCTCTGTCCCCATCAGTAGAAGAAGAATCCGTCACGCCCTTGGATAGTTCAAAATTCATGAGGAAACCCATTGAGGACTATGAAATAAATCGCAGGTCTTTAGAAGTGGGTGGTGCCTTACAAATACCAGCGTGGTTATCTGACCTGCAGATGGACCTCAGGAACCAATTAAAAGAAATGAATACCAAGTCGGAAGCCGAGTCGGTTGTGAATGTCACGATTGGTCGTGTCGAAATACGTGCAGTTCAAGCTGAGCCAGTGAGGCAGCCTAAGCCACAGAAGAAATCGACTGGTGTAATGAGTTTGGATGATTACTTGCAGCAGCGCGCATATGGGGGGCAAAGATGAGTAGCCCTGCAGCGCTCGCAACAGTCACCGCAACTTTGCATCATTTGCTGTCCAACGTAGCGCCTGGTGCCACGGTGACAACGCAACCGCCTAGCATAGCCCGTAATGGCGGGGGCGGCGACCAAATCAATATCTTTCTCTATAGCACGCAGTACAATGCCGCTTTCCGTAATTCGCCAATGCCAGGTCAGACGAGGAATGGAGAGAATGCAGCGCCACCATTGCCGTTAGTGTTGAAGTATCTCATTACTGCCTATGGCGCGAGCGATGATGATATTGCCGGTCAGCAGCTTATGGGGCTGGCTATGAGTATTCTGCATGATCATCCATTGCTCGGCAGGTCGGATATCGAAGGGATTACACCAGATTCGAATTTGCATCATCAAATCGAACGCCTGCGTATCACACCCGATCCATTAACCTTAGACGATATGTCCAAGCTCTGGACGAGTTTTCAATCAGCCGAATACCGGCTTTCTGCCGGTTATGAGATTTCAGTGGTGTTAATTGAGAGTACCCGTGCAGCAAAAACACCGCTCCCCGTATTAACGCGTGGGGAGGATGATCGTGGCATTAGTGCCCAAGGTCATCTGATTCCCCCATTTCCGTCCCTCTCCGAAATCGTAATACCGAATCAGCAACCCAGTGCCCTACTGAGTGATGTCGTTACTATCAATGGACATCATTTGGATGGGGACGCAGTCGAGGTGCGTTTCAGAAATCATCATCTGTTAGCACCAATTGACGTGCCGATTCAAGTTGGTGGAACGGCTGTTCAGGTAACCGTACAAATCCCCAATGAACCAGCGAATTGGGTAGTGGGGTTTTATACCATCGAGGCAATTATCAGTAAGGCTGGGGAACAGGAACGGACGACGAATGTCTTGCCGTTGCCATTAGCCCCACGGATACTCGGGATCAATCCTCCGAACCCTGTGACGCGTGATGGGGCAGGAAATGTCACCCTAACGCTCATCTGTAATCCTGAAATTCGCCCAGAACAGCGTGCAGCTCTCTTGCTGAGGGATCTCGAAATTCTAGCGCAACCGCATGGTGCACCAACCGACACACTCGAATTTTTAGTCGTAGACGCACCAATTGGTCGTCATTTCATTCGCCTTCGGGTTGACGGGGTGGACAGTCAATTGGTGGATCGCAGTGTGTCGCCACCAGTGTTTCACGGGGCCATGGAGGTAGTCATTCAATGAACGACCAGGCGGCTTGGGTAAAAATGAATGATCAACACCTGTCTGAGACGGTGGCCTGGATTCGGCTTCTTTTGCAACGGAACATTGTTGAGCCATCTCAGGAGGAGAAAGAACAAGAAGCTGAACAAGAAAGTAGTTGGTTCTGGAATACCAAACCGGCTGAACCAAAAATGTTGCCACCGCCATTACAGGGGCCTACCGAAGAAGAGGTCAAAGATGCGGCCCAGGAAATTGGGGAACTGGAAGGCCATGATCCGCCACCGGCGTTGAATATATTAGCTGGTCGTCTTGGCATGTCGAAGTTTGACGTCCATGTGTTGTCTCTGTGCGTGGCGATGGAATTGGATACACGAATTGCCGGTCTTTGCGCCAAAGCGCAGGATGACCTCAATAAACCGTTTCCGACTTTCGCCCTGGCCTTTGCCGTATTCGACAACCCTGACTGGAATTCTTTGTCACCTCATGCACCGCTGAGGTACTGGCGTTTGCTGGAAATCAATCAACCAGGTGCGCAGCCGTTAACGGGCGCCGCGCTGCATGCCGATGAACGCATTGTCAATTATCTCAAGGGGCTGAATTATCTAGATGATCGTTTGGTGCCTTTACTTGATCCGGTAGGCGTGCAGCCGGACGAGGCAGAGCTTCCCCCCTCACAGCAACAAGTGGTGAATACGATTATGAGGCACGTGAAAGGTTCCTATGGTAAGGGCCGGGCGCCGATTGTTGAACTCTTGGGCCATGACTCGACAAGCAAACGATTGATCGCTGGACATACCGCATTAGCCTTGGGCGTCAATCTCCACGTGTTAGACCTCAAGACTTTGCCAACCCAAACGGGGGATTTCGAAACCTTCACTCGGCTCTGGCAACGCGAATCTCTGCTCATGCCATTGGCCCTGTATATCGATAGTGATGGAGCCAGTGATGCTGAGAGAGCACAACTCAAACGGTTTGTCCAACGCACGAATGGGCTCATTTTTTTAGATGAACAGCATGCCGACACAGATGTGGCTCAGAATCGTGTTGTCGTTGAAGTCATGAAACCGACCACCACGGAGCAGCAACAACTTTGGATTGAAGCGTTACAGGACGATCCTGGCAAAGAATCACCTTGTTTAGCCGAACAATTCTCCTTCAATCAAGGAGAGATTAGCCGTATTGCCAAAACCGTATTGGATGGAAAATTGAAAAAAGAAACCAGGCCAGGTGTTGACCTGTGGCAGTCATGTCGCGCCGCTGCTCGCGTGGGGATGGAGCAACTTGCACAAAGAATCGATGCCAAAGCCACGTGGGATCAACTGGTGTTACCTTCGGAACAACAAGCCACCCTTCGGCACATCACTCAGCAGGTAAACCAGCGTAACCGTGTGTATGACGACTGGGGCTTTCGCAACGTCATGAATCGGGGCCTCGGCATCAGTGCGTTGTTTGCCGGGGAAAGCGGCACCGGAAAAACGATGGCAGCGGAAGTGATCGCCAACGAACTTCAACTTGATCTGTACCGCATTGATCTCTCTTCCGTTGTCAATAAATACATTGGAGAAACGGAAAAGAATTTACGCAAGCTCTTTGATGCTGCAGAAGATAGCGGCGCCATCGTGTTCTTTGATGAAGCGGATGCCTTGTTCGGCAAACGAAGCGAAGTCAAGGACAGTCATGATCGTTATGCCAATATTGAAGTCAATTATTTGCTGCAGCGTATGGAGTCATATAAAGGATTGGCCATTTTAGCCACCAATTTAAAAAATGCGTTGGATAAGGCCTTTGTGCGCCGCCTACGCTTTATTGTGGACTTTTCGTTTCCTGGCATTGAAGAGCGGAAAGAAATGTGGCGGAAAGTATTTCCCCCAGAAACCCCGGTGCATGAGGACCTAGATTACCAACGTTTGGCCAAACTCAGCCTGACGGGAGGAAATATCCATAATGTCGCTCTTAATGCGGCCTTTCTGGCGGCTCAAGAAGATAGTCCGGTCACCATGCCGTTGGTCTTAAATGCAGCGCGTATCGAATTCAGGAAACTGGAACGACCAGCCAAGGAATCGGATTTTACCTGGCACGAGAAATTGAAAGTGGTGACATGAATATCAATGTGCATATCGAGCGTTTGATACTCCACGGGGTCGGTATCAAGTCGCATCAGAAAAAAGAATTGAAGGTTACTATTGAATCAGAATTAAGGCAGCAGTTAGTAAGTCAAGGGATTGGTTCTATGATGCAATCCAATAGTAATCGCCAGGTAGTCAAAGGTGGCTCAATTGCAATTGAAAATATCCGCAAGTCAGCTAGTCTTGGGCAGCAAATTGGGAAAGCTGTTTACAAAGGTATAGGAGAATGAATCTAAAAAGAAGTACCCAAGTAGCAAAGTTATCACAGCCTAAGGCTTTCTTGGGCAGAGGTGTTTTGCAACGGAAGTGTTCCTGTGGCAAGCACACCAGTTCAGGTGGTGGTTGTGCGGAGTGTGCGAACAAAAGATATGACTTGCAATCAAAGTTAACTATAGGTGCCAGCAACGATGCTTTGGAGCAGGAAGCGGATCGCGTTGCTGATCAAGTGTTGGCCGGATCGCCACAGTCTTCAGCTAGCGGTTCTCCACTCCGAATTCAACGATACACAGGTCAAGAGAAAAGGGATTTTGATTCTCCACCTGCGAGTGTTCAGCGCGTACTTTCAGGCTCTGGTAGGCCTCTGGATACGGGTTTACAACAAGATATGCAATCGCGCTTCGGTCACGATTTTTCGCATGTGCGTGTGCACTCTGGTTCCGCAGCCGAATCATCCGCACGAGATGTAAATGCCAATGCGTATACAGTTGGGCACAAGATTGTGTTTGGTGCGGGTATGTATGCCCCGAGGACCCGCGCAGGTAGCAGATTGCTGGCGCATGAGTTGACGCATGTTGTGCAGCAAGGCGGTGGGAGTCCAGAACGCGGTGTGTGTAATACTGGTCAAGCGGCCAAAGGCTTCATCCAGCGTGTTTCGCCACCAAAACCAACAAGCGAAAATGTCTGGGGTCTGAGGGTGACACGTAGTATGTGTGGATGTCGACCAGGTATACGCGATGGAATCGCGTGGGCAAATATCGCGGCTGCAACGTATGCGGCTTGCGATGTTCCGGCCAATGCCACAGGTACCGATGTGGAGGCATGTTTTGATCTTGCTCACCCTACTGCTGTGGTTGTCGCGACAACGGACTCAAGCGGGACCGTTACTTTACCACCGCCATCTGCAGATCCTTGTGAACAGATTAACAATAAAGCGACTTTTGTGCATGAGGAAATGCATCGCCGGCATACGAATGATATTGCACGGGGGCAAGGTAGTGCTTTTTTTAGGGAATGGCGACGGCTTGCAGGGGATCCAAATCGTCTTGACACATTACGAGCTTCATTTCCGACAGAGGTGGCCGCCTTTGAAACGCAGTGGAATGATGGTCACGACTGGGCACAGGATGAAGTGAATTCATATACATGGGAGCGTCGCTTCCTGAGCAATGCACTCTCCGCGCTGAACCGAATATGTTGATCTGGAAAGTCTTTTGGGGTCAATCCAGAGTATGCCGTAGCGACATATTTTGATTTATCTGTTGGGGCAGAAAATCTGAATGGAGTTCTTGAGTTAAGACGACGAGTAGTTGCTATGAAAGATGAGAATGAAATCGAGAAAGTAGTGCTACAAGGAACAGTGACGGAAATAAGACCAGCGCGTGGGTCGCATCCCCACCATAAGTGGTTGGTATTTCTACAGATCAATTCTGTCATCGCTGGTGAGTTTACCGAACCAACGTTTTCCTTCAACATTCACAGCCCGGAAAAATCTGGAATTGTTAACGGTGGCAAATACGTGATTGAAATTGCACGAATCGGGCAGATTAAATATGTGCTTAAAGGTATAGAGGCATGGAAGGGAAAGGACGATAAGAAGAAACAGTAGACTAGGATACCGATAACTGAATGGTGATACTCAAGGGAATGCAGGTGATTAGGGGTCAGCCCTCATTAATGTATGTGAAAAATTGAGGACAGGTAGTTATGGTTGAAACAGATAAAACTTACACCTAACGAGGTGGCCAAAAAGTCCAGCTGTGAAAAAGCTTCGATCAAATGGTCGTATGAGTATTGTTCAATGGTTGAAAGTATTTTGCAATTGTTTATTCGAACAAGGTTGTGCTGTCAATCTATCTTTAGATCACAACAAGTGCAGAGGTAATCGAATAAATGATGAAAACAGCGAGAGCGGGCTAAAGTGATTAGATGAAAACAGAGTTATTCTAAAACGTCTGATTGGAAATTTAATAGTGAAGACACATAGAAGAGCACAAATGACGTGCCAGCAACAGAATAACCCATTGTTGGCGAGCGGCACTCTCCAGCGCAAGTGTGCATGTGGGCAGCATATGCCCGGGGGCGGGGAGTGTACTGAATGTAGTAATAAGAAAAAACTCAACCTCCCACTGCAAACTAAATTTCGAATAGGAGAAGCAAACGACAGATATGAGCAGGAAGCTGACCGGGTTGCAGAACAAGTGATGTCAGCGTCAGGACATTCCACAGTGGGTGGTGCACCACCGCGCATCCAGCGCTTCACAGGTCCGGCTACTGGAGATGCAGGAACTGCCCCTGCCAGTGTGGATCGTGTTCTCGCCAGTTCCGGAAGCCCGTTAGAACCGGCCCTCCGGCAAGATATGGAACAGCGCTTCGGCTACGACTTTTCCCAGGTCCGAGTACATTCCGACGCGGCTGCTGCGCGATCAGCGCGGGATATAGACGCACATGCGTACACCGTAGGGAATGACATTGTGTTTGGTTCGGGGCGGTTTGCGTCTGGGACACACGAGAGGCAACGGCTGCTTGCCCATGAGCTGACGCATGTAGTGCAGCAGTCAGGTGCAGAAGGAATGCATGCTAACCAAAACGGTGAAAAACATAGTCTATCCTCAGTTATTCAACGTTTTGTGACATGTGGGCCTCCAGAGTCTTGTCCAAGACGTGTATCTGGAGAGAGTGGTCGTGCTCACAGAGATCCTATGATTGTTCGGGGAGTGTCGGGAGGACTCCTTGTCGGGAACTTCAATATTGGTAGTAGTGCTATTAAACCTGATCTAGCGAGTAATACTATCTGGACTGATTTCGTACGGGCAATGGCAGCCAATACTAACGAGCACTGGGGGGTTTTAGGTTTTACTGATTGCCCTGGTAGCGAAGCTTTAAATAGTGGATTGCGTGGGGAACGTGCCAATACGCTTAGTAGTATTTTGCCGCCTGCGGCACGCAATCAAGTCGACAGTAAAGGTGCCGCACCTACTAATGACTGTATGGCTGGGAATGTTGATGAAGGAGGGAGAGCGCTTAATCGCTCAATTTTTATCAAGCTGAAATATACCAATATAACGTTTGCCGATGAAGAAGAAATTGTTGCGAGCCTTTGTGGCCCCAATGTTTCTGATTGGTTAATCGGCCAAATGAATACCAATCAGAATCACCCTACTATTAGAACAGCTAGAGAACACCGTTGGGCAAGATGGGTGCCGGTGTTCAATGTTGGTTGGACTGGTGCTGCACTTAAAGAATTCTATGATCTGGTTGCCCCTGGAAAACCATGGGACTTCAAACGCACCATGCGTCCGCAGTGGAGAGCGGGTAACGGAACTTCATGTCCCACTAGAAATTGTGATCGTACGGTTACTTTATGTGGGCATTGTGTTAACTACGATGTACCTGGAAATATTCACTATGGTTGGGTGGGACGACGTATGGAGCTTGCCCCTTGGATACTTCATAGAGGTGCCGGCAGTGTGCAAGAAGGAAATAGTTCTGGAGATGATCCGCCAGACACTGTTGCCATCAACATAGGCATGGCAATGGCTGACGAAGGAAAGTCTTTGTGCGGTGAAGTTGATTCAAAACTAAGTCAACTTAATTTGGACCGAACGGAAGGTTGCAGCATTTGTGTATAGATAGCCAGGTAGAGTGCATTCCATGTACCAAACAGCGGTAAATAGAGTTACAACTGATGAATTTTGCACACATTTTCATAGGAACTTACAGGCAGTTGTATTGAGGAAAAGCCCCAATCAAAGTGCCGTTCGAGCTCGAACGATATGAGAGAGAAACCATACTTAGAGTCCGTCGGAAATATTTAATATATGAATATGGTTAAAGCAATACAGAAAAAGAGCCAGCCGGAGAAAAATAATTTTCTCGCTAGTGGAATTCTTCAGCGTAAGTGTGCTTGTGGTCAGCATAAGCCAGGAGGCGGGGAGTGTGCGGAATGTAGTAATAAGAAAAAACTAAATCAGTCGCTGCAAGCCAAACTACGAATTGGCGAAGCAAACGACAGGTATGAGCAGGAGGCTGATCGCGTAGCGGAACAAGTCATGCGAACGCCTAATCCAAAAAATAGTGATGCAAATGGATATCTACAAACCAAACCGCTCATTCAACGTCGAGCCACAAATACACGGAGTGATGTTGCTGGAGTCCCTTCTAGTGTTCACGATGTACTGCGATCACCTGGGAAACCTTTAGATCAGACCACGCGTGACCTTATGGAACCTCGCTTTGGTCATGATTTCAGCGGAGTTAAAATTCACACAGATGGGAAAGCTTCGGAATCTGCTCATTCCGTGAATGCTCTAGCTTACACGGTTGGTAACGATATTGTGCTTCGATCGGATCAGTATAATCCGCAAAGTAACTCGGGTCGAAAACTTTTGGCACATGAACTTGCGCACACTATTCAACAGGGAAATAATGACCGCATAGCTCCCCAAAAATTAGAAATCGGGCCGGGAAATAGCCCACTTGAGAAAAATGACGATTTGATGGCCGAGAAAGTCCTTTCCGATAATTTCAGTTCCTCAATCAGTTTCGCCAAAGCTCTTCCATCGATACAAAGAGCGTGTGGGCCTCCTGAAATTGGTAGCGTTGGAGGTTGTGTGGGAGTGGGTAACCAAGATATAGCAGACTTTGGTTTTAGTAGTGGTGACATTTATCGGTTTGTGCGGGGATGTGACGTATTGATTCCTGGAGAAGAGGCACGTTTGCGTGGCTTCGTAGCAAGTATCTCCCCTGGTGAAGAAGTAGAAATTCACGGTTTTTCTAGCGAGGAAGGTGACGCAACGTTTAACGAAAATTTGTCTTGCGCTAGGGCACATACTGCAGCAGGTATTCTGGGTGAGGAAGGCGTCACCGCAAGTGTCACGGAATTTAAGCATGGAGCAACGCCAGGTTTGCGCGAAGATCGTAGGGCAGTTGCCTTTGTTGTTAACAAACCGGAACCAGTTCCAGAACCGGTTACGAAGCCAGTTCCAGTTCCGGAGCCAGTTCCAGAACCAACCACCCTTCTCGATATTACTATACAGTGCTTAAAAGATTTAGGGTTTCCTAACCTGATTGCTCGGGCAGCTGTGATAGCCGCCTGTTTAACCCCAATCATAGGCGTTTTTCTTGGGCCAGAAGCAATTCCACCAGTTGCTGGGACAGTATGGTTATGTTTGAAAATAACCGGAATAGTTTTGGGAATTACATCAGTCATTCAACTAATTACGTGTGTGATAGCACGAAAATTTGGTTAGTCTTAAAAAAGAGTTAGGCAAAAACCCTATCTCCTTAAGTAATTACTCGATATTCCAATGGTTATCGATAAGGGGAAATTAAATCTCTGGGGACTGATGCTGGTGCCAGCGTAGCTTACGAGACTCACAGATGACGACGTTTCCAGGATCACCAAAACTCATCAAGGCGGGATTGTGCTGCTCAATCCGAGTACCAGTGCGGTTCAGCGCATTATTAGTTTGCAATATAACCCCGATACGTTGACGCGCACATTACAGGTACAAGGTATCGGTGGAGAAGGGGGAAACCGTTCAAAAGCATTACGACTCAAAGGCTCCTGTGGAAACGAAAAAAATGGAGGCTGTGGCCGACGTAGCAGATCAACTGAAATTTCTTAACCAAGATAACCAAGGAGGTGAATGATGAGTGCAGCAGAGGCGACATATACCTATCGGGCCGGGAAGAAAGTGAAGTTGGAAAAAAGTCCTGACAAATTGGTGGTGCGAGTCCTGCCGGGTCAGTTGGATAATACTGCGGTTGTTGGTTCGGAGCAGGTGTCATCAGCCTCAACACGTGTTGTGACAACTGCCGATAAGCTGGAATCGGTGATGGCGCGAAACCGCAATCTTGCGCCCACCCATCACGCCTATTATGAAACTGACACGGGTGCTGAGTTTCTCATTAGTGATCGTATCTTTGTCATATTCAAACAATCGCCTTCTCACGAGCAATTAGATGAATTTGCCGGACGGTATGGTTTGGTGAAAAAGACCACGTATAGTGATAAAGAGTTCTTGTTTCAACTGACGAATCATACAGACATGAACCCAGTCAAGCTTGTGGTGACGCTGATGGAACATGATGATTTGATTGAAGTGGCAGAGCATGACCTGAATCAACGGATGAGTACTTATGCATATAGCCGCCCGACTGATCCAGAATACTCACGGCAATGGCACTTACATACCGATTTCAATGATCCCCAATACGATGCTCGTTCGTGTTCTCTTTGTGAGCCGGCGTGGAAACTGCTCGATGACTTTGGGAGCGACAATGTGGTGGTTGCGGTCAGTGATGATGGGTGCAAGTTAGATCATCACGACTTTGATTCTGAAAATAAGTTTCGGGATTGGGGCTACTTCCGGGGCGAACGTCTTATCACCTCGGTTGATATTGACGCGAATCCTGATGAAATGTTCAAGCCTGGCGCCAATCATGGCACTTCCTGTGCGGGGGTCATTGCTGGAGAAACTGATTCGGTATTAACAGTCGGCGCAGGTCCCGGCTGCCAACTCGCGCCTTATCAATGGGAGTCGTCAGGGCCAAGCCTCTTTATCAGTGATTCTAAGATGCTGATGTTGTTAAACCACATTGCCAATAAGGTGGATGTCATGTCCAATTCTTGGGGTGGAGTGCCGACCAGCCTTTGGGCCCTCCCCGTGGTGAATCGTATTCGAGAGTTGGCTGTAACCGGTGGTCGGCGGGGCAAAGGGATCGTGTTTTTATGGGCCGCAGGAAATGACAATTCGTTAATTAATCACACAGCCTCGGTGAATGTGCCTTTCGATCGTGGAGTTGAAGTGCAAGGTGGAGCTTTGGTGTGGGTAGGGGTCAGTACGACCCGCGTGTTTCGGAATAACCTTGCCGATCTTTCTGGTGTGATGCACGTTGCCGCATTAGCGAGTACTGCTAAACGGAGTCATTACTCTAATTATGGCCCCGGGATTTCCCTTTGTGCTCCAACGAGTAATACGCATACGTACTTTCGATTGACGGTCGATGGTTTGGGAATAACCACAGCCACTGGGGAATCCGGTGGAGTCACCAGCGATTTTGGTGGTACGTCCAGCGCCACGCCACTCGTAGCGGGCATTGCCGCGTTGACCATATCGGCGAACCCTAATCTGAGTGCGCTGGATGTTATTTCGATTTTGAAGCGAACAGCCTCAAAAGATTTAAACTTCGAAGGGTATCCCAAAACCCCACCCGCAAATTTTGATCCGGATACCAGTTGGGATGTTTCGCCTATTCCGGAAGTTGGGACCGGTGAATTTGTCGACAGGGGTGATGCTGACGGAACATGGAGTCCCTGGTTTGGCCATGGGCGGGTTGATGCCGAAGCCGCAATTGCCGAAGCCCTACGATTAAAGGGAGATCAGGGGGACCAAACATTTCAAGCCGAATCCTCTCCTGGCACAAATATTCCGGATAACAATACAAATGGAATTACCAATCGGATCCAATGTAACAAAGACTTTGGTCTGAGTTCCGTTAAGGTTCGTGTCGACATTACCCACACCTTTATCGGTGATTTACGGGTCACATTGATCACGCCATCCGGAACGGCCGTTGTTCTTCATGACCGTTCAGGGGGAAGCGCGAACGATCTGCACCGAGAGTTTGATGTTCAGTCAACTCCAGGCCTTCATACGATAACTGGCGAGATGGTGAATGGGGAATGGATCTTGAAGGTTCAGGATCTTGCCGGAGCTGATATCGGAACATTAGACAGTTGGAGGTTAGATTTGGCTGGGGGAGTGAGTACAGAGATTTCTGTGGAAGAGGCAGTTGGCGTCAGTATTCCTGATAATTCGGTAGGTGGCATTGAGCGTTCTCTTCGCATTTCCAACTCTGGTCAACTGAACGATTTGGTTGTCGAGTTGGACATCACTCACACCTTCGTCGGCGATTTAGTCGTTGAGTTGGTTTCTCCCAATAATACGGCTGTTCGTCTTCATAATCGAACTGGAGGCTCCGCCGACAATATTATCAAGACCTATTCCAAGTCCAATACACCGGGTCTTCAGGCGTTTCGTGGGGAATCGGTGAATGGCGATTGGAAGTTGAAGGTTTCTGACTTAGCAGCAGCTGACAAAGGAAAACTCAATCGCTGGGGATTAACACTAATGCCAGCGTAACCGTAGAGGGTAACTGGAGAGATTTGTGGGATCTATAAACCATTTTCATTGTACGAAAATTAATATGAAGAGTAGAGAGATAGATACGAATCAATGCCATTTATTGTGGTAGAAGTGAGGTGAATGTTGAAAGCTAATCAGAAAATGCCTTTGATAAAATTTTTCAATAAGAGCGAGTTTTTGCCATGACTGCGCTTTCTAGTTCTCCTCGTCTGATCAAAGGGGCGTTAGTGGGGGTTGATAAGTTTAATCCACTGGCGAGTGTTGTCGTTTTTCAATATAACCCGGATACGATGACACGTCGTCTCGAAACACGTGCGGCTGGCGGTGATGGCGACCCCGGAGAGGCCTTGCGGCTAACCGGCCCACCCAAGGAGACCATTACGGTGAGCATCGAAATCGATGCAGCGGATCAGTTAGAAGAAGCCAATCCCATTGCGACGAAACTTGGGATTTATCCAAGTCTGTCCGCATTAGAGATGATGCTCTATCCCAAATCGGCATTAGTGATTGCCAATACGGTTCTTTCGCTCATCGGTACTGTCGAGATTCTCCCGTTAGAAGCTCCGTTTGTGCTTTTTGTTTGGGGCGTTCAGCGCGTTTTGCCAGTTCGGATTACGAGTTTCAGTATTACTGAAGAAGCGTTTGATCCGTTACTCAATCCTATTCGAGCGAAAGTGGAGTTATCGCTGACGGTGTTGAGTTACCAGGATTTTGGTGTACTTCACCCGGGACATTACTTGTTTCTGGCTCATCAGGTGGCAAAAGAAGTGATGGCGACAACCAATGTTGTGAATAGTGCTCAAAACGTTGTGACAGGATTGCAATTATGAATACCACGCGTCGTTTGCTCTTTCCTCCGACCAGTCGATATCACAATCTGGAGACAGCAACCTTAGAAACGTCTGCTGGTCAGGAAATAGTCTATCTTAGGCGACGGTTTATACCTCAGTCAGACCGTTTCACTCTCCTTCAGGAACATGTGGTGGTCGAAGGGGATCGGCTGGATAACGTCACTGCCTTGTATCTGAACGATCCCCTTCAGTTTTGGCGTATTTGCGATGCGAATAATGCGATGAATCCACCAGATTTAACTCGTGAAATCGGCCGACGTTTGCGCATGACGTTGCCGGAAGGCATCCCGGAGATCCCTCATGTTGTTCGGTAACGCCATTCTGACATTAATGATTGGACCAGCAGTCCCTGTGCCTGCGCCGCTTCCTGTTATTGAGGCATTACAAAGTGTGCAGGTCACTAGTTCTCGAGATCGTAGTGGGTTTCAACTCCGTTTTTCCGTGGGAAAAACTTCAGTCTTACAACTTGCGTTGCTTCCGGCAGGCTATCTTGATCCTATCGTCACGAGGGTTGTGATCATGGTGACACTCAGTGGTATTCCACATGTGCTTATGGATGGTTTTGTGACACGTCAGGAACTGCAGCCTAGTAGTGATCCAGGACAGTCGACCCTCACGGTGACCGGAGAAGATTTGAGCGTCGCGATGGATATTGTCGAAAAGGTCATACCCTTTCCTGCAGTGCCTGACGTGGGAAAGGTTGCCCTGACCCTCGCCCCCTATGCTGTGTTAGGGATTGTGCCGGTTGTTATTCCGCCCATTATTCCGACTACTCAAATACCCACAAATAGGATTGAGAGTCAGGTGAGTATGACTGATTTAGCTTACATTAAGTCTCTAGCCAGTCGAAACGGCTATGTCTTTTATATAAACCCAGGTCCTTTGCCGGGGCAGAGTATTGCCTACTTTGGGCCAGATGTCAGCGATCCCCTTCCTCAGCGGGCACTGAGTGTCAATATGGATGCCCATACGAATGTTGAATCGTTGAGTTTTTCCCTTGATGGCTTGGCCAAAAAGATTCGAATTTTTACGATTCTGGATCCTATTACCAAAAAAATTCCGATCCCAGTTCCTGTGCCGAATGTCAGTGCCACCAAACCACCTTTGGGTTTACGTCCCACCCCACCAGCAAAGGTTGAAATGCATAATATGGGTGCTCAACTTGCGCCAGACGAAGCGGCAAGGGATATTTTAGGTTTTCTGATGAATAACTCTACTGCGATTAGCGGGAATGGATCACTCGATGTGTTGCACTATGGGCAGCCGTTACGTGCAAGGACGCTTGTTGGGGTGCGAGGAGCCGGAATTTCGTATGACGGGCTCTACTATGTCGATAGTGTTACCCACAATATAAAAAAAGGTGAGTATAAACAGAATTTTAGTCTTTCACGCGATGGGCTGATTTCCAATACTCCAGTGGTGGTGGCATGACTGAGTCGAATGGAACAAACCAATATTGGGGGAAATATCGTGGGACCGTCCTCAATAATATTGATCCAGAACAACGGGGACGGTTAATGATCAATGTTCCAGATGTGCTTGGTCTTGTTCCCTCTACCTGGGCTGAGCCGTGTACTCCGTTAGCTGGTCCAACCGGTCCTCCGATGGGCGTATATCTGGTACCTCCCATCGGTGCAGGGGTATGGGTTGAATTTGAACATGGGGATTCTAATTATCCTATTTGGGTCGGTTGCCGGTGGGGAGGAACCTCCGACGTTCCTCTATTGGCAAAAGCGGGGTTGCCTGTTTCACCGAATATTGTGATGCAAACTGCTGGACAAAATACTTTAATGATTAGCGATCTGCCTGGCCCAACTGGTGGTTTGATGCTGAAGAGTACCACCAATGCTTCAATTATCGTGAATGACACCGGCATCTATATTCAGAATGGCAAGGGGGCGAGTCTGATCATGACTGGTCCGACTGTCACAATTAACAACGGGGCGCTAGTTGTGACCTAGGGAAGAATAATGCCTGGATTTTTATTGCATGTTGGTGCGCAGGTCCTTTGTTCTCATGCTGGGCAGGCCACACCAACGGCTCCGAATCCCCGAGTGACAGTGAATGGCCAACCAACAGTATTAATCACGTCGCCGTATGTCATCGCGGGGTGCACGTTGCCGCCGCCAACTGCTGCCAATGGCCCTTGTGTGACAGCACAATGGGTCACCGGAACGACGCGGGTGACTTCTAATGGCCAACCGCTGGTGGTGCAAAGTAGCCAAGCGGTTTGTACGCCAACGGGGACACCATTACAAATTGTTGCTACTCAAACGCGTGTGAGCGGATTGTGAGCTGATGATGAATATCGACTTTCCTTTTCACTTTGACAGTCATGGGCGCACTGCACTGACGGATGATGATGACCATATTCGAGATATGATCGAACAGTTTCTCTTTACCAATCCGGGTGAACGAGTGAATCGACCTGATTTTGGCAGTGGGTTGTTGCAAATGATCTTTGCACCCAACAGTCCAGAACTTGCCTCAACCTTGCAATTCACAATTCAAGCTGGCTTGCAGCAATGGCTTGGGGATCTGATTGAAGTACGAACACTGCAGGTGACCAGCGAGGATTCTCGCTTACGTGTTGTTATTCAATTCCTTATACGGCGTACGCAGGAAGTCCGAACGACTACTTTTACCCAAGGTACGGGCACATGACCGCTTTAATTTGTCAAGACGAACGACGCCGGGAGGCTGTACGCCAACATGGTCAGCTCAATGGGCTTGATTACATAGAGGTTGGTGGTACGGACACAGGTGAAACGACATTAGAACGTCAACGACACTTGACCGTCTATTTCTTAGGTAAAGCTCCAGTTGAGCTTGCTGCATCCAATGTCTTGATTGAAGGGGGTCGACGGATTCAAGGTATTCAGGTTGAAAAGGTCGTCATCCACCGGTATGAGGCTGTAGAATTTGATGATTTTATGGAAGTTATTGTCGACCGCCCTGGCGATTTTTCGACGTATACCTTGCGGGTTGTCGAAAAAATGGGCTCAGATCAAGATGGGAAATGGGAATGGGTTCCTCATAAGGATTTTGATTCAGGCTATAACCGTGTTGACTTCACGTTCAAGGCCGACTGTCCAAGCGATCTTGATTGCAAGCAAGATGCTGTGTGCCCACCGGAGCCACGAGACAATCCCGACATTAATTATCTTGCGAAAGATTATTCCAGTTTTCGTCAATTAATCCTCGATCGACTCGCGTTGGTGATGCCGGATTGGCGGGAACGTCATGTGCCGGATATTGGAATCGCGTTAATTGAGGTCTTGGCTTATACCGGTGACTATCTCAGTTATTACCAGGATGCTGTTGCTACGGAAGCTTATCTTGACACCGCACGCAAACGGATTTCTGTACGCCGGCATGCCAGGTTGGTGGACTATCACATGCATGAGGGCTGCAATGCCCGAGCTTGGGTATGTGTGGAAACAGATAATGATTTGCCGCCTGATCCTAAGGCTACGCTTGATCCTAAGGATATTTATTTTACCACTCGTTTAAACGAGGTCTTGCCGACTGCGGGCACCGTGATTTCTGAAGAAGATCTGCTTCAGATTCCATCGAGTTCCTATGAAGTGTTTGAGCCAATTGTTCACTCTACTCAAGAAGATGAAACCCTAGGGTCGAATACCGCAGTAGACATCAAGTTCTATAAAGACCACAGCCGGATGTCTTTCTATACCTGGGGCAATCAAGAATGTTGTTTGCCTCGCGGCTCAACCAGTGCAACCTTGTACGGTGAACTGGTCGAAGCCACTGCCCCTGATGATCAGTCTTGCGACTCGGTGGATGAAGAGAGTGAAGAGTCAGGGAAAGGTACTGACCAGAAATCGAAAAAGGTCCAACAAGCTGAAGATAAGGCTGAAGATGCGGCGGAGGATGCGACGGGTCCAGAAACTCAGCCACCCAAACTGCATCTCAAACCAGGAGATATTCTCATATTTAAAGAAGTGCTCGGACCTGAAACGGGTCATCCGGGAGATGCCGATCCCAAGCATCGCCATGCTGTGCGACTCACCAGCGTTGAAGCCGGCGTTGATTCACTCAATAAGGCCCCTGTAGTGGAAATCAGATGGTCTAATGAAGATGCCTTACCGTTTCCACTCTGCCTGTCCTCACTGGGCCCAGCCCCTGACTGTAAGATTCTTGATCCTGTGAGTGTTGTCTGTGGCAATGTCATCTTAGTGGATCATGGCAAAATGCAAGATGAGGGTTTAGGTGAAGTGCCGTCCCAGGAAGCGGCCCAATGCTGCAAGGCAGAGGGCATTCTGTCCGACGCGAACATCATTCCGGGCCGCTATCGTCCTTCCCTCACAGGCGCACCTTTAACGTTCAGTCAGCCCATCAACTCCGCTGCTCCGGCATCGAGATTGCTCACACAGGATGTCCGGCAAGCCTTGCCACAAATCACACTAACTGGCACTACAACAGATTCCCAAACGTCGACATCTGAGTCTATATGGTTGCCGAGGCGTGACCTCATTCGTAGCGGACGAGACGATCAACATTTTGTTGCTGAAATGGATAATGAAGGTCGAGCGCATTTGCGCTTTGGTGATGATGAATCGGGTGAGCAACCAGATGCCGGAATGATGTTTTGTGCCGAGTACCGTATTGGCAATGGGTTGGCGGGCAATGTGGGTGCCGAATCAATCTCACATTTGGTGTTGCGTAGGACCGGTCTAAGTGGTGGAAACGTACAGGTACACAATCCTTTAGCCGCACGAGGTGGAACGGCGCCCGAACCGATATCGGAGGTGAAACTCTTTGCACCACACCTCTTTCGCAAGGAACTGCAGCGTGCCATTACTGCAGATGATTATGCTGCGATTGTTCAACGGGAATTCAAGGGTACCGTACAGCGGGCCGTAGCGAGATTGCGTTGGACGGGAAGTTGGTATGAAGTGTTGGTGGCGGTCGATCCATACGGAAAAGACGAGGCTAATGCAGAACTACTGGAGGCTATTGCGAAGCGGTTACATCGTTACCGTCGTATCGGTCATGATGTGGTCGTGAAAAGTGCATATCGTGTTCCATTGGACATTGAGATGATGGTCTGTGTGTTGCCGAATTACCTTCGTGGTCATATCAAAGCCGAACTCCTGGGTTTAATGAGTAACCGCACATTACCTAATGGAACTTTGGGATTTTTTCATCCCGATAACTTGTCTTTTGGTGATGGTGTCTACCTCAGTCGGTTGGTGGCGACGGCACAAGCCGTTGAAGGTGTCGAAAGCGTAAGGGTCGAACGTTTGCAACGGTTTAATAACCTAGCCAATCTGGAGCGGCAAGCGCTGGAGGACGGTGTTCTACAACTGGGGCCTTTTGAAATTGCACAGTTGGATAACGACCCGAGTGTTCCTGAAAACGGAAAACTAGTATTGGATGTGCGAGGGGGACGATGAAAAACAAGTGTTGTGATTGCTGCTACCCACGAATGGTAAGCAGCGAAGCCTGTGGGTGTTGTGAAGGTATCGGTATTGTCACGCCATTGCCGACCGCTAATCGGCCGGGTTTATCACAGCTTGCCTACCGAATTGGCACACATTCGAGTTTTTTGGAAACGATGATCGCGAGGTTGTCGAGTCACGATTACCCGGCACTCAAAGGACTGGGCACTCGGGACAGAGGCGATTCATCGCTCGCCTTCTTGGATAGTTGGGCGACAGTGGCTGATGTCTTGACATTCTACCAAGAGCGCATCGCAAATGAAGGATATTTGCGCACGGCCACGGAACGTCGTTCTGTTTTGGAATTGGCACGGTTAGTCGGCTATAGGCTACGACCGGGGGTATCGTCGAGTGTATTCCTGGCCTACACGATCGATGAGAATACCAAAGAAGAAGTGACGGTTCCGGCCGGGAGCCGAGCTCAGAGCGTACCGGGGCCTGATGAATTGCCCCAATCATTCGAGACGAGTGAAACTCTTAAGGCACGGGCTCGCTGGAACAACCTCAAGCCACGAATGACCCAACCACAAACCAGAGAATCCATAAGAAATCAAGTTAAGGCCTCCGATCGCGACGACTCTGGCCAACTCGCCGGGAATCGCACTGAACGGGTTAGAAAAAAAATATCTGAATCGCCGATAAAAGGTCCCCGAGTTTACTTAAAAGGAATTAATACCAATTTAAAACCTAATGCCCCATTGCTCATCGATTTCGGTGTTGTCGGCGCTACACCAGAATTCAGTCGAGTGAAGGAAGTTGTGCCAGATCCAATTGCAGATCGTACGCTTGTTGCTTTGCAGTTTTCTGAAAACTTTCCTGAAAGTCCAGAAAATTCCGAAGGGCAAGGAACAGAATCTCTAGGTCAACAGCCAAATGTCCAAGTTCCCACCATTGCAGCACTTACACAGCCCCATTCCCTCCAACCACGCAATTCCCTGACGCTAAAACGAACATTCGATCAACAGTTTAAAGAAAAGTCCGGCTTGGGATACGGGATTGTAAGCTCATTTGCACCAGAGTTGCGCGAGACCTTGGCTGTCGCGGCAGGAAATGCAAACGTGAAGCAAAAGAGTGCAATAAGAGTCTTTGCCCTACGGGTGGAAGCATCGCTATTTGGCCATAACGTTCCCAAGCGCACGGCTATTAGACGAGTTCCTAACCAACCAGATTTAGAAGGCGTTGTTGAGATTATTGGTGATTGGCCTATTATTGAAGATGTTCCCGACCACTCTAGTACGACCCATAGTAGTACAACTAGAATTGCACATGAAAAAGAAACTGTAATCCATCTTGACGCACGCTATGACAACATTTTACCAAAAAGCTGGATCGTTATTAAAACTTCTGAAAGTCGTTTGGCAATCGATAAAAGAGAAATAGTTGTTCCAGTACAAAGAGTAGATATCTCTCTCACACGATCAGAGTATGGCTTAACAGCTCCTACAACTAGAATTGAAATAGGTCCAACAAAGTGGATTGAGTTGCATGAGCCCCCCATCGGTACAGGTGGGGGAGGTGATTTAAAATCACCGTCTTCCCCAAAAGGTGATGACTTTCGGGCTATACGAGATACGACTATTTATGCACAATCTGAAGAATTAGAACTAGCTGAAGAACCCATAGAAACAGTTGTCTGCGGTGGTGCCGATGATCCGATTGAACTCAACGGTTTTTACGAGGGCTTAGAATCCGGTCGGTGGGTCATTGTTTCTGGTGAACGAGACATTTCGGGAACCAGTGGCGTTAAATTCAGCGAATTAGCGATGCTGGCAACCGTCACGCAAGATACACAAAAATCGGCTGGAGAAAAAAGCCCTGTAGAGTCTGAAACTCCATCATCTGGTCAGCAAGAGAAAATAGCACTCCCTGGTGACAAGATCCACACGTTCATCACACTTGCTGCGGAACTGGCTTATTGTTTTAAACGAGATACCGTCACGATCTATGGCAATGTGGTCAAAGCCACGCATGGGGAAACGCGGCAGGAGATTTTGGGAAGTGGTGACGGCAGTAAGGATCTCCAATCATTTGAACTGAAACAATTTCCTCTCACTCACGTCTCAGCATCTAATCCAACCGGAGTAGATAGTACCCTCGAAGTCTTGGTCAATGATATCCAATGGCACGAAGCAGATTCTTTGGCTGCTCTAAGTTCGAACGATCGACGGTTTATCACGAAAACTAATGATGAGGATAAAACGACCATCATGTTCGGAAATGGTAAAGAAGGGAGGCGTCTACCGACTGGTATGGAGAATGTCATGGCTCATTATCGCAATGGAATCGGTAGACCAGGAAATGTTAGGGCCAATCAAATATCCTTACTTGCGAGTAAACCTCTTGGGGTAAAAGAGGTGATTAATCCCCTTCGGGCATCCGGAGGCGCGAATCGAGAAAATCGTGACCAGGCGCGTAAGAATGCACCATTAGCCATAAAAGCCCTGGATCGGTTGGTGTCCGTTCAGGATTACGAAGATTTTTCTCGTGTCTATGCGGGTATTGGTAAGGCGCATGCAGTAGAACTTTCTAATGGTCGACAACAGCTTGTCCATGTGACGATTGCTGGCGCAGAAGATATTCCCATTGATGAAACTTCGGATTTGTTTAGGAATCTGAGACAAGCGTTGCATGATTTTGGAGATCCCCACCAACCAATTCAGCTAGCCATTCGTGAATTGATGTTTGTGGTTATCAGTGCTCGAGTGGGGATTTTACCTGACTACCGTTGGGAAACCGTTGCGACTGATTTACGTAGCAAATTACTAGATGTTTTTAGTTTTGAACGTCGTGAATTGGGCCAGGATGTTGTTCTCAGCGAGGTCCTCAGCGTCATGCAGGCTGTGCGTGGTGTCGCGTATGTGGATATCGAAGCCTTTGGTGGTATTCCAGAGAAGAAGCCCTTGTCAGAGAAAGAGATTGAAATACTTACTGAAAAAGAAATTCCTCTTCCTGCCAATAGGCGACGGCTTCTGACTCCGGATGAAATAGTACGTGAAGTGTCTGATGTCATTAAACGTATTGATCCAAAAATTGATGAAGAAAAAAAGGAGGAACTGCGTAATGCTGCGGAGGATATTCTGTCCATTCCTCAACGATTGGTTGTCAATCTAGCGTCTAAGGAAGGCCAATCTATTCAGCCAGCTCAGATAGCATTTCTCAGTCCTGATATCCCAGACACTTTGATCCTGAACCAAATTGCGTGAGTACCACATGAATACTCTTAAAGAAGACCGTCTATACGAACTCCTGCCCGTCGTCTATCGAATGCGTGATGTTGAGCAAGGTGAGCCGTTAAAGGCCTTATTGCGAGTCATTGCCGAGCAGGTGAATCTGGTTGAAGAGGATATTACTCAGCTTTACGAGAACTGGTTTATTGAGACCTGCGAAGATTGGGTTGTGCCATACCTTGGAGACTTGATTGGCTATGAGCACGTGCATGAAGCAGGGGAGCCCTCCTCCGTTGATACCCCGCAAGGACGTCTGCGGAATAAAATATTGATTCCTCGAAATGAAGTGGCGAACACGGTTCGGTTTCGTCGTCGAAAAGGGACTCTGGCCTTATTAGAATTATTAGGCAATGATGTGGCCGAGTGGCCGGCTCGAGCCGTGGAGTTTTATCGCCTGTTAGGCTGGACACAAGCGATTAATCACCTGCATCCTGATCGTGGACAAACTGTCGATATACGTAACGGATCAACGTTGGACTTACTTGATACTCCGTTCGATATGTTTGCCCACACAGTTGATGTACGGCGTATCAACTCACGGTATTCAGTCGGACGACACAACATTCCCAGTGTGGGTCTCTTCGTCTGGCGGTTACGATCTTACTCTGTGACAGAAGCACCAGCCTATTGTGCGGAAGGAGCTGGCCCCCATTGCTATACCTTCAGCGTGCTTGGCAATGATATTCCACTATATGTGCGCCCAGAGCCAGAGACCGATCCGACCCATATTGCCAATGAGTTGAATCTTCCTGTCCCTATCAGGCGACGTTTGTTTGATGAACAAACCGAACAACTCTATGGTTCAGGTAAAAGCCTACAGATTTTGCTGGGTGCGAAGCGCAGAGGGGACGAAGATGAGAACGATGTGTTATCCGCAAAAGAAACAGTGCCGGCCGAAAAAATTGTTGCTGCTGATCTGACTGATTGGCAGTACCTTCCTCGTCCGGGCACTGTAGCGGTTGATCCGGTTCTAGGCCGTATTGCCTTTCCAACTCGCCAGACTCCTAAGAATGGGGTATGGGTGACCTATCACTATGGGTTTAGTGACGATCTTGGTGGAGGCGAGTATGAGCGGCCTCTCTCGCAACAGAGCAGCTCTGAAATTTATCGTGTTGGCCGAGAGGAAACGTTTAAGACGATCAATGATGCATTACAACGATGGCAACAGGTTTCTGAGAAAAAACTCGTGGAACATGCGGTGATCGAAATCACCGATAGTGGTGTCTATGTTGAGCCTATCAATATTGTTTTTCGGGATGGACAGAAGAGCCTGCAGTTACGGGCGGGAAATCGCCAACGGCCAGTCATCCGTTTGTTGGATTGGCAGACCGATAAGCCGGATTCCTTGACTGTTACTGGGATGACAGGTGCCTGCTTTATTCTTGATGGCGTGGTGATAACAGGGCGCAGTTTACAAGTCAACGGTGATTTAGCTGGCCTTATTATTCGACATTCAACACTGGTCCCCGGTTGGACTTTAAGTGGCGATTGTGAGCCACAGCGATCAACCGAGCCAAGTTTAGAAATCTTTAGTCCTAATGTTTGTGTAAAGGTTGAGCACAGTATTCTTGGCACAATCCAGGTCGACCCGGCCCTTCAGGATTCGGCAGAAGATCTTGAAGATGAGAACGAGGATTACGAGGGGTCTTCTGATTCGAAAAATGAAGCTGCAAAGCAGGCTCGGTGCCAGGGTATTGGTAAAGACGTGCGTCTAGACCCGATTCGAATTTGCATCAGCGATAGTGTTTTGGATGCAACGAATCCAGAATTAGAAGTATTGGGTGCACCAGGCTGTCCAGTCGCTCATGCGTGTCTCAATATTGTTCGAAGTACGGTTATTGGACAGATTCATGTGCATGCCATTGAGTTGGGAGAAAACTGTATCTTTCAAGGTCGGATTATTGTTGCACGGCGTCAGAAAGGTTGTTTGCGATTCTCCTATGTGACTCCTGAATCACGGACACCACGTCGGTATCGCTGTCAACCGGATCTTGTTGAAATGCTCGTCGAAGAGGCGATGGGTGAAGCGACCAAACACGCCGAACGTTCGCGGGTACGTCCGCAATTCAATAGTGTGCGTTACGGACAGCCCTCATACTGTCAATTGGCCGATTGTTGTGCGGACGAGATCAAGCGAGGCGCTGACGATGAATCGGAAATGGGTGTGTTCCACAATCTGTATCAATCGCAACGATTCGCTAATCTCACGACTCGTCTTGATGAATACTTGCCTGCGGGCAAAGACGTTGGAATTATCTTCTCAAGTTAGGAGAGCACTATGCACCACGATGATTTTACGAAAGGACTACGTGGAGAGTTTAGAGGGGATTTTAGCCGCGATACGTTCGATCCGTTACGACATTTTAGCCGTGTGCTAATGCAACAAGGGCGAGTCCAACTCGACGCGGATTGGAACGAGCAGGTTTCCATCCATTCGCATTTTCTGAGAACATTAGCTGCCGATTTAATTGGCCCACATGGTGCTCCTCGTGAACCAGATGGAGAAGTAGGAACCGGTTTTAAAATAGAAAAAAATGAAAAATTTTTTACTATTGGTCACGGGCACTACTATGTCAACGGTATTCTTTGCCAGAACTCCAATCCTCACGGGAGTGAGAAATCGCTAGCCTATAATCAGCAGCCAGACTATCCTGTTTCTGATGAAAAAATACGTGACCTTGAAGGGGACTACCTTGTCTATCTGGATGTCTGGGAGCGTCATCTCAGCTACGTAGAAGATGATTACATGAGGGAAAAGGCTCTAGGTGGTCCCGACACGGCTACACGAGCGAAAATTATCTGGCAAGTCAAGCTCATAGAACTTGACGATGGTCAAGATAACGAGGAAATCAAAGGTTTTAAAACAAATCATGAGAAATTCCTAGCATTCCTGAAAGATGAAAGAAAAAAATATCCTGGTACAGGTTGTTTAAGAGCGAAAGCCAGAAAGGCACTAAAAGACAATAAAGATCCATGCCTGATTTCCCCAGATGCAACCTATCGTGGCCCTGAGAATCAGCTCTACCGTGTGGAAATCCATAATGGAGGTGAAATTCGTAACACAGAAGATACTGAAAGCAATAATCCAGTGACTTTCAAGTGGTCACGTGAAAATGGTTCTGTAATTTTTCCAATCGTTAGCACAAGTGGTAAGGATGTAACACTCGAGCATTTAGGTCGCGATACTCGATTTGGCTTAAAACCCAACGATTGGGTTGAAATAGTTGATGATGATTATATCCTACAAAATCGGACGGAGGATTTGTTGCAAGTTGATACGGTCGACCGTGAGAATTCACGAGTGACTCTGAAAGGCTTACCAAAATATAGTATCCAAGAGGACTCAGATAAACACCCCTATCTACGTCGTTGGGACCAAAAGGATGGTGACGTCAATGGAGTATTACTGAGGGAAGGGAGTGGTAAGGATGGTTGGCTCGAACTTGAAGATGGTGTTGAGATTCAATTTCTTACACCCGGTGAGTGTGAGCAAGAGGAAGTCACCGAAGAGCCCAATGCGCATATCTATCAAACTGGCGATTACTGGCTCATTCCTGCTCGAACAGCTACAGGGGATGTGGAATGGCCTGGAACTAAAGAAGCTCCCGAGCCTTTGCCATCCCATGGTGTAGAGCACCACTATGCACCGTTGGCAAAAATCACAGTGGACAAGAATGGAGATATAGGTGAGCCGATGGACCTTCGACGCAAAGTACAACCAAACTGGAAATAATAATAAAGGATTTGAGATGCGGTAATTTTTGGCAAACAAGCTGATGCCTTCAATAATATGTTGGAAAGTCTTCACATAAGATTGTTTTACGACTAACCAGTGCTTTCTGCATAACCCAAAACATAGGGTGTTTTTGGATATGTGCGAAAGGGCGTCGGCTCCTGCTTTGCGCCATTGCCACATTATCAGTATTTGGTTATTAGGCTATTCTCCTTCCTTACTCTTTGGTTTTTACTCGGTATTTCAGTGCTGTCAGCATCTGAGGCTTAATATTATGAATAGCCGAAAGGGTTTGAATCATTGAGCTGTGTGAAAAATTGGACAGCACTTGTTCGAAAAGCGACCAGTTGCTGTTTTAGCTTTGTCAGTAAAGGATGAAGCCGAACAAGATGTTGGGAAAATCATGAGCTTTTCTCTAGAGTTGAGTTTTTGAGAACGTTAGAAGGAAAAGAGGTGTATTTTTCAATGGTTGAAGTCTTTTCGTGCATCCATTTGTTGTGATGCGGAGAGATTCGTAAGCATATGGGAATATTCGGAGCTAGAAATGACTATTCACGAAAAGATTGATACTTATATAAAGATAGGACCACATGCCGCGTAAAAGAAAGACACCCCAAGCATCTTCACGCAAGACAAAAAGACGCGCAATTGCGTCTAAGAACGTATCGATATCGAAGTCAATTGGAAAACTTTCGATTCGAGATCATCGATTACGGGGGAAGGGTGTCATCTACACTGAGACTCCCAATAAAGGTGGGAAGATTAATCCGAAATATCTTGTTTTTCACTATACTGCAGGGAGAAGTGCTCAGAGCTCTGTCGGTTGGCTGACGAATCCAGATGCTTACGCTTCTGCACACCTAGTTGTCGGTCGTGATGGCAAGGTGACTCAGCTTGCGCCTTTTACGATCAAAACCTGGCATGCAGGTCGGAGTCATTGGGATGGGTTCGTTGGCCTGAATCAACATTCAATTGGAATTGAAATGGATAATGCCGGGCCGCTGAAACTTGTAGGGACGAGGCTGCAAGCCTGGTTTGGAAAACCATATCCCAAGTCACAGGCCTTTTACGGTAAGCATAAGCTAGAAAACGAGTTTCGTTGGTGGCATGCCTATACGGAAATTCAGATTACAACGGCGGTTGAGCTCGCCAAACTTTTAGTCAAATCTTATCAATTGAAAGAAATCATTGGGCATGATGATATCGCTCCTGATCGTAAGCGTGACCCTGGTCCTGCTTTCCCGCTTCTCCATATTCAGGCTCTGGTTATGGGTCGTCCAGAGGAGCAGAATGAACGTTACCGTGTGACGGCTACTCGCTTGAACATACGGACGGGGCCTGGAGGTGAATTTGAGCGTGTGTCCCAACCACTGGAGAAGGGAGCAAGGGTCTCTTTACTTGAAAAACGTGATCGCTGGTCAAAAGTTGCAGTGATTGATAAGAAAACTGGGAAGGAAACAGACGTCGAGGGTTGGGTGTATAACCAGTACATTGAATCTACATAAGCATGAAGCGTAAAAAGTTGTCGCACATCAACACGTTGAAGTAGCGTTGCAGTCAAAGGTCACGGGGAGGATACTCTGCATTTGCTAACTAAGGAGGACTACAATGTCCATCACGGTCGGAACGTTTAATCTTAACAATCTTTTTTCCCGTTTTAACTTTCAAGCCGAAATCGGCCAGGTGCCCCCAGACAATCCGGGCGGGATTACGTTGACGTTTGATCAAGGCCAATTCAGCGCTCGCACCTTCCTTGGTCGTTTGGTGCGTGCAAAGGACGCTGATAATACGACTGAGATTGCTCGTCGAATCCGGGAGGTCATGAATGTTGATGTGTTGGCGGTTCAGGAAGTTGAGCATATTGACATACTCAGGCGGTTCAATCGCGAGCACCTGGGAGGACTATATCCCCATGCCGTTCTGGTTGAAGGTAACGACCAACGGCTGATTGACGTGGGCCTTCTGTCAAAACTTCCAATCGGGCCTATCATTTCTCATCAAACGGCGGTACATCCGGATGATCCGAGTAGGAGAGTTTTTAGTCGAGATCTCTTGCAAGTAGAGATTCAGAACCACAATGGTAAAAAGCTTTTCACCATTTACAATACACACCTCAAGAGTCACTTTGTTCCATTCGGCCAGGACCCAGTACAGGGGGCAATTCAAGCTAATGAACGTCGCAGACGACAGGCTGAGACCATTGCCAGACTCATCAGTCGGATGGAGCGACGAAACAGTTTGTTCGTCTTGGTTGGCGATATGAACGACCCGCCTGATTCTGAGTTTCTGGCGCCGATGCTTAACGTCGATGGTGATCCGCTCGTTAACGCTCTGGAGGACCCTGAAGAGACCCGTCCGCCAAAGGCTGAGACGCCGGGTCAGGGTCCAGGGCCCCTAGGTAAGAAGGCGTGGACGCACAGATTCAATCCGCCTGGACCAGATTTTCCGAAGTATGAACTGTTCGATCAAATTTGGGTCAGTAAAAAGCTGAAGGCGCGGCTAAAGGGCGCGCACATCGACCGACGGCGGAATCACGGAGGCGATGGAAGTGACCATGATCCAGCCTGGGTCGAATTAGATGTCTAAATGGTTTGTTAACTGCACTCTTGGCCGAGAGGAAGCATCTCGGCCTTCTCCTTTTCCTGGATGGCTCTCAAGGGGTTATTTATCACAAATGGGCCTTCGGTTGGCCCATAGAATCAGGTTTGTTGAAGGGTAACTTTCAGTGGTGGTGGTGGACATTGGGGAGGGCATGGGCTTGTGAGCCCTCTTTGGTGAGGTGGTTAAGATTGCAGTGCAGGTCATCCATTTCAGGACATTCAGTTTCCAATTGGATCGTGTGATGATGGATGCCGAATTGTGTGGAGAGTAAAGATTGAATCGGTTGAAGCAGTTGGTCTTTATCGGGAACGAGTTCTGTGTCAACGAGGATATGGCAGGTAAGCATGATGATGCGGGGTTCGACGGACCAAATATGAAGGTCATGGACTTTTTTGACCCCGGAAATATCTTCCAAGCTTGAAACGATCGTCGAGGTGTTGAGATGAGGTGGCGTGGATTCTAAAAGAATATCTAGCGATTCCCGGAAAAGCGGCCAACTCCCTTTCACAATGACGACCACGAGCACCAAGCTAATTAAGGGATCAAGAATCGTGAGTTGCGTGAGCGCGATCCCAAGGCCGCAAAGAATGACCCCGACAGACATCCAGGCATCCATCATCATGTGAAGAAATGCCCCTCGAATATTCAAATCGTTTTTCGCCCCTTGGCGCAATAACCAGGCCACGCCAAAATTCGCCAGCATACTGATTCCGGCAATACCCATCACCCATAGACCCGGAATATGTTCAATGGGTGACATAACCCGGTTCAACGCAAATCCCGCAATCATCAATCCTGTAATGAGCAAGATGAGACTGTTGAGGAATGCCGCAATGGTACCCGCCCGGTGGTAGCCGAACGTGCGTTCTATGGTGGCGGGACGGCTGGCCAAAATATGCGCATAGAGGGCCAAAAGCAGGGAACCCTGATCGATAAGGTTATGGCTGGCATCACTGATGAGCCCGAGGCTGTTAGTCCAGTAGCCTCCGATGAATTCGGCAAGAATGATGATCCCGTTTAAGATGAGCCCCAGTTTGAGTCGCCGGGTTAGGGGAGATGGAGTCGTATGGGAATGCGACATAGTTTAGAGTGTCCCACGATTTCGAAGACCGGACAAGTTGGCAGGACGTACATCAGCATCATTCCATGCTGAACTGCGGTACACAGAATCAGAAGTGGGCTGGATCAGCTGAATGAGAGGAGGGAAAATCCGACGATCGGGCTCGATTGATCCGATCGTCGAAAGAGCATGATCTTAGGGAAGGCCCTAATCGTCAAATGATTCAATCGGTGGGCTTTTGACGGCATTTTTGGTCGATCCGACAGCGGAATTGACTCTATTAGCTGCATGTTTCATCGTTTCTTTCGCTTCTTCTGACCAGGCCTGCATGGCCTCTTTGGTTTGTGCGGCCATGTCTGAAAATTCATCCTGGGCTGTTCTGGCGCCCCGAGCAATTCGGCTGCGGATTTGCGTGCCAGACTCAGGGGTGAGCATGATGGCTGTTCCCGCACCTAATAAAAACCCTGCAATAAAGACAAAAGTATTGACCCACCCTGAATCGCCCTGTCCCTCATAGTCGCTCATTGTGATTTCCTCCCTGCTCGTGCGGTCGTTATGAATTTCGTTGATTCTGTTTGGCGTTGGACATCATGGCCATGATCGCCCCTCCTAAGCAGACCCCTGATGCAAAAATGAGGCTATAGGATAGCCCTGTTTTGAGTTCCGGCCATGTCTCAAAAATTCGGTTCCAGAGCGGTTGCTCGTCCGATACATGGACGTGGCCTTCCCATCCCAGTTCTCCTTGCGGCATGGAGGGATCGGCCATGGGTTCATCATCAGCTGAACGGACAGTATGAAGGTTCGTGACAGTCATGAAACAGGCTCCAGTAAGGCAAAAGGAAAATAGGCGAACAAGGTTTCTACGGGTAATCTTACCATGTCTGATTCCTTTTGTAGAGCCACGATTTCTTGTGTCAACACATTGCGAAAGGTCTGGGCTGGATTATCTGAAGGAAAGGAAATCCAGGTGCGTCCCCAGGCCGATTCTCCGATTGGGGGTAGTCCGGGATCGGACGTGAGGTGAGTCAAGAATCGTGGGACGACTGTCACACAGGCCTGGCCTTTCTCCTCCCGTAAAAAACCACAGATATGCTCCGCTCGCTCTCCTTGAACGTCCAACGGGCGATACGATCCGTGACGGAAGAGGGCATCATGTTTCTTGCGAAACTGGAGCGCGGTGTGGGTGACATACAATTTAATGAGGCCATTGTCGGGGTGGTGAAACAATTCTTGGAGAAGGTCCAAGGGTTTCCGTGTCTGTTGGAGAGTCTGCAGTTGAGTCAGACATTCTTGATAATGGACATAATCCACCATCCCACGGTTGTCGGGGTCCACTAAGTGTAAATCCCAGAGTTCAGTGCCTTGATAGAAGTCGGGTATTCCGGGCGCTAAGGTTTTTATCAAAACTTGAGCCAAGGAATTATAGATGCCATAGCGAGCGATTCGGTATTGAAACGGGAGGAAATCTTCCAGGAAATGATTGGACGGGTGTGGAGAAAGAATGTGCGAGAGGAATTGTCTCACCGCTTGTTCATAGGTTTCGTCAGGATTGAGCCAACTACTCGTGACTTTTGCTTCCCGCAAGGCCTTAATCATGTAGGCTTGCATGCGTTCTAAAAATGTCGCTCGAATTTCCTCGGAGAAGGGGCCAAAGGGCCACACCCCTAGAAGGGTTTGGTAGATAAGATATTCCTCATTGCGGTTGGGTGCAAATTGCTCTTCCAGACGATGCACGGCTTTCTTATTGAGTCGACTCCAGACGCGTAACCGGTCCCGCCATTCTGCGGGTATTTCGGAAAGCACGTTGATTCGTGCGCGGACATCTTCACTACGCTTGGTGTCATGGGTGGAGGTGGAAGAGAGTCCCCATGGCCACTGCTCAGCCCGTTCCTCCATATACTGATGG
Source organism: uncultured Nitrospirota bacterium (assembly GCA_942491685.1). Lineage (GTDB taxonomy): Bacteria > Nitrospirota > Nitrospiria > Nitrospirales > UBA8639 > Nitrospira_E. The sequence continues at coordinate 272,773 of CALOBY010000003.1, read as the reverse complement.
AAACTGGCTAGGGATACGCCGAAATGTTGAGGCTCTCCTCCCACCTCATTTAATGAGGTCAGCCGATTGTATTGGTAAAAGGCGGTATCTTCGACGCCTTTGGCTGTGACCGGGCTGGTGGTTTGTTGAAATTTCATGACGAAGGGACGGAGAATGTCCCAATCGATAGTCGAACCTTCTTGCGGGATATTCGTGAGTAGTTCACGAATAAAATCAAAGACCAAATTGCTTAGTGCAGGGTTCCGGCGTTTGGCACGCGCCACGGCCAGCCGAATATAGGCACGGTCACGGTCGGTCACAGGTTCGTTGGGGTCAGGACGGACATAGGTTCGATACACAGGAAAACAGGCGATAATTTCTCGGATGGCATGAATCAAGCTATTGAGGGTAAAGTCCCGAGAGCGGCGGTTCTGTTCTGAAAGCACGTTGAGCTCGTGGCCCAATGCATTGATTTCTCCAGCCATGGAGCTGGTCATGATTAGCTTTTTACACTGATAGATCAGATCGTCGTAGGGAAGTGTGTTTTTTGTGAATCGGGAATAGAGTTGTTCGATCTGCCGTTGATGGGATTCTTGGACGAAGAGGCCATTGACGAAGGAGAGAAAGGCATAGCCTGTGGTTCCATGAATGGGCCAATCGGCATTCAATCGTTCCCCTGTCCCTAAAATCTTTTCGACTAAGAGATACAGGACACGCCCTTGGGAGTCGGGCGTGGCGTGAAACTGTTGAGCAGCCCAATTTTGCCATTGGGCCAGATACCCCTGAGGGTCGTAGAGGCCGTCGACATGGTCAATTCGTAACCCGGTGACCGCCCCCGATGCGACGAGATCGAAAATTTTCTGCTGGGCTTCTTGGAAGACCGCAGGTTGTTCCATTCGAATGGCTGCCAATTGATTGATGTCAAAAAAACGCCGGTAATTTATTTCTTCTCCAGCGACCCGCCAAAAAGCTAATCGATAAGCTTGTTTGGACACCAATTCGTCTAAAAGATCGAAGCTTTCCGGAGAGTTTTTGCTGCCGTTGATGAGACGCAAACTGTCTGAAAAAAAATGCTGGAGTGATTCATTAGCGGCGAGAACAGTTGAGAGTCGACGACGAATGACTTCCTTTTCTCGGTAGCGTTCTGCGATGCGATCCGGATCTGTTTCTGTTCGTAAAGGCAAATGAGAAAGCGCGGTCACGATGCTTTGGTATTCTTGGAGATCCGGAGATGATTCCCCCAGTGTCGTAACCAGGTCCTCTTGACGGAAGGTTAGAGCAATCGTCCATGTGGAGGGATCTAAGGGGAGGCGATGTTCGTAATATTGGAGAAAAAGCCGCCCGTCATCATACTGTAAAATAATTTCCTTATTTTCTAAGACGATGCCATATTGATCTCCCAAAATGGGGAGCAGAACGGTATTTTCTAGTTCGGGTTTGACAGGAGTCCAATCGATATCAAAAAACGTGGCGTAATGAGATGATGGGCCGTTTTCTAAGACATCCTGCCACCAGGCATTCCCTGAGGAGGCGATACCCATATGATTAGGAACGACATCGAGCAATTGTCCCATACCATGTTTATGCAACGTCGAGATGAAAATTTCATAGTCAGCTTCCGTCCCGATCTCTGGATTGAGAATGGTCGGATCAATGACATCATAGCCATGAGTACTGCCGGGAGTGGCCTTAAGATAGGGGGAAGCATAACAATCGGTAATGCCCAGTTGATGGAGATAGGGGATGACGCGTGCGGCGTCTACAAAGGTAAAGCCTGCATTGAATTGCAAACGGTAAGTGGAAAGGGGAATACGGGGAGAATAGGCAGACATGATCGACAGATCACGTAACAGACGAAGAGGATGAGATAGCCCGACCTCCATAGGATTGCCCGCGAGTCAGGGTGGTGAGCCCCAGTTTTCCTGACGATCGTTTTCCTACGCCAATTTTGTCACCACCCATCATTGTTCCGGAATCCAGCACATTAAATCGATCAATAATGCAGCGTTTGAGATGACTCTTGGGGCCAATCACCGTTCCATCCAGGATAATGGATTCTTCGATGGTGCAGCCCTCGCCAATGCGAACATTGCGTCCAATAATGGAACGGGTAATGGTGCTGTCAATGACGAGACTGCCTTGACCCACCATAGCCTCATCCATTTGAGAGCGAACCATACTCGCAACTGGATCAGTTAATGCATCGGTCGTGATGGGCCATTTAACATTGCGGAGGTCAAAAATAGGCGCTTCCCCCAACACATCCATGTTGGCTTGCCAATAGGCCTCCAGCGTGCCCACATCCCGCCAGTACCCCCATTCTTCATAGGGATGAATGCCGGGTACGGCATTGTCCATAAAGTCGTAGGCTAACACACGATGGGATTTGATGAGCGAGGGGATAATGTCACGCCCAAAATCGTGAGTGCCGGCCTGACTGGCATCCTTCTCGAGGGTTCGGACTAAGGTGTCCACATTGAAGATATAATTGCCCATCGAGCTATAGCACATCTCTGGGTTGCCGGGCATGGGCTTGGGCTCGGCGGGTTTTTCTTCAAATCCTACAATTTGATAATCAGAACTAGCTTCGATAATGCCGAACCCTTTAGCCGCATGAATCGGCACTGGGAGCGCGGCCACAGTGACCTCGGCCTGTTGGTCGAGATGAAACTGGATCATTTGTCGAAGATCCATTCGATAAATATGGTCAGCACCAAAAACAGCAACTAGGCCTGGAGCAAAATCCTGGATCAAGTTGAGGTTCTGGTAGACCGCGTCGGCCGTTCCTTCGTACCATTTTCCGCGTCCTTTCATTTGCGGGGGGACGACCGTGATAAAGGCTTGCCGATTAGGGCCGCTAAATCGCCAAGCCCGCCGGAGGTGTTCAATGAGGGACTGGGAACGGTATTGGACCAGCACGTACATGGCTTGAATGCCTGAGTTAATGAAATTACTCAGGACAAAATCGGCAATCCGGTAATTGCCGGCAAATGGCACCGACGGTTTGCTCCGTTGTTCGGTCAAGGGCATGAGCCGTTCGCCCTTACCGCCGGCCATAATCATGGCCAGAACTTTTTGCGGCATACGTTCCTGAGGGGGTTTTCGACGTGGTGCCATAGTTATGAGGGGTCGGGATGCAGAACGGTTCCTTTTGGCTCGTTGAGGGATTGTTCCAGGTTGCCTATCGTGGTCTTCTGTTGGGTGATCAAGCGGCTTTGCTCGTCTACCGTGTGTTCAAGCTTGGTAATAATTTTTTGTTGTTGCGTCATTAATCGCCGTTTCTTCACGAACGAGGGTAAGGAGGCACAGACGCCCAATAATGCGCCGCAAGCCAGGGTTGTGAGGAGGATGACGGCCAGGGAACCTTCAAAGGTCCATGAAAAAAAGAGGATAGTGATTGGTTCAGGATTATGTAATGTAAAAGCAACAGCAAAGAATAGGACGACCAATATTGTAAGGAGTACAGAATACATAAGGAGGAGAGTTTGCTATACTACTTTCTAGTTACCATAGAACCTGAAGGATGGCAATGCCCGTCACCCCTGAACAGCTCCAACGGATTTTGACAGCCCAAGAGTGGGACCCTTTTTCTATCCTGGGCCCGCATCGCGAACGCCATGGAAATGACGAACAGATTCGGATCCGTGCCTTTCTACCGGATGCCGCTGAAGTATCCTGGCTGCCTCATCAACCAGATGCGGATCCGTTACCGATGACCCTTGTAGCCCCGGATGGACTGTTTGAAGCCGTCTTTAAGGGCACTTCCCTGGCTCCTTCCTATCAATTGCGGGTCACGACAACTCAGGGTAGTACCTTTCAACAGTATGACCCCTATGCCTTTTCGCCGGTCATATCAGATTTTGATTTGCACCTATTTGGGGAGGGGAAACTCTATAAGGCGTATGACAAATTAGGAGCGCATGGTTGTATTCATGAGGGGGTGGGGGGTATCAATTTCGCCGTATGGGCTCCCAATGCGAAGCGCGTGAGTGTCATTGGCGCATTTAACGGATGGGATGGGCGACGACATCCGATGCGGGCTCGAGGGAGCGTAGGAATCTGGGAATTATTTATCCCAGGAATACAAGAGGGGGAATTATATAAATACGAGATCTTACCTCAAGGCGGAGCTCCACCGGTTACCAAAGCCGACCCATATGCGACCGCTGCAGAGATACGACCAAAAACGGCTTCTCTTGTCTACGATGTGTCCAAGCATCAATGGAACGATTCGACCTGGATGGACGCACGGAAGCTTGGCGATCCACTTAAACAACCACTTTCGATCTATGAAGTCCACCTCGGTTCGTGGAGACGGGTGGTGGAAGAGGAGAATCGGTGGCTGACCTATCGAGAATTGGGCGAACATCTGGTTCCCTATGTAAAAAAAATGGGATTCACGCATATCGAACTCATGCCGATTGTGGAACATCCCTTCGATGGATCCTGGGGCTATCAAGCGACCGGCTATTTTGCGCCGACCAGTCGGTTTGGGACGCCGGATGATTTCATGGATTTTGTCGATACCTGCCATCAAGCCGGCATTGGCGTCATTATGGATTGGGCCCCGGCACATTTCCCGGACGACCCGCATGGGCTGGCATTTTTTGACGGCACGCACCTCTATGATCATGCCGATCCCCGAAAAGGCTGGCATCCAGAATGGAAAAGCCGGATCTTTAATTATGGCCGGACAGAAGTCAAAAATTTCCTCATCAATAGTGCCCTCAGTTGGTTTGACCGTTATCACATTGACGGTTTGCGGGTGGATGCGGTGGCATCGATGCTGTATTTAGACTATGCCCGGAAAGCTGGAGAGTGGGTCCCCAATCAATATGGGGGAAATGAAAATCTGGAGGCCGTCGAATTCATCAAGGAATTAAATGCTGTCGCCCATCAGGAGCATCCCGGCATTCTCATGATTGCGGAAGAGTCGACAGCGTGGGCCGGGGTGTCCAGACCGACCTATGTGGGAGGTTTAGGCTTTTCCTTTAAATGGAATATGGGTTGGATGCACGATACGCTGGAATATTTCCAATTAGATCCCGTGTACCGAAAATTTCACCAGGACAAAGTCACGTTTGGCCTCATGTATGCTTTTACGGAAAATTTTGTGCTGGTGCTATCTCATGATGAAGTCGTGCATGGGAAGAAAGCCTTGCTTGACAAGATGCCGGGAGATGACTGGCAACGCTTTGCCAACCTTCGCGCGCTCTACGGCCATATGTGGGGACATCCCGGCAAAAAAATGCTGTTTATGGGTGCTGAAATCGGGCAATGGTGGGAATGGAATCATGATGACAGTTTGCAATGGCATTTGCTCGACTTCGCTCCGCATCGCGGGTTGCAGCAGTACATTGCGGATCTGAATCAATTGTATCAGTCAGAGCCGGCCTTCTACCAAGTGGATTTTGATTGGCAGGGCTTCCAATGGATCGATTTACACGATAGCGACAATTCCACGCTCACCTATATTCGCTATGCTCAGGATAAGACGGATTGCGTCGTGTGTGCGTGCAATTTTACACCGATTCCCCGGGAACAATACCGGATGGGTGTCCCACGTGAGGGTGTGTACCATGAACTTCTGAATAGTGATTCAGAAATCTACGGTGGAAGTAATATGGGTAACGGCGGCAGCGTACAGGCCGAGCCCATTCCCTGGCATAACCAACCCTTCTCCCTCCTTGTGACCCTCCCGCCCCTCAGCGTCGTATTTTTTAAGCCTATTTGAAATCTCTCTGGGATGTCATTCTGCAAAAATCTGATTAAATAGGTTATGCGTGAAGGTTTTATCATTCTGCATCTTCCTCTGGCACTAGAATGTAGCCCAATATCAATCTTGAACCAAATATGTTCTGTGAGTCAGGTTTTGACCCCATTATTTGCCAAAATAGCTCGTCAGGATTAAACCCTGTTACAACCTTCAAAATTTTGTATTCGTAATCCGATTGAATTTGATGAACGACTTTTGATTGTTGGGTGGCTTGCTCAAAAACTGAACCTGCTAGGGAATTTTTTGGTTTGAGAGATTCCCACTCTGGCAAGGACGGCCGGCGTTGTGCCCGCGTGTGTTGTTGCTTTCGTATAAGAATTGAAATTGCGCGGTCAAGACAATAGCGAGCATTTTCCGGAGTGACCATTTGCAAAAGGGCCTTATCGTACCCAATGTGCCAGGAACCCTCTTTGTCAGATCGAAACACGTTTGGTGTGAGATGTCGAAGATTTTTGAGCTCGACCGTGTTTACACCCCATTCCATAGCATCGAGACGCAATCGTTCATGGTCAATTTGCACGTAGTCTATTGGATTTTTAACATTTTTCATAATCCAATCTTTGTTTCGGGTCCAATACGGCGCTTTGGTTCCCCCTCTGGTCAAGAAATCAAAAAGTTCATTGGTTTCCACATCTGAATATTTGTGAATCGTATAATCGTCTTCTATTTCAACAAACAATGCTTTTCTGACTGCAGTAAGAGCTTGTAGCGATTCCCCCTGTTCAAGTAGTGCGACTGCCTCATCCAGAAAGTCCTTTGCTTCACCGGGATCTAAGAGATCAGAAAGGAATATTTCATGAAAATCTTTACCAAGAACTTGTATGAGAATTTTTGAGACTGCTATGTCGGCGGCCTCGGCATAGTTTCGGACTGTTACAGGTTCTGCGAGTTGGCCGTAGTGCTTGGTGATGACTCTCTGTTTGTTCAGAGCTTTCAGGGTTCCAGATTTAGGTACTTTAATATTCAACTTTCCGAGCTCACCGATGAGTTCATCAAATGTCTTCGATTCCAATGCCTTTTGTTCATCAACATCTTTTTCGGTCAACATGGCAAGTAAAACTATCTCAAGTGCGTCCTGGAGGATTACAAGGCCAGCAGAACACATATGGCGGTCATTTGATTCAATAAGCCTATTAGCTTCCTCATAAAGGGTTCTTGCAGTAAGAAGGGAATGTATGGTCGAGGGTTTCATTGAAAATTTATATATTCAAAATGGATCAGCATTCTCTAATTATAAAAAGAAGTCAAGAGAGAGGATGGCTGAATTCAAATAAAATTCTGGGTTATGGATGCTGTGGGGCAATCGATATCAATCCTGCTTATAAATCCAAGCAGGAAAAGCCGGGAGGGTGAGGGTTTGTTTTCCTGCAGTCAGGTCGAGGGTTACAGGCGCTGGTAAGGAAGAAGTCCCATTAGGCTCAGCATATTCAGGTTGGCTATTGCTGAGGAGCAGTTTCCATTGGCCTTTGGGTTGCTGGATTTTGAGGGTGGTGGGTTGGTCGTTAAATCCTAAGATCAGCAGCATGGGATCGGCATTGGGATTTTTTCGATAGATCGTGAGGACCGTCTTTTCGGGATTGACCCATACGCGAATTTGGTGACCTTTGACTCCCGTTCCCAACGAGGCATAGTGTTTTCGCAGTGTGATGAGTTGTTTGGTCCAGGCTGCCAGATGGTGTTGTGCCTCGACGCGAGATTCTGCTGGGGTTAACCGTGAGCTGGCAAACGTCTCAACTGCGTAGGGATCAGAAATCTTTTTCCATCCAAAAGGTTTAAATTCAGCTAACCGGCCTTTGCGAACGGCTTCGACCAATCCTGGATCTCCATGATCGATGAAATAGTGAAACGGGGCTTGTTCTCCGTATTCTTCACCCATAAAGAGTAAGGGGATGAATGGGGACAAGAGCACCGAAGCCGTCAGAACTTGTTGAGCTTCATAGGAAATGAGTGTGGAGAGTCGATCTCCTTGCGCACGATTGCCGACCTGATCGTGATTTTGAGCAAAGACCACAAATTGGGAGGGGGCACAGTGGGCGGAAGAATTTCCATGCAGCCGGTGACGGTGGTGCGAGTATTGGCCAGAGTAGACGAAGTGTTTTCGGAAGGCGGTTGCGACATGATCTAAGCTGCCGAAATCCTGGTAATAGCCTTGCCGTTCTCCGGTGACTTTGGCATGGAGTGCATGGTGAAAGTCATCATTCCATTGCCCGTCAAGTCCATAGCCGCCTTTCGAGGGGGGGGTGAGAAGTTTGACATCGTTCAAATCGCTTTCTGCGATGACCCAGATCGCCCGCCCATCCTGTTTGGCGGCGGCATGGACCGCATCCCGGATGTCTTTCAGGATATGACTGACGCTTGCATCAAAAATCCCATGAATCGCATCCAGGCGCAAGGCATCGATATGGAAGTCCCTGGTCCAATACACGGCGTTGTGAAGGATGATATCCCGGACTGCATGACTATGAGCCCCATCATAATTAATCGCGCTTCCCCATGGTGTCCGATAATGATCGGTGAAAAATGGACCAAAGTCTCCCCAATAATTCCCTTCGGGTCCTAAATGGTTATAGACGACGTCGAGAATGACCGCGATTCCAGCCGCATGGCAGGCATCAACGAGGCGATGCAGGCCGGTTGGCCCGCCGTACGAATTCTGTGGGGCATACAGATAGGTGCCGTCGTAGCCCCAATTTCTCTCACCGGGAAACTGCGCTACCGGCATGAGTTCAATGGCCGTGATACCCACCTCGTCTCGTAAGTAGGGGAGGCGGGGGATAATCCCTTCGAATGTGCTCTCGGGAGTAAATGTACCAGGGTGAAGTTCATAAATGATGTAATCGTGAAGAGGCAGCCCTTTCCACTGACCGTCTGTCCACATAAAAGAGGCCGGGTCGACTACTTCAGAGGGACCGTGGACCCCTTCGGGTTGAAAGCGGGAAGCAGGATCGGGTCGTTTCAACTTATCATGCAGGACAAATTGATACCGGGCACCGATCGTGACATTGGAGATTGACGTTTCCCAATAGCCAAAGGGACGGGGTTCCATCATGACTGTTTGAGTCTGAGGGCTGAGAATATCGACTGCGAGCATTTTGGCCCAAGGGGCCCAGGTGCGAAAGGTGACTTGCGAGGGGCCGGTAACCAGAGCCCCTATGGGCTGTGCTGCCGGTTCCTGAGTTTTTTGGGTAGAAAATTTTTGTGCCATAGATCAACAGATGTGCGAAACGTTGGTTGAAAAAAACAGAATTGTCTTTTGAGAAAAACACTGTAGCATGGTTTTTTGTTCCTCACAAAAATATTAGAGAAACGGGGAGAAGAGCGACTATGGGGGCTTCCCAGTTCCTATGTGGCCTGTTACCGTATTATTGTCGTTTTTAGGTGTTTAAAGGACGAGAGTTTTTTTGATTGCTGGCGGAACAAATATGGAGCCTCATACATGAGACAACGACCTGGGCGGCCTTATCCCTTGGGCGCGACATGGGATGGTGAAGGCGTGAACTTTGCCCTCTTCTCTGAAAACGCGACGGGAGTGGATTTGTGTTTGTTTGACGTGGAACATCAGGATCTGGAATCGCATCGATTGCCTCTTGATGAATGTACCGATCAAGTGTGGCATGTGTATCTTCCTGAGGTGCGTCCAGGACAATTGTATGGCTATCGTGTCCATGGGCCTTATGACCCTCTCTCCGGACATCGATTCAATCCATCAAAATTACTCATCGATCCTTATGCCAAAGCTTTCACGGGCATTGTAAAGTGGTCGGATGCCATGTTCGGCTATCGGGTGGGGCAGGCTCAAGAGGATCTAGTCATGGATGAACGGAACAACGCCGCGAATGTGCCGAAAGGCGTGGTGGTTGATCAGTCGTTTTCATGGGGCCACGACCGGCAGTTGCAAATTCCTTGGGCACAGACGGTGATCTATGAAGTGCATGTCAAAGGGTTCACGATGAACCATCCCGAGGTACCTGAGCATCTTCGAGGAACCTATGAGGGGTTGGCGTCACCACCCATGATTGCGTATCTCCAGTCCTTGGGGGTGACAGCGGTTGAACTGCTTCCTGTTCATCATTTTTTGAATGATCAATTTCTCCTTGAAAAGGGCCTCACCAATTATTGGGGATATAATTCCATCGGATATTTTGCCCCGGATATTCGGTATTCCGCGTATCCTCGGGAAGGCCGAAAAGTTTATGAGTTCAAAACGATGGTCAAAACCCTGCATAGCGCAGGAATCGAGGTCATCCTGGATGTGGTGTACAACCATACCGGCGAAGGAAATCACCTCGGGCCGACACTGTCATTCCGGGGAATCGATAATGCGGCCTATTACCGACTGTCACCCGATAATCCTCGGTATTACATGGATTACACTGGATGCGGGAACACCCTCAATGTCCGCCACCCGCGCACGTTGCAATTAATCATGGATAGTTTGCGGTATTGGGTGTGCGACATGCACGTGGATGGCTTTCGGTTTGATCTAGCCTCCGCGCTGGCCCGTGAGCTCCATGATGTCGACCGCCTGAGTGCCTTTTTCGATATCATCCATCAAGATCCGGTGTTGTCACAGGTGAAATTAATTGCCGAACCATGGGATTTAGGCGAGGGTGGATACCAAGTCGGGAACTTCCCTCCAGGTTGGGCGGAATGGAATGGGAAATATCGTGATGTCGTTCGTAGGTATTGGGCAGGAGATAACGGGTTGTTAGGGGAATTCGCGTCTCGCATAGCGGGGAGTAGTGACCTCTATGGGCAAAGCGGGCGTCAGCCTTACGCCAGCATCAACTTTATCACTGCGCATGACGGATTTACGCTAAACGATTTGGTGTCCTACAACCGGAAGCATAATGAGGCTAATCAAGAGAATAGTCGAGATGGCACGGATGACAATGAAAGTTGGAACTGTGGCGTAGAAGGCCCAACCGATGATGCGGCTATTCAGCAACTCCGTGAACGGCAAAAACGAAACTTTTTTGCCACACTTCTGTTGTCCCAAGGTGTGCCCATGATGTGCGGGGGAGATGAGATTGGGCGAACCCAGGGAGGCAATAATAACGCCTATTGTCAGGACAATGCCATCAGTTGGTTTGATTGGAATGTGACGAAGACTCAGGCTGAACTCCTGGAATTCGTCAAACAGCTTATTGCGATCAAGAAAGAACATCCGGTCTTTCACCGGCGCCGGTTTTTCAAAGGGAAGCAGATTAAAGACTCTGAAGTCAAAGACATTGCCTGGTTTGCCAGCAATGGGAAGGAAATGACTCCAGGAGATTGGGGGAAGGGGCTGCTTACCCTGGGGATCCGATTAGCTGGAGATGCCATTGAGGAAATGGATGAATTAGGCAATCCGATTATTGACGACTCGTTTTTGTTGCTCTTGAATGCCCATCATGCAGCTGTTCCTTTTACATTGCCGGCTCATAAAAAAGGTGTCGCCTGGCAATGGATGTTTGATACGGCAAAGACGGACGGCAAAGATGTGAAAAAAACCTGGCGAGGCGGGAAAATCTATGAGCTGGGAGCTCGAGCCATGGCCTTGATGCGTTTACGGGATTTGAAGCAGGTGGGGAAAAATTCCAATTAACCTTTCTTCTCCTTATTCTCAGCGTTTTTTATCGAGAAGTCACCCTGTTTTCTAATTGGCACTAGTTGGTGTAAGGGGATCTTATTAAGCGGGGAGCCACAAAATGGGAAAATTGCGGCTCCCCGAAGCTGGGTGAGGCGAGGCTTTGTATTAAATACGGTCTTCGACGAACCGTTTGCCTTTGTCCATAAACTCAGACATCCGGTCCCTCGTCTCATCGGCCATGTCAGTCATGCGATCAGTTGTGTCGTGCAAATAGTTTCTAATTTGGCGTCGTGTGCGTCTGCCTGCTTGTGGGGCCAACAAGAGTCCCAGCCCTGTCCCTAATAAAATGCCGGTGGCCAGAGCTAACCCTCCGCAAAGTATGACTCGGGTATCTGAATCCATGATGCTGCCTCCTTATTGAAATGATGAATGATGGGGGTTGGAATCGTCGGCACTATCGTGTTTCCCTGAATTCCATCTTGCATTGTACCAGTTCTCTAATTTCCCTTCTATCGTATGACAGCAATGGCCCGTACCCCAATGCCCATTTGGGACTAGGGAAGAAGTATGGGGAGTGTGGTGCGAGTTCACCGTCTTCCTGATTGGCAGGATGTTGAAAGCCTCATTCTGGGATTCTCCTGGCCGGAATGAAGCAGGCTCTTCCAATGAAATCCGAAATGAAACCCTAAGAAAACTGTAAGGGTTTTTTCTTGCCGTAATAGGGTAGGTATGGTATTCAAAAGAGAGTAAATTCCGTAAAATTATTGAGTTTTTCACGAATTTTGGAGCCACGGACTTGGTACCCAGCCATATCTAGTAATTACTTCGAATGCCCATGGAAACGACGGATATCACAATGACCACTTCTAAGATGGATGCGGCTTCTTCACCTGGCCTGCGAGCATTAGCAGAATTGGTTGGGGTGGAATGTGACTATGTGGATGGCAGGGGGCAGGCGCACCAGGCGACGGATGTCACCCTTCGAATTATTTTGGGTGCGTTGGGTCTTGATGTGCAATCGGAATCAGATATTCAACGAGAACGGAATAAAATTCAGGAAGAACGTTGGACCCGTGTGCTTGAGCCGGTACTGTTGCATTATCCGGAAACACGAATGCCTCTCTGTTTCCCGATTGCTCTGCCCTTGGAAGAAGTTTCGTCAGAGGAAGTGGCCATTTCATTTCGTCTCAAGGATGAACAAGGAAAAGTTCGACTTTTCCCTGTGAAAGTTTCAGCCTGCAAATTTTTGGAAAATGCCACGAACCGAGGGATTCGTTATGTACGAATGCAGGTGAGTTTAGCTGGCCGGTTGCCGTTGGGGTATTACGACTTGATGGGCACTGTCATGCTTGGGCCGCGTGTGTTGGAAGTGAAAAGCTTGGTGATTGCCGCCCCTCAGCGCTGTTATCTCCCCCCGGGCTCAAAGAAAGAATGGGGCATCGGGGTGCAGTTATACGGTATTCGTTCTCAGGACAATTGGGGCATTGGGGACTTTCGTGATTTGGAACGAATCATGAAAACTGCAGGACAAAAGTGGAAGGCTTCTACAATCGGTCTCCAACCCTTGCACAGTATGACTGCGGGATTACGGAGTCCCTACTCACCCTCCAGTCGATTGTGTTGGAATCCGTTGTATTTAAACCTGGAACAGGTGGCGGAGTTTCGGCTTTCGCCCAAGCTTCAACGAATGTTCCGGACTAAAAAATTTCAGTCCAGGCTCCAGACTTTGCGGTCCGGGCATTTTGTGGAGTATGAAGCAGTCCATCAACTCAAAATGACAGTTCTGAAAGATCTCTTTCGTGTGTTCAAACGGCAACATCTTCAATCCCGGACGACCCGGGCACGGGCGTTTATCCGATTTATCGAAAAGGCCCCCGAATTCCTCACACGATTTTGTACTTTTCAGGCTCTTCAAGAACATTTTGGTGATGTAGTCTGGCGCGAATGGCCTTTGGACTATCATGAGCCGGACTCTCCAGCCGTTAAACGGTTCCAACGCACCCATGCCTCTCGCATTCAGTTTTTTTTGTATGTGCAATGGTTGTGTGAATTGCAGCTTTCCCTATTAGATCAAGTGGCGAAACAATCGTGCTTATCCTTAGGCCTTTACCATGATTTACCCGTGGGTATTCATCCGGATGGTGCAGATGCCTGGGGTTTCCAAAATCAATTAGCCAAAGATGCCACCATCGGCGCGCCGCCGGATTCTTTTAACCTCCAAGGCCAAAACTGGGGGTTGATGGCCCCCAATCCTCGTGCGCTTCGTCAGTATGGCTATGAATTCTTTCGTCAGACAGTGAGCCAAAACATGAAACATGGAGGGGTGCTTCGAATCGACCATGCACTTGGATTGTTCCGGATGTTTTGGGTGCCCTTCGGGCATAGCGGACAGGATGGGTTATATCTCAAAACGTACGTTGACGAAATGCTGGCCGTCTTAGCCCTGGAGAGTGTTCGCCACAAGGTCATGGTGGTCGGTGAAGATTTGGGAACGGTCACTCCGGCTATTCAGCGCAAGCTTGAAGAGGCGGGTCTTCTTTCGTACCGGCTGTTGTTTTTTGAACGAGAACCTGACGGGGCTTTTCATCAACCGTCTCAATTTCCCAGCCAGGCGCTTGTCTCTGCGACGACGCATGATCTTCCAACCCTCAAGGGGTATTGGGAAGGACGAGATATTACTATTAAGGCACAAGCGGGGTTGTACCCCCAGCCTGTGGAACGGGATCGAGAGACGCTAGTCCGTGAGAAGGATCGTGGTCAGTTAGGGGAAGCTCTGCGCCGAGCCGGTTTTCTCGTGTCAGAGCCGATGGAGGCAAGTCTTTCTTTGGAAACCATCAAGATGTTTTATCAATTTTTAGCCAGAACCCCTTCTCGATTATTGATGGTGCCATTGGAAGATGTCTTAGGAGAACTGGATACGCCCAATCTCCCTGGTGCGCCGGATTCCGTCTATCCTTCTTGGCGGGTGCGGTTGAGCCGGGAGCTTTCTTCGTGGCTCAAGGATCCCGCTCCTGCCGGTTTTACTCAGGCTGTTTCTCGTGAGCGCCGGAGCCGGCGAGTTTCGACATTGTCTCGTTCCAAGAAAAAATGATGGTGGACGTTCCGCCTGTTGCAGCAGGATCAAGGGGAGACTATGATGAGAAATCGCGTTCTGAGAGCAAAAAATCGACAACGACCACCAGTGATTGACGTCCATCGTTTGTAGAAAAGGTGTTACGAGACATGGGTGAGAAAAAAATGACCATGGCCGGGTGGTGGGATGGGCTGACAGAAGCGGTGACAGCCAGTCTCAGTCAAATAATAGCCTTTTTACCAACAATCATCTTGGCCATTCTCCTCCTGGGGTTGGGCTATCTGCTCGGTCGAGTGGTGTCTATCGCCACGATACGGTTCCTACAGCTTATCGGGTTTGACCGGTTGCTGAGCCGTACCGCAGTCCAAACCTTACTTGAACGATCGGGAACGAAACAAAAAGTATCAGAAATCCTGGGCCTCATTGGGTTTTGGATTATCTTTTTAGTTTTTCTGATCAAGGCCTCCGATACGCTGGGTTTAACGATGGTGTCCGATGCTCTCACCGGACTCGCCAATTATATCCCGAACATCGGTATTGCGGTTTTGATCCTGATCCTCGGCTTAATGGCCGCGAATTTTGTTCGTGAGTTGATCACGATGACCTGTAGTTCCGCCGGGATCACTCATGGGGCCATGGTCGCTCAGGCGGTTTATGTGGCAGTGGTCTTGTTGATCATTGTGACAGCCATTGATGCCTTAGGTATTGATACTGAATTATTGAACAGTACCATTGTAATTTTATTAGCGGGACTCATCGGTGGAGCTGCCCTCTCCTTTGGGTTAGGTTCGCGTAATGCGGTAGCCAATTTAATTGCCGCCCATTATCTAAGTCCGGTCGTCCGTATCGGTATGATGGTCAAAGTCGGGGAGACGCAGGGAACCATCGTGGCCGTGACCCCAATTTCGGTCGTGGTTGAAACGCTAGAGGGACGGGTGATTATTCCAGCGTCCCAGTTTTCCGAATCCACAGCTGTCTTGAAACACCCTAAAGAATAACCATGGAACTCGAACACCATCTCACACTCGGGTATTTTCAAGCTCATCCCGTGGAATCGGCTCGACATCTGGAGTCGTTGGGACCGCAGGAAGCCAGCGCTCTCTTAGAGACATTGCCTGGCGATGAGATTGCCCAGGTATTAGAGCATTGCCTGCCAGTGTCCACGGCCAAAATTCTTGAAGAACTTCCGAAAGAATTGGGTGGTCATGTCCTGAGTGCGATGAATGCGACGTCTGCGATTGGCGTGCTCCGACAGCTTGAGGAAGCGACGCGTCAGGAAATTTTGGAGCGGTTGGATAATTCGATGGGCGCCACCCTTCGACGTGCCCTACGCTATTCACCCAATACGGCTGGGAGTTTAGCCGATCCCCAGGTGTTTACTCTGCCACCAGATATCTCGGTGGAAGAAGCGATCGTCCGCATTCGCACCTATGGGCAGAAGGCGATGTATTATATTTACGTGATTGATCGAGATGGGAAATTAGAAGGGGTTCTTACGCTTCGACAATTACTGGTGGATACCTCAGATCACTTGGTCGGGACGTTAATGGAAACACAAATTACGACGTTGTCAGCTGAAGCCAATCTCGAAGAAATTATCAAACACCCCGAATGGAGCCGTTTCCATACCTTGCCCGTCGTGGATCGATGGGGAACATTTTTTGGAGCTTTACGGTATCGCATGCTGCGCCGTATTGAAAAAGATGTGGAAGGGAAGGCTCCGTTGGGATCGGTGAGTGACTCGCTGATGCAATTATGGGAAGCCTACTCCATCACGGGAATTCGCTTAATGACGGATGTGGCGCAAACGGTAACGGAACGGAAGAATGCCGGATGAGTGACGAGACGGTAACACCCACCGTGAGTCGACGAGGCGGGACGCACATTTTGAATGAGGCGTTTTTCCTGAAGCATCATCAGGAAGCGGCCAGAATTTTGGAATCCTATCCGGCCACTGATATTCTCCGGATTTTGCAAGGGACCACTTCCAAAAATGCGGCCAATCTCCTTTCCAGTATTACACCGCCTGTTGCTGCCGAAGCACTTGCGTTGATGCCGAGCGATCTTTTGAAACAGGTCATTCCGCATTTATCTCCGTCTTTGGCTGCGGCGTTGTTCCAGCGATTAGATGAAGATTTGCAGAGGGCCATCCTCTTCCGGGTGCCGGAGCGATACGTTCAGGAAATTCGTTCCTATATGACGTATCCCGTTGAATCTGTCGGAAGTATTATGGACCCGAAATTTTTGGTATTACAGGAAGAGCTGACTGTTCGGGATGCGATGCTGCATGTTCGGTCTCGAGCACAAAAGGATGTCCATGATGTGTATGTGATCGACCGCAATCAAAAGCTGGCAGGAAAGTTCTCCGTCAGAGATTTGTTACTTGTCGATCCTGAAGAAAAATTGCAAGCGGTCATGGTTCGGGATTTGCCCATCATTCATCCCCTGGAGTCTCGAGAGGAAATCGTCGAGCTATTTAAAGAGCGACATTTTTTCACCATTCCCGTTGTTGATCTAGATAATCGTTTGGTAGGCGTTGTTCGGAATGAAGATATTATTAAAGCCAGTCAGGAAGACGCGAGTGCCGACTTGCTCACCATGGTCGGGGCGAACAAGGATGAACGAGCCCTGTCGCCCGTGTGGTTTTCCGTGCAAAAACGGTTGCCGTGGCTCCAGTTAAATCTCCTGACCGCGTTTCTCGCGGCATTTGTGGTGGGGATGTTTGAAGGAACCATTGCAAAGTTTACTGCGTTGGCGGTCTTACTGCCGGTTGTCGCAGGACAATCCGGGAATACGGGCGCCCAATCACTGGCCGTGGTGATTCGAGGGCTGGCGCTACGCGATATCCGACCCTCGCAATGGTTGCGGGTCAGTGGGAAGGAAGTCTACGTGGCATTCCTCAATGGATTGGCCGTTTCCGCCACGGCCTGTCTGGCCGTGGCCTTGTGGAGTCAGTCCTTAGGCTTAACGGTTATTATCGGGTTGTCCATGATCATTTCCATGGTAATCGCGGGGTTGTCTGGCGCGATCATCCCTATTGCCTTGAAAGCCATGAAACAAGATCCTGCCCAATCGTCTTCCATCGTGTTAACGACCATTACCGATGTGGTGGGATTTTTTAGCTTTCTTGGTTTGGCCACTCTCCTTTCAAATTTATTGGAAACGTAGTTCGGTCCTCCGAGCTGGAAGCCCCCAACGTTATCTCATCAAAATCCTCCGACCCCTCAAATCCCCGATCATATCCTCCTTGAGTTGTTGGTAAAAATATGGTTGCCTACCCCTCACCCTTCGGGTAGGATCAAATCCCTTTTTATCTCTTTCTTCGAGGAGGCTTTATGCAATCTCAATCGTCATCAAAAACGGATCGGGCAGAATCGTTAGATCGGGATATTCGACGCTTGCGTCAGCAATTGGATGCCTTGAAGAATCATTTAATGAATGAACCGGAGCAAGGGGTGCTCAATGAGTTTGATGCGGTGACGGAAGACATGCTTGCCGATATATTCGGCAGTGCTTCGCCTCTGTTGGATACGTACGAATATGCCGAAGTTGGGGAAGCCGGGGGCCTTTTGAACCTCACAGATGAAGCTCCGGAAGGGACGGAATCGGAATCGCAGAGAGAGACCATTCGGCAGCGGCATCGTGTCTTGGAAAGTGCAATAGCGGATTTGGAATCTCGTCGAGCCGCGTTAGCGAAAGAAAGCAGGAAGAGGGCCGTTTCCGGGCCGAGAGTCTCAGATTTTATGGCGAAGACGGTTCGATCCATTTCGTTAGATGCCACTCTCCGTGAGGCCGGCCAAAGTCTGCAGAAGTGGAAGATCGGTTCGTTGTTGGTTCAAAGCGGAGATGAGTATATTGGATCGATATCTGAGACAGAATTGATGAGCGAAGTTGTGGCTTCCGGAACCGATGCGACGACGACAACGGTGAAGACCTGTATGAGAGAGCCTTTGGTGACGATTGAAACGAGCGATCCTATCGTTGAAGCCGTTCGACTGATGAAGGAAAAAGCCACCCGGCATTTAGCCGTAACAGAAAGTGGCCGAATCGTCGGTGTGGTGTCGGTTTCGGATGTCATTCGATACTATTCCGGAGTCGTGTAAGATCTCCTCACATAATATAGGCCGCCAGCGGATACCTCGGTTATTCACTGGTGGCCGCGTTCCTTCCAGGCTCCGTCAGCAATCCCTCTAAACCAGGCTGTCTTGGATTTATCCTTTCCTATTTCCGTCCTTCTTCTCTCGGTTCTGCCCAGTCTTAGCAAATTTTAATCTGGCGTTAATCTTCCTTTTAAGGTGCTGGGGTATGCTTCTGTCATAACCAGCGATTGATCGTTAGTCTACTTTCATCAAGGAGGAAGAGATATGGAGAAAAATCAAAAGTCAGGTGGCTCCAAGGGCAATTGGAGTTCGTTCTGGCAGAAAAGTCTGGGTTTGGCCGGCATGGGAATGTTGATGGGCGCTCTCGTATTTGGGTCATGGAATAATCCTGTCACGACCTTTGCGCATGAAAAAGGCGATCAGCGTCCAGTGGTAACCACCAATCCGCCAAATTTTCACAACGGGGGATTTGCCGACATTGCGAAACACGTGACGCCGGCCGTGGTCAATATAACCGTCAGCAAGCAGGCGGCGGTACCCATGTCCGGATTGCCGTTTGATCCCATGAAAGAGTTCTTCGGGGCGCCTGGTGCTCCCGGGTTTCCGCCTCGTCACGATCAGGGACCGATGCCCGATCTTCAGGGGGCGGGTTCCGGGGTGATTGTGTCTTCCGATGGCTATGTTCTGACGAACAATCATGTGGTGGAGGATGCCAAGGAGATAACGGTGACGCTTCCGGATAAAAGGGAATTTTCGGGAACCGTGGTCGGTCTTGATCCTCAAACGGATTTGGCCGTCATAAAGGTGGAGGCCATCGGTCTTCCCTATGTGTCATGGGGCGATTCGTCCGCCCTGCAAGTCGGAGAATATGTACTCGCCGTAGGGAATCCCTTTGGATTGAATTCCACCGTGACGTTGGGAATAGTCAGTGCCTTAGGACGTGGTGGAATGGGGATTACCCAATATGAGGATTTCATTCAAACTGATGCGGCAATTAACCCGGGTAATTCGGGTGGAGCCTTAGTGAATACGAAAGGTGAGTTGGTTGGGATCAATACGGCTATTTTCTCTCGATCGGGTGGGTACCAGGGAGTGGGCTTTGCGGTGCCGACGAAATTAGCGAAACCTGTGTATACCAGTTTGGTAAAATCCGGTACGGTCGTACGAGGATTTTTGGGGGTGGGTATTCAAGCCGTGACGCCTGATTTAGCCGATTCTTTCCACTTAGACAAAGCGCAGGGAGCCTTAGTCACCAATGTGTTGCCCGGCAGTCCAGCGGATCAAGCCGGCATTCAACGTGGGGATGTGATTGTGGAATATGAAGGACAGGTTGTAGAAGATCCACGTGCCTTGCAAGGCCAGGTGGTTGGAACTGTTGTGGGAAATGCCATTTCCATGGCGGTGATGCGAGAAGGAAAAAAGATCACGCTGAGACCCGTGATTCGTGAACAACATGAACCTACAAAAGTGGCACAAACCAGTCCGATGAAGCAGGATGGGCCGTTTGCCGGAGTCGCCGT
The DNA here is from genome assembly GCA_942491685.1 of uncultured Nitrospirota bacterium. GTDB lineage: Bacteria > Nitrospirota > Nitrospiria > Nitrospirales > UBA8639 > Nitrospira_E. Next base: position 252,753 of record CALOBY010000003.1, on the reverse strand, counting down.
TCAGGACTTAGATGGACGTATGGCCCAGCAATTGGGCATAGCCGAAGAGGTGAGCGGGGTGGTGGTCGTGGAGGTGACTCCAGGCAGTTATGCCGAACGGGCTGGATTAGCTCAAGGTGATGTCATTAGCGAAATTAACCGGAAGCCGGTTCGTTCAGAGAAAGATTTCGTCCAAGTGGTCTCTCATTTAGAAAAACAAAAGGATGCCTTAATCTTTATCCATCGCGGGAAAGGCGCATTATATTTAACGGTTAAAATTTAATCTTCAGCGCGTATCCTATTGGTAAGACGGGCTCTCTTCTTTCACCGGAAGAGAGCCCGTTTTCTATTGAGCAACAAGCAGATAGGATGGCTTTAAAAAACCGCGTGATTCGTGGTGCGAGAAAAAGGGAGCAGTATGACTGCTCCCTTTGGGGTGAAAGAACATTAATGCTCGGTAATTTGAACTTTTCGGGGCTTGGCGGGTCCGATTTTCGGAAGGGTAACCCGCAAGACCCCATTATTGAGGTTTGCCTTAATATGAGGCTGGTCAATCACTTCAGATAGTCGAAACTGCCGAAAGAATTTTCCAATTTCAAATTCCTGCACGAGAGTTTCTTCGCTGTCAGGAACTGTGAGGGTTGGTACTCCTGTTAAGGTCAGGGTATCTTCTTGAAGATCGATACTAACATTTTCCGAAGGCACTCCGGGCATGTCGGCCACAATGGTCAGGGCCTGATCATCTTCAAAAATATCAACCAATGGAGAAAATACCCTGCCGGGCGTGGTTGGTTCGGCGGGGCTTTGAACTTCTTGCTTGTCTCGGGCTTGAATATCTTGGGTCGCTTGAGCCATGGTTTCTCTCCTTTCAGAATCAAAATCTCAACGCTGACATAGTTTCTCGGTTCTGATAAGCCGTAGTTGTTAACGATTGATCGCAATTTTTCGAGGTTTGGAACTTTCCGCTTTCGGCAGAATGACCATCAGTGCTCCATTCCGATACTTCGCTTCGACCTTTTCGCAATCAACGTCCGAAGGTAAGTTAAACTGCCGCCGGAATTTTCCCGCCTCCCGTTCTCGTCGATGGTATCTCACGTTTTGATCTTCAGATGGAATGTTTCGTTCACCAGAGATGGTGACATGGCGCCCCGTAACAGAAACCTCTAATTGATCGAGGGTCATCCCGGGGATTTCCGACCTGATATAAAAATGATCCTGATCTTGTGTCACATGAAGAAACGGATAGACCCCCGCCGGCATATCCAGACCGATTTGTCTCTCAGGTGATTGTAAAAATTCACTGAGATCCCGCCGCAATCGATCGACCTCCGAAAATCCCTTCCAAGATTGTTCAAATGGCCAGGTTTTGACTCGTCGAATGAACATAATTCTGTTCCCTCCTTCTCAATAAGGATGAATATTCAGAATGCGAAGTCCCTATTCCCTATGGAAGGCCTCGAGGCTGACCTCATCATATTTCCTACCCATCAAAATAATTTTTGAAATTCGGATGTCAAGTAGGGTGTGCAAAAAAAAGAGGGGGAATGTGTCCCCCCTCTTTAATGATTTCTCCTGTTCCAAGTAAAGGGTTATTGTTATTGAAATTTTAATGCAGGACTCTTCCAATTTCGTTAGTTTTTGTTGTCTACAGTGTGGACCCCGCTCCATCTTTCTTCATGAAGTCATGAACGATGTTAGGACGAAATTCCTTAACCGTGTTGACAACTCTGGGGTCGTCGGATTCCGCAGCTGCTTGTCTGGCTTCCTCGGGTGATGGCGTTTTCTGCCCAGGATCATTGGCCGTGGTCATGGATCTGTGCTCACGCCGGATCATTGGCTGGTCGATGAAGCCAACCTCGGCCAAGGAGATCGTGCTGGACGCCTTACTGATGGCTATTTGGCGACGCAAGCCTAAGCATGCCATCATTATTCACTCGGATCCGGGATTACAGTAGAGTCGTGACGAATGGCATCAGTTCTGCCAAGCGCATGGCTTGCTCCCCAGCATGAGTCGCCGAGGAAACTGTTATGAGAACGCGGTGGTCGAGTCCTTCTTCGGCAGTCCCAAGAAGGAGAAAATACGCCGGAAAATCTTAAAACTCGTGAAGCCGCGCGAGCCGAACTATTCGATTCTATCGAGGTGTTTGATCATCGAGCGAGGCGCGATCAACACCTGGGAAATATCACCCTAATAGCGTATGAGCAGCAGATGGTACGCTCCTCCAAGTGAGCAAGACGCGGGGCGAGGTCCTAGGTGAACGGGCCAGTTCGATTTTTGAGCATGGTGACCGTATTCTGTCAGAGGGTGGAGAACTCTAATTGACCCTTATCGGTTTATTTGATACTTTTTTTAACGTCAAAAGCCATGTATTAATGCCCTCTTATCTAACCGCCGGTATGTAACTTGATTTTCTTTGAAATTAAAATAGTGGAGTGGGAGCTATTCGGTTGATGTGACGAATTTCTAGAACTCTGAAGCTTTCTGTTAAGGAAAGAAGGAGGGATTACGTGATGATTAGATGGCAAAATATTATTCTGTTAGGGATGGTGAGTCTGTTCTTATCATCGTGTACGATCCCAGTTGATATTCAAAATACAGGAGTTTTCCGAGAACGAGACTTAAGGGATTTTGAGGATAATTGGTCAAGGATCGCGACCTATCAATATTACCCAGGCCATTTAAATATCCTTGGACGAGGTTTGGTACGTATGACGGGCCGTTATCGTTTCGAGGGGGATTCAAGAACTGGTGGGACGACCGAGTTAGGGCAAATTGATTTAGAGATTAATTTTGCTGCTCGAGACGAACCGACAATCTCTGGAAAAATTAGTAATGTCACCGGACTGTTGCCGGGGGTATCAGATTATGGGGTAGGCTGGTCTGGTGAGATTCTCCTAACTGGAACAGTTTCTGTGACAGCAGGAGATCCACCCGTTATCGGCTTTGAAACCGTAGGGGACGGAACCTTGACTTCCATCCCGCGTCGAGATGGGGACGCGGCAACCTCCCGCAAAGTGAGCCGAGTTTTTACCGGCACATTTTCCCAAGAAGTGGAGTTAGGTGGCTCGCCTCTTTCTGCCGCAGGAACCGTTCAACAGCATGGTCCCTCCGGACTTGAGCTCAATAATCAATTTTATCTTGAGGAAACGCGGTGAATTGAGTGGGGTCTTTTCCTTTCGGGATGCCTCGGCTCAATGGTCAGGCCAACCCATTCATGGCTCCTACCAATTTTGTCGATGTAACTTGCTGTTAACAGACTGGCTGGCGCGAAGACTTAACCGAAGCTAACAGTGCCGTCGCGCATCCCTTTGAAATGATTCGTTTCACCCTCTAGTAAAAGCTGAGTTCTGCTAATTTCAATCTGTCTAGGTGGGTTTCGGGACCATTTCTTCTCCCTTTGTCTTTGAAGCGAATTCATCGTTGGTAAGGGTCTCCTTCCTCAGTCCCAGGTAGCTTGAGCGGTGGGTGGGTCTCACGATGAGCCTCCTCCCTTTTGCATCCTTTTGTAGCAATCTCTTCGCCCACCTTCCGAATATGTAGGGTTGTGATGGTTCTTAGGAAGAATCGGCATTGGTATGGTCCTAATTTTCGGGTTGATTCTTACCAACAGCGACAAATAAACGGGGCCTCATGGAGTTTGGTATACATCCATGCAGACTTCTCACATTGGTTGGGCATTTGAGCAATTTCGCGATCTCTTGCCATTAATTTAGAAATTTAAGGCTCCTCAAAAACTCAGTCATTTTCATCGTTAAAAGTGACTACCATCACGGATAGTCTGCGGATAATATGAAATGTAGGAACGCTGGTAATAGAGAGAAATGTGATAAGTACGTGGAATAGACGAGGTTGGGGGAATCTCGGTTATCGCCCAGAGAGAGAAGGGTTGAGTTTCATGTTTGATGAACAGGTCGGATTGGTTATATTTCGTCGAAAGGGCAGTAGATCATTGTTTGCTACCTAAAAATCGTCTCTTTGGCTGATTGTGAAATGGCTAAGACGGCGGGATGTTTGATGCGGCGCTCCACGGTAATGCCATAGAAGCTCTCCGTGAGCTCTGGAATGTGTCCAATGGTTCGCACCTGATATTGGCGGGTGATTTCTTTCGCTACCACGGATGACCCCGGAAACAGCCCATGCCCTTCCTGTCCGAAAGCTTTCATGGTCGCCCCATCTTCAAACTCTCCCACCACGGTCGGATGAATGTGGTGCTTACGAAACCATTCTTCAATCCCACGCCTCAGCATCGAGTTATTCGTTGGTAACAAAAACCTTGCGCCATCAAGTGATTGTGGGAATTTTCGACGATAGTGACGAGCTAATGGTTCCGTCCCAAATATGGTGACTCCGGTTTCTCCGAGTAAATGGCTGTGGGCTTCAATACTCACTGTTGGTGGTACAGGGGCGTCCGTAAGGACGATATCAAGCGTATGCAATGCGAGTTCTCCTAGGAGCCGCTCTAATCGACCTTCCCAGCAGATAATTTTGATATTCTCGAACTGTTGGAACGCGGCCTTGAGCAATTTATAGGCCACCATCTTGGGGACCACTTCGGCGATACCAACAATCAAACGAACCGGGTGATCGGCTTCGCGCCCTTTGAGCGTGTTGGTTAATTCATTCCCGAGTGTGAAAATTTCATCCGCATAGCGGTACGTGATTTTTCCAATCTCAGTCAGTACCAAGCCACGGCCAATTCGTTCGAATAATTTCTCGCCAACGGCGTCTTCGAGGGTTCGAAGTTGAACACTCAGTGCCGGCTGCGACAAATTGAGCCGGTCGCAGGCTTGTTTAATGGAACCTTCCCGGGCGATGACCCAGAAATACAACAAGTGATGGTAATTCAGCCATTCCATGGATTGCTAAAGTATACATTTAAAAATGAAATGAAACAAATTCAAATTATGAATTTGTCTTATGTTAAACGGCGGCGATATCATATGAGGTTGGATAGGCTGTAGAAGAAGTCCGTCCGTACGATATAATGGCACGTTCATCGGTCCTGATGGTCTTATGGGGGACACCAGGGAATGGAACTGGTCTTGGAATGAAAATTTTCCCATTGTTGCTGATTTGTTAGTCAACTTTCAGTATGAAAAAACGAAAACCTCGCAATTTAGATGTGGTGATCGCTGAAAAAAATTCTGACGACCGGGCAACCCTATGCAGTTTAATCGCAAGTTTAAACTGTATCGCTATTCCAACCTGCTCAGGTACGGAAACTTTGATGGCGATCAAAGAAGGTTCTGCGGGTCTTGTGTTACTCGATGCCGATCTTCTATCTTCCAAGCGCGAGAGTGCGCTTCAAGAAATTCGCCAAATTGATCCTTCATTGCCTATTATTATGATGAGTGGGACCCTGACCCCTTCACTTTCTCGGCGATTAGGGGATCAGGGGGCTCAAGGCTTTCTCGTGAAACCTATTCAGCGGGATCAATTAGCGATGACGTTGTTTCGGTTTTTACTCTGAGGGATAATGTTATGGAGAAATCGATCCAGACGAGGCGGTTGTATCAAGCAAACAACAAGTTTTTCACTCGAATGATCAAGGGGGGGACCTGTTCCCCTTGAGTCAGGTTTTTCTGACGAGGCTTTATAATTCAATTGTTGATCTTAGGAGAGGGAACAACACCATGAACAATCTAACGAATACAAAATTCTGTAGGCTTACCATGCTTTTTTTGGGGGGGTGTCTTCTTGTCCCATCAGCTCTATTTGCTGAACGGGTATCCCCCAAGACTGTTCCCGGACAATCGACGCCCGGGGCCGTGCCTTCATCAGAGGTATTATATGGCCCGGATGTTCATTGGCGAGCTCATGCGAAGGCGGAAGAACTCTTTCAGTCGTGGAATTTTGACCAGGAGAAAATTGGCGGCCTCCCTGCCGGGTTCTCTGCGGGAAGCACCCATACGCAATCAACTGGGAAATGGCAAATCGAAGCGGATCGGGAAGCGCCTTCCACACCACATGTCATGACTCAAACGGCACCCTGTCCCCAAGAAGATTGTTTTCAGGTATTACTCGCAGACACAGGAAATCTTGGGTTACCTGATATAGTCGTCAAGCTCCGGGAAGTGTCTCCGGGAAAAGGGAATGAGGCGGGAATCGTGTTGGCTGCTCAGGACCATCGTAACTTTTATACGGTGACGGTCAATCTCAACACTTATGAGTTGAGAACGTATCGGGTTCAGGATGGGAAGCCGTCTCTTCTTGGGAAAGGCCTGGCGAAACCAAAGCCAGGAACATGGCATGTCCTCCGGGTTCAAGTGGTGAATTCAGCCCACGTGGATTTCCCGCGTTTGGAGTTATATTTTGACGGATATGAGGTGCCCATGCCTGAGGTCTACGCGATCATGGGAAAGGGTCGAATTGGAGTGCTCACAAAAGGGGAGACCGTGGCGCAGTTTGACGGACTTGGCGTGATCGAAATGATGGCGAATCGTCCGCTTTCCAAGCCTGCTGCCTATTAAGCCCAATGTGTGGGATGGCCCTGGTTTAAGGAGCAATATAGACCAATGCGGTACTATTGTGATTCCTTTCCCGAACTCATGGGCCTAGAGGTTCATCATCGTTCCTTGCGTGATGCGTGACAAGGATTTCATGGGAGATTCCACCGAAAACGTTCCTACTTCAAAGCCTCTTGTCGGCATCATCATGGGAAGCAGAAGCGATTGGGAGACCATGCGTCCCGCCAGTGAATTGTTGGCAGAACTCGATATTCCCCATGAATGCCGAATCGTTTCCGCCCACCGGACTCCTGCTTGGATGTTTGACTACGCGACCACCGCTGAAAAACGAGGGCTTCGTGTCATTATTGCCGGGGCGGGAGGTGCCGCCCATCTCCCGGGAATGACTGCGGCGATTACGGTGCTTCCCGTCCTGGGAGTTCCTGTGCGGTCGCGGACCCTTCAAGGTTTCGATTCCCTCCTCTCAATTGTGCAGATGCCCAAGGGGGTTCCAGTGGCCACTCATGCCATTGGTGAAGATGGGGCGTTCAATGCCGCGTTACAAGCTGCCGCCATATTGGCCTTAACGGATACCGGAGTCCGTGAATCTCTTCAAACCTATCGAGACCAAGCCGCCAGCCAAACATCGGAGAATCCGGAGTGACTACGATACTTCCGGGTGGGACGATCGGTGTTCTCGGCGGCGGGCAACTCGGAAGGATGTTGGCGATGGAAGGCCGTCGGATGGGGTACCGGGTTGGTGTGTTGGATGCGGTGGCGAATGGTCCGGCTGCTCAAGTCGCAGATTATGCTGTGCAATCGGAGTTTTCCAATATCGAACGGGTGTTGGATTTTATCGCGCAGGTGGATGTGGTCACTGTTGAAACTGAATTGGTCCCCTGTGAAGTTCTTGCAGAAATCGAGAAAGATAAGGCGACTCGTCCTTCGTCCTTTGTGCTGGCTCTGGTACAGGATCGACTCGTTCAACGTCAATATCTTCAAGAGCACCGTTTTCCACAAACGCCGTTTGCCTCAATCAAGGAGAGGGGCGATTTGACGCATGCGAGCCAACACGTCCAATTCCCCGCGATATTAAAGACACGTCGATCCGGTTATGACGGAAAAGGGCAAGTCCGAGTGGCCAGTCACAAACAACTGAAAGATGCTTGGGAAGAACTGGATGAAGTTCCCGCAGTTTTGGAAACTGTTGTGTCTTTTAGGAGCGAGCTGTCCGTTGTGCTGGCGCGAAACCTACAGGGCGACATTCAACTTTATCCACTCGCGGAGAATGTCCACCGCCAGAACATTCTGCATACCACTCGTGTCCCAGCTCAGGTAGCGGACCCGGTTCGGTTACGTGCGGAGGAGCTTGCTGTTGCACTGGCAGAAGCTCTTGAGTACTGCGGGATCATGGCCGTCGAATTATTTCTCCTTGAGGACGACGGTTTGCTGATCAACGAAATAGCCCCACGGCCGCACAATAGCGGACATTTTACATTTGGTGCTTGCGTAACCTCTCAATTCGAGCAACATCTTCGAGCCATTTGCGGATTGCCCTTAGGAGATGCCACGCTCTTGAGCCCCGTTGTGATGATGAACTTGCTAGGAGATTTGTGGGAAAACGGGTCCCCACCTTGGGACGATCTCCTCGCTCACCCCCGCGTTCGGCTTCATTTGTATGGCAAAGCTCACGCCAAGCCTGGTCGAAAAATGGGACACTTTCTGTTGTTAGGAAAGAACCCGGATCGACTCCTGAACGAGGCCGAGGTTCTTCTACGCGGTCTTATGCCCGAAAAATCTGGAAGAAGCGGTCGGACGACTACGGATCCAGTCGAGATGCGAACTCCGGTCCCGTGTATAGATAAGAAATAGGGAAAAACAGCCGACTATTCGAAGATGAAAAACGACTCTGCATTAACCTCTCTTTGTTTGCCAGTCATATTTTGAAGACGATGCCTGCTACTCAACTGTTCCGAGAGATTCCCTCATGACGATGTTTGTGGCCATCCTTGTCCCCCTGTTACCCCTCGTTTCGGGGATAATCCTCGGTGCGTTTGGAAAGAATCTCAGAGAAATAAGTTCAAAGGTGGGTGTCTCGGCACTGGCGTTGGCCTTTTTTTGCTCCCTCTGGGTACTTTATACGGTCAGTGTGGATGGTCCTATTCGGATCATGCTTCCATCATTCCGTTCCGGAACGGATGGCTGGTTTCAGTTCGGTCTATTCATTGATCGGTTAGCTGCCGTCATGATGGTTCTCATTACGAGCGTGAGTACCGTGATTCATGTCTATTCCGTTCGCTATTTAGAAGGGGATCCTGGATATACCCGGTTTTATTCCTTACTGGGATTCATGACCTTCGTCATTCTTTCTCTCGTCTCCAGTCCGAATCTCCTGATGCTGTTTGTGTTCTGGCAGTTATTAAGTTGGGCGCTGTATCTGATTCTTGCGTTTAATTATGGGCATGTGGCTGCCTACCAGAATGCGTTTAAGACCCTAATGGTGCATCGCATTGGAGATGTCACATTTCTGTGTGGAATTTTTCTGACATATAAATATTTTGGCACGCTTGAATTTCAAGAACTTTTTGAGCGAGCGTCGCAGCATACTCATATGGTTTCGCTCTTGCCAGGAAATCTGTTTGACGTAAATGTCGTATCTGTCATTACCTTGCTGATTTTTGTCGGGGCCATAGCCAAATCGTCGCAATTTCCTCTTCATGTCTGGCTGCCGGACACGATGGATTCTCCAACTCCGGTCTCCGCACTCATGCATGCAGGAATTATTAATGCCGGAGGGTTCCTCCTTAATCGACTAGCTCCGCTCTATGCTTTGTCACCCGATACGCTGCATATTGTGTTTGTGGTTGGTGCCCTGACCGTAGTGTTGGGAGCTTCGATGATGCTCGTGCAAAATGACATTAAGAAAATGCTCGGATACTCCACGATGGGCCAAATGGGCTATATGATTATGGAATGTGGGCTCGGCGCCTTTGCGTTGGCTATTTTTCATCTGATTGCGCACGGGCTGTTTAAAGCGTCACTCTTCCTGAGTGCGGGTAATGTCATTCACGCTGCTCGCCATGAGCCCAAGTTTCCTGAATCCTCGGGCCATATACCGCCGAAACTCCCTGCTCAAGCCACCTGGGTTACGGGGATGATTGTGACGTTGATTATGCCGCTCATTATATTGATGGTCGCGCATGACCTGCTTGAAGTCCCACTCCAAGATGCCCATGGGGCCGTGATCTTTCTCTTTTTTAGTTGGGTCACTGCCTCACAAGCCATTTTTAGTTTGTATCGATTACATGCAGTGGCTTCATGGAAAGTCGCGAGTGCGATGATTGCCGCATTATTTCTTGTTGGATTTACCTATTTGTGGGCGGGAGAACTCTTTACTCATTTCCTGTATCCGGGGCCTGGAGTAGCAGATGGGTATTTCGTCGCAGCGGCTTTGAATCCTACAGTTTTTGATCTGCTCATTATGGTGTCGACAATTTTTATTATCTTAGGATGGATTTCTGCCTATACCAATGCCAAAGGGCAAAAGGCTTGGAATGCAGAGAAATGGCACGCCATCAAACAAAAATTATATGTGTTTCTCATTAACCGGCTGTATGTGGATCTTTTATATATGAGGTTGGGGAACGCACTCTTTCAATGGGCTCAAAAAATTGGTAACCGGTTTTAAGCACAGGATCTGATTAGATTGAGATTGTCATGCCGCTAGAAACAACTGTCATACTTGTTGTGGCGATTGTTGTGTCAGCTTTTTGCGCCATTCTTGGGGAAGCCCGTTTAAAACAGGCCTCTACGACGCTTGTCGAGATTCTCGTGTTGTCGGGGCTTGGGATTGGAACGGTACTAGCACCCTCACTCATCAATCGATTTTTTCTAATCGGGGTTCTTGGCTTTGCAGGGTATTCCCTCATGAAGTCTCATGGTACCGGCATAACGAAAACCATAAGTCTTGCGCAAATTGCGCTGGCCATCCTTCTTGTGTTGGGTTCTTCTCTTTCGGATGACTCATTTGCCATGTACGCGGGATTGGTTCTGGCTGTGACGTTCGTGCCACTCTTTCCTTTTCATCTACCGTTTGCCTCACTTGTGAGTTTTTCGCATGGAGCAATGGCCGGTCTATGGACGACCGTATTCCTTTCTCTCGGATTGGCTGAAATCACACAGCTCCCAATGGTCCTGTCTGAAGGAATGCCCGGGGCGATTGCCTGGTTTGCATTAGGCAGTGCTGTGTATGCTTCGTTTAAGAGCCTAGGACAAATTCAAGTTCGGTCCTTGCTCGCTTACGCCACGATCGCGCAAGTATCCATGTTGTGGGGGCTCACGACCGTGTTCTTAACGTTTTCCCCATGGCTCATTCCATTTGGGTTAACCATTGCCTTGGTCATGACGGGCCTCCTTCTCACGTATCACTGCATTCAACAGCGATTTGGGACTCATGCCATAGGGTCCCTGCCAGGCTTGGCCTCGGTCATGCCTCGACTTGGGGTATTATTGATTATTTTGATCAGCATCGCTGTGGTACTTCCACTTGTGCCGGTTTTGTCCGGGCTGCCTGCTCTGCCGACAGTTGACAGTCAGAATGTTTGCCTCGTCATCATGGGCTTCATCATATTCTTCGTATGGATGTTTGGGAGTTGGTATTTTTCACATTTGATGCATCAGACGGCGTTTGGAAAGGCCAGACCGGATATTCCTTACACGGATTTGACCCCGGGAGAAATCAGTGCTCTGGCACTCATCATTACGACCGCCAGTTGTTACGGACTGTTTATTTAGTGAGTATTCATTGTGGCTGACGTGAAAGAAATCCAGCAGTCAAGAGACGGACAGCGTATGGAAGTGCTCTCGCTCGTCACACTGGCGAGTGAGCCCATTTCTCACTATTGGCCGATGCAAACCTTTATTCACCATAATCCCCTCCATGGATTAGAGCATCTCCCTTTTGGTGAGGCCATCGACGAAGCGACACGATTTCTTGGCGGCCAAGGGTATCTTCCCAATACCGAATACCGGCGTTACCACCAGGAAGGGCGCATTACCCAAGACGCCATTGATGAAGTGTTGAAGGGACATGCTCGCCAACAATGTATCGCCATTGGCAGTCGAAATATTTCTCATCTCGAAGCTTTACGCGCGATGCTCATCCATGGGACCGGGTACACGGCACCAGATGTCGCTTCAGCCTTGTTGCAGGAATATCAAGACGCCCCTGACGTGAAGGTGCTCGTTGAAAAACTCCAAGCGTTGTCCGAGTTACAACCACCGACGTTTTCTTTTAATGAGCATGCTGCGACCGAGCGCAAGGAACTCGCGTCGGCTTACATGCTCTCCACTTGGTGTGACCAAACTTTAAGCACCACGGTTCAAGATCTCATGAACTATGAGCTCATCAAGTGGCTTGGGGGGTTTCTGGATGAGGGACATGCTGCCTGGCCTATGCCTTTTCGAGAAAAAACCTTTTATGGTGGATGGAAAGCCATTGCCCAAAATGATCAATCCGGTTCGGTGCTAGGCATTCCAGGATGGGCATCAAAAGTCCAACAACTTCCGGGCCGACCAGAAGATGCCATTCTCGAAAGCCTCGAGGCCATGGGCATTCCTCGTGAAGTGTGGATTGATTATTTCACCATGCATTTTGCTCAACTGTCAGGTTGGGCCGGGTTCATCAAATGGCGATCGGAACAATCTGATTATCACTGGCAAAACGCCAATCGTATTGACCTGATCAAATACCTGGCCGTTCGGTTGTTTTATGAAAAGGAACTGGTTGCTGTGGCATGCCAAGAAAAACTTGGTATCCCAGGAACCTATCCTGCAATTCGGTCTTATCTTGAGAGTCACCCCAGTGGGTATGGACTGTACAAGGAATGGAAGCTCACAAGCTTACCGGCAAGGGTTGTCGAGAAAATTGGGTTTTCACATTTTGTGCAACACCCCTTGCCCATCGAGGCTCTGGATCAGGATGCCTTACGCATCAGCGATTCCTGGCAGGCGATTCGCCGAGAACAAGACATTCACCAAAAGGCCTTAATGGCGTTGCATCTAGCCAAATCCCTTGATGTCTCTGTCAAAGGGGTAATCGACGGTCCTCAAGGAACGTTGGTTGGAATATTGGAATGGGTCTCACAATTTCCAGAATCACAGCATGGTCCGATTTGGCTGAAAGCCTTTGAACTTACATACATCAAAGGCTTTCTCCCTGGGTTTTCTCCGAACCTTGAGAAACTCGAAAAAATCGATAAGTCAGAGGAGCCACCGGCTGAATCACGTCCGTCGGCTCAGGGGATTTTTTGCATTGATGTTCGGTCGGAAGGTTTTCGTCGACATTTCGAAGAAGTTGGAGGAAATGAAACTTTTGGATTCGCAGGGTTTTTTGGTGTTCCCCTTTCCTACCAAGGTTTTGGAAGCGAACTAGAAACCGATCAATGCCCGGTTCTGCTCAAGCCCAAACACGTGGTCAAAGAAATTCCTCGGGCCTATCAGGCCAAGGCGGCGAAACAATTTCTGGAACGACAACAGCTCGCGAAAACGGGGCATACGCTTCTCCATGACTTAAAAGAGAACGTCATTACTCCCTATGTCATGGTGGAAGCGATTGGCTGGTTTTTCGGGTTTAGACTGTTTGGGCAAACCTTAAGCCCCTTGTGGTTTAAACGAATGACATCGTGGTTTAAAGAGCGATTTTCCATTCTCCTTGGGACCACATTGACTGTTGACAAGCTCACCAACCAGGAAGCTGAAGAAATGGTGGCCTCAGAGCACCGTGCCACGATCTATCGTATGCTCATCGAACGGTGCGGACGACCAGGGATGGCCGTTTCACATGATCATGTCGAACGGCTTCGCAAGGTCGCGCTGAATCAGATGACATTTGACCCGAGCGAAGATAACGAATTACTTCGGAGCCTCCAGTGGAAAGAATCTGACCACAATCAGTTTATTCAAGAATTACGACACCAATGCGGTGTGCACGAGCGCAATGTCACCAATCGGATGCATCGCATCACGCAGACAGGATTCACCATTTCGGAACAAGTTCATTTCGTGGAAACCGCTCTTCGAGCGTTAGGATTCACCAAAACATTTTCCCGACTTATTCTCGCATGCGCCCATGGCAGCATATCTGACAACAATCCGTTTGAGTCGGCGTTGGATTGTGGAGCCTGTGGAGGAAATCACGGTGTCTCGAATGCCCGGGCCTTTGCGGCCATGGCCAATAAACCACAGGTGCGACACATTCTGGCAGAAAAAGGGATTCTTATCCCTCTGGATACCCATTTCCTGCCAGGTCAACACGATACTACTACTGACGAGGTTGAGTTGTTCGACTTAGAAGACGTCCCAGCCACTCATCGCAAAGATTTAGTGAGACTCCAACACGACCTGGAGGAAGCCACGCGCCGCAATAGCCGGGAGCGGCTTACTCGCTTACCTGACGACAAGGGGTGTGAATCATTGGTAGAGGCAGCTGAACGGACGAAACAGCGCAGCATCGATTGGTCTCAGGTTCGGCCAGAATGGGGCCTTTCTCGACACACGGCATTTATTGTGGGAAGGCGTCTCTTAACGCAAGGCATTAATCTTGAGGGGCGAACATTTTTACACTCGTACGATTATTCCCAAGATGAGACAGGTAAATATTTGGAAATCATCATGACGGCGCCGATGATCGTGGCAAATTGGATCAACATGGAGCATTATTTTTCCACAGTGGACCCAGTGGTGTATGGTGCTGGAAGTAAGGTCTACCATAATGTGGTGAGTCGTATCGGGGTGATGTATGGGTCCCAAAGTGATATTTGTGTTGGCTTGCCATTGCAGACAGTTTTTGATGGGGAAAAGCCCTATCATGAACCTATGCGATTGTTTGTCATTCTCGAAGCCCCGCGTGAACGCATCAGCATGATTATCTCGCGGCATGATATTCTTCAACGGCTCATTGGCAATCAATGGATCAATCTGGTGGCTCTAGATCCGGCCACCAAAGAATTCTTTGTTCATGATTCACAAAACGATTGGCAACTCATTCAATAATTCACCAGGTTGTGGAGGACCAGGCCATCATGAGTACCATTAAACTTTACCCGATGAAAGAAATTAAAATTATCATTGATGGCGAGCACATAAAATTCGTGACGGAAGTGCTCGATCGAATCAAAGCCAGTGGCTATACCATTTTTAGTAATCTCTCTGGGAAGGGCCACAGCGGATTTCATGAAGGACATCTTTTGTTTAATGACACGAGTAGTTTGCAAATGGTGTTAACCGTGGTGCCGGAAGAGAAGGTTGAGCCTATTCTTTCCGGACTCAGGCCGTTTTTAGAACGTCATTCCGGAAGTATCTTTGTTATCGATGCGTGTGTGCTCAGAAAAGATCACTTTGAATCATGATCATCCTGAGATCTTTTCCAGCGAAGACACGAGATAGGAGTAATCCCTATCAATAGTTGTTCGACTGACTGGAAATTCGGCAACCTCCTGCTAGGCAATCAATAGCCTCAATTCCTAACTCATCATTTCCTCGCCCCAGTTAAACGTTTTCTGGCCTCTCTGTGCCTATAGTATTTAGGTTGCTGCCCTTATCTGAGAGACGCATTCAGCTGCTGGTTACAAAGGCGGGAATTGGTATGTCGTTTTAGGCGATTTGACCAGCTCTTCTCATTTATCCAATAGTGGGCGATCGCTTGGTCATGAGACCTTCAAGAAATGCTCTGTTTGTTTACATTTAAAAAATAATTTAAAAGCTTTAATTTATATATTTGATTTATGTATAAGGGTGATTATATTCTGACTTATACGAAAGAGATGAAAAAGAAAAGTCTCAAAAAATAAGAATGAACAAGCAGCTACACAAAAGGAAAGAGGATAAGGCCATGAAGGCTTCTATTTTGACGGCGTTGGAGTTGGGCGTTGGACTGGGTGTAATGGGATGTTCAGCCGGAGTAAATGTAGACAAGAAAAGTTTCCAGACAACCGGGTGTGAGAATGAAGCTGGCTATCACGTGGCTGTAATTCAACATCATAAAAGTATAGCCAGGAACCTGGAAGGAAAAATTCAAGGATTAGAAGTGGGAATTGCCCGCCACACTCAAAACCCCACCCTCGATCCCAAAGGTCTCGGGGTGAGCGGATGGAAAGCCTTGAAAGGGGCATGGCAGGTGGAAGTTCAAGGATTTCGTGAACGAATTACCTGGCACACGAATGAGGTGGCTCGTTTGGCTGGTTCGACAAAAAATTTCGAACGGTTGAAAGATGAAACAACAAAAAAATCCTAGTCGGTAAAAGAGGGTCATAAGGAATAAGGACGTAACCATTATTTGATATACGGATGAACAATTGCCCATGGTAAATCAAAGGTTCCCCATTGCGGACCGGATGCTTGGAAACATGACGATGTTTCCCGTTGTGCCCTGGAGGAGCTCATCCAGGAAAAAGGGGGGGGTATTCAACTTCCCAATTAACCACGCATCTCTTCAGAGGACTGGAGGTCAATCATGAAGATCACAGCTACCATTTGTATCAGTCTTTTTCTATTTGGCAGTTCAGTTGGGTACGCCGAAACTCATTCTTCCACAAAAGCGATAGATATGAGTGTGGCTAATCTGGAATCCTGGACTATAGGAGATCACCTGGGCGCAGCTAAGCGTTACGAGGAGGAATCTCGCCTCTTACAGGCAGAAGCTCGGGGAATGGAGACAGTAGAAATGAAAATCCTTCCCTTTCTGGAGGTGGACGCTATTAAGGAGGCAGGAGTTCAGAATTTGATTAATCGGCGTCATAAGGAAGCTGATGAAAATATGAAATTAGCCGCCTGGCACCATAAAGAAGCCATGCAGTTACTGGCTGCCAAGGAGGCTCATGGGCCCACCATGACTTCGCAAGGTTCATTTAAGACGGAAGTGCCTACGACTAACGGTGGTACCAAGAAAGCGTCTTACCAAAAATATGATTGGATAGCTGAAGAAGCTATATTGGGTTGGTAGCCCTAACGCATGAGTTGTGGCTGAACCTTAGGGACTGAAAAGTCCCTAAGGTTCCCAAAGCCCCAACACCTTTCATGAAAGTTAAGAGGGAAAGGTCTAAGAAGGTAAACAACGATGGACATTTTACCTCATGAAAATACGGGTCAAGTGTTTTTGGTGTTCTTTATCTTGTCCTTTGTTGGAGGACTGTTAGCTGCAATGGTGTTGGGGTATCTTTGGATGCAATTGAAACAGCTCGGAAATTTTTTTCGAACAAAGCAACAGCATATCTATGCCAATAATCATTCTGAAGTGTTCCCTTGTTCAGTGTTGCTTGGGAACTCGCTTCAAAATGATGCAATTGCCCTGTGGAATATGGGGTTTTGTACGCGCAAAGTGTACTTGTATTCCGCTTGACCTTGGAATCGTCATGGATGCACATCACTTTTGGCGAAAGGCAAAAAAATGGGATCCACAAATACCTTTTCAAATCGCTTGGAATCGCTGTGGTCGATAATTTTGTCGGGTGGAGATGGAGAACGGATGCGGCCCTATATCGAAAACTGGAAAGGTCGTCATATTCCGAAACAATATTGTGCGTTTGTCGGAACCCGTTCTATGTTGGAGCATACCTGGGGTCGTGCAGATTTCCTGACCGCGCCGCATCATAAGATTACAGTTTTGGCACGTTCGCATGAATCTCTGGTGCCGGCCTCTCTCGACTCACCGGCGTCTGGAAGGTTTATCTTTCAACCGGCAAACCGGAATACGGCAGCCGGAATATTCCTGCCATTAACGTATGTCAGATCGTTGAATCCCGAGGCGACGGTGATCCTCTATCCTTCTGACCATTTTATTTATCCTGAACAACAGTTTATGCGCTATGTGAGATCCGCAGTTCGGGCCACCGAGCATTGGACGGATCGAATTATTCTGTTGGGTGCAACTCCCACGAGTCTGGAATTAGACTATGGATGGATCAAAAAACGGAGGAGGCTCGGATGGTCGAGCGCTGTCCCTCTCTGGTCGGTGGATACTTTCCTGGAAAAACCTGTTTCGTGTCCCATATCTGCGATCTCCGACAGTGAGTGGGTCTGGAACACCATGGTTGTTATTGGAAAGTTAAAAACCCTTTGGGATATGGGGTGGGAATGTTTCCCGATCCTCATGGAGCGATTTTCCGCATTAGCGGAAGTGCTTGGTACGCAACGCGAACGCCCCATTCTTGAAGCCATCTATGATGATATGCCGGATAAGAATTTTTCTGCTGACTTATTAGAACATGCAGAAGACCATTTAGCGGTTATGGAAATGGAGCATGTGCTCTGGAGTGATTGGGGGAGGCCTGAACGAATTGAAAATATGTTGACCGACATTGGGAAATTTCCAAATTTTTTTACCAATTCATTTGCTCAAACGAACCTTAATGGACATGCCCGGAAAGATGTCAGGGAAAATCAACAACAAGCAGAAGAAATGACAAAATAACCGCTATCCTGATCATATTGTTTGGGAATGGTTGACAAAAATTTTTGCATGAAAAGAGAGATCACGTCCCTGGTGAGGTCTCCTTCCATAGTACATGGTGATCAGATGAGGAAAGTTCCTAGTTGGAAAGTGTTAAAATAATGAGAAGTTCGGAAAATTTGTGAATAGCATCCTTAATGAGAGCACAATAAATGAATAAGAATTCGGGACATTCCTTTCAATTTGATTTGGTCTGTATCGGGAGTGGTCCAGCCGGTCAACGCGCGGCAGTACAGGCGGCTAAGCTTGGGAAAAAGGTGGCAGTTATTGAAAAAAGTCGTATCGTTGGCGGTACCTGTCTGGACACTGGGACCATCCCCAGTAAGACGTTTCGTGAGGCCGTTTTAGCTTTCTCTCGGGGGAATGAGGGGTGGCCGTCTGCCATCCGAGCATCCAGAGAACGTCCGACGGCTCATCTTCTTCTGGCGCGGGTTCATGAGGTCATTCGGCATGAGGGAGAAGTCTTAGAAGAGCAATTGTCAAGAAATGATGTGGTCATGATCAGGGGAGATGCCACTTTTCTGGATCCTCATACACTCGGGATTGTCGATGAAACTTCTGGTCAAAAAATTACATCTGACAAATTGTTGATTGCAGTGGGCACGGTCCCTTCGCCCCCACCTGGCGTTTCCACAGATGACCGAATGGTGATCAATAGTGATGGAGTGTTGAAGCTTCAGCACATACCCAAGGCCATGGTTGTTGTGGGAGCCGGAGTCATCGGGTTGGAATATGCTTCGATGTTTGCGGATTTAGGTGTGGAGGTGACGGTGGTTGATCGACGAGATCGACCGCTCGAATTTCTAGATACCGAGATTGTTGATGAATTAATTCATCAGATGCGAAATAAGAATGTGTCATTTCGTCTGAATGAAAGCGTGGAACATCTCGAAATGGCTTCCGAGCCTAAACCGCACGCCATTATCCACCTGGAATCAGGTAAACGGTTGCTTTCCAACCTTGTGCTGTATTCTGTTGGTCGGTTAGGCGCAACGGCCACTCTCAATTTGGAAAAAGCGGGTCTGGCGGTTGACGAACGAGGCCGTTTGAAAGTGGACGAATATTTTCGAACAGACGTCTCACATATTTTTTCGGCCGGAGATGTGATCGGGTACCCGAGCTTAGCGGCGACTTCCTCCGAGCAGGGGCGATTAGCGGCATGCCATGCCTTCGGTTATCCCGCACATCCCATGGTCGATCATTTTCCTATCGGCATTTATTCCATTCCCGAAATTTCTATGGTTGGAAAAACGGAACAAGATCTCACTCAGAGTAAAGTGCCTTATGAGGTAGGATTGGCCCGCTATCGAGAAATTGCCCGAGGGGCGATCCTGGGTGACCATACGGGCTTATTCAAAATGTTATTCCATCGTGACGATCACCGATTATTAGGCGTACATGCCATAGGGACTGGAGCCACTGAGTTGATTCATATTGGCCAGGCGGTCATGGGCTTGGGCGGAGGACTGGATTATTTTTTGGAAACCGTTTTCAACTATCCAACCCTGGCCGAATGTTATAAGGTGGCCGCTCTCGATGCCTATAATAAACTTCACCACTAAAGGAGATGGGCATCATTGATCTTCAGAGAAGGGGCGGATTGTGGATAATGTGATGGCCGCTCGGACCCTCATGGCCATGTCCCTGGGTTTTCATATCATTTTCGCGATTGTTGGGATGGCCATGCCTCTGCTTATGGTAATGGCTGAATGGCGATGGTTGAAAACCGGCCAAGAAGTCTATCTTCATGTTGCCAAGAGATGGGCGAAGGGTACCGCCATCTTCTTTGCGGTCGGCGCCGTGACCGGAACGGTTTTGTCCTTTCAGCTTGGTCTTCTCTGGCCTATCTTTATGGAGTGGGCCGGGCCGATTATTGGACTGGCTTTTGCCATTGAAGGGTTTGCCTTTTTTACGGAAGCCATTTTTTTGGGAATTTATCTCTACGGGTGGGGCAAAATTAATCCCTATGCACATTTGGCGGCCGGTGGTGTCGTGGCAGGCAGTGGGCTTATTTCAGGGGTAGTCGTAGTCATGGCCAATGGCTGGATGAACACTCCCCGGGGCTTCACGATCATCAATGGAGTTCCTTCAAATATCGATCCTCTTGTGGCGTTGTTCAATCCGTCCGGGCTCCTTCAAGCCCCCCATATGATTCTGGCTGCGTTTGCATCGGCCGGATTTGCTGTCGCCGGCATTCACGCTTTTTTTCTCCTTCGTCAGAAAAATAATTTATTTCATCAAGCGGCCTTTAAGATTGCCGTAACCGTGGGATGCGTCAGCGCCCTGCTCCAACCACTGAGTGGAGATCTTTTGGCTAAACGCGTGGCAGAGTTCCAGCCACTAAAATTAGCGGTTTTTGAGGGGCAGGTTCATACCGAACAGGGTGCTCCATTCAGGATAGGCGGGTTTTGGGATGCAGAAAAGGAAGCCTTCGATCATGTGTTGGAGATTCCTTATGGTCTGAGCCTCATGCTTCATTTTGACCCGCAAGGAATTGTCCAAGGAATCCAGGATTTTGACAGAGAAAATTGGCCACCCATCGGTGTCGTTCGAAATGCGTTTCAAGTGATGGTCTTGCTGGGAATGATTATGATGTGCTTGGCCCTCTGGGCTTCTTGGCTGGCGTTTAAAAAACGAAACATCTTTTGTTCTCCGAGGTTTCTCAAGGCCATGGTCGTGGCCACTCCCTTAGGATTTATTGCCACGGAAATGGGATGGGTGGCGACTGAAGTTGGTCGGCAGCCCTGGGTTGTCGTGGGATATCTGAAGACGTCTCAAGCCGTCACGCCGATGCCTGGTCTTCTCGTTCCCTTGGTCTTTTTTGGAGCACTCTATGTATTCCTTACATGTATCGTTATATGGCTCATGGTTCGTCATGTGTCAGCCACCCCCACGGAATGTCAAATGCCATCCTCTCGGGAAGTCATCAATGTCATATGATTGAACTAGAATCCATAGTTGCTCTTGTTCTCCTTGTGGCGTTGACGTGTTATGCCTTATTTGGCGGAGCGGACTTTGGAGCAGGAGTGTGGCATCTTCTGGCGAAAGGGCCGACGAGGCGTGAGCAACACCGTTTGATCGGGCATGCCATTGGACCGATTTGGGAAGCCAATCATGTATGGCTGATTCTCATTATCACCATTCTCTTCACGGCCTTTCCGTCTGCCTATGCCAAAATTTCCATTACCCTTCATATCCCATTAACGCTTTTAGTCATTGGTATTGTGCTTCGAGGCGCCGCGTATGCTTTTCATCACTACGATGTGAAAGGTGACGAAATTCATGCTCGTTGGGATCAAATTTTTGCTCTTTCTAGTTTTATGGCTCCTGTCTTCTTGGGGATTATTGTCGGAACAATAACGATTGGAAATTTCCCCAGCTATTCGGAAGGGTTTTTTAAGGCGTATGTGTCACCCTGGATACAACCATTTCCCCTAATCATGGGGGTGTTTACTTTGTTCCTTTTTGCCTATTTAGCAGCCGTGTATCTTCTTTTGGAAGCTCAGCAGGATGAACGGCTTCAGGAGATTTTTCGGAAACGGACTCTTGTGATCGCGTTGGTTGTTGGAATATTGGAGGAAGTCGTCTTGATTATTGGGAGATCAAGCGCACCAAGACTTTGGGGAGAACTGACCAGCAGCCTATGGGGAGTATCTCTCCAATTTGGAGTGGGAGCATTAACGCTAACGGCTGTTTGGTTTCTCTTGAGACGGAGATTCTGGTGGGCTCGAACTTGCGCAATCCTTCAGGTCATTCTTACATTGTGGGCATGGGGCATAGCCCAATTTCCATATTTGGTTCCTCCTGATCTAACGATATTCAATACTTCGGCACCGGAAGTGACCCTGCAATTAGTTGGTGTGGCCATTATTCTTGGTTCACTCTTGCTTTTTCCTTCTCTCTATTATCTGCTTCGTGTCTTCAAAGATGAAATACTTTTCAATTCGAAAGACTAGAAATTTCTTGAAATGATTCCTGGGATTTTTCGGCGCACTGTTGTTTTTAGAAGGTAAGGCTAAACTCAAAGGACACGTCTTGGAATCTAATGGCATGATCCTTTCATAGATTCGATGAGAATGAAGCACGCAATATTATGTATTTAAACGGAGGAGGGATTGTATGCTGAAAAACAAGGAAAATCAGGAAAGTTTTAAAACAAGTCCATTCGGCCGGCTACCTGTCAGTCGAGTGCTGGAAACCGCGGTGCGAACAGAAGGCCTGAGTGCTAGGGCCGACCTGTTGATCTCACTGCTTATGGAGGGCTTTGGATCGGTTCCAATTGTGGATTCTGAAAACCGATTAGTTGGCATTGTCTCGGAATTTGATCTCCTGAATGCCATTAGAGAAGGGAAGGTACTTGGTGATCTCAGGGCGGGAGACATCCTAACCAACAATCCTCTTTCGGTTACCGAAGACACGGATATGTTTGCCGTTATTGAAATAATACAAAATAACCATCTCATTCGAGTCCCAGTTGTGAATTCTTCTGGAAAATTAGTAGGTATTGTTGCTAGACGCGATATTCTTCGAGGCTATCTCCATACGCAATCCATGTCTACGTAAGAGCTGGCGGTTGGGTGTCTGGAGTTAGGGGACCCTGATTTCCGGGGACGATTGGGATAGGGCACGAGAACGGTTGGGTGCTTGATTCGGCGATCCAAGACAATGCATTACAGACATTTCCTCTTGAAGATGCTCAAAGTGGATCCTTTCAGGGCGTGCATGTGTGTTGAGAAACATTAAAATTTTAGATGAAGGAATGTTTTATTTTATATTTGTCTTATAAGCCATTTGATGTATATTGCTAAAAAGTAAGTAAGATTTGAGGGAATTTTTTGTAATGCAAGCAGCGAGGGGAAAGCAAGTTCAGACGGTAAAATTTTTGTAGAATGAGTTTTCTGGCTATGCCTATTACTGATCATATGGCGAATTCTCAACAAACAGCTGAGCCGGTCGATCTTGATAGTCCGGGATTGATTCCAAGCGGACCTTCTGGTGAGGTCCTAGAGTCTCGATCACTTGTCAAGATTCCTCCTCGATTACGGAGTTGGTCAAGGGCTGCCCTTTTCATCTTCATCGGCTTTGCCGGGATTGTGAGTTTTGTGCCGTGGACCCAAACGGTAACCGTTCAAGGGCAACTTTCCGCCTATTCGCCAAAAGAACGACCGCAGGAAATTCATGCACAAATAAATGGGAGTATACGAGCTTGGCATGTTGATGAAGGTATGCCGGTCAAGAAGGGAGACTTAATTCTTGAGATGGAGGATGTGAATCCTCAATTTATGGCACAGGATCTCCTTCAACGCTTGGATCAATCGCGGCAGGCATTGGAAGAGCGGAGGCAGGCGGCCATGGAGGGCGCCAATATCCTGGCGGAACAACTCAAAGAAATGTCGACATTGACTCAGGCCGCGACAACCTCGGCCGAGGCCAGAGTGTTTGAAGCGGAGCATAAAGTTCAGAGCGCCGAACAACGGGTAGCGGCCGCCAAAGTAGCCGAAGAAACCGCCAGTTTAAACTTAGAACGTTCCCGAGTTTTGGAAGCCGATGGGCTGTTGTCACGGCGGGAATTGGAGTTGGCTATTCAGTCGGCGACTGCGGCTAATGCAGAAGTGAAAGCAGCTGAGGCCACACTTCGAGAAGTTCACCAAGCTCGACGAGCGTTGTCTCACAATCGTGAACATATCGACGCGGAATTGGTGCAACGACTTTTGGAGACACGGTCGCAACGGGCTTCGGCTCTTGGGGAGGCGGCTAGGGCCTCAAAGGAGATTGCAGATCTAGAGTTGACTCGTTCCAATGCTCTTCAGCGGCGTGTAGCGGGACGGGTCGTGGCACCGTTAGATGGGACGGTAGTTCGTTTGAAGCGGATTGGTCCTGGTGAAATCGTTCATCCAGGGGACCTGTTGTTTACGATTGTTCCCGGCAATGCCACGCCTGCCGTTGAAATGTGGGCCAACTCCATTGATGCACCCCTCCTCAAGCCTGGACGTTCGGTTCGATTACTCTTTCAGGGAGTTCCGGCGATTCCGCTTCCTGCCTGGCCGGAATTAATGGCGGGTACCTATGATGGCCGCATTCAGGTGGTCGATCAATCGGCTTCGGCGAACGGGAAGTTTCGATTCTGGGTGGTCCCTGACCTCAAGCGCCGAGACTGGCCATCTCAACAACATATACGACAGGGGACTCAGGTAATGGGATGGGTCATCCTCAATCGTGTGCCTCTCTGGTATGAAATATGGCGGAGGTTTAACTTATTCCCTGCTGATTATGAAGCTGGAGACATCCATTTAACGGATGTGTTGTTGCCCAAGGCGGGAAGACCGGGGAAATAACATCCGACATCTTACTCGTCTTTTTTTCATGGTTTATCTTGGAGGAGGAAAAATGAGACCTTGGTTTATCACTCTTGTCGGCCTAATGATGGGGCTTTGTGCCTCTCCTCTAGGGGCCAATCAATTGTCTCAAGAAGCTCCTGCCTCTCCTCTCCTTACGCTTAGGCATGTATTGGCACAAGTAGAACAGGGCCATCCTCTTCTTCAGGGAAGTCAAACACAAAAAATGGTGGCCAGAGGAAAACTGTTAACGGCATTAGGGAAGTTTGAACCGAATTTGGTGAATGATTGGGAGTTGGAACGGTTGGTCAAAGATGGGAACACGACCAGCGTCGGGTTCAATGACACCTTTGTTGAAATGCGTCACCCCTGGGGGGTGAAAGGGTTCGCAGGTTTTCGTGCCGGGATTGGAGATGTGGAAGTTGCGGATTTGGGGATTAACAAGACAAATCAACCGCTGTTAGGCATAGCTTTGCCTCTACTTCGTGGCTTCATCACCAATCCGGATCATGCCGAATTGCAAAAATCAGAATTAGCAGGCAAGCAAGCCGAACTGGAAATCCAGCAAACCCGCCAAGATTTATACCTTGGGGCGGCGACCCAATATTGGAATTGGGTGACTGCCTGGAAATTGATGGAAATTCAGAACAAGGCGGTTGAGGTCGCTGAGGCCAGGCTCACTCAATTGACGAAACAAGCCAAAGAAGGAGCCAGGGCACGGTTCGATGTTATTGAGGCAAATCAAGAAGTGCAACGTCGACGGGAGGGACTCATACAAGCACAACGGCAGGTCGAGCAAGAACAATATAAGTTGGCTTTATTTTTATGGGAAGATAATGATTTGGTGGTGCCGCAGGATGTCGTGGCACCCCCGTTTCCATCGGTTGATTCCGTTCAGGTTTTCCCTGTCATTGAACAAGTGCAACAGCGGGCCATCGCAGTCCGACCTGAGATTCAACTCGTCAAATTGGAAGCAGAATTTAATCATATTGACTTGGAAGTTGCGGAAAATAATTTTCTTCCCGATTTAACAGTCGAAGCACAACCATCGAGGAAACCAGAGGATTTTGTCCTCGGTCTCGGTTATCGATTTGGTGCGCAATTAAGTTTTCCTTTTCTTCAGCGTGGGGCGAGGGGCGATCAACTGCAAATGATGGGAAAGGCTCAACGTCTCAAATTATTACAACAGTATCGGCATCAACAAGTGACCATGGATGTCGCCAATGCGCAATCTGCCATTGTGCGTGCGCAAGAGCGTATTCATGTCTCACGGGAAGCGTTTCAATTGGCGAAGGACTTAGAAAAGGGCGAAAGGACTCGATTTCAAATGGGTGCGACCAGTTTGCTCTTTGTCAATCTTCGAGAGCGAAATGTGCTGCAGGCCGCGGAGGGGTGGATGACCGCTATGGCCGACTATCAAAAAGCTCAGGCTCTGTACCAGTGGGCCGTTGGTGGCTGGGTCAACGGGATTTCACGAGACACATCCGAGACAGAGTAAAAGGGGAAATAACAGAAGACAATGAAGCTGACGTCTCCAGTATCAAGAGACACGTTTGACCGTCTTAGTCTTTTTATCAGGCAAGAGCGTTCCATTCTCTTGGCCATGCTTACCTATGCAGCCGCGGTCGGTGTGTTTTCCCTCATTATCCCACTGACGGTCCAAGAATTGGTGAATACCTTCGCCTTTTCGGTTTCTCCGATTATGGTTGTGACCATTGTCGGTATTATGGGGGGGATTTTACTGTTTGTGGGGATCTTTAAAGTGTTGCAATTTTATGCAACCGATATTCTTGAACGGCGGGTGTTTGTTCGTGTCACGCTGGCTTTAGCCAAATTGTTGCCACGGTATCAAGAAGACCGCTTTCGATCGGACTCTATGAGTCGATTTTTCGAAACGGTATTTCTCCAACGTGCTTTATCAAGTCTTTTGGTTGACTTCATCAATGTGTTGATTGGTGGAATGATTGGCATGACATTGTTGGCATTGTATCATCCGTATTTTGTCATTTTTGATGTCGTGCTCCTTGGGTCTGTTGTGCTCATTGGATTTCTGGGGAAGGGCGGTCTCCGTGCCACACTCTCAATGTCTGAAGCGAAATACTCGGTGTTTCATTGGTTTCAAGAGGTGGCGGACAATCTTTTACATTTTAAGGCCACCAATAGCTCACCTTTTATCCTACGCAATGCTGATGCCTTAGCCGCAGACTATGTGTATGCCCGTCAATCGCGATTTCGTATCTTGGTTCGTCAATACATTGGTTCGCTCGTTCTTCAAGTCGTATTGCATACCGGATTATTAGGGACAGCAGGTTGGTTGCTCAGTCAAGGAGAATTAACGTTAGGGCAGCTGGTGGCAGCAGAGGTGATCGTCGCAAGCCTGCTCCTTAACCTCGATTCGGTTGTCAAACGAATGTATGTCGTCTTTTATTTTTTCACGGCATTAACGGAGTTGGACCATCTTTTTTCCCTTCCCAAAGACCCCATCGTTCATGATCCCGATTTCGCTATTCCTTTTTCTGATTCTCCCGGGTGGCATGTCACCTGTAGTCAGATGGGATGGGCGAGTGAGTCACCTCAGGCACCTTTTCCTGGCAATCTTGAAGTTTTTCCTGGGGAAAAGGTCGCTATCATTTGTGCCACTGAATCTGTCCGGCATCGGGTCTCACTTGTCCTAGGCGGCTTCCATCGACCCCCTGAAGGGGTGGTTCGATATAACGGGGCAGATTTGAAAACGTTTTCTAGAGAGCAGCTCAGTGCTCAACGGGGCATTGTCTTTGGGAGGGATTTGACGTTGTTCGAAGGGACGGTGAAGGACAATATTCTCCTTGGGCGTCCTGGAATTACGTCTGAGGATGTGTTGTGGGCGGTCGCATTAACCCAATTGGATAAGGAGCTTGAAAAATTTCCTGACGGGCTGGAAACAATCGTCAAAGAAGGAGGAAAGGAGTTTCCGCCGAGTCAACGATTGCGGATATTATTGGCCAGAGCCATCATCACTCGCCCACCACTCGTCATCCTGGATGGAGGTATGCATGAAATCCCCGGCCATATTCGGGAGCCCCTTCTCTATGCCCTGAGTTCGAAAGGATGCCCCTGGACCTTGATTATAGTGACGACTGATCCGCATGCCAAAGCGTTTGTGGAAAAAAGCTTGGTGCTCTCATAATATTTGTGCAAAGAAGGGCGATGAAATTTATAGCGATTTATATAAGGCAATCAAGTCTGTGAGTGCAACAATCTTCGTTTGAAATTTTGCACGCTCCGTCGTCATTTTCTCCATGACTTTTGGAGTGAGTCCATTATTCATGGCTTCTTCCACTATTTTGCTAACAAGGGCCTGTTCTTCTTCGACACTCCGTTGAACCACAGGGTTCATTGATAGATATTGGGCTAAGCCTTCACGGGAAGTTTGGATCAGGCTCTGAATGTCCTCTCTCGTTTTTTTTGATTTCTCCGAATTCTCATGAATTGAATCTAGATATCGTGTCAGTCCCAAATATAAATGAGATAATAATTCTGTCATGGTTAGCAGTTGGGAATCCGGAATTTTTGCGCTCATTAACTTGCCTCCCTGGTCTGTGAATGTTTCTGATTCCTATCGTAGATCCCTCCTCATCCACTAAGAATGGCTGAAGCCTATCCAAATTTCTTTTTAAAATCAGGATTCTTTTTGCCGGAGCATTTTTGGGGAAGAGAAATGGATCATTTTTTAAATAGACGTTTCTTGATTATAATTCTTCCAAAATAAATTAAGGCAAAAGATACTATAACAGACACAGGAACAAAAATAGCTGTCGCCAGACTGGCATCTTGAATCCAGCCCGTTTTTTCAAGACCTTTAAAGGAATAATTGGCCAAGCCACTTAGGTAGTAGGCAATTACGATGACGGAAAGTCCTTCTACCGTCTGTTGTAATAAGGCTTGGCTTTTAGTGGTTTCGTCTACGTTTTGGAGTATTTTTAAGTTTTGGTCTTGTAAGGTCAGGTTTTGACTTTCTAAAAGAAGATCCACTCGAGTTCGAATGATAGCAATTAAATTTTCAAAGTCTTTTTCCAGGAACTCAATTCGGCGAAGAAGCTGCTGGTATCCCTTAGCGACACCAGCAATTCTCCAGCGAACATACTCGGAAAGCGTTGGAAACGCTTTAAAAGGGCCTTCTTTGAAGACAGAAAGATTGCTCTCAACGATAGATTCATAAGGAATGGCTCCAGAAAGTTTGAATCTCATAGATTCAGCCAGACGACTAAGTTGAAGAAAATCTTCACTAAGGACTATTAACCATTTTTGAAGACTATCAGATGTTGCGGCATTTAATTGAGAAGTCACTGCCCCTCGCTGATGAAGATGGCGTTGTTCAAATTTATGAATCTGATCTACGGCATTAGAGAATGCTTGAAAAGGAAGTAAGATGAGATGATAATAATTTTCTGTTGCAACAACGGTGTCTACGACCCGCGGAAGCCTAGATTGAAGAGATTCCCAGGAGGATGAAAAAATCAGATAACGCTCCCTCATCTCTTGGTCAGGAGTAAAGCTTGTGGCCACACAAATCTCTTCTCCAAACACATAACTGCTATAGACCTCAGATTCTTCCATCAACATACGTATGTGCTCTTCAGAATTTCTGGATTCTTGGGAAATGATAATATCAAGAGAATTAACTCGTATCCCTAATGGGGAGAAGGGAAAATGATATCCAGGAAAACCTAAAGAACCGTATGTGAGAGCTTGGTTTTTTAAAAATGGAATGAACCAAATTTGATAGCTGTAATATTCAGTATGAGCCTCCCAGGCAACTAACAATCGATCTCCGTTTTCATCTTCACAAGATCCAAACCCAAATTTATCAGATATAAAAGTGCTTTTTTCATCAATATTCAAGCATTGCAACAATTGCAAGAATTCCAAGCGACTTTGGGGGCGTTCTGTCGGTGGGTTAGCCATGCGATAGGCCACGTGGTGGATATGGGCAGGCACATCTACCCAGTGTCTCAGGTACTTCTTGGGACGTTCATGGGCTTTTTTCAAAAACGTGTTGTCCAATGAAATTTGTCTCTTTTTCATTCAACCTCTCCACAAACTAGAAATTGACATGGGGAATCCGATATGGACTCAAGCTGGAAAAGTAACCCACCTGCGATTCGTCTGAGCTAGCCCTAGAGCTTCTACCGTTTATAGTCATATAAATGCCACATGACCAGGCATGATGAAATTACCGTCAAATTTTCTTATTTTCAAAAAATCGACAGAGTAAACTTCTTTGAGAGTCAAGCTACAGACCAAAATGTTGAATTGCCGCCAAAGGGGAGAGCGATTATGTATGTTGTTTCGATCAATAGGCATAATTCATCTTGCGAAGTGAACAATCCCAGCTATTTACTTCTTTTTAGAGAAAATTGGCTCTCTTTTGAGCCAGAAGAAGTCGTGAATGGCGTGAATCTGGCTTTTCCCATCAATGGTTTAGGTGTGGAATTTCGATTTTTTAAAATCATTGGGTCTAGGATGTCGCCGCAATTTAAACAGCGTAGGACCTCTAGCATAACTATGCCCAATTCATCTTTTAGATCGATTAATGTGTGGTTTTGCATTAAGCCATGGCACCTGGGGCAATCCATTGTGTCGACCTTTTCCCTTTGTAAAAAACACGTAATTCCTTCCCAAGGTGAGGTGTCCTTTTTTTGATTCAGTTGATCATCTCCAAATTGGATTTTATGATGATGGAAATTTTTATCAGGATCTGCTTGATTGGTATCCTCTCCCTCATGTGAAAGGGCCAATTCTAAGGCCTCACTTCCGTAGGTTGCTACGGAATTACCCTAGGTCAGAGCTGTAAAATATATGCATTTTTAATTACCCGATTGGTTGACTCTTGGGTTAATTCATAGCAAATGGGCTTTCTTTGTTTTTTAAGGAAAAGCAAAGTCTGAACCAGAAAGGCAAAGGTTCGTAACTATTTGTTTTTTAAGGAAAATGTAAGCCTGATTGGCTTAAGGAATGATTTTGTGGGTGGTCAAATTGACACTTAAAATTTAAATATTATTTAAAGTCAATGGCTTATGCAGGTCAAAGTGAATTAATGGAATCATTTTGACACTTGCCTTAAATGCAATCCATATCTTTTAATTCTCCTAAGTAGGGTGGAACGACTAATGCCCAGTACCTGGCAGGTTTTCTGATAATCCACGTTGGTCTCTTCTAGGGTCTTTTTTATTAATTCAATTTCTAGGAGGGCCAATGTTTTTCCAGTGCTCTTAATGGTCTGATGCCGTTCCAAATGGCTCAATTTCTGATTGCGAGGTCGAAGGTCCTGGGGTAAATGATCAATGCGAATGGTATTGTCGGCACAACGAATTAAAGCATGTTCAAGAATATTCTCTAATTCCCTGATATTTCCTGGGTAGTCATAATGTTCCAGGAATCGCAATGTAGGTTCATCCATCGCCCTAATATTTTTCCCCATTTCCTTGTTAAGGCGGTTTAGAAATAACTCAATCAATGAAGGAAGATCGTCTCTTCGATCTCGTAAGGGAGGTAAGGAAAGGGGAAATACGCGAAGACGATAGTAGAGATCCTCTCGAAATCGACCCTCTTTGACCAATTGGCATAAATCTTTGTTTGTGGCAGCGATCACTCGCACGTCGACCTTCTTGGTTTTATTATCTCCTACACGTTCAAACTCTTGATCCTGAAGAACTCGTAAAAGTTTGGCCTGAGTTCCCTGGCTCATTTCTGCAATCTCATCAAAAAAAATTGTTCCCTTGTCTGCCATCTCAAAGCGTCCAGGACGATCGACAATTGCTCCAGTAAAAGCGCCTTTGACATGACCAAAGAGCTCGCTCTCGAGGACGCCCTCGGCTAAAGCCGCGGAATTGATCGAAATGAAGGCTCCCTGAGCTCGAGGGCTGAGACGATGAATCTCTTTGGCAATTAGGGTCTTGCCGGTTCCGCTTTCCCCTTCTATGAGAACCGTAGCTTTAGAGTTTGCAATTTGCGGAAGAAGAATCAAAATTTCTTGAAAGGCGGCGCTTTTCCCCACTAATGGACTTGAATTGTTGTGTTTTGTTTGCTGGTCGAGTTTCTCCTTTAGTTCATGGAGTTGCGAAAGATCCCGATACGTTTCGACCACCCCAACCAAGTTTCCCTCATCATCCCATAAGAGATCAGTGTTAAGTTTGACCGGTATTTTCCTCCCATCTTTGTTGAGAATAACGGTTTCATAATTTTGTACTTTTTCCCGATTTCGAATGGCACGTTCTAGTACGCAGTCGTGCGTTGTGCAGATATTGCATTGAACGATCTGATTGCAGGCAAAATTGAGAGGTTCGATAGGATCAGTATCATCATACCCAAGTAAATTCCGCATCGCTCGATTCATATACCGAATCTGCATATCCAGCCCAATTGTGACCACTCCATCGCTGATGCAATCTAGGGCAATGGCTTCTTCACACCGCTTATTTAATCTGCTCATATTCACCATTCTTACAGGTTTTCATTGTTTAACATATTCCCAATTTTAGTCTCGGGGCCTCTCTATTGGTCAAGTTTACATCGTTTGTAGGACTCAAGGACCAATGCTGTTAAGCGCTACAACATAAAATCTTGATGAGTGTGGCGCTTCCGGGTAGTAGCAGGTACTTATTTTATTGTAAGACCATTTCAAAAAAGGGGTCTAAGGGGATCAAGGAGAGACTCTTTTTATAATGTAACTACTTCTTCCTTTCTTGAAGGTGTCTTTGCCTTCTTCAGGAACGGCGCCAGTTTTTTAATCAATTCAGCATTTCGAAGTCTAGTGATTTTAATTAAGTGCATGGGGAAGGCCTTTTACTTTGATTTGTTAACAGAGATTCTTGGCAGCCTCCGAGTTGCGTAATGCTGGAGAAGTAACACCCGTCTGCCAGAGGTATCGTCTATGGACTGATTAGGACCATGTTACCTGCTTGCCTGCAAGAATTAGGTTGGAAGAATGAGTTTATTAAACATTTAAAAATTTTATGAAATAAGTAAAATTTATGTCTTTGCTTATGTGGTAGTTTGAGTTGTTTAATGAATTATAGATAGTAACTGAGTGCAATAAACAACAGGATTCAGGATGAGACATTATCTACAACATAGAAAGGAGGCAAGATGGAAACTTCTGTTGAACGCCTCGTTTTTCAAAATCATCTTAAATGAAAGAAAATGCTGTTTACTTTTTGTGAATGCAAACAAATTTCGTATTAGCAACTTCTTCTTTGTCATAAAGGAGGCCTACTCATGAATACTTATGTACTAGCTAAAAGAAGTGGTCGTCGTACGATTCCAGCTCTTGAGGCAAGACACCAATTTTTAACAAAAAGAAAAAAAATGGTGTTTATTGCTCTGGTGTATCTGGCATTAATGATCTATTTATTATCCCTGTTGAGTGGGTGTAGCAGCATTCCAGACCCTGTACTTCCGACTCATTTCCAGAGTGATCCTCAGGGGTTGTCAGTCTTTCAGGGTGAACGATCTGGAGATTCTGAGAGACAAAAGCCGATAGGCATGGCATTAGTCACCAGTTTTGAGGATTCCAAGTTTCCTGAGGGCATGACCCAGGACTCGTGGGGTCAATTCGCGGCGAGTGTAAAGCATAAAATTCAAGATCGTATTCCCGGTACCATGCAAGACTTCATTCACCTTGATGGAAATCAACCTCTGAAACAGGAGGTCCTCTTTGAGGGATTCAATGGAAAAGGGCGGCAGGCACCAGTTGAAATTGCCCTGGTCGTGTTACCTTCAAGCCGTGAGGTGAAAGCCCCTGCAAAATTTGATCTTCTTCCTGAGGTGAGTATGTTAAATGGATATCAGATTGAAAATCACGCAACAGTGGAATTAGGTTTGCTGGATCTTAAGTCCGGCAAATTATTGTGGCATTCGCAAGGTTCTTCCTACGCCGTGCTAGAGCAGCTGGATACTCCATTGGAATCAAATCGGTATCCCAGAGTGCGTGGCTCGGATCTGGTTAATCCAGTATATCCTGAAGAAAGTCGGGCACTTGAAACGTTGAGGGTGGTGGCGTTAAATGAGGCCCTTGATCAGGCAATTCTAAAACTATCTTCCCAATGGCCTAAGGGTTAAGGATATCTTTTAATATTCTGTTAACCCGTTTGGGATTATTGAGGGGAGGTAAGCATAGAAATATTGGGCGGCAGCCAGCCATGGCGAGCATACTCCTCCCATGGCTGACCGTTCGCCCTGGAGAATTTTGGGCTCGACAATTCCTATTCTGCTTCTAGAGTCGAAAG
Source organism: uncultured Nitrospirota bacterium (assembly GCA_942491685.1). Taxonomy (GTDB): domain Bacteria; phylum Nitrospirota; class Nitrospiria; order Nitrospirales; family UBA8639; genus Nitrospira_E. The sequence continues at coordinate 219,220 of CALOBY010000003.1, read as the reverse complement.
CGTTCCGTTGATATAACCCAAATAGAGCCATTCTGGGAGTGTTGAATAATAAAAATTTCGAGGGACATAGAGGCCTACAGATACGTTGCCTATCGAGGTGTCGGGGCAGTTCAAAAAGTTCGTCCAGCAAGGCCGCAGCCATTTTTGCGCACGGAGCGTACTCCCAGTACGTGAGCACGCAAAAATGGCGAGAACGCAGCTGGCGGATTTTTTCAACAGCCCCATTCTGGTAATGCGATCATGTGTCTATCCATTTCCCCATTCAGGAACAATCGGATTTCAATCGAGGAATAGGGGAACTAACACCATTGGCTTGGCTTCATTAGAGAACGTTTGTCGGTCAGATCAAAGAGATATTGAAGTCCCGATTAATATACCCCAGGAATTCAAGGGGGGATTGTTAACTGGGAATAACCTAGACCTTAAGGGGTAAGCGAAACAAGAAAAAAACGTGTATCTTCGTCTTGGGAGCCGGAGTTCCGATGCGAGGAAACTAGAGAGCAGTCAGTTAGGCGGGTTCGGTTTTTGGTGTACAAGAATTTTTTGATTTGTAGGCGGGTAGTTTTTTCAGTGTATTATAATATGTCAATTCGTTATTCGTTCGGCCCAGGTGTAGCTGTGGATTTTCATTTCCTCGGAAGGCCGCAGTGGCTCAATGATGGTGCCTTTGAGCATAGCGGGAGGATTGCTGGCTTCTCGTTGGTTCAAGATTTGATTGATACAATATTGAAGCTGTTGTAATCGCTCTGTGGGTAACGCGTCGGGGTCGTTCCCAAAGTCATGTGCGATCTGTTGGCATTTTGATGTGGGAATCTCCTGAGCTTGGACCCCGGTGATTTGAGTCGTTACCAACAGTCCAAAGAATATTCCAAACAATACCATCTTCATCATATCTCTCCTAATGGGTGGGAGCGTCATGAACAATCTTTCAATAAGTGTATCATGCAGGCAAGCCTTGTCAAAAGATTCAGGTGGTTCCTCCTAGATAACTTGAGGGTCCTGGCGAGAATAGCCTATGGAAATTCTTTGGTGAGGGAGTGGGCTTGTGCTGAGATTATCGCGTACAGCTTAAGCGGATTGTGATTGTGATGAGGATGGTGATGGAGTTGAATATCCGGAAGTCCTAAAAAAGGCCTGGGCGACCATATTGGATATTTGGTCGAGTCGTTCCAGAACTTGTGCGAGGAAGGCCGACAAACCCGTAGAGTATACTTCCTCCAGACTCCCAAATTCTAAGTCTGCCGCTAGGCCTCCGGCTAATCGAATGGCTTCCCGGGTTTCTCCCCGTCGGGTATTTCCCGCGAGCAGTTCGATAAGATCACTGGCTTGTGTGGTGGTAAAGCGGACGGACCGAGGAAATTTATTATGGAAAAGCAGAAAGCGCACAATCTTTTTTGGCACGAGTTGAGCGGAATAAAATTTTCGATAGGCTTCGAACGCGCTGGCGGATTTGAGAGCAGCGAGACATTGATGGTATTCCGAAATTCTCCGGGGTTCGGTCGTGGGCTCACTTAACACGGGAATATCGAGGAGGCGGGCCGTTCGACCACCGCGTTCGATATTTTTCCCCAACCGATAAAAATTCCATCCTTCATCCCGTACCATCGTGCCTCCCATGACACCATCTAAGGTGTAACAGGTATTCCGAACATGTCGAAGTAAGTCATGAGTGTCGGCCCAGAGATCCGCTTCTGTTTTTCCTTTTAAGCTGAAATAAAAATCATTCATGAAATGCCAGACTTCGCTGGACAATTGATCCTGGATACCTCGGGCATTGTTCCTCGCCGCCGCAATCAGATTGGTCAGGGAATCCGGATTGTCACGAGAGAGCGTCACAAACTCCATCACTGGTATGGTGCGGACGTCTTTGTACAGTTGTTGATAGGCCTCAAGTTCACCGGTGTCTTCGAGGTATCGAGTCCATATTTCAGCCTGATCTTCACCGGTGGCAATTTCGGTCAACAAATGATAATGCACATTCACGAATCGGGCGGTATATTCAGCCCGTTCGATATAACGCCCGATCCAGAAGAACGATTCTGCTGTCCGGCTTAACATCATGATTTATTCATCTCCATACAGGACCCAGGTGTCTTTGCTGCCTCCGCCTTGAGAGGAATTAACGACCAAGGAACCTTCCTTTAAGGCCACCCGGGTCAGGCCGCCTAAGGACAGGGTGATATCTTCTCCCCACAACACGAAGGGGCGAAGATCGACATGTCGACCCATGAGCTGAATGGAGTCTTTTCCATCGATGACGCATGGATGATGGGATAGCGTGACGACGGGTTGGGCGATATAACTGCGAGGATTGGCGAGAATCTTTTTCCGGAATTCATCTTGCTGGGCTTTGGTAGAGCTTGGGCCCATCAACATCCCATACCCGCCGGACTCAGCGACGGCCTTGACGACCAACTCTCCAAGATGTTCCAAAACATATTTTTGATCTTCAGGGATTCCGCACAGATAGGTTGGCACATTTTGGAGAATGGCCTGCTCACCTAAATAAAACTCAATCATCTTCGGGACGAAGGTATAAACGGCTTTGTCGTCGGCAATGCCGTTGCCGATGCCGTTGGCCAACGCCACATTCCCGGCGCGATAGGCCCGCACGAGTCCAGGTACTCCAAGAACGGAGTCTTTTCGGAAAATTTCCGGATCGAGAAAGGCATCATCCACACGACGGTAAATGACATCTACTTGTTCCAGACCTTGGGTGGTTTTCATAAAGACCTTATCGGATTCGACGACAAGGTCTCGGCCTTCCACCATTTGAATGCCCATTTGCAACGACAAAAAGCTGTGTTCAAAGTAGGCGGAGTTAAAAACCCCGGGGGTCAGGAGCACAACCGTGGGGTTATCCTTCCCCTGCGGCGCAAGTCCCTTGAGGTTTTCCAAAAGTTCGGCAGGGTACTGATCAACCGGACGAACTTGCATGTCGGCAAACAAGTTAGGAAATAACTGCTTCATGACCAGGCGATTTTCCAAAACATAGGAAATGCCTGATGGGGTGCGAAGATTATCTTCCAGAACGAAATAGTGTCCTTCATGGTTACGGACGAGATCGATCCCTGAAACATGAATATACACGCCTTTAGGAGGACAGAATCCGACCAAATCTTTTTGGAAATGTTCCGAGCTTTCGATGAGGTCTCGAGGGACGATCTTCTCGTTGAGGATTTTTTGTTCCCCATATAAATCGACCAGAAACATGTTGAGGGCCCTGACTCTCTGCTTGATTCCAGCCTCAATCATCTGCCATTCCGTATTCGGAATAATTCTAGGCAACAGATCGAAGGGAAAGATTTTTTCAGTTTGTTGCGGGTCCCCATACACGGTAAAGGTAATGCCTTGCCGTAAGAATGCTTGATCGGCTTGTTTGCGTTTTAACGCCAGGTCTTTCATGGGAAAGTTTCCCAATCGTTCGACCAGGCGGCGATAGTGCGGTCGGGGAACGCCCGGTGATTCGAAAATTTCATCGAATCCGGACTTCATCTGATAGCGTTCAAATAATGTTTTCACTCATCGATCCTTTAAAGAGGGTGCACATTCGCAAGACCATGAAGGGATGTAGCATACCATATTCCGTGGATGTGAGAAAAATTGCGCAGGCAAGGCGTTCAGAATATTATTCAATGAAGGCCTTCTATTGGATTTGGGGTGTTAGAGTAGGCAAGTCCGATTGTGCAATGCTATGATGGCCGGACTTACCGACTATTGCAGTATTTCGATTCGTTTTCCCATCTTACGTTCCAAAGTCAGGTGTGAGTTATGGCGTTGCATGTCGCACTCAATCATCAGACACATTACCGGTATGACCGGCTCATTCAGATGGCCCCCCACGTTATTCGTTTACGACCCGGCCCCCATAGCCGTACGCCCATTTTGAGTTATGCGCTGAAAATCGATCCGAAAGGTTATTTCCTGAATTGGCAGCAGGATCCTCACGGGAACTATTTGGCACGCGTGGTGTTCCCGGAAAAAGTCCAAGAATTTCATGTAGAGGTTGACCTTGTGGCCGATATGGTCATCTATAACCCCTTCGACTTTTTCTTGGAACCCAATGCGGAAACCCTTCCTTTCCAATATGACCCCTTAGTAAAGCAGGATCTTCTTCCCTATTTAGACAAGGAACCTGCCGGTCCACGATTGCAGGCGTGGCTCAAAGAATTTAAAGCCCCACAGAATGATCCCACCATCCCGTTTTTGATGGATTTGAACGGGCAATTGCAACGGCAAATTGACTATGTCGTGCGGATGGAACCCGGAGTACATACCCCGGAAGAAACGTTGGAGCTGGGGTGTGGCTCTTGTCGGGATACCGGGTGGCTGCTCGTCCAAATCCTAAGACATTTGGGCATAGCCAGTCGGTTTGTGTCGGGATATTTGATTCAATTGGTGGCAGACGTGAAATCCTTGGATGGCCCTTCCGGGACCGATCGTGACTTCACGGATTTACATGCCTGGGTTGAAGCCTATTTGCCGGGAGCCGGATGGGTCGGTTTTGACCCGACCTCAGGTCTTTTGGCTGGTGAGGGGCATATTCCCTTAGCCTGCACGCCGCACCCGCTGACCGCAGCCCCCATTAGTGGAGTCATCGAAAAATGCCAAACCGACTTTTCTCATGACATGTCGGTCACGCGGATTGTGGAATCGCCACGTGTCACAAAGCCCTACTCTGAAGAGCAATGGCAGGCCATTGATCAATTCGGCCACCGGTTAGATAAAGAGTTGGCAGCCAATGACGTTCGCGTCACGATCGGTGGAGAACCTACCTTTATTTCGATCGACTACCCCGATTCTCCAGAATGGAATACCGAAGCCGTCGGCCCCAATAAACGCCGATTGGCCGCAGAGCTGATTAAACGACTCCGAGACCGGTTTGCGCCGGGAGCGCTGCTCCACTTCGGGCAGGGGAAGTGGTATCCCGGTGAACAATTACCCCGATGGGCGTTTGGTCTCTATTGGAGAGAAGAGGGAAAGCCTATTTGGGAGAAGGACAATTTGATTCCTGAAGATTCGCCGACAGCAGAAGCCACGCATCAGGATGCGCAGCATTTCATTGAGGGAATCGCCAAGCGTGTGGATGTCGGATGTGAGACCATCTATCGGGTTTATGAAGACCCGTGGTATTTCATTGAGCAGGAACGCAAGCTGCCGGAGGAACTTGATCCAGCCACGAATAATTTAGATGACCCCATGGCTCGGGACAGGTTAGCCAAAGCTTTTGAAAAAGGGTTAGGCACTCCTGCGGGCTATGTGCTGCCCTTGCAACGATGGAACGCCCGTGACGGACAACGTCGATGGAAGAGTGCGCCCTGGTCGACCCGAACCAAACATTTGTTTCTCGTGCCTGGTGATTCTCCTGTCGGGTTTCGATTGCCCCTTGGCCATCGCTTCCGGTATTAGCACCTGGAGAATATCCTTACATTATTCCAACGGATCCCTTTGAAGAACGCGGGCCGCTTCCGGACCCTGACCCCAGCCGGCAACCGTTTTTACACGGTCAAACGGGGCAGGATCATCAAGCGGAACAGCCGCAAACGGTCCATGGGCAGGTCACAGGGTCGGGCACCACGAAGGCCGTCCGGGCGGCATTGGCCGTGGAATCACGCAACGGTCACCTCTGGGTGTTTATGCCGCCGGTGGAATCGGTGGAGGATTATCTCGACCTGGTAGCGGCCATCCAGGATACGGCTGCCGAATTAAACCAGCCCATTCATTTAGAAGGGTATACGCCGCCTTACGATCCGCGGATCAATGTCTTGAAGGTCACGCCGGATCCTGGCGTGTTAGAAGTCAATATCCATCCAGCTTCAAATTGGACGGACATGGTGGCCATTACGACGGGTATATATGAAGAAGCCCGACTCAGTCGACTGGGTACCGAAAAATTCATGTTAGACGGCCGCCATACCGGAACGGGCGGGGGGAACCACATGGTGGTGGGAGGCAAAACACCTGCTGATAGTCCTTTTCTTCGGCGACCGGATCTGTTGCGGAGCCTGGTCGCGTATTGGCAACGGCATCCATCGCTCTCGTATGTGTTTTCGGGACTCTTCATTGGGCCAACCAGTCAGGCTCCTCGAATTGATGAGGCCCGGCACGATTCTCTCTATGAACTGGAATTAGGGTTCAGCCAAGTTCCACCTCCTCATGCCGAACCGCCGCCCCCTCCATGGCTGGTGGATCGGATCTTTCGAAATTTACTCATTGATGTCAGCGGCAATACTCACCGCACGGAAATATGTATTGACAAACTCTATTCTCCGGATGGGCCGACCGGCCGACTGGGACTCGTCGAATTCCGGGCGTTTGAAATGCCTCCGCATGAACGCATGAGTCTGGCGCAACAAGTTCTGCTTCTCGCGTTTATTGCCAGATTTTGGAACACTCCGGATACCGGTACGCTCGGTACGATGGGGGACGCAACTGCATGATCGATTTATGCTCCCCCATTTTTTAGAACAGGATTTGCATGATGTGATTGAGGATATGAATCGCGCCGGCTATGACATTCAGAAGGACTGGTTTGCTCCTCACCTGGAGTTCCGTTTCCCGCTCTATGGTTCCATTTCCCATAACAGTTTAGTGCTGGAGGTGAGGCAAGCTTTAGAGCCCTGGCATGTGATGGGTGAAGAAGGCGCGCCCGGCGGGACGGTGCGCTACGTGGATTCTTCAGTCGAGCGATTGCAAGTGAAGCTTTCCGGCTTGACCGATTCCCGGTATGTGGTAGCCTGCAATGGAAAACGAGTGCCATTGATCCCGACTGGCCGGGCAGGGGAAGCGGTTGGTGGCGTTCGTTATCGGGCGTGGCAACCCCCTCATAGCTTACATCCCAATATCGGGATTGACGCACCTCTCACCTTCGATATCTATGACCGGTGGGCTCAACGAGCGATTGGCGGTTGTACGTACCATGTGGCTCATCAGGGTGGTCGAAACTTTGATCAATTTCCGGTAAATGCCTATGAGGCCGAAAGTCGTCGATTGGCCAGGTTTACTCCGTTTGGCCATACGGCTGGTCCGTACCGGGAGCCTCTCGAATGTTCTCGACCGGAATTTCCCTGTACCCTTGACCTCCGTTGGCCGGTATAATACGAGGCGATGACTCTAGCGTTGGTTTGAAATGATACGAATGAGCCCGTCCCTTTCACCGGAGCCGTTCTGATGGATTCCTCAATGCCTTCTGTTGCTCCTGAATCATCCGATTCAGGAATTCATGCACCCATGAATTATCCTCCACAACTCGATACCTTTGATGAACTCATCGGACAAGACGGGTTGGTTCGCCCCCATTGGCAGGGATTTCTCAAAGGCTTCTCAGCCTTGTCCTCCCCTGAACGGCAATTGGCGCAGGAAACGGCCGAACGCCTCTTGAAAGATGACGGGGTCACCTATCTTGCCGGACAGGATGGACAACAAACGGACCGCCCCTGGCAATTAGATTTATTTCCTCTCCTGATTAGTCAGGAGGAATGGACGCAGTTAGAAACCGGACTGATTCAGAGAGCTCGTTTGCTCAATCATATCCTGAGTGATCTGTATGGTCCTCAGCAGTTGCTCAAGAACGGCACGTTGCCGCCGGCCGTCGTGTTTGGCAATCCGCAGTTTTTGCAGCCTTGTCACCAAGTCCCTGTTCAGGGTGGAACCTATTTGCATTTTCTCGCGTTTGATGTGGCTCGCGCGCCGGACGGGCAATGGTGGGTGTTGCGAGATCGTACGGAAGCGCCGACCGGAGCAGGGTTTGCCTTGGAGAATCGTATTATCGTCTCCCGATCCTTACCCGACCTGTTTGATGAAACCGGCGTTCAACGACTTTCTTCATTTTTTCAAACGTTCAGCGAGCACTTTTTAGAATTCTCCCAACGGGACGATCCCTTAGCGGTTGTGTTGTCACCGGGGCCGCAGAACGTGGCGTATTTTGAACATGCCTATTTATCACGATATCTCGGCTATCCCGTCGTGGAAGGGTCGGATCTGACTGTGCGTGATGACCGGCTCTATTTGAAAACGGTGGATGGGTTGAAACCCGTTGATCTGGTGTTGCGGCGAATTTATTCTGATCTGTGTGATCCACTTGAGTTGTCGACCGATTCGACCTTAGGCATTCCAGGATTATTGCAATCCATTCGAGCCGGACACGTCACGATGGGGAATGCCCTGGGAAGTGGGCTGGTGGACAGCGAAGTGCTTCTTAGTTTTTTGCCGACCCTGAGTCAGTTCTTTTTTAGCGAAGGACTCAAAATCCCGAGCGTGGCAACGTGGTGGTGTGGTCAACCCAAGGAACGGGCGTATGTGCTTGAGAATATGGATCGATTGATGATTCGACGGGTTCTCAATCCAAAGCGAAACTTGTCCCATCGTCGGCTGTCGTCGTTCGGTCCCGATCTGACCGCTCGGGATAAAGAAGAGCTTAGGCAAGCCATCGAACGGCGGGGGCATGAATATGTCGGGCGGGAAATTGTCTCTCCCTCAACCACTCCATTTTGGGGAGGCGCTGATCAGTTACGGCCGGTTCCCATGACACTCCGCCTCTATCTCACGGCCACGAAAGACGGGTATACCGTCATGCCGGGAGGATTGGCGCGAGTCTCCGTTCAATCCGATCCTCGTGGGCATTGGCATGAGCCTGGAGATTTCAGCAAAGATACGTGGGTCAAAGGAGGCCCATTTGATCATCAACCGGTGGTCGTTCCGGCCCATCATACACTTTCCCTGCGCCGAGGGGGACGAGATTTACCCAGTCGCACGGCGGATAACTTGTTTTGGCTTGGACGCTACATTGAACGTGCGGAAGGGGCGATTCGTCTTCTCCGAAGCTTATTTTTGCGAACGAGTGGGGAAGCGGGGTTGAGCGACGAACCGGAAACGCTTGCTCGTTTGGTGTCCTTGCTCGTGATGCAAAAACATCTTTCCCCTCGCCGCGCGAAACGTGCGGTGGCTGGGGGATCCGACATGGTTGAAGCGGAACTCCGGGCGATTTTATTCGATCCCGATTCTCCGGATGGGTTGGCCATTATCCTGCAAAATGTCCGACGCACAGCGGAACTGGTGCGGCATCGTCTGTCACAGGACACATGGAATATTTTGATCGAACTCACCAGTGTTCCGAGGGAATGGGCACGAACCAAGGGGCAAAGTATGGACGATGCGCTACGACTCCTGAGTCGGATGATTCAGCATCTCGCGGCGGTCAATGGGATGGTCATGGAAAACATGACACGGAGTTATGCCTGGCGGTTTTTGGAAATGGGACGTCGATTGGAACGGGTGCGACATTTGTCAAAATTGATTCGACACCTGGCGTCACGAGGCACACCGGAAGCGACCGGTGCGTTGAATCTGCTGCTGGAGCTGGCGGATAGTTCGATTACCTATCGAACGCGGTATCGCGCCGAGGCCAAATTGGCGGCGGTCTTGGATCTGCTCCTGGCCGATGAGACGAACCCCCGATCGGTGATCTTTCAATTGCAAGCCTTTGAGACTCATATGAATGCCTTACCCCATGAAGAGGCGGCAGCTTCGTTGAATCCGGCCCAAAAAATTATTACCAAGGTGAGTACAGATATCCGGTTAACGGATATGATTCAGCTTGCGGAATTGACCAACGCCAGTAAAGTGAGAGTCCAGCTGGTCCGGCTTTTGAAGGAATTAGACCAAGGTGTGCATCAACTCTCCGATATGGTCGCTCATACCTATTTCAGTCACTCCATGGCGCAACGGATTTCCGGACCTCAATGGCTTGAGGGGATTCCGTGATTTATCAGGTGACTCATCGCACGACCTTTACCTACACTCAACCGGTTGCGATTTCTCATCATGTTCTGCGTTTAGCGCTCCGTACGCATCCCCGACAACATCGTCTGAGATCGGCTCTTACCATTGACCCGACGCCGTCGGTTCGTTCTGATGGAACGGATTATTTTGGCAATCCTCTCACGCATCTCACCATTCAAACACCGCATTCGGATTTGGTTGTGGAAACACAAACCATGGTGGATGTACAAAAACCCGAACCCCTTCACCTCGACCAAAGCCTCCCGTGGGATCAGGTTACCAAGCAACTGCAAGGATCGACGGATGGTGAAATGTTAGATGCCCAACAATTTTTGTATGATTCTCCCTATATCACGATCGACGATGATACCTATGATTTTGTGCAGGAATGTTTCCCTCCAGGGCGTCCGTTGTTAGCCGGAGTGATGGATTTGACCAGTCGGATCTTCCGGGACTTTACTTATGAAGGCGGAGTGACCGATGTGTCGACACCGGTCAAAGATGTGCTGATGACTCGCAAAGGGGTCTGCCAGGATTTTGCACATCTGGAAATAGCGGCCTTGCGCAGTTTGGGACTCCCTGCTCGATATATAAGCGGGTACCTTCTCACGCATCCCCCTGAGGGACAGGAAAAGCTCGTTGGGGCCGATGCGTCACATGCCTGGCTCTCGACCTGGTGCCCGGGTTTAGGTTGGATAGATTTCGATCCCACCAATAATTGCATTCCTAGCGACGAACACATCACTATTGCGTGGGGACGTGACTATGGCGATGTGAGCCCCATCAATGGGTTTATGATCGGTGGAGGGCATCATACGCCGACCGTCTCAGTCGATGTTTCCCCTGTGGACCTGCCGTCAATTGTTTAAAAACGAAACAAGACCGATGTGTTTCGCCTAAAGTCTCAGTTATCGGGATAAGACGATGTTTAAGCTTCCTTCGCGATTGGCACTCATTGGCCCTTCACAAATTCGTGAAAATATGCGAATTGCTCTGGAACATCAGGCCATTAACCTCGCGCAGGGACGGCCGGATTTTCCGACCGATCCCACGGTGAAGCAAGCCGCCATTGATGCCATTGCAGACGATCATAATCAATATTCCGTGACTTGGGGTTTGGCCGAATTACGGGAAGCGATTGCGGGGGATGTCAAGAAACGCCATGGAATGAACGTGAATCCTGAATCAGAAATTACGATCACGTGCGGAGTCACCGAAGCGATTGTGGCGGCCATGATGGCGTTGGTGGAAAAGGGCGATGAAGTCATTATTATCGAACCCGCACATGAAAATTATGTTCCGGCCGTGTACTTTGCGAATGGCACGCCGACGTTTGTCACTCTTCGCCCACCTGAGTATGCCTTGCCCATTGATGAGCTTCGTTTGGCCATCAGTCCCCGAACTCGTGCCATCATTGTGAATACTCCGCATAATCCATCTGGGCACGTGTTTACGAAGATGGAATTGATGGAGATTCTCAACGTGGCTGACCAGCATGGTCTCTATGTGGTGACCGATGAGATTTATGATCATTTGTATTACGAGCCCTTCCGACATGTAGCTCCTGCCACGCTGACCCCCAATAGAGGGCGGTTAATCATGACGGGTGGCCTCTCAAAAATTTACGCCGCCACCGGGTGGCGGTTGGGATATGTGCTGGCTTCCCCAGAGGTCACGTCCGCCATTCGCACAGTTCATGATTATCTCACCATTTGTGCCCCGACTCCATTTCAATATGCTGCGGTGACGGCGTTGGGATTACCCGATGCCTACTATGCCAAGCTTCGCGCGGTCTTCCTTCAACGTCGAGAATTGATGGTACGGATACTGGGGGAAAGCGGATTTCACCCGTATGTTCCACAGGGGGCTTATTACCTGATGGCTGGATTTTCTGATTGGAACCATCAGGGAGATTCCACCTCCTTTACCAAGCGATTGATCGCCGAGGCCAAGGTGGCTGTGGTTCCAGGGAGCGCCTTTTACTATCAGGCCACCGATTTAGGGGAGAGTCTTGTGCGGTTTGCCTTTGCCAAAACCGAGCCGGTATTACAGCAAGCGGGGGACTATCTCCGTAAAGCATTTCAATTTATCGAATAAGAGAACTTGCGCAAGTGATTCCCTGTTGTCTTATGGGGAGTAACGCCGTTTCTTCTTCCCCATATTCTATTTGTGAGAACGAAGACAATCTTCATATGCCTATGCCCGTACGGGCGGATTTTCTCAACGAAGAATTTCCGAACGGGATACCTTCGCAGAAATCAGCTGACTTCTTGGTTGGGATTGACCAGTCATGATGTGTGCGGGGTCATTGGAGAAGGTGCCTAGCAAAGTGAGTTGATCGGGTAGGGTCTTATTCAGCGAGTGATACGCTGGACAACCTCTGTAAACTGGCGTTCTTGTCGTGTGACGAGGAGGCGTTCCCTGTTCTCGAGATTCATTGGGAACAGGGTGATTTTGCCGCCGTCGCGAATGTCTGGTGAGAATGGGTTCATCAGAATGGATATCTTCACGAGGCGCCGGAATCTTGACAATGCGCGGTGGGTGATCAAGAACATGAGACCGAGTAATTGAGTAACCTTCGCGAGCGGTATGTTGGCTGATAAGGAGAACACTCGTGTGAGAGCAGATGTTTCAAGGGAGCATGTTATGACTCTGACGCGGACTGTTTGTTCCGAAATTTGTGTTTGTCGATCTTATAGGCTTTGAGTTTACGGTGGAGCGTTCGCCGGCTCATCCCTGCTTGATTGGCGCTATCATTAATGCGGCCTTTGTTCTCGGCCAAGATGGTTTCCAAATATTCTTTTTCCAGGGTGGAAACATGTGGCTGGAGAAAATCAGAAATAGTCTGGGTTGGGTCGACGGCAACAGAAGGTTCCTTGTCAGGTTGCAGTGGGTCCTCTATAGGTGAAGCGTCTGACTCATGGGGAGCAAGGGCCGTTCCTGGAATGTCCTGAGTGTACAACACATCACTCAGATCATCTGCGGTGAGTTGATGGGTGTGGCCCTTTAGAACGATCCGTTGGGTGAGGTTTTCCAATTGTCGCACATTTCCTGCCCACGATTGTTCAACGAGTAAATCCATGAACGATTGATCCAAGGCTGGTGGCATCATTTCATAATCGGCGCAGACTTGTTTGAGGAAATGCCCAAATAAAAATAATATATCCTCCGGGCGATCTCGTAAGGGAGGGACTTCTAAGCGAATTACATCCAAACGATAAAAGAGGTCTTCTCGAAATGTCCCATTTTTTACCGCATCAGCCAGGGAGGCGTTGGTGGCGGCGATTACGCGAGCATCAATCGGCACCTCCTGATGAGAACCCACCGGGCGCACAGTTTGTTCTTGTAGAACCCGCAACAGACTGAGTTGTGTTTGGACCGGCATATCTCCAATTTCGTCTAAAAATATCGTGCCCCCATCGGCATACCGAAAAAGGCCTTCCTTTTGTTGATGAGCGCCGGTAAATGCGCCGCGTTCATGTCCAAAGAGTTCTGATTCAATAATTTCCGGACTAATGGTGCTGCAATTCACGGCCACAAATCGTCCCGTTCGGCCGGATTGTCGGTGGATGGCTCGTGCGAGGAGATCTTTTCCGGTCCCCGTTTCTCCAACAATTAATACCGTGGCATCAGACGAGGCGGTATTCGCAATCGTTTGAAAAATATCCCACATCGCCCTATTACGGCTGAGGATTCCTTCAAAGCTATTGGTTTTCTTTTTATGGTCACGGAAATCGAGGGTTTGTGAAGAATAATCGTGGTGTTTTTGAATAGCCGTGATGGCTCCTTGTAACTTTTCTAGAGAATCGTCATAGACCACATCAGTGGCGCCGGCGACCAAGACGGTTCGCACATAGCCAGCTTCCGCCCCAGGTTTGCGAACCAAGATATCCATATAGGAATACTTGTTCAAAATGGCGGGAATCATGGAAAACATGGTCGAATCTTCAACATATTCTCCATCAAGAACAAGCAGGCGAGTATTCGGATCGACTTCAATGTTCTCAACGGATGAGGGAATGGATATTGGCAGGGCTGGAATTCCAAGCCCATGCAAGAGACCCTCAAGCTTTTGTGAGCTGATTAGGGCAATAGGAGAGAAATTTGGCATTGAGACATAATTGTCTCATAAATTTAAAATGAGTCAAGCCTGACCCGTTTTTGTGACAGCAATTTCACGTGATGGTAAAAATATGTAAATTTTGTTTATTTTCAATAAGTTATTTGTGGCATATCGATTGCTCTATCATTAGTAAATAAGAGTTATGAGGAAAAATGCCACACAATAACGCCACTTAAAATGGAAGATTGGAGGACAATTCATTTATTCCTCTCGGGTTCTTAAATGAAGCCACAATAATTTTTCTTGAACACAAATCCCACAGATCGATCCTGCGCAGAGATGGTGACCCGATGTGTCATCAATTTTCGGTTATGAAAACTCCAAAAATCTGGAGCCATTTCGTAACCAGACGACAACAGAATGATGTGCCAAATGAGAGTGGATGCCAAGGAAATTTTCATGAATTGGCGTGATTGGAAATGCGGAGAATATCGTTCGGGAAAAGGACGCATATTGAAGTGAGAAAAGCATGGCGATTACACGTTGATTGATCACTTTTTGGAAGGAATATGTAATGCGGAATTCTTTTGAAATTATTGAAGACCGGCAACGCGATGAGGTGGCCGATTCGAGTACTTCTTCTCCGTGTCTGGACATCCAACCTGCCAAAAGGGAGGAGATGATCATTGCCGCCAATATCCTCCGCTCATCCGCCGAATGGTACCGGCCGTTTCTTTCCGAAAAAGATATGTCGCAACATGATGTTGATGAATCCTGGGGGGAGATAGAATTTCAACGGCGGCAATTCTATATAGGACGGGCCGATGGAGCCCCGGTTGGAGTCGTGTCGACCCAAACAGTTGAAGATATGGTTTATGTTGGATACATCTATGTTTATGCACACCAAACTGGCAGAGGGTATGGTCCGCAATTGCTCAATTATGTTCGTGAAAGATTGTGGCGTGCCGGGAAGCATGGCATGGTGTTGATTGCCCATCCGGAGGCAACCTGGGCGACGCGGGCGTACATGCGGTTTGGGTTTGAATGCATTGCGACCGCTCGAGAGCAAGTGCTAGAGTGGCGGGGTGGTTGGTTAAAGCCCTACTATGAAGAGGGTTTTGAACTCTACCAATACCTTGTCTAACACCCATTTCTTTACAATTTTAAAACGAATTTTATGATGGGTCTCATTTGAGGGATCGTTGTGTGTCCACTCTCTCCTGGGCCTGACAATATTTCAAGAATGTTAACCCGGTCTGATTGATAAGGAGATGGGAATGATAAAAAAAAGGACTTCTGCCAAAAAACCGTCGATCAAAAAAAAGACGACTACGAAGAAAGCCAGCACCGCTACTGTTCAGAAACCGGAAACCGCTAAGACTTCATCCAGAAAGAGAAAGTCTTCACCCGTGAAGAAATCTCCGGTGGCGCTCTTGGGCTACAGCTTGGAAACGATGGAAGCGGCGAAAGAGCATAGTATTCCATTTGTGGCTGTGGTTCCGGAGGGATTCGATGCGGCCTTAAAAGAAGATGGCATTGAGGTGGTGACCTGGGATTTTTATATGCGCAATCAGAATTCTGAGCGCTTGCATGAAAAATTAGTGGAGCGAGGAGTGAGTCATGCTGTCCCCCTTTATGAAGAAACCGTTGAATGGGCTGGGCAGCTCAATACGCTGTTGCTGAAGGATCCACGAGCGTTTCAGCGAGCCTTGCTTTTCCGGGATAAAGCGATGATGAAACGCAATGCACAAATGAATGGTATTCGTGTCGGCGTGTTCGAAGAGGTCCATTCCCGAGAAGAGGCCTTAGCGTTTTTTGAGGATATTAATGAGGCCCGGCTTCGGTTACAGGAAGAGGCACAAGAGCCGGTCCATCTTAAGCCGTTGTCCGCCGCAGGAAGTGTGGGCCATGTTTTTGTGCGGTCCCGACAAGATATCGCCGACCTCCCGGACGATGCCTTTCCCTGCTTAGCGGAAAGCCATTTGGCTGGACAGGAATTCTCAGTGGAAGCCTTTATTCATAAGGGAAAAATTGAATTCATGAATATCACCGAATACGTGCATTTGGGATACTCGCAAATTGTTCCCGAGACCCCCAAGCTCACGAAAATTCGTCCCAAAATCCGGAGGGCGATTGAAAAGCTGATGAAGGCCTTTGGCATTGTGAATGGGATGATCCACCCGGAATACTTCTTGGATCAGGAGGGGGAATTGCACTTTGGGGAAGTGGCGGCACGGGTGCCCGGCGGCCACATTTTCGAACTCATTCAGAAAGCGCATGGGTTTAATCCTTATGCCGGCCTGTTGTTATGCTCCGATCCCAATACGCCAAAATCAGTGTTAGATAAATTTTTTCCCAAGGAACAGGATCACAAAATTTTTGCGGCGAATTTGATGGTGTATCCTCGCAAGGCCTCGGTGCATCAACTCCAGTTTCCAGAGGAATTGACCAATCACGCGTATATGGATCGACATACGATGTTCGAGCCAGTTACGCCAAAAGTCGCTGAACGGGTGGGATTTGGCAACCATTATGGCACAGTTTTTTTAGCAGGAGAGGATCCCGAAATTTTACGGGATTTAGTCCAACGGTATGAGGAGTATGACTTCTATGAGTGACACTCGAAAGGGAGGGTCGCCATCCGACGTTCGGGCAAGTAGTCCGCAAGAGCAAGCTTTTCTGCAGGCCCTTGAGGCCGTTGAGCAAGCTGAGGCATTTGTCAAAGCCAAATATCAAACCGAATTTTACCGTCGGGCAACGGATTTATTCGAAAATAAGGACGGATTGGAATTTGTTCGACGCCAGGCTCATCGCTTTGATGCAGGCGGGGTGTTCCACACCGGTCCATGGGAGCATCCAGAGCGATTGTTGCCGGAACTGGTTGGCGGAGGCTTGCGTGCAGAAGGCCAGTATCCCTCCGTTGAGATTTTAAGTGAACTGCGGGTTCTCTCTATTGCGGCCGGCGAATCGCAACATCCCAATTTTACGTCAGAACAAGCTCAGGCGTTTTTACGAACGGTGATGGGCCTCAATCTGGATTTGTTGTATGGGAATGAGACTGAGGAATCGCGTCTGCGGCCCAAGGTGTATGCACAAGCGCGGCGATTATTGGTCATGATTGAAAAAGAGATCTCGGCGGTAGGTTTGCTGGAGCAAGTGCTTGATGATATTGATGCGCGAGTGGCGCAGCGACCGATTGATGTGAGTCTGACCCTGAAAATGATCGAACAGGCTAACAATATCCCTGCCGGATCAGACCCTAAGCTTACGGCTCGTCTTGATCGGTATTTGAAAGCCACAGGGGTTCCGACGGCCTTGGCAGAAAAGGCGGGCTCGTCTGCTAATTATCGTCAGGTGTTGGCGAGGGCGACGCCCCATGAACTCGCGAATGAAGCCAAGGTCGTGGGAAAATTAATGACCTTAACCGGCTTGTCGAGTGAGTACCACGTCGCGTTGCTCCAGCATGTCCTCAAAAATGACGAAACGGAAGTCCTGGCTCTGGCGTTAGATTTGACTGATGTGGGCCAAGCCCATCTCGAACAGTTTCGTGATCAAGTGTTGGATCTCATGCGGCTGACCATCCATCCCGCCACGAGTTGGATTGTGTATGGGTTTCGGCAGATGTTGGAGCGAATGCTTTTGGCACGGCCGGAGGTGGCTGATGGTTTGACGAAATTGACAAATTTGGATCTGAGTACCTCTGCACAGCAGATCATTAAAAAGCCTTTACCTCGTGGATCCGGCATTAGTGCCAACGCCCTGATAGTGGGAGGTGCAATCGCCATGTTTGGCCAGCCCTTAGGTATAGGTCAGGGGAATAATCCGACATGTCAGGGCGCACGCGCGCTGAGCCTCTGGAGCCTCCATGATCCTGGATACTTATTGCAATTACTGACGAGTGCCTCCAGAGATGACACCGTGGAATTTCTGTTTGAGGGGGTACCGATATTTTCTGGAGACATTGGCGGGGGTGTGGCAGAAGGGAAATTTGATTTACGGCTTGATCCGGTCTCGCGTATTCTTGTGCCTCATCTTGATCGTATTTATGATGAAATGATGAGACGGGCAGCTTTGCGGGGGGAAGATCCACACAAGTGGGTCAACCCGGCGTTGTATGGACGCTGGGTGCCGAACAGCTTGGCGTCTCCTTTCAATCTGATAAATCAGACGGTCGTCGGTTATGAAGATTTTCTCCGATTATTCTACGCGACGCATCATCCCTCCTATGATGGCGGACATGATTTAGTTTATCCGAATCCTGTTGGACTCCTCATCACGAATGTGCATGGCCGATTTTTAGGCTATCATGCCGTCTCGATTCAGCGAGTCGCCGAGGATGATGAGGGGAGGAATCGCGTGTATTTTTTCAATCCGAATAATGAAGGTCGGCAAAATTGGGGAAAAGGGGTTGAGCCGAGTGTGGTTGGACATGGGGAAATTCCTGGAGAATCGTCATTGCCATTCGACCATTTTGCCGCACACCTCTATGCGTTTCATTTTAATCAAATGGAGGTGGGGGATCCGGACACGGTTCCTAAAGAAATTGTGATGGAAGTCACGACTCATGCCAAGGAAGGCTGGGGAGAGGCCTTTACCTGGCTATAAACTCTCGTTCAACAGAAAGGAGTTTCAATGTCATTTCTGAATATTCGATTAGCCACGTTGTCAGGTGAACGGAAAGCCCATGTGAGTCTCTCAGCGGTCTCGTATATTCAGGAAATCATTCCCGATCAAGACATCATGTGGCAGGTGGGCGTCGAACCCTCGCGGACTCTCATCTATTTGCATCACCGGCTTGATCCCATTATTTCCTTAGACCGCCCGGAGGACCTCATGAAACAAGTGAAAGGGAAGAGTTCAGATACGCATACCACCGAACTGAAATCACCGAAAAAGGTCAAGTAAGCTTGTCATTTTTCTCCTGCCCAGGTTGATCCCCATTACTGAATCACTCCATTCTGTAGAACGGCAGAAAGGCCAGAGTCCGCTGTTATGGCTCATGGTAACCGGTGCGGTCTCGGGTGGAATATTTGGCGCCCTGGCGCCAGAAGCGGCTCATCATGTTGAAATCTTGGGAGAGCTGTGGATTCGTATGTTGCGGATGCTCGTGGTTCCTTTAATTGTGGCCTCGATCATCCAAGGTGTTGGGTCATTGGGTGATATTCGGCGGTTAGGAAGATTGGGCAGCGTCACGGTCATCTATTATCTTGCCACCTCAGGTATGGCGATTGTCCTTGGCATGCTGTTAGTCAACCTCGTTCAACCGGGAGTCGGGGCGGATGTGACGGCAGCAACAGCTCCCTCAGGGGTTGAGGCTGCAGTCAATACCGGATGGGCTGATTTGGTGCGCGGATTTTTTTCTCCCAATCTCATCGCGTCTGCTTCCCAGGGTGATTTGCTACCGCTCGTGATTTTTTCCCTGGCGTTTGGGGCGGTTCTAACCACGGTGGGAGAAAATGGCACCTTGGTTCTCAGGTTTTTTGCAGGGGTCTTTTCCGCCATCATGAAATTAGTGCATCTTGTTATGTATCTCGGTCCCATTGGCGTGTTTGGGTTGGTAGCCGGACGCCTCGCAAGCGCGGGAGGAAGTGAGGGGATCGTGGCTTTGTTGGTCGGGTTGGGGCTGTTCACGGTAACCGTCCTTGTTGGGTTAGCGATCCACGCGATCATCAGTCTGGGAGTCATTTTACGGATAGCGGGCCAGCGTTCTCCTTTGGTGTATTTGCGCGCATTGGGAACGGCTCTCACCGGTGCTTTTGCGACGGCCAGTTCCTCAGCGACCTTACCGTTGACCATGGAAGGTGTAGAACGTGCGGGAGTCAGTAGCCGGTCAAGCCGGTTCGTGTTGCCTGTCGGTGCGACCGTCAATATGGATGGATCGGCGTTGTATGAAGCGGTGGCCGCCGTCTTTATTGCGCAGGCGTGGGGGATCGAATTAAGTCTTGGTGCTCTCATGGCGTTGTTTGTCGTGGCGACGGTATCGGCTATTGGGGCGGCGGGGATACCTGAAGCCGGTCTGGTCACCATGGTGGTGGTTTTACAGGCTGTCGGCTTGCCCTTAGAGGGGCTCGGTCTTCTGTTGGCCATTGATTGGTTAATCGACCGGTTTCGAACTGCTGTGAATGTATGGGGTGACGCGGTCGGGGCGGCAGTTGTCGATCGGTACGTACCGGCCTAACCAGGTATCTTCACCCTCCCCCCTTTCCCTTTCGTGTTCATTTATGGCATTTTGCTCACGGGATCATTCTTCAAATATTTTAACCATGTATAGGTGAATGAGTCATGGAATCGAAAATTGCCTACCAGAAAATTGCGTCGCATGAAGCCAAAAAGGGCACCTTTAAGAAGTGTGTGTTGTTGTATTCCGGTGGGCTAGATACTTCCATTATGTTGAAATGGATTCAGGAGGCCTATGACTGTTCCATCGTCGCGCTTACCGTGGATGTGGGGCAACTCCATGAAGATCTTGAGGCCGTCAAAGCAAAAGCGATAAAACTTGGGGCGGTGGAAGCCGTGGTCATCGACGCCCGAAAAGAATTTGCCGAAAAGATTCTGGCTCGAGCGATTAAAGCCAATGCCGATTATCAAGGGGGCTACCCGCTCTCGACACCACTGGCCCGTGTCATCCTTTCCGATATTGCGGTTCGTGTGGCCAAAGAGCGCGGGATCAAGGTGATCGCGCATGGGTCTACGGGAAAAGGGAACGATCAGGTTCGATTCGAAAATTATATCACGACCTTGGATGCCAACATGAAAGTGATTGCGCCGGTTCGGGAGTGGAGCATGGGGCGGGATGAACTGATCGATTATGCCAAAGAGCATGATATTCCGATCAAACAAAATAAAGAATATCTGTATTCTCACGATGACAATATGTGGGGGTCCACCAATGAGGGTGGAGATATTGAAGACCCGGGCTGCATTCCTAATTTAACCAAATTCCTGCAGGTCTGTGTGACGCCGGAACAAGCTCCGGATGAACCGGAAATTCTTACGATCGGGTTTCAACAAGGGATTCCCTGTTCCGTCAATGGAGAATCATTGCCCTTGGTCGACGTGATAGATAAGGCCAATGGAGCTGGGGCTCGACATGGGGTGGGTATTGTGCATTTAACGGAGGATCGTTTGGTCGGGTTGAAGGTGCGTGGGGTCTATGAAGCGCCGGGAGCCGAAATTTTGATTAAGGCCCATTTCAATCTTGAAAAATTGGTGAATACCCGGGATCTGAATGAACTGAAAAAAACGCTGGACGAAAAATGGGCCTATCTGTGTTACGGGGCGAAGTGGTTTGATCCCTCCATGGATGCCATTCATGCCTTTCAGGATTCGGCTAATCAACGGGTCAATGGCACCGTCAAGGTTAAACTCTATAAAGGGAAGGCCGATGTGGTGGCGATGGAGTCACCCTATTCATTATTCGATGCGAATTTGGCGACCTTTAATAAAGATGCCAGCTTCAATCAGAATGCGTCGGCAGGCTTTATTGAAATCTACAATCTGGCACAAAAAACATACCGGCGTTTATCCTAAATGCAATCTTCTTTACATCGGTAGTGTTTGCAATAAGGTGAGAAAATTTCAGTAAAAGGGCGGAAAAGGGATAATATCTGACCCATAACATGTAAGGATACAGCAACTCTTCGAGTTATTTGAACGGGGTGTCTTCTCATTGAAAGAAGAGACTCCGTTTTTTTTAATCATGTTGTTGCTGGGGTTACTATGCCAAAACCCTGCACCACAAAATTCTGTACTTTTGGCCATAGGTTGGGTACATTCTTCTAAGGAATCCCTTGGAACCATAAAAGAGGAAGAATCCATGTCAACGGCAGAACAAATTATGAGAGAAATTCAGAAGCTTCCTGAACCATTGGCAAGGGAAGTCTTAGATTTCATTGGGTATATTGAGTTGAAGCACGGAATCAAAGACCGATTAGCCGAGGAACTCAAGCCCGCTCAGACTCCGGCAATGAATCACGTTTGGGACAATGCGGAGGATGAGGTGTGGAATGACGTGTAGTGCTTACGACCCGTTCTAATCCCCTTCCCCTACGCTGACCTACGTTCCTCAAAAAAGCGTCCGGTCCTTGTCCTCACTGCGCCAGATCATCATGGGGATTTTATTGCCTTGGCGGTGACCACCGTCCCTCAAGGAGACACCGCCATCCCAATAACCTTAGTGGATATCGTTGACGGGACTCTGCCTAAGCCCAGTTGGATACGCGTGGACAAGGTGTTCACCCTCTCCGACCAAAACATCGTCAAGCATATCGGCAAGATCAAAACAGAATGCGTGGGAAAAGTCCTAAAAAGTCTATGCAGTATTGTCGGCTATACAAAGTAACTTCTCACGGACACTAATTCTTTTCACTTCATCTTACGCTCTGGTCTTTTCCTTCCCTCGATCATCTCCAACAGTCCTCATCGGGGATCCATCTTCTTCTCGCACTTCACTCCTTTGCAAGGAGGGGGAAGGGGAGTTAGTAGCTCTGCTGGAACTCAACACCAATTCATCCCCCCTCCGGAATGCTCGATAGTCGTTGAGCCTGCCTCTGCAGGCGTTGGAGAGGAGACATGCCACGGCCAAAATGGTTTTGGATCTTTTTGCCCAAACAAAAGGAACGCGTCGTTTGGGGACAATGTCCCGGAATTTTAATATTTACTAAGGATTGGGAAGAAAAGATGGGTGCCTGGGAACACTGTTGGGTAGGACGAAGTGGGAAAGTGGATCGGACTCTACCTCCGGAAATTTCCCTCTTCAGAAAAATTCACCATGCTTGGTGTTGGCCTTTCATTAACACATCACACTCACATGGCTCCTAACCTTAAATCCCTTCTCCGCTTCCTTTTTGTACTCACCGTCATGGGGTGGGTATTGTGCATTTAACGGAGGATCGTTTGGTGGGCTTGAAGGTGCGTGGGGTCCATGAAGCGCCGAGAGCCGAAATTTTGATTAAGGCCCATTTCAATCTTGAAAAATTGGTGAATACCCGGGATCTGAATGAACTGAAAAAACGCTGGACGAAAAATGGGCCTATCTGTGTTACGGGGCGAAGTGGTTTGATCCATCAATGGACGCCATCCATGCCTTTCAGGATTCCGCAAATCAACGGGTGAATGGCACCGTCAAGGTTAAACTCTATAAAGGGAAGGCTGATGTGGTGGCAATGGAGTCACCCTATTCATTATTCGATGCGAATTTGGCGACCTTTAATAAAGATGCCAGCTTCAATCAGAATGCGTCGGCAGGCTTTATTGAAATCTACAATCTGGCACAAAAAACATACCGGCGATTATTGTGAGCGCAGTTTCATGGATAGGCGATCCATAAAGTTTTAACGATTGGAGGGTTGCGGTGTTGTCAGAGTGGCGGATTCATAGGCCCCATTCACCTCTCCACCGATGAGCAGGACCAACCCACTCATAAATAGCCAGATCATCAGGACGATGACTCCCGTGATGGAGCCATAGACGAGATTATAGTTCATGAGATTTTCGGCATACAGTTTGAACCCAAGGCACACGACGACCCAGAGGGCAACGGCGAATACCGACCCTGGAAGCAGGGACCGCCACGAATGTTTAATGTTGGGTCCCCAATAGTAGATGAGGCTGGTGGCCAGCAGCATGAGGACTAAGGCGATCGGCCATTGCCAAATTGTCCAGGTTGAGGTCACCACCGATTCGATTCCCACTGCATCCGCCATTCGTTGACTGAGATTTTCACCCACCAGGATCAGGGTCATCGAGCTAATCGTAAATATGGCGCCCCCGATGGTGAGAAGAACCGCAATCCCGCCAATTTTCCACATCGGTCTGGTTTCCTGAACCCCATAAACGGTATTCAGTGTTTTAATCATCGCCATCATTCCGAATGAGGCGGTGACCAGGGCACCGATAAGACTCAACGAGACCAGACTGCTTCCCGTGTCCTGAGGGACCTGTTGAAGATATTTCTCGACGACAGATAGGGAGTCATGGGGAAGTATTGTTTGAAGATATCGCATCAGTTGGGGCGTGATCGATTGTAGGGGAAGCATCCCGATCAAGGTGGTGATACATAAGAGGGCCGGGAAGAGCGAAAGGAGGAAATAAAACCCTAATTGGGCCGCTCGATCAAGAATGTCATGTTCTTGAGAGGACCGCCATACCTGTTTTGCGATATCCCACCAGGTGAGGAGCTGCATTACAGCCAGTGCTTCCTTCGAAAAAACAGGAGCATTCCACCCGAGCAAAGGGCCATGAAGGCGAGAACCAGGGGATAGCCCCAGGTCCATTCCAGCTCAGGCATATATTTGAAGTTCATGCCATAAATGCCGGCAATGAGTGTGAGGGGAATAAAAAGCGTAGCGATCATGGCCATGACCTTCATGATTTCATTGAGTTTGTTGCTAAGACTGGTGAGATAAATTTCGAGAATGCTGGTGAGCATTTCACGATAGGTTTCAATTGTTTCAACTATTTGCACGGTATGATCATACACATCCCTAAGGTAGACCCGAGTCGTCGGATCGATCAGTGAAGACTCGCCCCGGCTCAACTGTCCCACGACTTCTCGAAGTGGCCAGATGGCCTTTCGTAACAAAATCATTTCCCGCTTTAATTCATGGAGGGACTGAAGCGACTCTTGTCGAGTGTGTTCAATCACACGTTCTTCGAGTTCTTCGATCTCTTCCCCCAACGCTTCAAGGACAAAAAAGTAATGGTCCACAACCGCATCCAGCAAGGCGTAGAAGAGATAGTCGCTGCCCTGGGTTCGTAGACGACCTTTGTCGTTGTGAAGCCGGGCGTGAACGGCCTGGAAGAGGTCATGGATACCTTCTTGAAAGGACAACACAAAATTTCGACCCAAGATGAGGCTGATTTGTTCAGTACGAAGAGAGCGGGTCTTTTTGTCCCAGTTGATATTTTTGAGGACCAGAAAAAGGTATTGGTCGTAGTCTTCCAATTTGGCGCGTTGTTCGGTATTCACCAGATCTTCCAGCACGAGTGGGTGCAGGTGAAAACCTGCGGCCACGTGCTTGAGAGGGGCGATATCATGGACTCCCTGAACGCGAACCCATGTCAACGTGGAATCGGATTGTGAAGAGGTAATTTTGTCCTTCTCCGTTAGATCGTGTTCTTGAATCGACCCTATAGAATAGGTGACCGAGTGAATCTGGACAGGGTCGGTGTGTTGTTCTCCGATGTGAATCGGGGTTCCCGGCGGAAGGCCTGATTTTTTTGAGCGTTTTTTTCGAGAATTATTCAATGAGGCACCCGATATTTTCGACCCCAGCCTCAGTCAAGATCCAGGATTGATTGGGTTGAGAGGAATAATCATAGCATTCTCAAGCATTAAAAAAGAAAGGACCAACTTTTAAACAAGTCCTCTTCGTGGAGAAATTTTTTCTGAAGGCAGGAATGCCTTGGAGGGAAAAGAGAAGGGAGTATGCGTTAACTTTCATTCCAAACCTTCCCAAGTAAAATCGTCATTCCGGCAAATGCCGTCCATTCTTGTGATGCACCGTTCAGACCGAAGGCGACACCCGTGTCTCCGACGATACGCGGTGTAACAAAATAACTGGTTGATATGAGAAGTTGGGTGAAGGGTTTGACGTTCTGCCTTACGGTCCCAGCCAGTTCGCCAGCCACCGACCAGCGTTTGGACAATCCATAGGAGGTGTTTGCCGCCCAAAACAGTTGATTCTTTCCTTCTCTTTCCGGTGCACCACCAAGACGCGTGTATCCCAAATTAATGTCGAAACCAAATTCGCTGATTACGGTGCTATAAATGCCGGTAACGAGGTAATCAGTTTTTTGACTCCCAATGGTTTGAGGGGCGGTTGGAAGTTTGGCGCCCATTTCCAATCCTAATGCCGACGCGGGGTGAGCTAGCAACGGAGCGTGAAGCTTGAGTAACGGAGTCAAATCTCCAAACCCTGCTAGAGTTGAACCTTGATTGCTATCATTGATGATTAAGGTGTCGCCTCCGAGTAACAGGCCTATGTTATCCGTAAAAGCCAGTTTGAATAAATATGGAATGCTATGTCGATAATCGTCTGTTGATTTATCTTTCAGGCTTTGCCAGCCCATTTCCAGTTCTATATAACCGGGAACTGTGAGCTGGGCTGGATTGGAAAGGGTTGGGCGATAGGGGGTGGCACGGGGTTCTTGCCCTAGGCTGAATCCTGGGATAAGGATGTGTCCCAAGGTGAAAAGTCCACAGATCAATTGTCGCGATAGGCGGTTCAATTGTGACTGGTAATAAGCCGGAAACTCTATCATTCTCAAATTTTAACTTGTTTTCAGATTCGGGAGATTGTTATTTGGCAATGGTGATACTGGGTGCCGCAGCCCCTTATAATTCCTCAGTCACGGTCATTTGAAAAAGTTGATAGAGCAGTCGAAACGCCTCTTGATTCCATGAGTCATTGGGTTGATCGGTAAACGAATAGTACTCCCCTTGGAAGGGAGCCGAGAGGATAGCCTGTTTCGGTGGAGAGGGGGTTTCAATGATATCAAAGGTCCGTACCGGATTTTTCGTGACCAACCCGTTAAAGGATTGGGGTCGACATGATACTCGGGTTCCTCTTCCATAGTACATCCGAGAAAATTCAGAATGACATGGAAGCTGCGGAGACGAAAATCGCCTTGAATTGGTAGTTCCCCTCCAGGAAAGCCTGGTCGGATATCTACTAATAAATCGTTGGGTGGCCAACGTTCGGCCTTTTTTTCAAGATCGAGCCGTTCTTCCGGACCAAGAAGGTCAGGGTCATAATTGGTGATCACGATGCGGCCAACCACATGTTTCTTCAAAATATACTGGTTGGTAGCGGAGTCATATGTGACTTGATAGGACTGTTCAAGGGTCGCAAAGTCTTCACCAGATAACGTAGAGAAAGGAATGGACCATTCCCGTTCCAGGACCAAGGGTTCCACATAGAGTTGATTGGTGTCCTGCAAATGCGACAAATGTAGAACTGTTCGACGAAATAAGGGGTATCCCACCTTGTCAGATGGCGAATTATAGTAGGCGATCTCGCCTTCCCCTCGAAAAATACGAAGTTCCCCGGCCATTAACCGTAAGAGTAAATCGATGTCCACGCCCTGACGAAGCAACAAGGTGAGTTTGGTTTCTTGTAACGGGGGCAGAAGCCGCTGAGTAAAATCTTCTCCAGCAATGGGGGAAATGCTAATGGGCGGGTTTTCCGCCATACTGGTTCCGAAAAGAGGGGCTAGGGGAAATCCCCCATCGACTCCACCCAAGGGTGGGGTTGCGCCAGCGAAGGCTCGAACATCAAAGGGCCCGGCAATATTGGATACCGCAGTAAAGAGGATGGCTGATGGTGATGAACTCTGGCAATATTCACCAATAATTGGTCGACTAAGGTGTTGGTAATGGCATAATCGTAGGCCACTACAGCCTTATCCAAGGAGTAAGGGGAAACGCCATCGGTGAGGCTGCCTAGCAACCAGCTCAAGAGGATAGGTAATGGGAAAAATAATCTTCTTCTTTTTTTTTGTAAAAACTGGGGACCTCCTTATCTTACACGACCAATTCGCCTGTGAAAGGTTTCTGGGTCATTTGATTGGGAAAAAATGGAATATCTAGGATTCGAACTCACTTGCATTGTTTGATTTAGAGTTAATGGGACTGTGATTTCCAAATGGACCGACCAAGTTTGTTCGGTGGAAATCGATAAAAAATAACAAGGAATATTCATTATAAAAGGTGTTGCCCTGCAACCAAGGTGTTGACCGAATAAATTGCCCGCTGGTGGTTTCAAAAATATCGAGTCGAAAACGAGTGAATCCCGTTTGATATTGGGCTGCATACAGTGTGATTTCCGGTAAGGCGAACGGGATCAGGACGCTCTGAACGGGAGGCATACCAAAAAATGTTCGGCTTTGCTCTGTGCCCAAACTCTGAACAAGAATCTGAATTTTGTAGGTTGCTTCCTGCTCATCGGGTGGTAGTCGAAATCCCTGCTCTCCTACCCAACGGGCAATAGCACCGAGAAGAAAACGTTGCTCGACAGAGAGTCCCGTCGTTTCTAGTTTGACGGTTGAGCCTGGTGGGATGGGCAGGGAGGTAGCGTCTTCACTTGTGAGGCTACGTTCAACGGCTTGGCTCATGAGGAATTGCTCGATAGCCGTGGCCTGATCGGGTGTTGGTAAAGCTTGCATTGCCGCACACCCTGTCATGGTACTGAGAAAGAGTCCGGCGAGTATTTTTTCTTTCATCCTGTATCTGGTCCTTGTAGATGTCAATGTGTGCGAAAGACCTTCATCATAAGCCGGGGTGTCTTAATCGTCATTTTTTCTAGAGACTTCTCCTACCAAATGGCAAGGAGCGTTTTCTGTATTATGTGGTAGCGTTTGAGTGATGTAGGATAAGATATCACTTTAGATTGAGAAAAGGATATTTTGGTCGGCTGATCAAAGTTTGTAGATCCTCTTTAGCGGCGAACATTTTCCCTGTGCTGGTGAAATTATCGTGTACCATTCATTTTATCTAAAATATACTGGCCTTGTGACTCAAGTGATTATGAAAGATAGATGAAGAAAGTTTTTTCTTGATTGCGATTTTTTCTAACGTTCGCGAGTAACTTTGGAGTGAACTGAGAAGGATAGTCCGGCTTATTATCTGATGGGGTCAAGCAGAATTTGTCAATCGCCTAGTCGATACACCTCTGAAAAACCTATACTATTGCCATTTTTTAAATGGAGGGATGGATTATAGGGGAGGAACGCTTCATTATCGTAAAAACGAAGGAAAGCGTGTTCGAAGACATTTAAGATGCCGGTTAAGTATTCAATGCCCTTCTCAAAGTAATAAATGTTGGGTTTGTCCCGGAAGTACGGGGAACTCAATTAGTTGGGCCTGAAGCGAAAGCATGAGTTAATGCTACCAGTTCAGAATCTGTGCGAGGTATTGACCAAGTGGGACTAGGAGTGAGTTCTGCTGCCAATGGGGTCATTGTTGGAGTGATGAAGAGAACCAAGGATGTCCAGGATCCGACATTGAACACTGTTGGGCCAGTGTTTTAACGCTAATTCATATCACTTCAGAGGTGGATGGTGATCTTTTCCTCACGGCCAAAGGGATCAGGGGAGGGCAATTGTTGTTGCGAAAGATTTGGGAGTGAGTGTCATGGAGGCAATGACTCAAGCCTGCATCTCAATAATTTTTCCTGGAAAACAAGTTAGGCGTTAATTGGCTAGTACTACCAAGGAAATGATTATTGGTGCGGCTCAAGCAATCAAAGGAGTTGGAGAAACAGCAACTGAAACCATGTGCCATGCTCAGTGGCGGTGCCCTTTCAGGCTAGAATGTCAGTGAGCGTTCATGAGTTGCTTCTTCCTCGCCTATAGACTCTTTGGCTTCTTCTCCTTCTCCCGTTAATAGTTCTGATGTATACCATTAGCCTTCTAGGTCAACTTGCTGGAGGAATAGGCTTATTTCTCCTGGCCATGAAATTCATCACTGATGGATTGAAACTGGCCGGTGGCAATGCCTTACGAAACCTGCTTGGTCGTTGGACCAAAACTCCAGCCCAAGGGATTGCCTCCGGTTGTTTATTAACCGCAGTGGTTCAATCGTCCAGTGCCGTTACGGTCGCGACGATCGGTTTCGTGAATGCCGGACTCCTCACTCTGTTTCAAGCTGTAGGGGTGATCTATGGAGCCAATATTGGAACGACGATGACCGCATGGCTGGTGGCTATTTTAGGTTTCAAGATCAACGTTGCCTTGTTTGCCCTCCCCATGATTGGGATAGGGGTTCCTATGTGGTTTTTAGCATCAGGTTCGCGTACTGGCGGGTTTGGCCAAGTCTTCGGGGGCTTTGGGTTATTTTTTATTGGCATTGATACGTTGAAGAATACGTTTCAGTCCATTTCATCTTCTTTTAATCTGGCCATGGTTTCGGAATATGGAATACTCGGAGTGCTGCTCACCGTTGGTATTGGGTTTCTCCTTACGGTTCTCACCCAGTCGTCCAGTGCCGCCATCGCCATGACCCTGACAGCTGCCAGCGGGGGGGTGTTAGCCTTGCCAAGTGCCGCGGCGATGGTCATTGGTTCCAACCTTGGGACCACCTCAACGGCGTTTTTTGCCTCGATCGGGGCAACGCCTAATGCCAAACGTGTTGCTGGAGCCCACATCGTGTTTAATGCGGTGACCGGACTCATTGCCCTGTCGATTCTTCCGTTTCTTATCTGGTTGACGACTGAAACCGGAAAAATTTTACAACTTGAAAATTCGCCTACAGTGGTGCTGGCATTATTTCATACGGTGTTCAATGTGTTGGGGGTGGTTCTCCTTTGGCCGTTTACGAAGCGATTGGTGACTTGGCTCCACCGGCAGTATCGCACAGAGGAAGAAGATGAGAGTAAACCTAAATATCTTGATGAAACCGTTGCCGCTACCCCGGCTTTGGCCATGAATGCCTTACTCATGGAGATCAATCGAATTGGTGTGCTGGCTAGACATACTGCCGTCACGGCTTTAATGCATGGGAAAGAATTTGGTAGACGACTCCATAACCGGGAAGTATTAATCACTCAATTGGTTGAAACGGTCGGCCAATTTATCGTCAAAGCACAGAAGCTCCCTTTAGTGGAGAAAGACGCATCGACCCTTTCCCAAATTTTACGTATCTCTCATTATCTAGCCGAAGCCACCAGTTTAGCCATGGGGATTACGGGGCTACGAATGGCAGGGGAAGGACTGACCGATCACTCTCTGAGGCCCCATCTTCTTGACTATACCCGAGGGGTTATTAACTGCCTGGTAAAGATTGAGTTGCGATCCAGTCATGCAAGTATCGAGCACATTGAAGCGAGCTTTGCCTCGCTGGAGCAGGACTATCAAAACCTCAAGGAGCGCCTTTTGCGAAGCGGAACAACCGGGAAAATCGGCCCACGGGACTTGGAACATGTTCTCACGCTTCTCAGTGTGCTCCATCGCGTACTTGAGCGACATTTAAAGTCATTGAGAATACTGATTCCGTTGCTCAAGGAACGAGAGTTGACGGTTTCTCGAGAAAAGGTCAAGCCGGTCTAACGGTGAAAAGTTGCTAGGAATCCTTTTCTCGGTGATTGTTGGCGGTGTCTTTCCGTTTCGAAATCATCTAGTTTTTCTCCTTAGATTGTTCAGGCCAGGTTTTGCGAGAGGGATCCGGTTTGCACGACCTCACCGAAGTTGTCTCGTTTTTGGCGGGGACACCTGTCTATTTGACCTATTCTTATTCTTAGACAATACTGTAGATCATCGCTTAAGAGCACCAAAGAGGAGAATCAATGCTTGAAAAAAAACCTAGTGTCGCTCGTGTTGTGAAAGCGGAATTCATTCGAATGATCCGTTACAAAAGTGAAAATCAGGTGGGGGTGCTTGCGCAATTTTTGACCACGATCGCGAACGAAGGTGGAAGTATCGGTGATGTCAAAACACGGAAGCTCGGGAAATTTTACATTTGGCGGGATGTGACCGTTATTGCTGAAAATCGCGAACATTTTGCCCGAATTCTCAAAGCGATTCGGACATTAAAGTTGACGAAAATTGAGCAAGTCATCGATGAAGTCCTCGAGCGGCATCAGGGTGGAAAAATCAAGATGGGGCTGAATACCCGGATTGAGAGTATCAGCGATATGCGGGCGGTCTATACTCCCGGGGTGGCGGAGGTGTGCCGGCTGATTGAGAAGGACCCCAATGAGGCCTACAATTATACCTGGATTCACCAGACGGTGGCCCTTCTGACTAATGGCACTCGCACATTAGGCCTGGGGAATATTGGTCCTGTCGCGGCCATGCCGGTGATGGAGGGCAAGGCGGCCCTATTCCATAAATTCACCGGGTATAATATGGTGCCCATCCCCATTAACACCACCGACCCACAGGAATTTATCGATACGGCCATACGGATATCGACTGGATTTGGTGCGATCCATCTGGAAGATATTTCGGCACCGGAATGTTTCGAGATTGAAGAAGCATTGGTCAACCGCTTGACTATTCCCGTCATGCATGATGATCAAGACGGGACAGCCGTGGTGTGTTTAGCGGCCGTCATTAATGCTTGTCGGATGGTTAATGCTGATTTAGAGAAGGTACAGATTGGTCAGGTAGGGCTTGGTGCTGCCGGGAGCGCTATTGCCAATTTGATTATGGCCTACACGAAACGTCCGGTTTGGTGTTGTGACAACAATCCTGCTGCTGTGAATCGACTGGACGTGTTTCGTCAAAACCGTGCCACCTTGGAAGACGTCATGGCCCGATGTGATGTGGTTATTTCCACCACTGGGGTTGAAGGTTTAATCGATCCATCCATGGTGAAACCGAAACAAGTTATTTTGGCTTTGACCAATCCGGTCCCAGAAATTACGGAGGAGCAGGCTTTGACGGCGGGAGCAGCTTTCTATGCTGACGGGCGCTATGTCAATAATTTACTGGCCTATCCAGGAATTTTTAAAGGAGCTTTGGAGAGCCGGGCGACGAAGATTACCGATCTTATGCTTTTTGCAGCAGCCGAAGCCATTGTCGATGCCACGCCACGTGGGGAGATTGTTCCTAGCCCTTTGGATGCGGTGGTTCATCGAGCTGTCACCTTCGCTGTTGCCAGAGCGGCCATGGTTAGCGGGGTCGCACAAAAAGAGTTAGATGATGAGTATTTTGAAGTGTAAGGAAAGGGAAATGGCATACCTATGGGGTGTCCTCATGATCTATGTATTTCTCAGTCATTGAAAGTGATCTTCTTCTTTCTCTCCAATTTCAACTCCAGTATTTCATTATTAATTTTGAGATAATTCCTTTGCAGTCTGACCAAGAACTCATTCCGTTCAATTGAAGTAAGGTCCTGACTCAATTTGGTTTTCACATTAAAACGGAATACTAAGTGCTGATGGAAGAAAGAGGAAGGGGTAGGGGGCTTCGGACATGAAGGTCTCGTTGGGGAAAGGGAATTTCTACATTATTCTGTCTGAATTTTTTGACGATGGCGCAGTTGATGTCAGATTGGATCTGCCTGCGGCCTTGCGGATCTCCTACCCAGGCGAGTAAGCGCATGTTCCATGCGGAGTCCCCAAAACTCATGAGCCAGGCTTTTGGTTCTGGATGTGCTAAGGTCAGCGGGTGTTCTTTCGCGGCTTCCAAGAGCGAACGCATGACCGTATCCAGGTCAGAGTTATACGAAACGCCTACCTCAATTTCCAGTCGTGTTTTTGGATCGCCATGAGACCAATTGGTGACAGTGGAAGAAATGAATTCAGAATTGGGAACGACAATCGCGATATTATTGAGCGAACGAATTGTTGTGGATCGAATATTGATTTCTGTCACATCGCCTTCGGTGTCTCCGACCGTTATGCGATCTCCTACCTTGATATGTTGTTCGAATAACAACATCAGTCCCGCGATGAAATTTGATGTGAGGTTTTGAAGGCCGAATCCAATCCCCACGGAGAGGAATCCAAAAATGACCGCCAATCCACTGAGATCAACTCCGATGACCTGGAACGCGATAATTGTTCCCACAAAAAGGAGAACATATTGAATAATCCGGGTGACGGTGTATTGAGTCGCCACCGGAAACTTAGAGCGCTTTAGGAGTTGATTCCGAAGAAACCGTCGAAGGATCGTGTTCATGATCCAAAACAGTCCCATGATAAACACGAAGAACGTTAAAGATGAGAGAGTAATCGGAGTTTGATTAATGGTGAAAATGGGATAGGTGAAAAAATGGTTCACAGTGCTACCTACCTCTGTAAAATCCATGGCTGCGCTCCTGATTAGAATATGGGGGACTCACTCAAGGGGGCTTGGCTGGTTATATAATGATGCAGCATTTCCCCACAGATGGCTATCTCGATCGGAGTTTCCACGTACTCATGATCGAAGGGAAAATATTGCGGCAGGTTCCTGGTTGGGATCAAGGCGAACAATATATTCTCTTCCCACGACGTCGTGACGGTAGTCCTGAATGAGTTCGTGCATTTGGTAGGTTGCTGTGTCCGAGATGCCAAATTCATCGAGTGGGAGCGTGAGGCGAGCCTCCTGAGTGTGATAAGGGTCCATGTTGACGGCGAATAGGAGAATGTCTGTTTTGTCCTGGGTCATTTTGCCATAGAACAGCACGTGTTCATTATCCGATTGGTAAAATTTCAAATTGGTGAAGGCTTGTAAGGCGGGATGGTCTCGCCTGATGTGATTGATACGGGTAATGTAGTCACGAATATTTCCCGGACGGTTCCAGTCCCAGTGCCGAATCTCGTATTTTTCTGAATCGAGATATTCTTCTGTGCCGGGAATAGCTCTGTTTTCACACAGTTCATAGCTGTTATAGATGCCATAGGTGGTTGACAGTGTGGCGGCTAAAAAGAAGCGAAATTTAAATGCTGGTCGTCCGGCCTGTTGGAGGATCGGCGGGAGAATGTCGGGAGTGTTCGGGAAAAAGTTGGGCCGAAAATACTCCTTCATTTCACTTTGTGTCAGTTCGGTCAGATACTCGGTCATCTCCGCCTTAGAGTTGCGCCAGGTGAAGTAGGTATAGGATTGGGTGAATCCAGCTTTGGCTAAGACCCGCATCATTTTCGGTTTGGTGAAGGCTTCGGCCAGGAAAATGACATCGGGGTGCTCGTGCTGGATTTCTCCAATCACCCATTCCCAGAAACCTACCGGTTTAGTATGGGGGTTATCGACGCGAAAAATTTTGACCCCATGTTGAATCCAAAAGAGGAACACCCGTTTCATTTCTTTCCAAATCGCCGGCCAGGCATCGGAATAGAAATCAAAACCGTAAATGTCCTCGTATTTTTTAGGAGGATTTTCTGCATATTTGATGGTCCCGTCCGGGCGTTGTTTGAACCACTCGGGGTGTTCTTTCACGTACGGATGATCCGGTGTGGCATTGATGGCAAAATCTAACGCAATTTCCATCCCATGCTGATGGACAGCTTCATTTAAGCGGTCAAAATCTTCAATCGTTCCCAGTGTCGGTTCCACAGCATCATGTCCGCCATGGCGGCTGCCAATGGCCCATGGGCTTCCCGGTTCGCCTGGTTGGGCCTTTAGACTATTGTTTCGGCCTTTTCGATTCGTTTCACCGATAGGATGAATGGGGGTGAGGTACAGCACGTCAAAACCCATGTCCCGAATGGCCGGGAGCCGCTTTTCACAATCCTTAAAGGTCCCGCCTTGCCCTTCGATGTTTCCTTCAGAGCGGGGGAAGATTTCATACCATGCTCCAAAACGGGCACGCGCTCGATCAACAACTACCGCTAATTCATGTGGATAAATAGACCAAGCGGCCCGTTGTTCATGTTTGGCTATCAGGGTGGCGAGTTCCTCATGTAAGGCAAGAGCAATCTTCTCCTCTTGACCGGGGGCGGCTTCCCATTGATCCAGCCAATCTTTGAACGGCGTTTTATCTTCTCCTTTTGCGTGACTCATGGCATCCTTCACTTGGGCTTCACCCTCTAATAATTCACTGGATAAGTCCGGTACGACGCCATGTTTTTTGGTGAGTTCGGCCCGCCAGGTTTCAAAACTTTTAATGTACGCCCCCACTGAATAGAGATATCGGGTATTTTCAGACAGGAGGAACGAACCGGCCCAACGATCATTGTCGACATGGTGCATGGGTGTTTCATGCCATTGTTTCTCGGTAAGCGTTTTGTAACGTAGGATTCCAGTGATGATGTCATGGCCTTCCTTGAAAATGTCGGCGGTGACCTCCAGGCGTTCTCCGACAATGCGTTTGACCGGATAGCGCCCGCCATCGAGTTCCGGGTCGACATGTTCAATGATGATGGTCTGTAACGTATGAGGGAGTTGGGACATGTAGGACTCCATAGTGTGTGAGGACTGCTTTAGGCAAGATTCTATCCCTGGACATGGATAGGTTCAATGCAGTTTTCTCGTTTGGATTATTTAGTGGATTCCACGATCTGAAGAATGCCCTCTAGGGGGATTTGAATCCAGTCGGGACGATTATTGAGTTCATAGCCGACTTCATAGAGAGCTTTTTGCAGAATATAGCCATCGAGCAACAATTGAATGTCTTCGATGGATGGCGGCAAAATCATCGCGATTTCTGGAACCGCAAGATAGGCCTTTAGAAAACTGACGCTGACCCAAGTCTGCCAAAAACGAGACCATGGGGCCAGAAGGGCGGCATCTTCCGGACGCACCCCCGGCACTAGCCCGATGGATGAGGCTTGTGCGGCATAATGAAAGGATCGCAGCATGCCGGCCACATCCCGCAAAGGGGAATCCTTTAGTTTTCGCACACTGAGCGGTCTGGCAGGCTCCCCCTCAAAGTCAATGATGATGAAATCTTTGCCAGTGTAGAGAACTTGTCCCAGATGATAGTCCCCATGGCAGCGAATACGGGAGCCTTTGAGTTTGTGGTCACGAATGCCCAACAAACGTTTTCGGATAAGGCTTTCTCCATCTAACACCTGCTTGGCGAGTAGGCGAACCGGTTCGGGAAAGCTTTTGATCCTGGTACGAATCAGAGGGATGGTAAGGTTGGCCGTCCCTAGCATGCTTTGGTAGAGCCCGCGTCGGTAAAAATCGGTAAAAGGTTCTGGAGAAAATTCTGTCTCCTCTGGCTCCACCGAGGCCAGTGTTGCATGGAGTTCCGCTGTTCGTAAGCCTAAAAGGCGGGCTTCTTCGAGATATGGACCGATACGTTCATGGACCTCCTCCGGTATGTCTTCCCCCACAAGAGAAAGGAGTGATTTGTGGGGAATGGAGGATGAGCCGATGGCATGCGGGTGTGTGAGGGCTTCTTCACAATACCGGCTCAGTTCATCCAGCGTATATTGCCAGGCATCGCCCTCGTTTTGCACAAATTGCTGAAGAATTCCAAAGGTCAGAATTTCCCCGTTGTCCCGTTGATATTCAAGAGATCCGGCTAGCGGGGCTGTCGAAGGAAATTGTTTGTGACTTAACAAACGTCCAATTTCTAAATCAGGATTGACCCCAACTTCTACACGCCGGTAGAGCTTGAGTAGGAATTGGTCGCCAAATAAGACAGAGGTATTACTCTGTTCCCCCCGCATGAGCGAGGGTTCCAATTGCGCCGCTTCGGTTTGGAGACGCCGCCGAAAGGTTTTGAGGCTTTGCATGACCAGGTCTCCTTTTGGGCCGTTTACGCGCCGGTTGCGAGCTAAGCCTGTTAACAGCGTCTGCTGAAATTCCTTGTCCCATATCGCGTCGATCAACAGGCCTTCCTGCTCGGCCTCTTTGTGTTTGATTCGGATACGGGCAATGGCGGCCGGTGAATCCCACAGATTGGTGGAGAGTTCGGCCGGTAGGTATCGTAAGGGCAACAGATAGGTGTCAGACTCGCCTTCGGTGTATTCCACATGAATGAGGGCTAGAACGGCTTGAGGATCTTCTTGGGGAATCGGAATGACCTCGGTGACTTCGACGGATTGAATGATCCTGGCCTTGCCCCCGAACCATCGTCGATCTTGGATGTAGCAGGGTAGAATGTTTTCTAATTTAACTTTTTCTCGTTTATGAATGAGATGGTCCCAATCCTTGGCAATCGTAATAGTTGGAAGGTCTTGCTCCGCATGGCTCTTGGGGTGTCCGGCCTGAGGGGGAGCCCCTTCTAAGGCGAACCAATAGAAGGTGTGTCCGCCCAAGGTAAGCAGATAGGGAAGATCGCCAATAGGTGGGAATTGGCTGCGCCCAAATAAGGTTAAGGGCTTGGTCCCTTTAAATTCCGATAAATCCAGTTCGACCCATTGGGCATGGCGTGAAAGATTCGCGGCCACCAGAATGGTTTCGTGTTGATAGCGGCGAAGAAAGACGAGAACTTTTCGGTTGTCCGGGTGGAGAAACTCAATCGTTCCGCGGCCGAATACTTTGTAATGTTTACGGAGCGACACAATACGTTTCATCCACCAGAGTAGGGACTGGGCATTGTTTTGCTGGAGGTCGACATTAACCGCTTCATAATGAAATTCCGGATCAATGACAATAGGGAGATAGAGCTTTTGGGGATTGCCATAGGAAAAACCGGCATTCCGATCCGCGCTCCATTGCATGGGGGTGCGCACACCATTGCGGTCGCCCAAATAAAAATTATCTCCCATCCCGATTTCTTCTCCGTAATAAATCACTGGAGTCCCAGGCATGGAAAAGAGCAGGCTGTAGATGAGTTCGATTTTTTTTCGGTCATTGCCGAGAAGCGGTGCAAGGCGACGTCGAATTCCCAAGTTAATACGAGCCTGGCGGTCATGGGCGAAGACGCGGTACATGTAATCGCGTTCTTCATCGGTGACCATCTCCAACGTGAGTTCGTCATGATTCCGAAGAAAGAGGCCCCATTGGCAGCTGTCGGGAATGTCCGGTGTTTGGGCAAGGATATCGATGATGGGAAACCGATCTTCCATCTGCATGGCCATAAACATCCTGGGCATGAGCGGGAAATGAAAGTTCATGTGGCATTCATCGCCCTGACCAAAGTAGGAGGCCGCATCTTCCGGCCATTGGTTGGCTTCTGCCAGAAACATCCGGTTGTCGAAATGGGCATCCACATGGGTACGGAGTGTTTTTAAGAAGGCGTGTGTCTCAGGAAGATTCTCGCAATTCGTTCCTTCCCGTTCGTAGAGATAGGGCACAGCATCCAGACGGAGTCCGTCGACGCCGATTTCCAACCAAAAATCCAGGACGTTAAACAGGGCCTTTTGGACCTCTGGGTTCTCGAAATTAAGATCAGGCTGATGAGAGAAGAACCGGTGCCAATAGTAGGCTTTGGCGACCGGGTCCCACGACCAGTTGGACGTTTCGGTATCTTTGAAAATGATGCGTGTGTCGGCATATTTCTCTGGGCTGTCGCTCCAGACATACCAATCCCGCCACTTGCTCCCTGCTGAAGCTTTCCGGGCTCGTTGAAACCAGGGGTGTTGATCGGAGGTATGATTCACGACGAGTTCCGTGATGACCCGCAATCCCCGACGATGGGCTTCGCGTACGAAGGCTTGAAAATCCCGCCGTGTGCCATAGTTGGGGTGAATGTTGGTGTAATCCGAAATGTCGTACCCATCATCCCGCAGGGGGGATGAGCAAAACGGAAGTAACCAGATAGCGGTGATGCCTAAATCTTGCAAATAGTCGAGTTTTTGAGTCAGGCCTTTGAAGTCTCCAATGCCGTCGGCATTACTATCGCAGAATGCCCGTACATGGAGTTCGTAAATAATGGCATCTTTATACCAGAGAGGATCATTGTCGAGTACATCGCTAGGCATAAATCAAGGAGTCCTTTTTCTGGCATGTAAGCCTGAGGTGTAATTTCACAAATTTATTTGAATGCTTTAAGTTATTGCGGAATTTCTATTTCCTATTACCAAAATCAACCGCTTTTCTGATGAAGTGAGAAGAAAATACATGAGACCTGTCATCCTCCACGCTGGAAAATTAATGAAGAAGGGTCGTGAGGTGATTGGTGCTGGGTATCTATACCAGTAAGGGCGAAAAAAAACTTTTTTCCTGGGTTCTAAATGCTTGGTACAAAGTGTTCCTTTGCAAAGGCAATACGGTCTTTCGTGGACGTAAGATTTGCTGCATGTTGTTCAATTAAGTGTAGGCGCGGGAGCAGGCCGGCACCATTGGCTATTTGAATATTCAGCCCCGGCCTGGCATTTAATTCGAGAATCAGTGGCCCTTTGTCTTTATCCAAAACCAAATCCACTCCCTGGTAGCCTAACCCAGTTAACTCATATGACCGAGCAGAAAGGTCTAAAAGGGTATCCCAGCAAGGAATCTGTATGTTGGTAATAGATTCTTCAGTGTCTGGATGTTCGGTTATGATTTCATTTTTCCAGACGCCGCTTAAAGTTTTCCCCGTCCGAAGATTTATTCCTACACCGATAGCCCCCTGGTGTAAGTTCGCTTTGCCATCTGACATTTTGGTGGGGAGCCGTATCATCGCCATCGCAGGAACCCCAAGAAAAACAATGATTCGAACGTCGGGAACCCCTTGAAAGCTGATAGTTTCAAATACAGGATCAAATTGTACGCGGTATTCAATAAGTACTTTATCTGGGTGCCCCCCCAGACTATACAATCCACTCAAAGAATTGGAGACATGATGGTCTAGATCCTCTTGTGTCATAAATTGACCATTCGCTTTGCGGTATCGTTCTCCGCGGCGACCGGTTATGACGACAATTCCGTCACCTCCGCTCCCTTGTGAAGGTTTAATGACGAAATCCTCATGTGGTTTCAAAAGAGAACCTAATTCTCGAATTTGATGCTCGATTTCAACCACCCCATAAAGAGGGGGGACAGCCATGCCGGCCTTCTCCGCCAACAATTTTGTGGTTAATTTATCGTCGACTAGGGGGAATAAATGACGGGAATTATGCCATAGCGTATATTGTGCATTGCGACTGTTCAGACTGAGGACTCCGGCTTTGGCAAGTTTTTTAGCGATTGCAAGCATGAGGGTGGCCTTTTGAATTACGATGGTACCAATGCTTTAAACCGGCGTAATTCCAAAAGACGAAATCCTGAATAGCGGCCCATTAGTAAGGTGCCTGCTAAGAGAACTAGCAGGAGTTCGGGAAATACAAAGAGAATGTGTTCGACATAGGGAATAGACATGGCGAGGTAGGTTAGCACAGCTACCAGAAGGCTTCCGATACCTTGTTGGATGGATTCACTCGCCCCTCGTTCTTCCCAGACGATGCACATGCGCTCTATGGTCATAGTAATGATTACCATAGGGAATAAGGCCACCGAAAGACCACGGTCGAATCCAAGCTGGTAGCTCAGAATACTGAGAAATGCCATTAAGAGTACAACCACAATGAGCAAGGAGGCTAGGCGGGGCACTAGCAGCAGTTTTAATTGCTCAAGGTAGAACCGTACCCCTAAGCCAAGGGCGACTACCAGACTGAATAACAAAATGCCCCAAAGAAGTTGGGTTTCCCGAAATGCCAAAGCTATAAGAATTGGCATAAATGTCCCAAACGTTTTAATACCGATAATATTGCGTAGAATGAGCAGTAAGAGAGCACCGAGGGGAACCATGAGCAAAATTCGATACACCGCTTGAGTTTGGAGCGGCAGATTAAATAAGGAAAACTCCAAGAGTTTAGGAATGGCGAGCTTGGTGGAAAGTAGAGCCGCTTGAATGGCCTCCTCCTGATTCGGCGCTATGGAGACAGTATATTCAAACCTACTTGTACCGCTGGTTTCATAAAAAGGAGCGGTGCCGTGCCACCATTCCACATAGTCGCTTGAGATTTCTGGGGTCCCCGTGAGCGGATCGAATGATTGCCAGGTATTTTTATAATACACCTGGAACCATGTTTCCCATTGGACGGATCGCGGTTCGGTGGGTATTCGAATGCCATGAATAATACGTGCTGGTAGTCTCGAAGCCTTGAGTACTTCGACCGCTGTGTTGAGCTTAGTTTCAAGAGTTGGATCATTGCCAATTAAAACTGAAACTGTTTCACTCGGGTTGGGGTCGTGGATTCGTTTAATTAGTGCCTGGACAAACGTTTCGGTATCGGCAGATTTTGTGATGAGATCATCGGCTAAAGCCTGTGCGGCTTCCAGTAAAGGGCTTTCAAAGGCGGGTTTGGTGAGCGAAGGCGTAATGGGTTTGCCAGGAACATGATCTGTTGGCATACGCCGAATAACAGCACGATAGTA
Organism: uncultured Nitrospirota bacterium; assembly: GCA_942491685.1. Classification (GTDB taxonomy): domain Bacteria; phylum Nitrospirota; class Nitrospiria; order Nitrospirales; family UBA8639; genus Nitrospira_E. Next base: position 177,720 of record CALOBY010000003.1, on the reverse strand, counting down.
CAGCGACTGTTTCCCACTCGCTTTTCGTATTGACCAGATCGCTCGTCTGTTTCCCTCGTCTGGAGTTGTTGTGACAAGGCCGTACCCCTGAGAAATGAAATTTTCGTCTAAAATAGCATATTCTGGTGTATTTCTAGGGATATATATTCCTACTTTTATAGGTTTGTCCTTGGCGTAAAAGCTGGCATGTACCTCTAGGTTCCAAATTAATACAGAGGTATCCTCGACAAGAGGAAATTTAAGAACAAAGGCTTTATATGCAAACAACCCTAAACCCAATAGAGATAAACTGAAGGCCAGAATGTACAGGTGACGTTTTTTCATTCCGAGGAATTATTCAAACACGATGGTGGCTTTGTGTCGGTAAGCTCAGAGTCAACGATGGCTAATCCTTTGAGAAAGCTTCTTCCTATGAGCATAGGATATTTGAATCCACTACGGTCAGCTAAATTGACGGGGGCATTTTTTTTATACATTGATCCCACGCAAAGATCAATAAGAACAACTGGTCGTTTTAGGCTTGGTGCACCTTTTCGTTTTATATGGGTAGAGCGTTCAATAGGCTTCTCAATCGTGAGGTGTTTATTTTTTCCCAAAGGAACTGTAAAACGAATCCATGGATCATTACCCTTGAAAAATTCTACAGGATCAGTGATGTTAAGCGATGAGTTGTCGGCCCCCGTGTCAATTTTGGCTGAAATTTGAAAATTTTCAGGCAAAATTTGAACAGTTTCAACCCACCCAATAATTTGTTTCTCTTGGTTGTCCGCAAAGACCATATTCAGAGACGTAAGCCAGCCGAGAAACAAAATTCCCAAGTAACAGACCAGAATTTTTGATGGAAGATTTTGCATATTCCCCCCTCCGAATCGGAGTTTCTAGAGTGAAGCCCTAGAGACAAATGTGCGGAATTATATCCTAAGCTGGAATTCTTGTCTGTTTTTAGGATGGGGAGGTAGTTTTAGCTTTTTACCATTATGAGGGCTAGGTCGAGTTAGAAACAGTAAGATCTGTGGTAAAAGCCTGAGGAGTTGTTGGTATGGAATAGCGGGGAGTGAATTGAAACTCGTCCAAAAATCTTTTCAGGATGGCTTGTTCAAGCCTTGAAGGATATTGTGTCGGGCAAGGGACGCGCAATAAGAGATGGATGTGCCCCGGTTCGGGCATCTGCACCGTGACACGGGGTTCAACTGATGGGGCATCTAACCACTGCTTGCCTTCTAATTGTTTTAAATAGGATCTGGCTTCTTCAATATACGGAGCGGCTTCTTCTTGCCCGGCCTTCAGTAACAGCTGTTCGGCCGTTTTCCAATCGTCATCGGTGCTTAACGGGACGGTGATGATGTGCAGCCGGAATTTTTTGGTATAGGTTTCATTGGTCAGGGGATGGGAAAAAAGAAAGCTATTGGGGATAACCATGGCCCGACCGGTATATTGATGAGACGTCTGGCCTGGTCCGATCTCCAGTAAGGTGGTGGTGAGGGCGTTGTGATCTACCACGTTTCCTCGAACCCCGCCGATTTGAATCCGGTCTCCGAGAGAATAGGCTTTGGTTAACATGCGAAGGCCTGAACCGCTGAGACAGGCAATGAGTTCCTTGGTGGCCAAGACTAGGGCGACGGCCACCGCAAAGATCGAAACGGCAAAGGTTTGCAGTCTCGGCGCCCAAATGGAAATCATGCCGAGGATAAAAATAAGTAATAATGCATTGCGAATACTGACGGACCAGCGGCGTTGGGTTTCGACCGGGAGATCTGACGTCCTAAACAGGCTGTGATGGATCCCCATACGGATAATGAGGACCACGAGGATTAAGGCGCCCGTCATGATTCCGGATCGCAGAATCATGTCATTGGAGATATTGATTACATCATTCATGAGCAAAATTGGTGGAGGTCGCTAAAAACAAGGACATTTGTCGAATTTTGAGAAGTTTTTCAGATCATACTGGATTTCTTTCCAGTGTCAAAGGACAAAAATTTAAGAATTTGAGGAAAGCCTGTCAACTAGTTGAATGATGGCGAAACTACTTGATTTTTTCTGTGGGATGATGATCGGCGGAAACGGGGTTTTGAAGAAGGAGGCAGCGGGCTACTTGGTATCTGAATCAATTCGCCTGTCGTCGATAAAAAGGTAAGACGATGCTGACGTCAGTTATCGAGTCCCAAGAGAAAGGGATGATGGAACAATTTGTCCTGCCTCCGGACAATTTGTCTCCAGATCATGGGAGGGAGTGAAACTGTTTTCCCATAAAACTAAGTGGCTTCATGGGGTGTTGGTTTGAACTAGGGACATCCTGAGTATCTGGTTGGTCGCGTTCGTCGTTTTCCGGGTGTTCCTTGCGTGGTTTCGGTCGGCCTTTGTCGTGATTGTCTGGTTCTGGAATAAATGATGGGCACCCGGTATCCATGAAATTTTCCTCTTCTCAGGTGTATAAAGGCACGGGATTAAACCGAAGCAAAGGTTGTGCCTGGGTTGGTCAATGAATGTTCCCGTTCCCCTTGTCAGGCATGGTGGTTATTTTTGTTCTGGTAATCGCTGCAGGCCCGGACAAACGCTTTAAAGAGACGACGGCTCACCTGACTTCGTGGCTGTCGCTCCGGGTGCCATTGCACGGTAAAAATATGTGGCTTTGATGGATGCTCGATGGCTTCCACCATCCCATCGCCGGCGATAGCCGAAGGAATAAAATGTGGGGCCAGTGAGCGAATCCCCTGGTGGTGTTCGGTCGCCACCATCTTTCGGCCTTCTCCGAGCAATGCCCCTAGCCGTGTGTCAGGAAGAATTTTTACTGGATGATACCCTGTTTTCTTGCCCTCATGGTCGACATGTGGCTTGTGTTTATTGGGGTGGATGTGTTGGTACAGGGTTCCACCTTCTAAGACATTGATGAGTTGCATGCCATAACAAATGCCGAAGATGGGAAGCCGACGAGTTTTTCCGGCCCGATAGAGCCATGCTTCGAATTCAGAGCGTTTGGGAAAAGCAACTTTGGTTCGTTTTTTTGCCCGTTCTCCGTACCAGCGAGGGTCCAAGTCATCTCCGCCGACAATGACCAGTCCATCGATCCCTTCCAGATAGCGAACGAGTTGGGATTGTTCGTGAGCAATGGGCAACAGGACCGGATGTCCGCCCGCCTCAATAATGGCGTTGGCATAACGATGGTCGCAGAGGAGATCGTAATGGGCAAAATCTTTTCGTTTTGATACCGCCTCGCACGTGATGCCGATAAGGGGGGCTGGCTGGCGTTTACTCATCGATCGATCCTCGTTTTCGTCCTAACCAGACGCGGTCGGTACTGGGAAACGGCGTCAGTAATTCTTTAGAGAAATCCTGGAGGGTGTTACCGCTCAAGAGGTGGCCTAATCCTGAGCGGTAGCGTTTGGCAAATCGACGTTGCCAGGTTTGGGGGTGTTCCTTTTTGGCTATCGCCACGGCGTCGTGAATGAGCCGTGCTCCGTTATACCCTCGTTTCAACAGTCGAAGGACCTCATAAATTTCTTCCGGGATGTCCATTTCATCAAATTCTTCACGGTGTTCCCAGAGAAAACGATCCATATAATCCTTAACCGGGATCCACTCTCGTTTCCAGAGCAATTTGGCTTTCATCCCTTTGGCGGCTGCCTCTTGCCGGGCGAGGAGGTAGTCGGCATGGCTCATACGGTTGGCGGCGGCTTCTCCCCTAAGCCAGCGTAGGCAGACGGCTTTCACGAGACAAAGGTTGGCGACAACATATTCGGGAAGGTTGGAATCAAAAACCCGTATTTCCAGCGTGCCGGGTTTCGTTTTTCGTCCGGGACTATAGACCAATTCTCTCGTATCCACCGAAGTCAATTCCCCGCGACGCACTGGAGTGAAATACGTGGCGCTGCCACGTAAGAACCGATTGGAGGCTTTGCCCGTTACTTGTTTATCCCAAATAGGAGAGTTAGCGCCAATGGCAATGAAAAACGGGAGTTGGTCGTGAATATGCCAACTGAGGGCGGTGGCTTCTTTTTTTGACAGCTTACGATTCGCAACAGAGATATGCATATGTGTGCCGGCAAACCGATTGGTCCATCCACCTACGAATAAGGGCACCCGATAATCTGTATCTTCTTCTCGGCTGCGGTAGAGGCCACGTAAATATTTTCTGAGTCCGGCTTTCAGAAGGAAGAGAGATTCTCTTACTGTGGAAAAAGGGCGACTATTATATTCGCTACCTATCGAGGCATCTCGCGAAAACCGTTCGCCGGATTCTGAGAGCCCGGGCCGAGGCCTGGATAAGCGACGCCCAATTTTGTGATCGCTGACATTAATACTGTACGTTTCAATTTCGACGCCAATGACAATGCGTTGATGAAATGGTGTTCTTGTTTTACGTGTTATAGTCATGGATGAAGCTTAATCCTTTGCGTAAGGAAGGGCGCGGCCTTCGAGTGTTGTAAGTGAATGCAGTTGGACTGCATGGACAGGCAAGAAGCAGACCGATCTATCTTCATAGGTTTGGCTGAATCAGATTTCTGAGGATGGTAGTTTCCGAGGGTGCGACGGGTGTGCACTCGGGAAATAATAGGTATCAAGTGTGGTAGGGAAATTGTGACGGACGACAGGCTGGATCTGCTATATAGGTGGTTCTTGAGTCTAGATTGTTCAGATTCATGGGAACAGATTTTACCTCTACCTGAAGCATTCGTCTAGGTAGCGCCAGTTAAAACTAGGGGTTTTGGGTGCCTCTGTTTGGGTGGTCTCTATGTAGGCGGGATTTTCCTTACATATCGGGTTCCACTGTCAATCAGAAGGAAAACTTTCCTGGTATTCTTCACCTCTCTTTGAGGGTGTAGGTCCTTTCGAGGTATAAAGGGTCTAGGTTGAGGATGAACCGTGGAATAACTCTTACGTGTGAGCAGGTATGATGCAGGATCTTCAGGAAGAACGTGTGGAGGGGGTGTTGGTTGATATCCGGCATGCGACGGTGTACCGGGACACCCATTGTGTCCTCAAGAATCTTTCTCTTCGCATTCCTATTGGTTGTTCCACGGTGATTCTTGGGCCGAATGGATCAGGGAAGTCGACCTTAATGAAGCTTTTGACGCGGGAATTGTATCCCATTGCCACAGCCCAGACCTCCATCCAATTATTGGGGCAAAGGACTTGGAATGTCTGGGATCTTCGGCGGCAGCTTGGCATGGTGTCGGCGGATCTCCACCATGACTACTTGGGGGATACCCCCGGTTTGGATGTGGTGCTTTCCGGCTTTTTCTCGAGTAATGCCTTGTATGATCATCATGCGATCAGTCACTATCAGCGAGCGAGAAGTTATGAGGTCATGGAGCGATTAGGGGTGGCCTCTCTGCAGGATCAACCCTTTTCACATCTCTCCACTGGTGAGCAACGGAGAATGCTCTTGGCCCGGGCCCTCGTTCACGATCCGCGTATCTTAATCCTCGATGAACCCACCACAGGGCTGGATGTCTCAGCCTGTTTTCACTATTTAGCCATTCTTCGGGAGTTTATGCATGAAGGGGGGACGGTGATATTGGTGACGCATCACCTTCATGAGATTCCGCCTGAAATTGATCGGGTGGTTTTATTGAATGACGGGCGCATTCAAGCCGATGGACCGAAACATGACGTTTTGAATGCACACAGTGCTTCGGATTTATTTGGTACTCCCGTCGAACTCTTGCTCCGGCATGGTTGGTTTCAGGTGTTTCCAGTTGAGTCGGTGTCGTAACCGTTTGTTTTTGCCCCTTTGGAAGGTTGTGTATGCTTGATGGATTCTTGTTGTTTGCCGTGTTGGATGTTTGGCGGATACTTCTGCCATTGGCCTTGTCTCTTGTGTGTTTGGGAACGGTTGTCTTTCAGCGGCTTGTCAGTCAATCGTCGGATAGTGGGCTTGTTCAGTTTCTCTGCCTTGTTACCTACCGGGTGACGGTGGCCCTTGCGTGCATTTTGGCGGTTGTCGGGATCGTGGTTCCCATGTTGTTAGGTTTCCATTTGCCCGAAGCGCAGGTGGCCGATGGTCCATGGAGCTTTGAAGAAATATTGGGGTATCTGCTGAGTATCATTCTTCTTTGGCGTCTTCAACACCAGGTTCGGCAACATGAACACCCCAGTGCTTTGGTTATGGCCGGAGCCATGATTCTCCTCTTAGGGGTTGCGTTATTTTGGATTGCTAGATGGGACGTCATGGCCAATGAAGGTGCGGTTGCAGGTGGATGGTTTTTGAATGGGTCTTCGGAATGGGAGTGGTCTCGTCTCATTCCGAAAGGGTTTCATTTGCTCTTTTCTGCGTTGGCGACTGGAGGGTTGGTTGTTGCGGTCATGGGTATGCAGGGGACGTTGGTGTCACGTGGTACAGGTGAGGTCCATTCCTCAAGGGCACTGAGCCCGGTCTCTACTCTTATCCGATTTGGGGCTGGGTGGATCTTATCTGGTTTGGTCACTCAAATGCTTATTGGACCCTGGCTGTTTCTTCTTCTTCCGAGCACGCCGCAGATGGTGCTGATTGAGGGAACGAGCTTGACCTCTGTTCTCTTTTTTGTCAGTCTGACGACGGCTCTTTTCGCCTTGGTTTTTTTGAACGCGTCGTTCATGGCTCCTCATGTAAAGGGTTTAGTCTGGGCTGGTTTAGGGAATGTAGCCATGACTCTGGTGTTGATGGGCATTGTTCGCTATGAAGCGTTTCGCGCCACGCTGTTGTCTCATGGAATCCCTCTGGCCATTTCCGATCTGACCGGGGGGCAGGTCATCTCCGTTTTTGTTGTCCTCGGGTTGTGTGGGGCTCTCTTGATGCGTTGGTGTGTGTGGCCGTCGGCCTTGATTTTTCATGATATTTGGCCGACATCACAACTAGACAAATCCGGAGGAGGCCACTAAGGTATGGATATGCACATTTCAGAAGTGTTACGGCATCATAACCCTGCCATTAGTTTTGAATTTTTTCCTCCCAAAACGGAACGAGCTTCTGAGGACCTGTTTACGGCCATTTCGGCCCTTATGCCTCTGAAACCTGCGTATGTCAGTGTGACGTATGGAGCGGGGGGGACGACTCGGGAACGGACGCATGATCTGGTCGTGAAACTTCAACGGGAAACTGATCTGACCATAGTTTCTCATTTAACCTGTGTGGGCTCGGTGCGTGACGAAATTCAGCATATCCTTGCCAAATATCAGGAAAATGGGATCCATAATATTATGGCCTTACGTGGGGATCCCCCTCAGGGAACGACGAAGGTCGAGATCCCTAAAGACGGGTTTCCGTTTGCCTCTGATTTAGTTGCGTTTATTAAACGAGAATTCCCCTCTATGGGTGTGGGAGTGGCTGGATTTCCAGAAGGTCACCCTGGAACGCCAAACCGATTGCTGGAAATGGATCACCTGAAACGCAAAGTGGATGCCGGAGCTGATTATATTTGCACACAATTATTTTTTGACAATCGAGATTTCTACGATTTTTGCGAACGCTGTGAAGTCGTGGGTATTAAGGTTCCCATCATTGCGGGTATTATGCCCATTGGTTCACGGAAGGGGATGGAGCGGATGTCTGAGTTGGCATTGGGTGCCAGATTCCCGGCTAAGTTGTTGCGAGCAATGGAACGAGCGGAAACTGATGCCGCTGCTGAACATGTGGGTATTCATTGGGCGACAGAACAGGTTCGTGATCTGATTGATAATAAGGTTAAAGGGATTCATTTTTATACGTTGAATAAATCCAAGGCCACCCTCAAAATTTATGAATCCTTGGGTGTGAAAAGTTCAGAAAGTTTGCAGCAGGTGGCTGGGTAATTGTCCCCTGGTATCCCTTCCTCTGCGGTTTCCCACCGGTTTTGTCAAAAACGTACCCCTAAATCAGTGCTCGTGGTTTTTTCAGGGATCGGTCTGCGTGCGCGTTTACTTTATTATTGAAAAAATGGCTGTTTTCTTCTACGGAAGATCTTGGGTATGATAGTCGGTTTGTGAAGGAGGTTTTCTTATGAGTTCTCATGCTGGGTTTCAAGTGACGTTAAATTTAGAAGGTCGACAGTGTGTGGTGATTGGCGGTGATGAAGAGGCTGTCGAAAAAATCACGCGTTTGTTGGAGGCTGGAGCGAAAGTCACGGTCGTTCATCCCACCTTGCATCATGATTTGCGCAAACTGACAGCGTCCGGAAAAATTATTCACCGTGGACGGAGTTTTCGTGGCGGGGATGCTCAGGATGCGGTGTTGGTTTTAAACGTACTGAAAGACGACCTGGCTTTGGCGAAATCCTTGTATGAAATGGCGAAGACCGAACGCTTTTTGGTGTGGTCGATCGACCAAGCTGAGTATTCCACCATTCTCATGCCGGCTCTGGTGAAGCGCGGGCCCTTGCGTATGGCCATTAGTACGAGTGGGACGGCTCCCGCTCTAGCGCGTGTTCTTCGTGAAAACCTTGAGGCGGCTTTTGATGAAGAATTTGATCAATTTTTAGACTGGTTGGGCGCCTTGCGAGAAGAGTTAAAGAAAACGGAGTCGAGCGATCGGCGTCGGCGTGAACGGTTACTTGATGCCGTGGACGGGTTTACACTGTCGGCCACGCTTCAGTATCCCAAATCATGGAAATTGTCCGAAGAGACCGTGTTGGATGAAGTTGGAAAGGAAGGTGGCTGATGGTGTTGTTGGAATTTAGTATGTCTCCACTGGGAAAAGGCGAGAGTGTGAGCAAATATGTCTCGCGGTCAGTGGACATTATTGATAAAAGCGGTGTTGATTACCGGTTGAATCCGATGGGCACCGTGTTGGAAGGCGAATGGGATGAGGTCTTTGGGGTCGTTAAGCAATGCTATGAACGCATGAAGAAGGATTGTCCTCGTATATCCTGTGTGATGAAAGTGGATTATCGTAAAGGGCATTCCGGACGTTTGGCCGGAAAGGTTGCGAGTGTGGAAAAGAAATTAAAACGAAAACTTAAAACCTCCTCCTAATTTCTGACGTCACTCCTTTTGTTTTACCAAGGCCTGTGTGACATTCCCGGCATGATGAATTTTGGCCGAAAAGGCCAACATTATTCTGCAGAACAATAGGTTCGGTTCGCCTTTCCTCCGATTCCACAGAGGACTTCATAGGGAATGGTATTTAACCATCCGGCCAAATCCTCTGCTGTAATTTCTTGTTCACCCTGTCTGCCTAATAGCACCACTTCCTCCCCAATGATCGGATGTCGAATATCCGTGACATCGACCATCATCATGTCCATGCAGATTTTTCCAATAATAGGGGCGGGTCTGCCTTGAATAAGAACATGACCTTTCCCCGTTAGATGTCGAGGGAATCCATGTGTATAGCCTACGGGGAGTACGGCGATATGCGAGGGGCGTCTTGTGCGAAACAGCGCGTTGTATCCGACGACTTCGCCGGGTTTTAGTGACCGTAGGTGAGCAATATACGTCTTGGCTTGCATCACGGGTTGTAGGTCTAGGGAAGCAGATTGGTGGTCCCGGCCTGGCGCATACCCGTAGAGCATGATGCCGGGGCGCACCATCCCCAAATGGGAGCTGGGGTGAAATAGAATTCCAGCGCTATTGGCCATATGAAAAATCGGTGCCGGGATTTCTTGTTTTTCAATGTGCTGGATACAGGCTTGAAACTGATAAAGCTGTTCATTGGTAAGGCTTGGGTCAGAATTATCGGCATCAGCGAAATGCGTAAGCAAGCCTTGGAGATGAATGCGGGGTGTTGATGTGAGGGAGGCAATCACGGCCAATGCTTCGCTCGCTTCAAATCCTAATCGATGTAATCCGGTGTCGATTTTCAGATGAATAGGAAAGGCGGGTGCATCCGAAGGTAGTTTGCTCAGTAATTCTTGAAAAATATCCTGATGCGAAATGACCGGCGTAAATTGGTAGTGAATAATATCAGGGATGTGGTCTTTTAAGAGTGGACCCATGATGATGATGGGCGCGTGAATGTGATGTTTTCGAAGACGAATCCCTTCCGTGACAGAGGCCACTCCGAAGCCGAACACCTGGAGTGGTTCCAAAGTTTGTGCGACGGGAACGGCCCCGTGGCCATAGGCGTCTGCCTTAACGATGGGAAGAATTTTTGTGGCAGGCGGAACGAATTGGCGGATATGTTGGAAATTCGTTTTGAGGCGGTCGAGGTGTATGGAAACAGTTAGGGGAATACGGGATGAAGGAGAGACGAGGGCAGTTGGGGCGACCACAGGTGAATCCTCAAATGGCGAGGATTTCCTCCTCCTTTTTCTTGATGAGTTCATCAACCGTATGAATAAATTTATCCGTGAGTTTTTGGTTTTCCGTCTCCAAAAGGCGAAGATCGTCTTCTGTGATGGCGTTCTCTTTTTGCCGCCGTTTCAGCTCATCATTTCCATCCCGCCGGAATCCCCTAATCTGTACCTTAGTTTCTTCCCCGTATTTTTTGCTGAGTTTGACCAGGTCTTTCCGGCGTTCTTCACTCAAGGGGGGAAGGGGAAGACGAATAAGTTTTCCATCATTCGAGGGAGTCAGGCCAAGGTCGGAGCTGATTATGGCGCGTTCGATTTCTTTGATGAGGGCCACATCCCAAGGTTGAATTGTGATCAATCGGCTTTCAGGAATTCCTAGGTTGGCGACTTGCTTCAGCGGGGTCGGTGTCCCGTAATAATCGATTTTGATGTGATCGAGAAGGCCTAACGATGCGCGTCCGGTTCGGATCGCTGTGAATTCTCGTTTGAGGTGTTCAATGGCTCCTTCCATGAGTTGGTTTACCCGTTGAGTCGTCGGATCGCTCATCATGAGTTCCTTTATTCGTTGAGTCGCGCCTTGGTTGAGACAATCGTCCCAATGGATTCGCCTTCCAATATTTTACGCACATTTCCCGGTGATGTCATATTAAACACAATGATTGGCAAATCGTTATCCATGCAGAGGGTGATGGCGGTGGCATCCATGACTTTGAGGCTTTTATTGAGGACCGATAAAAACGGTAATTCTGAGAAGCGTTTGGCAGTCGGATTTGTGACCGGGTCGGCATCATAGATACCGTCAACCTTGGTACCCTTCATGATGACATCCGCACCAATTTCCATGGCCCGAAGGGCTGCTGCCGTGTCGGTGGTGAAGTATGGATTGCCGGTTCCTGCTGCAAAAATCACGACACGTTTTTTTTCCAGGTGGCGAATGGCCCGGCGGCGAATGTATCCCTCCGCTAATTGGCGCATTTCAATGGCGGAGAGCACTCGGGTGGGGATGGCACGTTTTTCAAGGGAATTTTGGAGAGCTAAGGCGTTGAGCATGGTGGCGAGCATGCCCATATAATCTGCCGAGGCTCGTTCCATCCCGGAGGCACTGGCCGCCAGTCCACGAAAAATATTTCCTCCGCCAATGACGATGGCCACTTCGACATCCATCGTCATGACGTCGGCTAGTTCGCCCGCAAGATTTTCTAAAACAGCCGGTTGGATGCCGTATTCTTGATCACCGGCTAGCATCTCTCCACTGATCTTTAAGAGAATACGGCGGTATTTTAGGGGCATTATTCTTGGCCAAGCTGATAGCGGATGAATCGCCTGATGGAGATATTTTCACCTAGTTTGGCAATTTTTTGAGAAACGAGGTCTTGGATTGTCACCTTAGGATCCTTAATGAATCCTTGTTCGAGCAAGCATTGTTCTTGATAAAATTTTTCCAGCTTTCCGTTGACAATCTTTTCCCACGACGCTTCCGGTTTGCCAGATTCTTTAACCTGGGCTAAGTAGATGTTCTTTTCCCGTTGAATCAAGTCATCGGGAATATCCTCTCGCTTGACGAAGGCTGGTTGCGAGGCGGCAATTTGTAGCGCAAGTTCTTTTACGAAGGCCTGAAATTCTTCGTTTCTGGCGACAAAATCAGTTTCGCAATTGACTTCCAGTAGGACGCCGATTTTTGATCCCGCATGAATGTATGAAGAGATAAGGCCTTCTTTGGTTTCCCTGCCAGCCTTTTTTTGGGCAGAAGCCAGCCCTTTTTGGCGTAGCAGGTCAATGGCTTTTTCAACGTCACTCCCCGTATCTTGCAAAGCTTTTTGGCAATCAAGAATTCCTGCCCCGGTTTTTCCTCGTAATTCTTTCACCAAGGCGCTCAAACTAGACATACGCGTACTCTCCTACTCAAGTAATGTGGATTGGTGAACAAACAATGGCCTCGCCACCCGCCTAAGCAGGTTGAATATTTTGGGAGGCGATAACCTCTTCGGGTCCTGAACTGATGGATTCAGGAAGGATGCTTTCTCCATTGGATGAGGCATCTTGGCGTTTCCGGCGTAGCTCCGTCCCTTCAATGCATGCATCGGCAATTTGGGCCGTAAACAATTTGAGTGACCGGATCGCATCGTCATTGCCAGGAATGGGGAAATCGACGCCCTCCGGGTCGCAATTGGTATCGACAAGTGCAATGACCGGAATGCCTAAGCGGTTCGCCTCTTTCACGGTAATGTGCTGGATTCGTGTGTCCAAAATATAGATGCAGCCTGGAATATCCTTCATGTTTTTAATGCCACTCAGATATTTTTCCAATTTGGCTTGCTCTTTTTTCATTTTGACAATTTCTTTTTTCTTCAGACGCTCGTAGGTTCCGTCTGTTTCCGCCGATTCCAATTTCTTGAGTTGGTTGATACTACGTCGAAGGGTTTGGAAGTTGGTGAGCATGCCGCCTAGCCAACGTTGGTTGACGAAATGCATTCCGCAACGATTGGCTTCTTCCTCGACAATACCCATGGCTTGGCGTTTGGTTCCTACAAATAAGACTGATTCTCCTTGGGCGACGGAATCTCTTGTAAATTCGTAAGCCTTTTGAAAGCATTGCATCGTTATTTGCAAATCAATGATATAAATTCCGTTCTTCTCACCAAAGATATAGCGCTTCATCTTTGGGTTCCATCGATTGGTTTGATGCCCAAAGTGCACTCCAGCTTCCAATAACGATTTAATCGTGACCATAGCGGATCTTCCCACCCCCTTCCAGGAAAATATAGATTAACACCAGATTGTTGTTTTTTCTGAACTTTTTTCGAGTGCGTGTTGGTTCAAATGGGACCGGCAGGAGACAATGCGACAAGTTTGTCTAGACAGGCAGGTTATTCCAAGTGAAGAGTCATTCATGAAATCTACGTAAATTTTATTTTATGGACCTAAACCGAGCAACCTTACCATAGGAAGAAAAACCAATTCAAGTCTCTGGATTATCTGAAACTTTTGTTGGATGGCGCTTTTTTATGATTGCCACAATTTTTCTGGTTAAAAGTCGTGGATTTAAAGACATCCACCCTTTTGACTCTATGAGACCTCATGGCTATAGTCAATGCCGTTTTTCTCTTTTTTCCTCGTCATAAAGGAGTGTGGATATGGTTGAAGTCCCGTTGAAATTGTATGTCCAGGGTTTGTTGAAAGAAGCCAAGTCTGTGGCCCGTCCTTTGGCCTGCTTATCGTCTCAAAAGAAACATCAAGCACTACAGGCCATGGCGGAGGCCTTAACGGCCCAGACGCAAGAAATACTCGAAGCCAATGAACGGGATATCGAAGAGATTTCGAAAGAAGGGGACAAGCAAATTCATCGACAGGCTGTCGAGCGCATTCGAATTGATGAAGCCAATGTTGAAGCTATGGTTGAGGTCTTGTTGGAATTTTTGGCTTATCCTGATCCGATTGGAGAGATGGGGCAAGCCTGGATGACGCCGGACGGTTTACATGTTCATACTGTCCGTGCGCCAATTGGTGTGTTGGGGGTGATCTCGGATTTAGGGCCGTTCATGACCGTTCAGTCCATGGGAATGTGCTTAAAAACGAACAATGTGTGTGTCTATCGAGGTGGGCCGGAGTGGTTGCAGACGAACCTGGCCTTATTCCGTTGTCTTAAGGAAGCAGCTGTGCAACAGGGTGTTCCTGAAGGAGCCTTCATTTTTATCGATCGAGCGGCTCCTGAGGCGGCCCTGGAAGTGGCGCGCCAGGTTCAGTATGTTCAGGCCGTGATCCCTCGGGGTCGGGCGAGTTTGCGTAATGGGATTCTGGAGCATGCTCGTGTTCCTGTGATTGGCTTCGATGGTGGGCTATGCCATGTCTATGTTGATCAACATGCTGACATTCCGCTTGCTCAGACGATTGTCGTTAATGCCAAAGTTCAAGATCCCACCGCGGCAAATGCAATGGATACGGTCCTTGTGCATCGCGATGTCTCACGACATCTTTTGCCTGGATTAACCCGGCGACTTCTTCAGGAATATCGCGTGCTCTTAAACGGGTGCCCTAAAACAGTGTCGATGTTAGGCGTTTTAGAGATGACCGGTCACTTAGGGATAAAAGATGCTGTTGAAGCGGATTGGGATAAAAAATTTCAATCATTGGCCATGAATATCAAGGTGGTGCAAGATCGTCAGGAAGCCTTAGACCACATTGCCAAATATGCCCCAGGTCATACCGATACGATTGTCACACGAGACTATGATTTTGCCATGAAGTTTGCCCGGGAAGTTGATTCCAGTGCGGTCCTGATCAATGCTTCGACGCGTCTCAATGGGGGCGAGCAATTTGGGTTAGGTCCTGAACTTGGGACAAATAGTCGACGTCTGCATGCGCGTGGGCCTCTGACCCTTTCAAAGCTGACCATTGAAAAATATCTAGTACTTGGGACGGGACAACTTCAACATCCCCATCCCATTCCCTCTGCGTACGAAGATGCGATGATGTTATCCTCCAAATTCTAGGTTTTTATTTGGTCCATCGATATCGATGGTATCGAGCAAGATTGTCATGGCAGATGGAGGAAAGACCCGTCAACAGTTGGACGAGTCACTCATTCAGTATTTGCAGTCATGGGGGTTGAAGCGTTTCTCCGATGAAGCGTCATACCATGAATGGCAATCCGCAACCCTTCCTTCTCATGATTTGCAGGCCTTACAGTCGTTAGTGGAACGACGTCATGGTGGGGAAAATGAAGAGGCTGATATTCAATTCTATGATCTGTTAGCCAAGCTCCCACTCCTTCCTGTTCTGTATTCTCAACGCTTCGATTATTACCTGAAAATCGGGACACTTCTTTCTCAACGATTGTTTTCGGCAAAACGTGTGTTGGATTTTGGATGTGGCGTCGGCATTCTGACCTGTTTCTATGCTCAAGAGCATCCTGATGTGGAATTTCTGGGGATTGATCGATCTGAGCGCTCAATTGAAATGGCACAAGCTGAAGCCAGGAAAAGGCATCTTTCCAATGTGCAATTTCGTGTGGCTACGGGGGCAATCCTCCCCTCGGATGGCTTGTATGATTGTATCCTTTCAACCCAAGTCTTATTCCAGTCCGAACAGGAGCCGGGTTTGCCTAGTCTCAATTGGCAGACGTTTGAAAGGGAGCAAGATCTTGGGCGCCAAAGAGAACTCGAAGGTCGGACAGGCCTTGCGACACGTTTGGATGCGGTACTTCTTGCGCTCTCGCCAGACGGGCGATTGATCTGTTTTGAAAAGACATGGAATCTTGGGCGGCGAATCTATTTCCAACGAGCTATGTGTCGGCGAAGGCTTTTCCCTGTTGTGGACTCCGTACCCTGTTCATTTCAGGAATTAGGGGAATGGCGAATGGATGGCCCGATTTATGAAGTCTCGCGGCATGAGGTGCCGGGCGTATCCCAATGGAATGAAGCTCCCTATCAGAGCCATGGCGAAACCCTGTATCGATGTGCCGGGTTGCGAGCAAGACGGATGGGTGAAGCACTTGGGGTAAAACATCCTCGGCAGACCGCTCGAGGAGAGCATGGGATTTACGGATCATGGCTTTTCGAGATTGGGGTATGGGAAGAAACTCTATCTTGGGGATGGCTTGAAACGGAGTCTGGATTTAGCGGTTTAGTACTCGGAAGTTATGAAGAAGGGCAGATCATTGTTCAGTTGCTGGAAAAAGTTCGAAATCTGCCAGAATCAGAATTTGAAGAATTTCTGCACAACAGTTGGAGTGTCTGTCTGGATGATTCCCCGAATGACTACATTCCAGGCTATGAAAATCATACGTCTTCTGCACAGGCTATTTTTGTGAGACTCCCGCAGAAAACTATTCAGCAGGAAGCCACATTTACAGATGGGCATGGAAAAGAAATGCATATTGAGACAGGGAGCACTAAGGGTTTGCACTACCTCTATTGGGCGAATACTTACGATCAACGCCAATTGGTTCTCATGGATGAGACGGGCAGGAAAATGCTACACGAATATTATCAAGAATCTCTTGAGGCGGCTCAAGGGAACGCCTAAGTTCTTCTTCAATTATTCTCTCCGCTAGAAATTCTACAGGTTTTGAGAAACAAGAAGCTGAAATGAACGGTGCTGTGATTGAGCGTAGCAGACGATGGTGTCATAGGCGTCTTGTTTCACCCCAGCAGAAAGCTTCGCCCAATTCGAGGGAAGCCCAATGGTTAACAGTTGGCCATTGTCGTAAATACTCGTAATCGTCCCCTTTTGCAATTGAGCTAAAAGTAAGGCCCCCTCGGTCGCGTCCGTACAGGCCGGTTGTTGAGAGGCCGTGACCGTGGCGGATGGTTGCTGCGGATATTTAATGGAAACGGTTCCTGCCCAAAGGAACAAACCCAAAACCAAAAAAATGACAAATTTCATAAGCTTCCTCACAGAGTGAAAGAAGTGTGGAGGAAGCCAAGAAAACCCGTAAATACCTCAAATGGATTGGAAAAAACATTGAAATACAGGGTGCTGCCCCCGTTGAAATGTTTCAGGGAGTTTTGATTTGCGAAAACCTATCGGGGAGGTAGTACGTCTTCAGGGTTTCGCGATTTAGTGAAAGTGTGGGTTCTTAAGATGCCGGCAGGTGCATCCGAGAAGTGAAACGATAAGAGAAAATTCTCTACTGCTTCCCGTAAGCTTCTGATGGGGAAATTTTTGTAGTATCTTTAGGGCTGAATGTTAAGAATTTTTGAGGAATTCCAAATCAGCTGTGCCAAGGAATCTCATCTTGCGGGTGAGCCGGGCCATTTAGTGGCCTAAATTGACAGATGCATAGGTAGTATTAGGAAATGGAGCTCTGAATGGAAGGTAACTCAATCGGATTATGGGTATTAATCGGAACCTGCGTTTTGCACTGGACGTCCGTTCTTGTCTTGATTCGGCGGGTACGGGAAACCGATAAGCCGCTAGCCTGGAATCTATTAGGGTTGGCGGTGAGTGTTCTTGCGATTCAGCAGTCCTTTGGGTTGTATGTACAGTTAGTTGAAACGAATCCTCCTGTACTCAGCATCTTACAAGAAATGCTGGGCCTTCTTGTGGCTGGTCTTATGTTGGGTGGCATTGTCATGCTGTCTCCAATTCTCAAGCTTTTGGAGCGGAACAAGGAACTCTTAGCTGTGATTGATGAAAGGCGTAGTATTATTTGCCAATTTCATGATCGGATTGCTCGAACATTGAGGCAAGTTCAATTGTCTATGGAAGTGGGAAAGCCGATTGATTTTGTTATTGAGCAAGTTGCTGGGATGTCAAAAATGCTCCAGGTTTTTTTAGAAGACCTTCAAGCGGGTGTATTATTAGGGAGTAAGTTTGAGATTGCGCTGAAAACTCTCGTGGAGGATTTAAGTAAGGAAGGAGCCTTCCCAATTTCTGTGGAAATAGATTTAGCGATTGAAGATGCCATTACCTTAGATCAGGGTTCTGAACTGTTACATATATTGCGCGAAGCAATTCAGAATAGTGTGCAATACTCTCAGGCAAAAAAGGGAAAGGTTAATGTCAAAGTCTCAGAATCCCTTATTCTTCTCGAGGTTTCAGATAACGGAAAAGGGTTTGAATTTGACCTAGTAGGGGCGGAAGGGCATGGATTGGGAAAAATGGCTCGTCGAGCCAAAGAAATCGGGGCTCGGTTAAAGGTTCATAGCCAGCCTAATAAAGGTACTGCCATTGTGATTGAAATACCTCGTAAAGCCACATCATCAAATGACGCCAATTCGGTTTTGTCTCTCCAAGCATCTAGGGAAATGCAGGGTGTTGTTTAAGCAACGTGGGGCTCGTTCAAAGCCGGCCACTAAATAGTTTCATTCTTGCCTTCATCAAACTAATAGAGTGTTACGCCTGTCCTGACCGTCCGGGAGAGGTCGCTGGGTTGTTTCCACGAAGCATTTCTTTCTTTAGGGAAATCATTGGTATCCAGCCGTGGAAAAGTTAGTCTTGATTGTCTGGAAGTGTCCTCCGAATTTACTTTCATCGTAAATCCAAGTTGACAGCCATTCTCGCATAAAATATTCAACAAGCTGTTATCGTAGCCACCATATGGATAGCACATTGTCCAATAATCGGTGTTGACTCCTAATCGCCGCAAAAAATTCAAAGAAAGGCTTACTTGTTCGGATTGTTCTTTTTGATCCAAGGCGTTGAGCCAATAATGGTCATAGGAATGACTGCCGATATGCATTCCACAGGACATCATGCAAAGAATTTGTTCTTTTGATAAATACAGTTCCGCTGCGAATGCTTTTTCGTCAGCGGAAACAAATTTACTAAACAAGCTAGCTGTCAATTCCTTTCGGAAAATCTCCGGAAGCCCTTTTTGTAAAATTCGTTTAATAAAAATGACGTCCTTATTATCGAATCGGTTTGCCTGGGCATACTTTTGATAGTAATGCTCAAATGGCTCAAGGGCATATTGCTCTCTCTGTGTATTGAGTTCTTTTTCAATCTGGCGAATAATCTTTTCTTTGTCCGATACAGACGCTAGTAGAAAATGGATTTTATTGACGTCTAATACTTCCCTGTCCTCAATGGCCTTACCGGTAATGTAAAATGCGCCTTGTAATCCCAAGCGATGTAATAATGGAAAAGCGTTTGTGAAATGATCTGCATAGCCATCATCAAAGGTGAGCAATAAGGCATTTTCGGGTAATTCATGGATTCGGTCATCATTAATGGCCTCAATAAGTGTTTCAATTTTAATAGGTTGATAATGTTTTCTGAGATAGTGGATTTGCTCTTCAAATAATTCGATTTCCAATCCTTTGATTTCAGGAAATCGGGATTGTTTTATTTTCCGAACATAATGATACATGACAACTGTGATAGCCATAATTATTGTATTCTTCCTTAGAGTGGATCAGAGAATTCGATTGGGCCGATCCATATCATTGTCAGATTTTACAATGTAGGTGTCGTTGGGATCGATACTTAGTCTTTCTCCATCTCTCATTATCCTCCAGCTTGCATTGATTGGGGCAGGGCGAAATTTGAAAGGATCAAAAAGGCCAGCAAGACTACAAAGGGATGGGCCGTAATTGATATCTTGTCTTTTAAAGCCGGTACTAAAAAGTAAATTTTCCAGACGATCAGAGGAAAACTGGAAGTCTGCTGCCAGGCATTCCTGTTGAATGGCCCATGCCAGTACTCCCCTTAATAAATTTTCCATTTCAATGTTTTTCGTTCTTTTCCATGTGGATGATGATTTGGGTATAATTTCAATTATTCGAAGCACTTTTTTATTATTTAACTCTTGCCGATCTGCTTTATGAATATAATCCAGATGAGCAACAATGACTCCTTCTGAATTGGGATCTCCAAAAAAAAAGTACCTATACCCACAACTATTTTTATAACGCCATTCCCAAAATTCACGATTTCGGAAAAGGCCAAACAATTGTATTGGATGTGTACTTTGGACCCATAGTGCTTCCAAGTCTTCTACCGTTGGGTTCGTTGGTTCACCAGGTTTAACAAAATGGGGGAAAATTGTACCAGTCCATTTTTTCAACTTGGAAGGCGAAATTTCCTCGCAACATAAAGCTGGGAAAAAGTTATCGTTTAAAGGCAAAATATAACGGCGTAGGGTTGGCAAAATAGTAAAATGATTCTTCTTGTAAAACGGTATTGCAGTTTTCATATTCGAACCCAGACCTACAATCACTTCACATGTTTGCTCTAAAGTCTTAAACAGTTGCAGGCCTAATCCCTGCCCACGTAAACTTTCTTCAATCATCCACATGGCTCCGCTTCCACCGTTTTTGAGTTCAATCCCATCTCCCATCTTCCCCGGAACCTGGTATACCCCTGGGATCACTCCACGGAATCCTTTTAATTCCCCGCTTTCATCAACTATCACTTTAAAGGTGGAAAAATCTGACAAAGGACCAAAGCCTCTGTATTGCCAATTGAAAAGTGACGAATCAAGAATTGGGTGTGTCTTATTCCAATGCTTAGCAATAAAGGCGTGCACCTGATCTACGTAACCTTCTCCGTCCCTGATGGAAAGAATTTGTGTAGCTTTGGTTCTCAATGAATAACTCTTGAAGGGTTGATCTGAAAAATTTCCATTCGTCATCCTGCCTTCTATTATTCCATTGGCATTCAATGCCTCTTGTCGTGCCAGCGCAACAGATTATAAGCGGATAGTATATCAGCTCGCCTTCAAGGCTTAATGTGGTGTTTCGGCCATTTGTTGAAACAGCCACTGAAGCTAAAACCGAGTGCTTAATGCTTAATGGCCTGCAACCTGTCGATTTCTCGATAGTCTATTTGCCATTTATGTACATGAAAGTCGCATCACTGCCTTATCGGGATTCAACCGCTCTTTTTTTAATCGAAAGGGAATTCCATGTGTGGCGGATAATGAATGTGTGAGTGTGAGTTGGGACGCTGATGAGGGGAGAGGCTGCGTTCTTGCAAAAATTCTTTAATATTTCGTAGGGTAGTAGGCCAGATACTAGCGAACGCTGTGTAGGGGGTCATAATTTGCTGTAGATGTTCTCTCTTGGAGCGATATGGCAACCCAGGGAATCTCATTCTTCAAAAACATGAAGTTATCATATCAAGCTATGGGGCAAAGAAGTTATAACTAGGATTTTACCAGATAACTGGTCAACGAATGGCTTAACCCATTGTTTTAATTGCGGTAATTGTGCTTTCTGATCAGGATAATTAAGTTGTCCTCCGTCCTTTTTAAAAGGGGAAAATATTCCGTTGGAACGCCATTAAGCCTGCAAATTTTAGGGTTGGGTTTAAGCTTAAGCTTAAGCTTTGTGACCTATCCCATTAATTTGAACATGATAATTTTCCGTTGGCAATGACCATGGAATTTACAATTCGGTAATGTGTAAAGGCTGAGACATTCTAGATGTTATAGTCAGGCGGGTAATTTGTATAAAAATGCCATTTTGCCAAATCTTTTCTAGAGTGATTCCACAAGGGTTTGGAAAATGGCCCCAGAAATCACCTGATTATATATCTTCCCGTTCTTTTTGAGGATTTCAAAGGGCGCCACCTTCCAGGTAGTGCCACAGGTACGGTTCCGTTTACATGTTTTCTTCAACTCGATTTCTCCTTCGAAGGGAGTGACTGTTGTCCTTGCTAAACCAAGGACATGACACAGTCGGGGGGCAATCGTACTCCGTAGTTTGAAAATCTACCTCAACCAATTCAGCCACGATGTCCCTCACTCGGCGTTTGGGCCACAGAAAAGTTGGATTTCGGGGTCTTATGTTGACTTACTTAACCCACTTTTGTGTATCTGCGGCAAATACAATGGCTGTCGTTTTTTTTGACCAGGCCATTTTTAATTTTACTACCTTATTTTTAAGGATGAAGCTATGAATGGGTTAATAAACTTGATGAAATTACCGATAATCTAAGGCAGTGATATGGTATTGGGAAAGAGGATCCGCAATTCCGGTACACCCTGGTTTCGTGACCGAACAATACGAATTAAATGGGATTAAGTATATGGTGGCGGTGGAGGGATTTGAACCCCCGGCCCGCGGCTTATGAGTCCGCTGCTCTACCACCTGAGCTACACCGCCATTCGGCCCAGAACCAAGATCTTATCGTTAGGCTCTCATATTTGTGCGAGGAATCTATACCATACGTTGAGAACATCCGACAATTCCTTTTCTCAAAACGATGAAATTTATTCACATTTTCCAGCCCAGCCAGGTTATTAAATTGTTATGACTGAGACGTCTTCCGCAATGCTGAAACAGTCCGCCCTCGTGGGGAGGCAAGCCATTTTCGATCGCAAGATGGAGATTTTTGGGTATGAATTGCTTTATCGAGATGGAACCGGCAATAGCGCAAATATTATGGATGGAGATGAAGCCACAGCCAAGGTCATGGTGAATACCTTTCTAGAACTGGGTATTGACCAAATTGCCGGCAATGCTCAGGCCTTTTTAAATTTGACGGCTAACTTTTTTTTGAGTCGACATTATGAAGTTCTTCCGACGAAAAACGTCATTCTAGAAGTCTTAGAAACGATTGACCCGACACCTTCAGTCCTAGAGGCTCTGGTGCAGGCCAGAAAAAATGGCTATCAAATCGCCCTTGATGACTTTATTTTACGAGAATCGCATCGTGTTCTTTTGGAACATGCCGATTTGGTCAAGGTGGATGTGTTGGCCTTATCTCAAGAAGAGCTCAAGGAGCAGGTAGCTATGTTCCGGGATTATCCGGTTCGCCTGTTGGCTGAAAAGGTCGAAGATCGTGAAATGTATGATCAGTGCTTGGCTCTGGGTTTTGATTATTTCCAGGGGTATTTTTTCTGTAAACCACAGGTTTTGGAAGGGGTCAGGCTTTCCAGTAATCGAATGGCCGTGGTACTCCTCCTGGCGAAGCTGCAAGATCCGTTGATTGATCTTGAAGATCTGAATGATCTTGTCAAAAACGATGTGGCGTTGAGTGTGAAATTATTGCGCTATGTGAATTCGGCTTCGGTTGGCTTACCTCGGTCCGTGGATTCAATTTTTCAGGCCATTGGATTGGTCGGCACAGAACGCATGCGGCAATGGGCTTCGTTATTGGTGTTGGCCCAGACCGGTGATAAGCCGACCGAGCTCATGCGTATTGCCCTGATCCGGGCTCATATGTGTGAATCCCTTTGTCCGTTGTATGGTGTGCCGCCAGGACAGGGGTTCACGGTTGGCTTATTTTCCGTCTTAGATGCGTATTTTGATTGCGAAATGAAGCAATTAGTCTCGAATCTCCCTCTCAGTCCAGAAATCCTTGATGCCTTGTTAAAAAGGGAAGGGGTGCTAGGGACAATGTTGGAAGGGGTTTTGGCCTATGAACAAGGAGATTGGGACCATCACGCCATCAAATCGGTTGAAACTGATACTGTCAATTCGGCGTATTGGACCAGTGTTGATTGGGCGAATGGGGTGATGGAAGCTGTGATTAGCAGAAAATAGGAAATTAGCAACAGCCACAATACGCATATTGTCTAAAAATGCGTATTGGCCTTTCTATCCTCTTCGCTTATCGTCTTGTTCCCCAATAAAGGAATTGAGAACGCCAAGACCCTGTTCGCCCAACTCCACAGGTTTTTCTTCCTCTTCAGTAGCAATTTGGTCGTCAGGGAGCTTTGGCATGATTTTGGCGGATAATTCGTCTTCTAATGCTTCATCAGATAAATCCATGTCGTTCATTAAGGCATGCAACCGCTGAAAAGCCAGAATCGATCGGGCATGTGAAGCCCAGGACCCGGAAAATTCGGTATCGTTTACTTTCGTGATACTGGTCCAGAATTTAGATTCTTCAGGTTCGGACATGGTGCCATTCACGAACGCCTCTAGCTTACTCATCAAAATTTCTTCCGTCTTTTCCAGGCCGTCATAATCGACGAGCGATCGTTCGATTGGGCGATGAGCCAAGGTCTGAAAAGTCTCTCGCCATAAATCTAAGGGTTGAGTGGGTTCAGAAGATGGTGCAGCGGCTTCTTGGTAATGCTGTAAATTTTTGAGAAATTGTTCCAGGGCCTTCACCTTTCTGCCGGCCAAACTCCCGAGTGGGATTCCCCATACATGCGCAATTTCATGATCCTTGAGGGAGGCTGTGCCTGCCGTGACGAATTCCTGTTCCGCAATTTTGTGACGACGTCGAAAGATAGCTCGTCTACGCAATAACGCTTGAAATTCTAGGAGAAGACGCTGAATTTGATACTCTTTCTGTGCAAGTTCTTCATGTTCCCAAGCGCGTTCCAATTTGCGAAGTTCCTGACGCAGCAGGACTGATGGCGCTTGGCCTCGTGCGGCCTTGATTCGTTCCTCATCTACGTTGAAATTTTCCAGAAGCATGCGTTCGGCGATGCGAACCTTTCGATCCATGAGAGCAAGGGATGTTTTAAGAAATTCTACATGCATGCCTGGTCGTTCACGTTTTTGGCGGTAATATCCCTTATATTGGTTTGACCGGGAGGTGACGTTTTGCACAGCTTCCAAGGAAATGGTTTTCCCTTGTGGTTGTTTCCCGGCTAGGAAACGGGAGTCCGGCTGATCCGTGGCCATGTAATCAATTTCTTCCTGGGTCACGTCGATGTATTGGAGTAAAAGAAGCCGAAGCATTGTTCGGCTTTGGATAGGAAGAGCTTTTAGGGATGCTTCGATATGTTCAAATGGAATCGTGATGGCCATGAGTCAATCCTCAACTACCGGGTAAAATGTTACGATCATGAGTCGGGGTCATTCAAAGATTCTACATATGTTGCGGCATATTCGCGGAGTTGTTGGACCGTTCCATTTGCGTAGAGTTCTTGCGGAATGGGAACTTTGACTAATTCAGCCACGTTGGCCCCTCGTTCTGCAGCCCAATCCTCGTCGACATACAACGTGACGGCCCCGTCAGGTTCCCGGCGTACGAATAAAATATTCTGTTCTTCTTCCATGGGTGTCCTCAAAAACTAGTAAGAAATCATAGACTTGTGATACCACACCCTTTAAATGGCTGTCAAAAGATCACCATTGAGCTGACTTGATCTTTTGAAGCCGTAGCAATAACCCATAATGGGGTGAAGCGACCTTGATGGAGTTGGGGAATGAATGTCCTTTGAGGCTCAAAAGGCAAAAAAAACACTGGCTACGAAACCCGTAGCCAGTGCATCTATTCACAGGGGGCTTGACGCCAAACAATTGATGAAAGAATCGCTACCCGCCTAGGGTCTCCACCACCTCTTTCATACTTTTCATGATACAAGTAAAAATAGGGATATCTCGTTTAACATAACGACTGCCTTCGGTCCCGCGAAGTTCCATCACCAAGTCCAAAAAATCCTGTGGGGAGTCGGTTTCAAAGGCCACGACGAATTCTTGATCATCCAATCCAAATGAATACGTCGTATTAAGTTTGACCGAAGGGTATTTATGGCCAATTTCGATGTGTTCATCCATCATGCCCTGGCGGGCAGCTTTTGTAAGTAGATACCATTCCCGCGTTTTTTCAAAGGGGTATACGAAGATATATTTTGCGCGGCCCGGGGTAATTTTCAACCGACGGCTCTCCTGCCCCTCATGAACATGGTTGTCGACATAAATGGATCGCTTCGTCATGGAAAGGTAGGAGTAGGGATTGGTAAGATATTGCCCCAAACCAGTTGCTAGGAGCTTGGAACTCATTTCTTGGAACATTTCCAAATCATAACTAATGCGCCACAGCAGAAAATCGCAATCCCCACGGATGCCTGTGGTGGTATAAGGCACGACGATAACCTTCCCATTATACTCTTCAGCGACGCGAATAAATTCTTGTTTTCCCTGGTCGCGCTGTTCTTTGGGAAGGCGTCGCCACAAGGGATCGACCTTATAAAAGCTAAAATTCACGAATTGTTGTTTGGCAGCCTCTTCGGCACTGGCCATAGTAGAACCTCCCCCTGAAAAGAAAAACTCGTGTATTTTTAATGACTTAAATCTAAAAGTGAAGGTATTACCATCGACGCTGTAATCTTGTCAATTCAGATGTGTTTTGAAATATAGCGCCTCGGTGGTAAGAAGTCGAACCTCCGCAAGGAGTGCGATGAATTTAGGACATTGCTGTGGCATTTTTTCTGGCAAAGTAGCCTCATGAAATTGGGAAAAACGATATTTGACGTGATTCATAAAGTAAGCCTTGAACCTTTGAGGAATTTGTGGTGGGGCGTATTCATCCTGTCGCTGATAGTACCAACCTCATTTTCGTTGGCTGTTCAAACGAATCCCGATCGGAATCAGGTAGAACAGGCTGTGAGGCGAGGGATCGAATTTTCTCAACAAAATCGACCTCCCAATGAATTATATTGGCATTTTGGTTCACCCGATCAATTTGAACCCCATGGATTTTTGGTCACAAAGCTCAGTGGGCTGGCAGTAATGTCTAGCCACTATGGTTTACGAGGAGAACAACCCACAGAGCAAGACATCCAGAGGATCGTGTCGGAGAAGGCCATGCAAGTTGTGGTGACGGTTTTTGGCCATTCCCCTGATTTTGCGCGGGAAAGCTATTTGCTCATGAAGCAGAATATGAAAGTCGTCAAGCCGGAGCGTATTCGGTTTGATGCACATGCACGAATGGTCGCTCAGGATCAAAGAGGGGGTGTCTATGAGGCTAAAATTGTTGGCCTCTTTCCTTATAGCTGGTTTGATTCCATGTCCCATACTATTCTGGCGGTGTTTCCGGGATCCGGTGGTGAGATCACGTTTGAGGTCGATTTCTCAGCTATTCCTTAACATTTGGGAGTATCCAATGGACCTGGTCTTGTTGAAATGAAAAAAAAACGCGCGCATATTTTGGCCATCGGATCGGAGTTGTTGCATGGGGGGCGAGTGGATAGTAACTCGGTATTTCTCGCCGAGATGTTAGCGGACTGTGGGATCCAGGTGACCAAAAAGATTGCGGTCAGTGATGAACAGGTAGAAATTCAAGCCAGCCTCCGATCCTCATGCAGGCATGCCGATGTGGTGATCGTAACTGGAGGGCTTGGATCCACTGTCGACGATTGTACGCGTGAAGCCGTGGCCACCGTGTTTGACCGTCCTCTTGCTAAGCATCGAAAGGCTTTACAAATACTCAAGAGACAAATCGAAGATCGAGGTCGAATCGTCACCCCGTTATTGGTTAAGCAAGCCCTTATGCCTTCGGGTGCCACGGTCATGGACAATCGTGTCGGAACGGCACCGGGCTTTTATCTTCAAGAAGGGAAGGCCCTCGTGTTTGTGCTCCCGGGAGTGCCACGTGAAGCGAGGGAGATGATGGCCCAGCAGGTTCAACCCGTTCTGAAACGAAAATTGGACGCAACTGTCGTCCTGTGGTCGCATAGTTTCAATACCGTGGGTTTACCGGAAACCGAAATCCAACAACTGATCTTGCCATTTCTGCAAGGGTTTTCCGCTATGAACTTGAGCTTGTTGGCGTCATCGAAAGGGGTGAAAGTAACGCTGAGTTGTTGGCTCGCCAAGAATCCACGCTCGGGGCACTCGCAACGCACCAAAAATTTTCCAGAAGGAGATACCCTCATACGGAAGATGCGTGGCGTTCTCGATCCATGGTTTTTTTCCGAAGGTGATGAGACGATGGAAATGGTCGTCGGGCAATTATTGTCTTCCCATCGGCAGACGTTGGCTTTGGCTGAATCTTGTACGGGTGGATTGGTGGCCCACCGTCTCACCGAGGTGGCGGGGAGTTCGGCCTATTTGGATCGAGGTCTCGTCACCTATAGCAATAAGGCCAAACAGGAGTTATTAGGGGTTTCCTCTGCGCTCTTGCGAAGACATGGAGCGGTCAGTAGCCAGGTGGCAGAGGCAATGGCAAAAGGGATTCGAACGAAAAGCCATGTGGATATTGGTGTCGGGATCACTGGGATCGCCGGCCCCGGCGGAGGCACGAAAACCAAACCGGTCGGTTTGGTGTACATGGCAATTGATGGCCCCCACGGTTGCCGGTCTCAACGATACCAGTTTTGGGGCGATCGTGCTGAGATCAAGTTTCGTTCGTCTCAAGCCGCATTGAATATGGTGCGCCGATATCTGCTTGTAACCAAAGGCTAAGCCTTCTTTATGATCCGGGCGTTTCTGGCGGTTGAACTTCCTGTTGGTATTCGAGAGAACCTCTCCTCCATCCAACATGAACTCAAAAAAATACTGCCGCCGGTCAATTGGGTACGAACGGAATCGATTCATCTGACCTTGAAGTTTTTGGGGTATGTGGCCCCCTCCCGGATTTCTCAAATTTTGTCGGCGCTGGAATCAATAGGAAACAGACAGGATAGTTTTTCGATTGAGGTTCAAGGAATGGGGGTCTTCCCCCATGTGAAATTCCCCAGAATATTGTGGGTGGGAGTAACCGGAATGACGCAGGCCTTATCGGAGTTGGTCTTAGAAATTGAGATGGCGTTGGAACCCCTAGGTTTCCCTCCCGAAGAAAAACTCTATCATCCCCATCTGACCCTTGCTCGCTTCAAACGGGCCAATGCCAAAGTTGGGTCGGCACTTCTGGAAAATGGCGTGTTAGAGCATGAACAACATTGCGGCATGTTCTCAGTGGAAGAATTCACTCTCTTTGAGAGCGACCTTGATTCGACGGGAGCTATCTACACCCCGCTTGGGACGGTCCGGTTATTACCATCGCGCTCAGAACAGTGAATTTGAGCCAGAAGAAAACCATTTACCTGTTTGGGGTTGTCGGGTAAGATAGCCCACCTCTTTTTCATTGATATTGAACCAAAGGAATCCCCATGGCTGATCGCTCAACTTCTTCAAAAGAGACCCCCAAAGACGGAAAAAAACAAGCCTTAGATTTAGCGCTCACTCAAATTGAAAAGCAGTTTGGCAAAGGTGCCATCATGAAGCTGGGTGGGGCGGACATTCCTGTTGATATCCCGGCAATTTCCACCGGCTCATTGACCCTTGATATGGCTTTAGGGATAGGTGGTTTGCCAAGGGGACGAGTGATTGAAATCTACGGGCCGGAATCATCGGGAAAGACCACTCTATGTTTACATGCGATTGCTGAAGCTCAAAGGGCCGGTGGTGCTGCCGCATTTATCGATGCCGAACATGCTTTGGATATTTCCTATGCCAAAAAGCTAGGGGTACAAACGGATGATCTTTTAGTTGCACAACCGGATACGGGGGAACAGGCTTTGGAAATTGCCGAAACACTGGTTCGCAGTGGGGCGTTAGATATCATTGTCGTGGATTCCGTCGCCGCGCTGGTTCCCCGAGCAGAAATTGAAGGGGAAATGGGTGATTCACACATGGGGTTGCAGGCCCGGCTCATGTCTCAAGCCTTACGAAAATTAACCGGGGCGATTTCCAAATCTCACGCTTCGCTTATTTTCATTAACCAAATTCGTATGAAAATCGGTGTCATGTTCGGCAATCCGGAAACGACCACAGGCGGTAATGCCTTAAAATTTTATTCCTCGGTTCGGTTAGATATTCGCCGAATTGAATCGATTAAAGAAGGCCAGGACGTGATGGGTAGCCGGGTGCGCGTCAAAGTGGTGAAAAATAAAATGGCGCCTCCCTTTAAACAGGCCGAATTTGATGTCATGTTTGCGGAAGGTATTTCCAAAGTCGGCGAGCTTGTGGATCTGGGTGTCGAACGTCGCATTATTGATAAAGCTGGGGCCTGGTATTCTTACAAGGAAGAGCGGTTGGGGCAAGGGCGGGAAGCGGTGAAAGCCTTTCTCAAAAGTAATCCTGATGTGGCGGCGACCATTGAGGCACAAATTCGAGAGGGATATGGGTTGTCTAAGAAAACACAAGACGATCCGGCAGGCCCCTCCGCTCGCGCGGATTCAAAAAAACCGGCAGGTGCCAAAACGTAAGCGGAAGGATTTGGGTCTTGTATTGTCCGATTGGTAAAGAGGAATAGATATTGAATGGTGACTTCATCTCTTGAACTGCGCCAGGCCTTTCTTGATTACTTCGTGCAACGAGAGCATACCGCTGTGCCCAGTGCACCGCTCATTCCGCAAGCTGATCCCACACTCCTATTTACCAACGCGGGAATGAATCAATTCAAACGAATTTTTTTAGGGGAAGAGTCATGTCCTTATTCCCGGGCCGTCTCGATTCAAAAGTGCATGCGTGCCGGCGGCAAGCATAATGATCTGGAAAATGTGGGATTTACGCGGCGCCATCATACGTTTTTTGAGATGTTGGGGAATTTTTCATTTGGCGATTATTTCAAAAAAGATGCCATTGCATTCGGGTGGGAATTTCTCACCAAGGTGGCGGAGCTTCCAGCGGATCGTTTGTGGGTGACCGTATTTCGTGATGACCAAGAGGCCTACGATCTCTGGCGAAAAAACATTGGAGTGTCCGAAGATCGACTAGCCCGGCTTGATGAAAAAGACAATTTCTGGCAAATGGGCGATACAGGTCCATGCGGTCCCTGTTCGGAAATTCTGATTGATCAGGGCGAAGCATTCGGGTGTGGACGAGCCAAATGCGCCGTTGGATGTGACTGTGATCGGTATCTGGAAATTTGGAATTTGGTTTTTATGCAATTTGACCGTGATTCGACCGGCACATTACGTCCCCTTCCTAAGCCCAGCATCGATACGGGTATGGGGCTGGAGCGTCTCGCTGCGGTCACACAAGGCGTATCGTCTAATTATGACAGCGATGTCTTTCGACCGTTGCTGGAAAACATTGCCAAGGCAACCGGGAAAGAATATGGAAAAGCCACGAAGTCGGATCGATCCATGCGTGTGATTGCTGATCATGTGCGGGCCATGACTTTTCTCATTACGGATGGCGTGCTGCCTTCAAATGAAGGTCGAGGTTATGTCCTCCGGCGGATCATGCGCCGTGCCGCCCGACATGGGCGCATGCTTGGAATGGAACGAGAGTTTCTCTATGAATTCGTCCCGGCCTTAGTCACGCAAATGGGGGGCATCTATCCAGAACTTCGTCAAATGGCGGACACGGTTGCCGAAGTGGTGAGGGGGGAGGAAGGACGGTTTATCGGGACATTGGAGCAGGCTTCGCCGCTTCTCAATCAAATCTTGGAAGAAACTAAACAGCAGGGAAAAACGCAAATTTCCGGTGAAGCCGTGTTTAAGCTCTACGATACCTACGGGTTCCCACTGGATCTGGTCGAAGATGCCGCGACAGAAGAAGGGTTGGTGCTGGATCATACTGGCTATGCACAGGCATTGGAGGAACAACGGGAACGTGCCAGAAAAACAGCCAAATTTACACAATCCGCGTCTCGGACTGAGGTGGTGAAAGCCCTGGAACCATTTCCTGTCACGAAATTCGTGGGCTATGTCCAGCAACAGGCGCAAGGCACATTATTAGCCATGGTCAAGGATGAACAAGTCGTTGATGAATCTCAAGCAGGCGATGAAGTCGAGTTTTTGCTTGACAGCACGCCCTTTTATCCGGAAGGCGGTGGACAGGTTGGTGATCAGGGAATCCTGGTGGGACCGTCGGCGAGAATTCGCATTTTCGACACAACCAAAGTTGCCAAGGGTTGGTTTTTGCATAAAGGGCAGGTGCTGGAAGGGAGTTTGCGGGCGAGCGAACAGGTGACCGCAACTGTGAATAGCGGGTTACGGGGGGATGCGGCTCGCAATCATACCGCCACGCATTTAATGCATGCGGCCCTACGGGAAATTCTTGGCCCCCATGTCAAGCAACATGGGTCTTTGGTCGGCCCCAATCGGCTACGGTTTGATTTCTCTCATTTTAGAGGATTGACATTTCGTCAATTGGAAGACATTGAAAACCTGGTCAATGAGCAAATTCGCCAGAACACTTTGGTGCATTCCGAAGAGATGGGGATTCAAGATGCCTTAGGGCGTGGAGCCTTAGCGTTTTTTGGTGATAAATATGGGGATCAAGTTCGGGTCGTCGAGATTGGTGAATTTAGCAAGGAATTATGTGGAGGAACCCATTGCTATCGCACGGGAGATATCGGTCTGTTTCGTCTCATTTCTGAAGGGGGAGTAGCCGCAGGGGTACGTCGGATAGAGGCCTTAACCGGTGAGGGTGCGCTTCGGTACGAGCAAAAGCGGGAAAGTGACTGGCAGGAGTTGGCGGGGGTACTTAAAACTAGCCCTCAGGAAGTCATCGACAAGACCAAAAAACTCCTAGCCACCTTGCGGGAAACTGAGCGCGCTCTAGAGCAAGCCAAGCAAAAAGCGTTGGATCAGCAAGGGGTCGGACAAGAAGCCACGATTCGAGACGTGAAGGGGATACCCGTTCTCGTACAACGGATCGACGGGCTCACCATCCAAGATCTTCGTACGTTTTCTGATAAACTACGGAATAAGGTAGAGTCGGGCGTCTTGGTATTAGGTTCTGTGCAGGAAGGCAAAGTGGCGTTGCTCGTCATTGTCGGAAAAGAACGGAGCAAGCAAATCCCGGCTGGAAAACTCGCCCAGCATATCGCACAATGTGTCGGCGGGTCCGGCGGTGGAAGGCCTGATATGGCACAGGCTGGTGGCAATCAACCAGAGCATTTAGATAAGGCGTTAGAGCAAGTCTATGAATATGTGGCCATGCAGCTCGGTTCATGACGAATAGACGGAGTTGAGCTCCGTTATTTTTCGGTCAAACTTTCCTCATGAGAAACCGACAAAGATCTCATGAAGAGGAGAGGAGAGTATGATGAGGCTGTTTAAAAGGCTGATCTTGGTTGGAATGTTGGCCGGGATTGTTGGCCTCCTCGGCATCTTCGTGTTCCTCGAATTCAATCGGCCTCTCGGTCGTGCGCCCCTTCCTCAAATCGTTGATATTCCCCCCGGTACCGGCTTCACTCAGGTGGCACATCTTCTGCATGACAAACATCTGCTAGGACAGGAATGGTTTTTTCAAATATTGGGTCGTGCCCAACAGCTTGATCGGAAAATTATTCCTGGAGAATATGAACTGCATGCCGGCATGCGTCCGACGGAGTTGTTGGAAAAGTTAGTGGCCGGTGACGTCTATCAGCATTCCGTGACGATTCCGGAAGGCTACAATGTCGTCCAAATCGCGGATATTCTCGATCAAAAAGGCCTTGCCGACAAAGAGGCCATTTTGCAGCTAAATCGAGATCCAGCATTTATAGCGAGCCTGAATGTCAAAGCCCCTACACTGGAGGGGTACTTGTTCCCGGATACCTATCGATTCCCGCGCTACACTCCACCGGAGGTTATTGTCCGGGCCTTTGTGAGCCGTTTTCATGAAATGGTCACTCCTGAATTGCTCGCTCAAGCCAAATCAATGGGAATGACCTTTCAGGAAGTGCTTACCCTGGCCTCTGTTGTAGAAAAGGAAACCGGTTTGGCCTCAGAACGTCCCCTCGTCTCGGGAGTGTTCCATAATCGCCTTCGACAAAATATTCCACTTCAAAGTGATCCGACGGTGATTTATGCCCTGGAATATTTTGATGGGAATATTCGCAAAGCGGATCTTTCGGTTAATAGTCCATACAATACCTACCGGGTGCGGGGCCTACCTCCAGGACCCATTGCCAATCCAGGTCTGGCAGCCATTCAAGCCGCCCTCTATCCAACCCCCAGTGATTTTGTGTATTTTGTTTCTCGCAATGACGGCAGTCATAAATTTTCAACCACCTTGGCCGAACACAATAAAGCTGTGGATCAGTATCAACGGCGGCCTCGGTCCAAGCGATCCTCCTAAACCATTTTTTTCGGGGTTCTTCTCTTGACTGTTTTCGAACGTCTTCACCAATTAGGGATTGTGTTACCTCCAGCGCCTCGACCTGTCGGGTCATATGTGCCGGCGTGCCAAGCGGGAGAGTTGGTCTTTGTAAGCGGCGTGTTGCCGTTTCAAGAGGGAAAAATTCTTCAACCGGGGAAAATTGGGCGGGACTTATCCATTGAAGAAGGAAAAGTCAATGCGCGGATCGCTGCGATCAATGCCCTGGCTATTCTGCACCAGGAACTTGGCGACTTATCTCGTATCATTCGTATTGTGCGACTGACGGGCCATGTTGCCTCAGCGGAAGGATTTGGTGATCAACCGGCCGTGATAAACGGGGCCTCAGATTTCCTGGTTGAGGTCTTTGGAGAGAAAGGCCGGCATGCCCGTTTGGCTCTTGGGGCGTTTGAATTGCCGCTCCATGCCTCCATAGAATTGGAACTGATTGTTCAAGTCTCACCCACATAACATGATTTGAATGTCCCTCCCCCTTTGGAGCGAGAGGTTGAAACGGTTCGAGAATTTGTGAGTGCCAAGAGACCAAACATGAAATCAATGTTGGTATGTTCTCTCCTCATAGCCTGTATCCTCCTCCAGGGACGCGCCGATGTGGCGTCGGCAGACCAACCGGGGCTTCTGAATGAAACCGCCCCGACCATTCAAGTTGTCGTTCACGCCTCTACATGGAAGACCCGAGGCCGTTTGCTTTATGACATTGAAGGCTCCATCTTGAAAAAGCTTTCCTTGGCCGGTTTTCAGGCCGTTCATGATGTAAAGAAGCCGCATCAATATCAATTGGTGGTGCAGTACGATGAAGAGCGTGGCGCGCAATATGGGGTGCAATTATGGGGCACGACGATTCATGTGTCATTCTTCTTCCGTGGCACTGATATGGCCGAACCTCTTCGGTGGGAAATTCGTGAAACGTCTGCGAACACGATCTCCGGACCGGCTCCCTATTTAGATGCCCTGTTGAAATTCGAAACGCACCCTCATTATTTTTTCATGGGGACCATGCTGAAACGGATGACCAAGGGCGTCGGCGTTCAAGCAATTGCGCTCACTCAAGCGGTGAAGGAATTTGTCTCGGTCGTGTATCCCACTATTTCAGAGGGTGTCAGTCTTGAACGGGGACACATTCAAGACCACTTTATGGATAACTCCGAACGAGTCTATCAGGAGGTGGCCTTACAGCGAGCATTGGATGAATTAGAAGATCGGGGCATTTCCGTCAATCAATTAGCCCCGATTGCTGCCCGGCTCTTAGATTCGACCGATCCCTATTCTCGTATCCGCGCCGTAAAGATTTTAGGACGAACCAAAAATGCGGAATTTCTAGAGAAGATTCAGAAGTTGGCGACGGATGATCCTACTCGAGCAGTTCGCAACGCCGCCCAACAATTCGCTCCGCTCTAAAATTGGTTCCTCTATTTGCCACCGAGGATCCAACCCTTTCCTTCTTCTCACGGAATGGGTCCTAAAATCGTATAACGATCTAGTAGGTCGTTCACCATCCTCTCCAATCTCTCGTTTATCTTCGGAGCAAAGTCCTTAAGGGCCAACGAGTTCGAAAAGGTCTTATTTGAAAGGTGCAATACTAGAGGACAGGCGGTTTTCCGTTCTGAATTTGTGTGCCAAATTAAAATCCAGCCGTGGCTAATTGGGAGTCGAGCTTGTTTAGGAAATCCTGAAAGGCTCTCTGATAAGCCAATTGCCAGTTGGCATCACTGGCGATTTGGCCCTGAACCCGTCCGTACCCTTGAACCATGATGGGTGAACGGCCATCAGGCTTCGTGGGTGTAATTGTGCAATTGACGTGAGCCTCAAAGGTGATGGTCCAAAATCCTGGAGTAAACCATCCCCAAAACAAGTTAATGATAGCCGTTGCTGCTTTGGCGGCATGAGGATCCGAGGTGATGGCATATCCTCTTTGTTTGAAACCCTCCTCGAGTAATTGTCTCGTCCGTTCCACTACGGAGTCGTTGGCAGGCAAGGCCACATCTCCCGCCGCATTACCGAACCCTCCGCGTTGGCGGCCAATCATCATGGCTTTTTCCTGAGGAGTTAACGAATTCACATCTCCATCGATTGAGGGAATGGAAGGATCGGAAGGCTTGTTTTGGAATACCCGGTTGTCCGTAATGTCTCCAATAAAGACTTCCCCTTTGGCCTCTTCCCCTCCTGAAAGGCTAGGGATAGGTAAGTCGACTGTTCGTCTACCAAGCACACATCCAGTGAGCAGAATGAGAATTACAAGAATGATGAATTGGGGGATTTTGTTCATGGTAAAAAGAGCCCTCCATATGGTTGAAGGTAACGATGTCATTCATCCTTACTCATGCTCATCGTCCGTGACTCACCACCGAGCCCTACAGATTTGCCACTGTAGGAATCTTCAAGAAATATGTCAAAGGATCAGAGGGAATAAGGTCACGCGCCTCATGGCATTGTGCGCAGCTTGAGAAGAAGATCCTCTAACTTGGTGCACGTGATACGCCCTGAGGACTGAGCTTCGATTTGACCCTTTAGAGCCTTTTGGAAAGTTCCTTTAGGGAAGGGGGAGCCCCAAGAATTAGGGTTGGTCGCGCAACGGGAGCGGGAGTTCTTTTGGGGCTTGTTTCGGTTCGGGTTTTCTGACGAGATCCGGACGGGCTTTGAGGATCCAGTCAATGGCTTGTTCGTTATAGTTTCGAAGTTGGCCATAGATAATTGGGCGCATGGTGTAGACAGTATTCACATAATCATCAAAATTTTCTTGGGTAATTTCTTGTGGCGCGACCCGTAATAGGGTGGGAAGCAAGCAGCTTTCACAGCCTGATGCTTGTTCCTGGTAGGCTGGGTACACAAAATATTTGGCTAAATCCAGCCGGTGACACAGAATGCGCGCAAGCTGGTCGTAATTCCGTTCCTTCTGTTCCTTCCCGCTGACTCCACAGATATCCTCACCATAGAGATGAATTTTTTCCCACGTAATAGCGTAGGGTGCCTGTTGGAGAAGGGTATCCAATAACGCAGTTTTGGCCCCTAATAGTTGCTCCTCAAAAGCCGAGGCTACCACGTGTCTGGCCATCTCACGACGTTCGCATAGGATCGAGATCATCCACTCAAAGCAGGCTTCCTGAGTCGAACGATCAAGGTAGTCGATGATGGATTCAATTAATTTCATTTCTTCGCCCTGGATGAGGCCCCGATTGCGTTTCATGATTTCCCGGGCTTTCCGGACGCGGCGTCGCACCAATTCAATACTCGATCCGCCATTGAGCATATGGGCGTTATCGTAATCCGCTCGTTTTTCTTCGTGACTCAGGACGGCATAGGCTTCATTGATCTTAAACATGCGATCCCTGGCGGCCGGGCGTTCGAATTGCGGGACGACATCTTCATGATTTTCTTTCACGAAGGTGCGCCAGGCGCTCTGGATTTCCTTCAGGAGGGCATCTTCAGGGACACCCAGAATCTGGTAGTAGTTGACGCCGTCAATCATGGAGGGGAATTTTAATGCCCAATGCGGTGGCAGGCAAATATTTAAACAAATCGTGGTGCCTCTCGACTGTTCGTGGTCAAAGAAAGAGGGATATTGTTGGGGAAAAGGCATCTGCCGACTCTATGCTTGAAGTTATTCAAAGCTTTTGGGAGGATGCCAAACATATGGTTCTATAAGTGACAATGGCCATGAAGAGATCATGGAAGTTTTGATTGAATCCAATGTTGAGGAAAGGAGGTCCCAACTATGAACAGATGTGTCTTCACCATACCGTGGATTTTGTGTCTCGCGCTTCTTGGCGGGCTGGGCTGTTCTAAAAAATCGTCCCCGCCGACACCTCCTGCCCCGCCGCCCGTGCCCCAAGCGGTTATTCATCAATTACAAGTGAATCATCATGTTGCGATACCCATTACCGAAGCAGAGGCAGATCAGATTCTGGGGGACGGGACGAATGTGATTCAAACCGGCAATGGCCCCGGTGATGTGCCCTGTCAGGTTGAGTTGATACGGACAGGCGGCATCGGGACATTTCCTGCACCCCGGTTTATCAATTCCTCGGCCGACATGGATGCTGCGGAATTATTACCGGGACAGGTGCAAGTCGTGGATCAAATCAATTGGTGTGGAGGATTTTCACCGAACATTATCGGGTGTGCTTCTGTGCCGGGACATTCCCTGGTTGTTGTGCGTTTCAATCCCGCACTCGAGGGAATCTTGTGGCTGCATGAATTTGGCCATAACAAGGGGCGCCATCATCGGAATGATCCGAATGCGGTCATGGCTCCCAGCATTGCGGCCACTCGTACCCATGTCAATGCAGCCGAATGTGCAGCCTATGAAGTACCGTAATGTTGATTCATGCCTGGAGGGACGAAGAGTCCTGAAAGAGGAGGACTGATCATGATTCGCCAAGCTATCGTGTTCTATTCCATGATTGCCGTGCTAATGGGAAGCAGTCTCTTTTCAGAAGCGGCCTTCTCCGAGGCGATAGCCGCACCGGAGAATGTCGAAGAGTTTGTCGAGCAGATCTACTTTGAAGGAATACCCTATGAGCAGGCTTCTCAGTATGGTCAAGACGATGTGCCTAAACTGTTAGCCATGTTAAAAGATTCGAAGAAAAAAGCCTTTCAGTCAAATATCATTGTGACATTAGGCATTATCGGCGATGAACGAGCGGTTGAGCCTATGCTCGAGGTGCTCGAGACCGCTGGCGATCAACTGAAGCCTGAAGACTTTGCCGCAAAATCCAGTGTCCTTATGTCGCTGGGGTATCTGGTCAATAAGAGTCACAACCAAAAGGCCTTGGCCTATCTTCAAAGCCATGCGACGCCAGAGGGATGGCGGGGGGCACAGCTCACGACGGCCGAAGGGCTGCAAGCCAGCACCGATGAGCGGTCGCAACAATTAAGTACCCTTGCCGTTATCGGGTTAGCCTTGTCCGGGCACCCTGACGCCAAAACCACCCTCGAGTCTCTAGGAGAAAGTGTCAAGGCGATGGGCACAACCACCTTTGCCAGACAAATGAGTTCGGTGGTGGACGAAGCGATGAAAGCCCATGAGGTCATTGCTATAGATGGCTTAGCCGTCTACTACCGAAAAACGAAACAGTAAGTTGTCATGTTCTTTCTTCCTCCTTTCCTATAAACTTTCTCCCTGTAAGAACGGGGAGAAGGAATCACGCTATTTCTCTGGAATGAAAATTCGAAACGGCCCTCGCCCTTTTAGGGAGAGCGTGATAAGTTTATTGTGGGGCTATTGCCAGCGAATATGGCCGTGTATGGAAAGCCACCGGTTTTCGCCATAAGGACGGCGAGGTCAACCTGTTTTGGGCAAAAAGACCACAATGTTTGTTGGCTCTGGCATTTTCCCCTGCTTCTACAGAGGAATGATTGTCGGACATCCTGGTTAATTTACCATTCGTCCGTGGCGCGAAAACTCAATATCCACAAAATGCAAAAATTGGGCGACTCTAGCGCTGAATTGTTCAGTAAAGGAAGAAATCATTATTCGAAGAAGGAGATGACATGGTGTTAGAAGCCAATACAGTCACATATTTGAAAGACTACGCCCAGCCGAAATTCTGGATTACTCACGTTGATTTGGTGTTTGACCTGCGGGAAGGAGAGACCCTGGTCGGTGCCAAATTGCAGGTGAAGAAAAATGGTTCGCATCAACATCCTCTCGTTCTGGATGGAGAAAAGTTGGAATTATTGGAAGTGCGGGTGAATGGTCTCCCTTTGAAAAAAAGCACGAATCTGGCTGAAGGTTACGTGGTGGGGAAAGATACGCTTTCATTTCAACCCACGGAGGATGCTTTTATTCTAGAAACGCTTGTCAGAATTTTCCCGGAAAAGAATACGGCTCTTGAGGGGTTGTATAAATCCGGTGAGAACTGGTGTACGCAATGTGAAGCTGAAGGATTCCGACGAATAACGTATTGTGTCGACCGCCCCGATAATATGGCGACTTATACCACAAAGATTATTGCCGATCCCATGACGGCTCCTGTCCTGCTGTCCAATGGCAATCTTATCGATCACGGACCGACGGATGATGGACGTCACTACACCGTGTGGGAAGACCCTTTCCCCAAGCCGAGTTATTTATTTGCCCTTGTTGGTGGCGATTTAGCGTGTATCGAGGATACGTTTGTGACCGCTAATGGACGACAGGTGGCTTTGTGTATTTTTGCCGCAGCGAAGGATCTCGACAAACTTGAGCATGCGATGGCTTCGCTCAAGAAATCGATGACATGGGATGAAGAAGTCTATGGCCGGGAATATGACCTCGATCGGTTCAATATTGTCGCAGTTGATGATTTCAATATGGGTGCGATGGAAAATAAATCATTGAATATTTTTAATACGAAGTATGTGTTAGCTCATCCGAATACTGCCACGGATGCCGACTACGAAGGCGTCGAAGGGGTGATTGCGCACGAGTATTTTCATAACTGGACGGGCAATCGAGTGACGTGCCGGGATTGGTTTCAATTGTGTTTGAAAGAAGGGTTAACGGTCTTTAGGGATCAGGAATTTTCTGGCGATATGGGGTCGTCAGCTGTGAATCGCATTGCCCACGTCAGAAGCTTGCGCATGAGTCAATTTCCAGAAGATGCGGGGCCGATGGCACATCCACCTCGGCCGAATAAATTTGTCACCATCAATAATTTTTATACTGCCACTGTTTACAGTAAGGGAGCGGAACTTAACCGCATGTTGCATACTTTGTTGGGGAAAGAGGCATTCAGGGCAGGCTCTGATCTCTACTTTGACCGGTTCGATGGCCAAGCGGTGACCGTTGAAGATTGGGTGCATTGTATGGAAGAGGCGTCCGGACGTGATTTGAGTCAGTTTATGCTGTGGTATACAGAAGCGGGCACGCCAGAGGTGAACGCGCATTGGTCCCATGATTCTGCCACGAACAGGTATACGCTCACGCTTGAGCAGCAGGTTCCCACAATCACCAATCAGTCAAACGGGCAATCCAGGCATATTCCAGTGAAATTCGGAATGGTGAGCCCTGATGGGCAAGATGTCGTCCAGGATATCTTGGAACTGACACAGGCGAAGCAGACGTTTACGTTTGAGCATATTCCTCCTGGCTCCGTCCCCTCGTTGTTTCGTCACTTTTCTGCCCCCGTTATTCTGCAGGCCCCCTACACCGATGACCAATTGCGGCATCTGATGGTCCATGATCGAGACGGATTCAACCAGTGGGAAGCTGGGAATCATTTTTTGACGAGCAAACTTCTCGAGCAGATTGATCGTAATGAGGATGGGCGCGACATCCTGGTTGGTGATGATGTGCTGGATGCATTTCGTTGTGTGATGCGACGCACCGATATGGATCAAGAACTCAAGAGCTTGGCTCTCAGTTTACCCGCCTACCAGGAGCTTGCTCCTAAACGGACAATTATTGATCCCCAGGCTATCCTTGCGGTTAGAAAAGTGTTTCTTGAAACCCTCGGCTGTGAACTTCGTGATGGATTTCTGGAGATGTACCACGCCAATTACGATCCGGAAAAATCATATGTTCGTGCCGATGCGGGGCGTCGAAGTTTGCAGAATACTGCGCTTGCCTATTTGTCGTATGCGGGAGATGCCGACATAGCCAAATTGGTTGTGAGGCAATATAGTCAAGCCAATAATATGACGGATCGCTATGCGGCGCTGACCATCATCATCAATATGGAAGAGGCACAACTCTATCGAGAAGGCGTGGCCCAACATTTCTACTATCAATTTGCCAAGGATGCGTTAGTCGTCGATAAGTGGGTAGGGGCCTTCGCGAGATCCCAGGCAGATGATTGTGTGCAGATCGTGAAAGATCTGGCAAACCATGAAGCCTTCCAACATCCGAGTCCGAACCGAATGCGGGCGTTATATGGAACCTTTGCTCAGGCGAACCCCAAAGGGTTTCATACTGAGGATGGGTCCGGATATGAATTTGTTGTGGATTTTCTTATGGATCTGGATGCCAAAAATCCTCAAGTAGCTTCACGAATGATCGGGGCTTTTGAAAAATTCAGACAATATCGACCAGGTTTACAAACGAAAATGGAAGCTCAACTCTGCCGTATAGCCTCAATGGAAAGTCTCTCAACCGATCTCAGTGAAAAACTCGAGCGGTATTTGGGAAAGGAAATATTCAGCCAGACCCGAATTGGGAAAGGTGTCTAAGTAATCATTGGCGCAGACTGTCCCTTTCAAAAGTAGTTGAGGCATAGGTAGATTCCCTTCTGCTGAATTAGGCAACTATCATTGCCAAACCGTCTCCTCCGAATCTCATCGTTCCCCTTGGGTATCGATTTCCCACCTTCCGGCATTCTCTACATTGGCAATCGAGAATCTCAATGGTCTTTAGTTAAACTCCTCGCTATGTGAAATAGGTCTAGACCTCGCGGCGTTAATTCGGTTTCTGTGTTGCCGAGCCGTAACTCGGTATCAACAAAAATTCAGGTAGGAGAAATTTTCAATCTCTTTTAGGATGAATTCTTTTTCTTGTGAGGTGGTTTTTGTCTCTTCCTGACGGATTCCCTTCTAAGGTTAAGTCTTGATGGATTCCTTATTAATGAGGCTTGGAAGTGAAAGAGGCCGTTTGCATTGGCCTGGGGATCTTTTGGTTTTGATGTTGAATGGTGCTGCTAATTTTTTGATAAGAGTGTGAGACAGGCGTATAAACGGGGCACTGATCTCAATTGGAGGGTGGCCTTAATATATCCTCTTTATATCCGCCACATGTATAGCGTTGACCCGGAAAAATCATTGAGCGGGATGCTTTTCTCCGGCGAGACACCAGGGATGATAAAGGTGTTACTAATCAACAGACTGCCCGGATGCATTTCCTGTTTGGCTTTTTCCCATAATCGCTTCATAGGTACAGGAGAGAGATAGGCATAGACTACATCATAGTGAGCCAGGTCATTGTTCCAAAAATCTCCCCATTTAATCGTATAGGGAATCCTTCCCACAATTTTTCGTAGCTGACTCAACAGGTAGGGTAACGGCGCGGCTTCAATTCCATAATAACGGCCGTTTGATTGTAGATGACTGAGGGCCTTCAGGAGTCCTCCGCATCCGCTACCAAGATCAATAAAAGAAAATGATTGTTGCTGAGGCAACACGCTGTGTAGCGCCTTTGTGACTTCTTGACTTGAAAGGTAGAGCGGGACTTGAGTCTGGTAGGTCTTTCCGTAGATCAATGCGAGAATAAGGAATACCAGGCCAAACCAAAGCGGGGGTACATTCAAGGTCAATGTGGCCGTTACAGCTGGCATAAAGAGTAAGTGGATGCCCATCCACCAGCGTGCCATTTTCAATCGATGTCCGAAGATGGCTGCGATCACCCCTTGCAGGAGTGACCATTCAAAAAGACTCCAGTTTTGTTCTGAAAAAAGGATACATAGCGGGAGGACTGCTCCGAACGCCAGGAGCTGGCTGAGGAGTGCCCTCAATGCCGGGGAGCGGAGCAAAGGGGTGAAAACGCGCATGACGGTAGCCCAAGAACTCACAGGCATAGCTCCGTCTAGATACCTCCCTTGATGACCATATCTTGGCCGCCGCTATCTTTGGTGATCGCTTTTTCACCGTCTTGGTTTAAGACCGTAATGGAAATGCGACGATTGATGGGATTGTGGGGATTCTTCCGGTCAAATAACACCGCCGACGAGAGCCCCACGACTCTTAAGACTTTATTGGGATCCATTTTCCCCGTAATTAATTCTCGACGCGAGGCATTCGCCCGATCAGCCGATAATTCCCAGTTGCTGTACCCGGTGTGGCCGGAAGGGAACGGGGTGGCATCCGTATGCCCTGCCAGGCTTATTTTATTCGGCACGCTATTGAGGGTTTCTCCAATTTCATGGAGGATTGTGCGGGTATAGGGTTGTAGGTCGGCGCGACCGCTTGCAAACATGGGGCGATTTTGTGCGTCAACAATTTGAATGCGTAAGCCCTCTGCGGTGATATCCAGCAGCAGCTGTTTTTTGAATTTTTGTAAGGTCGAATTTGATTCGATAGCTTGTTCAATCTTTCCTTTTAATTCTTTCAATTGCGCAATCTCCTGACGGGCACGTTCGGCCTTCGCGGCCGTCTCAGGGGTAATCTTTTTTTGAATGAGCTCTGTCGCGCCTTGTTGCACCTGACCTGTCGAACGCGACAAATCTTTTCCCCCGCCATTAATGACGCTTGTCGCATCCCCGGTACCTGGCGCACCCATCGCCACCTTTAAGGGTGTTTTGAAATATTCCGCAATCCCGACTAATTTCCCGCCATCAACTGATCCTAATAACCACATCAATAAGAAAAACGCCATCATGGCGGTCACAAAGTCTGCATAGGCAATTTTCCAGGCACCTCCATGACCTCCGCCCACAATTTTCTTGATTTTTTTGATGACAATCGGTTGTTGTGTTGTTTCTTCAGCCATATATACCCTTGGGTTTGGCGATAGTCTTGTTGGGCATGTGGTAATTATCCTTTACTTTTGCTGATATGCTCTTCCAGTTCCAAAAATGAGGGGCGTTCAGTGGAGAATAAGGCCTTTCGGCCAAATTCAACCGACAACACGGGTGAGTATCCGTTCAGGTTGGCTAAAAGCGTGATTTTGATGCACTCTAGTAATTTGCTCGATTCATGGAGCCGATGCTCCAATTTGCCCGCCAACGGACTGATAAATCCGTAAGCCAGGAGAATACCTAAGAAGGTTCCCACGAGTGCTGCTGCAATCAAAATCCCCAACTCGGCAGGGGGAAGGTGGACGGATTCCATGGTATGAACGACACCCATGACCGCCGCCACAATCCCAAACGCCGGTAGTCCATCCCCCAATTTGGCAATCGTATGAATGGGGACTTCTCCCTCCTGGTGGTGGGTTTCCAATTCACAATCCATAAGATTTTCAATTTCCATAGAATTTAGATTGCCCCCTACCATTAGCCGCAAATAATCCGTGATAAATTCCGTCACATGATGATCTGCCAGAATCATGGGAAATTTTTTGAATAGGTCGCTCTGTTTAGGATTATCTACATCACCTTCAATTGAGAGCATGCCTTCTTTTTTGACCTTCATTAATATGGTGTAGAGCAGGGACATTAATTGCATGTACATGGCTTTGTTATAGGGCGTTTCTTTAAATACTCCCGGCAAATTTTTCAATGTTGCCTTAATGGCTTTGCTGGAGTTCCCTACCACAAAGGCTCCGATAGCTCCTCCTGCGATCATCAGAACTTCAACGGGTTGCC
This sequence comes from uncultured Nitrospirota bacterium, assembly GCA_942491685.1. Taxonomy (GTDB): domain Bacteria; phylum Nitrospirota; class Nitrospiria; order Nitrospirales; family UBA8639; genus Nitrospira_E. Next base: position 133,152 of record CALOBY010000003.1, on the reverse strand, counting down.
AAAGCGAGGCGACATGGCCGCCAGCCAGTGCAAAGCCGCCAAAAACAGAAATAATAATTACCACGTATCCAAGCATTACTAGCATAAGGCACACTCCCAATTATTCATGATGGTCAACTGGCCTCCCAATCAGTAAGCACGATTGGGTTGATTTTTATTTCCGTGCAAACATTCTGATCTCATATTTTCGATGACAATACTTTTCATGAAAAACCTGGCTCTCTCAACTCAATCCCGGCGTCGACTCGCGGTGTTTTTTTACCCTCCATGATCAAGCCGGCTCTTTGGCCTGGGAGACGATCCGTATTTTTATCATTCGGTTTTTGAAAGGCAAAATTTAATGGTTTCTGTACTTCTTCGATTAAAGTTTATATTTTTTCCAACAGGGACCATGATGTTGTTAGAAGAATGAGGTTTTTCAAAGGGAGATCTGACTATGAAAGGAGGAAACCACAGTTATTTGTGAACTTTCCGTAAACATCGAAAAGATATGGGGGCATTGCGAGCGTATGATGGGACAAACTTCATTTCCTCATTGCGTTTTTTCTCCTATCCTGTTCTCCCACTTTAGTCTGCCTTTCATCTTGTCGATATAATCACAAGCCCTTTATTGACCTAGTGAGAATCTATCCATTAGTGATTCTCACTGAACAAAGTAGAAAAAAGGACGTTACTTGTGAAACCAAAAATTTCAACTGACCCGATGTACCTGTTACTCAGAGACGGAAACATTACGGAATTTAATGCCCGGTTTGAAGGTGGAGAAAAGCCGAACCTCGCGAATTGTGATTTTCGGAGTGTGGATCTCCGGGGAATGGTAGTGCCTGGAGTGGATTTTAGTGGGAGTTACTTTCGTCAGGCCGATTTGCGTGGGGTCGATCTCTCTCAATGTAATTTACAAGGAGCCAGCATTCATGGCACCCATATCTCCGGTACTTTGTTCCCGAAAGAGCTGAGTGCGCAAGAAATTCTCCTGTCTCATCAACATGGCACTCGAATGCGCTACGAAGCCTAAACGTGTTGTATCCGAACGATATTGTTTCCTTGCCTCCTTCCCGTATTTCCTTCTGAATTTGTCGAATTCATCCCTCATTCGTGTTCTCAGGCCCCCGGTGCTTTGATTTTCAAAGGCCTAGAAAAGGTTGATGCCTGTGTTGTGTTTTTGGCGCATGGTCTGCGACGCATGTAATTTCCTAATAAACGTGGATATCCGTCCCTATCCTCCTTCCAAAAGCATACGGCTAACAACCTGCCGCGATTGAAGTCCGTAATCTCTCTCTGCTGTCTGAAGAACTGTCTGAGGAGGTCTTACTGATGGGTTTCCGAACTGAACGCGACGGCTTTTATTTGAGCGTGGACGCGTTGTCCGTGCTGGAGTTTGAGTATGGTGAATGATTTGCGGGTAATGGTGGCGAGGAGGGGACATCCGATATCAAGTTTGATATCGACAAAAGGGTGGTCGGGATTGACCTCTCCAATTTCTACGACGGTGGCTTCCAAAAGATTGAGTACGCTGGTTTGAAATGAGGGCGGGCTGCAAATAATACTCACGTCTTTGGCGAGAATTTGGACGCGTAGTCGTTCTCCAATCTTTCGACGTTGGCGGGGGACTGAAAGGTATCTGCCAGAGAAGGCAAGCTTGGTAAGGCCGAACTCTTGGTCTTGCTCGACGACTATCGTGTCGATAAGTGCTCCGAGATGATTGTCCGGGATAAGATGTCGAAAATTCAGTTGCGAGAAGATTTCCTCAATCGGTCCACTTCCGACCACTTTTCCTTCCTTCAGTAGGACCACCGTTTTGGCCAATTCAACGATTTCATGCAGATCGTGGCTCACGTAGACAATAGGAATGTGAAATTCAGAATCCAGTCGTTGAAGAAAGGGGAGGATTTCGCGTTTTCGTTGAAGATCCAGTGAGCTGAGTGGTTCATCCATGAGTAAAAGATGCGGGCTGGTTAATAGGGCGCGACCGATCGCAACGCGTTGTTGTTCGCCTCCTGATAATGCGAGAGGACGTCGTTCAAGCAATATTTCGATATCCAGAACGTGGACGACTTGATCGAGAGTGATGCGGCGCTTGGATTGTTCGGTACGCTTCCATCCGTATTGTAAATTCTGGCGAACGTTCAGATGGGGAAACAGTCGAGCTTCTTGGAAGACAAACCCGATGGATCGTTTGGAGAGAGGGACAAACAGTCCCTGGCTTTCATCCTGCCACCGGTGGCCATTGAGGGCCATGGAGCCGGTGGATGATCGTTCCAATCCCGCAAGGCATCGCAGCAATGTTGTTTTTCCCGACCCTGAGGAGCCAAATACCGCAATAGTGCCTTCGGCAGGAACAGCGAGATTTACCTGAAGGCGAAATCCAGGAACAGCGAGGTCAAAGTTGGCGAGTAATTGATTCATGAGACATGGACGGGAAGACGTCGATTTGCAGTGTAGACGGCGAGAAGGACGAGAAAGGAAAAGAGCAGTAATCCGGCTGAGAGTGTATGAGCTTGAGCGTATTCGAGGGTTTCCACATGGTCATAGATGGCAATGGACAAGACTTTGGTTTGGCCGGGTATATTGCCCCCGACCATGAGAACGACGCCAAATTCTCCTAGTGTGTGTGCAAATCCTAAGACAATGGCGGTCAGGTAGCCACGAATGGCCATGGGTGAGGCAATGGTGAAAAAGGCATCAAGTTTTGATGCCCCCAGGGCCCAGGCCGTTTCTAAAGGCTTTTTCCCCACCGCTTCAAAGGCGCCATGGAGGGGTTGGACGACAAAGGGGAGCGAGTAGAACGTTGATGCCAGCACGAGACCTGAAAAGGTAAATGAAAGTGGCGAGCCAGTGAGGTTTTTCCAGGGAGCACCCAGGAGACCCTGAGGCCCAAGTGCAATCAGCAGATAGAATCCGAGGACGGTAGGGGGGAGGACGATGGGAAGAGCGACGATGGCTTCAACGATGGTCCGTAGGCGTGAAGTCGTAAAGGCGAGCCACCAGGCAATGGGAGTTCCTATGAGGAGCAGCACGATGACGGTGGCTCCTGCTAATTGCAACGTCAGCCATAGTGGCCCTAAGTCAAGATCGAGCATGTCCGAGGTAATGGCTCCTGCTTTTTTCTTAATTCAAGAATTGTAAATTTAAAATACGCAAAAGTCAATTTAAAAAGACAGCGATGGATTAGGAAAAATTTTTTATCACATGAGCGAATCTGGGGGCGGGGAGGCTAATCTGGGTAGTGAATGGTTTAAGCCATTAGCCTTGGGTAGAGATGAACCATAAAATTGATACGGAGAGGCACAAGGGGGAGAAGTTGGAAACCCTTACGGGAGAGGGTTTTTTATGAAATGGCCTGGTGACGAGGAAGATGGATTGTATAAGGAAAGTCAGAACTGAGCGTCAAATGGTGGTGAATCCTTTGGCTTTTACTCTTTGGTACAAGTTTGCTCCTTGAGGACTTTGCATGGTGAGGCACTTCTCGCCAGTTTCCATGATTTCAAGAGTGGAGGAACTGGATCAGGCCTAAGTTCAACCACGACATCAATCATGTCACCCACCTCTAATGTTTTAAGATGTTCTTTGACGGCGTCTTCCACCTGCACCCATTGAATCCCTGAATTGGTGGTAATAAGGAAATAGCCTTTATCGGCTTCCAGACGGACGATAGGACTGTAGTAACTTTTGAGTGATGTGGTGGCTTCGGCGAAAATCGGAGTAGTTGTCAGAGACAGTAGAATGATGGCCAACACACTGCGGATGACCGATGATGGTGGCATGAGTTTCTCCTTCTGAGAATAGCCTGATAATTTTGAGAAAGCCTCTCATTATCGCAATATATCTGGGCGGATGTCTATGGTTTCAAGAGGAAATTTGACGGGGGTGAATGCAGAGCTGCCTAAGGCAAGGCGGGTTGGATCGCTACTTCAGTGGCTTGAGAATTTTGGATATGGAAGGCCCTTATGACGGGATCGTCCGTATGTTCTAAAGAAATAATGAGGTGAAGTGGTTCGGGGAGTTTGAGTTTTTGGCGATAACTCTCAAATTCCATGGCAATGGTGATATCCGTTTGGGAAGGGCGGGCCGGGCTAAAGGTATGGGAATGGTAAAACCCAATCAGGTCCAGTTCTTTGGAGCGAATGTCGCGTTGCGCCATCGCCATTTCCCGAGCGTCCATTTGGAAGGCGATATCCGCCCGTTCCTCCGGAGAAAGTCGTTGGAGGTCTGACAGTTTGGCTCCTTCAAATCGTGAGAGATCTCCATCTGCCAGAGTCGCGAGAATATTGGTGATTCGATAATGCCCTGAAACGCGGTCATCTTTTCCAGAAAGGATACCGCAACATTCATGCGGGGCCAGCTCCCGTGCATGAGCAATCATGTCGTTAATGATGCCGGAAGGGATGTGGAGCATGGAGGTTAAAGGCTACACGCGACTTCATAGTCCTCTCCCAATGCCGTGATGGTGGGATGAGGGCCACAGAGTGGGCAGTCGGGTGCTTTGGGACGGCCGACTTTTCGGAATGTCATATCTAAGGCATCATACAGAAGTAGGCGGTTGGCGAGTGTTTCTCCCAGGCCAAGAATTTCTTTGATGGCCTCGTTGGCTTGAAGTACACCAATGGTTCCGGCTAGGACTCCCAAGACCCCGGCCTCCTGACAGTTCGGGACCAACCCAGCTGGGGGAGGTTCAGGATATAAGCAACGGTAGCAGGGGAAACCCTCGTGGGGTTTGATAGTGGCCAGTTGCCCTTCAAACCGGAAAATGCTGCCAGAGATAAGGGTTTTTTTCGCAAAGAAACAAGCATCGTTTATAAGAAATCGAGTGGAAAAATTGTCGGACCCATCAAGGATAATGTCGTATTTCTCCAAGAGGGGCATAATATTCTCTTTGCTGACATGTTCCGGATAAAGCTCAAGTGTCGTCTCCGGGTTGAGTGCCGATAGGAGCTGCCCTCCTGATTCAACTTTCGGCATGCCGATGCGATCGGTTGTATGAAGAATTTGCCGTTGGAGATTGGAAAGGTCGACGACATCGCCATCCGTCAAACCGAGTGTGCCAATGCCCGCAGCCACGAGATAAAGCGCAGCGGGGGACCCCAGTCCTCCTGCGCCAATCACCAGAACTTTGGCCTCCTGCAGTTTTTTCTGTCCCTTTCCGCCCACTTCATTCAAAATCATTTGGCGGCTATAACGAGTAATTTGTGAATCAGTAAATTGCATGCAATGACTTCTTTTATTCCACGACGTTTAATTCAATGGGGTCAACAATACACCCTTTTTGTCGAAGGCCGCCAATAGCCCGCTCAATTTCATCGGCTTCGCCGGTGAATTCCACATCCAGCCACCCGGTGGTTTCCCGCACATCGGCTCGCCGAATACTGGTTACCACCTGAAACTCTTGACCGATTTGGTGAAGAATAGGATCGGGAATATGTTCTTCCGGGTATCGAATATGGAATCGAAGTTTGGCCATTTATCTGCCTCCTGCAATCGCGGGGATAATGGACATTTCATCGCCTTCTTTTAAAGGTGTGTCTTTGCCTGTTAGGAATCGAATATCTTCCTCGTTCACATAAATATTGATAAAGCGACGTACTTCACCCTGTTCGTCACAAATACGTTCCTTGATGCCAGGGTGTGCCGACCCTAAATTTTCAAGAATTTCTGCGACAGAATTGCCGGCAATGTCTACTTCATTTTTCCCGCCGGTCATCGGCCGAAGGGGTGTTGGGATGCGTACCTTAATCATGATGACTCCTCAATGCCAAAAGTCTGCGTAAAGTGCTTAAGACTGGGTTGAATACGGGTCGGTCGTCCTACGGAGTCGACAACCGCTTCTTGTGTTTTCAGGCCATTCCCGGTGATATAGGCGACGGTGACTTCGTCTTTTCGTATCAGTCCTTGTTTGACTAATTTTCGTAACACCCCAATCGTGACCCCGCCGGCGGTTTCGGCAAAAATTCCTTCGGTTTGTGCAAGGAGCTTGATGCTTTCCACAATTTCATCATCGGTGACGGCATCCATGGCACCGTGACTTTCGGCAACGGTTTTTAAGGCATAATAGCCATCGGCCGGATTTCCTATGGCGAGCGATTTGGCTATGGTGTTGGGTTTCACAGGTTTGAAAAAATCGCGGCCATTGCGATAAGCCGTGGCAATCGGAGAGCAACCTTCGGCTTGTGCGCCATTGATTTTTGTGGGGACCGAATCAAGAATCCCGACTTTTTCAAATTCGTTTAATCCCTTCCAGATTTTGGTGAGCAACGACCCCGATGCCATTGGCACGACGACCTGGTCGGGCGCTCGCCAACCCAATTGTTCCGCGGTTTCAAATGCCAATGTTTTCGAACCTTCTGCATAATAGGGGCGAATATTAATATTCACAAACGCCCAATGCCGTTCTCCGGCAATTTCACTACACAGGCGATTGACGTCATCATAATTGCCCTCAATCTCAATGACGTTGGGACGATAGATGAGGTTGCCTAAGACCTTTGCGGCTTCAAGGTCGCCGGGGATAAACACATAGCATTTCATGCCGGCCGAAGCGGCGTGAGCCGACACGGAATTGGCCAAATTTCCAGTTGAGGCGCAGGCGACGGTTTCAAATCCTAACTCTCGTGCGCGGGTGAGGGCGATGGCCACAACCCTGTCTTTAAACGAAAGGGTCGGGTGATTGACACAATCATTCTTAATGTACAAATGATCAAGTCCTAAAAATGCCCCAAGGTTTTTCGCATGGACCAGCGGGGTAAAGCCGGCATGCTGGCCGATATAATTTGTGCCTTCGACGGGAAGGAGATCCACGTAGCGCCAAAGGCTATGAGGACCTGCTAGAATTTTTTCCCGCGAAATATTTTGTTTAATCGCAGCATAATCATATTTCACTTCCAAAGGCCCAAAGCAGAGCTCGCACACATGAATATCCTGGGTAGGATATTCCTTCCCACATTCCCGGCAGACCAATGATTGCATTTTCTTTGTCATGCTGAAGTCCTCATCTTTAAAACAGCAGAGATCTTTCTAGCCATTCCTCTAGAAACCTGGACATTAAATGGCACAGGCCTCTGGTTCGTCATAATCCATCAGTTCAGTGAGGGATGCATCCGGTCCACAGAGGGCGCATATGGGATTCCGTTTTACCCGAATCTCCCGAAATGTGGTTGTTCGGGCATCAAAATCCAAGAGCCGATCCGTCAGCGGTTGCCCAATCTTTAAAATGAGTTTGATAGCTTCCGTGGCTTGAATGGAACCAATGATCCCGGCTACCACACCAATTATGCCGGCTTCCTGACAGGTTGGCACCACACCAGCCGGTGGTGGGTTTTTAAAGATACAGCGATAGCAGGCCGATTCATTTGGGATGATGGTCATCACGCGACCTTCAAAGCGGAGAATGCCCCCATGAATCAGGGGTGTGTTCTCTAAATAACAGGCGTCATTAATCAAAAACTTCGCAGGAAAGTTATCGACGCCGTCAATCACTACATCATATTGGCGAATCAACTCTCGAGCATTCTGGGCCGTGAGGCGCTCTTCATAGGTATTGATCTGCACGTCAGGGTTTAAAGCTTGTATTTTTTCTTTGGCCGACTGTGTTTTTGAGCGTCCCACATCAGGTGTGTGATGCAATACTTGTCGTTGAAGATTAGACAGGTCCACCACATCACTATCAATCAATCCAATGGTTCCTATGCCGGCCGCCCCTAAATAATAGGCGACGGGGCAACCCAAGCCCCCTGCACCGACGACAAAGACTTTGGCCTGTGAGAGTTTCTTTTGGCCTTTTCCGCCCACTTCAGGCAAGAGGATATGGCGGCTATAGCGTGTAATCTGATCTTCAGTAAAACTCATGGCTCGTCAATTCTGGAAGGCGGTTAAATGTTGAAGTATTTTTCGATGCTGAGGTAGCGTTCGCCAGTGTCGCACAGGATCGTCACCACATTTTTCCCCGGCCCCAATGATTCAGCGACTTTTTGCGCGGCAAACACATTGGCTCCGGCTGAAATTCCCACTAACAGCCCCTCTTTTTTGGCCAGCTGTTTCGTTGATTGATAGGCTTCATCGTCAGTGACGGTCATGATTTGATCGAGTAAATTCTTGTTTAAGACCTTGGGGACAAACCCTGCACCGATACCTTGAATTTTATGCGGACCCGCATCGCCACCGGATAATACGGGTGAGCCTGAGGGTTCGACTGCCACGATTTTGACGCCCGCATTTCTTTCTTTAAAGACTTCTCCGCAGCCGGTAATCGTGCCGCCGGTTCCGACTGCGGCCACAAATGCATCGACCTTGCCTTCAAGCGCGTCCCAAATTTCTATTGCAGTCGTTTTTCGGTGCATCGCAGGATTCGCCGGGTTCGAAAATTGGTTGGGCATGAAATATTCCGGGTTCTGCTCTAGAATACTTTCGGCTTCTTTAATAGACCCTCGCATACCTTCCCGTGCCGGGGTGAGTACTAATTGTGCCCCGTATGAGGATAGCAGGCTGGCACGTTCCAGACTCATTCCTTCGGGCATAACGAGAATGAGTTTATAGCCACGGACTGCCGAGACGAGGGCTAGTCCAATCCCGGTGTTGCCACTCGTAGGCTCAACGATGGTACTACCGGGTTTCAGGAGGCCTTGTTGCTCGGCCTCTTCAATCATATTCAAACAAATGCGGTCTTTGACGCTGCCTCCGGGATTGTAAAATTCAGCTTTACCATAGATGGTGGCTCCCCCAGGTGGAGAGAGCCGGTTTAAGCGGACAAGCGGGGTGTTGCCAATGCCGTCAGTGATGCTGGCCAATACGTGGCCGCTCATGCCCCACCACCCATAAAAAACAAGAATTCGAGTTTGTCATGTTCCTTTAAGGAAGTTGTACTCAGGTTTTCCTGATCTATCATCTGAGTGTTCACTTCAATAGCCACTAACTGCGGATCAATATCCTTCGCTTTCAGGACATCCATGACGGTAGAAACATCTAGGTTTTCCACTTTACCATTTATGGTCAATTGCATGAGTTACTCCAGCATAAGTACTGAGAATCCCTAAACAAAAAAACGTAACAAACCCTCGCAAAGCGAGTCAAGAAAATGGTGTGGAAGAGTGCTCTTCGACCAGCAGGGGGACCAACTCTTTGGCTCGCCCTTGAAACGATACATCGACAACGGCGGAGCTGGGGGTAGCCTCCATATTCACCTCGACCACGAAGGCTCCATGATCCTTGGCTACGGGAGCAAATGACGCTGCAGGATAGACGACCCCGGATGTCCCAATAATCAATAAGATCTCACAACGCTGTAATGCGGAATAACTCTGTTCAAGTTCTTCTATTGGCAGTGATTCACCAAACCAGACAATGTGAGGCCTGAGCAATCCTCCGCAATCAACACAGCTGGGAGGGAAAGATAAAGGCACATCATGGTTTACCGTGATTCGATTACATTCCGTACAACGAACTTTCCAAATATTACCATGAATTTCTGAAAGGTGTTGGGAGCCAGCAGCGGCATGAAGGCCATCAACATTTTGTGTAATAATCCAGAAATTGGGAAAACATTTTTCCATCTTCACCAATGCCTCATGGGCCGGGTTGGGTTTTTTTGTGGCCAAGAGTTCTCGCCGCCAGTTGTACCATTCCCACACCAGTTTTGGGTCGCGGGCAAACGCATCCGGTGAGGCTAGCTCCTCCGGTCGAAAATTTTTCCATAAGCCTTCAGGCCCTCGAAAGGTCGGCACCCCGCTATCAGCTGAAATGCCTGCACCGGTGAGTACCGCTATAGCCTGGGCCTGGTGAATGCGATCACGTACATCAAGGATTGTCATGTGATGTGGCATTGGCTCAATGGGGAAAGAATCAATAGGTCCGCCAAGATAATTTGAAGAATGAATTTTGGCAAGAGCCGTGTTTATTGCCAAGTAGAGTCCCAGGCTGAATCAAGTTATACTCATCGAGTCTGCTTACGAAGTCAACACCGTTCGAATTGGGAGGCCGGGATAATGAAAAAAATTATCAAAACGGCATTGTGGGTGATTTTGGGTATCATGTTTATCATGGCTGGGGGAGCCAAGCTTGTTGGCGAGCATTCTCAGGTCGAACATTTTGCCCAATGGGGCTATCCTACCTGGTTTTTATATGTAACGGGACTGATTGAAGTTGCCGGTGGTACCTGCTTATTTATTCCGAAGACTCAGTTTTATGGCATTGTGGTATTGAGTCTGACGATGGTTGGGGCTGCCCTAACTCATCTGCGCGCGCACGAAATGAATGCCTTTCCTGTGCCTCTTGTCCTTCTGGGTCTTTTAGTCTCGCTGGCCTGGACTATGCGTCATCCACGTAAACACAATGAAGCGGATCATTATTTTCAGGACTAGCCGTGAGGTTTCTCTCCATTTCTTGAGTAGAAGTTCGAAAATCCATCTATTCTTTCACCGTTAGAAAAGATCAAGTGGTCATTGTCATCTATATATTCTTGGCTGTGCGAGAAGCGCCTTGGCCCAATTGAGTGGCCTGCTTCATTCCCGATTGCCTCTCAAGACAGTCGCGGGAATCTCTTTAAATGGCATGCCTGTGGATATGGGATGGAATCAGAGCTTGTGACTCCAGCCTGCATCTTTGCAATCGTTCACCCTCTTGAAAACAATAAGTCATAAAGATGGCGATTGACCCCATATTTCCTCCTGACCGTTTTTGAAATGTAGCTAGGTTCAGGGCTATCAACATAAAAGTTTTAGCCGATTTTTGGCGGGTTTTCAGGGAACATCGAATCCAATATGGAAAATGTGCCTACCCTGTCCGTCAGCTTGTAGACAGCAAAAGAATGTTGTCACCTGGAAACATATGGCGCGAATTGATTTTTTGAAAAGTGAGGCTACCTTGAGCATAACTTGCGAGGACTTTGGAAGTTCTAGGACCGGCAGGATGAATCAAGAGTTTCCTGCACTTTGCTGGGTAAATTAGGATCGTACATTTCCCCGACCCTCTGTTTTTAAAAGGAAGGAAGCGGGAGTAGCCGTAAAGTTAGGCAAGGCCGGTATGGAGATGGCTGTTGAGTGCAGGTAGTAACTCCATGAAGTTTAGTAGAAGTTCTTGTGGATAGGCCTCCAAGTTTCAGCGATAACCTATGTTGGATGTTGTCCTCTATGAACCGGAAATCCCACCGAATACGGGGAACATCATTCGTCTCTGTGCCAATACGGGATTTGGATTACATTTGATTCACCCGTTAGGCTTTGAGTTGGATGATAAACGAGCGCGTCGCGCGGGGTTAGATTATCATGAATTGGCGCGCATGAAAGATTATCCAACCCTGCAAGACTATCTCGATGCGCATAAGCCGCCCCGAGTTTTTGCGATCACCACAAAGGGCCAAACGAATTATCATGAGGTTGCGTTTGAAAGGGGGGACGCCCTGCTCTTTGGGCCGGAAACTCGCGGACTTCCTGCCCATATTTTGGATGCACTTCCTTCTGGGCAATGCCTGCGAATTCCGATGCAGCCTCACTCCCGAAGTCTGAATCTCAGTAACGCCGTGGCCGTGGTTGTTTACGAGGCATGGCGCCAGCATCGATTTTTGTCTTCTCAATGAAAGGGGTGTGGATACCCAATCTTTTGGCGAATGATTGCATCGTTTTTTCTAAAGCTCTACACTGCAATCCCTTCCCCCTCATCTCATCTGTACATCGATCCTAACAGACTTATGGAGGTCTGACATGATGGTTCCTCAATTTTTTAATATTGTAATTTTTCTATTCATTCCACACGTAGCAAGTGCGCAATTCGATTTTTTAGAAGATTTCACCAAAAAAGGGATGGAGCAGCTTGGGAAGTCCGGGGGAACGGGTCTGAGCAACGAAAAGATTATCTCGGGATTGAAGGAAGCGCTTGAGGTAGGTACAGAAAATGCCGTTGCACTTACGGGAATCACAGACGGATATCTCAAAAACGAAGCTATAAAAATTTTACTTCCAGACAAATTGCAAAAAATGGATAAGGCATTACGCCTGGTTGGCCTAGGGCCACAAATTGATGAATTTGTGGTGAGCATGAATCGATCGGCTGAACAAGCCGCACCACTGGCCAAACCCATTTTTCAAGAAGCGCTGAGTGAGATGTCGTTTGACGATGGCAAGAAAATTTTAAGCGGTGGAGATACAGCCGCTACCGAATACTTTAAGGAAAAGACTAAGACAAAACTGATCGATGTGTTTAAACCGAAAATTGCAGCGGTAATGGATCAGGTGGGGGTGGCCGCTCAATATAAATCGCTGGTTGGCCAATACACCTCTTTGCCATTTGTCAAAGCTGAACAGTTTGATCTTGATAGCTATGTAACTGGAAAAAGCTTAGACGGGTTGTTTCATACGCTTGCCCAAGAAGAGCAACAAATTCGAAACAATCCTGCCGCCCGGGTCACCGATTTACTCAAGGAGGTCTTTACTCAATAGCATACACATTTTTTTCCATCCCCAAACTCATTCTCAGCGTTTGGCCCACTTTTCTTTCAAGACGGAGTTGCCCATAAGATGGGAAGTCTTTGCCCACTAATCTGACCTTGTCTTCTTGACTACTATTCTTTTTCCTTTTTTTGCTTGGTTTTTGTGCAATTTTTTGCGGCATAAAACTTGAGAATGATGTATCCGTTTCACGCGATTGCCCCTGACAACCTTAAGCGCATGATGATGAGATGACCAGCACGTTGAGTCTGTGGGAATTTTTGAGTCGGGATGTGACTTTCCTGGGCGGGCCGTCGAGCCCCATACTGAGCTGGCTAGGGGTCTGTGGCATTCTTTTCCTTTTTCTGTGGAATGTGCTCAAGTTACAAAAAGAGGTGACCTCCGTTCAGCGAGAATATGAACGGTTGTGTCCAATCCTGGGTTCCCTTGTCAAAGAACGAGGGGATTCTGACCGTGATCAATTGAGGTATCACCTCGATCAGAAATCTGGTACTCGGACACATGTAAACGTGAATCCTACAACCATGCGTCGTGATTGTGATGATCTGCAACGTCTCGATGAGGAAATGAAGAAAGAGACTATCTTTCGCGGCCCATGGAGAAACTATCGTAGGACGTTGGTTTTGGAACATGTTCCCTGGTTTATGGAGCCGCGTCTGTTTAGCACGAGACGCGCTGAAGATGTATTGACGCAAAAAGACATTATAGGGAGGCGAATAAACCTGTCGTTTTATCATCAATTCCCCTCTCTGGTGACAAGCCTAGGCTTATTATTTACCTTTTTGGCTTTGTTTGTTGGCTTGGGGAAATTACATGCCGAAGGTAATGAGATTATTGGAATTCAGGGACTTATTAATGGGTTGGCCGGAAAATTTTTGACCTCAATTGTCGGGCTCATGGTTGCTCATCTGTTTGCTTTTGTAGAAAAACCGCTGATTGCCAGATTGACACATGCTCACCACACATTTCTTGAGCTCGTCGAACAACTCTTTCCCCACAAAACTATGGAGCAGATGTTGGAACGGCTCACTTCAATGCATGGGCAACCACAACGGGAGAATGTGAAACCCGATGTGGATTTTCCTGCTCCTGCAGGTGGACTAGGAATCGGACTGGCCGGACCTATGGCGAGTTTGACTTCAAGTATTCAGTCTTTGACGGCTTTACAGGAGACGGCGCCGGCAGAGACCCGAAGGATCATGGAGAAGTTGCCTGGTATCATCCGAGAGGAACTCCATGGCTCTCTTCAGGAATTAACCCAAACTATTCATGAACTCACTGCTGCCCTGAAAAAAGCCCCCCATTTGGCTCGTGTGGAATTGGGGGCTCGTTCGCGTCCTCTTTTATGGAAGGCCCCGCCCGATCTATTAGATTCTTCAGAGGAGCAATCCATTGGAAAACCAAAATCTTGGCCTCGGTGGCCCCGGATGTCTATGGAACGCCGTTCAGGATGAAAGACGAAACGAACCAGGGGCTACTTGCCGCTCATACGGCAAATGGTCTGACGGATTTGATGACCTCCCTGGTGATGGTCTTCATTCTTTTGTTTGTGGCCTTTATCACTCAGACCTCCACTGGAGCTCAGGCAGAGCTGCAAACGAACAAAGAAGAAGTGCAGACAGTTTTGCGTGATCATCTTTCACGTTTAGGGCTGTCGTTGAATGCTGATCCTCGTGATCCTCTCACTCTTATGATTGTGGTTCCGGAGAACCTTCTAACGTTCGAGTTTGGTCGAAACCGGCTGTCGGATCAGGCAGGCCGGTTTTTAGAAGAAGCCATGCCCTTCTATGCAGCTGCGGTCTGTGGGCCTTTACGCGACACAATCGACTCTCTCGCCATTCAAGGCCATACGGATGATCGTGGTAGCGATGCCTATAATTTACGGTTAAGCCAGGAACGATCCTTGGCCGTCATGGTAAAGGGACTTGAGGTCATTCAAGAACGAATGCCTTTTGCCTATCAATGTTTCCAGGAAATGACGACAGCCTCTGGTCGTGGCCGACAAGAGTTGGTTGTTGATCATGCCAACCGGGTGAATCGTGAAAAAAGTCGTCGCGTCATCTTTAAAATCCGCCTCCGTTCAACCGAGCAACGACATGTTGGGGAGCCGCTATCAAGAATGTTGGTATCCCAAGTAAGGTAGTAAATTCCTCTTCCATCTGGATTGCCAGAAATTCCGCTTTAGCCTTCTTCCCTGATGTTCTGAAAGCCGAGTCCTTCAAGTATTTTTCGGAACGGAGTCCGATCGTTAGAAAGTGCCACAGTCGCTTGATGGAATTCTCGTCGGATCGGATAGTTTTTTCGAAGGGCATCAAAAAGGGCAGGGCGTTTAATTGGATTGGCCAGAAGTAATTCTTTCATGCGAGCATAATCCACTTCAATATCATAAACTTGAGAAATCACTTTTCTCATGTCTTCTTGATCTGAGGGCAAAAATGAATGTGGAGCAATACATGGCAGGGTCGGCACGGGTAGCGAATGGATGGGGTTCCAAGCAGGTTTAATGTTTAGATGTTTACACAAAGCGGCATAAATCATAAATGTGCCATTGGCTTTGCCATCGAGGGAATGACCGGCTATATGGGGTGTGCCCAGAGTGACGGATCGAAAAAGATCCCAATTGATATCCGGTTCCTGCTCCCATACGTCGATTATTGTCGGGCCAATATGTTGGTGGGTAATGGCATGCAATAACGCGGAGGTTTCGACCACTTCTCCTCGAGAAGCATTGATGAAGATGGTAGACCGCTTGAGCCATTGAAAGGTCTCTTTGTTGAGAAGATGAAAGGTGGGGTAAGGGCCGCTGGTTGTCAATGGCGTATGCAAGGTGACCACATCACAGCCAAGCGTTTCTTCTAAGGAGCGCTGATTTATCTGGCCAGTCTCGGCCAGGATTGGGTCATTGAGAACGGGATGCATCCCTAAGATTTCTGTTTTGGCTTTGACTAATTTTCCGATATTCCCCACGCCGACAATTCCAATAGTTTTTCCCTTGAGATCAATGCCCTGTTGCCGTGCAATGGTGAGAAGACCGGCTATCACATATTCAGCGACGGAGTTAGCATTTGACCCAGCCGCCGTCGCATATTCAATGTTACGAGATTGTAGGTAGGCCGTATCCATATGGTCGGCTCCAGCCGAAGCCGAGCCTACAAATTTAACCGATGTGCCTCGTAATAGAGGCTCGTTAACCGGCGTGATGGATCGAATGAGAAGGATGTGGGTGTCCTGTAAATCGGCGGAGGTGATCGATCGACCTGGTAAAAATGAGAGATTGCCGAGGCCCTCGAATGCTTCTTTCAGATAGGGAATGTTTTCTCCAGCAACAATGTTCAGTGATTGTTTCATATGTGTGTCTTGAGGTAATAGGTTTTGATTGTTTAGCGGATTTCATCCTATCACGTCATGGTGCGCTAGTCTTGTCTCGTGGTGCGCATTGCATTCCCTAGAGAGTTTTGATATCTCTGATTGTGCATTGCCACTGAATGGTAAGGAATGTAGTTTGGTCTTTTCCGGCAAATCTAATCATTATGGGAAAACGAAAGAAACGGCAACAATCCGAAAGCGTTGAACACTCAGGTAATGGGGCTGATCCGGTTGTACCGAAGACGTTAACGATCACGTCTGGATTGGATCTGGTGCTGCTGGTGTTGGCTGGAATTGGCATCGTTTTAACCAGCTATTTAACCTATATTGCTTGGTTTGAAGTTCACCCGGCGTTCTGTAGTGAAGGTTCTGGATGTGATTTGGTGCAAGCTAGTCGTTGGGCAACCTTTCTGGGTATGCCTATGGCTTTTTGGGGGTGGCTGACGTATGTCCTGCTTGCCTACGGGATCTGGCGAGCCAAAACCAAACCTGGCAGTTGGACGCTGGTGGTGTTTGTTTCGGTTTGCGGATTTGCGATCAGTGCCTATTTGACGACGGTCTCAGTCCTAGAGATTGAAGCGACCTGCCCATATTGTTTGGCCTCCTTTGGCATCATGACTACGATCATGATTCTAGCTCTGGTGCGTCGCCCTCCCAATTGGTCGACCTCCTTCAAGGAAGCCCTGGTTATTGCGGTATTGTTGGTTGGGGGGTTGCACCTGCACTATAGCGGGGTGTTCGATGCCGCGGCCGGTCCCGAAGATCCCCAACTTCAAGCCTTGGCTATCCACCTTACGGAGAAAGGCGTAAAGTTCTATGGGGCCTACTGGTGTCCACGCTGTCAGCAGCAGAAAGCCGTATTTGAAGCCTCCGCCAAGCGCTTGCCCTATATTGAATGTAGTTCAGGGGGGCGAGGTAGTGCCCTCACGAAAGCCTGCGCAGCAGAGAACGTCAAAAGTTATCCAACGTGGATCATTGGGGAACGACGTCTTACAGGTCTCCAAACGCCTCGTTCTCTCGCTGCGGCTACCGGCTTTGATTGGAAAGAGTAAAGTCTGTCACGAAGTCACTCGGGAATCTACAATATAAGACTTCTTTTAGGGGAGAGCTCTGTTTGGTTTAAGGCATCCCTGAAAGTTTGAACGTTTTTCCGCCTTCGGGATCATGAATGGTTCCACCTTCGTCTTGTTTGAAGCTCTAGCTGAAATCCTCGTGTAATACTTTGTTCTGAAAATGGACTGCCCATTATTCCAATAAACGGGGAACATTTCTTCCTCTTTTGAAATCATGGAGTCATCTCTTTTTTGTTGAACATCATTAGGCTTTATGGTCCCCAGTGGATCAGGTTTCATGCTGTACTTTTCAGGGCGAGTCATTCATTTCATTTTTGCGGTCCTGTTGGCCACGCCAAGTTGGGCAGAAGAATTTGAATGGACATCTGTGGGGGTTCGAGGGGCAGTGAATTTTAAAGAGGCCGGGCTACCTCCTGGGGAAAAAGTTGATTTTGAACAATTCGACGTGGTGGGAACACTTGGGTTTCCTGGGCATTGGGTTATTCCTGGGAATTGGCGAGCTCGATTTCAACTCAATACAACCGCCGGAGCCTTGCGAGGAGATGGGGAGACGGGATTCATTAGCACGGTAACTGGGGGTATTGCCGTGGTTCACGAACAGTGGCCGGTGGCCTTCGATTTCGGCGTTGGGGGTGCCCTGCTCAGTACATGGAAATTTCCAGGACAAAACGTTGGCGGGCCGTTTCAATTTATTGCGCATGGTGGGTTCCTCCTTCACCTTCCCTGGAATCTCATGGCGGGATATCGATTTCATCATATGTCTGATGCCACGATCTATGGGAATAACCGGGGGGTGGATTTGCACATGTTGGAGATGCGTTATCGCTTTGAGACCCCGTAATGTGTGGATGGTGTCACACATCGCTGGTTCTTTGAATTTATTTAATTCTGGTGAAATGCCTTGATCTATTAAGCAAGGAATATGGCTAAACTGCCGAAAGGGGATGATATGTGAAAAGACTCATCATAAAGTGGAGTAGGTCTGGTGCAATCCCGATTTCGTGTTTTTTTGATTATTCTTTCCTGCATCCTTTTCGTTGTACTTTTTTCTTCAGACCTTTTAGCCGGTCCTACTTTTTTGAACCGACTAACCTATCCCCTTCCCCTTGGTTTGACCGAAATTGGTCATTTTCATGATAACGACTTAAAAACCTTTGAAGTGTGGACCCAATGGAGTAATTCTTCCCCTGAGAAAATTGAAGTCAAAATAACCTTTACCTTTTATGATAAAGATTCAGCCAACTCTCAGTTAGGGGAAGATGGGAAGGATGATTTCCTCATGTCGGTGACTGAGACCGTCATCATTCCCGAACAGACAAGCAATTGGGGAAAATTTATTCAACTAACAGCGATTGGGCACAAGCTTAATAAGGGGTTTGATCACCCAGAAGAAGGAGCCGGGCTAGAACTGTATCTTGATGCGAAAGTCATTTCTGTCAAGCATCTTTCTCCTGACTAACCCTTCTCTTTCACGAATTTCATAGGCTTCTTCGATACACCGAAGGTGTAATTCCACAGCTGTCATGTCTCTCGGCATGCCTTGAATGGTCAGGGGTATGGGTTGACCTAGGAAAAATGGAAATTCGAGAAAAGTGACTCTCCCATTGCCAAAGGCCAAAAATTGTCCGACATTATTGATGAAAGAGCTTCCAAGCCCCAAGAGAATGATGACATCGAGTAGCCCGGTTACGGCCTGCCAAAATATTCCGCCAGAAAGAGACACGAAGACAATCCAGTTAAAGGGAGCGAGAAAAGCAATGCATATCCCAAGTGCGATGAGGTCATTGAGGGATTTCTTGAGTGTATTATCCGTTATTCCTGAAGCTTGCCAGGGATAATCCCAAAGCCACGGTTTGTCGGGAAGTCATTGTTTGCCTTTGGAGAGATTCCATTGGCAATGGAGACCCAGGGCGCCATGAATCATGAGCCAGTCTCCACAAACCACAAACAGGCCCCCGCAAATATTAAGGATCCATAATGGGGTATGAATGAAAGATGACGGATAGTCCATCCATCGCATCCCTATGGCTAGAATGGGGGAGCCCACGAGGGCAAAAGCTCCACCCAACAGAATGGCCGGCCAGCCATGAGTCGTAGTGCGGATTAAGGGCTTATAGCCGATTAGGGGCATACGCTCGGTTGGTGGTTGGGTGAGTCTGCCCATGGATTATCCTGATATGAACTTGAACGTTTTGGTCGGGGTATTCTCGGTGTATTGTCGGTTGCCTAATTTTTTTTGTTGATGCGAGGACGATTGCCGAGTTTCGGCTGGCAACTATTCATGAGCCTGCCAGATTTCTAACTCAGTAGGAAGATTTTCAAGACTACTCCCAGGCCGACTGCCGCATGGTTCCCGTTTTCCTCCCCTCAAGTCAATTGGGTATACTGGCAGAGTTAGAATAAGAATGGCTGAATGTTTTTTGAAAAAGGGGTGGCCATGAAGCAAATCATGTTGGTTGGGGCTGGATCGGTTGGCGGGTATTTCGGGGCACATTTGGCGCGGAAGCATCCGAATGTGTCTTTTGTCTTACGGCCAAAGACTCAGGCTGCGGTGGCTCAAAATGGCCTGACGATTCGAAGTGCCATCGGGGAGAGCTTTACGGTACGGCCTCTCTCAGCATCAAATCCTCAAGACTTACCGCAGCCCGATTTGATCATTTTAGGTGTGAAGGCCTATGACTTATCTAAGGTGATGGATCAGATTGAGCCAGTGTTGAAACCGGATACCACTATTTTGACCTTGCAAAATGGTGTGACGATTGAAGATACATTAAAGATGCGATTCGGACGGGAGCGAGTTGTCGGGGGCGTGGCCTTAATCTATTCCAAAATTGCTGAGCCTGGAGTCATTGAGCATTTCAAAAAAGGGATGGCGACGATTGGGGAATTGATGGGTTTAGAGACGCCACGGCTTTTGGCGATCCAAGGATTGTTTAAAGAGGCAGGTATTCCGTGCTATCTCACCAACGATATTCGCAAAACCAAGTGGGAAAAAATGTGCTGGAATTGTGTGTTTAATCCCCTCACGGTTTTATTGAATGACCATGTCGCCAAAGCGTTGGACGTCCCAGAGCTGAAGCCGGTAGTGGTGACGATTGTTCGAGAAGTGGCTGCCGTGGCGATGGCAGCCCATCGGGTCCCTCTTGATGGGGATATGCCGGAGAAGGTGGTGAAATGGTCCCAAGAACTCCGGGATATTCATACCTCAATGTATGATGATTGGAAAGCAGGGCGGCCGACTGAAATTGATGAACTGAATGGCTATATCGTGAAACGGGGGCAGGAATTTGGGGTGCCGACTCCCATGAATGACATGTTGGTGGCACTGATTAAAGGCCTGATGCCTCCGATTTCTATTGAGGAACCAACGTTTGTTGTTGAGGGGGCGGTTCAACAATCTCTTCAATTTTCTCGTCGTCATCTTAGTCAATTAGCCCTACACCACCAAATTTCAGAAGTTGGGAGGATGATGCCGGGTATGCATGGTACGGGCGTGAAATTTAAAGGAATGCTTGAGGTGGTTACCATTCAGGCCGGAGTTGACCATGTCACGTTTTACTCTCACGATGGTAAGTATTCCGCCTGTGTGACGCTGGCCCAGGCTCAGGAATTTGGGATTCTTGTGTA
This sequence comes from uncultured Nitrospirota bacterium, assembly GCA_942491685.1. Classification (GTDB taxonomy): domain Bacteria; phylum Nitrospirota; class Nitrospiria; order Nitrospirales; family UBA8639; genus Nitrospira_E. The sequence goes on along the minus strand of CALOBY010000003.1, from coordinate 112,658 downwards.
CGAGCAAGATGGTGGCCCGTTTCCAAGTGAACGAGGTGGCCCCTTTCGGTTAGTGACTCCAGGATTAGGGGATCTTTGCGCTAATGTGAAACAGGTAGGCCGAATTGTCTTTTCCAAGGGGTTGGCTCAGGATACCCGACCTCTCGAGGCCTGTTCAGAAGACCGATAATTTTGTTCGGCTTTTTATTCTTTTCCGTTGTCAAGCAACTTCTGTTAATTCCCTTACTCCCTATCGGGTCATGGCTTTGAGTGGTTGTTGTGTCATTTCCACAATCTCACTCGTTCTTGCAGGCTAACCATCTGTTTTTTCAGGTTTTATGGTCTGGCTTTCTGATTGCAAGTTTACGGAATGCGCCGTAAAATGACGGCTTCTCATTTACCTTATATTTTCTCGGAAAGGATGAACTAGAATGGCAGAGCGAACATTAGCGATTATTAAGCCTGATGCGGTGGGGAAACATGCGATTGGGGATATTACTCGGCGGTATGAAGAAGCCGGCTTACATCCGGTCGCTATTCGCATGATGCGGTTATCAAAAGCTTGTGCAGAGGGCTTTTATGCGGTGCATCGGGAACGCCCGTTTTTCAATGACTTGACCACCTATATGTGCTCTGGACCGGTCGTCGTGTTGGTATTGGAAGGAAACGATGCAGTCAAAAAAAATCGAGATCTCATGGGCGCGACCGATCCCAAAAAGGCCGATGCCGGAACGATTCGTGCGGTACACGGGGCGTCGATTGAGGCTAATGCCGTTCATGGATCTGATTCGGTCGAGAACGCTCAAATAGAAATCAGATATTTTTTCGCTGAGTCTGAATTACAGTAGGAGTGCCCTTAGTTTTATGCCAGTGTGTTTTAGGCATACCCCCAATTCTTTGACGCGTGTGCTTGTCTGCCTACTGTGCGTGGGTATGCTGGTGGCGTGTGGCCGTACTCGCCCTCATCAAACACCGACCGATGGTGGGGAACTGCTTCCGCCGGTAGCCCATGAGCCTGCTCCTGTCGAACGAATTCCCTTTCCGGATCAAACCGAAAATATTCGCCAGATTCATGAGCGAATTTTTCAAGAAGCGCAAGACTATTATGAAGAACAGGAATTTCAGAAGGCCATTAAGGGATTTGCCCGGTTGTTAGCCTTGAATCCTCAAGCCGATCTTGAAAAAGAGGGACATTGGTGGATGGGGCAATCGTATGATCATATGGGAAACCTTGAGGCCGCTCAGGAGGAGTATCGTCAATTAGCGTCGGCTCCGGCGGGCCAACGCTATCAATCGCATTCGTCTCAGCGACTCAAGGAAATTCAAGGTTTACTTGAAAGGCGGGAGTTGCCCCCAAAAGATACGCAAGCCATTCGGTTTGCCTTCAACCAATTACCTGGTGTCGAAGGATTTGAGCAAGGCATACTCAAGATGAAGCAAGATGGGGTGACGACCTTGCTTATTGACTTGGGTTGCGAACGTATGGCGATGGTTTCCCCGGTTCCACAAAGCGCCGAGCCACTTTTGGAATTGGATCAACTTCAGAAGTCCCTACGTTCATACGCGGATCATAGTCATCGTGCAGGCTTATTGATGTACGTTGGCGTAAATCTTCGTTGCTTGGGAAATTGGGCAACCTCAGCACCGCTGGGCTGGCGAGACCAAGTGTGGCAAGTCGAGTCCGGAACGTTTCAACAAACGGAATGGTTCGATCTTTTTCATCCGGTATACCAAGAATTCCTGACACGTTTTTTGGCACGTCTCTGCAAGGAAGGAATTGATGGTCTGGTATTGCTGAATGATTATCCATTAGGACTTGCTGAGGGTGTCACCGGAATCGGCGTTAAGCGTTTTGAACAGCAATTTGGTGTAACCTTTGAGCCTGCTCAGATTTTTTATCATGGGTTTGATCCCTTACAAGCTGTCAAAGGTTCATCGGCTGCATCCCAAGTGTCTGGAGCGACAACGAAGGATGCCTTGTTTTGGCGTTGGGCCGGTTGGAAAGCTCGTGAACGTTTGAGCATTGTAGAGACAGTGGTGGGTCGTCTGCGTTCGCAGTTTCCTGGAGTCCAATTTGGACTAGAGCTTCATCCCCATAGTCTCACCGATCCTGTTGGGGCATTAGTTAAATATGCGGAGGATGCTATGGATGCGGCTGGGCGAAAATTTTCTTTTTTCTTTGTGCGTCCGGAGATTGATAGAAGGTCGTCCTTTTCGGAGCAGTCGGTCATTGAAAAATTACGCCGTATTTCGACTAAGGCGGTACTTGATCGATTACTTCCTGTTCTCGATAATCCTCGCCGTGTGTGGGTCAGTATGCCCGCGCAGGGAGGGCAACGAATCCGTTCTCAGGCTACAGTCAACGAAATGGGTCCTCTGCAAGATTTCCCTTCTGGCATAGGTGTTGTCCACGACCTTCGAGCATTCTCTTGATGACAAAGAATCATGTCTGGGGACATATCCTCGGCTCTGGAAGAGATGCTTGGTCTTATACCGTCATTGCCAAGTGAACGCAGGCGCTCAATCAGATTAAACCGTTAATTTTCTTTTTGCATGACGAGATTGTGAAAAAGGGGGTAGGAATGGAACCGCAGGATTTACGTTATCACAAAGAGCACGAATGGATTCGGGTGGAAGGGAATAAGGCGACGTTAGGGATTAGTCATTTTGCCCAAGATGCATTGGGTGATGTCGTTTTTATTGACCTTCCTGAAGTCGGGGCCGTTCTTGAGGCAGAGGCCGAGCTTGGTGAAGTCGAATCGACGAAGGCCACTTCGACGATTTATTCCCCAGTTTCCGGGTCTGTTGTGCAAATCAATCAGGAATTAGAGGACCATCCTGAATTGTTGAATCAAGACCCCTATGGGCGTGGGTGGATTGCGGTACTCGAGTTATCCAATCCTGCTGAAGTGGACCAGTTGATGACCGCCGAACAGTATGAGGCCTTTTTAACCTCCCAAGCCTAATGTCTTCCCCCAAACGTCTAATTATTATTGGCGCCGGACCTGGTGGCTACGTCGCGGCAATTCGGGCTGCTCAGTTGGGCGCGCTGGTGACGATTGTTGAAGCGCAGGCCGTCGGCGGTGTCTGTTTGAATTGGGGGTGTATTCCCAGCAAGACCCTTTTGCATCTTGTGGATCTTGGGGAACAAGTTCGTCATGCCGCGACATGGGGAGTGACGTTTGAAGGCCCAATTGGATTTGATATTAAGCGGATGATCGCCAGAAAAAATGAGGTAGTCCAGTCTTTGGTCAAAGGCATTGCCACACTTTTCAAGCAATGGAACATTCAACAGGTGACTGGACGAGGAGAGTTGGTGTCGGAACGGCAAGTTCGGGTCACTGATGCGCAGGGAGGGATTACACATTTAGAAGCGGACGCTATTATTGTGGCGACGGGATCGTCCTGGCCGCAATTATCCCAATTCCCTATTGATGGGCAACAAGTCATTTCCAGCAAGGAAGCTCTGGACCTTACAGAGATTCCTCGGAGCATCATCATTGTCGGTGGTGGGGTGGAGGGTTGCGAATTTGCCTGTTTATTCAGCGGGCTGGGCAGCCAGGTGATGGTGGTGGAAATGATGCCAAGATTATTGCCCATGGAAGATGAAGATGTCGTCACGATTTTGACACGGGAATTCAAAAAACGGAAAGTTCAGTTAGCGCTCAATACCACCATACAGGAGTGGCAATTGACGGCTGAGGGAATCCACGCCACCCTTAGTTCCGGGCAAACGGTCGTTGCCGATAGAATGCTCATTTCGGTGGGGCGCCGAATGAATTCGCGTGGACTTGGGTTAGAAACCGTTGGGGTCACAACCGGAAGTCGGGAAGAAATTGTCGTGAATGAATATATGGAAACGACGGTTCCTGGTATCTACGCCATTGGCGATGTAACTGGAAAATCCATGCTGGCTCATGTGGCGTCTGCACAAGGGAAAGTGGCTGTGGCAAATGCTTTGGGAAGATCCCAATCAATGAATTACGATGTGATTCCGGCTGGAATTTTTACGCTCCCCGAGATTGGACGAGTCGGTCTTACGGAAGCACAGGCCAAGGAACAGGGTAGGCCGATATCTATTGGCCGGTTTCGCTATGGAGGGCTAGGTAAAGCGCAGGCCGTGGGGGAGATGACCGGTCAATTTAAAATCATTGCCGATACACAAAACCAAAAAATCATGGGGATGCATATAATTGGCGCGCATGCTGCAGATCTCATCCACGAGGGAGCCTTGGCCATGCAACAGGGGTTAACCGTGGCAGAGATTGCCGATTTGATTCATGCCCACCCCACTCTCTCAGAAGGATTGATGGAAGCGGCGGAAGATGTGGATGGCTTCGCTATTCACCAAGCGCGAAAACGAACATGACTGTACCTGCAAGATTTCATGAGATGATGAACAGTGAAAATGACAGGGAAGGGTGGTCCTGGGGAAAGACCATTTTTGTAAAAATCAGCATATTGGGAATAGGTATCGTTTTAGTCTTGTGGGCTGGGTGGCCTCATCCCAAGGTTCGTCTTGATCATCGTGCGTCCCTGTTCCCGATACCTTACCAGACGGCCAAGATTCAAGCTTCTCCTTCTTTGTCAATTGGGGAATCGGGCGAAGTCATTGCTGCCTCTTTGCCGTTTTCTAAAGGCCAGGAAGAGAAGGAGAATCCTCCCGTTATGGCCTCAGCACTCTTGGTTGATCTGAACTTGGGATCTCGTCTGGAATTTGAAACGCTACCCGGCATCGGAGTGGTATTAGCGGGTCGAATTTTGGATTATCGTTCTCGATATGGATTTTTCAAACATGTAGAGGATTTGGAGAAGGTCGAAGGAATTGGAGCGAAGCGCTTCAATCGACTCAAGCCATTTGTGACCATCCAATCAAACACAGCAGTGCAAGCGAGTTAGTATCAAGAAATCTTTCAGGAAAAAAAGATTATGGTCACATCAGAACTTGATCGACAATTAGAACTTATTCTTCGAGGAACAGTTGAGGCCATTCAACTGGATGAGCTGAAAGCCAAGTTAACTGAATCGTTGAAAACGCAACGGCCCCTCAAAATAAAAGCCGGCTTTGATCCAACCGCGCCAGATCTTCACCTTGGCCATACGGTTCTCATTCAAAAGCTGAAGCATTTTCAAGATTTAGGCCATCAGGTTATTTTCCTAATCGGTGATTTTACCGGAATGATTGGCGATCCCAGCGGTGTATCGGAAACGCGAAAGGCCTTGACGAAGGAACAGGTGGTTGCCAACGCTAAGACGTACGAACAACAAATTTTCAAGACTTTAGATCCAGTGAAAACTCGTATTGAATTTAATAGTCGATGGATGAGTGCGATGCCCACAGAAACCATGGTCGAAATTTGTTCACATTATAGTGTCGCACGCATGTTAGAGCGGGATGATTTTTCGAAGCGTTATCGAGATCAAAAGCCCATTAGCATCCATGAATTTCTGTATCCGCTTGTACAGGGCTATGATTCCGTGGCGTTGGAGGCGGATGTGGAGTTAGGTGGCACGGATCAAAAATTCAATCTATTAGTGGGGCGGGATTTGCAACGAGATTATGGCCAAAGGCCTCAGGTGGTGCTCACGATGCCTTTACTGGAGGGTACCGATGGTATTCGTAAAATGAGCAAAAGTTTTGGAAATGTCATTGCCCTGGAAGATCGACCAGCTGACATGTTTGGAAAGCTCATGTCAATTAGTGATGATCTCATGATGCGGTATTATGAGTTGCTAACCGTGTCGAATTTGGAAGATGTGAAGCAACAGCATCCTATGGAAGCCAAAAAATCATTGGCGGAAATGATCGTTCGGCAATATCATGGGGATGTTGGTGCTGAAGAAGCCAAGGCAGATTTTCAGCAACGCTTTCAGAGAAGAGACTTTCCCGATGAACCCGATTTGCGGATGGAACTAAAGCCGACAAGTTTTTCGATTGCTCAGAATCCCTCCATGTCGATAGTAGATGTTTTGTTGTGGACGGGTAAGGTGCCTAGTAAGGGTGAAGCGCGTCGTTTGGTTTCTCAGCATGCTATTAAGGTGGATGGGGAGAAAATGACTGACATCAATGCTGTGATTCGTTTTGAGCCCGGCAGACAATTTTCACTGAAAATTGGCAAGCGAATATTTGTCCTTGTTGATATGGTTGAGGATTAACAAATACCCTATTGTCTTGATTGAATGATCCTTGACTAACCTTCTGATCGTACCTAGAATGCCGAATCTAACCTGATGAGCGGGCGTAGCTCAGTGGTAGAGTCCTTGCTTCCCAAGCAAGTTGTCGGGGGTTCAAATCCCCTCGCCCGCTCCAATCCAATTAGCTCCCTCGATTTTAGGTTTTCGTTGATTCAGTCAGTACTTTTCTCCCAGGGTTTATTTAGTTAGAAATTCTCTCGATTGTTCAATAGAAATATCTGCCTCCACCGGATGTCTGGGTTCTTTCCCCAGGTTAAGCGATAGAAGGCCCTTTTGCAGGAAACCTCAGCCAACACCTGATGAGGGGATGGGCATTTTTAAGTCCTTCTCGCCAACGCCCGATAGATACTCACAGTTTAATCTGGCCGTTTTGCTTTACCCAAATCATCTTTATTCAAAGAATAATATTTAAGTTGTATGCTCCATATAATCGAACGAATTGAGCAAGATCGCATTATCTTAACATTGTCTGGTCGATTTGATTTTAGGGCCCGTCAACCTTTTCTAGCTAGTATTGAAAAGGCCAAGCGGTCTAACCCGAAGCAGATCATTCTCAATTTTTCGAAAGTCCCCTTCATTAATAGTGCTGGGCTTGGCCTCCTGATTTTGACATATCATAATCTACAAGAGAGCAATGTTGCATTGTCTTGTGAGGTCCCCCAAGGCTATGTCATGCAAATTCTGACTGCTGCCCATATTGACCAAACCATTCCGATTATCCTCATTGATCCTCAATCATCCTCTTCCCTTCCTGTGGCGTCCGAGCCCTCTACTTTGAGGTTTCTGGCGCCTCCTTTGAGTCTGGAGTCTCCGGAAATGATTGAGCTAGTGCTCCCTTTGTTGGAAATCTTAGAGAAAGGAGACTTGGACCTACCGCCTCTCTCGGAGATCGCCAAAAAAGTGCTCGTGTTCACCACCGACCCTAAGGCGACGATCAAGCAGTTGACTGCCCTGATTGAGCAAGACCCCGCGCTCACGGCCAAAATTTTCAAGTTAACCAATTCGGCAGCTTTCGCCACCCATCGTGAAATTGAGTCCCTCTCCCAGGCCATTGCCTGGCTCGGTCTTAATTCCGTCGCTGGCCTAGCGTTTGCCTTAGCCGTTCAGGATGGGGTGTTTAATGACCATGGGTATGAACGCGAAGTGAGGGGCTTATGGGCTCACGCTATTGCTACTGCCTTTTATGCCAAAACCTTAGCTGGCATGATTGGGGAAAATGGAGATATAGCGTTTCTCTGTGGGTTATTGCACGGTATTGGTAAACTGTTCGTGGTTCATACTGTCAATCGCTGTCGTCCCGAAACGGTCGAACCCCTTCCGTGGTCAGCCATGGATATTTTGATGGAGCAATCATATGTAGAAGTAGGGAGACAGCTGGGCGATGCCTGGCATTTCCCTCTTGCGGTCAAAGAATCGATTAACCTCCACCAGCATTACTCCTATCATTTAGCCACACATCCCTCTAAGGGTGCGCCGCTCACGTGTTTAGCTAAACACGTGGCGACCTACCATCTCGGTTCATTAGTCATGTCCGAACAAATCCTTCGAGCTCTTCCCGTTACGGCCGATCTCCACATTCCTGAAGATGCGATGGATGAAATTTTGGCCATGAAGTCTGTCATTCAAAGCCAAATTGATTCTCTTTTACTTTGAGTGCCCTAGCTCGAATCGCCGTTCCTATCTGTTCATTACCCACAATGCCGTGATCAGTGAGTCTCCCAGCCCTTCAACATATCCTGTTGATCAGTTGCCCTCGTTATTTCTTCACAACGAGTTTTACTCAATGGAACAATGAATACCGTGTTCGGGGTGGTTGCGCATCGACCCGACCGGAATATTCGAGGCCCCTTGATTATTCATCAAATGATTGTTCTTTTTGAGGAAGGTGAGTACGCGGCTTTGATCCAACCCTTTACCAAAGAGCGCGAATGTAGAAGGTAATTGGGAATAAATTCAAAAGGTTATTGCCAGAAATGGTATGGTGAACTTTTGTTTGTCATGAAAAATTTCCGTATGGTTGATAGTAGGTGTAATCGTGTACCTCTTTTGGTGAATGGAAATGGGGGCCTGCTACCTTTACGTTAAGAGGTGAACGCACATCCTCCTGTGTGTGGCCAAGGGAAGGTTGATTCTGGTGAACCGGCCCTTGGCCTTTTTTTTGCCATAACAGGCATTGTCCAACTTTCCCAATTACTTTGAGGATTTGTTTGAGTAGGTTTTTAGTTTAGGGGAAGCCGGGGTGGAGCATTTTTCAGGGTTATCTATCATCTAGTTGTTGAGAAGGAATTTCACAGAACGCTGCCTATAAGAAGATTTAAGATTTCATCGTCAATGTCTAGTCATTTTGGTGTATTGGATCGCTGCCTAAAGATCCCTAGGCTTAGGTCATATATTACTTTTATTCCCTTTAATAAATAGGAGTTCCCTGATTTGGGCTATTCAGGTGGCTCCTTTTTTTACTCATTTGGAAAATAGGAATATGCCTAATCGAGCAACAGGTGATGCGCTGGGGGTTTCAAGTGTTGCCCCAGGCGATAATTGTTCGAATGTTCGGGGTGGTGGACCGAACAATGGGTGATATGTTCGAAGAAGCCGCCGAGCGAGCCATGAAGTTGAATAAACGACAAGTGGTGATTGATTTTTCAGATGTGGAGTCCGTTGAGGCGTTAGGATTGGTATTCTGTGGTTATGGACTCCATCATTTTCAACAACTTGGTATTCCGGTTGCTCTTGTTCGACCTCCTGATGACTTACTTTCTATTCTGAAGATGCACGGTCTTCCAGGAATTCCTCCCGTGTTCTTAGAAGCGAACGCTGTTCCCACCATCAATTAATATTTCCCCTCGTTATGATGCTTGGTCATCCCATCGAGCGCCTCTAGGTCGTATCTTAGATCTCTCACGGTCAAAGTGGTCTGGGAAAATGTCGGGTAAATTGAATCCTAAGAATGAGTCCCTGTTTCAAGCGAAATAAGTGATGCTTTCTATGTTTCCTGTCAGACAGCACCTGTAAAAAAAAAGGACTTGGGAATCCCAAGTCCTTTTTTTAACCTAGTATAAAAGGGAATGTTAGAGTTGGCGTAAAGCGGCAATGCGATCTTCAATTGGTGGATGGGTGGAAAAGAGTTGCATGAAGCTTCGGGATTGCCCGGAAATCTTCATGGTGGCTAAGGCATCTTGTGATGCGTATTCAAATTGCGTTCGTTGTACCCATCGGTCAATGCCCTCTAGGGCCGAAATCATATGTTCCTTCCCGACTGTATTGGCTGCAAATCGATCAGCAGAGAATTCCCGGCGACGTGACCACCAACTAATGGGGATCATGGCAAGGAAGGAGAGTATGATTTGCAGGAAAATGTAGGACACAAACCCTAAGGCCGCATTGCGTTCCGCCATATGGCGAGAAACCCACCGGCTAATAAAATACACAAAGGTATTCATCAGCCCGGCCAGGACCGTGGTCGTAAACATGTCCCCGTTGTAGACATGACCCATTTCATGAGCAAGGACGGCTCGAACTTCGCCTTCATTCAGGGTATTCATCAGGCCGGTAGAGACGGCTACCATGGAATTGTTTTTGGAGGGGCCTGTGGCAAAAGCGTTAGGGTCTGGAGAATCATAAATCCAGACTTCCGGCATGGTAATGTTTAGTTTTTCGGAAATTTTTTGAACCGTTTCATAGATCATTACCTCCGCCCGGGTTCGTGGTTCGGTGATTTGGGTACAGTCTATAAAGGCTCGGGCCATTTGCTTAGAGAAGGCCAAGCTCAGAAAGGCACCGCCGAATCCCAAAACAAATGCCCATAACAGGTCCTGCTGCGCAATGGCCCCGCGAAGATCAATGCCGAATGCCGGCAGTACGAATTCTGATAACACCGTAAAAGAAATCGAAAGAGTAATAAAGATGAGGATATTGGCAAGGAGTAACAACCCAATTCCCTTTAGTTTTTTCATCGTAGCTCTCCCTTATGAAATTGCACCACTTGGTGTATGAAATCCTTCATTGTATGAGGTGAGTGGGACTGTTTCATGACTGCCACCGAGGCCATTTCAACAGATCGTGTTCACAGTTAAAAAGATAACACCTTGGATTTGGGAGTCAAGAGCAGAAAGCAGATGACCATTCCATCAAATAACGTTATCATAACGAAATGAACACCATCAAAAATTCGATTAAGGTTTATCGTTCGTATTATACACAATTGGTGGTGTTTCTTGCTTGGTTCATTCTCTTTTTGCCGGAGACTCTGCTTGTCTCGGCTCAGGAAACCACTCCCCAATTGGCAGAGACTGTTCCGCAAGAAAAGGTTATTGATATGGAAAGTTATGAATTCAAGCCTTCTGAGTTGATCATGGTACAAGGTCAACCAACCACGTTGATTTTACGTAATCAGTCCTTTCTTGTTCCCCATAACTTTTTATTGGAAAATCCAAGGGGGGTGCGAATTTTTGAAGCGGATATTTCCAGTGGAGAGACTCAACGGCATGTTGTGACTCTATCTGAACCGGGCATTTACCCTTTTTATTGCGACAAACAGTTGCTCTTTTTCCCTAGCCATCGTGAGGAGGGGATGGAGGGCCGTCTCATCGTTCCCTAACCCATGGCCTTGTCCCCATCTGAACGGGTGCTGTTGGGCGATGTGCTTAAGCGCGTTTCCCGTTCCTTTTATCTGACTCTCGCCATTTTGCCTGAGGCCGTTCGTGTTCAAATAGGTTTGGCTTATTTGTTTGCTCGAGCAGCTGACACTATTGCGGACACGGGCGAATTGGATGATCGAGTTCGCTTGGAATGTCTTCAGGAATTAAAGCGACAATTACGCACGGATAATCCCGAATGGACCAGAATTCAAAAAATTCAGGCCAAGGTGATTACCAAACAGTCCAATCCTGACGAACGACGATTAATAGACAATCTTGAATCGTGTTTCCGACTGTACCTGGGGTGTAGTCCTGTTGATCGTGTGCACATTGCCCAAGTAGTTTCCATCCTCATTGGTGGGATGGAATTTGACCTTCAGCAATTTCCTCAGGCCAATGAACGGCAAGTCCGGGCGCTACCGGTTATTCAGGATTTCGAGTATTACACCTATTCCGTGGCAGGCTGTGTGGGAGAATTCTGGACAACGATGATGTGTGCCCATATTCCCGGAATGAGAAATTGGGCTCAGACCACCATGATTCCGCTTGGTATTCGTTATGGGAAGGGTCTCCAAATGGTGAACATCCTTCGGGATTTAGCTCAAGACTTAACACAAGGGCGGTGTTATATCCCCGAGGAAATGCTCAGCCGCGTCAACCTTTCTCCCGAGCAACTTCTCGACCCCTCCTCCTATCCAGCGTTTCGCCCGGTTTTTCGTCAATTGATTCAAGAAGCACGCGATCATCTGGATCAGGGGTGGCGATATACCATGGCGATTCCCCGCTTAGAGATTCGAGTCCGGTTAGCCTGTATGTGGCCGCTGTTAATTGGGATTCGAACCTTGCAAGCCTTATCGGTTTCTGAACATGTGTTACAGGCGGATCAGTCGGTCAAGATCGCACGTCGAGACGTGTATGGAATGGTGGCCGCGACAGGACTGACTGGAGGATGTGGTGTTGTCGGGACAGCGTATTGGGGATATTGGAGAAAACGTATTGTTTAATTTATCCTTGTTTGGGACCGAGGATTTTTTCGCCCTTCCGGAAGACCCCATAAATGGCTTGAGTTGGGCAGGCGTCTAAGCAGAGCCGGCAGGATTCTAAGCAACGCGAAGAATCAAATTTATAGGGAGGTGTTGAGAGCCAGGCTCCTGTTGGACAGACTGGGACGCAAATTGCATTATGGGTGCAACGATCGGGGTTTCTAAGTAAGTGATCTCTTGTTACCATCATCGGGCTGACTCCTTCAAATAAGGCTTGAGAAAACATTTCGAACATATTCATGGTGGGCACTGACCTTCGTTATCCCATTGACCGACTAATTGTTTAATACGGGCTTTCAGTTCGGGAATGCGTTCCAGGTTATTGTCAATGGCATTCATGATGTTTTCCAACCGAGCTTTTCTTCCGGCTTCCTGGTCCAACTGTGTTAAATGATCGTATTGTTGAAAAGCTTCAGAATGCGCTGGTTCGAGTTGTGGTCTGGCGGCTAAAAGACCGGCCGTCACCATTTGCGGTTCGGTATGGGCCTGAGGAGTGACAAGAAATTTTCCTTTAGAGAGGAGTACCACGCAATGGGCCTTGTGTTCAGGAATAGGCAGAACCTGTTCAATGGTCGAGCCGACACTTAAATCCCATGTGGGGAGCCAGCCGGGAAACGTTTTCAAATACGCCACCTTATCCAGGTTGGCTTGCCATTTAGCCTCATTCCCCATGGGAGAAATGGTGGTCCTTTTTTGAGGATTGTTGTGAAATAATGGGGACCATGAAGGGCAGTGTTCAGAAATACGGTTGAGGAGGCTTTAAGATTGAACCATTGGAAGAGAGCCATTTTTGCCGGGCATGAGCAGGCGCTCCACGACTTCCCCTTTACCAATGTGCCGTTCCATGATTTCCGTGACATCGGCTTCTTTTCCAACCCAATACCACACCCCTTCGGGGTAAATAACCACGCTGGGTCCATATTCACATTGATCCAGGCAGCCGGCTTTATTCGCTCGGACGATCCCTTTTAACCCTAAGCGTTCCACTTCTTTTTTGAAAAAAGCATGCAAGCCAACCGAACCCAATGCCGCACAACAACCTCGGGGATCTCCCTTGGGTCGCTCGTTAAGGCAGACAAAAATATGATGGGTAAATTTACTCATAAGGGCCTAATTTCGTTGATCATGCTCAATGAAAATCCGATAAAGAACTTGGCAATCTTACCTGAGGTTTCTGGAAGCTGTCTAGGCAATATTGGGTGGTCAGGTTTCATAGCATCCATGGTGGTGTTGTCAGGCGGCAGGAAGTTTTTGATAAATCTCTTCCTGGGAATGAGTATCTGAAAAATTTTAAAGGAGTCTGTACATGGTGATTGGCGTTCCCACAGAAATTAAGGATCATGAGTTTCGAGTGGCCCTTACGCCTCAAGGTGTCAAGGTACTTTGTGAGCGTGGGCATCGTGTGGTGGTCCAGCAGGGAGCCGGGAAGGGGAGTGGATTTGAGGATCAGGCCTATCTGGACTCAGGGGCGGTGCTGGTGGCATCGCCGGAAGAGGTTTTTGGAGAAGCAGGCCTAATCCTAAAAGTGAAAGAACCCCAACCTGCTGAATGGACGTTGTTGAGGAAAGAGCATGTGTTGTTTACCTATCTGCATTTAGCCGCTTCAAAGGCATTAACCGAAAGTCTTTTGAAAAGTGGATGTACCGCCATTGCCTATGAAACGACGGAGGACTATCAGGGGCAATTTCCTCTATTGCGTCCCATGAGTGAAATCGCGGGTCGAATGTCCGTGCAAATCGGCGCTCATTTTCTGGAGAAATTACAAGGGGGTTCGGGTGTCTTACTTGGAGGCGTCCCTGGTGTGGCCCCAGGCTGAAGTCATCGTGGTTGGGTCTGGGGTGGTGGGTGCCGCGGCGATTGCCATGGCCGTAGGCATGGGGGCAAGGGTGACAGTGTTAAGCTTGGATCTCCGCCAGTTGAGTGAGCTGGATGCCCACTATCACAACCGTATCGTCACGGTGGCTTCGAGCCGCAGCATGATTCAGCACTATCTGAGGCCGGCTGATCTTGTCATTGGGGCTGTATACCTTCCTGCCGCTCGTACTCCACGAGTCATTACGCCAGACATGGTGGCGGAGATGAAGCCTGGCTCGGTCATTGTGGATGTCTCGGTTGATCAAGGGGGCTGCGCGGAAACCACGAGGCCAACAACGCATTCCAATCCCGTAGCGGTTGTTGACGGGGTGCTTCATTATGGGGTGTCAAATATTCCGGGTATTGTCCCGCATACATCGACATTTGCCTTGACCAACGCCACGCTACCTTTTATAGTCCAGCTGGTTGAAAATGGGTTAGAGAAGGCCATAAGCGCCAATTCAGGGTTACGAAAGGGCGTGAATATCTTACATGGTCAATTGACCTGCCAAGCTGTGGGTGTCGCTCATGGGTTGGCAGTGACAAATCTTTAACCCAATCACAATGGGTCGGTAGTGATCGGGGCGTAGCGCAGACCGGTAGCGCACCGCGTTCGGGACGCGGGGGTCGGAGGTTCAAATCCTCTCGCCCCGACCAATGTGAGTTCTGCTGGAATTTTCTCTCGTCATCCGTGTTTTTTCATTTCTTTCTTAAAAATTCCATATGAATGTTTCAGGCCTCATTGTGAGTATTGGCAGTTTTCTTGTCGCAGTTCTGGCATTGTGGATGGTTTGGCGCGTACGACAGGAGGTCACTCTCCTTAAACGAGATCGGTACTATTTGGAACAAAAGCTGAAATCCGTTTCCCCTCAACTTGAAACCAAAATTCAACCATTGCGTATCCAAACAGCGCTTTTGGCTCAAGGAAAGCCCGTATCCAAAGAACTGATCCGAACCGGGCGGTTGTATCATGACATTTCGGCGAAAGAGGCGGGAGAATATATTTCAGCTGATTTCGCGAATCCTCATTTTTTTTGGCTTGACGTTCGGACGGACAGTGAATATGCCAAGCAACATATCCCTGGAGCCACACTGATTCCTGTTGAAGACCTGGAAATGCGCTATCAATCAGAGGTGCCTTCCACCGCAGAAAAAATATTTGTCTATTGTGGCAGTGGTGATCGAAGCCGATTAGCTTGTGATTTTTTGAGCCGCCATGAGTTCGGGAACCTGTATCACATTAAAGATGGATTGCAAGCTTGGTCGGGCCCCATGCAGGGGACCGGAGCTGGTGGTTTAATCCAAATTGTTTCAAAAAAACAGAAGCCGACCGATCAGATGCGGACAACGGTGTCGACATCTGGGCATCCTTCTGAATAGGGGAAGACCAAAAATATGCCATCTGATTTAATCGTGTTAAACGTGATGGGCCCTTTTAGGGAACCACGAGAACCGGCCTTTTCCTATGATTATTCTGTGCAACGGCCTAATTGGGCTACGGCACAGGGAGTAAGAATTAAGGTAGCCATCGACCAGGAGTTGGATTTCCTGAAACACACAATTTTGGAAATTTCCGGTGGGTCCGTGGGGCAGCAAATGCGGTGCAACCAATTACTCGTGCGGGCAATTGCCGATCAAAAATTAGAGATCGTCGATTCCGATGGTCAGTTGAATGAACGGTTAGATGTGATGATTGGTCCCTTTGTGGGGGACACCTTTGGGCATCTCTTTCCAAAGCTCGAGCAATGGATGCGTGATGAAAAAAACACCCTACGGCAGTTGATTAAGGATCAGCTGGGGATATAACAAACTGGCCGAATCTCCTCCTTTCGAGGCTCGATCCAACCCAACCAACGAGCCCAGTTTCATGAATACCTTCAAAAGACGCGCTGGTAACGTTTTGAATAAACGCCAGTCGCATCCTCGCCAAATCCAAGAGAGGCCTGCTCCGGGTTCGTCTTGTTATATAAATCAATGACATAATGGCCACGGACTTTTTCCATGGCCACTTCATATGGAATGGAACTAGGGTAGAACTCCCCGGGAGCATGGGCACCACGACTGAGCGCTTTGGCCGATTCCTCGTTGGCATAGTGCTCCTCGGAAAAAATATAAATATCCGCAATCGCAAACGCCCCCAACTGATCATCGGGCGTGGTTGCAGGGAGAAGGCCTTCGAGGGACTCGTTGATCCGGGCCTTTTGAAATGACTGAAGCAGGGCAATGATCTGGCTGTCGGTAGTCGCGGGAGGGACCAAAAGGGTCATGGCATTCATGCCAACAATGGTTCCGGTGACTGTAAAGCTGGGAATGAGGTCACTGGACACCATGTCGGGTAAGGGCGCGACGGCATTGGGTTGCACACCGGGCCCATGAGTCGGGTTATTTTTGGATTTAGGAATAATGAGGGTAATAAACAACCAGAGTCCAAAGATAACCCCGAACACGACGATAAGCGGATGAACACCGACTCGTCGACCTTCTGTTGGTTGTTCGTCACTCACGGGTGAGGCGTTTCTCCAGCATGGTTTTCAGAGGATAAAGGGATTTCCTGACGCTTGGCGGCTTCCCACCATTGATCGAGTGTGGCCGGCGAAAAATCTTTGACAGATTTCCCCCTGGCTGAAGCCTGTAATTCGACATATTCAAATCGCTTCATAAATTTGTTGGTCGCTTTTCGAAGAGCGTCTTCTGGATTGATTTTGAGAAATCGAGAAACATTAACAAGAGAGAATAAGACATCACCCAACTCGTCCTCAATGGCCGAATCCTCCCGACTGACTTTTTGCGGTGCCATAATACCCTTTGAGGGATCGTCTGAAACCTGGGTAGCCATTGCGGTAGCCGTATAGAGTTCATCCAGCTCTTCTTTGAATTTGAGTAAAACCGGCTCAATGGAGTTCCAATCAAAGCCCACACGTGATGCCCGCTTTTGGACCTGGAGTGCCCGCTGAAGGGCAGGGGCGGTTTTAGGGACTGAGGACAAGATCGAGGGTGTGTCCTGGGTTGTACCTTTTTCTTGTTGTTTCAGCTCTTCCCATTGTCGTAAGACCTCCCCGGATGTGGTCACTGAGGTCTTGTCTGTCGGTTGGAACACATGGGGATGGCGGCGGATGAGCTTTTCGCCCAATGCCTTATTCACGTCTTGAAAAGAGAAGTCTCCTTGTTCTGACGCGATTTGACTATGAAAGAGGATTTGCAGCAAAAGATCGCCCAATTCTTCCTTTAACGCTGACGGGTCATTAGCATCAATGGCTTCTAACACTTCATAGACTTCTTCTAAAAGATATGGTTTCAAAGATGCCGTCGTTTGTTCGCGGTCCCAAGGGCAACCATCAGGCCCACGCAGCTTGGCCATAATGTCAACCACTTCAGACAAGGCGTTTTTGGAAGATGGTAGTGAAGAGGTATTCGTGGATGGAGTGGTCATACTTAGATTGGATCAAGGAGAAGGTGCTGGTCGCTGGGAGGTATTATACTGTTTTGTCCCTTTCTTGTAATCTCTCGATTCTTGATCGCAACCGTCTGATAATGATACTGTTTTTCACTACAAGGAGGGGAAAGGATGAGCGAAGAAGAGCAAGGGTTTGTCGTTCGAGATAAACGGGGACGTTCGGCATCGGAAGAACCAGCCCCTCAGGCCCCCGAACCTCCCAAGATGGCGAATGTGCATGTATCGCCCTCTCCATCGGAGTCGATGCCGCCGATGCCGCCTCTCTCATTTTCTTCGTTTGTGTTTTCGCTCGGCACGTCTTCTCTGATGTTAATGGGAGAATCTTTAGATCCCCAACAACCTTCTCCGCCCGTTAATTTGCCTCAAGCCAAGGAAATTATTGATATCTTATCGATGCTTGAGGAAAAAACCAAAGGGAATTTGTCATCTGAAGAAGCATCCGTTATCGGGGATATGCTCTATACCTTGCGGATGAAATATGTCTCCGCCACCTCAGGGATTTCTTCAAAATCTTAGCCGGCGTTTCCCACGCGCACCTTCGTTTTACGTGATCCATATTCCGGGAGAGAGATGGCGCCAATGATCGCCCCATGTCAGTCCCATGGCCTTGCGAAGTCCTCAATCTTCATTAATAATGACGTGATAGGCGATGCCTTCAAGAATCGATAGGCATACATAGGCTTGTGAACCTCATCTCCGAACATGTACCTGAGTCTCGGAAATTTCCCCGCACGACTGCTCCGTCCGAGGTGAGTGCCGCTTCTTCGCCCTCGAAATCTTCGACTCCTAAACAACGACGTCATCACTACACGCCGGTGTGGATTGTCTTGGTGTTGCTGCTGCCGTGTATTGCCTTGACGATCTATTATGCCCGGTATGGCCTCTCAGGGCCGCTGTTGCCTGATTCCATTCTGCCCAGTCCCAGTTATGCCTTAGTGCTCTTTTTGGTGTACTTAGATAGCGTGGGATTAGTCGCGCTCACACTCTTGCTGTCCAGAAATTTAATCAGGGCATTTTTTGAAAAACGCCATCGAATGTTGGGCTCAGGGTTCCGCTCCAAATTAGTGGCGGCGTTTATCGGGTTTGCATTAATTCCCACCGTACTTCTTGCACTGGTGGCCAGCGGGGTGATCAGTGAGGTCATAGATGTGTGGTTTAGTGATCAGGTGATGCATGTGTTGCGAGATTCGGAAGATGTCGCACATTTGTACCAAGAAGAGCGGGAAGCCTTGGCCTCTGATACGGCCCGAGTGATTAGTAAAGAAATTTTTCGAGAGGATATTTTAAAACCCGAACATCGGGAATTGTTGAAATCTATGCTGGCCAGGATGCAGCATGAATATCATCTAGCCGGGGTCGAAGTGTTTTCTCCAAAAATGGAAACGTTGGCGAGGATGATGGATCCGAAATTATCGGATGCTGTCTTGAGTCTCCCGGTCGGGCAATTAGTTTTACAAGTCTTGGATAGGGGAAAAGCGCAGTCCTCAACGCAAGAGGCCCCCGTCGGACGATTAATCCGGGCCGCCGCTCCAATTTTAGGGAACGGTCGAACCGATCAAGTTCGAGGCGTCGTTGTGGTATCGAATTATGTGCCAGAATCCCTGCTGCGAAAAATGGATGCGATCGCCAAGCAGTTTGAAGAATATTCACAGATCAAATCCATGAAAACTCCCATTAAAGGCGGAGCCTATCTTTTTGTGGCCGTGGTGACTTTGCTCATTCTGTTTGGGGCGACGTGGTTTGGTTTTTATGTCGCCCGAGGTATTACCGTGCCGATTCAACGCCTG
The DNA here is from genome assembly GCA_942491685.1 of uncultured Nitrospirota bacterium. Lineage (GTDB taxonomy): Bacteria > Nitrospirota > Nitrospiria > Nitrospirales > UBA8639 > Nitrospira_E. The sequence continues at coordinate 93,709 of CALOBY010000003.1, read as the reverse complement.
GCCGAGGGTACGGACGCCATTGCGAAAGGTAATTTAGATATTCACATTGACGTCAAAGCCACGGACGAAATTGGTACCCTCGTACAATCGTTTAATCGGATGACCACTGATTTACGCACCAATAAATCGCGTTTAGAAGAAATGAATATGTCGCTTATTCAGTCCAATGTTGAAATTGATCAGCGGAGGGCGTATACCGAAGCGGTCGTCGAAACGATTGCCGCCGGTGTTCTATCGATTGATATGGCCGGACTGATTACGAGATTTAATCCTTCGGGGGAGCGCATCCTCGGGATTAAAGGGGAAGACTTGCGTGGCCAACCGGTTTACGAAGCCTTCAAGCATTTTCATCTCTATCTGTTCCAAAAGGCCTACGATCAAATGCTGGTGGAACAAACGGATAGTTTGTCGATGGAAGGACAGATGGAGACCCCGAATGGGCGACTGTTGACGCTGGGCCTCAGTATTTCACGAATGCAAAATGAAGCCGGACAGGATTTGGGATTCGTGTTTGTTTTTGAAGATCGAACCGAGTTCATTAAGGCCCAGAAGACGGCCGCGTGGCAGGAAGTGGCCCAACGGATTGCCCACGAAATCAAAAATCCGTTGACCCCTATTCAGTTGTCCGCGCAGCGGTTACGCAAAAAGTTTTTTGAGAAATCATTGGATTTTGAGGAGATTTGTGAGCAGGCAACCGGGGTCATTATTAATGAAGTCACGAGTTTAAAGGGCATGGTCGATGAGTTTTCGAAATATGCCCGTATGCCATTACCTCAGATGTCACGTCAATCATTGCATGACATCATTCATAAAGTGATTTCCCTCTATACCAGTGCGCATCGTGATGTCGAGTTTGTCCTTCAGTTAGATGAGGGATTACCTGATCTGAATTGTGATCCCGAACAAATGCGTCGGGTGTTTGTGAACTTATTTGATAACGCCATTCAGGCGAGCAATGGTCAGGGCCATGTTTGGGTTACCACTGAAGCCGATTGGCGACGGCATCGAGCCGTGGTGCATGTTGCCGATGAGGGCATGGGCATCCAAGCCGAAGACCAAGAGAAATTGTTTGTGCCTTATTTTTCGAAGAAACGAACGGGAACCGGGTTGGGATTAGCCATTGTGCATCGTATTATTTCGGATCACAATGGGACCATTCATGCGGAAAATAATCATCCACAAGGTGCGGTATTTCGGTTCGATTTGCCTCTATGACGCCGGTGAGAACTCATGCGTGAACGACCGGGTGGGGGCAGAGGTCGACCGGGGTGTGGTAATGAGCGGACACTATTCACATCCTTGAGGAGGAGGTCGCGTGGCAGAAACCATTTGTATCGTCGATGATGAGCCGGGCATTTTGAATTCCCTGAGTAGCATCCTTGAAGACGAAGGATACCAGGTTGTTGTCGCTTCTAATGGCGTGGACGGAATGAAGGTTGTTCGGAGCGAAGCACCCGATCTCGTCCTGCTTGATATTTGGATGCCGGAAATGGATGGCCTCGAGACGCTCAAACGGTTGCGTTCACAATTTCCCGGTATTCTTGTGGTGATGATGTCGGGGCATGGCTCCATCGAAACGGCCGTTAAAGCCACCAAATTAGGCGCCTATGATTATTTAGAAAAACCGTTGGATTTGGAAAAAGTCACCATCCTGGTGCGCAATGCGTTACATCAACGGAAATTGGAAGAAGAAAATCTCAATCTCCGTATTCAAGTTGAACGGCGGTTTGAGTTAATTGGGTCTTCTCCATCGATGAACAGGCTTCGAGACATGATTGCCATGGCTGCGCCGGCCAATAGTCGTGTGCTGATATCGGGAGCCAACGGAACAGGAAAAGAATTAGTGGCTCGGGCCATTCATTTACAAAGTCCTCGCCATAACCGTCCCTTTGTTGAGATAAATTGTGCGGCCATTCCGGAAACGTTAATTGAAAGTGAATTGTTCGGGCATGAAAAAGGCGCGTTTAGCGGGGCCACCTCCATGAAGCGCGGGAAGTTTGAATTGGCGGATGGTGGCACCCTATTCTTAGATGAAATCGGGGATATGAGTTTAGCCACACAGGCCAAGGTATTACGTGTGTTGCAGGAACAACAATTCACTCGTGTGGGTGGCACGAAGCTTTTGAACGTCCAGGTTCGAGTGATTGCAGCTTCGAATAAAGAATTGGCCGAGGAAATCGGCAAGGGGAATTTCCGGGAGGATCTGTATTATCGCCTCAATGTGCTTCCCATCGTGGTTCCGACATTAAAAGAGCGACGTGATGATATCCCTGAGCTGGCCGAACATTTCCTCAAAATGCACTCTGAGGAACAAGGCATGAAACCCAAAACGTTTACGGCGCAAGGTTTGGAAGCGTTGCAAAAACATGATTGGCCGGGGAATATTCGTGAATTGCGCAATTTGATCGAGCGCCTCTTGATCATGGTCCCGAAACCCGTCATAGATGCTGGAGATGTGGAAATGTTTCTGCAAGTCCGGGTGCCAACAGGTGTGCCGGTGCTTTCTGTGGGAACCAACTATGATTCTCTCCGAGAGGCCAGAAATGTCTTTGAGCGAGAAGTGATTTCACAAAAACTTCGCGATAATAATTGGAATGTGTCTAAGACTGCCGATGAATTGAAAATTGAGCGTAGCCATTTACACCGAAAGATAAAACTTCTTAATGTCGAACTTCGACCTGAGCATTAACGTGCGTAAGCCTGCCGGTTCGGCGGACTCGTGTCCTCCAGGGTCTTCTCATCTTCTCCACATTGAAAAATTGGTAGCTGGTGGCTTTGGTCTCGGACGCCTGGATGGTCAAGTGGTGCTGTGTGAGGGGGGACTTCCTGGGGAATCCATTCAGGTAGAGATTCTCGGTCGACGAAGGGGCGTGACGCAGGGGAAAATCCTTACCGTCCAGGAAAGGGCTGGGAGTCGGGTGGTTCCTGTTTGTCCGATGGTAGGGCGATGTGGCGGATGTCAGCTCCAACATATGGCCTATGAGGAGCAGCTGACGCAAAAGCGGTTCATTCTCGAAGATACTCTTCGCAGGATTGGGAAAATCTCGGACGTCACGATTTCTCCAGTGATTCCTTCGCCCAGGCCGTACGGCTATCGTCAGGTTCTTCGCATGGGGATCGGGCAGGGACCAGAAGGGTTCTTTCTCGGATTTTTTGAGTCAGGGACTCAGCGCTTATTACCCGTTGAAACCTGTTTTTTAGTGGATGAGGAATTTCAAGCGGTGATTGATGCGGTCCGCATTGGGCTCTCGACTCTCGGGATTGAAGAGATGAATCTGGAAAGTGTCGAAATTCGGTGGTCTGATCGAGAAAAAGGAGGGCTTTTGATCTTCCGGGGACAGGTCAAGGCCCAAGAGCATGTGGAGAAACTGATGAATGCTTGTGGAGCGGTCCCAAAGATCAAAGGGTGGATCTACGAACGCGTGGAGAGTTCAGAGCATAAATCGCGACGACGGGTGAGGCAGGAACCCATTGTGAGAGGGAACGATCATCTTTGGGAAACGTTTGGCGGCCTGCGTCTCAAAATGGGCTACCAATCATTCATGCAAGCCAATTGGGATGTATTTCAATTACTCGGGAAGACGGTTGGGGAATGGTTGGTAAATCTGAAGGGCAAACGAATTTTAGAATTGTATGCGGGAACCGGCCCATTAGGTCTCAGTTTGGCGAATCAAGGGGCCCTCGTCACGTGTGTGGAGGGGAACCCGTTTGCCATCCATGATGCCCGCGAATCGATCCGGGTGAACAAGATTGTTGGGTGTCGGCTGAAAATTAGTTCAGTTGAATCATACCTTGTGACTGTGCAATCTGGCGCCTACGATGGTATCCTCCTTGATCCTCCCCGGACGGGGCTCACTTCAAAAATTATCGAGCGTTTGGGTGAGTTGCAGGTACCTCAATTGCTCTATCTTTCGTGCGACGCGCCCTCATTGTCCAGGGATATCAAAGCATTACGTGGGGTAGGGTATGAGATCCGCCAAATGCAACCATTTGATATGTTTCCCCAAACAGCGCATCTAGAAACATTGGTGGAGCTTGGGATTGTTCATCATGCAAAGAATTCGAACACATAAAAGGATGCGGGTATGACAACCTATCGTGAAGCTGGTGTCGATATTCAACGGGGCGACGAGTTTGTGAAACGCATCGGTTCATTGGTGCGCTCCACCTTTCGTCCGGAAGTCATGGGGGATATAGGCGGGTTTGGCGGCCTGTTTCGATTTCCCTCTGAGAAATATCGAGAGCCGGTTCTGGTTTCCGGCACGGATGGAGTCGGGACGAAAGTGAAGTTAGCGAGAATGATGAATCGGCATGATACGATCGGGATCGACCTCGTCGCGATGTGTGTCAATGATATTCTGGTCAGTGGCGCAGAGCCATTATTTTTCTTGGATTATTTAGCAACGGGGCACTTGGAACTCGATGTGGCAGAAGCCATTGTGCAGGGGATAGCGGAAGGATGCCGGCAAGCGGAATGTGCGCTTATTGGCGGTGAAACTGCAGAAATGCCCTCCTGTTATCCTGGTTCAGAATATGATCTAGCGGGTTTTGCTGTCGGTGTGGTTGAGCGATCAGCCATGCTAGGGAAAGAAAAGATTCAACAAGGGGATAGCGTGATTGGGGTGGCTTCCAGCGGCTTGCATAGTAACGGATATTCTTTGGCACGCCGGGTGTTATTTGAAGAGCAACACTGGACTCCTGAGACACAGGTACCAGACTTATCGGAATTGCTGGGAGAGGCCCTTCTTCGACCAACCACGATTTATGTCAAACTTGTGAAGGCCTTAGTAGGCGCCAGTCAGATACATGGGCTTGCCCATATCACTGGAGGAGGGCTCACCGGCAATGTGCCGAGAATTCTTCCAGAGCAATGTGGAGTGGTGATCAATCGGAAAAGTTGGGAGCCTCCCCCTATTTTCGCAGTCATTCAACAAGCCGGGACTATCGAACGGGAAGAAATGTTTCAGGTGTTTAATATGGGGGTTGGGTTGGTTATCGTGGCTCCTGCTTCTGAAACCTCCACTATTTTGCAGGCAATTCAGGGGCAGAGAATGACAGGATGGGTGATGGGAGAAATTTGCCCAACTTCCTCCGGCGACACCAAACTCACTTATTCAACCTAAAACGCTGACTCGATGGCACTGTCATTAGGGATTTTAATTTCCGGGCGTGGGTCTAATATGATGGCCATTCTTGATGCTATTCAAGAAGGGGCACTTGATGCCACCGTGAAGGTTGTTATCAGTAATCGGGCTCTAGCCGAAGGTCTGGAGCGAGCCAAAGAACGGGGGATTCAGACGAAGTTCATTGATCCGAAGCTGTTTGCTGAACAACCCAATCCACGCGAAGCCTATGATATGGCGGTGGTACAAGTCCTTCAGTCGTTTGGAGTCGAATGTGTCGTCTTGGCAGGCTATATGCGAATTGTCACGCCGGCATTAATTCGGACGTTCCCCTCGAAAATACTGAATATTCATCCGTCTCTGCTCCCGGCCTTTCCCGGGTTACATGCGCAACGTCAGGCGTTAGAGTGGGGCGTGAAAGTGAGTGGGTGTTCGGTCCATTTTGTTACCGAAGGCCTCGATGAAGGGCCGATAATTTGTCAAAAGGCCGTGCCTATTAAGGAGGAGGATACCGAAGAGACTCTATCAGCGCGTATCTTAAAGCAGGAGCATCAGCTCTATCCCGAAGCGCTGCAATTATTGGCTCAAGGAAAACTCAAGGTAGAGGGCCGGGCCGTACGAATTTTGTCATCTTGAAATTTTCTTCCGTTGTCAGGGTGGGCTAGGGGAGATGAAGTCCCCGAACAGCGAAAAGTATTTTGCCCAGGAGATAGCAAGATGTCGAATGCTTCGGTATAATTCTTCGTCAAGAGTTTCTTGCGGTTACCATGGCCGTCTCCGAAATCCCAGCATGTCAAAAAGTGGGGGGCTAGCTCAGTTGGGAGAGCGCAACGTTCGCAACGTTGAGGTCGGGGGTTCGATTCCCCTGCCCTCCACCAAAAATCATCCTACCGCCTAACCCCCCTTTTTCAACGAAAAAGTATTTGTCATTACGTTCTTGAGATAGATCTCCCCAGTTCGGGAGTCTGGATTCCAACCCGTGTGGTTTTTCAATCGGGCACATCCATAAGATCAGAAGGAAGATGTGAGGGGCCTTGTGTCTATGAGGGATTGGAAAGTGAGAGTTCTGCTCCAGAGTATCGTCTTGTTCGTGGTGTTCTCGTGCCCTGCGTTGGTTGTTTCTGCGGAACCGGGAAAAGGTGAGATTCTCGTTCTGGCGGTGAATGATGTGTATCGCATTGAAGGGGTAGGAGATGGCCAAGAGGGTGGATTAGCCCGTGTGAGGGCGCTCCGTCAGGAACTTGAAAAAGAAAATTCCGATGTTCTTTTTCTACATGCCGGGGATTTTTTGTTTCCTTCGCTTCTTTCAGAATGGACACAAGGGGCTCATATGATTGAGCTCATGAATAGGCTGGATGGGGCTCCTGGAGTTTTTGATCCTCGTATGGTTGTGGCGTTTGGCAATCATGAATTTGATAGATCTGATAGGAGTGGAGCAGCCACTTTAGAAGCACGAATCAACCAATCGGAATTTCAATGGCTGGGTTCGAACATCCGGTTTTCTCAGGAAGAGGGGAAGCGGGTGGTGGCTTTGCCTCAGTTAAAAGATTCTATCATTTATAATAGCGGCGGGGTTCGCGTGGGAATTTATGGCCTGACGACGGATAGAAATCCAGCCAGCAGGATTGCCTATGTCGAGGAATTTCTGGATCCGGTATTGGTGGCTCAAGAACAGACTAAGCGATTGCGTGCTCAAGGGGCGGAGGTTGTGATCGCGTTGACCCATCTAGCGTTGGACAAGGATCGTGACATTGTAGAAACATTGGGAGAGCGAGGCCCAGACCTCATTATTGGTGGGCATGAACATCAACGGCATCACGTCGAAATCAATGGACGCTGGATTTTGAAGGCTGATGCCGATGCGCGGACCGCCACGGTGGTGCGTATACGAATGAGAGAGAAGAAACCCTTGGTTTCCTTTGGCTATCGCTTTTTGGATCGTGATCACATGAAGCCAGATACTGATACGCAGCGGCACGTTGATCAAGCCTTGAAAGAACATGAAGCGTGGTTTTGTCTCAAAGATCGTGAAAAGGCCGATTGCCTCCGTCGGACAGTTGGGGAGACTGTTGTTCCGCTTCAGGGTGAAGAGCAGGAGATTCGACGATACGAGACGAATCTGGGGAATTGGGTGGCGGATCAAATGTTAGCGGCTGCTCCTGATGCCGATATTGCGTTTATAAATGCCGGGGCATTACGAGTGAACCAAACCATTGCTCCGGGTCCGATTACCCGGCGGCATATTGAAGAATTGTTGTTTTATGATAGTGCATTAGTGCGAGCCGAACTGACTCATCAAGAATTAGAGGCGGTCTTAGAACGTGCGACGGAAGATTGGGTGGGACAAGGGCATTGGCTTCAAGTCAGTGGTATGGCATTTCAACATGATCCTCGTAATCCCCAAGGACATCGTGTCGGTGAGATTCGATTGTTTCAAAATGGTCAATTGCGGCCTCTTCCCAACCGATCCTTGCGTGTGGTCACAAATACATACCTTATGGATGGGGGAGATGGGTATGCCCTGCTATCTTCTCTTAAAACGGTTCCAGCTGTTCCTTCGCTGAAGAAACGAATTGTTGAAATATTAAGGTCTCAACCTCACCCAATTTTGCCAATGGTCGATGGGCGAATTTGTAATGTAGCGGAATTAGAACACCGGCCTTGTGCGTTCAATCAGGATAGCCACCCGATGTTTTCTGCAGAAAACTGAGGTTCCTGGTTTTCTAGAGAATGCGCTCTTGTCATGAGAGGGTCTGTCAGGCGTCTCCTGGTTCCTTTCCCAATTTTTTACTCCGCCTTCAAAAGCTGTGAAAGCTCATGGAATGTCTAGGCCCTACCTCATTTGGGGTATGGCAAGCCTTATTTGCTATGTTATGATTGTTAGTATTAATTATTAACTTTTAGGACAATCTATGCGATTCTCCAAGAAAAGTGAATATGCCCTACGAGCCATGATCGAATTGACTCGGGAATATGGACAAGGAATGGTGCAGCGAAAGAGTTTGTCAGATCGCCAGAAAATTCCCCTTGGGTTTTTGGAAACCATTATTTTAACGCTTAAGCATGCAGGGTTAATAGGAAGTCGCCGAGGAGTGAATGGCGGAGTGTATTTAATCAAAGCACCTCAAGACATTACATTAGGTCAAATCATACGAATTTTAGATGGCCCGCTGGCTCCCATTCCCTGTGTCAGTCAAACTGCCTACCACAAATGTGAAGATTGCCCCCATGCACATTCAACCTCTTGTCCGATTCAGAGCGTCATGTTGGACGTACGAAATGCCATATCTTCAGTGCTTGATCATTATTCATTAGAAGATTTTGTGTTTGCTCAAACAGGCAGAAAAGCGACAAAAAAAAGCTCAAAGTCAGGAACGATGATTGATAAGTTCACACTCTGAACTATTCCCTTGGGAATACTCTTAACGAGAAAAGAGGCACCATATGGATACGCATCTACGTAGTGTTGTTAAAGGTATGAGTTGGCGAATCATTGCCACTTTAGTGACCACTGTTGTTGTGTGGTTTATTTCTGGGGAAGTGTCGATGGCGTTGTTTGCTGGATTGAGTGATTCATTGGTGAAAATCGGATTGTTTTGGGGGCATGAACGCCTCTGGCAACGGGTCGCATGGGGCCGCAAAATTCCACCTACAAGTTCTCCTTAGCTATGGAAGGAATGGTATGAAAAATACGATAGCCAATCGAATCTTACTCCTAGGCGCTTTGACGGCCGGAATTGGTGTGGCCGCAGGGGCCTTTGGCGCACACGGACTTCGTCCGATTCTTTCGGAGAAAATGATGGCCGTTTTTGAAACAGGGGTGCGGTATCATCTGATCCATGCGCTTGGGATGCTCATTGCGGGGCAAAGTGGATATTGGTTCAGGCATGGGGTGTTTGTGAGGGCTGGGTGGAGTTTTTTGATTGGAATTATTCTCTTCTCCGGAAGTCTGTACACCATGGCGCTGACAGACATTCGGGCTCTCGGGATGTTGACTCCTCTCGGGGGAGTGGCCTTTCTTTTTGGGTGGGGATTGTTAGTGTGGGGGTATTGGAAAGGCCAGGTGCAACATTCTTCTCCTTCAAAAAGTGATACGTGAGTTGGCTAATAACTTCCTGCCTTGGATGTGGTATTAAGAAGCCGTGGTAATGGCTTTGACCATACATGGTGAGCTATTTTCGCTAAAATATAAGCTTCGATGGGGGAAGGGAATTTCAATATGTTCACGGTCAAAGGCTTGTTTCAGGCGACGACGATATTCTCGCCCCACGGCCCATTGTTCGATGGGTAACGTTTTGATTCGTGCTTTGATCACCACCTCTGACTCCCCAAACGCATCGACACCCATCACCTCAATGGGTTCCAGGATCTTTTTGCCAATATCGGGGTCTTGTTGGAGTTCGTTCCCCACCTGTCGCATGATGCTGACCACGCGGTCGGTATCCTCTTTGTAAGCGACCCCGATATCCATAACATATGCCGACCAGTCTTTGGTCATATTGGCTAAGGTCGTGACGGTGCCGTTCGGGAAAATATGAACTGTTCCGGATTGGTCCCGCAATGTAATGGTGCGAAAACTGATGGCTTCGACCAGGCCTCCGGTGCCATTGACCACGCCCACGTCACCGACGCGAATTTGATTTTCAAGAATCATAAAAAATCCATTGATGAAATCCCGCACTAAGTTTTGTGCGCCGAAGCCCACTGCCAATCCGACAATGCCGGCACCGGCTAAGATCGGCGTGATATCCAACCCGATTTGATCCAGGCTCATCACAATTCCGATGACCCACACGAGAGTGAGGCAAATGGTGCGCAGCATGCCGGTGAGAGTTTTGACGCGCTTCTCATTGGCAATGCGTTCCTTGTCTTCTCGTTCCCGCCAAGTAAGAAGTACCTGCTCGAGTTTCCCAAGGCCAAATCGAATGCCGCGAATGGCGACATATCCGACGGCTAAGATTAAGAGAATGCGAAGGCTTGCTTCGACCATCGCCAAAGATTTGTGGGCCAGAAATGGGGACAGTTGTTCGGTGAAAAACTGGTTCATTGAGTGTTCTCCTTTTTCTTATGGACCGGTATACGGTGGTGCGCCTGTGTCATCTTGTCAAGACGGTGTTCTTTGGTATTCTTACAAGGGCGAACGCCAATGCCAAGTCAGAAGGTGGTTGGTCGATTCCGTGTGGTGAGCCAAGGGAAACAGAAATGGAGAAACGTGCCTTTGATCAAATTTCAGGCCAGGCGGCGGGGAAATGATCTATGGCGATATTGGCTCTTGACACGTCACATTTTCAGTGGTAAAAAATCAAACACAATTGGTGATGCGAGACAACGACGTTTCGATCATCAAACCGGAAGAACCGGACGATGGAGTCCTCAACCAGGGAAAACTGGGTGAGGGCTTTTTTTTTGCCTTGTGCTTCCAAGGCATTGGAAAATTTTTTTTTGGAATGCAGGAAGCAGGTCACGACAATGGCGCGTGGCGAGAGGTCGTGAACACGAAACATTCAGGCAGCGGTCGGAAGGTGGCACCGTAACCAAGGAGGGCTGGATGAAGAAAGTCGGCTATGTGGCAGTAACCGTTCGAAGCCATTGTGAGGAACTGATGCGGAATATGAGAGTAATCACTTCAATGATCGTCATGGCTGGATGGCTCGTTGCGGGGTTTGTGAGTGCGAGCCAGGCTGCTGTGTTAACCAAAGAAGATTTTAACCTCTATGGCTATGTCGATGCGTCGTACACGCATAATTTCAATAACCCGAATTCCCAGACCAATGCGTTGCGGATATTTGATGGGGATGCGAATTCCTTTCGTCCGCATATGGCGCAGTTGGTGTTTGAAAAAGAAGGGAAATCGGGGGGAACCAATGTGGATCGTGCGGGTTTTCGGATCAAATTGAATTTTGGTGAAGATGCAAAATTTACCGGCGGGAATACGGGGGCAGATGAGGTCGATTTTCAAGAAGCCTATGCGCAATATATTGCCCCGTTCGGCAATGGGTTGGATCTACGAATTGGGCGCATGAATACCTTAATCGGCTATGAGGTGATTGAAAGTCCGTTAAATCCAAATTTTTCTCGATCATGGTTGTTTGGCTTGGGTGAACCGTTCACCACTACCGGCATCCGCGCCTCTTATCAGTTTAACGATGTGGTGACGTTTTCCATTGGAGCGATCAATTCTTTTGGTGGGGCGGAAGTGGATGCCAATCGAAGTAAATCGGTTGAAGCGCTACTAGGCCTGAATCCTTTAGATTGGTTGAGCGTTTCAATTTTTGGTTTTTGGGGCCCGGAAGGTACGGTGGGTGCCAAGAATGCCGACCGGGTGCAAATTGGAGGAATCATTACTGCCCAAGCGACCGATCAAACGTCCTTTGTCATCGAAGGCTATTATGGCAATCAAGCGAATGCGACACCGGGAAGAAATGCCAGATGGAATGGAATCGCCGGGTATGTCATTCATGATTTTGATGATCAATGGGGCGTTCGGTTTCGCGGAGAAATATTTGAAGATGCGCAAGGATTTTTCGGGTGCGGAGGAACAGCGGGTACTGCCGGGAATGCGAACACCTGTTTTGGAGGGTTAGCTCCAGCGTCTCAAACGTTATGGGAAGGGACGGCAACCTTGCAATATAAACTGACTCCGTCGCTCATCACGCGATTAGAATTTCGCTACGATAAATCAAACAAAAATACCTTTCAGTACGGGCAACGGGCTGCGAACCATCAAGAGACCTTAGCCACTGAAGTGATCTACCTCTTCTAATTTCTCTGAAGGAGTATAAGGGGAAACTAATGTTGACATATAGATTACGCAAGATAGGTGTATGCATTTTTGTGTTGATGATTTTATTTGGAATTTCAAGCAGTTCTGCATGGGCAGAAGATATTTCGGCAATCAATGCGGGCAATACGAGTTGGGTGTTAACTTCCTCAGCTCTCGTTCTGGCAATGATTGTTCCTGGATTAGCCTTGTTTTATGGAGGCATGGTTCGGAGTAAAAATGTGTTGAGTACCATGATGCATAGTGTGATTGCGATTAGTCTTGTCAGTGTGGTGTGGGTTTTGTGGGGGTATAGCCTGTCGTTTGGCCCTGACGTCGGTGGGATCATCGGCAATCTGGATCTCATGGGCTTAGCGGGCGTAGGTCCCGAGCCGACAGAAGGTTCCACGATTCCTCACCTGGCGTTTATGGTTTTCCAACTCATGTTTGCGGGCATTACCGTGGCCCTGATTAGCGGGGCCATTGCCGAGCGGATGAAATTTTCAGCATTTGTCTTGTTTTCGATTTTGTGGGTGACCCTGATTTATGCGCCGTTGGCTCATTGGGTGTGGGGTGGCGGGTGGTTGGCAGGACTCGGGGATTTAGATTTTGCAGGTGGGACAGTGGTGCACATTAGTTCCGGCGTTGCGGCATTCACCTGTGCGCTGGTCTTAGGAAAACGTCACGGGTATGGAACGGAAAATATGAGCCCGCATAATCTTCCCTTTACGGTGATAGGTGCCGGTTTATTATGGGTGGGATGGTTTGGATTTAACGCCGGCAGTGCCTTAGCTGCCGATGGGATTGCCGCAAGCGCCTTTGTCGCAACACAAGTGGCAGCAGGAGCGGGGGCGTTGGCTTGGCTGGGTGTTGAATGGGGCTATCGTGGAAAGCCTACCATTCTTGGTGCCGCCAGTGGCGCCGTCGCCGGTTTGGTGGCCATTACCCCGGCAGCCGGATTTGTCGGGCCTGTTTCAGCCATTCTGATCGGAATAGGTGGTGGAGCGATCTGTTACCTCGGAGTCTTTTTGAAAAATAAGATGGGGTATGATGATGCGCTTGATGTGCTCGGTATCCACGGTATTGGTGGGACATGGGGAGCGTTGGCCACAGGGTTGTTTGCTAGTGTTGGTGGCGGTACGGGCCTCTTTTTCGGCAATCCGGGTCAGGTGGGGATACAAGCCATCGGTGTTGTTGCCACTTGGGTGTTTGCCGGTGCCGGTACGTTCATGATTTTGAAAATTGTAGATGGAGTGGTAGGGCTGCGTGTGAGTAAAGAAGCAGAAATTATTGGGCTCGACCTCACGCAGCATAGCGAACGAGCGTATGGTTGATCGGGCACACCAAAGATGTGTAGTGGGTCAATGGAAACAGGTATCATGAGCAGCAAGACGGGCCGGGGTCGATACCCGTACCTGTCGTTCATTGTTTCTTAATCCAATGGAGGGACCATTTCGATGAAACTCATTCAGGCCATTATTAAACCCTTCAAGCTTGATGAAGTGAAAGAGGCACTTCTTGAGTTGGGTATTCAAGGTATGACGGTCACTGAGGTCAAAGGTTTTGGGCGACAAAAAGGGCATAAGGAGACGTATCGTGGCACGGAATATCAAATTGAATTTGTTCCTAAAATCAAATTGGAGATTGCCGTGGCCGACGGTCGTTTTAATGAGGCGTTGGAAGCCATTACCCGAGCGGCAAAAACCGGAAGTATCGGGGACGGAAAAATATTTGTCTCGGAATTGCAGAGTGTGATCCGGATCCGGACGGGGGAGACTGGCGAAGGGGCTTTATAATTTTTAATGCATATGTTTACCGGTCAATGGTTAAAGGAGACACGATGAAACGATCCAACTTGCTCATGAGGATGGGAATGTTGTTCACCATCACGGTCGGCATGGGGGAGTGGTCCATGGCTTTCGCGCAGGATACGGGTGCACCAACGGTTGATTCCGGCGATACGGCCTGGATTTTAATGTCGTCCGCGTTAGTGTTGTGCATGATGCTTCCCGGTCTGGCGCTCTTTTATGGCGGGCTGGTCCGCAGTAAAAATGTCTTAGGCACCATCATGCATACCGCCGTTATTTTATGTGTCATCACCCTGCTCTGGGTGATCTGCGGGTACACGTTGGCCTTTGGTCCCGATGTGGGTGGGTTCATTGGCAGTTTAGAGTGGATCGGACTGCAGGGTGTAGGTTCGGAGCCCAGTACGGTCTATGCCACCACCATTCCTCATCAAGTCTTTATGGTATTCCAGCTCATGTTTGCGGCTATTACGGTCGCCCTCATCACGGGTGCCATTGCCGAACGGATGAATTTTAAAGCGTTACTCGTATTTTCAGTGTTGTGGTCATTATGTATTTATTCTCCGTTAGCCCATTGGGTGTGGGGAGGAGGGTGGTTAGCGCAAATGGGGGCCTTGGACTTTGCGGGTGGGGCTGTGGTGCATATCAGTTCAGGGTTTGGCGCCTTAGTCTGTGCGATCATGTTAGGTCCTCGAAAAGGATTTGGAAAAGAACCCATGCCTCCTCATAATCTCCCGATGACCGTACTGGGGACGGGGTTGTTGTGGTTTGGGTGGTTCGGGTTTAACGGTGGAAGTGCCTTAGGCGCCAATGGTGGAGCCGGGGTGGCATTTATCGCGACACATATTGCCGCAGCGGCCGGAGGAATAAGCTGGATGGCGGCAGAGTGGGTCCATAGAGGCAAGCCGACCGTGCTTGGAATTGCCAGCGGAATAATAGCGGGGTTGGCCACCATTACTCCGGCTGCCGGATTTGTCGGCCCGATCTCCTCGATTTTTATTGGATTAGTTGCTGGAACCATGTGTTATATCGCTGTCGTGTGGAAGGTGAAATTAGGGTATGACGACTCTTTAGATGTGGTGGGTATTCATGGGGTAGGGGGATTGATGGGGATCCTGGCGACCGGACTGTTTGCCTCGATTGGGACCACCGGATTGTTTTTTGGGAATGCAGGACTGTTTGGTATACAAGTCTTTCTGGCTTTGGTAACCTTAGCGTTTTCCGTAGTAGGAACCTATATTATCCTGAAAATTGTGGACCTGACGATTGGGCTCCGGATCTCCCCGCAAGATGAAGAAATGGGGTTAGATTTGAGTCAGCATAGTGAACGGGCCTATTCTTAATCAGACGAAGAATTGTCTATGCCTATTGCGATAAAAGCAATGGTTCGGCCTTTTATAAACAAGCAGAATAATAAGAAGGAGGTAGGTGAATGACCCCGAAAGAAGTGTTGGATTTTGCGAAGAAGAACAAGGTGGAAATGGTCGATATTAAATTCGTCGACTTGATAGGAACGTGGCAGCAT
The DNA here is from genome assembly GCA_942491685.1 of uncultured Nitrospirota bacterium. Taxonomy (GTDB): domain Bacteria; phylum Nitrospirota; class Nitrospiria; order Nitrospirales; family UBA8639; genus Nitrospira_E. Next base: position 78,496 of record CALOBY010000003.1, on the reverse strand, counting down.
TTTTCCATCCCCACCTCAGAATTATCGTTGGATTTATTTAAGGAAGGTTCGGGGTTTGATGGTTCGTCTATTCGTGGATGGAGGATGATTCAAAACAGCGACATGTTGGTAGTGCCGGATCCCAATACCGCGGTCATGGATCCGTTCACAGAGATTCCTACGTTGAGTATGTTGGCCGATGTCGAAGATCCTATCACACGCACCGTCTATGAACGGGATCCACGAGGTGTGGCGCTTCGCGCCGAACAATACTTGAAAAGCACCAAAATCGGTGATACTTCATACTGGGGCCCAGAAGCCGAGTTTTTTATTTTTGATCATGTCAGCTTTGATCAGAATTCACATTCCAGTTATTACTTTGTCGATTCAGAAGAGGGCATCTGGAATTCAGGGAAAGACGGGGAGAATTTAGGGTCCCGCCCTCGACATAAGGAAGGCTATTTCCCGGTGGCACCGGTTGATTCGCAACAGGATATTCGCTCGGAAATGTGTCGTGAAATGGAGCGGGTAGGGATTCGCGTGGAAAAGCATCATCATGAAGTGGCCACAGGGGGGCAGGCGGAGATCGACCTCCGTTTTGATACGCTGGTGAAAATGGCCGATCAAATGATGATGTATAAATACATTGTGCGCAACGTGGCTCGACGTCATGGCAAAACCGTCACATTTATGCCCAAGCCACTTTTTGGAGATAATGGAACGGGGATGCATACGCACCAAAGTATTTGGAAGGATGGCAAGCCTAATTTTGCGGGTAAAGAATATGCCGGCGTGTCACAACAATGTCTGTATTATATTGGAGGAATTTTAAAACATGGGCCAGCGTTGGCGGCGTTCACGAATCCCACAACCAATTCCTATAAACGATTGGTGCCGGGATTTGAAGCGCCCGTAATGTTAGCCTATTCCAGTCGGAATCGGTCGGCGGGTATTCGGATTCCGATGTATTCACCCAGTCCCAAAGCCAAACGGATTGAAGTCCGATTCCCGGATCCATCGTGCAATATGTATCTGGCGTTCAGCGCCATGCTCATGGCGGGATTAGATGGAATTCAAAACAAAATTGATCCAGGCGAAGCGATGGACAAAAACCTCTATGATCTGGAACCAGAAGAACTTGGTAATATTCAAACCTTGCCGTCCAGTTTAGAGGATGCACTGGATAATCTGGCCAATGATCATGAATTTCTTCTCAAGGGAGGGGTGTTCACGGAGGATCTGGTTGAGGCGTGGATTTCGTACAAACGGGCGAATGACGTGGATCCGATGCGGCTCCGACCGCATCCCTATGAATTGTTCATGTATTACGACGTGTAAAATTCAGTAAGGTGTGAGGAGTAAGGGGTCAGGAGAAATTCTGAATCCCTTTCTCCTCCACCTGGCTTTCTTCTTCCCTCTGTTACTCCTGACTTCTTACTTGAAAACGCCGTAGAAACCGTTCATGAATGTTGGCCATTCGCTCCCGGGTGGTCTGTTCAAAGGCTTCGGCACTCTTCTGCCAATCGGTTGTCCCCATCCCTAATCGTCGAGCCAAAAAGACCATTTCGTCCGATCCGGAAGGCGGGAGTACCAAGTCTTTGGCGTTGCCGCGCACAATGCGTAGCCCATCAATGAGTTGCCGCAAAAAAAGATAATCGCCCTGCAAGGCTTCCCGTTCGGATAACGAGAGAAGGGAGGCATGGCACAGTCGTTCGATGGCGTCTAAAGTATTGTGAGTGCGAAGAGAAGGGTGTGTATGCCCATGAAGCAGTTGAAGGTATTGCACCAGATATTCAACATCAAGTAATCCCCCAGGTCCGTACTTCACATGGATGGTGCCAGATTGGACCAGTTCGGTCATTTGCCGCTGTCGAAGATGGAGGGCGGTGGCTAGATCCCATGGGTCGGACCCATAGACAAACTGATCTCGATGTGCTTCAACCGCTTTGCCCAACGTCGGAGGCCCTGCGACAAAACGCAGCTTAATAAAGGCTTGGCGTTCAAAGGGCGCCGCCCTTCCCTGTGGGCTGTAATACTGCTGAATTTCTCCTAACGAATTGACCAACGTGCCTTTGTCGCCATTGGGACGAAGGCGTGTATCCACATGGAAAATACCCTCTTGTTTGGCTTCGATCCACTGAAGGAATTCTTGTGCCCATCGTTCAAAGAAATCAGCAGAAAATTGGGAAGAACGACGGCGCGTTGAAGAGGCTGGTTGGTCGTAGACAAAAAGAATTTCAATGTCAGAGGCATAACCCAGTTCCCCTCCACCTAATTTGCCCAACCCAAAAAGAGCCATTGGAGGTGGGGGCGTCCGCGACCCTTTCGGTTGTATGGCACGATAAGACTGTAAAAGGGCCTGTCCTAAAATCACATCGGCTAGATTGGTGAGGGCACGCGAAAAATCTTGAAGGGGGCTGGCTTCCAGGAGGTGACGCATGTCAATTCTAAACAGTTCTTCGTCCTTACATTGGTTCATGGCCTTTCTCTTTTGAGCGACGGTCTTGGCTTCCTGAATGCGTTTCTCAATGGTCTTGGTGAGAACGGATTTGGATCGAATCAGGGGACCTTTTTGGTATCGCCGCATCATGGGCAACAGATTGTCATGTTGTCGCCGTAATAAATCTTCCCAAAGATAATCACTGCTTCCGAACAATTGGGCGAGATGCTCAAGGGTGGAGGCCTGCCCTAACGTGCTCAATGCCGAAGCGCTCTTGGGTTGTTCAAGCAACTGATCCAGGAATTGATCGAAGTGATCAAGGGCCTTCCCGGGGTCAGGGGCCCAACTTAAATAATAGGTAAATTCTTTCAAGAGCGCCGCCGCCGTTCGAAGCTCTTGTTGTTCCGATGGCGTTTTAATTTTTCCGCCTTGGCGGCCGCGCACATACAGGCGATTGAAGACTTCCTGATCTTTGACTTCAATTTTGGCTTTGACCAAATAGATGCCACGCATGGCCAGGGCGTTGGCAAAGGCGTAGAGAAATGCCGGAGTGTCCGTTGATCGAATATCTAAGATCGTGTCGGGCGATGAGGGAGGATTGGAAAACGTAATGTGGACGGGATGAAGAATGTCTCCGGTCTTTTTCTGAGTCTTTCCGAGATATTCAATGAGACGGCGATTGATCTGGCGTCGAGCCTGCCGGACATGGTTCTTTTGAAGCAATCGAAGCACGGTCGAGAGGTGTTCTTGGAAATCCTGTTGGGCAACGGAGTCGAAAGATGAGCCTTTCAGGGCTTGGACCCGAAACACGTCGACCGCAATTTTTCGTGATAAGCCGTGGGTTGGGCGTTTAAAGGGAAAGCCTTTCCAGGGGTTGCGTGTGAGAGAAGAAGAGGGGAGTCGTTGCGATGAAGTTGACGCCTCACGAGATGTAAAAATGGAAGCCTCCCTGATATCAAGTCCAAACGAAGCCAAAAGGCCGCAGAAGGTTGCAAATTCAGAAAAATAATCGTAGGCCACGATATGTATCTGATAGTGCTTCGACGAGAGCATGTCGATGGCCACCGAACAGGGGGAGTCAAAACTGAGTTGAGCGGTCAATTCGAGATGGCGAAGAATGATCTCCAATGAAAATTGTTCAAAATAGTCAGGATCCATCTGGGTGACGAAATCTTGCCGCAAGGAGGCCGCAAGATGCGGAGCCCGGTCTTGAATCTGTTCGAGTAGGGCTGAAGAATTCATGGTGAAGGAGTATACTGAAATTTCTTAGCATTGTAAGGTGTACCTAGGTCTCGTATAATTTCCTGTCTTGATGAAATCTTCCCCTAAACACTTCCCATCACGGTCGGCAATCAGGAAAAGAATGAAGGCATCTCATCCTTCCGATCCCACCACAATTTTGCTTGCCAGAGATCTGGCTTCAACGGAAGTGGCGCGACTGATCCAAGCCTATAACATACAGGATTGGAAAGGCGCCGATCGCAATCTTCAAGCCATGGCGGGGGAACCGACGACGCGTAAAGCCCTGGCGACGATCCTTTCAGGGCTCTTGGCGAGTGTGTCTCTGACGGCCGATCCCGACCAGGCCTTGAATGAATGGGAGCGCTATGTGGATTCAGGCATCCATCGCCTGCAACTGTTTCAATACTTAGAGCACGTGCCGCACGTGGTAGAGACGCTGAGCACCGTTTTTGGAAACAGCCAGGCCATGGCTCAAACCTTGATACGCGATCCACTCCTCGTTTATTGGATCGAAGATGATCGAGTATTGGTGGAACGCCGGACGCGATCAAGGCTCTTGAGTATCGGACGAGCCATGCTGGAGGGGGTGAAAAGTTATGAAGCCAAGTGTGAGGCCTTGCGACGGTTTAAACGCCGGGAGATGCTGCGCTTGGGCATTCGAGATCTGCTGGGTATTGCCACCCCGAATGAAACGTATACCACTCTGTCCGACCTTGCTGCTGAGGTCATTCAAGCAGCCTATGAATTAGTCGAGCACGAACTTCAACGTCAACATGGAGGATGGGAGAAATCCTCATCCAGGACAGGAGCAAATCGACCAGGATTTTCTGTGCTGGCCATGGGCAAACTGGGCGGTTGGGAACTTAATTATAGTTCCGATGTGGATCTCATTTATGTGTTCCAGGCATCCGAGCAGATGACGAACGCGGGAAAAGAGCAGCAGGCATTGTCGGGTCCGGACTTTTTCCATGTTCTGGCAAGAGAATTAACCAATGTCTTATCGGCCTCTACCGCCGAAGGCGCCTTATTCAGAGTCGACATGCGGTTACGGCCTGAAGGGCAGGTTGGGCCTTTAGCCTGTTCTGTGGAAGATGCGTATCAATATTATCAAACTCGGGGACGGACATGGGAACGGTTGGCATTTCTAAAGGCCAAACCCATCGCGGGCGATCTTCGCATTGGGCAATCGCTGATCAAGCAACTTGAAAAGTTTGTGTATGGCACAAAGGCCGAGGCGTCTCACATATTTGCAGACATACATGAGCTTCGCGTGCAAATGGTCAAAAAGATCACTCGTCGCGGAGAACTGGAACGTAATGTGAAATTGGGACGAGGCGGCATTCGTGAAATTGAATTTATCGTGCAAAGTCTTCAATTGCGGTGGGGCTATGAGTATCCTAGTATTCGTGATCGCCAAACGCTCAAAAGTTTGATGAAGCTACTGAAGGTGGGAAAGTTACCCATGCCCGTGCTGCGGCAGCTCAAACAATCGTATCTGTTCTTACGTAACCTCGAAAATAAGATTCAAATGGTGCATGAATTACAAACGCATCTCCTTCCGGCCAAAACCGAAGAAATTGCCAAAACCGCTATTCGAATGGGGTATCCCAAAGGTGACACCATTCCTCAAACAGCTGAATTCTTGTTAGCAGATTATCGTGTCCATACCGAAAACGTTCACAGGCTGTATCAGGATATCGTAACAATCCGTGCGGCGGGTTCAGCGATATAGATCGATTTTCCCACCAGCCGAATTTGTGCCCTTTCTATCGGATTGATCGTCTAGAAGAAAAATTTGGCCATGAGGTCTTGAAAGCCCGTCGCCTGTGGTTATCTAAAAAAGAAGCCCATAAGGCGACATCGATAATCCACTGATCTGACGAGAGAGAGAAAAAGAAAAAATAGCACGGAAGGAATACCTGATGAACCCCAATGAAATGACAATTAAATTACAGGAAGCCCTACAAACCGCCTCAGGGCTGGCTATGCGGCGCAACCATCAAGGGATTGATGTCGAGCACCTGTTGGTCGCGCTGCTTGAGCAGGCGGATGGATCGACCATCCCGATTCTCGAGCAAGCAGGGGTCTCAGTAAAATCAGTCAGCAACGCCGCCGAGCAGGCCTTGAACAAAATCCCTCAAGTACAAGTCAGCGGGGCCGCTCCCGGTCAGGTGCATATCACCCCTCGTTTAGGCAAAGTCCTCAATCAAGCTGAAGCGGAGATGAAGGAGCTTCGAGATGAATACCTGAGCGTGGAACATGTCTTGTTGGCCATGGTGGAAGAAGGGGGCGTGTTTAAGGCATTAGGGTTGAAGCGAGATAAGGTTTTAGCCGGGCTACAGCAGGTGCGTGGGAATCAGCGGGTGACCAGCCAGGACCCAGAAGGCACCTACCAATCATTGGAAAAATATGGTCGGGATCTCACGCGGGCGGCCAGTCAGGGAAAACTCGATCCCGTTATCGGACGAGACGAAGAAATTCGTCGGGTCGTTCAAATTTTATCGAGACGTACCAAAAATAATCCGGTGCTCATTGGAGAGCCGGGCGTGGGAAAAACCGCTATTGTCGAAGGTTTGGCCCAGCGCATTATTAAAGGAGACGTTCCCGAAGGCCTCAAACAAAAACGCCTCGTGGTATTGGATATGGGGGCGCTCGTGGCGGGCGCGAAATTTCGAGGAGAATTTGAAGAACGCTTAAAAGCCGTCTTAAAAGAAGTGCAATCATCTCAAGGCCAGATTCTGCTCTTTATTGATGAATTGCACACGGTGGTCGGGGCGGGTGCCGCTGAAGGTGCCATGGATGCAGCTAACCTGTTGAAGCCGATGTTGGCGAGGGGAGAGTTGCATTTAATCGGCGCAACCACTCTTGATGAATACCGCAAACATATCGAAAAAGATGCAGCGCTCGAACGCCGGTTCCAACCGGTGATGGTGGACCAGCCCTCGGTGGAAGATACCATTTCGATCCTACGGGGACTGAGAGAACGCTACGAAGTGCATCATGGTGTGCGGATTAAGGATTCCGCACTGGTCGCTGCCGCACGCTTATCCCATCGGTATATCGGCGATCGATTTCTCCCTGATAAAGCCATTGATTTGATCGATGAATCCGCCGCTCGTCTACGAACGGAAATTGACAGTATGCCGGCAGAGATGGATGAGATTTCCAGAAAAGTGCTGCAATTGGAAATTGAAAGGGAAGCGTTAAAAAAGGAAACCGACCCTGGTAGTCAAACGCGGTTGGCCAACTTGGAGCAAGAACTCGAAAACAAGCAACGCACCTTGGCGGAACTCAAAACGCGGTGGGAATCCGAGAAATCAGCCGTGGGAAAATTGCAAGAGTTGCGGCAGTCAATCGAAAAAGTGAAGCAGGATATCGAGCAGGCTGAGCGGCAATATGATCTGAATAAAGTCGCGGAACTGCGGTATGGGTCGTTGCCGCGTTTAGAAAAAGAGATGAAGGAAGAAGAAGATCGGCTCACGAATAAAAATCAGGAAAGCCGGCTACTCAAAGAAGAAGTGGATGAAGAAGATATTGCCGAAGTGGTGAGTCGCTGGACGGGGATTCCCATGAAGCGGCTGATGCAGGGAGAAGTGGAAAAACTTCTTCATTTGGATGAACATTTGCACAAACGGGTCATTGGACAAGATGAAGCGGTCCGGGCGGTGGCTGACGCGGTGTTGCGAGCCAGGTCCGGCATCAAAGATCCAAACCGTCCCATCGGGTCCTTTTTATTCTTGGGGCCAACGGGGGTCGGGAAGACAGAATTAGCGCGGGCGCTGGCTCATACCCTGTTTGATGATGAAGCCAATTTGGTGCGGATCGATATGTCCGAATACATGGAAAAGCATACGGTCGCCCGATTGATCGGCGCACCTCCAGGGTATGTGGGCTATGAAGAAGGCGGGCAACTGACCGAAGCTGTGCGGCGCAAACCGTTCTCCGTCATTTTGTTTGATGAAGTAGAAAAAGCCCACAATGATGTCTTTAATGTATTACTTCAGGTTTTAGATGATGGCCGGTTGACCGACTCGCAAGGTCGAACCGTTGACTTCAAAAACACCGTACTCATCATGACCTCCAATTTGGGTAGTCAGGAAATACTGGAAGCCCAACAACGGCGCATAGACTATGAGGGCCTGCGTGCCCTGGTACTTAAGGAAATCCAGCAACACTTCCGCCCGGAATTCCTGAACCGGGTGGACGAAGTAGTGGTCTTCCATCCGCTTACCCAGGCGGAACTGGGGCCGATTGTGGAAATCCAACTAGGGCGACTGCGAGCCCGATTAGCCGATCGGCAGATGACGCTGGAGTTAACGCCGGAAGCCGTGTCGGAATTGGCCTCACGCGGATACGATCCGGTCTATGGCGCCAGACCATTGAAACGCCTGATTCAACAAGAAATCGAAACGCCCTTGTCCCGGCTGATCATTCAAGGCAAAGCCATGGACGGCCAAACCGTCGTCGGCGATGTCGAGAACGGTAAGTTTGTCCTATCCGCCAAAGACACAGCTGAAAGCTAATGCCCACGCAGACAAATCTAATTTTTTTTCTTTCCTATTCCCCGCCTTTGTAAGGCGGGGCTAGGGGAGGAGAACCCCCTCTTTCACCGCAATACCCATTCATCTGACTCCCCTCGAACATACCCCACGGTGGCTATTTGGCATTCATCAAATATGGAAAGTCACCCACCAGACCCCGAAATAAAATGATTCTTCTTTGTAAATACCGCAACAAGGAAAGCAGCTTGTGATTCTTCATGCAATCAAAGCTGGGTTCCTAATACCTGAAGCCCAGGTTGCGTCGCCGGAGGAATCGATGACATTATGGGGCTCGTTTTTCCAAAATGCCGATAGATCAGAATTATCAGGCATGTCCGTAAATTGAAGCCAGGATGTACCCAACCACGAAAAGGATGTGAGATGACTGAAGAAACCAAACCCGTGTTCACCATCGAGAAAATCTACGTCAAGGACTTGTCTTTAGAAGTGCCTCATGCACCCGGCATTTTCCTGGAGCAGGAGGCTCCACAGGTGCAAGTCGAGTTGAAAACGCAGCACACGCGAGTAGAGGAAGACCTGTACGATGCCACATTGACGGTAACCGTGACGGCCAAAGTGAAGGATAAGGTCATGTTTATCGTAGAAGCCGAACAAGCTGGAATATTTAAGATCAGCCATGTGCCCGAGGCGGAATTAGGAGGGGTGTTGAGCGTCGGGTGTGCGAATATTCTCTTCCCCTATGTGCGAGAGACCGTGTCGGATGCGGTGACACGGGGAGGGTTTCCCACTGTCATGCTCAACCCAGTGAATTTCGAAGCTCTCTATCAGCAACAGCTCAAGCAACAAAAGGCTGCATCCGATTCTGGTGCAACCATACACTGAGTTTGCTTCTATGCTGAGGTGCTTTTTGATGGGGAAGGTTGGAATAGTGTTTAGGTGGGGAACATCATGAAAGAAATCGGGATTCTTTCCTTTTATTGTTAATGTCCCACTCCTGGGGATGTAGCCGCCAAGCCTCTCTTATGTATTTAATATTGATATCCTGAGCCATTCGACGGAGCCCATGTTGAGTCAGCCCGAAGAGCCAATAACAAGGGCGCCGCGAAAAATCTGTGCCCAGCCTAATCCCACATTTTACGCGCCATCCCTGCAGGTTTCTGGCAGGGATCTCTCCTCGCGTCCCCCCGTCTAATCGGTCATCCTGAATGGAACAAAGAATTTGTTGCCCAGCCCAAGCACAGGGTCGCCAAAAACCCAAAAGAAAAGGCATGTCAGATTCACTCGCAGAGGGGACAAGAAAATTGGGAGAGGGGCTAAGCGGAGGTGGTGCATGAATTCAAAACGTGACTGAACGTATAAAACGAGTCTGGCCCTTAGAAGGGTGTGGGCTTGGCAAGGGTGATACGTGATTGCAAGACTTGACCTTGAGCATGCCCCCCAAGCGCATCTTCTCACAAGAGAATGCCGCTGATGATTAAGCACCTTCAGTTTCTATATGGATGGTTCTCCCACAGTGTTTGCAATGCACCGCATCGGGGTCATGTCGTTTGAGCCCACAGTCTGGACAGCCATATTCCACCTTGGCAGGCTGAAACACCGCTTGCAAAAGTTTGAGGAACAACCCCACGCCCAATACCATGATAATCACGGCTAATAGGCGGCCTATATCGCCATGCAGCGTAATATCCCCAAAGCCAGTAGTCGTCAATGTCGTCACGGTAAAATAGAGGGCATCGGTATAACTGGTAATTTGTGGATTCACATCATGCTGAAAGACGTAGACCAGCGCCGTGACCACGAAAATAAACACGAAGAGGTTGATCACGCTTTGAAGAAGCACCTCATTTCGAGCAAAAAAACTGTACTGCTTCCGGAGATCTCTGAGAAGATGATAGGAGCGTAATAGCCTAAGGGATCGGAACACCCGCAAGAATGCGAGGTTTTCGATGACCGTCGCGGCGAGAAGAGCTAGAATTACAAGGATGTCTAAAAGGGAGATAGGCTGAATAAGGAAATTGAGTCGATTCTTGGCAAGAAATAATCTGGCGAATAAATCCAAGCTCAGAAAAAATGCGATAATAAAATCTATGGTAATAATCCAGGTAGACAACTCCACCATGGAGGTCACGATAAAAAAGGCGATGGTGACCAAATCAAATGCAATAAGCGCAAACCGGAAATAGACAGATTTTTTGCCCGTTCCGTAATAGAGGTCGTGTAATGGTTCTTTATTCTCAAACATTCTGAACCCTGTTTGGTTTCATTATGGCTAAAGCCCCTTTAATGAAAGGCCGGAGGTTGCCAGTATCCACACTGGAATATGGGAGGGATGAAAATTGTGAGAGGGCCAAGGTCAGTCAAAATGATAGGCATACCCATTGATCAGAGAATACAGAAAGTGAAGAAAGAAATGGAAGAGGAGCGAAACCGTTCTCCTTCATCCGAATAAGGGACCCAAATGAGAAACTTCCTAGAGAAATACACGGCCAAAGTCTGGATTTCATCGTTTAGACACTGCCCACTGCAACGAGGGAAGTTCACGCGGCTTAACCAAGTGTCTACAAAACCCGGGGAAGATCACGTAAATATATTGCGTGCTTTCCTTAGGAAAAGTTTTCATTAAATCCGACGGAATGCTTTGGCATCCGCTACAAAGAATTATGCCTACCAATCCAAGTAGGGCTTCCCATCTCAAAGTAGAGCTACAATCCATCCTTTTGTCGATTTTATGGATTCTCTTTAAGTGAATCATCTTCCTTCCTTAATGCATCAAGCGAACAATGAAAGATGACATGATGTAAGAACAATACGGATTCGCCTCCGACATCTTGTTGCCAGCCTGATGGCCCTATTCTAACAAATGAACGGTCGGGCTTAGGAGCGTCTTGTGTGGGAGGCAGAGAGATCAGGCTGAATAGACAAGGCCATGAGGGCTTCAATAACAGGCTTGGGAACAAGTGTGTTGTTAACTAATAATCGTGGCACACTCTTATCTTTCCGCCTGTCCCATTTGCTTGGGTTGTCTTGAGCAGGTGAGAATATGGTTTTATCAATGACCCATGGGCCATGCTACCCAACCCGGTTATTAAAGTATAGGAAAATTTGTTGGGGACGTTTTGTGGGGGCAGAGAGGAATTAAGGGAAGATGGATCTCTGCCAGAAACGTGCAGAGATGACGGAAGGGGAAGGAATGCTGTATTGCCGATGATAGATATAAATGTCAGACGCGGGAGATTCCTGCCCCTGCCAAACTCCTTGCAGGGGCAGGCTCTACAGCCGCAGGAATGACCTGGAGGAGAAAGGCTGGGTGCACATCCTTCGATCATCCCAGGATGACCTATAAGACGCGGGGACGCGTAAAGAGATCCCTGCCAGAGGCATGCAGGGATGACGGGAGGAGCGGGATTTTGGCCAGGTGACCAGGCCAGGATATTACCTGGATAGAAATTGAGGATGGATGCTTGAGGGTATGGATATGACGGGCGTTAATTTACGGCTTGGAGGGTGATTTTGATGGTGCGTTCTTTGTTGTTGCGACGGAGCCGGAGGGTGATGCGGTCACCGACATTGTGGCGGTCGAGGATGGTGGCCAGGTCATCAAAGTTGCGAACGGGGTCTCCGTCGATGGCGGTGATGATGTCGCCTAAACGAATGCGCCCGGACTGTAATTCTTCTAAACTTGTTAATCCCGCTTTTTCGGCCACGCTGCCCGGTTGCACTCGCGCAATGATGATGCCGTGTATGCCCCATCGTTTGGCCATGGCATCAGGAATGAGAGAGATGCCCAATCCCGGACGAATGACCTTTCCATATTGAATGAGTTGGGGCACGATGCGTTTGACGATGCCGACGGGAACGGCAAAGCCGATCCCGGCAAACGCGCCACTAGGGCTGATGATTTGTGTATTGACGCCGATCAATTTCCCGGAACTGTTGAGGAGAGGGCCTCCGGAATTGCCGGGGTTGATGGCGGCATCGGTTTGAATGACACCTTCGATGGTGCGGTTGTTGACCGATTTGATCGAGCGGCCTAACGCACTGACGACTCCGGTGGTGAGGGTATGATCCAGTCCGAAGGGATTGCCGATGGCCAACACTTGCTGCCCGACGAGAAGGTCGGTGGAATCGCCTATATCAAGGGGGGGGAGTTGCTGTTTCTCGGCATTGATTTGTAAGACGGCCAGGTCGTGATCGGGATCGAGGCCGATCACGCGGGCATCGTGTGTGGATTGATCGTCTAACACCACTTGAATCGAGTCGGCGCCATACACAACATGAAAGTTGGTGACGATGTGCCCTTCGGTGTTCCAAATAAATCCTGAGCCGGAACCTTGTGGGACTTCAAATGTATTGAGGGACCAGAAGTCGCGTCGAAGTGCGGTGTTAGTGATATAGACGACGGACTTGGCGGCTTTTTCAAAGACGCTGATGGTGTTGCGTTCTTCGGCGCTGAGCGATTGGTCATGGGTGAGATGAATGCCCGGACTCTTTGTGTCGTGAGCGAACGCGACATGCATGCCGTCGGGTACGTCGATCACATTGAGGACCGCCGCGAGGCAGAATATCATCATGCGATATCGTGTGGTACCGACCGGCATCTGTAGAGGTTTCAGTCTCGGATGTACAGAGGAGTGGGTGTGTTCATGACTGATCGCGTTCGAGGCTATTGATGGTTATTCACCAATTATTTGTACGACGAGATCACGCGTTCGTGCACGGGTATCAAAATCAATCAGGACAATTTGTTGCCAGGTGCCTAATGTGAGTGTCCCTTGCACGACGGGCACGGTGAGCGATGGGCCTTGGAGTTGGCCGCGCAAATGGGAATGTCCGTTATCTTCACCAGCATTTCGGGTATTGTGCTCCCAATCCTTTTTAGGGGGAATAATGACATTCCAAAAATTTCTCGTGTCGGCTCGAATCCCAGGTTCGTCTTCAATGATCATGACGCTGGCGGTGGTATGTTTCACAAACAGCGTTAAGGTGCCGTGAGTGATGCCCGATTTCTTGAGCGCGTCCTGCATGGCTCCGGTGAGATTCTCCATGAGAGTATCTCCCTTCATGGCCACGCTCAGCGAGTGGGTTGATACCGGCATAGCGAAACTAGGCGGCCACCGAGGTGAGGTACCGTTGTTCTGCAGGAGAGAGCTTGCCCCCACGTGCCTGTCGAAGGATGGTGGTGAATTGACCTTCCCGCGTCAATCGACAAATGGTTCGAAAGACTTCTTTGCTCACAATCTGTTGTTTCGTGAGCTGGCGAAGATAGTTGAAAGCCGCCTGAAAACTTTCTTCTGATCGGGCGTAATAATCCTGACCCCGTCGATGGTTGCTATAGGCTTCCAGTTGTTCACAGGCCACGAGGATTTCTCCGAGTTGATGCGTCCATCCGGGCGCGGTGTCTAATTTTTCCGGATAATAGTAGTAGAGCATGATGCGTTCCATCCAGGGAGCCCAGTCGATCTCTAGAATATGGAGGGTCGTTTTGACCGGACGCAGACACCGTTTGAGGCGTCGTGCAAATCCCAAGCGCATCGCGATATGATCTTTGACGGCCGGGGTGAGCTTCAGCCCTTGCTTCAGAAGGGCATGTTTATAACGTTGCATAAAGGCTTGGGCTTCTTGTCCGTATGGTGTGTCGGGATGTTTGGCCCTCCATTCTCGTGGCCGAGTGGGAATGCCGTCTTGTTTCGCCCATGACCAGATTTTCCCGAATAGCTTGGCATCCAGTCCCGCTCGCCCCATATCATGCAGCAAGCATGCGGCTTCAAACTGTTTGAGGCGGGCGAGGGGGTGCCCTAATGCGACCGCGACCGGGACGCACAACCGTGCGGTGCGATGGGCATGGGCTTTGTCATAGCCGGGAATCAACTTTTGCGGGTTGTCCGGATGTGGGACATCATACAATTTCAACAGGGATGAGACTTGCTGTCTCGTAAGGAATGTGTGAGAAACGTTCAAGGCTGGTGTCGAGGATATATGGGGTGAGGGCTTTAAGGTTGTGCGTCAGAGGGGACGCACACCTCATGTTTCTCTTTGCCGTGGCAGAATATCGTACTCCTGTTGAAAGGGTCAAGAATGGGTATTGCGAGAGACGACGTGTCCGTGTGGCGGGTAATCTTTTCCTTCCGTCATTCTGTACAATGTCTATGATGAGAGAGTGTCCGAGCGATGTTAATTTCTTTTCTTACAATTCCTTAAAAATCCAGTAAGATACAGGTTCTTCTTTCCGTTATGGGGCAACGACTGTGCGTGTGTCTGTAACCAAAAGTATTCTCTGGGGTGGGCTCGGGCTTCTTGTCCTGTCCGCCTTGCTTATTATTCTGCCGTGGTTTTTAAACCCCGACTATGTTGAGACCCTCGTTTTACGTCAGATTCAAGATACTTTAGGTTCTCATGTGCGTGTCGGGCGCACCTCCTTCGCGCTGTTTCCTGCTCCCCATTTTCTTGTGTCGGATATTGTGGTGCAGGAACGGCCGGATTCTCATGCCGTCTTTCGGGCTCAAACGATGAATTTGGAATTGGGGATTGGGCAATTGCTCCAGAAAAAAATAGTGGTCAAAGAATTTTTCCTGGATCATCCAGAAATTGAAATACATCGCGATAAGGCTGGAGGCTGGCGTTTGTTAGGACAGTCCAATCAGGATTCCTCCCTGGCCTCTTTGGCGTCGTTCTTGGTGTTTGAAAAGCTGGAAGTGGAGCAAGGCAAGATCATCATCATTGATGAATCCCCTTCGGATAGTGTCCGTGGCGTCGTGTTTGATCATGTCACCGGTGTGTCGGAAACCTCTTATGAAGGGACGACCGTTTTATCCCACCTGACGGTGTCTGGCAATTTACGGCAAACACAAGACTCGGCATCTTTTCAGCTTTCCGGGACCTTTGAGGGCGTGTCCACTGTGCCGTTGTCGTTTCTGGGAGGGCAGGATGTCACATTTGAACACATGACCTTGTCCGGCCAAGTTGAGACGGACAATTTTGCCGTGAATCAACTCGCTCAGTATGGGCCCTATGGCGAGGTACTCGCTCAATTCCCGGGAGTGCTGAAAGCTGCTGCGGCGTTTAACTGGGTGAAAAAACCCGCGGGCTCTCAACTACACCTCACGAATATTGCGTTTGCTAACCCTGCCATTACTCTTGCCGGGCATGCCAATATTGAAGAATTGGAGGATGGGCATCATATGGCGGCGGTTTCCCTACGATCGTCCAGTCTGAATCTGGCTCTCATTCACAAAATGGTTCCTCAACAGTGGCTTCCCGATTCGGTGATTGATTTATGGAAAGAGGGAAAATGGGGTGGTGAATTGGAGGTCGTTGAGGCTCGTCTGACCGGGTCCACGCGAGAAGATGTGGGAACGTCCCTCACCGGGACCTTTCGTGTGAATCACGGTTTTGTCCATGTCCCGACTTGGCCCAGCACCGATCAGATTCGGGGAACCGTTGTGGTGGAACCTGACCGGATACACGTCTCGGAAGCTCAGGGTGTCTATGATGGTATTCAGGTCGATGTGACTCGCGGAATTTTTTTATTTAAAGGTTCGCATCTTTCGGGGGATGTGGAAATTCGAGGGCAGGTTCCTGCAGAGAAGGTCTGGGATTTTGTGACGCATTTAGGTCCTTCCGCTTCTGATCCTTCCGGGTTACACCGATGGAACGTTTCTCAGGGGCAAGGCCTTCTCGTGCTGCGGTTTGCCGGACCCTTATTTGAGGAAGAAGGATTGGTGTTTCAACAGGGAACTTATGAGCCGCATGATGTGATGATGAGTTTCCCCGGGTTACCCCATGCCCTATCTCATGGCCATGGCACATTAACCTTTTCTCCTGATAGCACCATCTTTGAAAGGGTTGAAGGGATGATGGGATCGTATCCCTGGTCAATGAATGGAACACTTCTTCATCAAACCACCCTTCGTTTCGAACCGCTGACGATCACTGCAGGTTTCGACGGTCAGGAGATTGTACCTGCTTCTGCGCCAGTGGCCTCTCAACCCCCACGCGGTCCTGTCACCGGCCCTCTTCAGGCCTCGGTGACCTTGAGGGGACCGGTGAATCGTCTTAATTTTAAAGGGAAAATTGATGGGAAGGATGCAAGGATTTCCCTGCCGGCTTTGTTAAAAAAAGGCGCCGGGCAAGCTGCCGAGTTGGAATTTGACGGACAATGGCTTTCCGGGAACACGGCCCGATTGGCACGAGTTGAGTTAGCGATGCTTCCCCTCCGTCTTCGAGGCCAGGGTATAGTGAGATTTGGCAAGACGTGGGGGTGGGAAGGACGCTTGGATTCCGGCCCGATATCGATTGCCCTCCTTCCGGACAAGGTGCAAGTTTTTGAGAATGCCATTCAGTCGGGCATTGTGGAAGTGCAATTGGGCGGGAAAGGTTTTGGTCCGGATTGGACTCAATGGGATGTTAAAGGGTGGGTTGCGGTTACCGACGGTGTGGTCACGATTCCTGGTCTTCAAGAGTCGATCTCCAATCTATTTGTCCGGTTACGTGTTGAGAAAGATTTCCTTGATTTAAAACGGATGGAATTTCATATTAAGGACAGTGAGGCGGTCGTAACCGGTTTTGTGAAACAATGGAATGCTGCCCCCGAGGTGAGTGTGATGTGGAATGCTCCACGATTCGATATTGATCTTTTGATCCCCAAGAATGAGCGTTCCGTGTTGCGTGATGGGGTTGAATGGTTAGCCAGCCATGGCAAACTGGCCGGTTCGATTCTTATCGATCAGCCTCGTTATCAAACCTTTTCAGGACAAAATCTTTCGGCGGAGTTGAGTATTCATGATAATTTGGTGACTCTCGATAAATTTCAAACGTTGGTTGAAGAGGAGGGAAGTCTCAAGGGGCGAGTGCTTGTACATCTTCCTCCTGGAAAGCCGGCTGCGGTCAGGGCATCTTTTGAAGGAGCCAGGCTTCCGTTTGAAAAATTTTTAACGGCGATCGGGGACGAGCGTGATTTGGTCACCGGACAAATGACGATTCGTGGCAAGGTGCAAGGGGATGGACGTGATGAACGCGGCATTATTCCTTCCTTAGAGGGCGGGATAGAGTTTGCCCTTCATAATGGATATGTGCGGCAAGGACGGGTTCTCCCAAAAATTCTAAAAATTTTGAACCTCCCGCACATTCTTCGTGGCAAGGTTAACTTCGAGAAAACCGGGTTTCCCTTTGAATCAATTTCCACCACGTTAGCGATTGAGGAAGGCAACTTTTCGACAAAGGACTTTTTGTTGAAGAGTCCGATCATGAAGGCCACTGTGGCCGGGACGTATGATGCCAAAAGAGATAGCTTGGATGGCGTGGTGGCGGTAAGCCCTTTTGGGGCCTATTCGGACCTGCTGAAATCGATTCCGCTTTTTGGGACAATTTTTTCTGGAGATCGGAAAGGCATCGCCACCGCTCTGTTTAGGCTGAATGGACCGTTGAGTGACCCGCAGGTTGTGTATTTGCCACAAAAATCCTTAAAAAAAGGGTTAGTAGGATTTGCCCAATTTGCCTTTGATGTGTTGAAAAATACGGTCCTCCTTCCTGTTGAAATTTTAAATGGATCACCCAAGAATTCCTCGTCGTCTCCGTCGGATTCCTCTGATGCACCATCGCGTCTTTCACCCTCTTCACCAACGGTGGACGAGCGACGCGCGACTCCGCCATAGTCGAGAGGAAGAATGAGAAGCTCAGGTCAAGTTTTTGCATTTCTCTTCAATAACTGGTGGATTCTTCATCACGAAAATATTTTCTTTTTATGAAAGGTTCATGACATGGTTCCCACGGTTGAATGGAAGGAGCATCGCGTTCGTATTTTGGACCAAAGTGTGTTGCCTGAAGACGTGTGTTTTTTTGATTGCTCAGATTATCTGGAAGTGGCTGAAGCGATTCGCGCACTTAAAGTTCGTGGCGCGCCCGCTATTGGCGTGACGGCAGCTTTAGGTATTGCCTTAGGGGCCAGGCAATATTCCACGTCCGATCTTGATGGGTTTCGCAGGCATGTGGATCAGGTCTGTGAAATCCTCGCGGCAACCCGGCCTACAGCCGTGAATCTTTTTTGGGCGGTCGATCGTATGAAGCGAGTGTTGACTCAAGAATCTCTTTCCTCGGTCGAGGCCTGCCAAGAACGTCTATTGGATGAAGCTCAAGCCATTCTTGAGGAAGATATTCGAGTGAATCGGAAGATGGGGAAATATGGTGCGGCTATTATCCATGATGGCGACGCCATCCTGACGCATTGTAATGCCGGAGCCTTGGCAACAGCAGGCTATGGGACGGCTTTAGGAGTGGTGCGTGCCGCCTGGGAGGCCGGGACAAAGTTGCAGGTGTATGCGGATGAAACGCGCCCGGTGCTTCAAGGTGCACGATTAACTGCGTGGGAACTCCAACAAGATGGCATTCCTGTGACCCTCATTACTGATAATATGGCCGG
The DNA here is from genome assembly GCA_942491685.1 of uncultured Nitrospirota bacterium. Lineage (GTDB taxonomy): Bacteria > Nitrospirota > Nitrospiria > Nitrospirales > UBA8639 > Nitrospira_E. Next base: position 59,919 of record CALOBY010000003.1, on the reverse strand, counting down.
CGCTCTGATGCAACAGCAGAAGATTCAATGTTGTGTCGTCGGCGCGGATCGGATTGCAGCCAATGGAGATGTGGCGAATAAAATCGGGACTTATTCGGTGGCTGTCTTAGCGAAAGCACATGGGATCCCGTTCTACGTGGCCGCACCCTTTTCGACGATCGATATGAACACGCCGAATGGTGCTGCGATTCCAATTGAGGAGCGCCATCCGTCGGAAGTGACTCAAGTCCATGGGGGCCGTCCAATTGCGCCTGCTGGGGTTTCTGTATGGAATCCGGCATTTGATGTGACGCCGGCCCGTTTAATCACCGGTATTATCACGGAACGCGGGATTTTGCCTCCTCATGAATTACCGTCGGGATGATGGAAGAGAAGTTTGAGATGTTAAAGAATTTGGGTGAGGACTTTTGATAAGTCTACAAGGTTATAGGGTTTGGCAATGACGCCGGAAAATCCAAAGTCCTGAAAGCGGGCTAAGACGGGATCATTCGAATATCCGCTTGAAACAATCACCGCCGCTTCTGGATGGATGGCCTTCATTTGGCGAAGCGTTTCTTTTCCGCCCATTCCACCGGGTATGGTCAGGTCCAGAATCGTGACGGCGTATGGCCGACCGTCCCGTAATGCCGTGCTGAAAATTCGTAACGCAGTTTCGCCATCCTTGGCATAGTCGACCTCAAAGCCAAGATGCTCCAACATTTTCCCCAAGACCTCTTGGATTTCATCCTCATCATCCATAATGAGAACTCGACCCTTCCCGCAAATTAACTGATGTGACCCTTCCTCATTGTATTGTTCCTGTACCGCTGAAGCAGAAAGGTAGACTGTGAAACAGGCGCCCTTTCCAAGCGCTGATGAAACGGTAATGTGCCCCTCATGTCGTTTAATGATGGAATAGGTTGTGGCGAGTCCCAAGCCGCTGCCTTTTTGTTTGGTCGTAAAATAGGGATCGAAAATTTTTGAGAGATGGTCGTGAGGAATCCCAATGCCCTGATCTTGGACGGAGACGCGGACATAATTCCCTTCTTTGAGCGGAAGATCGGCCGGGGCGGTAATCGATTCATTGGCCACGTTGACCTCGATGGCCCCTCCTTCCGGCATGGCTTGTTCGGCATTGATGATGAGATTTTGTAATACCTGGCTGATTTGTCCTTCGTCGACCACAACCGGCCAGATATTTTCGGGAAGATTGAGGTGACAGCGAACACTCGAGCCACGTAAGACAAATTCCACGGTGTCCCGGATAATGGAGGAAATGGATGTGGTGCTTTTGACGGGGGCTCCGCCTTTGGCAAAGGTGAGGAGCTGTTTGGTAAGGTCGCGTGCTCGAAGACAGGCTTTTTCCGCTGCGCTCAATCGTTCTACCACCGTCGTGTTCGAGCCCGGGTTTTTGGCGGTCAGGAGTTTGGCCAACCCGATATTGGCAAAGACCGAGGTTAAAATATTATTGAAGTCATGCGCGATGCCTCCGGCTAGTAAGCCGACAGATTCGAGTTTGGTGGCCCGCAACCGCTCTTCTTCGACGCGTTTGTGTTCTGTGATATCTCGGGTGACGATCACGCCTTTCACCGTTCCCATGCTGGTTCGAAACGGGTGGACATGACTTTCGCACCATCGCCATTCACCTCGTTTGGTTTGCAGCCGGCAGGTTATGTCAATTTCCTGTAGTGCCCCAATATTGCTATGAAAGGCGGCGGCTAAGGCTTGCCGCTCTTCGGGATAGACAAAATCAAAAAAACTTTTTCCAATCAGGTCGGCCGCCTCATACCCCAGCACTGCCTGGCAGTTGGGACTTATATAGTGGCATTCACCCTCGTTGCTAATTTCTATAATCAAATCGTAGGCATTTTCTACAATGGCCCGATACCGTTGTTCGCTGTCTCGCAGCGCATCTTCGGTTTTCTTTCGTTGCAGTTCGTTGGCAGCTCTCGCGCCAAACAGTTGAACGATGGTTTGTGCCACATGGGGATTGAGGATCGGCTGCGGGCTCAAGACCATGAGAATTCCAATGATGTGCCCGGCCTGGCCGCGCAGGGCACAGCCCATATAACTTGTCACCGGCCAGGCGGCTGGAACAGAGGTGGGTGGAAAGATCGGCGATGATATCGTGTTCCAGGCGCAACCTTTTTCCCGGATTAATTCATCGAAAAGCGTGATGGGCGGCGCCCATGAAATGTTTTCTACGAAAGTCCCCTGAGCCCAGATGGCGACCGTATGAGCATTGGGATCTGCCGCATTTTCAAGGTCGGCTAGAATGGCATACGGAACATTGACAGCCTTGCATAAGTCTTTAACCAACGATCGCAAAAAGGCAATGCTTCCAGGTGTGGGATCAGATTGCGCAATTTTTCTTAACGCTTCTTCAATGCGCTTGCGGTCCGTAATATCCTTCACCACGGAAATGGCGCCCCATTGAGTTCCTTGGGTATCAAATAAAGGATAACAGGAGACGAGAAAATAGCCGGGTAGGGCAGGCAATGAGGTTTCTACGATAGCGGAAAGCGCTCCGGCTAACACGGTATCCCATGGGGGAGGGCTGAGAGGAAGGTGCTCTCCATAATAGGGGAGTCGGTAATGCTTGCCGACAATTGGTCCCAAGTGTGCTTCTACTTGATCCCGAATAGCCAAATTCGCCCACACGATATTTCCGCCCTGGTCGAGGATCATGACGTGATCTGTTAAGGCGTCAAAGGCTTGTTCCCATTTTTCGGTCGTCTCCGAATGGGTGAATGGTGTCAGATGGGGAATCGTTTTTGGCATGGCGAGGATGTGATCGTGTGTCGAATGTGCTGGTGTCGACGCGTTTACCAGACCACGTTGGCAAAGATTTCGGCTAATTCTGGGTCAAGACTTTTTCCACCTTCCTGGCGAATTTTCTCTCGGGCCTCCGGGACCGGCATGGCATGGGGTGCGACTCCCTGCCCCGTGACATAATTATCAAATACGTTGGCGAGACTGACAATTCGTGCCGGGAAGGGTATCTGGTCTCCTGCCAAACCTTGGGGGTAGCCTGATCCGTCGAATTTTTCATGATGTGAACGAATAATTTGTTCGACGATGGGTTGAAAGGGAAGCCCATGGATGAATTGTGCTCCGATGGTGGGATGGCAGGTCATGAGTTCCTCGTCTTGATCTGAAAGGGTGGTATGCCCGGCAATGAGTCGATCATGGATGCCGATTTTCCCGATATCATGCAAATAGGCTCCAAGGTGGATTGCTTCTTGATCTTCTGGAGAGAGTTGGAGATGCTCGGTGACCAATGAGGCATAAAAGTTGACTCGACTGGCATGTTGGACGAGTTCAGGATGTTTGGCTCCTAAGAGGGTTTCAATATTGGCCATCGCCGTTTTGACATCAATGCCGGAAGACCAGAGATTCCCCAAAGCCTGAAGCGCTCCATGAAGAGAGGAAAGGCGCTTCCGTCGATCAAGGGTTTTTTTAATGACATCTAAGAGGTCTGATACATTAAAGGGTTTGAGAATATAGGCAGCCACACCATGACGAATCGCATCGATGGCTGATTGTAGCGTGCCATAGCCGGTGATGATGACGACGTCGACATCATGGCCATTCTCTCGAATTTTGGTGAGAAGGTCTGTCCCTGGCTGATCGGGGAGTTTTAAATCAAGGGTAACGAGGTCGATGGGATGCGTGGCAAGAATTTGCTGTGCGACTTCGGCGCGATCGACAGTATAGAGATTAAAGTAAGGGGAGAGGATGACTTTTAAGGCTTCACGAGGCCCTTGCTCGTCCTCAACAATTAATATATTGGCCTGAGGAACAGAAGGCTCCGTGGTCACGCTTTGCATTCACAACTCCTTTTTTCCAGACAGTACGCCTCATGATGACGAAAAAATAGAAATATCATTCAAGAGAATAAATGGCGTATTTCTGAGAAGTTGAGACTGCTTCAACTCGTTGTTGTGGAAACTAGGAAAATTTCTGTGTGGTCCCTCCCGCGTTAGATGAAAAGACAAAGTTCCGGTTGTTAATTACCACCCGATCATTTTGGCATATTTGGATAAGGAAAGGCTATGAGCGACCAGGTTGTAAATGAAACGCCTTATCCTTCACCGTAAGATCTTGGAACAATTGATGATATAAATCCTTCGCCACAAGGTTAATCAGCCGATCGACATCTTTGGGATCGAATATCGCCACTGTATCTGATCCATTGGCACCTAGAACCATTCGTATCGTGCTCCCGTCTACTTTATTTTTGGCTTCAAACCGCACTTTCATATCCACCACAATGTCGGTAAACCCAAATCCGCTTTTGGCATTGGCGTTTAATGACAGTACTGTCCCGGTGAGAATGACATCAACTGCGGAGGCATCGCCTGGCTGATCGGTCGTGGCTTGAGAGGCCTGCCATTGTTGCTGTTTGAGATAATCGACCGCGAGATTCGCCATGCCTTCGCTGATATTGCCGTTCCAGGCGTTAAAATTCGTGACCCCTCCCCACAAATGTGTTCGAGCCCCCAGCCGCTGTTGCTGTGGTCTGCTATCTTCAAAGGGTTCCACTAAAATCGTAAGGTCTTCGTGATGAAGGCTGTTGGCCCGGTTTGGAGTGGCGATGGCACGGGGATCAAAATTGACAGTATTCCCTGTGCCTTGGCAGCCGCTGAATAGGAGTATGCCTACAAGGCACCAAAAAAATCGTTTGCATGTCGATGGTGTCTTCACAAATGAATCCTCCATAAAGAGAGTCAGTCAATAACGTGTAAGGTTCACAGGTCTCGTCCCGGAGGTCGGTGGGGGTGACAACGCCTAGGATTAGGAAATGACATAAGATTTTAGCGTAAATGGGACTCCAATTTAAATATCTACAGGGAGAAAAGAGTCAGGGCGAGACTTTGCCTTGACTTTCTTCTGAAACCCTTGAGACTATCGCCTTCGGTCCTAGGTTTGCGCCTTTTGATGAAGGATAAACGTGTATGTGGAAGAGAAATTTTTTATTTCGAGCAGAGGATGCCGTTCCCTTGGAACAAACCGAAAACGAATTATTTCATGAAACCGATCCGGCATTGGATAGTTCCGGGTTACAGATGGATAAATATATTTCAGTCTGGCTTCAAGGTGAGGGTGATGAGAATGTGCCTTCGGTGTATACCACGATGTACGTTCGAACGGCCACGCTGGATCCTGTGAAAAAAGTGGGCTTTCTCCAACCGCTTCAAGGGCGTACCCACCAAATCAAAAGTCTCTTGTCGGGACCACAAAAACTCTATCTTCGTGACTGGCTCTCAACGACCCACCCACAGGCTTGGAACGAATCAGACGACCATTTCCAAAAGATTTTTTCCGAGTAGTGTGCTTCAATAATCTTCGGTGCCCCTCATTAATGGCTGCACGAGTTTCATGCGATGTCGTAATGGGCTATTGTTAATGTTTTTCTTTAATATTTTATTTTTCCTTTTTTGATAAGTATGGATCTCAATACTGATGTACTCATTGTTGGGGCGGGTGGTGGTGGTGCCATTTTGGGCATTGCCTTAAGCCGAAAAGGTGTTCCCAACCTTGTCTTGGAGCAGGCTGCTGGCCCTCCACAGGGCTTGCGAGGCGAAATTCTCCAACCCAATGGGCAAGCACTTCTCCACAAATTAGGATTGTTAGAGGCCCTCCCAGCTGGGACTTCCAAGCCGGTGAGGTTCTTTCATTTTAGAAAAAGCGGGGGAACACGGCTCTGTACGATTGATTATGATATGTTACCGGCCCCGTTCAATCGGGCCTTGGTGATGTGGCCGAATGCGGTTCATCGCACGATCCTTCAGTGTCTGCAAGAAGAAAATCCCACAGGTCTTCGTTTTCAAGCTTCCTTCAAGTCATTATTGTATGAAGGGGATCGTATTGTTGGTGTTCAGGCTGAAATTGATGGCGTGCCCCTACAAATTGGAGCGCAGGTGGTGGTGGGGGCTGATGGGCCGTTTTCCCGGGTTCGGGAGGCTCTGCGGATCCCGGCTTCCTTACACCGGTACAAAGATAGTTATTTAGTGGCGGTTTTGGACTCTTCTGATGAATTCCAGGAAGCGCAATATTTTGTGGGGCAACAAACGATTCTCGGGTTATTTCCGGCTCCAGGGAACAAAGTCTATGCGTTATATATGGTATCGTCCGATTCTCTTGAAAAACTGAAAAAGTGCGGCGTGTCGGCATTGAGGGAAAAATGGGAAGTCATTGCACCAGGATTTGATTCCCTCTTTCATTCCTTTGTTGATTGGAATCAAACAGCCTATATGGGCACTGGGAGAGTGCGGGCCAAAACTTGGGTGGTGGATCGGGCCGTGATCATGGGGGATGCGGCTCACGGGATGAATCCTCATGCGTCGCAAGGACGTATGCAAGCCATGGAAGATGCCGTAGTCCTTGCCGATGTCCTTGAGCAGTGTCACCGCACTCAGGATTGGTCGTTGGGAGCACTGAAGCCATTTGAAACAGGCAGACGTGCTCAAGTCACAATGTTACAGCGGTTGGCGGATGAGGAAGTCTTTTTTTGGAATACCGGGAATCCGCTACTCCGGATGTTGAGAGACCGGGTCTTTCGCACGATGGATTCAAATCGACGTTTACAATATCAGGTCCTTTCGGCCACCGCAGGTCTTCGAACAACCGCCCCATTCGGTTGGTTGGATCGTTTCCAGGCGGCCGGATTTTTGCCGGATCCTCGAGCCGGTGTTATTCCAGTTCACTCTCAACCTTCTTAGGATTGTTTACACGAATGGCTATCCCATTTTCTGCATCAATTCATGATCTCCCCCAAGACACCCAAGATATTCTGGCTCGCTATATCGAACACATTCGGCAGCAATGGACGGCAGACCTGGATGGATTGATTCTGTTTGGGAGCGCCGCGCGAGGGGACTTTATTTCCGGTCGATCGAATCTGAATATCCTTTTGGTGGTCAGGAAGCTATCCGTGGATCTCTTGCGACGGGCCGGACAACTGCACCGGCAATGGGGTTCCCAAAACATTATCGCACCGTTAGTCATGACGGAAGACGACCTGAAGCGCTCCAGCTATCTTTTCCCATTGGAATTTCTTCAGATGACTCAACATCATCTGATCTTGGCCGGCCGCGATCCGTTTGGTGAACTATCAGTTGATCCCGCCCGTTTAGGGTGGCAATGTGAACACGAAGTGATGGCGAATCTGCTACGTGTCCGGCAACGGTTTATTGAAGGAGAGGGACGAATCGAGGCGATTCAAGCCTTACTAATCCTTTCTATTACAGCCGTTTTACCTTGTGTGCGCGGTTTGTTGTTTTGTGTGGGACAGTCGTCACAAGAAAAAGATGGCGCATTGCTTGAAGCGCTTCCCACGACTATCCAATTTGATCCAACCACCTTTTTGGAAATTCTTAATATGAAGCGAGGGCTGAGCAGCCCCGGCTCATTAGAATGGCCAAAAGCCTATGAACGGTATCTTCAAAGTCTGGAACTCTTCCTAGAACGAGTTCAACAGATTCGGCAAGAGGGGCGGTTATGATATCGTTCTCTCGTATACTTCTTGGGGTTGTGATTGGGTTTTTGGTTTTCTTGGTCGGATCCGCTTGGGGGAAGTCTCCGAAAGAACATCAGTTTCCAACTCCCTTAGGCTATGTGAGTGATTATGCCCATGTCCTGGATGAGGAGTGGTATGCCCAACTTCGTGCGGTTTGCAAAGATTTAGAGACGAAGACGGCCGTGGAAATGTTGATTGTGACCCTTGAGAGCATTCAGCCCCTTCCTCATGCTCAAGAGTATGCTTCGCGTTTGTATGAAGCCTGGCGAATTGGAACGGCTCAGCAGGAGAGGGGGATGTTATTGCTGGTGGCTGTCAAAGAACGGCAAGCGGTGGTGGTGGTTGGGAAAAGCCTTCTGCCGGTCGTGACCCCCGAACACCTCGATGATCTTTCCCTGAAATTTTTGGAACCCATGTTTCGTTCAGGAGACTATGGGACCAATGTGTTTCGTTCGGCCCTATCCTTGGCTTCCATTGCTGGTAAAGCCTCACTTCCTTCGGAGAACAAACCGTCACGACGCACGGCTGCCTTTTTGATGAATCTGGCCGTCGTCTGTGTGATGATCTATGCACTCTGGCGGTTTACGCGCCCTGAACGGCGGCATCCTTTTCCTCGTTGGAAACGGGGAGAGTATTGGGGGACGGGGCAGGGAGGATTTGGTGGAAATTTTGGAGGTTTTGGAGGGGGAACCGGAGGGCAGGGCCTACGTTAGTGTATGAATTTCCTCTGCCTTGAATCGGATGAACAAGCCTTTGAGTGATTCCTGTAGCATTGCCAATGTGAAAAAACAGGAGTGAGGAAGGCCAAAGTATTATTCTTCGCTCCCTCACCCCTCAGTCTCTGACCTCTCGCCCTCTTCGTTATAACAGGACGTGATTTTCAAACGTGATCAGTCGTGTGATAACGGCTCCATTTTCATAGGAAATAATACGGCGAGTGGCCGGAAGATCAGCCTGGCCCGTTCGGATGTGGGTATCTGTAAAGCTGTCCACATTCTTCAAGGATTGATCCTTTGGAGAAAAATAATAGACCGTATAGCGTGTCGTGAGGTGCAATTGATCTGGCGTGATCGCACTCTCTTCCACGTTGATGGTAAATGCCGCCTGTGGCATATTCCGGTTAATTTGTGTAATTCGATTGTCCTTGACGCGATACCATGAACCCATGCCATCGCCATGAATGTTCACCCGTTGCCCTAACGGATGCGTTTCCTCTCCACCTAACGTCAGCGTATATTTGCCATCAGAGTCTTCAAATGTCCTATGCCCGCGATGTCCGGCAATCATCCCAATCGTATTTTGTGCCCAGGTCTGCAGTTCCGTATCATCGATCACCACGGTGACCTCTCGTGGCATTTTCACCGTTACCGTGCCTTTGGTTTCTTTCCCGTTAACATTAATCCGTAGATCGGCCTGAAACCCTTTGAAGTCCGGTTGCCAGCGGGCTGTTTTGGTAAAGGCCGCTTGAAGGAGTTCTCGGGCCTTTGGGTCATTCTGTACATCGGTGCTTTCTTCTTTGCGCGCATAGGTTTCCATCGTGCTTGCTCCTTACGGTTGTTCTGGAAGTTGGGAATTAAGATGTTGATCGGTATTGCCTTCCATTATAAGGAACCCATATTTGGTGAACAACCTACTGTATTCTGGGGCTAGGTATGTAAGAAGCTTCTGAGTTCTTCATGGCACTGACTTTGCCTTTGTTTATGTGAAGAAAGGGAACCCAGAATGCGCGTTTTAGTCACTGGTGGTGCAGGTTTTATCGGTTCACATACGGTGGAGGAACTCCTCGGAGCCAATTTTTCTGTTCGGGTACTGGACAACTTTTCGACCGGCTCCCGGCATAATTTGCCGACCCACTCCATGTTAGAAATCCAAGTTGGTGATATTCGAGATGGCAACGCGGTGCACAAAGCCATGGACGGGATGACCCATGTCGTGCATCTGGCGGCTCAAGTTTCGGTACAAGCCTCTGTGGAGGATCCCTCTGGTTCTTGCTCAACGAACATTGGCGGGTTTGTGAATGTCCTGCAAGCCGCGCGGTCCTATGGGGTGGAGCGCATGGTCTATGCCTCTAGTGCGGCGGTGTATGGATTGCCCACTCGATTGCCGTTGCGTGAAACGGATATGGCTCAACCCTGTTCCCCATATGGCTTAGAGAAATATGTCAACGACCAATATGCGGCGTTGTTCACCAATCAATTTGGTCAATCCTTTTTGGGTCTCCGTTACTTTAATGTGTATGGGCCACGCCAAGATCCCTCTTCCCCGTATGCCGGAGTGATCAGTAAATTTATTTCCATGATTGACCAACAGCGACCTCTTACGGTTTTTGGTGATGGGAAGCAAACCCGAGATTTTATTTTTGTCAAAGACGTGGCGAAGGCCAATGTGCAAGCTCTCCAGGAAAGAATGACTGGCGTGTGTAATGTGGCCACAGGGCGATCCGTCACCTTATTAGATCTTATTGAAGTTTTGTCTCGTTGTGTTAGCCGGAAGTTAGAAGTTGTTCACCAACCGGCACAAGCTGGCGACATTCCGTTTTCTGAGGCTGATACCGTGAAATTTATGTCTCTTATGCGGACACAGAATATGACGTCTCTGAACGACGGCCTTTTGTCTCTTCTCGAATCCTTCTCGAGTATCTGCCAATAATCTGCGGGTGGTATCTTAAGGTCATGGGTACCCTATGCGGGCAAAAAACTTGCCTCAAAAAATTCGTGAAACTCCCACGCAATTTTTTCAGTGAGCCTGGTGGGCTGGATGGGATAGATTTTCGTGAGGGCTGAGGAGAATATGGCGGAGGGGGTGGGATTCGAACCCACGGTGGCTTTCACCACGCCGGTTTTCAAGACCGGTCTATTCGACCACTCTAGCACCCCTCCGAAATATGTGAATGAAATTAATTCTCGAGTTATTTCTGTGATAGGCGAATACTGGTAGCTCCATGCAGATAGGGTTGCAATGCCTCTGGAATTGTAACCGATCCATCAGCTTGTTGGTAGTTTTCAAGAATGGCCACGACCGTTCGACCAATGGCCAGGCCGGAGCCATTGAGCGTGTGAACAAACTGCGGTTTCCCGCCTTTTGCCCGGAACTTAATATTGGCTCGTCTCGCCTGAAACCCTTCAAAATTACTGCAAGAGGAAATTTCTCGATACCGTTGCTGTGAGGGGAGCCAGACTTCCAGGTCATAGGTTTTCGCGGCGGAAAACCCGAGATCTCCCGTGCAGAGCGCCATCACGCGATAGGGTAATTTAAGTTTTTGTAAAATGGTTTCCGCCGCGCCGGTTAATCTTTCCAATTCGTCATAGGAGTGATCGGGATGCACAAAGTTGACCAGTTCCACTTTTTGAAACTGATGCACACGAATCAACCCTTGCGTGTCTTTGCCATATGAACCCGCTTCGCGCCGGAAACAGGAACTCTGCGCCACATATCGAATGGGAAGTTGGGTGGTGTCTAGAATTTCGTCCCGATGGAGATTGGTGACGGGCACCTCGGCCGTGGGAATGAGAAAAAAGTCTTCGGTGGCGATATGAAACGCATCCTCTTCGAATTTGGGCAGTTGGCCCGTGCCGGTCATGCTGGCACGGTTGACCAACACCGGCGGCAATACTTCGGTGTAGCCATGTTCTTGGACATGAAGGTCAATCATGAAGCTGGTGAGGGCACGTTCTAAATGTGCGCCCATACCAATTCCTACTGAAAATCTGGCACCGGAAATTTTGGTGGCGCGCGGGAAATCTAAGATGCCGAGGGTTTCCCCAAGATCGAAATGGGATCGAGGGGGGAAATCAAAGTGGGGGATATCGCCCCATTGGCGGATTTCCTGATTGTCTGTTTCATTGGTGCCAATCGGCACGGACGGATGCGGCACATTCGGAATACTCAGGGCTTGCTCCCGCAACGGCTCTTCCACCGTGCGTAACTCGGCTTCCATAACTTGAATTTGTTCGCGCACCTGTCGAAGGGCAGCCATGTGGTCATCCGCTGGTTGTTTGTTCCGTTTGAGCTCCGCAATCTTTTCCGATCCTTGTTTGAGTTGATGGCGCATCTCCTCAACCTGTTGAATCAGGGTGCGTCGCTTGTCAGCCAGCGCTTGAATTGTGTGCCACGGCACGTCGTTCCCTCGAGAGCCCAATTGGGCCCGAAGGGAGTCAAGCTGGTCACTGAGTAATCGGGGATCGTGCATGGTTGCGTTGGAAGGAATCCGAATCTATCATGGGTTCCGCATGCAGTCAATAAATGTGGTCGAGCCCCTCTAGCTTTCTCAAACTCGAATATAGCGATGCCCTATTTTCTCCCTTATGAACCGGTCTTTGTCGTCTTCATTGTGCTGGTTATTGCGGGGTTGTTAATTGCCAAACGGATGATTCGAAAACGTCAGAAGCCGCAATCTTGAAGACAATAAGGCATTGTGAGAGGTTCAGGAAATATTGTCGTTGTCCTGCGGGAAGGTCTTGTGAGCAGTGGGCGTCACGAGGGTTGATGAGCGCTTACCTTTGTGTTGTCTTTTGGGGAAGTGCTCTCTATAATTCGTCTCCATTTTTTTACCGAAAGGAATTATTTTGCCATCGTCTGATATTGCCAGAACTGATAATCGCGGGCCACGCGACCTTCGTCCGGTCAAAATTACCCGTCCCTTTACCAAATATGCCGAAGGCTCGGTCCTGATTGAAATGGGGGAGACGAAAGTTGTCTGTACGGCTTCGGTTGAAGAAAAAGTCCCGCCATTTTTACGCGATAAGGGCCAGGGGTGGATAACGGCTGAATATGGCATGCTCCCGAGATCGACACATGACCGCATGTCTCGAGAAGCCAGTAAGGGCAAACAAGGTGGACGGACCTTGGAAATTCAACGGTTGGTGGGCCGCGCACTTCGAGCGGTGACGGATATGCACCAAATGGGGGAGCGCACGGTGTGGATTGATTGCGATGTGATTCAGGCCGATGGCGGGACCCGCACGGCTTCTATTACCGGATCGTTCATTGCCTTGGCTGATGCCTTTGCGGCTTTGAAAGCCAAAAACCGCATCACCCAATGTCCTTTGCTGGATTATTTGGCGGCCATTAGTATTGGCAAAGTCTGCGGAGAAGTTCGATTGGATTTGGCCTATGAGGAGGATTCGCAGGCGGAAGTCGATATGAATTTGGTCATGACCGGCAATGGCCGAATTGTGGAAGTGCAAGGAACGGCCGAGCAAATGCCTTTTTCGAAGCAGGATCTTGATGAATTCGTGGCGCTGGGTTGGAATGGCATTCAGAACCTGGTGCAGCTGCAAAAAGATTTGGTGGGGAGTTTGAATTAATTGGATTTTCCATTGCATACGGTGGTGTTGGCCACAAGAAATCAGGATAAGGTCAAAGAAATTCAAGCGCTGCTTTCAGAAGCCTCATTGATCTTTCTCTCGTTGGCAGATTTTCCCGATTTGCCGGAGGTGGTGGAGGATGGCGCGACCTGTCAGGAAAATGCCGTCAAAAAAGCCAGAGAAACGGCTGCCAGGACTGGCCATTGGTCCTTGGCTGATGATACGGGATTGGAAGTCGATGCCTTAGATGGGCGCCCCGGTGTCTATGCCGCCCGGTACGCTGGGGAAGGGGCGACCTATGCCGATAATTGTGAGAAGTTATTGGAAGAACTCAAACATATTCCCCTCGAGCAACGCGGGGCTCGGTTTCTGACCGTCATGGCTCTCTCTGATCCGGAAGGCCACACCCGGACAGTTGAGGGGGAATTGCTGGGCCAGATTGCGGAACAGTTTTACGGGAGCCACGGTTTCGGGTATGATCCAGTCTTCTATGTGCCGACCGCTCACAAGACATTGGCTGAAATGACTCTGGAAGAAAAAAACGCACTGAGCCACCGTGGGAAGGCGCTACGGTTGGTAAAAGAACTGTTGACGAAACAAAGTGCCAGCACACCATCAGTCGGGGCGTAGCGCAGCCCGGTAGCGCGCCTGCTTTGGGAGCAGGATGTCGGAGGTTCAAATCCTCTCGCCCCGACCAGTCTTGAGCTTGTCCAGTCATACTCTTTTCCATGAACGTGTCTTCGGGTTGTCCTTGATTTTGAGTTATCAGGTAGCCACACGATCTCATATCCCCCTGCATTCTCTCTCCCTCTGCCTAAACCCGGGTCCGATATTCAGAGCAAATCCATTTTTTACAGTGGGTAACGTTGGGGTCTGGTGTGTACCAGGGCTTGAAAGAATTGCCCTGAGGTTCATGAGTAAAGAGCCGCCCTTGATAGACAAGGACAGATAAAGAAAGGAGGTAACGATGAAAGATGCTGTAACGCAAGGCATTGCCTTGTTGACAACCTACGGGATGAACATGCTTGGCGGGATTCTCATTCTCCTGGTCGGACGAATGGTGGCCAATTGGGTTGAAAAGCGTGTCGATCGGTGGCTGAGCAGCACCGGGAAAGTCGATGAAACCTTACGTCCCTTTTTACGGAGTGTGGCAAAATATTTTGTCCTGATTGTCACAGTGCTGGCAGTGTTGGCTCAGTTTGGCATTGAAACAACCAGCCTGATAGCCGTATTTGGCGCAGCGGGATTAGCCATTGGCTTAGCCTTACAAGGGACGTTGAGCAATATTGCGGCCGGCGTCATGCTTTTAATCTTTCGCCCATTTAAGGTGGGAGAGTTCGTGGAAGTGGCCGGGATTGCCGGGACCGTGAAATCCATCACCTTATTCGTCACGGAGTTGGCGACCCCGGATAACGTGCAAATTCTCGCGCCGAACAGCCAAGTGTGGGGGACGATCGTAAAGAACTTTAGTTATCATCCTACACGAAGGGTCGATTTAGTCATGGGAATCGATTATGGGGATGACATTGATAAGGCCATGCAGGCGATTCACACGGTCGTCAAAGCCGACGAACGAGTGCTGGCCGATCCGGCGCCTCAGATTGTGGTGGGCAATCTCGGGGAAAGTTCCGTGGATTTGATCGTGCGAGTGTGGAGTCAGGCCGGTGATTATTGGCCGTTGAAATTTCATCTCACAAAAACGCTCAAAGAACGATTTGACGAGGAAGGGATCTCAATTCCCTTTCCGCAACGAACGGTTCATATGGTGCAAAGCAGCGGATAGGTCGAGTCACGCCTATGGGCCTTTTGGCTGGCCGATTAAAGGCCCGGGACTTTCGGGTTATAGGCCGAAAATATTTATTTAGCAACAAGAGGGAAATTTCGTTCCCATCTGCACAAAAAATAGGGTACCGCTGACATTCTGATTTTCTCCTGAAGGCGTCTTCCCATGTACCTGGAGTCTAGCTTAGTGGCATGTCTATCATCTTAACCACCTATGGCCATAAAAAAGGGGAGTGCCGATTATGTCTTCAATTCCGCAATCCCCTTTCCATTTCACTTTTTCCCTAGGGTTCAGGGATCCGAGGTTTTTTTCTATCTAAATTTCTATGTCTACGGTGACGGTTCCGGAAACAAGAATCCCTGAATGGTTGCAAACAGTAATTCATCCCCAGGGATTGCCATTTCTACACAAATATCCGCCCGGTCATTGACAACGAGCCCTGTGGGGAAAGTCTCATACGCACCGGCTCGTCCTTGGCTATCACTTAACGAGGAGGATTGTGCAGATGCGCCATTGACGCCGCCGGTGTTTTTCCCAGAGCGGAATAGTCTTGCCGTTCTGACGCTGTTCGGTAGAAATGCCGCACCTTGGTTTCTTGCTCTGGTCACTCTCCAGTCCCAGGCTGTAATAACGAATAGTTGGTTATTCGGAATTTGGAAGCCAGGAGACAAAATAACACCGTTCTGTTCCATTCGTCGGTCAAATTTATACCGAGTCGGGTTGTTAAACCCACACGTCTCACTTAACTGAGAAGAAGCTTGAAGTGTCACAATATGGTCAGCGGTGGGCTGCACGGATGTTTCTAAGTGTTGCAATATTTTTTCCAATAAATCCTCTGTCGGCCCAGCTTGAGCGACTTCCTTGAAGGGAATGCCGATGCCCCCTGAAATTCCCAACACAATGAAAAGGATTAGAAAATGACGAATCTTCATCCTGAACCTCCTTGTCAACAATCGAGTGGTGGCCCATCCTGGGCTTTAAGTTCCTTTGCACTTTAAGGAAATGGCCCGGAAGGTGAATGCCTTTCCACGGAGTGAAAAAGTTGTGTAGATTCTGTTTTGGGAGACTTGTTCAGTATAGAAGAGATGAGAATGATGTCAAGAAGTCCCGTCCAGTGATCTAGGCTATTCAGTCTCGTCTGGATGCCGAACCTATAGAAATCTGTTTCTCACCTCATAGGTCATAGGTAATGGAGCGGTGAAGGCTTTTTCTGTGAGGAGTTCATTGAGTGATTGTGAAGGAAGGATCAATGGAAGTGTCAAGCCCGTATGCCCACAGGCTCCAAGGTCGCAAGGGATCGAACAGAAAAGCAGATGGGGATAGATTCAAATAGGTTTTTTAAGCAAGTTGATTTGTAAGCCGGAAACGTTGCAGTTGGGTGATTAAATAATCGGAAGTGCCCGACCATCGTGTAAGGGCCAGGATCTTTTTTATGCAAATATTCATAAAAATTCATTAAAAAAATAGTGATGATTATCATGCGTTTAATTCTCAATTTCTGTATTTTGTTGGCTTTAGCCTGTACCCTTCTTCAGACACGAGCTAACTTTTTTCCATGTTTATTGCTAACTAAGGTGCATTCCTTTGTCGTTGTATAACCCTCGGGATTGCGGAGACTAATATTCATTTTTAGGAGGTGTCATAGGTTTCGGTTTCATGAAGATGACGGTTTTTGCTCAAATTGATAATACAGGCCAAGATATTAATGGGTTGGTTAGAGGCACGGGAGGGTTTGCGACTTTCGGCATTCCTGAGGATAGTCTTTTTTTTGGAAGGACTTCTTTGCACCTTTTTCGTTGAGGAATCTCGTATGAACGATATTTTCATACCACGTATAAAAACCCTGCATTTGGTCTCACGCTTCTTTTTATACTATGGAACCGTTCATGGGTTGTGAATCGGCCATTGGTTATTCGATTTCCTTTAGTATGGGAGGCGGGTTTGCTGGTTCAAGTATCAATTTTGCCCAAGTGGTTCCCGAGCGCTCCTCAATGTTCCTCTGTGGCATTGGGCTAGCGGGACTGGGTGTGTGGTGGTGTCGGAAAACAGACAAAGCATAGTCCGTGCCATCAAAAATTATGGAAAGTACAGAGCCTCACCTTTTCAACTGAAGGAGTAAGGTCTTATTTATTGAACTTTTAAATGTAAAGGGTTTGAATCGGATAATTATCCGGGGGCTACGGAGGGAAACTTAAAGTTCCCTGTTAGGATTTCTTTGTCCAACGTGAACGAAAATGGAGGTATGATAAATGAATTGAGTGAATGGCAAATGGGTATTTGGTTAGAAGAGATTAGAGGTTTGCCCTGTGACGGCACCGGATGTTAACGGAAGGTTTATGTAAATGCGCACTAAAAAGTTGAAAGTCGATGAAAAGCGATCCTCCTCCCATGACTGTTGCATTGACTGGGTTATTACGGATTTGTATAAATGCGATACCTTTAGATGGACCACCTGTTGTTGTTGAGTGGGAAATCGGCCAATTCCATATACTGGGTTTTGATGCAGCCTATCGCTGAGTGAAAATTGTAGACTTTAAGTTCCTTGATTTCCGCCACACTGCCCATCAATATGGGGCGTGTGGAAATTGACCTTCTCACGATTAGGATAATTCGCGTCCACAAGACAATGGCAGACTTTAAGAGGTACAATAGCTTCTAAGTCGATGATTTGACTGCCGCCGCTTCCCAATTTGACTCCTATTTAACATTAGCTCATGCTGGTTAAGATTCTAACTTACCGCAATTCTTGAAAGATAAGGTTTGCGCCCGTAGCTCAGTTGGATAGAGCATCGGCCTTCTAAGCCGGTGGTCGCAGGTTCGATTCCTGCCGGGCGCACCAAGAAATACCTACCTGACTTCGAGACAACCTTCCTGAAATGGGAAAACCCATTACCGGATTCCTTGCATTGAATATGTATAGGTCTTATTGAACGGAGAATGAGGCATTAAGCTGGCGAATGGGAGTATTTAGATTTTTGAATGGGAGCAGGAACTAAGCGGACATCAAGCATTCCGTTAGGCAGGCAATTAATCGTGGAGCCGTCTCTGGCAGCATAATAGCCAGGGTGAATTTCGTGGAATTTTCCTTTTCGGGCCTCAAGATGTTTCCAATTTTGTGGCGTGTCAGTGTATTGACCCGCTTCATAACAACTCCAAGTAGTTTTGTTCATGGTTTTCTCCTCTCAAATCTGCAGGAAACCGAGAGCCAATTGCCATCCAAATGTCAGCACTCGACTGGTTTTTCTTCATTTCATCATCGGGTTGGCTTTTTCTTTTGAGAACGGTTGTTCTATGGGAAACCTATTGAGATTCCCATAAACCCCATTTCCTAAGAAAATAGTATCCGAAATCATGAGCGTAAATAGTTATATAGGAGGGTCGTTTCCAAGCAAACGCATCATGGACCGATCACGCTTGGGATCCATGGCGCTAGGGAGTCGGGTGGGGTTGTAATTGAGGTAAGGAGGGAGAATGCTTTGTTTTGAAATTTTACGAAACAGTGGAAAAAATAATCCTCTGTGAGGTTAAGCTCACAGAGGATTATTACTGTTGCGATACCGAGAAAAAAGTTTATTTGAAGCGTTTGTCGAATTCTTTGATCACTTCGTTGGTGAGATCTATGCCATCTCGATGGTACAGGACAATTTTGAGAGTGGTTTCGCTACCCTTATCGACAACCACATCAAAGCCATGTCGTTTGGCCACGATACTTGTGGCTTCTTCAATTTTGGCCATGTATTCCTGAACGAGCTCTTTTTGTTTTTGCCCAAGTTCGGCTTGAAATTCCTGTCCGCGTTTTTGCCATTCTTGAAACTTTTTCGCGAAACGATCCTGACGTTGTTTCTTTTCCTCATCTCCAAGAGTAGCCGAGGCCGAATTCAGTTCTTCCTGTAATTTTTCTAATTCCTTTTGGTCATTTTTCATCACGGTCTCTCGAGCTTGCGCATGTTCCTTTAACCCGGCCAACGCTCGACTGCCGGATTTTGATTTCTCAATGACCGCTTGTGGGTCTAAGACGCCGACACGAAATGAGCTTTTCGTGGCCGCGAAGGCCCCTTCTGCGCTCAGGCTAAGAGCACATATTCCGATGATGATGAGTGTGAAAAGGTGATTGGAGCCTGACCCAATTGACAACTGTGTCTTCATCATGAATTTCCTTTTGGTAATGTGTAATGTAAAAATGAGAGTTGGTGAACAAATTGCCTTTATGAGTAGAAGACAATTTGGGTAAACCCCGTCAGGGTAGCGAGGCTGTTTAAGCCTGTCAAGCAGGCCTGAGCGGCGATCATTTGTACTGGGATTCACGGAATAGAATATCATAGTAACGCACGAATTTTCCTATGGGTGGTGTGATGAATCATGAATGTTCGATTCTCAACATTGTGTGTTTCGGCGACAGTTTAACCCTCGGGTATCAATCGCCCACTCCTCGTGATCCCTTTGCCGAGAGCATTCCCTATGGGCATTATTTGCAAGAATGGTTAGGAAAACGAGGACGTGTGATGGTGAAAGGAGTGTGTGGTGAGACGACACAGGATATGCGTGTGCGGTTTCATCAGGATGTGCTTGCCCATGTGCCACAGATCGTGATTATCCTGGGAGGCACAAATGATTTAGGATGCGGAATGAGGCCTGAAGCCATTCTGGAGAACCTTCGGTTCTTGTATGGACAGGCGCAGGCGCAACACATTTTACCTGTCGCCGTCACCGTGCCTTCTTTACGGGTTGAGTATGGCCAGGATCATGATGGGCCTGGTGGGTCAGCCATCACTGCCTTTATGCAAGAGGCGATTGACTTACGTTTGGCCATCAATCAAGACATCATAAAGCTCGGCCAAGTCTGCCGTTTTCCAGTTGTTGATTGGTTTGCTGAAACCGGTGATCCCAAAACGTATGAACTCATTTCTGCCTATTCCAATGATGGGTTACATCTGAATACGATTGGGTATAAGAAGCTGGCGGAAATGATTTGGGAACAGGTCTTGGCAGGGCTAGTCAAGCAATAGGCAGTTCCACATTCTGTGATTCGGAAATAGGTTTTTCCCTCAGGCGGCGAGCGGGTAGGACGACCCGGTCGTGCTATCCAGATATTTCAATCCTCCTGTTGCCAGATTTAAGAGGTTGAGCTTGAGGAGGCGGAGGAAGAAGAGGAGTTTGATCCGGTAGAGGATGAGGCGCTAGATGTGCTAGGTGAGCTCGATTCACTGGATGTGGTGGAAGTCGATGAGGCATTTGTTTCTCCACCGCTTTTCGTTGAGGCCGTGTCGCTGCTAGATTTTGTCTCCGAGTCACCCTTGCTCTCAGAGCTTTTCACTTCAGTCTTTTCCCCTTTATTTTCAGATTTGGCGTCGGGTTCTTTGAGCTTGTCCGAATAGTCTGTGACATACCATCCGGTTCCTTTAAACATGATGGCCGGGGCGGAGATGATTTTATTGACGGGCTTGGCTTCCGCGCAGCCCAATTGGGAACAATTTTCAATGGACGGGTCCGTCATTTTTTGTTGAAGTTCAAACCGCTTTTTGCAACTGGTACATTCATATTCGTAAATGGGCACGGGAGACCTCCTCAATGCAAGCTATGAGCACATTTTTACAAACCGATGCGTGACAGAAAGATAAGGCATCTTTCCCCAAGGTCAAGAGGAAAGGTCATCATTTTCATCCATACTCCTGAGGCGATCTTCTACTGAATGTGAGTCTATTCAAGGCGGGCAATGGCCTGCGTCAAATGTTGAAGGCCTTCCTCAATTACCGTCATAGGTCCGGTATAGGAAAATCGAAGATGCGTCGGGGCACCAAAGGGTTCTCCTGGCACACAGGCGACTTGAGCCTCTTTCAGGAAATAATTGGCAAGATCAAACGGAGTGGATAGAACCTCTCCTTGGAATCGACGGCCCAACAACTCAGCTACATTTGGAAAGGCATAGAACGCTCCAGCCGGCATAGGACAGTGGATGCCGGATATCCGATTGAAGCCTGCCACAATGGCTCGGCGTCGGATATCTAATTCTTTGACCATGTGCTTGATGAATTCTGCTCCACCTTGAAGGGCGCCGACTGCGGCCTTTTGGGCAATAGAGGTGGGATTGGAGGTGCTTTGACTTTGGATATTGCCCATGGCCTTCATAATGGGTTCAGGGCCGGCCGCATAGCCGATTCTCCAGCCGGTCATCGAATACGTTTTTGAGGCGCCGTTCACAATCACGGTCTGGTGAACCATTTCCGGACGGACGGTGGCAATCGAAAAATGCTGGTGGTCGTCATAGACCATCTTTTCATAAATCTCGTCTGAAATGACCAGCAGGTTGTGTTGAATCGCGATGGCGGCAATCCCTTCCAACGTGGCGCGGTCATACATGCTTCCCGTTGGATTGCAGGGAGAATTGAGAATGATGGCCTTGGTCTTTTCGGTAATGAGGGCTTTGAGGGCCGTAAGATCTATGGAAAAGTTTTTGGCTTCCGAGGTTGGGAGAAAAACAGGTGTGGCGTCGGCCACGAGAATTTGTTCCGGATAGGAGACCCAATAGGGTGCAGGGATAATCACCTCATCGCCAGATTCAAAAAGAGCCAGGGCTAAATTAAAGAGCGTGTGTTTGGCCCCGCAGGACACCACAATCTGTGAACGGGAGTAGGTGAGGCCTTGATCGCATTGAAATTTGTCGATGATGGCATCTTTGAGCTCATCGATCCCTGTGACCGCGGTATATTTGGTAAATCCGGCTTGAATGGCGGTTATGGCGGCCTGCTTGGCTTCATCCGGGGAATCAAAGGACGGCTCACCGGCGGTAAAATCAAACACCTGTTGTCCTTTGGCGACCATTGCTTTCACTGTCGCCGAGAGTTGTAACGTGGGTGAGGGGGTGATGCGAGTGGTACGGGTAGCGAGTTTCATGTTCGAGAGATTCGCAATTGGGTTATTAAACGTTCGGCTACTTCAGGATGGAGGAAATCATGGAGCGGGCCACCCACAGAGGCGACTTCCTTCACCATGCTGGAGGTCAAGTATGAATATTCTTCGCTGGCCATTAAAAACACGGTCTCCAAATTCTGGTCAAGCTTGCGGTTCAATAAAGCCATCTGGAATTCATGTTCAAAATCTGAGACCGCACGCAAGCCTCGGATGATGGCTTGAGCCCCTCGTCGACGGACGTATTCAACCAGTAAGCCATCAAAGGGCTCCACGACGACTCCCGGGAGATCTTGTGTCACAATTTTGGCCAGTTCGACGCGATCTTTGAGGTCAAATAATGGGGCTTTGCGAGGATTGGGCGCCACGGCCACCACAACTTGTTGTACCACATGAAGGCTGCGGGCAATCACATCGGCATGCCCGCGGGTTATCGGATCAAAGGTGCCGGGATAGATGCCGATGGTCATGATCGATGGTTACCAGATGCCGGGTCTTCATTTTGCGACTGTAGTCGATAAAAACTCAAACCCGTATCCCCATATTTCACCGTTCGGGTTAACTCCCACTGTCCGATGGCTGGCGGTGGTGTTCGTTTTGAAAAATGTTCATAAATGACCTGCCCATTTGTGGCGACCAGATCTGCCTTTTCTATCTGGTTCAACAGAGCCTGACTTGTTTCACATTGATAGGGAGGATCGATATACATCACATCAAATGGGCGCCATCCTACCAAATAGGGGTTTTGGATGGCGAGTGCAACATCTTGAATAAACACGTGGCTTTGGGGCTTCACTCTGAATTGAGCAAGGGTGTTCTCCAGGGTGCGTCCGGCCTCAGGATTCAACTCCACAAACACGGCATTTTTAGCCCCTCGACTTAAGGCTTCCAGACCAATCGCCCCACTTCCGGCGAACAAATCCGCAACACGAGCTCCCTGGATGGTGGATCCCAGGATGGAAAATAGGGCTTCACGGGCGCGAAGGGAGGTGGGACGAATGCCTTGTCCCTGGAGGGTGGGGATTTTCCGACCTTTCAACGATCCGGCAATAATTCGAATAGACGAAAAATCCATACGGTTGAGACGATAGCATAGCCGGAGAAACCGCAACAATGAGAATTGTGAGCCTGTTTAGTTGACCATTTTCCCGTTTTGACGGAATGAAAATTTGCTGCGTATAGTGCGTGCAAGTTTAGGTCGGGAACTCACGAGGGAAGGCTGTCTATTGTGCAGATAAAAAAGGGAATTCAATCGTGGCCGGAACAGGAACGGCCTCGAGAATTATTGTTTTCAAAGGGTGCTCAGGGGCTTTCTGATGCGCAATTGTTAGCCATTCTCCTTCGAGTGGGGCGAACGGATTGTTCGGCCGTTGAGGTCGCCATGGATGTCTTAACCCAATTACAGGGCTTACGGGGTTTGGCCAACCGGAGCTTGGAAGAGCTTTGCGCGATTCCCGGTATCGGGCCGGCAAAAGCTGCTCAAATATTAGCCGGGGTGGAATTAGGAAAACGGGCTCTGGCCATGCCGTTGACGGAAGGAAAACGGATTCAAGGAAGCCAACATGTGTTTGACCATTATTACCCTCTCCTGCGGGACCTGCGTCACGAAGTCTTTAAAGCGGTGTTGCTTGATGCCAAGCATACGGTCATTCGTGATTTTACCGTATCGCAAGGCAGTCTCACCGTGAGTATTGTTCATCCCCGAGAAGTCTTTAATGTGGCCGTGCGGGAATCTGCTGCCGCGATCATCTTCGTCCACAACCATCCAAGTGGAGATCCGGAGCCCAGTTCAGAAGATCATGCGCTCACTCAACGGCTCATGGCAGCCGGAGAGATCTTGGGCATTCGTGTCCTCGATCATGTCGTCATTGGTGATGGGCGGTATGTCAGCTTTGCCGATGAGGGGTCTATGGCCAGCAAATCATAAGACATTCATGGTCGAATGCCCGTTTCCCCTAAATGGTTCCCTGGTTGCCTCAAGTAGCTTTTGTACAGAAATTCATGGTAAAAATACGTGTAAGACTTAGGCAATTTTCCTAATTTCCCCCCTGATTTTTCAGTATTTTTGTTTGTTTGGAAAAAGATATGGCCAATATTTCTCAAAAAGAAGTCGAGCATGTGGCTAAGTTAGCTCGACTTGATTTAACCGAGCCGGAACAAACGCTTTTTAGGGAACAATTAAGTCAGATTTTGTCCTTTGTGGAGCAACTCCAGGAGGTTTCCACGGAAGGTATTCCGCCGACGGCGTCTGTGGCCGACCAGGACCTTTTTTTGCGGGAAGATCTTCCTTGCCAAGGGCTCACCCAAGAGCAAGCCTTGAGCAA
The DNA here is from genome assembly GCA_942491685.1 of uncultured Nitrospirota bacterium. Lineage (GTDB taxonomy): Bacteria > Nitrospirota > Nitrospiria > Nitrospirales > UBA8639 > Nitrospira_E. Next base: position 36,099 of record CALOBY010000003.1, on the reverse strand, counting down.
TGCTCCCGAAGCAAGTGAGGGGTTTTTTGTGGTCCCCAAAATTATCGGGAAATAGGCAGCCTGGAATCAGGCTATTTTTATCAGAATGTAATAGTAGGAATGTTCCATGTATCGACAATTATTACGGTGTAAAATTCATCGGGCGACGGTCACGGACTCGAATTTGGAATATGAGGGCAGCATGACCATTGATGAGGAGTTGATGGATCGTGCAGGCATTCTTCCTTATGAGATGGTTCAGGTCTCAAATTTGAACAACGGAGAACGGTTTTCGACTTATGCGCTCCCTGGCACTCGAGGCAAGGGAGAAATTGTCCTTAACGGTCCGACAGCCCGAAAAGGCGTGACAGGCGATTTGGTCATTATTTTTTGCTATGAATTTTTTAATGACGATGAAGCGAAACGCCATGTGCCAAAAATTATTCAGGTGGATGCACGAAATGCGATTCGTGCGACACATTCCCCTTAACAGGTCTGTGGGCTGACAGACTCTCTCTCACGTGTGAAGGTATCCCTGTTCCATGGCGTTGTTTAAACTCACATTAAAAGAGTTGCAGGATAAGTTTACCGGTGGGGAAATCACGGCGGGGGAAATTGCCCGGGCCTACCTGCTTCGCATCAGCCAAGTTGAACCAAAAATCAAATCCTATATTAGTCTCACCCCGAGGGAAGACCTGCTTGCCAATGCCAAAGCCATCGATGATGGCCTGAAAGCCTGGCGAAAAACGGAACCGCTTATGGGGATGCCCTTAGCCATAAAAGATAATATCTGTACCAAAGGTATGCGAACCACGTGCGGCTCTCGAATGCTGGAACACTTTGTCCCGCCCTATGATGCGACGGTGATGTCGAAGTTCAATGCCCAAAAACCCTTGATTCTCGGGAAAACAAATTTAGACGAATTTGCGATGGGCTCTTCGACAGAGCATTCGGCGTTTGGCCCTTCCAGAAATCCGTGGAACCAACAACATATCCCTGGCGGATCCAGTGGTGGATCCGCTGCTGCCGTCGCGGCCGATGAATGCGTAGCCGCCCTAGGCTCCGATACCGGTGGATCTATTCGACAGCCGGCAGCCTGCTGTGGGGTGGTTGGTTTAAAGCCTACATATGGGCGAGTGTCGCGTTTCGGGCTGGTGGCTTTTGCTTCTTCCTTAGATCAAATCGGGCCTATTACCAAAACCGTGACTGATGCCGCCATCATGCTGAATGCGTTAGTGGGCCATGACCCGTTGGATTCGACTTCGGCGAACCGTGATGCCCCTGATTTTACGAAATCTGCAAAAAAGAAAGATCTGAAAAAATTAGTGATCGGGGTTCCAGAAGAATATTTTGCCGATGGGCTCGATCCTGAAGTGGCGGAAAAAATTCAAGAGGCCATTCAGGTGTTACAAGAAATTGGCGGGAAGATTCAAGAGGTCTCTCTGCCTTCAACGGAACGAGCCATTGCAACGTATTACCTTATTGCTACCGCTGAAGCCAGTTCAAATTTGGCGCGATACGACGGGGTCAAATACGGGTATCGCGCTAAGGAATGTAAAGAGCTGGCTGAGATGTATCACACCACACGGTCGCAAGGATTCGGGCCTGAAGTGAAACGCCGTATCATGTTGGGGACGTATGCGCTGAGTGCCGGCTATTACGATGCCTACTATGCCAAGGCTCAGGCGGTGCGCACCCTGATTCAGCGTGATTTTGCTACGGTCTTTCAAGATGTGGATCTTCTTGTCAGTCCGGTGATGCCGACACCAGCTTTTCGACTTGGCGAACGATTGGAAGATCCGCTGCAAATGTATTTGTCTGATATCTATACCATTCCTGCAAGTTTAGCCGGACTGCCGGCGATTTCGATCCCCTGTGGGCTGAGCACCAAAGGGTTGCCGATCGGTTTGCAGTTGATGGGGCGTCCGTTTGAGGAAAATATTCTCCTCCGCGGAGCCTATGCCTATGAACAGGCCACCAATTGGCGTAAGAAACGGCCGGTGATTCGGTCTTGAAAGGATAAAAACGTATGGTGGATTTAGCCGTGATGATCATTGCTGTGGCCATAGTGGTCCTCGTGGGCTACCTCGTTCCCACGATCCTTCAAGTGAAAAAAACCGTGAATCAATCGGAGCGGCTACTCATTCGACTCAATCACGAATTGCCGGGTCTGCTCAAAGATGTGAAGGGGACCAATGAAAACATTCGGGCCTTAACCGATCAAGCGCGAGTGGGGGTGGATCGGGCAACGGTGTTCTTGCAGGCCGTGGGCGATGTTGGTCAAACGGTCAATCAGGTTCATCAGACGGTCAGAGGAAAAGGTGGCGCAATGATGGTTGGCTTAACAAGTTTGTTCGCCGGACTTAAGGCCGTGACGTCGACGGTCAAGCATCGTGTTCATAAGGAACCGAACGAATAATAGGGAGGATCAAGCTATGGCAACGAACTCAGGAGCTTCAGCAGGATCAGTAGCATTAGCCTTTTTAAGCGGAGCCTTGTTAGGGGCGGTAACGGCGGTGATGTTGGCACCGCAACCAGGTCGAGACTCACGGGCTCGCGTGACGGGTTATGCTCGGCAGCGAGGAGAAGATCTACGCGATTTAAAAGATCGAGCCACGGATACGGTAGAAGAAGTCGTGGGGCGAGGACGGGAGTTGGTGGATGAAATTTCCTGTGCGGTGCGAGAGGCCTTGGACGCCGGGCGTGATGCTATGCGTCGTGAGCGGGAAATGAATTCAATGGATTAGGCCCGTCCGGCAAATGAAGCGAGCGTAGGGCTTTATGGCGTATGAACCAGTCATTGGAGTTGAAGTCCATGCCCAACTCCAAACGAAGACCAAGTTGTTTTGTGGATGTCCGACTTCATTCGGGCTTCCGCCTAATACGCAGGTGTGCCCAGTCTGTTTAGGGCTTCCGGGAAGTTTGCCGGTTTTGAACCAACGTGCTGTGGAAATGGCCGTGCGCACAGGGCTGGCCCTGCATTGCGAGTTGACGCCTGCCAATCAATTCTCCCGCAAAAATTACTTTTATCCCGATCTGCCCAAAGGCTATCAAATCTCTCAATATGACCTGCCTATTTGCGGGCCGGGATGGTTAGACATTTCCGTGAACGGGAAACAGAAGCGGGTGCGTATTATGCGCGCTCATTTGGAAGAAGATGCCGGGAAAAATATTCATCATGAGGGTAGGGAGGGCAGTCATGTCGATCTCAATCGAGCGGGAACGCCATTGTTGGAAATTGTGACTGAACCCGATCTCTTTTCCTCAGATGAAGTCGATGCCTATTTAAAAACATTGCGTGATCTCTTGGTGTATCTCGATGTGTGCGACGGGAATATGGAGCAGGGCAGCTTTCGATGTGAACCGAATGTTTCTCTCCGGCCTCAAGGACAAGAGAAGTTGGGAACCAAAGTTGAATTGAAGAATATTAATTCATTTCGCTTCGCTAAAGATGCTTTAGAGTATGAAATCAGTCGCCAAGCCGACGTTCTCAGTGAAGGGGGTGTGGTGGTGCAGGAAACCCGGCTATGGGATGTGCAAAAAGGGCAAACGGCTGTCATGCGGACTAAAGAGGGAGCGCATGATTATCGGTATTTCCCTGATCCGGATTTGCTGCCTGTGACGTTGGCTCCTGAGTGGATAGACGATCTTCGGGCCACGATTCCTGAGTTGCCTTCTGCTCGACTTCAACGATTTGTGAAGGACTATCACTTGTCTGACTATGACGCGGGAATCCTGACGGACGCGAAAGGGGTGGCTGATTATTTTGAAGCCTGCGTAGCGCTTTTTCCCCATCCGAAAACCGTGAGTAATTGGGTGACGGGGGAACTGCTTCGAGAGCTTCATGCATCCGATACGGCGCCAGAGGCGTCTCCTCTGACACCCGAACGCTTAGTGGCTCTTTTGCAACTGGTCGATTCGGGAACGATCAGTTTGAAAGCAGCACGTGATCTGTTTCCAGAGCTCTATGCCTCGGAAACATCTCCTGAGGAATTAGTCCAGGAGAAAGGCCTGGTCCAAGTCTCTGACGAAGGGCAGTTGACCGACATGATTCAAGGTGTCCTGACGGCCCATGCGGCACAAGTCGAACAATATCGTGGCGGCAAAGAAGCGGTACTCGGCTTTTTAGTGGGGCAAGTGATGAAGGCTTCGAAAGGCAAGGCCAATCCCGGGAAAGTGAATGAATTGTTGAAGCGCCTGTTAGCAACTTGATCTAAGGGGTGTTTCAGGGTACACATAGTTGAAAGGGCTCAATTTAATAGGAGTGGAACGATATTTATGAGTGCGATTCAAGATCTGAAAGCCCGGATGATTTTGGATTCTCGCGGGAATCCGACGGTGGAAGTGGACGTGCGATTAGCCAGTGGAATTGTCGGGCGAGCGGCTGTACCCTCCGGGGCTTCGACAGGCACACGTGAAGCGTTAGAGCTTCGTGATGGTGATAAGAAACGATGGCTGGGGAAAGGTGTGACGAAAGCATTGACCGGAATTCATAAAACGATGCTGCCCGCCTTGAAAGGAATGCAGGCCCACGACCAGGCTGGTGTGGATGCTCGACTCATTCAATTGGATGGCACCAAAGGTAAAACCCGGCTGGGAGCCAATGCGACATTAGGGGTCTCGTTGGCTGTCGCTCGTGCTGCCTCACAAGAACTTGGCCTCCCGCTTTTTCGATATCTTGGCGGAGTGGCTGCCCGAGAACTGCCTGTTCCCATGATGAATATTATTAATGGGGGGGCGCATGCGGATAACGGCTTGGATATTCAAGAATTTATGATCATGCCGGTAGGGGCTAAAAGTTTTCATGAGGCCTTACGCATGGGAACTGAAATTTTTCACCATTTAAAGGCGTTGCTTAAATCAAAGGGTTTAAGCACGGCGGTGGGAGATGAAGGGGGATTTGCTCCGGCGGTGGGCTCCAATGAAGAAGCGCTGGACTGTATTTTACAAGCTATTGATCAAGCGGGGTATAAGCCCGGTCGTGATGTCGTTTTGGCTTTGGATGCTGCGGCCAGCGAATTTTTCAAAAATAAGACCTATCAAGTTCGTGCTGGTTCGGTCACCCAGAAGAAGTCTTCGTCGGAAATGGTGGACTATTATGGGAGTCTTGTGAAAAGTTATCCGATTGTTTCGATAGAGGACGGCTTAGATGAAAGTGATTGGAAAGGGTGGGGGCTTCTCACTGAACAACTCGGTCAACAGGTTCAGCTGGTTGGGGATGATCTCTTTGTCACCAATGTGGAATTTTTAGGGCGTGGGATTCAACGAGGCATTGGGAATGCCATCTTGATTAAAGTGAATCAAATTGGCACGTTGACGGAAACCATTGAAGCCATGCGCATGGCTCAACGCGCTGGCTATGGGGTGATTGTCTCTCATCGATCAGGGGAAACTGAAGATACGACGATCGCCGATTTGGCTGTGGGTCTGAATGCGGGGCAGATCAAAACGGGTTCGTTATCACGGACCGATCGTTTGGCGAAATATAATCAACTCCTTCGTATCGAAGAACAGTTAGGACCATCTGCGGTCTACCGTGGCCGGCAAGTCCTTCCATTACACGCGAAAGCCTAACGAGTGCGACCTAATAATAAAAAACATGTCTCGCGAGGGTTCTGGGGTGATTTGTTTGAGCGTCTGCCGATCGTTGGAGCTTTTTTAATTATGAGCGTCTTAACGGGGACGATGTTTTTCAATGCCGATGGCCTGCCGGCGTATTTCCAAATGCGCGATAACCGTCAGCATCTCATCGACCAGATCCAACAATTGGAGTACATCAATCGGGGGATGCAGGAAGATATCGCACGTATTCAGAATGATCCTCAACGGTTGGAAGAATTAGCCAGAAATCGATTGGGCATGGTTCGCCAGGGCGAAACGGTCTATCAGTTTGTGGAGCCCGCTCCTTCCTCAATTACGGCCCAACGACAGTAGGGCGCGTCGCACTCTTTCTTTCTTATGTTCCAACTCTCTTGTTGTTGTCCCATCTTTTCGATCGAGCTTTGAACGTTCAGTTATGAAATCCGGTCAACTTGCGATTCTCGGTCGTCCCAATGTGGGCAAATCTACGTTGTTGAATGCCCTGGTGCGTGAAAAAGTCGCCATTGTCTCGGATAAACCCCAGACTACGAGAATGCCGATTCTAGGTGTGGGGCATTATCCGGAAGGACAATTGATTCTGATTGATACCCCAGGCCTACACACCCCTCATCATCGGCTCAATGCCCAAATGGTGCAGTCGGCTCTCGGCATATTGACTGAGTCCGATGTGGTCTATGTTCTTGTGGACGGGCAGGTGCCTCCAGGTCCTGGCGACCAATTTGTGATTGACCAAGTGATCCAAGCGAATAGGGATCGACCTTTTCAAGCCGTGTTTTTGCTTATCACCAAAGCTGATCTGGTCGCCAAGTCCCGTTTGCTCCCACTCATTGAGGCATTCAATACGCGATACCCATGGACGGAAATTGTTCCCATTTCTGCAAAAACAGGAGTGAATGTTTCTCGACTAGTTGAGTTGACCTTTGCCCGTTTACAAGATTCGGGACCCTTATTGTATGAAGAAGATTTTCTGACCAATCAATCGATGCGTCAGATGGCCGGTGAAATCATTCGCGAAAAAGTTTTAGCGTCCACGCATGCCGAACTGCCGTATTCAGTGGGCGTTTTCATTGAGCAGTTTGAAGAAACCAAAAAAATCACCAATATTCTCGCCACCATATTGGTGGAGAAGGACAGCCAAAAAGGGATTATCATTGGCAAAAGCGGACGTCGCTTGAAAGAGGTAGGTCAATTGGCGCGAGAGGAAATGGAACAACTCTTTGGGATGAAAATCTATTTGGAGATGTGGGTAAAAGTGCAAGCGGGGTGGCGCGATAATCCGAGGATTCTTACTGATTTAGGCTATGGGATGTAAGAAGTGAAATGGGAGAAGGCATACGTGTGAAGTGAAATGAAAAAAGTGAAATGTGATATGCGGAATGAACGACTCAGAAAACTGGCCTTTTACATTCTCATTTTTTCTTCTCACTTTTTACAAGAGGGTTTTTCATCATGCCCTTAATTCGCACACGCGGAATCATTCTCAAGAGCCAAAAATGGGGAGATGCCGATCGGATCATCACCGTGTATTCTCCAAATATTGGGAAAATTCGTGGTGTGGCGCGTGGCGCTCGTCGGATGAAAACCCGATTTGGTGGGGTGCTTGAACCCTTTGGGCTGGTCGATCTCACCCTCTTTCACAAAACCCCAGAATCACTAGGCCAGATCAGTCAAATTGATTTGGTCTCGAGCTATTCGTCGATTCGTGAAAATTTAACGGTCATGACTGCCGCCGCCAGGATGGTGAAAATGGTTGAAGCGATTACGGTGGACCGGGATCCCAATCCCGGAATGTATGCGGCGCTGGTTCATGGTCTCGAATCGCTTCGCCCGGAAACGGATGTGGCCTTATCGGCGCTGCTCTTTCAAATCCATGTCTTAGGACATACAGGTTTCCGTCCACAATTTGATGCTTGCACCGAATGTGGCCAAAGTGCGCAGGGGCATAAGCCTCAGTGGTTTTCCCCACGCCTGGGAGGGGTCGTGTGTCATGATTGTGGACAGCGCGGCGTGGGCCGGATGTTGTCGCTATCGAAGGGAAGTGTGGCGTTTATTGAGCAAGCGAGACGATTGTCCATGAGTAACCTTTCTCGACTCAAAGCTATTGGCAGTGTCCGCGCCGAAGTGGAAACAGCGATGGAAGCGTATTTTTATGCTGTCGTGGGAAAATCACTCCCGACATTTGAACAATGGGTGTCCTAAGGTATCGATAGAAAAGGATAATCGAGGATGAGCGCAGACCAAACACTCCAACCGATCGACATGGAATGGCTCGACAAGGGTGTCCTCAGCATCACGTGGAGCGACAACCACAAAGGCGTCTATCCTGTCAGGCATTTGCGCCAAAATTGTCCCTGTGCTGCGTGTGTTGATGAATGGACTGGGGAACGGCGCCTCAAGCCGGATTCCATTCCCTTGCTGATTTTATTGGAAGATATCGAACCGGTTGGCCGCTACGCTTTTCGCATCAAATGGAGTGATGGCCATGATACAGGCATCTATTCCTACACCTCCCTCCGCACCATGTGCCAATGTGACATCTGCGTCCCCAACAAACCTAAGAAAAAACAGCTTCTTTAAGAGAAATTAGCCGTATTCTCTAAAAAACAGGTACGTTTGTTAATGAATACGAAGGGCAAGGACCAAGCCCGATCAGCGGACTAACGAATCACGAGAAGGGAGAGAGACTGGGAGTATCGAAGAGAAGTTCTCAATGGCTTGGGTGGCTTCGGAGACATAGTAGGCGTATTGGGGTTCGGGGTATTCATTCACAATGGACTGCCAGGTTTGAAGCGAGGTGTCAAAATCATGGGTTTGATAGGCGACTTCTGCCAAATGCATGGAGCAGGACGCTGCCATAGCTCGGGGGTCAACAGCTAACCGAGAATTTCGTGAGCTTGTCAGTTTTTTAATAAATTGTGGTATAGGGATCGGGGAGTCATCTAACGAAATTGGAGTCGGTGCAGCGTGCAAAATTTCAAGATTTTTTTGCATATCTTGCGTTTGGAATCCAGCCTGACAGTCATTGTACGCGTCCCATAACCCAATGAAATCATGATTCTTGAGGGAGAGCTCTCCCGGATTTTTAGCCTGAAAGCCTTGGCACCCTACTAAAGTAAGGCTTACCAACCCGATCCCTATGAGCTGTCGAAGGGTATGAATTTTTGTGTTAAGCATTGTTTTTTAAGTCAGATGTCCTTTTGCCACAATAAAAAGAATTTGCAAATTATGTGCTCATATTGAAATTGGGGAAACAGGCCATTTTAAACAAAAATTTGAAAATATCGCATTAATTTACCCGTAGGTGCGTTTCTTCTGTGACACAGTATGGGACATTTTTGCAACACCGTGAATGGCTATGAAGCCTTTAGATTAAAGCAAGAGTTTATATTTTTGGTTAAATATTAACGATATGGTTTAAATTCATATTCGCTAAATAGTTGCTTGGTTTCGGGATGAAATCGATACCCTTTTCGCTGCTGGATATCCAGGCTGTCCAATAAAGGGACCAATTGCCCGGTGGAGTGAAGATACAGGCCCCGCAGAGGCACTGAACGCTTGGTGTGCCGGATGAGGTGGCAGGATGTCGTTGGACGTATAGAGGTTAACCAATCAGCTAATTCTTGAGGGTTTCCAATGGAGGCCGAAAGTAGGAGAAGGCGTGTTTGCGTGGGACAGAGAATGAGTGTCTCTTCCCATACAACTCCTCGCTCTGGATCAGCCAAATATTGGGATTCATCAAGAATCACCAAGCCTAGGGTATGAAGACGGAGGTCCAGATCGCCGCTTGTGGCATCGTAGAGGATATTTCGTAATATTTCAGTCGTCATAATTAGCAGGGGGGCCTGGGAATTGTCTCGCCGATCTCCCGTGAGAATTCCGACCTGATCCCGTCCAAAGATGTGTGAAAATTCCATATATTTTGTATTGGAGAGGGCTTTGAGTGGTGAGGTGTAGATGACGGTTTGGTTCGCGTCCATGGCTTGTTTGATGGCTTCGGTCGCGACAAAGGTTTTCCCGCTTCCGGTTGGGGCACTCACAATCACATCTGAATGGGCGATGGCTTCGACGGCTTCCCGTTGCCAGCCGTCCGGGATAAAGGGCATGGGGTCAGGTACGCCTATTCCTTGGAGGAGGTCTTGAAGAGTGAATGTCGGCGATGCCGATTCCGGACTGAGGCCCTTTTTACGAAAATCGGTCTTCCTGATTAAGGGCAAACGGGGCAATGGGCTGGCTGTTCTACTCTCGGAATTTTTGGGAAAAGGCGTCATTTGTTGGAATTCCGCGATCAGGGCGTTCTTTTGGTCAGGCGGGAGGGTCAGAAGGCAATCAATGAGCCGACGCTTGCCCAAACGAAAATGTCGATGAATGCGTCCTTTTGCCATTCGATGCAAATACTTCATGGGCAACGATTGTAGTTCTTGCTTGAAATCGTCGTCGTTCATCGGTTCTTGTTTCCTCTCAGCATTTTAAGGGAGTTCGGCCAAGACCTCTCGACGCATATTCACCATGGCCTGCTGTGCTGAGTCGGCCAATCCTTGATGGGTCGCTTTGAGTCCATAAATTTGCGAAAGAAATTCCAACGTCCTCGCCAATAATCGATAGACATCCCCTTCGGCCATCGAAGTTGAACGCACCAAGGAAGCCCAACTCAGGTTGGGTTGCCCAATCCAGCGTTCCGCAATAGCCGCCACATCAGAGCGTAACAATGGGGCCGGTTCGTACATGCTTAGGGAATCGGCCACTCGTCGAACTTGAGTAAGCATGGAGGCGAGGCCGGGAGTCAGACGGATATAGGAGCTTGGGCGATCATCATCATGGGCGATACTGGCCATTACGCCCGCCAATAATTCTGGCGCCATAGCCGAGAAGGCATCCATCCGAATGAGTTCCGTAATCAGCAGTGAGTGATTAATCCGAATAAGTCGAGCCCACTCGCCTTCCTCGGTGAGTTCCAAGCTGGCGGTCAAATAGCCAAATTTATGTAATACGTCAGCTTTTTTCTGAAATTGGTGCCAGAGGCCATCCCGCAATGCTTGGATCGTTTTGGTCGCCTGTTGGGCTTTTATCCGGAGGCGCGAGGCTTGGGCAAAATCTTTTTTGCAGGCCGCATGAGATGGGCATCTCGGGCAGGCAAATTCATCTGTGAGTATGTCGGCTAACTGGGGCTCGTCCGGTTCTTGCGTCGATTCAAATATCGGTAAGGTTGGCAATCTGGCCGGCATGTGAGCCAGCTCCTGCTTGAAGTGGTTGAGAGTCGAGGGTGGGCACCATGGCAAGCTTCGAATCGGTTGAAATTCGTAGACCTGATCATAAATCTGGGCAACTCGTTGGGCTTGACATTCTCCAATCGTGCCTTTGGCATGCAAAACAGACAGCATGGGTGTGCCGGTCCCTCGGCTTCGGTATTGTCGGAGGATAATAGCGGGGCCCTTGTTGAGACCAATGAGACGGCCTGGCGTGAGAAAAGGCAAACGGGCGGCCAAATAAGGGGAGTCGGTATTCACCACCGGTCGTTGGTGGGCTTTGCGACGGCGGGCCAGATCAAACACTTTCCATTGAGCCACCCAGTCAGAACATTCTCTCGGTCCGTAGGGCTCTAATTGTTCGGCTACCTTCTCTAGCCGTTCCTGATGAAGGGTGGCGCGTTGATTGAGTTGAAATTGCGCAAAGCTTTTCGCCAGGAGGCCTTCAATTTGGTCAAGCGAATGCGCCTTCAATAAATTCAAGACCATAGGATAGGAGATAACAAATTGGCTGTCGATGGATTCGGGTTGTCCGGTGAGCCCCTTCCCGATGACATGAAGATCAATGTAGGGTGACGGGGTCACCACCACAAACCCCACAAAATCTTTCCCTCGCCGTCCGCCACGCCCGGCCAACTGCTGAATTTCACTGACGGTTAAGTCGGTAAAGTCCTGGGACTTTCGGACACTGGATTGACTAATCACAACTGTGCGTGCAGGAAAATCAACTCCCGCTGCGAGCGTGGTGGTCGCAAACACGGCATCAAGCAAACCCTGACGCATGAGTTCTTCAATGGCAATTTTCCAGGAAGGAAGGTGTCCGGCATGGTGAGCGGCGACACCATAATCTTGAACAACCGGGATTAAGGGATGATCCGCGATACTCGGGAAATCTTTGGCAAACTGTTCAAGGAAAGTCCTAATGTCTTCGGTGCGTGTGGCTGAGACTCCGGCAGAGGAGTGCGCAAAGGTATCGATGGCCTCATCGCATCCCCGGCGAGAGGTCAGAAAAATAATCGCAGGGGTTAATTGGTGTCGACGAAGTGTATCGACGAGGTCAATCGGATGAATGGCAGGTGGCATGGATCAGAATAGTGTATCAGGGGTGCTAGAGGCAAAACACTAAGAGGGGCTATGTAGAAAGAATTTCAATGAAATAATCGGGGTATCCTATATTGAGACGAAAGATTCAAGACTGATCTCTAACAAACAATAACCCATTGAGAACCCAAAATATTTTCAAGCTGGGACTTGATACGCCGATAAGGTTTTCTACGACCATGGCAATAGATGTAATAGTACGAGGAATTCAAGGCGCCACTGTAGTGGATTTTCATGGTCGACTTGACTTGTATTCTCGGTGGCACATGAAAGCTATTATTAACCAATGCTGTTATACCGAATTTGAGCATCTTATTTTGAATTTGCAGGGACTCACGTTTGTCGATAGTGCTGGTCTGGGATACTTGGTGTTATGTTCTCAGCAATTCAAAGATTTGGGTCGAAGGATTTCCTGGATTGAGCCGCAGGGGTTTGTTGGCGACTTGATCAATAATTTGCAACTACATAATCTCATTGCCATTTGTCCAACCGAACAAGACGCCTTATCGTAAGTTGGTCATTATAGAAAGGGGGCTAGACTATTGATAATCATGGGATTTTGGTGGTTAATGCGGCGGTGTCTGAAGTCGAAAGCAGAGGTTTCTGAGCCCCGTCATTGATTCTTCTTATCTAGTTCGTTCCTCCTTCATTTTTCTCATCAACTCCTTTCGGCTTTCTGAATATTGGTTCTTGGCCTATTTCTTCGTTTAGGGGACCCTCCAAGGCGGGAGCTTTCTGGAATTGCAGGAGCTGTGTGGGAATGGCACTCCGATGACCCGACAGTAGGTAGGCGATCGTGCAACTCAGCAAAAGATAGGGCCCGGCTGGGAGCCCAAATAGTTCTAAGCCGAGAACAAAGGCCGTCAGGGGAATATTGATGGCACCTGCCAAAAGCCCGGTTAATCCTAAGGCCGCAAATAAGCTGGGGTCTTGTCCCAATATCCAGCCGAGTATCGAGCCACTTGTAGCGCCTACAAAACAAATGGGTAAAACAATGCCGCCGCTGCCTCCGACGTTGAGGGTAAGGGCTGTGGTGAGCATTTTGCCAAGGACGAGGGCCCATACGATGGTGTCTCCTTCAAGCGCTCGTTGGATAGTCTCTTTCCCTAATCCTAAGACTTCTGGAGAGACCACCCATCCCAGGCCGAGTAGCAGTCCACCGCCTATGGCTCCTTGAAGAGGTGGTGAAACCTGAATGTGGTACATCAGTCGTTTCCCACCATCGAGACATTCAATAAAGATCATGGAGACGAGCCCGAATATTCCACCAGCCACCAAGGAAAGTAGTAAAAGTGTTGGATGGAAAGAAGGGAATTGAGCCGCAACAAAATGTAGGTCTGGCATTCCCAAACTCGAGGCGGTGATATGTCCGATCAGTGCGGCGACGACAGATGGAAGAAGGACTTGATAGGCCAATGATCCGACAAACAACACTTCGAGGCCAAAAAGTGCGCCAGCGAGAGGTGCCCCAAGAATGGCCGCAAATCCTGCACTCACTCCGCAGATGACCAAGGTCTTACGATCATACAAATCACATGATAGGGTGTCTGCCAAAAAAGACGAGAGCCCACTGCCAATTTGAACGCAGGGCCCGACGTTCCCGGCCGACCCGCCCACGCCGATTGTAAGAAGGGTGGCCATAATTTTTGCAGGAATAATGTGCCAACGCATTTTTCCAGAAAATAAATGAATGGCCCGAATAACCCGTTCCACCCCTTGGCCTCCCGCTTCTGGAACGAGGGCCGAGGTTATCCAAGCAGACAAGGCGAGGCCAATCGGTAACAACCAAAACGTCCATCCTGCATTTGCTCCGGTTTCAATGACGAGATTGAGAAGAAGCACAAACCCAGTACTGGTCATACCCACAAGTAGGCCGACGACAGCTGCCAGGAAGAGCCACTTGAGGACGTGGATAAAAAGAATACCTTCTTCTGATAATTTACGAATCATGACCATCGCCCTTTCTTACCAGCACATTAACAATGCTTTGATCGAAAGCATAGACTGAAAGAAAAAGATTCCTGATGGAGAATGTTTAAGCCCTTGCCAAGGCCGAATGTCTTCCTGGTATTCGTTGACAGGTTGGAACGCCATTGGTAGCGTCAAGAAAGGAAGACCCTCTGTTCCTTTGTCTGCTTGATGGCTCAACGCGTCCTAAAGCAACTCTGTTAAACACATTTCTTCGCTCTTTTTTTTGAACCTGTATGCAACCAACTCGCTCCTTTGTCTATCTGTGTCTTGTCGGGCTCTGTTGTTTTATCAGCTACGACATGGTGCGGCGTCCAGCCTTGGCATTATTGGCTGACTCTTTGGGTGCCAATCCATTTATGGTTGGCATGATCGTGGCGCTTTCCACGGTTACGGGAATCTTCTTGAAATTGCCGATGGGGTTATTGTCTGATGTGGTGAATCGGCAACGGCTCATGATTGGCGGCGTCTTAGCTTTTGCGCTTCCTCCATTTTTTTACCCATTCATTCCGGATATGTCGACCCTTGGTCTATTGCGGTTGGTGCATGGTTTAGCTACGGCCATGTTCACACCCCTGGCGTTAGCTATGGTCGGGGATTGGTTTGCCCAACACAGAGGTGAAGCGTTTGGGTGGTATACTTCGGCGACGCAGGGTGGAGGGTTACTCGGCCCCATGATTGGTGGAGCTATTGTGTATCAATATGGATTTTCGCCTGCGTTCTTATTGGCGGGTGTGTTTGGCATGGTCGCCGTGTGTGTCTTTTGGCTCATTCCACCAGAAATTCCGAGAGTGTCAGCTTCTTCGCAATCGTTCGCAATCCTTTGGCCGCAGATGCGGGAGGGACTAGTGCGGGTCTGTCAGAGTCCCCCTATTCTCATGACGAGTCTGGTAGAAGCGGCCAAAATGGTTGGGAATGGGACGCTGATGGCGTTCCTTCCCTTATATGGACTTCTTGTCGGATTGCATGCGGCTGAAATCGGGGTACTCTTTGGCATACAAGCCTTCACCTCCTTCATTGCGAAGCCCTTTATGGGGCGTCTTTCAGATCGGAGTTCGCGTCAACCACTCATTGTGGGAGGTTTATGCTTGTGTGCGGTGATGGTAATGGTGATTCCGCATGTTACAAGCTTTGGCCTATTACTCCTGGTGGCAGGTGGATTCGGATTTGGAGAAGCTGTGGTCACTTCGTCGACCACAGCTCTCGTGGCGGATGTGTCCCAAGGTAAAGGACTTGGCGCGGGTATGGGTTTACGCGGGACTATTATGGATGTCGGACATGCCGGTGGTCCTCTGGTTGCAGGCTTCCTGATTGGACAATTCGGCTACAGCGGAGGCTTTTTCTGGATTGGTCTCATCTTGTTATTCACCAGCCTATTTTTTGGTGTGATGATGATAGGGATCAAGAAACCGTCCATGCTATAATCCGCTAAAATTGGAAAGGTGAGTACGATGGATGAAGCAATGGGAACGAGTGACGTGATTATTGGGGTGCTTGCCGCTCTCGGGGTGGTGGTCCTCATTGTGGTCTTTCTGGTAGTGGTGAAGACCGTGTTATTGAAAAAAGATGAGGAATCCGATGAACAATCCTAAGGTACGACATGTTTAGTGGAATCGTAGAAGAGATGGGGGCTGTTCAGGCGATTGAACGGGGATTGGCCGGGGCCAAATTTTCGATCTTGGCTTCCGCTATTTTAGAGGACCTTCAGGTGGGGGAGAGCGTGAGTGTTTCTGGCGCCTGTTTGACCGCTACCACAATTGAAGACAAAAGTTTTTCCGTGGATGTTTCGACCGAAACCTTGAATTGCACCTTTCTTGGCAAAATTATGGTTGGGACGCCTCTTAATCTTGAGCGAGCCATGAAGTTGAATGCCCGGATCGGAGGCCATTTAGTGACCGGTCATGTCGACGGGGTGGGCATACTCAGGGGTCGTGAACAGGAAGGGAATGCTCTTTACCTCACCGTAGAAGCGCCCGACGACGTTATCCGGTATTGTGTCCCCAAAGGATCCATCACCATGGATGGCATTAGCCTGACCATCAATGAGGTGAAAGGAGCATCCTTTTCGATCGCAATTATTCCTCATACGGCCAAGGTGACCACTATCGGCCTTAAACAAATTGGAGATCCGGTGAATCTGGAATCCGACCTTATCGGAAAATATGTCGAACGGCTGCTCCAAGGGAATGGGACCCTTCCATCTCCTTCTTCTCCTATAATTGATCAGGGTTATCTTCAAAAACGGGGTTTGCTGTAAGAGGTTCTCATGTCAATAGATAGTTCGTCACGGACGAAACACCCTCTTTGGCGGTTGTTTGTCACCGTGACTATTTTTGTCATCGTCATCCCCGCAACATTGTGGGGTATCGTCCAGCTGTATGAAATTCTCTGCTTGTCGTGGGGGGGATGTGAAGGCATTACTCGCCCGCGAGGGCCGAATTAACGACAGGAGATTGCTATCTCAATGAATAGGATGGTGGCGAACAATGGTGTGACGATTCCGGCTTTCATGTATGGCACGGCCTGGAAGAAAGACCAGACGACGCGACTGGTTGAGCTTGCCGTTCATTCAGGATTTACCGCCATTGATACCGCCAACCAACTCATCCATTATCAAGAAGCTTTGGTTGGCGAAGCCCTGTTATTGTTAGCCGAGGCCGGTATCAAGCGAGAGTCGCTGTTCCTTCAAACAAAATTTACCTCTGTCGCCGGACAGGATCATCGCATTCCGTACGATCCATCCGCGGATCTTCCTACTCAAGTACAACAGTCGTGTGAAAGTTCCTTACAACATCTCCATACGGATTACCTCGATTCCTATGTGCTTCATGGCCCCTATTCCCGCTGGGGATTGAGCCAAGCGGATTGGGACGTGTGGGGTGCCATTGAAGCGTTCTATCATGCTGGAAAAACTAAGATGATCGGGATAAGCAATGTTCAGGCCGATCAATTACGTGAACTTTGTGAGAAAGCTTCCATTAAGCCCATGGTCGTACAAAATCGTTGCTATGCGTCCATGGGTTGGGACAAAGACGTACGGAGTATCTGTCAGGCACAGGGAATTATCTATCAAGGCTTTTCCCTGCTCACGGCGAATCAAGATGTCCTACGAGATCCGGCTGTATGGGATATCGCGAAACGGGTAGGGGCTAACCCGATGCAAATTATCTTTCGCTTTGCTCTGCAAATCGGCATGCTCCCTCTCACCGGCACGACCGACGAATCACACATGAAACAGGATCTCGCGGTTCTCACCCAATTTGAGCTCTCCCAAAACGATCTTCAGATAATTGAAACTATTTCAGTCTGACTCAGAAAAGATGGGTTGGGTAAAGAGAAAAACCAGCCTTTGCTCGTCCTTGAAGTAACCCTTTCGGACAGAAGCCTGCCCTCGCTTTCTGTTTCTCATTACCTCCAGAAAGTAATAATTCCCGGCTTCTAACAGATTTCGGATTGTGGAATTGTTAAAGTGGGATTCATTCGATAAGCGAAGGTAATTTCATTATCTTGCCAGCATTGAATGGAAATACTGGGATACTCTTTCCGGAGAGTTACCCATAGAAACAGGTTCGTGTCTTCGGAAAAGATTTAATTGCCCCTATACCCATAGGGGAGATATCTCGAGAGGAGAAAACATGGATATTAAACTATTTCGCAATTAACAAAGAATGAATTTGGCCAAAAATTTGTCAGGACCAAGGATTGAAATGTCTTCTGAGAGGAAGTAAAGCTAATGAAAGCTAAGGGAGCGGGAGCAGAGAATTGAATCAGATTATTCGGCCCTCAAGTTTCTAAAAATTTAGCCGTTATGAATGGAGTAAGCCCTTGACTGCCGACATCCTGACCGTAGGAAATTTTTAAACAAAAGGTGAGCTGAGATGTGGCGATATGTGGGGATTCTAGTACTAGCGGTCATCTTAGGGTATGGCTCCAACGCGATGAGCCAATCTGCGTGCTTAGAAAATGCCGCGTTCTGGTATTCGCATGTCATGATGTCCAGCCAGCCCTACTATGTGAAGCTTGAGCCGGGCCAGGAGCACATCCCCGAAGTGCTTGATCAAGTCGGGGCTCCCTACACGCTTCTCACGACAGAATCCGAGAAGACCGCGTATCCTCAAGTGCGGATTCATTCCAATGCCTGGATTCCTTTTCTGATTTCTGAAGAGTTTGAGGCTGCTGCGGATGCGACCAAACGAGTCAGTTTCACTGCGCATTATCTGGCCATGTTTGGGAATCCACTCTCAATAGGCGATTCGTTCGATATCCCAGGCCTACCTCTGTAACCAATACGCATAACATTCCGAAGGGCAGATAGCCCGCGTACCCTACAACCGGCATTTCAAAGATCTTCAATGCCTGGACATAGGGAATGGTGTATTCCCAATGAACCAGGCTAAAGGCATTCCAGAGTTCCCACCAAAACCCACAGACGAGTGCGGCAAGAGCCGACAGCAGGACGGGACACCAATCCCCTTTTTCTAAATAGTGAAAACAGGTTTGTTTCTTTTGAAAAAGTTGAATGGCCAGGAGAAGCGTTAACGGGGAAAGCCAGACCAGAGGGAAAAGAAGGGTTGGCCATATGCCTATCACGCCCAGTCCTATGGTACCTGCACTCAACGCGATCCAGCCGGTGTTATGATGGGTAATCCAGGGGATTGGTTGCCAGTTGTCGAATGGCGCGGTGAGACGGGGAAACGTCATCAGCCATGCATAGGTGCTGGCCACAGCCGGTAGCACTGTGGAAAAAGCCAGTGAAGTAAAGAACGCGTTTTCCAGGCCGGATGTGTTGGGAACATTCACGTAATGCCAGTTCTGCACAAACTGGTTGAGATATTCAAAGGCCCACCAAAATCCCGCACTCAAGAGAAAAAGGGAAGCAAGTAATCGGGGATCATTCAACAACAGACAGTGCTTGGATCGTTTGTAAGTCAGGGCATTCAGCGTCACGATATACCCGAACCAGAGAAGAGGAAAGGTGTGGGATTGAAGCGGAGCAAACCAGGAGAAACGAGTCCAGGCGAGCACCCATGCTGTTGCTGTCCAAAGAATGGCCAGCCATCCCCACCAAGGAAGCGAAAGCCTATGGAGCGAATGATGATCCCTGCTGATTGGATACAGGGAAACACGCCACAGGAAAGGAGCAAGCGCGATGGTGATGAGGAGCGCCACTATTCCCCAAACGGACCAGGAAAGCGAAGAGACCCCTGGTTTCATCGGAATGGATAAAATCGTGAACGACTCGGGTAGTGAAGCGCCGGTTATCAGGATTCCAAAAGGTGGGAGGAGAAGGACGAGAAGAAGAAGCCCAAGCAAGGCAAGAGGCAAGGTAGAGAGAAAAGAAAATGGGTTTAAATGGGCGTTCTCTATAGCGTTAATTGCGGTCTTCATGGCATTTCCAACACGTGGTGAATTCTTTTGAATGATGCTCTCCGCAACAAACACACGTCCAGGATGTAGTTTCAACGGGTTGCGCTTTTTCCCAGTCGTGTAATAATGCAGCGGCCTTATCCCAGTCTGTATCGTGTAAGACCCACAGCTCCGGAAAAACCTCCACAAAAGGAACTTCGCCGCCCAACATGGCTGAGCGTTGATTTTTGATTGTGCACGGGATATCCGCTTGATCGAGAAGGTCTTTCCTGGATTCCACATCGATCAGACTCTGCGACACATAGAGCTTTTTCATGGTTCATCAGAAATGGTGTTGAGGATATAGGCTTCTATTCCTAGAAGGCGGATTATTCTTTTTGCCCGGTTTTTTTGATGATGTGGTAGCCAAATTGGGTTTTGACGACGTTACTGAGGCTGCCATGCCCCATTTTCTTCACTGCATCTTCAAAGGCTTTGACCATTTTTCCTGGGCCGAACCAGCCGAGATCGCCACTCTTGGATTTGCTGGGACAGGTTGAAAATTCCTTGGCCAATTCTCCAAATTTGGCTCCGCTCTTGAGGCGTTTCCGCAGGTCGTCCGCCAACCCTTTTTCTTTTACCAAAATATGACTGGCTCTCCACTCCATAGGTCCTCCTTTGGTTAATGGGTGAATTCCATTAGTTCGGTGCCTTGTAGGCCTTGTTCAATCAGGGCGGGGATATCTAACTCCTCTTCTACCCGGAGAATGCTGGGCAGGTCGCAGCGAGTCCGCGGGTGTTTGGGCACAAACAGGGTGCAACAGTCCTGATCGGGTTCAATAGACGTTTCAAATGAGCCGATGGCTTGGGCTTGTTGAGTAATTTCGAGTTTATCCATACCTATCAGGGGGCGGAGGATGGGCAGCGTTGTGGCTTGATTGATCACGGCAATATTTTCCGGGGTTTGCGAGGCGACCTGTCCGAGACTATCGCCAGTGACGAGGCCCCACGCGCCTTCTCGTTCTGCAATCTGTGCGGCAATCCGTAGCATGAGTCTTCGATAAAGTACGACGCGAACGGGTGGGGGGGATTTGACGACGATTTGGCTTTGAATGTCTCCAAACGGCACGAGGTGTAAGCGAGAATGTAATTGATAGCCGGTCAAGAGTTTCACGATATCTTGCACTTTTTCTTCGGAAACTCTTGATAAGTACGGCCGACCATGAAAATGAACGAAGACGGCTTTGCAGCCGCGTTTCAGCATCCGATAGGTTGCCACGGGGGAATCAATCCCCCCTGAAATCAACGAAACAATTTTCCCTCCTGTTCCGGTCGGGAGTCCTCCAGGTCCGGCTTCCCGATGGCAAGCGTAATAGGCGTGTGGCGGGACGAGTTCCACGGCAATCTCGAGATCGGGATTTTTGAGTTGTACCTTTTTCCCGGTTTGAGCCACCACCGCCGCGCCAATCTCCTGCTCCACTTCCATCGAGGTTTTGGGAAACCGTTTGTCGGCTCGTTTCGCACTGACTCTAAACGTGGCATAGGGATGCGCGGGAAGATCCGCGAGAATGGCTGTCTTCAGCGCCGAGATGTCGGGATTGTCGTAGGGGAGGGCGACCGACCGGGTTAATGAAAAGTTGACGATGCCAAAAATCCGGTAAATTTGTTCTTTCAGTCTGGGCCAGGCGGCTTCCTCCTCAAAGCTCACCCGGATTCTTCCTTGTAACGCTTCCACGTGGACATGCGCTAGACGTTTGAGGGCGCGCCGGAGATGATGAACCAACCGATACTCAAAATGTTTGCGGTTGCGTCCTTTGAGCGCTAGTTCATGATAATGCACCAACACATGGAACATTAGTGTGCGGCTTCTAAGTATCGTTCGGCATCGATAGCGGCCATGCACCCCGATCCGGCGGCAGTAATGGCCTGCCGATAATTGGAGTCTTGCACATCCCCAGCGGCAAAGACGCCTGGAATATTGGTGGTTGTGCGGTAGGGTTGAGTCCGAATATACCCTGCCGCGTCCATATCGATTTTGCCTTTGAATAGACTGGTGTTGGGCGTGTGGCCAATAGCGACGAAGACACCGGACAACGCGATTTCTTCTGTCTGATTGGTTTGGATATTGCGAAGCCGGATGCCGGTGACCACATCATCTCCCAGGACTTCTTCCAAAGTACTATTCCATTGGAAAGCGATTTTCTCATTATTCATCGCGCGGTCTTGCATGATCTTTGAGGCTCGTAATTTATCGCGCCGATGGACGAGTGTCACTTTGGAGGCAAATTTTGTGAGAAAGGTAGCCTCCTCGACGGCGCTATCTCCCCCGCCAATGACCGCAATGTTCTTTCCACGGAAAAAGAACCCGTCACAGGTGGCGCAGGTTGAGACGCCGTGTCCCATTAACCGGCTTTCAGAAGGGAGGCCGAGCAAATTTGCGGACGCCCCAGTGCAAATAATGAGCGTGCGGGTTTCAACGGTGTCTTCGCCATCGACCGTAAGACGAAAGGGGCGGGACTCCAGGTCTACTTGGGATACATGGCCCTGTCGAAATTGCGTCCCGAATCGTTCGGCCTGGGTGCGCATGTCTTGAATGAGCTGGGGCCCCATGATGCCTTTGGGAAAGCCAGGGAAGTTTTCCACGTCGGTGGTCAAGGTGAGCTGTCCGCCCGGTTGCGAACCGTCTATTAACAACGGGGAAAGATTGGCTCGCGCGGTATAGACTGCCGCCGTCAGTCCGGCCGGGCCGGACCCAAGAATTACCACATCATGTACCATCGTCAGGCTCCTTTACCTTGTCATGTTTTTAAAGAAGATAACTGTGATTGACGTCAAATCAAGTGAGAAATTACGCGAGACTTCACTGGCGAGCTATCGGATTGATAGCTTCTATACAATGATTTCACCGCCCGGCGCAACCTGTGTCGGGGCCAGGTCCCATCGAGGACGGTGTCGGCGTAGGGGAGCTTTTCTCGGAGGGGCATTTGATGCCTTATGCGGCGGAGGGCAGCAGTTTTGGTGAGACCATCACGGCGACAGACTCGGGAAATTTGCGTGGCCCGGTCTGCCTTTACCACGATGACATGATTCATGCGCCGATGAGCTCCAGCTTCAATGAGTAGAGCGGCATCATAAATAATCACCGCCTGAGGATTGGCGGCGCTGATGGCTTTCGTCAGTCTTGCCTGCTCTCGTGCCACCCGAGGATGAATGATCTTTTGGAGAATTTTCAGCTTGGCAGGGTTTTTAAAGACCACCTGGGCTAGGGCTTGACGATTGAGTGTGTGATTTGAGTGGAGAACCTCTGAACCAAAGAGTCTTTTGATGTCCCTCCAGGCTGGTTTTCCAGGTTGCACAACATCCCTAGCCAATTGATCGGCGTCAATAATCGTGGCCCCGCATTCCTGGAAGAGGCCGGCAATGGTTGTCTTGCCCGCCCCCAGTCCCCCTGTTAATCCTACGATGACCATGGCGGAGACGATACCATAGAGAATGATAGGCAACAATCAAGCGTAAATATTTTACCTCTGCTTGACCCTGCAGAATATCATCAGGTATGTGAGTAACCCTTCCATGGAACAGTGGTTTCTTTGTCAACCTGAATGCCCTCTTGTTAGAATTGAACGTATGAAAATTTTTCGAAATTGTATCCCAACGATCGGGTGTGTCATTTGTTTATTTGTGGGGGGACTTCTTTACCTTCCAGAGAGAGGTATCGCGAATTCTCCGGCCCCAATTGAGCCTAAATCAGCAGATTCTACCGTGTGGCAGGTCGCATTGGATGGGTCCGGGCACTTTACGTCCATCCAAGAGGCGATTGATCAGTCGACCTCTGGTGATACGATTTTGATTAAGACGGGGACGTATCCAGAGGATGTGACGGTTCACAGTAAAGATGGTTTGATGATTATCGGTGAGGGGATGGACCAGGTCTTCATTACCGGAGAAAAGCGGGTGGGTTCATTACATATTGGGAAATGGCCTTATGGGGCGACTAATGTGACGATTCAAGGGTTGACGGTGTTTCAGCATGGTGGATTAGGAGTGGGTATTTTTAATGGACAGGGCGTTCATCTGAAGCACGTTCGTGTGAAGGGGATGGTCTTTAGCCAACAAGTGCAAGATGTTCATATCGAAGAGTGTCTGATTGGGGAAAGTGAGACGACGGGAGTGGCATTTGCGAATTCCACAGGGGTTCTGTCCGGGAATCGGATTCACCATAATGATCATGGCGTTGCCCTTGGAGGCAATTCAGATGTGACCCTTGATCATAATGTGATTTCTCACAACCTGTATGAAGCAATCCTTATGACTGATCAAGCCAAAGCCAGAGTTATTCAGAATACGCTCGTGCGCAATGGGGGCGGTATAGCCTTTCATGATCAAACTGAGGCCTCTGTTCGGGGAAATATTATTGGGTATAGCACCGTCGGCTTGTTATTTTCCTCGGATAGTCACACCACTTTGGCGTTTAATGCGCTATCCGATAACCAAGGGGATTATCTCCTGCAGGGCACCCCCCACATTCCGGGCCCTCAACGGGCCGGGAAGACAGATTTAAACTTAGCTCCTGGGTTTGTGAATCCCCAAGAAGATGACTTCCATTTGCGTCAAGACTCTTCCCTGCTCGATCACGGAGAATTCTCGTATTTAGGCGCGCTCCCTCCGCTTTCTCTTCAACGGTAGTTCTTCTGGGGTGGTTGAAAAAAGCCGTCAGCGGCGTTCTCGCCATTTTTCTGTGCTCACGTATTCTCCATACGCTCCGCGCATAAAAATGGCTGCGGCCTTGCTGAACGAACTTTTTTTAACCGCCCCGTGGCTCTGGTGGCAGAGCTCGTATTGGGGAAATTCTGATTGCAATGATGGTGACTGATTTGGGGTTAGGACGAGGGTCTGGTCCTGAGGATTAACCGGGCATGTTCGGCATCGAGTGTGACGAGAAAGTGCTTAAGGAAGGACATGCCGAGTAGTCCTTCGATCTGTTCGGGAATATCAGGGAGGTCATGGATAGCGACGGCCACATGCTTGGCATGCGCTGTTCCCACCTGGAGTGAGGCAAGATAATTCATGTTGACTTGTACGGACCCGCCAGCGGTGTTCACCGTGAGTAATTCATTGTCAGTGGTTCCCAGGATGCCCAGGTCAATAGCAACCGCCGTGGATAGCACGGTCATTGAGGCTCCGGTATCGACAATAAGTTTGGCGGTTCGTTCATCGTTGAGATTCACTTGAACGACAAACGATCCTCCGATTTTTTGGAGTGGAATAGCCGAATCGATTTCTTGGGGAGCGTCTTGTCTTGATGGTTGGGGTTGTAATGAGTGCAGTTGCACATCCTTTTGTTGTGGATTTTCTGTTTTCTTGGTGGGCTGAGGCAAATTGGCGGGTGGGAAGACAGCAGTGGTTTCTAATTGGGCGCAATGGGTTAACTGTGCCGGATTATCAGTTAATACCGTGGTTCCGTTTTGATCCTGACAACGATACATGGCCGTCCATCCTGGTGACACCAAGAAGATGGTGGGAATGGTGATGATGAGGGCTGCCCACTTAATGTTCATAAGTCGGTCTCATTTCACGGGGAGATTCATGGATCAACGATAAAATCTTACCAGGCTTAATGGGGAAGAGCTACGGGAGCGATTAGCTTCTTGTTTCAGGTGTGAGGGGAATCGTGGCTTGTACCTGATTTCCTGTTTCCCAAACTTGCGTGGAAAGAACAATGGTTTCGGGGTCGATTTTATGCACTTGGACTTGACCATCCAGCATTTCTCCCTGTTTTACAATGTAAATCGCTTGTCCATTCGTGAGAAAGGCTTGGCTTTCTCCCCCCTTCGTTAAATACCCGAGAAAGCGGAATTGATTAAGTTGTTGTCGTGCTCGCTGGGCAGCCAACTCGGCTGGGGAGGGGCCGGAAGGTGGTGCAACGCTCGGAGTCATGCTGGGGCGTGAGGGTGGGGGACTGGAGGTCGCAGGCCTCGCGACACGGGTTCTTAATTCGGGAGGAGAAAAGATATCGCGAGGTTGGGAGAAGGTTACCTGTTGCCGTGTGTTGGGAAACGATTCCTCTAATGATAGTTGGGCTACCGAGGGAAAGGGCGTACCCCCATTTACCCTGGTCTGCAGGTCATCCGTTGAGACAGATTCGGACAAATCAGACATTTGGTACGCGGTGACGCCTCCCCAGGCCAGGAACAATCCGATGAGTATCATCCCTTTTTGTTGATTGGTCATGAGACTTTCGTTTTCCTGATTTCTTGAGGAAATTCTTTGAGAAATGTGGATACTGTAATTCGAAAAAGTACCCCGTTCATTTTTTTTGCACTCTCAACTGAGAGTTTTTCAATAAACAAGTATGGCCATCGTTTTTCCAGTTCATAAATAAATTTTCTGATAGCTTCATAATCACCTTGCGCCTCAAACGCAAAAGTCCCCTTTGCGGCCAATTTATTTTGAAGCGGTTTGAAATTATAACCCATCCCGGGAATGATGACGTGGTTTCGTTTGGCCAGATCAGCGATATCTATACTAAGGTCCGTAAATTCTCGATATCCTGAAAGACCGTTCCATGTCCTTGCGATGATCTTTTGAGTGTGTCGAGCGGCTTGTGTTTGAGCTTGGGTTTCCTGAGCGGTCTGAAAATCTAACGACACTTGAGTAAATCGATCTTGTGCCGGATAAAACATCAGTCCGAACATTCCGATAGAAGAGAGGACGGCTAATATCGCCACAATCAAAAGCGGCATGAGATGTTGAGAAATCAACAAAGAGGTCTTAGACTGATGGTATGATTGAAAAGGGTTCATGTTTGGTTAGGATTTGATTATTTTTGGAGTATGAAAGAGCGGGTCATAGGACACTTTCATTGAAAATGCGATAAAGGTTTGACTGGTCTTCTCGTGATTTTTCTTCTTGCCGTGTTGCGTCAGTATGACGTCATGAAAGGCCTGGTGCTTTTCGAGTTGATGAATCAATTGGTTGAGGTCTTGAAGTGTAGGAGTTGAACCGTTGAGCAGGATGGTATTGGTTTTTTCTTCAAGCGACACCGTACTCATGGTAAGGTTTCCAGGTACAGCTGATTCCAGATCGGTTAATAATTGTGTCCAGGAAAACCCGACACGTTCACGTACTTGTTTGATGAAGGCAATTTGTTTCGGAATTTTTTTGATTGCCTGAGAAGAAATATCCAAGTCTTTGGTTTTAGCCTGCAAGACGATCTGGTTAGTCCCATCAATAATTGTTTTGGTTTGAATCTCAAGAGCATCAATTTTTTCATGTAGTGTCGTGCCGATCCAAAGAAACGAAAGTGTAAGGCCAATCCCGGCACCCGCAATGAATTTCAAGCCAAACTGCACGAGCGTGAGATGTTTGATGCCTGGTGCGGAGAGGCGAATCTGAACGCGGGGGATCATTATGCAACCCTCAAGCTGGCATAACCGGGGAGGGCGGACCACAGGTTCGAATCCTGGAGGGCAGTTCCTCGTCTATAGAAATGGGTACTGGAGGAGAGCTTCGTGATCTGGATGTCCGCGATGCTCAAGCTACTTACTTTGGCTGTTTGTTGAAACTGCGCAGGTGTCGGGAGCAGCTTCTGGCCGTGTTCAAGGTCGCTCACGACAAAAAGGTTGGCCAGAGATGGCTCCTCTTCATGATTGGAAAAAGTTTCCAGGTAATATTGGAGGGTAGCTAAGATTTCTTTTTCGACTTTAATGGCGGTATAGAACGGGTACGGGTGGGCCGCGCTTTCACCTGTGGGAGGGCCCTCGGCATTAATCAGAGTCGGTAGCGTGGGGACACGTGAGGCGCTCCCATTTTCATGATTGAGTGTACCTGAAGACGCCTCTTCTCGCTCACGGTATTCATTCGATCGAATCGTAATGGCTTTTGTACGGATAAAGCGTGGGGATCCTTCGTGAAAGGCGAAGAAAGTAAACCCCCAATGACTAAGGAAGAGGAACATGATTTCAGAAGATTTGCTTGCCGTGCGTCGGTCCTCCGCCTCTAAAATTTCTTTGATCGTGGGTTGATACAGATCAACAATGTCCAAACCGGCAATGCTGACGGAAACCGGCATGAGGTTGAGGTCAAGACAGGCGCGTTCATATTGTTCGATCACTTCATTGCGAATCGCCGTTCCAAGGATCCGCACGTGTTCCGGATCGGCTTGTTCTTTTGAGGCCTCTTTAAGCGTAGCAGGCAGATAGACTCCATAATCTAACCGCGATTGCGTGGTATCCAATTTTAAGTCTTGTTGAAAACGCCAATTCAAGAGGGCGAGTTGCTCAGATTTTTTTGTGGGAAAGGTGGCGAAATCAAAGACGCAAGTACGGGCACAAAGATCGGGGAGGCTCAGAGCAATAGAGGTTGGTTTTTTAATGGATTCCGTGAGAGTGCGTAGCTGGGTAATAAACACGTCCATTTTCTGAATATTTGGTTTGGCTGAAGAGAGATGAAGCGCGTCAGGTGGGAGCCTTACTTCCTTGACCCTTTTGAGTGTGGTGGCCCGCCACGACTTTTTGGTTTCCACGAGATGCAGGGCATCCCCGGAAATGGATAGGGCCAAATTGGGTTGATGAATGGGGAAGAGGTTCATGCCAATTCTTCGACAGGGGTTACGCGATTAATTTCCTTGAGTGTGGTTTCTCCTCGATACACTTTTTCTAATGCCGCTTGGCGTAAAGAAGTCATGCCTTGGGCCATGGCCAATATCCGAATTTCAGATGATGATTTCCCTGCTAAAATCATTTCTTTAATGGAATCGGTCATGTCTAAGAATTCTGTAATGGCTTTTCGTCCTCGAAAGCCCAATCCATGGCACTCATTGCATCCTTTCCCTTCGAAAAAGGTGTGATGCTTTACGGATGTATAATCAATGCCTGATTCGCGGCATTGCTCGGGTTGAATGTCGATCGGGATCCGACAATAGGGACAAATCGATCGCACGAATGTTATAGATGCAATCATCTCAATGATCCGCACAGATCTACAAAACATCTGGTGGGATCGAATCAAAGGACAGTTAATCCAGTATCAATGATATGGATATTCAACTATTTATGAACATAATTGCCAACGCCAATGGAAACGAATTACTGTATTCATACTCGAATGGAATCGAAACATCGAATGAAAATTAATGATATGCATCGAATGGAATCGTATGTAATTATTCAAATGGTATGCCAGTGTGGAATAATTATCATTGAAATGGAATAGCATTAATCGTCTAGAATATTAATGATATTGGACTCGAATGGATATTCAATGATATATCTATAATTATCAAGCATTAATAATAGCAATTCGACTGCAAATGTAACATAGTCATGCAATGATGTCTCATATACTAGAATGGAACAGACCATAGTCAATATTGAATCTATCTCACCAACAGATGCTGGTAGATCTGGTGCGTGGACTGGCCATTCACGCAGTGCTTATAATTGCTGCTGATATTAATTTAGCCTTGTCTATTATGATCGTGTGGCCGTGCTCCAGGTGCGGTCAATGATCGCTTGGTGAAAGCGCCGACAAGTGAATTCTACCAGGAATGCTGGAGTTAGTATTATTTTCAATTGCAAACCAAATTCCATATTTTGATCCAAGGCGGACGCCGATT
Source organism: uncultured Nitrospirota bacterium (assembly GCA_942491685.1). Lineage (GTDB taxonomy): Bacteria > Nitrospirota > Nitrospiria > Nitrospirales > UBA8639 > Nitrospira_E. The sequence continues at coordinate 7,245 of CALOBY010000003.1, read as the reverse complement.
CCTGTCGCGCTGACCAATTGCGACAGGGCCAATGAAGTGGGTCGGTCCTCGTGAAATCAATTCTTTCCTGCTATTTTACCGGCTGCTGGTTATTTCGACCGGATAGGTGCAGGGTATCGATCTGTCCCCCGACATATCACCGAGATTTTGTTTGCGGTGGGTGCGGGTGCCGAGATTGTCGGGGTGGTGGAATACAGCGATTTTCCGGAAGCGGCCAGCCAGTTTATTCAAACCATAGGCAACGCCAATCGTATCAACTACGAACAGGTGTTGGCCCTGCGTCCCAGCTTGGTGATTGCCTGGCAATCCGGCAACGGTGAAGAGAGCATCAAACGTTTGCGTGAACTGGGATTGCAGGTATTCAGTTACGAACCAGAAACACTGGATGATGTTGCGGAAAGTTTGCGGGTTGTCGGTGACTTGTCCGGCCATACTGAGCAAGGCATCGAACAGGCTGACTTATTCACCCGGCGTTTGAATCTACTCAGATCAAAATACTCTCAGCGGCAAAAAGTCAGTGTCTTTTATCAACTGGGTGAAGCGCCACTGATGACGCTCAACGGCAAACATCTGGTTTCCGACGTCTTGCTGTTGTGTGGGGGGCTGAACGTTTTTTCCGATGCCGTTCCACTGGTGCCACGAGTTTCGATCGAGTCGATTCTGGGTTTATACCCCGAGGTAATTCTAGGTTCAACAAACAGTGAAACCCATCCGCTATGGTTGGACGAATGGAAAAAATGGCCAAGCCTGGCAGCAGTGCAAAAGGATAATCTCTATCCGGTAAATGCCGACTTTATGCACCGCCACAGCCCCAGAATTCTGGATGGCGCCGAGCAGATTTGTGAAATATTCGACAGCGCCAGAATCAAAGATCTTTGACCCCCAAATTTTTCTTATTGGGTTGGAACATTTCCGGAATCCGTATAAATATCAGGCTTCCAGACTTCCATAAATCGCTCTGGATGGGCGACGGTATGGAAGCCGAATTTGGCATATAAACCATGAGCGTCCACAGTCGCTAGATTAATACGGCGCAAGCCCTGTAAATCGGGGTGGGCAACCAGCGCTTCCATCAGCCATCTGGACAACCCTCTGCCACGAAAGTCTTCCAGTAGATAGACATCGCAGATATAACCAAAGGTGGCAGAATCGGTCACTACACGGGCGAATCCTACCTGCGCACCGGCGTCGGTAAAAACACCAAAACAGAGTGAATTCCTGATGCTTCGTGTCAGGGTTTCAAGCGGAATGCCTTTGGCCCAATAGGAATTGGAAATAAATGCATGGATCGCTGCGATATCCATATCTTTGTTGTTGGAGCTTATGTAAAACCCGGCGACCATGTTGGTGTTCCGTCAATCTGGAGAGCATTCAGCGCCCATAAAAGTCCAGCCATCTCCAGATGGTCGGCTCGGGTTTTGGGGTTTTATTCGTGTATATCGTCTTCGCTGTCGTCGTGCGCACATGGAATCTTTCATGGCCTGCAAAATACTGCGACAGCTGATCTGGCCGACAAATACACCATTTTCGACAACCGGCAATCGACGGATTCTATATTCTCGGAGTTTTAGAGCGGCATCAAATATGCTCATGTTGCCTTCGATGGACCGGAAATTAGTGGTCATAAAGTCGCCTACTTTGCCGTCACCTTCGTTGTAATAACTGATCTGTTCCAGAGCTCTTAACAAGTCAACTTCGGATATCACTCCGACGACGTGCTTGTCCTCATCGAGCACTGTTGCCCCGGTAATTTTATTTTCCAGCATGATGTGAACGGCGTCATAAAGCGGTGTTTCAGCGCTCAGTATGACTGGATCTTTGGACATAAAATCTTTCATTTGAATGGTTTGCAGCATGAACAGAGCCCCTGTAAATTTTTGATTGATACTGGCAGATTCAAGTTTATTTGCAGACGATGAGCCTTCTTGTTTTTTCTACCAGAGGATTCCAACGTGGCCAACTTCAAAAAGAAAGTGCACCTCTAGAATTAACTCTCTTGTTGATTTCGTCAAGCTTCGTTTTGCACAATAAAAAATTGTGCGCACAAAAAATCCGACCTGAGGTACAAATTTAATCACCCAAAATTAGTTCTTCCAGTAGCATGAATTGTGAACTTGGCTGTATTCTCGTCGGCGACCGAATAGATTTATCTTCGTTTCCTGTCGACAAGCCCAGAAAATAACTGGGGCACATAGAGCGACAAGAAAAAATAGTAAGACTTCCATTTATTGGAAATAAACTTGGGGAGTTTATGACGTACGGCGAACAGCTGATCACCGATCTCTGGCCGATGATTTTGTACCTGGTACTGGTCGTCGGTCTGGTGGTCCTTATGTTGTTGATCCCCTATTTTCTGGGCGGGCGCCGACAATCTCGAGCAGTAAATGAGCCATACGAGTGTGGCATTCTCCCCGTCGGCTCTACCCATTTCCGCGTCCCGATTCCTTTCTATCTCTTTGCTATTTTCTTTGTCATCTTCGATCTCGAGGCGGTGTTCCTCTTTGCCTGGGCGATCGCTGTCGAGGAAGCTGGCTGGCTGGGATTCGCCGAGGCCTTGGTATTCATAGTTATTCTTCTTGCCGCGCTGGTGTATCTGTGGCGATTGGGAGCACTAGATTAGCGCACCGAGCGTCAGAAGCTTGATTTGCAAAAAATTGAACCACGGTAACTAAAAGACGTATTTATCGAGATTGTATTTATAGACAAAAGCAGTAATTAAAAATCCATGAAATAACTTTATTGGCCAACAACCTTGGTCAAGGGATTTGAAATGCCTGAATTGAAGATGAATCATCCCGGAATAGAACTGGTCCCGGCAGACGGCGCCCCAGCGAGGGGCGACTTTGCCAAAGGGGACAGCTTCGATAAGTCTGTCGAGAAGAACCTCGTCATGGGGAAGTTGAGTGATATGGTCGCTTGGGGCCAAAGCAATTCACTCTGGCCCTTCAATTTCGGTCTTTCCTGCTGTTATGTGGAGATGGCTACCGCCTTCACCTCACGCCACGACCTCGGTCGTTTCGGTGCAGAGGTTATTCGCGCTACACCCCGCCAAGCCGATCTGATGGTTATTTCCGGAACGGTATTCCGGAAAATGGCGCCGGTTGTGCAGCGACTCTACGAGCAATTGCTCGAACCCAAGTGGGTTATTTCCATGGGATCCTGTGCCAACTCAGGTGGTCTCTACGATATTTATAGTGTCGTGCAGGGTGTCGACAAATTTCTGCCCGTCGATGTTTATGTGCCCGGATGCCCACCTCGCCCCGAGGCTTTACTGCAGGGATTGCTACTGCTTCAAGACGCCATTCGTCACGAGAATCGTCCGCTTAGCTGGATGATCAATCCCGATGGCACGGTCGACAAACCGGATATGCCGGCGCAAAGAGATCTGCGTACGCCGGAACGCATAAAAGCGGTTAACCTCGCTTCTCCGGATGGGGTCTAAGCTATGTCGGTCGCTGTGCAGTTGGGATCGACAGTAAAGGCCGACGGCATAATTGCCGAGATTCAACAGCTATTTCCCCACGACCTGCTGGTGCAACCAACCGCCGATGGCATGCCCAGTCTCTGGGTCGACAAAGCCCATCTGAAAGAACTCCTGAAAGTTTGCAAACACGATCTAAGCGCCGGATTTGCAATGCTCTACGATCTGACGGCGATCGACGAACGGGTTCGCGCGCATCGCGAAGGTCAACCCGCCAGCGACTTCAGTATGGTCTTCCAGCTGTTGTCCTTACAGCGAAACGCCTTTATCCGCATCATAGTGGCACTGCTGGGCAATACGCCCAGTATCGACAGTATTTGTAGCCTTTGGGAAAACGCCAACTGGTACGAGCGTGAATGCCACGACATGTTTGGCATCGGCTTTGATGGGCACCCCAATCTCTACCCACTGATTATGCCGCCCAACTGGGTTGGCCATCCGCTGCGCAAGGAACACCCGGCGCGGGCCACCGAGATGGAACCCTTTAGCCTGAGTGATGAAATGCAGGATGCGGAACAGGAAGCCCTGCGGTTTGTTCCCGAGCAGTGGGGCATGAAGCGCTCCGGCAAAAACACCGACTTTATGTTTTTGAATATGGGAAGAGATCATACAGGTATCGCCATTGTACTTTGGGCGATGTTCTTTCCCTTATATCACTCGTCCGGTACTTGGGTCGTTCCGTTCTTTCGGACAATGCTCGGGAACGTCTCGATCGCTACACGGGCGGCCCAAAAACGGAATCTTCTTGCATTTGCTGGACAGCGAGTCTTTTTACGTTCCTGTTCGGGGTCCAAGTTTCCTTTCCAACTGCCATCCTTGTTTTTACATGCCTGATCTTCGGGTTTGGCTTTGTTGCAACGCTAGTTTTCATCAGAAGGCTTTCAAAGCTTCAAGCCACTGAAGGTCACTGCCTCAAGGCCTTTGTAGACTTCAGGGACGAAAGCAAGCTACAGGCTTACAATGTTTATCAAGACATTGATCGAAGGTTCCTTTGTGTGCTTCTGCTGGGATCGGCTCAAATCACTTTGTTGGTCTTCTACATGTGGTCCATTACTACCGTGGGCCTGGACGGTATTGATGTTTCAGATGCAAGAAGTTACGCTTTCTTTGTTGTGGGTATTTTCATACAGGTTGCGTACTTTGTTGGAAACAGTGTCTTTGACAGTATGTTGTACTCTGTGGTCTTTTGGGCGGCAATGTTTCGTGCGGTCGAGCTCGACATTCATTACAAGACGGACCCAAAGGCGTCTACAGCTTTTACCTCAGCACGTTTGAAATCGAAAAATATTTCCCTCCTTATCAACCGGAAAGCTTGTGGCTTGTGTGGCTTCATTTTTTGTTGGACTTGGGAATCAACAATGTTGGTGTTCAGCTTGTCATGTTCACTCTTCCCGTTCGGCTGGCGTCTGATACCAATCCATGGAGCTTTGTCTTCGCGGCGGTCGGCGCTTACTTCATCGTGGAAATGGACAATTACAGTGTGCCCGTGGAATATGAAAAGATACAGACCAGCGTTGACAGTGCGGGTGGAAACGCAGGGAGCCACAGGGATAATACACCAGCGACTGCAAGTCAGAAGGATGATGATGATGCGAAGGCGGGTAAACAGGAAACTTGTCCAAACGCAATAACTTCTATCGGTTCGGGTGAAAAGGGCGATGGAACAGGCAATGAAGACTCTGTCCATTCAGCAGTGGTCATCGATATGACGGAATAAGAATTGAATAGTACATGGATACATACTAGTAGCTTGGATTGTGCCATGAATCCTTCATCAACGTGCCCGGCATGTCGTTGGCCTTTCCTTTGGATAGATCTTAAGGAAAAGAGTTCTCCTTCTCGTTGCATTCCATTGGGACCGGCACACGTCTCGACTGCTTCAAGCACAATGAACTGATTCCCCGCCGCGTTCACGAGGAGGCAGCTTTGTCGCTGCTGCTTTTCATATTGCTTGTACTTGAGAAGAACTTTCTTTAAGAGGTACACGTGATAAACGACGGTCGTTCAATGGCACGAGTACAGCCCAGTCTGCCCATTTTACTGCACACTTTTACAACGATTGGTCCTTCGCGGGGACGGCATCGATTAGTCCCAGCTCAAAGGCTTGGGTAGCCGAAAAGGGCTTTCCCGTCAAGATCATCTTCAGCGCCTTTTCTACACCAATCAACCGTGGTAAACGTTGCGTTCCTCCTGCTCCAGGAATGACGCCAACAGTCACTTCTGGCAGACCAATTTTGGCGCTCGCGGAAAGCGACACGATAATGACATGCCAAGGCCAGCTCGCAACCACCTCCCAAAGCCACGCCCTGAATAGCTGCGACAATGGGTTTCTTAAAGGCTTCTACGTAATTGACAACATCCACCAACGAAACCGCCGTATTGGAAGATCCCCGACTATCGAATTCCGTGAGATCGGCGCCGCACTGAAATTCTTGCCCGCGCCCATCAAAATGACGCTTGAAACACTGTCATCGCTTTCTGCAGCCTGCAAATCCTCGCACAAGCGGTGTCTGGTGTGAGATCCAAGTGGATTCAAGCAGCCGTCGCCAAACGTAACCACTCGAATGGCCGCTGTCATGGTCGCGTCATCGCGCGTCAAAAAAAAGAAGACGTCGGAGGGACTTGGCGTGACAGCAAGACGGCGTGGCACGTGGCGCCTCGCCTACACTGCTCACTTACAGTACCCTACGCACGGTCCTACGACCTGTCCGAATCGAGTCTAACAAATCTCTCATAGCTAGGGACCAGGTACCGGCCGTCCGAATCGAGTCTAACAAATCTCTAGCTAGGGACCAGGGGCTAATAGATTCGCTTGCTCTCTCAGACTAAAACTACGTATTAGAAAGATACAACACTTATGTTACTACTACTCGATACAAATACCGGAGCCGTGTGACTTATGGCGGGAAAGGCAGTCCTTGCTCAGGCTGGACATACCCGAATGGGACTTGTGTTTCGTCAGTTACTGTACACTGCGAGCCCACATCATTCAATGCAAAAAACTTCAGTTTCAATCCAGAAGGACAGCCCTTCCCATATCCAAACGAACATCTGACAGGTTGATGGTGATTGGCGGAAGACTTTCGCCAGATGGAGATGGTGCTAATGAAGGGTACCTCTTGCGAAAAGAAGAAGTCTCTTTCGGTAAAGTTTGAAACAAAACCCTGCACAATCGCATCCACCTGTCCTTCATTGCTGATTGTGTAGTTAATATCGAGAATTCGAGGTGTAATAGGTCGACCACTCCTTGATCGTTGAACCATCCCACGACGTGATTGCTTCCAAATATCTCATTCAAAGAGAGGAAAGTTGAACCACTAGTATCGAAATTGACAGTCTGCAGCAGCATCCGAGAAGTTTCGTTATCATAGATATTGATGATGGCCACAGCATTGAGCCTGTCTCCGTTGTTCGTCATTTCGAACACACCTCCAATTTCAACATTTCCCTGAAAAAGGTTCGTGCCTCGCGCATCCGTAGCCTCAATGTACACTGGACTGCTCGTTCCCGGCCCACCTGATTGATCTTCACACGCAAAACCAGACTGCATATTGATAGACTGGGAACAATCGCCGCCAAGGTACTTCATTGACATGCTAGTTGGACGACTCGTCAACCGAAGCTGTTAGCGGAAACGCTTCTTCACAGGTTCTGCCGTCACTAGCAAAGCATTCTACCAAGAGTCCAAGTACACATGCTTCTTGATCACCTGGTGTAGGTGGTGGGGTGGTCGGTGGCGTCGTCGGCTCAACTGGTTGTGGTGT
>CALOBY010000002.1:0-611086 GCA_942491685.1 uncultured Nitrospirota bacterium | reverse complement strand
CCAGAATGCAGCTCAAGGACGCCACGAAATTGTAGGATTCAATACCCATATTGACAAATCGGCTAATCACATCAAAAGCATTATTGGCATGGACGGTCGTAAAGACCAAATGGCCTGTTAGCGCTGATTGAATGGCAATTTGGGCGGTTTCGAGATCTCGAATTTCTCCCACCATAATTTTGTCCGGATCATGGCGTAGAATGGAGCGAAGGCCGCGAGCAAAGGTCAGGCCCTTTTTCTCATTCACGGGAATTTGCACAATCCCTTTCAGTTGATATTCAACGGGATCTTCAATCGTAATAATTTTATCCTCGTCGGTATGTACTTCATTAAGGGCGGCATAGAGTGTTGTGGTCTTTCCGCTTCCTGTTGGACCCGTGACGAGAACCATGCCATAAGGCCGTGTAATCGCTCGTCGAAAACGGAGGAGGTCTTCCCCGGTATACCCCAGAGCTTCCAAGCGGAGCCCTTGGACTCCGGCGGATACGTGTTGTTTATCCAAGATTCTGATGACCACCGATTCTCCATAGACACTTGGGAGGATGGAGACACGAAAATCAATGGTACGGTTATTCAGGAGCAATTTGAAGCGACCATCCTGTGGGGTACGTCGTTCTGCGATATCCAACTCAGACATAATTTTGAGACGGGAAATTAACGAAGGATGAATCCCCGTATCGAATGGTTCCATCGCCAAATACAACACTCCGTCAATCCGAAATTTGACTTCCACGGAGCGATCTGTCGGTTCCAGATGGATATCGCTCGCGTGTTTTTGTAACGCGGTTAAAATGATCGTGTTGACCAGTTTGACGACGGGACTCAAGTCCTGGGTGATGCGCTCGACCGAGAGGACATCTTCTCCTTTGTCATCTTCTTTGATGAGCACAGGATCCAATTCCGCTTTGATACGCGTCAGAACCTGGCTGTTGCCCTCACTGTTACTTAAAGCATCGAGGATGGCGGATTTGGAGGAGACGACTAACCGTAATTCCAAGCCTAACTGATGTTCTAGCTCATCGATCATGCGCAGGTCATGTGGTTTGGCGATGGCAATGGTGAGAACATCGTCCTCTTGTTCCATGGGAACAAATTCATACCGGTGCATGAGTTCGACGGGAATGGATTCCATCAGAGCCGAGGGGACTCGGAATTCTTCTAAACTATTCCAGGATAAGCCATACTGATCAGCTAAAATCTGGCCTACCTTTTCTTCCGTCAACGTCCCGCGTTCTAATAATATAGTCGCAATCGATTGGTTAGAGGATTTGGATTGTTCCAGGAGCGTGTCCTTCTCCCGATCCAAGATCAGACCTTTTTTCACCAAGATCTCCTCAAAAGGCATGCGTTTGACTGGTGTGGTCATGGTTTACCGTTCGGCTTCCTTGTTAGACGGCTCCGGCCATTTGGAATATCGGGAGGTATAAGGCAATGACGACTCCCCCTAAAATTACTCCAATGAGAATGATAAAAATGGGTTCGATCCAGGTCATCATGCGAGATAATTCGAAATCCAGTTCCCCTTCATGAAACTCGGCGACCTCAAAAAGCATGGTTTCTAAGGCGCCGGTCGTTTCTCCCACTTCAATCATTTCAAGAGTCAAATTTGGAAGAAATTTTTCTTTTTTAAGCGCGACGGAAAGACTGGTTCCTTCTCGCACATGTTCTATGACCGACTTCAAGGCTTTGGCAAAGACCTTATTGGGCATCGATTGGGCGGTGACCTGAAGCGCAGAGAGTAAAGGAATCCCTCCACCCAATATTGTGGAAAGGGTTCGTGTCAGGCGGATGACTTGATTCTTGAGAAATAATGGTCCGAGAACCGGCGCATGAAGAAAAAACCAATCAATGCGCCATTGCCCTTGAGGTGTTTTCTTCCACCAATACAGCCAGGCTCCACCGATCACGAGAATGACGACGAGGCCTACCATCCATTGGGTGGCGGAATGTGTGATCTGTAATAATAATTGGGTCGCCCAAGGTAATTCGACTCGGCTTTCCTGGTAAACCTCGGCAAAGGATGGGAGGACGAAGAATAAGAGCCCGAAGGTGACCAACAATCCAAATCCAAGAAGGAATAAGGGATAGATGGTCGCCTTAACCACCTTTTCCCGTACCCCAATGAGCATTTTTAAATAGTCAATATAGCGCTTGAGTACTTCCGGTAAATTCCCGGCCTGTTCGCCCGCTCGAAGTGAGGCTTGATACAGCTCGGGGAAGTATGTTGGATGCATGGCCATGGCTTCAGAAATCGCTGATCCGCCGCGAATGCTTTCGCGAATCCCCCGCAAGGCTTGTTGAAACCCGCCCTGTGCTAGACGATCAGTGAGAAGGTCTAAACATCGCAACATGGGTAACCCTGCTTTGACTAATGCCAAAAATTCCTGATTGAACACCAGAAAATCTCTGGGCGGTAATGGGCGCTGACGAGAGCCTAGCGAGAAATCCGGCTTCGTTCCTGATCCGCTGAGATCGAGAATGAGTAGTCCCTGGGCTTCTAGCTTCGACCGCAAGGCACGAGGGTTTTCTCCTTCTGTATCTGTCTCGACGATTGTCCCATCCGGACGAGCTGCCCTGTAATGAAAGATTGGCACTAGGGTGACTCGGGGGAATCTGATTGAGGTCGAGCGATTGAAAGAATATGTGTTGGACTGGTCTCGGTGTTGTCGTGAGTATCGATCGTTTGTTGCTGGATGACATGCACCGAACTCCCTTCGCTGTCGTGTTTCGGTTCCGGAACAACTGCGGTCTGAGTGGCGGCCTCATCCTGATCAGGTTGCGCGCCAACCGTTTGCATCGGTTCAGCAACCTGTAAGCGAAGACCAGTGCGAATCAGATCCGAGGTAATGTGGTTCCATTCCCGTAATTGTTCAACGGGTACTTGATAGAGCCGAGATAACTTCCATAGGGTATCCCCTTCTTGGATGACAATCCTCCCCTTGGCATCGGGAGTAAGTTTGTCTGTGGTGGCGATCTTTGGAAGATTATTGGAAATTTTCGCTTGTTGGGGTTTGGCCTTACTGGTGGAAATGTTCATTTCTTGCTTAATAAGGGTCATATCCGATGCTAACGATTTCATGCTGCTCATGATCTGTTGGAAGGAACCGCGTAGCGCTTGAAGATCCGAGACCAATTGAGATGTGTCAGGGAGGCTTGAAACCTGTCCTTGGAGTTCCATATTGTGCTTTCGTAATTGATCGCGTTCAGCTTGAAAGGACAACAGTTGGCTGCGGATATTTTGCAACTCTTGTCCTTGTTCTTGTTCGCGCTGGTGGACCGATTGGGATTGCTCGCGTAAAGTTTGCAGTTCGCCCATGTGTTTTGCCATTTGAATTTTGAGGCTGGACAATTCTCCTCGTAAATTCTCCGATTCCGCCCGGGCTTCTTGAAGGAGGATCATGTGCTGAGGCGGCGGTTCGGTTGCCGAAAATGGCCTATCCTCCGTCATGGCTTTGGTGGGTTTATGGCCACAGGCACCCAATGCCAAAACGAGGGTGCCGCTTAAAATCATGTGTTGAAGATAAAGACGTTTCATGAATGTCCTACCAATCTTTGTAGGGAGTCCCGTCGCCAGCGACGCCGTCGCTCCCACTTTTAATATCATACACCCCGGCAGGAGAGTCATCGCCTTCCTCCTGCTCCTCATAAATTTCTGTCCATGTGGTTGAAGATTTAGTAAAGGGATCGACGGGAATGGCCCGCAGGTATTTGCTTTCCACTAAGGATTCCAAGGTATCGGGATAATCGCCACGGTCGGCATAATATTGATCAAGTACCGTACGCATCGTAAAGAGGTTTTGCTTAAGAGCCGCTTCCTTGGCTTTCAAAGCCGAATGTTGGAAATTGGGAATGGCCAATGATACCAGGATCCCGACGATCGCCACGACGACCATGAGTTCGAGTAATGTGTAGCCTTTTCGGCCCATTGGTCCAAACACCTTCATTACCATTCACGATAGGGGGTTCCATTCGCCGCGACTCGATCACTGGTCGTGTAAATGTCAAAGACATCTTCCCCGCACCACCGTGATTCATCAGGTTCGTCTTGATAACATCGCATTCCCCATTCAGTAGAATCGGTCATCGGGTCAATGGGAATCTTTCGTAAATATCGTCGAATGGTGGATTGTTCGCCCACCTGTGCTTCTCCCCCGGTCAATTCAATTTTCAAGAGGGTCTCAAGAGTTTTGGGATAGCCAGTGATACCTGTAGCTTCTTTACAGGTGAGCTGGTTTTTAATGCATAATGGGCCTAATAATGTGCTGCCGTCTCTAGCCCAATCCCGCCGAAAGGTATCGATGGCCATTCGGACTGTTCGCAAGGTTTGGCGCAATTCGAGCTCTTGCGAACGTGTGGCGCTGACTTTCGTGAAGGGAAGCGCCACTGATGCCAAAATAAACATAATCACCAAGGTCACCAAAAGTTCAATGAGCGTCACCCCACGTTCGGGGATTTGGTTACTCCACCCAGACTCTCCCATGTTGCACCATGACCGGCACGGGTTGAGACTGAGCGCCTAACACCGTCGGGTTTTGAATGTGAATATTTGAGGTGCCGGCTCCTATGGCTTCGAAGACCAGGGAGGCCAATGAGCCACTTCCTTGAACCGGTTTTCCTAGTTGTCCCATTTGAATGACGAGTTGTCCTCCATTGGGCACCGCTGAAACGGTCAGGCTTGGCGGCACCTGTTGTCCTGACCAAAAAGGACCTTCAATCGCTTGTTTAAAAGTCATTATAGCTGGATCATAGGTGAGGGTTAAGGAGGTTTGTTCTGCCGATGACAAGTTCTGCCCCTGGAGTGTTAAAGCAATTTGTTCGCCAATTTTTATAGAGGCGGCGGCAGGGAGCACTTGTAACCGGGAAACACCAGGTTGAGGTGTATTCGAATCCTCTTGATTGGATGAGGGCGTATCGTTATCAACGGGTTCCGATTCTGCTGATGGCTCGGCTGAAGGCGAAGATATGGAGCCCTCTGGGCTTGAAGACCCTCCGCCGGCATTATTGTAGAGAGACGAAGATGCTGGTTGGCCATGGGAAAAGAGAGGTTGTGTGCTGTACTCGTTCGCCGTGCCAGACCAAAGAGTTTGCTTGGCCAATTGCGGGGGAGTGAGATTTCGAACGATACGCGGGGTAATGACCACAATGACTTCTGTTGTGATCTTTTCTGTATTGCTGTTGCTCAAAAGATCTCCGATTCCAGGTATGTCGTCAATTCCGGGAACGGCTTCACGGTTTTTACGGTCTTCTTCCTGTATTAATCCTGCTAAGACAACTGTTTCGCCGTCTCTCATGCTGAGGGCGGTATCGGCTGTCCGTGTGCCAAACCGGAATTGGGAAATTTCTGGATCAGCTTGGAGAACGACACGGTCACCCAGTCGCGTGACTTCTATTTGCAGTCGAAGTGTGATGGAATTATTTAAGTGAATCGTGGGTTCGACGGTGAGTTTAATGCCGGTGTCTTTAAATTCAATGGAGGTCACCGTTGAGGTTGTGGGAATAGCACCTGTGGTGCCTTGTCCAGGCAACACATTGGTGGTCGACAATAGAATGGGTTGTTTATCGCCGATGTTAATGGAAGCTTTTTGATTGTTGAGGACTCGAAGTTTCGGATTCGCTAAAGTTTTAGCGTCTGATTCTTGTTTGAAAAAGTCCATCAAGACACTACTGGGAAAGGTAAACAAAAATGACTCCTGTCCCAGGCTGGTCAGATTTCTAAAGGTGAATGTCTGTGCCGCGGTGGAAAAACTGGTTGTCCCGTCGGGGAATACACCAAACCCAGCTTGCTTTGCGAAATTCAGACCAATTTTTTTGGTTTTTGTCCGGTTGACTTCTAAGACTTCAAGATCGAGCACCACTTCAGCATCCTGGCGGTCATTGGCAAGGATGATGCTTTCAGCCAGGGAAATTTTCATGGGATGGTCGCGGATCACAACCGTATTGAGTGGTTCATTCACATAGACCCGTTTAGTTTCCAAGATGGTTCGAAGAAGATTGGCGATATCCTTGGCCTTCGCATTAGATAGATAAAATGTGCGAATTTGCAGATCTTCGTATTGTTCGCGTTTCTGTTTCGTGTCGGGGATGATCAATAGGCGATCAGGTCCCGCTCGCCTGGCAAATAATTGGTTGGTAGTCAGGATTAAATTGAGGGCTTCCTCAAACGGAGTATCTTTAGTGAAGATGGTAACCAAATCATCTCGTACATCTTTATCGAATAAGATATCGATATTGGCCGTTCTGGCTAAAATTTCGAACACTTGCTTCAGTCGTGTATTTTGAAATCGGAGGGTGACGGGTTCTGCTGAACCGCCAATATTTTCGATCTTTTGTTGTTGTTGAACCACCCGTGTGATGCCTTCAATGGCTTCGTTGAGTGCAGGGTCTAACTCCACCGCGTTTTCATACAACGTGAGTGCTTCATCAAATCGTCCTAAACTTTCAATGTGTTGGGCATCAAGGAGCGTTTGTCTGGCGGTTTTTAAACGCCACGCATCGTTGAGGGCCTGATGATGCTCCTGTTTTTCGGGGTCCAATCCTAACGCGATTTGAAACTCCTGTAGGGCTTCGGCTACCTGCCGTTTTTGGAGCCATTCCCGTCCCTGGGCAAAATGCTGCTCAGCCGCACGTGATTTGGCATGTTGAAGTTTTTTGTCCAGCTCTTTGTTAAAGGGGTCTTTTTTCGCCGCATCTCGATAGGCGGCGACCGCGCCATCCCAATTGCCTTTTTTTTCAAGTTCTTCCCCTAGCTGAAGCTCGTGCATTGTGCAGGCCACAAGGAGAATCGAAAAAAGCAGGATTCCGATATGCAACACCATACGCATACTCAATGATTTGGTTTCCTTCTTTTGGTCACTAGGCGGGGGCTATCGAAGACTGCAAAATCCTTACCAGCCTAGCACATTTAATGAAATTCGGCTAGAGATGGGCGCTAGTTATTGGACCTATCGGATTCTGGTTTCCTAATATTAAATTTTTTGGTTGGCCAAAAAGGACAAACCGAAGGGAAAATGGTCGGTGTTCTTTTTTTTAGGCATTGCCTGATATCCCGTATTGGATATAAAGGTTGTCATTCTTGAGTAGTATCGGGGGGGGGGGATTCCGAAGGACCAGGGGTGGGAGATTCTGGCGTTGGTGCATTTGTGGAAGGCAGGGTGCAGTTTTGTTGAACTAGTGGATTGAGCGGGTTGGGTTGGCAGTTGGATCCGGCACCCGTCGGTTCAAATCGAATGGCCTGGTACGTTTTGGCATTTTTGAAATTCACTTGGTCATAGGGAACGTCCGTGCTGGAACTTCGAACCCCATGAAGTTCTTCCCCTTCCTTTATTAATTCAAAATCCTTTCCAGTGATGGGATCAGTATAGACAGTTTGAAGATAACGTTTGGGATTTTTCTGGGTGAGTTCTTCGAGTGTTCGAGGCCAGCGGTTAGGCCGAGTGGCTTTTTGAACTTCATAATCGGCCACATAACGTTCAATCGATTCCTTTATCCGTGTACCACGAAAGAGAAGTTCGGCTTCTCGATCTCGCTTGAGGATAACCGACCACTGTTGAGTCACACCCAAAAGCGAAATACTCATGACGACGACGAGAATCATCATAAAAAGGTAGGTAAAGCCTTCTTGACTGGCGAGAGGCGCCTGAATCCATTTTTGGTGATTCCATCGAAAAAACGTGTGCATTGGTATGTGAGTCAATGGTCGAGACCAAAAGGGTTATCGATCCTGTTCCCCGTCCTAGAGAGAATGTCTTCTCCACTGCCTTTTAGTATATCGTCTTTCATGACCCGTAGCTTTATTTAGGGTAATGTCAATATGTCTCCTGTATCACTGAGTACGCGGGATTATTTTGCTGCGCGAAGCCATTGAGTAGACGGGTGTTTTGTGAAGAATACCCAGGCGAAAACAAAAAGTGTGGCTCCAAGGGTATCTGCCAAAACATCCCAGATGTCGGCCTGGCGATGCGGGACAAACCATTGGTGAAGTTCATCCGATATGCCAAACGCGAGTGCGCACACAATAGCTAACCTGACACTGCCGATCGTTTGATGCTTTTGCTGAAAGGCCCGGAAGAGCAATATACCGAGTATGCCATATTCAATTCCATGCACCAGTTTATCACTGAGCTCGGAAAAAAATGAGGGTAAATTCCGGGTTGGATAGGACAGGGAGGAAAGATACACGATGAGGCTGCAATACAGAATGACTGGAAGCCAATAGCGAATAAAGGGTTGTATTTTGGAGGATGGGTTATCGTGCTGTTTTTCCATCAAGAAATTTTCGGGGTGGGTTGGTTGAGAGTGAAGTTTAGGGACATTTTATTGTTTGAGAATGTATATCAGTTTTTCAACTGATACGACGGGTAAGATCATCCCAGCATGGTCACCATCATGAGAAAACCCATAAATGAGGGATTCATCAGCAATGAGTGTACCAATACAGACCACAACGATTTCAATCGATTCTTGAGATCGTTGTCGTGCCAAAATGGAGGGCCGTCGGTCGGGTGGTGCTACTGCTATAAGCCTATCTGGAAGGTCGACTGGCTTAAAGCGAATGATTCCCCAAGACGTTTTCGTGAGTTCTGGTCCTAAGGCGATGGAAAATCCTAAATGATCTGGTAAATATTGTCGAAGGATTCCGCCCCACAGAAAGGCTACTGGTTGTTGAAGAATGGCTCTCTTTTTTAGCCGTGCCGAATCTCGTTCACGATTTAGTTGAAAAAGACGCTCGCTTTGTTCGGTAATATCAGGGTGCTGCAGGTGGTTCCAATTGGGCGGTGTGCCTTCTAATTTTTCGAGAAAAGGTTCAATCTCTTCTGGTGTGATAAGGGGTTGGACCGCCGGAGGAAGAAGGCTGTGAATGGACTGTTCATTAAGATAAAGAAGAGGTTGAATCCCAGCACTCCGGGTTGTTTGGCTGAACGCAGGTAATCCTGAGTGAACAAAGATGCAGTATCCGAAAATGAGAAACATTCTTAGGGAACACAATTTCCGAATTGGCATAAGGGGCACCTATCCGAAATAAAGAACCTCTCAAGAGACAGACTGGCTTTAGGAGTGATGGGCCAGCAGAGGAGGGAATCTATTAAACCCCCAACCTTTTACAAACAAAGGGATGCCGCGCCTGTTCTTCCGCTCTTTCTACACCGGCCAACGTTCCTCTCGCCAAGCCATCTCCCAAAACATCCATTCATACCGAGAACTCATGACAAAGGCTTCTTCCATTCGAGCTTTTTCGGCTTTCCCGGCAGCCTTTGCGCATCGATTGATGACGCGGCGCATCCAAACAGCCACATCGGCAAATTCAGGTGAACCGTATAATTGCAGCCAGTCACGGTAGGGATGAGACGGCGGCGGCGGACCTTTCCGCAGAAGGTGTTGTCCAACTTCGCAATAGACCCAGGCGCATGGCAAAGCAACAACCGTAATTTCTCCAAGTGTGCCGGATTGCGCCACACTTCGCATGTGCCGGCAATAGGCATAATTTGTGGGGGCGAGGGGCGTCGAGCGCATGTCTTGGGGAGTCAATTTCCATTGGGTTCCGTACGATTCGTGAAGGCTACGTTCGACCACAATGGTTTCGTGGACTAATTGGGCAAACCGAAGCGTGGTTTCGGCATCTTCGGATTTTTCTGCTCCAGCCGCAAAAACCCTGGCCAGTTCTTCTAAATAACGAGCATCTTGCAAAATATAGTACCGAAATTTTTCGAGAGGAAGTGTGCCTTTCCCCAATGCTTGAACAAAGGGGTGGCGGAGTTGTGCTTCCCAGATGGGGGCAGCCAATTGCCGCAAATGTTCTGAAAAGTTCACGGTTTAAGCCTTTGCTAAAAAAGAAAGGATCAGTGGATTGACGTCTTGCGGTCGTTCCCACTGAGGGAGATGTCCTGTTTCAGGAATAATGTGCCATTCAGCATGGGGTAAAAGCGAGTGAATCTGTTTGCCGACTTCAAGAGGAAAGATACGATCGTAGTCCCCCCAGAGCAAGAGGGTTGGGTGGGAAATCGTGCCAAGCCGTCGCCCATAATGATTGTCCCAGATGTCTATATGGTCCAAGAGGGAATAGAGCGGAGTGAGTAAGCCCCCTCGTTGGCGATTGTGAAATGACCGCTCAATGACTGTAGGCGTAATTAATTC
The DNA here is from genome assembly GCA_942491685.1 of uncultured Nitrospirota bacterium. Classification (GTDB taxonomy): domain Bacteria; phylum Nitrospirota; class Nitrospiria; order Nitrospirales; family UBA8639; genus Nitrospira_E. The sequence continues at coordinate 600,955 of CALOBY010000002.1, read as the reverse complement.
TGGCTTGTAGACAATTTCTTTGAGTAAGCGTTCGGTTGCTCCTCTTCCTGCGAAGTAATTGCCAAGGCGGGCCAACCAGAGAGGAGGGCGATGATACAGGAAGCGTCGGTATTGAGGGGAGGCCACACTGGGTTCGATCTGCGCGGGAAAACCAGAAATAAGGATGAGTTGATCAACTCGATCAGGGTTATCCAGGGCTAAGGCCATAGCCAGTCCCGCTCCCATAGAATTTCCGATAAGCGTGGCGCGTTTGATTTCCAGGCGATCCATAAAAGCGAGAAAAAATTTTACGAGATGCTCTGGGCTATAAGGGGTTTCAGGTTTGTCCGAGAGACCTGATCCGATCAGGTCAGGAATAATCACGCGATGAGATTGTGCCAACGGGAAGTATTGATATTCCCATTGCCACATGGATCCCCCAAACCCATGAATAAGAATCACGGGCTTTCCTTGGCCGGCGTCAAGATACGCTACCCGATGGTTCTGCACCTGAATCGTCTGAAAGGGAACCCGTTGGATGAGTTCAAAGAAAGAAGGGTAGGGCACAGATGACGTGCATCCGAGGGAGGTGAAGGCCCACATGAGAGAAAAATAAAAACCCCGGGCTAGGAACAAGAACGCCCCCTACTATTCCAAATGAATCAGGGTTTCGTCCGGGTTCACTTCATCTCCCTCTTTCACATAGATCGTTTCGACTTTTCCGGTGATCGGAGCTTGGACACGATTTTCCATTTTCATGGCTTCGACTACGAGCAAGGGGTCGCCCACTTTGACATCATCACCTTGGGTTACCAGGAGCTTAACCACACGTCCGGGCATAGGAGTGGTCACGTCACCCGGTTGTGATGGCTTAGGACGACCGTCGGCTTTCTTCGAGGAAGGAGTAGATGGGGCATCAGGAGCCCCAGCCAGCACTTCCTGAATGGGTTCCAGGTAAACTTCTTCAAGCTTATCGTTAACTTTAATGTAATAAGGTTTCGTTCCATCGATCGTTTGGCCGGATCCTGACACACGAATATGATAAGACTCTCCATGAACCGTCACCTTAAATTCTACGGGTGCCAAGTGGAGATCATGCCCTGCGGCAGGTCCGCTTTCTGATTGCGTATGCAGAGCTTCGGGTTTGAGTTCGCCTCGTTCGCGTTCATCGAAAAATTGTAAAGCGACAGAGGGAAGCAGGGCATAGGAGACGATATCTTCTTCTGCCGCCTCCCGTCCGACAAGTTCCTGTTGTGCGTCTTCGAGTTCGGGGTCAAGATTATCAGCAGGGCGGCCCAAGACCGGCTTGTCGCCTTCTAGGGATTTTTGACGAATTTTTGAATTGAGGCTTCCTGGGGGTTTGCCGTATAAGCCTTGGAAATAATTCTTCGTTTCATTGGTAATGACCTTATACCGTTCACCCGTCAAAATATTTAATGTGGCTTGGGTTCCCACAATTTGACTGGTAGGCGTCACGAGAGGGGGATAGCCCATATCTTTTCGAACTCGGGGAATTTCTTCCAACACTTCCTTGATTCTCCCTAGCGCATTTTGTTCGGCTAGCTGTGCGGCCAAATTCGAAAGCATGCCGCCGGGCACTTGGGATAGCAGAATATCGGTATCAACCCCGGCGAAATCACTTTCAAATTGCCGATAACGTTTTCGGGATTTCCGAAGTTTATCCGCGGCTGGGGCTAATTGCTGCAGATCGAGTTTGGTGTCATAGGGAGTGTTCCGAAGGGCTGCAATAAAGGATTCTGTTGGTGGATGGGAGGTGCCACCTGATAATGGAGACAAGGCCGTATCCAAGATATCCAACCCCCCCATAATAGCCATAAGGGCCGACATGGAAGCCATCCCGGACGTATAGTGGGTATGGAGATGAATCGGTGTACGCACCGTAGATTTCAGTCGATCGATTAATTCATAGGCTTCAAATGGAGGCAGTAATCCCGCCATATCTTTAATGCAAATGGTATCGGCCCCGAGGTCTTCGAGTTGCTTGGCTTGTTCGACGAAATGATTCAGGCTGTGAACTGGACTGACCGTATAACAAATGGTCGCTTCCACGTGTTTTCCGCAGGCTTTAACCACTTCCATGGCTGGTTTTATGTTACGAATATCATTTAGTGCGTCAAAAATACGAAACACATCGATGCCGTTTTTTGCAGATAATTCAATGAATTTCTGGAGGACGTCGTCCGCATAATGCCGATACCCCACCACATTTTGGCCTCGTATTAACATTTGGAGGCGGGTTTTTGGCATAGCCTGCCGGAAGGCCCGGAGTCGTTCCCAGGGATCTTCTTTCAAAAACCGTAAGCAGGCATCAAACGTGGCGCCGCCCCAGACTTCCAGGGACCAGAAGCCTACTTCATCTAAGTCTGTGGCGATGGGCAGCAGATCTTCCGTCCTCATCCGGGTTGCGAGAAGAGATTGATGCCCGTCGCGTAGGGCCACATCAGTGAGATAAACCTGTCGCTTAGGGGAAGCTGTTATGTCCAGAGCTGGAGGAGCTCCTGTTTTCATACGTACCGGTACCGGACGTCCGGGCTGCGTTCGTTTTTTTGTTTTTCGTGGCATAAGCACCCTTTCACGTTGACAACGACCAACAAAAATTTGTCTGCTGGTCTGAGAGGACGATCCCTATAACCCTTCATAGGCGGCGATGGCTGCGGATAAAGCCACCACTAAATCTTCCGGTTCTTCCATTTCTTCATAGTCAAATAATGCCGGGTGAGTTTCGAGGTAGCTAGTATCAAATCGCCCGGCTCGAAAATCGGGTTCTTCCATAATTTTTGTGAGAAATGGGATGGTGGTTTTCACTCCACGGAGAACAAATTCCTCAAGAGAACGATGGGTCCGGCGCACGGTTTCATCCCAAGTCCGCCCATGTACCGTCAGTTTTGCCAACAGCGCATCATAATACGGGGGGACCGTGTAATCTTTATACACGGCTCCGTCAATTCGTACGCCGACGCCCCCGGGAGATAGGTAAGCTGTGAGTTTTCCAGAAGACGGTCGAAACCCGTTTTGCGGGTCTTCTGCATTGATGCGTGATTGAATCGCGAACCCTTGCAGATTGACTTCGTGTTGACCGAAGACCAGAGGCCGACCGGCCGCTATCCAGAGTTGGGATTGGACAATATCGACCGTGGTAATTTGTTCAGTAACCGTATGTTCGACTTGGATGCGAGGATTCATTTCCATGAAATAGTATCGGCCATCCGGGTCTAAGAGAAATTCAACCGTCCCGGCATTGTAAAACTGGGCGGCCCTGGCCATGGCGATGGCGGCTTCTCCCATTTCCGCCCGAAGGCGAGGGGTGAGGACCAACGATGGAGCAATTTCCACTAGTTTTTGGTGGCGTCGTTGAATGGAGCAGTCACGCTCTCCGAGATGAATGACATAGCCATTTTTATCTGCCAATAATTGAAATTCTATATGGTGAGGCCGTTCGACATATTTTTCAATAAACAGTTCGCCATTCCCGAATGCCGCCAGGGCTTCTCGGGAGCCGGCTTCCATGGCCTCTTTAAGTTCTTCATCTGAGCGCACCACACGCAGGCCGCGTCCGCCTCCTCCGGCACTGGCCTTCACCATGACGGGATAGCCGGCTCGTTGACAAAAGGCGAGTCCCTCTTCAATTCCTTGCACAGGTCCGTCAGTTCCCGGGACCACGGGCACTCCAATTTTAATGGCCAATTCACGGGCTTTGACTTTATCGCCTAATAATTCTAAGGAATGTGGGGAGGGACCAATAAAGTTGATGCCTGCCTCTTCGCAGAGCTTGGCGAAGGCGGCGTTTTCCGCTAGAAAACCGTACCCGGGATGAATGGCATCGGCCCTGATGCGTTTGGCTAATCCCACAATCTGGCGAGCATCTAGATAGCCTTGAACCGGTCCGGGACCAACCAAATACGCTTCATTGGCTTTTTTGACATAGATGGCTGTGGCATCGCTTTCTGAATAAATGGCCGCCGCAGCAATGCCGAATTCCCGGCATGCCCGGATAATACGCATAGCGATTTCACCCCGGTTGGCGACTAAGACCTTATTAAACATAATGTCTCATGGAATACAGGTTAAGGCTCAAGCGAAATTTGTGAATCCTAGCAGGTCTGCAACGAATTGTCGTTCATTCATGTTTAGCGATCACTTAAAGGATAAAATCGGCCATTTTTGATAAGTCGTTGGCCATCGGCTGAGAGGGCAAATTCTTCAAAAGCCAACACTTCTGCAGATGGTTGTTGATTGGTAATAAGCATCACCGGTCTCTGGAGAGGATAACGTTTATCCAGGACCGTCTGTACCTCGGGCTCGACCCTATCAATAAAGAGAAGGTTGATCGCGACACCATCTTCTTTGGCTCGAAGGGCTGGGGAAATAGAGACAAAGGTAATGGCTTCAAGGTTACCACTCACCGTGGTGATGGCTTCTTTTTCTGATTCCGCCCGTATGGCAGAGGAAGGAATGCCATTCGCAATCTTAAGCTGTTGTTCAAAACCTTGCCGAATATTTTGATTGGTGGCTCGATTGACCAGAATAATTTTGGTTTGTGGGGCTTCTTCATACACTTCGGACCAATATCGGAGCTTTCCGGAAAAAATCTCACCCAGTTGGGATGAGGTCACTTCTTTAACAGGATTAGAAAAATTCGTGAGAACGGCTATCCCATCTCTGGCGATCATTGTTGAGCGGAACGATTGGACGGCTTCCCCCGTGACGGCAATGTCCGCTTCCCCTAGTTCAATCGTTCGAATGGGTTTGGCATTGGGATGCCAGAAAAAATCAACAGAAATGGCGGGGTAGCGTTCCTCAAACGCATCCGCCAAAATTTCCAAGAGGTAGCGTTCAGGGCCATTTCCTGAGATGAGAATGGTTTTCGATAGGGATGAAGAGTCATCGATTTGATGAGGGTGGGCTAGTGGCCCTTGAGCCGCAAAGGTCTGGGGCAAGGTGAATCCCATGATTGAGATAAAACCAATTATGCCAAGGGCACTCTTGAGGTTACAAAAATGGGATAACCGTCGGATCATAAGCATAATGAAGGCTTCAAAAAACACGAGAACCAGGACCTTGAGTGAGTTTTGGAGAAAAAAGGCTATTTGTTAAAAAACCGGGACATCTTTCCCGTTTCAGGAAATGAATGTCAAGCTGAAAAGTGTGCAGGAGTTAAGTGAGCGTGGATGCTGTGCTCAGAATTTATTCGAAGCAAAAGGCCTCGTCGTTACCACGACTCTCCAGGGCCCGGTTGGGAGTTCGCTTCGGTTGGAGCAGCACGCATTCCCGATAGGGGTGGTAATTTTTTAAATTTTTCCATGCGTTCATCATGCATGTTATAGGCCTTCATTTCGGCAAACCCTGTTTTATGAGTGCCAACAATTTTAGATGCAAAGGATGACATGATTCGCCGGCTATTGGTTTTTTGACATTTTGGGCAGGTAGTGTCTTCTGGTTTGGTGCTGATCGATTGCATGGCTTCAAACCCATGATCGCAGGATTCACAAACGTATTCATATAATGGCATAAGGGTACTCCTTTTCAAGAATAGCGAAAATGAAAAAAGGTATCGTAAAGTATATAGGAGAATGGGTTGGAGAGAGCAAGGGATTGACGAACAATTTTCCCACCAAAAAACAGTCAAAAGAATTGACCGGCATGGATCTTGACGCTTTCAGAGCGGTGCTATAGACTAGTTTTTTCGTCTACAAGAATTGGAGGATTTCGCAATGGCGGTGCTTATTCGAAGGTTTAAATTGCCCACGGGAATGATGAAAGAAGAGCGAATTGATGATTCTGATCGTATAGAACGATACATGCAGTTTTTTGACAAAGAAGGTAAGGCAAAGCTTGAGGCAGGCCAAAAAGTCTTTATTGATAAGGACGAGTGGCAACTGCTTGAAGATTGACCTCTGTCATCATTTTTCCTTCCACTTTTGTGTTCTGCAAAAAGATCCTGAATAACGGGCCTGTAGCCACGTCAGATGCAATCTTAAAAATGGAAAGAGAAAGATGGGCTATTGGATACATTTAAAACGTTCTCTTGATCAGGCCATGATACATCGGGATCGGTGTTTGGAGATTCCCTCAGGTCCCCATCGAGCAGATTACTGGCAAGGTGGATGGGAAGAATACCCTGATAAAGATTCTGCTTTGGATGCCCTTGAAAATACGGATGCGGCCTCTCAGCTGAAATGTCCGGTTTGTAAACCGTGATATCTTTTGCTTCCTTCGATTGAACTCATTTCATCTCATTATTCTGCCTCATAGGTTTGAGACCTGCGTCCTGTTATGGCACAAAAGTTTGGAAACGCCCGATGGGTCAAGGAAGGCTATTTCGATAATCGAACGGCTAATGTCATTGTTGGGCAAATTACCTTTGCGTTACTCGGGGTTGTCGACTTTTGTCTTTCCGGTGATCTGAGGGGAGAAATTGAAGGTCAGGTTATTCAATTTCGTAATCCTAAATTTCTGGATGATTCGTATGCCGGGGAAGTGTTAAGCGATTTTGCCATTCCGCAATTAGGGAAAGTAAGCCTGTTTTCGTTTGACCCGCACCCTCTATTGTCTCCGCATCCCTATTTTGAATGGTTCTCACTCGATCAACAACACTATCGGATTGAACTTGAGCCGGATGATGCGTGGATCGTTCCCGAGTCTGAATGGGATACGATTGCGAACGCGTCGGAACGTATTCGAGATGCCTTCCTTCCCAACTTAGGTCGGTCGAGTTCCTAAGGTGATGTTGCCATCCAGAAATATGCATGTTTCCATCTTCGCTGATCTTATTACATTGACTCCATTTTTTGTGGTTCGTAGAATGCCCGTATGAATGATCGATTTTTAAAATCCTGTCTTCGTCAATCAGTCGATCGGACACCCGTGTGGTTTATGCGGCAAGCGGGTCGGTATATGGAAGAGTATCAGGCCATTCGTCGCCGGCATTCTATTTTGGAGGTTTGTAAAACACCGGCTCTGGCCGCTGAAGTGACGCTCCAGCCTATTCAACGATTTCAGTTGGATGCGGCAATCATATTTGCCGACATATTGTTGCCGTTAGAGGCGATGGGGCTTCATTTGGAGTTTGTCGAAGGGAAAGGGCCGGTCATCGACAATCCTATCAGGGGAGAAATGGGAATTGTCGAACTCCGTTCGGTGGATGGTGAAGCGTTTGGCTATGCGGGGGAAGCGATTCGTCAAGCCTTAGAGGCCCTGGATAATCGAGTGCCGTTAATCGGGTTTGCCGGTGCCCCATTTACGTTAGCGAGTTATGCCATCGAAGGCGGGAGTTCCCGAGATTATGCACGTACCAAACAACTGATGTTTTCCCAACCCATTGTCTGGCATCAATTGATGTCAAAGCTTTCTGCGGTGGTGGTCGAATACTTAAGAGTACAGAGTCGGGCTGGCGCTCAGGCCATCCAATTATTTGACAGTTGGGTGGGATGTCTAAGCCCCGGGGACTACGAAGAATATGTTCTGCCCCATGTTCAATCGATTTTTTCCGCTTTACGAGTGGAAGGTGTTCCTCTCATTTATTTTGGAACCGGGACCACGGGTTTGTTGCCATTAATGCGAAAAGCCGGAAGTGATGTCATGGGGGTGGATTGGCGTATTCGGTTGGATGAAGGATGGAATCTCGTCGGTCACGATATGGCTATTCAAGGTAATCTTGATCCCATGGTCTTGTTTGCCTCAGAACATGAAATTGAACGGCGGGTGCGAGAGATTATGCAACAAGCCGCCGGGCGTCCCGGACATATTTTTAATCTGGGACATGGGATCCTTCCAACCACACCGCTGCATAGTGTTGAATTTGCCATCGATTGCGTTCGGCGTTTCTCGCATGAGTTTCAGTTGAGTCATTGAATTTGGTTTTTTGATCCTCCCCGGTTGTACAATCATCCAGTTTCCTGATGCGGTAACCCTGTCTATTTTGTCCCAATACTTCTTTTCGCTTTTGCCCTAAAGCTTGTGGCGCAATCTTCCTTTCATGTCGTGATAGCCGGTGGCGGCATTTCAGGACTTTCAACGGCGTTTTTCCTTATGGAAGAGGCTGATAAGCATAACTTACCGGTACATTGTACTGTTGTTGAGCGGGAATCTCGGTGGGGTGGGAAAATTCTGACGAACCGCTTGCCGAATCTCCTCATTGAAGGAGGTCCGGACTCATTTTTAACTTCAAAGCCGTGGGCCATGGAATTATGCCGAACATTGGGACTTGGCGATCAGCTCATTCCGACGAATGCAGAACATAACCGGACCTTTTCATTATGCCGCGGGGTGTTGAGAGAATTACCGCAGGGGCTGTTATCCTTTCGTCCTCAACGCGTGGAAACACTGGTCTCCGGAGGGCTATTGTCTTGGCGCGGTCTTTTGCGAATGGGAGCTGAGCGCTTTTGGCCGACTGCCTCAACGGGACGATCTGAAGAAACATTGGGAAGTTTTTTTAGGAGGCGGTTTGGAGCAGAAGCATTTGATTATCTGATCGAACCACTCGTCGCTGGTATATATGCTGGAGATGCGGATGAACTCAGTGTTGAAGCCACCTTCCCCCGATTCAAGGAGTTAGAGCAACAGTATGGAAGCGTGATCAAAGGGATGCGGGAAGCTCAGGCCAAGGCTCGGGCCGGAAAGCCTTCTAAGGCATCAGGGGCGCCTCCACCTTTATTTATGACTCTTCGAAATGGGTTAGGGGAGCTTATTGATACTCTTACTTCTCGACTCATTGCCCGAGGGGTCCATTTAGCTACCGGTTCTGGGTGTCATAGCATCCGAGCAGTCCCGTCAGGAATCAAAGCCTGGTCTATGACCCTTGACGATGACGATAAACTTACTGCCGATGCGGTTGTTCTTACGACCCCGGCCTTCAAAACGGCAAATATCATTCGTGATCATCTTCCAGATGCGGCGAAGGTATTAGAAGAAATTCCCTACACCACCACAGCCACGATTTCCCTGGCGTATCCTACTGAGGCTGTTGAACGCCACATTCAGGGATTTGGCTTTGTCGTCCCTCGAAAAGAGAAGCGCCCGCTTCTTGCTGGAACCTGGACGTCTCTCAAATGGCCGTTCCGTAGTCAAAAGGGGGAAACCCTTATTCGTTGCTATCTGGGTGGTCGAGGGCGGGAACAAATTTTAGAAAATGACGATAGCCAACTTGTGTCGTTCATCCGGCAAGAATTGCAATCCCTGGTAGGCATTACGGCGGCTCCCACCTATACCGAAGTCCATCGCTGGGAAAGGGGGATGCCTCAATATGTTCTTGGCCATCAAGATAGGGTTGCCCAAATTCAGGAATATTTAAAGCCATGGCCGGCGTTGCATATTTGTGGTGCAGGTCTCTATGGCATTGGCATTCCAGATTGTATTCGAGAAGGAAAACGTGTGGCCGATAGCCTTGTCCATTCTTTCCTGGAATCCACCCCGGTATCCTAGCAATATTGTTCTCGTATTCGGAGGAAGCATTCTGCGTTAGAGGAATATGGAAGAAATTAACCGTGTCCATGTGGTGGTAAAAGGAAAAGTCCAAGGAGTAGGATTTCGACTGTTTACCGAACATCAAGCAACTCAACAAGGGTTGCATGGGTGGGTTCGGAATCAATCCGACGGAACAGTTGAAGTGGAAGCTGAAGGTCCAAAGTCAGTGCTAGAGGCCTTTCTTGCTGTCCTTCAAGAAGGCCCTCGATTGTCACATGTGACGCAAATGATAGTTGACTGGAAAGACGCAACCAGGCACACTCAAGGGTTTACCATTCGGTGAGGCGAACCGGAGGTTCTTCCTTCTGCTATTTTGACTGAATCGGGTAGGAATGAGCCTCAGAGTTTCTCAGTGTTTTTTGGAAAGTGAGTGATGAATTACAAGTCTTTCATCCGAGAAGTTCCCGATTTTCCGAAGCCGGGGATTTTGTTCTATGACATTACGACCTTATTGAAAGAACCGACCTGCCTTCGGAATATGATTGATGATTTGGTGAAGCTCTATCAGGGAAAAGGGATTAGCAAGGTCGTTGGAATGGAATCTCGCGGGTTCATACTGGGAAGCCCCTTGGCCTACCATCTCAATGCCGGGTTTGTGCCCGTTCGAAAACCCGGGAAATTGCCGGCTGATGTTTTTGAGGTGAAATATAATTTAGAATATGGTTCGAATTCGCTCGCCATTCATCGAGATGCCATTCAAGAAGGAGAGTCGGTTTTGATCGTTGATGATTTGTTGGCAACCGGGGGAACAGCCGCTGCGACGGTGCACCTCATCCGCCAGTTAGGCGGGGAAATTGCGGGCGTAGGATTTTTAGTCGAACTCGTTGGGCTTGAAGGGCGCAAAAAATTAGATGAGTGCCCTGTTCATTCCTTAATCACCTATGACTAACATGATTAAAGACATGGGCCGGGATGGTGAGATTCAAAAGAGTGCCGGTAATGACAACCATGATCCTTCCAGAGGGTCATTTGTGAGTTAACCTCCAAATGGGGAAAGGAATGTAAGAATGGCCGCACGATCGGGGAAAAAAGTCACGAAACCCGCCACGACACGTGTGAAAAAGGCAGCCGTGAAAGCTGCCGCTTCCGCTTCGCCATCTTCAAAAAAGACAATGAAAAAAGATAAACCTGAACTTTCTCAGCCATCCGCTTCCCCTCCAAAAAAGTCGAAGAAAAAAGAGTCGCCGAATAGCCGGCATGCTGCGTTAAAGGAAATATTACTAGAAAAACGCGAAGCGTTAATTCAAGAAATTAAGCAACAGCTCGGTCAATCCGTCACTGAAGAGCAGCAACGCCGTTTGGAAGCTGCCATGGATAGTGGTGATCAAGCCTTGGTAGATTTAGAGCGGGAAATGGGGATTTCCCTCCAAGAAATGCGAAATCGAGAACGGCAACTCATTGATGATGCGTTGGATAGCTTGGATGAGGGAACCTATGGCGTGTGTGCTGATTGTGAGGAAGAAATCAGTGAAAAGCGTCTGCAAGCGTTGCCTTTTGCCCGGTTGTGTGTGGAATGTCAAGCCAAACGAGAACTGATGGAGAAAATAGAACGATCGGAACAACGATCATAATTCGATGCTTTTGTGATTGATCTAGGGTGTACGGATATAAATCATTCTAAGGAATCTTGTCTGTCGACGTCTTTTCCCTTTTGAAATCTGATACTTCCATTCTGTAATGTCCTCCGTTGGAGGGTATGGCAATCTTCGAAAAACGAGTTAATTCCTATACTTAGGGGTTCCTCGGATTTACGCCCATTCGAAAACCAGAGAATATCCCTGTGTCTGCCCCTGTAGTTATTCTAGCGAGCGGTGGTCTTGATTCTACCGTGACCGCTGCGTTGGCCAAGGCGGACGGTTATGCGCTGTATTTGTTGACGATTGACTATGGACAGCGGCATCGATTTGAAATTGACTGTGCAAAAAAAATTGGGGGTTGGCTTGGGGCATGTGGTCACAAAATTTTTCAATTGGATTTAGGGACATTCGGTGGGTCGGCTTTAACTGATCAGATCCCTGTGCCTACGGATCGGTCTTCGTCTGAACGGGAGCAGGGAATTCCTGTGACCTATGTTCCAGCCCGTAATACCATTTTTTTAAGCATTGCCTTGGCGTATGCCGAAGTACTGAAAGCCACGAAAATATTCTTTGGAGCGAACATACGAGACTATTCAGGCTATCCGGATTGTCGACCAGAATTTATTCAGGCATTTATGGAAGTCGCCAGACAGGGGACGCGTTTCGGGCAAGAGGGTCAACCGGTTGAAGTGGTGGCTCCACTCCTGTTTTTGACAAAACGTGAGATTATTCAAAAAGGCCAGGAGTTAGGTGTGCCATTTGAACTCACAAGTAGCTGTTATCAACCGGACCAGGATCATCGACCCTGTGGACATTGTGATAGTTGCTTGATTCGTCAAGAAGGGTTCCGGGATGCTCAACTTTTTGATCCAACCATTACGCCATCGCACTTGTAAGGAGAAGAGATTATGAGGCCTTCGATATCGTATGGCATTCATCAGGTCCTCCTTGGTCTCTGTTGTATGATGTTGTGGGGGTGTTCGGAGCATGACTCCACCGCTCAAAGCGTGTCGGCATCCTCACCGACCACTCTGGTCTCTACGGACAACTCATTACCCGATGAATTTAAAGAAGGGGAAACCCAGTTTAATAACTATTGTTCTCGATGCCATGGAGTCCGAGGGACGGGAACCAACAATGGGCCCCCTCTCGTTCATAAAATCTATGAACCCAGTCATCACGCCGATATGGCTTTTCAACGAGCCGCTGCTCAAGGGGTCAAAGCACATCATTGGAAATTTGGGAATATGCCAAAAATCGATGGAATTCGCCCGGAAAATGTTTCCCTCGTCATTGGGTATATTCGATGGCTTCAACGTCAAGCCGGGATTTATTAACCTCTTCTCATGGCATATACTGATCCAATTGATTGACGAGTGATTGAATTCGCGTAAATCCTCCCTGCCAGAATTTCTGTGAGCTGATGTTTACTCCCAATGGGGTGAGCAAGTCCTGAGGGCTGGCGGAGCCGCCCCCTGCCAATAATTCTATATATTTTGGGATAAAGGCTTTCCCCTCTTGTTGATACCGCTGGAAGAGGGCTAATACTAATAAATTGCCGAAGCTATAGGAATAACAATAAAACGGACTGCTGAAAATATGGGGGATGGCTAACCATTCCCAACGAAATTCCTCTCCGACCTTCATCGTGCTTCCAAATTGTTCACGCAATAAGTTCAGGTAGTTCTCCGCCAATTCATCGATCGTCGTTCCTTGGCGAATCATTTGATGGGCAATTCGTTCAAACAGCACAAAAAAGGCTTGACGCATAATCGTGGCATAGAGGTCATCGAGTTGTCCGAGGAGAAGACTCACCTTGGTCGTAGGATCTTGTTCCTGTGTAAGCAGTGAATCCGAGAGCAATTGTTCACCAAAGATCGAGGCCGTTTCTGCGAGGGGAAGGGCTGAGTGAAAGGTCAAAACTGAATGATTTTCGGCCAGCATGGCATGAACGGCATGGCCCAATTCATGAGCTAAGGTTGAGACGTCGCGGGCTTCTCCGGTGAAGTTCACCAACACGTAGGGTGTTTGTTTGGGCCGAACGCTATAGCAAAAGGCCCCGCCCATTTTTCCAGGACGAATCACGGCATCCAGGTGTTGCTCCCGAATGACTCGAGATGCGTGATTTGCCAGGGTAGGGGAAAATTTTTGATAGGCCTCCATGACCATAGATTCAGCGCGTGAAAAGGTATAGCGACGAGACTTGCCTCCATAAGGCGCATACAAATCATAGCGATGGAAGGTTTTGAGTTTGAGGAGTCGTTTTTTGAGTTGAAAATATTCCTGAAAGACGGCCACATTGTTTCGGCAGGTAGTCAGGAGTGCATCGACAGCTTTCTCGGGAAGATCATTGGCCACATTCCGAACAGCCATCGGTGAAGAATATTTTCGTAACTGTAATCCTTCATTGCCCCAATCCTGGACCAAGTGTTTGTAGAGATCTCCCAAAATGTCTCGGTGCGCCCCATAGACCTTGAACAGGGATTGATAGGCCCCTCGACGAACCGATGCTAAGGGATGTCGGACATAGCTCATCAATTGTTCACGAGTCAGATGCTTGAGGTGACCTTGATATTTCAGAGGGAATTTCAGGCTGTTGGTGCTGACGCCATACAAGGCTTCTAAAGCCTGTCGACCTGTCGAGTTCTTGAGGGTCACAATACGTTCTTCAGATTCTGCTAGCGTATGGGGAGTGAGGCGCGTGAGGGTATCCAAGTAATACTGCTGACGTGTGGCGTGGGAGGTCAGATGGGCAGCTTGTTTGGGGGTAAGGCTTTGCCACCACAAATCAAAAAACAACAAACGTGGGTAAAATTGAGCGAGGCGATTTCGAACATGATTGTCAAATGCCCGGGCCGTCTGGTTTTTCGTGTTTTCCGCGTACCATAAAAAGGCATAGGCCCCTAATGTATTTATGTGCTCGGTCATGCCTTCAAGTTGTTGTAACACCCGCTGAAAAGCCCGAGGAGATATCCCGGAAGTCAGGCGGTGACGTTGGCGTTCAAATGATGAAATGCGAGATTCCAGTTCTTGCTCAATCCGTTGGGAGTCTTTCGTGGGATTACGTAACAAATCCTTGAGATTCCATGTTGGTAAGGTGGACGGCATGATGACTCCTTTATTTCATGATTCAAAAAAGCGTGGGGCGCATTGGGAGTTGGAAGATTTCCAGGGAAGGCGTGGAAGCCAGCTGGCGTCGAACAGAAATTCTTGAGATAGGTAATGAACAAGGTATGGAGCTGGCGACAGGGATCGAACCTGCGACCTGCGGTTTACAAAACCGCTGCTCTACCAACTGAGCTACGCCAGCAACATGAAAAGTTATCACTTATCATATCAAAGCGTGATGGATGGGACTAGCAGGGGAGCAAAAATTTTATGACATTGTCAGTAAAACTTTGAGTGTTCCGGGTTGGGCGGCATGCTCCATGGCTTGGATACCTTCGTCTAACGAAAAACGGGCATGAATGAGGGGTTCAACCTCGATTGCTCCACTTGCCAGTAATTGAATCGCTGGAGCAAAGGGACCACAGCGTGAGCCAATGATGGAAATTTCCTGAATGACAAGTTGTGTCATATTGACGAGAACTTCTCCATGATAGGTCGATTTCAGCACGATCGTGCCGCGTGGTCTGACGAGGTTCATGGCCATCTTGAGTCCTTGAGGGCTTCCCGTGGCTTCCACGACAATATCCGCCCCTGGATGAATATCCCGAATATCCGATGTCACCGTCATACCTTTTTGAGCTAACCAAGCATGATTTTCTTGGTGTCGACCGAAGAGGGTGACCTGGCAACCTAGTAAGGCTAATACTTGAGCGCAAAGCAATCCTAATTTTCCATCTCCAATTATGACAATTCGGTCAGTTGGCTTGACGGTCACAAGTTGGGGAATTTCGCAGGCGGCAGCAAGTGGTTCAATGAACACCGCGTGATCATCGGATATCGTCTGGGGGACGGGATACAGATTTTCAACCGGGAGTGAAAGATAATCTGCAAACGCTCCGTCTCTCCCCATAATGCCGAGCGTCGTGCGATTGGGACAATGGGTTGGGCGCCCGTTTAGACAGGTTGAACAGGAACGACACGCCGCATTAATTTCCCCAACTACGCGCTTTCCTACAAGTTCGGAGTGATTGGGAGCCTGATCCACCACACCCACAAATTCATGCCCTAGAACCCCTTGAAAATCCATATAGCCTTTGGCGAGATGCAAATCTGTGGAGCAGATGCCGGCTTGCAAGACTTGGATGACCGCCTCTTCCGGCCTAAGGGCGGGTTTGGGGCGATTCACTTGCAAGCCAAGGTGTTCGTTGAGTACTAATCCACGCATATTTCCTCACAAGCAATGATAAGCATTTTTCAGCAATGTCACCAGTTTGAATACAGTGTCTTAAAAAATTAGAGTATAAAGCCTCAAGTTGGCTGAAACAAAACTATTGAGAATTAAGAAGGTTGAGAGCTACTTCCTATAGGAAAGTTTTTGGCCTTTTGGTCGATGAGAGCAGAGAAATAAAGGTGTGGTTGAATGAAAGGAGTTGGTGATGTTTGACGGATTTTATTCTGCTCTCTCAGGGGTGCAGGCTGGTGGCAGACTTCTTGGTGCCAGTGCCCATAATATTGCGAATTCGCTCACCGAAAATTTCAAGCGAACCCAAGCAACCTTTGAACAATCCCCGGCTGGAGGCGTCGTGGTGAACCTGACTCAGGATCAACGACCTGGTCCTCAATTAGCCACCGGCGATGATCCATTTACCCTACGAGAGGGGTCAAATGTGGAGTTAGCAGAAGAACTCGTCCATACCCTTGAAGCGACTCATTTAATCCAGGCTAATCTTGCCAGTATCCGAACTCAGGATAAGGTCTTAGGTACCTTGTTGGATATCATCGAATAGCAAAAAAAAGCCTGTTACGTATCAATTAAGTTTTTCCCTTCCCGCTCCTGTCCTCCTCCAATTTTTCTTCGCAGTTTCCTGTGGTGTTTCGGGCAATCGGGGGCTATGGGCTCCATCGTTTTGGATTGACCAATAAGGGCAACATGTCTTCTGTTATTTCCCCTAAACCCAGGCCATTTTGGGGATTTCCCCAGCCTATGATGGAATTGATACACTCAAGCGTTAGATCGCGAAAATCTTCCTGGTATCTGGAAAATTCCGGATGGAGGAATGAAATACGGAAATTACCTTAGATAGGGCTTTGAAGGTAGAGAAACAATTATTGTAGAATCAAAAGCTTGTGCCGTTTTTTGAGCGTTTCCAGACTGAGATTTAACACGAATCAAAAATTAGCACGCTTGTCGTACACCTTCTTTCAATTACATTTTCCTCAAAACAGGAGATTGGGATAATGCACATGTCACGGATGTTTTCGGGTTCTGCAAGGCCGTTACGGATTGCCCCCTTTAGGGTATTCATCCTCCTTTTTATGAGCCTTGGGCTCGCGGGCGGATTTTGGGGAAATGGCTTGTTGTTTCCCACTCCCTCAGAGGCAGCCCTGCCCAGTGCCTTTGTAGAAGGCTTTTCCGAGATTGTTGAAAAAGTTGGACCTGCCGTGGTCAATGTGGCCGTAACCGGTGGTGGGGGAGGATCTAAGCCATTACCTCCTGGGCCATTTGGTGGGCCTCCTGGCGGTCCTCCCGGTGGGGGAAGGCCTCCGGCTCCGGGTCCCGGTGGGCCTGGTATGAGTGCCGGGTCTGGTGTCGTTATTGATTCACGAGGGTACATCCTTACGAATAATCATGTGGTCGAAGATGCCAGTGATATCAAGGTGACGTTTCCTGATGGTCGAGAGGTTCCCGCAACGATAGTGGGTACTGATCCAAAGACTGATTTAGCCGTGATTAAAGTCAAAGTTGAAAATGGACCCCTCCCAGCCATTGCCTGGGGAAGTTATGAGGTCTTACGGGTTGGTGATGTGGTTCTAGCCTTGGGTAGTCCCTTTGGCTTGAAATCATCCGTGTCATTCGGAATTATCAGCGCCTTGGGACGTGGAAGTGTGGGGATTACTGAATACGAAGATTTTATTCAAACCGATGCCGCCATCAATCCAGGTAATTCCGGAGGGGCCTTGGTTAATATGAAGGGTGAATTGATAGGCATTAATACCGCAATTTTCTCACGAACCGGGGGCTCCGAAGGCGTGGGTTTTGCGATTGCGGTGAGTATTGCCAAAGATATTGCCAATAGTCTTATTGAATCGGGCAAAGTGGTTCGGGGATGGATGGGTGTAGCCATTCAGGAATTGACTCCGGCTTTAGCCCAATCGTTTCAATTGCCAGAGGGGCAGCAAGGTGGAGTGCTGATTAGCGAAGTTCATGAAGATGGTCCATCTGCTAAGGCTGGATTGCAGCGCGGGGATGTCATTCTTAAGTACGACAATGAAGTCGTCAAGGATGTGAATCATCTCCGCAATATTGTGGCCCGGACGAAAGTGGGCAAACAAAAAGAAATTACGGTGTTACGTGAAGGAAAAGAGACGACGTTGAATCTGGTATTAGGAGAACGGCCGTCGGATCAAGTGTTAGCGAAGGCAAGCCCGCCAGGGGAAACGCCTCCGGCTATTTCGAAGCTTGATAATGTCTTGTCTGGATTAACTGTGGAGGCTATTTCTGCAGATCATCGGAGTCAATTTGGTATCGCGGAAGATGCCAAAGGAGTAGTGGTGACGAAAGTGGAGGCTGGGAGTGTCGTTGAAGCCGCAGGTATTCAACCAGGTGATCTCATTCAAGAGGTCAGCCGGACGGTGGTGAAAAGCCTGGATGATTATCAACAAATCGCCACAAAAATTGGAAAAGAAGAATTAGTCGTTCTTTTGGTTAACCGTCGGGGAAATAATCTCTTTGTGGCGGTGAATCCTAAATAAACGTTCTCTTCTTTTGAGGGAGGCCTGTTGGCCTCCCTCTTTATTCTGGCGTAACGACAAATATTATGGCCAAGCAAAGTCAATGGGGTCAGTGGTTTGAAGAGAAAGTCTTTAAGCCATTGGAAGATAAGAAGATGCCCGTCATGGAGCATCTTCATGAATTTCAACATCGACTGACCCGTGCCGTCGTCGTCATGGCTCTCGTCTTTGTCGGAACATTTTTTTATGCCGATACCCTCGTAACTTGGTTGCGCGTCCCGCTCCAGAATTTTTTCATTTTAGATTCCTGGGAATGGGTGCCATCAGATTTGCCAAAAATTCCTTTAGTGTTTCTCGCTCCGGCGGAGGCCCTTTGGCAGAATGTGAAGGTAGCCGGCCTTTGTGCCATTGTTCTCACGACCCCGTATTGGTTATGGGAAATATGGCAATTTGTGGTTCCTGGATTGCACGCGCAGGAACGACGATTTGTGGCCCCATTTACGGCTATTAGTACCATCGCCTTTTTTCTCGGGTTAACGTTTTGCTTCTTTTTTGTCCTCCCCTTCGCCTTACATTTTCTGCTGTCGTATGGGTTGGCTTCTGGATTTATTGCACAAATTTCTATCGCGCAATTTGTCGGATTTATTCTGTGGTTCCTCTTGGTCTTCGGGCTCATTTTTGAAGTCCCGTTAGCCTTGACCCTCATGGCTAAGCTGGGGTGGGTTGATGCCCCACTGTTAAGGCAATATCGAAAGTGGGCCTTCCTAGGGTCATTTTTATTTGCCGCGATTTTGACCCCGACGCCTGATCCATTTAATCAATGTATTATGGCCATCCCTATGTATTTCTTTTATGAAGTAGGAATTATTAGTGCCCAGGTTTTTGGGAAAAAGAAAACCCAAGAATCGAGTGAAAGTGCACCGGTGGCATCTTCGGCTCCCGCGGTAGCGCAGCCGGTTGTACAGCCCGCAGGGGCGGTGGCAGCTGGAGATGATGATTATGTGAGCGTGCCGGAATCCGGGCCACGATAAGGGTAGAGCCGCAAGGTGGAACTCTCCCATGATCGACGTTGCGGCATTAATGATTAGCAGTCAGATACTTTCCGGGCAGCGTCCAGATCCGTGTCGGAAAATAGTTGAAGATACCTTGACGAACCACCAAATGAGTCTTTTATCCTATGAAGTCGTGCCAGATCAGCGGGAACTGATTGCTCAACGATTGCAAGCCATTTCTGAAAAGGGAAATGTGCCGGTGGTTCTCACACTTGGAGGAACGGGGGTGCGACCTACTGATTGGGCTCCGGAAGCCACCCGTGATGTGATTGAAAAGGAAATTCCAGGGATTGCTGAGGCCATGCGTGCGGAAAGTCTAAAAAAAGTCCGTACCGCGATGCTCTCACGAGGGATTGCTGGCATAAAAGATCAGACGGTCATTATTAACTTGCCTGGAAGCGCCAAGGGTATCAAAGAAAATTGCGAAGTGATTTTCCCTCTTCTTGAGCATCTCGTTCAAAAAATGAGAAACACTAAGTTACCTGGAAATTCTTGAAGGTTGTATCAGAGGAATAGATCGTCTGAAATGATAAAAATTTATCAGTATTTTTTATGGGGAGGCATACATGGCAACTGAATTGAAAATGGTTCAACCATCTCCGTCATCAAGCGGAGATGTTTGTACCTATATGTGGGCTTGTGCGATTTGTGACGAAACGGAAACCTGTCAAAAGGATCGGGAAGGCCATAGCCGATGGCTAGTGAATAAGCGTATGGAGCGGATTGAACATAAAATTCTCGTCATGAGTAATAAGGGTGGAGTTGGCAAGAGTACCATGACGACGAATTTGGCTATTAGCTTAGCCTTGAAGGGTTATGAAGTGGGCGTGTGTGACATGGATATCCATGGTCCGAATATTCCAAAAATGATGGGAGTTGAAGGAGGAAAACTCAAAATTAGTACCGGAGGAGGCATCATTCCTCACCAGGTATACAATCTGAAAATCGCGTCAATGTCCTTTCTGCTCCAGAATTCCGACGATCCAATTATTTGGCGGGATGCCTACAAATTTGAATTCATCAATCAACTCTTGGGTGGCGTGGAATGGCAAGACTTAAATTATCTATTCATTGATTTGCCACCTGGCACGGGCAATGAATCTGTGACGACGATGGATCTCATTGGCGATGTCACGGGTTGTGTGATTGTCTCGACGCCTCAGGAGGTGGCATTGCTGGATTCGCGAAAGTCGGTAACATTTGTCAGGGATAGTGAGTTGCCGATCATCGGGATTATCGAAAATATGAGCGGTTTGGATTGTCCGCATTGTCATAAGTCTATTGAGGTTTTTCGAAAAGGCGGAGGCGAAGCCTCAGCCGCCGATATGGGCGTGCCGTTTTTAGGGCGCGTGCCCCTGGATCCGGAAATGGTATTGCAATGTGATCGAGGTGAGCCCTATGCACTGTTTCATTCCGATCTACCGACTGCCGAAGCCATTCATGCTGTGGCCAATAAAATCGAAGAGT
Organism: uncultured Nitrospirota bacterium; assembly: GCA_942491685.1. Lineage (GTDB taxonomy): Bacteria > Nitrospirota > Nitrospiria > Nitrospirales > UBA8639 > Nitrospira_E. The sequence goes on along the minus strand of CALOBY010000002.1, from coordinate 580,557 downwards.
TTTGTAAAAAGAAAGGGTCGTTGGTCAATGTCTCCGCACGGCCTGCTCCCTTTAAAAAGCCCTAAGAAGTGCCCCGCAACGATAGAAATTCCTTTTAAGATGATTGAACACGCATGGTCATAGTATGTCTTTAACTTCGTTAAACACGGCCCAACAAATCGTACTCGATGCCACAAGTGTCTTGGGTTGTGAAAAAATTGGGTTGCTTGATGCGCTAGGTCGGGTTCTAGGCGAAGATATTATTGCTCCCCGGTCCAATCCCCCTTGGGATAATTCAGCCATGGACGGGTTTGCCGTTCGTTGGGAGGACATCAAACAGGAGCACGCCATTTCCAGAATTCCGGAATTGAAGGTCATTGAGGATGTGGCTGCGGGTGCGGTGGCCACCAAGTCGGTTGGACCGGGAGAAGCCATTCGTATTATGACCGGTGCGCCGATGCCGGCCGGTGCTGATACGGTTGTTCGTATCGAATATACCGAACCCTCAGAATCGAGCGTTCGGATCATGCAATCCGAGTATGGCCAGGGTGCGAACATTCGTCCAAAAGGTGATGATGTTCAAGAAGGCGACTGTATCATTCCACGAGGAAGGTCCCTTCGTTCAGGTGAAATCGGCATGCTGGCGATTCTTGCCAAATCCTTTGTCCTGGTTCATCAGCGTCCACGGGTCGGCATTCTCTCCACCGGCGATGAGTTAGCCGATCTTGATGAATCGTTCGATGAGAATAAGATTGTGAACTCGAATAGTTATGGAATTGCGGCCGGGGTTCAAGAGGCCGGGGGAATTCCTGTGTTGTTAGGCATCGCCAAAGATAATCCGGACTCGCTCAAAGAGAAAATTCGGCAGGGATTGACCTGTGATATTCTCGTGCTATCCGGGGGTGTCTCCATGGGTGATTACGATTTCACGAAACCGGTGTTTGCCGAGCTTGGTGCGGATATGAACTTTTGGAAATTGGCCATCCGCCCTGGGCAGCCGGTGGCTTTTGGGAAAATTCAGGGAAAATTGGCATTTGGATTGCCTGGGAATCCCGTCTCGTCCATGGTCACGTTCGATCAATTAGTACGACCCGCCATGTTGAAAATGGGCGGCCACCTCACCTGGGAACGCCCAATGGTGAAAGCTATTTTTCAAGAAAAATTTTCCAAACAAAATGATCGCCGGCATTTTCTACGAGGGGTTCTCGCCTATGAAAACGGTGGTTTGGTCGTTCGCACCACAGGGAAGCAAGGCTCTGGTATTTTAACGTCGATGGTGAAGGCCAATGGATTTATTGATGTGCCGGAGGAAGTTGAAGCCTTGCAGCCAGGTGATGTGGTCAATGTGCAACTGTTATCCAGGAATTTTTAACGTCTTCTTTTCGTCGTCATTGTATACAACAAGTTTTGAATTGCCTGCCAATTCATAAAAGGATATGCAACTTCTATCATGGCACCACCGATTGTGTGTTTCGTGGGCCGTTCCAACAGCGGCAAAACGACTCTCATCGAACGATTAATCCTAGAATTAACAGGAGAAGGCTATCGGGTAGCCACGATCAAGCATGCCGGACATGGATTTGATCTTGATACCGAAGGCAAAGATAGTTGGCGTCATAAGCGGGCAGGGGCCAGCCAAGTCGTCGTTCTGTCGAAGGGAAGTTTGGCCATGTTTACCGATGTGGCTGAGGAGCTTCCGGTCGAGGACATTCGAGAACGTTTCATTAATAAAGACATTGACCTCATTATTGCCGAAGGCTGGAAAAGCCAAGGGTTTCCAAAAGTGGTGGTAGTGCGGGAGCAACTGCAGGAAGTTGATGTTTCACTTGAAGGGTTAATTGCGGTGGCTTCCATTAAGCCGATGGAGACCCAAGTCCCGTGGTTTGATCGAGATGATGCACAAGGGCTCGCTCAACTGCTTATCACACGATTCCCGCGCCAGGCGGATACCTAATTCCCATGGGTAAAAGTCTGACCCTCATTCTGGCCACGCTTCTGGTATTGGCCTTGGGAGGGGCGGCGGCCATCCCTCTCACCAATCAGCCTACTTTCTGTGCCAGTTGCCACACCATCAAGCCGGCCTATGATGCGTGGACCCGGTCCAGCCATAAAGAGGTCACATGTGTGGATTGTCATGTCCGGCCGGGGATTACGGGATTTCTTCACGATAAGGTGTATGCAGGATTAGAAGACGTGGCTATCACTTTCTTTGGAACACCCACGGCACCCCACAATCTGCAATCGCATGTGTATTCGTCCGTATGCTTGGGATGTCATCGCGCGATCTTACGAGTGAATGAAGTGCCCACTCGGGATTTGCCTCCACCCGTAAAAGAGGTGGGTCTGATTATGGATCATCGGCAACATATGGTTGCGTTTGAAAAACGTGGACAGGGCGAAGGCTGCACCACCTGCCATTCCCGTGTCGTGCATGGGGCGCCCATCAAAGGGTATCCCATTGTGATTCCACGCGGCCATGTCAAATTTGATGATCAACCGCATTCCCCTGATCTTCCTCCAGACTCACACCTTTGGACAACCACGATGGCCGATTGCATTCGCTGCCACGATGGGAAGCAAGCTCATGAGGGAAACGTACTCAGTAATAAATGTGAAACCTGTCATCTCCCGGATAAAATAGGCGGATTTCTGTTCTAGGCCCGCGCTCCTCCTCCATGCCTACCCCCATTCTCGAAGTTCGAAATCTGACCAAGCGATTTGGCAGTTTTACAGCCGTAGACAATATTTCATTTGATATTCAGGAAGGGGAAATCTTAGGCCTGTTAGGACCCAACGGTGCCGGGAAGACGACGACCATTCACATGTTGTTGGGGTTGATTACCCCGTCGTCAGGCACCATCAACATGTTTGGGCTGGATCTGGCCCAGCATCGGGAAGCGATTTTACAACAGGTGAATTTTTCATCCACCTATATTTCCATGCCGTTTTCGTTAACCGTTGAAGAGAATCTCAAAGTCATTGCCAGACTTTATAACCTGAAGAATATTCAGCAGCGGGTCGATGCCATTATCGAAAAACTGGAAATGGGCGATATTCAAACCAAACTCACCAGGAAATTATCTTCAGGTCAAATGTCTCGCCTGACATTGGCTAAGGCTTTGATGACCGAACCGAAAGTTCTTTTTCTAGACGAACCCACGGCGAGTTTAGATCCGGATATTGTGAATAAAATCAAGGCATTTTTGAAAGAATATCAGCGAACGGCCGGGTTGAGCATTCTTTATACCTCGCATAACATGCGAGAAATGGAGGAGATGTCCAATCGCATCATCTTTTTGCAGCATGGACACATTGTGGCGGAAGGGACCTCGGCTGAAATTGTTCAACGATATGGCCAACGGGATTTAGAAGAAGTCTTTTTGAAATTAGCACGGGAACCCAAGACACGATGAATCTGGGACGAATAAGCGGGTTGCTCTCCCGACACATGTATCTCTATAAGCGCAGCTTTGCGCGTATGTTGGAGATTTTTTATTGGCCGTTTCTCGATCTTGTGGTATGGGGCTTTATTACCATGTATTTGAAGGATGCGGGAGTGTCTTTGCATGGAGCCGTGGCCTTTTTCTTGGGTGCGTTGATTTTGTGGGATGTGTTGTTTCGGTCGCAACAAGGCGTGGCCGTATCCTTCCTTGAAGAAATGTGGTCGCGAAATCTGATGAACCTCTTTGCCAGTCCGTTGACCGTGGGGGAATATTTGGCCTCCACCATGATCATGAGTATTTTTAAAGTCACTGCGGTGGCCTCGCTCATGATGCTCTTTGCCTGGGTGCTGTATTCCTATGATATGTTGAAAATTGGATTGTCGCTTCTCCCGTTCATTCTGAACTTGGTGCTATCAGGTTGGATTATCGGCGTCCTCACGACCTCGATCATTATGCGATTCGGGCAACAAGCTGAAGTCTTGGCCTGGGGTATGGTCTTTTTGTTTCAGCCAATCTCCTGTGTATTTTATCCTCTTGATGTGCTCCCGCCCATTCTCCAATCTATTGCCTGGATGATTCCTCCCGCCCATATTTTTGAAGGCATGCGTACGGTACTCATCGACGGCGTCACACCGATGAATCACATCCTTTGGGCCACGGGCTTAAACCTCTTCTTTTTTGTTGTGATTGTGGCGTGGTTTTATCACACCTTCAATATCTGTAAAGACAAAGGCATGCTCGTTCGTGTAGGCGAATAAGCCGTGGCTATGCCGAAATTTCCTGTCTGTCCTCCTGCCCGACTATCTGTAGTTGGGTAAGAGTTATCGTGATCGCACGAAACTCTTCTTCAACTTTCCCCTGAAGTAATAACGGGCGTTCGTTTGTGAGTAACGCGCCATACTGTTGAAAGACAGCTGGAAACATGGTGGCATCGTAGAGCCCCGTGGTGTCTTCCAGGGTGAGGAACACCATCGATTCGCCGTGTTTTGTGACGGCGGGTTTTTCGGTAATCAGCCATCCCACTATCGTGATTGATTTACCGATATGCGCAGACATCTCGCTGGCTGGCGTAAGATTCAGATGTGCCCAATGTTGGGCATACAGCGTTAAGGGATGACAGTGAAGGGGAAATCCGAATAAGTGGATTTCATGTTGGATCTTGCGTGCCATGGGATAGTCATGAGGAATGGGAAGAGTCGGGGAGGTAGGGATAAGCGGTGTGGCTTGACTTATGGCTGATTGCTGAGAAGAGAGCCCGGAGAGTGGATGATTGGCGTAGAGACGCCAGAGCAGACCAGGGCGAGTCACTTCACCGGCAATCGCGTCGAAGCAGCCTGCAAGAATGAGCAGGCGAGTCTGTGCTGGTTCGGGATTCACCCGAGTCAGGAAATCGTGAAATGATCGATAGTGGCCATGCCGCTGCCGTTCTTCGAGAAAATGAGTAACGAATGCGTGTTCCAGCCCTTTCAGTTGCATAAAGCCAAGATAGAGCGTTCTGTCGATTCCACGATACGCCCATTCACTGGTGTTGATATCTAAGGGAAGGATCGTCAATCCCATGCGTCGTGCTTCGGAGAGGTAGGCAAATGTGGAATAAAATCCCCCTTGATTGCTGATGACGGCGGCCATAAATTCTGCGGGATAATGTGCCCGGAGATAGGCCGATTTAAAGGACACCTGGGCATAGCTGGCCGAATGCGGCTTGCAAAAACTGTAGCCCACAAAACTTAGAATCATTTCCCAGACGGCTTGAATAGTCTGAAGCTCGACACCACGGGCAAGGGCTCCATCAAAAAATTGCTGCCGATAATCTTGCAGCTGTCGATGTTTATGCTTCTTACTTAAGATTTTCCGCAGTTGATCGCCTGCTTCTGCAGAAAATCCGGCCAGCCCCATCGCCACCTTTGTGACGTCTTCTTGATACACCATAATGCCATGCGTTTCAGCGAGCACGTCTTCGACTAAGGGATGAAGAGGGCGATAGGCCTGACCGTGAGCACGCCGCACAAATTGCTGAATAAAGCGATTGGCGGCAGGGCGAATCAGCGAAGAGACAATAACCAGATATTCAAAGACATCAGCTTGTACACGCCGATGACCAGGCATGCCGGTCCAGAGTTTTTTGAGGAGCAAGCGAGTAGCTGGGGATTCAATATAAAAGCAGCCGATGGTGTCCCCGCGCTGAATGAGCGCGTGCGTCTCAGGATCAGACAGCGGATCCCACGTGGCATAGTCGAGAGCGTGCCCGGTATGTTCCGCGATGGCAGCCAAGGCATCACGAATCACCGCTAAGGACCGATTGCCGAGAAGGTCGATTTTGACGAGTCCTGCCTCTTCGGTTTGATCTTTTTCCCATTGAATTACCGGAACCCCTTTGGCAGCTACTTCAACGGGCACATAGCGGCGAAGATCGTCCGGCACAATCACCATGCCGCCGCAATGGACGGAGAGATGCCGGAGTCGGCCTTGAAGTTGGCGGGCACGAGCAAGAATGTCAGGCCATGGCTTTCGTAGGGTGCCAAGAGCTGCGGGCTGGTGTGTCACAAGCTGCCTGATCTGACGCATTTCTGCCGGAGGCATGCCATAGACTTTCGCCACTTCATGAATCGCAGCACGCAGGGCCAGGGTATTGTGATTGGCCACCAGGCCGGCTTGTCGACTGCCATACCGGGCAAAGACAAAATCGATGATGCGGTCGCGTTCATCCCACGGAAAATCAATATCAATATCCGGCGGATCATGCCGGCCAGGATTAAGAAAACGTTCGAAAAATAAATTATGGCGGATCGGGTCCACATGGGTGATGCCTAAGCAATACGACACAATCGAAGCCGCCGCCGAACCACGCCCACAGGTGCGAGGCGCTTGGCGAACAATCTCATCAACAACAAGAAAGTAATGCGCATAGCCTTTCTCCCGGATGACGGTTAATTCATGTTCGATGCGATCGGTGACAGCAGACGACGGCTCACCATAACGCCATTGTGCTCCGGCATAGGTTTTTTCCCGAAGCCGTGTGATGGCATGCGTATCGGAGAGTTGGCGGAAATTGGGGAAAATGGTCTCACGGAAGGACCAATCCGTATAGCAGGCTTGTGCAATTTTCAAGGTATTGCTGATGGCATGAGGCACATGTGGGAAATGCGCGTGTAGGGAGGTAAGCGGCATCAACCAGTGATGCGGAGCACAGCACGAGTCCTGCGGTAATTGAGAAAGCGTGGTGTTGAGGGCAATGGCTCTGAGCGTTTGATGCAGTGGAAAGTCCTTCGGGCTCAAAAAATGAACCCGATTGGTTGCCACCGGCGGCAGATTTGTACGTCGGCTAAAGGCCAAGGCCTGGTGCATGAGCGTCCCAGGGGTGAGTTCAACGTAGAGGTCGGCAGGGGAGTGCCGTTTCCAGATCGTCAGAGCGGAAAGGTCGTCTGACAGAATAATCAGTCCACGGCGGTGCGTTTGAACGGCGGCAATACAGTCAAAGTCTGCATCGCAATGACGTTGAGAGAGGAGACGGCAGAGGTTCTCATAGCCATACAGGTTTTTCACGAGGAGGATGGCACGATGCTGTTTGTGAGTGAGCTCGACCCCAAGAATCGGGCGTATGCCATGTGCCTGAGCTACCTCGATAAAGCGAATGGCACCATAGAGCCCATTGGTGTCGGTGAGGGCAAGCGCATGAGCTCCTTGCGAGCGGGCAGCTTGGCAGAGGGCCTCGAGCGGGGAGACGCCTTGCATCGGGGAGTAGTCCGAATGAACATGCAAGTGAACAAATCCAGGCATATACGAAGACCTCTGACATGAACGGTAAGTCCATTTTAGGTTTAAAGCGCTACTTTACTTTACGCCTAATTTGATAACCTGTGGATAAATATTTGACTTTAATTTTCATGCCTGTGAATAACTCAGCTAGTTGAAGGTTTTGTTGCATTTTCGTTTTCATGAAATGCGAAAACACTATTAATCATTGGCTATTGAGTTTGAATGCGTTGCCATGTGCGAACGTCCCCATTGAATGATTTTCATCCCGAACCGAGTACGTAAGCGGTCCATGGCTACTGCCAATCGATGGGGTCGTGGTTGAACGTGAGGTTCTTTCGAATCATGTGGTGGGAAGAGTGAGAGCTGTTCAGGCGGCGGGCAAAAGCTATTACTCCGAATGATGAGTGAGCGAATACGCACACGGCGTTGAAAGCAGCGACGGAATAAAGTCTGGGCTGATGGAAACATATCGACCTCCCAATGTGTAGGTATGGATAGGGTTAAAGAACGTTGAAGCGTCAATTGATCGCTATAGCGCAGCGTCAGGCTGAGACGATGACAGAGACGATGCTGGCGACGGAGATCATGGCAGAGGGAATCCACAAGGCAGGACAAACCTCCAATGAGCTGGACATGGTCAATGGTATCCGGTTCAAAGACATAAGAATGGGTCAAGGCCTGCGAGGCCTCAGGCGCAAGGACCGGCATGCAATCAATCCCGCGTGCCCATTGATATAGCTGATGGCCCCATCGCCCGCAGACGGTTTCCAAGGCTTCCACGCTGATGTCGCTGACGTCCCCGATGGTCTGCAGATTCAAATCGGCTAAGCGTGTCCGAAGTGCGGTCCCTCCAGGGCCTCGTAACCCGGGAAGAGTTGAGACGGGTAGAGGTGATAAAAAGTCCTGTTCGGAGCCGGCACGGACATCACATAATTGAGGTGGCGTGAGGAGAGAGCTGGCCATGTGGGCGACAAGCTTATTGGTGCCGATCCCGGCAACGGCTTGTAGCCCAAGCTGAGCCGAGACGTTGCGCTCTAAACGCATGGTCGTATCACAGGTTGCCCCAAAGAGACGGGTCGTGCCGGTCAAATCCAAATAAAAATGTCCCGGCTGAAACGACTCCCAAACGGGTGCGATCGGTGTGATGAATGGCATGAGTGCATGATGCGCTTGGGCGACACGAAGAGGGTTGGGTGAGACCAGTTGCAATGAAGGACAGCGGCGTCGAGCCTGATCTGCCTGCAAACCGGGGACAACCCCCGCGTCTTCGGCTTCGGGCGAGACTTCGTGGATCATGGCGCGAGAGGTATGAGCAAAAGCGACAGCAACGGGGCGTGTGCGTAAGGTGGGATCGTCAAGGCGTGCAAGGGCCACAGCCAACCGCGGAATGCCAAAACACACAATCTGCCTCTCCATATTTCACCAACAATTAACCGTAATAAGCATTTCTTCTCTCTCTGTCATTCCAGCAGGCGTTTGGCTGGAATCCCGCGTTGCTTTTCTCGTACCCGTCATTCTGCAAGTTAGCGGCTTTCTCTCAGTCGTCATTCCAGTAAGCGTTTAGCTGGAATCTCTCGTTGTTTTTCTCTTATCCGTCATCCCTGCATGTTTGTGGCAGGGATCTCTCATTTAAATAATGTCGTGCCATAAATCGCGCCAGCCAGGGTTATCCTTTTCGAGAAGCCGAGTCTTCCATGCCCGCTTCCAGGCCTTCACTTGTTTCTCTCTGTAGATCGCGGCTTCCATCGTCGCGTGCAGTTCATAATAGACAAGGCAGTGGACGTGATATGTTTTCGTGAATCCTTCTGTTGCATGTGTCTTGTGTTGCCAACATCGTACAACGAGGTTGCTTGTCACGCCGACATATAAAACGCCATGCGGTTTGCTCGCTAAGAGATACATACATGGTTGTTTCATCATTATTTCGTCAATTGTCATCCCTGCAGGCGTGGCGAATAAGAAAAGCCTCTTCCCCGTCATTCCAGCAAGTGTTTGGCTGGAATCTTTTCTTTAGTCTTCTCGTGTTCCCAAAGAGAGATGCCTGCCCCCTGCCACCAACTTGCAGGGGCAAGCTAACTAGCAGGCATGACGAGAAAGTTTATCCGCAATGGCGAATCACGCCGATGACGACCCCCTCAATCACAAACTCATCTGCTGGCGTCACCACAATGGGGACCATCGTCGCATTCGCGGGATGCAATTCAACCTGTTTCTCTTTCTTGTAATATTTCTTAATCGTGGCATCCTGATTGACTAAGGCCACGACCGTCTGGCCGTTCCGAGCCGTCCGTTGTTTATGGACGATCACGAGATCCCCAGGAAGAATGCCTTCATCACGCATCGACTCGCCCTTCACCCGTAGCGCAAAATTCTCGCCGGTTCGTAACATCGACGGAGGCACCTCTACCAGCTCAGCTTGCAGAATGGGTTCAATGGGGTTCCCTGCTGCCACGACTCCAACCATCGGAATCTGGGAAGGGGAGTCCAGTTGGGAAAGAATGGCTTCCACCACGCCAGGAATGCGGCGCATCCCGCATTCATAACGGGTAATCGTCATCCGGGTAGTGCGAAGACGTTCGGCTAATTGAGATTGGGTTAACCCCAGGCGTTGTCGGATTTGGCGAAAGGTATCAGGCGCCATGTAACCAATGGTTACATATCGGATTGTGAGGTGTCAAGAAGAGAAGCCAGACCAGCCAATTTGACATGAAGAAGGTTTGGATAAATCATGAATATGAAGAGAGAGGGGATTATTCACATGCAGGAATAAGGCTTGCTCGTTTATTGTGAGTATCTTAAGATCATAGAAAGACAGCAATTGTTGAGGAGGTCGTATTGTTATGGAAACATCAAATATTAAAGATCGGGCGCATGAATTGGTTGATAAACTTCCTGAACATTCAACGTGGGATGATTTGATGCATGAGATTTATGTGCGGCAAGCTATTGAAGCTGGCCTTGCAGATAGTCAAGCAGGCCGGACATCGAACGTCAAAGATGTTCGTGCCGAATTTGGGCTTCCTCGGTGAATGTTCAGTGGACAGCTACCGCTATTGAACATCTTCGCTCCATTCATTCCTACATTGCTCAAAGCTCTCCGCAGTATGCCCAAAGAATCGTCGACCGTTTGACGAGACGATCTCAACAAATTTCAGAATTTCCCTTGTCTGGTCGTATGGTCCCTGAAGCTGAGGCCAAACACATTCGAGAGGTGATGGAAGGGCCCTACCGTCTGATCTATTACATTAAATCTGATCAAATTGATATTTTAGCGGTGATTCATGGAGCCCAACAGACTCCGTGGAGTTTGTAATCATCAAAAAAATACAAGGAATTTCTTAAGTATACACTTAAGGAAAGCCTCCATTCAGAGGAGCACTTGATGTTTGAATGGCTGACCAGTCCCGAAGCATGAATCGCGTTAGGCACGTTAATGGACTTAGAAATTGTTCTGGGGATCGACAATATTATCTTCATCTCCGTTCTGGTCGGGCGCTTGCCCGAAAGTCAGCGGGTGTTGGCCAGAAGAGTGGGACTGGGCCTCGCCATGGTCGCGCGCTTGGGATTACTGTTTTCAATTTCCTGGGTCATGGGGTTAACCGAACCGTTTTTGACGGTGTTCACCCATGCTATTTCAGGACGCGATATGATTTTGGTTGGGGGTGGCCTGTTCTTGTTGGCGAAAGCGACCCATGAAATTCATAATAGTTTAGAAGGCATCGAAGAGACAGGTTCGACGGTGGTGGCGGCCAGCTTAGGCATGGTCCTGCTGCAGATTGCAGTCCTGGATATTGTGTTTTCGTTGGATTCAGTCATTACGGCGGTTGGGTTGGTCGATCAGATCTCCCTCATGGCCATCGCCATTATTCTGGCGGTGCTGGTGATGCTTCTTGCGGCACAAGCCATTGGCGATTTTGTGGATGCCCATCCGACCATCAAAATCCTGGCCCTCTCCTTTCTCATTCTTGTCGGGGTGACGCTTATGGTCGAGGGGTTCGATGTGCATGTGCCCAAAGGCTATATCTATTTTGCGATGGCCTTTTCGGTCACGGTGGAAATGCTCAATATTCGCATGCGGAAAAAGCGATTGGCTCCCGTCAAACTCTATAAAGCCATTTCAGAATAGGTGTAAGCAAGATAATTCCTGGTGCGGGTATTGGTGCTCACGGTGATCAATAAATGAAGATACAGAACCGTTTGATGTAGAAAAGGGAAGTAGTAGGCTGGGGGAGAAGGCGTCGAACCCTCACAGTCAGAACCAGAATCCTAACCCACACGAGTGTGATCCAGAGTGATTAAGTACGATGGCGTCTCACAATCTTCGCATTAAGACACGGCATTTGGGTCGTCGTGAACTGGGCTTGGGGTTGATTTGGAGTTGGGAGTGAAATCGGGACTAAAGCTGTGGCATAGGAAAATCAAAAATAGCGAGTAAAATCTGAATACTTGTCTTCGTCTAGCAAGGCGGGCATTGCCTGAGTGCTTCGAAAAGAATCAGGGTAGGCTCCGTGAGTTTTGGCATTTCTAGATTCGGAGGGCCGTGCGAAGTCTGGCAGCAACCATATTCTGTGGCCACCATTTTCCTGATGCGTCTCGAAAAACTCAACAAGGATGGTCTTTTGCTATTACAGCAAGGGTGGCACCCTACGGATGTTCCAAGCTTGGCCTCGGACATGCCTATAGTTCATGATGAGGCTTGCTCCGTCCTCTGTAAGAGGACATGATTGGCTCCAAGAAAGTAATAATATAGGCCTAATCCTACTGCTGCCTCCATAACTCAAATCATACGATTTTTTGTCCCGACCATTTTATCGCCCCCAAAAAAAACTATGAGAATTTCCCATACCAGGATTTCCAATGATCGGGACATTCTTTCCTTCAATCTTCACATCTGGACTGCCAAGTATTGGCTGAGTTTTTCCTCCAATAGTAGGATTTTTGGTCATACCAGAATCACGGCCAGAAGAATCTACGTTCACATCGCCCTTTACATCTACTTTGCCCTTTCCGGCATTACTTCCATTATTGGGGATATCTGGGTATGGAGCAGGATCCTTGGCGACTGCGCTATGCACAAATAGGAGGGAAGCTATGAAAAGAAAAAAATATGCCTTTTTTCATGAAATTATCTCCTTATTCGTTTATGTAGATCAGATAAGTTGAATGCCAACTTCCTAGCGAGAAGAACGTTCATAGTTCTATTCTTTTTCCTATCCTGATGGTTTTTTTACTTTCTCCAGGCCTTTGAAAATATTGCCAAAAACAAGTCGATTTTTATCGCGCAATTTCTGAGAAGTACGAGGCGAGTTTTAACAGCAGAGGGGGAGGTATTGTCCAATGAAGCCATAAAACTATCAATAGACAGGGTCCCTTGGTTGGCAAAAACCCCTGTCTTTCTATACAGGTGAATTTATAAGAAAGATGGCTTAGTAACCTCCTTCCTGACTTTGTACGGCTATTTGAAGGATGACCCAAATAACGACGATTATCCAGAACACTTTCTTGTGTTGTTTATAAAATGCCTTACTATGCTCGAATTGTTTTGCGAACGAAAATGGATGCTTCCAACCGGTTTTAGTCACTTCCCAGTATTCGGTCCAAAATTTCCCAGTCATGGTAAGACCGATGGCATCCTTATTTAAATTGATGGCTTCTGAAGTACCAAAAGCATTGTGCACCTGGTTGATTTTGCTCTGTAATAAATCAAGTAATTTTTCAAATTCATCCTTGGATTTGAAAATTTTCGGTGAATGATAATTTCGGTATCTAATCGGCAAATTGCAATCGTCCAGCCGGACTGTCACGAGTCGGTTCAGTTCGGCCGCAAGACTGGCTTCACCCTTGACCCAGGCAGATTTTACAGATTTTTCCGACCATAAGACGATGACAGCAACAGACTGGCGAATTTTTTGCTCGATCAAATCGCCGAAATCCTGACCAGCCGTTATTTCCCGATCCCACCAAACCTTTAAACCGGCCTTCGTAAAAACATCCGCAAGTTGTTGAGCAAAATTCCGGTCTTCACGTGCGTATGAAATAATTATATCAGCCATGTTAATATGGATTTCTGAATGAATTTTCGTATCATGAAGAAAAATACCATACCAAGTATGTGAATTTCATCGCTACTTCTAGAATGACTTGGCGGCTTTCTTTCTTTTTGAAAGAAAGAACCCACGGTTGGTTATTTTAGTAAAGGGTTTAAGAGGAGGATCCCTTGAGGCGTTCGAGTCGATCTTCTTTGCATTCAATCCAGATGGATTTGTCCTGGGTGACTTGGACGGCACCGGGTTTGAATCCTTTGCCTTTTTTGACGAATTTCTGCAAGGTATAGATCACTTCCCCTTTTCCGCTTTTTCGTAAATCGCTAAACCAGAGTGTGAGGGTGGCCGCATCTTTCAATGTTTCGTGTGGAACGGTTTGGCCCTTCTCTAATCGGACGATAACATGGGAGCCAGGGGTTCCTCGGGTATGGAGCCAGAGGTCATCGGGGTGGCCGACTTTAAAGGTGAGATGGTCATTGTCTTTGGCGGTTTTCCCTACCAAGATGGGGATTCCGTCGATCGAGGTATAGGTGCGGTAGCCTTGTGCCGGTGCGGGTCTAGTCTTTGAAGGCCGTGGTGGTGGAGGGGGCTGATTTTTTTTTGAAGTTTTAGGTGAAAAATTCTGATCAACGCGGCCTTGTTCGATCTGTGTCAATTGGGCTTCTAATTTTTCCACCGTCTGTTGTTGCCTCTCAATTCGGGGTAGCAGATGTTCTTGGGCTCCTAGATATTTGTGATGTTTCCGAAAATAATCTTCCATATTTCGCACGGGATCTTTGGCCGGATCAAGTGGCAGCGTCAACGTGGGCAAGGCCGGATCAAAGTAGTCGGTCAGGGTGGCGGTCTCATGCCCTCTGCGCATGGTATGAAGCGCGTGTTTCATGAGCTCGCCATAGCGTCCATATTCCCGATAGCGTTCGGCCTTTTGTAGATCTTCTTGTAAGGCCCGGAGTTTTCCTTTGGCGGCTTTCAGAGATTTTTTTGCATGAGCGAGTTGTTGGTCGTGGAGTCTGTGCTGGCTGTCTTCTTGCTCTTTCTTCTCATAGTAGGCTTCCATCGCCGCCGATATGGGATAGGTTGCGGCAAAGAGTTCATCTTTAGGTGAGACGTGTTCGTTGGTGGACTCTCGCCATGGTGAAGAAGATTCTGACGTAGAAGAAACGCGTGCGTTGGGTGGTACAAACTGCTCTCCAATTTGAAGCCTGGATTCTTTTAAAGACCGCAGGAGCAGATACTTGTCATTGAGCAAGAAGACATTGGCTTGATTCCCCAAGAGTGCAATCACCAAAATATACGTGTTGTCATCCTTTCGTATGTTGACATAGACAAGACGGTCTCCCGGTTGTTGAGTCATGGCTTCAATGCGTCCCCCTTCGAGATGCGAGCGTAAGAATTGACAAAAGGGTGGGGGTGTAGGTGGGTTGGGATATTTCTTCGAGATGAAATGAAGCCTGGCCAAACGGGGTTCGGCACAAATCACTAACGTGACGGTCGCCCCAGGCGATCGAACGTCCAAGGTGAGGGACAGGTCTTGGGGTTGATGAATTTTTTGAATCCAGCCGCCGGTTACGACCGGCTGGATTTCGGCTATGACCGCTTCAAGATCGATAAGCCTGAGAGCCACAATACCTCATTTGCACATGTGGAATACCTATGAAAGTTAAGCGCTAGAGCTTTATTATTTGCCAGTAGAGCGTGTGGGGAAATACATCTTTGTATAACCCTCTTGCCTAGTTTGGTGTGGCTCCAAAGAAAAGAGAGCTTTCATAACGAACGAAAGATATTGCTGAAGGTATGAAAATGGCAGAGGGTTGCCGGAATTTTCCAGTTTCAGGATGCAGCGGTATTCTATGTGTTTTTCCCCACTAGATAGGCAATCCACGCCAGGTCGGCATCCCCTTTTTCAGTCCGATGATAGGTTTGTGTGCCCTCTTGGGTGGCGGGATCGGTGCCTTCCCACAGCACATGAATATCTTTAAACCCGGCTTCGGCCATCAGTTCGGTGACTTCAGGAATGGTCCAGAGCCGCCAGTCATAAACAAATGCATTACGAATTTCGCTGCCATCGGCAAACGAAAAGTGAATGCGCGTGGTATACCGATGTGTGAAGGGATCAAAGGTGTCCTGATCCCAGGTGAAGGTAAAGTCGCCAATGTCCTCGTCTTCTGAATTATCGATGTCTCGTGGTTCTTCTTGGAGTACCAGACTTTCGCTTCCCCCCCAAATGTCCATCACCAGTAATCCGCCTGGCTGGAGCGACTCTTTGGCGTTGGTGAGGTATTGCAGGAGCGTGGGGCGATTATGAAATACCATATAGGAAAAATTTAAGGCGGCAATCATTTGCACGCGGGGTTGGGACACATCTAAGACATTCTCATTGACTAATGAGATCCGCTGTTGCTGGTCCGGGGTGAGAGTGGAAATATTATGTTTGATGCCCCAATTGAGCGTGGGCCAATCCAGGTCGACACCAACCGCCTGGTTTTTTGCATGTTGCGTGACAAAATAGGAAGAGTTGTAGGCGGTCCCACAAAAGTCTTCCCGAAAATACCGAAGGTTCTTACCGGTATATTCTTTAAAATACGTCGATAAAAACTCCATATCATTTTCCGGGCTCTGGACACTCTTTTGATAGAGATCATGGATGTCGGCCCTCTCGGCCATTGTGATTTGATTTAGAGGATTTGGTTTTTCAATCGACATTTGGACCTCATTTTTACCTGCGAAAAGATTTAGGTCTGAAGCGTCCTCATGCTATCCTAATCCAGGTTCTGAGAACAAACACTTTTTATGGAATTTCGGGAAACGGCTTGGGCCTTTACCACAGACGATGAAATATTTTTTTTGGTTAGTGATACCATTTTTACTCGTCAGATGCGATACGCCCGTCACTGGAGTCTCGGAAGAGATTACCCGTCAATTCCAATCATCCGGCCGCACATTTGTGAATCTTGACAAAGTCCTTCCTGTGGCCTGGGACAAGGTCTGTATCTTGGGCCCCTATTCGACCTCCAAGCATGCGCAGGAAACCTTGGGCTTTGCCTGGCCGGTCGAGCGGCAATCGACCGTATCGACCAGTGACCATATCGCCCTCCTCCTTTTTGTGAAGGATTCGGAAATTGTTGAATTGGTGGAACACCCCCGCCGTGATGGCGATTTTGCCAATTTGTCGAGACAATGTTTCGCACGAGAACAGGCCACGTTTCATCATCAAACCAATCCGAAAAAAGGGTGGCCAGGTCTCTTTCCTCAAGGATAATGCTTGCTATCAGGAAAGGAGAGGCTAGAGATGTCGGACGAACTGTGGGTCAAAGTTGGACAGGCGGATGAATTGCAGAATCGAGCGGTGCAAGTGGTGATGCTTGGTCGCACCCGCGTCGCTTTGACCTATCAAAATGGACAGTTTGGGGCCATCAATGGTTCATGCAATCATGTCGGTGGGCCATTGGGGGAGGGCACGTTAGAAGGGGAATATGTGGTCTGCCCTTGGCATTATTGGAAATTCCATTGTCGAACCGGAAAGGGTGAGCCTGGATATGAAGAAGACGCTGTTCCGGCCTATGCCGTGAAAGTTGAGGATGGACAAGTCCTCGTTCGGTCCAAGGCCTTATCGCCACGTTCACGAAAGCCACATAGTCCTCATCCATTAGCACGTACGCCAAAACGTGAAGAAGGCCCTATTCGTGTCTTAGGCCTTTCTACCACGGCGATGACCGCCGACCATCCCCGCTATAGTACGTCTGATGATTTGTTGGAGGTTAGCTTGCGGCATGCGTCTGAGACCCTAGGCTGCGAGACCCGCCTTCTTCGTCTTCGTGACCTATCCTTCAGACCGTGTGAGGGGTTTTACTCTAAATCTTCGCGTGCCTGTACATGGCCCTGTTCTATTACCATGATGGATCCGACCGATGAGATGGATCAGGTGTATGAGGACTTCGTGCATTGGGCGGATGTTCTCATCCTTTCCACACCCATTCGGTGGGGAGCGGCGAGTAGTCTCTATTTTAAGATGGTGGAGCGCATGAATTGCATTCAGAACCAGGAGACAATTTCTAACAAACATTTGCTACAAAATACAGTCGGCGGATTCATTATTACGGGCGGCCAAGATAATATCCAAGCGGTCGCTGGACAACTGTTGGGATTTTTTGCAGAAATTGGAGTGCAATTTCCCCAGTTTCCCTATATCGCCCATTCTCGTGGGTGGAGTGCGGAAGATATGGAACATAACATTCGCTACGTCCAACATTCACAAGACCTACGTGATGGAGCTGAAGCGCTGGCCCAGCGTTGCGTGGAAATGGCGAAACTCTTGATTCAGGGATCGTTATGCGAAAACCGATTGGCTCGTGGCGGTCGGAAAGCACATGAACTGGATACCCGGGCTCAACTTCATGAGAAAGGTGCTGAACCTTAACCTGTGGAAGTTTTTGGAATTGTGAAATATCAAATGGACCTCCTCTGAGAACCTGCCCGTTAGGAATCAATGATGATTGGTGTCATTTCAGATACTCATGGGCTAGTTCGTCCCCAAATCTTTGATCTCTTACAGGGTGCGGACCTTATCATTCATGCCGGGGATATTGGTGACCCTGAGGTGTTGAAGGCATTGGAGACTATTGCCCCTGTTAAGGCAGTTCGTGGAAATAATGACCCTGATTCTTGGGCCAGTGGTATCCCCGATGATCGGGTGATTGAATACGGCGCGTATCGATTTTATGTGCTTCATGAATTGAAGCAGGTAGATCTTGACTCTGTTGACTCGGAGATTTCAGCCGTTATTTATGGACATTCTCATCGGCCTTTGGCGGAAACACGTAACGGCATTCTTTATCTCAATCCTGGAAGTGTTGGCCCCCGACGATTCTCTTTACCCACGGCACTTGCCAAGCTTCACGTCACCCATTCAGGCCTGGTCCCGGAAATTCTTCACCTTAGACCATGAGGTGGTGTAATCACACGCGGACCTGCAAATCTTGTTTTGATGCCGCGAATTAAAATAACCAGAGAAGGGAATGATCAAAGAAGCAGGAGAATTTCTTTAGGTCTCTAAATACAGGCGAAGGGTGTTTTCCTGGCCGAGGGTGACATGGCCGGTTTTGCATTCTCCACTGAGCGAGCAGGTGCGTTTAATGGCTAGAACAACGGCGGGACTTTCATCTGACCGGTAAATCACATCTTCTATTCGAATTTCTACGGCCTTTTCCTGATCTTCCTGGTCTAAATACTCCGCATTATTCATGAACAACCCCTGGTTAAGAAAAAGATATGGGTCAGCTCCTACGGGTGAGAATAACCAAGAATTATGCCATCTTCCCACCCACAGAATTCGTCGAAAATTCCTAATAAATTGAGTGTTTCTGTGCAAAGAGGTTGTTAGAGCAACGCCACTCGGCAAGGTCTTCCACCTCCCGAGGAAAAAATGGATGGTGACGGTTGGGTAGTGGGAAATGAGAACTTTAGGACTGCGCGGATGACCCTTGCGTGGATTTTTGTCCCGAGAATAAGCTGGGAAAATCCGGTAAGACTGGGAGGAGAATAGGCAATAGTGATATTAAGGTAATAAATGAATTTTTAAATTCGTGCTGAGTGAAAAAGAAAAAGAGCAGAATGATGGCAAAGATGAAAAGAAACGGCCATTTCAATTGACCCCAGGTATCCTGATTCGACTGCTTCTCCCACTGGGACAGTTGGAAATTTGTGCCTAGCTGTAACACGCATTGCCGAAAACTGGCATTCATGAGTTGAAGATCCGGGATGAGACGAATCAGCCCTTTTTGCGATAACGACGTGAGGTCAGGATGATCAGCATGCACGTATCCATCAACCGCAATATGGTGCAGGGTTAATTGTTCCGACAGAGAACACGATTGCCAAAGTGCTTGATAATAGGGCCAAGCAAGGTGCAGAAACTGTTCGGTCATTTGGTTAGGAGTCCAAGTTGCCCATTCTTGATAGGTCCGTATCCATGTTCCGATTCGTTCAAGGTGAAGAGTGGGACTTGATTCTTGAATGAGGCAGGACTTGACGGGGAGGGCGGGACCTCCGCTTGCGTGTGATTCAGGATGCGGGTGAAGCCATTCCTGTAGTAACGCTTCCATCCGGCTTGGCGTAAAATGAATAAATCCGAATGTTCCTAGAAGGTCAATCCAATAAGCTTGGCCGGTGTCTGGAGATTCTTGCGATTGGCTGA
Organism: uncultured Nitrospirota bacterium; assembly: GCA_942491685.1. Classification (GTDB taxonomy): domain Bacteria; phylum Nitrospirota; class Nitrospiria; order Nitrospirales; family UBA8639; genus Nitrospira_E. The sequence goes on along the minus strand of CALOBY010000002.1, from coordinate 561,142 downwards.
ACCATGGAGATTTTGTCCATTCCAACGGATCTTTCGTCGAAAGTATACACACCTTCAGATCACGAGCTAGAAGGCGTTCGAGGAGAACTCCCTTTTCTTTTCGGTGAGAGAGGTCTTCCCATTGGTATTCAAAATGATCAAGAATTACCGCAGTGGTCTGTTCCATTAAGGAGGACATCAGGGTCTCCACCCAATCCGGGTTTCCATAGCTCACCTGAATATCCAACACCTGACAATTCGGACTTAGAGTATGAGCCAGTTGGCTCTTCCCCGAGCCCGCAGGACCCAAAACGAGCAGATGGCGTAGCGATACATCCGTTGGCGAATGGGCCATCATGCCTCTTTCGTGACTACGCAGAAAGAAGGAGGGGAGCACGAATATCTTTTGAATCATATACTTCAGGAGCCCATAGCCAATGCCCATCAAGAACGCGCCAAATACAATGATAGCTGGCCACATCGCAATTAGATTCCAGGGGAAAAGTTGGAGCCAAAGTGAAAGAAAGAGTGGAGTAAAGGCTGGAGTCTCTTTTGTTCCTTGGGGGAAGTCCTGGAGGCGCAACATTATACGTTGGGTCCCTTCAGCAATATGCTGGGTCCACTGAGCTGTTGAATCAGGAGAGGGTGCGTGCAGAAACCCCCAGCTTTTCTTATTCATAGGGTTTTGCAAGGAACTTTTTCGTATTAGTTGGTGAAATCGATGTAAATTTGATTCCTGGATTATTTCTTGAGAATTCCAAGATTTCGAATCAAAGGTAAGGCATGTTGATAAGGGCAATGACGTAAAAATACCGTGCAGCGTATAGTCAATTTCTAAGGTCGTCATACCCTGACCTTGTTGTGAACAGGCCAACGATTGCCATTGGGGTGTTGATTCTTCACCAATGAGACAACCGGCTATTAAACAGGTTTTGGGCGTTGTCTGCCACTGAAGATCCTGGGGGGTCTCGCCTGAGGATTTGGTGAGCCACGGCCCATGGGTGCGTTGAACGAGTGTTTGCGCCAATCCCCAGAGATGATGTTGAGCGAACAGTCGCATTTCTTGATCATGGGCAATTTTAAAAAACAAAATGGCCGGGAACACTCCCAGGAGAAGAAAGGTGGTGAAAGCAAATTTGCTGAAATTGCCGATTAACTGAGAGGTGTGGATGAGGCCCCAAGGGTTAGATTGTCCGGTTTCCCCAGTATGAGGCATCGTATGGCCTTTCCATAACACTCGTACCACCATCCACATCGCTAAAAATGGAATCCCTGCCAGCATGAGGGGAGAGGCCAACTCCATCTCATCCAGCCAATCCATTCCAAATAAAACGATGAGGCTCAACAGAAAGAAAAGGAGCAGGAGGAGACTGAGCCACATGTAGGTTCGGCTGAGCCATTGTTTGGGCCAGGTCCAACGAATGCGTTGACCATTGCTGTCTATTCGATAGATCCAATTTAATCCTTTGATCCATACCATTAACGTCAGGATATATAGAGTGAATAAGGATAAGGACAACAGTAACACTTCAAAATTCGTGGTACGAAGCGCCTCCTTGCTTTCAAATACCACCAATGTCCATGGCAGTCCTGAAAGAGGTTTAATGGCAAAGCGATGTCCAACGCCCCAGTAGTCGCCTTCGATCGAGCCTTCTGCTCTGGCATGAATGAGCGCGGCCAATTCTGGATTATTATCAGTCTCTTCCAGGAAGTTTTCGCGGAGCATGCGTCGGCCATTAGAATGAAAGAGGGCTAATCCCGTCCGATCCTCAATCACGGCATAACCGATACCTGGTGATAAGACTGGATCCGTAAGAAGTGAAAAATCTTCCGATTGAAGTGCGGCTACCCATGGGAGGGCGTGGGGGAGGGTATCGGACTCATCCTGATGTGGCAGGGATACCACCAAACTTCGGGTACTGGATTCCAAGGAAATCAAGGGCTGGGCATAAAATTCCAACCAACGATTTTTAATCAAGCGGCGATAGAGATTGTTGGAGCCGGCTTGGACTTTGGTGACATAGTCTCGTTGCCGTAAGTCATGGGTGCCTCGAACATAGGGGGTGGCCGCTTGCGTCCAGGTTTCTCGGAGAATCCCCTCGGCATCCACCCAAAAAGCAACGGAGAAGGTGGGATAACAGAAAGGCAGGGCCTTGTCTTGTGCATCTTTGCACGGGTCAGGAAGGTTGACCCGGGCTAGCCAGGCCTTCGAGCTGGGATCCGTGGGAAAACGCGCCCGATCATTCAATGCGTGAAATTGCTGATTGTATCGATCGAGCTGCCATACCATGCGATCTAATTGGGCATGAAACCCTTCGGCAATTGAATCGGCTGTGGCTGTCAAATGGGCATGAAAGTCGTTGACCGTTTGGCGGTATAATCCTAAATCTAAAAAAAAGAGGGTTCCCACTCCGGCCCCAAGGAGGTTGGCCATTAAGAGACTGCCCACACTGAAACGAGTTAATCGTTCACGGGGAGCCATCATGGCTAAACTAAAAATGGGTAAGGCTAAAAATGCACTAATAAACACAAAAAGGCAAAATAAAAGGACGGTAAAGGGGATAGCCAGATATTGTTCTTGAAACGTTGAACTGGGAAGAATCCCGCAAATGATCCAGGGGCCGAGCTCTTGCCCTTCGGGTGTGAGGCTGATGGAAGGAAAGGCGACCGCCTGCATAAACACCTCATAACTGTTTCCACCCACCGTGGCTTGGAAGTGCACAGGCATGGTGGTTTTCAGCACCTGGCTGAGATTTTTGAGGTCAAAGGTTTTGTCCTGGCTGACGCCCCCTTGCGTAAAGAGTTCTGAGAGCCATCCATCGTTGGATCGCTGGTGATGAAACAGATTGCCCAGATGAAGAAATTTCAAGGTCGAGGCATTTCGTTGATACACAATGGTGCCGGAAGGGTCTGCCAACAAGACATCATCATAGATGTTTTCTGTGGCCACATGTTTGAGTAAATCACCAAGCGCGATGCTTGCGGTTGCGGCCACCGTTCCGTCCTGTTCTTGGGCTTTAGCCTGGATCAAGCCGTCGGCCTGCGTTGGAGAATAGGAAAACGTCACGGTTGGGGGTTGAATTTTTGGTTTTGTGCCCGGCGTGGGAGACTCAGTTGAAAGCTCAGGCGGTTTGACATTTTGGACGAAAGGTAAGAGACGTAATTGCTCCCGGGTTTGTTGTTTCAGCATCAATTTGTAGTTGACCGCGTCTTGTGCCGTTTCTTGAGAGCGGCTTTGGTCGCTTGGTGTAAATCCTTCCAAAACGAGACCTTCGTCTGTGAGGGTTGGCTGAATTCCCCGCGATCGAATGCCAGATGACGCTCCTACTAGTCCAGCACTTTCCTGTTCTTGGACACGAAAACGAAAACTCCGTTCATAATTTTCAACGGTTTCCGATAATTCTGTACTCCAGGTGGCGAGAAGCCGAAAGTTTCGTTCGACCAGATAGGAATAGTTATTGGAGACATACAGATAAAATAACGTACCAAAAAAAATGAGTGTGCCAAGGATGGCTAACGGTACGATCCGACTCGTCCCTGGCTTCAGAATTGTTTGTAGAACACGGAGAGGTGGAGCTGTCATTGGAGTCTTGTAGCGTCCATGGGTAGTAACCACAGGTTCCACGAAAACATGTCATGGCCCTGATGACCTAACGGCTCAGGAAAAGGAACAGCGTAGAGCACCCACAATGTAGCGCGAGTGAGGAAAACCTTCAAGGTCTATTTCTACCAGAAATGGGTCGTGCTTCTTGGTTGATCTTCACAAGAACGAATTCGGCAGGTTTGAGAGGAGCAAACCCCACGAGTATATTGACAAGACCTGCGGCCTGGTCTGCGGTTGTCATCGTCTCTCTTCCGCATTTGACGAAATAGGCTTGTTGAGTCTTGGTTCCTTGAAACGCGCCTTGCCGAAAGAGCGTCTGCATGAAGGTTTCGATTGCTTGACGTATCTGCGCCCATAACGGTTCGTCATTGGGTTCAAAGACGGCCCAAGTCATTCCCTGGCGGATGCTACTCTCTAAAAACAGGGCCAGTCGACGAACCGGAATATATTTCCATTCTGAATCAAATGAAAAGGTTCGTGCTCCCCAGGCAACATAGGTAGAGGAGGAAATGAGCTTGAGGGAATTGATGTGGCCTGAGGTGAGGGTATTCACGTCTTGCGGAGTCAGAACCTTTTCCAGTCCAACCACCCCGTGGAGGATTGCTTCAGTTCCAGCTGGGGCTTTCCAGATTCCACGAGTGTTGTCGAATCTGGCAAAAAGGCCAGCTATCGCTCCACTAACCGGTATAGTCTCTGTTGCTGCAGGGGCTGCCTGAGTACGAATGTGGACGCGGGGATAATAAACAATCACATTCGGATGTTGAATGCTTCCTTGAGTGGTAGCCCAGATGGCGATGTTTTTCACTGATTGACGCTGTTCATCCAGTTGTGGTGGGTCTAAAAAAAAGATAGCTCGATATTTTTCGACTAATGGCACCGACGCACGAAAAACCTTATCTGCTTCTTTCGCTGAGAGAAGCGTCGTTTCAGGAATGATCAGCATGTTGAAAGAAGGAATATGGGATAAGAGGGAAAGTCCTTTTAGGAGAGGAGTCGCCGTTCTGAATGGGTTGGTTCCTATGGATATGACCCAGATATCCTTGCCGCCATTTTCAAAAAACTGGTGAATGACTAGGGAGGGAATTGTCTTGACCCTCGGTCCACCATAGATTCGTTCGAGCTCTTTGAGAGAGCGAATTCTCGTCGGTGTGGATAATGTTTTTTTGGAGAACGTGCCTATCACCACGGCCGTTGATGCGGGGACTCCGAGGATAGCTCTGGGGCTTGTGCCCATTGTGGGGATGGAGACTCCTATTCCCGTAGTGAGTTTGTTTGGAGGACTGAAGAACGGTCCGCCTGGTCTGGCGTTAGCTTATGGCACTTTTGAGATTCTTCGTCAGAGTTGTGAGATGGGGGAGGAACGTTGAGTGTTGATGCTGTTCGTCAATGATACGGACCAGGGCACTACCGATAATGACGCCATCAGCAAATTGGGCCACCTGCCGGGCTTGGTCCGGGGTTGAAATCCCAAATCCAACGGCCACAGGTTTTTTGCTCATTCGTTGAACGGCCAGCACATTTTTTTTGACTTGGGTGAGATCTGTCAATTGCGCACCGGTAATCCCGGTAATGGAGACATAGTAGATAAACCCGTGGGTTCGATTCATGACTTCTTTTCGGCGTTGCGGAGTACTGGTTGGCGCCAAAAGAAAAATCACGACCGGCCCTCCAGCTGCCATTGTGGCGTGATAGAGCGCATCAGATTCTTCGGGAGGCAGATCGGGAACAATCACTCCATCGATGCCTGCCGACACCGCTTCTGTACAAAATGTCTCTAACCCCATCGCCAGAATACTGTTGTAATAGGCCATAAAGATCAGGGGAATGTGAGTTTTCGTTCGAAGAGATTGGACTGTGGTAAGGATTTTTTTAAGAGTCGTGCCTGATTGTAACGCACGCTCGGCGGCTTGTTGAATCACCGGTCCGTCCGCGATGGGATCAGAAAACGGCACACCGAGTTCAATGAGGTCGGCCCCGCCTTCGGCCAATGCCAACACGAGTGATTCCGTGACATCCAAGGAAGGATCCCCAGCCATAATATAGGGAATGAGGGCTTTGCTCCCTTTTGCCTTTAAATCCTTAAATGTTTGTTCGATACGATGCTTCATTGTCGTAAGGCCTAAGCCGTTAGGCGTGAGGAGTAAGTAGTAAGGAGCCAGGCATAAGTAAAAATAGAAATTTATGGTCACGTATCTTTTGTCTACTACTCATTTTTCACTCCTTACTTTTTACTTCCTGCTAGAGAGGAATTCCACGCATTCGAGCGATTTGTTGAACATCTTTATCGCCACGGCCGGAAAGGTTCATCACAAGGATCTGATTTTTTTTCATCGTGGGAGCCCGTTTGACCACTTCTGCCACAGCATGGGCACTTTCTAATGCCGGAATAATGCCTTCTTCACGAGAGAGGAGGTCGAAGGCTGCCAGGGCTTCCTTATCGGTTGCGTAGGTATACTGCATGCGTCCCATGTCATGGTAGAAGCTGTGTTCCGGTCCCACGGCAGGGTAATCTAAGCCGGCTGAGACGGAATGGGTGGGATTGACCTGACCATCCTTGTCTTGCAGTAAATAGGTCATGGTTCCGTGCAGCACTCCAGGTCTTCCTCCCGAAAAACGGGCCGCATGCTCTCCACTTTCAATGCCATGCCCACCGGCTTCAACACCTACCATTCTGACTTTTGTGTCCTTGATAAAGGGATAAAAAAGCCCCATGCTATTGCTCCCACCGCCCACACATGCTACCAGGCAATCGGGCAAACGCCCGGCCTGCATCACGATCTGCTTCCGGGCCTCTTTTCCGATAACTGATTGGAAATCGCGAATCATCATGGGGTAGGGATGAGCCCCCAACACCGATCCCAACAGATAATGGGTTGATTGAACATTTGTGGTCCAATCCCGCATGGCTTCACTGATCGCATCTTTTAAGGTTCGGCTGCCAGCATTCACGCCCGTCACTTTTGAGCCGAGTAAGCGCATGCGAAACACGTTAAGGGCTTGCCGCTCCATATCATCCGTACCCATATAAATTTCGGCTTCCAGCCCGAACATGGCTGCCACGGTCGCCACGGCGACCCCATGTTGTCCCGCACCGGTTTCGGCAATGACGCGTTTTTTCTTCATGCGACGGGTCAGTAACGCCTGGCCAACCGTGTTGTTAATCTTATGAGCTCCGGTATGACACAGATCTTCTCGCTTGAGATAAATCTTGGCTCCACCAAGAGTTTTGGTCAATCGTTCTGCAAAGTACAGGGGAGTCGGGCGACCGACAAAATTCTTGAGGCAGGTATGAAATTCTTCCTGAAATTGTTTATCCCGTTTGATTGTTTGATAAGCCTGCTCCAATTCATGGATGGCCGGCATCAAGGTTTCCGGCACATACATGCCGCCAAATTGTCCAAATCGTCCATGTTTGTCAGGATACATTTTCATATCGACAAAATCGTGTATGAATGAAAAGGAGCTGAGTATAGCGACGAAGCGGCTAACACTCAAGACAAACGGCTTGGGTAAATGCTCGAATTTTTGCAGGATCCTTTTTCCCCGGGGACTCTTCTACGCCACTGCTTACATCAACTCCATATGGTTGAACCTGTTGAATGGCCTCCTGGACATTATTCGGAGTTAAGCCGCCAGCCAGGAGTATCGGCGCGCTTTTGGCCACTTCTCTCGCCAACGTCCAATCCACGGTTTGTCCCGTTCCTCCATAGGTATCGGAGGAAAAGGCATCGACGACAAAACCCCGCACTGCCATCCGGCCTTTATATTCAGCTAACGCGAGCAAGCTGCCGCGATCTTGAAGACGAAGTGCCCGCAACACGGGTCGGCCTAACGATTCACAAAAGGTAGAGGTTTCATCCCCGTGCAGTTGGGCAAAGGCCAGACCGCACTCATCGTAAATATGTCTAATGGTTTCCTGCTCTTGATTGACAAATACTCCAACTGAAAGAACAAATGGTGGAAGTTGCGCAATAATGCGTTTGGCTACGGGAGGTTCAATGCAGCGTGGACTTTTGGAATAAAAGACAAAGCCCAGGGCATCAGCGCCCGCCTCTACGGCGACTTGAGCATCTTGGGCATTGGTGATCCCGCATATTTTTATTTTGATAGGCATGTGGGGCGACTCGTTTGGCAGGTGTACGACACGTTTAGGCTAGACTCTTTACACCCAACGAGTCCCAGCAGGTTCTTCCGGAGAAGCGATGGTTGTAGGGAGTAATTCTTTAATCTTTTCTTCAATCGAGTTGGCTCGGATGAGCGATTCTCCAATGAGCATGGCTCGTGCACCCGCTTCCAGAATTTTTACCACGTCGTCGCGTTTATGAATGCCGCTCTCACTGACGATGAGTTTGTCCGAGGGAATTCGTTTCGCTAAACGCTCCGTTACGCCCAGATCGGTGGAAAAGGTTTTGAGGTCACGATTATTAATGCCGATGAGCGTGGCCGTCGGAATTCGTTCAAGCACGATATCTAGCTCCTGTTCATTGTGGGTTTCAATCAGGACATCCAGATGTAGTTCTGTGGCAAGAACAAAGAAATCTTCTAATTGGACTCGATCTAATCCCGCGACAATCAATAATACGCAATCTGCCCCATAGGCCCGGGCTTCATAAAACTGAATGTCGCCGACCATAAATTCTTTATTAAGAGTGGGTAAGGTCACCGATTGTTTGACGGCTGATAAAAAATCCAAACTGCCTTGAAAGAATTCTTGGTCGGTGAGGACGGACAGGGCATGCGCTCCGGCATCACGATATTGCCTGGCAATGTCGACAGGGTCAAACGTCTCCTTAAATTCTGGACGCATGAGCCCCTGACTGGGCGAGGCCTTTTTGACTTCAGCAATTAACGCCGGCGCCGTTTCTGATTTTCCCGCCTCAAGCGCTTTGATGAACCCTAAGGGCGCAGCTTGGTCAGCGATCCGAGTTTTCATCGTAGACAGATAGCCTCGGCTCTGCTTACGGCGCAATTCTGATTTTTTGTGATCTAAAATTCGTGAAAGTATCATGCAACCTGTGCGTTGGTATACGAAATGAGTTGTTCCAACTTTTCAAACGGGGCTCCACTGTCCAAAACCCGACCGGCCTCCTGAAAGGCCGTGGCCAATGAGGAGGCTTTGCCGCAGGCCACCAAAGCCGGGGCGGCATTCAATAAGATAATATCGCGTTTCGCCCCGCGGCTTCCGCGTAAAATGTCGAGGATAATTTTTGCATTATCTTGCGGGGTTCCTCCCAAAAGCTCCTTTGGCGATACGGGTTTAAGCCCGAAATCTTCCGGGCGCACGATATAACTGGCCACGCGCCCTTTTTTCCCTTCGGCAATGGTGGTGGGACCCGATAAAGAAATTTCGTCTAATCCATCCATTCCATGCAACACAAAGCAATGTTGGGTTCCTAATCGCATGAGCACCTGTGCCAATTTCTCAGTCAGCTTGGCATCATAGACTCCCAGGACTTGAATGGTGGCCCCGGCAGGATTGGACAAGGGGCCTAGGATATTCATGAGGGTTCGTATGCCCATTTCGGCCCGAGGTTTGGCACAATATTTCATGGCCCCATGATAGAGCGGGGCAAACAAAAACCCGATCCCTACCTCATTGATACAGTCCCCAACTTTTTGTGGAGGAAGATCAATATTGACACCCAGGGCGGCTAAGACATCGGCACTTCCGGATCGCGAGGACACCGAACGATTGCCATGCTTCGCCACGGTGATTCCTGCGCCGGCCACTACAAACGCGGTGGCGGTAGAAATATTGAACGTTTGGCTTCCATCACCACCTGTTCCACAGGTATCGACCACTTGAGAGTCGGTGATTGGCACCCGAATGGCGAGATCCCGCATGGCTCTAACCGAGCCGGTTATTTCTTCAATCGTTTCCCCTTTCATGCGTAATCCCATTAAATAGGCCCCAATCTGAGCATCAGTGGCATGCCCATGCATGATCTCCTGCATGGCCTCTTCTGCTTCCTTTTCCGTTAAATCGATTCGATCGGGAAGCTTGGCAAGAATCTCTTTTAATCCACTCATGTCGAACGTGTCCTTACCGGAGATACCATAGGGTCCTGTTCAAAGAGAAGGTGAAGTGGGTGTGGAAGACGCTAGAAAATTTTTCAGGAGATCCATCCCTGCAGTGGTCAGAATAGATTCGGGGTGAAATTGCACCCCTTCCGCTCCGGTTGGAAGATGCCGAATCCCCATTATTTCCCCTTCGACCGTCTCAGCCGATATTTCAAAATCCGTGGGTAAGGTTTCTCGCTTCACAATTAAGGAGTGATATCGTGTGGCTTCAAAGGGATTGGGCAACCCTTGGAAAATACTTTTCCCGTCATGATGGACCATGGATGTTTTTCCATGCATCAAACGATCCGCGTGGACAATTTGGCCCCCGAACGCATAAGCCAGAGATTGATGCCCAAGACACACCCCGAATATCGGAATTTTCCCCGCATACTGTTTAATGGCGTCGACGGAAATTCCTGCTTCCTTTGGCGTACAAGGACCCGGAGAAATCAGTAAATGGTCTGGGGCGAGTTGTTCGATCTCTTCGGTGGTGAGCTTGTCATTGCGAATAACGTGAACGTTCGCCCCCAGCTCCCCTAAATATTGCACGAGGTTATAGGTAAAGGAATCGTAATTGTCGATGACCAGTATCATGTCAAGTAGAAAAAAGGTAAAAGGTAGAAGTTAAATCCACGGCACTAAAGGAAACTATAAATGGTAGGTAATTCTTAGGTCATGATTTTTAGCGTTTAAATTTTCACGTTGTACTTCGCTCTATTCCAGGCCCCGTTCTGCCATTTCGAGGGCGCGCATCATGGCTCCTGCTTTGTTTTGTGTTTCTTCAAATTCTTTCGCAGGGTCGGAATCCGCGACTATTCCCGCGCCGGCTTGAATGTACGCTTTTTGCCCTTGAGCCACCACTGTTCGAATATTGATGCAGGTATCCATATTTCCCGAAAAGCTGAAATACCCCACTGCACCACCATAAGGTCCGCGACGAGTCGGCTCCAGTTCCTCAATAATTTGCATGGCCCGAATTTTCGGGGCTCCAGATAACGTCCCTGCCGGAAAGCAGGCTTTCATGACGTCATAGGCGGAATATGCTGGATCTAATTCACCGGTGACTTGCGACACAATATGCATGACATGTGAATAACGTTCTATCTGTTTAAAGCGTTCGACGTGGACGGTTCCCGTCTTAGCCACGCGTCCGATGTCATTCCGTCCCAAATCCACTAGCATGACATGTTCGGCCAATTCCTTGTGATCGGCCAGAAGGTCTGTTTCCATTTTTTGATCTTCTTCTGGTGTACGTCCACGCGGCCTGGTCCCGGCAATTGGGCGAACGACAATTTTGCCATCCTCACAACGCACCAAAACCTCCGGTGAGGCTCCGATCAATTCTGTTCCCGCAAGGCGAAGGTAGAACATATACGGGGACGGGTTAATGACTCGTAACGCTCGATAAATTTCAAGGGGGTCCGTTCGAATGGAGGTCTGCCATCGTTGGGACATGACCCCCTGAATGATATCTCCAGCTTGAATATATTCTTTGGTCCTAAGCACCATTTTTTCAAACTCAGGTGCGGTCATATTAGATTTGAATTTGAGAGGCGTACGAGATTTTGGAGTGATGGGCCTACGGGGAGATTTATGCAATTTGGCAATAATGGCTTCAATTTGACTTGTGGCCTTTTGATAGGTTTGTCGTAGATCGGATTTTTTTGTGGACACAATGTGAGCATTCGCGACGACTTTTATGGTATGGGCGACATTATCAAAAATCAGGAGCGTATCCGTGATGCAAAAGGCAAACAGCGGAGTTTGCAAGGAGTCTTTTGGATATTCAGGAATACCCTCAAACGAACGCACGACATCGTAGGCTAAAAATCCGACAGCACCGCCTACAAACCGAGGTAACCCGGGGACGGAAACCGGCCGATACTTGGCCATGACTTCCTGAATGTGATCGAGGGGGTTGGCTTTTAGCGGGACACGAGACCGTTTACGTCCCTGTTGCGTGATAACTTCACCTTGATGCTCCCAAAAGACCATGGAGGGATGACTGCCGAGAAAGGAATACCGGGCCCAATTTTCTCCCCCTTCAATACTTTCAAATAAAAAGGCATGGGACCCGGAATTGATTTTGGAGAATGCGGAGACCGGGGTATCAAAATCCGCCAGGATTTCCCGGTAAATGGGGACCAGATTTCCCTGGTCGGCCAAACGGCAGAATTCTTCAAAACCCACTGAATATAAAGCATTTTTCATGATTTTGACGGTAACATACGGCCTATAGGGTGTCAACGAACACCGGGTTGAACAGGAGCCAGAACATAAAAAAAGGCGAGAACCCATTGGGATAATTTCCCACGGATTCTCGCCTTTGATACCTGTCTCAGAAACGGTTATTTGCTGACGATGATTTCCTGTCCTACATGGATGGTATTGTCAGGCAAATTATTCCAGGCTTTCAAATCATCGACCGTTACGCCATATTGCTTAGAGAGGCGATAGAGAGTCTCACCTTTGACAACAGTATGATGGGACCCGCCTCCACTCATGGCCATGCTGGAGGTTCCGGCCATAGATTCAAGCGGCGTATCATTATGGTTAAAATCAAGGTCCGATTCGAGCTTGGCTAAATCGGAATCTTTGAAATCAAGATCATCTAACCCAAATTCGGAAATGGATGGTTCAGACATCTTATGTCCGTCGGCTTTGGCCATTCCTCCATCTCTAATTCGAGCGAGTTCATCGTGGGAACGGTTGAGCTGCTCTCGAAGGGCCTCTAACTCGGCATTCACATCACGATTTTGAGATTCAAGGGAACCGAGCTGTCGTTGGGTATCCTGGTATTTCACGTTGAGTTCGCCCGTTCGTTTTTCTTCTTGGGCCAAAAGGCGTTGGAAGTTTAACGCCCGCGCTTTTTCGGCCTCATACTTTTCCGTACTCACACATCCGGTCAATAACCCACTACAGACAAGCAGACCAGCCATGACTTTCAGGTAAGAAAACCCGTTCGATGGGTGGGGATCTACCTGAACTCCCCTAAACATTGATTGCGTCATGTTGCGCATTCCTCCTCCATTGAATTTCATGTACACCCCTTTTGCAGGATGGCGATTTGGCGAGATCGGAAAGGGTTAATACAGAAGGCATCCAATCATCTTCAGTTACACAATAATTCGGAATCAGGGTAATGTCAAACCACTTGTTATGTCATTCCGACAGAAGCCCAGAACACCACGACCTACTTCATTGACCCTCAAAAAAATGTTGTGATAGTTTGCCTGTCACGATGTCTAAGATTCCTGCTGCCGCGAATCCAGATACTTATCAGTTGGGTCATGTGACGCTTCGGCTCGCTCGGCCGATTTCTCTCCGGCAGCAATGGATTGGCGATCATGAAATCTTTCGCCAATTGCTCGCCTGTTGGCTGGTAATCGATGAAAAAGATTCTCCACTCTCTCCTCGCATAGTTGGTCAACCCGGTGTGGGGAAGACCACGTTGGCCATGGCGGCGACCCATGAACGGAAACAAGACCTCTATATCTATCAATGTACGGCGGATACGAGACCGGAAGATTTACTCGTCTCACCAGTAATTGCCGAAAGTGGGACCATTATTTATCAAGCGTCCCCGTTAGTCACCGCTATGCTCACAGGAAATATTTGCCTACTGGATGAAGGGAATCGGATGAATGAGAAGAGTTGGGCGTCTTTGGCGTCGTTGCTCGATCATCGGCGACTCGTGGAATCCGTGGTGGCTGGAATTCAAATCCCGGCGCATGCCGATTTTCGCTGTTGCGTCACCATGAATGAAGATGCCTCCACGTATGAAGTGCCGGATTATATCTTGTCCAGACTGCAGCCGACCTTAAAAGTAGAATTTCCCTCCAAGGGCCATGAGCTGGCCATTCTGCAGTATCATTTGCCCTTTGCATCGGAAGAAATTCTCAACCTTACGGTAGAATTTTTGCAGAAGGCGCATCAACTAGATTTGTCGTTTTCCGTGCGCGACGGGATTCACATGGTTCAATATGCATTGAAACGGATGGCCCAAAATCCGGAGCATCCCCTGGCGCGCGATGCGGCCTGGCGTGAAGCCCTCATTGCGGTGTTGGGCGAAGAGGCCTTGGATCTCGACGGTATGGCGAAGCGACGGTCCCGTGCCTTAGGCGGCCAAGGTTTGCCACAGGGTCTTGGGGATTTCTTTTTTGAAGAGGATTCCCCGCTGCATCCTGATCATTAAAGAGCTGATTCCAAGCGGTTGGCGACCTCCTGCATCTGATTATTTTTCTTGTGTGGTATCACACCACCTCTGACGAAAAAACGCCTCATGTTACCACTTTCTTCGTGTTCTCATCCCATCTTTACGCTATCTCCTAAGATTCAAATATTGCCGATTGCTCATGCCAGCGGGGATATGGCGCAGACGGTTCGCGACCTTATGGTGTCCCGGGAAATCGATTGCCTGGCGGTGCCGCTTCCACCTTCAGTTGAATGTTTGGTGGAGGAAGCCGTGGACCGTCTTCCGGTCATTAGTTTGATTGTGTCTCCTGAGCAGGGCGCGTCAGAAGAAATGAGGTGTTCCTATGTGCCGATCGATCCTTGCCAGCCGGTCATTATGGGAATCCGAGTGGCAATGGGGGAGGGCATCGCCCGTGCGTACGTCGATCGTGAGGTTTCTTCCTTCCAGGGCCTGCCTTGGGTGGGACCGGACCCGTATGCCCTTAAATCTGTTCCCCTCACGGAGTTTTCCACGGTAGCGATTCCATTTTTCCCGCCACCTGAACCCGGAAGTCAGCGTCAGGCTCGGATTGCCTGGATGGCCTTTCGGTTACATGAGTTGGAATTAGATTTTCGCCACATTGTCTGTCTGTGCCCGCTCATGGATTGGCCCTGGGTTCGTCAAGCTTATCAGGATCGAATGCCTTATCTCTTGCCAGACCCGGTATCCGAGCGCCCGGCGTGGTGGCATGTCGAACCGAGTTCGCTCTATTTTCTCCTGGGGGAATTGCCGTTCATTACTCAATTGTACGAACAGCGTCGCGAAGAGGCCCGTGCCGATACGCATCTCTCAATTGATGGGATGAAAGAACTTGTGCTCGAAGCACGTTCGCGATGGTTGGCTTCACGTTCGACAACGGCAGCGCAGGAAACCAATTGGGTTACCCCCCAACTCCTGCAGCGGTATTTTCAGTATGTCCGGAACCGGACATTGCTTGAGCATCGTTTGAAGCCGGATTTATTTACCCTGGTACAGGCTGCTCAACAAATTGCGGGTGACTCCTTTGCACTGACCGTGTTAGAGACGGCCAAAACCTATGAGTATCAAACCGAGGTCTCTGTTCCCACAACACAACCCACCGCGGCCATGGGTATTGGTGCCCTCCAAGACCCGGAAGGGGGAATCTGGCAAGCCACGAATCGCCTACAGGGAGACCCTCAAACTTGGCGAAGCATGACATTGCGTCCCAAGTCGCCGATCCCTCAAAAACAATCATGGGCCCATCAGTGGAATCCCTTTCGGCAATGTTCCTGGCCTCCGGAAGACCTTCGAATTGAATCATTCGCCTCTCATGTCCGGCAACTGAGCCAACAGGTGTTGGGTGCAGATCGGGCTAAAGTCGAGCCATTCAGCACTTCATTGGAAGATGGGATTGATGTACGTGAAACGCTTCGACAATGGGCTACCAAACCTCAACGAAGAGTCTTTGACTTGCAAGTCAAGGTGGCACCGCCGGCCAGAAGTACGATTGAGGTAGTAGTATTTTTTTTCGAGGTTCCGGCCGATCCCATGGTCTATACGTGGCGGACCACTTGGTTCGCCGAGCATCAAGAAGAATCTACCCTATGCTTTTATGCGACTCCCTTTTCTACGCAAATGGTTGGGCCCGGGGTTGGGCAGGCACGGTATGGGGGAACGATGTTTCTCTATCCGCCACGTCCCATTCCAGATATTTGGGATAATCCGTTGTTTAATTTCACAGCCACTCTCGAAGAGCGGCTTCTGGCCGGGGCCTGTGCCCATTCCCAAGAACCGCATGTCGCCATTGTCTCTCCAGTACCATTGAAAGCTGCTTGGCGAAACATTGCACGGCGGTTTGGCCGGAAACTTGTGCCCCTGCCGTTGCATCGTTTTTCAGGACAGACGGTTGCCCGGCTACGCCAGTTTCATGTATTAAACGGCCATGAAATTCGAAGCTATGCGGCACGGTTTATTCGTGAAGCATAAGGCCATTTGGCGTCCCTATTCTCCGAAATTTCTGTGACCGCACCTCAACAACAACTGGAAGCACTACGCCAGGCAATTCGTCGGCATGATGAGTTGTATTATGGGCACAGCCGCCCAGAAATATCCGACACCGAATATGACAAGCTTTTAAAAACACTTCAATGTCTTGAAGAGCAGTTCCCTGAATTGGTCACCCCAGATTCTCCCACGCAACGTGTCGGGGGAGCGCCGCTTCCACAATTCCAAAAAGTTCAACACGAGTTTCCGCTCTTAAGCCTCGATTCGGAAATGACAGAAGCGAGGGTGCAGGCGTTCGACGAACGGGTTCGCCGAGAATTGCAAGAAGCTACGGTTGGATATTCCGCAGAGCCGAAATTCGATGGCCTTTCAGTTGAGCTAACCTATGAGCAGGGCGTGTTTATGCGTGGGGCGACCAGGGGAGATGGGACAACCGGGGAAGATGTCACCCACAATCTTCGCACGATTCGGACATTACCATTACGACTAAAAGAAGGGACTGGATTTCCGGCGCATGTCGTCGTACGCGGCGAGGTATTTATTCGGCTTCCTGATTTCCACCAGTTGAACCAAAGGTTAACGGAGCGTGGGGAAGACACATTTGCCAATCCTCGCAATGCGGCTTCCGGGGCATTGCGACAACTGGATCCCAAATTGACTGCCAAGCGTCCGTTGACTCTGATCTGTTATGACCTGCTCAGTGAGGAGGGAAGGTCTGTGACACAGTTCGAGGCAGTGACGAATCTCGAATCCTGGGGGCTACCCACGCCCCCTTTTCGTCGGGATTGTCAGACGATCGAAGATGCCATGGATTTTCATCGAGAGATGGGCGAGGCACGAGACGCACTACCCTTTGAAATTGATGGCATTGTTATTAAGGTAAATCGCTTTGATTGGCAGCGTCGATTAGGTGAAAAATCCCGAAGTCCTCGTTGGGCCATTGCGTATAAATTTCCGGCCCGAAAAGAGCTTACGAAGGTACGGGCCATTGCCGTCTCCGTGGGAAGAACTGGGGCATTGACGCCCATTGCCATGTTGGATCCTGTGGATATTGGCGGCGTTACCGTCAGCCGGGCTTCGTTGCATAATGTCGAGGAAGTTGCACGGAAAGACGTCCGGGTCGGTGATACGGTGCGAGTGGAGCGGGCAGGAGATGTTATTCCGGATATCGTCGAGCGAGTTGAGGTTCCAGGAGAACAACGAGCTGAGCCATTTGCTCCCCCGATGCAGTGTCCCGTCTGTCAGTCGCATACAATTCAAGAAGGCCCAATTGTTTACTGTACCGGCCAAACTGTTTGCTCGGCTCAATTAAAAGGATCACTTGAACATTATGTGTCAAAAGGGGCCATGAATATTGATGGGTTGGGCAAGAAGACCATTGCGCAATTTGTGGATGAGGCGTTAGTAACAAATCTTAGCGATCTTTATACGTTGACCAAGGACCAACTTCTGGAGCTTGAAGGTTTTGCCGAAAAATCCGCCACCCAGTTGATTGATGAGTTAGAGAAAAGTAAGCGGGCGGCTTTGCCAAGATTTCTTATTGGTTTAGGTATAAGGCATGTGGGGTCTCATATTGCTAAAGTGCTGGCCAATCATTATGGATCCTTGAAGAAGATTCAGCAGGCCTCTGAAGACGAACTTCAAGCAATTCATGAAATTGGTCCTGAAATTGCCGCCAATGTCAAAAGCTTTTTTGAAGAAGAACGCAACCTTCAAGTTATTCAACGTATGCACGAGTTAGGGCTACGTGTCGAAGAAATTCATGTAAATGTAGAAGGTTCGAAGAAACCTTTTTCAGGATTGTCGTTTGTTCTGACTGGCACTCTTGAGGGAATGCCCCGCGATGAGGCCAAGGAGAAGATTGAGTCCCTTGGGGGACGGGTGATGTCGAGTGTAAGTAAGAAGACCGATTATGTCGTAGCAGGGACTGATCCTGGGTCTAAACTGGAAAAAGCCAAAACCTTAAACGTGCCGATACTCAATGAAGCTGAATTCATAATTTTGTTATCCGAAAGTAGTTCCACCCAGCCATAAAATTCTTGTCCTCTGGAAGGAACACACCTCTAGTGTAAAGTGAAATTTCTTTATTGTTTCGTCATCCCAGCAAGTTTGTGGTTGGGATCCATCTTCACTTTTTCCGCCTTTCCAATCGCGCATTCCGTCAACTCGAAAATAGCCGTTAGTACTAGTAAAGACTTAAACCTATTCTTTATTTTTATCTGAGTTGAGGTAATCGCCGGGTCCCAACCCGTCAACACAGAAAATTTTGCAGATATCGAGCGTGTTAAATCATTCGATTCGCTCTTGGCAACCATGACCACGCTGGCTGGTTGTTCCTGATCGGTAATTGGTATGTCTAGAACAACAACTGCTGTATGAAGCAAAAATTTTTTCTAGGCCCATAGAGTGGCTAGGGGGAGGGTGAGGCCGGGCCAGTCGGGATGAATGAGGGGGGTAGATTTGTTTGCTTGAACTACTAATTCAAATGTTCCCTCTTTAGCACATAACATTTTACCTGTTGGGCTTCCGGATCGACGATCCAAAAGTTGGACACTCCAAGTGTGGAGTATCGTTGGGTTTTGCTTGTGCGATCATAGTTTTTGGTAGACGGGGAAAGCACCTCCACTAAAAGAAGGGGCCCCCTCAATTTCTCTGTTAGAGACTTGTTCTGGATTAATGACAAGTACAAGATCCGGTTGAACGATATCCTGCCTGGTCAGAATGACATCAATGGGAGCATTAAACACCTCGCCGCGACCAGGTGCTTCAAAATACGCTTCCAGCATGCGTTGAAGCCGTTTGGAGATCCGTTGATGTAAGGGGCTGGGTGCTGGTGTCGCGTGGAGATCTTCTTCCAATAGTTCGTAGCGTTTACCATCGGAAGGAATTTCCGCATAATCCGAATACTCAAGTTTTGTTTTAATGCCGGTGATGCTCATTCGCGTTTCCTCTTCACGCTATAAAACGCTTCTATACGGTTAATAAAAAGGTTGAGCCGCATTCCCTTTTCTTCTCTTCGTGGGCCATGAATCAGGGTAGGTTCTAGCCGGAAGAAATTTTCGTAGTAAGATGGAATAGGCAAATTTTTTTCGAAGATGAAGAAGCATACCCATGTTGCCGGAAGTAAGGATGAATTCATGAAATTGTTGTTGATCGTGGTCCTGGTTCTATTGGCTTTTGCCCCACCAGTGATGGGGGAAGAGAAATTTGAGCAATGGGTGAAGGCCTTTAAGGCGGAGGCTATTCAAAAGGGAATTACCTCTTCACTTGTCGATCAAGCCTTTGACGGGGTTGCACCAGTCCCTCGCATTATCGAGCTTGATCGGAAGCAGCCGGAATCCCGGATGACTTTTGGTGAATATCGTAAGAAGATTGTCTCGCAGCTTCGGATTCAACGTGGACGTCAGATGATGGCTCAACATCGTGATCTATTACGGACCATTGGGGAGCAGTATGGCGTTCAACCGCGATTTATCGTGGCCCTATGGGGCATTGAAACCTTTTATGGGAAGAACAGTGGTAGTTATCCTATTATTAATGCACTTGCCACCTTGGCGTTTGATGGACGGCGCAGTCAGTATTTCCGAACGGAATTATTGAATGCTCTACTCATTCTTCAGGAAGGCCATACGTCCCTAGAAACCATGAAAAGCTCTTGGGCCGGAGCTATGGGCCAATGCCAATTTATGCCTTCAAGCTTTCTTCAATTGGCCGTGGATCATGATGGGGATGGGCGAAAGGATATTTGGGCTACGCCAGCCGATGTTTTCGCCTCGGCAGCTAATTATCTGTCCCAATCCGGATGGCGGGGCACTCAGATTTGGGGACGACGAGCCCAACTTCCAGAAGAATTTAATCCTCGACAGGCTAGCTTGAATATCATTAAACCTCTCCAATATTGGCAAGACATGGGTGTGCGTAAGAGCAATGGGGAGGGCTTACCTCTGGCTTCTCTTAGCGCTTCCATTGTGTTGCCGGATGGTAAGGGTGGGCCGGCGTATTTGGTGTATGATAATTATCGGGTGATTATGAAGTGGAACCGGTCCACGTATTTTGCCACAAGTGTGGGGTTATTAGCCGATGCGATTGCTGAGTAACACTTGAAAACGAGGAAAAAGAAAAAGGGATGGTTGTTTTTTGGGGGATCTCCTTCGTCCCTCACCACTCACTTTTTACTAAGATTCTGAGGCGACGGGGGAAGGTTCTTCCGTTGTGGTCTCTGGGATGACTTCTTCTTTGATGATTTGAACGCTTTTTATCGAGCGTTCATCCGCTTCGTGGATAATGAGAAGGCAATTGTCGGTATTCACTTTTTCTCCGACTGTGGGTATATGGCCCAATTCTTCGAGAATGAGTCCACTGATGGTATTTTGTTCGTCATCTAATTCGACATTTAAAAATTCGTTAATACGACGCACTTCTGTGCGACCATCCACCAGGATTTGATTTTTCCCTGTTCGTTGAATCCATTCCTCGTGAAGATCGCCCTCATCCAGAATTTCTCCGACGACTTCTTCTAATAAATCTTCAACGGTGACCAGTCCAATCACCCCTCCAAACTCATTGACGACTAACGCAATGTGCCGTTTCTCTTTTTGAAATTGTTTTAACAGTTCATCTGCTGGTTTTGTTCCAGGAACAAACAGCGTTGGTTTCGACAGTTCGTTTAGCTTCCGTTGGGAATGTGCTTGAGCTAATTCCATGAGAGCGTGGCTACGATAGAGAATTCCCGTAATGTTATCCGGGTTCCCATCATGAATTGGAATCCGGGAATATTTGGCTTTATACAGTTCCTGACGGGCCCCTTCCAGCGTTTGGGTTCCATCCAACATGAACATGTAGATGCGCGGAGTCATGACGTCTTCGGCTGTCACGTCGTTGAACTCGAAGACATTTTTAATCATTTTGACTTCGTCAGTTTCTAAGACACCTGCTTTACCGCCGGCATCCAACATGATTTTCAGTTCTTCTTCGGTAATAAATGGGACGGTGAGCCCACGGCCCCCGGTCAATTTCAAGATAAACGGCTCCAAAAAGTAAAGAAATGGGAAAAAGACTTGTTCGAGCCAGTAAATGGGATAGGCCAAGACTTGAACGGCCGTTTCTGCGTATTTAGCACAGAGGGTTTTGGGAACGATTTCCCCAAACAACAAGACCATAAAGGTTAACAAGCCCGTGGCCACGGCGACAGCTTCGGATCCAAACATCCGTATGGCAATAATGGTCGCCATAGAGGCAGCCATTATATTCACCAAATTGTTTCCTATTAAGATGGTGGACAGGAGACGTTGGGGATTGGAGCGAAGTTTGAGGGCCATTTTTGCTCCCTTGTGGCCTTCATCGGCTAATGTCTTTAACCGAGATTCGGTAATCGAGAAGAAGGCAATTTCCGCCCCTGAAAAAAATGCCGACAGTCCTAGACAGATAAGGACAGCGAGAAAATCCATAGTTGGATTACCGTTCTCCAGCAGGGCGACTGCAGGAGTTACTCCAGGCGATGGTTACCTTATTGAAGATGCAGGCTATGGCGGGGTGTGGAGTCAGAAGAATGTCTAGAGGGATTAATAGTTTGGTCAAAATATTCATCAAGGATTCGATGTTTTGACCCATCAATGTTTATGTAAAATTTACGCTACCACAGGGCAGGGGATTATGGCAATAATTTTTGGTAAAATCAAAATTTTTACTTTTACTTTCAATTAGTTAGAAGTAAGAATGAGAGGTTGAATGCCTAACTCGTTTTCTAAGGTGCGTGATATGTCTTGTGCGCCCTGACGTGATGAGAAGGCCCCTATCTGGACTCGATGCCATTCCCCGGAAGGGAGATGTACCGTTTGGACACGTACAGTGTCATAATCGGGAGCGAGACGCTCACGAAGTGACATGGCTTCGGTAAGGGTGGCAAATGCTCCAGCTTGCACCCAGAAATGTCGTTGACCCCCTTGGGATGGCAGAGAAGCATCCTGGGAGTCCAAAACTGTGATAGCGACTTCAGCCGTTCCTTCGCCGATCATCGTCAATTCCCTAGCTGCGGCATAGGATAAATCAATGATTCGACCATTAATAAAAGGGCCACGGTCGTTTATCCTAACAGTGACCATTTGTCCTGTTGAAAGTTTTTCGACTTGGACCCATGTTCCAAATGGCAAGGTTTGATGGGCAGCCGTGAGTGCCCACATGTCATAGGGTTCTCCGCTTGCCGATGGTTTTCCGTGAAAGCTTGGTCCATACCAGGAGGCTATGCCTCGTTCTGTGGATGTTGATGAACCTAGATCGAGAGAGGGAGGTGCTTGATATCGCCCAAAACATCCACCCATAACCACAAAACAGGCAATCAGGTAAACACGTTGAAGAGCATGAAAGGAAAATGAATTCATGGTTAGGCTTTTGAGTGCCAGGGAGTACGAATGCTCTCTGGATTAGGATACCACAGGCTAATCCAGATGAATTCCTGAGAAGAAGACCACCTAGGTGGCTTGATCTACCGTGCGGCGATCGATATAGCGATAACACTGCCGATTCAGGACGGGATAGACAGAAAAAATTGGAGTTCCGCTTGGAATCACCGCCTGTTTAATTCCCGGATTGAGAGCCAGGTGTAAATTCACAAAATTAAAGCTGAGTCCCTCCTGCCAAGGCTGAGAAAGATTTTCTACGTATGATTCAATTTTGTCCGAGGCATAGGACCGGGTCATGAGTCCAGCGCCCCCTTGGAGACCATATTCGGCCAGATCCGGAGCCCCTTGAATAAGAAGGGATACAATAGCGGCATCAAACCAGACTTTGACGTTACAACTAATTTGAATAAAAGGCCCTAAACTTCCTGTATGTTCCAAAATTGCCATAGGGTAGGCTAATTCCGGTGGAAGGTTTGGGTTACTTTCAGAAGGATGGCGTGGAAACTCTGGGTCCTTAATGGCCGAAACGGACACAAATATTAAATTGGGATCTTGAAGGTCAACATCTAAAACCTGACCATCATGATAGCTGCATAATTTTCCCATTTCATACCGCAAGGGGTAGGAATAGCCCATCTTTCCATAAAAAATCCTAATTCCCCCTTCTAACGGTTCTTCCGGGCTTCGACTTATTTTCACATCAAAGGGGAGCAGAAGGTGAAAGGCGTTGGTCCGCGCATTCATAAACGGAGCACATGCGCCCGGAAACTCTTTCTGGATAGAAGGATTGTCAGGCTCGAATTTTTTTGGGGCTCCCCCGAAATGCTGGGCAGTTTTTGCCTCTTTGGTTAATCGATACTTTTCCTGGTAGTAGGTGGAGGCGCGCTTTTGAGCAATCTCTAAAAAGTATTCTGGAAAATCCGTCTCAACAATAAGGCTTTGGCGATCTAGAGCCTGAGGACGGGAAACCTTCATGGCTTCGCTATATCGCTGCAGGTCGCTTTGTGTCTTTTTTATTAAATGCTCAAGGTCTTGAACTAATTCCGGATGGTCATATCGAGTCTGCGGTAATAATTGGCGAGCTTTTTGCAATAATTCAAGTTTCATCGTATAGCGTTTTGGCTCGGCAGAAAATACCGTGGCTGTTGCCATCAATAAATTAAATTGTTCTTCGGGAAGTAACCCGAGTTGGCTCAGGTCGTGTTCTTTCAC
Source organism: uncultured Nitrospirota bacterium (assembly GCA_942491685.1). Lineage (GTDB taxonomy): Bacteria > Nitrospirota > Nitrospiria > Nitrospirales > UBA8639 > Nitrospira_E. The sequence goes on along the minus strand of CALOBY010000002.1, from coordinate 537,687 downwards.
AAATGCTAAAGCTAAGGGGCCAAAGGCTTCTTCTTGGCGAAGGTTGAGTGTCAGGAGATAGTTCAAATACACACGGGCGTCTTCTGAAGTCATGGCAGTATCCTCAAAAAGGGTCGCATTCTATAGACCATTTCATAAGTGGAGCAAGTCTTGATTCGAATGCTACGTAAATGAAAAGTGTATTCAGGTCTCATACCCCCATAGCTTGCACAAGTAGGACTGAAGAATCAATGTTGCCAAGTCGTGGCACGACACACAGAAAGAGAGGATGTTGTATGAATAGTAGCCTGAGAATGTGGAGTCACACCCGGCAATGGGGCGTGGTCTTGTGGTTGGTCTTTCTCTGGATGTTTCTCCCTGTGGCCTTTGTTCCGGCTGATGGTGGTGCGGGATCAAAAGAGGCCGATTCATCCTCTCAAAAGGACGGCAGTCTCTCAACGGACACTCTTCAGAAGCAGATTACGGATTTAGATGGACAAATTCAAAAATTACGGGAACAAAGCCTGGCGTTACAAGAAAAGACCCGGGCAAAACTACAAGAGCAATTAGATAGCCTCAAGCAACAACGAGACAGCCTTATCCCCCGCATTGAAAAACTACGAGATAATAGTGAAACCGCCTGGCAAGACATTAAGGAAAACATTCAAAAAGCCATCGAAGATTTAAAGACATCAGTCGATACCATGGATAAAAAATAGTAGAAATTTGATCCTTCCATCTTAAAAAACCCCCGTCGCTCCTCATCCCGCTGTAGGCAGAGGGCTTTCTTCGTTATACCCCCCTCCCTCCTGCGACTTGCTTCCTTCTCTCCCGCTTTTTACACTGCCTGATATGGCGAGTTTTTCTCTCACCCAACAAACTGAAGACGTTCTGGAGTGGCCGCAGATTCTTCATGCTGTCGCCCACGAGGCTGCTTCCAGTATGGGGGCGGAACAATGCCGGTTGTTACCCTTCGCCGAGGATATCGATTTCGCCCGCAAGCAACAACAAGAGACATCCGAGATGGTGCAGATGCTTGAGGGAGTCTCGCCACTAACCCCTCTAAACTTTCCTGATATTCGTCCACTCCTTGGCCGCGCTGCCAAAGGAGGGGCATTGGAAGGTTTGGATTTGCGAGATATTTCCCTTGTACTCTCTCTCAGCCAAAGCACCAAACGATGGTTGGAAACCCACTGTGAGGATTGCCCGACGGTAAGCTTGCGGGCTCCAGAACTAGAAGAACTACCATGGGTGCGACAAACGATTGATCACTGTATCGATCCTCACGGACATCTTCGTGAATCAGCAAGTCCCCTGCTTCGGGACCTTACTCAAAAAAGTCATCATCTTCGTCAGGGCATGCGACGCCGATTGGAGCAGCTGGTGTCCTCACGGGAATTTGAAGGACGGTTACAAGGACAATATTTTGCGGAACGTGAAAATCGGTATGTGATTCCGGTCAAGGCGGAACGCCAGCATGAGGTGGATGGCATTATTCATGATATTTCCAGTAGTGGAGCCACCGTCTTCATCGAACCACGGAATTTAATCGAATTGAATAACGCGATTAAGTTTGCCGATCTTCAGGTCGCTCAGGAGACTCGACGAATTTTACAAGATCTTTCGGATACCGTGGCGGAAAATCTAGAGGCTCTCCAGAGCACTATTCAACGGTTGTCAGAGTTGGATTGTGTGGTTGCCAAGGCACGGTTTAGTAGAAAAATTAAGGGTGCTCCGGTTCATGTAACCCAACAGCATCGGATGCATCTCATTCAGGCCCGCCATCCACTTCTCCTTCTCACCAAAGAACACGTCGTTGGCAACACCGTTCATATGGAGGAGGGGATACAGACGTTAATAATTTCCGGACCCAATGCCGGAGGGAAGACGATCACTCTTAAGCTGGTAGGCCTCGTGGCCTTAATGGTAAAGGTCGGTCTGCTTCCCCCCTGCGCGCCTGAATCTGAAATGGGTTTTTTCGATCGGGTGTATGCGGATATTGGGGATACCCAAGATTTATACCAAGACCTTTCAAGTTTTTCAGGACATATTCTCTCTCTGATTGCGTTATTGGAATCGCTGCGATCACCGAAAGAGCGTTCGGGCTCTACCTGCTTAGTGCTCCTTGATGAAGTGGGAAATTCCACTGATCCAATTGAAGGCGCCGCCTTAGCTGAAGCGATTTTGTATCGTTTGAACGATTTAGGGTGCATGAATATTGTGACCACGCATTATCCATCTTTGAAAACCCTTGCATATCGCAATCCATATGTTCGAAATGCTAGTCAGGAATTCGACATGGAGCGACTGACGCCAACCTACCGGTTGATTAACGGAATACCCGGTGGGTCGTCGGCCCTCGATATTGCCAGTCGCTTGGGCTTAGAACCTGACATTCTTGACCATGCTCGGGAATTGATGCAGCAAGAGGATCAAGACCTCGACCATGTATTTGAACGGCTTCAACAGACCTATTCCCAATTAGAAGAGGCACGGGAAAAAGCCGAAGTACGTCATCAGGATGCTGAGCGATTATTTGCTGAAGCCTCAATGCTTCGAGAACAATTTTCTACCCAGGCCCGAGAGGAGCGTCAACGGTATCGGCAACAATGGCAACGAGAGTTTTCCAAAGCGCAACGGCAAGTCAATCAAATTGTCGAAGGCCTTAAAAAAGAGAAGACCGCGTCTCAGGTGAAGGCGAAACGTCGGGCTATTACAGACATCAATCGCCAGTTAAACGAACAGTTGTCGGTTGAGGATCAACTACCTATTTCCACTCCTAAGGCCGGTGATGTGGTGGAGATCGAAGAGTTGGGCATGATTGGGATTTTGCAGGAAGATCCGCAAGGAAAAAAACAGGTATCGATTCTGGTCGGTTCCCAGACGATTAAGGTTTCCCTATCGGCTGTACGGGTTGTGTCATCGGCTGCGAAAAAAGGTAATTTTCGACAATCAACCCGTCGTGCGAGCGCTGGGTCTTCCGCACTGGTATCCGGTCCCTCGATAGAAAGAACGGTGTATCAACAAGAGCTAGATTTGCGCGGTCTTCGTCTGGAAGAGGCTCTAGACAAAACGTTGGCTGCTCTGGACCAGGCTCTTTTGGTGCAGACTAAATTCGTCAAGATCATTCATGGACAGGGATCCGGAGCGTTAAAGGCAGGTATTCGAGAATTGTGCCATACCTCACCCTATACCAAACAATATCGTGCGGGAGATCCTGCAGAGGGAGGAGATGGCGTGACTATTATTGAGTTGCGGTAGAGGAGGAAGCGGATGTTTGATTCTCCAGTGCAATCTTTGCATTACGGACAAATCCCTCAAACTTGGGACGCCGAATGGGACTCCCTTGTGTGATCGAACGAAATTCTTCCTGGGTTAGAGATACTAACTGTGAGGGCTGCGGGTGAAGCGTCCAGGAGCGCGCTTGAAAATGCGATTCACTCGTTGGCTGAGAATGGATGTTGAAAGGACAAATATCCAGACAATCATCGCAACCAAATATTCGGTTTCCCATCTTTTTTCGCAATTCTGTCGGCATATCTGTCATTGGCCCGCGATGTTCGATGGTGAGATAGGAAATACAGCGTTCGGCATCAAGGTGATAGGGTTCGACAATTGCCCCGGTGGGGCAGGCTTGAAGGCATAATGAACAGGAGCCACAGAGATCTGTCCCCGGCTCATCAGGTTCTAATTTCAGTGTTGTCAGGATTTCTCCTAACAACAGCCATGAACCAAAACTCGTTGAAACCAGATTCGTGTGTTTGCCGATCCACCCTATTCCGGCTTCCTGTGCCCAAGCTTTTTCCATAATCGGACCCGTATCGACATAGCTGCGTGTGTGCGCATCAGAAATCAGCGAATGGATATATTCTTCTAATTTCGAGAGTCGATCTTTCATGAACTTGTGATAGTCGTTCCCCCAGGCATACCGGGCAACTCGTGCGGCCTGATGGGACTCATCCGGCACCTGGTCGGTAAAATAATTCATCCCGACCACAATCATCGATTGGCAACCTGGGAGTACTTTTGTGGGATCGGCACGACGTGCTGGGTCGCGTTCCATCCAAAGCATGGTCGCGTGAAACCGTCGTTCCAGCCAAGAGGTCAGTCGATGCCATAGGCGCGTAGGTAACGGGAATGAATGTGGGTCGGCTGGCTCAAAATTGGATGATGAAGCTGGATGGGAAGGAGCAGGCTGAACGCGGGCAATTCCAACGGCGGAAAACCCTAATGCCCGCGCCTTGGCTTTGATTTGGATGGCAAGAGTCGACGAGGAGACTATGTTAGTCGACTCTGTCATTTATGAAGCCGAAATATTATTTTGGTTGAGGAAATGCCGGACTTGCTGACGGCACATTATCCGCGCAATTAAACATCACGGTAAATCGACCCGTGCATTGTTCGGTTTTACAGGCTCCGCACGTCCCCACAATGGCGGTTTTCCAATCGGTTTTCTTTGCATCAAACTGACAGGACGTGGCGCCCCCTTTTGATGCTTCAGCCCAGGGTTCGTCATATCCCGGGAATTGAGCCACCGTGCATCCTTTGAGAATCGGGACATGGCATTGGGCTTCTTTTTCGCCTTTGACCATACCGATGGTGCAATTAGACTCGGTCCGAGATTGAGATTCAGCGGCCCTTGCCGAATCTACCACAGATCCGATCCCCATTAGCAAAAATAACCCAAGACTCAAGTAAAAAATGTCAGAGAAAATTCGATACTTCATAGGAAAGTTTTTGGAGGAATAGTTCATGATGACCTACTAATAAAGGAATTATAAAAAAATGTGTGTTTATCTATCTTTCTTATACCACACATAAGAAAGAGGCTGTCAAAATTCATGTTCCGCCAGACCGAAGGGAGGAGGGAGGAGGTCCATCCATATTCAATTCGCGAAATTGACGCATCACTTCGGCTTCCCATGAGGCTTGCGCGTCGAGATCGAGTCCATGCTTCGTATCGGAGTCATATTGAATGTTCAATCGTTGGGCGACCGATTTACTCAATTCCAGCATTTTCCATAAGTTATCCTCCTTCGTGAGAGATTGATTGGCTTGGCGAATCACCAAACAACTAATTAAAAAATGGAGTTGTTCGTGAGCCAGCAGATGCTCGGACATTCGCCAAAGGGTGACATTTTGGGGATCGATCAGATCCGGCTTGACCCACGAATGCTCAAAGTCAAAGGCAATGGAAAGTCGATGTTGGACAGGATGCTGGAGGAATCGAATGGCGGTTTCCGCCCCTCGTTGATCTTCAGGCACGCGAGGGGTGAAATCAGTCCACTGTATCAGGCGATTGGGTTGGCAAGAAGGTATGGGGGATGGATCATGGATCCATGTGAGGGTCGGGGCGCACCCCACTAATAAGAGGAACAAGGCTATAGACAATAGCCGATAGGGGTTGATATTCAATTGAAGAAATTAGCCCGTGCCAAAGATTGTTTCAGATTAGCACGGTCATCGATCGTCGGGGAGCAAAAAAACCCTGGAGGGGATATCCCCTCCAGGGTTTTGCTATTGCTACTCCTCAGAGCAGAAAGCTTACATCATTCCGCCCATGCCACCCATTCCGCCCATGCCATGGTCATGACCGCCCATAGCTGGTTCTTTCTTCTCTTCCGGAATGTCAGTGATCATGACTTCGGTGGTCAACATCAGCCCGGATACGCTTGATGCATTTTGTAGGGCGCAACGAGCCACCTTAGTCGGATCGATGACACCAGCTTCAACCATATCTACAAATTCCCCGGTCCCAGCATTATAGCCGCGAGTCCCAGCTTCAGCTCGAACTTTTTCCACAATGATGGAGCCTTCAGCGCCAGCATTGATTGAAATTTGCCGAATGGGTTCTTCTAGGGCACGACGCACAATGTTCACACCGACTTGTTGGTCATGATTAAGAGTTAGACTATCCAACGCCGGAATACACCGAAGTAAGGCAACCCCTCCACCTGGGACAATACCTTCTTCAACGGCTGCTTTCGTAGCATGGAGGGCATCTTCAACACGGGCTTTCTTTTCCTTCATTTCGGTTTCGGTTGCGGCGCCGACATTGATGACGGCTACGCCACCAACCATTTTGGCTAACCGCTCTTGCAATTTTTCTCGATCATATTCAGAAGTGGTTTCTTCAACTTGCGTCTTGATTTGTTTCACACGGCCTTCGATCCGTTTGGGGTCGCCGGCACCTTCGACAATGGTGGTATTGTCTTTGTCGATATTGACTCGTTTTGCACGGCCTAAATCGGTGAGCTTCACTGATTCAAGCTTTAAGCCGACTTCTTCAGAAATCACTTGGCCACCGGTTAAGGTTGCAATATCTTCCAACATGGCTTTTCGTCGATCACCAAAGCCCGGGGCTTTGACAGCGGCAACGTTTAAGGTCCCGCGTAATTTATTGACGACTAATGTTGCCAAGGCTTCTCCTTCGACGTCCTCAGCAATGATGACTAAGGGTTTTCCCATTTTTGCTGCTTGTTCAAGGATAGGAAGGAGGTCTTTCATCGCACTGACCTTTTTCTCAACGATGAGGAGGAACGCATCTTCCATCGTCGTTTCCATCCGGTCGGCATTGGTCACGAAGTAGGGAGAGATATAGCCGCGGTCAAACTGCATCCCTTCCACGACATCCAAGGAAGTGGACATGGACTTGGCTTCTTCCACCGTGATGACCCCATCTTTACCCACTTTGTCCATAGCTTCAGCAATCAAATCCCCAATTGTATGATCGTTGTTGGCTGAAATTGATCCGATTTGGGAAATTTCTTTTTTCGATTGGCAGGGTTTGCTGATTTTTTTGAGTTCTTCAATAATCACTTCGACGGCTTTGTCGATCCCTCGTTTAATTTCCATGGGGTTGCCGCCGGCCGTAATGTTTTTGACACCTTCCCGAAAAATGGCTTGGGCTAAGACGGTAGCCGTGGTGGTTCCATCACCAGCCACATCACTCGTTTTGCTGGCGACTTCCTTCACCAGTTGGGCACCCATATTTTCATAGGGGTCTGACAATTCAATTTCTTTGGCAACGGTCACACCGTCTTTGGTGATGGTGGGAGCACCAAATTTCTTGTCCAAAATGGCATTGCGTCCTTTGGGGCCAAGAGTGGCTTTCACGGCATTGGCCAATTTATTCACCCCTTGAAGAATCGAAGCACGGGCTTGTTCACTGTATTGTAACTGCTTAGGCATACATGTCCTCCTTAAAAATCATCTGTTAATGGATATCAGTTGAATCATCGGTTTGTCGGGCGGGGTAGGGTTAGTTTTCGAACACACCCAGGATATCTTCTTCTTTTAAGATCAGGCAGTCATCATTTTCGATTTTAATCTTGGTCCCGGAATATTTGTCGAACAACACTTGATCGCCAACTTTCACATTTTCGACGTCAGCACCAGCGGCGGCAATCGTTCCTCGTTGGGGTTTTTCCCGAGCTGAATCGGGCACATAAATACCGCCGGCCGTTCGCTCCAATTCTTCGGTGTACGTCACAAATACACGATCTCCAAGGGGACGGAATCCTTTGGCACTGCTCCCTTGATTCGTTTCTTTTTTTTCCTTCGTGGCTGCCATGCTTACCTCCTTCAGTGGTTTGTGGACTGATTAATGAAAAACCGTGCTCAGAGTTAATGTTCTTAAATTGGCACGTTTGTAGATGTTGAGCTTTCGATTATCACGCACGTCTCGGTTGAAAGCTCAGATAAGTCTGGTTGAATTGAAGTCAAGAGGGGTTGAGGGAGATATTTCTTAGCTGGTTTCTATAGTAGGGGAAAATGCAACAAATTTAGAGGCGGATTAAATGAAAGTATCGATTTTTTATTTAGGTAAAATATGGTAGATCTTAATTGGAGAGGAGTTCAAAGTCGTGAATGTCTTTTTTCATAAATGCGCGTAATTTATTGATAATTTTAGCTTCAATCTGTCGACTGCGTTCTTTGGTAATTGAATATTTTTTGCCTAAATCTTCCAGTGTGACCGGGGTCTCAGACAGCATCCGGTTTCGCAGAATATCTTCTTCACGTTCCGTCAGGGTCCTGGCAAATTCGGCCAATTTTTTCCGAAACAAAAGCCGAAGTTGGGTCGTACCCAGTTGGTCATCCACTGGGGTTTGGACCGCAGGAAGCAAGTCATGGAAGGTGCCTTCCCCGTCTTCCGTCATGGGTTGATCAAGGGACAGTTCCCAACTTCCCAGACGTTGATCCATTTCCACGACATCGCGTTCTCGGACATTGAGCCGGTCAGCCAAGAGTTTTGGATCGGGAATATAGCCCTGGCGTTCGAGTTTGGCTTTCTCTCGACGCAAATTATAAAACAGCCGCCGTTGCTCTTGGGTCGTTCCAATTTTGACCAACCGAAAGTTATTCAGAAGGTATCGCAACACAAATGCGCGAACCCACCATGCGGCATAGGCATAAAATCGAACATTTTTCGTGGGATCGAATTTCTTCATCGCCTGGAGAAGGCCGACGTTGCCTTCTTGAATGAGGTCCATTTGATCTAACCCGGCCAGGCCATATTCCGAGGCAATTTTCACACTAACTCGCAAATTGGCAAGAATCAGCTTGACGGCCGCTTCGCGTGTGCCAAGCTGTTGGTATTCGTGAAAGAGTTGAAGCTCTTCTTCTTTGGAGAGAAAAGGATAGCGCCGAATTTCGGCCAGATAACGACTTAACGTCGTTGTCGGAGTGAGTGCGGTGGACAGACTTTCCCAAGTACCCTCATCCTTTGTATGGTCTTCTTCGGTATAGGCCTCACTTTCTTCGGGTGAAGCATCCACCAGAAGGATTTCCTCTGTGGAATCAACTGAATCGGTAGGGTGAGCCTCGACATCAATCACTTCAGGATCGTTTGTTTTCGAGGACTTTGGAGATCGTGTGGCCATAAAAAGCTCAAATAAAGCGAGTAACTTGTGAGAAAGGTTAAGGATATTGTAATGAATTTTATGCCCACGGCCAAACGCTATTTCCGAGAATGTTGCGTAATGGGGAATATGAGGAAATACCAATATTCAGTTTCAGCGGGTATGGCAGCGGTTTTTTTAAATTGACCCTTTCCACAAAATGAACAATTGACCGATTCGGCTTCGAATGAAGGATCAAAATTTCTGGCTGATTGGCGCAGAAAAAAGAGATAAGGACCATATTGTGAGCAATCGATGCTGAAAGAAGGTGTGCAGGCACTCCGTACTGGGCATTGGCCGAGTTTATTTGGCGCCTGGCTGCATTTTGAAGTCAGCTTTGTGGTTTGGCTGCTCATTGGGGCGCTGAGCATTCCAATCTCCGAGGAATTCGGTCTTTCTGCTTCCCAAAAAGGGATACTCGTCGGTGTGCCTCTTCTGGGAGGGTGTGTGCTTCGAATTCTCATTGGACCATTGGGGGATTGGGCAGGGGCAAAAAACGTCGGTTTAGCAATTTTGGCATTAGAAGCCATAGCCCTTCTCCTGGGATGGCGATGGGGAAGCAGTTTTGAAGAAATTTTAGTCGTGGGGCTCATACTCGGCATTGCAGGAGCCAGTTTTGCGATTGCTCTCCCGATAGCGAGTCAAGCCTATCCCCCGGCTCATCAAGGACTGGCCATGGGGATTGCGGCGGTTGGTAATAGTGGTGTCCTCCTAGCCTCTCTTTTTGCTCCACGGTTAGCCGCCATATTTGGATGGCATCAGGTCTTTGCTCTCATGCTTATTCCAGTATTGGGAACGGCCGGTCTGTTTTTCTGGGTCGTTCAACCCGTCTCGCCATCAAAACGGCTGAGAAAATCTAACCAGCCTTTTATCTCACTACTTGTTCGAGGCGTACAACAAACATCCATATTTTGGTTGTGTGGATTATATGGAGTCACATTCGGGGGCTTTGTAGGCCTCTCCAGTTATTTGCCCATTTTTTTTCATGACCAGTTTCAGTTGGATATGGTCACAGCCGGAACGTTGACCGCCATTTCGGCTCTAGCAGGAAGCGTCGCTCGTCCGGTTGGAGGGTTTTTGGCAGACAGGTTGGGAGGGTTCATTCTTTTACAGGTGTTGTTTATCCTCGTCATGATCTTGGGTGTGGCCTTTGGTCAATTGCTTACCCTCATGGGAACCCTTGTCGTGGTGTTCGGCATCATGTTGTGTCTGGGATTTGGGAATGGGGTTGTGTTTCAAGTGGTCGCGTCTCGTTTCCAGGGGATGATGGGGACCGCCTCTGGGCTAATTGGAGCGGCAGGGGGGCTGGGCGGGTTTCTGCTGCCTACCGGATTTGGCTGGTTAAAAGATGTGAGCGGAACATTTTCCACGGGATTTCTGGCATTGGGGTGTGTTTCAGGATTAGCCGCCCTTAGTGTTATGATAGTTCAACGTTCCGCGCGATGGGCTTCTCCCACAAACACGTCAGGGACATAACAAGAGAACATCGATCATGTTCGGTGATGGAGTTGCGTAATCATGAAAAATGAGACTGAAGCAACCACCAATTCCCGCTTTCACAGCATTGCTGATGCCTTGGAAGATTTTAAGGACGGGCGCTGCGTTATTTTGGTGGATGATGAGGATCGAGAAAATGAAGGCGATCTGGTACTTGCCGCCGAACTTGTCACGCCTGATGCCATCAATTTTATGGCGAAGTTCGGACGTGGCCTTATTTGTTTAGCCTTAACACCGGAACGAGTGGAAGAACTGAAGCTGCCGCCCCAAACGCAGGAAAATACGGCAACCTTTGGAACAGCCTTTACGGTATCCATAGATGCAGCCAAAGATATTACCACCGGTATTTCGGCTGCTGACCGTTCGACGACGATTAAGTTGGCGGTAGATCCGCAGGCCAAACCAACCGATTTTGCCAGACCCGGACATGTCTTTCCTCTTAAAGCCCACAAGGGTGGGGTGCTCCGACGGGCCGGGCAAACCGAAGGGTCAGTCGATTTAGCTCGCTTGGCAGGCTTAAACCCGGCCGCCGTCATCTGTGAAATTATGAATGATGACGGAACCATGGCCCGAGTGCCCCATCTCCTGGAATTTGCCAAACACCATCAACTGAAAATCATTACCGTTAAAGATCTTATTCAATATCGATTGCATCGGGAAACCTTCGTCAAAGAAATGGTCCGCGCCAATCTCCCCACAAATTTTGGCCAGTTTGAGGCAGTCGTGTTTGAAAATGAACTGGACGCGGGAACTCATGTAGCTTTGGTGAAAGGCCACATTGATGCCAATCCGACCCTGGTGCGAGTGCATTCAGGGTGTTTGACGGCTGATGTTTTCGGATCCTTGCGATGTGATTGTCGAGAACAGCTCCATCGGGCAATGGAATTGATTGAACAAGAAGGCAAGGGGGTACTTCTGTATCTCAATCAAGAAGGACGTGGCATTGGCTTAACCAATAAAATAAAAGCGTATCATCTGCAGGACCAAGGGAGTGATACGGTAGAAGCAAATCTCCAATTGGGCTTTAAGGCCGACTTGCGCGATTATGGCATAGGAGCGCAAATATTGGTGAATTTAGGCCTGAAAAATATTCGGCTCATTACCAACAATCCCCGAAAAATTGTGGGAATTGAAGGCTATGGGTTGCAAGTAGTGGAACGGGTTCCAATCGAGATTGCGCCCCAGGAGGCCAACGTCCATTATTTACGAACCAAAAAAGCCAAATTAGGGCACCTGCTGAATAATGTCTAAAAGGGGACTTGCAGTAGTTTTTTCGCTGGGAATAGGAATTATCAAAGCCCTTTTTGCCTGAAATGGGCCAGCCCGCTGCTTTGTGGGTGTACGCGGGGAACTGGAAAAAGGAGGAATGGCGGCTCAATTTTCTATTCCCGCATTGCCCCTAATGCCATTCGTTACTCTCCGACTCATCTCCTGGGGAAGTTACCTGCTCGCTAAAAGGCGTTTTTTCGATTTCGGAATATTTATGGCCAACCGTGAAAGCGTGATACGACGTTAACAGTTCCCATTAGGTTTTCTCGCATAGACGAGTGAAAATATAATCCCGTTTATATCTCATCAAAGTTTTGGAAAACACCGGTCTAAGATAAGATCAGAAAGAATCATGACGCAAACGGTGACCACGTGACATCATGCCAGGAGCCATTTATCGTTCGGATATGAGCAAGGCATCACGGAAGAAAGGGCCATACTTAATTGCCATTGTGATTCTAGCGACTTATCTCCACACCTTTTCTCACGCCCAGCAATCTTTTGAGCGTAATCGACCATGTCCTGGACCGATGCCGTGTACATTCGTTTCTTCATCCGTTGGCCTGGGGCCTCCGAAACCGACTCCGGCCACCAGTCCTCAATCCGAGGTGGCTTCTCTGTTGCCTGCCATGTCCAAACCAACACTCGCCTCTTTCGAAGCAACCTCTGCCAAGGCTCCCAAAGAAAAACGCTGGTCGTCATTTCTGCCGCTCATGGCGGAAGAGGCCACGAAGCGCGGCTATGACTTGCCGCTTCCTTTCGGCATCAGTACGGTGTTTACCGGACTGGTGAACCGTGACATCGATGTTACGGATGTGCGTGTGGGTGTGAACGGCGCTTCCCCTCAATCCGTGAAGCAATTCTTGGACTTCGGCACCACCAGCACAGTATTCAACGCCAATGTGAAATTGGATGCATGGGTGTTCCCGTTCCTGAACGTCTATTTTCTCGCAGGGTATGTCAATAATGAATCCACGGTCCGGGCCAACATCACGGTCCCGCGACCCGGTCCGATCCCCGGCAATTTTCAATTCACAAAAAACATTAAGACTCACTTAGAAGGCTTTGTCGGCGGGGGCGGCATGACGCTCGTTGGAGGTTATAAGGATTTCTTTTTGGTAGGAGACGCCAACTATTCCCAGACCGACATGGGTTTCGATGACAGTTTCAAGGCATTGACCGCCACCATTCGGGCCGGTTATCAAGCCACGCTGGGCGATTTTCCCTTGCGGGTATGGATTGGCCAAGGCTACTGGGATACCACCAACACGGCCAGGGGCCATGCAGATGTTCCTGGTCTCGGCAGGATTGAATTCGAAGCCGACCAAGGTCCGACCTATCCATGGATGACGGACTTCGGAGCCAATCTTGAAATCACGAAAGAGTTCGGAGCGGTCCTAGACTTCGGGACCGACTGGCACGATGGGTATCTTTTCGTCGTCAATCCCACGTACCGATTCTGATAAGGGTTCGAAGTTGTTCCGAGAATAGAAATTTCAAAGGGTCTTTTTTACTCGATCGGACAGTACCAAAAACCTCCTTGGGGCTTCAATATCCAGACATGGCTGCCCGAACAGCAGGTGTTCATCTTGCGCGGTGGATGACCTGAAACACGGGTGAGGGCTGCTGGGGGCTGCGTAGCAAAGAGATGTCGCAGCGGGATGGGATGGTAAGCGAGACGACCTAGTGGCGGACAGGGACGTGCGAGATGACCTGTTCAACGAGATGGGCTGCAGTTTCCACCATGCGCCTGGCGCCACAGCCGGGGAAAAAGCCTTGGCGTTTACAGGAAAGGACAGTTTGAAAGTGGTCAGCATCAGGTTCTTGTCCTCCTTCAAGAATTTAAATCCGGCTTAACCATCGATGCCCTTGTCACCCGACTGGAAATTTTCAGAACGGTCGTGAACCAACATATGGGGGGCTTGGAGCGAGATGGCTTAAAAAAAATCTGCCCAACAGAAAAGTGCCGGCGGCCGATCAGGATGGAGCTATCAAATTACGGACGAGGGGCTCAAGCAATTACCCAAGCAGTATTCCTGGTTTTCGGATTTATTACTCGTTACCTTAAAAGAGGAATTGGGAAGTCGAAAATTGGAAGCCGATATAAAAAAGTGGCTAAATCACTTGCTCCACAACTTCGAGAGCAATTACAGAGCAAAGACCTCAAAGAACACATTCGACAAGTGGCAGGCTTACTTCAGAAGCTTGGCTATCAAGCGCATACCGAATCCGCCCCCTCCAAGCCAGGACTTCCAATCCTCACAACCCACAATTGCGTCTACCACGATCTGGCGACCAACCCCCCGGAAGTCTGCGCCTTTGATATTGCATTACTTGAACAGTTGGTCAACCGCAAAGTCGACTACTAAGAATGCATGGCCAAAGGCGGCCATGCTTGCAGGTAGCAGCCGGTGGGATAGAAGGTGAAGGAAAGGCCGGAACGACTAAGATTTCAGGCAGAGATTAACGAGCTTTCTCATGGTGAAGCGGAGTGGGCTAAGGGCAGATCCTAGACAACCGCATTGGCCTTTCTTTCAAAATACCGTGAGGTCTCTTTCAGTACCTTGGAGAGATATTCTTTTTCCACATTTTCCCCTCTTCGAAATTTTGGCCAATCCGTTTGAGAAAAATCCGCGAAAATGGGATGGGATTTCCCAAAACCACTCACTCGGATTGGATGAATTTCGACTGCGAGAGAACCTTCTTGATGAAGGATAAACGGTAGAGAGCATACATTAAAATGGCAATCGCGATCAGCATTTCCTTGTGTTCATTCAGACCCCAAAAAAATTCTCTGTATAAACGATCTTGGTATTCAAGAGGGGTAAATAGTAAGTATATGCCCTTTAATTCTCGGTAGATGGCCGCAAACGCAATGGTGAAAATGACAGGTCCTTCCGCGATGGCTGGTTCTAATTCTAGCGGCAACCGTAAAGGAGAACGAAATTTCCAAGCTAAAGGAAGCAGGAAAAATATCACCAACAAAAAAATGGCTGCCAATTGGCTAACGGGTAACGTGCCACTATGAAGTTCCGTCCCTCCACCAAAATTATCTCTCCACCAAGAAGGAGTTGGCCAGTGGAAATAGACTTGCCCCCAACTAATTTCTTCACCGGCAAATATTAGGGTAACCAGGGAAATCATTCCGACGATCCCGGCCGCTAACCAATTTCCGCTTTTGAGCAAGTGCCAGGTTGAATAGAGCAAAATGAGTCCCGCTGCCAAAGCAGATAGAAAGGTCACGATCTCCACTACCCCTTCCTCTCTTCGAGTTTCTTCCAGAATATAAGATAAATAAAACTCTGGAGCTATCAGATAACTCACAGAGAACGCACTGACAATAACAATAGGACTGACATAACCAATTTGGGTTAAAGCCTTTGTCACGAGATGTTCTGGATCAAGGAATTAAGAGTGGACAAAGTAGGAAATGAATGTTTTAACGAGTGGAAAATATAATTGACCAAGAAAGAATGCCGCAATATCCTTTTGGGAATAGGATCTTTAAAAAGGCCTTTTGGCCGACACCGGAAAGTGGTGTCAACAACCTCATTGATGGGTCAATTCGCCGATCGCACCCTGGGACATGCGGGTGCGCCCTTCGCAGCAGCCCATTTCCTTAGGACCAGGGCGCAGCTTGGCGCTCTTGTATGGTGGGGGCGGGGGGAAACGGAGTAAAGGGTATCTGTCGGCTCTACGACCTGCACCGAATTCCGTGAGGCCATTAGGTTGTTGGCAAGAATGATGCGTCGAAGCTGGTCGGAGCCTCTTGTGGCCCGCGAGTCGGTAAGCCCAGTTGGGTGAGGATCTTGACGATGACCGAGGGATCTTCACTGGGCGCGAGGATGCTTATGGGGTCTTCACAATGTGGGCAGTTCGTGATATCGATGCCCAAGATCCGTTTTCCTAACTGGGCACAGCTCATTTTGGCCATTGAGGAAGCTGTGGGCGGCTTGCCGTCTCCATCGGCGAAATTCGTCCCTGAGTTTTCGGCACCAGGCACGATCTTGGCCTGGAGGGGCACGTTGGGCGCGAGCGCGTTTGCCGCATCTAGGACCTGTAAGAATTGATTCATTACCCAAAAGGTGGCCGCACAATTTGAACATTCCCTATGCACATCAAGGGCTTGCACAGTTTCCCCGGACGCAACGACCCTTTCTAGGTTTATTAGCGTACGAAAAAAAAAGCGAAATTTTGGAACCTTTCCCAGAATATGTAGGTGGGGACTTGCGGTTCCCTCAAACAAGTGGTACACACTGGTTTCCTGTTTTTCTACAAAGGCATTGCCCGACGGATTCACCACACAGTATGAAAGTTTTTGAAGGACATCTTGATGGAAAGGATTGTTCCATTGGGATTGTTGTCAGTAAGTTCAATGAGCCTGTCACCAACCGGTTGCAGGCGGGAGCGGAAGAGGCCTTGCGTCAGTTGGGGACACCGGATGATCATATTCAGGTGATTCGCGTTCCCGGAGCCTTTGAGCTCCCGTTAGCCGCCAAAGTGCTGGCCCAGTCCCAGCGGGTTGATGCGGTGATCTGCTTGGGGGCGGTGATTCGTGGAGAAACCGCGCATTTTGAATACATCAGTGAGTTTGCCAGCCGTGGTATCGGAAGTGTCGCACTGGAGACGGGAATACCGGTAATTTTTGGGGTTCTCACAACCAATACGGTCGAACAAGCGATGGAGCGGTCAGAAGCCTCGGAGCGGAATAAAGGTGCTGAAGCGGCTCGTACCGCTGTAGAAATGATCTCCTTGCTCAAACAATTCCAAAAAGCCAACGCCAGACCATCCGGGTTCTTACGTTAATTCTTCTGTTCATGGCCATGACAATTCCTGCAGATGTCCCTCAAGTGCCTTCAACCAAGGGTGGCTCATCACGACGTCTGGCACGACAATTAGCCTTACAATTATTGTTTCAACAAGAATTTCAAGCCAAGCACATCGAATGGCAAGCCAATTTTTGGCAGGAACATCCCACGACTTCTGCCACAGTCAAAACTTTCGCGACCGACTTGCTCCATGGGGTCAAAGAGCATCAGGTCGATATCGATGCCCTCATTCAGAAATTCGCCGTTGGATGGTCTATCACCCGCATGCCGGTTGTCGACCGCAATATTTTACGATGTGCGATTTATGAGCTCTTGTGGGAACCGGGCATTCCCGCTGCGGTCACCATCAATGAAGCCATCGAACTGGCCAAGCGTTTTGCTGATGATGAGGCGCAACGGTTTATCAATGGGATCCTTGATCATGTGCTTCGTGACGAAAAACGTCTGGCATTGAAACGTGCTCAGTTACAGCCAAAAGAACCCACCCAAGGTCTACCTCCTCATTCCGATGCCAGCCTATGATTGATCGGTACACGCGACCCCAGATGGGTGCTATTTGGACCCAACAACGTAAATATGAATGTTGGTTGGACGTGGAATTGGCCGTCTGCCAGGCGATGGAAGACAAGGGGCAGGTGCCTCGAGGTATCGCCAAGCGTGTTCGGAAAAAAGTCACAGTCAATCCTTCCCGAATTGCTGCCATCGAACAGGTGACCAAGCATGATGTGATTGCCTTTTTAGAGTCCATTGCTGAACAGGCGGGAAAAGAGGCGCGGTTTCTTCATGCCGGGCTCACATCATCAGATGTGTTAGATACCGCCCTAGCATTACAGATGGTGCAAGCCTCGCGTTTGCTAATGGACGATCTGGAGGGGTTATTAGAGGCCTTAAAAGATTTAGCCTTGGCTCATCAAGAGACGCTGACGGTTGGACGGTCACATGGCATCCATGGTGAGCCGATCACCTTTGGGTGGAAGGTCGCCATTTGGTTTCAAGAATTTGAACGTCAACAACAACGCCTCAAGGCCGCGATAGCCGACATTGCTGTTGGCAAACTCTCTGGTGCCATGGGAACGTTTGCGCATCTTTCCCCAGCAATTGAAAAAGCCGTTTGCCGGCAATTGGGATTAACTCCAGCCCCTATTTCCAATCAAATCATCCAACGAGATCGGCATGCCGCTTTCCTCTCGGTCTTGGCCTTGATTGCCGCCAGCATTGAAAAGGTGGCCACGGAGATTCGCCACTTGCAACGGACCGAGGTGTTGGAGGCGGAAGAATATTTTGAGCCGGGGCAAAAAGGTTCATCCGCCATGCCCCATAAACGAAATCCGATTGCTTCTGAAAATCTATGCGGCCTGGCCCGTGTTGTGCGGAGCAATAGTCTGGCAGCCATGGAAAACGTGGCACTCTGGCATGAGCGAGATATCAGTCATTCCTCGGTAGAGCGCATCATTATTCCTGATAGCACCATTTTGGTTGACTACATGTTGGTTCGGTTGACCAACGTGCTGTCACGATTAGTGGTCTACCCCGAACGCATGACAAATACGCTCAATCAGACCGGGGGGCTTATCTATTCTCAGCGCCTCTTGCTTGCCCTAATTCATAAGGGAGCCATTCGAAAAACGGCTTATGAGCAGGTACAAAAACATGCGATGGCGTCCTGGAACAATCAGGGAAATTTTCAAACCCTTATTGAGCAGGATCCCTTCATTGCCAAACATCTTTCGAAGAAAGAAATTTCCACATGTTTTAATCCCAAGGCCTATGTGCGCCATCAAGCACAAATTTTCAAAAGAGTCTTTGGGAAATCCAATAATCGGCTAGGGGTGCGGTCTCCACAAAAAAAACAGTCGATCAAATCTTCACGCAAAGGATGACATGATGGAAAAGGGCGAAATGTTGTATGAAGGAAAGGCTAAAAAGATCTTTCTCACGGAGAAAGCGGATGAAGTCATCCAATACTTTAAGGATGATGCGACAGCCTTTAATGCCGAAAAGCGGGGGACCATTCTTGAAAAAGGAATCGTCAACAATAAAATCTCCACCCGTCTTTTTAAAGAATTAGCTGATGCCGGTATTCCCAGCCATTTCATTCAACAACTGAGTGAGCGGGAGATGTTGGCTCGTCGGGTCAACATTATTTTGATCGAGGTTGTGCTGCGAAATCGGGCGACCGGGAGCATTATCAAGCGATTGGGGTTAGAGGAGGGGATGTTCATCGATCCTCCATTAGTCGAATTTTTTTATAAAAAGGATTCATTAGGTGATCCGTTAATCACCGAAGATCATATTCGGGTGTTGAAGTTGGCGACACCTTCTCAAGTTGCCGAATTGCGGAATCAAGCCTTAAAAATTAATGAGGTCCTTTTGCCATTTTTCCACAAGCGAGGGATGTTGCTTGTCGATTTTAAATTAGAATTTGGTCTCTGGAACGGCCAAATCATTCTGGCTGATGAAATTTCGCCTGATACCTGCCGGTTTTGGGATATTCAAACCGGAGAACGGATGGATAAGGATCGCTTCCGAAAAGATCTTGGCCGCATTGAAGAAACCTACCAGGAAGTTCTTAAACGGGTCTGTCAATAAATAAGGCGTATCTGATGAAAGCGAAAATATACATTACCCTTAAAGAAGGCATTCACGATCCGCAAGGTCAGGCCGTTCAACAATCTTTGCACACCTTGGGCTTTGACATGGTGCAACATGTTCGTATGGGGAAGTTGTTAGAAGTCGAGCTTCAGGACATGGCCCAAGAGGCCGCAGAAGACACCATTAAGCGTATGTGCCAAAAATTACTGGCTAACATGGTCATTGAAGATTTCCGATATGAAATTGTCTCCACCTAACAGCATGTGTTTGCGTCCTGTTACCACGGTACTCTGAACGAAGGCCAGAATTCTTTGAATATCGGCATTATCGTCTTCCCAGGCTCCAATTGCGACCGTGATTGTGCGCACGTGATCTCCGATGTCATGGGACAGACGGCGCACCTCATTTGGCATCAGGAACGCACTCTTCACGGAATGGATGCCATCATCCTTCCCGGCGGGTTTTCTTACGGAGATTACTTGCGGACAGGGTCGATTGCTCGTTTCTCGCCCATCATGGAGGCGGTCATCACTTTTGCTGATCAGGGTGGGTTGGTGCTTGGGATTTGCAATGGATTCCAAATCCTCTTAGAGGCAGGACTATTGCCGGGTGCCATGTTACGCAATGCCGGTTTGTCGTTTATTTGTGAGGATGCGTATATTCGAGTGGAAAATGCGGAGACTCCATTTACAAATCAGTGTGAAGCCGGACAGGTTATCAAGATGCCGATTGCCCATGCTGAGGGAAATTATTACACCGATCCGGTGACGCTCTCCGCCCTTCAAGCCAATGCTCAAGTTGTCTTTCGATATTGCGACAAAGAGGGACGTACTACCTCAACAGCTAACCCCAATGGTTCGATTGACAACATTGCTGGAATCCGTAATGCCCAAGGCAATGTTGTAGGTCTTATGCCCCATCCCGAACGATGTGCTGAAGCGATCTTTGGCAATCAGGATGGCCATGTTATTTTTGACTCATTATTGGCTTCTCTAAAGGAACACAAAGCGCTTCCAGCATAGGTGAACCACCACAAGCGTATGGCCGTGAATCGTCCACGGTAAAAGATGGAAGTTTTCCCTGGCATCACCATGAATCCGGCTGTCCGTGAGGGTAAGCCTTGTGTGTCAGGGACTGCAATTGATGCGGCGACGATTGTGGGCATGCTTGGAACGGGAAAGTCATGTGACGATGTTGGTGAGATTTTTCAGATTACTCGAGAACAAATATACACGGCCCTGCGGTATGCCTCCTATGTGACTGACCATTTACCGTTGCGAATGCCTCCATCGGGTCAAGAGCAGGGGACAGAATGATTTTGAATATGCTAATTTATTTCCAAGTGAATCTTCCTATTTGATTTGATCCATTGCATGAAAGCTTGTTCACCTTCCTGAACTCCCTTCGTTACACGACAAGACATTACCTGGCATGCTCTTTTTATGATCAATCAAGACACTGAAGCTTCGCCTCCCTCAAAAATTTCCCCTCAACTCATTCAACAGCACGGGTTGTCGGAGGAGGAATATCAACAAATATTAACGCACCTCGGACGGGAACCGAACCTGACGGAGTTGGGAGTCTTTTCCGTGATGTGGAGCGAGCATTGTAGTTATAAAAGCTCGCGTGTGCATTTAAAACGGTTTCCAACTGAAGGGGAACGCGTCGTTCAGGGGCCCGGAGAAAATGCCGGAGCGGTTGATATCGGCGATGGGCTGGCCGCCGTGTTCAAAATGGAGTCACATAACCATCCCTCCTTTATCGAGCCGTTTCAAGGTGCGGCTACCGGCGTTGGAGGCATTCTTCGAGATATTTTTACGATGGGGGCTCGGCCCATTGCTCTTCTCAATTCCCTCCGGTTTGGCGAATTAGATTCGGCACACAATCGGCATCTGTTAACCGGCGTCGTGTCAGGGATTTCCTGGTATGGCAACTGTATGGGGGTGCCCACTGTAGGCGGTGAAATTACCTTCAATGATATCTACTCCAAAAACCCGCTGGTGAATGTGTTTTGCCTGGG
This sequence comes from uncultured Nitrospirota bacterium, assembly GCA_942491685.1. Classification (GTDB taxonomy): domain Bacteria; phylum Nitrospirota; class Nitrospiria; order Nitrospirales; family UBA8639; genus Nitrospira_E. The sequence continues at coordinate 516,601 of CALOBY010000002.1, read as the reverse complement.
TATTGTCAAAAAAGACCGGCTGTTGCGAGGCCTGGCCAAGGGCGTGGGCAATCAGGTTTTGTACATTGGAGCCAAAACGGGTCGAGACGGCATCCATGGCGCCACTATGGCTTCAGATAGTTTCGATGATGCCTCCGAAAAAAAACGTCCCAATGTGCAAGTTGGGGATCCGTTTTTAGAGAAACTCTTACTTGAAGCATGCCTTGAATTTTTAGAACAGGACCTTCTGGTGGGAATTCAGGATATGGGCGCGGCAGGACTCACGAGTTCTTCCTGCGAAATGGCCTCTCGTTCAGGAACGGGAATTGAGCTTGATGTGGCCAAAGTCCCAAGGCGAGAGCCGAATATGACGCCTTACGAAATTCTGCTGTCAGAATCGCAAGAGCGAATGCTCTTAGTCGCCCAACCAGGTAAAGAGCATGCGGTCCTTGCTGTCTGTCAAAAATGGGGAATTGACGCTGCCGTGGTGGGGAAAGTGACGAATGATGGATTTCTTCGTGTCCGTGAGGGAGATCATGTGGTTGCGGAAATTCCGGCAGATGCCATTGCGGAAGGCGCACCACGGTATGAACGACCGTCCGCGCCCCCTTCCTATCAAGAACACTTGCAGGCCTTAAATCTTGATGCTTTACCGGACATCAAAGATGGAACCGATGCTTTATGGCAATTGCTCGCTTCCCCGACGATTGCGAGCAAGCGGTGGGTGTACCGACAATACGATCACATGGTCGGGACCAACACTGTGGTTCTGCCAGGTTCGGATGCGGCTGTCGTTCGGATCAAACGAACAGGAAAAGCCTTGGCCATGACCACTGATGGGAATAGCCGCTATTGTTTGCTCAATCCCTATATGGGCGGAAGTTTGGCCGTGGCTGAAGCTGCGAGAAACGTCGTGTGCTCGGGAGCGAAACCGCTGGCTGTCACCGATTGTTTAAATTTTGGCAATCCTGAGCGACCCGATATTATGTGGCAATTTATTATGTCTGTGGAGGGGATTGCCGAGGCCTGTCGGGCTTTTGACGTCCCCGTGGTGAGTGGCAATGTCAGCCTCTATAACGAAACCAATGGGCTCTCGATTTATCCCACGCCGATTCTTGGGATGGTTGGGTTGATTGAACGGGAAGAGGACATCACCACCCAATGGTTTAAGCAAGCAGGAGATGTCATTCTTTTAATTGGGGAGACCAAGGAAGATCTCGGTGGAACGGAATATCTCAAGGTCATGCATTCACGTGAACAAGGCATGCCGCCGTGGCTGGATCTGGAGCAAGAGCACGCTGTTCAACAAGCGGTTTTGACGTTGATTCAAAACGGTTGGGTCCAGTCTGCGCATGATTGCTCCGAAGGCGGGCTCCTCGTTACACTGGCGGAGTGTTGCCTTACGCACCCTTTGGCACCATTGGGAGCCAAGATTTGCCTCAACCAAGAGCGGTTGCGACTTGATGCACTGCTGTTTGGGGAAAGCCCCTCACGCATCGTCATTTCAGCTCAAGAACACCATCTGGATCAAATCAAGCAATGTCTTCAAGAGAGGGAGAGGTCTGTGCCGATAACTCTGTTAGGACAGGTCACGGATTCTGATCAGATGGAGGTTCTCGTTCAAAGCGAACCCAATCGTCCAACGTGTGAGATGGTTTGGTCGGTCAAGGAGCTGGCAGATCGATGGAACAACAGTGTAGTTCGACAGCTTCGGGGAGAACAGCCGGCATAATATCGTGAGATGAAACGGAAATATATGAACATTTTCTCGCTCGTACGGAATAGCACACAATGAAATCCTTGCCGGTTATTCAATCGACCCCACCTGCAGATGCCTTTCATGAAGAATGTGCGGTGTTTGGAATTTCGGGACATAAAGAGGCTTCTAATCTGACTTATTTGGGGTTGTATGCCTTGCAGCATCGCGGGCAGGAAGGGTCGGGGATGGTCTCCTCAGATGGAGAACGGTTTTTTCAACAAAAAGGCCTTGGCCTGGTTGCCGATATCTATACCAAAAAGACCCTGCGCGAATTACCGGGAACCAAAGCCATTGGGCACAATCGGTATTCCACGGCGGGAAGCGGTGATCTGCATAATGTTCAACCCTTTTCAGTGAATTTTGCATTTGGAAATTTAGCGCTTGCTCATAATGGCAATCTCATTAATGCCGGTGTCTTACGTGGAGAGTTGGAAGCCTACGGAGCCATCTTCCAATCTGATTCCGACAGTGAAGTGATTATTCATCTCATTGCCCATTCCAAAGGGGACACGATCGTCAATCGGGTGATTGATTCGTTAAGCTTGGTTCGCGGAGCGTACTCCCTTGTTTTGTTGACTGACGACCATCTTATCGCTGCGCGTGATCCCTATGGTTTTCGGCCTTTATGTTTGGGCAAATATAAAGACAGTTGGGTGGTCGCGTCCGAAACCTGCGCCTTCGACCTGATTGACGCAACCTTTGTGCGCGAAGTGGAGCCGGGAGAAATCGTCGTGATCGAAGGAACAACCCTCACGTCCTATCATCCTTTTTTAAAGCGAACGCCGGCCCAATGTGTGTTTGAATATGTGTATTTCGCCAGGCCGGACTCCAAGATTTTTGGGACAAATGCGGTATATCCTATCCGGAAAGCCTTTGGGCGACAGTTAGCGAAGGAATGTCCGGCCGACGCCGATTTGGTCATCCCCGTTCCCGACTCGGGAGTTCCAGCGGCCCTTGGTTATGCGGAGGGCATGGGGTTGCCTTTTGAAATCGGTCTCACACGAAATCATTATATTGGAAGAACCTTTATCGAACCCCAACAAGCCATTCGTCATTTTGGCGTGAAGCTTAAATTAAACCCGGTCCCCGAAGTCCTGGAAGGTAAGCGCATCGTGGTGGTAGATGATTCGATTGTACGGGGCACCACCAGCCGGAAAATCGTCAAAATGCTTCGTCAAGCGGGCGCGAAGGAAATTCATATGCGGATTAGTTCTCCACCCGTCATTGCCCCGTGTTTTTACGGAATTGATACGCCTACAAAAAAAGAACTCATAGGTTCAAAGTTCTCTATTGAACAAATTCGGCGATATGTGACTGCCGATAGTTTGGGCTATTTAAGTTTGGATGGGATGTTGGCCACAGCGCCTGAGACTTCTGAGCATTACTGTAATGCCTGTTTTACCGATAACTATCCCATCAGTCTTACGAAAGCCGAAGAAATGCAACTTGGACTCTTTGAGCCTCATCAAGTTTCTTCTACGTAGCCTCCTGGCCTGTTTTCTTGCTGCCCCTAAAAATCGTGTGATAGTATCTTGGATCAGGCTCACAATGTTGTTTGAAGCCTTTCGAATCAATCGTCTTTTCCCATTGAATTTTGTAAAGGAGGAGAAATGATGATGTCACGAATAAAATTTGGATTACTCCTGGCAACCGTTCTTCTCTGCGGCGTAGGGGGGGGAGTTCAAGCCGGAAGTTTTTTTAAGGTGGGTGAACCGGCGCCAAACTTTACGTTAACCTCCCTGGATGGCCAAAATGTCTCCCTTGATCAATATAAGGGAAAAGTTGTGGTCCTCGGCCTGTTTCATATCTGCAAACCGTGTCTGGAACAAGGCACAAATTTGCAAAAGGTCTACGAGGCCACACAAGGTAAGGCGGTGGCGGTCGTTGGCGTGAACTCTTCAGGCGATTCGCAAGGAGATGTCAGCGAATTTCTGCAAGCGTTCCCCGTCAAAGTCACCTATCCCTATTTACTAGATCCAGAGCAAACCACTGACAAGCTGTATGGTGGGGGGAAATTTATTCCCAACGTCTATGTCATCGATCAACAAGGTTTGATTCGTTGGCAACGCGTAGGTAATTTTTTTACGGACGGGACGCTAGCAGGGCATGAAATGATATTAGAAGAAGTGGAGAAGCTGTTAGGCGCATCAATGCCTTCCTCCATGTAATGACCCATTGTTGGATGTTGAGTAGATTGGAGTGTTATGGATGAATTTGAGGAAGGTAAACGCAAGTTGTGTGAATTGGTCACCGCTCTCGACAAGGCGATTGAAGTCGTCATTCCAGTCACTCCCTCACAAAGTCTGTTTAAGATCTCCCTCTCCAAAGGGGCTAACCGAACCTTCCTCACCATTCACGAAGATGACATCTTAGATCTTCCCGAAGAATCTTCTGTTCAGAAAAAAACCACGGCCATTTTACAAGAATCGATCCAAGCTTTATGAAGGCCCTCCTGCCCAATGTCTGGGAGTGGTCGTGGTTCTCGGAAGAGAAACAACTCAATTTCAACGGGCATCTGTTGACTGTAGGGGAGCATCGAATTTTGATCGATCCCCCTCCGATGACTGCTGGCGATATCGCCTTTGCCCGCCAAGGCGGTCCTGTCGATTATATTATTGTGACCAATCGAGATCATGAACGGGAGGCCGATCTACTTCGAAAGGAATTTTCCTGTTCGGTCGTGGTTCCAGAATTGGACGCAAAAGATATGACCATGATCCCGGATAAAACCTGCAAAGATGGTGAATTGCTTCCAGGAGGAATTTGGGTCATCCAACTTGCGCATCAAAAATCTACCGGGGAAAGTGCCTTGTTTTTAGAGACGGGGAAAGGCATTCTCATTGTTGGCGATGCGATAATTGGGCATCCAGAAGGCTCGATCCGGCTCCTTCCCGCAGAAAAATATGCCGATCTTCAGCAAGCTCGTGAAGGTTTGCGTCGCCTCCTAAAATATAATTTTGATAGTCTTATTGTTGGTGACGGATCATCCATTGTCCATGGAGCGAAACCCCTTGTTGAACAGATGCTGTCCAAAGCCTAAGGCCTGGAACGCCATCAATCGTGTCTTACGTTTGGCGTTTAGTCCCATCACAATATGAGTATTGGCTATGGTCTGGTCTCAATCGGCCGATCTTAATTCATTAGGCAATCAACATTTTTCAAAAGGCTTCTATACCGAAGCCTTCCAATGCTACGCCCAGGCGCTGGAAGTCGATCGAACGAATGGGGATCAACGAGCATTAGCAACGACGTTAGGGAATCTGGGGAACATTTGCGCGGTCAGTGGTCGGCGTGAACAAGCTCGAGCCTACTATTCCGAAGTCCTTGAATTGCAAAAAATTCTTGGTGAAGATCGTGGAATCAGCACCACGTTGGCCAATTTAGGAAATGTTTCAGCTGATGCCGGCGAATGGGAACGCGCGCGCGCCTACTACCTGGAAGCCTTAGATATTATGAACCGGTTAATGGATTATGCGTGCAAGGCTGTTTTACTCTCGGATTTAGGTCTGGTTGCCCGCGAAACCGGGCAGGAGGCCGAAGCGCTTGCCTACTATCAGGAATCGTTGGTCTTGATGCGCCGAGTGGGAAATGACGCGGGACAAGCCGATGTGTTTCGTATGATGGCCCGTTTGTATCTGAGCCAACATCGAATTGACGAAGCACAATCATGCACATTAACCAGCTTGGATGTGGCCCGCCGGCTGAGGGATGAACTACGGATGGGCGGGGCCTGGTATGTGTTGGCGAGTTGCCATGAAGCGCGAGGGGAGTGGCCACAAGCCATTCACTATCTACAAAAAGTGGTGCGGGTGGATGAAAAATATCAACTTCCTAAATTGGCCGAGAATACCCAACGCTTAGAGGCTTTATTAACCCGCGTGGCTACATCGTCCGAAACATCGCATGAGTGAGTCGCAGCCCATTTCACCTCATTGGACATCGGCCAGGGCTGCCTTGCTGAAAGATGTTCCCGGGTGGTTTGAATCTGAGGACACTGAACCATTGACCCTATCGTTGGCGGACGAAGATTGGTTGTTGGAAATCACCCCGGATGGGCGTTTAATATGCGTTGCCGGATATGATTTGGACGACATGAAAAGTCTGCTGTCCGATGGAACGGCCGAAGATTTAGGGAGTGATGAATTGGCCAAACAAGTGAAATTTTTTCTTCAACAAACCACGGCAAAATATCGTCGGCGACTTATTGCCGAAGGATTTTCTGAACGCATTGAGATGACCGAGGATTTTGTTGCCGCAAACTTTGAACGACCCATCGATTTAGAAGCGCTGCCGGAATTGCGCCAAAACATTCAAATCTGCCAGTCCTGGTTTCGGCCATAACCGTGTGAGAAGTATTTAAGGTATACTCTCACCCTATACTCTCGTTCATGTCTAAAAACCCTGCTATGCCTTCGTTTTCTGAATTTCGCGAGATGGTCTACGGATTTCGGACATCTCGGATTATTCTGACTGCCCTGGAATTAGATGTGTTCACGGTGATGGGATCCCGAGAATGGTCCATCCCGTCCTTAGCCAAGCGGTTAAAGGTGAGTACGCGTGGGTTGGCCATTCTTTGTAGAAATTTGGCAAGTCTGGGTTTGATCGTGCCATCGCTGGGCCGATACCGAACAACCGCAATGGTCAGGCAATATTTGCAAAAAGACAGTACCGATTATCGAGGCGACTATCTCGCGCTCATGCAACGGCAATGGCAAGAATGGTCTCGTCTGACAGAGATTGTCACGTCCGGCATTCCCGTAGAGAGCGATGAACCGGAAACTCCAGAATATCGCCGGTCATTTTCTTGGGCCATGCATCATCGTTCAAAGGATACAGCGGAACAGGTTGTCAGGCAGATTCCTCTTAAGTCCGCGCGTTCAATCCTGGATTTGGGAGGGGGGCCGGGCACGTATGCCCTGGCCTTTCTCCGGAATAATCCACACCTGCAAGCGACCGTGATGGATCGTCCTGCGGCGCTTGAAGTGGCCAAGATTTTAGCTCACCAGGCTTCGATGGAATCGCGGGTTTCGCTCCAACCTGGAAATTTTATTGAAGAGCCTATTCAGGGAAAATATGATCTTGTCTGGTATTCAAATGTCCTCCATATTTACTCACCAGCGGAAAACCTTAAAGTCTTTCGAAAAATCAAACGGGCATTACATCCGGCAGGGCGTCTTCTTATCCAAGATACCTTCCTGGAAAACCCGCAGGGACTGCGACCACTTGAAGCAAATTTGTTTGCCGTCACTATGCTCCTATATACGGACACTGGAAACACGTATCCTATTCAAGACGTCCGAAGATGGCTTCATCAAGCTGGCCTGAATCGTACACGCATCATTCGCTTGAAACAGGGGACAGGCGATTGGGAAGGCCAGATCATCGAAGCCCGATGGTCAAAAACGTCTTAATCTCCAGGGTTTTTTTTTATTCCCCATAGAACAAGGCTTTCCTCCAACTCGTAGAGCATTCCAGAATTCGGTGGTGATCATTCAGAGTTCTCTCGCCTTTGAGGGAGAGGGGTGAGGTGAGGATGAAGTGCCAGAGACCGAAGCTGTATTATCAGATAACGATGAGGGGGAAGGGGATGACGATGGGACGCTGGGTAAGGTTACGAAAAATGTGGTGCCGCGTCCCTTGACGCTTTGCACCTCAATTTTCCCTCGATGTTCCTGAATGATTTGATGCGCAATGGCTAATCCTAGACCTGTCCCTTCATGTTCCTCACTGAGGTGCTTGGTCGTAAAAAACGGATCAAAGATATGATCAATATCATGAGCGGCAATGCCTGATCCCACATCTTGAATTTCTAATTGTACCCACTTGGATTTTCCTGGAAGTGCGAGAGCCCGAGTTCGCACGGTGAGTACGCCGCCTTTGGGTAACATCGCCTCCACGGCATTAAACATAAAATTCAGAATCACTTGCTTGAGTTGTTGACGATCGGCGACGACCTTGGGTAGGTCTCGGAGCAATTCCGTTTCAATGGTGATCAGTTCATGTGAGGGACGCACCCGTAACGTATACAAGCAGGATTCGACGATATCATTCAGGTCTTCTTCGCGCAAAACCGGTTCCATCGGTTTTGCATAGTCTAAAATTTCTCGGGTCAATCGTTCGATACGAAAGACGTCTTCCTTCACGACTTTGCTGAAGCGAGCGAGAAATTGTTCATCATCCTTGCGTTCCGGTGCTAAATCGACAAACGCCTTAATCGAGGTTAAGGGATTCCGAATTTCATGTGCTAACCCCGCTGCCATGGTTTCAAGTGACCGAAGTCGATCCGTTCGGCGAACCAAGGATTGCGAACGTTTCAGTTCTTCATAGAGGAGGGCGTTATCCAGGGCGACAGAGGCTTCTTGTGAAAGAGTGGTCAGTAATTCCAACTCTTGCGAGGTATAGCCTCCGCCGCTGTCAACGGTGGGGCCAAAAATACAGAATCCTAATAGCCGATTTTTATTCACTAATGGCAAGCACACCTCGGTGCCGATTTTGGACAACTTTTCGACAACTGCTTGAGATTCAGGGTCGTTCATCCATTCAGACAGTTCAGACATGAGAAAGCACGTGGTCCCATGTCGCCAATGATCTTCCAACGAAAACAAATGTTCCAGCTGTAAACTGGTTAACTCACTTAACGGTTTGCCATAACTCGATAAAGGGTCGTATTCCTTCCCGCCTGGCTTTCGTAAAAATAAGGCACCCCATTGTAAGTGTAAGGTCGGACAAATGGATTGCACGATCGTGGAGGTTAAGTCCTTCAATTCTAAAATGGAGAGCAGAGATTTCGAAAAATCCAACACGGTTTTATATTGATCGTAGCGTTCTTTGAACAGCGCTTTGGTAATGAAAGTCGTGGCTTGGGCTTTCAGGGACGAGGCCCCAAAGACCAATAGGAGCAAGACCAACAGCTCCACAAGTGAATAGCCAATATTAATCGATCCGAAATACCATTTTTGTCCGAGCAATAAGGCTGGGTAGGCGGGAAAGGCGACCAGCAAGACCAGAAGAGATCCGGTGACGCCGCGCTCAAACGCCATGCCGATATCCATGAGTCGGTAGCGAAGAAGTGTGTAGGCCACGACGGAGGTATAGACTGTCAGGAGAATGGCGCCGTATGGTTGGAGGTTGATGCCATACCATAAGGGAAATGTAGTCATGCCGCCGGCGTACGCTACAATGGAACCAAAGGCCAATAAATAAAAACGCGAGCGTTCGCCTCCACTTTTCCTGCGCGCACCTTGGAAGAGTAATCCGGTTCCATAGAGAGAGCAGAGTCCGAACCAGAGTAGATAGACATGAAAAAGAGGTCCTGGCTGAGGCCAGAATGCAAATCCTCCAGCCGGTTGGACATCAGCCACAAAATACGGTGTGAAATTTCCAAGAAAAAAGAAAATCCCGATGCCGGTAGACAACCATAACACATGCCGTTTGTTGAGACTGTGATCTAATAAAGTGAAGACGTGATACAGATAGGCCCCGGGGAGGAAAATGGCGCCCACCATAAGTATCCTCACACACAATAACGCCGTATCATGTGAGGAAGAGATTTGCCACGCCCAGTAGCCATAGCCCCAAATTGCCGCAGCTAGGGCATACAAGCCATACGCCTGGTGCTGGCGGCTTGTAGGGTTTTTGACGTAGATCAGAATTCCGGATACGGTGGCCGCGAGGCCATTGAGTAGTCCGCTGAAGGCGTGAAAAGTCACGTAGCAGAAAAATTCCGGGTGAGATGCAATCCTTTCTGCCCTTCAATCCCGGCAGAAGACCCTATTGGACAATAAATACCTTGAGAAGTCAAAACCCCAGGTTTTTCTTTCCAAGAATCTCGTTGGGGTATTTGAGGTGCGAGTAAGTGGTTGGATCTCCTTTTCAGGAGAGAGTATTCTCGATGCTTGGTTTACGCGGCATGTTTGAGGGGGCCAGAAGCTGCGGACTGAGGTTGCGAAAGAAGCTTCGTGTGTTGGGGAAATGAGCGGGATTTGTGATTGAGACTTTCAGGTTTTTCTAGAACGATCAAATAGGCTTGATTGGCAAACGTGGGATACACTTCAGCGTAGACACATTTCAACGCACTGAGCGCATGTTTCCACTCGGTATGATCAAAAAATCGAAACTGGCCTTCTTTCTCCGCCTGCCGGATTTTTCCATAATTATTCAATAATTCTCGAGCCTCAGTTTTTTGTTCTCTGTGCCCAGCCTGACTCACAAGATTTTGATAAATTCCGGAAAAATCCCCATTGGGCTTAAGATTGGAGAGCACCATGCGCCCTCCCGGCGCGAGGACTCGATACAATTCTCGTAAGACCGTCAAAGAATCTGCAACATACCCCACCACCAAATTGGAAACAATTCGATCAAATTGATGGTCGGCAAAGGGTAATGGATCGTGTAAATCAACTTGTGCCCAGGACATCTGAATGGGCGCACCGTGCCTCACCCGACATCGCTCTGTGGACTGGATGGCTTGATGCATTTGCCCCTGGGCTCGACTCAGGGCTTCCGGGACGACATCAATACCAACGTAACGAATGGGTTTTTCAGAAATCAGATGAGAAGGAGAGCCATGGTTGTTCCGCGAATGCAAGAAATATAATCCGACATTTCCATTTCCGCATCCCGCATCCAATATCCGCTGCCCGGAGGAAATCGGGCCGAGGGCATGAAAGACATGATCCAACAGTTGCACATAATCCGGACAGGTTCCGACAGTTTGGAAATGGCCCAAATAATCACTCCAGAAGGTTTGACCAACATGGGTTTGTGGCTGTTGATGCTGGTCCAATTTTTCCTGACGATTTTGTTTTCCCAGATTGCCGCGATTGGGTTCCTGAATCGTGGCTTCCTGGAATGAGGTGTTGACCTGTTCGCGGCAATGCTGAATGATCTGCCGATAGGTGTGGCGGGCGACTTTAGGGTTCTCCTGCAGACGGTGTAAGGCGTCTGGGACAGACAACCATTGGGAAAGATTTGGATCAATGGCCTTCTTGAACGTGGCCAAGGCCTTCCGGTCAATCCAGGCGTCTTTGCCTGCCGAAACATACATGACCGGAGTTGTCAGTCCTTTTACATCCTCAAGGGTCGAGTCTAAGGTGGCAAACGCATTCGTTACGGCATCACATAAAAATTGTCGGCCTACATTAAATCCCAAAATATTGGCTGAATCTTGAATCTGTCCCGTGAGGTAATTGGCAAACACATCTTCTTGGTGAACGGCGGCGACGGATTGCTGCACATCAACAATACCAACGAGCATGATTAACAAGGCCAGAGCTGGCTCTTCAGCTTCGGCTTTGAGCGCCACCCGTGCGGATAAACTCGACGCCATGCCAATGACCGGTATTAAAGGCCACTGCTGCTGCACAAATTTTACAACCGATTGAAAATCCTGTTTCATTAATGAAAGCGAAATATCAGAATGTTGCCCCTGGCTTTCACCAACATGATTGGTGTGATCGTAACGAATCACATGAAACCCGTTGCAGGCAAAATAATAGGCTAAAGTCAGATAGTCTCGTTTTGTTTCGCCATACCCTGGAGCTAGAACAACAACCGGCATTGTGGTTAGATCCTGATCCCTTGGATAATCATGATACGCCACAATAGTAGATCCGGTGGAATTATGCAGAGAGATCTTGGAACTTTGGATATGCTGTCCATGGTGATTTTCGGGATTGTGGTCAATGGTCACGCCGGAATTCTTAGGAGGGCTGGACTGAAGGGACCCGGTACTCTGTTCTTCCAATTCAGGCACCTCACCGAAACCATCATTGGCGATTCGACAGGTAACAAAACTTCCAAGTATATTGGCGAAGGGGTGGTGCGGCACCTCTGAAAGCTGATGAAAGGAGAGTTCCCCATTATGCGGCTCAATCAGCAAAGAAGTCGTTCGTTCCCACACCGAAGCCCCTTGTTGAATCGTCATGTGTCGAATAACTCCAGGTGGTAATGAGACAGGTGACGATGAAGAGCTGCCAAAACATTGGAATTGAAGAATTTGGCCCTGTTGAATAGGAGGCATGCCTTGGATCTGTACTGCCAACGTCACGGGGTTTACCAACTGAATTCGGCCCTCCCAATTTCCCCCAAGACAGTGGAGATAGGCTGGGATTGATGCCAACGGGAGAGATGCATGGCTCTTTTCTCTTCTTGGGAAATCCGATGTCTTCGATAACCACTGAACCGTTTGTTGAGAGAGAGGCTTTGCTGATTCCACGAGCATTTCATTCATTGTGAAAAAGTCCTTTTACACCTAATTGTTTATACCTATATTTCAAGGCAAACGATTCCTCGGGCTCAGAAGAACCCCAACAGTTTTCGACCCGAAGAATGACGGCTTTTAAAAATGAATCGAAAAAGGCCTCAGGGCCGGGGAGGGGGAATTCTGAATGGCGTGTCCCATTCAGTGTGCCTTCAGATTCATTCCTTACGGCAATAGGCTAGAGCAACCTGAGTGCCAAAGTAGGCGTGTTCTCTAAGTGGAAGGGGGCGCAGTTATAGACCTTTGAATTAGTAGGAAAATTTTTCCGAAACCCATCTCTCGGACTTGCGAGTAATATGGATGCACCAGCCGTCTGCTGTCGAACACCTGACAGGAAAGATGCCTGTGCGTAGAGTTCCCTGACACCATTGAACGGGTTTTGCATTGACTCCGTATCAGGAGCTACCTAGAATTCAAACACACCATCAACATCACGAGGAGGTTCGTATGAAACACGGCACCATCCGCAATGTTGTCCTGGCTTCCTATCCTGGAGCCGGTAAAACCAGCCTCACCGAAGCCCTCGCCTTTACCGCCGGAATTATCCCCACGATGGGCAGCGTTCTTCAGGGAAACACCATTGCCGACTTTGAACCTGAAGAAGTGCATCGCCATCATTCCTTAAGTTCGGCACTCCTTCAGTTTGAATGGGACGGGACACGGATAAGTGTGCTGGATACACCGGGCATGCAGGATTATGGGGTGGAAGTCCAATCTTCATTAAGGGCAGCTGATGGTGTCATCTTAGTCATTGGTGCTGGAACCGGGCTTCGATCAGAAATTGAACGGGTGTGGGAGGCGATTCAAGAGCATGAACTCCCATGTTTAATTTATATCAATGAGTTGGATAAGACAGGGACCGATTTTAAGGCGGTCTTGGGCGAATGTGAAAAGACACTTGAGCTTAAGGGTGTGCCCCTTTCGATCCCAGCCTCTCAAGAGGGTCAATTGGTGGGCGTGATTGATCTGCTGTCTCGCCAACTCGTGACTTCTAGCGCCAAATCACCCAAGACACAGCGAGTCGACATTCCAACGGACCATGAAGCCTTGTCCACCGAACAGCGTCGACGCCTCATGGAACTTGTCGCCGAAACCAACGATCAATTAGTCGAAAAATATCTCACCGACGGTGAGTTGTCTGACGAAGACCTCATCGATGGCGTAACGATGGGAACATTCGATCGAAAAATCGTGCCTGTGTTCTGCGGATCGGCAACAGAACATGTGGGCATGACCAGCCTCCTGGAAGCCATCACTCGTTTTTTGCCCTCGCCGGAAGATCGGGCCACTCTTCATCCCCTGGTGGGTACTCGGCCCCTCACGCATGAGGAATGTCTGCAACCCCTGGATGCTCAAGCGCCGTTTTCAGGATTGGCGTTTAAAACGACGATCGATCCTTTCATGGGGCGACTCACCTTTGTCCGGGTGATGTCCGGAACGTTGCAAGCGGACACCCCGTTTTTTAATGCCTCCCGGCAGGTAAAAGAAAAAGGAGGCCATTTGTTTTTTTCGATTGGAAAAAAACACCAACAAATCGATCATGTCAGCGCAGGAGATATTGTGGCAATCGCCAAACTCAAAGAAACACAAACAGGTGATACCATTTGTGATGAGAAACATCCGATCCTCTATCCTGGCCTCATCATCATGAAGCCCGTCATGTCCTATGCCTTGGAAGTCAAAAGCAACAATGAAATTGATAAGGTTAGTCTGGGGCTCCATAAATTGGTCGAAGAAGACCCGTCTTTAGAATTTATGAGAAATGATGAAACCAAAGAGATGCTTCTCAGTGGAGTGGGGCAGGTGCACATCGATGCGACGTTAGAAAAATTGCGACGGAAATATGGGGTCGACGTTAATTTACATATGCCAAAAGTTCCCTATAAAGAAACCATCCATCACATGGCCCAAGCCCAAGGAAAATACAAAAAACAAACGGGCGGGCATGGCCAATTTGGGGATTGCTGGTTGCAAATTGAACCGTTACCGCGCGGAAAAGGGTTCGAGTTTCACAATAAAATTGTGGGAGGCTCGATTCCACGAAACTTCATTCCGGCCGTAGAAAAAGGTGTCATTGAAGCAATGCAGCATGGGATTATGGCCGGATTTCCGGTCATCGATATTCAGGTCACGGTGTATGATGGCTCCCACCATCCGGTGGATTCTTCCGAAATGGCGTTTAAGGTCGCCGCCTCCATGGGATTTAAAAAAGCCATGGAATCGGCACAGGCTGGATTGCTCGAGCCGGTCATGGCTGTGGAGGTAACCGTTCCAGATGACTTAGTGGGAGCCGTGATCGGTGATCTCAACTCACGTCGTGGACGGATTCAGGGAATGGATGTGAAAGGGCACAATGAAATTCTCAAAGCCCATGTGCCCCTAGCGGAAATGTTGACCTATGCGCCAACGCTGACGTCCCTCACTGCCGGTAAAGGCAGTTATCGCATGGAATTCTTTGGCTACGAAGACGTCCCCAAAGAGATGGTGAGTCGCATTATCGCCGAACACAAAAAAGAAGCCGTCGCCTCGACGTCCTAGAATTTCGTCACTTTTTTGTCCATCATTCTTCTCCTGTTCTCTTTTCCCAAGACGGCCACGGAAAATTTTTTCCATTGTTGGGAGAGCCTAAGCGAGGTAGAGTGCTGGAAAATAGAATGTGCTCCCTGTGGAATGGAGATAGAGGATGAAAATAGAAATACTGCTGGTAATGGTTGGGGTTTTTGCTTTCACCGGAACGGCTTCGGCCAATCTGCTCGAAGTCAAAAAATCGGTCGAGGAAGCTATGTGCAAAAAATTGGCGACCGACTATGCGAACAATCCAAAAACGTTTTCGGTGCAATCCATTGCCCAACTTCAGATCTGTCTGGCACAAAGCTTACAAAATACCGCCTCAACCGCCATACCAAGAAATTTTGACATTCAACCTCCACGCCCTTCGTCAACGACAGTTGATACCATGCTTCCAACGCCACCAACCCCTCCTACGCCTCCACAGTCCATTAAAATAAAATGACTGGGAATAGAAACAGGTGAGTTCCAAATGAGAAAGGCCGTGTTCCCTCACTGCAATTGGATTTTCACCGAAAAAAAAACGAAATTTTCTACAGCATGGCACAGCCGTTCATCGGAACAATCAAATTTTCCGAAAATGTTAGTAATGGAAAGCTTTGTTACTGCTGGGTTTTGAGGACGATGAAGAAGGCACGGGATTTACGGATGATACGGAGGAGGACGGTTTGGCCGGGTTTGACTTTTTCTACAGCTTCTGAGAATTGTGCGACATTTCGTGTTGGTTGACGATTGACTTCGGTAATAAAATCACCTTCTTGAATGCCTTCCGCATGAGCGAGGCCCCCTCGCTCAACTTTCGAGACCAGCACACCTACGGTTTCTTTCAATTCAAACTCTTCCGCCAAAGCGGCCGTTAGGGCTTGAACGTCAAGGCCAAGTTTGATCTCTGATTTTTGATAGGGGAGTGAGGCCAGTGTGGGCTTTTCGGGACGCTCCGCCATGGGCACTTGGTACAACATTTCTTTTCCATCCCGAAGAATCCGGATGGCCGCTTTCTCTCCGGGACCGACCCGGGCTACGAGCCGCGAGAGTTGATTCGGCGAATCTACCGGCTCACCATCGACGGTCAAAATGATATCGCCTGGTTTAATTCCGGCGGCAAAGGCTGGATCATCTTCGTACACTTCGTTGATCAACACGCCTTGGCCTTCTTTGATCCCGAATTGTTTCGAGAGTTCTTTTGTGAGGGCTTGAATGCCCACGCCCAGCCAGCCTCGAACGACGCGTCCTTTGGAAACGAGTTGATCCACCACACGAGAAACCATGTCGGCGGGGATGGAGAATCCTATGCCTTGGGCCATATGAATAATGGCTGTATTAATCCCGATGACTTCTCCGCGAAGGTTAAAAAGCGGACCGCCTGAGTTGCCGGGGTTAATGGCGGCGTCGGTTTGGATGAAGTTTTCGTATTTTGATAAATTTAAACGTTCCCTTCCAATTCCACTAATCACACCCAAGGTGACGGTTCGGTCCAAACCCATAGGGTTGCCGACAGCCAGGACCCATTGACCGACTTTTAAATCTGAAGAGGATCCGAACTGCGCGGCAGGTAATTTTCTATCCGTTTCGATTTTAAGGACGGCAATATCGGTTTCTTTGTCTCGCCCAATGATTCGGGCAATTTGATGTGTTTTATCAGAAAGGCGTACTTCGGCTTCGGTCGTATCTTCACCCACAACATGATTATTCGTCACAATAATCCCATCATCGCGAACGATGACACCGGAGCCGCTGCCTTGAGTGTAGGAACCTCGGCGCTTAAATCCATCAGACGACAAAATTTCCCGAATTGGAGTGATATTGACGACCATGGGAGTGACGCGTTCGGCCAAACTGGTAATGGTGAATTGAATTTCTTCCAGAGCCTGTAAGCCACGAAGTTCTTTGTTTGATGGTTCATCGGCCCAGGACAGGCCGGCACTAATAGAAGTATAAAGTATTGAATATAAAGCTATTTTTATTGATATATTCATGTTTCTATTTAATTACATCAATGTCGCATAAGAAATATTATGTCAAATAGAAGTTTGTCCCATTTTGGGTTCAGTCCCCTTGAGAAGCCTTGCGATGTTTTCAGTATGCCCGTACACAATGAGTCCTAGAAGTGCGAATGAAAAGAGTAATAATTGATTATCTCCATTCAAAAAAAATGCAAGGATGGGAAAACTCGCAAAGGCAGCTAACGCGCCCCCTGATGAATACCGAAAAATCAAAACGGTCCCGATCCAAATTCCAAACAGGCAGAGCCCGAGAATTAGTTCAATTCCTAAAACCGCGCCTAGTGCGGTCGCTACGCCTTTCCCTCCCTTAAACCTTAAAAAAACAGAAAAAATATGCCCAAGCACCACGCATAGGGCGATAATCAGTACCCAGTGATGTGGCGCTCGCAGACTGGAAGCTAATCCTGCCGCCAAGACACCTTTCCCAATATCCCCAAGTAAGGTTAAGGCCCCGGCTTTTTTCCCTGAAACCCGCAGAACATTGGTAAATCCGATGTTTTTGCTTCCCGATGTGCGAGGGTCTGTAGCCCCCAAAGCCTTTGCAACAAGAATTCCAAAAGGAATGGAGCCCAAAATATAGGCTACAATGGCTGCGAAAACATAGCCTAGCGTTTCTTCTGCCACGATGGATGCCCTACCAATATTGCGGGCTTATTTTTTTAAAGATAAAGATGAGATATCGCCAGCCAGACACCAGTGAAAGTACGAGCGCCGCATGGAGAAGAAGAAGACCTACAACAGAAAGAGAGGCTTGGGCATTCAACCATGCCCCTTGAAAAATTAAGCAAATGATTCCCCCAATTTGACCTACTACTTTATATTTTCCTAGTGTATCGGCTGGAACAATTAACCCTTCTTTCGCGGCCACCGCCCGTGCTCCTGTCACAATTAATTCACGAGCAATCATCACAATTGCTAGCCACACGGCGACCTGCTGAACCTGGACCAGTAGAATGAGGCCTGATGCGACCAGCAGCTTGTCTGCGACAGGATCAAGTAATTTCCCAAGGTTGGTTATTTGTCCACTGCGACGAGCTAAATATCCATCCAAAAAGTCGGTAAATGCCGCCGCGGAAAAAACCAGCCCTGCCCATAATGTCCGTTCTGGCGTTGGCTCTAAATACAGCCAGACAAATACGGGAATTAAAAGAATCCGGAGAAGGGTGATGGAATTGGGGAGATTCAGACTTGACTCCCCTCTTGCCTGAATAGAGGGCCTGGCTTCTGGCTTAAGGGTGTGCGTGGAATTCATGTTTGTCAAAATTCAAGTAATTTTTCAGGTTAATGGTTGGGAATCTCCCTTGCCGGAAACTTGCCATATCGCTTGAAGCTGGACCAGCAAGCCTTTCAATTCTTTCAATCGTACCATATTCGGTCCATCGGATAACGCATTCTCAGGTTGAGGGTGAACCTCCATAAAAAACCCGTCACATCCGACGGCCGCTGCGGCCCTGGCCAACGGAGCCACAAACTCCCGTTGCCCTGAAGAACAGGTCCCTCCCCCACCCGGTAATTGCACACTATGTGTCGCATCAAAAATCACGGGATAGCCTAAGGCCCGCATGACGGGAAGGGAACGCATATCTACAACCAGGTTTTGATAGCCGAAGCTTGCCCCGCGTTCAGTTAGGCAAATCTTCTTTGTCCCGGCCTCTTCAAGTTTATTCACCACATTACGCATATCCCAAGGGGATAAGAATTGTCCCTTTTTGACGTTGACGACACATCCGGACTGAGCGGCGGCACACAGGAGGTCCGTTTGCCGACAGAGAAAGGCTGGGATTTGCAAGATATCGGCAACCTCAGCGACTTGCCCGACATCCTGGACTTCATGAATATCGGTCAACACGGGAACGCCGACCTCATTCTTCACCTTCTGAAGAATTTCTAATCCAGCCTTGAGCCCTAAGCCGCGAAAGGACGAAATTGACGTTCGGTTGGCTTTATCATATGAGGCCTTAAAGATGTACGGAATATGTAATTCTTGGGCAATTTTGGCGATGGCGGTGGCTGTTTCCAGCACAACCGCTTCACTTTCAACCACACAAGGACCGGCAATGAGGATGTGAGGAGCATCTGCCCCCACCCGCAATGGGCCAATCTCGACTTCAGTTGGTGAAATCATCAGCAATCCGGCTGGTTACGTACCGAATTTTCGTTGGAGCGCAGCCCCGATAAAGGCTGTAAATAATGGATGTGGGGAACAGAGTCGTGAATGAAATTCCGGATGAAATTGTGTGCCGACAAACCATGGGTGGCCCTTCAATTCAATTATTTCAACCAGTTTTCCATCTGGTGATGTTCCGCTAATGATAAGACCTTTGGACGTTAAGACGTCGCGATATTCATTGTTAAACTCATAACGATGGCGATGACGTTCTTGGATATCTGCCTGGTTGTACGCCGCAGATGCCAGAGTTCCTGGAACCAGCTTGCAAGGGAAGGCTCCCAATCTCATGGTTCCGCCCTTATCTTGAATGGACCGCTGCTCAGGCAATAAATCAATGACGGCATGAGGGGTTTCGTCATGAAATTCTGCACTATTGGCCTTGTCGAGACCGGCCAGATTACGGGCAATTTCAATGACCGCACATTGCATGCCCAGACAAATTCCAAGGAAGGGAATGTGTTTTTCCCGCACATACCGAATGGTTTCCACTTTACCTTCTATCCCTCGAATGCCAAATCCTCCAGGAATCAACACGCCATCCACATCGGCGAGAAGCCGTTCCGTCCCATTTTTTTCAATTTCGCCGGATTCAACCCATTGGATCTTGATACTGGTCTCATCCTGTAAGCCCCCATGGACCAGGGCTTCTGATAAACTTTTGTAGCATTCGCGTGATTCGACATACTTCCCAACCAGCGCAATCGTGACTTCATGCCGGGGACGCTTTATTTTCTGGACTAATTCATCCCAATCGCGAAGATTCGGCGGGCCGGTTTCTAAACGCAGGGAACGAACAATCAGTTCGTCCAGCCCCTCTTTTCGCAACACGATCGGTACTTCATAAATTGATTCCACATCCTTGGCGGTAATAACCGAGTCTTTCTCCACATTACAAAACAACGCCATTTTATCTTTCACGTTTGGTGGGAGATACCGGTCCGTTCGACAGAGGAGTATATTCGGCTGAATTCCGATTTCTCGTAATTTATTAACGGAATGTTGAGTCGGTTTGGTTTTGAGTTCCCCTGCCGTGGGAATGTAGGGCACGAGGGTGAGATGAATATAGAGCACGTTTTCACGCCCGACATCATAGGGCATTTGGCGAATAGCCTCTAAAAACGGGAGACTTTCGATATCACCGACGGTGCCGCCAATTTCAACAATGACGACATCCACATTATGGGCGACACCCGTAATTCGTTCTTTTATGGCATCGGTAATATGCGGAACGACCTGCACGGTCGCGCCAAGATATTCCCCTTTGCGTTCTTTTTGAATGACCGATTCATAGATTCGTCCCGTTGTACAATTGTTTTCACGGCTTAATTGTACGGTGGTAAACCGTTCGTAATGCCCGAGATCCAGGTCTGTTTCCGCTCCATCATCGGTCACATAGACTTCCCCGTGTTGATAGGGATTCATCGTGCCGGGGTCCACGTTAATATACGGATCGAGTTTTAAAAAGGTGATCGTCATTCCCCGGCTTTCTAACAAATGCCCGATGGCTGCGGATGACAGCCCCTTCCCCAGGGATGAAACAACCCCACCTGTAATGAAGATAAATTTACTCATAGTTCAGACATTGGATGGCATTGGTGATAACGGACGTGGGCGATCCCTGACTTCACCATATTTTTCTCCTTCATTTCAAGTCTCAAAATCAGAACCGAAGAGACACGTTATTCCATGCGCTTTTTTGACAAGAGAAGAGATTCAGCGATGGCCAGATCTTCGGGTGTATCGATGCGGAGGGACTCATGATTGGTCTCCCAAACCATGATCGGTAATCCATGTTCCAACGCACGTAATTGCTCTAATTTTTCGGCCTCTTCAAGAAATCCACTCGGCAAGCGGCTGAATTGTTGTAACGCCTTTTTGGTGAAAATATAGATTCCTAAATGTAGCCAGGTGGCTTCATCGATTCCGGCAGGAATCCCATCTCGCCAACAGGGCACCGGGCTACGTGAAAAATAAAGGGCCTGGCCCTGTCGGTCGGTTACGACTTTGACCATCGAAGGATTGTCCCGATCATCATCAGGGGAGAACTTGCGTTTTAAGGTACCGATTTCGGCGGTAGAGGTTAAAAATGGTTCAATAAGATCACTGAGCAACTCTGAGTGGAGGAGGATTTCATCTGCCTGTAAATTTACCACGACATCATACGCCAATTGAGACGCGACGGTTGCCACCCGATCAGTTCCTGTCCGGCACGGCTCTGTGACCAGGCATGCGTTTCCTCCAAAATCTTTGACTGTCTGAAGAATGGTCTCGTGATCGGTCACCACCATGATTTGTCCCACGGAAGGGACCTTTGCGACAGAATCATACACATGTTGAATTAATGGTTTTCCGGCTAATGTCGCCAACGGCTTACCAGGAAACCTGGAAGAGCCCTGACGCGCTGGAATGCACACACTTACCTTGGTGTCAGGAGTGGCCATGGTTGAACACCTGTTGAAGTTGGGATCGGGTAACCGTTGCCGTTCCTACCATCCCCACGACAATCCCTGCAGCATGATTGGCCAGTACGGCCGCATCAGCAATGGACGCTTTCGCACTCAAAGCTAAGGCGAGTGTGCTAACTACGGTATCGCCGGCTCCAGTGACGTCATAGACTTGACGGGCAACGGCGGGAATGGTCCAGGATCTTCCCTGGCGTTCAAAAATACTCATTCCTTCCTCTCCCCTTGTGACGACAACGGCCTGGCATTGCACACGTTGTTGAAGCGCATTGCCGATCTGTTGGATCGAAATGTTTTGTGTCGACAAAAATCCCGCACCCTGCTTGGCCTCGAGGTAATTAGGGGTGATCACTGTCACGCCTTTATAGTACGGCATGTGTTCGACTTTCGGGTCAACAATAATGGGCACGCCATGTTGATCGGCCAAGTCCCGAACCTGGTGCATCAGTGTTTCGGTAATAAGGCCTTTCGCATAGTCTGAAATAACAATGCAGGATAGGTCGGCCATTCGAGTGGCAACGTATCTCATGATTTTTCGTTCAATGGTAGGGGACACTTGATCCCGCTGCTCAACATCATATCGAACAATTTGTTGGTTGTGAGCGATGACTCTGGTTTTTTTAATCGTCGGACGCTTGGGATCAACAAAGATTCCCAGCGCGGATTTTGATGCCTGGCGAATGTCTTTCAGAATCTGCTTACCGTAAAGATCCCGTCCGATCACACCGCAGAGTTCGACCTGCCCCCCCAATGTGGCGACATTATGATAGACATTGGCGGCTCCCCCCATACGATAGGACTCAGAGTTCACATGGACGACTGGCACAGGCGCTTCGGGGGAGACACGATTGACCGTCCCCCAAATATAATGATCAAGAATGAGATCGCCTAGCACTAAGATTTTTGTCTGAGAAAAGCGACGAAGGTAGGTCTTCAGCTGTCGAAGGGGGATTGTTGGAACTAGTGAAGTCGTTTTCATTCGAACGCACAAGGGAACAAAAGAATGTCTGAGTGAGGCCTTAAGTAGAGCTTATTCAATACTTTTTCCAATTCGATTCCAGCGAACCCAATCGGTCCACGCTCCTTGTCCATTCCATGACCAGTAGACCATGAACGCTCGGCCTTTAATTTTATGCATTTTCACAAATCCCCAAAATCGGCTATCCAAACTTTGATCGCGATTATCCCCCATGACGAAATAGGAATCGGCAGGGACGGTAATCGGACCGAAATTATCCCGGGGATTGATGCGACCATCAATAATTCCCGGGTCAACTCGTTGGGTGAAATCTTTGTCATTGAACGGTTCGCCATTGATGATGATCGTTTTATTGTGAATTTCAATGACATCCCCTGGGGTGCCGATTACGCGTTTAATAAAATCTTTATTTTCATCTTCAGGGTAACGGAAAACGATGACATGCCCCCGTTTTGGAGGGTCAAAGTCCATGACCATCGTGGAGGAATAACATGTTAGTGGAGGGAAGGCCATTTGAAATTCACAGTCCTGCGGCAATTGAATCCCATAGGCCAATTTGGAAACCAGAATATGATCGCCGATGAGTAACGTCGGAATCATCGATCCGGAAGGAATTTTAAATGCCTGAACGACAAAGACTCGAATGGTGAGGGCTAAGATAATCGCGATTATGAGGGCTTCAGCATATTCTCTGAAAATAGACTTGGTTGCAGGAACCTCTTCGGCACTCCGGGAATCCTCTGCTGGAGATTTCTCAAGGCTCGATTCTGAAGGTTCGGTCGGTTGGGGGTCTTGATGTGCCATCAGTCGGTTAACTCGGATCCGTCTTGAGAATAGCCAAAAACGCTTCTTGAGGCACTTCCACGCGACCAATTTGTTTCATGCGTTTTTTCCCTTCTTTTTGCTTCTCCCATAGTTTGCGCTTTCGGGAAATATCGCCACCATAACATTTGGCGGTCACATTTTTCTTAATGGCCCCAATCGTTTCTCTGGCCACGACGCGCTTCCCAATTGCGGCTTGAATGGCGATTTCAAACATTTGTTTGGGAATCAACTCTTTCATTTTTTCCGCCAATTGTCGTCCTCGACTAATTACTTTGTCTTTATGGGCAATGATGGATAACGCATCGACGGTCTCTCCATTGAGTAACAAGTCGAGTTTTTCTAACTCCGATTGGCGATATCCGATCAATTCATAATCTAAAGAAGCATACCCCTGGGTTCTGGATTTCAAGCGATCATAAAAGTCTAACACAATTTCGTTTAAAGGGAGTTCGTAAATTAACATCGCCCGGGTTGGATCCAGATAATTCAGCCCCACCTGAATGCCGCGCCGCTCCTGGCACAACTGCAGAATATTGCCGATATACCGCTCCGGGACGATAATGGTGGCTTTGATGAACGGTTCTTCAATATGGTCAATTCGAGATGGATCGGGGAGTTTCGAAGGATTATCTATGTCAATAATTTCCCCGGTAGTCGAATGAACCCGGTAGACCACTGTGGGAGCTGTACTAATCAGATCGAGACCATACTCGCGTTCCAGGCGTTCTCGGATAATTTCCATGTGGAGCAAACCCAAAAACCCGCAACGAAACCCGAATCCTAAGGCCAGTGATGTTTCGGGTTCATAGCCGAAGGAAGAATCATTGAGTTGAAGCTTCTCGAGTGAGTCCCGCAAGTCTTCATATTTTGACGTGTCTGTGGTGTAGAGCCCGCAAAACACCACGGGCTGCACATCCCGATACCCAGGCAGTGGCTCCAAGGTTGGTCGCTTAGCATCGGTAATGGTATCGCCGATTTTCGTGTCGGAAAGCTCTTTCATCCCCGCACAAATATACCCCACCTCTCCTGGGCCGAGTTGGGGCACTTTCGTTCGTTTCGGCAAAAACATGCCGACTTCCAGGACTTCAAAATCCTGTCCAGAGGACATCATTTTTATCTTCATATTGGGGCGAATGGTTCCGTCAATTATACGCAAAAGCACAACGGCTCCTTGATAGTTATCAAACCAGGAATCAAATATTAAGGCCTTCAATGGGGCGTCCGCAGAGCCCTTCGGAGGCGGAATCAACGTGGTCACGCCTTCAAGTACCTCGTGGACTCCCCGCCCATCCTTGGCACTCACCAGAAAGGCCTCCTGGTCGGTGAGTCCGAGGACATCACGGATTTGCGTTTTGACGCCTTCGACATCCGCGCTAGCCAAGTCAATTTTATTGATGACGGGGATAATGACTAAATCGTTCGCCATGGCCAAGTAGGCATTGGCAATCGTTTGGGCTTCCACGCCTTGAGTGGCGTCGATTAAAAGCAGAGCACCCTCACAGGCCGCTAGACTCCGGGAAACCTCATAGGCAAAATCGACATGACCGGGCGTATCGATCAAATTAAAAAGGTACTCCTCCCCTTTCGACGTTCGAAATTGGGTGGTCACCGCATGCGCTTTTATGGTAATTCCCCGTTCGCGCTCCAAATCCATATCATCGAGATATTGGGCACGAAATTCACGCTGTGAGACCGCACCGGTCATTTCCAAAAACCGATCGGCCAAGGTCGATTTGCCGTGGTCAATATGAGCAATGATGGAGAAATTTCGTATGTGGGATTGGGGAAAGGTCTTACGCATTCGACGTGTCCATGATTGTAGTGAGGCCCAAAAAGGTTGTCAAAATTAAAAATGTTTAGCTAGAGAGTCTTTCTCGCTATGCCAAAGAAAACAACTCCGTCCGTTAAGCAAATGCAACACGATGCTCGCACCTATATCTGGCATCCGTTTACTCAAATGCAGGAGTGGGAGCACCAGACTCCTCTTTTGATCACCCGCGGGAAAGGGGCCCGACTGTACGATATTGAGGGAAATGCCTATCTTGATGGCACGTCGTCTATTTGGGTTAACCTTCATGGCCATCGCCATCCGACCATAGATCAAGCCATACGCCATCAGCTTACCCAGGTTGCCCACACCACCCTTTTGGGCCTCTCTCATCCTCCCGCCATTCAATTAGCCAAAGCTCTGGTCCGTTTGGCTCCGGAAGGCCTCCACAAAGTCTTTTTTTCCGATAATGGATCGACGGCTGTTGAGATCGCCCTAAAAATGGCCATTCAATATTGGCAACAATGCCCCCATCCTCAACCACGAAAAACACAATTCGTCCATCTTGCCCTTGCCTATCATGGTGATACGGTCGGGGGGATGAGCCTCAGTGGCATCGACTTGTTCCAAAAACCATTTTCTTCATTACTTTTTCCAGAAAGACATCATATTGATGCTCCCTATTGTTACCGGTGTCGCCTCGACCTGGAATTTCCACAATGCAAATTGGCATGCAGTGATCCGCTTGAAACTCTTCTTCAAGAAAAGCATGAAGAAATTGCGGGAGTTATTGTCGAACCAATGGTGCAAGGTGTCGCCGGCCTTCTGCCATCGCCCCCGGGATATCTTCGACGGATTCAGGACCTTTGCCGCCAGTACAAGGTCCTATTCATTGCTGATGAAGTCGCGACCGGGTTTGGTCGAACCGGTCGCATGTTCGCTTGTGAGCATGAATCGGTTAGACCGGATATTATGGCGATTGCCAAGGGCTTAACCGGAGGGTACCTTCCCCTAGCCGCAACCCTGACCACTGACGACATTTATGCAGCCTTTTTAGGGAAACCGCATGAAGGTAAAGCATTTTTTCATGGTCACAGTTATACCGGCAATCCTTTGGGCTGTGCGGCCGCGTTAGCGAATCTCTCCATTTTTAAATCCGAACGCACTTTGACCAAAGTGCAACGTCGAACACCTCAACTATCTTCTTTATTACGTGCCCTGGCTGACGACCCTTGGGTAGGAGATATCCGTCAGTGCGGATATATGGTGGGCATTGAGTTAGTGCAAAACCAACAGACCAAAGACCCATTCCCGGTAATCCATCGTATCGGTCATCGCGTGACGTTAGCAGCCAGAACCCTGGGTCTTCTTATACGGCCCATTGGGAATACCATTATCCTCATGCCACCGCTCTCTTCAACATTGCAAGAGTTAAAACAAATGATCGACATTATCAACGTCGCTATTGGAGTTGTCCGAACGTCAATGAACGCTGAGCGTAAGACTCTACCGTGATTGCTTCGGCTTGTGGCCTTTTTCTCTCACTGAGAAATTTTCATGTTTTAGAATAACTCGACTTTTTGCCCTCTTTGCAATCCACAACGGTCCGCGGCTCGGCCCTGCTTGATGAAAATTTCCAAGTGCCCATTACTATTCATCAGAAGTTCGGGGAGACCGGTCGCGCCCTCTCCATAAAAACTTTTGATGCCTTTGATCGTTAAGTCGCCAGTCCGGAGACCGGAGCAATCTTTTTTTGTGACAGATCGAAAGGTTTGCATCTCAGATGAGGTAATGTTGGTAATGACATTACCAAAATGATCGATATACTCAATGCGTCCTTCAAGGACCTGGTTGTTCATTTTCGGAGGATCATCGGGAAGGGTCACGTAATCTCTAATCAACCGACCATAGGAACCAGGGCTTTGTCCTTTAGTGAGCCAGGCAGCTGAAGGTGCGAAGAGATCCCGTCCGTCAAAGGTGGCTCCAGCCGAATCCAACCGATACTGTTTATTCTCAATTGCGCGAACTTCTACCGAGGCTTCATTCTGAAAGATCGGACTTAAGACGCCGTTATCCGGAGCCAGGAAAAAATACCGGGAGGTTGAAACCAGTAACGCCCGACGATCACTTCCTACATCTGGATCAACCACCACCACATGAACGGTGCCATCCGGATAATATTCATAACAAGATTTCAGAAAAAATGCTGCTTGTTCAATGCCATGTGGTGGGATCCGATGGCTCAGATCGACAATTCGGATTTGAGGATTAATTCCCAATAGCACGCCTTTTATGCTGGGAACGAAAAAATCCGTATCGCCAAAGTCTGTCAGGAGGGTCACTAATGAAATGGCTGATGGCATTACAGCTGCTCCTTAAAACAAATGGACTGAATTTCATATTCAATGATGCCGGCCGGTCGATGGACTTCGACAATATCGCCAACTTGATGTCCGATAAGCGCTCGCCCAATGGGAGATTGCACCGATATTGATCCATTTTTTAAATCGGCTTCATCTTGGCCAACGAGGGTATATTCCTTTTCTTCCTGTGTTTCCATATTGAGCAACGACACGGTTACGCCAAAGACCACCGTTTCACTGGTTCCGCCAGAAATTTCCACGACTTGAGCACTACTCAACTTGTATTCCAATTCGCTCATACGTGTGTCAATAAATTGTTGGTGTTCTTTTGCGGCTTTATATTCTGCATTCTCTTTTAAGTCGCCATGTTCTCGAGCTTCAGTAATCGCTTGAATCACCTTGGGCCGTTCATCTCGTCGAAGACGAGTTAGTTCGGCTTGGAGGGCCTCATACCCTTTTTTGGTCATAGGTACTTTCATAATCCGATGCTCCAACCAATGATCAATAATGCGTGATAAAAAAAGAGGGCCTTTCTCAATTAATGCTCAGACGGACTTCGTATGATATTCCTGCAAACTTTTTACCGTCAGGGCGGTTTTTTTCATCGCTTCAATGCCGAATACGGCCGCTTGTGCGCCTTGCATAGTTGTAAAATACGGGATATTTCCAAATACCGCTGCGGTTCGAATAGGGGCGGAATCTTCTTGTGAGGTTTTATCCCCAACTGTATTGATGACCATGGCCAAATCATTATTCTTCAGCAAATCTCCAATATGAGGCCGCCCTTCTTTGACTTTATTCACCGCTTGAGCTGAGACTCCGTGCTGCTGAAGAAAGGCGGCTGTCCCTTTCGTGGCTTTAATGGAAAAGCCAAGTTTATCCAGGCATTGAGCCAAACCAAGCGCTGCAGGCTTATCTCCATCTTTTACGCTTAACAATACCGCTCCACACAAAGGCATTGCCATGCCCGTCGCAGCCTGAGACTTGGCAAATGCCCATCCAAAACTTTGATCGATTCCCATGACTTCTCCGGTCGACCGCATTTCGGGTCCGAGCAACACATCGGACACTCTGAGTTTTGTGAAGGGGAAGACCGCTTCTTTTATGGCAATGTGAGAAACTTGAGGAACCTGAAGAAAATTCAATTCTTTCAGGGTTCGTCCCGCCATGATTTTCATGGCTAACTTGGCCAACGGTATGCCAATGGCCTTACTGACAAACGGGACGGTTCGAGACGCGCGAGGATTCACTTCCAAAATATAGACTCGATCCTCTTTGACGGCATATTGAATATTCATAAGACCTAGAACCTGGAGCTCTTTGGCCAAAAGCGTGGTTTGTGTCGTGATGGCGCGAATAATATTCTCTGACAGGCTATGCGGCGGTAACGAACAGGCTGAGTCTCCTGAATGAATGCCGGCCATTTCTACGTGCTCCATAATTCCGGCCACCACGACATCGTTTCCATCCGAAATGGCATCGACGTCCACTTCGATGGCATCTTCTAAATAATCATCGACTAGTAAAGGGTGGGATCCTAAATCAAATGAGGTTTTTTCTAGATAGCGGTCTAACGATTCGGCATCGTAAATGATTTGCATGGCGCGTCCCCCTAGCACATAGGAGGGGCGAACCATAACCGGATACCCGATATTTACCGCAATCAGATGCGCCTCATGGGCGGAATGGGCCGATCCGTTTTTTGGTTGCAGAAGGCCCAACTCGGTTAACATATCACTGAATCGTTGACGATCCTCAGCCCTGTCAATGGCATCCGGCTGCGTTCCGACAATCGGGACGCCTTCTTGAGCTAAGGGGACAGCCAACTTTAGCGGCGTTTGTCCGCCAAATTGCACAACGACACCGTCCGGACGTTCGGTATCAATAATTCGCAAGACGTCTTCTTTCGTCAACGGCTCAAAATATAAGCGGTCGGAAATATCATAATCGGTACTAACGGTTTCGGGATTACAATTCACCATAATGGTCTCGATGCCTTCTTCCCGTAACGCCATGGCGGCATGGACACAACAATAATCAAATTCAATACCTTGACCAATGCGATTGGGACCCCCGCCTAAGATCATGATCTTTTTTTGTTGAGTCGGTTGGGCTTCGCAGCGTAACCCAGCGGAAGAATATAAATAAGGCGTATGAGCTTCAAACTCTCCACCACATGTATCGACGCGCTTAAACACGGTGATCGGATGTTCGGACTGACTTTGTCGAGCCTGACGAATCCAATCTTCTTGGTATCCCGCTAATTTCGCCAGCCGTTGATCTGCAAAACCGAGGGTTTTAGCCTGGTGAAGCAACTCGAACCCGGCCTGAGGCCCCTCACGGGGCTTCTCTTTTGATGATCCGTTCCCAAAATAGGCCTGACACGTCGTGACCCAATGTTTTTCGAAAGTCACAATTTGCTGAATTTCATCTAAAAACCATGGGTCAATCTTCGTTTCTTGATGAACTTCCTCAACCGACATCCCTACCCTAAAGGCATCGGCTATGTGCCACATTCGATCAGCCGTCGGCATGCGAAGAGCTGTGTGAATAGAATTCAAGACGGAATTCGAGCCGGAAAGCGTATCGTGTTTTCCATCCAATCCATGCAAGGACACCAACCCGTAACGGTCCGTTTCCAGAGATCGAATAGCCTTTTGTAAGGCTTCCTTAAAAGTTCCTCCTAAGGACATGGCCTCTCCTACCGATTTCATATGGGTCGTCAGCGTGGGATCAATGCCTTCAAATTTCTCAAAGGTAAATCGCGGAATTTTCACGACCACATAATCAATGGTGGGTTCAAAGCAGGCTTTTGTGACCTGGGTAATGTCGTTGGGAATTTCATCAAGGGTGTACCCGACCGCCAACTTTGCGGCTATTTTCGCAATAGGAAATCCTGTTGCTTTGGAGGCCAATGCAGAGCTTCGAGACACACGCGGATTCATTTCAATGACGATCAGTTCGCCATTTTCAGGATTCACGGCAAATTGAATATTCGAACCGCCCGTCTCTACACCGATCTCGCGAATGATCCGTATCGCGGCATCACGCATATGTTGATATTCTTTATCCGACAAGGTCATCGCTGGGGCTACGGTGATGCTATCGCCCGTATGCACACCCATGGGATCTACATTTTCAATAGGGCATACAATGACGACATTGTCTTTCGAGTCGCGCATGACTTCTAATTCGTATTCTTTCCAGCCCAGCAGCGATTTCTCGACCAGAACTTGCCCAACCGGACTGGTCACTAAGGCCCAATCAATATACCGGTCAAATTCCTCCCGATTGTACGCAATATTGCCGCCCGCTCCCCCGAGTGTAAATGAGGGACGCACAATAGCTGGGAAGCCAATCTCTTCAATCAGGCGAAGAGCCTCTTCCCGTGATCGGATTGAGCCGCTAGCGGCCGTTTTAAGACCAATGCGTTCGATGGCCTGTTTAAAGAGATCTCGGTCTTCGGCCTTTTGGATAGAGGCGTAGGATGCTCCTAAGAGGGTCACTCCATATTTTTCCAAAATTCCACGCTTACTCAATTCTACTGTTACGTTTAACGCGGTCTGTCCGCCCATAGTTGGCAGGAGGGCATCAGGTTTCTCCCGTTCAAAGATCGCCTCAATGACTTCCACAGTAATAGGTTCCACATAGGTGCGATCAGCTAAATCCGGATCGGTCATAATGGTGGCAGGGTTACTGTTGAGTAGGACTACTTCATAGCCTTCTTCTTTGAGGGCTTTGCAGGCTTGTGTTCCGGAATAGTCAAATTCGCAACCTTGGCCAATAACGATTGGACCTGAACCTATTAAGAAAATACGACGAATATCATGACGACGCGGCATGGGAGACTTTCAATTTCCTTGTCTTCTCATGGAAGAACAGGGGGGACAGGTTGTGGATTATTTGAGTCTGGTGCTGCTGGTCTATAGTATTGCATGGCTTGTGGTATCCAGGCTTCTATCTGGTTAATACGCGTAACATCGGAAGGATGGGTTGACAAAAATTCTGGAATGGCATTTTGACTCCGAAAACAAAATTTTCCAATCATTTTTCTGGGGCACCCGCTCATTCGTTCCCAAAATGGGACAGCTTCCTTGGGGTCATATCCAGCTTTCGCCATTAATTGCAAGCCGATAAAATCAGCTTCGGTTTCTTGGTCACGAGAATTCGGTAAGGCCACACCTACTCCATACGCACTCATGGCCCCAATAGCCAGCCCGGGATCGACCCCCCCGACTGCCGCTCCAGCTAACGCTCCAAGTTGCCCAATCTGTTCCAGAATACCTCGGCTATACCGTTCTGCCCCATGTCGCTGGAGGGCATGTGCCACTTCATGCGCCATTACCGTGGCTAACCCGGCTTCAGTTTTCGTATATTTCAAAAGGCCCGTAAATACAGCCACCTTCCCTCCAGGCAACGCAAAGGCATTCACCTGTTCTTCATCTTCAATAACCGCAAATTCCCAAACATATTCTGGTTTGTTCGCCGCTTTTGCAATCCGTTGACCTATACGATTCACCATCAACGTCAATTCCGGGTTTTTACTCAAGGGAGCATTCTTCAACACTTCGCGAAAAGCGGAGAGGCCCAACGCAATTTCTTTTTCTTCAGAGATATAAATAAGTTGATCGCGAGCCGTACCTGGGGCTTTTTGGCAGGAAGCAGTCAGTAGACAGAGACTGCTCAAGCAAACACAGGCTGTTATGTTCCATGCAAACGCGCGATGATAAAAAAACACAGGATGACACCTTTAATGACTTCGCTTGATTAAGGGATCCACATATACATCATTTGAGGCATACCGCCTTGTAAGATTCCCAGCATCGTGGTGCTGTTGATCTGGGGAAAGCCTAAGGGACCCACTATGGGCGGGTCAAAATGGGAATACACATTGTGGTGATTTTCACGGCTACTTCGCGTGTACAAAACGACTTGAGCCTTCTCTAATTTTGCGCGCTTTTTAGCTTCTTCGATGGCATCATCGAGATATCCGATCCCATCAATTAAGCCTTCAGATTTGGCCACATCTGCTGTATAAATACGTCCATCGGCCAACTGCCGAATCTTCTCAGGTGTAAGGTTGGGACGCCCCTGTTCCACGACCGTGAGAAATCGGGCATATAATCGGTCAATGACGTCTTGAAAAATGGCCCGCTCCTCATCATTCATGGCTCGGAATGGCGAACCCATGGCTTTCTTGGGACCCGAAACGATGGCAGTTGGCTGAACCCCTATTTTTTCCAAGAGCCCTTGTCCATTGAGGGTGAGCATGATCACGCCGATGCTCCCGGTAATGGTCGAAGGATGGGCTAAAATATAGTCAGATGCCATCGCCACGTAATATCCCCCGGACGTTCCCATATCCAGGATTGATGCAAT
The DNA here is from genome assembly GCA_942491685.1 of uncultured Nitrospirota bacterium. Classification (GTDB taxonomy): domain Bacteria; phylum Nitrospirota; class Nitrospiria; order Nitrospirales; family UBA8639; genus Nitrospira_E. The sequence goes on along the minus strand of CALOBY010000002.1, from coordinate 484,085 downwards.
GATTGGAATCTTTCGTTTTTCCTGAAAGGATTGGAGTTCGTGATACAAAATATCGGAGGAGGTGACGGTTCCTCCCGGAGTATTGATACGAAGAATAATGGCTTTAATGTGGCGGTCTTTTTCCGCCTTCGTTAATTCTTCTTTGAGCCGAGCCGGCAGACTTGGCTCCGGGAAGATTCCAGAATCTTTCCCTGTAGTTAACGTTCCAGAAATATCGATCAATAAAATTTTATCAGAACCTTCACCTGAAATGCGGGCTTCCTGTAAGGCCCCTTTCCCACCCGAAAAAAGATCGACATGAATGCACCCGCTTAGGAGGAGAGCAAGAGAAAGAACCCCGATCAGTCGATTACCCAAGCCGTTGTCCTTTCATCATGTCGACAAATTGCTGAAAGAGATAAGACGAATCATGCGGCCCTGGCGACGCTTCAGGATGATATTGGACTGAGAGAACCGGACTATCTAATCCAACCATTCCTTCACAGCATCCATCATTCAGACTGCGATGGGTGACTTCCATTTTCCCAATTATTGTCTCAAATTGTTGAGAGGACAGGGGCGCGCCTTCCTCTTCTTGATGGGGTAGCCCAAGCGCAAAATTATGGTTTTGTGAGGTAATTTCAATAGTTCTGGTCCGAAGATCCATGACAGGATGGTTGGCGCCGTGATGGCCAAAGGGCAATTTGTGTGTGCGTAATCCAAGGGCGAGGCCCAAAATTTGGTGCCCCAAGCAAATCCCAAAGATAGGCTTCCATCCGAGTAAAGCCTTCACAGTTTCTACAGCATAGGGTACGCCTTCCGGATCCCCAGGGCCGTTTGATAGAAAAACGCCGTCAGGTTTTTGTTCACGGATGGCCTGGGCACTGGTAGAGGCCGGCACAACGTAAACCTCGCATCCGGCATCGACTAAACTTCGAAGAATGTGGTGCTTGACTCCAAAATCCATGACCACGACTTTAAATCGAAGAGTGGATGACTGTGGATCAAGCCGGCTCGAAACATGTTCATTGAATCCAAGCGGGATACTTCCTTCTTTCCATTGATAAGGAGAAGCACATGTGACTTTCTTCACCAAATCTTGCCCGATAAGAGTAGGAGCAACCTGAGCTTTGGAACATAACGACCGTTCGTCCAGATCGACATGAGAAATCACGCCCATTTGAGAGCCCTTTTCCCGAAGATGGCTGGTTAAGGCCCGAGTATCAATTCCCTGGATACTCACAATACGATGGTGGAGTAAATAATCTTCAAATGACTGACGCCCGCGCCAGTTACTCATCCGCTTAGACGCCTCTCGTACAACATAGCCTTCTGCCCACACTCGATGCGATTCATCGTCGTCGTCGGTCATGCCGTAATTGCCAATTTGTGGGCTCGTCATCAATACGATCTGTCCTTTATAGGAAGGGTCCGTCAAAATCTCCTGGTATCCGGACATGGCCGTATTGAACACGACTTCCCCCACGGTCTCGCCTTGGAATCCGATGGCTTCCCCTTTGAACACGGTCCCATCGGCTAAGACTAATACAGCAGGTTTCATGGCAAAACCTTTATCTTCGGTTGTCTCATAGAGGTATCCATCATCTATGGCTCAACGAGCATCAGTACGTTGATACACAAGAACTTTCCGTAATTTCACGATAAACAATGAAAACGCCAGTCCGACATTGACCAGATGTAACGCACGAACGATCATATGTACCCGAAAGAATTGCCCATATGCCAATTCTTTTTCTTCTTTTGATAGGGCTTCAAAGGCGATTTCCTGCAACGCTAAGGCCTTAGGCCCCAAAATTCCTAAAATGGCAACTGTGACCAGAAGCATTCCACCAATCAGCCAACACTCAACCCCGGTTATGGAAAAAAGTTGAGTCGAATCTCGGCCAAATGCTCGAGCGCGAAGGAACGCCACAAGACTGAGAATTCCCAATATGCCGAGATTCATGTAGCCATAGCCATCAAAGACCCGCCGTAAAAACCGGCCGGCTGGCTCCATTCCAAAGGAATTAAATACCGCTGGAATCACCACGGCGATAATCACTAGTAACCCTCCGACCCAGAGCGTCAAGGCAAACATTTCTACAAAAAACCCAATCGTACCCCAATTCACCCTCGCCTTTCCCATGCGTTAACGACCATCAAACACAACCCGACCGTTCAACCAGTGTCAGTTTGACTTTTCCTTTAACGGTCATGCCACCAAATGGCGTATTCCGACTTTTGGATTGAAACTGTTCGGGATCAATGACCCATTCTTCATTAGCATCAAATATCACGATATCAGCCAGGTTTCCAGGTATCAGTGACCCCGTGGGGAGGTGGAACAGTTGAGCCGGAGCACGGGTCAACTTATCAAGTGCTTGCTCCAGAGACAAGACGCCAGAATGCACGAGTTGAAGGGTGAGCGGAAGTGCTGTTTCAAAGCCCACAATGCCAAACGGAGCCGTATCAAACTCCAATTGTTTTTCTTGCAGCGCATGCGGGGCATGATCGGTCGCGATGACATCAATCGTGCCATCCACCAATCCCTGTTGAAGCGCCAACATATCTTCATTCGTTCGAAGAGGTGGATTCATTTTCGCATTGGCCTTGTACCCTCGAACGGCTTCTTCAGTAATGGAAAAATGATGAGGACACACTTCTGCGCTCACGGGAAGGCCTTGTGATTTTGCATGACGAACAAGCTCTACTGATCGTGCCGTACTCAAATGAGCTAAATGAACCGTGACCCCTGTCAGATCGGCAAGGGCAAGATTTCTGGCCACCATGACTTCTTCAGATGCATCGGGAATACCAGGCATCCCTAACTCTGTTGAGACCACACCCTCATTCATGCAGCCGCCATCCGTCAAATGCAAATCTTCGCAGTGATCGACCACGGGAATGCCAAAAGCTTTGGCATATTCCAACGCTCGACGCATCACCAGACTATTCATGACAGGACGTCCATCATCAGAAATCGCCACACAGCCGGCTTCAACCAACTCGCCAATATTCGCCAATTCTTCCCCATCCGAATTTTTAGTGATCGCGCCAATCGGAAAGATTCGCGCTTTTCCCGCCTGCTGACCCTTCGTCAACATAAATTGGGTAATGGCGGCATTATCATTGACGGGCTGGGTATTGGGCATACAGCAAATTGAGGTAAATCCTCCCGCTACGGCTGAGGCCGATCCAGTGGCGATCGTTTCCTTATATTCAAAACCTGGTTCTCGCAGATGACAATGAAGGTCGACGAGTCCTGGGGCGACAATCCATCCGCTGGCATCAAGGATGGTGACGGATCGATCTTGTGCCAGAGCATGTTGGAGTGGATAACCGACTTCAACAATTTTCCCGTCTTGGATGAGTACGTCAGCTCGTCCATTCACATGGCCTGGGTCGATGACCGTGCCACCTTGAATACAGAGGGTCTGGGGTCCGGTTTGTTGGGAAGGTGCGTCGTTCATGGTTCTCTTTTCAAAAAATGTTACGCGGATCCTGATAATAGATACATCAAAGCCATCCGCACGGATACGCCATTGGAAACTTGATCTAATATAACCGCGGCAGGACCATCTGCAACGGATGGGGAAATTTCAACGCCACGATTTAATGGTCCCGGATGCATGACAATGGCATCGGGTTTAGCTAATTTGAGCCGTTCCGCCGTCAAACAAAATAATGTGGCATATTCTCGAATACTCGGGAGTAACGCCCTGCCCAGCCGTTCTCGCTGTAACCGCAGCATCATGATCACATCCGCTCCGAGTAAGGCTTCGTCAAAATGTAAAAACACTTTGGCCCCGAGCTGTTCCACGTGTAAGGGTAGCATGGTTGGGGGAGCCACGACTCGAACGTCAGCACCTAATTTCGTTAAGGCGGCAATATTGGATCGGGCCACACGGCTATGAGCGACATCCCCGACAATAACGATGGTCAGTCCTTTCACCGTTTTTTTCTTCTCTTTAATCGTATACACATCTAAGAGGGCTTGCGTGGGATGGGCATGCCATCCATCTCCCGCGTTAATCACGGACGATCGGACGAATCGGGCCAAATGCTCAGCCGCTCCCGGTGAGGAATGTCGCAAGACAATAATATCGGCTTGCATGGATTCAATATTGCGTGCCGTATCAATCAGCGTTTCACCTTTTACCACACTACTGGTGGATGGAGAAAAATTAATCACATCCGCGCTTAATCGTTTGGCCGCCAATTCGAATGAGGTCCTTGTCCGCGTGCTGGGTTCGAAAAATAAGTTCACGACAGTCTTTCCACGTAAGGCCGGAACTTTTTTGATATCTCGGCCTCCAACTTCCTTCAGGGACTCAGCCGTGGTCAAAATGAGTTCTATTTCTTCGACGGATAAAGCGGAGATGGTGAGTAAATCTTTTCCCCTCAAACCCATGATTCGTGTTATCCAGGTTGTTCCGTGATGATTGAAACCCGATCCACTTGCCCTAATTCTTCAAAAAATACGTGAACGTCCTCTTCCCGGGAGGTTGGGATACTTTTCCCTACATAATTGGCACGAATCGGGAGCTGCCGGTGTCCGCGATCAACCAATACTGCTAGTTGAATTTCCGCCGGTCTCCCCAAATCCATGAGGCCGTCTAACGCTGCACGGATGGTACGTCCGGTGAAGAGGACATCATCCACCAACACGATCTTCATATCTGAAATATTAAATGAAATGGTTGTTTTTCGTATTTCCGGTTGATCCTTACGTATCGATAAATCGTCTCGATAAAGGGTGATATCTAACTCTCCCAGAGGCAGGTCGCGCTGCTCGATCTGCTGAATTCGCTTGGCCAGCCGTTGGGCCAGATAAACGCCTCCCGTGCGAATACCCACGAGCGCTAAATCCTGAGATCCTTTGTTCCGTTCAAGAATCTCATGACTTATTCGGGATAACGCCCTGGACATTTCCTGGGCATCCATCACCAATCGTTCATGTGACAAGGAACTCATGAATGTGGTGTCCGTCTTTCTCTGAAAATTTCCCCGGAAGGGGGCATAAAAAAACCCTCCACTGCATGGCAGAGGAAGGTCATGTTGGCAGGGGCCACAATAAGGGCCATCGTCAAAATTCTCCTTACTCACCTCACTGGATGAGTCTTAAAGGTTACCCCATCCTATTCAGGACGCGGCTTCCTGTCAAGAGTCGCGGCTTTAGCCGCAGGGTAGAGGGTCTGCTCAAATACATGACTATGTTTCTTCAGCTTTCCAAAGGATGTTCCGGCGGGTCGCTAGGCCAGCGAAGATGATCCCGGTACATGTCTAAATCAACATTTTCAGGTAGGGATTCCATCTCCTGCTGTAAGGCTTGTAGGCTGTTGATCGTTTCATAAATTCGGTAATACTTGCTTTTCGCCCAAAACTCATCTTGCTCCTGCTGAAATTCTTCCAGCTTCATATTCATTTTTTCAACCAAAAGGGCCTTGAGATACTGGATTTCGTTTTCTTGGTGTGCCAGGGCATGAGCCATGACCACTAACTGTTTCTCCTGTTCGTTCATGATCGACCCCTCCAAAGGAAAACTTTCTACTAATTGGGCAACTACAGGTTACGATTGTTGAATGATCCAAATCATTAATGCCGGATGAAGCCTACCAGCCTGAAGAATCGCCTGATGAATCTTGAAAGTTGGCAAAGCCTGACCTTGTTCGGCATGCACCACAGAGAGTCCGTGTTCCTGAAAAAGGTGTCCCAGATTTTCCGGACCTGCTACACACCCAATTCCACCAGGGACAAGATGATTGGCAAGAAACGAAATCCATCGGCGTAATTCCGGAGGATCATCATAGGCAGAAAATGGAATCCAGGTATTCATCCAATCAAATGGTGAAATGGTATTCGTAATGGACTGCTCCCCTACTGGATAAAATTGAAAATGCAGTAGCCAAGACAATTGGTTGTTACGGTTTAAGGTATTCCAAATGCCTTGTGCGTGCTTTTGAGCAAACTCAGGACATTCATACCAAACCGTATACCGTTGAGGACGATCATATTTCAGGCACGCTCCCAGGCTGGCTTCGCATCGGGCTAGAAACACCTGATCGGCCATTTCTCGAAATTTCCGCAACTCCAATTGTTCTTCTAAAAAATCATCCACGTAATCGAAAATAAATGGCTGGCTTTCTTTTTCTCCAATCATGTCGGCGTTATCCGGATAAAGGAGGACGGCCGAAAAGGCCTGGCAGGCTGAAAGCGTAGGTGGACCTTGTGGAAAGCAATCTCGCCACGACGTCAACGGAGTTCTCCAATCAGGGCTAGAACTTGGCTTTGTCAGTTGCCATGATTCCCGAATGGACCTGACATGCAGTTGGGCTCCATCATAAAGATAAAGTTCCTTGCCTAGGACTTTTACCCCTCGCCCGTCCATTTTAGAATCACCGGTTGGGGTCATGGGCAGATAGGCTAATCCAGTTTGGTCATCCCAACGAATGACCTTTTGAATTTTATGATGGTGCACGGTCACACTAAGACGTTGCTCCTCATCAATATGGCGGATCGGGAACTCGGGTGAAGGTTGCCATTCCACTTCATGGGAACGATTGATGTCTAAAAAAACATCTTGAGGAACCTCACCGGAGGGCATTGTAGGGGTGAAAAAGGCGCTAAATAAACGAAAGGCGCCAATAGAGGGATAAGCTGGAATTCCTCGGTACCGCAACGGAGTTGGCGCATCCACCTGCTGGTCATCATACAAGCCACGAATCAATTCAAACGTGGCACTCCCCGTGCCCGGGAGCAGGGACAAAAATAATTCAACAACCGGTAAATAATCGATTCGCCCCCATTCCATACGACTCATACAGGACATAAACCGTGCTTCCTGAAAGGACCCATCCGGAAGCACATAGAAGGCATCTTTGACCTGTCGAATGGTCGCATGACCATTATCCGTGAGGGTCAAATCTTCATCCCGGTAAAAAAACCGGATAGTGGCCAGATCCGTATTCATGGCCCGAGCCGCCATCGCACGTAAGTCATCTCTGGTTAAATTTTCCCACCCGGGCCGCTTGGAAAGGTCCAAGCATATGGTATTCACCAAACCACCAGGTTTAATGCCGACCCATTGTCCCCAGTCCAATCGCATGCGTACGGACGCCAGCGTTGGAAGACCGGAGTTGTTTTCCTCCCAAAGACATTCGTGTAAGGGCACTCCGGTGGGATCGGTCAGCAAAAAACGCTGGCCATGATGGCCATACCAGACATGATGCCCGGAGGGGAGCTCTACCACTCGCCCACCAGCAGCCTCCCACTGATTTTTATAACGGTAATTCTCCGGAAACCGGATGGCTTCCGGATGCTGCAAGGCGACGTGAACGTTCATGACAGGATTAAACGAGAGGTTATGCCTTCCGAGTTTCTATTCGCCGTGGAATCTCACAACTAGGGGAACACTTGCAGTCGGCACGGACTTTTCCTGACGGGAAGGCGTGTTACTCGCGAATTTGGCCAGTGCCGTAGACGAGATATTTTGAACAGGTCAGATCTTCAAGCCCCATCGGCCCTCGAGCATGGATACGAGTCGTACTGATCCCAATTTCTGCCCCCAATCCAAATTCATACCCATCATTCAAGCGTGTCGAGGCATTGACCATAACAGCTCCAGCATCGACTTCCCTAAGAAATCGTAAGGCTCGATCATAATCGTTCGTGATAATTGTTTCTGTGTGTCGAGATCCATACCGGTCAATATGGTCCATGGCCTCATCCATGTCTTTCACCACTTTAATCGCCACAATGAGGGCTAAAAATTCTTGACCAAAATCTTCGTCTTGCGCCGGCATCGCCTCGGGGACAATTTTGCACGTTTTGGCACAACCCCTCATTTCCACCTTGGCTTCGAGAAGTTCGGCCGCCAAGGATGGTAGCAGCTTTTTCGCCACCTTTTCATGAATCAACAGGGTTTCCATAGCATTACAGGTTGAAGGACGCTGGACTTTGGCGTTAAAGCTAATGCGTTGAGCCATATCAAGATCAGCGTCTGAATCCACATAAATGTGACACACGCCTTTATCGTGCTTAATCACGGGAATGGTGGCATGCTCATTCACGGTTTTCATCAGTGCATCACCCCCGCGGGGGATGATGAGATCGATAAATGGATCGCTTTGGAGTAAAGCCAAGACGACTTCACGATCGGGACGATCGATAAAGGTAATCGCTCCTTCAGGAATTCCGGCCTTTTGAGCGGCTTCTTCTAGTACTTTTGCAATCGCCTTATTCGAATGAAGAGCTTCGGACCCTCCCCTCAATACACACACATTGCCGGATTTCAAGCATAAGGCGGCCGCATCGGCGGTGACGTTGGGACGAGATTCATAAATGATCCCGATAACGCCGATTGGTACCCGCACACGCCCCACTCGCATCCCATTCGGGCGCTGCCAAAATCCTTTTGATTCTCCAACCGGGTCCCGCAGGGCGGCAATCTCACGGATTTGTTTAGCCATATCTGCGATTCGTTCAGGGGTTAGACGGAGTCGATCGGCCATGGCGGAACGAGACTCATCCCCCTCGAATGCTTTAAGATCTTCTTCGTTAGCTTCAAGCAAGGCTTCCTCCGCTTCCTCGAGTCCTTCGGCCATGGCTAGCAACGCGGCGTTTTTTTTCATGGCAATCATGGCACTCAATGGGCGGGCAGCATCCTTCGCCTTTTGTAAGACAAGGGCCAGATATTCCTCATGCGTGAGTTCCTTTTCCTCCTCGACAACATCTTCTTGCGTATCTTGATCTAAAACTTCAAGAGGTTCTTCAGAAATTTCATCATCCATCATGTCAGCCTTTATCCGTTCTCCGTGTCAAAAATAAAATCAAAATTTTGTGCTTGGAAGGCAAAACCGTGGAGCAGAATACCTGGCAGTTGTAAAAACCGTCAAGAAATCTCCTGAGTCGTGAACTTTAAACGAACCCTATCCTTTTGCTTGATTTTATAGGTAAAATCTTGGTACACACATTGGCCTTTTCTGCACAGTCCATGCATGTGGTTTTTGAAGTCTGATGTGCCGAGGTAGCTCAGTTGGTAGAGCACAGCCCTGAAAAGGCTGGTGTCCGCAGTTCGATTCTGCGCCTCGGCACCAATTTTTGCATTGCGGTAACTGTTCCCCACAAATGATATAATTAAGGCACCCTTTTCATTCATTATAGCCTTGGTGAATATCTTGAGTAGGCTTACCTCACGTCTTTCTCCGGCTCGACTCCTTTCATTCTTCGTAATTTTTTGGTGTGTCATAATTGGGTCCACGAGTCTTCTTCAGGCGAAGGAGGCTATCAAACTCGCATCGGCGGAAAAAACTCGTACCGTTGTCGCTGATTTTTTGATGGTGGATGGAGGACTCTATATCGTTCGTGGAGAACGAGGGGAGATACAGATAGAAGTGACGCCGGCTACGAAACTTTCTGAAACGTTTAAATTTGGAGATCGTATCAAAGCCGTTCTTTTACCTAACGATGTCGCTCAGAGTATCACCAGAGCTGATCCTAGTGAACCGCTTGGGACAACGATTAACGAAGTACAGGAAGCCGCACCACCCCCTCTGGTCGCCAAGAAAGATGAACCAAAGACTGAGCCGGCATCTCCTGCACGGACGACCCCATCCGTTCACGTGCCGAAAGTTCGTGTGATTATTGCCGACCTTCTGATGGTCGATGGGAGTTTTTACATCGTCCGAACTGAATATGGAGAAATTCAGATTGAAATCACCTCAACAACCGAATTGAGTGAAAAATTTCAATTTGGCGATAAAATAAAAGCTAGAGTCACCCCGGCTGACAAAGCACTTTCCGTTGTTCGCGCTGGAAAAGATGAACCGATTGGAATTCAGGATGAGGCCGCTCCTCCGGTTGCCGCTACGCCGGCTCTTCCGGTTTCACCTGCACCTTCTAGCCCTTCTCCCATTGTGGAAAATCCCAAAACTCCGAAGGCCACAGAAGAAAAAGCTCCGTCCACGAGGATTATTGTGGCCGACGTACTCATGGTTGATGGCGATTTTTATATCGTTCGTGGAGAAAGAGGAGAAATAAGGATCGAAGTGACCCCTAAAACCACCATATCGGAATCTTTTGATTATGGTGATCGAATCAAAGCCGAAGTGCTCCCTAACGACAAAGCTCTCAGCATCCAACGTGCTCTTCCCAATGACCCTGTTGGGATTACGACTCCCTAACCATTGTATTTCATTTTTTTGTAAGCCAGGAAGTACGCCTCACAATGATGAGGACGGATTTCAGCCTGGTAAACGATTGGAATGACCTAAGATCGAGTGCAAACACTTAAAATAATGGGATCGAGGAGAGAAAACGAAACGGTTAGATTTCAACCTGGCGGGATTTGGCTTCCTGCTCGATAACCTGCTTGAGGATCTTGCGATATTCCCGAATGCGTTTCACATAATGCACCGGTTCCCATCCTCTGGCGTACCGATGCGGAAGATCCTGGTAGTATTTTTTCTTGGCCAAGAGAGGAAGCACTTCTTTCATATCATCCCATCGATTGGGATCTTTACCTAAGCGGTGCCCTAGTAATTGCGCATCCCTGACATGCCCAATTCCGACATTGTATGATGCTAAGGCTAAGAGCATACGATCTGACTGCTGGATGGTATCAGGCAGGCGTTCAAATAAATGAGAAAGATATCGAGCCCCACCGGCAATACTCTTTTTCGGATCCAATCTGTTTTCTATCCCCAAATCGGCGGCCGTCGAACGGGTAAGCATCATGAGTCCACGGACTCCCGTTGGGCTCACCGCGCGCCGATTCCATTTTGATTCTTGATACGACATTGAAGCCAATAAAACCCATGGGATTCCTGTTTCTTTTTCCGCTTGTTGAAATTCATTCCGATAATGAGGTAACCGTGTCGTGATGTGGTTGAGAAAGGTTTGAATTTCATAGGGTGGGAGTTGGCTGCGTAATTTCCCCACCCGTTCTTTGTGTGAAAGCACATTGTTTTCATAATGTGGAATTTCCAAAAGCAGTAATACCCCACCAATCAAAATGAGCACGACAATGAGTTGTTGAAAAAGATGTTTCATGGTCCCTAAGGCTGGACTTACTTTTTCAAAATTGAGCATTCGATTGGGTTTCATAGGACCATACAACTGAGAAAGAAATACTACCTGGGCAAGTTCAATGTATTATGGTGACACATTGAAGTCATTCAAACAAGCTTTTTCCCGCACAGGTTTTCCTGAAATCCTGAGAAACTTAGCTGTTTTGTGTTGGAAATTCAATGGATTCAGGCAAATTCTACAAAAAAGATATGGTAGGCAATATTGAGAACTACATCAAATTAAAGTCCTCTATTTAATATTTTCGGACATTTATTCATAGATATTAAACGATGACGGCTAATCTGCTACGATCCGCCCTTTTGTCCGGAAAAGACCGTGGCATCACATGAAAAATACTTAATCTGTTTAAGCGGGATAATTGTCACTTCCTTTGGTGTGTCAATTTCCAGAATTTCCATATCATCACTAATGGTGTGTCGCACCGCATCCTTGAACTCAACTTCTTTATTATCCGTAAACACTACTTTCACCCAATATTGCACCGTAAGCTCCTTTCGATAGTTAGTCGGACAGGGACAATTTTCCCAATATCAAATAATTGCCTTATTGACCAAGCTCTCGAGACCGAAGTGTGGCTGCCTCGATCGCATCAATAAGCGTGGCTCGTAATCCACCTTCTTCTAGGCGCTGCAATCCGGCAATGGTGGTTCCGCCGGGAGATGTCACGCGATCCTTGAGCACGGCAGGATGATCTCCGGTCTCCTTGACCATTGTGGCGGCCCCCAAGACTGTTTGCACGGCTAAGGTATGTGCGATGCTACGAGGGAGCCCAACTCGTACCCCCCCATCAATAAGTGCCTCAATAGCCAGATAGATATAGGCGGGTCCGCTCCCACTTAGGCCGGTGACCGCATCCATTAACGACTCATCGACCACGACGACCTTCCCAACAGCCGTGAAAAGTTTTTCGGCAAGATTCAGATGGTCTGATGAGAGTCCACGACCTGCTGAAAGAGCCGTCACCCCTTCTTGAATAATCGCAGGGGTGTTGGGCATGGCACGCACTAAGGGGATTGCTTGCCCAATAGTCTCCTGAATCTTGTGGAGAGAAATTCCCGCTGCAACAGATATGACCAATTGTTTTTCGGAAAGACCTGATTGAATTTCATGTAAGACCTGATCTATGACTTGAGGTTTCACGCAGAGAAAAATAACATCGGCCCACAAAGCAGCATCAAGATTGTGCGAACCAACTTGAAGCTGGTACCGGTTTTTTAATACCTCCAATCTTGTGGAAGAAATATCCGTGGCCAGAAGAAAATCGGGTGTGGCCAGTTCGCCTTTGACAAGACCTGCAATTAAGGCCTCAGCCATATTCCCTGCACCAAGAAAGGCGATTTTGGGGCTGGATTTCATTCCGCGAGTATAGCCGGAGCCTCCTATCGGTTCAACTGATCCATATTGTGAGAATTTGGGAGAAGAAATACGGGTCAGGACTGATGAGAACTTCAAGCGCTATTGTTGATCAGGTCTTATGTGGGGAGGTATATTAAAATGTCTGCTTTCAAGGTGCATGTCATGCATCGGTAGGCATTCCCCACTTTCTTCCTCTTAAGGAGGTCCTTCCCCATGAAATCTTCTCCTGATCCCCAATCGATCGCGAAAAAAAAATTGGTACTTCTTGCCCTGGTACTTGTCAATCTTTGTTTTGGCGTTTCTTTAGCTGACGCGAGAAGAACTCACCTGACGCCCGAACAACAATCACAATTAGCTAAAGCCAATGCAGTGCTGGTCAAAGTGTTAGCGTTAACGGAAAAAGGACCTGCCGATTCCGCCCCGTTCATTGACACAATTACGACTCGGCTGCAAGAACTCAACTATACCGTGATCACTGACCCAGCTCAGCCGCATGACATTGAATTTAAAGTGAAATGTGAAGAACGCAAAACCTTAACCGGAACATCACCCACCGGAGGAGACGTCGACCTCTCCGATGCCCCAGACCGGCTCTGGAAAGGGCCGGCTTGCCTCTTAACCTATCAATTGGATCATCGAGACTTAGACTGGAAAAAGGAAATTCGAACCTCTTTCCAAGATGCTGCGCAAGCCGCACAACAAGCCAATGTGGACAATGTTGGTCAATATGCGATGACACACTTGAATCAACAGCTCGCAGAATATGAGTTCCCTCTGCTACTTTCTGCCGAATGGGGGCAAGTTGATCGCCTCCTCGAACGGTTAGATCATCCCAAAACCACGAAACTTCGCAAGGCCAAGATCTTGTCCCTTCTGAGCGAGATTCACGCGGAAGAAGCCTTGCCCAAGTTAACAAAACTCCTGGAGTCGACTGACTTGCAGGCAGAAACGATTAACGCTCTGGCCGGAGCTGGAATCGATTCGATTCCGCTATTGATTGATTTTTTTGAAACCAGCAAACAATCTACCATTCGAGCCGAAGCGGCAAAAGCTTTGGGAAATGTGGCCGCAAAGTCCAGCGACCCCCGTATCATTCCCCCTTTAGTCCGGTATGTTTCGACAATTCTGCCTGGACTCAAATCATCAGCAGATATTGATTTTCCCCTCTTGACCGAAGTGGTTTGGGCTATTGGAAAATCTCGTTGGGAGGGCTCATTTAAACCAATGGGAAAGTTACAGGAAAAAATCTGGTTAATTTTTGACAATTCGAAAGAAATGGCCGATCTGCGTGAAGCCGCAAGTTGGACATACAAACAATTAGACTTGGATGGGCATGTCAGTTAAGCCATGAAGACGCGATAAAGAGGAGGTCAGGCATGAAGGGTTGGATGAGCGCAGTTGCATTGGTCACAATCTGTTTTGGAATCATGGCGTCAGAAGGGATGGCACGCCGGACCCATTTTACCCCGGAACAGAAGGACCAACTTCAAGCGATTAACACCATTTGGGTAAAAGTCCTGGCCTTAACTGAGAGAGGAAAAGGTGACGGGCAAGCCATCCAGGATATTATTCAAGAGCGCCTAAAAGCGTTGGGGTATCAGGTCGTCACCAGCCGAGAGGAGCCGTCTGATGTCATGCTCATGGTGAAATGTGAAGAACAAAAAAAATGGGCCGGCACCACGCGTCAAGGTGGCGATGCCGATCATGCCGATGCCCCCGCCCGTTTATGGAAAGGCCCCGCCTGCCTCTTTTCCTACATCTTGGATGGCCGAGACCTGGGCTGGAAGAAGGAAGCCCGAACCGATTTTGAGGATGCTACCAGTGCAGCCAACGCAGCCAATGCCCCCAAATCCGGACCCTATGCTATAGCGCAACTCGCAGAACGGCTCAAAACTTTTGATTTTCCGGCCATGTTGGCTGCAGAATGGGGACACGATACCCGCCTGCTCACCTTGCTCAAAGATCCAAGTACGACCACGACACGGAAACTGAAAATCTTATCGCTTCTTCCGGAAATGCAATCGCATGAAACCCTCCACTATTTAAAGGATTTCATCAACGATAAAGAACTGGCCATCCCCGCCATCATTGCGCTGGCCTCAAGTGGAAGTGAGGCCATACCTCTGTTAACGGAAGTTTTCCAGACTCATCAAGATTCGACCGTGCGAGCAGCGGCGGCCAAAGGCTTGGGAGAAATCGGGTCTCACACCGGCGATCCCACCATTACCCCGCCGATACTTGATTATCTGGTCAAAAATCTACCGCACATGAAGACTTCAGCCGACATCGACTTCCCGGTTTTGTCAGAAGTGGTTTGGAGCTTAGGAAAGCTTCGAAACGAGCGCTCCATTCCCCCACTCCGGGAATTGGAAAAAAAAGTTTGGCTCATTTATGACACCTCAAAAGAAATGGAAGAGCTCCGGGAAGCCACAAATTGGACGATTAAAATGGTGGATATGGACGGGCAAATTCAATAAAAAACCGTCCTTCTTTAATTATATTTCAACGGTTTCGCGTTGAACCCATTCTTCCCGGAGAGTCTCCTCCCTTCAATCTTCACATGATCCTAAGTAAAACCCACTCGTTCAAATTCATGGTGATCGTCTTTTGGGGAATGCTCACTCCGGTGACAGCTTGGGGCCAAGGTGTTGGCGGACAAGCCGAAATGGATCGCCTTGAAGAACAAGCCCAGAACCTCGCTGCCCAAAATGATCCTGAGGGAGCCGCCTTGGCCATTGGCAAAGCGGCCATGATGGCCGATCTCTTAACGAAAGACACTAAAGAGCCGCAGACGAAAAATTTTTACCAGGCGGCTGCATATCATTATCGAGGCCAAGAATTCGGACTGCGTGCCTTAGCTTTATTTAACCGGGCCGGAGGCCAAGCCCCTGCCGCACCAGGTGTCTGTCAGTACCTGGTACAAGGGCACAACAAACTAGAACAAGCAAGGATGTTGTTAGAAGAGAAGGCCTCCATTCCTCACGAAGAGGGTCAAATACGACAACACATGCTTTTGCAGAACAATGAAGAATGGAAAGGCTTGTTCCATGACTTACACGACGACTTTGCGTGTGATTTGCCTGCTGAATAAATCCATACGACTCTCATAAAGTACAATCCTCACCCTTTCCTTCCCCTCAACCTTAAAGTGAATGATGCCAATATCCTCCATCACCGCTTCTATGCTGTATAACCTCACAAGCTGCGAACATCGCTTGTACCTGGATACGTTCGGCGATCCGGCCCAACGTGCCGAGCCCAATGCCTTCATTCAACTGCTATGGGAAAAAGGAGCGCTCTTTGAAAAAGAGGTCATGGCTGCGCTCGAAATACCCTTCTTAGATCTCTCCCGTTATCATGGAGACGAGAAAGAAGCGCGAACCCGAACCGCAATGGCTGAAGGAGAACCGCTCATTTACAGTGGACGACTTTCCGTTGATTCCCTGATAGGTGAACCCGATCTTTTGCGGAAAGAGGAGCACGGGTATGTCGCGGGCGATATTAAATCCGGATCTGGAGAAGAAGGAGAAGATGAGCACGCAAAGCTAAAAAAATCCTACGCCGTCCAATTAGGCTTGTATACCGATATTCTGGAACGCTTACAGGCTTCATCAGGCCGCTGGGGTTTTATCTGGGATATTCATGGGAAAGAAGTGCGCTATGACTTTTCCTTAGCTCAAGGTTCGCGGACCCCGCAAACCTGGTGGGAACTGTATGAGGCCTATCAGGTGCGCGCGCAAGAAATTTTACAACGAAAACAGCTTACCCAAGCGGCCTATAACAGCGGAATCTGCAAACTTTGCCATTGGTATCAACCCTGCCTCTTGGATCTTCAACGTACCTCTGATCTCACGTTGTTACCCGAATTGGGCAGGGCCAAACGGGATGCCCTCCATGCACACTTCTCCACCATTCAGGGGTTTGCCTCAGCCGATCTCAATGTACTTACCCAGGGCAAGAAAAGCACGATCCCCGGCATGGGACTCTCCACACTGCAGAAACTCCACGCCCGAGCGCAACTCATTGCCGCTGGCGATGAAGCGCGCCCCTATTTACGCCAAGCCGTCGACCTACCCACGCATGCCTCAGAACTCTTCTTTGATATTGAAGTGGATCCGCTCCGCGATCATACCTACCTTCATGGTTTTATTGAACGACAACAGCAACGCAATGCCTCAGAACAGTTTGTGGCGTTTTTTGCAGATCAACCCACCCCAAAAGCCGAGCGAGAGGCCTTTGCCCAATCCATGGCCTATCTGGACCAGCACCAAGATTCGAAGATGTATTATTATTCCAAATATGAACGGACCATCTACAGAAAACTCCAGGCCAAATATCCCGAGGTCTGTTCGGCTGAGGACATTGAAGCCCTGTTTCATCCGGAACGGGCCATTGACCTGTATTTTGATGTGGTGTTGAAAGCGACTGAGTGGCCGACCCGTGATTATTCCATAAAATCTTTGGCCAAATATTTAGGGTTTATCTGGCGTGACACGCATCCCTCAGGGGCCGCTTCGATCGAATGGTTTCATCGGTGGGTGGAGAGCGGAGATCAGGACATCAAACAGCGGATCTTAGACTACAACGAAGACGACTGCCGGGCGACAAGGGTGTTACTCGATGGCATTCGGCGACTGCCTCTACATAGTTAGCCAATTCGAAATGAAATGTAAGCTTTGTTCCTAACGGCTTGACCGATGACGCCCAGCCTCTATCCCATTTCAGCTTTCTTCTCTTGTATTAAATTAGTCAAAATTACTTTAGCCGAATGTGTTGTAAGTTTTTGTGGTAATGAGACTTTCGATTAATGGTTTTGACAAAAGAATAATTAAATTTGAGGAGTAGGAAGGTATCCGTTAAAGATTATTGAAAGTCCGGTATCGGCCAGAAGCGGTCATTCGGATATTTGTGTTGTAATAAACCACTCGGGGCTAAGATTGTCCGCTCTAATCTCCTCTTTATTATTCATTGGAGAAAATGGGAATAAATTTTTACCTTCCATATCCTGCCTAAATTTATCAGCATATCTATTTGCGAATACTTCCTTCTCGTGTCTTGGTTTCGAGCCATATAATTCCCAAAATCGATCATCATCACCACAATCGTGTTTATCCGAAAATTCAAGGTAATCTACGTAGTGGCCAATTTCATGTGGGATTGTGTAATAGAGTTGTTTTGCACGTATAGACTCTGGTGTTGTGGAAATATTAAAACCGCGAGAATGCGATTTAATTTGAAATCCTGCGTGGCGATAACGCTCTAAATCTTCAATATCTTCGGGGTTAAGATGCTTGCTCCATTTCATAGAAAGGTTTGTGGGTTGGGCTTCAATGTAAATACCTGGGCCTGAATACTTGCCTATTTCTGACCAATATCCAAGTCGGCCCCAAACAGGGGCCAATATGACTTGCTTGTTTGTTGGCTGACGAAAAACCACTAGATCAATATATTGAACATATTCTTTTGGCAGTAACTCCAAAACTCGCTGAACATCGCTTACTGTACAGTGATGAAAAAACCCAGTCCTGGTAGGTTCAATTAAGAATGTAATTGAATGAGTGTTTACAGTTCTTTTAACTGGGACAAATGATGAAAGTCTTTCCCAATAGATCGAGAAATCTGACCAACGCTCGGGAATAGTAAAATAATTATTCGCCCCATGCCCTGATTTCGTTGTTCCAATATTGCGATTTCTACGAGTTGGATTTCTCATTTATCAATAATATTAACAAAGTACGAATGTCCGCTGTGGGTCGCTTCTGGCCAGGAGCAGACCTTCGCTACTTCGGGTTCCATTTGTCTGATAAAGACATCGCCGGCAGATGATAGACTGGGCAATCGGTCGTTGCCATCAAGCGCGAGCCTGACCTCACCTACTCTGATCTCTCAGAATATCCAAGGAATCAACCGATAGCGCACGCGTCGTGCATAGTCTCGATAGCCCGGCAACTCGTCCAGTAAAGTCTGGTCTTCAAGTGCGGTTCTAATCACCGCGATGAGTGATGCCACCGCAGCAGGAATCAGTGTCCATACGGAGCCCAGAGCAAGAACAATACCGAGCAGTGCAAGAATATTTCCGGCATAACCTGGATGCCGCATAAACTGGTACGGGCCACTGCCACAAACCACATGCCCTCGATCCGTCTGAATGCGCACCACGCTGGAGAAAAAGCGGTTCTCTGCCAGTGCCCATGCAGCGAAAGCGTATCCAAACGAGATCAGGATGAAGCCAATTACGATGAGCCACAGTGGAAATTCGGAGGACCAGTTATAACGGTGGTCCAGCCCTGCTACAATGACCATAGGATACCCAACAGTCACCGCCATCAGTGGAGCAAGCACCTTGTCCCACGCTTTCGCGTTTTGGAAATTTTCAATATTTTGTCGTTCGGCCAACAGTCCAGGATGTCGCTGTTCCGCCCACATGTGCCCCCCTAAACCAGCGACAACGATTAATAGGGAGTAGAGCCACGCCTGCCACCAACCGAGGTCCCCACCGCATATCAATAGAATCAGCGGGATAAGGAGATACACCACAAATAGCCTGATCCACTGGCGAGGGGATGCTGTTTGAGCTGCCTCTTCACTAACTATCTTCGCTGACATGTCATTCCTCAAAATAAAACGGATTGGTGTGTGCGCCTAACATTTTGATGAGCTGTAAACGAGGATCGGGATAGTAGCCGTCATAGCGGGTTGATTAAAAAGGTCTCTATGGCCGTTTCGGGTTGGTATCGGGCCTTCGCACATATCCAATACCACAGTTTATTATTGATTGTAGTCAAAGCAACAATAAAGAGGCCACCACTCTACCCGCTCTTGGCAGATGATGATAGAGGCTATCAACCGGAAAGAAGAGAGGTCGTTCCCTCATGAAGATCTTAAATGACGGGATTCCTATTGTTGGGGACAGGCGTGGGATGTTCTTTGACTGTGGGCTTCTGCGTTGCTTACCTGAAAGACAGATTGGGTCAACACACGTGCGACTTCACGGCTCAAGGCCTCTTGCATAGCTCCGGCGGCCCGTACTCTGGCTTCCTGTTCAGTGATATGTCCTTCTCTCCCGGTTTCCGAAATCACTCCAATTAATTGATGGGAAGGGTGTTCGTAGATATCAATATCGCCGCACCATCTAACGTACGTAAATAAGGGATCAGGTAAATCGATGGTCCATAACTGGCTTTCGCCAACAATCGCGACATCCTCCGTTCGATTCCCGCCTTCAGTCTTCCCCATCGCTGATCCGCTCAAGAGGCCCTCTTCCTTCAGCCCTTCCCAAATGGCGCGTTCCATTTCTTCCTGGTACTCTCCCTTCATCGAGACCGAGATCACTAAATCTCGGGCAATAAAATCTTGAAATTCTCGTTGAAGAGACGGTAGCCGATAGGGTGGCGGTGGCGTTTCTCCATTTACTTGAATCACCCGCAAATCAGCGATCAACTGCCCGCGATCATGGAGAAGAGCGATTCCTTGCTTGTAACCGTGAATGCGCTGAACTTTTTGAGGATGTGTACGTCCTTGCTCTAGAAAATTTTCAATGGTGAGATCCACATCTCTAAGACGATCCAGGATGATCTGTTCGGCCTGCTGACGATCCAAGCCTGCAATGGTGAAAAATTGTTGTGTGGACGGTTGATACCACGTTTCTAAGACTTTCACATTTTCAAGAACTTTGGTGGTGGATACGTCGGTCTGGTGATCAAGTTGCAACGTCCGTTGCGTGCGATGAGTCTTGCCAATTTCTTGGATGGCATATGTTTCTCGATCCATCGATTGAACCTGGACGTGGGCAGAAAATATTCTCGCTACTGCCGCATACGCTCGCTGTTCGGCAAGGTGTCGGGTCTTCCCCTCGCCAATTCCCGTGAGAAATTTTTCTGCCGGGTATAGACGTTCCGGAAAGAGGAGCCATTCCGGCTTGGCTTCCCCGGCCAACCAGGCACAACCTCCTATCATAAGAAGTATGCTCATCACCATGTATGCTTTGCCGATCCCACGTATCCCCATTTATTGACTTCTCCGTTGAAGAAACAGCCGCGTTTCACCCTCTCGGAGGTGGAGTCTGAGCGCGGAAGTCGAGTCCGAGGTGTGTGTGTGAATCTCTCCGCCGTTCATGGTTACCGAATAATCTCCGGGTTCAAGCCAGAGGCGAGCCAACTGAATCTCTCCTGGAAGCATCCGCCAGGATCGAATATCGGCTTCCTCTGTCGCTAAGGCGAATACACGGGCAAGTCCTCCCACCAATGGCCCGACCCAATCCCGATTATTTTTCCCGGCGGCAGCTCGGGCACCAATGGCCAGACCTTCAGCCGCTGCCATTTTCATGGCGGTTCGAGCGACGGCCCGTAAGACGAGACTATCGTATTCATCCGCCAAGGTTTTTTCGGCTACCGCGTTGATATCATAGAGCCGTTCGGATTGCGTGGTCATTGTTTCCGTCGTGCCTCTCACTTGAACCGAGGCCAGGGTCTTGGGGCGTGGATGTAAGGAAAACCGGGGCAACGCAATCCGGGCAATTCGACCGTGAATGCCGTATAACAACGCTTCCCCGCCCCTGCTTCGTCTGGTACTCCCTCGCAGCCCCGGTTTGGTGAGTGCGACTAAACGGAGTGCGTCCAAACTGATCGGCACATCAATGAACAGATCTTCTTTCCTAGGGCCCTGCCCTTGGTAGGTCAGGATGATGATTTGAGCATGGGTTTTATCATTTTTGAAAGCCAGGGACTCTCCCGCCTCGGGGTACTGTTCTTCATAGTGGTTGGCCTCCTCAACTAATCCTAAACGATAGGCGGTTCGAATAAGATCGCGTTTGAGCACATTCGGAATGGGCACCCGTGACCATACTTGCGCGTCTTGATACACCCGCTCCGCTTTACGATAGCCGACATAGGCATTATTGGTGTCTCCGGCAATATCATACAGTAACCCTACCAGGTATCGTGCAAAGGGATCTTCGTGGTAGGTGTCTTTCCCTTCTTCTTGATCACTCAGCACATTGAGTCGATGATCGATCCGTCTGGCTTCAACTAAGGCCTCATTCCATTGTTGCAGGGCCGCATAGTTGAGCGCTTTCACCACGTTTACCATAACATGCTCATGTGGGGCCCCTTCGTAGGGCTGGCGAGCTTCATTGACCAGCAATGTCGCAGCTTCATCACGCAGACGTTTGGTATACAAATCTTCAATCAGAAGATGGGCGTCTTCCAACACGCGATTGCTCTCAGCATATTGTCCGGCCAAATGTAGAACCATACCCTGATCCAATAGAAACAGGAGACGACTTTTGGTACCGTATTCCTCCTCAGCCGCCTGCATGAGTTGAATCGCCTGTGCCGGCTGACCGGCTAAAAGGCTCCGTTCGATTCCGGTATAGTGAGCCATCGGTCCACTACACGCCATGAAAAATCCGGCGCTAATGATGCACGCCATGATCCACTTCAAGGAAAGATTCAGAAGAACAGGACGACCGAAGGTTAGGTTAGAAGGACAGGGAGATGGGAGAGCGTGACGTATCGGTGGCAATGACACAGGGCGGCATGGATTTAAAACAGCGTGCGCTTTCGTTCCACAACTTTTTTGATTTTTTTCTGGCCATACCACGATTTGACATTATTTTCTAAATCAATCAGATCTAAATCGACTTGATAATAGATGGCTTTTGTTCCAGCCGATTCATCCAAAATGGTGACAATCGTGCCCTTCATCATGAAATCGGCACCCAATTCTTGTCCTGGGCGTTTCTGGGTATCTTCACGGGAATATACGGCTTGTTCTTTTCGTTCCTCTCGAATTTCTTCTCGTTCACTTTTACTGGCCACAAACAACACTTTTTGAGAGTTCGTCATTTCACGTTCCAAATCAGTGACAAACGTTCCGACATCGATATGTTCATGACTTTTATTCAGAATTGTCCCGACAATCACCACCGGCTCACGCCCGGTAGCTCCTGTAAATTTTTGCAGCCACGGTCGGTTCACCATTTCCTGAATCATCGCCTCTGCCACCATCTTGGAATCCGTATCATTCCAACGACCGCTTAAATCCGTGACCACACCCGGCTCGATACGTGTCACCTTTTTCTCTTTTCCACAACCCGTCAGGCCGAATAGACTCAATACACAAAACCCCACGAGAAGCTGATAACGACATGTCATGATCATATTTACGAGGAACGACTGTCATCGGGTGGTGTACTCCTGGTCTCGGGTCACTCGCTACGAAACTATAAGCCACCTGGGCGCTTTGCTTCTTCTTCCTGCAGTTGCTTGAACACTCGATCCGCATTTTTTTTGACATACGCCCGCACTTCAGCATCTAACTCTTGGGATTGTTGAAGGACTGCCTTCATGTCCTCAATGGATAACTTTGTTAAGACATAATATGTGGAGGTGTCTTCGTCTTTATAACGATCAACCGGACGCACACCATTTAACGTAATGGCTGTAAAGGTTTTCACCGCCCGCTCGACGTTTTGTTCTTCAGTCGACTTCGTAAAATTCCCTGCAGTCGTTGAGGCCGCATAATCCTGCATGAGATAGGCGGTGTAGGATCGGAAAGTTTTGGCGAGTTCGGCCCGGGCGCGATTCTCAGCGGCTTCCCATGCTAAGGGTTCATTTTTTACCCCAACAATGGCTCCCATGCCGTAAATGGATTTCGTATCGTCTTGATTCAGAACACCGGACCCTTCTTGCACCCAATTAGGTGGACCGCCACAAGAAATGAGGGCCAAACTACACATTCCCAAAAACAGAACTCTCAGGAATGAACGGTGACAAACCTGCGTTTTTACTGTCATGGGAATGGCCTCAGGTGAAAAAGACTGGTTTTTTTGAGTGACGGCATGCTGGAGAGACTAAGAAAATGCTAGCATTGCCCCTACAACCTGTCAAGAAAATCAGCCATCTTCTCAATGTTGAAGAAGACTCTTCATGAGACGCGACCTGTTCTTATTTTACGCCTTCATATCTTTTCATTGTTTCCCATGATTGGTAGCATGAAGTCCTTAGGCTTCCAATCATGATCGAGGATTTGAATATGAGACAATTTGCAATACGGTTGGCCCTCGTTCTTCTGCTATGTTTGCCACAGGGTGGACTCGCCATTGAAGCAGCCGACTCCCAAATCATGACCGCGATGGATGATATGACTCGAATTGAAGCGCCGTTCTTAAAAAAGACCACGCCTCCGGATAGTGCCGTTTACCGAGCCTTAAAACTCTTGCAATTGACTCGGGAGCGTCTAGATACTTCAACCAACCAATCCCATGAATCATGGCGAATAGCTGATTCGCGTCTCAACAATCTCGTCAAAACGTTACAATCCAAACTGCTGAAGAAGGACCCACCCCAATCTTCCCCTCCGGCGGTGAAATCGCCACAAAAAAGAGCCGCATCAACTCCCCCGCTGCAGGATTCACCTCCTCCACAAGGAGCCATGATTTCTCAAGATCGTGCGCGGATAAAAAAACTTATTCGAGATATTGTCAGTGCTACGGAATCCCTGGATAAAGGTGGCCCCAAGCCATTCCAAGATCCTGAGTATGCCAATAAATATATGGCGGCAGCAGCCAGATTCCATCAATCCCTGCAAGCCTATTCATCCTTTGCTCAGGATGCTGATGTTCAGCAGGCGACGGCGGAGCTTCAAAAACTTGACGGAATGATTCGTTTTGGGAAGGATCAAGCCAACGCTGCACTTGAAGAATTGGGCGATGTTCAAGCTCGCCTAGCGGATCTTCAAGCACACATACGCTCGAGACGCCTTCCTCCGACTCCTGATATGCCGTATACCAGCGAGGGCATGACCCGCTGGTTTGAACAAGCCAAGGTTGTCCGAACCGCTGCGATTTCAGATTTTCATCAATTAAAGGCTATTCAGGAAAAGGCCTGGCTGCCGGATACCCGAGGTACGGTAGAAGAAGGCGCGGCCTTCGATTCGCAAGATGTGTCCCGCCTCATGAATGGCTTGCAACAGGATGTCCGATCCATTGATGAAACCCTGAAGCAATTGGAAGCAAATGTACAGGTCCAAGTAGACGCCACTGAGGACACCTTGAAATGGTTCAGAGATCTCGACCCAACCGATCAGCAATCATTGGAAAATGCCTTTTTAGGTAAAGGCCGAGAGGCGGAATCCCTAGAAAGATTGGATCGCGAGCTTCACATAGTGGAAGCCGGGATCGCCTTGGATACCCTTCTGAAAAGAGAGACGCTCGCCCAGCGCCAAGCCCTTCGTGATGTAATTATCCAGGCCAAAACCCGGTATCGAAGGCAACGGGCCGAAGCCTTGCAGTCCGTACGAATGCCCAATGCTGCTTCGACCAATGCAGCCTTACTTCGAATTGCGCAGGAAACCTTGGCCAAGCCCAAGTATGAAATTGGAAAAATTCTCAAGCTCGTCATTAATAGTGATAAAGTAGCCAGAAAAAAAGAGACCAGTGAGATTGAAATCGACGAAGTCGATGTTCGATTAAGCGGCGACCTTAAACTCTCTGGCACGAAAACCACCACCCGCTATGAATGGGAACAATTTCAGGTGGCCACCGCCGAACCCGCCGATAACGCCGTGTATATTTTTTATAATACGCTGAAATATTTTACGGCGGGAGCCTCAACAACCCCTCTCAACCGATGGGTCCTTAGTCAACGGATCCAGGGCAGTGAAATACCAAAGGAGAATCTTGCCAGCGAATGACCACAAGGCTAGACCATGCCTGTTTATTCTCAGTATTCACAATATTGTAATCGGCATATGCCTTCCTACATGAGGAAGATGTGTCTTAACCAAGGGAGAATCCAGTGGCTGACGTTAAAATAGAGGATGGGATTATTCGAATAAAGGAACTTGATATTCAGGATGCCAAATCGTCCAAGGTGTTGGCAGAATATCCGGAAGCTCGATGGCCGGAGATCACCAGGCGGGCCTTAAAAATTGGACTAGGCTACTTGCAAGGTGGCGCCGATAGTTGAACTCGTAACTACCTCAAGCAAACCCATCAAGGCCTTCGAGGGAGACAAATGAGTAATCCCTCGGCATATGTTCTAGACAAATTCCAAGAAGCCTGGAACAAGAAAGTGGTAAGTGGAAATTTACAGAGGTGGAGATACAGGCTGTGGGGTGGCGGAACCGACTTCATGAAGAAATTGTTTCACTGTCATGCGATCTTGACCAACCTTGAAACTGGAGAGATCTTGATAGCGTTGTTGTAAACGATTAACAAATACCTGCTGCTGCTCGGGTTGGATATTGAGTAGACTCCCAAATGCCGATATATACTCACCTTCTCCCTTGGCCATATCCTGCAGCAGATTATCGTAATTTACGGCGACAAACGCCCCGGCATGATGCCCCGGTTTTATCAAACCTTCTTCGGTCCACCAGGTCCCTCCGGTAGTGGAGGACAAAAATTCAGTCGTTCCATCCGTGGACGTATCGGTTGTGGCTTTCAATGTGCATCCACTGAGCGTTATTCCTACAAGACCCCAGACAGCCAACTGGAAAACTTTCATTGGGTATCTCCCACATCAAAAAATGTTAATGGCTTCCTTTGAACAGGTCCAAGAATATTTGGCAACAGATTTTCAATTTCTCCATTTTTCGTTATCCTAACAAAAGGTCCCCGCAAGTCTATATGGCGAATTTGGCGATAATTGGCATCCAATTATACTTTTCATATTGGGGTAGCGCCTCGCCCGCATCTGGCCCCTATACCCATCAGGTCAACCCTTTCATCCGTTGAGTTCACTCATGAAATCCATGCAGCAGGTCCAGGTAGAAGATCGGCATCGCATGGCCCAAATCAATCAAGATTTCTATCAACGGCTCTGGGCCAACTCCAAATTTTATGGCCCCGAACACTTTAATACGTGGGAAATTCTTTCTGAGCTCTCTCGTACGGCCCCTCGCCGCCTTGAAGTTGGGCCCGGCCTTCGTCCACGGCTCCCTATTCGAAACACAGTGTTTGTGGATACGAGCGAAGAGGCTTGCCGCCATCTTCAAAACGCAGGCGGTCATATTCATGTTGGAGACTTTGAATCTCTCCCCATTCCAGAAACCCCCTTCGATCTTATTTGCCTTTTCGACGTCATTGAGCATATTTCCGATGATCATGCCGTATTTGCCAAACTCAACCAGTTGTTGGGTGACGGGGGAACCCTGGTCTTCTCCGTCCCTCTCTATGCCGCTGCTTGGACTTCATTTGATACACTTGTCGGGCATTTTCGCCGCTATGAACCACACGATCTTCTTGCCTTGATCGCCCAACATAAATTTGAGGTTCAACGTAGCGCTGCCTATGGCATGCAACCGAGCAGCCCCTTATTGAGTAGGATTGGCACATGGTTTCTCCTTCGGCATTTTGAAATGGCGATGTCTTTCCATAATC
Organism: uncultured Nitrospirota bacterium; assembly: GCA_942491685.1. GTDB lineage: Bacteria > Nitrospirota > Nitrospiria > Nitrospirales > UBA8639 > Nitrospira_E. Next base: position 457,279 of record CALOBY010000002.1, on the reverse strand, counting down.
GCTTTTTCTTTCCGCTTGCCCTCAACTTTCAAAAAAAACTGGAATTTAAGCCGGGTTTGACCGATGACGACAATATTGACGAAGTCCTGATAATTTGCCACCGCCGCCCGCGGACTGAACCAGAGGGTTTTTCAAGTTAATCAGCATCCAAGCAGGAGAACGCGCTTGTTATCCCTTTCACAGGTTGACCAACAGGAATTACAGCAACGAGGCCTATCCCCCCTACAGGTTGAAGAACAAGTTATACGTTTGCGGCAAGGCACGTCTCCGCTCCAGCTTGTGCGTCCCTGTCGCCTCGGGGATGGTATTCTTGACTTCTCTCCTCAACAGATCGCGGAATATCACAAGCGATTCCACTTCGCACAAGCTGCCGGACGAGTCAGTAAATTTATACCGGCCTCTGGGGCAGCCACCCGAATGTTTAAAGACCTCCTTCAGTTTCTAGAAGGGGCCTCTTCTTCCCGGACACCGCAAGCAGACAACCAGCCTTTGCCTAAGAGCATCATGACGGCTTGGGAACATCTCCTTCGGTTTCCGTTCGTGGCCAATCTCCAGCAGGAGTTGAAATCCGCAGGCAAAAACTTCAGTGACCTCTACCAGGGAGACCAAAGAACCACAGTATTCCGAGCTCTTTTGCATGTGCCTGGGTTGGGATATGCCCATCTCCCCAAAGCCCTACTCCCTTTTCATCGATATCCAGATGGCACTCGTACGGCCCTTGAGGAACATGTACAGGAAGCCAGGATCTATGCTCAACAAGCCGGCCCCATCCGAATCCACTTGACGGTATCGGCTCAATTTCAAACCCAGGTTGAGGCCCATCTGGAAAGTATCCGACACAACGTCTTCAAAAATTGTAGGGAGGTTGACCTCACGGTCTCTATTCAGAAACCCTCCACTGATACGGTGGCGCTCGATGCTGAGGGCCAGCCCTTTCGAGACAATGAAGGCCGATTAGTTTTTCGTCCTGGGGGTCACGGAGCCTTGCTTGAAAATCTCAATGACTTTCAAGGCGATATCGTGTGTATTTCTAACATCGACAATGTGGTTCCTGATGGCCACAAAGAGGAAATTGTGAACTGGCGAATGGCGCTGATTGGATATTTACTGACGGAACAACACGAAATTTTTCATCACCGCCAACAATTGGAGTGGAACCCGTCCACGGCTCTTCAAGAAGCAGAAGCCTATCTTCGGGAACATCTTCAACAACCCATCCCGTCCTCGTACGATGATTTGGATAGGACAGGCAAAGTTGATTGGCTCACAGGCTTTCTTCACCGACCCATACGGGTATGCGGGATGGTTCCTAATACTGGCGATCCTGGGGGTGGGCCTTTTTGGGTGCAGCATGCCGATGGATCGCAGTCACGCCAGATAGTCGAACAATCTCAGGGAGATCCAGAATCAGAGTCCCAACAAAGGCTCTTCGCTTCCGCAACCCACTTCAACCCCGTCGATATGGTGTGTGGCGTTCGAGATTTTCAGGGTCAGCCATTTAACCTTTTGACCTTCCGCGATCCCACGACCAGTTTCATTTCCCAGAAAACCTATTTAGGCCGTCCCCTCAGAGCCTTAGAATGGCCGGGGTTATGGAATGGAGGGATGGCTGATTGGATCACCCTTTTCGTCGAAGTGCCGCGCACAACGTTCAATCCCGTCAAGACATTCCTGGATTGGCTTCATCCTCACCACCAACCCTTGGATTAACCCGGGGTCTCAATTCACGGCCCTGCACTTTTTTGAGAGATTCTTCGAAGAATCATGAAATTGTTATCCGTTTTCCCCTGAGAAATTTTTTCTTTAATTTTTTTCGCATCCACTCACCTCATCGGCTCATATCAATCCAATTCTTTGCCGACAAACATAGGAAGAACCGGCCTGATAATTACTACGGGATGGAGTAAAAATAACACAATGACCGATCAAGAATTCTTCTCTTTATGGCAAAATTTGGGATTTCCCTGTAAGTCGCATCCCTGGCATGGTGTAGAAATCGGATCAGAGGCCCCACATTGCCTTACGGTGTATATTGAAATTGTTCCGACCGACACCGTGAAGTATGAGCTAGACAAAAAATCCGGACACCTTCGCGTCGATCGTCCACAACGCTATTCTAATATATGCCCGACTCTTTATGGCCTCATTCCTCAGACATACTGTGGGCAGAAGGTGGCGGAGTTAAGTGCCCAGCAAACGAACCGCTCGGAATTGCTCGGCGATCATGACCCCTTGGATATTTGCGTACTGACAGAGAAAACCATCACCCATGGAGACATTCTGCTTGATGCCATTCCCATTGGCGGACTGCGCATGATCGATGGAAACGAAGCCGATGATAAAATTGTGGCCATTTTAAAAGGTGATGCCATGCATGAACAATGGGCCGATATTAAAGATTGCCCTGTGTCATTCGTGGAACGGCTGATGCATTATTTTCTCACGTATAAAGATGCTCCAGGATCTCAAAAAAAGAATTGCGAAATAACCCATGTCTACGGACGCGATGAAGCTCATGAGGTCATCCGTCGAAGCCAAGCCGATTACGCCGCCAAATTTGGGCAATTGCAATCTCAGCTAACAGCAACGGGCTCAACATTAAATTAGCTCCTAAATCATTCTGAAAATTTCTTCGACCAAATTGAATGGTATTCCCTCCTGAAGTAATCTGATATTCACCATTTTTTTCTTTCCAAATCCGCCCTTTGCTTTGCCCCCTTGAAGGTAGCAGCCAATGACCGCATAATGGGGCTACGATATACCTATGCGGGAAAGCAATAAAACATAATTAATACATAATAGCCACGAGAAGGAGCTACGAACATGAGTGAGAATATTGAAACTCTCCAACGATCAACCCGAGTGATTCCCTCACCCCCTGAGGTGAAAGCCCACGCCCATGTTCAAGATTATGATGCGGCCTACAAAGCCTCTATTGCCGACCCCGAAAAATTTTGGGATGGCGTTGCCAAGGAGCTTCATTGGTTTTCTCCATGGGAGAAAGTCCTGGAGTGGAATTATCCCTGGGCCAAATGGTTCCTTGGGGGAACCTGCAACATTTCCTATAACTGCCTGGATCGCCATATTCAAACATGGAGGCGGAACAAAGTCGCGGTGATTTGGGTTGGCGAAAAAGGAGAAGAACGAATTTTCACCTATGCTGAACTGTATCGACAGGTCAACAAATGTGCGAATGCCCTCAAAAGCCTCGGGCTTCAAAAGGGGGATCGGGTCACGATTTATCTTCCCAAAATTCCGGAACAAATCGTCGCCATGTTGGCCTGTGCGCGCATTGGCGTCATCCACTCAGTCGTCTATTCCGGTTTCAGCGCTCCGGCTCTGCAAACTCGTATTCATGATTGTGAATCAAAGGTCGTGATTACGGCCGATGTCGGCTATGACCGGAATAAAACAATTCCCATTAAATCTATTGTAGATGAAGCCATGGTCAACTGCCCGACAGTTGAAAAAGTGATTGTGGTGCGGCGGGAACCTGGGAACCTTCACCTCAAGGAGTCATTGGAAATAGATTGGGAGGAGTGGATTAAAGATCAATCCTCCAAATGTGAAGCCGAACCTCTGGATTCTGAAGATCCTCTCTATATTTTGTATACCTCTGGAACAACCGGCAAACCCAAAGGAGTATTGCATGTCCATGGCGGGTATATGGTTGGAACCTACCTGACAACAAAATATGTGTTTGATCTTAAAGAAGAAGATGTATACTTCTGTGTGGCCGATCCAGGCTGGGTTACCGGGCATAGCTATATCGTTTATGGCCCGCTCCTCAATGGCGCCACAATTCTCACTGCCGAAGGAAAACCGGATTATCCTAATCCTGGACGTTGGTGGGATCTCATCGAACATTATGGCGTTTCAATTTTCTATACGACCCCCACAGCCATTCGTCTGCTCATGAAGTATGGCGAAGCATGGCCAGCCAAATATGATCTCTCGTCTCTTAAGATTTTAGGGTCTGTCGGTGAGCCCATTAACCCGGAAGCCTGGGAATGGTTCCATCGTGTCACCGGTGGAACCAAACCTATCATGGATACCTGGTGGCAAACGGAGACCGGAATGATCATGATTACTCCTCTACCTTGCGTGGATCTCAAGCCTGGTTCGGCCACTCGACCATTTTTAGGAATTGAGGCAGATGTGACCGATCGCGAAGGCAATAGCATCCCCCACGGCGGAGGTTTTGCCGTCATCAAGAAACCGTGGCCTTCAATGATGCGCACCATTTACAAAGAACCCGAACGCTACCTGCTCTATTGGAATACGATTCCAGGGGTCTATACGGCCGGAGATGTGTGCCACAAGGACGAAGATGGATACATGTGGTTCATGGGGCGAGCTGACGATGTGGTTAAAGTCGCCGGGAATCGAATAGGTACCGCCGAAGTGGAAAGTGCCTTAGTAGGTCATGAGGCTGTAGTTGAAGCAGCCGTGATTGGCAAACCACATAAAACGGCAGGCGAAATGATCAAAGCTTTTGTCATTCTGAAGCAAGGACAGACCGAATCACCAGAACTCATCAAAGAATTAAAAAACCATGTTCAACAAGAATTGGGTAAAATCGCAACCCCTCGGGAAATTGATATCGTGTCGTCACTCCCTAAAACCCGCTCCGGGAAAATCATGCGCCGCGTGTTGAAAGCCAAAGAACTTGGACAAGATCCCGGAGACATTTCAACTTTGGAAGAATAACGCCAGCAAGAGAGGAACCGGCAACAATCATCAAGAATAATCAGCAACATCACGTGATCTCAAAATTTGTCATGGGGAAACCGATAATAATCACAGATGAAGATTTGATGGCAAATACCATAAGCAGGTATTGATTTCCATAGACTCAATAATATGCCCTACAAAGACTATTGCCGCAGACGAAACTCTCGAAAGGGATCCCAATTCCTGAGATCGAATGATGTCCCGTGCTGTCCAACTAGAATTCCGATTGTTGGCCCGATCATTTTTGGGCTGATCATCTTCGGGCCATATTTCCTTCCCAAATCTACCCCTAATACAGGAAATCAGGTTCAGAAGGATCAAGTCACTCTTGAAAAATCTCAAACAACCGTAAACTCGTCTTCAAAATTTGAAGTGTGGACAGTGGAGAGCAATAAATCTTCATTTTAATGGGCCGTATACCAGGGAAACTATGAACCATAAGATAATCCTGGAATTCTGGCCGCTAGCGTTTGTAACGAGTCCCTCTTTACAGTCATTTCTAGGTGAGTTCAATCACCCTTGGAGCGGTATTAAGAAATTTTTCTAAAATTTTGGCATAACAAAAAAAATATCATAAAATATTCGAAATCCCATGCAAATTTTCCCTTAATGATCCACATCTCAATTCGAGGAAAATTTTCTGAGGCGAGAAACTGGTGAAATGTGTATCGTATTTTTTTCTAGGAGGCATCAATGGCATTTGATGATGAAGAAGAGGATACCACGACCTATAAGGTGGTGGTGAACCATGAAGAACAATATTCCATTTGGCCGGTAGACCGGGAAAACCCTTTAGGATGGGAGGATCGCGGACCCTCTGGCCCTAAAGCAGAATGTTTAGCCTACATCAATGAAGTCTGGACGGATATGCGCCCACTCAGTCTCCGCAAACATATGGAGGAAGTGGCCAGACAACAAGCCGAAAATCCACCTCCCCCGCCCCCACCTCCCAGCACGGAGCCGCCCAAACCGGATGAGTTAGTTACCAAGCTTGCCACAGGCGATCATCCTGTAGAAGTTGGCCTACGTCCAGAAAAAACCGCTGAGGGATTTAAAGCGGCGATTGACCGCGGCTATGTCCATATTAAATTTACCGGCACCAGGGGTGGCACCGAGTTAGGCGTACGATTAGATACCGAAAAAAGTGATTGGAGTCAGGCAGATTTTGCGCAAGCCACAGGACCGGTCCATATAGAAGGTACTTTAACCCTTAATTATGTCAAAGTTCGATGTGTCGCTGATCTTCAGCTCGATACCCTATCTGGTACCGGACATTTGGTTATTCTAGAATAAAAATTTTTACCGATTTCACGCTTCCGATATCCACGGAACAAAGTCGTCCCCTTGCAGCATTCCATACTTCCTGGTCTTCATAAGACGAAGAAGTATGGCTATCGACACGATACCGTCGGCTCCTGTTCCATTCTACTTTTAGTTTTCCCACAGGAAATGAGCGTATGTTTGAGGAAACATCCATTTTGAAGTGTCATCATTTAGCCGGCTATTTTTCATTTTGGGCTCAGCACCACGCTCAGAAGCCCGCGATACATGCTCCTAACAGAAGATCCCTCACCCACGCAGAATTCCTGGAGCAACTTTTTGAACGAGGGAAAACATTGCAGGACTTTGGACTAGGACCCACAGCCCGGATTGCGATTCTTGGCCCAAACGGCCCGGAACTCGCCATGGCTTTTTTGGCATGCGCCACCTATGCCACAAGCGCCCCCCTGAACCCCAGCTATCAAAAGGATGAATTGGCTTTTTACCTTGATGACCTGGAAGCCTCAGCACTGTTGATTACCTCTACGCTCCAATCCCCTGCACGGGACGTGGCACATTCCAGGAACATCCCAGTTTTAGAGCTCGTGGCCCAACCCGACCAACCAGCCGGTTGCGTCTCGATTGAAGGTAAAACAGGTAGAGCCTCCATTTCGAATGATTTCCCCAATCCAGATGATATCGCACTCATACTCCATACTTCGGGCACTACCGCCCGCCCCAAACAAGTCCCTCTGACTCAACATAATTTATGTGCCTCGATTAAACATCTCCAAGGGAGTTTAGCCCTTACCACTCAAGATTGTTGCCTTAACCTCATGCCACTTTTTCATATTCATGGCTTGGTGGGTGCCCTTTTATCCTCACTGGGAAGCGGAGGAAGTGTGGTTTGTCCGCCAACCTTTTCCCCCACCCAAGTGTTTTCTTGGATGAACGATTTTCATCCCACCTGGTACACGGCAGTCCCAACGATTCATCAAGCGATCTTATCCCAGGCCGAACTGGTCCCAAAAGAAAATTCTTCAGGCTCTCTCCGTTTTATTCGATCATCTTCAGCGTCTTTAGCACCAACAGTCATGCAAGACTTAGAAAATTTTTTTGGCGTACCAGTTATTGAAGCCTACGGCATGACCGAAGCAGCCCATCAAATGGCCAGTAACGCCCTTCCTCCTCATACCAGAAAACCTGGCTCAGTCGGTATAGCGGCAGGCCCAGAAATTCAAATTGTGTCCGAAACAGGGGAACCATTACCAATTGGAGAAATTGGCGAAGTGGTCATTCGTGGACCAAATGTGATGTCAGGCTATAATAAAAATCCCACTGCTAATGAACAGTCATTTACTAACGGATGGTTTCGTACCGGCGACCAGGGGTATTTCGATAACGACGGCTATCTGTTTCTCACGGGACGATTAAAAGAACAAATAAATCGAGGCGGAGAAAAAATTGCACCTTTAGAAATCGATCAGGTGTTGTTGCAACATCCTCATCTACGCCAAGCGGTGACGTTTGCCATTCCCCATTCCACGTTGGGAGAAGAAGTTGCCGCTGCCGTTGTTCTGAAACCGGGAGCCAAGCTCACCGAACCGGAGTTGCGGCGATGGATGTCCACCCGGCTTGCACAATTCAAAATGCCTAAAAAAACATTCTTTGTCGAAGACATTCCTAAGGGTCCAACGGGAAAGATTCAACGACTTCACCTATCCAAACAACTGATGGGCTCCTCTGAGGCCACACCCGAACACCTTTCTGAAAAATTAGAAGGATTTCTTCTTACCCTCTTTCAACAGTATCTAAAAGTAAGTGACATGAATAAAGACGACAGCTTCTTTATGCTGGGTGGCGATTCAATCCTGGCCACTCAAATCGCTAACCGACTACAGGGGCTTTCCGACTCCCTTCCTCTGGATGCCGTGACAATTTTTGAAAATCCGACAATTGAAGAACTTCATCAATATCTTATGGCAAATGTCGATTCAAAATCCCTGGCTGAATTTTGCAGGGAAACCTAATCACTCTTTTGATATGAGTAGGTCTCTTATTTGTGAATGGCCACCAATCTGTTGCCCAGACACTCAAAACGCTAGGCATTACTCATGTCTACTGTCTATCTGGAGGTGCCATTCGAGAAACGCTTCCGGCCTGTTCTCAGGTTGGAATTAGAGCAATTGGAGTCAGACACCAACAAGCCGCCGTTCTCATGGCGGCCGCCCACAACTATCGCGCAGGACAGATAGTTGCAGTAGCCATGGTCTCTGCCGGACCCGCAATCACCAATGCGGCGACAGGTATCTTAGTGGCGTGGGATAATTGTTGGCCCGTCCTGGTAATTGCCGGATTACCAGGGGTTTTACCCTCCTCCCTCAACTCCCCAAAAGCATTCCAAGCATTCGAGGGAGTGCCTGTTTTTCATTCAATTACCAAATGGTCGGCGCAAGTACCATCCTCCAAAAACATTGGGGCCACCCTGACTCATGGCTTTCAAATAGCTTCCTCAGATCGTCCAGGCCCGGTCTACCTTGAAATCCCGGAATGCGCATTAAAATCAAGAGTTTTGTGTCATTCAACCGTCCAGGGGACCTTTCAATCTCAAGTTCCCTGCCCGCCCGAGGTTTCAAAAATTGAAAAGGCTGCCCACCTGTTACGACATTCCCAACGAACAGGAGTCATCCTTGGCAAAGGACTCCGATGGACGAAATCTCTAGAAGACGTCCGTTCTTTGATTGAGACCTATCGACTTCCCTTTATCACCTCCCCCATGGGGAGGGGTTATCTCCCCGATGATCATCCATTGTGCTTCAATAACGCACGCGACGTAGTCCAAAACAACGCAGACACCATTCTCGTCATTGGGGCACGACTCAACTGGACATTTCGATTTGGAAAACAGTTTTCCAGGGAAGCCAATGTCATTCACATTGATATTGCCCAAGAAGAGTTAGCGAATAAAACCCCACGATTCCTTGGCCTCAAGGGAGATATTCAAGACGTCCTTACACAACTACTCGATGCTATGCAAAGAGTGCAGCCCTCACTGCCGAAGAATATCAATAAGGGAGGAACCTGGCTTGAATACCTGAGGACTATCCGTGCAAAACAACAAACCCTTTTAGAAAAAAAGATCAACATCTCGACTATTCCGATATCTCCCCATCGTCTCATGAAAGAGATACGAGATTTTCTCCCACGAGATGCCATTTGTGTATTGGATGGAAGAGATGCGATGGCCGCTGCGCAAGAAGTGCTTCTTTCCTATGAACCAGCCAGCCGGTTTACTGCCGGATCAAATGGATGTATGGGAGTTGGCATTCCATTTGGTATTGGCGCAAAACTGAGTGCCCCCGACCGCCTAGTGGTCGTAGTAACGGGAGACATGGCGTTTGGTATAGCGGCTATGGAAATGGAAACCGCCGTTCGCCATAAAATTCCGATCATCGTCGTGATCGTCAATAATGATGGTGGGTGTGCTACCAGCGTTCACCGTGACCTGTATCCTGCAGATCACGAAGCTGCGGCCATGTTTCAACCGAGACTTCAGTATGAAAAAATCATGGAGGCCTGTGGGGGCTATGCGGAATCAATCGATCAACCGGAGCAAATTCAACCAGCGTTACATCGGGCACTGGAATCCGGAATTCCCGCATGTCTCAATGTGTATGTCGACCCTAATGCCCCGTTTAAAAATTATTTAGGATAGTGACCATGGACAATCCTGACCATAGAGGATAGACCGGTGTATTGACCTGATGGCACAGGCAGCTTCATCCATTCCCCAAAAACCCCAAAACATTCTGGCTCCACTTTCGTTTGCTCAACAACGCCTGTGGTTTCTTTACCAATACAATCCTCAAAGCCCAGAATACAATATTTCTCGAGCTTGGCGATTAAAAGGGCCATTAGATACTCAGGCACTGACGTGCAGTCTTCATATTTTGTTGGAACGCCATGAGTCCCTTCGGACCATTTTTCAAGAAATTGATGGACAACCCGTCCAGGTAGTGGAGCCGATCAAACCCATACATCTGCCTGAAAAAGATTTTTCTTGCTTTTTCCATACCGGTCTTGAAAAGGAAATTGATGCCTTTCTGACTAAAGAACAGCTGAAGCCATTTAATCTGACAGAGAGGCCTCCCCTTCGATTCACACTCTTGAAATGTGGTCCCCAAGATCATGTGCTGGTTTTTACAATCCACCATATCGTATTTGATGGGAGGTCATTACAAATATTCTGTCAAGAACTCAGTCAATATTATGCAGCCTCATTGGTGAAGTTGCCCAACGCCTGTCCTCCACTGTCTGTCCAATACCAAGATTATGCCTTTTGGCAACAATCCCAGATCACAGCGCAAAAAATGGCCTCGCAAATAACATACTGGAATGAACGACTGCACGATGCTCCACTCGTTTTAGAGCTACCGACTGATTCTCCCAGGCCTACCGACTCATCTGGCCCCAGATCGTATCAGACCTTTACCCTGACCCCTCAGGTTCTCGTCAAACTCAAACAACTGATACGGCCACAAGGTATGACTTTGTTTATGGGATTGTTGGCCGTTTTCAAAATTTTGCTATCACGCTATACAGACCAATGGGATATTCTGGTCGGCACCCCCATCGAGGGCCGTACGCACAAGGACCTGGAGCCGCTTATTGGATTTTTGGTCAACACATTGGTTTTGCGGACACAGCTAAATCCCCAACTCACATTTTTGGAGGTTCTCGACCGAGTGCGAACCACATGTCTGGAGGCCTACCGCCATCAGGATGTACCTTTTGAAAAATTAGTCGAAGTTCTTAAGCCGATGCGCGATCCCAGTCGCTATCCCATCGTCCAAATGCTGTTTCAATTGCGACAAGCAGCTGACCTTCATTTATCCTTTCCCGGTATTTTCACAGACCCATTCCTGGTAAAACGACGAACAGCGAATTTTGATCTGCACATCGTTTGCGACCAAAACAAGTCCGGCATCCAGGGTTTTATCTACTTTTCCCAAGAATTGTATTCGGACTCAATGATGGCTAGATTTGTGAAACATTATGAAAACCTTTTGGAACAGTTGATCGCAAACGCTCAACAGCCCGTCAGCCGGATTTCCTTCGTCCCTGAGGCTGAAATCCATCAACAAGTTCACGACTGGAATGCAACCCACCAGGAGTTGCCTCCCAATGAGTGCATTCATCACTTAGTTGAAGCACAAACGCGTCTCACACCTGATGCCATTGCGGTCGTGTTCGAAGACCAGGCGATTACCTATGCTCAACTCCATCACCAAGCCAATGCCCTAGCAAGACACCTTCAGCAACTCGGCGTTGGACTTGACCGCCCTGTGGGCATCTGCATTGAACGATCCATAGACATGGTGATTTCGATGTTGGCCGTGTTGAAAGCGGGAGGGGCCTATGTCCCACTTGATCCTACATACCCCCAATCCCGTCTCACATTCATGCTGACCAATGCCGAGGTCACCGTGCTCGTGACCCAAAAACAGTTCCAACCCCTGTTTGCCGAATGTCCATCCTCTCGAGTTTGGATAGAAGACGTCCTTCCCTTTGGCCAGGAAACAAAGGCACAACCGGAGCCCACCTCTACCAATCCCGCTAATCTCGCCTATGTCATGTATACCTCTGGTTCGACCGGTCAGCCAAAGGGTGTGGCCATGCCACATCAGGCCCTTGTTAACCTCATAACCTGGCAAGCTCAACAGACCATGGCACCACGAGATGCCCGAACCCTGCAATTCACTTCTCTAAATTTCGATGTATCCGCACAAGAAATATTCTCTACTTTGGCAGGCGGCGGCACCCTCGTCTTAGTAAGCGACATTCTGCGTCAGGAGCCCCTTGAACTCATCAACCTACTCATTTCCGCTCGTATAGAACGCCTGTTCATTCCCGTCGTCGCTCTGCATCAACTGGCAGAAGTGGCTCAAACCTGCGAATTATTTCCGAGTGAAATCCAGGAGGTTATAACGGCCGGCGAATCTCTCCAAATCACTCCAGTCCTGAGGGGATTCCTTGCTAACCTTCCGTCGTGCAACCTTCACAACCACTATGGCCCAACTGAAACCCATGTCTGCACCGCTGCGACCCTAACGGGTCCAAGCAAGAGCTGGCCTGTACGGCCTTCTATCGGATACCCGATTGCCAATCATCAGGTTTACGTGTTGGACAAGTGGCTCCAACCAGTCCCGTTGGGGGTGGCTGGGGAGTTGTTTATAGAAGGGATAGGGGTAGCACGAAATTATATTAGCCGTCCCGATTTGACTGCCGAACGTTTTCTCCCCAATCCTTTTGGCCCTGCGGGCGGAACACGTCTCTACCGGACAGGGGATGTCGTACGTTTTCGTACGACCGGCAACATAGAATTTTTAGGGAGAATGGACCAGCAAAAAAAATTAAGAGGCTATCGCATCGAGACAGGAGAAATAGCCGTTGTGTTGAAACAACATGCGGACATCAAGCAAGCTGTCGTAATTGTGCATGAGGCAAACAACCAGGCTCACCTGGTGGCCTATGTCATACCCTCTTCCCCCACTCAACCATTGGATCAGAACCAACTCATTCAATTTCTGGTTGAACGCCTGCCTTACTATATGGTCCCTTCGTTCTGGGTCATCTTAGAGGCCATTCCCCTGACGCCGACCGGAAAAATTGACCATCAAAAGCTCCCAGCCCCTGCCACCAACATCCGTCCTCAAAGGAATCCCTATGTGCCCCCAACTACGGCACTAGAAGAACTTTTGGTCGAGGTGTGGCAGGAAATCTTAGGTAATAACCGTATTGGCATCCAAGATAATTTTTTTCAGTTGGGCGGCCATTCCTTGTTGGCGACAACATGTGTCGCACGTCTCCGTGAAATCCTGGAATTTTCAGTTCCTCTTCGTACAATTTTTGACAAGCCGACCATTGCTGAATTAGCTCAGGTTCTTGAAACACAGATTCCCAACGACATTACTGACCGATGAACAAATGACCAATCATCTCAAACCTATACTTTAATCCCGAATTGGTCACAGATTAGATTGGTCGATCATAAAGGGTATTAAATAATGGCACAAACACGGTCTTCCATCCCCAAAAGACCAATACATGCTCAGACTCCACTCTCCTTTGCTCAAGAACGCTTCTGGTTTTTGGCCAAGTTAGAGCCCGAGAGTACCGCCTATTTGAGGCCTGCAACCTTCCGCCTGCGGGGTGCATTAAACGCTTGGGCCTTAGAGCAGAGTCTCAATGCTCTCGTCGCCCGCCATGAATCCTTAAGAACAATCTTCACAGAAATCGATGGCACTCCGACTCAAGTCATCGTCCCTTCTCTCACCGTGCCCCTGTCTCGATTGCCTGCCCCCCCTTCATCCAAGGATTTGCTCGAACTTGCCATTCAACAATATATGCACCTCGAAGCGTCCCTTCCGTTTGATCTGACTGTCGGCCCCCTCTTGCGCGCCAGTCTTCTCCCCCTCAGTGACCAAGACCACGTGTTCTTTCTCACTCTGCACCATATTATTTCAGACGGATGGTCCAGCGGCATTCTCCTCCGTGAACTCGGGCTTAGCTATCGGGCCTTCTGCCAAGGAACGCCTGTGGAGTTCCCTGCTCTGCCCATCCAGTACGCCGACTATGCAGTCTGGCAACGACAATGGTTACAAGGCCAACGGCTCGAACAGGAATTGCGCTTTTGGGAATCCCAGCTGGCTGGCGCCCCCATTTTATGTTTACCCACTGATCACCCGCGCCCCTCGATTCAAACGCAACATGGCACGACAGCCCGCTTCAGCCTCCCGGCGAAGTTAACGACCGCCCTACAGATGGTTAGTCGGCAAGAGAGGTGTACGCTGTTTATGACGCTGTTGGCGGCCTTTCAAACCTTACTCCACCGCTATACCCGACAATCGGATGTGGTGGTGGGCTCCCCAATCGCCGGACGCACCCAGCCTGAACTGGAAAATGCCGTGGGGTTATTTCTTAATACCCTCGTGCTGCGAACGCGCTTCTCGACCTCCCTCACGTTTCGAGAGGTCCTCCAACAAGTCCGTGAGATTAGCCTCGATGCCTATCGCCACCAACTCGTACCTTTTGAGCAATTACTCGGACACTTAAAAATCGCCCGCAACCCGAGCTACCCGCCTCTATTTCAAGTGCTGTTGGTCCTTCAAAATCTCCCGCCCGCTGCTCTGACCCTCCCAGGGCTAGAGGTGACCCCAATCGGTAGCGAAAAGACTGGTGCAATGGTGGATATTGCTATGTCTATGTGGGAGAAAACGGAATGCTTGCACGGAAAAGTGGAATATAACACCGACCTGTTCGAAGCCTCGACCATCAAGCGGATGATTGGGCACTTTGAAACCCTGTTGACCAGTCTTGTGGCCGACCCCGGCCAACGCGTCCTGGACCTTCCACTCTTAACGGCCCCAGAACGCCAGCAACTGCTGATTGAATGGAATACGCCCGAGAACTGTCCGCCCTCTTCTGTCACCATCGTGCACCGGTTTGAACAGCAGGTGAACCAGACCCCAGAGGCGATTGCCCTGGTTTGCGGGGAGGCCCAGCTCTCCTACGCCGCCCTGAATGCCAAAGCCAATCAGCTGGCCCACCACCTTCAGCGGCAAGGCGTGGGACCCGACACGCGGGTCGGGCTCTGCTTGGAACGCTCGATGGATTTACTGATCGGCCTGTGGGGGATACTCAAGGCCGGCGGGGCCTATGTCCCGCTGGATCCCACCTATCCCATCGCCCGGCTGGCCTTCCTGCTCCAGGATGCGGCTATCGAGGTGCTTGTCTCTACGGAGGACACCTATCAGTCGCTTCCGTCACGCCATGGGCTCACCCTCGTGGCACTCGATCGAGACCAGCCCACCATTGCCTGCGAAGCCGTGACGAATCTGCCTGCCACGGTTACCGCGGCACATCTGGCGTATCTGATCTATACCTCCGGCTCGACGGGCCACCCCAAAGGCGTGATGATTCCCCATGGCGCGCTCAGCAACTACGTGGAGACGGCCGGCCACGACTTGGCCTTCGGTCCACCCGATCGCGTCCTCCAATTTGCCTCGATCAACTTCGACGCCAGTGCCGAAGAAATCTTTCCCTGTTTGACCAGGGGCGGCACGTTGGTCTTGCGGCCCGACACGCTGCTGGATTCATGGGGAGGCATGCTCACTTACAGCGAGACCATGCAACTGACCGTCCTCGATCTGCCCACCGCCGTCTGGCATGAATTAGTGGCGCACCTGGCAGAAGATGGGCGGCGGTGGCCCGCCGCCATTCGCCTCCTCATCATCGGCGGGGAACAGGCCCGGGCCGACCGGCTGGCTCAATGGCACCAGCTAGGAGGGGATCCCATCCAGCTCCTCAATACCTACGGGCCGACGGAAGGGACCATTGTCGCCCTGACCCAGCGCCTCCTGCCCCCTACTTCGCCGGGGCCCACGCCGCATGCCGACGTCCCGCTGGGCCGGGTTATTCCCCATGTCCAGGCCTATGTCGTCGACCCGGCTGGCCACCCCGTGCCGATTGGCGTGACGGGAGAATGTCTGCTGGGCGGACGAGGAATTGCGCGCGGGTATCTGAAGAGTCCGGGACTCACCGCCACCAAGTTTCAACCCGATCCGTTCGGCTCGGTGCCCGGGGCCCGGCTGTACCGGACCGGCGATCTGATGCGCTATCGCGCCGAGGGCGTCCTGCATTTTGTCGGGCGCGCCGATGCACAGGTCAAACTCCGCGGCTTTCGCATTGAGTTGACCGAAATTGAAGCGGTGCTGACCCAGCAACCGACGATCCAGGAAGCCGTAGTCCTCTGTCGAGCCGAGGCGGCTGCCGAGCCTCAGCTCGTCGCCTATGTCGTGCCCTCTGCGCCAGCGGCCTTCGACCTCCCCACGGTCCGAGCCGCCTTGAAGGCCCACCTGCCCGCTTACATGCTGCCAGCGACGTTCGTGGTCCTGGAGGAGTTGCCGCTCATGCCCAACGGGAAAAGGGACAAAGCCGCCTTGCCCGCCCCCAGCGGAGCGGATCGTAGTCCGGACCAGACGTATGTGCCCCCGCGAACTTCACTCGAAACACAGCTGGCCACCATTTGGCAGGAGCTGTTGAAGGTGCCCCACGTGGGCATCCACGACAACTTCTTCGAGCTCGGCGGCCATTCGCTCTTAGCCACCCAAGTCCTCGCGCGCGTGCGCACGCTCACGACCACCGAGGTTTCCCTTCGCACGCTGTTTGATGGGCCGACCATTGCGCAATTGGCGAAGACCCTCGAAACCCAGACGAGCCCCATGGACGCGGTTCACGCCCCGCCGCTCTGTCGCCAGCCGCACGAGGGCCCGCTTCCGCTTTCCTTTGCTCAGCAGCGCTTGTGGTTTTTAGACCAATGGCAACCACACAGTGCCGTCTACAATATTCCTGCCGTCTGGCGTCTGCGCGGAGCACTGCACCTCGAGGCCTTTCAGGGCGCCCTGACAGATTTGGTGGCGCGCCAGGAAGCCCTCCGGACCATCTTTCCCCCCCTGGACGACCAGGCCCGGCAACACATCCAATCGCTGGCTGAAGAATTCCAGTTGCCGTTCACGGTCACCGACTTGATCGCCACTGCCGGCGATGCCCCGAACTCGCCGCTTGAGGCGATCATAGCCGAGGAAACGGCCCGTCCCTTTGATCTGGAGCACGGGCCTCTATTCCGAGTCAACCTAGTACGCCTGTCGGCCCACGACGCCGTCCTCCTCCTCACCCTCCACCATATCATTGCCGACCGCTGGTCCATGGGGGTGCTATGGAAGGAGTTCAGTCGCCTTTACGAGGCCCGCGTCACCGGTAGGCCAGCGGACCTGCCACCTCTCCCCGTGCAGTATGCCGACTACGCGGTGTGGCAACGCCAGTGGCTGCAAGGGGAGATCCTGGCCCAACAACTGGCCTATTGGCAGAAACAGTTGAGCGAAGCCCCCGCTTCGATCGCCTTGCCGACGGACTGGGCACGACCGGCCAAACCCTCCTATCGCGGCGCCCAGCAGTCGTTCACGCTCCCGGCCTCAGTGACGCACCAGCTTAAAGCCATCAGTCAACAGGAAGCGGTGACCGCGTTTATGACGGGCTTGGCCGTCTTTCAGGTGCTCCTGGCGCGTTACTCGGGCGAGCGGGACCTGGTGGTGGGTACTCCCATTGCCAATCGCACCCGGCAGGAGATCGAAGGGTTGATTGGCTTTTTTGTCAATACGTTGGTGTTACGGACCCGGCTGACTCCCGCCGTGAGCTTTCGCCAGCTCCTCCACCAAGTACGAGCGACTTGTTTGGAGGCCTATCGGCATCAAGATCTGCCGTTTGAAAAACTCGTGGAAGTGTTGCAGCCCGAGCGCGATCCCAGTCGCCATCCCCTCTTTCAAGTCATGTTCCAACTCGACCAGCAGCCAGCACGGACGTGGACGTTAACGGGCCTCACGAGTGAGCGTATGGCGGTACCCACCGCCATCGCCAAATTTGATCTCAGCCTGGCCTTGGTGGTGGAGGAGGACGGCCTCCGCGCCACCGTAGAATATAGTACCGACCTGTTTACTGAGGCGAGCATCACGCGACTCATCGGCCATTTTCACACCCTGCTCGAGGGCCTCATGACTAACCCAGATCAGACGGTTCTCTCGGTTCCGATGTTAACGGAGGCCGAACGGCACCAACAACTGGTCGAGTGGAATAACACCTCCACGCCCTCTCCCAGCGAGGTCTGCATCCATCAGCTCTTCGAAGCCCAAGTGGCTAGGACCCCCGATGCCATTGCGGTCGTTGATGAAGATCAACAGCTAACCTATGAGGTTTTAAATCAGCGAGCGGATCACGTTGCGGATCATTTACGGCAACACCACATGGGAAATGAAACGCTTGTGGGAGTGCATTTTAAACGGTCCATGGATATGATCATGGCTCTTTTGGGAATCCTCAAAGCCGGAGCGTCCTATCTCCCTTTAGATCCAAATGGTCCGCAAGAACGCCTTGCCTGGATCCTTAAGCATTCCCAGGTTCGGACGGTGTTGAGTGAACAAAATCTAGGGAATCAACTCTATGCGTCTGGCGGTCAAAATGGTCCTGCCCCATATTCGGGATGGGTTATGATTGTCCTTCCCCACAAGCGGGAATTCAGGACACGCTCCGAATTTGGTCGGAATTCGAGCACAGCCCACTCCCAATCTATCGCATACACCATGTACACCTCCGGTTCCACTGGAACCCCCAAAGGGGTCATGGTGCCCCATTACGCTCTAGTCAACCACGCATACGCCGTGTCGAGTCACTATCAGATCGCACCGAGAGATCGAGTCCTCCAGTTTGCCAGCTTAACCTTTGATGTCGCGGCCGAAGAATTGTTTTCCTCACTCGCATTTGGTGCCACCGTCGTACTTCGCTCGGAGCACGCGTTGACCTCGGTCAATGAATTTTTACATTTTGTGGCACGTCATGAGGTTTCATTACTTAATTTGCCTGCTTCCTATTGGCATGAGTGGATGGCGACCGCGGCACAGTATTCCCAGCCCATTCCGCCGGCCGTTCGATGGGTCGTAGTAGGAAGCGAAACGGTTTTGCCGGA
The DNA here is from genome assembly GCA_942491685.1 of uncultured Nitrospirota bacterium. Classification (GTDB taxonomy): domain Bacteria; phylum Nitrospirota; class Nitrospiria; order Nitrospirales; family UBA8639; genus Nitrospira_E. The sequence continues at coordinate 438,708 of CALOBY010000002.1, read as the reverse complement.
ACACCTCGCGACCTGGCAAAATTCCATCAACACTTCTGCCGTACATTGTTGCAATGCCTATGGGGTTACGGAAGCCACGATCACCACGACAATTCATGACGTTCTCCCTGATGACCATCAGGGGATGCGAGAGTCGGTTCCCATCGGCCGTCCCATTTCCAATACTAGAATCCATGTGTTGGATTATCAATTGCAGCCGGTGCCAATAGGAGTCACTGGAGAAATATATATAGCCGGCGAAGGGCTGGCGCGAGGCTATGTGAACCGACCGGATTTGACAGCCGAACGATTTTTGCCTAATCCCTTGAATATTCGCGGCGGGGAACGCCTCTTTAAAACCGGCGATCTGGGCCGCTATCTTCCCGATGGCAACGTCGTATCCGTGGGCCGTACCGATCATCAAATCAAACTCCGCGGTTATCGGATTGAATTAGGTGAGATTGAGAAACAACTTCAAACCCATACTGAAGTACGCGCCACGGTAGTCCTTTGTCGAGAAGATCGCCCAGGGGAGAAACAACTGGCGGCCTATTTCGTGGGGCAGGCTTCACCGAGTGATCTGCGGTCTTATCTCCAAAAGCGGCTCCCGGCCTACATGTTGCCCTCGGCGTTCGTGGTCCTGGAAGAACTGCCGCTGACCCCCAATGGCAAAGTGGACCGAAAGTCGTTACCTGCTCCAGACCCAACACACCGCATGCAAGCCGCCACCTTCACGCCCCCCCGCACCCCCATGGAAGACCTTGTCGCAACCGTCTGGCAGGAGGTCTTACACCTAGAAAAGGTGAGCATCCACGACAACTTTTTCGAACTTGGAGGACATTCCCTCTTGGCCACCCAACTGATCGCCCGGTTGAATCAGCAGGTTCAACTCAATCTGTCCTTACATCTCGTTTTTGATCACCCCGTTTTAGTCGACCAAGCCAGAACCATTGAGGATCACTTACTGAAGGAGTTCCCAGAAACTCTTAGCCAGGGCCCCATTCAACTCAAAGATTTTGAAGATCCCGGCAATGCTTAGGCCATGTCATAGCAAATCGACATTTTCACGTGTTGTCTGCCTCGTAAAGTTTTTAAGGGTGGATTCACCATTATATGGAATCAGTGAGGGATTTTTGCCTGACGTCGAAAGCCAAGCCGGTAGGGTATCAGGAGATCCTGATTTGCACAGGAAAAGAAAACGGCCGGCCAAGGCGGAGGCATATCCCAACGCCACCATACTCGAAGCTAGAATCAGACTCGTTCTTTTTACCAACATCCACAGGCGTGAGTATCCTCAAAAAGATACCCCTTGTGCATCTACTATACTTAGTATTGGTATAATCGACTGGAAACCTTACAAAGGCTTACATCCACAACCACCGAATAAGGGTCTTGGCCGCTCTGGATCGCCATCTTTGAAGAACTAGGAGTAAAACCTGGGGAGATGTTTAAAAAGTGGACCACTTTGACATTCCATGATAGTTCATTTCAGTTGGCAGCCACCCACTCTTGGCCACAAAATTTGTCGCCGCCTACGCGAAGTCTTTGAACTTTCAGTGCCTCTCCGCACCATCTTTGAAAAACCCACCATCGCTCCATTAGCTGGGGTTATCGAAACATAATTGCCCAACAACCTTTCGGGATAGCTTGTGCGTGAGGTGGAAAATTTTGTTACACAATTCTCCACATACTCTGGGACTGTAGTGGTCGAAAGGGTAATTTGGCACAAAGCATTGTAACTGCTTTGAAAAAACTTCGTCGCCTTTAGAAGGGATGCTAATCAATTACTGCATAGTAATTGGTAGACTTATTCAAACCAACTTACGATGGAATACCGGATTCCTGAAAGCACGGGTTTGACTTCGTGCAAGGTGGAAGATGGAAAGGCTACGAGTGAGCCGGGCATGGCCGAAATGGGGATGAGAGAATTAATTTGATCATGAAGGGAAGTTTTACTATGAAGAAGAAGTTCCCCACCAGCAAATGATTCGTGATCTCGGGAATTATCTTGCCCATTGAGAAAAAGCACGGCTGTCATTTTTCGGTTGGCAATATAAGGTGGCACCAACTCGCCAACTTCTTTAGTCCTCAGATTGCCATTGTCCTTATGCACCAAATAAAAATCTCCAGGTTGATAACGAAGCATTTGTATGGGTTGAGATCGGTTAATTTCTGTTCCAAAATAATCCTGAAGTGTCGGCATCAATTGTTGAAACTTCCGTTCTATAGGTTCCAGCCATAAATTTGGCATTTCAATTTTTGATGTCCTTCGAATATTGTCCTTTACTTTCGATTTTCCCTGTGCCGAGACGGTAGTGACCTGCGTTGCGGCGTGTTTGGCTTGGACTATCAATTCTGCGCAGTCCTCCAGAGATAGAAAATGCGGGTCCGAAAAGACTTTGGGCAAAGGAGCTTCAGGCATATGAGAAGCGAATTATTTGTATGTGCTTCAATAAGTTGATTTTCTTATGGAAAGTAGCAGAAATATTCGCAACGGAACAATGGAAATCTCATTTCCAATCCGGCGAGAGGGTGACATCTTATCATTATTGATATGGATCATATCCTTGTTTAGAAAGTCAGCCGGATGGCAGAGTATTCATCACTGTCAGCAAAATTTGAATCAGGGGTTAGCTCAAATACGGTGAGGTTTGCCAAATCGTGAAAAGGCTTGTTAAATTTTGAAGCTCGGGCCCTACAAAGCAAGAAAACCTTAAACAATTTCTAGGAGGACGACACATTTAGAGTTCCCTTTTGTTTTCCGCTAATTTCGTGCGGCACAAAACTCAGCTTCTGATTTCCCCCTAAGGCTTAGCCTTGTCACATAATTCGTTTTCCCCCAGCCAAGACATCTGATAGCTCCAAAACTGGAGCAACCGAGAATCCTTTCACCGCTCACCTCTTGGGGTTTTGTACAGTTAAAGCAAGTCGACCGTAACGATAATCCATTTACTCATCAATTTTGAGCCATAAAAAAGAATGGGTTACTCTTCAAAATTTCCCATGAAATCAGAATTGATTTCAATATAACCATTTGATTTTAAGCAATTTTTATTTTTTGGGTTTTTTATGGCATTTTTCGACATAAACCTAAAGAACTAGTTGACCTTTTTCCGCCAACAATGTGCATACTAATAAATTATTGAACGGGTGATTTCTCGATATTTTTCAGTTAGCTAGTTTTCTTGGTAGTCGTGTTCCCCTTGTTAACAAATAAACCCATGTCCAAGTCGGTAAAGAAAATGTCCTACCCTCTTTCTGAAATTCAAAAAGGAATGGTGTTTCACACCCTCCAATATCCTGGGTCCGGTTTGTACATTCAACAACTCATTGGAAATTTCCACGAAGAATTAGATATTTCGGCTTTCTCCTGGGCCATAACACGCCTCTTGCAACGTTATGCCAATCTACGCATCCACATTACGTTTGGACAACAGGGGCATCCCATTCAAGTGGTCAACCAGAAAGTCGCCATCCGGCTCAAACAACGAAAATGGGATCGTTTTCGCTCGGCCTCTCAAGATGAAAAATTTGAAGCGTTTCTTGAAAAAGACCGCCAAGAGGGCTTTACTCTCGAACAAGCTCCTTTGATGAGAATGACGCTGTTTCGTTTGGCTGACAGGCATTACAAATTTGTCTGGACTTCTCATCACTTGTTATTTGATGGTCATTCCCGCGTTATTCTCCTGAAGGAACTCTTCGCCCTCTATCAATCTAAAAGACAGGGCCATCCCCCGGAGTTGCCAAATCCTCCTTCCTTCTGGCCATTCATCGATTGGCTATCCTCTCAAGATTTCAACGCACACAAAAACGTCTGGCAAAGCCGGTTACAAGGCTTCCAAGCGCCCACGCCTCTAACGCTTGAGGTTCCACAAACTTCCTCTCCCCCTCCAGAGAAGGTCTGTACCTATTCTTTCTCCTGTTCGCAAACATTCACCGCTCAATTGGTCAATCTTTGCGATACAACCGCCACAACGCTTAATACTCTGCTCCTCGCATCCTGGGCCTTTATTTTATCTCGTTATTCCGGACAATCTGAGGTGGTATTTGGCGTGACCCGGGCCGGGCGTTCTTGCCCCGTTCAAGGAATGACAAACATTGTCGGTCTCTGCATAAACACCTTGCCGATTCGTATTGCGGTTCCCTCGCAACTTCTATTACCTGAATGGCTAAAGATGGTTCGCTCTGAATGGATGTCCTTACGTGATCTAGAGCAAACTCCCTTAGCCTCCATCCAACAGTGGAGTGAAGTCGCCCAGGGTGATTCGTTATTCGACACCTTAGTGGTGTTCGATCATCATACCCTCAATGAGTCCCTCCACATGCAGGACCAGACTTGGCCAAACGGAGATTTCCAGGTAAGAGGGATGACGAATTACCCCCTCGTGATTTCTGGTTTTGGTGGAAAACAACTCAACATTGACTTTTCGTACTATCAGCATCGTTTCACTCAAGCGTCGATTGAACGATTATCTCAACATTTTCATGAGGTGCTGACAGCCTTCGCGAACCCTTCACACTCAACTCTGGGGGCCATCTCACTCCTATCGTCCAAAGAACATCAACAAATCGTGATTGACTGGAATAATACTCAGTCGAATGCCCCTAAAAGTCGCTGCATCCACGAATTATTTGAAGTCCAGACCGCCAAAACTCCAGAAGCCATTGCGGTGGAATACGATGGCGTACACCTGAGCTATGCCAAATTAAACCAGCAAGCCAATAGGCTGGCAGCTCATTTAATCGCTATTGGAATAAAGCCGGAAACATCCGTTGGCCTATTAATGGAACGATCACCGGATCTGATCGTATGCCTGATGGGCATTCTCAAGGCCGGAGGCAGCTATCTTCCCTTGGACCCCGCATATCCGGAAGAACGAATTCGGTACATGTTAGAAAATTCTAGGGCACCGGTCCTTATCATCCATACTCCTACCCTACGGATGGTCAGTGGAGACTCAATACACGTACTCAATTTTGACAACTATCATTCTTGGCGGGGGGATACAAATAAGGAATCTTGTAACCCTATAAACACCCATGTTCAGGAAAAAAATCTTGCCTATATTCTTTACACATCAGGATCGACGGGTCGCCCGAAAGGTGTCGCAATTGAACATAGGAATGTTGTCAATTTTTTGTATTGGGTCAAAAATCAATTCACGGCGAATGAGTATGAAGGTATTTTGGCCTCTACTTCTATTTGTTTTGATTTGTCCGTCTTCGAAATATTCGGACCGTTAAGCTGGGGAGGAACGGTTGTTTTAGTAAAAAATGCCTTACATCTTCAAGGCCTTCCAACTACCGACCGCATTACCCTTATTAATACCGTCCCTTCAGCCATTTCCGCGTTGCTGCAAGCCCACGCAATTCCTTCCTCAGTTCAAGTGATCAATCTTGCGGGAGAGCCATTAACGACTTCACTTGTGACATCTCTTTACGAGAAAACCCGGGTCAGTAAAGTGTACGACTTATATGGCCCTTCCGAGGCCACAACTTACGCGACCGGTGCCCTACGACACCCAGATGCACCAAGCACCATAGGACGACCGTTGCTCAATACCCAAACCTTTGTCTTAGATTCGAATCAACACCCTCTACCAGTGTTAATACCCGGCGAACTGTTTATCGGTGGAGATGGCTTGGCCCGAGGGTATTGGCAACAACCGTCGCTCACAGCAGAAAAATTCGTTCCGGACAATATAGGGCCCGATCTTGGAGATCGCTTATATCGAACAGGGGATCGGGTCAGGCAACGCCCGAATGGAGAATTAGAATTTCTTGGCCGGATCGATCACCAGGTCAAAATACGCGGGCATAGAATTGAACTGGGAGAAATACGAGAAGTTCTAAACCAACATGAACAGGTTCAAGAGAGTATAGTCATCGTACGTTTCGACGTAGGCACAGATCCCGAATTCGTGGCATATGTCGTCGGAACTCCTAAGGTAGAACACACCGGAACCTGTACTCTAAGAAGGAAAGAACTTCAAGCATTCCTTGGCACGCAACTCCCTTCCTTTATGATTCCTGGCATATTTGTCTTTTTAGAGGCGTTACCCTTAACTCCGAATGGAAAAATTGATCGGAAGGCACTTCCAGTACCAACAGAAATTCCTTCAACAGAAACCTCTCCATTTGTCGCTCCCCGTACTCGGGTTGAATCTCTCCTGGCCGAAATGTGGGCACACATCCTGAGAATCGAGCAAGTTGGAACGACCGACAACTTTTTTCACTTAGGAGGGCATTCTCTCCTCGCCATGCAAATTGTTGCAAGGGTACGCACCCTCCTGAATGTTGAACTCCCCTTACAAACCTTGTTTGACACCCCCACAATTGGGGCAGTGGCTGACGTGATCAGCCAACTAAATCCGGAAGTTCATGATGACATAGAACCGGTCCTAGGAAACATACCCAGACCAACACCCCTCCCTCTTTCTTATGCACAAGAGCGGCTCTGGTTTTTGGACCGATGGGAACCCAACAGCCCACTGTACAATATGGCCGTTGCCTATCGATTACATGGATCTCTTGATGTGAAGAAGTGGGAACGGGCCCTACAGACCCTCATAACCCGTCATGAGACTCTTCGTACAACTTTTATTGAACATGAAGGCATTCCAGCACAATGCATCCAACATGAAATGTCGATACCCCTTACTTTTATTAATCTCATAAAAGAAGATTCGGGTTATCGGGCCCAGAAAGCCTCAGATGTAGCATTTGCTGAATCTCGCTGCCCTTTTGACCTTGCCACAGGTCCGCTTGTTCGAGCCACACTCATACATCTTGAAGACCATGCATATCTTTTCTTACTCACCTTGCATCATATTATTTCAGATGGTTGGTCATTGGAACTTTTCTTTCGAGAATTACTGCAATGTTACGAGGCCAACCTTTCCCAACAAGATTTAACGCTCCCTGCCTTGCCCATTCAATATGCCGACTTTGCGCTATGGCAAAGAGAATGGCTTCAAGGAAAACGCCTCAACCAGCATTTGATGTATTGGCGGAATCAGTTGGGGGACGCACCACCAACTCTAGAAATTCCAACGGATCACCCGCGGCCACCAAGACCAAGCTATCATGGATATCGCCAACCCGTCGCGTTTTCTGCAGATCTAGCGCAGGCCCTTCAGGAGGTCAGTGAGCGTGAAGGCGTCACACTTTTTATGGTGATGCTTGCCGCATTTCAAGTGTTGCTCGCCCGATATTCCGGCCAAATGGACATCGTCGTTGGAACACCCATTGCGAATCGATCACAGGAAGAGGTGGAACCAGTCCATGGATTTTTTGCGAACACCCTGGTTTTACGAACCAATTTATCCGGCCACCCGACTTTTCAGGAAATCTTACAACGGGTTCGAAATGTCTGCCTCGGGGCTTACGCTCATCAAGATGTCCCATTCGAAAAATTAGTCGAAGAATTACAGCCCGAGCGAGATTTAAGTCGCAACCCACTGTTTCAGGTGATGTTCCAGTTGTATACACCCCACGACTCTGGTGTGACGATCCCCAACCTGACCGTTAGCCGACAAATCCTGGATAGCGGCACAGCCAAATTCGACTTATTATTTTCATTAGGAGATCGAGGCACCGGCCTTTATGGAGGCATTGAATACGCAACCGATTTATTTGAAGAAGCCACTATTAGCCGACTCATTGGACATTATCAACGATTACTTGAAGAAATCATCAGCGATTCATCTCGTCCCATTGACCAGCTTCCCTTGCTGACTCCTCGAGAGCAATCTGAATTGCTCGTTGACTGGAACTCCACCCAAGCGGGGTTCCCTCAGCACTCCTGTCTCCATGAACTTATAGAAGAGCAGGCGAACAAAACCCCTGATTCAATTGCCGTCATGCATGAGGAGCAGTTCCTCACCTACGCACAGTTGAATGCCCGAGCGAATGAATTGGCCACCCATTTTCGAGCTCTTGGAGTCACCCCCGATAGTCGCGTCGGCCTCTGCCTAGAACGATCGATCAATATGATCATTGGGGTTTTGGCCATTTTAAAAGCTGGAGGAACCTACGTCCCGCTTGATCCCACCTATCCTCCTCCACGGCTGAACTTCATGCTCGAAAATGCAGATGTCCATTTACTGGTTACTCAACGCGAATTCCAAAACGTGTTTGCCACAACGAAAGCCCACGTTTTTTTGCTTCATGAATCACACTTTTCCGTTCAAGGCAACGGAGAGCCGGTGAAAGGGTTCAGAGCAACTCCGGCCAATATGGCTTATGTGATTTATACTTCTGGTTCGACCGGCCAGCCAAAGGGCGTGGCGATGACGCATCAGGCTCTCGTAAACCTAATAAGCTGGCAGGGACTGCACAGCACAGTTCCCACCGATGCTCGTACCTTACAATTTACCTCATTGAATTTTGACGTTTCCGCACAAGAGATCTTTTCCACCCTTGCGGCTGGTGGAACTCTTGTGTTGATCAGTGAAGCTCAACGCAAGGAACCCGTTGATTTATTAAAGAGTCTTCTGACGTGGCAAATTGAGCGATTGTTTTTGCCAGTCGTTGCTCTTCAGCAACTCGCTGAAATTGCTGATTCATGGGAATTATTCCCTACCCACATCCACGAAATTATTACCGCTGGCGAAGCCTTACAAATTACGCCGACACTAAGAACGTTTTTCGACAAACTCCCTAATTGCACACTTCACAATCAATATGGCCCAACAGAAACCCATGTCAGTACAGCTTGGACATTACAGGGCCAATGCCAGACCTGGCCTGACAGACCGCCAATTGGATTCCCCATTGCAAATGAAAATGCCTATATTCTGGACAATTTCTTGCAACCTGTTCCAATTGGAATGAGTGGTGAGTTGTATCTGGGGGGCATTGGTATCGCTCGAGGGTATATCAACCGGAGTGATTTGACGGCAGAGAGATTTGCGCCGAATCCTTTTAGTCTTACCGCTGGAGAGCGGATCTATAAGACCGGCGATGTGGTGCGTTATCGAGCAAACGGAGTCATTGAATTTATCGGGAGGGTTGACCATCAGATAAAGCTACGTGGCTATCGAATTGAAGTGGGAGAGATCGAAGTCGCGCTAGAACAGCATGCTCAAGTCAGTAAAGCCGTGGTGGTGATGGATGAACACGAGGACCAGCAGAAACTCATTGCCTATGTAGTTTCAATACCCACAAATTCCACATTAGACTCTGGGGAACTTCAGCAATTCCTGGATGGCCGTATGCCGGCCTATATGGTCCCCACGACTTGGATCGTACTGGATTCGCTACCACTAACGGCGACGGGAAAAATTAATCGACGAGCCTTACCGGCGCCCACATGCCTCACTCAGAGTTCAGATCATTTTGTTCCCACAGAGACACATGAGGAAAAACTCATCGCCGACATCTGGAAAGAAGTTCTGAAGATTGAACGAGCTGGATGTCACGACAATTTCTTTGCTTTAGGAGGCCACTCCCTCCTGGGAATGAAAGTTATTTCCCGTGTACGAAAGGTCTTTGGAGTAGAACTACCTATTCGAGAGCTGTTTGAGAACCCTACAGTTTCAACCTTAACCGCGACAGTAGAAAAGAAAAAAGCAAAAGATTCTGCTGTTATCCGCCCGTACCTCAAAACCCGATACATGCCCCTTTCCGTCGCACAAGAACGTTTGTGGATGTTACATGAATCGGAACCTGATAGTTATGAATACAATATTTCTTCGGTTGTTCGGGTCAATGGCTTACTGCAGTACTCTGCCCTCTACCATGCCTTGGTTGATCTGATAGCACGGCATGAGACATTGCGAACGCGATTTGATTCCCTAAAAGGGCATCAGGTTCAAATCATCGAACCCCTTGGAAAAGTTGACCTGACTTTCCATGATCTTTTAACAGATCACCCAACAATCGATCGCATGGTGCAGGCAAAGCACATTATTCAACAATCCACCACACGCCGATTTGACCTCCAGCAAGTCAGTCTTTTTCGAATCGTCATCGTGAAAGTTGAAGCTCAGGTACATCTGCTGTCTCTGACGATACACCACATTATTTCTGACGGATGGTCGGTTAATGTGTTCTGGAAGGAATTAGGTGACTCCTATACATCCCACGTAGAAAAATGCCCTTCATCCCTCCCCGTTCTCCCCCTGCAATATACTGATTTTGTGATGTGGCAGCGGGAAAAATTACAAGGAAATGAATGGCGTCCGCAGATGGATTATTGGCACAAGCAACTTGATGACCTAAGACCCTTATTGCCCATTCTGCCCATTCAAAATTCGGTTGAGTTATCTGAACATACACAATCCTCGCCCACCGCATGGCATTCAATCACTCTTTCTTCGGAAATCTCGCAGGCTCTTAAAGCACTCTGTCACCAACAAGGGGTCACTCCGTTTGTGTTGACGCTTGCCCTCTGGAATATGTTGGTAGCTCGACATCTGAGACAAACCGAAATCATTCTGGGCACACCAATTTCTGGGCGCACACATCAAGAGTTCGAGGGACTCATAGGAATGTTTGTCAACATTTTGGTCCTCAGAACACATGTTCCTGAGGATCTTCGCTTTACTCAGTTATTGGACCGTGTCCATCAAGTCTTTTTAGATGGTTATGCCAACCAAAACATTCCTCTTGGAACCCTCTTAGAGAAGTTACAGAAAGATCGAAAACAGGTATTCGATGTGTGGTTTAATTTCTCTAACCCTTCGCTTCCACCAACATCATTTAGCGGTCTCACCGTGTCCTCGGAGCCCTGTGCCACAGGGCAAGCGAAATACGCGTTGGCTCTCTACATTACCGATGAACTGGAAGGGTTTCATCTTAAATTTCTTTCGAAAACCGAAAATTATTCGCATGAATGCCTCGGCACCTTGTCTTGTCATTTTCAAGAACTCATAAGTCAGATCCTTGAAAATCAGGGAAAAACTCTGGCGACATATGTTTTAAGCCCCTCATATGAAAAGCAGATATTGCCTGACTCCCGGCTCATCTCACACAAACCTCATCCAATTTCCAGGACGGACATCAATAGCACCGAGCTACAATTTTCTTTGAATCAATCAAACCGCGAAACCAAAACCCCGACAGATGACCAGGGAATTGGATGCTCAACCCCACGAGACCTCTCTTCCATTGCAAATCCAAGTCCACCCATTCCCCTCTCCTTTGCCCAGGAGCGTTTGTGGTTTTTGGACCAATGGGAACCTCACAGTGCCTTGTATAACGTCGCCACCGTGTTTCGTCTGCGGGGTCCCCTTCATCTTGACGCGTTTCGCCAGGCCCTGCAGGCCTTAATCCACCGGCATGACAGCCTGCGCACGACCTTTCAAATGGTCGGGGATACGCCTTGCCAATACATTCATCGACAGGCAGATCTGGCCCCCTTCCCTCTGCCTCTTCTTGAAGTCCCGGATGACTCTCCCAACACGCGGGACGCGACCCTGCAACAGATGATTGGAGAAGAAACGCGCCGCCCCTTTGAGTTAACCCAGTGGCCCCTCTTTCGCGTGCAACTCTTGCGGGTCAACGAGACCGAGAGAATTTTTATCTTGACCATGCACCATATTATTACCGATGGCTGGTCTCTGGAGATCGTTCTAAAAGAGTTGGCCGAGCTCTATACCGCAGCATGCACCGGAAAGCCGGCTGCCCTGCCACCGCTCCCCAGGCAATATGCCGACTATGCGGTCTGGCAGCGCAACTGGCTCCAAGGAGAGGTCTTAGAGAACCAATTGGCCTATTGGCGAAACCAGCTCGAGGGCGCGCCGCCTCTCATCGAACTGCCTACAGATTATTCACGTCCGGCCGTACCCTCCTATCGTGGGGCCAAACACCATTTTGTCCTAACCGCGGAGTTGACTGGACAGCTCCGCACTCTCAGCCACCAGCAGGGTGGCTCCCTATTCATGACACTCTTGGCGGCCTTCCAGGTGTTCTTGGCCCGCTATACCGGACAACCCGATATTGTCGTCGGTTCACCCATTGCTAACCGCACGCATGAGCAGAGTGAGGGCCTTATTGGCTTTTTAGTGAATACCGTCCTGTTCCGGACTCAGTTACGAGGCAATCCGAGTTTTCGGGAGGTGCTCACCCACGTCAAACACGTCTGTTTAGACGCCTATGCTCACCAGGATCTACCCTTTGAGAAATTGGTCGAAGAACTTCAACCCGAACGGAATCCGGGCCTCAATCCGCTGTTCCAAGTCGTGCTGCAACTGCAGAATACGGATGCTCAGACCTTTACCTTACCCGGCCTGGAGATTGAACGCCTTCCAAACATCAGCGGGCTTTCGAAATTTGACCTGAATCTCTTCTTCATCGAGAACGGGCAGGAGCTTCATGGTATCGTGGACTACAGCACCGACCTCTTTGCCGCAAGCACCGTCACCCGCATGATGACCCATTTCCAGCGACTCATGCAGGCCGTTGTGGAGCAGCCCGAACAACCGGTGTTTACGATTGAGCTGCTCACGGAGGTTGAACGCCACCAACAACTGGTCGAGTGGAATAACACCTCCACGCCCTCTCCCAGCGAGGTCTGCATCCATCAGCTCTTTGAAGTTCAGGTGGCGCGGACCCCCGACGCCATCGCCGTGGTCTTTGAGGGCACACACCTTAGCTACGCCGAGTTGGAGGCCCGGACGAATCAATTGGCTCAGTATCTCCACCACCTCGGCGTTCAACGGGGCATGTTGGTGGGTATTTTGGCCGAACGATCCCTGGAGATGGTCATCGCCCTGTACGCCACCCTGAAAGCCGGGGCGGCTTATGTGCCTTTGGACCCAACGTATCCCGCCGAACGCGTGCTCTTTATGCTCCAGGATTCCCAGGTAGCCGTCCTTCTTACGCAGGCGCATCTGCGCCCACAGGTGCCACTCTACGATGGACCGGTGGTCACTCTTGAAACGGCCTGGGGCCACATCGAAAACCATGCACGCACTCGTCTGGCGGTTCCTGGAAACCCGGAGGATCTCGCCTATATGATCTACACCTCAGGATCTACCGGCCAGCCTAAGGGGGCTATGAATACCCATCGAGGGATTGGGAACCGCTTGCACTGGATGCAGGCGGCATACGACCTCCATGCGGAGGACCGGGTCCTACAAAAGACGCCCTTCAGCTTTGACGTCTCCGTTTGGGAACTGTTTTGGCCGCTCTTGACGGGCGCGCGCTTAGTCCTCGCCACCCCGGAGGGCCATCGCGATAGCCGGTACTTACGGAATGTGATTCTGCAAGAAACCATTACCACCCTTCATTTTGTCCCATCTATGCTCCAAAGTTTTCTTCAGGAATCAGACGTAGAGGCGTGCCGCCCCATCGTGCGTCAGGTCTTCTCCAGTGGGGAAGCCTTGTCAGGGAACGTACAAGCCCTGTTCTTTCAGCGCCTGCCTGGGGTCGCGCTGCACAATCTTTATGGACCTACAGAAGCGGCCGTGGATGTTACGGCGTGGCCCTGCCAGCCTGAAGCGGCTAATGCCAGCGTGCCAATCGGCCGGCCGATCGCTAATATTCAGATACATCTATTCGATAGGCACAAACAAGTCGTGCCGATCGGAGTCCTCGGCGAACTACATATTGGTGGCGTGGGATTGGCCAGAGGTTATCACCGTCGTCCCGACTTAACCGCGGAGAAATTCATTCCAGATCCCTTGAGTCTCCACGGTGGAAGCCGTGTATATAAAACCGGCGATCTCGCTCGGTATCGGCCAGATGGAACCATCGACTACGTTGGACGTCTGGATCACCAGATCAAGCTGCGCGGCTATCGGATTGAACTCGGCGAAATTGAAACCGCCCTCCGGCAGCATCCTTCAATCCAAGACACCGTCGTGCTCTGTCGAGAAGACCGGCCCGGGGAGAAGCAGTTGGTGGCGTATCTCGTGGGGCAGGTTTCCGCCCGAGACCTCCGTCCCTATCTTCACGACCGCTTCCCGGATTACATGGTGCCATCTGCATTCGTTGTCCTGGAGCAGTTACCGCTGACCCCAAACGGAAAAGTGGACCGCCAGGCCTTGCCCCCTCCCAGCCCTGATGATCGCCACCTCGACCAAATATATGTCGCACCCCGCACCCCGAACGAAACCGCCCTGGTGGGGATTTGGCAGGAGGTTTTGGCGCTTGAACGCGTGGGAATTCATGATAATTTTTTTGATCTCGGTGGGCATTCTTTAATGGCGACGATTTTAGTCTCGCGTATTCGCACGCTCATGCAATTTAACGTTTCCATTCGGAACATTTTTGACTGTCCAACCATTGCGCAATTAGCCGACTACATCAAGGACCGCCAATCACCAGCTAATGAGGCCCAGTCTCCTCCACTCGCCACCCAGACTCATGATGGCCTGATTCCCCTCTCCTTTGCCCAACAACGTCTTTGGTTTCTGGACCAATGGGAACCCAATAGTGCCCTTTACAACATGCCATTTATCTTTAATTTACGTGGCCCGCTCAAAATAGATGCCTTCCGAAATGCCCTGAGGGCTTTAGTGAAACGCCATGAAAGCCTGCGCACCACTTTTCAGGTGATAGATGATACACCCTATCAATACATTCAAAGCCTTGAAGAACTGCCAAGCTCTCATCTGTCAATCATCGAGCCGCCAGACCTAATCAACGAAAGTCGCGACGGGACAATACAGCGAATTATTATCGAAGAAATACGTCAACCATTTAATCTAACCCAAGGTCCCTTATTTCGCCTGCGACTATTGCCTCTGGCAGCAGAGGAGACCATCTTTATCCTCACCATGCATCATATTATTTCTGATGGCTGGTCAATTGAAATTTTCCTGAAAGAATTTTCACAGTTTTATGAAGCGGAAGTGACGGGAATTCGTGCGAACTTACCCGCACTTCCCATGCAACTCGCAGACTACACTATCTGGCAGCGTGACTGGTTCCAAGGCAATGTCCTCACGAAGCAATTGACTTATTGGAAAAAGCAACTTGACGGGGCTCCTCGTGTTATAGAGTTGACCACGGATTACGCCCGTCCGGCAGTGCCCACGCATAGAGGAGCGAAACATCATTTCATCTTGTCCAAAGACCTGACTCAACATTTGCAGGCTCTTAGTCGTCAACATCGTGTTTCATTGTTTATGAGCCTCCTAGGAATCTTTCAAGTATTCTTGGCGCGCTATACCAACCAAACCGACATTGTCGTTGGTTCCCCAATCGCCAATCGGACACATGAAAAGAGTGAAGGTATCATTGGATTTTTAGTCAACACCTTACTCTTCCGGATCCAATTTGATAGGCACCTCAACTTTGGTCAGGTTTTAGAACGCGTCAGAAACATCTGTTTGGACGCCTATGCCCATCAAGATTTACCGTTTGAAAAACTCGTCGAAGAACTCCAACCTGAGCGGGATCCCAGTCGCAATCCTCTCTTCCAAGTCATGATGCAACTACAGAAGGATGATACACAGAGTTTAGTGCTGCCAGAACTAGAAATTGAACGTCTCCCTTATATTGGTGGTCTCGTCAAATTTGACCTGAATTTAATCTTTATGGAAGTCGGGAAATGTCTTAAGGGTACCGTGGACTATAGCACTGATCTGTTTACCGAAAATTCGATCACCCGCATGATGGTACACTTCCAGCGCCTGTTAAGGAATATCCTCGCCAATCCGGAGCAATCGGTATTTGCCATCCAACTGCTGGACAATGCCGAACGCCAGCAACTGGTCGAGGAGTGGAACACCACCACCACGCCTTACCCAAAAGAGGCGTGCATCCATCGGCTCTTCGAGGCTCAAGTGGCACGAACCCCCGACGCCATCGCAGTCGTTTTTGGCGAGGAACAACTCACCTATGCCCAACTCAACAAACGCGCGAATCAACTTGCTCATTACTTGCGCCGTGCGGGAGTCGGCCCCGAGGTGCGGGTGGGGGTCTGTCTGGAGCGTAGTGTCGATTTCATAGTCAGTCTCTGGGGCATCCTCAAAGCGGAGGGGGGCTATGTCCCCCTGGATCCCCAGTATCCCACTGCACGTTTACTCTTCATGATTGAGGATGCCCGCGTGGCATTCATTGTGACCACGGCACGGGTACAAGAAGCCGTGCTGCCTGCTGTGGCGTCGCGGATGATCTTCCTGGAAACATTGCCTTCCCAACTGATGTGGGAATCTTCCGACAATCCGACCGGGCCCTCGCATCCTCAACACCTAGCCTATCTCATCTATACCTCAGGCTCGTCAGGCCGCCCGAAGGGAGTGATGGTTGCCCATCTCGGACTGGGCAATGTCGTCCGCGAACAGCACCGCCACTTTCACTCAGGCCCGGATTCCCGCGTTCTCCAATTTGCCTCCATCAGTTTTGATGCCTCCCTTTTTGAAATTATTATGGCCCTGGCGGTCGGCGGCACCCTTATTCTTGAATCAACGGACGCCCTCAGGCCTGGCCCTCCCTTGATCTCCACCTTACGCCAATATGGCATTACCTTAGCTACTTTCCCGCCATCTCTGTTAGCCGTGATGGCGCCCGAGAATCTCCCAGCGTTAACCACCCTGCTGGTGGCCGGGGAACATTGCCCGGATATCATCATTCAAACCTGGAGTCCTGGGCGGAGATTCCTCAATCTTTACGGGCCGACGGAAGGGACAATTTGGAGCACCGCTGCCACGTTTCACGGAACCAATAAACAGCCGACCTCACTTGGATGGCCGATAGACTGTACTTCGTTATACATCCTGGATGCACACGGGGAACTAGTGCCCCTGGGGCTCCCAGGCGAGGCGGTACTCGGGGGAATCGGCTTGGCCAGGGGGTATTTGAATCACCCCACTCTGACCGCTCAACAATTTGTACCAAATCCCTTTTCTCAAATACCGGGGGCACGCTTGTATAAAACCGGCGATCGGGTTCGATACCTGGGAGACCACGGGCTCGGCTATCTGGGGCGCCTCGATCATCAGGTGAAACTACGAGGATATCGGATTGAGGTCGGAGAAATTGAGATGAGACTCCGCGAGCAGTCTGCAGTCCAAGACGCGGTGGTGATCTGCCGCGAGGATAATCCGGGGACCCAACAGCTCGTGGCTTATGTGGTGGTGCCCCCTCAGGGTACGCTCAGTTCTTCGACGATGCGCGAGGCCCTGCAACCGCTGCTCCCTGACTATATGATTCCCACGGCCTTGGTCGTCCTCGAGCAGTTGCCCCTCACCCCGAATGGGAAGATCGACCGACGGGCGTTGCCAGCCCCCACTGCGTGGGACCGCCTCCAAAGTGAAACCTATGAAAAGCCCCGAACCCCAACCGAAGAAATTTTGGCAGCCATTTGGCAGGAGGTTTTAGGCATCGAGCAGGTTAGCATCCACGACAACTTCTTTGAGCTCGGCGGCCATTCGCTGTTGGCCACGAAACTGATTTCTCGGGTCCGCAAAGTCTTGGGCGCCGAACTGTATATTCGTGACCTCTTTGCAGCTCCCACCCTGAAAGCTTTCGCAGAAATGTTAGCGCACCTCAAGATACCTCTGAGCAATGAGAAATCGTCTGACGATCAACAACGTTTCATGTCCAAACAACAGTACCTTTCAAAACCCCAGGCCGTTGCTTCTAATCAACCTAGAAAAAATATGGAAATTGGTAGAAATGGTCATGTGGATTCCTCCAAGGCAGGCATGCCTCTCATTTGCCTCCAACCCACCGGCAACAGGCCGCCACTAATCTATATTCATCCAATTGGGGGAGGAGTTTCCTGCTACCAAAAATTAGTGCCATATTTAGAGAAAGAATGGCCCGTTTACGCCATTCAAGCCATTGATTTCCTTCCCACCTTTGTCGATGACCCATCTCTTGAAGAACTTGCCGGGCATTATATCCGAAGTATTCAATCATTAGATCCTAAAGGTCCTTATTATCTTGGCGGGTGGTCCTTTGGCGGGGTCATGGCTTATGAAATGGCCAGACAACTCAAAGAAATGGGACATCGTGTTCAAGCCCTTACTCTCATCGATAGTTTTCTGCCAAATGAAACAAGCAGGGCGGCAATCACCAACCAGAAAACCCTTATAGACCAATTTTGGAGAAATCTCACGAATGGAGAAAACCTTAACTTTTCGGAAGTCGGTCTGGAATTTCCATTTCTTCATTCCAATCTAGAGAAAACATTTTCGGCCCTGTTTGAGTCGGGTCTAAAACAAAAACTCTTGTCACTGGGAATGGAGGTTTCCCATCTTTCAAAGCTTTGGCAGATTTTCATTTCCCTTTTCAAGGCCTACACACAGTATTCTCCTAAGCCGTATTCGGGAAAAATTCAACTTCTTCAAGCAAGTGATCATAGCTTGGCGGTGAAGACCCAAGCCAAAAAAAAATGGAACCTTCTTGCGAAAGATGGTGTTGAAGTCATCCCAATTCCAGGCAATCACTATTCGATATTCCAACCTCCTTTTATCGAATCCCTTGCCTCCGGGCTGCAATTATGCCTCAGAGATGGCGTTGCTAATAGTGGAAATCGTGCTCCTGAATCTCTGGCCTATGGAGTAACGACCAATCCGGATTATTCAGCTTCTGTGGCCATGAAATCACAAGATACATCCAATCTACTGCAAGACCTTCCACAGGAATTTCATATTGAGCATCGCTCATTAAGCATTCTTATTGAGGAAGGGAAAATTCCACCAGTTGATTCAATTGCGCTTTATTATTTGCCTGATCAATATCTGCTTGAATCTGGATTGACTCGAGACACGATCATTCATGATTGGTATCACGACCAACCCACCCTTACCCATATTTTAGATACCTCCATCGGCCGAGTCGGGTTTTTGATGCTCCCTCTAACCGGTTTGGAACTCTATTCTGAACAAAAGAAATTGATTGAGTTGAGCCAAGATGCCTTAACAATCGCCGCGAAGGCTGGAGCGACAACGGCTTCCCTCACAGGACTCTTGCCATCTGCGACAGACTATGGACTGGCCATTCAAAATGTCATTGGAGATAGAGCTGGTTTCCCCAGCATAACAACCGGCCACGGGACAACTGCCGCAACGGTTGTTCTTGCTACGCGGAAAATTTTGCAAGAGAGCCAAAGAGCGATTCAATCAGAGTGTGTTGGCTTTCTGGGATTAGGTTCCATCGGCCTGGCATCTCTTCGCCTCATGTTGAACTGTTTGCCTCATCCCCAAGAACTTTTACTTTGTGATATGTACCATCGAAAAGGCATATTGGAAACCATCCGTCAGGAAATCCTCTTCACACAGGGGTTCCAGGGAAATATCCGCATCATTGAATCAACCGGGGCTGTACCTCACTCCTTTTACGACTCTAAACTCATAATAGGCGCAACCAATGTCCCTGATGTATTGGATGTGGAACGCCTGAAACCCGGCACTCTTATTGTGGATGATTCCGGACCTCACTGCTTCCAGGTATCAAAGGCTCTTGAACGATCCGTTCGTCACGAGGATATTCTGTTCACGGAAGGTGGTATCTTGCAATCTCCAACAACAATTCCCTGTCTCAGATTCTTGCCACCCCAAGCCATGTCACACATCACCCCGGGTTTAATGAAATTATTTTCCCGTTTTCATTACAGGAGAATTACCGGATGCGTTCTGGCCAGTTTACTCTTAGCCAAGGTGGAAAATCAGAAACCCGTGTTTGGCTTGGTAGATGTTCAAACAGGAATTGACAACTTTAATATTCTTCTCAAACTGGGATATGACGCCGCGGAACTGAACTGTGATGGATATACCCTTCCAACCTCATTAATTAACAAGGTTGCAATTCTGCCGTAACTTTTTCACTATGCTATTACGAAAAAAAAGACATGTCGGGAAAAAGCCTTCCTCGTTTGTTGTTGGTCGAATTCCCATAACAACCATAAATGTCATTGTTTCCACTAATATTGCGTTTCACCACACTAGTCAAATCTGAGAGTTGACCCTTGCGACAACATTCCCATCCAGACGAACATGCTAATTTCAATCCTCATGGAGATCAGCCAGATGCCCCTGCGGCTTCAAGTGAATCTTGCCTGGGCTTTTCCAAGCCTCAGGAGGCTTTTGACCCTTTAGCAAAATTCCTGAATCAGGTTGTGCAGCAGCCAGAGACGATTGCTGTCGTGTTTAATCAGGAGCACGTCACATATCATGAGTTAAATCACCGGGCTAACCAAGTGGCACACTGGCTTCAATCAAAGGGAGTCGGCCCGGAATGCATAGTCGGAATATGTTTAGATCGCTCTCTTCCATTAATTCTTTCCATCCTGGGAGTGATCAAAGCCGGTGGCTGTCTTCTTCTTCTCGATCCCTCCTATCCACCTCATCGTTTGACCTATATGGTGCAAAACAGTCTTCCCTCCTTACTCCTAACCCAAAAATCTTATGAGGATCTCTTTCAAGATTGTCCTACCACATTGATTGAATTTACCTCCATTCAGAAAAATCTTAGTTGTAAGTGTTCTCACAATCCAGCAAGTGTGATAACCCCGAAAAATCTTCGAGTGATCTTTTATACCTCTGGTTCAACTGGACAACCTAAGGGCGTCATGGAAGTCAATCGAAGACCGTCACAAACACCCGAGCCAGACGAAAAACAACTTGCCAAGGGAGCACAATCTACCATCACCTCGGCCGATCGCATGTTAGTTAAATGTCCCATGAGCTTTGCGCCTTTTTTGTGGGAAGTCATAGAGCCCCTCTTTGCAGGAGGCACTCTCATTATGGCCAATCCAGGAGGAGAGCAGGACTTTTTTTACCTCGTGCAGCTTCTAGCCAATGAGGGTGTAACAGTGGCTCATTTTGTTCCCTCCTCCTTACGCATCCTCCTTGAACAACCGGAAATTCACCGCTGCACGGCTTTGGCTTTGGTTTGTTGTAGTGGGGAAATTCTTCCTGATTCACTCCGTGATGAATTTTTCACAAAGCTCCAGGCTGATATCGATTTCACCTATGCTGCAACCGAAGCGCCTGGGGCAGCATCCATTCATTTGCAACGGGGTAATTTCAAAAAACCTTTTAGCCTTAATCAAAAAAAGAGTGCAAAAATTTTTGTACTCAACTCTAACCGTTACCCAACACCTATAGAAGAACATGGAGAGCTGTATATAGAAGACTCAGAACGAATCAGGGGTTACTTCAAACAGCCTGTCCTGACCGCGGAAAAATTCGTTCCACACCCATTTAGTTCGACACCAGGGTCCCGGTTATATAGAACGGGTGACACCGCAAAAATATTGAGTGACGGGAATTTTGAGATCGTTGGAAGAAAAGACCAACAGGTTAAAATACGTGGACATCGAATAGAATTAGGTGAGATTGAATCTGTTCTTCACCAACAGCCCGAAGTGCGGAAAGCCGTGGTCATGGTGTGGAACGATCAACAAGAAGCCCCCAGGTTAGTAGCCTATGTAAGCATGACTGAAGGTTACACCTTCAACCAAGTAGCCATAACCCAAAGCCTTTCACAACAAATTCCCTCATATATGATTCCCACATTTTTTGTCGAAATGGACTCTTTTCCTCTCACTCCAAATGGAAAAATTGACAAAAAAGCGTTAATTCCTCCCGAGACGATAACCCAAAGGCAAAACACCCCCTATTGTGCCCCAACCACTGCCCTAGAAGAATGGCTAGTGGAACTATGGGAAGAAATTCTAAGCATTCAGCAAATTGGTATCCATGATAATTTTTTTCAGTTGGGCGGGCATTCCTTGTTGGCGACAACCTGTGTCGCACGTCTCCGTGAAATCCTGGAATATTCAGTTCCTCTTCGTACAATTTTTGACAAGCCGACCATTGCTGAATTAGCTCAGGTTATTGAAACACAGATTCCCAACCATATTACTGACTGATGAACAAATGGCCAATCATCTCAGGCCTATACTTTAATCCCGAACTAGTCAGAGATTAAATTGCAATAATGGGGTATTAATCATGACACAGACACGGGCTCCCATCCCCAATAGACCAAAACGGACTCACGCTCCCCTCTCCTTGGCCCAACGGCGCCTGTGGATTCTTCACCAACTTGATCCGCAAAGCCCGGAATACAATATTTCTCGAGCTTGGCGATTAACCGGGCCATTAAATATACGAGTATTGCAGGCCAGCCTCAACACGGTGGTGGCCCGCCATGAGGCCCTGCGCACCACCTTTCAGGACATGGATGGCCAGCCCATTCAGGTCATTCAGCCCTCCCTCACAGTGCCCTTTACACAGGTGGATTGGTCCGCCTATACCCCCGCTCAGCTTGACACAAGCCTTGCACAATTCCGACTCCATGAATCCCTCCAACCCTTTAATCTCTGTACCGGCCCCCTCCTCCGCTTTACCCTCATTCAATGTGGCGCGAACGACCACGTATTGATCTTCACCATCCACCATATTGTGTTTGATGGAACATCGTTAAAAAATTTTTGTCAAGAACTCAGTCGTTATTATGCCGCCACGCTAGCAGGACAACCAAATCCCTTGGCTCCCCTCCCCATTCAATTCCAAGATTTTGTCTGTTGGGAGGAAAGCCAGGTCACAGCGGAGAAACTGGCCTCGCAATTGGAATATTGGAAGCAACAACTACAGGGTGCTCCTCTCGTCTTCGAGTTCCCATCTGATCTCTCCAGGCCAAAAGAACATCCAGGAATAAGTCATTTTCAGGCCTTTACCCTGGAACCACCGATTGTTTCTCAACTGAAGCAACTTATTCAGCCGCAAGGTATTACGTTGTTCATGGCATTGCTGGCCGCCTTTACGATTCTCTTATTCCGGTATACGAACCAACGGGATATTTTAGTCGGCACTCCGATAGCAGGACGAACTCACCCTGATCTCGAACCGTTGATTGGATTCTTTGTCAATACTCTCGCGTTGCGGACCCGAATCATTGGGCACCCGACTTTTCGGGAGGTACTCCAGCAGGTGCGAAAAAGTTGTCTGGAGGCCTATCGGCATCAGAAGGTGCCCTTTGAAAAATTAGTTAAACTCCTCAACCCGGTACGTGATTCCAGCCGCAGTCCGGTCGTCCAAGTCATCTTTCAAATGCGGCACCAGGCTGATCGGGAACTAGTCTTTCCGGAAGTGAGGGCGCAGGCTTTCCCCGATGCCAGACAGCCCGGAAATTTTGATCTCCATATGGTCTGCGAAGAGACACAATCCGGGATAAACGGCTTTGTCTGCTATACCCCAGCCTTCTATTCCGATGCCTTCATGGGCACCTTTGTAAAACATTATCAAATTCTATTAGACAAATTAATCCTCAATCCCGATACGCCTCTGACTCACCTAACTTTCTTAACCGACGCCGAACGCCGGCAACTGGTCGAGGAGTGGAACGACACCACTACCACTTATCCCCAGGAGGCGTGCATCCATCAGCTCTTCGAGGCCCAGGTGGCCCAAACCCCCGATACCATCGCGGTCGTATTGGGCGGCCAACACATCACGTATGCGCAACTCAACAAACGCTCGAATCAACTCGCCCATGGGCTCCAGCGGGAAGGAGTAGGCCCAGAAGTGCTGATAGGCGTCTGCCTGGACCGAGATGTGGATTTAATCGTCAGCTTGCTGGGCATCCTCAAATCAGGAGCTGGATATGTGCCGTTGGATCCGAATACTCCCCAGCAAAGGATGGCCTACATTATTGACGATGTGAAGCTTCGCTGCCTGGTGACCACCTCCGTTTTAAAGACCCGGCTGCCCCTTGGTCCCTATGGTCTTATCCTTCTCGATTCAGATCAGCCCTGGATCGCCCAAGAACCCGAGCGCAATGTTGAAACACGAGTGCGTCCCGAGAATCTGGCCTATGTGATGTATACCTCCGGTTCGACCGGAAAACCGAAAGGCACCTTGATTAGTCAACGCAGTGTGGTGCGCTTAGTCAAAGGAATTCATTATGCCAAGTTGGATACCCAGGAACGTTTTCTACAGATAGCCCCGATCGCATTTGATGCCTCGACGTTTGAAGTATGGGGCAGTCTACTCAATGGGGCCACACTTGTCGTATATCCATCAGGTCCCCTATCCCTAGAAAATTTGGGCGCGATGCTGGAAATAGAGCGCATTAGTACCGTATGGCTGACGGCCACTTTATTTCATCAGATGGTGGAACAAGAGGGTGCCCGTCTTGGTCAGGTCGCCCAGATCTTAGCCGGGGGGGATGTGTTGGCCCCTCAGGCCGTGCAGCGATTGGTGAGACACATGGGCAAGGGAACACTCATTAATGGGTATGGGCCTACCGAAAACACAACGTTTACGTGTTGTCACCCCATGACACACGAGAATCAGGTGGAAAGTTCCGTGCCTATTGGCCGGCCGATTAGTCACACGCATGTCTATGTCGTCGATCCGGCTCAGCAGTTGGTACCGATGGGAATATCTGGGGAACTGCTGGTGTGTGGAGACGGCCTGGCCAGGGGTTATGTGAACCAACCGGCGCTGACCGCAAAAAACTTTGTGCCACATCCCTTTAATGGAGCGCCCGGTGCTCGAGTATATAAGACAGGGGATCAGGTGCGCTGGAAAAACACCGGGGTCCTGGAATTTTTGGGACGTCAAGACTCCCAAATCAAACTCCGCGGGTATCGCATCGAGTTGGGCGAAATAGAGGTCGTCCTCAATCAGCATCCTTCTATCCAAGACACCGTTGTGCTCTGTCGAGAAGACCGTCCCGGGGAGAAGCAGCTAGTGGCCTATGTGGTGGTGTCCCCTCAAAGTACGCTTAGTTCCTCGACGATGCGGGAAGCCCTAGCCACACTGCTCCCCGACTATATGATTCCCACCGCCTTCGTGGCCCTGGAGCAATTACCGCTGACCCCAAACGGAAAAGTGAACCGGCGGGCCTTGCCCCCTCCCAGGACCGAGGATCGTCTTCAAGGTCAGAGCTATGTGGAACCTCGCACTCCGAACGAAACCGCCTTGGTGGGGATTTGGCAGGAGGTTTTGGCGCTTGAACGCGTGGGCATTCATGACAACTTTTTTGAACTCGGCGGGCATTCGCTGCTCGCCACACAAGTCATCTCACGAATGCGAAAACAACTCCAGCTAGATGTGGCTTTTCCCACGTTGTTTGATAGGCCCACTATTGCGCAATTGGCAAAGACCCTAGAAGCCCAGTCACGCCCCATTGACGCGATCCCTGCCCCACCGCTCTGTCGCCAGCCGTACGAGGGCCCGCTTCCACTCTCCTTTGCCCAAGAACGCTTCTGGTTTTTAGAGCAAGTCGAACAAGGTGAAGGGGTTTTTTGTATACCTGTATTGTTACGTTTAAAGGGCGCTTTGAATATCGAAGCGCTTGAGAAAAGTTTCCACACCCTCATTCAACGACACGAAATTCTGCGAACAATCTTTCAGGACAAAAATGGTGAGCCTGTACAGGTTATCGTTGAAGACAGGGAATGGAGCCTCTCACTCGTCGACATCAAAGGTCAGACTGCCCATCAACGTTTTGAGGCTGTATCACCGTTGGTCGAGAGATTTGTTCTACAGCCCTTTGCCCTCCGCCACGGGCCACTTATGAAGACCGTCTTGTTTCGGGGATTAGAATCAGAGTTTTTTCTGCTCATCACTTTTCATCATATTATTTCGGATGGGTGGTCAGTTGGAATTTTCACGGAGGAGCTCATATCGGCCTATGAGGCCCACTCAAAAGGTCGAGAGCCGAACCTCTCCTCCCTTCCCATTCAATACGCTGACTATACGCTATGGCAACATGATTGGTTACAAGGTGAAAGACTGGACGGACTGTTGAGTTATTGGAGGCATCAACTTGCGGGAGCACCAGCAGCCTTGTCCCTTCCTACCGATCATCCTCGGATTTTAGCCAAAACCTTTCGAGCCGCTTCCGAGAGGTTTCACTTGCCCGTTTCTCTCACCAGACAGCTTAAAGAGGTAGCCAGAAAAAGTGGGGCAACACTTTTCATGGTGCTGCTCGCGACCTTTAAGGTTCTGCTTGCACGATACACCCGGTGTTTTGACATTCTTGTAGGAACCCCCATTGCCAATCGTTCCAATGTTGACTTGGAAAAGTTGCTTGGGTTTTTTGCCAATACGCTAGTCATACGCACTGATTTGTCTCACAATCCTTCGTTCCGAACGATATTAGCTCGCGTGCGAAAGAGCTGCTTGGAGGCCTATCGGCATCAAGATCTCCCATTTGAAAAACTGGTTAAAGACCTTCGTCCCGATCGTGATTCGATCAGACATCCATTGATCCAAGTGTTATTTGCGTTTCAAAATGCCCCCACTCCATCCTGGGAGCTTGAAGGCTTACAGGTCGGACCGATCCCTCTTGATAGCAAAAAAGTCGCCTTTGATGTTTCCTTCTCAATGCGTGAGCAGCAGGAGGAAATTCAAGGATCACTGACTTACCAAATCGAATTATTTGACAGGGGAACTATTACCCGAATGTTAGGACATTTCCAGTCCTTGATTGAAAGTATTATAAAAACCCCAGATCAAAGTATTGCCTCATTAACTCTTTTGACAGAACAGGAACAACACGACTTATTGGCACACAATGAGGAGAGACCGATATCGCATAGAAACGGTCGTCTGATCCACATTTGGTTTCAACAACATGCTGCAAATACTCCCGATTCGATTGCCCTGGTTTTCGAAGATGAACATATGACCTACGGACAATTAAATGAACGGGCCAATCAATTGGCCCATTACCTCAAGCAGAGGAAGGTCAAACCAGAGATGCGTATCGCCCTGCATCTTGAACGTTCACCAAACCTGATCGTGGGGCTTCTTGGGATTCTTAAAGCTGGCGGATGCTATGTGCCGCTGGATCCAACCATTCCCTCAGAGCGACTTGACTTCATACTAAAGGAAGCATGCGTTTCGATGGTGCTAACGGACAACGATCAAGGAGAGGAGTGGAGTCGTTCTTCTATTCCACATTTGCCCCTAGATGACGGGACCATCTTTGCCTATCAATGCAAGAAAGATTCACCGCCTGAAGTGAACGCAGAGAATCTCGCATATATAATTTTCACATCAGGTTCGACCGGTCTCCCCAAGGGTGTTGGGGTAACCCACACGAATGTTGTGCGACTCTTCGAACAGACTCAAGACTGGTTTCATTTTGACAAACATGATACGTGGACGGTTTTTCACTCCCTCGCCTTTGATTTTTCTGTTTGGGAACTCTTTGGAGCCCTTCTACACGGAGGGAAGATGGTTCTGATTCCTTATTGGGTCAGCCGTGCTCCTGATACCTTTTATGATTGCGTAATCAATGAACAAATCACCATTCTCAACCAAACCCCCTCTGCTTTTCAGCAATTTATCCAAGCCGAAGGATCGGCCATAACTCACCACGATTTGGCTTTACGCTTGGTCATATTTGGGGGTGAAGCCCTTGATTTCCAAATGCTCACGCCCTGGTGGGACCGCCATGGCGATCAAACGCCTCAACTCATAAATATGTACGGCATTACGGAAACTACTGTGCATGTCACGTATCGTCCGCTCACAGAAAAAGATCTCGAAACTCCAGGAACAAGTAGGATTGGGCATCCCATCCCTGATTTACAGCTGTTTATTCTGGATCAATTTCAACAGCTCGTTCCGATTGGAGTGCCAGGCGAAATGTACGTGAGTGGACAGGGAGTGACACGAGGCTATCTCCATCAAGGTCAGTTAACCGGTGCTCGCTTCATTCCCAATCCCTATAGTTTCCACCCTGGTGCACGACTCTATCGATCCGGCGATTTAGCTCGATATTTGGCTAATGGCGACATCGAATATTTGGGTCGGATTGACCATCAGGTTAAAATTCGAGGGTTTCGGATTGAATTGGGAGAAATCGAATCGGTGTTGGCTCAGCACCCAGAAATTTATCAGGCGGTGGTCATCGTTCGAGAAAACCAATTAGAGGACAAACGATTGGTTGCCTATCTTGTTGTGGTTGATGACATTCCATTATCGATCCCTACCCTACGCACCTATCTGAGTCAAAGGTTACCCAACTACATGATCCCTGCAACCTTTATGATCCTGCCGTCATTACCATTAACCTCGAATGGCAAAATCGATCGTGAAAAATTACCCACACCTGAATCCGGCAGAGAAAATAGTAACGAACTTTTTGAACACCCTCGGTCGCCTATTGAAGAGAAGCTGGTCACTATTTGGAGCGAGTTATTGAAGGTTGAGCATGTGGGTATTCGGGATAGTTTTTTCGATTTAGGTGGTCATTCACTCATACTCACAAAACTTGCCAATCGAATCCAAGATACCTTCCAAGTCCGATTTCCCCTACGGGTAATATTTGACTTACCAACGATTGAACAAATGGGAAAAGCTATCGTTGAAGAACAGGTAAAAAAAGCTGACCAAGGAACGATAATGCACTTACTTTCAAAGTTGCACGAACTGACCCCAGAACAGGTCTCGGAACTTCTTAGAGGGCAAAACAAAAGGTAATGAGGATTTTTCCCATAGACTATAATGTGCGGTGCATGTGGCTAACAGCAAAAAAGCTTGATTATTAAGAAACGCTTATTAAACTGCCCTTATGAAAATTATCCTCACCATGCAATTACCCTACATTCCTACTTTGGGGGGAGCGAATAAATGCAATCGAATGGTCGCGGAGGCATTAGTCAGGCAGTCGCATGATATTCAAGTCATTGTTCCCGCAACCAATGAAGCCAATGGCGGCACTCTCATTCAGTTTCGTGAATATTTGGCCGCTCAGGCTATCCCTCTACGCAGCCAATCTGGGTTGGATATCTTCCATCTCAATGGCGTCGAAATTCATGCACTGCACGAATCAGCTCAAATTCGGGCTCACCTGATTCACCAGATTAAGACATTTGAACCTGATTGGATCTTAGTCTCAGGGGAAGAATGGTCCCAAGTCTTACTAGATGCGGCTTTGAAAGCGGCCCCCTCTCGTGTAGTCTATCTTGCCCATACCGTCTTGTTTCTTCCTTTCGGTCCTTCCGCCTTTTTCCCCAGCTCACAAAGAACTCAACGTCTTGAGCAGGTCGCAGGAATTTTGGCTTGCAGCCAATTTGTAAAAGACTACATTCAACAATGGAGCCGCCTTAACCCCACCACCTTCTATTTCCCCGCTTATGGTTCAGGGCCTTTTCCCAATCTTGGCTGCTTCGATAAAGGGTATGTCACGTTAATTAATCCCTCAGCCGGAAAAGGAATTTCTATTTTTGTAGAGTTAGCTCGAAGATTTCCTGATGTACAATTTTCCTGTGTCCCGACTTGGGGCACCACGAAAAATGATCGCAAAACCCTCGAAAATTTTTCCAACATTACCTTTCTCGGTCCCAGCGAAGATATCGAAAATATCCTGACTCAAACACGGGTGATGTTACTACCTTCTCTGTGGCCTGAAGGGTTTCCTCTGACGACCCTGGAATCCATGCTTAGGGGCATTCCTGTGCTCGCCAGCAACGCCGGTGGGCTCCCTGAAGCCAAATTGGGAACGGACTTTGTTCTGCCCATCACACCTATTACAACATTCACCGAAAATCTTGATGATCGATTGATTCCAGCTCCTCTTATCCCAACACAGACAGATGAGGATATTCAGCAATGGTGCCAAGCATTGATGAGCCTGTTGTCGAACAGGGCTGTCTATGAAAAGGAATCCCGTATAGCCAGAGAAAAGGCCCTCGGTTTTATTTCTAGGCTTAGCGTGACCCCGCTTATTAATTTTCTCAATAGTCTCCCCTTGCAACAAACCCGGTCCAATCTTCACAACCAACTTCACCGGAAACCCGAAAACTCATTAAATCTTGACCAGGAATCCCATAATTTATCGGATCACCTCGCGAACTTATCACCAGAACAACAAGCGCTACTCTCACAATGGCTTCAAACGTCAGACTCTATTCTGTCAGAGGACATTGGGAAAACCTGGATTTCAACCTCCGCACCAGAACCAAGAACTCCTCCCTCTTCCAACAGCCCATCTCCTTCCTTACAACTTAGCAACGAAATTCTGGTAGGAGACGCATCAACTCAGACACGATCTCTAACCACAATTTTTGGCACGAACTCTTTTCCTCTGTCTTATGCCCAACAGCGATTATGGTTTCTCGATCAATGGGAGTCTGGCAGTACGGCCTATTTGCTTCCATACGCCTGGCGACTTAAAGGCGATTTGGACATACGGTCCCTCACAGTAAGCTTTGAACAGCTCATGAGGAGGCATGAGGTCTTGAGAACAAGCTTTTCTTTGGAAAAGGACGAACCCATACAGATCATTTCAGAATCTGTTTCAATCAGCATACCGATCATTGATCTGAGCAATCAGGCCGAATCACAACAGACGGCCGCTTACCAAGATTCTTTCAGAAAAGAAGCCACCCAACCATTTGATTTACAGACCAGCTCACAGCTTCGTATCCGTCTTTTACGTTTAGGACCCAAGGACCACGTGCTGCTGGTCACTCTCCATCACATCATCACCGATGGTTGGTCAATGCAAATATTTTGGCGGGAATTGTCGGCCCTATATGCAGCATCACGAGTTGGCCAAGAGGCCAATCTGCCAGCACTACCCCTTCAATATAGTGACTTCGCTACATGGCAAAGGCAGAAATCACAAGAGGAACACATTCAAAACCAGATCCAATATTGGAGAGAAAAATTACAGGATCTCTCTCCTTTATCCCTCCCTACGGATTTCCCACGTCCCCCGCACCAGACCCATCGTGGCACAGCCTTCACATTTTCGATTGTTCCCTCTGTCGTTCAAGGTTTGACCGCCCTCAGTAATCGTTATGGGGCAACACTATTTATGTCGCTTCTGACGGTGTTTAAATCGCTTCTACATCGCTATTCGAGACAAAATGATATTGCGGTTGGATTAGCCGTCACCGACCGACCTCAAACAGAGCTTGAAGGCTTAATAGGCTTCTTTGTGAATACCTTGGTTCTTCGGACCACAATTCTATCCTCGTTCAATTTCGAACAACTCCTAATTAAGGTTCGAAAGACCTGCCTAGAGGCATATGATCATCAGGACGTTCCATTTGAACGAATCGTTGAGGCATTGCAGCCCAAAAGAGATACCAGTCGTCATCCGCTCATTCAAACCATGTTTCAAGTACATCATGCCGAAGATACCCTCCCGCTCTCATTACCGGGTCTCATCATCGAGCCAATTGACTCAAATATTCAGATGGCTAAGTTTGACCTTGTTATGGGACTTACCATTCGAGATGAGGCTATTACAGGACAGATAACCTTTAATAGTGATTTATTCACCTCCAACACGATTGAACAATTCGGACGATGTTACGAACACCTTTTGGAAGCCGTCGTGCGGAATCCAACACAACAATTGTCCCAGATCAGTATCCTGGACATGGCAGAACGATCACAGCTGCTGGAAGAGTGGACCGGGCCAGTCACGACCACCTCTCCCAGCGAGGGCTGCATCCATCAGCTCTTCGAAGCCCAAGTGGCCCGGACCCCCGATACTATCGCGGTTGTTTTCGGCGACCAACACCTCACCTATGCGCTACTCAACAAACGCGCAAATCAACTCGCGCACCATTTGCAAGGTTTGGGGATTGGGCCAGACGTTCGGGTGGCGGTCTGTTTAGAGCGCAACGTCCGCCTCTTAGAATGTCTTCTCGCTATTTTCAAGGCTGGTGGCGCCTATATCCCCCTTGATCCCGACTATCCTCCGGACCGGATCACTTTGACGCTGGAAGATGCCCAGATGCCTCTCCTGGTGACTCAGCAGAGTTTGCTCGGCACCCTTCCCGCGAATGTGCCTCAGATGGTCCTGATGGATACCGTCTGGTCCAGGATTGCCCAGCAACCGCTTACTGCTCCCCCTTTGCATTTGGTGCCAGAGAACCTGGCTTACATGATCTATACCTCCGGCTCGACCGGCATGCCGAAAGGCGTGCAGATTCCCCATCGCGCCTTCGTCAATTTCCTCCAAGCCATGATTCATGCCCCCGGCCTTCACCCCTCTGACCGGCTCTTGGCGATTACCAGTCTCTCCTTTGATATTGCTGGGCTGGAGTTATGGCTTCCGCTTCTGGTGGGTGCTCAGGTCGTCCTCATCAATCGTGAAATGAGCAAAGATGGGGACCAGCTGTTGCGGGCGCTTGAGACTCACGAGATTACGGTGATGCAGGCTACCCCTGCCACGTGGCAGTTGCTCATTATCCAGGGCTGGAAGGGCCGCCGAGGCTTGCGCGTCTTGTGTGGGGGTGAACAGATGCCCCTGGCCCTCGCCCAGCAGTTCGGTAACGAGAAGAGTCACCGCGTCTGGAATCTATATGGCCCCACCGAAACGACCATCTGGTCCACGCGATGGGCGGTGCCCTCTGACGTGGCGCGCATTTCCATCGGCCGCCCCATCGCCAACACGCAGCTGTACGTGGAAGATCGGGGGGGCTCTCTTGTGCCCAAGAGCGTTCCCGGCGAACTTTTTATTGGGGGTGAAGGCCTTGCTCGCGGCTATGGGAGCCGGCCCGCTCTCACGGCCGAACGATTTGTGCCCGACCCCTATAGCCGTACCCCGGGAGTCCGACGCTACCGAACTGGCGATCTGGTCCGGTATCGGGAAGAGGGTCACTTGGAGTGGATGGCTCGGCTGGATCAGCAAATTAAGCTCCGCGGCTATCGAATTGAACTTGGCGAGATTGAGGCCGCCCTTAATCAACATCCTTCCGTCCAAGACACCGTCGTGGTGTGTCGAGAAGATCGTCCTGAGGAGAAACAGCTGGTGGCCTATCTCGTGGGGCAGGCTTCACCCGGTGAGCTGCGGCCTTATCTCCAAGAGCGGCTCCCGGCCTACATGGTGCCCTCGGCCTTTGTCGTCCTGGAGGAATTGCCACTGACCCCCAACGGAAAAGTGAATCGAAAAGCGTTACCTGCCCCGGACCCCAAGGATCGAAACCAGGGTACGACCAATACCGTTCCCACTTCCTTGCTAGAAGAATTGTTAGTCGAAATGTGGCAAGAAGTCCTAAATATTGAGCGAATTGGAATACAGGACAATTTTTTTGCGCTAGGAGGACACTCGTTGTTGGCGACTAAATTGATTTCACGCCTGCGCCAAATTCTAGAATTTTCATTACCTCTCCGCACTATTTTTGAAAAGCCCACCATCGCTGAATTAGCTCAGGTTATTGAAAGAGAATTACCGAACAACCTTTTGGAATAGCTCAAAAATAAGGTAGAAGATATTCTACTACCATTCTTGAACACAACGGGATTATTGTTGTGGGATACGCGAACAGGGAGCAGAGTACTGTAGAGCTAGCTGAAAAAATCCAGCGTTTTAACTCAAGAATTCTAGCCTTACGACCTAAGGTTTTATTTCACCATAACCACTTTGACGTTTTCCCCAATTGTGGACACCAATTCTTATAATTCGATTTTAACCACTGCCCATAAAGTTTTGGCAGATTCTTTTTTGACAGCCCTCGAAGAATCTTCTAATCATCTGAGTCTCTCGTACTGAAACCGAGGTGAGAGGCTTTGCGATAACGCAGCATGGTACAACAGGCATTTACAATTCCTGATCAAAATTTTGAGTCCACATCGGTCCTCGGGCATTGGGGCTCTAAGTGGAGAATAAACCTGTGGGTTTCAATTGAAATGAGTCGGCCCAAAATATCTACATGATTAAGTTAGGGTTATCCACGATTTTTCATTTTCATAAACCGTTTAATTGCATATTTAATGACAAGATATCTATGCCAGAAAAAAATAGCACGAAGAAGTTGAAAGTTTCGACGCAAGAACAAATTCTTTATGCCAATGGCTTCCAATATACGGTTCACCAGCCTATAACGAATAACCGTGAACTGTTGCGGATTTATTGAATTTTGTTTCCCAAATATTGTTAAAAGTTCTAAAAGTTTTAAGCCAACCTGACGATCCTGATCCGTCACAAATCGAGGCTTCCTAAGCCAGCCACGAAGTGCTTTCATTTCTTGAATGGAAATTTCGACTCCTAACCTTTCCACATTGGACATGGCAATACGATCGGCGGTTGCGGACTGTTCTGTAGAAAACACCCTGCTTGTTTGAAGAGGGTGATGGCGAATTTTTACTAACGGCCGGTCAATATTTTTCCCCTTTCCATAGAGCAATAATCTAGACCAAAGATCATAATCTTCCGCATACAGCATACTTTTATCATACCGCAATCCGTGCAGTTTCAAGGCGTCAACCCTTAGCATAACTGAACTTTGTCCAAATGGGTTTTCAAACAAGATCGCCCATCGTATTTCGGTGTTATTCAATGGCCTGCGAACAGTCCGTTTTACACTACCCCCTTCGTCGATTATGTAATAATAGGATCCCAGTAGTACCAATTGTGGATCCTCCTTAAATGCGGTTATCTGTTCTTCTAACCTTGTTGGTAGCGAAATATCATCTCCGTCTAGACGAGCGATAAATTTCCCAGAAGCGACAGAGAGTGCATCATTTAGGGACGCGATGAGGCCTTGATTCATTGAATGAGTTAGGTGAATAATTCTTGGGTCTTGATAACTAGCCAGAATTCGTGCCGACCCATCTGAGGAGCCATCATTGACAATGATAAACTCAAAATCCGAGAAAGTTTGGTTCAGAACGCTAGTAATCGTATCATGAAGATATGCTTCATTATTATAGACACTCAAAATAACGCTAACTGTAGGAAATTGTTGTCTGGCGATATTCATGCTTTACTCACGAATCTGCCCTAGGCGAAACCAGTACATAAACCGAAGATTATGAATAGAGGGACCCAGCACATTTACCAGACCTATTCAAAGAATTTTTATTTCATGAAATACGCGTGGGTAATACGGTTAAGGGAACCATAAGCGACCTTTACATTGTATTTCTATAAACCTTAATAAAAAATAAGTAATAGGGCGAAACGTAACCAAAAAGATCTTCACAACGTTAAGAGTTTCAACAAACAAAATAATTAGACACAAAATATAACCAAAACCGACCCATCCCCTCCACTCCCGCCCCCCCCCCCCCCGCCCCCCGCTCCCTCCCCCACTTCCCCCCCAGTTGGCCGCACAACTAAAAACCTTTTGTCCAGTACCACGCCTGTTCTGCCACCCGCCCTAATTACCAAAAATAATACTGCGCTATTTTTCCTGAAATTTTTAAATCATTAAATTTCCAAATTTTCCCATATTTACTTCACCCACATCATTGTCTTAAAAAATCCAAGAAATATTAAATTCTAAAAACGAAATGGTCTCTGCCAGAGAGTCTTTTGAGTCGTTGAGAGTCATTCATCATCCCAAAGGGACAGGGATTCAACTCCTAATGATACTCCTTCAATATTCTTTGAATACATTCGCCTTCTAGTCATGACCCAAGACTTTCCAGGAGAACTTGTCACCAAATTCTGCAGAATCGCGGTGGTCGCAGTTTGTGCACAAATCAGCAGTTTCTACACAAATAAGATCATGCTCCCCCAGAGGACCGGCTTCCCAACCGTGATTCCAGGTCAAAGTCGAAACGATTGTTAATGAATCACACAAAATATTGGCTACTCGGTGGCACTCGGATGCCCTATGGCTGTCCTCGCATTTTTGTCGTTGAATTTCTCAGAACGCCAATCACTCAACAGCCTCTCATCTTAGACCGACCGAACTGATTTCACCATTAAGTACCTTTCGCCTTCCTGTAAATTCTCCATAACGCACTCTCATAATTTCTCTTCAACATCTTGGACGATCCCTATCAAACAATTAACCGTATTGGCAATTCTTCGCTTCGGGAATGAATACCCAATTCATCATCAGAATTCCTCTTTGCTCCTGCCCCCCTTTGCTGCAACAAATCACAGGTTAATCTCTTCCTGTGATCGCAAACTATTTCCACGCCGGGAACCAACCAGACATCAAAAATTCGGATAGGCCGTTTAGGAAATATCTACCAGTTTAGGGTTTTTCGAAAGGGCTCCTTGATTCTCTTCAGTCTTAGAACCGATCAAATCTTCTAAGCAAATGAAACTCACTTACGGCAGTTCTTTGATTGTTAACTTGGGCATGCATGAAGGTAAATGACGTTACATCCTCTCCATTTTTTTTGGAATTAGTTCTTGCGACGGATTTCCCCTTAGGCCATGTTTCCTATACCCTTACTTTGAATTATAATTCCCTCTTTCCATAAATACATGCTTTCCTTTAGATTTCCCCAATGGGTCATTTACATAACTTGCAACAGTTTTCCCCTTGCACCTGAAACCCAATCTTTTTTCGCTTTTTTATAAGGCCATGCCTACACCTCTTGAAAAAAGCCCCGTCTTGGAGTGCGTCCACCACCTTTTTGAAACTCAGGTCTACCAAACTCCAGATTCGGTTGCTGTCATAAATGAAGATGAGCAGCTAACCTTTGCCCAGCTCAACAAGCGGGCAAATCAGCTGGCGCGTTACCTGCGTAGACGTGGCGTACATACAGAAGTTCGGGTAGGCGTGTGTCTCGAACGAGGTGTTAGCTTAATCATTAGTTTGCTGGCTATCTTCAAAAGTGGAGGAGCTTATGTCCCTTTGGATCCCAGCTATCCCAAGGAACGCTTAGCCTCTATGGTGGTCGATGCCGAGATTTTCCTGCATCTCACTTCTAGAAATGCTCAGCAAGCATTACCGCCAAATTCAGGAACAGTTATCAATCTCCAGGAGATTTCACTGCTTCACGAATCGCCTGAGAATCTCCAATCATGGACTTCACCACAGAATTTGGCCTACGTCCTGTATACATCAGGGTCCACAGGTCATCCCAAAGGGGTCATGATCAGTCAAAAAAATGTCGTCACTTTTCTTCATTGGGTCAGAAGCACGTTTGACTCGAAGGACTTAGCCGGAGTGCTGGCTGGAACATCAATTAACTTTGATTTATCGATATTTGAACTTTTCGGACCATTGTGCTGGGGAGGAACCGTTATTTTAACGGAAGATGTCCTACAACTACCCAAATTGCCCGCCATAGATCGAGTGACATTAATTAATACCGTTCCCTCAGCGATGAAGGTACTACTTGACCAAGTCACTCCATCCACGGTGCCCATAGTCAACTTAGCTGGGGAGCTCTTAACGACGGAATTAGTTGCCTCTATTTTTCACCATTGGGAAGTAAAGAATGTTTATGATTTGTATGGGCCTTCAGAGGCCACCACATATTCCACCTATGCCATTCGGACTCAAATTGGACCTGCGACCATAGGAAAAGCATTGACCTCCACCTCGACCAATATCTTGGATCAGACGGGAAATCGCACCCCATTGGGTGAAGCCGGAGAACTCTACATTGGAGGTCCACAAGTGGCACGTGGGTATCAACAGCGTGCAGGTTTAACCGCTGAACGGTTTGTTCCGGATCCCTTTGGCGCAGAGCCCGGTGCCCGGCTGTATCGAACAGGGGATCGCGTGCGACATCAATGCATGGGAAATCTCCAATTCCTTGGCCGCTTGGACCAACAAGTGAAAGTGAGGGGTTTTCGTATTGAATTAGGTGAAATTGAAGTGACCTTACGGAAGCAACGAAAAATTCGAGATGCTGTGGTTGTGGTACAAGAACATGAAGAAGATGAAAAACACTTGGTCGCTTTTATCATTTCTGGGCAAGAACTGCCTCCAAATGTTTCGAAGCTTCAACAATCGTTGAGGGAAACACTCCCTGAGTATATGGTCCCCACGTACTACGCCTTCATTGAAAATTTTCCGCTCACGCCCAATGGCAAGATCGACCGCAAGGCATTACCCGCTGTGGCGATGAACCGCACAAACCTTCGAACCAGTTATGTACCTCCTCGAACCGAGCAAGAACACCTGTTAGCAAAAATCTGGTGCAAGACACTCAAAATCGACCAAGTGGGTGTTCACGATAATTTTTTCGAACTCGGCGGCCATTCATTGTCAGCGATTCGGCTGATCTCCCTAGTGCATCAGCTGTGGAAGATTAATATTTCTCTCAAAGATTTTTTTGACAAACCCACAGTGGGCGGATTGGGAGAAAAACTTACGAACAATCAAAAGAACGAAGGGAAAGTGGCGCTTCCTCTGCTTCAGGCAGTTTCCCGCTCTACGCCCCTTCCCTTGTCATTCAGTCAACAACAATTGTGGCTTGTCGACCAGCTTGATCCAACCAATACCGCCTATGCTCTCCCCTATGCGTGGCGCCTCACCGGCCCGCTCCGGGAAGAGATACTTGAACGAGGCCTTAATGCCCTCATCGAACGTCATGAAATATTACGAATGCATGTCGTTGAGTATGAGGGAGAACCCTGCCAAATGTTTCTTCTCGAACTTCCATTGACTTTATCCGTAGTCGATCTTCAGAAGATTCCTCAATCAGAACAAGAGCAGGCTTGTCAGGCCCGAATACTGGAAACAGAAGCCCAGCCGTTTGACTTGAAGCGAGGACCTCTAATACGGGCAGCTCTTTATCGTTTAGCACCTGAGGATCACGTATTGATACTCACGCTGCATCATATGGTGACCGACGGCTGGTCCATGGATATTCTCTTTAACGAACTCTGTCACTTCTATGAAGCCCTCCTGGATGGCCAGCCTCTAACGCTCCCCCGTTTACCCATTCAATATGGCGACTTTGCCGTTTGGCAACGCGCCTGCCTCAATGAAGACGTTGTTCGTAACCTCCTGACTTATTGGAGGACCTGCTTAGCTGATGCTCCGGCCAATTTACTTCTTCCAACCGACTATCCTCGGCCCACCATTCAAACGTTTCGCGGAGAAAATATCACTCGTCAATTACCTTCAGAGAGGCTCCAATCCTTGAAATCGTGTTGTCAGGCGGAGGGGGTGACTTTATTTATGACATTCCTGGCCGTCCTCCAAATCTTACTGGCAAGGCATTCGGGTCAGGAGGATATTCTCATCGGAACGCCGGTGGCCTATCGCAATCGTGTGGAGTTGGAAGGGATCGTTGGGCTTTTTCTCAATACCCTCGTGTTACGCACCGATCTATCGGGAGGGCCCACGTTTCGGGAACTGCTGACACGAGTGCGAAAAGTTTGTCTGGATGCCTATGCCCATCAGGAACTTCCGTTTGAACAACTGGTGGCTGCCTTACTCCCAAGACGAGATGTCGGTCGTACGCCATTTTTTCAGGTTTTTTTAAATCTGGTTGATGTGACAAACAGACAATTGAAGTTACCCGGACTCTCTCTAAAGACATTTAGTAACCCCGAAGAGAATTCCGCCAAATTTGACCTAACCCTTTATGTTTTTGTGGAGAACGACCGGATCTGGCTCACCATAAACTACAATTCCGATCTTTTTAACCGAGTAACGATTGATTGGTTATTCGACCATTACGAAACCCTTTTGAAGGGTTGCTTGGAGAACCAGGACATCCCTGTCTCCGCAGTGTCTCTTTTTGGAGATGCAGATCGGCCCTTCCCGCATTCGACCCCTTCCGTGCTGATACCCTCACCTTCCTCATTCAGTTCTTTTCTGGAAGTTGATGAGAAATTAACGATACCAAAACGGTTTGAAAAAATGGTGGCCGATTATCCCCAGCAAATGGCCATTCACACATCCGAAACCCGCTGGACCTATGCCCAATTGAATCGTCAAGCCAACCGGATTGCACATACGCTGCTCCACATTTTCCCAAATCAAACAACGCCCGTTCCGGTAGGGTTACTCTGTACCCCAGGGGCACCCATGTTCGCTGCTCTGCTTGGTGTACTAAAGACCGGCAACCCGTATGTTCCATTAGAACCTACCCTGCCGATGAGAAGACTGGAGACCATTGCTGCGGATGCCAACATCACCATTGTGCTTTGTACCCCGGACATCAGGGAACAGGCCTTGTTATTGGAACAGCTGGGTTATCAGATAATTTTTTTGAATGACCAATCCCTCGCTCAGAAAGAAACCAATGTTCCATTCCTGAACGGCCCGGATTCTCTCGCCTATATCTTGTATACGTCAGGGACAACTGGAATTCCCAAAGGCGTACTCCAAACACATCGAAATGTCTTGCAACATATACGAATCTATACCAATACTTTAAAAATTAGACGCCAGGATCACCTTACACTCTTTTCTTCTTTTAGCTTTGATGCAGCCGTCATGGACATTTTCGGAGCACTCCTGAATGGTGCCACCTTATATCCCCTCAACCTTCAAGAAACTGACCCAGGCGAGGTGTCGACCTGGTTAGCGACCCAAGCCATCACCCTCTATCATTCCACCCCGACAGTCTACCGTTATTGGATAAAACATTTGAAGCCGGGGACAACCTTTCCGGCTCTTCGAGTAGTTGTTCTTGGAGGGGAAGAAGCCACTCGGGAAGACTTTGACGCCTACCGCAAATATTTTGGACAGGATTGTTTCTTCGTGAACGGTTTAGGTCCGACTGAATCCACCATCAGCCTCCAATTCATTGCAAGGCACGACAGCAAGTTTCTCGGGCCATCTGTCCCTGTCGGTTTTCCGGTGGCGGATACGGAAGTGATTCTCTTAGATACAGCCGGTCAAAAAACTGAAATCTATGGGGAAATAACCCTACAAAGTCGACATCTCGCCCTTGGTTATTGGCAGCAGCCCGAATGGACGCAACGCGCCTTTAGTGGCCCAGCCTATCCTGGGGGAATTCGCCAATACCGCACAGGAGACCTGGGCCGGTATCGTCCAGATGGCACTCTAGAGTTCAAGGGACGAAAGGACACCCAAATCAAACTCCGGGGCTATCGGATTGAATTAGGGGAGATTGAAGACCAATTACGCAAACTGCCTGTCATCCAACAAGCTGTTGTTCTCTTTCAAAACGACCCACCAAGTCAGGAACAGTTGGTAGGGTATATCGTGCCCGTCAGGGATATGCCCCTAGATGTCTCAGCGCTTCGTACGGCCCTCCACATTCAATTGCCTGAATATATGGTACCCAGAGTCTTTGTCAGTTTAGATGCGCTTCCCTTTACTCCGAATGGAAAGATTGACCGAAAAGCTTTACTGAACCTTACGCCAACAACCGTCGCCCTAGAATCCTACGTGGCGCCATCCACAGCGAACGAAATCCAACTGACTAAAATTTGGGAACACGTGTTCGGGCGTGAAGGAATCGGCGTCCATGACAATTTTTTTGAATTAGGCGGCCATTCCCTCCTAGCCATTCAAATGTTAGGGCAAATCCGGTCCTGTCTCAAGCTTGATCTTTCTATGAGGTCGCTTTTTGAAGGTCCTACCATTTCCCAATTGGCACGGTTGGTCAAAGAAAAACATGTGGGAACAACACCCTATCTCGGCCGTTCTCTTGAGCCTCAACAATCGACCAATCACCTTCGCCTCTCTTTTGGGCAACAAAGGTTGTGGTTTTTGGATCAATTCGAAACCGGCAGCTCAGCCTACTTACTTCCACGAGCCTACCGGCTATGTGGACCGCTAGACAGGGAAGCACTCCATGCGAGTCTTAATTTTTTGGTCAGCCGGCATGAGTCACTCCGGACGACATTTTTGATTGAAGGCAACTCTCCTATTCAAATCATTGCCGCTGAGTTGAAGATTCCCCTGACCATAGTGGATCTACAGAATCTCTCCCTACGTGAGCAAGACCGAGGTATTCATGAGCACGTCCAACATGAGGCGTCTAGGAGATTTGATTTGGCCACAGGCCCGCTCATTCGCGTGACATTGCTCGCACTTGGCTTAGAAGACCATATCATTCTATTAACGCTTCATCACATAATCACGGATGGGTGGTCGAACGGGATCCTCCTCCGTGAACTGGGGACATCCTATCGGGCATTTTGTCAAAAACGTCCTTTGGATTTACCTCAACTGCAATTTCAGTATGCTGATTATTGTGTCTGGCAACAACAATGGATAGAAAGCATTCAACATGAAAAACATATCGCCTATTGGACTGAACAACTTCACGAACTGCCTATATTAGCCTTACCGACAGATCGCCCACGCCCACATCAACAAACCTTTTCGGGGGGGAGACACACCTTTCTTCTTGCTGAATCGCTTGTGGAAAGGCTCAAGCAGTTGAGTCAACAGGAACGATGCACCCTTTTCATGATTTTGCTTGCCGCGTTTCAGACGCTTCTGCATCGGTATACCGGGCAGGAGGATATAGTCGTCGGGTCACCCACAGCTGGGCGAGCTCAACCTGAACTCGAAGGAGTCGTGGGTCTATTTATCAATACCTTAGTTTTGCGCACCAAATTTTCAGATGATCTTTCGTTTCAGAAGGTTTTGCAACAAGTATGCAAAATAACCTTGGAAGCCTATGCGCATGAAATGATTCCGTTCGAGCAATTACTGAGCACAATCAAGCTCGAACGAGATATGAGTTATGCCCCCCTTTTTCAAGTATTGTTTGTACTTCAAAATCATCCTCAAGCAGACTTGGAGCTTACAGGGCTCACTGTGATTCCACTCGATACCGACCATGCCGACGGAATGTTGGATTTAAGTCTCGACCTCATTGAGGGGGCTAACGGGCTCACGGGAAAATTGACCTACAATACCGACCTGTTTGACCACAGCACCATCCAACGCATGTCCGGACATTTTGAAACCTTACTCCACGGCCTTGTTCAGAACCCGACTCAATCCGTTTCCGAACTTCCTCTGTTAACCAAAACTGAACGACACCAATTACTCGTGGAGTGGAATGCCACAACCAAACCCTATCCAGGGAACCAACCGATTCATGAACTCGTGGAGGCCCAGGTTGAGCTAACCCCTCATCATGTGGCTGTTGTCTGTGATGGGCACACTTTGACCTATCAGGATCTCAATCATAAAGCCAATCAATTGGCCTACCAGTTACAGGAACAGGGGATGGGGCCGGGCCATTTTGTGCCGGTCTTGATGGAAAGAGGATTAAATTTAGTCATCGCCTATTTAGCCATTATGAAAACCGGTGCGGCCTTTTCTCCCCTCGACCCTGATTGGCCACAGGAACGAATCACCGAAATTCTTCATCAGTTACATGCCCCGGTTGTCTTGGTTGGCACTCACTCCATCATATATCCCGAGCTGAACAATTGTTCATTTTTGGTCGTTGATGTCAATCAACTATTGACGCCAAGAGAAAATCTGCACATACCCATGACCATAGATGATCCCATTTATGTCATCTTCACCTCCGGCTCCACAGGAAAACCCAAAGGAGCCATTAA
This sequence comes from uncultured Nitrospirota bacterium, assembly GCA_942491685.1. GTDB lineage: Bacteria > Nitrospirota > Nitrospiria > Nitrospirales > UBA8639 > Nitrospira_E. The sequence goes on along the minus strand of CALOBY010000002.1, from coordinate 395,691 downwards.
TCACCATCGAGGAATTGTCAATCGCTTTTTCAATATGAATGATCGGTATCACTGCCGACAACAGGATGTCATTCTTTTGACCGCGCACCATATTTTTGATTCCTCGGTGTGGCAAATATTTTGGCCATTAATTAATGGCGCCCGGACGATTATTCCACGACCCTCACAAGGATTCGATCTCGCCCATTTGGTGGATTTGATTGATCAAGAGCAAGTAACGATTGCTGATTTTGTTCCCTCCGTGTTCACAATACTACTAGACTATGTCACCACCAATCCCCATGCCTCTCAATCTCTACGCTCGCTACGTCAGCTCATCATTGGCGGCGAAGCGATGCAGGCCGATCCTATTTGGGCGTTCATGTCGATGTTCCCCCGCATTGGGGTTAGCAATGCCTATGGCCCCACCGAAACATCGATTGGCGTGATATTTTTCGAAGTGTATAAAAATTGTCCTGATCCCATTCCTATTGGACGACCCTTACATAACGTTTATGCCGTCATCCTGGATTCCCACCTTCAACCGGTGCCGATTGGAATTCCTGGGGATCTCTACATTGGGGGTGTTTGTGTCGGCCTCGGGTATTTACAGAACCCTGAGGCAACAATGAAGGTCTTTATTCCAAACCCGTTTACTGAACTTAACGGCCCTACCCTGTATAAAACTGGGGATAAAGCCAAATTTCTTCCAGACGGCAATATCCAATTTCTGGGACGCATTGACCATCAAGTAAAAATTCGCGGGATTCGTATTGAATTAGGAGAAATTGAGCGGGCTTTGGCTGCGCATCCCGAGGTAAAAGATTGCGTGGTCCTCGCCCAAGGATCCCAAGCGGAGGGAAAATATCTCGTGGGATACATAATCCCTCGTCAGAATGCCCACCTTACACCAGGAGATCTTCAGGATTTTTTAAAGAAAAAACTTCCGCATTCCATGATCCCGTCCAGCCTGCTGTTATTGGAGTCCTTTCCCCTCACATCTGGTGGAAAATTAAATTTTCAAGCTTTGCCGATTCCCTCTCCAACCCAGCGACTGGAGACCATGTCTTATGTGCCCCCGCGAACTTCACTCGAAACACAGCTGGCCACCATTTGGCAGGAGCTGTTGAAGGTGCCCCACGTGGGCATCCACGACAACTTCTTCGAGCTCGGCGGCCATTCGCTCTTAGCCACCCAAGTCCTCTCGCGCGTGCGCACGCTCACGACCACCGAGGTTTCCCTTCGCACGCTGTTTGATGGGCCGACCATTGCGCAATTGGCGAAGACCCTCGAAACCCAGACGAGCCCCATGGACGCGGTTCACGCCCCGCCACTCTGTCGCCAGCCGCACGAGGGCCCGCTTCCGCTTTCCTTTGCTCAGCAGCGCTTGTGGTTCTTGGCCCAACTAGAGCCCGAAAGCCCAGCCTATTTGATGCCCTATGCCTGGCGTTTACGGGGAGCGCTCGACCGCACGGCCTTAGAGGCCGGTCTCACCCTGTTGGTAGCCCGACAGGCCAGTCTCCGGACCAGCTTTCCGACCATTCACGAGCAGCCCGTTCAAGTCATTGCCCCCATAACGCCGTTTGTCCTGGCCTATCGCGATCTCAGCCAGCTCTCCGAGTTGGCTCAAGAGCAAGAAGTCCTCCGTCTCCTTGACCATGAACGTCAACACCCCATGGACCTCACCACGGGGCCGTTATGGCGCGCCCAACTGTTGGCCCTCGGCCCCGAAGAGCATGTGTTCCTCCTCACCCTGCATCATATTATTACCGACGGCTGGTCCATGCTCCTCTTCTTTCGCGAGTTACACGCGCTCTATACCGAACAGGTCACCCACCAGGCTCTCCCCCTCGCCCCCCTGCCCGTGCAGTATACCGACTATGCCTGCTGGCAACGGCAGTGGCTCGTAGGTGACGTGCTTGACCGACAACTGACCTATTGGCACACGCAATTAGCTGGCGCCCCCGCCAGTCTCGAGTTGCCGATAGCGCGGCCCCGCCCTCCCCGCCAAACGTTCCGAGGCGCGAACCACACGTTCACCCTGCCGGCGTCGCTGACCCACGCCATCCAGCAGCGCAGTCAACAGGCCGGCGTGACAGTGTTCATGACCTTACTAGCCACCTTTTCCGTGCTCCTGTTTCGGTATACCGGCCAACGCGACCTGCTCATCGGCACCCCCATTAGTGGCCGGACTCACACGGAAGTCGAAGACCTCATGGGGTTTTTCGTCAACACCCTGGTCCTGCGCCTGCAGGTAACCGGCCAGCCCACTTTTCTTGATGTCTTGCGCCTGGTCCGGGCCACCTGCCTCGAAGCCTATGCCCATCAAGATGTGCCCTTTGAGAAACTCGTGGAAGTCTTAAAGCCGGTGCGAGACCCCAGTCGCCATCCCCTCTTTCAAGTCATGTTTCAACTTCATCATGCGGAGCCACACGGGGGATTGAGGTTACCGTCCCTCGAGGTCACGTCCCTCGCCCCTGACACCGCCAGCGCCCGCTTTGATCTCTGGTTGGGGTTCGTGCTGCAAGAGGGGACCCTGACAGGAACGCTCACATTTAATACCGACCTCTTTGAGGCCTCCACTATCGCCGCCTTTGTGGGGCACTATCACACGCTACTCACCGGCCTGGTCACCGATAGCACCCGAGCCATTACGCAGCAACCTTTGCTCACTGAGGCCGAGCGGCAGCAGGTGCTCATCGAGTGGAATCCTGCCCCGCCACCTTCCTCTCCTTTCACCAGCCTGCAAGAGCTGTTTGAAGAGCAGGTGGCTCGGACGCCCGAGGCTATCGCCCTCATCGCGGAGACCGAGCACCTCACGTACACCCACCTGAATCAGCGGGCCAATCAACTGGCACATTACTTGCGCCGCGCGGGAGTCGGCCCCGAGGTGCGAGTGGGCGTCTGTCTGGAACGAAGTCTCGATCTCCTGGTTAGCCTCTGGGCCATCCTCAAAGCAGACGGGGTCTATGTCCCCCTGGATCCCCAGTATCCCCCCGCGCGGTTAGCTTTCATGCTGGAGGATGCGCGCGTGGCCTGCATTGTAACCACAGCACAGGTGCAAGAAACCGCGCTGCCGGCGGAGGCGTCCCGGATGATCGTCCTGGACACCTTGGCGGCCCACCTGCGCGTGGAATCCTCAGTCACACCTCCCAGGCACTCGCATCCGCACCAGCTGGCCTATCTCATCTATACGTCGGGCTCGTCCGGCCGCCCCAAAGGGGTAATGGTCGCCCAGCACGGGCTGGCTAATATCGCCCGCGAGCAGCAGCGGCACTTTCACTCCGGCCCGCCTTCCCGCGTCCTCCTCTTTGCCTCCATCAGTTTTGATGCCTCCCTGGCGGAAATCATCATGGCCCTGACTGTCGGCGGCACCCTCATTCTTGAATCGCAGGACGCCCTCCGACCAGGTCTGCCCTTGCTGACCACCTTACGCCAGCATGCCATTACCCTCGTCACCTTTCCGCCCTCGTTGTTAACGGTGATGCCCCCCGAGGACCTCCCGGCGTTAACCACCCTGCTCGTGGCCGGGGAGCATTGCCCAGATATCATCATTCAAACCTGGAGTCCCGGCCGGAGGCTCCTCAATCTTTACGGGCCAACGGAAGCGACGATTTGGAGCACCACCGCGACATTTCACGGCCCTGAGCCGCTCCCAACCTCTCTGGGCCAGCCGATCGCCCAGATCACGCTCTACCTCCTGGATGCGCACGGCGCACCGGTGCCCCTGGGCCTTCCCGGCGAGGCGGCACTCGGGGGAATCGGCTTAGCACGGGGCTATCTGCATCACCCCGCTCTGACCGCTCACCAATTTGTGCCGGATCCCTTTTCGCCCACCCCAGGGGCGCGCCTGTACAAAACCGGCGATCAGGTCCGATACCTGGGCGCCCAGCGGCTTGGGTATCTGGGGCGCCTCGATCACCAGGTGAAAGTGCGGGGGTATCGGATTGAGGTCGGGGAAATTGAGGGACGCCTTCGCGAGCGGTCCGGGGTGCAAGAGGTCGTCGTGGTCTGCCGCGAGGATACGCCGGGAGAGAAGCAGTTGGTGGCTTATGTGGTGGTGACGCCTCAAAGTAGGCTCAGGGCGGCGGCGATGCGGGAGGCCCTGCAAACGCTGCTCCCCGCTTATATGATTCCCACGGCGTTCGTCGTCCTCGATCAGCTGCCCCTCACGCCGAATGGGAAGATCGACCGACGGGCGTTGCCGGCTCCAGACCAGACGCACCGCGTGCAAGCCGCCACTTTCACCACCCCCCGCACCCTCATGGAAGAGCTTGTCGCAACCGTCTGGCAAGAAGTCTTACACGTGGAAAAGGTGAGTATCCATGACAACTTTTTCGACCTCGGCGGGCATTCCCTGTTAGCCACTCAACTGATCGCCCGGTTGAACCAACAGATACAAATAGATCTGCCGTTATACACCGTCTTCGACCATCCCATCTTGGCTAACCAGGCTCACATCATTGAAGAATTATTACTCCAAGAAATGATTGTCCAGCCGGATTCGGAACTCAAATAGAGCCCAGAGTCATAAGGCATCGAGGTTTTGGGGCTAATTTCCAAAGAAGTTTTTTTACCCACAAAATACAGGTCTCTTTATGAACCGCCCGTTAGGGCAGAAGACATGGTGCTGGCTGGTCCGGGATTCAGAGAAATGAGTTCAATATCCGGAGTAGCCCCATTTGGTCCATGATGAATCACCCGTCCTTCTCGGCGAAGAGCCTTGTTGAGAAAGACAAACCGTTGTTCTTGGGCTTTGATGATTCCCTATATTTCGACCTAATACCATGTCTTAAAATTTTTAATTTCTCCTTTCAAAAAACCGATAAATGTTCTAAAAATCCATTTATCAGAATCGTTTTCGCCTCAGAAAGAATTCTTGTCAAATTTTGAGAATTTCACAAAAATTTTCTTGAGGATTTTCAGTAAATTCAATTTCTTATTGAGGAATGACAATTCAAACGATTGGCCAACTCATGACTCATTCGCATTCTCAAAATCTTTCCAATAAAACGTTGGGAGTAGTTCGCCGGAAAACAGTCACATTAAATGCCAACGATCTCGTTCAGATCAGTGCATTGAATCCCAATCAAGACTTGCCCGTTACCATTCAACCCAAAGTAGAAGCTCTTAACCTTGTGGATTGGATTCACACCAATCAGAAATTGGTTGAATCATTACTGACCAAACACGGGGGAATCCTTTTTCGCAACTTTGAGTTAGGTGGAACTGAAGGTTTTCAAGCGTTCATTCGCACGTGGGGAGACCCATTAGAATATTCTTATCGTTCTACGCCACGGAGCCAAGTGAGTGGGAATATTTATACGTCAACCGAATACCCACCAGACCAGATCATTCCCTTACACAACGAGGAGGCCTACTCCACGATGTGGCCCATGAAGCTGTGGTTTTATTGCGTAACTCCAGCGAAAATTGATGGAGAGACGCCCTTGGCAGATAGTCGAAAGGTGTTTGCAGGGATCCCTCAGACCATTAGGAAGCGCTTTATAGAAAAAAAGATCATGTATGTTCGGAACTATGATGAAGGGATCGATCTTCCCTGGCAAACCGTTTTTCAGACGAACGAAAAGTCCGCGGTAGAAGCATTTTGTTATCAAGCAGGAATAGAGTTCGAGTGGAAAGATCGCGGTTGCCTCAGAACCCGGCAAGTGTGCCAGGCCGTTGCCACACATCCAGTAACAGGTGAAACGGTGTGGTTCAACCAGGCTCACTTGTTTCACGTATCCAATTTGCAAACAGAGGTACGATCGGCCTTAACATCGTTGTATCAACAGGAAGACCTTCCTCGTCAGGCTTACTATGGAGATGGATCCATCATTGAAACGGGCGATTTAGATGAAATTCGAGAGGTCTATTCTAAGGAATCAAAGATGTTTCCCTGGAAAAAAGGAGACGTCCTCATGGTAGATAATATGTTAGTCGCTCATGGCCGAAGGCCTTTTGTCGGTCCCCGAAAAATTGTCGTCGGAATGGCTGAACCCCATTTAGCCAACCAGCCTTACACGTAGGAGAGTCGTTGAAAACCAAGGAAGAAACGATAGAGGGCTTTCGTCTCTCTCCCCAACAAAAACGTTTGTGGGCGTTACAGCAAAATTCACTACGGGAGCCCTACCGCGCACAATGTGCCATTCAGATTGAGGGAGATCTCCAAGGCGAGCAACTCCATCGAGCCGTAGAGCAGGTCGTCAGCCGCCATGAGATCCTCCGGACACGATTCTCTCGACTTTCCGCAGTAACCTTCCCTCTTCAAATTGTGGATCCTCCTGCAAGGATTACTATCACACCAAACAATCTTTCCGAGATGCCTTCCAAAGAACAAGCGAGTTTCGTTGACAACTTACTTTTGGAGACACGCCGGCGCCCTTTGGCGCTCCATTCATCTTCGGCCTTAGAACTCTGTCACGTTGTTTTAACTCCTCAGCATCATGTCTTGCTTGTGACATTGCCAGCCCTGTGCTCGGATTCAATCTCTCTGAAAAATTTTTTCAATGAACTCATTTACTGGATGACCACGACAGAACATACAGAAGCCATAACATCAGAACCGTTGCAATATGCTGATCTCTCTCAGTGGCAGCTTGAAATTCAGGAATCTCCGGAAGCGGAAACTGGAAAGCGGTTTTGGCAAAATCTCTGCTACCCAAGCTTTACTCGTCTGACACTTCCTTTTGAATCCTCAACAGCCCCATCTCCGAACTTTTCGCCTACCTGTTATCCAATTCCGGTTGAAGAAGAAACCATCAAGGATATCGAAAGATTGGGAACGGCTCACAAAATTTCACCCTCAACCTTTCTTCTGGCGTGTTGGTTCATTCTATTGTGTCGAATCACGGGGCAATCAAATCTAGTGGTTGGCAACTATTTCCATGGTCGAAGCCAAGAGGAACTCAAAGACGCCTTGGGATTGTTTGGAAAATTTCTGCCAATCCAAATTAACCTTCATAATAACTGGCGGTTCCCAGATATCCTTGAGCACATCAAGCGCTCAACAGATGAGGGAGAGCATTGGCATGAATTCTTTGATTGGGATTTCCTGAATCACCCTGACAACAAAGAAGGAAATGTAGGGTTTTTCCCCTTTTCGTTTCACTATGAAGAGCAGGTCACACCAATAATTGTGGGTTCTCACGCATTCTCCCTACTCAAACAATATACGTGTATTGATCGTTATCACCTCAAGCTATTTTGTATACGTGAAGGCAACACCCTTTCGGTGCAACTTCATTATGATCGCCATGCCCTTACTAAGACGGACATTCCGCGTCTCGCGCAACAGTTCCTGACGGTATTGCAGAATGTATTGAGTAATCCAGGAACGCTCATCAGTACAATCCAAATAATGACGCATCATGAACGAGAGCAAATACTTATTGGCTTTAATCGGACAGAAAGGGAAACTTCTTTCCACCAGAGAATTCACCAACGCTTTGAAACGCAGGTCACAGAAAGCCCTGATCACATCGCGATCGTTTTCGAAGATCGCTATCTAACATACGCGGAACTCAACATGCGGGCCAATCGAGTGGCCCATTATTTACAGCGTCATGGCGTAGGCCATGATGTTGTGGTTGGACTCTGCTTGAATCGTTCTCTAGATATGATCATTGGCCTTTTGGGAATTCTCAAAGCCGGTGGAGCGTATCTCGCATTGGATGCCACGCTTCCCATAGATCGCATAAAATATATGCTGCAAGTAGCCCACGCTCCTTTCATGGTGACTCAAAAAGAGTGGCGTGAAAAATTGAGCACCACCTGCCTACCATTTCTGAGCCTTGACTCAGACTGGGAGGTGGTGGCGAGGGAATCTCACAACAACCCCAATGCCCAAACCTGCTCTAAAAATTTGGCCTATATTCTTTTCACATCAGGGTCAACAGGTAAGCCTAAAGGGGTTGCTGTTGAGCATCGACAGCTTCTTCACTATGTCGATGGCGTTCTTGACCGTTTGGCCCTACCTCCAGAATCCACTTTTGCCACGCTGTCCCCGTTGACCGCCGATTTAGGCCATACCATGCTCTATCCCAGCTTAAGTATCGGAGGTACCTTGCATATTCTCTCTGAAGAGCAGGTAAACGACGCGATTGCTTTAGCACGATATTTCCAACGCCATCATCCTGATTGTTTGAAGATTGTTCCCTCCCATTTAGATGCACTCCTCGCACATCAACAATCAGGCGTGGTCCTTCCCCACTTACGACTCGTGGTAGGTGGGGAATCATGTCATTGGTCTTTGGTGAAGACAGTCCAAACCTTGATGCCTGAATGCCAGGTAATTAATCATTATGGTCCAACAGAAACGACCGTAGGTGTCGCGACTCACCGGGTAGAACATGGCGATCATAGTCCCCATGCTCCTTCAGGTGTGCCTATCGGGCGCCCATTACCGAACACCCAAATTTATTTATTAGACAACCATTTCCAACCCGTACCAATCGGAGTGTCAGGCCAATTATTTGTCTCGGGGCATGGCGTGACACGAGGCTATGCTTCTCAGCCTTCGTTGACCGCAGAACGCTTTCTCCCTAACCCTTTTGCCACTGATCCTGGCACACGAATGTATCGAACCGGCGATTTGGCTCGTTACGACCCCGAGGGCACGCTCGACTTTCTAGGACGGGCTGATCATCAAGTCAAAATCAGGGGGTATCGTATTGAACTTGATGAAATTGAAATGACCATTCGAGACCATCCCGCAGTGCAGGAAGCGGCGGTCATCATTGATACAATGACATTTCATGATCCTCGACTTGTCGCCTATATTGTCACCCGCCAGAGTTTTTCGTTGTCGCATAGGGAGTTGCAATATTTTTTAAATGAATCTCTTCCCAGCTACATGGTGCCAAACACCTTCATGTTTCTACAGGTCCTTCCTCGAACCGCCAATGGGAAAATTGACCGCCAGGCCTTACCCTCCTTAAACCTGAGCGCACCCACGTGCGCTCATGCCGTTGTGGCTCCCCGCAATATGATTGAGGAAGGACTCGTTAAAATTTTGAAGGAAATTCTACGTCTTGAGCAGGTAAGCATTCATCAAAATTTCCTCGAACTTGGAGGCAACTCCCTCTCGGCCATTAAATTAATCGCAGAAATCAAGGCACGCCTTAATCTCGACCTCCAATTCCGGGATCTTTTCGACCATCCCACCGTCGCCGGAATCGCCGAGAAACTTATTGGTCAACACCATAACTATTCTTCGGAGACTGCCATTCAACCGGGTACCCATGGTACTCAAGATCGTGAAGAAGGCTGGCTATGACCCCAAAAGAGATTATTGACTGTTGCCGAAAGAAAGGAATTATCCTACAAGTCGAAGGAGAGCATCTCCGCTTTAATGCCCCAACTGGAGCGCTGACTACAGACATTCGAGATCTCCTAAAAAAAAACAAAGCGACACTCGTTGATTTTTTACAAGAACAAACAGGCCATCCTCTAACGGGGGTGACAAAACTTCGCCCGCGCCCGACTCAAACGCCCGCTCCGCCTTCCTTTGCCCAAGAACGCTTATGGTTCCTTCAGCAATTAGACACCAAAAGCACGGCTTATCTAATACCTCGAGCTTTCAGACTGCGGGGTGCATTAAACGCTGAGGCCTTAGAGCAGAGCCTCAATGCTCTCGTGGCTCGCCATGAATCCTTAAGAACAATCTTTCCGGCAATCGATGGCACTCCGACTCAAGTCATCCTTCCCTCCCTCACGCTGACCTTGTCTCGATTGCCTGAACCCTCTTCTTCCAAGAGTCAGCCTGATCTGGCCATTCAGCAGCAGGTTTACTTCGAAGCGTCCATCCCCTTCGATCTGGCCTCTGGTCCCCTTTTGCGCGCCAGTCTTCTTCCCCTCAGTGCCGAAGACCACGTGTTCTTCCTCACCCTGCACCACATTATTTCAGACGGCTGGTCCAATGGCATTCTTCTTCGCGAACTCGGCCTTGGCTATCGAGCGTTCTGCGAAGGAACGCCTGTGGAGTTCCCTGCTCTGCCCATCCAGTACGCCGACTATGCGGTCTGGCAACGGCAATGCTTGCACGGGGAACACCTTGAACAGGAGTTAGGTTTTTGGAAAAGACGACTGGCGGGAATCTCTCCTTTACGCTTACCCACTGATCAACCTCGACAAGCTCAGTATACACTCAACGGAACTGAGCAAACCTTTACCCTCTCGTCAACTCTGACGCAAGAGCTTCAGTCTTTAAGCCGCCAAGAGGGCTGTACCATGTTTATGACCCTGTTGGCGGCGTTTCAAACCTTACTCCATCGGTATACCCAACAAGCAGATGTGGTGGTGGGCTCCCCGATCGCCGGGCGCACCCAGCCGGAACTGGAAGACGCCGTAGGCTTATTCATTAATACCCTCGTCTTGCGAACGCGATTCCTAGGTTCCCCTACATTTCGAGAGCTCCTCCAACGGGTCCGTGAGGTCAGCCTCGATGCCTATGCCCACCAACTTGTGCCGATTGAGCAACTCCTCCACCACCTGAATCTCGACCGCAACACGAGCTACCCGCCTCTTTTTCAAGTGTTATTTGTGTTTCCAGACATGCACGACCCTGAACTGACGCTCACCGGGTTAAAGGTGATCCCCGTCAAGACCAATCGGGTTGGTGCAATGGTGGATATCACGTTATATATGGCTGAAGAACATGAACACCTCCGTGGCTGGCTGGAATATAACACCGACCTGTTCGAAGCCTCGACCATCAAGCGGATGATTGGGCACTTTGAAACCCTGTTGACCAGTCTTGTGGCCGACCCCGGCCAACGCGTCCTGGACCTTCCACTCTTAACGGCCCCAGAACGCCAGCAACTGCTGATTGAATGGAATACGCCCGAGAACTGTCCGCCCTCTTCTGTCACCATCGTGCACCGGTTTGAACAGCAGGTGAACCAGACCCCAGAGGCGATTGCCCTGGTTTGCGGGGAGGCCCAGCTCTCCTACGCCGCCCTGAATGCCAAAGCCAATCAGCTGGCCCACCACCTTCAGCGGCAAGGCGTGGGACCCGACACGCGGGTCGGGCTCTGCTTGGAACGCTCGATGGATTTACTGATCGGCCTGTGGGGGATACTCAAGGCCGGCGGGGCCTATGTCCCGCTGGATCCCACCTATCCCATCGCCCGGCTGGCCTTCCTGCTCCAGGATGCGGCTATCGAGGTGCTTGTCTCTACGGAGGACACCTATCAGTCGCTTCCGTCACGCCATGGGCTCACCCTCGTGGCACTCGATCGAGACCAGCCCACCATTGCCTGCGAAGCCGTGACGAATCTGCCTGCCACGGTTACCGCGGCACATCTGGCGTATCTGATCTATACCTCCGGCTCGACGGGCCACCCCAAAGGCGTGATGATTCCCCATGGCGCGCTCAGCAACTACGTGGAGACGGCCGGCCACGACTTGGCCTTCGGTCCACCCGATCGCGTCCTCCAATTTGCCTCGATCAACTTCGACGCCAGTGCCGAAGAAATCTTTCCCTGTTTGACCAGGGGCGGCACGTTGGTCTTGCGGCCCGACACGCTGCTGGATTCATGGGGAGGCATGCTCACTTACAGCGAGACCATGCAACTGACCGTCCTCGATCTGCCCACCGCCGTCTGGCATGAATTAGTGGCGCACCTGGCAGGAGACGGGCGACGGTGGCCCGCCGCCATTCGCCTCCTCATCATCGGCGGGGAACAGGCCCGGGCCGACCGGCTGGCTCAATGGCACCAGCTAGGAGGGGATCCCATCCAGCTCCTCAATACCTACGGGCCGACGGAAGGGACCATTGTCGCCCTGACCCAGCGCCTCCTGCCCCCTACTTCGCCGGGGCCCACGCCGCATGCCGACGTCCCGCTGGGCCGGGTTATTCCCCATGTCCAGGCCTATGTCGTCGACCCGGCTGGCCACCCCGTGCCGATTGGCGTGACGGGAGAATGTCTGCTGGGCGGACGAGGAATTGCGCGCGGGTATCTGAAGAGTCCGGGACTCACCGCCACCAAGTTTCAACCCGATCCGTTCGGCTCGGTGCCCGGGGCCCGGCTGTACCGGACCGGCGATCTGATGCGCTATCGCGCCGAGGGCGTCCTGCATTTTGTCGGGCGCGCCGATGCACAGGTCAAACTCCGCGGCTTTCGCATTGAGTTGACCGAAATTGAAGCGGTGCTGACCCAGCAACCGACGATCCAGGAAGCCGTAGTCCTCTGTCGAGCCGAGGCGGCTGCCGAGCCTCAGCTCGTCGCCTATGTCGTGCCCTCTGCGCCAGCGGCCTTCGACCTCCCCACGGTCCGAGCCGCCTTGAAGGCCCACCTGCCCGCTTACATGCTGCCAGCGACGTTCGTGGTCCTGGAGGAGTTGCCGCTCATGCCCAACGGGAAAAGGGACAAAGCCGCCTTGCCCGCCCCCAGCGGAGCGGATCGTAGTCCGGAGCAGACGTATGTGCCCCCCCGGACTTCACTTGAAGCACGGCTGGCCACCATTTGGCAGGAGCTGTTGAAGGTGCCCCACGTGGGCATCCACGACAACTTCTTCGAGCTCGGCGGCCATTCGCTCTTAGCCACCCAAGTCCTCGCGCGCGTGCGCACGCTCACGACCACCGAGGTTTCCCTTCGCACGCTGTTTGATGGGCCGACCATTGCGCAATTGGCGAAGACCCTCGAAACCCAGACGAGCCCCATGGACGCGGTTCACGCCCCGCCGCTCTGTCGCCAGCCGCACGAGGGCCCGCTTCCGCTTTCCTTTGCTCAGCAGCGCTTGTGGTTCTTGGCCCAACTAGAGCCCGAAAGCCCAGCCTATTTGATGCCCTATGCCTGGCGTTTACGGGGAGCGCTCGACCGCACGGCCTTAGAGGCCGGTCTCACCCTGTTGGTAGCCCGACAGGCCAGTCTCCGGACCAGCTTTCCGACCATTCACGAGCAGCCCGTTCAAGTCATTGCCCCCATAACGCCGTTTGTCCTGGCCTATCGCGATCTCAGCCAGCTCTCCGAGTTGGCTCAAGAGCAAGAAGTCCTCCGTCTCCTTGACCATGAACGTCAACACCCCATGGACCTCACCACGGGGCCGTTATGGCGCGCCCAACTGTTGGCCCTCGGCCCCGAAGAGCATGTGTTCCTCCTCACCCTGCATCATATTATTACCGACGGCTGGTCCATGCTCCTCTTCTTTCGCGAGTTACACGCGCTCTATACCGAACAGGTCACCCACCAGGCTCTCCCCCTCGCCCCCCTGCCCGTGCAGTATACCGACTATGCCTGCTGGCAACGGCAGTGGCTCGTAGGTGACGTGCTTGACCGACAACTGACCTATTGGCACACGCAATTAGCTGGCGCCCCCGCCAGTCTCGAGTTGCCGATAGCGCGGCCCCGCCCTCCCCGCCAAACGTTCCGAGGCGCGAACCACACGTTCACCCTGCCGGCGCCGCTGACTCACGCCATCCAGCAGCGCAGCCAACAGGCCGGCGTGACGGTGTTCATGACCTTACTAGCCACCTTTTTCGTGCTCCTGTTTCGGTATACCGGCCAACGCGACTTGCTCATCGGCACCCCCATTAGTGGCCGGACCCACACGGAAGTCGAAGACCTCATGGGGTTTTTCGTCAACACCCTGGTCCTGCGCCTGCAGGTAACCGGCCAGCCCACTTTTCTTGATGTCTTGCGCCTGGTCCGGGCCACCTGCCTCGAAGCCTATGCCCATCAAGATGTGCCCTTTGAGAAACTCGTGGAAGTCTTAAAGCCGGTGCGAGACCCCAGTCGCCATCCCCTCTTTCAAGTCATGTTTCAACTTCATCATGCGGAGCCACACGGGGGATTGAGGTTACCGTCCCTCGAGGTCACGTCCCTCGCCCCTGACACCGCCAGCGCCCGCTTTGATCTCTGGTTGGGGTTCGTGCTGCAAGAGGGGACCCTGACAGGAACGCTCACATTTAATACCGACCTCTTTGAGGCCTCCACTATCGCCGCCTTTGTGGGGCACTATCACACGCTACTCACCGGCCTGGTCACCGATAGCACCCGAGCCATTACGCAGCAACCTTTGCTCACTGAGGCCGAGCGGCAGCAGGTGCTCATCGAGTGGAATCCTGCCCCGCCACCTTCCTCTCCTTTCACCAGCCTGCAAGAGCTGTTTGAAGAGCAGGTGGCTCGGACGCCCGAGGCTATCGCCCTCATCGCGGAGACCGAGCACCTCACGTACACCCACCTGAATCAGCGGGCCAATCAACTGGCACATTACTTGCGCCGCGCGGGAGTCGGCCCCGAGGTGCGAGTGGGCGTCTGTCTGGAACGAAGTCTCGATCTCCTGGTTAGCCTCTGGGCCATCCTCAAAGCAGACGGGGTCTATGTCCCCCTGGATCCCCAGTATCCCCCCGCGCGGTTAGCTTTCATGCTGGAGGATGCGCGCGTGGCCTGCATTGTAACCACAGCACAGGTGCAAGAAACCGCGCTGCCGGCGGAGGCGTCCCGGATGATCGTCCTGGACACCTTGGCGGCCCACCTGCGCGTGGAATCCTCAGTCACACCTCCCAGGCACTCGCATCCGCACCAGCTGGCCTATCTCATCTATACGTCGGGCTCGTCCGGCCGCCCCAAAGGGGTAATGGTCGCCCAGCACGGGCTGGCTAATATCGCCCGCGAGCAGCAGCGGCACTTTCACTCCGGCCCGCCTTCCCGCGTCCTCCTCTTTGCCTCCATCAGTTTTGATGCCTCCCTGGCGGAAATCATCATGGCCCTGACTGTCGGCGGCACCCTCATTCTTGAATCGCAGGACGCCCTCCGACCAGGTCTGCCCTTGCTGACCACCTTACGCCAGCATGCCATTACCCTCGTCACCTTTCCGCCCTCGTTGTTAACGGTGATGCCCCCCGAGGACCTCCCGGCGTTAACCACCCTGCTCGTGGCCGGGGAGCATTGCCCAGATATCATCATTCAAACCTGGAGTCCCGGCCGGAGGCTCCTCAATCTTTACGGGCCAACGGAAGCGACGATTTGGAGCACCACCGCGACATTTCACGGCCCTGAGCCGCTCCCAACCTCTCTGGGCCAGCCGATCGCCCAGATCACGCTCTACCTCCTGGATGCGCACGGCGCACCGGTGCCCCTGGGCCTTCCCGGCGAGGCGGCACTCGGGGGAATCGGCTTAGCACGGGGCTATCTGCATCACCCCGCTCTGACCGCTCACCAATTTGTGCCGGATCCCTTTTCGCCCACCCCAGGGGCGCGCCTGTACAAAACCGGCGATCAGGTCCGATACCTGGGCGCCCAGCGGCTTGGGTATCTGGGGCGCCTCGATCACCAGGTGAAAGTGCGGGGGTATCGGATTGAGGTCGGGGAAATTGAGGGACGCCTTCGCGAGCGGTCCGGGGTGCAAGAGGTCGTCGTGGTCTGCCGCGAGGATACGCCGGGAGAGAAGCAGTTGGTGGCTTATGTGGTGGTGACGCCTCAAAGTAGGCTCAGGGCGGCGGCGATGCGGGAGGCCCTGCAAACGCTGCTCCCCGCTTATATGATTCCCACGGCGTTCGTCGTCCTCGATCAGCTGCCCCTCACGCCGAATGGGAAGATCAACCGACGGGCGTTGCCGGCTCCAGACCAGACGCACCGCGTGCAAGCCGCCACTTTCACCACCCCCCGCACCCTCATGGAAGAGCTTGTCGCAACCGTCTGGCAAGAAGTCTTACACGTGGAAAAGGTGAGTATCCATGACAACTTTTTCGACCTCGGCGGGCATTCCCTGTTAGCCACCCAACTGATCGCCCGGTTGAACCAACAGATACAAATAGATCTGCCGTTATACACCGTCTTCGACCATCCCATCTTGGCTAACCAGGCTCACATCATTGAAGAAGGCCTCCTTCAAGAAATGGCCACACTATCGGCTACTGACCACGATCAACACCAGATTATTATCTCCTCGTAAAAATTTCTGAATGAGATAAGACTCAACGTGTTTTTTATGACGTTCGAAAATTGGGTAGTCTAAGATTCATTCCCTAATCGGTAATTGTCGATCGCTCAATACCCAGCACCGATCTTATTCATCGACTCTCTCCATCTCAAAAGGTATACCCGCGTATTTACGGAAAACCACTAGGAGAACAATCACTTTGATGATTATGGAGAATTTTATTGAATTTTTGTTTAGAATCAATTTTTCTCTACTAAAATTTATCTCTTTTACGACCGATACTTTTTGATAGAACACCTTTGGTGTTTGCCACAATAAATTCGGCAAGCGCCAATGCAATGTCCTGGAGGATTACCAGGTGTCTCCACAAGGCTACACAGATGCCCAACGGCAATGGCTCGAACAACGCCTCAAAAAAGGGGCACAAACTCCCTCATCCACTGTTATTCCTAAGCAAACCCGTCACGCTCCTCTTCCACTTTCTTTCGCTCAACAACGACTATGGTTTTTGGCGCAACTGGAACCTGAAAACTCTGCCTATTTAATGTCGTCAACGTTCCACCTGTCTGGACCACTGTTTCTCCCAATCCTAGAAGCGAGCCTTCAGCTTCTCGTTGAACGCCATGAGTCTTTACGGACAACCTTTGGCGTAGAAAATGGCACTCCTGTACAAATCCTTACCCCCGAGGTCACCGCTTCGCTCCTCTCATTTGATCTCCAACAATTAGAAGCATCCGAACAAACCCAAGAGGTTGATCGCCGCCTCATTGAAGAAGCCAACCAACCTTTTGTTTTGAATGTCGGCCCACTCTTTCGCTTTATGATTCTCAAGCTTAGGGGAGAAGAGCATATCCTTCGAATTACCCTCCATCATATTATTTCTGACGGATGGTCCATGGGTGTGTTCTTTCGAGAATTAACCACAGTCTACACAGCTTTAGTTGCAAAACAGACACCTGTGTTGCCGCCATTGCCTATTCAATATGCTGATTATGCTGTATGGCAACGAGACTATTTACAGGGAGCCCAATTAGATCGACAATTGAGCTATTGGCGAGAACAACTTCACCCGCCAGTTCCCACCTTATCGCTCCCTATCGACTTCTCTCGTCCAAACATCCAGATGTTTCAGGGCGCTAAAGTTACATTCACTTTACCTTCTTTCATCACCGAGGGGCTCAAAGAAATAAGCCACCAAGCACAATGTACCTTGTTTATGACCCTCCTAGCGGCTTTTCAGATTTTGCTTCAACGTTTGTCCGGGCAAGACGATATCTGTGTCGGCATTCCAAGTGCAGGTCGTACAAGACAAGAAATTGAACCTCTGATGGGCTTCTTTATCAACACACTGGTCATCCGTACTCATTTGGCTGAAAAGCCCACATTTAGAGAGCTTCTCACCCTGGTACGGCGTACGTGTCTGGAGGCCTACACCCACCAAGACGTGCCGTTCGAGAAATTGGTGGAGGTCTTACAACCTAAACGGGACTTGAGTCGTTCTCCCTTCTTTCAAGTCTTCTTTAACATGATCCCTGGGGAGACCACCCCATGGACCCTGCCAGACCTGACTGTGACGTCAATGTCCAAAGGGACTCCCGACTCCAAGTTTGATCTTACGGTCTATCTCTATGAGGATAAGGGCCAGTTGCAAGGGACCATGGTCTATAACGCCACACTCTTTCGAGGTGAGCGAATGAAGGTTCTGGCCGCCCAATACCAGCAACTTCTTGAGGACATTGTAATTTCTCCAGATCATTCAATTCAGCGCTATTCATTGATGTCGACCGAGGAACAGGCCATCTTACCCGATCCGCATCAATGCATAGATAGCCCACGTTTTAAAGCGGTACCCTCTCTCTTCCGAACCTGGGCCATTCAGACACCCGATCAAGTAGCAATTCACCACGGCACTCTTACCCTTCGTTATGGTGACTTGCTTTCCCGAGGGGAGACCTGTGCCCGCGCATTACGGCAACAGGGCCTCCGACAGGGGGACGTTATCGCCATTCGAGGGCCACGGAGTATTGGGGTCATTACCGCCATGATCGGGGGATGGTTAGCCGGCGGAGTGGTGATGCCTTTGGATTCCAATCTCCCGATTTCCAGGCAAACTCTTATGCTCAAGAAAAGCGGAGCCGCATTTTTCATTGCCGTTGAAACAACTCAATTAACCAACCAAAGGCCTGATGACCCTGTTTTATCAACTTTTGTTGTGGAACCGTCCACGGGTTTCATCACGTCATCACGCACCACCACGGACCAAGAGCCATCCCCATTACCCCAAATCAATGACAGCGGGCCAGCGTATGTATTCTTCACCTCGGGCACCACCGGGCAGCCGAAAGGTATACGGGGCAGTCATCAGGGCTTAGCCCACTTCCTAAGCTGGCAAAGCGAGATTTTTGGGATAACTCCGCACGATCGAGTAGCGCACTTCACCAATGTATCGTTTGACGTCATGTTGCGTGATCTCTTTTTGCCCCTCACCAGCGGAGCCACCGTGTGTCTGCCTCCGGAGGAAGCCAATGGCATTGAACACATCACCTGGATGGCCACAGAAAAAATTACCGTGGTACACCTGGTGCCTTCCATAGCGAGTTTTTGGGTCTCATCTCTTTCGGTCCCCATCCCGCTCCCTACCTTACGATGGGTTTTCTTTGCAGGGGAGCCCCTTACCGCAACATTTATTGAGCATTGGAAAACTACTTGTCCGGGGCCCGCCCGGGTTGTGAATGTGTATGGTCCCACTGAAACAACCTTGGCGAAATGTTGGCATGAAATCCCGGAGAACAGAAACGAGGGAATCCAGCCGATTGGGAAGCCACTCCCGCAGACTCAAATTCTTGTCCTAGGCGACGATTCTCGTTTATGTGGAATTGGCGAAGTGGGGGAACTCGTGATTCGGACACCATTTCGTAGTCTGGGCTATCTCACACTCAGCGACAATTCCCCCGGACGGTTCACCCCAAACCCGTATCGTAATGATCCCTCAGATGTTCTCTATAAAACTGGGGATCTCGGGCGTTATCGATTAGATGGGACCTTAGACATCCTCGGACGACGCGACGATCAAGTCAAGATTCGAGGGGTCAGAGTAGAGCCGCAAGAAGTGGCTGCTGTGTTACACACGTGTCCAGATGTTCAGAGTTGTACGGTATTAGGGCATGCCGATTTAAAAGGCGAGATGGCACTGACGGCTTATGTGGTGCGTCACACTAACGCGACAGTAACGGCTCATGACCTTCGAACCTTTCTTAGCGCCCGGCTTCCACACCCATTTGTGCCATTCCAGTATGTTTTTCTCGAGCAGTTACCCTTAACACCAAATGGCAAGATCGACAGGCGAGCATTACAAGGGTTCATGCCTACAACGGTATCGCAGACAAGTTTCATTGCCCCTCGCACTCCTAATGAAGAATTGTTAATTCAAATATGGATGGCCGTTTTAGGTCATAAGCACATTGGTATTCACGACAATTTTTTCGAACTCGGCGGACATTCATTATTGGCCACACAAATTATCTCACGTATTCGTGAGACTTTTTCTGTCACCCTCCCCTTGCGCACATTATTTGAGACTCCAACGGTGGCAGGATTGGCTTCCACCATCCAGGAATTTCAAGATCCTTCGGCCAAACCTTTGCTTCCTCCAATCCAACCTCGCTCTTTTAAGGGAAACATTCCATTATCTTTTTCCCAAGAACGGATGTGGTTTTTATATCAGTTCGCCCCAGACAGTGCGGCTTATAATATTCCTTGGGCGTTTCAGTTTCAGGGGATAGTCAATTTCACGGCCCTGGAGCACGCGGTCAACGAAGTTCGCCGCCGCCATGCTGTTTTGCGCACGATCTTCCCTGCCAAGGATGGGTATCCGTCTCCCGTCATCCAATCTTTTACCCCGGTGTCAATTCCGGTAGTGGATTGTCAGGAAGCCCTTGACGCCACAGGTGACATCACCTTCCAACGCTTTGCCAGCGCGGAAGCCAAACACGCATTTGATCTGGCGCAAGGACCATTGATGCGGACCGTCTTCATGAAAGTCACGCCTGATCAAGTAGTCGTACTCATAACCCTCCATCATATCGTCGCTGATGGCTGGTCTTGGGGCATTATGCATCGTGAGCTCGAAACCCTTTATGACGCTTTTATAGAAGAAAAGCCAAGCCCTCTTGAAGAACTGCCCATCCAATATCAAGATTTCGCCGCTTGGCAACGGGAGTGGTTACAAGGAGATACTCTTGCCACCCAACTTCGCTTTTGGGAAGAACAATTAACTGGGGCACCAATGATCTTAGATCTCCCCCATGATCGGACCAGAGGAGCCGTCCAAACCTTTATCGGGAAACGCCATGTTCTTGAACTCTCCCGATCGCTCACAGTCGGTTTAACCCGATTGACTCAACAAGAGGGAGTCACACTTTTTATGACCCTCTTAGCCAGCCTGTCCATTCAGTTGGGACGGTATACGGCCAGTAGCGATCTCCTCGTTGGAGTGCCGATTGCTAATCGGCATTATTTGGCCCTAGAAAACTTGATTGGGACGTTTGTCAATACACTCGTCATACGCACTCAAATCGGAGAGAACCCTTCATTTTTAGAGTTACTTCGACAGGTCCGGAAGAGCACACTGGAGGCCTATTCCCATCAGGATCTACCCTTTGAGGTCCTAGTTGACGCCCTTCACCCTCCTCGTGATTTAAGTCGGAGTCCTGTATTTCAAGTGATGTTGTCCGTTTTAAATTTTCAACAGACCACGACCACCTCCAAGAAGAAAATTACCAGCATTGCCGTTGATCGCCAGGCCGCCCAATTTGATTTGACTTTGGCGGTAGGCGAGCGCCCAAACGACCGCCATTATCTATCCTGGACATACAATTCTGACTTGTTTGATCACACCACGATTGAACGAATGGCGGCACAATTCGAGCACCTCCTTGAAGAAGTGGTTTCAGACCCGTCCCGTAGACTCCATACCTTTACCCTTTTACCCGAGGCTGAACGACAGCACTTATTAAATGATTGGAATGCTACGACGCATTCGCGACTTCGCCTTGAGTCCTGCTTGCCGGAAGTTTTGGAGGCGCAGGCCAACCAATATCCTGACCGGATGGCCGTAATATTCGAGGAACAGGCCATGACCTATGGCGCCTTAAATCTACGGGCCAATCAGTTAGCTCACCACTTACAAGCCCTCGGCGTCGGTCCGGAGGTCCGAGTCGGCATTTATTGCGAACGCTCACTTGAACTACTCGTGGCACTGTGGGGAATTGTGAAGGCTGGAGGGGCCTACGTTCCGATCGATCCCACCTATCCTCAAGAACGCGTTACCTTACTGTTAGAGAACGCAGCCGCGGCAGTCATCGTCGCTCAACAATATAGTCCAGCACCTCTCCCTCCACATTCAGGTCACGTTGTCTGGATCGATACGGATTGGCCCAAAATCCAGAAGAACCCCTTGACACCTCCCCCTCATTATGTGGCCCCAGAGAGCCTCGCATATATGATTTATACCTCCGGTTCAACCGGAACACCGAAAGGTGTCCAAATATCCCAACGTTCCCTCATAAATTTTCTGGAAGACATGACCAGAGCCCCTAGCATGAGTGCTACTGATCGACTGCTCGCTGTCACTAGCCTCTCATTTGATATTGCAGGACTTGAATTGTGGCTCCCAATTTTTGTGGGGGGTCTGATCGTCCTTGCCAGTCGTGAGACAGTTATGGATGGAGCACAGCTTATGGATGCGTTTGAGACTCATCACGTTACGGTGATGCAAGCCACACCGGCCACTTGGGAATTGCTCATTTCTCAAGGTTGGAAAGGAAACCCGAACTTACGGCTTCTGTGTGGAGGCGAACAGCTCCCATTAGACCTTGCCCATCAATTACAAGAAAGGACTCAAGAAGTCTGGAATTTGTATGGCCCAACCGAAACGACCGTCTGGTCAACGCGATACGCGTTGCCCCGTGACGCTGGCCGTATTACCATTGGGCGCCCGATTGCCAATACCCAGGTTTTTGTCGAAGATCGCTTTGGACATCTTGTGCCCATAGGCGTGCCAGGGGAACTCTATATCGGTGGAGAAGGCGTCGCCAGAGGCTATTGGGGTCGCCCCGATCTCACGGCTGAACGATTTCTGCCAAACCCTCATAGCCTGACTCCAGGTGCGCGACGCTATCGTACTGGCGACGAAGTGCGATACCGGCCAAATGGTGAGTTAGTATGGCTGGCCCGTCTCGACCAACAGATTAAACTTCGCGGCTACCGCATTGAACTTGGCGAGATTGAAACAGCCATCCGCCAGGACGCGTCGGTCCAGCAGGTCGTCTGTCTCTGTCGTGAAATAGGGTCGAGTGAAAAAAAGGTAGTCGCCTATGTTGTACCCACCCATCGCACTCATCCCGATGCCTCCCTCCTCCGCACCCATCTCAGAAAAATTCTTCCAGAATACATGGTTCCCTCAGGGTTTGTGTTTCTAGAATCATTTCCCCTCACGCCCAATGGGAAAGTAAACAAAAAGGCTTTGCCTGTCCCAGAAACGGATTCCCAAACTCAAGGGACACCCTATGCTGCCCCAACTACTGTTCTAGAAGAACTTTTAGTAGAGGTGTGGAGCGACATTTTAAACCTTGAGCGAATTGGCATTCATGATAACTTTTTTGAACTCGGAGGGCATTCCTTATTAGCAGCCAGGATGATCGCACGGATCCGCAATTTGCTCGAAATAGAAGTTTCTCTCCGTACGCTCTTTGAAAACCCAACTGTTGCCCAATTGGCGGCACAAATAACTGTACTAATGCCCAATGAAAACCCAATGTCGGAGGATCAGGCATCCTAGGCATCCAGTGTTCACCATCTCTTTCTTAATCATCTTGCCCAAAGCTTCCTGCCAAAAGTTTCCCTCCGTAGGTTCAGGCCTCTCATCCTCAAAGAAGGATTTATTTAAAGCGCTGTCTTCTTTGTCATTAAATTTCCGGCTTAGAGCGGTCCTTGCGGTTAAATTATAAGATGGGAAAAACCGAATAGAATACTATTCATTTTTCTTTAATCTTTTGCCCAAGTTTTTTCTCGTACAATTACAATCTGTTGTTCTATTTTACGAAATCTTTTAGTATGGTTTATGGATAACGCGCATCTAATGTACGATACCCACGGGAAATTTCTTAGAAATCAGTTAAGGGAAAATTCCCTTCTTTCCTTCATTGGGGTCTACGATGTTTATTCCGCCTCCATTGCCGCACGGTCTTTTGACGGATTATTTTTAAGTGGCTTCAGTTTTGCTGCAAGTTTTTATGGGTTGCCCGACATTGGGTTTATCTGTTGGTCAGATCTCGTGGCGTTTACGCAACGAGTGCGAACTATTTTGCCTCATCATATGTTGGTCGTCGACATTGACGATGGGTTTGGTGACAAGGAAATAGCCTGCCATGTTGTCTCTATGATGGAAACCGTTGGCGCGTCCGCTATTATCATGGAAGATCAAAAACGCCCGCGGCGTTGTGGACATTTACCAGGGAAACAACTCCTGGAACTACCGGATTATCTTGAAAAGCTTTCTGGTGTCTTGTCCACAAGAAAAGATCTATTTGTCATTGCCCGGACCGACGCGACAGATCCTGAAGATCGCATACAGAGAGCCCAGGCATTTGACGCATGCGGAGCTGATGCCGTGCTGGTCGAAGCTCTTCCTGATTTAAATTTAATTCGACATATGAAGGAGACCGTACAATGTCCTATCATGATCAATCAAATTGCTGGAGGTAAATCTCCATCCTGGAGCTTTTCAGATTTGAAAAATGCGGGAGTTTCACTTGTCAATTATAGTACGCCTTGTTTGTTCGCAGCCCAATCCAGCATACAGCAGACATTAGAACAATTGAAAAGTGATAATGGGCGTTTACTCGATCCCTCAGGCGATCAGGCTTCCTTACAATCGTGCACAGAACTTCTCAAGGAAAATCTGAAACGTCGAGATGATCATTAACACGTATCAACCATTTTCGGGCTCGGTTAACCCCCATGTCTCAACATACTCAACCTTCTAAAGCCAAGCAAGAATGGCTCGCTAACAAACTTAAAAACTTCAAAAATACGCGTTCTTCTTTGGGAATTTCTCCGCAGGTCCGCCCAGAACACCTTCCTTTATCCTTTTCGCAAGTTCGATTATGGTTCTTGGAACAATGGGAACCTGAAAGCTCAGCGTACCTGTTACCCTATGCATGGAGATTACAGGGTCCCTTAGACATTACCGCCTTGTCCTGTAGCCTAGACCATTTAACCGCTCGCCATGAAACACTTCGTACAACATTCACCACGGTTGAAGACCATCCCATACAAATCATTGAAACAGCCACACCTTTGACCGTGCCTCTCATTGATTTAAGTGAACAAACAGAATCAACAAAGGAATCAGAATATGAACGGCTAGTTTATGAGGAAGCCAGACAGGGCTTTAATCTTCAAACGGGTCCGTTAATCCGAGTCAAACTCATCCGATTAGGAAAAGACGACCATGTTTTTTTGCTGACTTTCCATCACATCATCACCGACGGATGGTCGATGGGTATATTTTTTAAGGAATTGAGTTCCTTGTATACCTCTCAGGTCACTGGGGAGTCTTTAGAATTACCCCCCTTGCCTATTCAGTTTGCCGACTTCGCTATTTGGCAACGGAACTGGCTCCAAGGGAAGGAACTAGACCGGCAAAAAAAATATTGGCAGACCCAATTACAAAATGCCCCTCACCAATTGGATCTCCCCACAGATACGCCACGTCCCCCTCAACAAACCTACCAAGGCCAAAGCCTCTCTTTTTCAGTTCCTTCTCCCCTAGGAGAGACCATCAATGCATTGTGCCATACCCAGGGGGTCACTCTATTTATGGCTTTGATGGCCACGTTTCTGATTTTTTTGTTTCGGTACACTGGACAGCGAGACATCCTTGTCGGGACTCCTATTGCCGGGAGATCTCATGCCGAGTTGGAAAATCTCATTGGGTTTTTTGTTAATACCTTGGTCCTAAGAATGCAGATTAAAGACAACCCCAGCTTTCATCAAGTTTTAACGCAAGTAAAGGACACTTGCCTTGAATCTTATGAGCATCAGGATTTCCCCTTTGAACAATTGGTTGAACTTCTTAAATGCGAACGGGATCCAAGTCGACATCCTATCTTTCAAGTACTGTTTCAATTGCATCATCGGACTTCAGATAAGGAATTGACCTTACCGAACGTCGCTGTCATGAACGTTGCCCAAGCCACTCAGACGGCTAAATTCGATCTTTTATTAGCCATAACTTCAGATGCAAATTCTTTAAAAGGCACCTTTAACTTCAATACAGACATTTTTGCCAATGACACAATCAGGCGTTTCGCCAGTAATTTTCAAACACTGCTGGAGGGTTTAGTCAAAAACCCAACTCACCCCATTAGTCAAATTCCTTCATTAACAGTAAGCGAACAAAAGCAACTTCTTTCTGAATGGAATACCCCCAACACCCTTTCCACTACAACCACTACGGTTCATGGGTTATTTGCAGAGCAAATGGCTCTCACACCCGATGCCATTGCCTTAGTTTCTGAGGACGAACAATTAACTTACCGTGAATTAAATGAGCGAGCTGAACGACTTGCCGAATTTCTTCAGACCAAAGGAGTTGGCCTGGAAGTCCGCATTGGAATTTGTTTAGAGCGAAGCTTGGACCTCATTATCAGCCTCCTCGGTGTTCTTAAATCTGGCGGCGCTTACGTTCCTCTGGATCCTTCCACTCCGGTCGAACGACTCTACTATATGATCGATACTGCCAATACGCCAATCGTCATTACATCGGAAGCCCGCCGCGCGCAATTTGAATCCTGCAAATACCAATTTGGCGAATTCGATTTAAAAAGAAGATTATTTCTCACCCTGAGTATGGCTTGGGGGCAGAAGGATCAAGGGAATTATTCCATACCGCCTCCCATCGTTCACACGGAAAATTTGGCCTATGTCATGTACACCTCGGGTTCTATGGGGAGACCCAAAGGAGTAGAAATTACCCACAGGAACATAGTCCGTTTAATTTCAAAACCCACTTATTTCCAATGGCCTACGAATCCGATTTTTGTCCAAATGGCCTCTCCCGCATTTGATGCCGCAACCTTTGAGATTTGGACTTGTTTGGTTAATGGGGGAAGATTAGTTCTCGGGCCTTCCCAGCTCCCATCTTTGGATACTTTTGGCGAATTTTTACAAAAATTTCACGTCACGATCCTATGGTTAACAGCTGGCCTGTTCCACCAGATCGTGGACTGGAACGTTCAGACATTAAGTTCCGTTGAAAGACTGTTAGCCGGAGGGGATGTTTTATCCCCTCGCCATGTCAAGCTGGTTGTGGATCAATTGCCTGGGTGCCAATTAATAAACGGATATGGGCCAACAGAAAATACCACCTTTACCTGTTGTTTTTCCCTACCACCTCAGACCAGCTTTACCGATTTCGTCCCTATTGGGTCACCCATCGAACAAACGCAAGTGTATATCCTTGATTCTCAGCAATATCTTTTACCAAGTGGTGCCCCTGGTGAGCTTTGTATCGGTGGACTTGGGTTGGCTCGCGGTTATCTATACCAACCAGGATTAACTGCGGAAAAATTTATTCCCCACCCCTATAGCACTCTCCCAGGAGACCGAATCTATCGGAGCGGGGATATTGTTCGATATCAAAAGAAAGATCACCTCATTTTTCTGGGCCGCCGAGACCGCCAGGTTAAAATTAGAGGCTACCGGGTTGAGTGCAGCGAAATTGAGACAGCTCTCACAAAACATTCGGGTGTTCAGGAAACTATCGTGTTGCCATGGGAAGATCATATGGGGAACACTCGACTCGTTGCCTACATCATTTCAAAAAAAGATTCTACCCCCTCCGTATCTGACCTGCGCTTCTTCCTTAGCCAAATTCTTCCCTTATATATGATTCCTGCTGGATATGTTTTTTTAGATGCATTCCCATTAACCTCAAACGGAAAAGTGGATCGAAATAAATTACCGCCTGAACCACACCCATCCTCTCACGAAGAACATTCCTTTATTTCACCTCGAAATTCTCTCGAAAGACAACTCGCGCAAATCTGGGAAGCTGTCTTAGGACGGCAACCGATCGGTGTAACCGATAATTTTTTCCATTTAGGTGGAGAATCTTTAATGGCCGTCCGATTATGCTCCGAGATTGAACGAACCCTTCAACAGAAAATCCCCGTACCACTCATCTTTCACACCCAAACCATTGAACGGTTAGCCAAAAAAATTGAACAGAACAACCAAAACGAAACCTCCTCTTTAATGTTGTCCATTCAGATAGAAGGGTCTAATCCACCTATCTTCTGCGTGTGCTTTGGTGACACCTTTAGTCCTTACCTCAAGCGTTATCCTGAACAACCCCTCTATATGTTTTTTAACCAAGGCTATGATGGCAAACCTGCCCGATATACAACAGTGCAAGACATTGCCAGCCATTATTTGGAGGATATCAAAACGGTTCAACCTCAAGGACCTTATTATTTGGCAGGCTACTCCTTTGGAGGTATGGTGGCTTATGAAATGGCACAACAACTTCGCCAACAGGGCGAGTCCATTGGAATTTTAATATTATTAGACCCAACAACCGCGTTATCTCAACGTCATTCCTTCAGGAAAGACTTAGACCCTCCTTCAATGGTGCCACACACGACTTTATATTTAAAATTTGCCAAAACGATTTTTCACGCCATTTCGTGGCGACTTCAGGCCTTTCAAAAAACTATGGAAATATTGATTAAAAAATTTGCATATAACGTATATTTCCAAATTGGATCCCTTCCCCCTACACCTCTCCGCCGTTTTTACACTACCACGGTCGTCCAAGAAGCTTCTAAGAGCTATACCCCATCACCCTATCCCTGGAAAATCATTCTTTTCCAAACATCGAAACATATGAAAACAGGGTGGAAGAATCTGGCTTTAGGGGGATTAGAAACTTATGATATTCCTGCCGAACATTTAAATATGGTTAAAGAACCTTATACAGAAATGGTACTCCTCCGTTTCATGAGCTGTCTTGAAAGCACCAGAACCCCAAAAGACACGAGACCACCCACAAAAACTCATTAACCATTGGACGATGGTCTACTTTTCCTAGATTTCATCCACATTGGCTTGCCTTTTTCAAGAACGTGGCTCATGTAAAGCCAAGTTGTGCCTATAAGATCAAAACAGCAGGAATCTCAATCTCATTCCCTGAAAAACTGGCGAATTGCCGATAGGACACCATTCCAGGATCTTGTCAGCTCCAAGGATTGGGCAGATCCAACATCCTCGAGTTTCCTTCAATATATCCTTCATTACATTGCCTTTTGAGGGCCGAACAAGAAGGGGCCAAAGTATAGCTATAGTTTTAGACCTTCTTGAATCGTCCGGGAATAATTGTCCAGAATTCAGCTGGGACCTCAACGAAGTACTCCTGTTGAATCTTTAGACCAGGATGGAGAAACCTTAAATATTTCGCATGCAACATCATTCTTTGAACCTTCAAACCCTCTATTCGAGCAACTTTTTGCCCACTATAAAGTTGATCCCCTACTATAGGGCACCCAATAGTGGCCATATGAACTCGTAGTTGATGTCGTCGGCCTGTGTGCGGAATTAATTCGATGCGAGACCCCCAATTCCCACAATGTTGTAAAACCCTGTAATCTGTGACGGCTGTCTGAGGTTTGGATGGTTTGTTAGAAACTTTCTTCTGTTCAATCGAATTCCACACGGTGGGTACATTAATCGTCCCCTGATCATTTACAGGTTTTCCATATACGAGAGCTTCATACCTCCGGACGATGGTGCGTTTCTCAAATTCTAAAGACAGTGCACGATGCGCTTGTGGCGTTTTGGCCACAACCATGACGCCAGAGGTTTCTTTGTCGAGGCGATGCACTAATCCTGGATTGCCTGGTCCTGGCGGGAACCCATTCTTTTTTTCCGATAACTGGAGATGTTCCAACAACCCATTTAAGAGAGTCCCTTGCCAATGGCCTGACGTTGGATGCACGACCACTCCTGCCGGCTTATTCACCACCAACAAAGTTTCATCTTCATACAGTACATCGAGGTGGCCAGGTTCATCGTTAACCATCAACGGGCCCGGCTCTGGTTTATCCAAGGAGATTCGATCTCCGGGTTTTACTTTCTGACTAGGCTTCCCGACTTCGGCATTAATTCGAACGCGTCCTGCCACAATGAGTCGCTTTAAACGAGAGCGTGAAATACCTCGCTCATGATTGACCAAAAAGGCATCCAGCCGTTTGACCCTTTCTCCGCGACCAACTACAAATTCAGTAATCATACATCCCCTATTGCGATGGAAGATTCCTTAACAGGTCAGAAAGAAACAGAAAACACTATATATCCAATAACCTCAAAATTGAACAATTACCGTATTCGCTTGGACTGTAGCCTTCAATATTTTCATTAACATTCTGAATCAATAGACTCACTTTTTTGCGGTTTGGTCCACTCACAATCATCCGGCAGGCAAGCATTTGAAATAGAGGCCGATATATCCTCTATAACCCGATACACTTCCATGCAATTGAAGGAGAGAGGAGTCGAAACATGGCAATTTCCGGTATTGATCCTCAAGCATTGCTACAAGTCTCAACCAAAGACATTCAAAATCGGAAGCCCCTTTCTTATGTGAAGCCTGCCGACGACACAACCAATCCAAAACGGCCGCAACGTGAGACAGTTTCTCCAATCCAAGATCAAGTGACCTTATCACCACGAGCTCAAGCACTCTCCACGTCTCAATCCGAGACGCCAAAGAATAGTACGTTTCAGCAATCGCCATCCCCTTTCGATAAATAATCCTCATGGAGGCACCCCTGGCAGGAGTGCCTCCATCAATAATTCTACATATCGGATAGATAGGAGAAACAGGACTCTACACGGACAATTCGAATTGCCTTACCGTCGTTCATAGAGCAACTCACAGGCTTGTGCATACCCTTGTATCCAGCCCTCATGATACGCCTGGTGCAAAGCTCGTCTCACCTGGTCAATAGCCTTCTCTCCCTGGAAAGATCCGGGAACCTCAGAACAGACCATTTCTACCGCAATATCGACCAATCGTTCCCGAAGTTGCCAGAGCTCTTCCGTGACAATTTCCTTGATTCCCTCCTCCGCGCATTGCGTCACAATTTTATCCAGAAAGGTGTCATAGCCTTGCACCTCAATCACACGTTCACGAATACGGCGCAATTCTTCTTTAATGTTTTTCGTATCTTTAATCATGGCTTTAAAAAGTTGTTTCCGAGCTTCTTCCCCCAAGGTTCCTTCCATTCGTCGGAGAACCGCACCCGGAGACGGAGCCGAATCAGATTCTGCTTCATCCCGACGGGACGCCATAGGTCCCACGTGTCCCAACCGCATTCGATCATAGGCCTTCCGAGCATCAACATCTCCGAGAATTTCATAGGCGGCGTTCACTTCCCGAATCTTTTGATCGGCTTGCCGGTTTCCCTGATTCCGATCGGGATGATATTGCAGGGCTAATTTGCGGTAAGCCTTTTTAATGTCATCCTGTGAAGCTTGAAGCGTAACTCCCAGAACCGCATAATAATTCAGCGTGGCCATTTCATAATTCCCTTATTGATCAATCTGATTCTTCCACTCACGAAAAAATCCAATCACATGCCATCCATTTCTGACTCTCATTTTTGATAATATGGAATAAACCCCTAGGCTCCGATGACTGTCCTTCCCTCATCTATTCTCCTATTCATGTGTACACTGGGCTCTCAATTGGGATACCACGGACCAACCCAGGCTCTAATGCCAGCAGCGTTATCTGACAATATTACGACGCAAGCACAAGAAATCGCACTCGCAGATCTGGTCAAAGACCCTCAATCGTTTCATCAGCAACAAATTTCTGTCAGAGGCCAGGTCACTCAACTCGAACTTCATCTCGACGAATCTGAGCTCTACCTTGACTTTGTCTTTCGTCTTTCCCAAGGCCCCTCTTCCATCCTCGTCTATGGCAGGCATGATCGCACGCAGGGCGCACCAGCCATGAGCATGAATGAAACGGTCGAGGTTGTTGGACTCTTTTGGAAGGAACAAAACAGAGATGGAACCTCAATCCTGAATATCCTGGAAGCAATAACCGTGGCACCCTACCCATCCTCAATTCCTAGTCGCACCTAATCACTCATCGCCACTTATACCTTAAGAAAATTGCTCAATATCCTTGTCGCTGTTTCTAAGTTGGTTGTGGGTGGAGGTACCGGGGAAAGGGGCAAAGAGAGTGCCCGCTCAAGCGACTTTTTCCAGACACCGGCATCAAAATCCTTCCGTGTCATTTCTACAGCCCTTCCATAGTCATGCGCATAAGCCACCAGGGAATCTTCATCTACAAAATTATTGCGCCTAACATACACGATCGGAATACCCCACTGTACTGCGGTCGTAATGGTGGCATACCCTGGTTTCGTCATCACTGCATCCGCCTGCTTCATGAATTCCCCAAAACTAATATTGAAATTTTCTATAGGATGCACTCGTGTTAAGGACTCTCTCATTGACATCCCACCCACCAGAAAATGAAATCCATCACACGACTCCATTTGTTTGAAAGGAAGCCCACTGAGGGGAATACCTCCAAAAGCAACCAACACTATTTTTTCTCCATCCTCTAATTTCAAAACTTCGCGTACATTTTTCGAGGGGATTCCAAGATGAGGAAAAGATGGGCCTGTATCTGTAATCGAGGGGAATGCAGGCATTTCAATGCTCGGATAGAGCCGAATCATGTGGGTAGCCTTAACATATTCCTGGCAAATTTGTTTATAGATGGTCGAATGAATCTCATTCTTCCAATCCATATACGGAACAAGCACTTGATCCCAGGAAAGCGAGGCTATGGCTACGGCCGGGCAATGAGCTTGATAGGCACTAGCTATCGCCAAATAGGAAATATTGGAAATGACGAGTTGGGGATGGACTTTGTTCATCGCCGAGGCTTCCTGGTTCACTCGCTCATCCCAATCGCGGTGAAAGGCCTGATAGGCCGCCCAGGTCCCATTAAGGTCTATGTCGAGTGGCCCAGCTTGGATACATCCAATGTCTTGAGGAACGGGCTGCAAATCCCAGGGGACATTCAAATAGTCTTCAAAAATGGAAGGCGGGACACAGGTTCGGAGAACAACCTGCAATTCGGCGCACACCAACCCTAAGGCATTAATAATGGGAATAACTTGCGCAGCATGTCCAAACCCATGAGCCGAGATCGAACACCAAACAATTGGCATAGATGTCCTCTCTTAGACGTCCTTGGCTTTGATCTTATTGTTGGCAAGAAATACCGATCCACTCATGTATTACCTTGCAGGCAACCGCCTGAAGTGCATAGAATGAAAAGAAGCCAATGCCAGCACATTCTTCCTGCATAGCCATTTTCTCTTCCCTATGAAATCAACCTTAAGCGAGTTCAATCTCTTTTGTCGCGCGAGTCTTCTTCTATTCTGTGTCTTCATTTCGGCTTGCCACCATACCTCCAAGAAATCTTCCCAAACTCACGTTCATACCAACACTCAACAGCCTGCAGTTGAACAACAGTTATTAGCAACCATTCAGCATGCTGAATCATTAGGCCAGGGCAATCCTCTTCTTTTGAGCACCTTATATAGCCTGGCTGACTATTATCATGGCCGAAAAGAATACGAGAAATCTGCTGACCAGTATCTCCGCGCTTTGCACATCAAAGAATCCATCAGTGGTCCAAACCATCCTGATCTGGCCATTATTCTTCAACGATATGCCCGAGTCCTACAAGAAGCGAACCGACCGACTGAAGCCGCCAACCTCCTTGCCCGTGCTGAAGCCATCCTCGCCAAACCCTCCACAAACGCCTCTCAGTTACCATAGGAACAATTTCGACCGTTCCCATCGCCTTTTCGACCGAGTCCTCATGGAAAAAGTTACCTACCTTGCCAAAAATAACAGTGCGTTTTTTCTTTTTTGTAGAGATTCATGCATATTATTACGCCTTCTCGCTGGCACAAGACTTGTTAATGAATAATCGAAAAACAGCGAATCACCTATGTTAAAGGAATGACAGCCCATGAAGAAAATACCCCAAACACCTGCTAAGCGAGGGCGGCCAAGGAAAAAGTCCGTGGCCAAAACGGCTGCATCATCTGTACAATCCGACAAACACCCTCGGTGTTCCCGCTGTGGCTCACGAACCGTGACATTAGAACAATTGGAACAGGAACTCTTAGTAACGCTCAGCATCCATTGTTTAATCTGTGGACACCATTCTTTTATCGGCCGTCCCGTGATTCGGCTCCTCAAACGCCCAAACGTGACGATTCCTGATTCTATTACCCGTCCCTCCATCAGATAGGATAGCCTCAACCTTCAACCGGCATGCCTTCTTGGCGTGAGCTGTCCTACCACGATTCAGTTCGTACGGTTAAAGGAAAAATTTGATACTCTTTGAGGCCTTGCAGCACTTGCCGACAAGCTGTGACGCTTCCACACATTCGCAAATCGGATTGCGCAAAATTCGGAACCAGGTCAAGGAACGGGGTAGGATCAATCTGCTCTTCACCAGATGATCCCAGTTTGGTGCGAATAAGTCGACCTCTGACGGAAGACCAAGCACTTGGCCAGGATCGAGTTAATACCGGAATATATTGAAATCGAAGTGGGACGCGCTGCGCGATTGCTAACAATTCCTGATGATACATCAATTGCCTTTCATGACGAACGCTGACAATCAACATCAAAGATCCAACACCACCACTAGCGGGTTTGATCCATTCCCGGTCGGCCATATAGCGAACATACGAAAGAAACGGGGTCACACCGGTTCCAAAGGCCACACAAACGAATCGACGGTCTTCCCACTCACCATCAGGTTCCAACCGTAGGTTCGTTTCCTTGCAATGGCTGGTATTTTCATACACGGTGGCAATGCCAGCCCCCTCATCTAACGTCACACGAATATCAATCCCCTTCTCCCCCTCATACCATGTTTCTGCCTCCTTGGACTGCCACCAAGGGGAGGTATCGGCTTGGGGAAGGTGCGTATCATTAATAAACGTCTCTAAGAGCCTTGGTTCCATGTTGCCTGCATTCGATCTCGTATACATTCTTCGACGGTACTTTTTCGTGCGACTACCCCAAGGCTTCGCTAAAAATGCAGTTCCCGGCCGCATGGTATCGTGAACCTCATAACGTCGTCCCTCAATTTCGAGCTCCTCCGGTACTGCCAATCGCACGCATCGAATCTCCCCGGGATCAATCACCTGAAGTTGTGCTATTCGTGCCGAAACCACATATTCCATCGAATGACCTCAATTAGCGGATTTGCTTCTTTCGTCATATTTTTTTAAGATTTAACGAATGAAAATTCCAAAAATGTCATCCATACCCCATCCACAGCCGACGGCCACTTTCTTGCCTTTATCTTCCCCCGAAGGCCCACAGCGTACTCTCCTATCCAAGAAAGAGAAAGCATCGGACCCATTAGACCAATCTGACGCGATAAACCTTTCAACCCTTCAACAGGAAATTCAGCACTACGCCAAGGCCCTAGCCGACCTTCCGGATATTCGAGAAGAACGCGTTGAGAACATTAAACGGTCTCTGGAAAAAGGTACCTATTCTATTTCTTCACAAAATCTTGCCGACAAATTAATCCAGGAAATTTCAGATCTCCCCTCAGGCTCCTCATCCTCATCTACCTAAATTTTCAATTTCCCCAACTGTCTTGATCCATTTTGTATCCACGCCTACCTGTTAATCAGTGGAGGCTAAAAAATTCGTGATAGGAATAGCCCTGTTCGTTATTCAAGAAAGTATTAGATCATCGTTGCTGCACATTCTTCTCTGTTTCTTCCCATTGCTGACTTTCGATCTTGTATCTTGTTTTTTTGCCTTGTAGCATGAACCATTCTAACCGAAAAGACTCTGATGCGTACGACCTCTCGCTACCCAATCATGGGTTCCAATATTCTGTGGCTCACTATTGGAACCAGCCCCGACAATATCTTAATCAAATCCTCCCTCCTCGGTTTAGGTCCGGACCATTCTTTGCTATGTGCGATACCAGATGATCAACCGCTCGATGTCCTTTCCCAAGGATTACGTTGTAAGGGTCGTTCAAACATTGATGGAGAGATTTTTGAATTTGAAACGGTAATACAAGAATTTCTCGCATTTCCTCCAGCCATTCGCCTGACCGCCCCTTCGACTATCCTGCGCCGGACTCCTCGCTCATTTCCGCGATTGACCGTAGACCTCCCTGGAGTCATTCGTCCATTAAGTCGAACAGGTCAAATCCTGGCTGTTCTACCAGTTCAACTCAGCAACCTTTCCCCCACTGGCTGTCAATTCAGCATAGATCCGTCAACTTGGCCGAAAGTTTCCGCCCTTCACCTTTACTTAAGCTGTCGGCTTCCGGGATTCAATCACCAATCGAAAATCCAAGCCTCCATCGAATGGGTACACCCGACGAATGAACTCGTCATCGGCATTCAGTTTGTTTTTAAAACCGACAAAGACATTGCCAGACAAGACGTTTTGCAATGGTATTCATCACAAAAAGCCACCCTGATCAATACAACCGCATAGCCCTATTCTTATGATTTGAGATACCCGCCCTAACTTCTCTAGGGAAGCGTGTCTTTCCTTCCTCAGTGAGAGTGCAGTTGAATATAAATTCCTTCATTTTCCCTTCTTATCCTTAAAAAGGCCAAGTCGATAAAGCCGAAATGCCTTACCCTTTTGCTGAACCTCCATATCCGCTAGTTGCCTGGTAATGTGGGTTGTGATTACAATATTGCTCAATTTCCTTTAATTTTAGTGTTTCTAAGATCCTAGCCTTTATCATTCACATTTATTTTGACGAAGGACCTCCCCCATGGCCGAGCTTATTAACAACCGGAATATTATTGATATTGCCCCCCTTCCTTCTCCTAAGCACATACAGGAAACCTTGCCCCTTCCTGATGAAACCGTTCAGATGATCCTACAAGCACGGCAAGCCATTCGCGACATCCTCCAAGGAAAGGATCTCCGCAGGTTAGCCGTGATCATCGGCCCTTGTTCCATTCATGATCCTGAGGCGGCTATTCAGTATGCGGAGCGCCTGAAACAAGTCGCCGATCGTGTGCGCGACCATTTGTTGGTCATCTCCCGCACCTACTTCGAAAAGCCGCGTACGACGGTCGGCTGGAAAGGCCTCATCAACGACCCCAAGTTGGATGGATCCTGTGATATTGGAGGGGGCTTTGAGCTTGCCCGTTCTATCTTACTGAAAATCAACCAATTGGGCATGCCCTGCGCCACAGAATTCCTTGATCCCGTCACACCGCAATATATTTCTGATTTGATTAGTTGGTCAGCCATTGGAGCACGTACAACTGAAAGCCAAACTCATCGGGAAATGGCCAGCGGTCTCTCCATGCCGGTAGGGTTGAAAAATGGTACCGACGGGGGACTCCAAGTCGCCCTCAATGCCATGATTGCGGCGCGCCATCCCCAAAGCTTTATCGGGGTCAGCGCCGAAGGAGTAACCTCCATCATTAAAACAAACGGGAATCCTGACCGTCATATCGTCCTTCGTGGTGGTGGTGGACGGGTCAATTACAATCGAAAAGATATTTCGGAAGCCGTGCAATGTCTCGCAAAAGAGGATATACGACGACCGGTCATGGTGGATTGTTCCCATGGCAATTCTGAAAAAGACCACACGCGACAAGTCCCCGTCGCGCAATCCGTGGTGAAACAATTTACCGAAGGTCAATCGGCCATTATGGGCCTGTTAATTGAAAGTAATCTCAAACCTGGCAATCAAAAATGGGAAGCCGGGAAAGCACTGAAATGGGGTGTATCAATTACTGATGCATGCATCGGGTGGGAAGAAACGGAACATCTCCTTGATGAATTGGCAGAAACCTTAGATAAATCCGCCAACACGACCACTGTTGCTGGATAGCGGTTCAAACATGTTACCGCTGGTCCAATGAAGCATACCGCCTTCACCAGGCCGCTATCAGCCTTCTATCTGCATTCGAAGGCTTTTCCTTATACGGTTGACAATTTGTCAGTATCTGGTGAGACCACAATAAGTCAATTCGGTGAGCGAACCCATACCGTTGTTAAGAACATAGGCTAACCTGAGTAGGGAACGGAAACGGTTGGAAAATTATGACGGAGAGGATAAATCAGGAATTGGTTCAATTTTAGGAGGGTCAGCCGCATGAACATGTTCATGAGAATGACAACCCAGATGATGACACAAGCGACGATTCCAAAACCCAGCCCAAGCGATTAACGACGCCCCGAATACATCAAGAAAAATTTCCGTACCACTTCCCGATTCTATCCATACATGGGAAATAATCAAAACAACCAGGCCTAATATAGTAAGAATAGTAGGCCGGATATTATTATGGCGGGGAAAGGTGGCCAATAACCCAAAACCTGCCAAAAGCGCAATCACCGTTAAGAAAACCCACTCCGTTTTTTCAGCCCAAAAAGCTCCGATCACCCCATCTAAACCATCCCAAGAATGAGCCGCAATAACAGGAAGAGCCAGCAAGGCCAAGGGAGTCACCGCACAATGCACCGCACAAATTAGTGAGGCGATTGATCCAGCTTTAGAGAGTTTTTGCCCAAGGATACTCATTGTTGCCTTTCTACCATTATTGGCACTTGGGACAAAATCCAGCAAATTCCAAGGTGTGATCATCTACGATAAATTTTGTCTGTTCTTCAATTAACTTGGTCAGTTTCTTCAAAGGGCAGAGCAATAAATCCACGATTTCCCCACAGACTCGACATTGAATGTGATGATGGTGCTTACGCCCTTCCTTTAGCTCATAACGAGATTGGCCCTGAAAGTCTAATTGTATAACCAGGCCTAACTCTTTCAACACATTTACAGTCCGATAAACTGTGACCAAATCAATGGCAACATGCCTTTCCTGTAATTGCGAATAGATATCAGAGGCACTCAAGGGTTGTTGGGTCTTTTCAAGAAGCCCTAGTACCGCTTTTCTGGTGCGCGTTAAGCGCCGACCAGTCGCTCGCAACCCCTTTCCAATTGTAGGCTCTTGCATTAGTTGAAACCTCGAAAGCAGAGGAAGTACCAAGAAACAGACCTAGGCCTTATTGCAATTATATTGCAAATACCATAACAAGAAAAACATTGTCAATTGAGACGTATGCGTGAAAGGCTCTACTACTCAACACAACGACAGAACCTCCACTGCCGATCAATTTCCGAACCAAACACGAACCATGATTGAAAAAGGAATAAATGTCAGACGCTTGGTCAACGTCCAGCAAAAAGGACTAACCAACTTTGAACGATTGGTGGATTCTTACCGAACGCAGGGGGCATAAGCCTTGAAGGAAAAAGTCAGAAGAGCGCTAACTTGGAAGAGTTCCAAACTTGCGCATTAGGGGAAAAAGATAGAAATGATCTCAATCCACGGGCAAGACCTCTTATTCCAACAATAGGTCAGCCCGACGATTAAATTGATGACACCGGTGTTCATCATCCACATCACACAACACTAGGGTGTTTCCATACGATACAATATCTAATCGAGTTCGAGGGATTCCCAAATTGGACAAATAATCTTTCACCGCTTTGGCGCGTTTTACTCCTAGTACCATGTTATAACTTTCGCTCCCACGAATATCGGCATGCCCCTCTATCATGAGTCCATACGTTGAATAATGGGTCATCCATTTGGCCGTAGCATCTAAACGCTCCCGAACTTCCGGAGTAATTTCCCAACTATCAAACGGGAAATACACGGTAGGAAATGGCTCGGCCTCGGCCATTTCTTGAACAGACGGACCGTCAATGACCTCCTCAGGCATGGCCATACCCTCGCTTACTACAGAAGATTCGGACATCTTCCCTTTTGAAAGAGACGTCAACGTGGGTTGGAGTTGATTGGACTCTGTCGCATCTGAGGTACGATGGCTCGCAGAAAGGGATTGGCACCCCCAGGCTAGGCACACAAGAATAATTCCAAGGAAACGTAACAACATAAAGAAACTCCCTCCGTTTTTCCATGTTTGTCGGCAGAGAGGGGAAGGGACTTAAGAAAAAGAAACAAGACACCCGTTATTAGGGGAAAAGGCACTCTCCCCAGAGAGCATTCAATTTGAAAGTTTTTCAAGAAAAGCGTTAAATGGAAGAGTCAAAAATTTTCTATCACGCCGGATTGCTGACTGTCTTCAATCAACTGAATAGAAGGAAGCCCGGCACTCACGGAGGAGAAAGCCTCAACTAAATTCCCACCGAGGACATGAAGTGCACCTGCCGCCATGAGGCCGATTAAACTAATCAACAATGAATACTCTACGGCGGCTGTCCCTTGGTCATCTTGAAGAAATTGCCACATGTACCTAAGCCTCCTTTTATTACCGGCATCACCGGCACCATTCCCCGTTTACAGATAAGAATGCAAAGGGCGCACCATTGGCCAACGAAAGCTCCCTTCTCTTCTCTTATTCTTCTTTCCTTTAGACGACAGACAATCTGTAGTTCAAAGGTGTGACATCCAGACGCCAAACCTATCTGCCATTGTTAAATAAAACGACAACCTGATGAAAAACTGGGGCTCTTTTGAAAAAAAATTACAAGAATCTCCATGTATAGAAATTAAAGGGAAAGAACAATGTCATGAAGATTGACGAAAATCGAATAAATACCACCAAAGACCTAGCAAAGAAATTCGATTCTTATCCCAGCCTTGGCACTCAAGTTTTTAACGTGAATGCGAAAAGGCTTCCCACCTCTTTCCCCTTTAGACTTTATATTTCCGG
The DNA here is from genome assembly GCA_942491685.1 of uncultured Nitrospirota bacterium. Taxonomy (GTDB): domain Bacteria; phylum Nitrospirota; class Nitrospiria; order Nitrospirales; family UBA8639; genus Nitrospira_E. The sequence goes on along the minus strand of CALOBY010000002.1, from coordinate 355,962 downwards.
CATTGTTTTCTCTCAGCAGGAATAACCTTAGTCATTAGAATCACCCAAAAAGTTCTGTTGTAGAACGCCGTTGCAGGAAAACAACCTTGACTAAGAAGAAACCACATGACAATATACCCATACCCTATGGGTATGGGTATGTGGAAAAGGAGGATAAATGAAGCCGGAATTTCAAGCTGATGCCATGAAACGGTTAGCCTATATTGAGGGACATTTAAAAGGTGTTCGGAATATGGTGGAAGAGGACCGCTATTGTTTGGATATCCTTAAACAAACCCATGCTATTCGAAAAGCTATTGAGAAGTTGGAAGCGCTTCTTCTGGATGGCCATCTTCGTACGTGTGTAGTAGACGGCATTCAAAAAGGAAAGGCCGAACAAATCATTGATGAACTTCGTTCCCTCTATACCGTAGGACGATAAAATATTTCGAAGAAAGGAGACGACACATGAATACACGACACCATTTTCCCATCAAGGGCATGACATGCGGCAATTGCGTACGACACGTTGAAAAGGCTCTCAAAAGTATACCCGGGATCGCACTACTCGAAGTGAATCTTGAAAAGCAGGAAGCCTTTGTGGAATATGATTCAACCATGGTGACGTATGAAACAATGGCCGCGACACTCAAAGATGCTGGATATATTATGGATCAATCAGTTGATTAATCTATCCTCGCCATGACAGTTCATCACCTTACCCATGCCTTAATTCCGATTCAGGGGATGACGTGCGCCTCTTGCGTAAATCACGTCCAGCGAGCCCTTGAATCAATGGACGGAGTTTCTAAGGTTTCAGTAAATTTTGCCACCGAAACGGCTTCCATTGATTTCGATGCCCATACGACCACCCCACAACTATTGACAGAGGCCGTCAAAAAGGCAGGTTATGAGGTCCCGCTCCACTCACATACCCTTAAAATTGGAGGAATGACTTGTGCCTCCTGCGTCAGCCATGTTGAAAAAGCCTTATTGAATCTTCCTGACATACTTTCGGTAAAGGTGAACCTGGCCACAGAAACAGCCACTGTTACCACTTGGACACCTGACCTGAACCATTCGACCCTCCAACAAGCTATTCTGGATGCAGGCTATACCATTAGCACTGAATCAGATCCGGAAATTTTTTCCGAGATCAACCATTCTCAATCGCAAGGAACAAAGACAAGATCGTTACTCCAGCAAGCAGTCCTGAGCGGAATCACCGGCCTGTTCGTGATGTTGGGAACTATGAATCTCCTACCGGGGTTCTCCACTCTTTCCCTTGAAACACGCCATATCACCTTATTTGTAATAACCAGCCTTATCTTACTCTGGGCAGGACGCCCCATTTATTTTGCGGCCTGGAAGGCCTTCCTCCATCGATCCGTTAACATGAATACGCTCATTGCCATTGGAACCCTGGCCGCCTATGGGTATAGCGCCTCTGCCACTTTTTTCCCCTCTCTCTTTGCCGTCAAGGGAATCTCTCCAGCCGTATACTATGACACCGCCATCATTATTATCGCGCTCATCTTATTGGGACGTTATTTCGAAACTTTGGCCAAGAATCAAACGTCTTCCTCCATCCACAAACTCATGCGCTTGCAACCAAAAACAGCCAGAATTCGACGCGGACAGAAGGATGAGGACATCTTGATTGACCATGTTCAACCAGGAGACCTTCTGCTCGTTCGACCTGGGGAACAAATCCCGGTAGATGGGGTGGTGAAAGAAGGTCATTCTTCAGTCAATGAAGCCATGTTAACTGGAGAAAGCTTACCCATCGCAAAGGATCCAGGGTCCAAAGTCTTAACGGGGACCCTCAATATTTCAGGAAGCATTCTATTCACGGCATCATCCGTGGGGAAAGATACGGTGTTGGCCAGAATCGTTCATCTCGTCCAAGAAGCTCAAGGCTCAAAACCGCCCATTCAACGCTTCGCCGATAAAATCGCCAGCATCTTTGTGCCATCGGTTTTAGGCATTGCCACATTGGCATTTTTTCTCTGGTGGAGTTTAGGGCCTGAACCGGCTTTGACCTATGCGATTCTTACGTTTGTAGCGGTTCTCATCATTGCCTGTCCCTGCGCTTTAGGTCTAGCCACTCCGACCGCTATCATGGTAGGCACGGGACGCGGAGCCGAGCAAGGCATCTTAATTCGCCAAGGTGAAGCTTTAGAGATCGCACACCAACTGGATATCATCGTCCTGGACAAAACCGGGACTCTGACCCAAGGCATCCCGATCGTCACGAATCTCATCACTCACACCTGGGAGAAAACTCATCTTCTTCGCTTTGCCGCCTCTTTGGAGCGTCACTCGGAACATCCCCTTGCCCAAGCGATAGTCGAATACGCCCAGCAACAATCGTTACCACTTGAAGAGGTGCAAGATTTCGTTAACGTATCAGGAAAGGGTGTCAAAGGAACAATCAGGGACCAATCAATACTGATTGGCAATATCCGATTCATCACCGACCATTTAGGACCCACCAGCATTGAACAGTATTCTGGCGCTATTACCCAACTGGCACACAAAGGGAAAACCCCTATTCTGGTTGGCATTAACGGCCACGTTGAAGGGGTCTTCGGGATTGCGGATACGATTCGCCCTGAATCCAAGAATGCCATTCAGCAACTGCAGAATGATGGGTTGGATGTCGTGATGCTTACAGGAGATCACCACCAGGTCGCTCAAGCCATTGCCGCCGAACTGGGTATTACTCATTTCCTTGCGGACATTCTCCCCGACCAAAAAGCCGCAGAAATTCTGGCACTTCAACAGAAAGGCAGAAAACGCGTCGCCATGGTTGGGGATGGCATCAACGATGCCCCTGCACTCGCTCAAGCAGATGTCGGGATTGCGATAGGAACGGGAACGGATGTGGCGATGGAGACGGCCCAGATAACGTTAATGAGCGGGAACCTTCAAGGCATTAGCAAAGCACTTTATTTAAGTCGAGCCACCATGCGGACGATTCACCAAAACCTGTTTTGGGCTTTTGCCTATAATATTGCACTCATTCCTCTGGCAGCCGGCATTCTCTATCCCATATTTCAATGGAGTGGTGGAGTCCCAAATGGACTTCATTGGCTGTTTGGTGAATATGGATTCCTTCAACCTATCCTGGCTGCTGCGGCCATGGCTTTCAGCTCCGTCAGTGTCGTCACAAATTCACTTCGCTTGAAAAGCATGTCGTTGGATTGATGTCATCCTATTCATCGAATTTAATTGGTCCAATGCCTTGGATTCATCCAATCTCTATTTCATCAACAATCAGGCCGTACTCTGTACAACTTTAGGCTTCATGGCAGCTTGAATAGCCCTGGCCATATCGCCCATAAGGACCGGCTTTGTTAAATAGGCTTGGAGCCCCATCACTCCGGCCTTCTGTTCATTCATGGTGTAGCTAAATCCAGAACACAAAATCACGGGAAATTTTGGCCGAACCGTCATCACCTGTTGAGCCAGCATCTCTCCCGTCATACCGGGCATCGTTTGATCTGTGACCAACACATCAAAATGATCAGGATTGCGTTTAAACGACTCAAACGCATCCGCGGCATTGGTAAAGACGGTGACTTCATACCCTAATGCTTCCAGCATATCTTTCCCCCACCGGGCAATGGAAATTTCATCATCGACAAACATGACCCGCCCATGCCCAAAGCTTGAGGCAGGGATAACGGAAGGTGATGGCCCGGCACTCGGCATTGATGTCGAACAGGGAAGATAAATAAAAAAAATCGTACTTCCTCCCTCTCGACTTTCGACTTGAATAGTTCCGCCGTGGCTTGTGACCACCCCATGAATAACCGAGAGTCCTAATCCAGTCCCCTCCCCCACACCCTTCGTCGTAAAAAACGGATCAAATATCCGCTTTTGAATATTCGGCGCCATGCCTTTTCCTGAATCGGAAACAGCCAGACGAATATAGGCACCAACTGAAATTCCCTGTCTCAATAATGGATGATCTTCGTTTACCTCGATCTGATCAAGTTTCACTACTAATTTCCCACCAGATTCGCGCATGGCATATTCGGCATTGGCCCCGAGGTTCATTACCACTTGATGGATTTGTGTGGCATCGGCCAGTACCGGTAGAGTCTCAGGTTGAAGATGGGATTCTAGGGAAATGGTGGAAGGAAGGGATGCGCGCAGTAAATTCAATGCCTCTTCTACGATCGTTTGCAAAAAAACAACCTTTTTCCCAGATTCATCCTGCCGACTAAAGGTTAAAATTTGTCGAACAAGTTTTTTAGCTCGATAGCCTGCTTGCAGCACTTCCTGCAGACGTGGGACGACCGCATGACTCACCCCACATTGCGCCATCGCCAGTTCGGTATATCCGATAATGGAAGACAAGATATTATTAAAATCATGGGCAATCCCACCGGCCAAAGTTCCAATCGCCTCCATTTTTTGTGCTTGCCGCAGCTGTTCTCCACTTTTCCGCAAGGCCTCTTCCGTTTTCCGTCGTTCGGTTAAATCTCTGAAAAATCCACTAAAAATAAATTGACCCTTGGATCGCACGGCGGTTATGGCCATCTCCAGGGGAAGTTCATGGCCGTCTCGATGTAACCCCGATAATTCCACGCGATGATTTAATATTTCACTGGCCCCCGTCTTAACAAAATTTTTCAATCCCTCAAGGTACCCCTGGCGATAAACCTCGGGTATAATCGTGTCGACCAAGGATTGACCAAGAATTTCTTCGCGCAACCAACCAAACATGCGCTCCGCCTGGGAGTTCCAACTCAAAATATGTCCCGCTTTATTAAACGTCACGACCGCATCCAAGGCCGTATCTAAAATTAACCGAGTTTCCTCCTCCCGTTCCCGCAATATCATTTCGGTGTTTTTTCGTTCCATGAACTGCCCAATTTGACTCCCCACCGATAACATTTGATGCAATAAGGCTTGATCAGGCTCCTGAATCTCTCGACTAAAAAACTCCATGACGCCATAAATTGCTGTTCCGAGCTGAATAGGAAACGCAAAGGCTGCATGCAGGCCTTCTTGGGCTGCCATTGGAGCACGAGGGAAATTCTTATCTTGGACAGCATCCGGAATCCAGACTGGTTGTGCTCCACTCCAGGTTCGCCCGGGAAGACCGACACCTTTTGAAAAAGTCATCCCTTGCGTCAGGTCCACAAAACGAGAAAACCGATCCGGTGATGTCCGCCAAACCTCCACACACCGCAACATCTCAGAATCCGGATCGACTTGCCATAAAATTCCCAATTGCCACCCTAAACTTTCACAAACGGCTCGAAGTATTTCCGGTGTCGCTTCTTGGATGCTGCCACATTCCGCCAAAACCTGCGCGACGGCATATTGCGCAGCCAACCGCCGTTCGGCCATTTTTTGTTCTGTGATATCTCGAAGCAACACCGTAAAAAGGCGATGGCCCCAAATGGGGGCTTCCGTCATTGTAAGGGTAAGGGGGAAGACAGTTCCATCTTTTCGTTGAGCCTGAAACTCCTTCACAACCCCTGACATCCGGATCGAACCCTGCGAGCGGTAGGTCAGCAAAAAGGTATCACAGGTATCCTGATCAGATGACACCAACAAAGACTGGAAAGGTTGCCCAATAATTTCATTCATGTCATACAAAAACATCGACTCTGCTGTTTCATTAAAGGTCTCAATGATCGAATATTCATTAAAGGTCACGATTCCTTCACCGGCACTCGCCGCAATAGCCCGGATCGTAGCTTCATTATCTTCAATGTTTTCTGGTCCGGAATCCCTGCGATAAAAGATAAACATGCCCCCCAACAACATGGCCAGCAATTCCATCATGACTATCCCAACACCTGACTGCCAATACGGTAAGCGTAATTCTTGAAGATCGATCGTAGCTGCAACTCCAATCGAATGACCAACTAATGGAGCGTACGCCATGAGAAACTCTCGTCCGGTGGCATCGGAAAGACGCGCTGTGGCGGATTGCCCTGATATGTTCAGGCCGAATGAACGGTCCGCCTCTTCTAGCAAAATGATTTTCCCCGATTGCCCAAATCGATGGAATTTTGGTTGCGAGTTAAAGAAAGCTTGAATTCGATCAGCCTTGGGAGGGAATTTTCTGACGTCGTGCGGACCTCCCTCCGCGATCTCACTCATCGCTTTCAATTGTTGGACATGTAAAAGGGCTAAATCCATCAACCGAATTTTTTCGCGGTCAATTGCTCCCAAATACAGCCAATACAGGAGCAATCCGCTCGTCACCATCAGCATAATGGCGACAACAAAGTAAATTCGACGACTCTTCAGCCAACTGGCTATCATCTACAATCCTAAAAAGGAAAGAGGCAATAAGGGAGGGAGAGACAAACGGCAAGGGAATAGGATAAACACACGTCCAAAATCGGAGAGACTAACCATATTCCCGACTCGCAAGGGGTGGGAAACCTTAGGGGCTCCAATCGACTAGGAAAGAAAGAATACGTGTTTTTCCGATAAAAGTCTACGGAAAAATGGGAATTTGGGAGAGAGCCCCGCTCTCCCGAGCATAGAGGGGAAAGCAGTGCTTTTCTGATCTCCTATTGTGTACGAAAATGGATCCGGATGGAGACCTCCCCTTCTACCGGTTGGTCTCCATCCATTTGCGGTAAGAACGTCCATTCATTGAGAGCCTTTAAGGACATTTGTGTTAGTTCACGATGCGCGGCGGGTTGTACAATGACAACAGTGGCCTTTCCATCAACATCAACTAAAAATTTGGCTTTAAGCCAATCATCCAGCTCTTTCCCTTCTAGGTGACGTGGAATGGTGGGCCATGGAGTCTTCTGAGGAACCGGGCCGAATTGCTGATCCTTATTGAGTCTCAACCCATGAACATGAACCATGGGAAGCGTTTCAACCTGAGCATCCTCATTATGATCAGAAAGATGCGTGGATACATCTTCCTGATCAGCAAAACCAGCATTCGGAACGATGAGAAAAACCAAACCAAGCCATAGGGACCAATGTTTTTTAGTAAACATCCGTGGATTAGCCACCAAAGAAAAATTGTCCGCGAAAGAAAAATGACCGAGGCAAGTTAGCGTGGGAAACCCCCAACCCAATACTTCCCTCCCCCGAATTCAGGAAAACCTGTTGATCCAAGATATTAATAAGATCAAACCCCACTATGGCTTTATAGTTATCCCACAGCGAAATAACCTGGTCAATGGAAAGGTTATATGTGGTATGAGATGGACTATTGCTAGAATTGGTTTTCTTACCAGATTCAGCAGTCCGCAAACCAGATCCGAATAACATTTGCCCTGTCACCGTTGTATGTTCGAATGGATGATAGGTCAGGACGGCAGAGCTTGTTACGAGTTGCATATGGTCACAAAACACACCACTGCGACTATTAATATCATTTATCTCTTCTTGTTCTAAGAGAAAATGTCCTGATTGTAAATTCTTTCCCCGACATTGTCCCCACGCGACGTTGCCTCGACCATAAAGATTGTCAAAAATTTTTGCTTTGATACTAAGATCGACCCCTCGCTGCCATCCTTTTTCAAATGCAAAGAAATTGAGAAGTGGCGTCGTACCAAATTGCCCGGCATCAGAGAAATTTTTACTCAATTTATAAAACCCGGTTAATTCGACCGTAACGACATCACCAAGTGCATGAGCAGACCCCACCTCAAAATAATGAGCTCGCTCCGGTTTAACGGTCCGATTCGTCAAGTTTTCCGGTTCGGCCGTTGTCCCAATGGTATTGAGTTGAGCAAATCGAACGGCTTCTAAACTAGGTGGCGTAAACAATCGGCCATAAAAAGCATGAAATACATGCTGGGGAGTCAGCGCGTAAGCGATACCAACACGAGGACTCACTTGTCTATCATTCGTCAACCCTTGAATTTGATCAAACCGAAGCCCCACATTAAAAGTCCATTGATCCCATGGGGTCCATTGATCTTGGACCCAAAATTCTTCACGCCAACCAATCGTCCGGCTATCGGCGTTTCGCGACTCCACTCCACCAGTAGGGTTTCCAAATCCGTCCCGACGAAAAACCGACAGTCTTGTTTTGTTGACCGCCTGCGTCCGATCAATTTGAAACCCGGCTTTCAGTAAATGATCAGGGTTCAACCGATGGGTATAGTCAAACCGAAGACCACCAGAATAGGCGAATCGGTCTTGAGCCCCAGCTGAAAAAGGTTCATCAATGTCCTGAGTATAGGCCAACACGTTTAATGGGTCAGTCGAAAATGTGGCTCGCGTATGTCGGAAATAGGCGGCAACATTAAAAAATCGCTGCGCGCTCACATCATGTCGCCACACCACATGACTATATTGATTCGTTTCTTTTTGAAATTCATCAATGTCCTGAGAGCGAACCGGCATATATCCTGGATTCTGAGCCTGAATTAAGCCGACCAGAGTCGGATTAAGAAGTAAATCCGGTCGAGTTGGAATTTGAAATTTGGCAATGGAATTGAGAAATAACCCCGTCACATTATTGTGATTATCAATTTGCCAATCACCACGAAGAAACGTTTGATTACGGGTGCTTTGATTATGAAAAATCGTCTTTCCTAAGGTGGGAGGATTCAATCCGCGATTGGTTGAGAGATAACTGTTTTGGGCATAAAATCGGAAGGTTGAGCCGATCGTTCCTCCATATTCAACGGAAGGATTAATTGTTTCATTGGACCCTCCAAAAAATTGGGCTGATCCTCTTCCAGGATCCGTCCCGCTTTTTGTCGTAACATCTAAGACCGCCGTCGTTCGATTGCCAAATTGGGCTTCAGGCCCACCTAAAATGATGTCGGCGCGTTCCCATGTTCGGGGAGAGAGGACATCGGAGAATACCGATGAAACCGTATCGGGAATGGGAACGCCATCTATTCTAAACTGCAACCCCGCATGCTCTTGACGAATATGGACTTGTCCAAGCCCGCCATCAACCGCACTTGGAAGCGTGAGTAAAATATCATGCAATTCCGCATTATTCCCTCGTGGCAACTCTTCAATATCTTTTCGACTCACCGTAAATGTTTCACTTGAAGCATGATGTTGAATCGGGGGCAAGGGCGCAACAACATCTAAGGTTATTTCTTGCCGAGAAGCCAACGTTAGCATGACCTCGGTTAATGGGTCCGTGGAAATTTTCACAATCGCTGATTCACTGGATAAAGAGGCTTGGTTCGCTCGGATGGAATAAATTCCCGATTCAGGTACTCCAAAAATAAATTCCCCGCCGTCGTTTGTCACCTGCGTATCAACTAAGGTCCCTTCTTGATTCCGCAATTCTACAGTAGCGCGTGACACGTGACGGAGGTCTTCATATTGCACCACACCAGTAATGATCCAGACTCGTTCCATAGGAGGAATATTCTTCTCTTCAGCAAAAACCAACCAATCCCCGAGTAAGATTGATACAAGCCCCAAATACACGGTCCAACTTCGAAAACTAAATAGTCGTAACATATATACCTTTCCTTATATCCCAAGAAAGACGATCTACCGGTTTATTACAACAAAGACGGGGCCCGCTTGTCGGGCACGCCCTAACCAACTTGTGAGATAAACCGAAATGAGAATTAAAGACTAGAAGATAAGAAAAGTTGGAGGACCACGAGAATGAAAAAGACGAGAAGAGAAAGATTGCGGAATTTGCTTATTGGCTAGAACAAGCCGTGAAGAGATCCAAGACCATTCTGCCAATAGAGGAAAATCAAACGCTAAGGAGGAACTGGTATGCTGTTGCACCCATTGGCAAAGATCAAAATCTGAATGTTGATGCCCATCATGATCAATGGAAGAAAAGAGATGATGAATCTCCAGCGCATGACCAAACGGCACAGAAGCCACAAGCACCAGGACCAAAGCAATGGTCAGCCCTGTGATGACTGAAAATGGAAAAATTGTTCGACGCTTGTTACTAATCATTGGGTGCAAACTAGCAAAGAGCCCTTTTCCTGTCAACGGCTTTTGCAAGTGTTTTGCAATAAAATTTTATTGGGAAACAATTAAGGCACCCTTGTTTAAGATCCTTGATGTCTTCCAAGAGTTTCGCTCCTCACACCCCTCCTTCTTTTGGCATTAAATTGGAGAGAAGCGTCAAGAGTGCACGACCAAAAACCGACAAGCACTCCAAGAGCATTCTACTTCGAGTTATAAGCGGGCTGTAAACTGTTGGAGTTTCTTTGATGGGATCAACTCGTTTTTTTATAGTTTTTGGACTTTTGGTTATCGGTATCGTTGTGGGTGGCCAATCCATTTTCAGTCGAATTCCATTAGATCAAGTTCTCCTAAAAGCCAAATCCAATATCCCCACATCTGGAAAGATCACGACTGGATCAGAAGATTCCATTATCCCATTGGAGCGTCAGGGAGGAGTATGGATTGCACGGGTTGAATTTAATGACCTCCATCAAGCAAACCTTATCGTGGATACAGGGGCGACCTTTACCACCATCTCAGAAGATCTCGCCTTTGATGCAGGAATCAAGGAAGATCCGTACAACCCTCAGATTACGCTCCATACGGCTGGCGGAAAGGTTAAAGCCACCATGGGCATTGCTCCAAGGATCCGCGTGGGTCACGCCGGGCGTGATGATGTCAGAGTCGTCATTCACACCATTCCCAACCTTCCGGAAGGAATTGATGGCTTGCTAGGTCTTAGCTTTTTCGATCGGTTTATGGTCCGCTTAGATCATTCTCAGCAACAACTTCATCTCACACCAAAACCGTCATAACCCAATCCCTCCCCTGCTCACTAAAAATTTCTGTCTTCTCACCGGAGGCCTCTTCGTAACTAGTTACTCCATTCCAGGCCAAACTGTGGGCGCAAATCTTTCCTTGACAGTCTGCAAAGGCAGTATGGTAATACTACCCTTTGCTTCAACGAACAGGATTCGACTATGCGCTTTTTTTTGTATGCTGACAATCTCAATCTCACCCAATTAAAACGACGTGCTCCGGAACATCAATTCCTATTCAAAGCCTACCTTCCCGACCACACCATCACCTTCGGACGATGGTCCAACCAATGGCGATGCGGGCTGGCCACGATTACACCATCAGCAGGGGAACGCGTATGGGGGGCAGTCTTTGAACTCACCCAGGAAGATATCACCGAACTCGACAAATTTGAGGGGGACCTTCCGGAAGGAGCCTTTCGACACGTTGAGATTCATGTCTATACGGAAGACGATCAGAAAGAATTTGTCACCACACACGTTGGGCAAGCCATTGGCAAGTTTAAAGCTAAAGATCATTATTTAGATTGGGTCATGGCCGGAGTTCGACATTGGAAATTACCTGACGAATGTATTGATATGTGGGATCTTTTCCGAACTCGTTAGCCATCACCGATATAAGAGCCATCCAATATTTCCCAACGTCTTTTCATATCCACTCATGCTTAGGAGGTCGTATGCCTAAACCGAAATATCACATTCTCGTTTGCACCAACTCCCGTCCCCCAGGACACCCCAAACCCTCTTGTGGGGCGGCTGGAGCACAAAATTTACTGATGGCATTGAATATGGGACTGATAGAACGTGGCGTACAACCGGGAGAGGTGCTCGTAACAGGAACGACGTGCCTTGGACCCTGTGAACAGGGACCAAATGTCGTGGTCTATCCAACCGGGACCTGGTATTCGAAAGTCAAAGATTCAGATGTACCAATCATCTTAGACGAACATATTAAAAAAGGGGAACCTGCCACACAGCTGAATCCCGACTCAGCGTGGTCGTAAATTTCTCGGGCTCAAGAAAACGCCGATGATGGGTGACCATCACAACCATTCCCAGCATGAACATCATGAGCAACCGTCTCATGTTTCCCATAAAAGCCAAGGTTCTCTTTCCCTTGGCTGCATGGTCGTAACCTGCAGTGATACTCGCACAAAGGAAACGGATACAAGTGGGAAGCTCATATGTCATGTCCTTAAAGAGCATGGGCACGTCATCCGCGACTATAATGTGATCAAAGATGAGCCTGAGGAAATTACCCACCTTCTTAAACAGGCCGCCAAACAGACCGACAAGCAGGTGGTCATCATCAACGGAGGAACAGGAATTTCCCGTCGTGACTCCACCTTTGAAGCCGTAGATGGGTTTTTGAAGAAACGATTGGATGGATTTGGAGAATTGTTTCGTTACTTGAGCTTTAAAGACATTGGATCACCGGCCATGCTTAGCCGGGCCACTGCGGGCATTCATGAACATTTAGTCATCTTTTCAATTCCAGGGTCGAAAGGTGCTGTGCAACTCGCCATGGAAAAATTAATTCTGCCGGAAATCGGACACATTGTTGGAGAATTAAAAAAATAACTTTTTGGAATGTTCACAAGCTTAGCTCAATACACCATTTTGCCTTCGGCAACCATAACCACTTGTCCGCCCACCTTGATCTCCTGAATCATATCATCGTCAGAAAAGACTTGAACAAGAATCCTTGAGGGACGATCGATTTCATACCCCTGTTCTATGACCACTTCGGTCGTTGGGCCTACCTCCACCACTCCATTTTTCACTAAATAGGCTCCCAACGCACCACTCGCACTTCCCGTCGCGGGGTCTTCTGGAATCCCAATCGGAGCGGCAAACATCCGGGTATGTACAGTGGATTCTTCTTCGAGGGTCATTGTGGTATACACCAAAATCCCATTTGTCCCTACCCGGGCACAGACCTCTCGAATGGCATCATGATTTGCCTCTATCGACTTCACAGCCGTCAATGTTCGAATCGGCACGATTAGCACCGGTAATCCCGTTGAAACAACTTCCACAGGAAAGGGTAAATCCGTAATTTGAGATTTCGGAATCCCCAATGCTTTAGCCAACTGATACAACGTTTCGATGTCGTTCACCACTTCCAGGAATTCTGGAGCTGGTTGAGACATCACCACTTGTTCAATCTGCCCTCGTAAAATAATAAGCTCAAGGGGGAAAACCCCGATATGACATTCATAGAAAATTTTTGTCAAGGGCTCTTTCAGAGGAAGCCGTTGAAGAAGACCAAGAACATAAAACGTTCCCAGAACAGGGTGACCAGCAAAGGGAATTTCCTGCGACGGTGTAAAAATGCGAATTTTTGCCTGAGCTCCAGCATCGGTAGGAGGCAAAACAAAAACTGTTTCTGAAAGGTTCATCTCACGGGCAATCTGCTGGAAATCACGATCAGATAATGCCCCTGCATCAGGAAAAACCGCAAGGGGATTCCCACCAAACGGTTCATTGGTAAAGACGTCCGCCTGATAAAACTGAAGCCAGTTTCGAGAAAGGTCCATCAAGAATGATTAAGCAAAGCGTGGGAAAAGCGAGAGATCCTCTTTAAGAACATATCTCAACATGAAAGCATTCTAAGCAGTTAGAGGAAAGGCTTCATAGGTTCGTGTGAGTGGGTTACGGACATAGTCTTCCACATAGTTCTGCAAAGAGCCATTCCGGTACAATCGGTTGTTGGCAAATTTCGTATCGATTTTGCGCAGCAAGCGAACTTTCACCCCAGTTTTTTTCATAAATTCGTCTATGTGCACTCCCGCAATATCCCGCCCGGCACCCCGGCCGGATTCAACAATACATTGCGGAATATAGACATATTTTTCATTCGTCAGAGCTTTCGCAATATCATCTAGGGTCAGCAACACCGTGCAATCCGAATCTCCGCCCAACGTGGCATTCCGAACGTGCAAAAACTTTGCTCTCTTCTTTCGAAACATGGTCAATATTCGATAGACACTCCCCGCCATCACAACCGGATCCCGCTTTTCCAGCTCCAGCGAATCGAAGAGACTAATGATACGCCGTCGATTAAGAAAGGCCGTGACATAGGCTTCGGTATGAATCGTCGTTGAATTTGGGAGTCCGGCATCATAAATTTTTTCGGCTTCCACAGGCAGATATTGTCGACCTTGTCGCATTATGGCCTTGGTTGATTCGTTAATGCCGCCCACCGGCGTTAAACAACCCATCCACAACACGCACTTTGAATTGATGCGCGAAATAGTTTTGGCATCCTCAGACATTGTATCCTGATCAAAGGAATAAAAATTTGCTGAGGAAACCGCAGGGCCATCCAACACTTTCATCAGGTGTTTCACTGAGGGAGCATGGGGCATGAGTCTTTGTCGATACGCACCAAGCGTAATGACCGATAATTCAAAATTGATCCGTCCAGGATATTGTTCAACTAAACGATGAATCTTCGGAACATGGACAAAGCCAACCGTAAAGAATTGGACATTTTTATCTGTATGGATCAAGAAATCTTCCAACCATTCCATGGCCTTGGGGTGTAGAAATAAATCCGTCCATTCCATGAATTCATTCCCACCCAAACACCAAAACTGCAGCGGATCGGTAGGGCGGGAATTGATATAGTTCAGCATAAACTCCCAATCCTCCTGCGTGGTCTTGGGAGGATCCAGTGTTTCCCGATAGGAATGATCCAATTCGTAACAAAATTCACATTTCACCGGGCAAGCTTTGCCTAAACTAAGAGGGATTTTTCCCGCATCCATCTCCCGTTTCAATACATCACGGTAGTTCTGCTTCGCAAATAATTTAGGAGCCTCTAAAAGAGGAAGTTCTACAGCCATGTTCAACCCAACCTCTCGAAGCTATTTGACAGGAAGACCGAGCATTTGAAAAACTTAACTCAATTGGAATTTCAACTGTAACAAACGATACCGACCTATGACACCCAACAATGCCTCATCCACATCCGCCCTTGATGAAGCGCTGAAATTATTTAATCTCACCGCACCATTCTCGAGGGAAAGACTCGGGCAATGCTATGAAGAGCTTCGTCGAACCTGGTATCCCTCGCGTTACGCAGGACTCACAAACAACCCTGGGAAATACATGGAAATGTATAAAAAAGGAGAGGCGAAAACCAAAGAAATTCACGCAGCCTATCAGTTACTCTTGGCCTACTTGAATAGTCAACAAAACCAGTAACCCCCTCCTCGCTTCAAACTCATGATCCACCAGAATTATTATCTCGTAAAATAAGAATTCCCAACCAAGGCTGGACAGTTGCATTAGGGAGCCACATGGCTCACGACCCGGGACATACCCGATTCTCCAGCTGCATCATTTTCGGAAGGCCCATGAGCGACCGGCCAGGTCACAAGCCCTTGAACACCATCGGTTCGTTGCTCTTTTTTCCCCGCTTCTAGAGCATAAATCTGGGGAAGGTAATTCGTGCCGAATTTAGAAATGTAGAGAAAGACATGCTCTCTGGCGTTCACACGAACGGCCCATGGCTCAAAGTCTTTTTGATAAAACTCTTCCGCCATTTTCATGGCATCTAAACAGGTCAAACCACCCGGCTCCTTGAGCGTATAATAATAATCCAACGGCATATCATATTCTTCTTGTTTATGAATTGTAATCCCGAATTTATCAGGGTTCCTCACCATGGGAGTATGGCGATAGGCCACAAAATAGAATAATTCAACGGAATGGATATACCGCTTGTTATCCAGAAGGAATTGACGAGTTTCTTCGGCTTCATCCCGCATCTCACCTGGAAATCCATAGAACGCCATCACATGGTTCCAAATCCCGGCTTTAGCGGCCTCTCTTAAATTATTCTCTATCACCGACTTCTTTGCATGTTTATCCATGAGTTCAAGGACACGTTCATTGGCTGATTCCATCCCATAATAGAGGGTGCAACACCCCGCTTGAACAGCCTGTTTCCAAATGTCTGGATCCTGCAGCGTTTCCTCAAACCGAATCAGCGTTGTCCATTTAATCTTCACTTCTTCTTGAATCAGAAGTTGCGACACTTTTTTTAAAAGAGCGGGTGGATACGATTCATCTGAAAAAAGAAAATGTTTCGCATCATACTTCTCTTGTAATGCTTTAATTTCCCGAACAACGTCTTGAGCAGGCTTTCCACGATATTGATCGAAATACCCTTGTCCATGGTCGCAAAACGTACAACGTCCCCAATAACACCCTCTGGTCGCGAGGTATGGGAGAATGCGCTCTGGTACAAAATACATATCAAGGGGTAACCCCTCAAAATCCGGAAGAGGCAAGGCCGTAGTTTTCTCCGTGTAAATTTCGGCATTAACTGTAATCTTCCCATTCTTGTACCACATAAGGTTGGGAACCTGTTCCAAAGGGCGCTCTCCGGCCAGGGCTTCTAACAACCAAAGAAGAGCATGTTCCCCTTCATACAGTATGGCGGTATCAAAGACATCCGTAAAAAATTTATGTTGTTTGGGAAGATCTTCTTGTAAACGAGTAATGACATTCCCGCCCACGGTCACATGAATATCGGGGAATTCAGTTTTAATCATTTTGCAAAAGGTCATACCCGCGAGCAATTGCATTTGAGTGCCAATTGAAATACCAACGACTTCAGGCTGCTCTTTATGGATAGCAGGAAGAACAAGCTGGCGGCAGACATCACGGTAGATATTAACGGCTTCATCTTCCAAACTTGCCAACACCTCAGTTGATACGCCGGAACGATACCCTAAATTGCTTTCCATTGGATAAAATACCAGGGAAGCTGGGAAATATGCGGCAGAAATATATTGCATCACATCCCGAAAAATATTGAGAGCCCATTCTAATTTTTCAGCCTGATAAAATTCTTCTCCCCTAACAATAGTCTTTGCTTCCTCAGCCTGCTCAGCAAGGCCCATGACATCCACATGATCTTGACACCGAAGACACGATAACCGACCACGCTCCACTTCGGATAATTGCTGACGGGCTTCTCGCTCTTCCAACCCCCGCCGTTGTTGATCCATCCGCATCTTTACCCAAATAAGAAAGGTGTCAGTAAAGAACAAATCATACATTTCGATATTAATGTCTTTTTGAATAACTACATGGCCATAATCGCGTAAAATAGCGGTGAGACTGGGAAGGGCGAGGTATGGTGCGGTAGGCACCCATTCCGGAGGGAATAGGAGCATCGTCTTAAACTGACGGCGAGGCTTGGCCGCCGATGAAGCCCCGTCAATTTCAATGAGGGTATCAGTCATCGTCATCCCTTCCTAATGGTTATACCGAAGCAAGATTCGAGGAGGGATCCTGTGAGCCTAATTGAAACTGCAAGTTTGGCAATTTATTAGAACCGAAATGGGAAACATAGAGGAAGACGTATTCACGGACAAAAATTTTCAAGTCCCACCCGGCATAATGATTTTGCTCAAATTCTTCGAACACGCGTTCAGCATCCTCAATCCCCAGACCTTCTTTAACGGAAAAATAATAGTCCATAGCTAAATCCCATTCAGGGTTTTTATAAAAGGTAATACCAAACTTCTCTGGATTTTTGGCCACCGGAGTATGCCTACTCAAATCGAAAGTCCCAAACCCGATCGAATGAACATGCTCTCGATTGTCTTCCAAAAACTGAGTCGAAAATTTTGCATCTTCATAGGTTTCTCCCGGAAACCCGAAAAAGCCCATCACATGATTCCACACCCCATGCCGCGACGAAAGCTCTAAACTCTGCTGAATAATTTCAGTGGTCGTCGCCTTATCCATGAGCTGTAAAACCCGTTCGCTTCCGGATTCATACCCCATGTGTAAATATTTACATCCCGCATCTTGTGCATCCTGCCAAATCTCATCGGACAGTAAACTTTTTTCAAATCGAATATGGGTCGTCCAGGCAATATCCAACTTGGACTCCACCAATTTCCTGGTGATCTTCCGAAAGAGAGCGGGAGGATATGATTCGTCAGTAAAATGAAAATGTCGTGTTTGGTATTTTTCTTTCAAGAAGGTAAGTTCATCAATAATTTGCCAATCTTTTTTCGTTCGATACCCTGAGGTATAACCCTCCCCATGATCACAAAACTCGCAACGCCCCCAATAACAACCTCGGGTTGCGAGGTAGGGCAAGATCGGTTCCGGCACAAAATATTTCTCTAGAGGCAATCCATCAAAATCAGGAGGAGGCAAGGCCCCCATATTCTCGGCAAACGTTTCGCTGTTCACATGAATGCCAGAATCATCTCTATACATAAGATTCGGAACATGGGAAAGCTCCGTTGTATTGGCAATTCCGTCCACCAATCTCAATAGGGCCGTTTCACCTTCATAGACAATGGCACTATCAAACAACGCGAACAGTTTCGGTGTGTCAGGTAAGACATCCCGAAAACGAGTGACCGTATTCCCGCCAATCGTGACATGAATATTCGGAAACTGTTCTTTAATTAAGGAACAGAAGGTCATGGAGGAAAATAATTGCTGGCGAAGAACAATAGAAATACCGACAACATCGGGGTTTTCAGCTACAATGGCTGGCTTAACAATGTGTTCAAACACATCACGATAGACATTCACTTGTGTATCGTTCACGGCATCCAACACCTCGGATGACATGAAAAGCTTATAGGATAAATCCGTTTCCATCGGAGGCATACAAATTCTGGCAGGGGCATACACCAAAGAAATGGTTGCGGTCACTTCTCGAAACACCGCAATCGCCCATTCCAATTTTTCAGAATCATAAAAATCAGGTGACCGCACGATGCGCTTAGCCTCTTCGGCCTTTGTAATTAACTCGCCAATTCGACTCCGGGAACAATCACAGAGCGCGAGCTGTAAGTCTACTTCCGCCTCGGTTAAATCCCGATCTCTCCCAATTTTTTTCAACCGATCGAGCTGTTGGGGAACTTTCTTGAGAACCCGCCGCAAAAAATCTCCACTAAAAAACCAATCATACATTTCGAGATTGACATCTTTTTGCACGACCTCATGCCCGGCGTCTCGCAGGAATGCTGTTAAAGTCGGAAGGCTGAGATACGGTTCAGAAGGATACCAATCTGGAGGGAAGATCAGCATCACCTTGGCATGTTTACCTGTATTCAGGGGATTTGGTTGAGCTTGAGATTTTGAGCGGACCGGGCTGATTAATCCACCTTTGTCATAATTGATTCTCATCTATGATTCCTAGGTAAAAGTATTTATTATCTCTAGCTGGGAAATATCCGAGAAAGAATATGCGCAACTCAAGGATCAAAGAAAAAGTAACCCTTTGATTTTTCAATAATTTTCATTAAAACCGATTGTCCATTCTAAGTCCTTGAAAAATAGATGGTCAAGGGTACCGACGAAATGAAGGACTGGTAAAATTACTCCCAAAAATTGACCAAAAAAACTCAATCGATTAGCATACGTACGCATATGTAAACGGTCCCGCCTAAAAAGCAACACTCTTGAATTACAACCGGCAGTCCTTCTTGTTATGGAGAAGGACCCTGTACCCTGAGGAACAACTATGAAGGCCATTTCCATGTCTGAATCGCGCAATTGGATGTCTTATCTCCTGGATTCCTTAGTCAATTCGGGGGCCATGCCGACCTATGAGGCCCTAGACTATCTCACAACAAACCTCGTCGGAGAAGCACCAAATCAAAATTTGCATCACTCTAAATCGCCCTACGAAGCCATCCAACAATTTTTACATCGTGTGTATGGCCCGATTGTGGAAGCCGCTTCCCGGACCGTAGAAATTCCCAAAGAAGCCATGCTCCACATGTTTACCGACATCAGCCTTATGGGAAAATCTTCCGTTTTAGTCGTCTATTATCCTGGTCACAACCAGCCCCATCAATTGTTATTGCTCGATTCTGTCCCGGCATGGGACATCATCTTTGAATCCTCAACCGGGTTTAATGCATGGGCTGAAGAACGATATGGGTGGATTGTGTCAGCATTGAAAACGGCGGCTCCCCGCATTGAATCAACATCTCTTCAACCAGAAACCACCATGCACCCTGTACTGGTGGAATACTAACCGCCAAGCCTGCTATGGTGGAGCTCATGCCAATTAACGTCTTATCGAAAAATACCCCACGGGGCCGAGGCCCGGAACCAACACACGCACTTAGGGAAAGGACCGAAGATCTCTTGCCCGAAGGGGAAAAAACCCTCAAGGAAAAAGAATCAGACCTCGCCGACTTAGAGACCCAAGCCCTCTGGGAATCCCAAGAAATCGGCAACACCAGCTGGTCTGGTGCCGGTGGCCAACGCTACTCCGACCCCGACTAATTCAGCGAGATATATAGGGGTCAGACTCGATAAATTATTACCAGAACAAGTCTTTTAATCACTTGTCATGGTATTTGAGCTGAAAAAAAAGACAGCACCCACAAACCAGACCCAACCCATAACATTCCAGACTAGAAAACGTCCAGAATCTTCCAGGAGTTAGAGTGTAGCTTGATTTTACAAATAATGAGGTTATCTGAACTCCATCGTTAAACTTACACCTTTTTATAGGGCAAGAATAAATCAATCCATAGCTGGTTCATACCCAAGATTGGGGGAAAGCCAGCGTTCGAGGACAGAAACAGTCATCGCTTTTCGTTTGGCATAGTCTTGTATTTGATCTCGATTCAATTTCCCTACCGAAAAATATTTGGCTTGTGGGTGGGCGAAGTAAAACCCGCTAACCGAAGCA
Source organism: uncultured Nitrospirota bacterium (assembly GCA_942491685.1). Taxonomy (GTDB): domain Bacteria; phylum Nitrospirota; class Nitrospiria; order Nitrospirales; family UBA8639; genus Nitrospira_E. The sequence goes on along the minus strand of CALOBY010000002.1, from coordinate 335,571 downwards.
GCCGGGTACATGGCGAATGACTCGGTAAGGGTAATGCCAATGTTTTTTTCTACTTGCAACAATTCAAACAGGTGCTGTTTTTCGGTATGGTCTGGACATGCTGGGTACCCAGGAGCAGGACGAATGCCTCGATACTTTTCTTGAATCAGTTCTTGATTGGTTAATTGCTCCTCTTGTCCGAAGCCCCATTCCTTTCGTACTTCTCGATGCAGCCATTCCGCAAACGCTTCGGCTAATCGATCAGCCAGCGCTTTCGCCATAATTGAATGGTAATCGTCATGGTCTTTTTCAAATCGCCCACACACCTCCTCAATACCTATGCCTGCGGTAACAGCGAATCCTCCAATATAATCAGCTTGGCCACTGGATTGAGGTGCCACGAAATCGGCCAGGGCGTAATTCGATTCACCCTGGGGCTTTTCCGTTTGCTGGCGCAAGGTATGGAAGACAGAAATCACGTCCGATCGTTTCTCGTTTGAATAGATCGTGATGTCATCCCCCTGACTGTTAGCAGGGAACAGTCCATATACGCCTTTTGCCATCAACAATTTCTTATCAATGATTTCATGTAAAAGTTTTTTCGCGTCATCAAAAAGTTCTTTCGCTTTAGGTCCAACCACCGGATCGTCAAATATTTTTGGGTATTTCCCCCGTAATTCCCATGCATGAAAAAATGGTGACCAATCAATGACCGGCACAAGGGTTTCTAGCGAAAGTTCGTCAATAATTTTAATTCCAAGGGCCTTTGGTTTGGCAATATCAGTGTGTTGCCAATCAATATCAACTCGTCGTGCTCTTGCCTCTTCTAATGAAACCAATTTCTTCGCTGTGTTCTTCGATTCATACGCTTCACGAGTTTTCTGTTGTTTCGCTTGAATATCCTTCACGAATTCCGTTTTTTCTTCCTGATTCATAAGCTTACGCACCACATTCACTGCTAGGGAAGCATCCAGGACATGGACAACGGGACTGGAATAGCCGGGGGCAATTTTCACGGCCGTATGGGCTTTACTCGTCGTGGCACCCCCAATGAGCAGGGGGATGGAAAATCCCTCCCGTGTCATTTCTCGTGCGTTGTGAACCATTTCATCTAACGAGGGCGTGATGAGTCCACTAAGACCAATAATGTCCACCTTTTCTTCACGGGCCGTTTGCAGAATTTTATCACAAGGTATCATGACCCCTAGATCGATGATTTCGTAGTTATTACAGGCCAACACCACACCAACAATATTTTTCCCGATATCATGCACATCGCCCTTGACTGTCGCGAGCAGGATTTTACCTTGGCTCTGACTCGCGCCTTTTTCTTTTTCCGCATCCATAAATGGCAATAAATACGCCACCGCTTTTTTCATCACTCGTGCACTTTTGACAACCTGAGGTAAAAACATTTTGCCAGCGCCAAAAAGTTCTCCGACCACGTTCATCCCGTCCATTAAGGGACCCTCGATAACATCTAAGGGTTTTGCAAATTTTTGACGAGCTTCTTCCACATCCGCATCAATGAATTCAACGATGCCTTTTATCAACGCGTGCGCCAGGCGTTCTTCTACCGACCCCTGACGCCAGACATCATCTTTCACGACGGTCTTTCCTTGTTGCTTGACCGTCTCAGCAAACGCAACTAATTCCTCGGTGGCTTCAGGCCGACGATTCAACAAGACATCTTCCACCAGCTTGAGAAGATCTTTGGGAATTTCTTCATAGACCCCCAACTGGCCGGCATTCACAATACCCATATCCAGCCCGGCTTTCACGGCATGATAGAGAAAGGCTGAATGCATGGCTTCACGCACGACATTGTTCCCTCGGAATGAAAAAGAAATATTGCTGACTCCTCCGCTGACTTTACAGAAGGGCAAGGTCGCTTTAATTTGTCTCGTCGCTTCGATGAAATTCACGGCATAGGCATTGTGTTCTTCCATCCCCGTGGCGACGGTGAGAATATTGGGGTCGAAAATGATATCTTCCGGGGGAAAATTCAGCTTGTCAGTCAGCAGACGGTAGGCCCTCGTACAGATTTCTACTTTTCGTTCGAGAGTGTCTGCCTGGCCGGATTCGTCGAAGGCCATGATCACAGTGGCCGCACCATATCGCCGAATGAGTCTCGCTTGCTCGAGGAATTTCTCTTCGCCTTCTTTAAGACTGATAGAATTGACAACTCCTTTACCCTGAATACATTTGAGTCCGGCTTCGATGACCGACCATTTGGAACTGTCTATCATGATCGGTACCCGCGCAATATCCGGCTCCGATCCAATGAGATTCAAAAATTCCACCATGGCCTTTTCTGAATCCAACAGTCCTTCATCCATATTGACATCGATAATCTGAGCGCCCCCTTCTACCTGCTGACGTGCGACGGCCAGAGCCTCCTCCAAATTCCCATTGAGGATTAATTTGGCAAATTTCGGGGATCCGGTGACATTGGTCCGCTCTCCGATATTCACAAAATTGGCTTCCGGCCGAATAGTTAAAGGCTCAAACCCACTTAATCGTGTCATGCGTGGCACATGAGTTTTTTTGTGAGGAGCGCAATCTTTAACCCCCTGTGCAATCGCTTGAATATGTTCGGGCGTACTCCCACAACATCCCCCCACGATGTTCACCCAACCTTGATTGGCAAAATCTCTCAAATCAGCCCCCATGCGTTCCGGCGTTTCATCGAACCCGCCAAAAGCATTAGGCAACCCGGCATTCGGGTAGCAACTAATGTAGATTGGGGCCACGTTGGAGAGTTCGGCAATATAGGGTCGCATTTGCTTCGCCCCTAATGCACAGTTAATTCCAACACTCAATAGGCTGGCATGAGAAATAGAGTTCCAAAAGGCTTCGATTAACTGTCCCGATAAGGTGCGGCCACTGAGATCCGTAATAGTGACGGAGGCCATAATCGGAATGTCGCGGTGGATTTCTTCGCAGTATTGGGCGATGGCATAAAACGCCGCTTTTGCATTAAGGGTGTCAAAAATGGTCTCAACCATCAGAAGATCGACACCACCCTCAACTAATCCTCGAACCTGGTCATAATAGGCCTGAGACAAGTCATCAAACGTCACTGCGCGGAAAGCCGGATTATTGACATCAGGCGACATCGAGGCCGTTCGATTCGTTGGCCCCAGTGCCCCAGCCACAAAACACTGACGACCGGGTTGCTCCCCCTGCACTCGAGCGGTAGCCCGTTTAGCCACTTTGGCTCCAGCCAGATTTAAATCATAGGCAAGGCCTTCCATTTGATAATCAGCCAGAGAAATGGCGTTGGAATTAAAGGTATTGGTTTCAATAATATCTGCTCCAGCCTGAAGGTATTTCACGTGAATATCTTCAATAATCTTTGGCTGGGTTAGAACTAAAAGGTCATTGTTTCCCTTCACATCGCAGACATGATCCGCATAACGGGTTCCTCGAAACTCCGCTTCACTTAAATTATGCGTTTGAATCATCGTTCCCATCGCCCCATCTAACACAAGAATTCGATGATTCAATAGTTCTTCTAATTTTTCGATCATGCCGACCCTCCCCTTACGTACAGATGTCACAAATGATGATATTACACGTTCAAACTTTCTACCCTACATCCCCTATTTTCGTATTCTTGACTTCAAGGAATTTTTCCCCATAGGATAATCTATTCCTTTCCTGACTATAATTTTATGTCTTATCTCAACAGGCTTCGCTCAAAATATCCCCTCCCCGGTCTTTTTGTGATTATTGGATTGCTGTGCTTCTCAACCCAAACGGCATTTCCTCCCAGCACGTTTGCCAAGCCTTACTTTGAAGATGGATTTTTGGGACTCACCCAAGAAGAATTACACGCCCAACTAGGGACACCAATGGCCGTTCGTTCCCGAAAAGCGGCACTGCGAATCTTCAGTTATTACACATTTCCCGATTGGCAAAAATATTTTAAAAATTTAGTCTCTCCGGAAAATGGGGAAGACGTGTATACCTACACGCGAAACGGGATTCAGGTACGGTATTCATTTTCCTATATTCCTGACCGGAGTGAGCACAAAGACTTCCCCACCCTTTACATCCAACGATGCGAAATTGAGTTTTCTCCCCCCGTACCCTTAGATACCCTGCACTCCCTCGTTCCAGAATTTCTCCCGCCTGTAGAACGGGCAGCACCAGCATTTCGATCTAATTTATGGGTCCTCGTTTTTAAAGGCCCTCCTTCACCAGAAGCCTCTTTTATTGTAACGGAGCGGGATCGAGAAAAACTGTCTTGGTCCTTAGCCTATCAAATGTTTGCCGTTAATGGGATTCCTAACTACCTATCAGCTCAAACGCCAATTGATCGACTAGAAATTTCCACCCAAAGCCTCCAACTTGTTCAGAGGCAACAACGATTAACCCATGAACCCATCCTTAACCCTTTTTCTCCAGAATTCCAACAAAAATCTCCTGTTCAAACCCCGACAGTGAAACCTATTCCGCGCCCCCAATACGCCGATTAAGTTAGGCGAATTAAAGCATTGCCATCAATCGAAATTCCCTGCTAGAGAAACCGAAGGTCACGTTCCTCCCCAATTGAGAGGTACCCTTCCCCCCATTGTAACTCATCATACAGACTCCATTCCCCTGTATGATGTTCCGGCTTTAAACGAATGCCCCAATTCCCCCCATAAATAATAAACGTGGTTCCCGCTCCCGAATCTTCTACTTTCTGAGCATAGGCAGGACAGAGTGGCTGATCAGGATCATCGCACCAACCGGTAATTTGGCACCATTCCCCCCGAGAGAGTCGTTCGTATGATTTGATATGCGTCAACAAGCGAGGAGGTCCCAGTTCATTGAATCTGACAAAATAGGAACCCTCAAAATTAGGATTATTTTCGATTTCAAGAAACATGCATGTCCATCCTTGACCCCTTTTTAAGGCCACTGATACAGTGATTCCAATCCCAACTGTTCATGATCTTCCCGACATACGTAAATGATTTCTTAATACACTGAATTCTCCCATATTTTCTCAACCCTCGGTTGGTTCCGTGAACATTCCTCAAACACACAGCTCAACCTCTCAGAACACTCCAACTCCCTGGATTTGCCGTCGTTCGGTTCGGATCTTCCTTTATGCCTTCTTGGTGGCCTTTGCTCTTTGGATGTTAGGTTGGGGCATCATTCCGCGTTTAATGGATCCTACGTTCGAACAGCATGTGGAGGATAAGGCCGTCATGGCCGGGATGAGTCGGGAACAAGTCATGAAAGCCTGGGGGTCTCCCTATCAAATGAACGTGAGTTATACCGAAAAGGGCATTCGTCGAGAAGAATGGGTATATGAAGATTGGATAGATTCCAGTACTATCAAACACCGTTACTTATATTTTGAGGAGGGAAAACTCTTAGGTGGATGGTACTAATTTGGCCATATCACGCCTTTCAGCCAACCCGCTTTCTCCCTTAAAACATTTTCCCCATATAATTAAGGAGTTTCAGTAATTTGCAACCGACGCTCTTTTCCCGGACCACCCGAAATAATTAAGACTCGCTTCCATTCCCTCAACTGATAGACAGCCCAGGCATTCGGCTCCCCTTTAAAATACGCCTCCGGGTCTTCTCCCTTGGCACTGAGATAGATGGGCTCCATAAACCCCTCATCCATCACAAATTCCATCAGATTATCCGTCTTAACCCCTTCGCCTTTCAACGCGACCTGAGACAGTAACTCCAAGATAGCCTGAGGATCCGCGATACTAATTGGTTGCATAGTTACAGACTCCCTACGTTTGTGATAGGCTAATGTTATATCGGATACGGAGACGAGGAACAACCTGCCAAACACATTAGAACATTTCTTCAGGCATCTCCCAACACTCTATGTTTAAAACGCTCTCTCCAGAACAATTTCGCGACCGCATTTTTGATGTCCTTCGTCGCAAACAACATTGGGCGACTGCATATTTTCAAAGCAACGCCATCACAAAAAAACAACTCAACATTTTTTTCCATCAAGAATACGTGGTCTACATTCGCGATTTCTCTATTCTTCTCGCACAGATTCTTGGGAAAAATCCACCCTGGGAAGCCCGACGACGCTTAGCCACCATTATATACGAGGAAGAAACCGGCGGATTTTCTCTTGGACACCCTCACCAAGAATTATTTCTTCAGATGATGAAAGGTCTCGGTTTTAATCGTGCCGGCTTTCGGGATGTGGAATTATTGGGGCCGAGTCGAGCTTATCGAGAATGGTTAAATAATATTTGCCAAGAAGATGATTGGACTTTTGGAGCTGCCGCTCTGACTATTTTCATTAAAGGCACCTCCAGTGACCCTGAAGAAGTTCTCTATCCTAAAGCTCCTCAGAACCAGGCTGAAATTGAAGATCTTATTAAAAAATACCCCCTCGTTCAGTACCAAGGCCTTTCTCTCGAATCCATGGATTATATTCGAGCCCAACATATGTTTGCTCCAGGAGCCAGAAAAGTCATTTATGATATGATTATCCACCATGCCACGGAAACCGAACAACAATCCCAACTCCTCTCTCGGTTAGAAGATGCCTTAACGTTATGGGGACGCTATCAAGATGGGATTGCCCGGGCATGTGGAATTCGCCAAAACTAACCACGGCCTTCCATGTGACCGTTCAAACCTCCAGTCTTCTTTGTAAAAGCACCAGGTTCTTTGGCAGAAAAAAAGACGTTAGATTTCCTTTCTCCCTGTGAGTGTCACCCGTTCCAAAGCTTTCCCCCACGTGTTTTTCCAATGGTGTGGGACAATCATCCCAATCTTGTTGTCGGTTCAATGCAGCTGGACGCCTGAAATTACAACGCTCATCCATGAGGGTGAAGAAGGAATTATTACCTTAGAGACCTCTAGTAAATTTAAAACTCCCCCTTCCCACCCGTACGTTATTCAAGAATCATTTATCAAGAAGATTTTACAAGGCCTTACCTACACGCAAGAAACTGGCCTCCTCCAAGAAATCTTTATTGCTGAATCAAAACCATCTCCGGCTTTTTCTTCTGCGCAGATAAACTTTTTAACTCTTCATTTGGTCAATGCCCTTTCAAAGGCGACACAGGAAGAACTTATTACGTTTCGACATCGAGGAACGAAACCAGAAGTGACACACCTTAACGGTACAGTAGCTGTGTTTTCTCCAGGTATTTTCATTTTTTCGATACAGAATTTAGGAGGCTTTTCAGGAAATCACTCCAAAATGGCGTCTTCATCCCGGAATCTCCAGCGCCGCACCACACTCATATTTTCTCCAAAGGAAGCCGTCCTCAACCCAAAAGAGGCTCAGCGCTTCATGAAAATGTCGGCCGAGTTCCCATGGATTGCTATCAACTCGGCTGCTCTCATCCCGGACCATGGCAACAGTGGAGAAGGAAATAAGAGCCCTCCCCCCTCTATTCCACACACCCAATTAGGAGAAACCCAACCCGAAAAGAACCCTATTGAGGAACAATTACAGGACCTGCAGAAAAAGGTGGAGGAACAAGCGAAAGAAATTCAGCGGCTTCAACAGGCAATCCCTAAATAGGCAGGAAACCAGTACCACCATCAACACCTAAAAAAAGTGTCAAAGTGAGCAATGGCCTTTTCAGGGAGTCTATAGCGGGGAGATTCCCATAAAACAGCCGATCCCTCTTTATCCTTCTACAGCAATCGCAATGGGGTTATACCCCCCGAACAAATTAAAAACGCTTAGGCTAAGCTGCCGGCATCTCTTACCTCCCCCATTAATTGGTTCATCACGGCAACGCGCATTCAAGGAACCTTCACGGACGGGCGTCGAAGCTTGTAGACTACACTCTATTCTCCCGAATCCCCTGACGTATTTTCTCTAATACCGGCTTATCGGCCGCCGGAAAGGGATACGTCCCTAACTCCTTGGGAGGAACCCAAGCCATTTCGATACATCCAATTGGCTGAGGGTTACCCGCAACAAGGGAACAGGTAAAGAAATGCAATTCGACCTCTTTCTCGGGATATCGATGACGAAGAATCCAGAAAGGCTCGATATTGCTCACCTCCACATCGATTTCCTCTTTCAGTTCCCGTTTCAAACATTGTTCTAAGCTCTCCCCCTTCTCTTGTTTGCCTCCTGGAAATTCCCATAATCCCCCCTGATCGGCATCAAGCTTTCTTCTCGTGATAAAGACCTTACCCTCTTGATGAATTATTGCGGCCGCGACCACAATGAAAGGTAACTCGACAGAACCTGGATCACTCATAAGAGGAAACGGTAAGGCAGATATCCCGCATAGGACAAAGGAGACAAAACGGTTTCCTGGCGGTACACACCATGGCTCCAAAATCCATAAGCCCTTGATTAAAATTATAGCCTTTACCCTTGGGAATGAGTTTTTCCGAAAGCATCCACAAAATAGGTTTTTGCTTTTTAGGATCCCCTTTTCCAATAAAAATTCGATGCAGAACTCGAATGACATTCGTATCAAGAATGGCAGCATCCTTTTGAAACGCAAACGTTTGAATCGCTCCTGCGGTGTACCGGCCAATTCCCTTCATTGAGAGCAGTTCCTTTTCTTCGCTGGGAATGCTTCCTCCATAGCGCTCCATCGTTTCGCAAGCGATGCCATGTAGCCGATACGGGCGAATGTTATAACCTAAGGGATACCAGAATTTTCGTACCTCCTCAGGCTTGGCTTCAGCCAGATCCTGCACGGTCGGGTATTTTTGTAAAAACTCATGAAATTTTGGGATCACACGATCCACTTGTGTTTGTTGTAGCATCACCTCAGACACGAGGATCTTGTATGGATCTTCGGTCCTCCTCCAGGGCAAGTCTCGACCACATTCGTCATACCATTTCAGTAGTCGCTTCTGAAATTTTCGTTGCTTTGATCTAGGAATATTCTGGATTTTAGGCAACCAGTCAGTTGCCTGTCCCTTCTTTTTTTCAGATTTTCTAGGAGAAGCCATACAGGTAACCCAAACAAACTAAAGAGCAAAAAAATCAATGATCATAGAATACGTCAAAAATTCTTACATAGTGAATTTTATGCACTCCTTTAAGTTTAAATGAGTGCTTTTCTCCAAAAATCCCTCGGTAGACACCCCCAGTTCTTTTCAGGTAATGTCCACATTTTTATACAGGGTCATTATCATATTCCTTTCTCCATGAGCGCCACCCCCAATGCCATTGGTTACCCCCACTTAGGAGGAATACGCGATGATCCTTAAACCACCCTAAATCACATCAACCGTAACACTGTGCGCCCGGGGTCTTTGTCCTACCATGCGGACGAAATCCGACTCTACCTTCGCAACCCCTTCCTTTCCTGTATCGGGGAAAAGTTCTCATTCTGCCCGGCCAGCAACAAGCCAACTAACCAACTGGGTTTTTGTATATCTATTCCCCCTCTTACAAGGGCCAGGTTTATTTTATTCATTTTCCTTTAATTCACCAGGAGGTGTTCTATGTCCACCCAAGCTGTACCACTTTCACAATTCATTCCAACCAATGAGGCACAAGTACAATCGGTCGTCCAATCAACCAAAAGTTTTATTCAGAACCTTGTCAAAAAAGGGGGGCCAGACCAAACTGACTACCCTCTTTTAGATTCTGTTTTTCAGCAATTTTCTCAACCAGCAATACAAAAAGCTCTCTCTACGGAACAACAGACTACCATTCACGACTCGTTTGGTGCAGCTCTTTCACCAGCAACCATCCAAGGTTGGGCCTTCCAAAAACCATTGGGCTATGCAGGAGACTTTCAAATTATTGAGAAAATATACAATTTCCAGAGGTCTTCCGTCCCTGAATTGGCAAAATGGGATGACTATTTCCATTTTCAAAAAGCTCCACAAGCCGTTCGAAATCGTTTATCTTTTTTCCTTGATCAATTATGGAAAACAAAAACGCAAAATCGGTGTGGAATTCAAGTCTTGAATGTGGCTTCGGGACCGGGTCGGGATATGTACGAAGCGTTCCGTGTGATTGGGGTTTCAGACTTGAAAATTGATTGCGTCGAACAAGATAGTGAAGCCATTCATTTTGCCAAAAATCTGTGTCAACAATTCGCCCATAATATCAATTTCATCCACAAGAATGTTTTTAGATTTTTCCCCACAACAACCTATCACTTAATTTGGTCAGCTGGACTTTTTGATTATTTTAATGACAGCCTCTTTAAACGAACCATATGTAAACTTGCCAAATCCCTGAAGCCAAAGGGAAGGATGGTAATTGGAAACTTCTCACCGGACAATCCTACCAGAGGTTATATGGAACTCTGTAATTGGAAACTGATACATAGAAGTAAAGAGCACTTACAACAACTCGCCAAAGAATGCGGCTTTCAGGATCATCAAATTTCCATTGAACAAGAGCCTGAAGGAATAAACCTCTTTCTTGTGCTGACGAATTAGAAAGGGAGACTTGCGATCAAAAGAAACCTGATCAGTAAAGAATACTGACAAAATTCACTCGCTTACTTTTAATGAAGTCTCTATAAATGGTCTTCCCCTAGTTTTGTGGACACATTCGAAAAGGTTCATCATGAGCCAGGAGGTGTGTCATGGAAAAGCGAAGGCGATTTTCGAAGGAATTTAAACACGAGGCCGTCCAGATGGCGACCGGGGCGAACTTGGCTATCACGCAAGTGGCTGCGGACTTAGGGATTCATACGAATGTGTTGAGTCGGTGGTGTCGAGAACAGAAGCAGGGGGGGCCGCAGGCGTTTCGAGGCCAGGGCATTCCCCGAGATGAAGAAATGACTCGGCTCAAACGCGAGTTGGCTCGCGTGAAGCGAGAACGGGATTTTTTAAAAGACGCGGCGGTCTTCTTTGCCAGGGACACGCCGCAAGGTATGCCGTGATGGCTCGTTGTTGTAACGTCTTTCCGATCCGAATGATGTGTCGGCTCCTCCAGGTCTCACCCAGTGGGTACTATGCCAGCCAACGCCGTTCTTTGAGTCGTCGGGCGCGGGAGAATAGGCAATTGCCCCAAGAGATTCGAAGCATCCATGCAGAAAGTGATGGAGTCTATGGAAGCCCCAAGCTGTGGCAGGAACTACAAGGGCGAGGGCACGTCTGTGGCAAACATCGTGTGGCTCGACTGATGAAGCAGGAGGGGTTACAGGGGATTCCAGCGAGAACACGCTGGCGGAGGGGCAAGTCTGGCATCCGCCCTCAAGATGTGACGAATCATCTGGCCCGAGACTTTGGCGCTGAGGCGCTCAATACGAAATGGGTCACCGACATTACCTACATCCGGACAGCCGAAGGGTAGCTGTATCTGGCGGTCGTGCTTGATTTATTCTCTCGGCAGGTGATTGGTTGGTCGATGCAACCCCACCTAGCCCGTAAGATTGTGCTCCAAGCCGTCCTGATGGCCGTCCGGCAACGAACCACTTCAGAAGCCGTGATTCTGCACTCGGACCGGGGGACGCAATATACGGCACAGGAGTTTCAAGCGTTTCTGAAAACGCACGGAATTGTGAGCAGCATGAGTGGGGTTGGCAATTGCGATGACAATGCCGTCGCAGAAAGCTTCTTTGGGTTACTGAAACGAGAACGAGTCCATGGGCGGTCTTATCGGACTCGGGCGGAAGCACGGACAGATATCTTTGACTATATGGAACGGTTCTATAATCGTCAGCGCCATCACTCCTACGTCAAGGGGTTGTCGCCCGAAGCCTATGCGAAACAGGCATCAGAAACTCTTCACTAACCTGTCCACGAAATCGGGGGAAGACCAAAAAGGAAGAAGCCGAGGAAGGGCTTTCTGATCCTTAAGGGAAGAGGATCGCCATATTTCATGCTATTCAATTTCACTTACTCATAATACGGTCTCTTGCAAAACAGAATTAAGGACAATACTTAAATCAACAAGATTAAAGGGCTTGGCGACTCTACCTTTAAATCCATACTCTTCATAATTTGCCAGGACAGGGTCGTTTGAGTAACCACTGACAACAATGGCTCGCAATTGAGGATCTAAAGACAACAATTCCTTAACAACCTCCTTGCCGCCCAAACCGCCAGGAATCGTCAGGTCTAAGATCACCGCAGAAAATGGTGTTCCCTTTTCCTGAGCCTGACGAAACACACGGAGCGCTTCTTCTCCATCGGGAACGGATTGAAAGCTGTAGCCACATGTCTCAATCATTTGCCCTAACACATTCCGAATTTGCGGCTCATCATCCATGATGAGAATCCTACCCTGACCGAATTTAATATCTTTCTTATTCGGAAGCGACAGATTGTGTTCGGGGGACAATGCCGGCAACAAAAAGGAGAACAGACTCCCAGACCCTACTTCGGACTCAGCCCACAAGACCCCACCATGGTTTCGAATAATGGAATAGGACGTGGCAAGTCCCAAACCGGACCCAGTAGCCTTTGTCGTAAAATACGGGTCAAATATTTTTCCTAAATTTTCTTTGGAGATCCCAGACCCATAATCTTTGACGGAAACCAATATCCACTGCTGGGATAATGACTTCAATTGATGGCGATGACTCAATCGCTCGCCCTCCTCCCTATCAACATTTTTCACCTCAATAACGCATTCCCCGCCAAATTCCATTGCCTGACGAGCATTGAGGACAAGATTATGGAGTACTTGACAGATTTGTCCGACATCAACATTAACATCCCAAAGGTTTGGCGTCGCATGAAACACGGGCCGAACCTTAGACCCGGCTAGAACTAACCGGGCATTTTCTTCCAAAATGGATCCTAAAGACACGATATTTTTAACAGGCTCTCCCCCTTTAGAAAAGGTCAGGAGTTGACCGGCAATATCTTGCGCCCGAAGAGAAGCTTGTTCAGCTTCGGCAATCCGTAAATACAAAGGATGCGAAGGCTCGATCTCATATTTGGCCAATGACAATTGGCCTAAAATAGCCGTAAGCAAATTATTGAAATCATGAGCTAAGCCTCCTGCCAAAAGGCCAAGTGATTCTAATTTTGCTCCCCGTAAATGCTCCTCCTCCCATTTTTTTCGTTCGGTCACATCCTGAGCAAGCCCAATGATTCGCGAAATAGTTCCGGCCGTGTCCTTCAAGGGATATGTACGATTGTGAACCCATCGAATTTCTTGGTTCAAGCCAATCACTCGATATTCAATATCAAGACTCTTGCCATCCAATCGTCTCAAAAATAGATTTTCGACTCGTCCGCGATCTTCAGGGGCCACAATACTCAACCAGTCAAAAGGATTACTCATGAGCCTTTGAGCATTTCCACCCCACAAACGTTCATAAGCTGGACTAACATAGACCATGCGCTGTGATTCAATATCCCATATCCAAAACACGCTATCGATTGCTTCTGCGAGTTGCAGAAATTTTTCGTCGCTTTCCTTGAATGCGGCCTCCGCTGTTCGCATTTCTGTCATATCTCGACAGACCATTAATACTGTCACAGTGTGCTTACCAATGGCTGGCTCGGGAAAGAATCGTACCTCAAAACACCTCATGCCACGGTACGTGGGGTGGGATATTTCAAATGTTATGGCTTGACCGGTTTCCATAACTTTGGCAATAGTCGCCTCGAAAATGGTCCCAACCTTTTGAGATAAACCTAAGTCTTCAAGTCGTTTCCCTAAATACTTTTCTGGTGGCAATGACTCAATATTGTCCCACCAGCGGTTTAAATATAGGATCCGGTTTTTGTGATCAATACGACCAATAATATCTGGAAGATTTTGGGTGAGTGAATGAAGTTCCTGATCCCAACGACGTAATTCATCACGGACTTCCTGGTAGTGGGGGATTTCAAGCAGCACACCTTGACAAATTTTTCCTCTTCCCTGATCGTCCGCTGACATCACGCTATGTTCTTGTAAAAAAATAACGCGATTATCGCCCGTCAGGATTCGATATTCGATGCAAATGACGGCTGGCCACGAAACGGGTTCTGACCAGGCACGTAAAAATTTATTTCTATCTTCCGGATGAATACAGCGGAAAAATAATCTAGAATCTCGTATTAATTGGTCTGGAGTGACGCCAAGCAGGACCTGCACATGGGGAGTAACAAACTGAAATGTGCGGTCTAAGCCCTTTTGGGCACAACGATAGAAAACAACAGGAAGGTCTTCAAAAAATGAAAAAAACGACGGTTCAGAAGCATCCATTGAAATATAATTGAACTAGATCTTGCGAGAAGATACGGCACTGACCAATGGCTAACATTGTACCAGTTCTCCATTAGGAGAAAAGGGATTCAGAATCAGAACTCGATGTAAGCTGTTGGGCAGGCCGAGATAAATGAGGCAATGATCCGACGAGATGCTCCTGGTCATTAGGAATGTGGAGCGGCAGTTGAATTTGAAACCCAAGAAGAGCATTCTTGCCGATTAACAGCCGGAAATTCCCCAAATAACGCTGTATGATCTGGGAGGATAGAATGACCCCTTGAGTCATGGCTGAATCAGGAGCTTCTCCAGAAATAGCCAAAAAATCGCAATTATCTACTGCAACTAACGTTGGGTTCAAAGTTGGAAGGTCTGATTTCCATTGAATATCCAATTGAATCCAATTTTTCCCAAAAACTTGAGAGGTGCCCTTACTTTCAATAGCCAAAGTCTTGGTCTCAGTACCAGAGTCCTTCAAGAGAAATAACAACCCATTAAAAACAGCCTGCATAAATCGTTGCCGATCCAGATGAATCATGGGGATATGAGGACTTAAATTTTTCTCGATCATAATATGGTGATAATTAGGGTTGCTCGCAACGAACAACAAGCAAGAATCAATGACCTCATTAATTTGAACACGCTCCCCTAACGACCGGGATAAGGGCTTCACATATTCCCTTATTTCTTGCGTGAGTTCTTCAATTTTCCCTAAATCTTCTCCAATAATTTGATGAAGTTGGTCCATAAATTCGCCGTCATGCTGACGCAACTGAGCGATTTGGACGAAGGCTTTAATGGATACCAAGGGATTATGAAGTTCCTGGGTTAAACCATCCGCCATGGCTTCAATAGAACGTAACCGATCAACCTGGCACAACATATTCTCCGAACGTAAATTTTCTTCGCGTAAAAGAGCATTCTCTAAAGCCAGGGCTGATTCTTGAATAAGGGTATCCCACACCATTTTCCCGCCTAATTTCCGAATGACCTCTGTCGAATCAGATCCAAAGGCCAGGAAACCTAACAATTGCTGATTGCCAAAAATTGGATATACCAATTCTAATCCAATCTCCTCAAGCTCACCTGCAATCTGTTTTTCCCAATCATCGGAGAGATCTAATTCTTTCAATGAAAGCCGAGACTGGGTGCCTAACAACCATTGTGGAAGATCATCAAAGCTTTCCCAACCTTTCCCCATTAACGGATGATCTTCGGGAAACCCAATTGTGGCAATAGCCTTATAGCGACTTTCCTGCACTTGCAAACTAAAGATAGCCGCTTTGGAGGTTTTCGCCCTTCTTCCAAATGTTTTAAGTATGGCCTCTCCTAAATCAGGGACATTTTGAAAGTTTGCGACTTCGGAAGAAAAATTTGTTATCGTTTGAATTCGTAGTTCCCTTCCTTTCATAATCGTTCTTGCTACAGCACCTTTTGTCCCGACCTTCATTTGAAAGGCAGCAACCACCGTTAACAAATGTACGATCAGCTGAATAATGGCAAATTGAGGGTTAATGGTGTCAAAAACCCATATTTGAGCCAGTAAAAGGACGGGGTAAATCGGTTGGGAAAGCAATAGCAACAACGCAAAATAGGAGAAGCCTTTTTCAACGTACACAGAATAATCTAGCCAATGGAAACGTAAGAGGGTATAGGCCACAATCGAAATATACACCCCAAACCCGACCGTCCCATATGGAATGATTTCAATGCCATACCAAAGTAGATAGTTGCTCGCTCCTCCTATGTACCCAATGGTCGATCCAATAAGAAGATATAAAATTTGCCTTCGTGCCAGACCCCTTTTTTGTATATAGGCTTGAGCAAGAAGAGCATGAGCCAGCACAACAAGTGCAATCCACCAGGCTAGACAAAAATGAAAGGCAAGGCCCGGAACCCCCCAAAACGGGAAGATCGAAATAGGTTGAACATTTTGAATAAAAAATGGTGTTGCATCAAATGCCAAAAATATCCCACCAATGACATAATTCCATTTTATTACCTGCTTCCATGTTTCTACCTTTTGGAGGAGATATAAAACATGATGGAGAAATGTGATTGGGATAAAAATAGCACCGGCCATCAACAGACGAAGATTAAAAAGAGCAGAAGCTTCCGTTTCTGAAATCTGCCAGAAAAAATAGCCCAAGCTCCAAACGGCCGTGGAGATCCCAAATAAACCAAACGTCCAATGTCGAGGATCACGGGGAGAGCGAAAATAGATAAACGAAGCAAGCCCAATCGCGGCTAGACCATTGAGCAACCCACTAATAGCAAATAATTGCATATAGGGTATCTGTTGGAGGGAAGATGATTATTGAGAATAAGGCACGATTGGGATCGTTCAACTTACCTAAAAGACCGCACCAGCCTTACAGGTTGATAAACTGCAAATAAACCGTAGCGCGAATAGACAAAATGGTCAAGTCTTTAGGTGAATTTTTCAGGTTTTATTCGGTCTTACCTAATTCGCCATGCTCCTCAGGACATACCACTGCCTATTAGCCAAAGAATGAATCAATAATATTCGCCTGAAGCAGATCCTCAGCGGATTAAAATATTTAAGCTTGGAGAAGAGGGAGCGTGGGGACTGAAGCTAAATTTGGAAGGATATGATCGTCACCCTGAACCGGTCCAGAACGATCAACGAGGACGGTATGAAGACCGGCCTGCTTAGCCCCTTCATAATCTTCAATGGGATGATCCCCAACATGAAGCACCTCATCGGGAGTCATCATATGCTGTTCCAAGGCATATGAAAAGATTTTGGTAGCAGGTTTGGCGGCACCAGCCAAACTCGAAATGGTGACCGAATCAAAAAAATGATCGATACCAAGGCTTCGGGAGACCTGAAAAAACCGGGTGTCAAAGTTGCTCACAATCCCGAGTTCAAAGCCGGATTCTTTGAGGCGGGTGAGAACTTCAATGGTTTCAGGATAGAGTGCCCAGTGTGTGGCTTGCCCAAAGGCCTCATAGACTTCATCAAAAAAATCATCAAAACCCTCAAACATGCCCACTCGATAGAACACGGCATGCACGACATCAAACCACCATAATCGTTCACATTGTTTCAATTTTTCTGGACGTTCCACGGAAAAAATTGGGGCCGGCATATCCTTCATGGTTTTTTTAAATTGTTTATTCAGAGTGGTCACCATCTCTTTCGTATCCGGCACCCCGTATCGCTTGGCGTAAGTTAAATACACCTCCCCGACAGACCCCTTCACATCAAACAAGGTGCCGACCGCATCAAAAAAAATGGCTTTAATGGGAGATGAAGACATAGAATCCTATTGATTTCAGCAAGACTTTCCCATGGCAAAAAACCAGAGGATAATGTTCAACCGAATGACGAAAGACTGAAGAGAAATACCAAGTCAGGTGGGACCATTTCAGGCAAGGGAACGGCCAATTCCCTCAAAACGAAGGAAGCTGAAACTTACTTCTTTTTGCCTTTTTCGCGTCGCGCCAATTCCAAACTTTTTACGCGGCGTTGATTTTTTCGATGCTTTCTTCGCATTTCCCGATCTTTTTCACGACCTCTAGGCATAGGAACTCTCCTTTGTAGTCAATTTTAGAAACGACGGCATTCTATACCATAGGGCTCCTCAGGTGAACAAGAGCCAATATTGCCGGGGTCCGGATCCCATGCTAACATCCACCGGCTTTAAGATTGAAAACCCCGATATGACTTCTCCTTCATTAGATAAAACCTACAACGCCACGGCAGTCGAGCAAAAATGGGCAGCCTTCTGGGCCAATCATAAACTGTTCCAGCCACGTCAAACGGGAACGGCTCAGGCCTATTGCATGGTCATTCCACCCCCGAATGTGACGGGTTCCCTCCATATCGGTCACGCCCTCAATAATACTCTGCAGGATATCCTAATTCGGTGGAAACGCATGCAAGGACTTCAAACCGTTTGGGTTCCAGGTACTGACCATGCTGGCATTGCGACCCAAAATGTCGTGGAACGTCAACTGAAAGAAGAAGGCCTTTCGCGTGACGACCTTGGCCGAAAAGCCTTTATTGATCGGGTCTGGAAATGGCGGAACCAATCAGGGGACACCATTATTGGACAACTCAAGCAATTAGGAGCCTCCTGTGACTGGGACCGAATACGATTTACGATGGACGACGGGTTATCTCTGGCCGTCAGAAAAGTGTTCGTTCAACTTTATGAGGAAGGGTTAATTTACAGAGGAGAACGACTCATCAATTGGTGCCCTCGATGCCTCACGGCCCTATCGGACATCGAAGTCGAACACGAAGACATCAAAGGCACCCTCTATCACATCCGGTATACCCTGACTGATGATCCGGAAGAGTTACTCACAGTCGCCACCACCCGCCCGGAAACGTTATTCGGCGACATGGCCGTCGCCGTTCATCCAGAAGATCCTCGCTATCAGCACTTCATCGGCAAACAGATCAAGCTTCCCTTAACCACCCGCACGATTCCCATCATCGCCGACCCTATCTTGGTCGATCGAGAATTTGGAACCGGTGCCGTTAAAATTACGCCTGCCCATGATTTTAACGATTTCGAAGCCGGGGAACGCCATGGATTGAAACCCCTCACCATTCTGGATTTTAAGGCCAGAATGGACCCTCTAGGCCTGACACAAGCCATGGTCAACCAACAGCTCATGAACACCATCAGCCTCAAGGCGGTGCATGATGCACGCCCCATCGTCATCCAGGCATTAAAAGAACAAGACCTTCTGCTCAAAGAAGAAGACCACCCCATGGCCTTGGGGAAATGCTATCGATGCAAAACCGTCGTTGAGCCGTACCTCTCGCCACAGTGGTTTGTAAAGACGAGTCCTTTGGCCACTCCCGCCATCGAAGCGGTGGAAAACGGAAGCATTCGTATTATTCCCGAAGGATGGAAGAATAATTATCTGGGCTGGATGCGCAACATAAAAGATTGGTGCATTTCCCGACAAATCTGGTGGGGGCATCAAATCCCGGCCTGGTACTGTCGCACCTGCAACAAGGATCAGCTTCTTGAAACGGGTCATGCGGTCGGGGCCACAACGGAGGGCGGGGTACTTCCTGAGCCACTAAAAATGAGCTGCTTCATCACCTCGGACGCCACACCGATCGTGTCACAAACGGATCCCACGGTCTGTCCGCAATGTGGAGGGTCGGAGCTCTTCCAAGACCCGGATGTCTTAGACACATGGTTTTCTTCGGCACTCTGGCCGTTTTCCACGCTTGGATGGCCCGAACAAACGGAAGACTTTAAAACGTTCTATCCCAACGCGACGCTCGTCACCGGCCTGGACATCCTCTTTTTTTGGGTGGCACGAATGATCATGATGGGGATCAAACTGACAGGGCAAATCCCTTTCCGCGATGTCTATATCCATGCCTTGGTCCGAGATGCCGAAGGGCAGAAAATGAGTAAATCCAAGGGCAATGTCATCGATCCACTCACCAAAATGAGCCAATACGGAACCGATGCCCTGCGATTCACCATGGCCTCTATGGCTTCCCCTGGCCGGGATATGAAACTGGCCGAAGAACGGATTGAAGGTTATCGAAATTTTGTCACCAAGATTTGGAATGCCGCGCGATTCATTCAACTCTATACCCTCGATGCCAAGATCGCGGAACCACCCAAGGTCCGATCATTCCCGAACGCATGGATACTGAGCCGACTCAACCATACCATTCGTGAAGTCACCCAAGCCCTAGAGAGTTATCGGTTCGATCAAGCCACTTCACACCTCTATCAATTTATCTGGCACGAATACTGTGATTGGTACATTGAACTAGCCAAGCCTAGCTTACAAGACCCAACGCACCCAGATGGCGCCGCCACACGCTACACTCTCCTAGAAACCTTCGAAATCATCCAACGTCTCCTCCACCCTGTCATGCCCTTTATCACCGAAGAAATCTGGCAATCCTTCCCACATGAAGGCCAATCGATCATGACTCAGGCATTTCCCACCGAACGTGAGGAATGGATCAACACCAAAGCCGAACAGGACTTTTCATTACTCCAAGGATTTGTATCGACCACCCGCACCGGCCGGGCGCTCTTAAATATTTCAGCCAATCAACAGCTGCCCATGTTTGGAACGACCACAAACGACGAGGAGGTCGCCAGCCTCAAGATTCTACAACCATCCATCGAGTCCATCTTGCGATCCCCTTTGACCTTGGCCAAAACCATGGATTGGCCTTCAGACCGAATATTGCAGCTCGTCACAGGAAATCTCACCATCGGGATCCCCGTCGAACCTAATGTGGAACTGGACAAGGTTGTCAAAAAAGTCAAAAAACAAATCGAGGCTAAACACAAAGAATGCAGCCGGCTTCAGGACCGGGTGGCTTCTCCATCATTCAGGGACAAGGCCGAGCCGGCCGTCATTCAGGAATCGGAAGAACGGATCGTAGGTCTACGGCAGGAATTGGCCTTACTGACCAGCAGCGAGGACCAACTGGCCACCATGTTGCGCTCATGAGCGGGAACCAATCAGTGGCACCTCCGCCACTACCCTACATTCGAAAAATTGCCCAAGCCGCCCTAGAGGAAGACATCGGTTTTGGGGACCTCACCTCTAATGCCCTTTTCTCACCGAACATGTCCGCTCAGGCCCAGATCGTGGCAAAAGAAGCGATGGTAGTCGCTGGCTTGGTCGTTGCGAAGGAAGTGTTCATCCAAGTTGATGCCTTGCTCAAAATTCAATGGCATCAGCAGGACGGAGATTGGGTCAAGGCCAACACGAAACTGCTCACCATTTCCGGGAATGCCCAATCATTACTCCAAGCAGAACGAGTTGCACTTAATTTCCTGCAGCGGCTTTCAGGGATCAGTTCCCTCACTCGTCAATTTTGTGAGGCCAGTCAAACACCAGGCGTAAAAATTGCCGATACCCGAAAAACTACGCCGGGACTCCGGGGGTTAGAAAAATGGGCCGTCCGACTAGGTGGTGGCCACAATCATCGCTTCTCTCTGCATGATGGCATTCTGATTAAAGACAATCATCTAATGATCCTCGCCGCTCATCATATTTCACTGAGCCAGGCCTGCCGGAAAGCAAAACAACAGGCCCCTCATGGCCTGCGTATCAGCGTAGAAGTGGAAACCCTGGCTCAGGCTCGGGAAGCACTTGAGGGGGGAGCGGATATCATCCTGCTCGACAATATGTCTCCCTCAAAAATCCGACAGGCGGTGAAGCTCATTAAAGGTCAAGCGTTAATTGAAGTTTCTGGCGGCATTAACCTGAAGAATATCCAGGTAATGGCCAACAGCGGGGCAGACATCATTTCTATCGGTGCACTTACGCATTCCGCACCAGCCATGGATCTCTCCTTAGATATTCTTCCAAAGTCCCCTCAACGAAAGATGAAAAAACGAAAATCCCGTCGCTAACCGTACCACCTTGAAACCCTACTTTATTGACCCTTGCTATCTCCTCAGACCTTAGCTACAGCTCTTCCCTCAAAACTTTTAGGTCAATCACTGTTTGTCTTTGACGAGCTCCCTTCGACAAACACTTTTGCCTTAGAACTTGCAAAAAGTCCAATACCGCACGGCACCGTGGTAATAACCGACCGGCAAACGGCAGGCCGAGGCCGCTTGCAACGCTCCTGGTTTTCTCCACCAAATGCGAATATTTACGGATCTGTCATCTTCTCATTTAACGGTCCCTTTCCCTTCCTTGGATGGGTTCCCCTGATGGCCGGAACAGCCATTGCGCAATCCTTGGAAGAGACTACCGCAATCACAATCGGCCTTAAATGGCCTAATGATTTGTTGATTGATGAGCAGAAAATAGGAGGGATATTATGCGAATCCTTCAGGCGTGGTTCGACCGAAACGTCTGTCATCATTGGCTTTGGCGTCAATGTGAATCTCTCGGGATCTGATTTTCCAAAAGATTTGAAACCCATGGCCAGCTCCCTTCAAATTCATGCCAAGCGCCAACTGGATCGAACCCAACTCATCTCAAAAATCATTTATTCTCTTGAACAAGGCTGGGAGACTCTACGCCAACAAGGACAAGAAGCCTGTCATTTGGGGTACAGTGCCCGGTGTCGTACCTTGGGACAACATGTGGTCGCTGAGCTTCCCGATGGCACCTCACTTGAGGGAGTGGCGCAATCCATCGGGGCTCACGGCCAATTGCAAATCCTGGTCTCCCCTTCCGACACCCGAGGACAATCCGTTAAAATGATGGAAGTTCATGCTGCCGATATTCGCCATATCCGCACCATTTACACTGATTAAAAAACATAAATATTAAGAAATACTTTAATTTTAAAGAATCGCATGCTACTCGCCATCGACATTGGAAATTCACAGATTGTCTGCGGGGTACTCCAAAAAGACACGATCATTGCCCAATGGAGACTGGCAACGGATCATATAAAAACAGCGGATGAGTACGATATGGCCTTGCGATCACTCTTCGCGATTCACCAGGTTGATCTGGCCAGCATTCATGGCTGCATCATGACAAGTGTCGTCCCCCCACTTACACATACCTTCGAAATACTCCTGCATGCCCTGGTGGGAAAGGCACCCCTTATTGCCACGGCCTCATGTCCGCATGGACTCAGCCTCCGATATGACAATCCGGAGGAAATTGGGACGGACCGTTTAGTGAATGCCTCCGCCGCATTCGCCCGGTACAAAAAAGGCCTCATCATTGTCGACTTTGGAACCGCCACGACCTTTTGTACGATTACCCAACAAGGAGAATATCTCGGAGGAGCTATTGCCCCAGGCCTAAAAGGCGCTGCGGATTCTCTCCACCTGAAGACCGCAAAACTCCCTAAGGTCGACTTGGCCGTCCCGCCTTCTGTCATCGGGTCAGACACTGCCTCCAGCATGCAATCTGGCATCATGTTCGGTTATGCCGGATTGGTCGATGCCATTGTCCAAAGAATCAAGCAAGAAATCGATCATCCCAGCTACGTTCTGGCAACCGGAGGACTGGCTGCCGTCATCACTCCAATTTCCAAGACCATTCAGGAAGTGAGACCCCACTTAACCCTAGAAGGATTGGCCCTTTTGTATTCCCGAATGACTTCTCCCTGTGGATAACCACGCCTGCCTGCATGCCCTGTTATCTCTTATAAAAACACGAAGAATTTTCTCCTGACGGGTTGACTTGTCATCCCCAGTGACTATCTGACCAAAGACTACGAAAATCTTTCTAATTTTCAATGAGTACGAAGGTTCATGACTAATTCTTCCGAAGAAAGCCAGCCCCCAACAGCCTCAGATGATTCGATAGAGGAATCCCAAAGAGGAGCAGACATTGTTGCCCGGGATGAGTCGTCAGAGGTCGAGACAGGGGATGAAGCCGGCCCGGAACAAAAGGCTCAGGAAGAGCTTCAAATTTTGCAAGACAAATATATGCGCCTCGCAGCTGAATTTGAAAATTATAAGCGACGGGCTCAACGGGATCAGAGCGATTCCGTTCGCTATGCCAATGAATCGTTGCTCAAGAACTTACTGCCGACCCTGGATAACCTTGAGCGCGCGATTAAAAGTGGAATCGATGCCGGAGCGAGCGGAGCATTAATTGAAGGCGTGGAGCTCACACACAAACAATTTCTTGAAACGGTAGGGAAATTAGGCGTTCGGCAAGTGTCCAGTGAAGGCGCCGAGTTTGACCCTAATGTTCATCAAGCCGTGGCTCAAGTCGAATCCGAGACCGCGGCTCCAAATACAGTCGTCGAAGAATTCCAAAAAGGGTATTTTTTACACGACAGGATTTTACGCCCGGCGATGGTCACCGTGGCCAAAGAAAAATCTAATCAGACCGAACCACAATCTCGCGAAGACACGGTCGAAGAGGGAGGAATACACGCATGAGCAAAATTATTGGAATTGACTTAGGCACAACAAATTCTTGTGTGGCGGTGATGAGCGGCGGTGAACCCAGTGTCATTGCCAATTCGGAAGGTGCGAGAACCACCCCGTCTGTAGTCGCCATTACCGACAAAAACGACCGGTTGATTGGCCAGATTGCCAAACGGCAGGCCATTACCAACCCCGAAAACACCATCTTCTCTGTCAAACGATTGATGGGGAGAAAAATGGCTTCCCGTGAGGTCAGCGAATCCTCGAAACGCCTCCCCTATAAAATCGTTGAAGGCAATAACGGCGATGCCAATGTCCAAATTAGAGACAAGAGCTATAGTCCGGCCGAAGTCTCAGCCATGATCCTGCAGAAAATGAAACAAACGGCAGAAGATTATTTAGGCGAAAAAGTCACCGATGCGGTCATTACAGTTCCGGCCTACTTTGACGACAGTCAGCGACAAGCGACAAAAGATGCCGGACAAATCGCCGGGCTGAATGTGCTGCGTATCATTAACGAACCGACGGCCGCTTCATTAGCCTATGGCCTCGACAAGAAAAAAGACGAACGGATTGCCGTCTACGATTTGGGCGGCGGCACCTTCGATGTATCCATTCTGGAAATTGGTGAAGGCGTCTTCGAGGTCAAATCCACTAACGGCGACACGTTCCTAGGCGGAGACGATTTTGATCTTCGGGTTATTGATTGGCTGATTGAGGAATTCAAGAAAGATCAAGGCATTGACCTCCGCCAAGATAAGATGGCGCTTCAACGACTCAAGGAAGCCGCCGAACGAGCCAAAATCGAGTTGTCCAGCTCACAAGAGACAGAAATCAATTTGCCCTTCATCACCGCAGACGCCAGCGGACCCAAGCATCTCGTCCTCAAACTCACTAGATCCAAGTTTGAACAATTAGTGGACGACCTGATTGAACGGTCAATCGAACCCTGCAAAAAGGCCCTGGCCGATGCAGAATTGACAACCGGCGATATCAGTGAAATTGTGTTGGTGGGCGGGATGACCCGTATGCCAAAAGTCATTGAACGCGTGAAACAGTTTTTTGGAAAAGAACCACATCGGGGTGTCAACCCTGACGAAGTTGTAGCGATCGGAGCAGCGATTCAAGGTGGCGTACTCAAAGGCGATGTCAAAGACGTCTTATTGTTAGACGTTACCCCGCTGTCTTTGGGCATTGAAACGTTAGGTGGCGTCTTTACTCGACTCATTGAACGCAACACAACTATTCCCACGAAAAAGAGCCAGATCTTTTCAACCGCTGCCGACAACCAAACAGCGGTGACCATCCGTGTGTTTCAAGGCGAGCGCGAAATGGCCAATGATAATAAATTATTAGGTCAGTTCGACTTGATAGGGCTTCCGCCCGCGCCTCGAGGAATGCCGCAAATTGAAGTCACCTTTGATATTGATGCTAACGGGATTGTGCATGTATCAGCCAAAGATATGGCCACCCAAAAGGAACAATCCATCAAAATTACCGCTTCTAGTGGACTCAGCAAAGAAGAAGTCGAACGACTCGTGAAAGATGCAGAAGCTCACACCGAAGAAGATAAAAAGAAACGCGAATTAGTTGAGCTAAAAAATCAAGCTGATACACTGATATACAGCACCGAAAAAAATCTGACCGAACATGGCGATAAAATTGGCGAAGAAGACAAAACCAATATCAGTGCAGCCATTGAGGCCCTGAAAAAGGCACTTGAGGAGTCGGACGCTGAAGCAGTGAAGACGGCCATGCAAAACCTGACCACCGCGTCGCATAAACTGGCTGAAGAAATGTACAAAAAGGCTTCGGCTGATGCGGGGACCTCCGCAGGCCCCGGGCCGGACGGTGAAGGCCCCACCGAATCAGGACCGGAAGCCAGCTCTGGTGGAGACGAAAAGGTCGTTGATGCCGAATTTGAAGAAGTGGATAAAAGCAAAGGCTAAGACCCGGCAGTCATGAAACCATGCGTTGTTCATTCGGTCCACCCTCAGCACCTGTCTGTTAGGCTTCATTAATGGCACAAACAGGGAAGCGTGATTATTACGACGTGCTGGGGGTGGAGCGAAACGCTTCACCCGATGAAATAAAAAAAGCTTTCCGGAAACTCGCTCGTCTCCATCATCCCGATTTACATTCCGAGCCTGATAAGAAAGCCGCCGCCGAGGTAAAGTTTAAGGAGGCGGGAGAGGCGTACGAGGTCCTGAGTGACGCGGAACGCCGGCAAAAATACGACATGTTCGGACATGCAGCTGCCGGAGGTGGTGGACATGAAGGCTTTGGCGGCGGAGGCTTCGGGGATGTCTTCGGAGATATATTTGAAGACTTCTTTGGAGGCGGACGAGGACGCAGCCGAGCGGAACAAGGGAACGATCTCCAATATAATCTGGAAATTTCCTTTGAAGAAGCGATTAACGGCAAAGAAGCGAAACTGAAAATTCCCCGCTGGGAAGTGTGCGAGACCTGCAACGGAACAGGAGCCAAATCCGAACAATCAGTCAAAGCCTGTACCGCCTGCCGCGGAGCCGGTCAAATTCGACTGCAGCAAGGCTTCTTTACGATCAATAGAACATGCGGGCAATGCCAGGGAGCCGGTAAGGTCATCTCAGATCCCTGCCAGAGCTGCCGTGGTCAAAAGCGAGTGCATAAAGAGCGAATGCTCTCCGTCACCATTCCGGCAGGCGTGGAATCAGGCATGCGCTTACGGCTTTCGCATGAGGGCGAACATGGGATGAACGGGGGACCGCCAGGCGATCTGTATGTGGCCTTAAACGTCAAACCCCATCCCCACTTTGTCCGAAAAGGACAGGATATCCTCTATGATCGACGGTTGCACTTTGTCACAGCCACGTTGGGTGGAAAAGTTGAAGTCCCCACGTTAAACGGCCATACCATGGTCAAGATTCCAGAGGGCACCCAACACGATCAAATTCTCCGATTAAAAGGCCTTGGGGCTCCAGGGCTTAAATCTCAAACCCGTGGCGACCAACTTATTCGAATCAAGATTGATATTCCGACCAAACTCACACCACGCCAACGAGAAATTCTCAATACGTTTGCAGAAGAAAGCGGTCTGGATACCGAGAATCAAGGAGAAGGCCTCTTCGACAAAGTCAAAAACTTGTTCGACTAACACATCCGTTCCACGTTCATTCCTTTAAAGCCTCCTCGCACATGCCTGTTTTCTTCATCCATACACAAGACGTGGTGGATGGAGTCGTCACCATCACTGATCCTCTCCTGACTCATATCTCCAAAAGCCTGCGTGCAAAACGCGGCGATACCCTTCTTTTTAATGACGAAAAAGGACATCGCTATCATACAACCGTTGGAGACATCACCAAGCGTACGTTACAAGCCACTGTTCACCAAATCGACAAGCCTCCCGTTTCCACTCGTCCACGCCTTATCCTGGCTCAAGCCCTTCTCAAAGGGGAGAAAATGGGATGGGTCATCCAAAAAGCCACAGAACTCGGCGTTGGGACGATTGTACCCCTCATTACGGAACGAGTTATTCTAAAATTATCCGGACAGCAGGGAGAGACACATCACGCGCGCTGGCAACGCATTGCCTTGGAAGCCGCACAACAAAGTGAACGCTGGGCCTTACCGACCATTCTGCCGATCCACACCTATCAAGAATTTCTCGAAACTCCCCGCCCATACCCGACCATCTTTATGGCCGAACGCAGTGAAGGCGTATCACTCTTAAACTTCCCCTATGCCACGGAACAACCGGAAGGCGATGTGACCGTGATTATTGGACCGGAAGGCGGGTGGGGGCAAAAAGAGGTTGAAGCCGCACAATCACATCAGTATCTCTTTGCCTCATTCGGGCAGGAGATTTTACGGGCAGAAACCGCAAGTTTGGCTGCCTTGGCCATTCTTCAAGCTCGCTTTACGGCTTAAAAAATAGTCTGGGCTGCTAAACAGTTATGACTTAGGATCGGTAGATTCAGCCGGAGTGGGAGTGAAATGCAGGATCGTGCCGTGGTCCCCGACCGCAAACCCGTTAACGGCATCAGGAAGGGAGAGTCCATAGAGGGTTTCAGTATTCAAGGTTTCGACTTCTTGCCAGGTAAATCCGGCATCTTCCGTCATCAGAATGGTGCCACGTTCGCCAATAATTCGGCCGCTCAATTGCGTGCGAAAATGGATATTCACCAAGTCGGCCGGCTTCAGGCATGGACTCCCACAGGCACGTGGACGATCCACCCATTCTTTTCCGGCATTCAAGGTTTGGAAAATGGTTCCCTGGGTCCCGACCGCCCAACCCGACACGGCATCGGTGAACGTAATATCGAAGAACGTTGCGGGATTATTCGTGGGCTGAAGGTTCCAGGTAGCTCCGCCGTCACTCGTCATCAAAATTGTGCCAAGCGCGCCAACCGCCCAGCCTTGCTTATCATCCAAAAAGTATACACCAAATAAATCCGCAGTCAGCCCGCTGACTTGATCATTCCAGGTCTCACCGCCATCCTTCGTCACTAAAATGATACCGCGAGCCCCGACAATCCAGCCCTGCTGAGGGGTCAAAAAATACGCGCCATAGAGCATGCTATTCGTCCCGCTGACCTGAGGCACCCATTTGGCACCGCCGTTTTCGGTATGGAGCAAGGTCCCATTTTGACCAAGAATCCAACCATGCTTCGCATCGGCAAAAGTCACTGCGGTCAATAACATATTGGTCTGACGAGGGGCTTTCTTCCAGGTCGTTCCGCCATCTTCTGTGTGCAACATCGTCCCACCTGCTCCAACAATCCACCCATGTTTCGCATCCTGAAAATCCACATCCAGAAGCGTCCCGGGGGATGGGCTCTCTTGCAGGGTCATGGTTAACGGCGAATATTCTTGCGCCCAACTACAGAGGGGCATGGTGGCAAAACCGGCTATAAACAACACAGCAAGCACACCAGATTTTTGTACGACGTTCTTCAACATATCTTGTTCAGTCCTATCCGTATCAAAGTATTCAATGAACGAAAAAACGGAATATTACAATACCGTGCCCGATTGAGGCCTATTGGGCCCGGCCCTTTTCCCGCCAATAATCCGTATCAGGCAGCCCGCGCGCAAGCATTTTAAACGGCCCACCAATGATGGTGATCCATTGCTTATTCGTGCAACAATCTCCCGAGGGCAACATATCCCAAGAACCGCGTTTCACCAAAAGCGTGCCTTCCATCAAATCCGTATCAAACCCTTCCGGACTGCCAATCCCAAACGCTTGCCGTCGAGGAATACGTGCCTGAATTTCCGTGTCGCTCCACGACACCACCTGAACCGCCAATCCGTTGATCAAGACTTCCGTCCGGGAAACATCTTCGCCCAGACGATAATTCTGCCAGGAATGGGCTTGCTGATTCAGCGATAACCGGGTGGCTTCAGATATCTTCAAAAATTCACCAAAGCCCGAACCCTTAATGGTGACAATTTCATCCAACCCGCCTTCCTTCGGTGAGTAGTCGTGGATTTCTGGTCGGACCACCGTAAAGTCACCAGCCACATGCTTCACCACTTCTTTGCGCTCACAACAGGTTCCATCGGCCTTGGGGATGCCCCCGCCCCGTTTCACCACTACCTCGCCGCTCTTCGCGCTAAACGGCACCCACACATCAATCTGATCATCTAACCAGCGATGAATGACCGCAGGCACTCCCCCAATCTCCACGCCATTATTAGCGGCTTGGAAATCAAAGGCATACGCCGTCTCACCGCCTTCGGAATGAATACCGAAATGTTTTCCCTTGATAATAATCAACGTCCCAATGGGACCTTTTTTTGGAAAATATTCCGCCACCTCAGTACGAACCACATCAAAATTCCCAATGGTCCGATCCTGTCCATCGCGATGTAAAACCAACGGTCCCGTCTCGGCATTTAACGGAACATGAACCACAATCGTGCGATCCGTCCATTGAGCGATGACCGCAGGCTTCCCTCCAAACGACACGCGCCCGTCGGCAGGGGCCTTGGCACCAAAACTTTGCCCGGACAACACCACTTTACTCCCAACCGGACCCACTTGCGGATCATAGGCAATAACGGGAATCACCGTGAGCGGCATCGTATTGCTCACCACATAATCAACCGGCGCACAGCAGGAGCCATCAGGTAACGGATCGCTCGACGCCAACCGCACTTCCACTTCACCCGTCTTTGCGTTCGCCGGAATCTGCACTTCAATTTTATTGGGCCGCCACCGCTGCACCTCCGCCCGAATTCCGTTCACTAAGACTTGATTCACCCCAAACATCGTATTGGGATCCCGAGAGCCAGCCGTATTCCCAAAGTTTTCACCCTCAATCGACACCAAGGATCCAGCTTCAACGGTTGAAGGAGTCACCTTGGTAATCTTGACCGCCTGCAGAGTAAAAGTACCGGCTTCTTTCTTCGTGCCACCATTCGTAACCACCACAGGACCGGACTTCGCTTTCAAGGGCACCTTCACCAGAATAAAATCGGGTTCCCACGATTGAATGAGCGCCGACACCCCCTGAAACTCCACCCGATTATCTTGAGTATTCTTAAAATCGCCAAACCCTTCCCCGCTAATCGTTACCGTGGTCCCCGGCGGACCCTCAGCCGGAAAAATGTCTGCCTGGGCAACCGCCCCCCAACTCATCGCCAGGAACGCAACGCCACTCATCATTGAAAGGTGAAAAATCTGTTTCATAGTACGTACAACCTTATGATTTTTAAAAAAAATGAAATGGATAAATCTGCTTTCCTCAATCCCTGTCCCGAGAAGACCAACCTAATCTGGAGGGTACCAATGAACGAGGTGGGACCAAACAGTAAAGGTGGACGGTTGACTATATCAAGCGTTCTTTTTGGCCGTCAATTTACAATAAAAGCCCAAATTTTCTCATCAAAAATCTCTAAAGATTGACACCTTCCATCATCCCCAATTGTTGAAATTGGAGCCAACCTTTCCCCCGTCGTCATTCCTGCATGCCCCTGACAGGAATCTATTCATTATGGGATTCCCCCCAACAACGAGGCTCATTCCACTTGGCTCAGGACAAACCCACGTCCCGATACAAAGGTCCGCTTCCAAAGCCCGACGCCAAACGAGGAAAAAATGTATTTGTAGGGTGCTTGAAAAAACAGTTAATGAAAAACTCGACTCTTCCTGCCCTTAGTTGAGACAATGACCAGAGAAGCATGATAAAAATGTTCCCCAAAACACCCTTACCGACAATTAGGTTTCCCATGCGGATAACAACAGTTGTGTTGTGTTTGATACTCTCTGCCTGTGCCACAGTCGATCAAGTTGAAAAGTTACCGACCGCACCCTCGGTAGACCTCTCCCGCTATGTCGGCAAATGGTATGAAATTGCCAGACTGCCTATGTGGGCACAGCGGCTTTGTCGACAATCAACAGCGGAGTACAGTCTCTTGGATTCCGGCGACATCGGAGTAAAAAACTCGTGCGTCACCACAGATGGCGAAGAGACAAGCATTGAAGGCACTGCGACGATTATAGACCAGAAAAGCGAAGCCAAGTTAAACGTCGTATTCAACCAATGGGCGGCACAAATCATTGCCTTCTATACCCCACCCAACGAGGGGAACTACTGGATTCTTCGTGTCGATCCGGAGTACCAACATGCGGTAGTGGGCACACCGGATCGTGAGTATTTATGGATCCTGGCTCGCACCCCCGATCTTCCAGAGGACACCTACCAAGAACTGGTCACATTCAGCCAGCAGCTCGGGTTCAGCACAGAAAATCTGATCCGGGCATCGCCATAAATCTTCGATGGCCCAACACATGATTCGCGATTCCATGATCAAAAGAATGAGGACGAGGATGCTCCTCGCTCTCCTCATCATCCTGAGTGTCACACCCCTCACACATGGGGCAGAACCTGAACACAAGCCGGTGAACCTCACCGAATGGCCCGTGCCCTGGGCGAACACTCGACCGCGCGATCCCTACGTGGATCAACACAATCGTGTGTGGTTCGTGGGCCAAACCGGAGATTATATTGCGGTGTTCGATTCCGATAGCGGCATGTTTGAACAATACCCCTTAGAGCATGGCACCGGTCCGCACAATCTGATTGTCGACCAGCAGGGGTGGGTCTGGTATGCCGGCAACCGCGCCGCGCATATCGGCAAACTCGATCCAAGCAACGGCCACATCACTAAATATCCCATGCCCAATGATTCGGCCGGTGATCCCCACACACTCGTGTTTGGGAAACCCAATGAAATCTGGCTTACCGTCCAACAAGGCAACTATGTCGGACAACTCACCATGGATACCGGAAGCATTCTCCTCAGTCCCCTGCTCAGCCAGAACGCGCGTCCCTATGGCATCGTCATGGATGCGGCACACCGTCCATGGTTCACCGAATTCGGCACAAATAAAATCGGAACGATCGATCGTTCCACAAATACCTCCAAGGAAATTTCACTGCCTCGCAAAGAGACACGGCCACGACGCTTAGCCATCACTTCGGACCAAGCCATTTGGTATGTGGATTATGCGGAAGGCTATCTCGGAAAGGTCCTTCCCTCCACACTCAAAGTCGAAGAATGGCGGGTACCGGGAGGCGAAGACGGACGGCCCTATGGCATGACTGTTGATGATCAAGATCGAATATGGTTTGTGGAAACCGGTCTACATCCCAATCGTTTGGTAGGGTTTGATACGAAAGCCAAACAAGTCATCAGTATCACCAAGATCAAAAGTGGTGGCGGAACAGTCCGGCATATGTTCTACCATCAACCCACTCAAACCATCTGGTTCGGCACCGATGCCAACACCATCGGCCGAGTCACCCTCCCCTAATCCGTCATCCGCCAGCAATAACCGGGAATCCATCAGTTCCGGCATCCCTCCCGAATTGTAATCCTGAGTTTCCACGAAGGATCTGAGCCCACTCAAACCCCACGCACTAACAGTGCTACAACCCCCCCTCGTCATTCCTGCAAGCTTTTGGCAGGAATCTCTCCTTTCATCCGTCATCCCGGACATTCGTTGGGCCTGCCCCTGCAAGCTTTTATCAGGGGGGGATCCATCCTATTTCAGGATTAAAATTTCAATGGGGTTTCGGCCCCGTACGACGAGATACTTTGGTTTCGGCAAAAGGACCCAAAACCATACAGGCCGTGGCCTGGCCCCCTGCCTCCGAAGGGGCAAGCTCTTCGGGTTCCCTGCGCAGTGCAGCCGACTTCCGCGGCACGCAAACTCGCCAGGCTCAAACAATGCGCGCCTTCTTTCCGGAGTCAGCTCCACTGCTCGGCCCCGCCACCAGGCCAGGAAGCTTAGTATTAAAGGACAACCCAATTAACAGAACTCAAACAAGACCCGGGTGACGATCAGAGCGTCCGCCCCAAAGCCCGGCCAACAGGTGTCAGTTCATGAAAATAAGGAAATTAAGAAGAAATTGTGGATATTCCACGCTCCATAGACTGGGTTCTAAATTAATTCCAAAAATCTCATTCCAACATCCGTACTCCGGTATTATTCTTAGATTCATTTCCTGAAAATTACGATCTGTACTTTTCTCTAAGTCTTGAGTAGCATGGCAGAAATTTCGATAATCCCAAAGTCGCATCATTTTTCTTAATAAAAGTTAGTAGAGTTAAAAGAAAGAACAGATTGAAAATCTGGCTATCTGTATCTTTAAAATTTATCGAGAGATTAAACAACAAAACATCTGCCAAAGTTCGACCATTTCATTAGGATAGGCCCCATAAATTTTCGAATGGAGCGAAGGGGAATTAATGAAAAAGCTGCTAATTGACCTAGAGTATTGTTATGGAATTAAGAAACTTAAAACAGAGTTTGGTCTTCCCCTAGTTTCGTGGACAGGTTAGTTAAGAGTTTTTAAGATCTGTTCCGCATACACTCCTGGAGGCATCCCCTCAGTATGAGAATGCCGACGCTGACGATTATAAAACCGTTCAATATAGTCAAAGATATCGGTGCAGGCTTCGGCTCGAGTCTGATAGTGCCGCCGATAGACTCGTTCGCGTTTCAGTAACCCAAAGAAACTTTCTGCGACCGCATTGTCATAACATGTCCCAACCCCACTCATGCTGCTCACCATTCCCTGAGTCTTCAGAAACGCTTGAAACTCCTGGGCCGTATATTGCGTCCCTCGATCAGAGTGCAGAATCACGGTCTCTGAGGTCCTCCCTTGTCCCACCGCCATTCGAACGGCTTGAAGGACGAGCTCACAGTCTTGTCGGGGGTGCATCGACCAGCCAATGACCTGCCGAGAGAACAAATCGAGGACGACCGCCAAATACAGCCACCCTTCGGCCGTGCGGATATACGTAATGTCAGTGACCCATTTGGTATTCGGCGTTTCCGCTCCAAAATCGCGAGCAAGGTGGTTCGTCACATCCTGAGGGCGCTCACCTGACTTTCGACTCCGCCACCGCTTCTTCGAGGGAATGCCTTGGATCTTCTCCTGTTTCATCAGCCGGGCCACTCGATGCTGGCCACAGGCGTGCCCACGCTCTTGTAACTCCTGCCAGATCTTCGGACTGCCATACACCTCACCACTCTCCGTATGAATATGTCGAATCGCCTGGGTTAACTCCTCATTTGCCGTTGCCCGACGGCTTTTCGGCCGAGTTTGCCTCGCGTAGTAGCCACTCGGGGAGACGCGGAGCAGCCGACACATCATGCGAATGGGAAACTGTTGGCGACAGGAGGCGATCATGGCATACCTCGCGGCGTATCCCTGGCAAAGAAGACCGCCGCGTCTTTTAAAAAATCCCGTTCTCGCTTCACTCGGGCCAACTCTCGTTTCAGTTTGGCCATTTCTTCATCCCGTGGGATGCCCTGGCCGCGAAACGCTTTTGGCCCCTCCCGCTTCTGTTCGCGGCACCACCGGCTCAAGACATTCGTATGAAGCCCTAAATCCGCTGCCACTTGCGTAATGGACAGGTTCGCCCCCGTCGCCATCTGGACGGCCTCGTGTTTAAATTCCTTCGAAAAGCTTCTCCGTTTTGCCATGACCCACCTCCTCGCCTATTGTGGCTCTTTTTCGATGTGTCCGCAAAATCAGGGGAAGACCAGTTTGACTTCTCGAAAGATAGAGCTATAGCTATCTATGCTGCCAATGGAGCCATGAAATCTTCACTGGCAGAGACATTCAAAGATGTGGCTCAAGGCACTAAACCTAAAGACCGCATCTTCCCAGCCCGGAAAACAAAAAGTAAAATTACAGATGAGAATGGTATAGATTGCCCCTCGGACCAAGTTGTTGTAATTCGACCCTATGACGAGGTTCTTGGCCATACAGAGAAAACATCGACCCTTCTTGTAAACTCTACACTTCGAGAAGAATACGAGAAACTTTCGCTTGAGACTGATAACTCTAAAGAAATCTTTCTCAAGAGCATGAAAACCCAATCTGGCTCAAAAAAGAACTTAGAAAAGGAAATATCCAGTACTTTCACAAGTAGTGAGGATGAGTTTTTCATTGCTTTGATTCGAATAAAAGAGGAACTGCTAAATCAGAAGGATGCCCCATTTGCTAGGTTGAGTTATGACAGGATTTTCGACGAAAAGGTATTGACCTTTCTCAGCACGAAGGACTTTAAAACGGCCATTCAAGAATATATCGAAAAATATAACGAATTGCTCTCTGCCTCAACGTATTTTAAAAAAGGCGTCTTCAACTACTACAACGCCGCAACAATTGCAAAAAGTCTTGCAGATAATGGATTCTTTGAGGCCAAACACACGGTTAGCCTGAATGCAGACAAGAAGACTGAGATATCCACTCAGAAGGAGCTTGAAGACCTTATAGCGAAGGAGAAAGAAGGAATCTCTAAAAATGAAGCCTTAAAGAAAAAGTTTGCAGAGATCGAAAAGCAACTTAACAAAAACGTCAATCTGAGAGAATTCCACAGTTACCTTCAAGAAAATGAGGAAATACTTCCAAAGCTAGCAAATATAGAGAAATTTCGAGAAGAGATTTGGAAATCTTATTTCAAAGAACAGCTTGAACACTATAAAGATCTTGTTGGAAAATATCAGGCTGCTGAGGAAAGAAAAAGACAGATTGAGACCGTAGCCGCGACAGAACGAACCCAATGGGAATCTGTAATCCAAATATTCAATGAAAGATTTTATGTCCCATTCAAATTGACTGCTAAGAATAGAACGGCTGTCATCCTTGGGCAGGAACCTCTTTTAATTTTGGGATTCACCTTCGAGGAAGGTTCTGAGAAAGCTCCCATTGAGAAGAAGGATTTAATAAATGTATTAAGCACTGGTGAGAAGAAAGCACTCTACATTCTCAATATCATCTTTGAGGTAGAAGCTCGCAAGAAGTTGAAACAAGAAACGGTTTTTGTTGTGGACGATGTTGCAGACTCATTTGACTACAAAAATAAGTACGCCATTATAGAATACCTAAGAGATATTTCAGAGCAGCCGCAGTTCAGGCAGATAATTTTAACCCACAACTTTGATTTCTTCCGTACCATAAACAGTAGGTTTGTTAAATATAACAACTGCCTAATGGCATTCAAGTCCAGTAAGGGGCTGACCTTGGAAAAGGCAACTGGAATTAAGAACGTTTTCGTGAATGACTGGAAACCAAATTTCTTTAAAGATCCTAAAAAAAAGATTGCCTCAATACCTTTCATACGAAACATCATTGAATATACCAAGGGTGATAAAGATCCATATTACCTGAAACTAACTTCATTGCTTCATTGTAAAACCGACTCTCCAACAATCAAACAGTCTGATCTCGATGAGATTTTCAACTCTGTGTTTGGTGGAAGTAACAATTCTGATGAAGGTGACAAAACAATGATGGAGTTTATCCAGAATTCTGCCATTGAATGTTTGAATGCAGGGGATGGGGTCAACTTCGAAAATAAAATTGTGTTGTCTATAGCAATTCGGACCGCTGCAGAGGCCTTCATGATCAAAAAAATCAAGGATCCAGATTTTGTCTCCAATATTGACACCAACCAGACTATGAAGC
The DNA here is from genome assembly GCA_942491685.1 of uncultured Nitrospirota bacterium. Classification (GTDB taxonomy): domain Bacteria; phylum Nitrospirota; class Nitrospiria; order Nitrospirales; family UBA8639; genus Nitrospira_E. The sequence continues at coordinate 298,693 of CALOBY010000002.1, read as the reverse complement.
TTTTCGTAAAATATAAAGACCTATTTGGTTCAGATTTTGAAACGATGAACACATTACAGCGAGTAATGCTAATGACACCAGAAAGCATTCATTTAAATTCATTCATGTACGAACCTATACTGGATATGTCTGACGAACATTTAAAAAAACTGTATCAAGACGTACAAGCTCTACTCTAAGTATTCACTTAATAAAACAGCTGATAATAATCGGCCAAGTGGGCTTGGATCAGGGCTTGCCAAACGACAATCTGGCCTATGATTCAAGTTTGTTTTTTTACAATACAAATCTCAATTTCTTTTCTCCTCGACGGATTGATGCCTGCTGGCCGGCTCTCTGAGTGGACGATTTTGTTAATCGACAGACCCTGCTTAATTCCTTAGACATGACCTAGGATTGACTATCACGAGTTGATTCGCCCCCTCCTTCTAGGTTTCCCTGACCTGGTGGCATAGCCGAGCCGTGCCGCCGGCACCGGAGAGAAGGCGAACACTGTTTGAGCCCTTCCAAAAGAGTCAAGACAAGCTCCGCGAGTTTGCTCGCCACCGATGTCGGCGAACCGCGCAGGGCACCCGAAGAGCTTGCCCCTGCGGAGGCAGGGGGCCCTGCCACGGACAACATGGCTTTGGATACTTTGGCCGAAACCAAAGTACCTCGTCGTACGGGGACAAGACCCCGTGAAATGCTAAATGAAAACTGGAATTGTTACTTGCTTATTTTGCGAAAATAATATTACGACTTTGCCTGGAATCATTTTTTGTTTTACAAAATGGAAAAATCATGGCAGGGTAAAGGAAGGTCCTTGAATCTTCTCCTTCACGGATTAGGGCCATGAAGAAATCATTTTTAACATGCAGTGTTTATGTCTGGTTTATCCCCCTTCTTTTGTGCTTTCTTTCAGGATGCGTGACGACATCACAGGAATATTCCGAGGAAGGGGTCGCTCGTGATCTTCAAACCATCCATGAGCGGTTGGGGGCGACTCATGACGATCTGTGGAGGGAAATCTCCCGTTCTTCGAATTTTACTCGTGAACAGGCCATTGATTTTAAACGCCGTGTTGGCGAGTTAGTGGTAGCCTACGAAGAATTGGCCGTGAAAGCAGAGTGCTCAAAATACCACTTCCCTTCATGTTCGGAACTCTTTACTGCAGGACTACGATTCAACATCAGCATTCTTGATGCCGAGCATCCAGATCTTCCTCCCCTACCACCCATCGTCGAAGGGTATCGCATTCACTGATCAAAATGGATTTGTCTGGATCCATTCCAGGGCGAACTCCTTCACTCCGCCTTTTTTCGAAAATCCGAACCGATGCATGCAAGCCAGCACAAGGATGGAACACTCCATTCCCTCGGCGGACCTTGGTTGAGCGGGCGAGTTGGTCCGGCCTCCAAACGTTCCCGCCTCGCTCATCCTATGAGACGGCGAACTCAATAGCCCTGATCTGGAAGCACATGCTGGGCAGAAATATCTTTTAGGCAGGCAGTCAGGTACTTCTGACAGACAACGGGCAGGCGCAAAGGCGAGTACCAAGCAATCAAGTGGTCAGGATTGCTGAATCAGGGCATAGATCTGATCTTTTAACTGCACTCGTCGTACACTTAATTCCTTGAGATGAGTATCGTCCGTCGGCTCCACATCACTTTTTGCCCGAAAAATTTCCTTATCAAGATTTTCATAGTCGTTCATAAGGCGGTGAAAATGCTCGTCCGACATTTTCAATTCATGAATACGATCGTGATGTTCTGGGAACTCTTTGACCAATGGATGGTGTCTCAGTGGCATAGGAATACTCCGTCTAAAAATTTAGTTATCAACTAACCAATGAATATTTATTTTGTAACACAACATTCCAGGAGTTATCTATCTTAAAGACGAATGCTGCGCTAGAGCCGCTTTTGGAGCAGCGCCAAGCAACGATCTTAGGGTATAGAGGCAAAACCCGATTAAGAGATTCCTGCTAGAAACGTGCAGGAATGACGGAGTTGAGTTGAGTTGAGTTTATTCTTAGCAATCGTGGGATGATGCAATGAAAGAGGAGATTCCTGGCCCCTGCCAAAAGCTTGCAGGGCAGGCTCCACATGCAGGAATGACGAAGAGAGAATTGATTACTGCCTCCTCTTAATGGCTTGAAGGGCCTGGCTCCGTGTGTTGGAATGATGCGATTTTCCCCTACCCTTTTCATGCCATCGTGACAGTATTTTATGGTATAAGGATCAATTCAAAGTTACCCATTTTTTTCTTTATCGAACACCAATATGAAAACGTTGTATTTGAGTCGGCACGCCAAATCTTCCTGGAATAATGCCAATATGTCCGATCATGCCCGCCCGCTCAACGAACGCGGAGAGCAGGATGCCCCTCGCATGGGAAAAAGGCTGCGCAAACGCAAACCACAACCTCAAATCATTATCTCCAGCTCGGCGGTGCGGGCGGAAACCACCGCCACCCTATTGGCCGAGGCCATTGGCTATCCCCCTTCAGACATTACAATTGAGGAACGCTTGTATGGGGCCGAACCGATCCAGGTCATTTCGATTATCCACGAACTGGATGATGCCCTTGATTGCGCCATGCTCGTAGGGCACAACCCTACGTTTACCGACTTGATCAATGCGTTGAGCGGGAGTCAGATAGAGAATGTCCCAACCTGCGGGATGGCGGTGTTGAGGTTTCCGACCGACACATGGTCTAAAATTGGACTCATTCAAGGCGAACTGCTAGATTTTGATTATCCCAAGAAAGCTCTCGACTACTAAATACATACACCTTCATTCCTTTCAACCCCGTTTCACTCAAGACATTCATCCCTTCCTGACAAAAACATCTCGCCTTCGGTGAACCAAACCGATGGATCACCTAGCACTTTTTCCGTCAGATAAGTCTTGCCCCTCAAACCTAGCCTCCCTCTGAAAGGACGTGAGCGCTTCGAAGAACGGAAGAGAAACCTACGTCGGTATTTAGGAATGAAACATACGACCGTATCTATCAGCAAACGTATGACTGACAGAAAAACAGGATGGATTCCCGTCTAACAATGCCGGGAATGAGGACAAACGCGATAGAAGATAATTGACGAGGGATGCTTACGCAAAGAGGAAAAACGCTTCACTCACCATTCGAGCATTTTCCCTACTTCGCTAAGATTATACCCCCCTAGGGCTTCAATTTCTCGACGGAAGGGCTGACTGACGACCGCATCCAAAAACTTTGTGGCCATGGGGTGGCTTTTCAGAAAATCGGTTCGCATAATGAGATCGTATCGCTCTTCCCGGAGCGGAATAAAGTCCAGCCCGAAATACTGTGCGGCGGTTTCCACTCCCACCCCTACATCGGCCATCCCATCTCGGATATGACGAGCGACGTCTAAATGGGACATGACTTCCTGGTGGTAGCCTTTAAGCGATTCCCCAGTCAGACCTTCCTGTTGCAATAAGGCATCCAGGAAAAATCTGGCGCCTGCTCCGACCTCTCGATTAATCAAACGCACTCCCGGCTTCATCAAATCTTGAACTGTCCGAATTCGCTTGGGATTACCTGGTTGAAGCAGAAGACCCTGCACCCACGAGGCGAAATGCACCCCGATCAAATCGCGATTTTTGGCGTGCCGTTTCAGGTAGGGAATATTGCTTTCTCCGGATTTCATATCGACTAAATGCAAGCCTGCCATATGGACTTCTCCACGTTGAAGGGCACTGAGCGCATTGGCGCTTCCCATTGTCCAATTGGTGACACCGGATAGGGCATGAATTTTTCGGACATGCTCTCCAGCCAAAAATAAGGCCGGGTCACATCCGGCTATCATGATGTTTTGGTCAATGACTTCCCGTGCATGCAAAAGTTTTACAGAAACCTGTGCCGGATTGCTGGGAGCATGGCGTATACCCGGGTCGAGAATGACGCCATCAGCGGGCATGACAAAATTTAAGATATCGCCTAACCCGGTCATGGGACGGGCCACCATACGCGTTCCGACTTGAGAGAGCTTCACCCGCGTCGATCGGCTCTGAGTCGACGCGCCTCCTATCAGTTCAGCATCCACGATCACGTCCCGTCCTGGCAGACTGAACAGATCTTCGACCGAACAATTCAAAGCCTCAGCCAGTTGCAGTGAAATTTGGGTACTCGGGAGATACTGGTTGGCTTCAATTGCATACACTGCTTGGCGCGTTATTCCTGCCCGTTTAGCCAATTCTGCCTGAGAGAGGCCTTGCTGACTGCGTCGATCGGCCAACTGATTGATGACCTCCTCGACGAAAGATTTGGATTTTTGGACCGTTGGAGTCTTCCTGGAAGCTGGACGTTTTTTCATCGCCCCTCCCGTTTGTTCCACAGTCCGACAATCTGATCATTCATCATGAAATCTAGCAATCCATCTGGGCTCGTCTTCATTAGTTTTTCTTGACTCATAATTGTGGCACACGTTAGGGTATGACACTTACATCATAACCTCAGTATCCCCTCTTTGATAAAATTCTTCAACTGTTTTTCCGACAGCATGAGCGTGATTTGTTGAGGGTGATGTCTCATTCCTGACTCAGTGGTTGAATCGCACCTCCCACAACCCGCTGAACGTCCCACCCATACGATGAATCTCCTCTTTTCTCATATATTTCGTCTCTTGGTAAAAGGAGTTCTCACATGTTTGGACGGATTTGTCTCTCAGCCCTTCTTGTCACGTGCTCTCTCATAGGATCACAAGCCTTCGCGCATGACCCTGCCGCTCATGGTCATGGGGTACAGAAAGTTCCCACCCTCAATAAGCCCTTGACCACCGTCACCCTCGAACCCGATAGCATTTCGATTACCTTCGGTCCCATTGATCTTCCCGTTGGACACAGTGGAGATTTGGCGGCCAGTATGCCCAAGCATTTCTTTAATCTCCCTGAAGACCGTTATATGACGGGATATAAAACTGAGGCCTTTACCAAAGATGGCAAAGAATTACCTCGTGAATACCTGCATCATATCCTGCTCTTGGACATGGACCAGGATAGCATTTCCTGTCCGGGGGAACCGCTCTTTTTTGCCGGAGCGGGAATGGAAATGCGCGAAACCCGCTTTCCTGCCGGGCATGGCGTCAAACTCGATCGCACCCACAAGCTAATGGCCCTCGTGGCCTTTTATCACAAAGCCGCTCCGACCAAAGATGCCATGGCTCGCTTTACGATTTATACCGCTCCGAAAGGCCAAGAATTGCATCAGATGCAAGTCTATCAAGTGGGCGTCAATGTGGTGTGTTTCAGTAAATTCGATCAACGACCGGCTAACCAATCAGATGAGGGCATTGCCATTGATGCGGGCGTGCAGGTTATCAAAGAACCCCTCAAGTTTCTGGTCGATGGTTGCGTCAAATTCGCCTACCCTCACTCACATAATGGTGCACTGTTGATCGCTATGGAAAATCGCACCCGCAACAAGACATTATTACGAACCGTGCCGGATGTCCTCCTGGATGGCACACTGGTTGGCTTCCCCGACCGTCAAATTTATTCAGATCCCATCGGGTTTCCGGTAAGCACGAAGGAAGACTATGAAATGGTCTTGGTTCATCACCGCCCCCTGGATCAAGAAGGCGATATCCGAGGAATGGGGAATTATTTATTGTACATGACCAGGGAGGCCTGTCCTACGGCCGATACATCCACCATGGCCTCGGCCGAAGCCACTCCATAACCGGTTTGTCCTCAATGCGCGCTGAGGCATCAAAATTCTTGATTCTGACGCCTCAGCCTCTCAAACTTCCTTATTTCACCTTACATGTTCATCATCGATAAGCGGGACAAATCTAACACGATTTCTCCACTTCGTTCATCTCCAAAGATCGCATCGACGAGGCCTTCTTCTTTCGCATCCACCACTTCTCCCTCATCCCCTTCATAAAAGATATCCACGCTTAACGGTCCCAAAGAAAGTAACGGATACCGACGGTCATGAATCAGTCCAGCCGGGGGAATCCCATAGACAGCGCGAAAATTACTGACAATAATATGGAGTTGTCCTTCAGTGACATAGAGCCCGCCCGATGTCACTTCCCGCTTCGTGGCATTTACTGGATGACTGACATAAAACGTTAACAGCTCCTGAGGAACGGCTAACTCCAGGCCTTCCAGTATTGCAGGAAGCAGCACATCTATTTCGTCTTGGCGAAAGACGGATTCCTTCTCAGCGATCCCACGGAACCAGCGAAAAGGAGCTGCACGATGCTCCCGCACTCGAAGACCTTCCAGGGCCTTTTGGATTTGCCGGCGAGACAGGGTCGTTGGATGGGCGTTCCAGGTGTGAGGCCGGTCCGTATCGGCCCAAGGAGAGAATTCTAAACGAACGAACGCGGTGGGATTTTCATAGACAAGATACGAATAGAACGACGGGGAAGCGCAACCGAACACTCCCCCGATGACCAGTACCCACAGACAACCATACGCCCAGTTCCTAGGCGTTGGCTTCATGAACAGTCAATGTCATCTCAATGCGCTGAAGCGGATTATCATTGCCGTCTCGTTGAACGTTCACAATTCGATCAACGACCTCCATTCCACTCACCACTTCACCAAAGGCCGTATATTGGCCATCAAGAAAATTGGCGTCGGCCACACAAATAAAAAACTGGGAGCCGGCACTATTCGGGTCTTGGGCTCTTGCCATCGACAAGATTCCACGCTTGTGGGGCGTGGCATTAAATTCTGCCTTCACACGATGCCCAGGCCCCCCCGTCCCATGACGAGAGCGATCAGGGTCTTTACTATTCGGATCGCCGCCTTGAATCATAAATCCCGGAATGACCCGATGAAACGTCGTTCCATCGTAAAAGGCATCATTGGCCAGGCTCACCATATTCTTCACATGATTGGGAGCCCGATCGGGGAAAAATTTTAACTGGATGTCCCCCCACGATTCCTTTTCGACTTGAATGGCTATGTTCACACGCGTCTGATCCGTTACGGTCACGTCACTCATCCTTCTACCCTTTCCATGTTCACAGACAATCGTTAATCATACGGTCCCTTGGGACTCCACTGCAGGCCTAACCCCTGGCTAATATTCTTCCAATGTGCGCCGCTGTCATCACTCCGAAAGGCGCCGCTGCTCGTTCCGACATACCAATCGCCGGTATCGGCAATCGTCAAACTTTGAATGGCTAACCGTGTTAATCCTTCATTTCGTTCAAGCCAATGTTGCTGATCTTGTTTCCATTGAAAAATGCCATTTCCTGTCGCAACCACAAGGTCCTGTCCAATCGGGACGATTCCCCGAATCGAATCATTGGGAAGATGGCGGCTCAGGGATGACCAGGAAACCCCGCGATCCATACTGCGAAAAATTCCACCGTCCTGAGTACCTAGGAATATATGTTGAGCCTGATTCACGGCGATCACCCGAAGATACCGGTGCGGCAAGCGTTCCTTTGGATCAACAAACACCGATTGCGAATCCACCCATGGTGAAGAAGCCGCTTGTTCCAGCTGAACGTGATGCAGCCCCTTGCCTGAAGTGGCGGCCAAAAGGCGCCCGTCATCGAGCATGGCCAATCCAGGCACTAACACGCGATCAAGCCCCACACCCGTTTTCACCCATTGACGTTCAGCCTCCACCCATTGATGAACACCCTGTCCAGTCCCGGCATAGACCTGCCCCTCATGCACCAAAAACGATTTTATCTCAGTATCCTCCAAGCCCTTGGTGATAGACTCCCACACTTCGCCTTGCAACGGGAGCCGATAGACACCGCCACGCATGGTTCCGGCATACACGTATTGTCCCGGCACTACCGCCAAGCACAATAAAAATGGGTCGGTTAACCCACGGTTGAGGGCTTCCCAGGTTTGCCCTTTATCCCGACTCCGAAATAATCCTAAACCAAACGAGCCGGCATACACGGTTCCATCTGGCGTCACCAGGACCGTCTGAATACTGGGCGCGGTCGCTTCCTGTGTTTGGGATGAGCCATGGGGATGAAGCAAGGGAATATTTGAGGTGGGATGGAGCCGGGACGCCAACAGGACGGATTCCCCATTAACACCGGTGGCAGATAACACGAGCATCCCCATACCCATAATTACTGTCCCGAGTCTCATCACTGTTTGCCTCTTGGAAATCTCACAAAAAACATGACGTTTTACCGATAAATCAACTATTTTTTGCACCCGGATCCTGGTCTTCCTCACCTTGTTCCTCAGGGCCTTCAGCTGAAACGGGTTGCGGAGATCGTCCAAACATCTTTGCCCCCCAAATACCGATCTCATACAGGATAATGAGGGGAACGGCCATCAATAACATCGTGAACAGCGTGGCATCAGGGGTCACGACGGCGGAGAGAATCAACGCAACCATGGCCGCATGCTTGCGATACTGAATGAGCATGGGAGCTTGTAACACCCCGATCCGCGCCAACAGCGAGAACACAAGAGGAATTTCAAAGGCAAAGCCAAAGGCCAAGAGAAATTTGACATTGAAATCGACATAGGTACCCACCGCCAATTCAGGGGTAATGGCTCGATCCATGCCAAAGGTCACAAAGAAATTAATGACCAGAGGGAGAATAATGAGATTACAAAACGTCAAACCCAACAGAAAAAATCCCAATCCCAAAAAAAAGAGCGGGACCGCCCATCGCTGCTCTTTTTTCAAGAGAGCGGGCTCAATAAATTTCCAGAACTGGTAGAGAATCATGGGCACACTTACGATCACGGCCGCTAAAAAGGAAATTTTAATTGAGGCAAACAGCGCTTCGGCTGGGGCATAAAAAATTAAATCGTCTTTGAACGGACGTTTAAACCAATCAATCAGGACCCCAGAATAGGAAAAGGCCACGACAAAAAACACCAGAATCGTGACCCCGACCACGATCAAACGTCGCTTGATTTCCTTAATGTGGCGCTGGAGTGGGTGCACCACCCTATTCATGGCCATGGTGGGAGAGAAAGCAGCCATATTCAGATTGGAACAGCGTAACGGAACCGGAACGATGCCCTACGTGGTCGTACCGGTTTGCTCTAAAGAAGCCCGATAATCACGAACCAGTGCGGCCATTCGATCCTTCTTACCAAGTTTTTCTATTTGGAGTTGTTTTTTCAGCACTTCTTCCTGAGGCGTTAAGACATGATGTTTCAACAATTGTTGCAATTCCGCGTCTAGCCGGTGATGAGATTCTTCTAATTTCCGATACTCCTCATTCGATGCCCGTAAACTCTCAGCAATATGTTCCTCTGTCACCATTGGATCCCCTCCTTTCACCTGGTTCATCATGAAACTGTGTGAATTGATGAGTGATGGCTTACTGAGTCGCCTCGCCCTTTCCTCCTTTCAGTTGTTGGCGTGGACAGCGATTCCAAGGCCATAAGGATAGCATCCTCGTTTGGATTCGTATAGTAGGATTTTCGAGTCGCATAGGCATGAAATTGAAAGGATTCGTAGAGGTTTTTTGCAGCCGTATTCGATTCTCGCACCTCAAGCATTCCCCGGCAACAACCGGCTTCTCTGCCAAGACGGAGCGCTTCATCAATTAACTGCCTGGCCAAACCCTGACGTCTGAAATCCGGATGAACCGCGATATTTAAAAATCGAAGTTCTTCAAAAATAATCCATATGCAAATATAACCAATAACTTTAGTTTCCAAACCATCACCCGGATGAGGGATCAGGAGCACCCGGCTAAACCGGTTTCCGACCAATTCGGCTTCGAAACTCTTTCGTGACCATGGCATTGCAAAACAGGCCTCTTCCAAGGTCACTAATGCATCAAGTGCCTCAAGTGTGGCCTGATGCATGGGCCATGGAACAGAACAATCCCTCTGAGGAATAGCTGCCTGAGGTTCCTCTGACTCTGGAGTTTCTGGAAGATCCCTATTCACGGGTGACACATCACTTTGAAAGATTCTGGAGGGAGGACAATGGCTTAGAGATTTCTGCATAGGAGGGTTGAATGTACTTGGGACTGCAACCTTCCGGGAGACACTTCCCTTGTTCCAACAACACCTGCCCGGCAAGACCAATTCCTTTTGCTGATGGCCACATGGCTTCAGCCGGCCCCTCCATGATGAAACAATTGGATTGTTCAAGACTTTCCTTATTACGAAGCCAACCATCCCCCAACACAATCGTTGGCTCAGAAATCGTTGCACACATCTCAGATACGCTTCCCACTTGCTCGGATTTCAGACACATCAAGCCCTCGTCTTGCCATCGAAAGAGCCCCCAATACACCATGCCGGGACGAATCGCCACGGAACAGACGATTGGCAAATCGGCTTGGGGCAGATTCCAGGCCAACCCCTCCAGCGTCGAGACGCCCACTAAGGGAATCCCTAAGGCAAGGCGAAATCCGGTCATAGTGGCCAGACCAACCCGCAACCCAGTAAAAGTCCCAGGCCCGATAGACACCGCCAATCCCTCAAGTTTGCCCGCATCGAGTGAGATTTTCTCAAGGAGCTGATGAATGGCTGGAATGAGTTGCGGCGTGAGAGATCGATCGCTTTCACATTCCCCATATCCCAAAAGAGTTTGGTCTTCAAACACAGCCAGATTCTGGCGGGAAGTCGCCGTTTCAATAGCTAAAATGATCATAAGAACTTTTCGGAGACGACCCATTCCTGATTCGTCTGGGAATCAGGGATTACCAATCCTTACACTGCATTCAGGATAAATTCTTGGAAATGAAGCGTAATCGTACCTCCGCTTGAACGATGGTCCGTCGCCTTGACGACGAAAGGCAAACGAATGGGAGTCTGTCCGGAGACAAGCGGAACATTCACAGGGCGATAGTCTTCACACTCAACGGACACCACCACATCATCATCGGAACTTCGATATTCAATACTGGTCACTTCCAACGTGTGCGCATCAACCCATGACCGGACCAGAAAATTTTCTTGAGACTCAGGCCCATTATCCAAGGCGGTTACCATATCAAGACGATACTGCGTCTCACTTTTCAAGACATGCACGTCTCCCGTCGACAATCCGGCAATTTTCCCGAGGACCGCATCCAGCGCCCGAATACTTAATTGAACGGTTTGATCCCATCGTGTTTGCCCGGCACTTCCCTCAACCTGGCCGGTAATCATTTCGTTCTCGGCAGGGAAATAGAGTTGGTAAGAATTACCTTTTCGATGAAAATCCATCATTGGCACACCTAACCGTAAAAACCCTCTCATATGGACCGTATCGGGATTGGCATAGGACATGACCCCATTGAACCGTTGCGAAAAGGGAATGCCGGAACCTGAAATGGCGGCTTGGAATAACCCTTTAAGCGTCCGAATCGTCGTTTCTTTCCGACTCAATGCGTCAAGAACATGCTGACTTTGATCGAGGGAGACAGCCATAAAGGACTCTTGCCCCATACCGGCACAACCGCCTAACCAAAGCGACAGGGCCAGACAAAGCACCTGAAGAATCCAAGAAGGTTGGGGACGATATTTTAGGGAAACAATTGTCATATATTAGGTCACCGCAGATGCCACCACATCCCAAATCTCGCCAAGTTCCCGCACACCCACCACCTCAATGCCGTTCAACGGCTTCCAGTGCTCAAGATTAGCGGCCGGAACAACACACCGGGTAAAACCTAATTTCATCGCTTCTCGAATTCGGAGATCCGCATGCTGCACAGGCCGGACTTCTCCTCCAAGACCGACTTCCCCCATCACGGCAAGCCGGGGATCTAATCCGACCTCACGAAAACTGGACAACACCGCACAAACGATTCCCACATCTACCGTCGGTTCCTCGATTCGCAATCCCCCCACCACATTGACATACACATCATGGCCGGTGAAATGGAGACCCAGCCGTTTTTCCATCACCGCTAACAAGAGGGCCACCCGATTACTTTCCACACCCTTCGCCATCCGCTTGGGCATGGGATAGGTGGTTTCGGCCACCAGCGCTTGTAATTCCACCAGTAAAGGACGAGACCCTTCCACGCTGGAGACGACCACCGACCCGGCACTGGTTCCAATCCGTCCAGTTAAAAACATCGCGGAAGGATTATCGACTTCAATCAACCCTTCATCCTTCATTTCAAAGACACCGATTTCATTGGTCGGACCGAACCGATTCTTGACCGCCCGAAGAATCCGATAGCTTTGGCCTTTATCCCCTTCAAGATACAAAACCGTATCGACAATATGCTCCAAGAGACGCGGCCCGGCGATGACACCTTCTTTCGTGACATGCCCGATTATGAACACCGGTACATTCGTTCGTTTGGCATACCACATTAATTGGCAGCCAATTTCCTGAACTTGACTGACGCTGCCTGGCGCGGATGTGAGTTCACTGGTAAAGACGGTTTGAATGGAGTCGACCACCATCACACGAGGATTCACCGTTTCCGCGACCCGAAAAATTTCTTCGAGCGAGGTCGCCGCGACAACATACAAATTCGGGGAATGAATCCCCAGACGATCCGCCCTCATTTTAATTTGCTGTGGAGATTCTTCGCCAGAAACATACAACCCGACTTCCCCGGTCTTTTCCAACGAATTGAGTGCCTGAAGCAAAAGAGTTGTTTTCCCGATACCCGGATCTCCGCCAATCAGCACCACCGACCCCGGCACAACCCCGCCACCAAGCACACGATTGAGTTCCTCAATGCCGGATTGGAGGCGAAATTCCTCTGTCTGAACAATGTCCCCAATGGGCACGGCTTCTGGTGTTCCACTGGCGACTGTACGATGCTTGAGAGCCGATTCCTCCCGTTGAACTTCCTCTCGCAAAGAATTCCATTCGGCACATTCAGGACACCGGCCACTCCAGCGTACCCCCTGGAACCCACATTCCTGGCACACAAATCGGGTCTTCGGTTTGGGTGCCTTTATCGATGTTTTCTGTGCCATAGGACTCTGTGTAATTAGAGATGCCGCCGGACGCGAGACCAATCGTTTAAGACAATCGCCCGTCGCGGGAACCGTTCGTCTTTTCCGGGAAGGGGCAGGATAATCGTTTTCAACCGATTTTTACCCAGGACTTCGGCAAAGTCTGCGGTTCGTCCAATCCCTCCACTGACGTTTTCCCACCCTTCGGTTTGAAGTCCCCCTAATAGCTCCTCCAACGCGGTGTCTGTTTTAGGAAGGGTCCGAATCATCCCTGGAGGGAACAGCTGCGTTCGAAGCCACACCTGAATAGCCTCCAGCCGGCCTTTCCCTGTCCGGTCCACATACACCAAATTATAGTAAAACTCCGCTAGCTTTTTTAATTCCGCAGGAGCCGCATCCGCAGGTTTGCCAAGGACCAACCCGGGATCGGGGAACAGTTCCGATGGCGGCGGTTCGGATTCCAATTCCCCTTCGACAAGCACGGCTAAATCAATCAGTAATAATGGTCGCCGCCGTTCCCATGACAATATAACCCCCTTGCCTTCAACAACATCAGCCTTGGCCTCCGTAGCCCAGCGGGCACGCAAAGCTAAATTCCCACGCATTTTTGGAGCAAACTCCAATTTTGCCCAACCTTGTGCATCGGTGGTCGCCGTCCCAATAGCCAGTCCTTGAAGAAAAAATTCCACGGCCTCCTCAGCCAAACCCTGTTCCCCTTCTGAGGCCTCTTCCGTAAGGCGCGCTTGAAGCACGACAGGCTTGCCTGGAAAGGTGAGCGCATCGGTGACATACAATTCAACGGCTCGATCCTCGGAACGAACGCCAAGAGGCAAAGCGAGGCACAATCCTACGACACTCACGACAATAACGGTCCATGGATGGAACATCTTCATATCTGACCTATCGGCTCTTCCTCAAGATTTCATTTAAAAAAGTCCCCGACCGCGCTTACCAAAAGAAAACGCATCCACGGCGGAAAAAATAGCCAACTGAATATAGAATAACCACCCCGTTGGCCAGAAAAATTTCGCCACCACCAGCAAGGCTACGCCAGAGACCAGAAATACATGGGCGCGTTTCACCCCTAAATACAGATGCCCCATTCCCGGCAATATGGAAAGGAAGGCTGCGCCAATTCCATCGAGTGTTTTCTGATGTTTATCCATTGCTTTGGGTTCCATGGACCCGTAACCGGTAACTGTCACCAACCATACCATGGCCTCTAACAGAGTGCTAGAGATGTATCCAATCAGAGCACATCCGAGTTGTGGAGGATAGAATAAGGAAGGAAAAAAGAAGACAAGGAGAGAGGCTGGAGAACTACCCAAGTTTTCGTTTACGTAATTCTTCTTCAAAGGTTTTTTGATAGAGCACCTCCCATTCTTGCGACCCCTCTGGAATAGGTCGGGAATAGGACTCTAAACGTCGCCGAACATGCTGATCGAGTTCGGCCTCCAGCTTCATGTGTTCCGCAATAACCAATTTGACCTCGCGAAGGGCTTTGGCTTGATCGCCGATTAAACTGGCTTGTGGATTTTTTTTAACACAGTCCAATATGACATGGGACAGATGCATCTGTTTTTCATCACTCAGTGACAGGGCCATAGTAAATTTCTCAGGAAAAAGAAGCAGGAAGCATAAAGTGAGGAGCGAGAACGTCAAAGGGAAGACAACATTCCTGATGATCCACTTCTAACTTTTTATGTTTCACGGCGAACACACCTTTGAGAGGATCGGGCATGGCGAGCCACATTGGCATCATCATAAAACAATACCTCGTTCTTTAATGAGTTTTTGTTTAACCATAGAAAACATTTTCTGATAATCCGCCCGGCCTTCATTAAATTCTCGTTCGAATTGCTTGAGCATATCTCGCACATCAGCGTTGAGACGATCTTCGGCGTTCAGTTCCATGGTGATGGCGTCCTCCACCTGCTTCACAACAGATTCCGCCTTGCCTTGGATTTCGAGTAGACCGCGAGACTGCAATCGCTCCACTACTGTGGTAGCCATATGGTGAATTCGAACCGGATTTAGTCGCATCACGCTTCCTCGGAAAGTAATTCAACGTGGATGGTGGTTGCCCCCACAGCTTGTTGCAGAATTTTCGCATCGCCCTCTATTTTGCCAATCACGTTCACCCGATCGGCGGGAACGGGATCCTCTCCTAAGCTCATGGGCGTTCGTCCGAAAAAAACCGCCAGCATTTCACCCATACCCCAAAAGGCCACATCGCCCACTTTGACTTGATTTTTGGCCGTTTCTCGGAAATCTTTGACACCGGGCACTTTGCAATAAAACTCATCTCCCCACTGATTCACAGGAGCCGAAATTGGGAGGGCCTCAACAATGGCCTGAGCGGTGCGGTTGGGTTTTAAATCGGCCAATACCTGTATGCCGCCAATCGTGATTTTGATTCGATGCGAACGAAATTCCATAATTCCTCATTTTTTATTTAAACCGACTACGCCTACCAGGATTATTGACAACCGAATGTAGCTTGTCCTCCTAGTGAAATCAAGGCTAGAATGGCCACACCCCTCCAAGCTATTTATGTTGCCGTCTACCTTTATTTTTCTACAGGGTATCGGAGAATCCACCGAGCGGCTTCTCTGGGAATCTGGGATCACCAATTGGGAAACCTTTCTCGAGCAGGATACCATTCCTCGCATTTCTGCTTCTCGTAAAGCCTTGTATGATTCAACGCTGAAGGAGGCCCGACACCAATGGCATCAACACAATTCCCGGTATTTCGGCACCCTGTTGAAGGCCAGGGACCATTGGCGGCTTTATCCCCATTACCGGGGGAATGCCGCCTTTTTAGATATTGAAACCAATGGTGTTCCTGCTCCACATGGCGAAATCACCGTGGTAGGAATATACGGGCGAGGACAAATGACCACATTGATTCAAGGAGAGACCCTGTCTGAGCCTCGATTACAAGAAGAACTGGCCTCCTACGATTTATTGGTGACGTTCTTCGGTTCCGGTTTTGATCTCCCGTTTTTGAAAACAGCCTATCCCGGCATTCTCCTGGATCACCCCCATCTCGATTTATGCTTTGCGGCCAGGAGATTGGGGTTCAAGGGCGGGCTGAAATCTATCGAGCAGCAACTCGGTTGTTCACGAACAACATCTATTGAAGGCTTAACTGGATGGGATGCCGTGCGTCTCTGGGGAGAATGGCAGGAAGGCAACATTTCCTCACGAAACGTCTTACTTGAGTATAACGAAGCAGATTGCAAAAATTTGGAAACAGTGGCTGATATGATTTGTGACCAAATGATCCGGGAATACGGCCCACCCGCACACATTTCTCTCGCGTGATGAGTACCCACTTCGTACCTGCATGGATAGGCATCGGACTCACCGATATTGGGCGAGTCCGCAAAATCAATCAGGACGCATTTTCTGTAAGTAACGAACATCAGCTCTGGGTCTTGGCTGATGGCATGGGCGGACATGCCGGGGGAGAAGTTGCCAGCCAAATTGCCGTCCAGACCATTCCTGCACATTTCAACACCTACCGAGAAGCCTCCTCGTTAAACCCCATTCCAGCTGCAACCTTAGAAGCCATTTTGATTGAAGCCATCGAGTCTGCGAACCAATGCATTCGAGAGCAAGCCTCAAATAATTCAGAAATTAAAGAAATGGGCACGACGGTTGTCACCGTCGCCATAACCCGAACGGCAGATCGCAGCCAGGCTATCATTGCTCATGCGGGTGATAGCCGCGCCTATGTGTTGCGGAATAACCATTTCAGACTATGGACCAAAGATCATACCCTCATGGAAGAACGGCTAGACTTAAATCTCATTACCCCTGACCAGGTCCGTACCCACCCACTACGGCATGTTCTCACCAAAGCGCTCGGCATAGATCCCCAGGCGATCCCTACCGTCCAAACGTATGACCTTGAACCCAGTGATGTTTTATTGTTGTGTTCAGACGGCTTGACCAAAATGCTTACGGACCAGGAGATTCACACTCTGCTCCTGAAAGACACTCCAGACCTTACAACTATGTGCCATAGACTGGTCGAAACCGCGAACCGCTTAGGGGGAGAGGATAATACGACAGTGATTGTAATTGGTGCCGACTCAGACGCCACGTTAGTCGAGCTACCGCCTACGACCGACTAGGTCTTCGGAAAAGAGCGGACCAGCCAAAATACCCGACCGCATCTTTCATATTAGAAAACCAACGATGAGTCAGGCTCATCGCCGGGTCTGTCACATATTGCAGAGTCAGGACAATCCGTTCTTCGCCCTCGGCGATTGGACTGACGGCATGATGCAACATATCCCCATTAAAAAATATGAAGGTGCCGGGATCAGTCGCTAATGAGAGTTCTTGGACTTCCCGACCGGGTTCTTTGGTATGCAGACGGCAGAGTAACCGGCTGCTGGATTGATCCCGTAGACCAATCAAGACGGTATAGCGAGCCCCTTTGTAATAGGAGGTATCGTAATGATACCCAATGTGGTCCCCGGGTTCAGTATAAAAATAGAGGGCACAGGCATGGGGATCTTCATCGGGACAGAGCAACAATGGTACCCCCGCAATGTGACTAAGGAAGTCGATCCAGTCTTGATGGTGATAAAGCGACAAGATCGCAGGCGCTGATTGTTGGAGCACATAGTAGCTGACACTTCCACCTTTTTTATGCTTGGGGATAAAATTTCGATTGATCTTACGACGAACGCCATCCACTTCCTGCATAAATTCGTCGACCAACGAAGAGGGCATCAACCGTTCTGTAGCCAAGAATTCACCTTGTTCCCAATATTGGCGAGTCCATTCTTCCCGATTGATCCCGGATACAATGGATGAAATGCTTGAGTCAATAGTCTGAATTGAAGCAGCCGCCATGTATTTCCTCTCGATCCCCATTTACTCTTATCAAGCCAATACTCTCCTGAACGGCACTGTACCATTTCAGCCTACATTTCGCACCGTTCATCCTCAGGGGTTCTTTCACTTGACCGTTAGCTCCCAAGCCTTTTATCGTCTCATCATATTTATGACCGTTGCACTTCAGACATTCCAACTCATTTAGCGGAAAACCTCATGAGTCTCCTCCCTTATCGGGAATTGATCCTGGGAACGGATTACTGGATTCAAGATTCTGTACTCCCCAATGCATTGGAAATCGCCCAACGATGCATGGGTTTCAGTACTTGGACCTTAGGTTCACCCTGGCGCCCCGAACCCTGGCCCGGCATGCGCGCACCCGGGGCGTTAACTCCGGATGAAGTAGCCATCATAGAAGATTGCGTCAAGCGAAACTTAGGCGTCCCGACTCTCACTCCCCAAACCGATTCGGAAGCCGGGCGATCCGGACATAATCACATTCAAATTTGTGGAGGCTCGGAAGGGGTTGCCCGGCCCCATGTGGATTCCGCGCATATTTGCGATTATGCAGCCGTCCTCTACCTTCATCCCAGTCCACCCACGCCTCACAGCGGAACGTCTTTTTATCGACTCCATCTTCCTGGAGAATCCCCGGATGGAAACTATTGTCCAAAAACATTTGAAAGTCTGAGTGAAGTTCCTGGGATTTCTCGGGAAATGGACCCCACCATGTTCGATGAAATTTTGGAAGCGCCGTATGTCTTTAATCGCTTAGTGGCCTACAAATCCGACCTCATCCATTCTGCCACGGGATATTTTGGTTGGGATCATGTCTTGGCCTCAAAACGAATGGCCGTGGTCTTCTTCTGGAAGGCTGGGTCGAAATAAACCCCATTCCCCTCACTCATCTGCCCGCCTTCTCTTAACCTTACAACATCGTCACTACATGGCTGAAGTGGCCCGTGCGCTGCTTTTCTTTGAGGGGTTGGACTTCCCAGGACGATTTCCAATCTTCAACATTTCCACAGCGGCTTGCTTAATCGTTGGAGTCACCGCTCCCCCTCCTAGCATACGGGCAATTTCGGTTTCACGCCGTCCTCCAGTGACTTCTTGAACCTTCGTCAGCGTTCGGTCATCCACGGTAGTTTTTTCGACGACAAATTGGGCATGGGCTTGAGAGGCTATTTGCGGCAAATGGGTGATGCAACAGACCTGATGATACTGAGCGAGTTGTCGCAACCGTTGCCCCATAACCATTCCGGCTTCTCCCCCGACGCCACTATCAATTTCATCGAAAATGACTACAGGGGTCTGATCATTACCCGCAAAGACAGTTTTCAACGCCAACATAATGCGAGACAACTCTCCCCCAGATGCAATACGATTGAGCGGCATAGGCGGCTCGCCGGGATTAGAGGCCAGCAACACCTCCAGCCGGTCCAGACCATTTGGACCGAACACACCCTTTTCTTGATCAGAAATAACGTTCACCTGAATCTGCATGGTCCCCATCTTTAGCCCTTCAAATTCTTGTTGAATCTGCTTGCCCAATTGTTTCGCCACCTTTTTCCGCTTGGTGGATAATTCTTGGGCTAGGGCTTCCAAAACTGCCAAGCTCTGGGACACGTCTGATTGGAGAAGTGCGAGCTGTTCATCTTTTTGTTGAAGGAAGGATAAATCTTGTTCTAGGGTCTGGACAAACAGCACCAATTCTTCAACCGTTTTGCCATACTTCTTTTTGAGCCGTTGTAACCCGGCTAAACGCCCATCAATTTCCTCCATCCGCTCCGGGTCTGATTCTACGTGTGCACGAAAATCCCGCAGATGCTGCGTGACCTCTTGTAAAGCAATAGTGGACGTTTCTAACAATGGCAGCCACGGTTGGCATTGTGAATCAATCAGGCTCAACTCTTGTACCCAATTGGTCACTTCGGTTAATTGCGACAAAATGGATTGGTCGCCATCATACAACGCCTCAAAAGACTGGTGGGATAATTCTCCTATTCGTCCACTATGTTTTAAACGATGATATTCTTGTTTGAGGGCGTCTTCTTCTCCAACCTCCAAATGCATGTTCGATAATTCATCGGATTGAAATTGGAGCATATCCTGTCTGGCGGATTGTTCCTGAAACCGTTGCTGCATCGCTTGTAACGCCAACAGTTTTTCTTTCCAATCCTCATAGCATTGACGAAATCGTTCAACCAGCCCCGTTAACCCACCATACGCATCCAGAAGTTCAAGTTGGGTTTTTGGAGACAAAAGGGATTGCTGATCATGTTGGCCATGAATGTCGACCAATTGCTGGCCAATCGCCTGAATCGTTTGCAGCGGCGCTAATTGCCCGTTGAGATAACTCCGATTTTTTCCAGAACGCGCCAATATGCGTCGAATAAACACATCATGCTGATCGGAGAGCAAAAACCCCTCATGCCGTAATTGTGAAATCAAAGGATGCGATTCAGGGAGGGTAAAACAGGCCTCTAACAAGGCCTCATCAGCACCAAACCGAATGTGATCGGAAGAAGCCCGTCCGCCGGCCACTAACAGCAGAGCATCAATGAGAAGTGATTTGCCGGCGCCGGTTTCTCCGGTTAACACCAAAAAACCGGCTGGCAACACCAGATGAAGCTGATCAATGAGGGCGAAGTTGGAAATGCGCAGCTCGGTTAACATCGCACCGAGTGATCCGCCCTAGAGGTTACGCCGTTGCAGACGATTGAGACAACAGGGAATCAATGATTTCTTTAAATTGTTGTTTGGGCCGCGCCCCAACGATTTTTTCGACAACCTGCCCCCCCTTGAAAAAGAGGATGCTGGGAATACTCATAATTTGATATTGCCCAGCCACTTCTGGAGCGTCATCGGTGTTCAATTTCATGACTTTGAGGCGGCCCTTGTATTCTTGTGCCAGCTCCTCAACGATGGGGGCAACCATTTGGCACGGACCACACCACACTGCCCAGAAATCCACCATCACAATATCCGAGGATTTCATGACTTCCCCATCCCAATTTGATGCATCAGCTACGGCAACAAGATCAGACACAGACTGCCTCCTTGATAAAAGAAAAAAGAGAGATTTGAAACAAACTCATCCTAAAACTGCCTTCATTGGGCTGTCAACTCGCTCTAGAAAGTCTTGAGCAGATCAAACAGAATGAATCGCTGATTCCGCTCGTTCCATCGATCGATATTTCTTTAAAAAAATAGTCCCCACGATAGCCCAATCCTACCAATTCCATTCTGGAGGAATCCCCGACCACCAGGAATCAGGATGGGCTTCACGCCATGATGACTGTTGTAGCCATAATTCATTGGTGCGTGCTCTGTTCAGCCGGTTGGCCATGGCAGATGCAATATCAAATTGTTGACGTAACCCTTCGTGAATCAGCTCCTGTGCCATCCGCGGCATCACATTTGGGGGATCAATAATATCAATGACCTCTCGTGCCGTCAGGTTGAGGGATAATTGTTCAACTTTGACATAATCTTCTTGTTTCACCAGTGCTGCCAAATAGCCATCTATAGCTTGATACACATAGGCCAAATAGACATAGGCTTCGACTGACGGATGTTGATCGATATGACGCTGACAGACCTCGACAGCCCGCCGATAATCACCGGCCTGGACAAAGACCTTTGCACGAGCCAATTCGGTGTTCAAGGGCATCTGAGGTTGCCCAGCCTCCCCCATGCTCTTGGAAATATCCAATAAGCCGAACAGACTACTAACAACAAGGCAAAACGCAATATAAGTCAGACGAGGTAATAAAAATAATGGTTTGTTCATTTCGCGCCTCCTTGCCTACCAGCAATCGACCTATTCGTTTTCTTTAGAAGTACCCCAACATTAATCCCCATCTGTGTCAAAAATTTTTCCGGTCCCACAATATGAAAAAAGTTTACGTTTTCAACGCCCTATGAATGTTATCTAATAGATGCCCCCTCAAAATGATGGCCTCAGCATGTAAAACATTCATGACAGGGGGTAGCGAAAACACCATTTTTACCTAACCAAAAATCAAACCAGTTTTTCACTAAACACATATCATTGGTGTTAACCACCCCTAACAAAAAACCATTTTGTCCCCCGGCCCCGATGGCATACCGATTGCGAAGCTTCCTCGTCTAACAACACTTTTTGATTAAGGGAGACGCAACACGAATGTCACTGCCATTGATCACAGAGAAGAACATTCTCACGCCATCCTCACGTTTCCTCTTGAACATGCCTCGACCTGTTGTTCATTTTAGCACGTTCATGGTCTATGGAGTCTTTTTGTTGTGTCTTCTTGTCCCATTGACTCCTACTCCAGCAAATTCCAATGATATGGCGATGATCTTGTCTTCCTATTCCAAAAATTCACAACACACCATAGACCACTCACGTGCCTCAGGATCACCGCATTCCGAAGATATTTTGGCGGCCCTCACCATTTATCTTGAGGCACGAGGCGAAAGCTTTGCGGGAAAAATGGCGGTCGCCGCCGTCATCAGAAACCGCATGCAACACAAATATCATAGCGACGGCACAGTCAAAGGCACCGTTCTTCGGGCCAAACAATTTGAACCCTGGATTGGACGCTCCCCCGAAGACGTCCGATTCAATCCCAATAATCGAAAAATGCGTGAAAGTTTATTGGCGTGGGAACTGGTGCAAGACGGACGAAATGTCGTAGATGGGGCAGTACTCTTTTATAATCCCACCCTCGTGACAGCACCTCGTTGGGCGGAAGTGTATCAAAAGGTCGCCACCATCGGCGGGCATGAATTCTTCAATAAACGGCAGATTTAATTAGACGTGGGCTGCGACCGTCTTTCGTAAATTTTTGGGGCGGCTTTTATGGTGATTCCCATTTTCAATACCGTCTAACTGCAACCGTAACTGTCTGAGTGCCCCCGAATGTACTCGACAAACCCCTGATTCGGTAAGGCCCAAACGCCCCCCGATTTCCTTCATGGTCATTCCGACATGATAATAGAGTTGCAAAACCTCTTGCTGCCGGGTCGATAACGTGACCAAGGCCGCCTGCAAGGCCGCTTTCATTTCCGAATCAGCGCAAGCCACAAATGGGTCATGATGGTCCTGATCCTGTAACACATCTCTCAGGGTACAACCGTCCTCTCCATACCCGACTGGCTCATCGATACTCACAAGCCGAGGATCACACGCTGCCAGTCCTTCAACCTCTTCTTGAGGCACACCCAACGCTTTAGCTAACTCTTCTGTGGTCGGTGTCACCCCGTCTTTTTGCATGCATCCATCCACGATTTGGCGGATTTGTTCTCGGCGTGCTCGAACCGACCGAGGCACCCAATCCATTGCCCGAATTTCATCCAACATCATGCCGCGAATCCGGTATTCGGCAAACGTGCGGAATTTGATATCTCGGGTTGGATCAAACCGTTTCAGTGCACTCAACAGACCCATGACCCCTGCACTCGTCAAATCTTCTACATCCAAGGAGAACGGATTTTTAAGAGCCATGGCTCCAGCCATTCGACGAATCATTGGTATAAAATCTCGTAAAATAGCGGCCAATTGCTCCTGATCAAGCTGGGAATAATATGTCTCCTCCACTTCAGGATCTGAGGCTGCAGCCTCCACCCCAGCACCCAAATTCTCGGAAAACGTTTTTTCTGCCAAGGCATACGATTGTGCTTGCAGTTCGTTCATATTCTGGTCTGTCCTTTCTGACCAAAAAAAAGCGCCCAATTCCGAGGAATGGGCGCATGAACGAACGTACGGCAGACTGCATACAGTTCGGTAACCAGACGAACCTTGAACATCAAGCTTGTTCAGGGTCTCTTGGCTTTGCGCCCTACCCTCGCGGATAGTTTGCCCTTGTCACCTGTCCTAAATTTTATTCTAGTTGTCGTACCTCATTGAGTGGATTCCTACATGACTTTCCAGTGATTTTTCCATTGTTTCTACTGCCCTTTATCTTATCTCTTGCCTTGCGTTTCTTCGTCCGTGCAGATGTTATCGGGAAGGGGTATTTGGGAGTTAAGGGAAAAACTTGACTGATCGAGAGAAAAACATAGAAGTTCAATTATTTCCTACTATTAAACGATAAATTCTTACATTCCCATGGCCTTAAAAATGGGAATTTCGCCTTTATTATTTTAATTTGAGGAAGAGATTGGCTCCCACCAAAAAAAACATCACCGTGGCAATCCAACTACCGACCATAGGCATCACCGCCCCGTTCTGGCCCAAAACAATTCCCACTGAATGAGCCGCCCAAAACAAAAACCCTATGGCTAACGTTTGTCCGACTCCCTTCGCCACTCCCACGCTGCGTTGGCCACTCCCACGCAAGCTCAAAGAAACGCCTAACATCGTCATAACAAAGGGCACCACAGAAAAGGCAACACGGGCCCAATAGTCAGTCACATATCGTTGCGGATTGTGTCCGTCTTGTGTGATTCGATCGATATACTCATTCAACCGGAATAGCGTCATATTTTTCGGTGATTGGGACAGCCAATTTTGGAAATCCTCCGGCGTTAACGGAAAGGACATGACTTCTTCCGACTCTTGAACCATCTCGACCCGACCATCACCCATAATCTTATGCTGAACCACCTGCTCCATTTTCCATTCCCCTTGGAGAAAGGTTCCCCTCCGGGCTTCCACAATTTCAGAGAGGCGAAACGGGTCGGTTATAGTATATTGAGACACCCCCGCCACCGTTCTCCCGTCTTCTTTCACCGATTGAACTTGCAACAGTTGAGTCGGACCGACCCGAAGCCAGAGCCGATCCGGAGCTGACAACAATGCCTCAGGTTTTTGCTGAATGAGTACGGTTTCCACATACTCGGCTTGGAGGTTTGCCAATGGGATAAACACAGCCGTCAACCAGAAACTGACCGCACAAACCAAGATGCCACAGGCAAAAAATGGCCACGAAATTTGGGTAAAGCTTAAGCCGCAACTCCGCATCGCGGTAATCTCTCGAGTCCGGTTTAAACCGCCAATAGTTAAAATAGACGCCATTAAGGCACCCAGGGGCGCCAATAAAAATGCAATCTCAGGAATGCGGTAGACAAAAAACATGAAGACGAGTGACAGATCTGCATCGTACTTTAAGAACTTTCGTAATTTTTCAAAAAAATCGACAACTAAATAAATCGTCAATACTGTGGCCAGGCACAGCAAAAAATTTCGAGCAAACTTTCCAAACACATACCAAAATAGTTTCTTCATCGGAATCCTTTAATCGAAACCACCCTATTGCTTTCTAGCCTGATTGAACATCCAGACGGTCACGAGCGCCAACAACACGTTGGGCAACCAGGCCCCGACAACCGGATCCACTCCTCCAGTCGTCACTAGAAACTCACCCAGAACATTGAGCATGTAAAATCCGATGACGACCAATACCCCAATCGCAAATCCACCCGCTCTCCCCGATCGTTTCGACACAATGCCAAGAGGCACGCCCAACAGGCCCAACACAAATGTACTGACCGGGAACGCCGTATCTTTGTGATATTCCACCAATCGTCGAAGTGTCCCGGAATCCTTGCCCCCCGAAGCCTTGAGTTTTTCTACCAATTCTTCATAACTTTTCCTTTTAGATTTGGCTTTTGCAGATTGAAACGGAGAGGGCATCCAAAAATCATACGTTCCAAAGGTGACTCGATGAAAAGCAGATCCATCCTTGGGAATTTGATGAATTGCTCCATCAAACAATCGAATCCCCATTTGCCGGCGCTCATTTTGTTTCAACATTTGAAAATGTTGGGCCACAATGATGAAAGGTTTCGCTGGATCACGTTGATCCGAGATAAAGACCCCTTTTTGGAAACCTTGAACCTTCCCGGGATCAGGCACATACACCATCAACCCCGGGATAGGTTCATTGAACACACCGGAATCAACCCCCAACGTCATTTCATCTTCAATCACACTCAGCGCTAAGGTTTTTAACGACACACTCGCCCAGGGTTGTCCCCATTCCGACAGCACGAGGGTTAGGGCAAACACGGCTCCAGCAAACACCACAACAGGAATATTGATTCGCCAAAAGCTCACCCCAACGGCTCTTAGTGCGATGACCTCATTATCAAACGACATCCGGTTAAAGGCTGAAATCGTGGCAATAAGACAGGCGATCGGCAGGGTCAGAACCAGAAAGGATGGCAACAGATGGATAATGATATTGCCCAGGGACGCAAAACTAATCCCTCGCGATATCACCAAATCCACGAGACGAAGCATTTCTTTGGTGAAAATAATAAAACATAGCCCCACCAAACTGGTCCAAAACGGGGGGAGAAGCTCTAGGAAAATGTACCGGTCAAGCAGTCGTATCAATGCTGTGGACGGAACATAAAATTAGGAATGAGACGGGAAGGATTGTGGAACGACAGTCTTAAAACATGTCAAACTCCATCCCGTCACCGAGGGTGGACATCATGGAAAACCATCTTACACCGAGACTAATGATGCTGCCATTTATTGACAGAATTTTCAAACTATGCTAAATCCCTTCTCGTTTTTATTAGGGTATCATTCGTGAAAGATTATGATGCTGTGAAGCCGAAAGAGGAATCCACTCCTTTTTCGGCTTTTTATTTTTGTCTCGAATCAAATTTTTCATATATTTTTGCTCACTGCCAGCAAGGGAGGCATGATCGTGAAGAGTAAGGGAACAGTGAAATGGTTTAATGATCGAAAGGGTTTCGGTTTTATTCAAGTGGAAGGTGGGCAGGACGTCTTTGTTCATTATTCCGCGCTTCAAGAAGAGGGGTTCAAATCTCTCAAAGAAGGTGAGTCCGTCGAATTCGACCTAGTGGAAGGTGCAAAAGGCCCTCAGGCCGCTAATGTGACTAAATTTGGAATTGAACAGCCTTCCTAGTCTATAAGAACCATCGCTCGTTCTTTGTCGTTGGGCACGTTTCCTGGATAAAACGTGCTCCGATTGGGCATCTCATACCTGGTTCAGGTTCGATCATCTGCCTGTTGAGAGGATTCTTGACTTCCTTCTTTTTCCCCTGATAGACTTCCCACCTAAGTCATTGTATTTATTAAGAAAATTTAAAAATTTCTGTGATTTTCTTTTATTTTTAGGGGAACCGTATGACCACAAAACTTTTCCAGACTTTATTTCTCGGACATTGGCAACCAATTACCCTTCTGACAATTGACAATGAAAACGAAGATTGGGGTGCTGGTCAAGGTCAGGACAACGACCTCCCCTCTGCTCCAGAAAATGTTCGCGCTATTCCCGATCATGGGCGGACAACCATAACCTGGGATACTGTTCCAGACGCTCTCTATTACAACTTATATTTTGTAACGACCAAAGGCGTACAAATAAAACCCTGTGACCTCTCTCGGCCCATTGCCTCCCAAGAAGATTTCATCCCCATTGTCGGCATCAAAAAAGACACAGCCAATTGCATTGAAGGGGTAGCTTCGCCCTATATCCATAATGATTTGGCCAATAACCTTTGTTACCACTACGCCATATCAGTGGTGACGGAAGGGGGAGAAAGTCCCATTTCCGAAGAAGTCATGTCTATTCCCTCACCTTACCTGACAGTCATGCAAATTGGCTGTGAGGGTGTTGATGAGGGTGAATTCAAATCGCCCACCGGCATTGCCGTAGACAAAGACGGAAACATTTATGTCGGTGATACCGATAATCATTCCATTCAAAAATTTGACAAATCTGGGAAATTTATCGCCCGTTGGGGAGAAGAGCCTGATTCCGTCGAGGGAAGTTTTTATTACCCACGGGGTATTGCCACGTCTCCGGAAGGCGACGTCTATGTTGCCGACAGCGGCAATAACCGAATCCAAAAATTTGATTCAGAAGGCAATATTATTAATGCCTGGGGGAAATTTGGATTTGCCTGGAGAGGGGCTGAAGCAGGGAAATTTGATGTGCCATGGGGTATCACGACTGATTCACAGGGCAATTTGTTTGTGTCCGATACAAGCAATGCCCGGGTACAAAAGTTTCTGGCCGATGGCACACCGGTTCTCACATGGGGCCGAGATGGCGGATACGATGGGGCCTTCTTTTACCCGAGAGGGCTTGCCGTAGATTTCGTCGGCAATATCTACGTCGCTGATGAAGGGAATCATCGAATCCAAAAATTCGATTCCCGTGGTAATTTTCTTTTGAAATGGGGCAAAGAAGGCAATGCCCCAGGCCAATTCAAATCCCCCTGGGGCGTCGCCTGCGACCCATTGGGTTATATTTATGTCGTGGACAGTGGGAATCACCGAGTCCAGAAATTTGAACCAAATGGAACATATCTTTGCTCTTGGGGAAACCGCGGTCTTACCGAAGGGCAACTAAACTTCCCTTCAGGAATCGCTATTGATAAGGAAGGGTATGTGTATGTCATCGATAGTGGAAATCATCGATTAACAAAATTTGCACCAACAGAAGAGGAATTACAGCGCGGCAAGCAAGAAAAACCTGACGCAGCCGACCTCTCCACCCCAATTAATTTGGCCGTCAAGCCGGGTGATACAGAAAATATTCTCAGCTGGTTAGAATTACCGGATGCCGTTAGCTACAACTTATATTTCAGTACCGAACCCAATCTTACGCTTGAAACCTCCACGAAAATTGAAGGAGTGACCACCCCCTATATTCATAGTGGCCTGACCAATAATACCCCGTATTTCTATGCCCTTACCGCCGTAACCGAGGATGAAGCGGAAAGTCAGCTGTCAGAGGAACAAACTGCGATTCCCGTCCTTATTGATATCGCAGCTCCCCAGAATCCTGACATTGTCCTCAACCATGGATCGTATATGACCAATAGCCCCGATATGGTGGCGACAATTTCCGCCAAAGACGTCGATAGTGGAGTGGCTGCCTACTTCATTTCCGAGAACCCCATGACCCCAAGTGCCACCATGCCAGGATGGGTGGAGGTCGAACCGGAACAAAAATTCGGCGCCACCATCCCATTTACCACATCTCCCGGAGATGGCACCAAAACGGCCTATGTCTGGTTCAAAGATGCCAACAACAACGTTTCCGTCCCTGCCAGTTCCAGCATTCTTCTCAACACTTCCGGATATATCTGTGTTACGAAATGGGGAAAAGCCGGACGTGGAGCATCCCTGCTTCATGGAGGAGAATTTATTAGTCCTATGTATGGGCTGACCATTGACCGACAGGGTTCCATTTTTGTCGTGGACAACGGAAATAATCGAATTCAAAAATTTGACCGAAACGGAAACTTCATTCTCTTATGGGGAAATTTCGGCTCGGCAAACAGCAACTTCAACAATCCGACCGGCATTGCATGTGATGCGAACGGGAATGTCTACGTGGCGGATACGAACAATCATCGGGTCCAAAAATTCGACGGCAAACTCGGTCATTACATGATGAAGTTGGGCTCACGTGGAAATGGAGAAGGCCAATTCAATGCTCCATGGGGCGTGGCCGTCGATCGTGTTCGCGGGTATCTCTATGTGGTCGACAGCGCCAATTTCCGTGTCCAAAAATTCGATGACACGGGCGAATTCATCATGCAATGGGGCAGTTTTGGCAATAACGACGGCCAGTTTTACTTTGCTCGAGGAATTGCCGTAGATCAAACAGACGGAACCGTCTATGTGGTGGATATGGGCAATCACCGCGTACAGAAATTCGATACTAGCTCAAACGTTCTTCCCCAGTTGCTTACGAAATGGGGAGGAGGCATCGGCCCCGGACATGCCAGTAGCGCTCAAGCACAAGAGCCAGGGCAATTCCGTTCCCCATGGGGAATTGCCATTGATGAAGCAGGAGATGTCTTCGTCAGTGATACCGGCAATCAACGATTACAAAAATTCGACCGGGACGGCAACTTCATAACGCAATGGGGCGGATTTGGGACCAATCAAGGGCAATTCAACTTCCCCTATGGAATCGGCGTCGATAGCCGCGGACATGTTTTTGCCGTGGACAGTGGCAATATGCGGGTTCAAGAGTTCATGCCGGCTGAAGAAGCAGAGGACCACTTCCAGGAAGAGGAATCATTGGCCTTTATCCCAGAAGCAGCCGAGTAACGACCACTCGCAACTTTGGTGACCTCGCCCGAGTCACCAAAGCCCAAAGATGAGCGTTGGCCTGAGTTTCTAGGGGAACCCAGGCCAACACAACATCGGATACTCCACACGAATTCATCTGAGTGACAAACAAGAACTCCTGACCTTTCGTTGACCGTTTGTAGGTCGACATTCGACAAATTGACGACACGACTCCAGCAATTTATGATGGTGCGTATTTTCCGATCCAAATCCCTTAGCTAAACGGTTACTTAACCTTCTACCAATCGACTAATCTTAATTATGTGGGAGCAACAATTACGAGTCGGACTCACCTTCGATGATGTGGTGTTAACACCTCGCCGCTCCAACATCGTCCCCAACGACGTAGAAACCGCCACTCAATTAACTCGCCGTCTCCGCATCAATATCCCAGTCATCAGCGCAGCCATGGATACGGTGACAGAAGGACGCTTAGCCATTGCTTTAGCCCGTGAAGGTGGGATGGGAATCATCCACCGTGCCCTGCCTCCCGATAGTCAGGCCGCAGAAGTGGATAAGGTCAAAAAATCTGAAAGTGGCATGATACTGTCTCCTATCACCATATCACCCGACCATACCATCCGTGATGCCCATCATCTCATGGCCACCTATCGCATTTCCGGAATCCCCGTGACCCAAGGGAAAAAATTGGTGGGAATTTTAACCAATCGCGATCTCCGATTTGAAAATCGCATGGATCTCAAAATTAGCCAGGCCATGACTAAGGACAAACTCATCACCGCTCCAGAGGGTACCAGCCTCGAAAAAGCCCAGGCCATCCTCCATGAACACCGCATTGAGAAATTGTTAGTGGTGAATGACCAATTTGAATTAAAAGGGCTGATTACCATTAAGGATATTCAAAAAAAGATTAAATATCCCTTTGCCTGTAAAGATGAGCACGGCCGCCTACGAGTCGGTGCAGCCGTCGGAACCGGGCCTGATGTGGAAGACCGTTTGGAACGTCTCATAAAAGCAGGGGTTGATGTCGTCGTCGTTGATACGGCACACGGCCACTCACAGGGAGTCCTCGACAAGGTTAAAGCCATAAAAGCGCAATATCCCAACCTCGAACTCATTGCTGGAAATGTGGCAACCGCTGAAGCCACACAAGACCTTATAGAGGCAGGCGCTGATGCCATAAAAGTCGGCGTTGGCCCGGGATCAATCTGTACCACCCGAATCGTCTCAGGAGCCGGTGTTCCACAGCTGACCGCCGTGGCCGATTGTGCCAGTGTGGCCAAAGACCATGGAGTTCCACTCATTGCAGACGGAGGCATCAAATATTCCGGCGATATTACCAAAGCCTTAGCCGCAGGAGCCTCGTCCGTCATGATTGGCTCCCTGTTTGCCGGCACAGAAGAATCCCCAGGTGAAACGGTGTTGTATCAGGGGCGAACCTATAAAGAATATCGCGGCATGGGGTCATTAGGTGCCATGGAACGTGGGGGAAAAGATCGGTACTTCCAGGAAGGGCGCGAGACATCAAAACTTGTTCCCGAGGGGATTGAAGCGCGAGTTCCCTATAAAGGAAACCTATCCGGCCTGATTTACCAAATGGTCGGCGGACTTAAAGCAGGAATGGGGTATTGCGGCTGCCGAACGATTCCTGAATTACAACGTGACGCACGATTTTTGCGGCTTACCGCTGCTGGTCTTCGCGAAGCCCATGTGCATGATGTCATTATTACGAAGGAGGCCCCGAATTATCGGGCTGACTAAGATTCGATACCTCACTGAGGACATCCAATCTTATGTACCTGCGTGACGCCTATGCACTCCCATCAAGATACCATTGTCATCCTCGACTTTGGATCACAATACACACAACTCATCGCACGGCGGATTCGAGAACTCCATGTCTTCTCGGTCATCCTCCCCGCTCATTCGCCAGTTCAAGATATTCTAACTCACCAGCCAAAGGGCCTCATTCTTTCCGGTGGTCCAGCCAGCGTCACACATGCGAAGGCGCCAAAGCTAAATAGCAAAATTTTCAAAATAGGAATCCCGGTTTTAGGGATTTGTTACGGAATGCAACTTATCGCCCATCATTGCGGCGGAACGGTCCATTCCACACCCAAACGGGAATTTGGCCGGGCCAACCTCCAGATTGATAACGCTGACGATCTCTTCAAGGGAATCAAGAGGAAAAAATCTTTTCCGGTATGGATGTCACATGGTGACGCCGTCCAACACCTCCCCGCAGGCTTTCATACCATTGCCCACACCGCGCATGCACCCATTGCGGCCATGAAGAGCGTGGATGGCGATCAAAAATTATTTGGCATTCAATTTCACCCGGAAGTAGTCCATACAGAACACGGATCAACCATCCTCAAAAACTTCGTCTGTCAGATTTGCCAATGTAAGCCAACATGGACCATGGGCTCCTTCATTGACCAGGCCGTTGCCGAGATCCGCCAAACCGTCGGACAGGGAAAAGTGATCTGCGCGCTTAGTGGAGGCGTGGATTCGACCGTCGCAGCGGTCCTCGTTCACCGGGCGATTGGTAATCAACTCACGTGTCTCTTCATCGATAACGGATTTATGCGTAAGGATGAAGTGTCCCAACTCGCCACCACGTTTGACTCCTCTTATCACCTTCCGGTTCGGATTGCCGATCATGCCTCAACGTTTCTTTCCGCATTGGGACGCACCACCAACCCTGAACGGAAACGAAAAACGATCGGGCGCCAATTCATTAAGGTGTTCGAATATGAAGCCGCGACGATGGGGGCTGTCAATTTTCTCGTTCAAGGGACTCTTTATCCCGATGTGATCGAAAGCCTCAGCGTCAACGGACCCTCAGCGACCATCAAAACCCATCATAATGTAGGCGGCCTCCCCAAACGAATGAAATTTAAATTGATTGAACCATTCAGAGAGCTTTTTAAAGATGAGGTTCGTCAATTAGGCTTAGAATTGGGATTGCCTGAACATATTGTCTGGAGGCAGCCCTTTCCCGGGCCAGGTTTGGCTATTCGAATTCTGGGTGCAGTGACGGCAGAACGCTTAACCATCCTTCGCGATGCCGATGCCATAGTTCGTGAAGAAATAGAGCAAGCAGGGTTATCCAGAGACATTTGGCAATTCTTTGCAGTGTTGCTACCCATACAAACGGTTGGCGTTATGGGTGACCAACGAACCTATGAATTTGTCGTGGCAATTCGAGCCGTCACCAGCACCGATGGCATGACCGCCGACTGGGCAGACATCCCTCACCCCGTACTCGCTAAAATGTCCAATCGGATCATTAATGAAGTACACGGAGTCAACCGCGTCGCGTACGATATCAGCTCCAAACCACCCGCAACCATTGAGTGGGAATAATGATGACGGCTGATACCCAACTGGTTCGCTTACAAAAAATAATTGCCAGTTCAGGGATTTCGTCCAGGAGAAAGGCGGAAGACTTTATTCGACAAGGGCTCGTCACCGTCAACGGTGAAACCGTCATGACTCTGGGAACCAAAGTTGATCCCCTGCATGATCATATTAAAGTCAACGGTCGCCATCTCAAGACCAAGCTCCCGGATATGTTTGTCATGCTGAATAAGCCGGTGGGCTATCTCTCCACGTTACATGATCCCGATGGCCGCCCGACGATCAAACAACTCATGCCCAAACCATCTATACGTTTATTTCCGGTTGGCCGGCTCGATTGGGACAGTGAGGGGCTCTTGCTACTCACGAATAACGGGGATATCGCCCAAGCCTGTCTCCACCCGACCTATCATGTTCAAAAAACCTATCTCGTAAAAGTCAAAGGCGTGCTGGAGGAATCCCACCTCCAACAACTTCGTCGTGGAGTGACCTTAGAAGATGGCCAGACCGCGCCAGCAAAAGTC
Source organism: uncultured Nitrospirota bacterium (assembly GCA_942491685.1). GTDB lineage: Bacteria > Nitrospirota > Nitrospiria > Nitrospirales > UBA8639 > Nitrospira_E. The sequence goes on along the minus strand of CALOBY010000002.1, from coordinate 265,112 downwards.
AAAAAAGCTGGAAAGCTTCAAGCCAACTCCTGGATTGAGATCACTATTCACGAAGGCAGAAAACACCAAATTAAACGTATGTTCGAGCACATCGGTCATCCTGTCATACGATTAAAACGCATTCAATTTGGCCCCCTGAATTTAGGGAAACTTTTACCGGGCAAATCGCGATACTTGACCGACAATGAAGCCAATGACCTTCGGCACTTATTAGCGACAACAGATACGCCGTCTCGCCCAACACTCAAAAGGGTGAGGCCGAAACCCAAAAGTCCAAGAGCAACGCCCAGTACCCAACGAGCCCCACGAAGATCATCGACGAAAATTCATTAAATTCTTCCTTTCTGACGGAGCAGCTATGCAAGCCACGGCCATACAACTCATGATGAAATATCTAAGAACACTAGGCGGAGCTCTCTCGTGAAACGCTCACATCAGTGTGGAGAGCTCTCCACCACACATGTCGGCCGCACGGTTACCCTTGCCGGGTGGGTTGCCAGCCGCCGGGATCATGGCGGCGTGATTTTCATCGATATTCGCGATCGATATGGGGTAACCCAACTCGTTTTCGATTCTGAAGAAAACCCCACCCTTCATACCATTGCCGATCGACTGAGAAACGAATATGTCATTGCGGTTACAGGAAAAGTGACGGCACGGCCGGAAGAATCAAAGAATCCCACCATTCCCACCGGAGGGATTGAAATCCGAGCTGAAACCCTCGAACTGCTCAATGAAGCGACCCCCCTGCCCTTTTCTGTTGAAGATGATGTCCACACCTCAGAATCCCTGAGACTGGAACATCGCTACCTGGATCTTCGTCGGCCCAGAATGCAACAACTCCTTTCTCTTCGGAGCCAGGTCTCGCACCTCACGCGGGAGTATCTCCATGAACAACAGTTCCTGGAAGTAGAAACCCCGATTCTCACAAAAAGTACCCCCGAAGGTGCACGAGATTACCTCGTTCCAAGCCGGGTCAATCCGGGTGAGTTTTTCGCCCTTCCACAATCACCACAACTCTTCAAGCAAATTTTGATGATTGGCGGCCTTGATCGCTATTTCCAAATTGCCCGATGTTTTCGCGACGAAGACCTTCGACTGGATCGCCAACCGGAATTTACCCAAATCGACCTTGAGATGTCCTTCGTCGATCGTGAAGATATCATCCAGCTCATTGAAGACTTGATCAGACTCATATTTAAAGAAACGAAACAGATAGATCTTCCAACACCGTTTCCCCGTCTAACCTATGAAGAAGCCATGGGGCGTTATGGGACGGACAAACCTGATCTTCGATTTGACTTACCCCTTCATGACCTCAGTGAATTTGCCAAGTCCTGCGACTTCCAGGTGTTTCGCCGTGCGGTCGAAAGCGGAGGAATGGTTAAAGGGCTCGTGATACCTAAGGGCGGCGCTTTTACCAGAAACCGAATTGACAATATGATCGAAACCGCCAAAGAATTTGGGGCCAAAGGATTGGCCTGGGTTAAAATCAGTGACGACGGGCAGCTGGACTCGTCCATTGCCAAATTCCTCAAGACAGATGCACTACGAAATGCTCTTCCCTCCGCAAATCCAGGGGATTTACTTATTTTTGTGGCTGACCAAGCCGCCGTCGCCCACCAAGTATTAGGCCGATTGCGATTGTTACTTGGCGAAGAATTACAACTGATTGGGACCACTCGCTGGGAACCATTATGGGTATTAGATTTCCCCATGTTTGAATTTGACGAAGCCAGCCAGCGACACGTGGCCCTCCATCATCCCTTTACCGCACCTCACCCTGAAGACACGGCGCTGTTGGACAGCCAGCCCTTACAAGCAAAAACGTTAGCGTATGATTTGGTGTTAAACGGCTTTGAGTTGGGAGGAGGCAGCATCCGGATTCATTCTCCCCGCCTCCAGGAAAAAGTCTTCGATTTACTGAAAATTACGAAAGAGGACGCGCGCGAAAAATTTGGATTTTTACTGAATGCCCTGGAATCGGGCGCGCCGCCTCATGGCGGAATTGCCTTAGGGTTGGATCGACTGATCATGCTGTTGGGGCAAACGGAATCGATTCGCGACACCATTCCGTTTCCTAAAACACAAAAGGCGCAGTGCCTAATGACACATGCGCCCTCCTCTGTGGCCCCCGAACAACTCCAGGAACTGTCTATCCGGACAACGGCAAAAAAACCCGTCCCCCCCTCCTAAACGCTCTCGACACTCAGAACAATGGAATGTAGTCCCGTAGCGCCAGATGGCTGCGGGCGTGCCACTTCCGAAGTCTGCACTTTACCTTTGACGTCGATAGCGCGTACCGACACCATTTGTTTCCCCTTCTTGGGAACCGCCCAATCATAATTCCAAATAACCCAGGTATAGGGGGAAAGCGGAGGCTCCAATTCGGCATTCACCCAAGTTTTTTCCTGATCAAAACTGAGCTGAACTTCCCTGATCGTTTCCGGACCGCCAAAGGCAATGCCGCGTAGGCGATGGGAAGGCCCCAGTAAGGGTTGATAATGGCCTGGACTATCAATACGCGAAAAAATATGGATCGTGCCATCATCCGTCCAACCCTTCTGTTGCCAATACCCCTTATAATCTCCGTTATACACTTCTATTTCCGTAATCCATTTCACATTTTTAATCCCGTACAACCCTGGAACGATTAACCGTACCGGGAAGCCATGATCTTTCGGCAACTTCTCCCCATTCATCAAATAAGCGAGCATCACATCATCTTCCATGGCTCGTGAGAACGGAATACTATCGTGATAGCCATCGGCCGCACGAAAAATCACATCCCGTGCCGTTTCCTCATCTGCACCAATATCCTTCAACAGGTTTTTCAAAGAGGTTCCTCGCCACATCGCCGTGCCCAAACTGCTTCCACCAGGCAGAGTATCAATACACATCAACGTCACAGCTTGATCGAAGGACTCTCGATTCAACAAATCCCGCCATTTCATGACAATGGGTTTTTCAACTGCACCCTTGACCACCATCTTCCACTGTTCCACATCCAGGTCACGCGTAAAATTGTACGATCCCTCATTGTAATTCACTCGATAGAATTTATCGTTAGGCGTGAAATACACGGTATCCCGTGGAGGCACCGCAAACATCGACCCCAAATCACAACCCGGAAACATCGTCCCGGCAGAGAGCAATCCACCAAGCTTGAATAAAGCACGACGAGAAACCGGAAAAGAAAATGTAGGAGGTCGAAGAATAGGCATCGTGAGTACAAGCATTATCTCCTACTCCTGGGACATTGACAAGATTTGGCTATCTCACAAGACCCCTGAAAAAAACGCAAGAGGAGCGCTCTCTTGATCTTACTCACCATTTTTCATATGGTCTTCGTAGAATTTTTTTCATTGAGCTTGCAACTTTGCCTGATTTTTTATGCTAGAAAGGATGTACACATGGCGTATTTGGTGTTGCCCCGCTCATTTGTATTTCTTTGTTTAACCGGTTTATTTATCCTCGGACAGCCAAAGGTGAGTGTCGCCGTGGAATTTGTCATTGTGGGTCCACGAGCCGTAGGGATGGGAGGCGCAGGCGTAGCCGTCACGACCGACTCGTTAGCTACATATTGGAATCCGGCTGGCTTAGCCTTGATCCAAACGGTTGATGTTCGATTGCAGGGATCGGCTCAAGGCATTGATCGATTGGACATACGGGAGACATTAGAAGACATTGATGATATTAATGACAATGACATTTCCCCCGCCAATCAAGCCCGGCTACAAAATCTTCTCAATGATTTAAATGGGGCGTCTTTATCGGCTCTTGCCGCCGCCGGTCTGTATTTCAAAGGCCATTATGGCGATCATGCCTTTGGATTGAATATTTCGGATGTGGGCACTGGGGGTTCCTTTACATCGACACCGTTAACAGCCGTGGTTTCCGGAAGCCAATTAGATGTAAATGGAGAATTGCAGCTGAATTTTTTGGAGGCCCGTCAACTCGCGGCCTCGTATGCCTATGCCCTATTCGACAAAATGGTTTCCATCGGAATTACGGGAAAAGTGATTCAGGGTGCGGCCTACAGTCGAGGGCTTGATGTTCAAGACACAGAGGAGAGTTTCGATATTTCAGATGAATTAAAAAACTCCAAAAAAACTACACGCTTCGGCCTCGACCTAGGAGCCATGATTCATCCAACCTCATGGCTTCAGATAGGAATAGTCGGAAAAGATCTGAATAAACCTTCTTTCAATGCACCGGGTGGCGGCAAGTTTAAATTACGACCCCAAGTACGTGGCGGAGTCGCATTCATTCCTTTTTCTTCAACCACTGTAAGCGTGGACGCGGATCTCACCAAAAATAAGACCTTGATACCAGGATTAAGAAGCCGCGTCATGAGTTTAGGTATTGAACAAGGAATTCTTGAAGTGCTGTATCTTCGCGGTGGCGCTCTTAAAAACGTAGAAGATGCCAAATCTCGTATCACACCCACAGCCGGGTTAGGCTTACACCTTGGAGCCTTTCATTTTGACGTAGGCGGAGGATACGATTTTGATGACCGAGGCGTATTAGGATCATTTTCTCTGGCCCTGGCATTTTAGGATGAGATCGCCCTTTTCTGACCCCTTCAACAAGGTTCATTCAAAATCTCAATTGTACATGGACCATGCTCAATCAATGAAAACCGGCTCATAAGCGTATAACCTATTTGAATCAAAAAAGTTTCACCCTCCTAAACTGAAAAAGAATTGGTCATATGAATACAAGTGGCAACAAGATGGGCGTGAACCTCTGTTTCCTGCGGTTAGCACTGGCGCTCATTTTCCCTACCGCTACCTCCTGCGCCGTCAATCCTTCTGTGCCACAACAAGTCATAGATGCTTGGGCCGGAATCCCAGTGAATATATTAGACACACATACTTTTTTTAAGTCAGCACCGATGTTCCGGACGAAAACTGAAAATGGGACTGAAATCCGAAACTATGCCTACGGCTATGACTTCCAGGCCTGCGCGAGCAAGGCCGGAGCACGCCACATTGGTGATTACATTGGCGAAGACGCCTTGATCGCATGTTCCAGCAGTAGGATTGTATGCAATAATCTGTTTTACATTAAAGAAGAAAGAGTCCTCGAATATGCACCTACAGGCCGATGCGATTCAGATCAAAAGATTCACCCACAGGCTCCACTCGTAGGGGATCAAATCTCAAACAAATAGGCTATGCTTTCCAAGGTACCTCGCCCTAACCACCAGGACCACCCCCACCCTACCCCCTTGCACCATGACCAACTTCACACTACCAAGCTTTCTTAAATCCCTTGCCCAGTTAATCGCTCAAGTTCGGTAAGGGCAATGGCCAAATCAAACCGGGCTTGGGCATACCCTCGATGGGTTTGCCATAATACACGTTGGGCATCGAGTACATCTAACAGGCTGGCTTCCCCAAATTTAAAACTCGTCGCGGCAATCCGAACAGCCTCCCTGGCCTGCGTTAATAGGCCTTGTTCAAACGTCTGAATGTTGGATAAAGCGGTTTTTGAAATTTGCACTTGCTCCGCAATTCCACGTTTGAGTACAAGCTTGGCTTGTTGAAGATTCGCTTCCGCCTGACGGCGAAGACCTAGAGCCCTCGCCAAATCTCCCTGTCGCTGATGCCACACCGGCAAAGGCACAGAAAGGCCCCCGACAAACCCTTCTCGACCCGCATCACGCTGATATGACCCGCTCAGGGTCACATTAGGCATTCGAGCCTGTCGCTCTTGTTCATATTGAGAATTGGCGGCTTCAATGAGTTGTTGAAACTTTCGTATTTCCGGATGCTGCACCAGGGCGGTTTCAATCAATTGCCGCTCATCCCACTCCGCCTTCTTCGATTCAAAATCTCCCTCGATCACAAACGCTTCTCCAAGGTTTCCAGCTGCAAGTTGATTCAACGTCACTTTAATGATTCGCACCTTGCCTTGAGTTTGACCAACGTGTTTTTGTATTTGCAATAATTCCACCTTCATTTTCACGCCTTCAAATGGAGGAGCTTCACCGGATTCCACGCGACGCTTCACGGCGGCTTCAAGATTTGTCCCAGTCTGCAAAAGTCGAGAGGCCAGGGCAGCTTCTGTTTCAGCCAACAATAATTCATAAAAGGTTCGCTTCACGCTCGCCTTCACATTCACTACCGCCATTTCAACATTGGATTGCGCACTTCGCACATCAGCCTCCGCAGCTTCTTGCCGGGCGGTACGCATACCAGGCCATTCCAGAGGCTGACTCAGCGAAATGTATCGTTCAAAAATCGTCCGACCCGTAGGATCGAGGATTTGACCACGACCACCTTGTAGGCCCAAGGTCGGATTGGGATACTGATGTGTGGTTCGTTCTTCCCCGGCCTTTTGGTCAAGGAAGCCTTTTTCCAATTCAATAGTGGGATGATGAATGAGCGTCAAGTCGATGATTTCTTGTAGGCTATAGGATCGGGTGGGGCCCTCTTCGCCCCAGACCTCACTCTCACTCATGTCCCACAGACAGGCGGATCCGATGAGGATCTGAAACAAAACGGCACAAAAGACATTACGCGATTGGGTTCGGTTCATCGTATCTCCTCGGGCAAAAATATCGATACACGGCTGGAATGATTAACAAGGTCAAAGCAGTCGAGGTAACTAACCCGCCTATTACGACGGTAGCCAACGGCCGTTGAACTTCGGCACCCATCGTGGTCGCCAGAGCCATGGGAAGAAACCCCAAACTGGCCACCAATGCCGTCATGAGGACAGGGCGCAAACGATCGAACGCGCCCTGGGTCACCGCTTGCTCGACGGAAACCCCTTGTTCTTCTAACGTTCGAATTCGTGAAACCAAGACCACTCCGTTCAAAACAGCGATACCGAACAACGCAATGAAACCGATAATCGCCGAGATACTGAGTGGCAACCCTCGCATCCACAAGGCCAAGATCCCGCCTGACAAGGCTAAGGGGACATTCAGAAATATAAGGAAAGCCGGACGAAGCGTACCAAAAATCAGAGAGAGTATGCCCATAATCAGGAGCAACGTGACCGGAACAATAAGAGCGAGGCGTTGGGTGGCTCGTTCCAAATGTTCAAACTGACCACCCCATTCAAGATAATACCCTGGCTGAAGGGAGACCCGTTCGTGAAGAGTCTGTTGCGCGTCAACCATAAAACTACCCAAATCTCGACCACGGATATTCGTTTCCACGACGATCCGACGGTGGTTGTTTTCCCGACTTATCTGGGCGGGTCCTTCATCCACTACAACCTGTGCAATACGCGAAAGGGGAACCAATTCACCATGCGGCGTTGGAATGAGAAGATTTCCGATGGCAGACGGACTTTCTGCGGATTCATCCCGCAGACGAACCACGAGGGCAAAACGACGTTCCCCCTCGAAAATGGTCCCGACATGTTGGCCAGCCCTCGCAGTTTGCACATAGCTCAACACATCATCAGCCGTAATGCCATATCGAGCAATCTGATCACGATCAACGATCACTCGAATTCGCGGAACGCCTGCCACCTGTTCGATTTTGACATCCTCCGCCCCCGGAATGTCCCGCAAAACAGTTGCCACCTTTTCCGCATAGGTGCGGAGAACCGAAAGATCCTGGCCGAATATTTTTACGGCAATATCAGAGCGAGTCCCGGCAATCAATTCGTTAAACCGCATTTCAATAGGCTGGGTAAACCCAAGGCCAACCCCATTCACCGATTCCATGATGGCCTGTTGCATTTTTTCGATCAGTTCTTCTTTGGTCTCAGCGCTCACCCACTCGCTCTTGGGTTGTAAAATCGCAAAGACATCTGAAAGCTCAATACCCATAGGATCGGTCGCAACCTCAGGGCTTCCCGTTCGGGACACTACATTCAGCACCTCTGGGAATTGCAGCAGGCGTTGTTCAACCTGCAGAGCCGTCGCAACAGATTCATCGAGAGAGACGCTTGGCAAACGCCAGACCTGAATCGCCAGGTCACCTTCATCCAAACGCGGCATAAAGACAACACCCAAAGAAGTGCCGATGAAGAGGCTCCCCACAAACAAGATAATTGCGACACCGGAGGCAATCAGCGGGTTGTGCATCGAGAACCGAAGACAAGGGTCATAGAGGGAACGTAGGGATCGAGTCAACCAGGTTCCTTCATGATGAGGTTGGATTTTTGCGAACCAAAATGCCAGGGTGGGCACAGCGGCCACGGCAAAGAGAAGTGATCCGATCAGGGCAAAAATGACGGTGAACGCCATTGGACGAAACATTTTTCCTTCAACTCCGGTGAGCGTGACAATAGGAAGATACACCACAATAATAATGGCCATCGCAAACGTGATAGGCCGAATCACTTCTCTGGCCGCATCCTGGATAGCCTGAGCTCTGCCCTGAATAGAACGATCTTTGAGACTGTTCAATTTAATAAGAATGTTATCGATCATGACGACAGATCCATCCACGAGTAATCCAAAATCAATGGCCCCTAGACTCATAAGATTCCCGGAAATACCCGCCTTGAGCATACCGGTAAAGGCAATCAGCATAGAGATAGGAATGGCGGCCGCCACAATTAGACCTGACCGAAAATTTCCTAAAAATAGAAATAACACCGCAATCACCAGCAACCCGCCTTCTAAAAGGTTGTTTTGAACCGTGCGAATGACGTGGGTAACAAAAATTGAACGATCATAGTACGGCTCGATGACGACACCGGCCGGCAAGGTCGCTTGAATTTCTTTTACCCGCGCTTTAATTTCTTCAAGCAGGAGCTGGGCATTGCCGCCAGCCAACATCTGGACCATCCCAATAACCGTTTCACCCTCCCCCATCCTGGTCGCGGCACCGATTCTCAGATTCGCACCTTCTTGTACGAGGGCCACATCTTTGATGAAAATTGGAATGCCGCCAGGCGCATGTGTTACGAGGATGTCTCCAAGATCCTTCACACCCTTGGCCATAGCTTCCCCTCGAATAAGGAATTGTTCCCGTTCGTGCACAATATACCCACCACCGGCCAAGGCGTTGTTGTGTTCTAAGGCCTGATAAATATCTTTAAGCGAAATCTTCATGGCGAGTAATGTTTTAGGATCCACCATGACCTGAAATTGTTTTTCCCGCCCGCCCCAGATATTCACTTCGACCACGCCGGGGACGGAACGAAGGCGACGCCCGATATCCCATTCCAACATGGTGCGTAACTCCATGGGGCTATACCCTTCGCCGCGAAGCGTAAACTGATACACCTCCCCAAGTCCCGTCGTGAGCGGCCCCATCATAGGCCTGGCATATTCTGAAGGGATCTGTTCCACAGCCACAGCCAGGCGTTCATTCACGAGTTGACGAACAAAATACAGATCTAAGCCATCTTCAAAAATGGCCGTCACCACGGAAATTCCATATTGCGAAATCGAGCGCAGCTCCTTAAGCCCGGGTAGGCCGCTTACATGTGTTTCGATGGGAAAGGTGACAAATTGTTCGACTTCCACAGGACCGAGGGCTGGCGCCCGAGTCAAAATCTGGACTTGCACGGGCGTGAGATCCGGCACCGCATCAATGGGCAATTTCCCTAACGAAAACACACCCAGACCGACAACCAGAAGAAGCGTCACCAGAGTGAAGAAGCGATAACGGAGAGAAAGGATTAAAAGACGTTCCATGTATATTATTTGTTGTTCACCTAACGGACTATTCTTCCCGGTTGTAAGAGGGGGCTAGGTGGGGTACAGATTCGACAACACCAAAAACCATTGTGGTGTTCAGGTCTCAATGGCAACAAGAGGGCACCTCCCTACCGCCTTCTGACAAAAGGAGAGGAACATCATTTCCCCTCATTCACCAGCAATCGAATCTTTCAGTAAGGCGTTTTTCAGATCAAAAACCCCTTCGGTCACAACTTCATCTCCTGCCTTCATCCCATCCATCACCTCAACCCAGCCATCACTTTCTTGACCAAGCGTCACGGGAGTAAACCGGTAGTCGTCTCCATCTTTTACGAACACCCCCCGTACACCTTCGACCATGATTGGCGCAGTCACGGGAATGGCCAAAATGGAACCTTCCCCTTCCTCTAAACGTACTTCGACATATTCATAAGGCTTCAATAAACCCTGCCGATTATCGACATCAAAACGAAGTTGAATAGTCAACGTCTCTTTATCAGCAACGGGGGCGATATAAGCCAACGGAGCCTCGATGGGCTGTCTCCCCTTGGCAAGGATGATTCCACGATCCCCCTTGTTAAAACGCTGAGCCTGTTCGATGGGAAGATTGGCAAAGACCCAGACTTTCCGAACATCCACCACCTCAAAAAGATGATCGCCAGCCCGGATTCCCTGACCCAGCACCACGGTTTGTTCCGAAATCGTTCCGGATAGCGGCGCTTTAATGATGTACCGGTGCCCCTCCATCGTATGACTGTGCAGAAGCTCATCAAGATCTTTCTTTAACAACCCCATATTCTGAAGTTTTTCAGTGACATGCTGATTGACTGCTTGGGCCTCATAGTACTGCGCTCGATCTTCCATCAGGCGGCGTTCAGACACAATTTGCTCGTCATGAAGTTTCTTCGTTCTTTCATAGTTGGCGAGACGCAGGTCCACCTGAACTTTTGAAACCAAAAATTCCTGCACCAATTCATCGAGCTTAAGACTCCCAATGGCGAGTAAAGGATCACCCACTTTCACCTGCTTTCCCAACTGAACAAACACCTCCTCCACCTGCCCTTCCAACCGAGATGACACCTTTGCCATTTTTCCAAGATCCAATGCCACACTGCCTGGAGCCACAATGGCCTGAGAGAGCAATCGTTTCTCAACAGGTGCGCTCTTGATTCGTGCTTGAGCCGAGGCCGTCAGCTGCAAGGAATGAGGAAGAGAGGTTTCAGGAATTCCCACCCTTTCGGATTGGATTTCCTTAACAGGCTCCGATTGTTCAGAACATCCCGAAAGCAACAACACGAGAAGAAGAAAAATACTGTACATATTCAACTCACACCTTTCGGATCGGCCCTCCCCTTCCGACTCCCCATCCCTTTAAAGGAAAGGGAGAGGGTAAGGGAAAAAGTCACCAAAAACTTACACCACTACATTTAGGAATGGGTATTGCTGGGCTCCAACCCTCAGACCAATTGCCTATGATTTCAGGAACCCATTGAACTTAAATGGAAAGAACAGGCGGTGCGCGTGGAGATAGGGTAAGGGGAGGAATGGAAACATGTTGGCATTCAAATGCAGCAGCATTTCCTGAAGGATGTGCGACATACGCGAGAGCATGGATGGTCTCTGTAACAAGATCTTGAGAAATATCAGATTTATCGGCCTCTGGGTCCAGGGTTGGTTTGAGGACCGAAAAACCGTATGTGGCTTCCTCAAACCCATGGAATGGATCCTGTTGGGATTCACCATGAGCTTCCGGAGCAAAGAACCCATCATGATGATGCTCTTCTTGATCATACCCTTGGTGAGCATGGACAGGGGTTTGGACGAGGATGGAATGGTAAGTCCCCCCGTGAACATGACCGGACATGCCATACGCATGATCCACTTCAGGATGAATGTGCACGAGGGGTAGAGTAAGAACCCATACCATCAACCAGAACCGAAGTGCGGTGTGAGGGCAATTTTTCACCGAATATCTCCTATCCCATCTGATCGGTTCCGAACCCTGAATAATGAACACTACCACATCTCAAATTCAGAGAAAACTCACATTGAAAGCAATAAGGCACGTTCCGGACTCTTCCATAGCCTTTAGCAGATCGTTTCATCAATTCAGAATATCTCATCAACATTAAGAGACCATGAAAAGGAAATGAAGAATTCTTCATATATTGATAAAGTTTGAGGCAGGCGTGCTCTCAAAACGGGCGGGATCGTTATTCTCAAGGGTGGAAGGGAAAATGGCTATTCTCTTGAAGGCAGCTAGCCACTTCTTTGGATCATTTCAATATGAATCAACCACAGCGTGACAGACTGGTCTGGCTGAAGTGACAGCCCTGTTATTGTAGAAACCCCTTAGCCTTTTCTGTATATCGTAAGACCGTCCACACGAAAGCGGAATGACTCCAAGTCAGAGGGGACACACAAAGAGGGGAACCCGTGACGGGGTGAACCTGTTCGGCCAGGACCCCGGACGGCAGGGCATTGCGTCCGCACCATTCAAGGTACGGCAGAGCCGCTTGCAGCTCCTGCTGATTCTCTGCTTGATCGATGGCATATTCTGCAAGCCAGAGTGTGGAAATAAACCATGGATTTCCGGGAATATCTGTTGGGCTATCCTCTGCACGCTGATAAACATCGCCCTGGTATCTGGCGCAACCTTCAATAGCCGTCTTAAGCCAAAGCTCCTCACGAACGGCCTTAGCTGTGGCCGTCATTCTCGGGTCGTGTGGATTCAATACGCCGAGCGTAGCTAAACTCAAAAGGCTGATATCCGTGACTTCATCAAGTTGATAGCCGCCCTCTATCCTGGTACCCGAACGAGCAAATCGGTTGAGGCCATTATGGTAAAGATGGTGAGTTACCCCCTCCTTCATTTCATCAGCCACGGAATGATACTTTTCAGCTAATGCAGTATCCTGAAAGAGATTGGCAAAATTGGCGGCAGCCCTGAGACCGGCAATTACGGAGGCCACCGAATACGCATGAAGGGCATACCGCTCTTCCCACAAATCATAGGACGGTAACGGCAACAAAGTTTGAGGGTCTCGATACGTGACTAAAAAGTCAGCCGCTTTTTTAATGAGTGGGCCATAGAGATGCCTGATGAATTCGATGTCTCTCAAACTTTCGTAGTGAATCCACAATGCCCAAATCGTCAACGCAGTTGAGTCTTCTTGAATGGGAAGGACCTCTTGCCCAGCAACTAACCAGGAATGCCAATTACTGGCCAGAGAGCCGTCAGGATTATAATGTTGAAATAAATACCCTTCCTCCGATAACACTCGGGCGCAGAAGTCGAAATATTTCATACACACATGTGAGTACCCGGCCTTGGCTAACGCGGCGGCCACAAATGCGCCATCACGCCCCCACATATACGAATACGTATCTTTGCCAAATCGAACGATATCCGAATCATTGGCAGCAATAATAGCCCCACCATTATCAATTTGTGTTCGTAAGATCAGGAGACTTCGATTAAACACGTCCGTCACAGATTTCGGAAGCCCCTGAATCTCTAAAGAGTCTTTATGAATCCAGGTTTTCCAATACTTCGACGAGCGCTTGAGAAGTTCTTCCGGTGTGATCCGATGGACATCTCCATTGAGTGCAGCGACTTCGGGATAGGTGGTGCCCGCCACCATCCAATAATAGGCGATGGTGCTGCCCTTCGCAGGCAACTCCAGCCAAATCCCAAGCGTAGAATGCGGTGAGCCCCAGGCGGAGGCTTCCCCATTCAACTCTCCACTCTCCATCCCTTGAACATTCTCCAAGCTTCCGGAGGCCGCCCGTTTCCCACAGGCAAAATGTTGCACACCCCATTGATCATGTGCCCAACAACTCATCAGAAAATACCGGTGAATTTTATAATGAATGATGGCACAGGTCCGGGGATCGAAATAGGCCGTACCTCCGATGTCATGACCATAGAGGTTAAAGTCATGACTGAAAAAGAGTCGGATTTGGCGAGGCCTATCTTGAAGATTGGTTATTTCGATTTTCTTGATGTAGATGTTTAATTCAAAATCCACCACATCCGAGCATCGAAGCTTTAAGTCCAATGCCTCATTTTTCAGTAAAACTTCGGTGACAAGACTCCCATTTTGATAACGTAAATCTTTCCGCCATTCCGGGCCCATTCCTGAATAACGCCCATCTGCCCATACTCCGAAAAGAAAGGGATGGCCGCTTGAATGATTTTCCTGCCCAATGAACGGAAAATACACGTCACGGATCTGATAATCCGAATCAAAGTTTAGGAGGAAAGACCCGTTACTGACGGGAATGTCTTTAGGCATAACGTCCTTTCATCCACAATCCGCTGATACAGGTCAACATATTTTCCAGCCATACTGGCGATTGAGAAGTGGGCTTTCACATGCCGACGACAGTCACTCCGGTCAAGAATGTGGATGGCTTTCACCGCCTTTGTCATTTGATCGATGGTATCCACGACAAAACCGGTTTTTCCATGAACGACAATTTCAGGCACTGCCCCTTTATCAAAGGCCAGTACAGGCGTGCCGCAAGCCATCGATTCAATCAGCACGAGCCCAAACGGTTCCCCCCATTGAATAGGAAAGAGTGTCGCCCGTGCATGTTGATACCATAGCTTTTTCTGATCGCTATTCACTTCTCCGATAAAGATGATCTGCTTATCCGAATCCAGAATAGGCTTCATGACCTGTTCGTAATAATCGCTTGAGGTGAAGGGTTGATTCGCGTCCACCACCAAATCAAATGAATATTGTAATTTCCTAAAAAATTCGCGGTCTTTGACTTTGTTCTGGACATTGCCGGCCAGGATCAGTCTTGAGCCTGACTTTTTGGCCACGTCAATGGCCTTATCTTGACCTTTATCGGGGGTGATTCTTCCAATCGAGAACAAATAGTCGTGTTTACAGGGATGAACAACCAATGGATAAGCTTCTACATCAATCCCATGATGGATCACCTTCTGCCCATTGATTATTCCCTTATGCTGCGATTTCTGGAATTCACTAATTGGCACAAAATAGGCAAGGGAAGTGGACAGAAGGGTGTCATTCCATCGCGTAAATCCTCGGTGATCATCTGCAGGCACATGAAGCGTCATGACGAGAGGAACAGGACACAGGCGCACCCGGCTAAACATAAATTCGGCCATGTCCGCATCATGCAGATGAATGATATCAACATCACCTCTTTTCGCTCGTTGAAGTGATATGGACAAATGCCGGTTCATGATTTCCTGCTTTACCAGTGTATGGTCAGTGCAATACTCACTGAAGCTTTTTTCAATGGTGGTGCACTGCTCTCCAGTAACCTGAGAATCACCTGAACAGGCCACAATCGAACGGTGCCCTAATTCATGCAATCCTTTATCGAGGTTATAGACCACCGTTTCAATAGGACCGTATCCCAAATCATTCCTGATCGGTTGGTTAAGGGTCGCCACATGGAGCACATTCATTTTGTTCCTCGCGTTGATCAAGGTAAGAATACCTCTAGGACATTCCTCAAAACCCTGCCGGGGTCACCCACCCTTGTAACTCTTCCCGCATGACCTCGTTACTCACGGTAAATTTGAATCTTCCTGACGATCAATCTTCTTTCATTCAAGGAATCACCATTGGCAAGGTGCGAATCACCGGTCCATTCACTGGTAAGGTGATATGAAACGAGGTTCCATTGCCCAGCTCGGTTTCCACCTCGATATGGCCACCATGTGCATCAATAACATCCTTCACAATCTTTGTTCCCAATCCCGTTCCACCGACTTTTCGGCTGATCGCTTGATAGGTAAAAAGGCTTTCTCTCGCTTCAGGGGACATGCCTTTTCCTGTATCAATGACAGACACCATGATGGTTTCCCCTCCCTCCTCGGTTCGACCCTGGACAGTAACAGATCCCCCGGCCGGTGTTTCCGGTATGGCGTTATTGACCAGGTTATAGATGGCATTGAAGAGTCGACTCTCATCAGCTTGGATCACCGGGAGGCCTTCGAGACCGTTCATGAGGAGAAGCACACTTTGTTCCTCAGCCGGGATTCTGAGCATTCCATACACGCTCAAGACCACATCGACCAGGTGGCAGGGACCAAACTGTGCCCCGCGCGGTGCCCCCTTGACTGATTCAGCAAATTCCTTTACCCGGTCCTGAACCCGGCGAGATCCATTTTTAATCAAATCGATGAGCTCTTTCGTAAGTTCTCGACTATTCGCAACATTCTCCGCCCTAGGCAGCGGCAACTGTCCATAAGACTCATTGAGTTCCTCCTCAAGAAGCGAGGCGCCCAAAACGACGGGCATCAACATATTTTTGATATCATGCGCAATGTCACCAAGCACCCGCGCAACTTCAGCAAGCCTGGCCTCCTCCAAATGACGTAATTCCGCGCGGCGAAGATGGTCATTGGCTTCCTGTCGGTCGACAAACTGTCCGATTTTGATGCCAATGTCAGCCATCATTTCAAGAACACCTTCTTCCACCTCAAGAATCTCATCTGTAAAAAATTCAATCACGCCATACAGACGATCGCCCTTGGAGACGGGAAACCCACACCACCCATGAAGGCCGAGACCAACTTTGGCGGCAATTGGAGCACGTCGAAAGTCAGGATCTCTGCTCACATCAGGGATCCAGAGAGGGCAACCTTTTGCCCAAACCTGGCCAATCAGCCCCATGCTAACTTTAAAAGTAAGCTCCCGGTTGTCCTTGCAGAACGCGGAGGCTTCGACGGCAGGCGCATGCCACAGGTCAACAAACCGAAGGACCTCAGCTTGCGTATCCACCTTCCACAGCATGCCCAATTTCCAACCGAGACTCTCACCGATGGCTCGCAGGATCTCCTGCCCTGCCTCATTCAGCCTGACGGACTCAGCTAACACCCGCGTGACGGCATATTGGGCAAGAAGACGACGTTCTGATGACTTTACTTTTGCTAAGGCAGCAGAAAGTTCTTTGACTTGATCGTTGGCGGAAAACTTTTTATCTCTCAACGTTCTCATATCTTGCCTAATTTTCTGTTCAGAGACCTTCATCATCACCGGAGGATTGCCATCTGTTGAGCGTCCTTAAGGGGTTGTCCAGGAAACGCAACATTAAAATACGCGACGTTCGGATGTTGGAACTCCAAGCGTTTCTCTCGGTTTGGAAACGAACGATCCCCGATCGCCAGGAGCTGGTCCTTATTCAGCAAAAGGTCACGTTTATTGTAGACGGCCCATTCATATTCCCGAGTCATCGCAAGCGCATCAACGGGACAAGCCTGGACACACATGCCACAGAAAAGGCAACGGGTCATATCCATCGTATAGGCTTTGGCATATCGCTTGATGGGTTCGTCAGGCACTTCCGCGCTAATGACGTTAATCACACGGCTTGGACAGGCGGCTTCACAAAGATCGCAGCCCACACATTTTTCCGTACCATCGTCATAGCGCAATAAGGCCAGCATGCCCCGATAGTTTTCAGGAAGCAGTCGTTTTTCATGGGGATATTGAATGGTGATGGGATTGTAATGCAGGAGATGCCGCAGGGTCGATTGCATCCCTACTGCAATTTCATAAAAGGTAATGAGCTGTATCCACGCTTTGAATTTCCGGTAGGGCCGGATAAGATTTTTGAAAATATTCATCAGTCGTCCTTCTTGAATATCAGCCATTTACCAAAGTCCAGTGCAGTCCCCCCCTTCCTTCACGTCCATTCAACCGTTCAAGAACAGGAACCTAGTGTGAACCAATTCTCCGTCTGCACCATAACAACCAGGTCATCCTGCAAACTTGGCAAGCGCCTGATCATAGGCTTGAGCTAAATCAGCCAACGCTTTATCCATACCTGCTTGAAGCGCCGGTTGGTCTTCCCCTTTGGCCGACTTCATCGCCTCGACTTGAATGTGAAGTTCTTCCCCTCTCATTTTCAATTCACTAAGAATCGGGTTCAAGGCCACGGTAGGTTCCGTCTCAGATGCATCCTTTTGAACATGATCAACGAGTTTCGCATGTTTGACTTTGAGTTGCCCCAACTTGCCATCAATCTCCTTCAAATACGAGGTGAACGTCTCTCCGACTAGAGCTTGCTGGACTTCTACGACGGCGTCGTTTTCTAAAGAAGTGTCTTTCTTCCCCAGCTGAGATTCTGGAGCTGTGCCTAATTCGGAATTACTACAACCAACCAGCACCATGCAAACGAACCAGACACTAAGATTTTTCAAAACAGAAGGCTTCATATGATTTTCTCCAAATGTAAAATTGTCATGTCTTAAATTTCCCACAAAAAAAATTGTTAAAGCACGCTCACCTGAATTTCCAATCCGACGATATTCCGCCCACCACCCAAGCCGTTCAATCTTCAGGATAGGGACGATTTGTTTCCTCCGTCCCTCCACACGCCGAAGGCGGGGAGGGACAGAAGTCATTCTTTTACCGCAGGGCTTAAAAGGTCAAGAATGTCTCAGACCGTTCAGCCGATACCGTTTGGCAATTTTGTTCGGCCAGTATCTGTTGCCCGATACTCGCATCGGCAGGAATGCGTCCTAAACAAGCCTTCAAGGTATCTTGCGAACCCTCTACAGCATTCTGCTTAAGACCTTCATTTTGCAACGCCCGCGTCCCTTGCGGGGTTTCGGCCGCGGCTGACCCGACTGAAAAGAGTACTGGAAGAACCATAAACGAAGCGATGATAATCGCACGGGTGACAAAAAGATCATGTTTCATAACAAGTCTCCTTTATGAGTGAATGTTGATTGAGTGATGAAAGCCTCGTGAGGATCACAGGGCTACATCCATTTGATTTTTTTACGCCCACGAAAATTGTCGTTGTCCAACAGCGATCGCCACGGAATCTATTAATGTTTTGGCCTGAACGGGTTTCACCAAATAATTACTGATTCCCTGTCGCATAAACGAAATCCCGTCATCCAGGTCGGGAATGCCTGTTAGGACAATGAGTGGAATACCAGGATATTCTCGCTGAAAAAACCCGATGGCTTCTTGGCCACTAACTTTTGGCATGGTGAGATCGGTTATAATTAAATCAATCACAATGGGATTTTCACCGCTCCCCAATAAGTCAATGGCCTCCTGCCCGTCCCTAGCTTCCAGAATGTCATACCCGGCATTTTCTAAGATAAGCCGGATTATGTTGCGAATCGCTGGGTCATCATCCACTACCAGCACCCCTCCGAGTGATGGTTTTCCCGCAAACATTCCTGCTGATTTATTCCAGGACTGATTGGCCGGGGCTTGTGCCAGCTCATTCAGCTCAGAACATTCGTCCGTCAGCAATGCAACTGAAGATGTATCTTTGGCGTTCATATCTCCCTCCTTGAAGGTCAACTTAAAGAAGTACCTCCATCGATTACTTGGTTACTACAGGCTTGGGCGTGCCATCCAGGAACGATGCCCAGATAGCCGCACCCCAAAATAGAAACATCAGACCTAAAAGGGCTTCAACTTGATACATGACGAGAACTCCGTTCTGTGACCTGGACGGTCGGGAATGGCCTCTCCTCAAAAACCTGATCTGAAGATCAGCGTTACAATCGACTGCAAAAAACCTCAGCGATTGCTGAGAAGAGGTTAGGCGTAGCGCGGCACGGACAGAGGAATCAGACGCACACCGATAACACAGGAAGGTGCGAGGGATAGGAATGTCAATGGGGACTCATACGTCATAACTACACGCTACACCTGCAGTATGATGAAGTCAAGAAACATATCATTTAAGAATCAGAGCTCTTGAATAATTCACTCGCGAAGTCCTTTCAGCAGTCCCGTCTTTCAAATGCGCAAGTGAGGAACAAGCCCATGGGGACACCCGGAATACATTGGCGTGGTGGAACCGCCCAATAAATTTCTTACAACGATCGACGGGAAACTTGATGTAGGATCGTCTGTTCAAAATAATCAGTGTATTATTCATTAGCGACATGTTTAATGCGTTTTGACCGGCTCACGACGCACGCGTTATAGGGAAAAATATGTTTTGATGAATCGATTCAGTCATAGGTGGTGAAGTGTGGAACATCATTGTATTCTGTAATACCAGAGCAGATGCAGCTTGCAGATTCTCATTATCGAGGTAACAATCAGGAATCTTCAAACAATATCCCCCTGTTCTCTTTCCATTTTTTTTGACATATTAAACGAATCGACTTCTACCTGCGCACGTGGACAGGATCAGGAATAACGGCCCGGCATTCCCGACAGACCACATTTCCGGTGGCCAGTCCTTCGTCATCGTAATGATATTCCACCATACGACTATGCACACACAATTTGGCCTTTTTCGGCTTGGAGATTCGGCTAAATCCATTGAGTCGTTCAACCTGGTCAGCTTTCATCATGCTTACTCCTTTCCGACTTTTCTCAACTTCAAGAACGGACATTTCGCTCCTTCTTGGCTGTTGGCACCTTGACCTCTGCGTCCCCGTTCAACCCCTAGGCATGATCATGGTTAGAGACACCAACGGCATGAGATTCAAAGACTCTGACGCACAATTTTTGAAGTGTTGATAGTGAAAACGGCTTTGTCAGAAAACCTTGTGCACCTTCCTTCGCCAGTTGTCGCAAAGCGGATTCGTCCGATCCACCAGACATCATGAGAACGGGTGTGGGATATCCCAACCACCGGAGTTCATCGAGCATGGCTTGTCCGCCCATTACCGGCATATGAATATCCAGCACAATGCCCACAACCCCATGGACCGCTAACACAGCCAACCCTTCCTGCCCATTTGCTGCCAGAACCACGTCGTAGCCCCAAAGAGTGAAAGCAGCGTGGAGCACCTTAGCCACAGCCAGATCATCATCAACGACAAGAAGCGTTGGTCGATAGGAACCGGCCTGTCCTGACAGGTGATCTCTTCCTATGGGGACTTCAGGATTTTCCACGGCTAAAAATCCCGCTACAAGGTTACAAACTCAACAAGGACGAGCTTATCGAAACCCGTCATGAGGAAGAATCACACTCGATTTTCGCTATCAGCGGCTTTCACACTCGAAAATTTATAGAATTTATCAAAAATGAAGCTGATTTCAGTTTCGAGGCCAATCACATGATACGAGTCGTTTCCGAAATTGGTCCCCATAATGATCAGAGCAGGCTCCAACAACTATATAATGGCCCTTTCCTCGAACCCCTAATAGCCATCATCTCCAAGTTTCCAGCAATATGTTCATTGTTTGGATATCCAAAAGTACACTCAATACGATGGTAATGGTAGATCTCCATTTCAGTGTGACTAAACCTTATTCGATATTCTGGAACCCTGACATCCCCATTTCTCAAAGTTGGACCAGTATGATGGAATATCCAACCGTCGTCTGGTCAAAATTGACCAGTATTGAGAATTGACGTGAGGCGACTCATAGAATGGACCGACTTACTCAAACACCGCACACCAATTAAAGGGAAAAAATGAAGATTCTAGTCGTGAAGAACGACGTTGAGGAGGGAGCTATGCACATGCAATGTTTTATGCGAAGTGCTGTCGTAGTCAATGAAGCCCAATTTCCTGAACTTATTCATGAAGAAACTGATGCGCGAGCGCGTGGTGCCGACCATTTCCGCGAGTACTTCCTGACTCACCTTCGCAATGACCGCTTCGGGCTTCCCTTCTTTGCCAAAATGGGCCATCAATAACAACACGCGGGCGAGCCGTTTCTCGCTGGAATTAAAGAGTTGATCTACCAAGTCTTCTTGAGTGCGAATGTTACGGGCCAAGAGATGAGCGAGAAAGAGTTCGGAGAAAGCAGGTTCGTCGTGGAGCATCTTGATCATGACGGTTTTGCTAATGCGAACGATTTTTGCGACACCAGCCGTGGTCGCAGCTTCTAAGCGCAACACTTGTCCAGTGAGGCAGGCTTCACCAAAGAAGGACGCGGGCTCCAGAATCGCTACGATAGCCTCTTTGCCGCGTTTAGAAACCACAGTGAGTGTGACCTGGCCTTCCAAGATATAGAATACGGCATTCGCCTCGTCTCCTTGTGCAAAGATGAGATGCTTCTTCTTTCGGCATTTCAGGATAGTTTTGCCTTCTCCAACTTGTGTTAGGAAGATTAGAGGATTGAACGATAGGGTTCGTTTCGTGACCATAAATTTATTCTTAATGTGGGAAAGCCGTCCATTCAAGGTAAGGCAACGTGCTCAGGCATACTTGTTCTCAACAAGTCCTTGAGGATCTTTTCAAGATCCTGGTAATCAAAGGGTTTATACAGACATGCCCGTGCCCCCATAGCGATTGCTCGTTCCGCCACCTTCTCATCGGTATGCCCGGTGAGTATCACGACCGGAATAGATCGATCAACCTGTTGGATGTGTTGTAAGACCGCCAAACCATTCATGTCAGGCAACATGTAATCGAGTAGAACGGCGTCATACGTTTTCAGGACAACCATGGTCAGAGCTTCTCTGCCATTGTCCGCGGTCTCACTGATGAACCCAAAACTTTCTACAATAATCTGAAATAATGCGCGTAAGGAAGGATCATCATCCACCACTAAAATATATTTGTTATTCATAGAGGTCCTCTAGGTCTTACATTAGAGTTCCATCAAGCTAGGGGACGTGTTGGGCATCATCACTTTTGAACAACTAGTATGAAGGCCCGTGATTTTCACATCTTCCCCTTTAATATCTCTTGCCCTGGAATCTAGATCGCCCACAACAGGCCCCCGTATACCCTGGAGCACCATCTTGGATTGATATTTGGTGCTCTTCCCGCCCTCTAACCCTTTGGCAACGCTTTTCATCGACCACAGCATGGCCACGTTCGAATTGGCCTTTCTCCGGAGTATCGAAATGCCCTTCGTAACCTGGACATCGCTCTGCTTCCATTTGTGCCTGGAATCAGCATGCAGCACGATCTGGCTGTTCGCGTTCAACCACATGCCCGCGATCGATGTTTTCTCTTGATCGGTCTTGTCAGGTGCGTTTGCTGATCCGTAAATGACAGACCCCCCGATAAGCAGAACGATAAATACTGCGATCAGAGGGGATATTTTCTTCATTTTCATTTTCCCAAAAATGAGCTCATTTCAGTCCAGGCCAGCGGATGATCACGATAAATGGGATTTGCTCATCGCTGACATTCTGCCATCTTCATCTCAAGTTGATTGGGTATAATGACGAAAAAATCAGCTGTCGTCTGGTCAAAATTGACCAGTATTGAGAATTGACGTGAGGCGACTCATAGAATGGACCGACTTACTCAAACACCGCACACCAATTAAAGGGAAAAAATGAAGATTCTAGTCGTGAAGAACGACGTTGAGGAGGGAGCTATGCACATGCAATGTTTTATGCGAAGTGCTGTCGTAGTCAATGAAGCCCAATTTCCTGAACTTATTCATGAAGAAACTGATGCGCGAGCGCGTGGTGCCGACCATTTCCGCGAGTACCTCCTGACTCACCTTCGCAATGACCGCTTCGGGCTTCCCTTCTTTGCCAAAATGGGCCATCAATAACAACACGCGGGCGAGCCGTTTCTCGCTGGAATTAAAGAGTTGATCTACCAAGTCTTCTTGAGTGCGAATGTTGCGGGCCAAGAGATGAGCGAGAAAGAGTTCGGAGAAAGCAGGTTCGTCGTGAAGCATCTTGATCATGACGGTTTTGCTAATGCGAATGAGCGTGGCGTCTTCTAGAATGGTCGCCGTAGCCATATTAACTTGCTGCCCGGCGAGACACCCTTCTCCACAAAAGGCACCCTCTTCCAAAATTGCGATGATGGCTTCTTTTCCCGCCTGGGAGACCACTGAAAGGGTGACCTTCCCAGATCTGATGTAATACACGGCTTCTGAAGGTTCGCCTTGTGAAAAGATAATTTTCTGTTTAGAAACTTTCAGTTTCGGGCCACCGTGACCAAATTGTGTGAGAAAAACCTGGAGATTGAATGGAGAGTTTTTTTTGTTTCCACTCGGCGTCTCCTTTGAAAAACTTGGGCTACATTCGGTGGAAGAGGCCAGAAGGTGTGAGTAAAGGAATTTCTTTAAGGTCTGTTACCCTTACACAGGGGCGCATACCTACGCAATATTTGGTATTTTCGGTAAAATGTCTCCAGAATGAAACGTATTTATTGCTTGCCCTGGCTAGGTAACATGAACTAGGTCCATTTTACCGGAGTGTTCTTCTTTATTCCCAAATTTTCCATCAGCCTTTTTCCAATCATCTCCATTAATTCAAAACTGAATCAGAGAAAATCTCCAGCTGTATTCTTAGCAGGTTTGAAGCCCTACGGAATTTAAGGACTCCCTGCGCTTCAGATTGGCTGTGACTTTACGCCGGGATTTTTTCCAAAAACCACCCGAAATCCACTTTACAGCACACATCATCATAAACTTATACGCACCTCCATTTATTCATGAGTCAATACCCTCATTCTAATTAAGGTCACGTTGGCGGCATGAAGAATTATTTTCGAAGACCAGCGTTACAATCGACGGCAAAGCACCCCAGCGATTGCTGAGAAGAGGTTAGGCGTAGCGCGGCACGGACAGAGGAATCAGACGCACACCGATAACACAGGAAGGTGCGAGGGATAGGAATGTCAATGGGGACTCATACGTCATGTCTTCACCATATACCTCATAACGAATGAGGTCAATGAAAAATACTGGTGGACAGAAAAACAAGAAAAGCACTTCGGTCTTAAGAACGAAGAAGTGCAATGATTGTCAGGAGTTAGGAAATTTTCCCTTGCCCATGCGTTTCAAGATTTTTTCGTAGGAGGTGTCTAGATGGCTGTCGTTTGGCAATAGTCTCGGCTTTCTTGGACATAGGTTCGGAAGGGATCGGCCATGACGAAGACGGGACTACCTTGCAGTTGGAGGACTGACCAATTGATGACATAGGGCGGGCGGCGTGGATCTTGATGCTTAGCGGTGTGTTCAAGAAAGTCGGCCCAGCCTTCTTTGACGACATGTTTAATGACCTCTGAACGGCCAAAGGCTCGTGTATTTCTCGGTGGGGTATGTTTTGATAAATTAACCAGGTCGTTCGTTGTAAAACGGGGTGCTTCGCCTTCTTCGGCCATCCCATGATACAGCCCGGCTTCTGGATCCACATTATGGTATTCCAAATCTAAACTTTTGAGCCACGGATCGTCCCATTCCAATTTCTCGGCTTCTCGAAAGTTCTCTAACAACCAGAGTTTGGAGGCCCAATCCACTCGGCCGACGACCGCCTGATACCCTTTTCGTAAATCGTTCACGACAGCCTCCCAATGCGTCAGCACCCAGTCAGTTTCTTCATCCTGCCCGGCATACCGTTTGTTGGCGGCTTCCCAAAACTGTTCTTGTATATCCAAGGCCGAGAGGTGCTTTCCGGTTGAGAGCGTGACCATCCATTTCTGCTCTGGGTCACGAGAAATGGCTCTTAGCGTTTGGACGGGATCATCAAAATCCAACCCGGACGGAGCATGGCCATCTTCTATTAATTGCAGCACCAAGCCAGTGGTACCCATTTTTAAGAGAGTGGCTTCTTCAGCCATGTTGGAATCGCCCATCAGTAAATGCAACCGGCGGAAGCGTTCGGGATCCGCCAGCGGCTCGTCCCTCGTATTCACGATGGCTCGATTATGTTGTACCCATTCAAAAAAATCGTTGACGATATAATCAGGACGCTGAGAAATTTGATAACGCACACCTTCTTCGGTGGCTTGTTCTGACCGGCCACTCGAACGTCCTTCAATGTCGTCCAACCCCACCCATCCCTCCGCATATCGCGCCATCCCAATTCGGCCAGCGCCGGCAAAGACCTGACGCGTCACGAGAAATGGCATGAGCAGGCCCAGCCCTTGATAGGTGAACGGAAACTCGCGCGTGACTAAATAATTTTCATGGCAGCCAAAGGTGGCATCCGTCACATGATCAATATTATTTTTCAGGATCGACACCTGCTCCGTCAGCCCGAGATCTTTTAAGCAATCCTGCAGTAACCAATCGCCGGCACGATCGACCGCCAGAAGATCCCACAAGGAATGGCATTCGGGTGAGGCATATTCCAGATGCCCCATATCTACATACATCCGACCGGCGTTGAGCAGAAAACCTCCATTTCCTGGCGGTTCGTCATGCCCCCGATAATGCCAATCGATCACGCCATGTTTTTTCTGACCGAACAGATGCTGAATGATGTGTCGAGCGACGGCCGCCGGCGACACGTTTAATTGATCCGCCTTGATGAGCAGGCCATATTCTGTTTCGATTCCGAAGATTCGATTTTTCATGGTGTGGTGGCTCTATGAAGTTATTACTATTGGGTGAGTCTTTACCCTCACCCCCACCCTCTCCCTTAAAGGGCGAGGGAGATTAGAAATATTTGAGTTGAAAGTTATTATTATTTCGCAGGTTCGAGGTATTGGGGAATTAAGCTCTTCAATTCGGCTTGGTCGAGAGTACGATAGGTTTCCATTTTCCCGCTTTCCCGGTCCAGGAGCACGCATTCCAGGGTTTCTTTCGAGAGGGAGTCCCGAATCCGGGAGGCAATCGCTTCATCATCAGGAATCGTGGACACGGAAGGGGTTGAGGAAGAACCGGTCCCTTTCTCTTCTTCTCCATCAGAAGAAGTTCTGTCGGTCTGAAGTACGCTGGCAATCCCCCATAACCGAAGACTTACTTCCAGCGCAGCTTGTAACGATCGCGGCGGCGTTTGGACCTTCCATTCCTGAACAAGCGTCTCACGGATGGACGAGGAAGCAGCCAGCACCCCAAATTCCCGTTGTTCTTCAAACATCCCATCATAATTGATACTCAACAGATGATCACGTTCCTGCGTCGGACCAACTTCGGCTAACAAAATTTTGGTAATATACGGAGCCTTGAAAATTTCCTCAAAGGCTTCCTTGATGACCGGAGCCAATCCATTTTTCATCAGCCGAGAAGCGGTTACATCGGAGGGGGACCGCTGAAAACCCTCTACATGAGCCATATCTAATAAGGTATACCTCAATTTTTCCAGATCGGCCGGATGTCCCATTCCTCCTAAGGCAATACGATCATACACTTCGTAGATTTTGTCCGTTCCTCGATTAAAGGTCAGCAACAGAATGCCCTGGGTAAAGGACACCCCGATTAACGGATTACCTTGAATGAATTGATCATCAAGGTATGTCCGTCGATTCGCAACCGCTTCTATCCAACGATACGGCTCTTCATACATCGTTCAAAACCTTTTCTGAAAAGAGAGTTTTCAAGCGGTCGGCAGGAATGGTTCTGACCCCTTCCGCCGAAATTCGTTTGACGATAGGATAAAGTTGGGCCTGCGCGTCAACACCGCCAGTCGCAGAATCAAACTCTGCGGCACTCGTCATCAGTCGGAGCACAAAGATCAAGGCGTCTTCTTCATTCAGTCCGCTAATCGGACTATTCCCCCATCGATTCATATAAAACAAAATTCCTCGAATGGTGGACGATCCCGACCCGGAGACGGCATATTCCACGGCTTCAAATTCGGCTCCTAAAATGTCGTAAAAGAAAATCTTCCCGCAGCCTTCGAGTGAATCATACCCTGCAAAAACCGGCACCACCGTCCCGGTTCCGGCCAAGGCGGCCGGCGCATTATTTTTCAATAAGGTTGATAGGGCTCGCAACTTTCCTTCAAAGCTTAAATCCTGTAATTGGCTTCTTCGGTAATACTTAAAGGAATGTTCCAAGACTCTGGCCATTTCAAATGCGGTGGCGGGAACACCGGCAATGGCCATCACTGAGAAACGATCAATCTCCAACACTTTATCCGTCCGGTCATACATGACGACATTCCCGGCCGTCGCCCTCCGATCACCAGCCACCAGCACCCCATCGGCATATTTCATGGCAAAAACCGTAGTACCCTGTGTGACTTCTGGATGCCTCGACACACCACTTCCATTAGCTGACGGGAACAAATTTTCTAAAGGATAGCCCTGCTCTTGAAGAACTTGGATAAAATCTCCTTGCGATCTCATCCTCGTTATTCTCCGGTCCGTTGGCGATACTTCTCGGCTTGTTTCGGATCTACCTTCCGCATTCGCTTCATCAGATTATCCTTGGAAGGCGAACCTGGTTCCGGTCGTTTCGGACCTCGTTCTTGCTCACCCGGCCCTGATGGTTTGGAAATGGGATCAACCGGACGCTCTTTTCGATCAAGACTTCCGATCATTTGTGCATATTCCTTTGTGAATTCCATAAAGAGTTTCCTCCGCTTTGGCTCATTCTGTGTACCGGGTGTAACGATCATAAGCGACTCGTTGCCCCTCTACCTCCCCTCACCCCTCCTTACAAAGGAGGGAAGGGTTTATCCTAATTTTTCACGGTCATTGATTCAATCATATCTATAGGAGATTTAGCGGCCATGAGCCGTGAGCGACAGAGTCCCACCGTCGTCGGATCGAGATGATCCATGAGGTCTAGGTGGAGCTTCCCATTTTTGCCGTTAAATTGAACCCCTTCCCATTGTATGGAAGCAATGTCGTTACCAAACCGTTGTATGCACAATCCCCTGAGACCGCCACGCGTATCGATCGGCCCCTGTTTCATAGCCTTAAGAATGTCTTCTTCCAAGGAGATGGTGGTCGTTCGTCCTTCGGCTTCAAGTCCGAAAAAGAGGCCGCGTTCAGGATCAAGATTATGATATTCCAAATCTAAACTGGCCAGCCAGGGATCATCCCAACCAATACCTTCCTCTTGCACAAAACTGTTGAGTAACCATTGTTTGGTCACCCAATCAATCTTCCCGACCAATTGAAGCGGGTTATGTTCTAAATGATGCAGGGTTTGCTCCCATTCCTGGAGTATCCATTCTGTTTCTTCATCAATATCCGTCAGGACGACACGGGCCTGCTCCAGGTATTCACGCTGAATCTCCAACCCTGAAATGGTTCCGCCCTTTTCTCGGCGCACGACGGCTTTCAAGTCCGGATCTTGTGAAATGACTTGGGTCGCGTGAACCGGAGTCGCTAAATCACACGACGGGACGAATCCCTCGGCAATCATATCCAAGACCACTCGGGTCGTACCTACTTTGAGAGCGGTGGCATATTCGCACATGTTGGCATCACCTAAGATGAGATGCAGACGTCGATACCGTTCACGATTGGCGTGCGGTTCGTCACGCGTATTCAGGATGGGACGATTATGCATGGTATCCACGCTTAATTCGGTTTCCATAAAGTCGGCCCGTTGTGAAATTTGAAATCCACCAGGGGTAAACCCACGCTCCTGCGCTTCCCGGCCCACCTTGCCCGCGCCGGCAATCAACTGTCGACTGACCAAAAATGGCAAGAGCCCTCGAACCAGATTTTCAAATATAATCGCCCGGGAGACTAAATAATTATCGTGGCAGCCGTAACTATGGCCATGAAAATCGGTATTATTTTTATACAACTGGATGACACGCCCCCCGAGAACGGCATTTCGACGTTGTGCGGCGGCCCAAAGGATTCGTTCACCAGCCCGGTCATGCACGACCATATCTTTGATCGACCGACATTCCGGGGTGGAATATTCAGGATGAGTATGGTCGTTATAAAATCGTGCCCCATTTGGCAGAACTAAATCACTTTTCATTTCATGAAAGGAAAATGGTCGATGGGCATCCTGCTCGGCAAATAAATCTTCTTCTTTGTCTTGTGCGAGCTCAGTGACACGAAATCCACGCTGATCTTCATGCGGATGCTCGCCCCGATAATCCCAGCGGCGAGTAAAATGTCCGTTCAAATAGGCACGGACTAATTCCATGGATTCCACGACAGGATCAGCCGAATCGAGATCTTCCCGGGCAATTCCGTACTCCGTCTCAATGCCAAATAAACGAATGGGATTCATACGGGTATTAAATAATCTGAGAGATCGGACGTTCCTGGCCATCTCCTCCAGGTTTTAACGACGCGACCCCCACCACCTGATCAGGGTGATAATCTAAAAGCTTCAGCCATTCTTCAGCCGAATCATCTGGGGGGAATATTTCACTTTCCTTAAATTCATCGTTCGTGGCAATCAGCAAGTCTTCCAGCATCAACCCGGAAGCGCTGTGACTATCTGCTTGTATGGCCCGCTCAATGGCTCGTTCTTTTGCACGGCGGACGATCCCCGCTAGTACCGCACCGCTTAATAGATCCCGGCGATAGAGAATTTCACGCCTCCCATTGCGCAGCTTAATAGCCAGCACCCGATTCTCCGGACTTGTCTGGAATAAATTCTCAACCAGTCCTTCAATGATTTTCGATACCTGATTTTCATTACCGCCAGCGTTATGGGGCGTATCACTTTCAGCATACGGCAGCTCGGCTTTTAAATAGACTCTTAAAATTTCCCCAACATCTTTTCGGCCAGGACGTCCGACTTTAATCTTGCGGTCAATCCGCCCAGAACGCAGGACGGCTGGATCAATCATATCCGGCCGGTTCGATGCCAGAATCACGACCACTTGAGAAAGACTTTCAATGCCATCGAGTTCGGCGCAAAACATCGGGACCAGGGTATTGGAGAGATTATAGGAGCGCATCGATCGCCGGGTTCCTAAAATAGATTCGGCTTCATCGATGAAGATAAACGGCAACTTTCCAGCTTGTCGTTGTTGGCGGGCCTGTAGAAACAAATCGCGAATGATTCGTTCTGATTCTCCCACCCACATATTCAGGACTTCAGGACCTTTCACATGAAGAAACACTCCACCCTTGATTGGGGGAAGCTTGGAAGAAACATCCTGTGCCCCATCCTTAGACTTCGTGATTCCTATCTCGTCAACGTTAGCCAAGATCTCCCCCAAACTTGCCGCAGTGGCTTGGCCAATTAATGTCTTGCCGCATCCCGGAGGCCCATAGAGTAAAAATCCCTTGGGCTGCTGAAAGTGATACTGCGAAAACAATTCAGCATGAAGGAGCGGATATTCTATGGCCCGGCGAATCGACTCAATAGCTTCCTGCTGTCCGCCAATGTGTTCCCACCGCACCGTAGGCAACTCCGCTAACATATGCGATTGTCCCTGTGAGTGTTCCAATCGTTCAATCGCGAACTGGTGGGTTGAGTCCAATCGAACTTCATCGCCCGCCTTCAAATCTATCCCGGCAAGATCGTCTGCTTGTTTGATAAGGTTGCCCGGCCTTCCAACTTCTTGTTCAATACGCAGTCGTCCATCCTTTAAAACCTCACGAATTTTCACAATGGGCCCGTTTCGATCATATCCCAGAGATCGAATCACCACATACGCTTCGTTGACTAAGATCTGGTGCCCGACTTTCGGAACATCGCCTTCCAGTTGTAAGTCAATATTCGCGTAATACTCAGCACCGCCTACCACAATCCGCGCCACACCATCCTCGGGAAGGGCAATGAGCGTCCCAATCCGATTGGCCGGTGCTGTGAGTTTTTCAATCACCGCCTGCAATTTCGTACGTTCAACGTCATGCTGTTGCGTGGCCGTAGTCATCTCAATCAATCGATGCCGCAATTGATAGAGAAGGGCTATTCGCTCATCGCCTTCCGGCAACGACGCCACGCATTGATCCAATAATTCAAGAGGTGACATCTCAGCAAGACGTTGACCGGAATTCAGGGCAGCGTTGACGTTCTCCCGACCTGGGTCCGAGGCTGGAGAGTAATGATCGCTCATAGTGAGGGTCCATTCTGGGAAAAGATATTCACGAGTAAAATTCTCCGAAGCCCCTCCCCCCTTGTCCAACAGGAGAAAGACCTCACACGCATTCTACCTGGTTTATGCCAGGTTACCCAAGGCATGAAGATGTAAAAAAAAAGCGGGGAATCTGTTACCAGATTCCCCGCTTGGAAACACGTTCTGTCGCTATCGGTCTATTACCAGCGATCTCCACCGCCACGATTGCCGCCGCCACCGGAACGTCCTCTTCCTCCACCGCCACGATTGCCACCATCGTAGCCCCCCGTGCGAGGAGCTTGTGGTTTGGCCTCATTGACGGTCAAAGTGCGTCCGCCTAACTCGGTCTCATTCAGCGCATCAATCGCTGCCTTCGCTTCAGCCTCAGATCCCATTTCGACGAAACCAAACCCTCGCGATTGCCCCGTGTACTTGTCAGTAATCACCTTGGCTGATTGCACGGTACCATGCTGTGCAAACAGGTCGGACAACTCCAGGTCAGTTGTTGCATAGGGCAAACCACCTACATAAATTTTTGAACCCATCTGGGTCCCTCCTTCTGAAAATGATCTTGTTTTGCATGAACTGAAGAGATGAGCGGGGAAGGAATGGCCAGAGAACGCGGAACAGGAGGCGACTAAGGACTAACTTCCAACTCAATTTCCCTATGGATACATGGGCAAAACAACATCAGTGAAGGGCCGCTTCACCTGATCCATTCATCACGCGGCCCAGACTTCGTGATGAATAATTTTCCCTACTAGCATAATCCAGAATAATAAAGAATGCAACACAATCGACTTAGGCACCTTTTCTTTCGTAGATCAGTTCAGGCAACCCTGCTCCCTCAATCACCTTTTCAGTGATGACCACCTGTTTGACATGCTTTAAGGCTGGAACATCATACATTAAATCCAGCATCACATCTTCGAGCGTTGCCCGAAGCCCTCGTGCGCCGGTCTTCATAGAGGCCGCCCGTGTGGCAATGGCCTCAACGGCTTGCGGAGTAAACGCTAAATCCACACCATCTAAGGAAAAGAGTGCTTGATATTGCTTCAGCAAGGCATTTTTTGGCTCTTGCAGAACCCGGACTAAGTCTTCTACGCGTAACTCATTCAGCGATGCTAAGATCGGGAACCGACCGACAAATTCCGGAATGAGCCCGTATTTCAACAAATCTTCCGGACGAAGCTGGCGCATCAAATCCGAGGAATCTGCGGGTTTTCCATGGGAAGCTCCCGCCCCGAATCCCACACGTTTTTGGTTGGTCCGCTGAGCAATAATGTCCTCCACCCCCACAAAGGCCCCACCGCAAATGAAGAGGATATTGGTGGTATCGACCCGCAGAAATTCTTGCTCTGGATGTTTTCGTCCGCCTTTTGGAGGAACGTTACACAAAGTCCCTTCAACGAGCTTCAACAAAGCCTGCTGTACCCCTTCACCCGAAACATCTCGGGTGATAGATGCGCTTTCTGATTTCCGACTGATTTTATCGACTTCATCAATATAAATAATGCCGATTTGGGCGCGAGCAATATTAAAATCACAGGCTTGCAACAGTTTCAAGACGACATTTTCAACGTCTTCTCCGACATATCCAGCTTCCGTCACCGTCGTGGCATCTGCAATGGCAAATGGAACTTGGAGCACTTTCGCCAAGGTCTTCGCCAACAGGGTTTTACCGGTCCCCGTGGGCCCGATCAACATCACATTCCCTTTTTCAAGTTCGACATCCGGCACATCTTTTCCACCAAAGACCCGTTTGTAATGATTGTGAACGGATACGGAGAGAATTTTCTTCGCACGATCTTGACCGATCACATATTGATCAAGAATCGCTTTCAGTTCAGGTGGCGTCGGTAAGGGACCGGAAGGCAGATCCAACGGGGGCTGCCCCTCTCCGCCATTCACCGATAAAAATTTTGAACATTGGTGGACGCAATCCGCACAAATAAGCACCGAACCCGGGGCATGACATTCCTGACACAGGAGCTTGGCGGGGGCTTGAATTAAATTCGTGGCCCCGCTTTTCACCTTCCCGCAAAAGGAACAGATGGCATCCCCACGAGATCGCCCTTGTTTTGAATCCCAAAAAGCCACAACACCATCCTTTCTATGAAGACAGCAGAATCAAATGAATTGCCTGATTGGTCTTATGAACGCGATGAAATACGGTCGAATTTTAATCCCCTTGGAAGGGACATGACAAATGACCTGCCTTTTAAGAAGCCTGATCCTTACTTAAAAGTGGAACAGGCTGCCATGACAGGCCACTATCAACACTGCGAAATAAACCCTTCCCATTTGTCCCCACGTAAAGCACCTTTGAATCGAGATCACTCATGGCCAATGCGCGAATATTCGTATTGGTCAGACCCTGATTGCGTGTCTCCCACGTCACACCGCCATCCTCACTTCTGGAAACGCCTGCTCGATGCCCCACATACAACACATCAACCTGCTGAGGGTCAAGGAGGACCTCGATCAACATATGATCCGGCAGCGATTCTGCGATCCGATTCCAAGATTTTCCAGCATTATCCGTCCGATATAATCCCTGCAAGGTCGCGGTATACACTCTATCGGGATTAAAGGGATCAACCTTTATGCGTGTGACGCCTAAGGAACGAGAAGATTTCAAGACATCAGGCGCGACCAGCCCTGTATTCACTTTTTCCCAGTTCATAGCCCCGTCAATCGATTTATAGACTCCACCGCTCGTTCCAGCATACAACGTTTGTGGTTGCTGAGGATCGATGGCCAAGGACAAGACCATGAGGACTTCTTTCATCCCGTCCATTCGCTTGGTCCAGGACTCTCCCCCATCATTCGATTCGAACACGCCGAGCGATGTGGCCGCCCAGGCATGGCTACTTGATCCTGGTGCAAATACTAATTGATGGACCACCGAAGAAATGGTGACCTCATGAAGACCGGTCCGCCGGGAAGCCCAACGTTGCCCCCCATCATAACTTTTAAAGACCGCGTCGCCCTTGGTTCCCGCTAAAACATTGGCCGGAAATAATGGATCGATAGCCAACGTAATCACACGCGAATGCGTCATGCCCGCCGACATATTTTCCCAATGGGCACCCCCATCACGTGTTTTAAAAATATAATCGTTGGTCGCAATATAGATAATTTCCGCCTTGGTGGGATGAAGCGCAACTTCCACGACGGTTTCGCTCGATCCACATCCAGACAAGACCATCGGGCTGAGAAAAAGTAGAATGGCCCATCTCAACATAGCCATGTGATCCCATACACAAGTTAAGCGGTGAATCTGGCTGTGGATGGCCATAGCAGAACGTGGAGAGACAGAGGTAATCGTGAGGCCTTACCGGAAACGAGCCCCATGGCCCCCCGACGGAGAAGAAGGGGACGGGGTAATGTTGGGCAAGGCCCCATTTGCCGCCTTCGGCGCACGTTGAAAAATGGGCATCGCCTCGGGCATCCATCGTTTGAGGTCGGCAATTCGCGTCTCATTGGCAGGATGGGTCGACAAAAATTCCGGAGGAGATCCTTCAGAAGCGGCAGCCATCCGTTCCCAAATATGAATCGCCTCTCGCGGATCATACCCGGCATCAGCGGCTAATAAGACGCCGACATAATCTGCTTCGGATTCATGGGCTCGACTAAAAGGCAGCAACACACCCGCCTGAATACCTAATCCCATAGCCTGCATGCCTAATTGAGCCAACGCGGGATTGTCTACTTGGGTTGACAACAGAATTGCTGCCGCCGACATCCCCACTTGGGCCACTAACCCCTGACTCATCCGCTCTCCACCATGTTCAGCCAAGGCATGAATGACTTCATGCCCCATGATGGCAGCTAACCCCGCCTCGGTTTTGGCCATAGGGAAAATTCCTGTGTAGACCGCGATTTTTCCTCCCGGCAACGCCCAGGCATTCGTCGTGTTGTCATCTTTAATGACCGTCACTTCCCAATCGAATGATTTCGCCGCTTGAGCATACTTTGAACGTTTGGCCGCCTCAATAATACGCGCCGCCACCCGCTTCACGGGTTCAATTTCTCTAGGATCTTTTGACACAATAACTTTGGGATCTTGGAGGGTTTGGCTATACTGCGCGGCCCCCATTTGATTCATATACCCGGACGGCATCAGCAACAATTGGTACCGATCGGTATATGGATTCGTTTGGCACCCGCCAAGTAGTACACTCAGGAACAGAATACACAAAAGCGGAATACGAATTGACCAAAAAATTCGTCGTTTCCCCATATTGGGTCCCTCCGAGCAACAAGCCCGATGATCAGTCACGACCAAGAGTGGTTCCTGCATGAAGGGCGTCTCTATCTTCAAGCCCCTGTGGGAGGATCAGGAATACGAATATCTAGTTCCTGAATGGTCTTGTACCGCGTAAGCGCAGGTTTGGTGCCTTCCCGTGGTCCGACGACTAATATCGAAAAGTCCTGCGGACGAAGGTGCCGTTTGGCTGTATCCCGTACCTGCTCCATCGTCACCTGTTCAATGCCGCGCCTGAACGTTTTTAACCAGGTTGAAGGATAGCCATAGTATTCATACGTCAGATACTTCTCCAACACTTTTGACGGAGAATCAACCGAAAAAACAAAAGAATTGAGAATACTGGACTTCGCATTGGCCACTTCATCTTCTGTCGGCGGCTTGGACACCATGTTGCGAGATTCGGCAATGAGAGCATCAATCCCTCTCCCGGTGGTTTGGGTTTTCGTCGACATAGACAGAATAGCCATTCCTGGATAATCCCATTGCATACCGACGCCGCCATGCACATCATACGCCAGTCCCTGCTTCGAGCGAATATTCGAGAATAAACGCGCACCAAACGACCCCGAAAGAATCTGATTCACGATGACTAAAGAATAATAATCCGGATGGTCACGTCGAATTCCCTGATGGCCCATGGCAATTTTGGCTTGAGTCATATCATTTTTTTCAACATAAAACACGCCTGCCGGTGCCTTCTCTTGAATAAACGCCGGAGCATCTTTAACCTCCGGCCCCTTGGGCCAATCGCCAAAAACCTTGTTGAGCAATGCAATGGCTTGATCTTTTTGAAAATCGCCTACGAGGCCAAGTATGATCCGATTGGGATGAAAATAGGTGGCATGCCAGTTGGCAATGTCTTTTGGCGTAATCGAAAGAATTGTGGCATAGGTCGGTACCCAACTGTAGGGGGAAGTTTTGCCATAGATCAATTTCTTAAATTCTCGAGAAACAATATCGCCCGGATCATCGTTTTGTCGGGCAATACCGGCCATCATCTGGTTTTTCGCGATCTGAAGTTTTTCAGGAGCAAAAGCCGGGGTTCGCAAGATGTCACTAAACACTGAGAGAACCTCTGGGAAATCTTCCGTCAAACAACTCATCGACGCCTTTCCCGACGTCTCGCCAATGTGGGTCTCAATCATGGCGGCTTTGCCTTCTAAAAATTCATCGAGCGCATCTCCTGATTGTTTGACTGTTCCACCCGTCCGAAGGACGGTCCCTGTCAAGGAGCCAATCCCTATTGTATCCTCGGACTCTAACCGCGACCCGGTTCGAATAATGGCTGACAGGTTGACCAAAGGTAACTCATGATCCTCCATTAAGAGCACCACCATCCCATTTTCTAACACCACCCGCTCGGGCTCAGGAATCACAAGCTCTGGTAAAGGAAGGTACGTTAATTCCTCTACCTGTTTCACCTGCGCCTGCACAGGTCCAACTATTTGAAGGGCGATCAACGCCAGTAACCCGAGGATCCCCGTCACCCGATTCGTGAACCCAATGAAAGGCATAGACCGTTGCATCATGATTGTCCCTCCTCACTCACTGTCGACGCAGGCTTCGCCATATCGGGAAGTTGAACCGTCTCAATCATCCCCACGATACGGTTGGTAGGCTGAAACATTTCATTGGCCACGCGTCGGATGTCGGCCTTGGTCACCTGGTCAAACCGTCGAATTGAGCGGAACAATTCCCGCCAGTCCCCGAATAACATCTGATAATCTGTCATATGCATGGCCAGTCCTAAATTGTTATTGAGGGCTCGGAGAAGGCCCGCCTTAGCCCGAGTTCGAAACCGGGCCAATTCCTCATCCGACACATCCTGGGTTTTGAGTTTATCAAATTCTTCATGCAAGGCCTGTTGAACCGTCTGATTTGATACCCCCCGGCCGGGCACCCCATAGGCCAACCACACATGCGGATATTTATCCCCAGGGTAGGCCGCATAAGCTCCCACTGAGACCGCAATTTGTTTATCTCGTACTAACGAACGAAACAATCGTGAGGTTCGTCCATTGGTTAAAATATCATCAATGGCATCATACACCGGTTGATCAACATGCGTGGCAGCCGGCTTATGATAGCCTTCTAAATAGAGGGGTTGTGATGGATCTTGAAGGACTACCGTTTTTTCAGCGATCGATTTGGGCTCCACCGTTCGAATCGGTGGCGGAGGAGATCCGGCCGGGATCCGCCCAAAATATTTTTCTAAGAGAGGAATGACGGCTTTCGCTTGAATATCACCGACAATGGCAGTCACCATATTCGCGGGCACATACTGTTCTTCATAAAATCGTTTGGCATCCGTCATCGTATAGGATTGAATATCGCTGGCGTATCCAATGACCGGATGATGATAGGGATGCGCCATAAAGGCTGTGGACACAAATTGTTCCAACAGCCGGCCAAACGGCTGACTTTCCGTTCGTAAACGACGTTCTTCCATCACCACATCCCGTTCTTCATAAAATTCGCGGAAGACGGGATGTAGGAATCGTTCAGATTCTAAATAGGCGAACAATTCAACTTTGTTTGCCGGCAACGAGTAGAAATAACCGGTCACATCAGCACCGGTAAACGCATTCAGCGCCACCCCGCCTTCCCGTTCAATAATATCCCCAAACTCATTTTTGATGACGTATTGAGAAGCCTCTTGTTGGCGTTGTTTAAACACCTCAAATAACGATTTCACTTTTTCGGGATCAGCCTGACCAGAAAATTTTTCCGTTTGATAGGCTTGGTAGGCTTCCTCGAGGGCAGTCAATGCTTCTTTTTCAGCTGGATAATTCTTGGTCCCCAACCGGGGAGTTCCTTTAAAGGCCATATGCTCAAACATATGCGCCAAACCCGTTCGACCCGCTCCTTCCTGAGCCGACCCCACGTTCACTCGGGTCATAAAGGAAAATACAGGGGCGACCGGACGTTCTACTAAAATAAATGTCCAGCCATTTTGCAATGTATGTTCCGTAACATGCTGCTCAAAAGAACCGAGATCTTGAGCATGGACCACCGTCACGGATAACCAGAGGGTAGCCATCACTAAGCCCATGTCAGTGACTCGAGAACAGATCCAACGCCATTTTCGCATTCAGCACCATCCTGTTTCAGGGTACATCAACATTTCACAACTCATTTATCCTACCCAGGAATCGAGAATCGAGGCAAGCCAGCGTCAGGCACCACCTGTTCCTTTGAGAACATTATTCAACCGTGACCATCACAGCCTGGTCAGGATTGATCGACATACCCAAACCCGGTTCATACCAAGGATGAAGCATCTCCCTTTCATAGGTATACCCTCCTTGAACCGGATCAATCGATAAGAGCAGCGGCATGTCTAAATCTAAAATCTCAAACCCACCCAACCCTAAGACCAAACTCCATGAACAGCCCATAGCCACTCGACTTTCCACCATTCCGCCAATCATCAGCCGAACACCTGATGCCCGAGCCAATTCTGCAATGCGCACCGACTCGATCACCCCGCATTTCGTGATCTTGAGATTGAAAATATCCACGGCCTTCTGCTGGGTCAATAGTCGGGCATCCTCCAACGAACGAAGAGATTCATCCGCCGCAAGAGGAATAGAGGTCTCCTGCTTGAGTACGATCATTTCCTCTTGCTGGTCACGATGAAGCGGTTGTTCGAATACTCGTACGGGTAGATGCAGGCGCGCGATGGCCTGAAGTAAGGCTCTGGCTTGCTCTAACTGGTAGCCCTGATTGGCATCAATGACAAACGAAGCTTCTGGACAGGCGGCTGCTACTGCTTCAATCCGACGAATATCATCGAGCACCGCATGGCCCGCCTTTAACTTCAAAATCCGAAATCCCTTTTGATACCAAGTCCGCGCTGTCGCCACCACAGCGTCAATGTGGCCAATAGGCAAGGTCACATCCGTTTCTCGTGATCGAATGTCCGCGCCACCCCATAATCCCCAAAGAGGAAGACCTGCGGAACGACACAAAGCATCAAGCAGCGCCGTCTCAAGGCCACAACGAAGAGCGGGGAACGTTTGCGTGACAGGCAAGAGTTGCTGAGCAACCGAACGAAACTGGGCCGCGGACTGCCCTAATAAGACCTGGGCAGCAGCAGGAAACGCCGCAAGACAGGTCGCTTGATCTTCTCCAGAAATCTCAGGGAATGGCGCTATCTCCCCATAACCCACGGCCCCGCCTTGAAGGGTCACTCGCAGATAGATATTTTTGGCCACATCCATGGCACCTGTAGCCACAACAAACGAAGCGGTGAGCGGTAAATCTACCGGCCAGGCTTCCACTTTTGTAACAGTCAACGATTTCACAAAATGAGACGAACACGAAGGAGGGGGATACATGTGTTCCACGTCACATGGAACAGCTGAGAATCAATTTACACGCCGTTGAATCGGTTTTCCATTGTACCTGTTGATATTCAGGAAATTTTCATTCCTGATTCAGAGGTGACTCATCAAAGAAAATTATCGGCAAAGACTCCATCTTTTGACTACAAGAAGCCTCATTCCAGTTTGCGCACACGACCAATTGGCATAAGTGCCCCTTCCACGTACACCATTTTCGTATCATATCTTTTACGCATATCGATCATTTTCCCAAGGTAAGGCCGTATTGGAATACCCACGCACCTCCCAAAAGCCCTTTTGATCGCGCTCAAGAAAGGTTATTTTTTTAACCCACTTTGCCCCTTTCCAGGCATACCGCTTGGGCACAATCATCCGCACAGGTCCACCGTGATCCCTACTCAACGGTTGATTCTTCCAATGCGTGGTTAACAACACATCCTCATCATCACAGACGTCCAATGGTAAATTCGTAGTGTAATCGTCATAGGATTCGAACAACACAAATTTGGCCGAGGCCAGGGGACGCACCAACGCTACAACATGTTGAAATTTCACTCCTGTCCAATCATTATCCAACATGCTCCACGTGGTGACACAATGAAAATCTGCATGAACCTGGGAAATTGGCTGGGCTTGAAATTCCTCCCACGTCCAGGTCACCGGATTAGCCACTTCACCGTCAATCGTGAGAGCCCATTGGGCGAGATCAATGGTCGGCTTGTACCCTAAATCCAGC
This sequence comes from uncultured Nitrospirota bacterium, assembly GCA_942491685.1. Classification (GTDB taxonomy): domain Bacteria; phylum Nitrospirota; class Nitrospiria; order Nitrospirales; family UBA8639; genus Nitrospira_E. Next base: position 224,571 of record CALOBY010000002.1, on the reverse strand, counting down.
ACGGGAAAATTATTCACGACATGTTGCCCCTCAGGAAGGCGGTCATCTTGGGGACCATCCACTTCCCGGCAGGAAAATTCCCGGCGATGCTGCGCCATTTTTTGTTTGGCGGTAATGATTTTCTCATTGTCTTCCATACGGCATCACCTCACCCTCCAAGGCCGATGAACTCCCTTGACCATAGACAGCCAAACGCCACAGTCCCTCAGGGTACCATAGGAGGTCCCTGGTGGGGCAATAAATTGACCCGTCACATAGTCACCTTCTGATAAATCTGATACATTGTGTGTATTCGTTCATGGTTAGCCTGGAACCGTGCGGCTCCTTGTCCCCCCTGGCTTCGTGCCATCTTTTCCAGCCTACACATCTTTTACATTTTCTTGGAGGATCAGTCTTATGACCGTGCAACTACTGGCTAGAGTGGTGTGTGGTTCTTTCCTGGCACTAGCGACTTCACATTCTTTCGTCTTGGCCGATGACCAGGTAGCGACGTCACCCATTACCGTCTCCGATGGAAAAACAATTTCCATGGAATACTCTCTTACCTTAGAGGACAAGAAAGTCTTAGACTCCAACGTGGGAGGCGAACCGCTGAATTTCACGCAGGGTTCACACCAAATCATTCCAGGCTTGGAAAACGCCTTAGAAGGAATGAAAATTGGAGAGAGTAAGCAAGTGACGGTCGACCCCGAACAGGGGTATGGGCCGATCAATCCTCAAGCGGTGCAAGAAGTTCCCATCGATCAAATCCCGCCAGACGCAAGAAAGGTTGGCGTTCGATTATCGGGAAAAGGCCCGGACGGGCGGATGGTGCATCCGTTGATCACAGAAGTGAAGGAGCAGGTGGTCATGTTGGATTTCAATCACCCGTTGGCCGGGAAAAAGCTTTTCTTTGATGTCAAAATTTTAGACATCCAAACCGCAAACACACCCGCACCATAGAAATGGACCCAGAACCTCTCATAATGAGGGGTTCTGGGTTTCCCTCAATTTCCGTTTCAGCAATCCTCAACCTCTACGCTTCCTTTCCATAATGACCGGATAGTTACAATTTAGCCTCCCTCCTTCCTGATGTGAGAACGTGAGAAGCAACCGGATTTAAGGACGGTGGCCTCTGGATTTCCCCTCTTACTGTTCTATGTAATGGTTTAGGGAAAAGTTAAAGTGCTATGGTTTAGCATTGGATGAAGGGTGTCCATGGCTGCAATTTCTTGGGGCAAGTCTGATGAAGGTTAGAATGCTGTTTCAGCGTGTGTTGGATGATGAACATATGAAAAAAATTCGCGATCTTGGCGTGGAAATAATAGTTGCAAGGTCCGAAATGGAAGTGTTGAAAGTAATCGAAAACGCTGACGGATATTTTGGCCTGATGTCCCCGAAAATCTTGGTCGCCGGCAAGAAACTCCGGTGGGTGCAGGCAACAAGTGCGGGATTAGATGGATATTACTTTCCTGAGTTACAAAAAAGTACGATAACCATTACCAACTTACGTGGAATTTATAGCGATGTGGTTGCTGACCATGTGTTTTCGTTGGTGTTAGCCTTTGCGCGAGGATTGCATTATTCCCTTCGTAATCAATCGAAGAGAAAGTGGGAGAAAGGTGTGCCGGTTATTCATCTTGCCGGAACCACGTTGGGAATAGTGGGCTTGGGAGGAATCGGGTTAGCCATCGCAGAAAGAGCACCAGCGTTTGGGATGCACGTGTTGGGGATGGACCCAGCACCCAAGGGAAATCCGGATTTCATTGATAGAATTTATGGGCCAAATGAATTGAAGGAACTGGTTCGGGAGTCTGATTTTGTCGTAATTTGCACGCCGCATACAAAGGCAACCCGAGGGTTGTTTGATGCTGATATGTTTCAAGCCATGAAGAATACCGGAATTCTGATTAACGTTGGGCGTGGCGAGGTGGTAGACCTTCAGGCATTAACCCCAGCATTGCAAGCCGGGCAGATTAGTGGCGCGGGTCTGGATGTATATGAGGAAGAACCCCTATCCCGCGATCATCCCTTGTGGGCAATGGAGAACGTCATTATGACACCTCACATAGCGGCTAATTCTCCAAAGATTGAAAATCGAAGGCAGGCGCTGATTGTGGAGAATGTACGTCGGTTTTGTGCGGGAGAGCCTCTTTTGAATGTGGTTGACAATGAGAAGGGGTACGTGGTGCAGGCGACCTCACTTTGGAAGTAGGCCAGTCTTCACAGAATACCCTCTCCCTTCTAAAATGGTATTGTCCAAGAGAGTGAGCCCAGTTACGTTGATATTTTCTCTTGCTATTCAATAATTTAGCAGCTAACAGGCAGGTCTTTTTTTGCTAATTATAGAAACCCGAGCCTAGCCGTACTCTCTTGCAAATCTGCAAAAAAGCCTCATCTGTCGTGACCAGGGATCTTCTTTTTTATCATATATTCTAGACCAAATTCTCGACAAGGAACAGAGTCGGTCCTGCTATATTTTTACAAAAACAATGAAGGATGTATAAAGTTACCAAAGAACATTCGACAAAAATTGGCATACACTTTCATATGCGAAACTTTCCGCCTCAAACACAATTAATCGAAACTCGGATAAATGGTTTCTATAGAAACATGTTCCCTCTTAAACGTTTATCGCGATATGGGCGATGGATGGGCTGTGGATTCACCTATGCCCAACCAGCATGCATTTTTACAAAGCACAAAGTTATTGAGAATACAGAGGTGAAAAGAGTCTGAGATGGGAGAAAACAAACAGACGTCAGAACATTTAATTTCCTGTATTGTCCCCGTGTTCAATGGTGAACGATATCTAAAAGAAGCATTAGACAAGATATTTGAACAAACGTACCGTCCATTGGAAGTTATTATAGTCGATGACGGTTCAACTGATGGGACTAAAGCGGTGTCCGAATCTTTTGGAGATAGGGTTCGCTACCTCTGGCAGAATAATGCCGGACCTTGGGTAGCGCGAAATAGTGGAATCAGTACTGCCAAAGGAGAAGTTTTAGCTTTTTTAGATGCCGATGATTTGTGGCATGAAGAAAAATTGAGTCGCCAAATGGCTCGGCTTCAAGCGCGCCCAGAACTGGGTGTCTCTGTCTGCATGATTCAAAATTTTTGGGAATCTGAATTACTCAAAGAAGAATTAACATTTAAAGACAATCGAAGATCCAAGCCCATTCCTGGATATGTGTGCCCGGGAATGCTCGTTCGACGCCAACAATTCGAACATATCGGGCTGTTTAATGAAAACCTGCAGCATGCAGCAGCCACAGAATGGTTTTTGCGAGCCAAACGGAAAGGGACTATTGTTGAATTGATATCCGACACATTAGTCTTTCGTCGCCTTCACCAGCGCAACCGAAGCCGCATCCATGCCTCCAACAGTCAACACGAATATTTGGCAATTTTACAAACCCACATTAAAAAAGGACGTCAAGAATACAAGAAATCCGACTCCTAAAATATTTTCCTTGAAGACTCTTTCCCAGGGGGCACGTTTTATTTCATTCTAATTTTCAGTATCCAAAGAATACACGATCGACCCATGAAAATATTATTCTGGTCAGAAAAATTTTGGCCTTTAATTGGAGGAGCCGAAACGTTTGGAATCAATTTGATCTCGGACCTTCGGGATCGCGGACATGAGGTCATCGTTATCACCTCGACTGACGATCTGAACGAGTTGCCGGCCGAAGATACTCATAACCAAATCCCGATTTTTCGTTTTCCCTTTCAATCTGCCCTATCAGGAAAAAAAATTGCTGAAGTTATCGCCTGCAAACGCGGCATTACCCAACTGAAACTCAGGTTTAAACCGGATCTCATCCACCTCAACGGTGTGAGTGCCAGCACATTATTTCATCTTCAGACAACGAATGATCAAACCACGCCAGTGTTCGTCAGAATGAATCAGGAAATTCATTCTCATGAGGGGGCTGGAACCAATACATTGATGTTTAAGGTTCTGAAAAACTCGTCCTGGGTGACCTCTGTCTCACAGGAAGTTCACAATCAAGTCTGCAAATGGATACCCGACATTCGCTCCCGGTCATCGATGATCTATACGGGTGTATTACCCCCAACTCAATCTCCGTCCCCCCTACCCTTTCATCCACCAGCGCTTGTCTGTCTGGGGCGACTCGTTCATGCAAAAGGATTTGACTTAGCTCTAACCGCGCTGGCTTCTCTTCGTCAACGTTTCCCCAATATCCGGATGGTCATTGCTGGCGACGGTCCTGAACGGCAGCGGTTGGAACTACAGGCCGCGGAATTGGACCTGGGGGAAATAGTTGAATTTAAAGGCTGGGTGAAACCTTCGAAAGTATTTGAACTCTTAGATTCTGCCTCACTAGTCCTCATTCCATCCCGGCACGAAGGTCTCCCTCAAGTCGCCATCCAAGCGGCTATGATGGCCAGACCCATCGTGAGCACAAGGATTTCTGGACTTTCTGAAGTGGTGCAACACCAGGAAACCGGCCTGCTCATCGAAAAGGGGGACATTCATGGTCTTACGGAAGCCATCTCTTATCTCCTCCAAAACCCTAAAGCCTCTACCCGGATGGGACAAGAGGCAAGAATGAGGGCCATGGAACTATTCGAATGGGAAAAGTGTGTGGCGAATTATGAAAGGCTCTATACAAAACTGACTCAGGAAGTCAACGAAGGAGGATCAAAGGTTGCCTACCGTTAATCCACGATCGCACACCAAAATTCCTGGTGCACAAACTTCCTGTTTCCCTCCCAGACCCTGCGCCACGCCCCTAAATAACGTCCTCCCTACCGTTTACGGTTCGCATCACAACAGCACCTTCAAATGACATCCCTGGAGAAAGACAAGTTTTCTTTGGCCAAGGAGATCCTCACCCATATCGAGGAAATCACCGATCCCTCACAGAGAATTCAGGAATTTGAAAACGGAATCGACCTTTTGACCGCCTATGTTCGGGAAAATCAACCCTTGGAGGAAAAGAGAGAATGGGAAATCAAGGAACTGCGTTCTGCCTGCTTTAAAAAACTTTTGGGTTCACTCACGCAAGTTCGCGGGAACTCCAGCCAAGCCTGGATGGAACATGTCAGTATTCTTCTTGGCAAAATGAAAACCGAGTTCAAGACAGTTCTTCATCGGTATTCTCAGAATACCCTCTTGTTTCCCCAGCCTCTCGAGGGCGCCATTAGCCATATTTCACCACCAGCTTTCACCTGGAAACCTATGGCAGGTGCCTCCAACTACCGCATTGAAATAAAAGACGTTCATGAGCAGGTGGTCTATGAAAAAGTTACGGGCACCGATCCAGTGCATTTACCGGACAGGATATTCCCATCTGGCCGTTATAGCTGGGACCTCATCGCGTTAGACCCCGAAGGCCGGGAACAGACAAGAAAAAGTACATGCACTTTTACCATCGCTAATAAAGTCCCGTCCTTACCTTGGATTGATCCTGCTACGTTACTCGCCATGGTGCCGAAACAGCATTCCCGCTTTCTCTACGCCCGATCCGATTTACCTTCGATTCGGGCTTCCCTCTTTAGCACACGTCAACGTGCTTGGAAGAACTGCCTGGAAGCAGCGGAAAGCGCCATGAAGGGGCCTATTCCGGTTTATCCCAAATACCACCTCCACAGAAATACCGAACAGGCGAAGCTGGAATACCACCAATATGTCCGCCAGTTTAATCGAGTCATTGATAAAGCTCTCATGGATCTTTCCTTGGCCTTTTTAATAACTGAAGAAGAAAAATATGCGATTCCAGCAAAACGGATATTACTTGAAGTAGCCAGTTGGTCGACAAACGAAAATGACGTCACGTCTTTAAGCTCTCGTTGGGGTGATGAGCCGGGCCTGAGTTTAGCGCGTTGCGGACATCGTGCCTACGACTGGCTCTTCGAATCCCTCAGTCCACAAGAGCGAAGCCAGGTCTTGACCATGTGTGAAGCTCGAGCTTGGCAGACCTACCGTCGGCTCGTGCGCTGCAATTACCTTGCATGTCCTGGTGAAAGTCATAACGGACGACTTATCGCCTATCTTGCTGAGATGGCCATAGTCATGACTGGCGAGATTGAAGGTCCCCGAACCTGGCTGACATACTCACTCAAAGCCCTAACCACTTTCTTTCCTCATTGGGGAGGAATGGAGGGAGGCTGGGCGGAAGGAACGACCTATGGGCAAACCTACAATTTAAAATATATTCCTGCCATTGAGACGCTCAGAACGAACACGGGCTTCGATCTTTGGAAGCGCCCTTTTTTCAAAAAAACCCGCTACTTCTTTTTCTACTGTACGGCCATACGCGGTGAGATAAGCCCATTCGGAGACAATTCCGATACTGGTGGAGCCAATTCATTCAGGAAAAAAGGGTTTGCTGCACTACTGTGGCATCATGGGCACCGATTTCATGATCCCTATATAGGCTGGTGGATCAACCAAATTGAAGATTGGCCAGGACCTACAGGAGAGTTATCACTCCTATTTGAAGACAAACTAGATGTAAAACCACCCATCGATTTACCGCAGTCCCGAGTGTTCCATGATATTGGATGGGCGGCTCTCCATAGTGATTTGAGCCAACCTGATCAGGATACCTTCCTTCTCTTTAAAAGCAGTCCTTTCGGAAGCGCTTCCCACAGCCATGCCGATCAAAATACCTTTTGTATCTTCAAAGGTGGGAGGGCTCTCGCTATTCCCTCAGGATACTATGGGCCTGCCAATGGCATGCCGCACCATGCTCAGTGGACCAGATCAACAAAAGCTAATAACTGCATTTTGATCAATGGCAAGGGCCAGCCTACTCAAACAAGAAAAGCCAGCGGTTACATTAAAGCCTTCGATTACCGGCAAGATTATACCTATGTGGCGGGGGACGCGACCGCAGCATATATGGGCCAGTTAACTCGTTGTACACGCCATATCTTTTTTGTTCCCCCAGGCTTGATTTTACTTCTGGACGAATTAGAGGCCCCTGATCCCGCTACTTTTCAGTGGTTGCTTCATGCGTTTGAAGAATTCGAAATTGAAGATGTTGCTGGACGAATTCTTTCAAGGCGAAATGGTGCCTCATTAGAAATATTCATTCGTTCTCCCTGTGAGTTGAAATACCATCAAACAGATCGGTTCGACCCTCCTTACAACGAGGGTGTCCCAATACACCTTCAACGTGATGTTCCTAATCAATGGCACCTCACCGTGGAAACCAAAGAAAAACAACAAACTTTGCGGATTGGGGCCATCATGGGAGTCCAAGGCCCCGGTGAATTTCTCAAACTAGAGGTGCTTCAAGACTCTGATGGGTGGTTTGGAGCCCAATTACGAGGTGAATTCGGTCGAGTAGAGGGTTGGATCCAATTACAGCACAGCGCAGTTGTCCCGAAAAATTATAGGGATAATAACCACGAAGGTAGCACCATTTTTTGTGGAACAGCTGCTAGTGGAAAGACATTTATACAAAATGCTTAAAATTTCATGAGGGCACAATGGGTGGATTTTTATTCATAAAAAAAGATAGACGTTCCGGTTTGGAAGAAATCGAGGATACCTACAAGAAATCCATTGATGTTTTCAAAAAAAAAGGCTTGAGTTTGGCCGGAAAGATTGTCCGGAAAGATTTCATTCTTTTTCACTTTCATAAATATTTTGGCACCGAAAAGAATTTCTACGAGTTCGGTCATGATGATTTCATTCTTTCAATCGGCACGTTCATTTATAAGGGGAAAACGGGATCCGGTGCTCTTAATTTTTTTCTTGAAGATTTTCAGAAAGAAACCGTTATTCTAGATGAACTTTGCGGACAGTATGCCGTCATTATTTCCATCAACAAGAATGTATATTGTTTCAATGATTATCTGGGGTTGTATCGCATATACTTCGATACCTCCCAAAAGGTCTTTTCCAACTCTTTTCTTGCCGTTTCCTATTCAATAAAAGAAAAAACTTTAGCTGTTCAAGAATTATATGAATACCTATTTTACGGAGCTTTTTTTGGAGGCAAAACCATCTTCGAAGAAATCAGATTAATGTCAAGCGAATACATTTGGGAAATCTTCCCCGATTCCAAAGCGTCTCTTAAAAATCTAGAAACTTCTTCCGGCATAGAATTCAAGGATGAACAGTCTTTTTCCCGAATAATAGCAGACACCCAAGTTGCATATTTCACCATGCTCAGGAATATTTTCAAAGACAACGTCACCGCAGGATTATCTGGGGGGTTTGACTCAAGATTAATGCTCGCTTTAATGAGAAAGGTTGGCATATCTCCGAAATTATACGTGTATGGGAAAGACCAATCCCGGGATGTCAAAATCGCTCAATCAATTGCCAAAGGCGAACAATTCGACCTTGTGCACATCAACAAACACAAGTATTGCAGAGTTCCGGCAAATGCGTTCTATGAACTAATAACAAGAAATTATTACTGCTTTGATGGTTTGGGAAATACAGGAATTTTTGATAATGGTTCTGACATCGACACAAGAATAGGACGAACAAGAACCTGTTCGATTCAACTAAATGGCATAGGAGGAGAAATCTATCGCAACAATGGGAAATTGCCAAACCAAGCGATTTCGGTAAAAAGTTTTATACGAGCCAAGTACAGATTAGGTGATTGTTCAATGGGTGCCCAATGGCTTGACAAAGAGGACTTCTATCTCAATCTTGAGAAAAAACTGGTTGCCGCTCTGTCAATTGAGGAAGAACGATTGACGCGGCAACAAATAGAAATGCATTTTCCTTTTTTCCTCTACAAATATTGGACATCCATTAATTGCTCAATTAACAATCAATTTTCCCATGCGCTCACTCCGTTTACGGAAGCGAGGTTTGTATATCCAAGCTTTCGTATCCCCATAAAAAATAAGGACTACGGAGCTTTCCACTGTCTTCTTATCGAACGCATCGACCGCAATCTCATGCAATACCCGTTTACGAAGGGTTTTGACTTTCGTACTAAGATTCCTGGCGCTAGAAACAAGAACATCGATGAACTGCTCCTAAAAGCCTATTATTCCATCAAGACCTACACCACAAATAAGATTGAATCACCTGGCCGTCCCATTCCTTATTATTTACAAGAAAACTACCTCAAGGAAATCTTTGGACCTAGGAATTCTCTGTTCATCAATCAATTTTTAAGTGTCGAGAAAATAAAGAATCCAGATGTGCTATCCAGGGCTTTATCATTAGAATCTGTAATTCAGGATACCTTTTCCTGATTGCCCACTCCGATCGTTCCAAAAGAAAAATTTCTGAAAGAATCTATGAGGAAAACTTAAACCTGCCAAAAAGATGAAAGTACTTTCTGGAAAATAGGTAGGGTTCCGGCCTGTCCCGTGGCTAAAGGAAAGCCATTGCCCACCATCAATTTTTCAAAAATAAAACTTGGGTTCTTCCTCATTCTTCAAAACCGGCCTTTGGCTAGGGTCGGCAACCCTATTCTCAGAATGGTGCTGACATGGAACTCGGTTTAAAAATTGTTCGAAAAATTGAGAAACTAAGTCATTTCGGGGATCGGAACTCCCTCTGTCTCTGGCAAATAAACACCAAGTCTTTTGCATATCGTAGCGGAGAAGTCCATTAATGAAACCGGACCAAACTCACTGCCATTTGGGATCCCAGGTCCTGAAGCAAACATAATTCCATTAACCACATGTTTTCCTGGTCGACGATCAAGGCTTTCAACTTTGATCGTTCCTGTTTTGGGAGACCAGACTTGTGACCAATATTGCGACTCATTCCAAATTAGAAGAAGATCCGGAAGGTGCTGGCGATAGGGACCATCATAAACGTCTTGTGGACGTATCACAGCCTGGACTAAAGGTTGCCTTGTATCCGGACAGATCAATTGCATAAACTCTCGGGCCAGGTATTCACACAGAATTTCATATTCCTTTCCAGATTGGATGCACCCGTTTGGTTCCCGGCCTTGGAGATTCACGCGAAGAGCCCCGGCCACTTCATTGTTAGGAAGGAGAAAAAAACGGGAAAGAGACCGTTCGAAGCTGGAGACTTGTCTATCCTTAGGTGCAAGTTTGTTGGCAAATGGGAACCTAAGAATTCCTGGAACCTTTTTCCACATCCGGCGACACCAACCCAAAGTAGTATAACCAGAGCTGATTGGAATTCCTTCGAGCCGACTGATAATCTTTGGTAAAAGTCGATTCCCGTTATAATTGGGGCCCATGCCTAAGTCGGAAAACATAATGACCGTAGTGTCATCTGGCAGGCGATTCAGCATCCGGCCTAATGAAGAATCAAGAAGCTTGTAGATTTTTTTGATCGGATTTCCCCATTTCTTAGCTAAATCAGGGCAATAAGAAGGGTGTGTTGGATCACAAAGATGCCAGAACATATGTCCTACGCAATGGCTGGATTTAAAGACCCCCAGAAATAAATCCCATTCATCCTGTTCCAATACGGACAAGAAGTACTCCGTTTTCATTTCAATGCTTTTTTCTAATCGTGCAAACAGCTCGGCCAACTCTGCCGGAGTCCGCATATATCCACCACATAAGCAATCAGGGGCCTTTCCATATTTAGCCTCAAGATCGACAGCCAAATATGCAGGCCTACTGCGGACCTGGCGCGATTCCGGTCCATGTACCATCCAATCAACGAGCTGAATCCCCCTAAGATCAGTCGAAAGCGTAGATTTGGGCACATCAAGGATCGCCACTTTTTTATGAGCACGACTGAGCGGATCCCAAAACGGTTCATGTTTCAAGTGCGCTGCCCTATATTTCATCAAGTCGTATGATCCGTTCCGTAGTTGTTTGCTATAAAATCGGCCATGTTTGGCTGGAGAAACGCCCGTAAACAGGGTGGCCCAAGTGGCCTCATCCCCCATGCCAAGGGGACTAGAAAGAATCCCCCATCGGCCCTGGTATCGAAGCTTTTGGAGCACGGGAAGCTCCCCCGATTCACTCCATTGCATAAGGAGATTTTTATCCGCACTGTCCCACCCGATGGCGAAAACTTTGGCGCTCATTATCAATACCTATACAACTAAGGTCTCTTATTAAACCGTTCGATCATAAAAGCAATGAAGAACCCCGCAGCAAGCTGACAGGGTTCTTCAGTAAGTTTGTCTCCAACAGGTCTTCGGAAATACAAAGAATCATTCCATGAAAAATGGCCCTAAACGTCAGGCGGAATAAATAATTCCCAGATTCAAATAAGAGCTTTATCACAGGATTGTTTAAATCAAGATAGATTTTTCTGATCTCCACGATTCACAAGAATATTGCTTAAATCTTCTAATAAAAATCCCATCCCTTCAATTCCACACCTGACTTTCTCAAACCTTATGCTGGATATGCCGTTGGCTGGTTAACAACATGGTCTACGGCGTCTAACCAAAGTACCATTTCCGCGGTCAGATCATCATTGCCTGATTTCCCTGGCCCACCGGTCCAAAAACCTTGCTTGGCCTGATCAGATACAAGAAAATCTCCGACCCGGATGGCCATGTCTTTGTATTGATGCTCACCGGTCAGCGAATAAAGAAGAGAAGCGGCCCAGCCAACTTTTCCCGCACGGACCGAGGTGAATAAATGGTCATTGGCAATGTGAGCGCACTGCATAAATTGTTTGGCCAGCTCCAGCCATTCGTTCTCTCCTGTCGCTAAATATAGTTCGGCAAGAAATCCCCCCGCGACACCCACTTGAAAGAAAAACTGATCTCCGGTCGTGGCCACGCAAGAAAGGAAATGCCGGTTGGCTTCTTTAAGGTCATATTGGGTACACAATCCTTTTTCCCGGCTATAAACCGTGTACAATGATTGAGGAAAGGCCGGTTGCATCTTCAACAGGCGATCCATCCAACAGCCTACACCACGAGCAACATCAATTCTCCCGGTGTAAAGAGCTGCCAACCCGGCAAATCCGACATATATAAGGTCTTGTTTTGTAGAGGACTCTCTTTCAGTTGGGCTAGAGAAAAATCCACCACTTTCGGGATCTCTGAAATCCATCAAGAAATCCATGCCTCTTTGAGAAATATCAAACGCTCCGAGTTGATGAGACCCAATTATGATCCATGAATTAGGATAAATGTAATCCTGTTCTGGAATTCCGTGAACTCGAGGCCCAAAATCTCCATTTGGCGTCATCCCACTGTTTCGTATCCATTGGCAAAGCCTATTGGCCTCTTTAGTATACCCGCATGCATGAAAAGCCATAAGAACCTTAAAATAGGCCTTGACCCCTCGTTGCAGATTTCCGAAGCTTCCATCAGGGCGTTGCTTCGTAAGCAGATAATAGCAACCTCTATCTCTAGCTTTACGGAAATCACTCTTTGGTGCTTGAGAGACTTTTTGAACTCTTTGAAAATAGTGATGTATTAATTCGGTAATGTTTACCATTTTCAGAACTTTCCCAAAATATTGAGTAAATCTTACAGGCAGTTTCGGAACAATCCACCATATGCAGTATTGCCCGTTACAGCTCTATTATGGCAACTGTAATCCACCTAAATTTGCACAGAAAAACTTCCTAAGATTTGTTAAAAATGCTTAAATCCAATAACGACAAATCACCAGACAAACTACCCTAAAACCCGAATCTACAAAAAACCGATGAAAATGGATAAATCTCATGTTTTCATTGGAGCAGGATGCCTAGTGATTGGCCTGCTGATTGGGACACATCTGGAAAAATCCAAAGGCGTTCCCTTTGTCGGAATTAAAAAGGAAAAAGCGATTGGCCTGTATACTGGCACCTCCCCATTTAACACGTCTCCTTCATCCAATATCGTGAATCCGATCTTGTCCACAAAGGATATCACAGATACGCAAGCGGAATATGTTACAGACCCTTTTGTGGTGAAAGAAGGGCCATCTTGGTATATGTTCTTTGGAGTGCGAAAACTGAAAACAAAACGGGCCGCTATCGGGCTGGCAACAAGCGATGATGGATTCAAGTGGCGGTATCAACGAATCGTTCTTGATGAGCCTTTTCATACCTCCTATCCATACATTATTAAATGGGAAGAAGAATATTACATGGTGCCCGAATCCGAAGAAACTAACGCTATTCGTCTTTATATGGCTCATGATTTTCCTGACAATTGGATCTTTGTGAAAACTTTACTCAAAGGAAATTATGTCGATCCAGCCATTTTCCGCTTCGATGGAAGATGGTGGATGTTTGTTGAATCCAACCCTCATGGGCACGACAGGCTCTCCCTTTTTTTCGCCAATGAACTGGAAGGACCTTGGGCGGAACATCCCATGAGTCCGGTTATTAACGGAAACGGACACATTGCCCGCCCGGGCGGGCGAGTCATTCGCTTTGAGAATCGATTGATAAGGTTTACACAAGACGATGAACCATACTACGGAAATAAACTATGGGCATTTGAAATAACGGCTCTTTCCCCCACACATTACGAAGAAAGACCCGTAGGAGATCATCCTGTTTTGCGAGAAGGTAAAATGAGCTGGAACAATAAAGGTATTCATCATATAGATCTTCATCAAATTGACCAGGAACAATGGCTTGCATTTGTCAGTGGCCATGGGGAAACATTGGCTTTTGGACTAGACTATTAATCTCAAGTTTTCCCATTACCCACTGGAAGAGCCCATGGTCGCCATACACCCTAAAGATATTCACGAGGATGCAGACGTCCTTATTGATTGGCTTTAATAATTACAGGTCAGTCAAAAATTTATTTTTTTTACCAGACTCGCAAAAGATTATTGGTACTTTTTCAACACGGACTCAGAAAATATTTTTTTGCCGACAAAACGAGCGCCCGCCTTCGTTAAGTGTCCCCCGTCATATGAAATCAATTTCCCCTCCGAGGTGAACACAGGACAATCAGAGGAATTGTTCCCACAAATAATTTGATGAATATTCACAAATTGTTGGTCAGAAAATGCAGAGGCCATGAAATCATTTGTTTTGAGGTGGAAATTACCAACTCTGTTTCTTACCTTTATTTTTTCCGTTGGACCCATTGAAAGATATTGGCGCACATTGAATTTTCCGAAATTCTTTCGTCCCACCACAACAACTTCTATACAAGGAGATATTGCAAGATTTCGAATAGTAGAGGGCAGTCGTTCTGCTGCCCAATCTTTCCACGCAGCCACAAGCAGGATGACATCTGCCTCTCGAGTTATGTTCTTAAGTCTGACTGCATAGTTAGCCTTCCGACATCCTTCCCGATCCTTCTCCTTGATATAAGGGAAGATATCTTCCTGACCATAATATATTTGACATCGTGCCCGAATATAGAGCGTGCGGATTTCGTATCCAGGGAACACCCCAACTTCATAAATCATATTGATAAAATCTTGCGAAAAGCTATCTCCGATAATCGCCAGCCTTTTTTTCTCAGATGCAGAAAAGCTTTTCAATGAATTTAGATTCCTATGGCGTTCTGTCACATACATGGCGCGACTTTTTGGTGATACGATCAAATCCAAATCTTCTGAGGCATATCGACTGGCAAACCCCTTATTTAACAAGCCTGTCAATCCGAGACCAACTACGATAACGCTTAAGCTAAGGGTTGTGAGCAGAAGGTTTTTCCGGCTTATTCGCCCTTTATCTCTGAATGGCCCTTCTAGAAAACGCCAGGTCACATACGCAAGCCCCAATGAACAGACAATCAGGAGCCCAAATGTCCAAACTGAAGGTTCCTTCGGACTACGAATCCTCGTAAACGCAAACAACGGGTGATGCCATAAATACGCGCTGTAACTGATAAGCCCAATCCCCACAACCCATTGATGACCAAGAATACGTCCAACTATCGTGTGTGGCGTGGCAAAAGAGATAAGGCAGACGGCTCCTAACGTAGGCACCAAACTGTAAAAGCTTGGCATTGGGGTATTGGCATCAAAAACATATACGGCATATCCCAATAGGGCGACACCAAGGAAACTACCTGCTTGGCTAACCACAGCTGGAACCGTGCTCCCTTTTCCTGTAAAACCAGGAATCGCAAGCAGAGCACCCAGCAACAACTCCCACGCCCGGGTCCATAACAAATAAAATGGATCCATTGGTTGGTCTGGAGGATACTTTGCGAACAGAAAGAATTCCTCTGTAAGCCCCTTTGTGGATGTCCACTCAGCCATAGCAAGGCTGAGGCTCGCCCCCACAACCAGAAATGCAACAATCCACTTCTTTCCCAATCGTCCAGCCACCATCAGGAACAAGGGAAATAAGACGTAGTATTGTTCCTCGATAGCCAGGCTCCAGGGATGAAGAAGTGGCTTTAACTCAACACCTGAATCAAAATACCCGGCCGCTTTTCCAAAAAAGATATTGGAAACAAGACCTGATACGGCAATAAGACTTTCCGAAAATTCCTCTATCTGATAGGGAAACATCCAGACCCAAGCAAACGGCAAACACATCAACATGATGAATAATAAGGCCGGCAGGATCCGTCTGGCTCTTCTTTCATAAAAATCAACCAACGAAAATTTGTCTGCCGTGCGATCGGGCCAGATGATAGAAGTAATAAGATACCCGCTAATAACAAAGAACACATCAACCCCCACGAACCCACCACGAAACCAGTCGAATCCGGCATGAAAAAACATGACGGGCAACACGGCTATGGCACGCAGGCCATCAATTTCCGGCCTATATGTCATAGGAGCTAAGAAAAAGACGTGTAACGGGGGGAAACGCCTACATGGTATATTCCGAAAGTGAGGACGAAACACCGTTGACAATTTCTAGCCAAGTATAGTGTCCTGCCGGACTATGATTCACGTAATGCGATAAGAAGTTCTGCACTGTGGAGCATAGCTCGTCCATTATGATAGGGAGCTTTCCAAGCGTCATATTTATAATCCGTGGGCTCTCCGCTTGATTCGAGACTTCGATGCCAATCCTCATGCTTCCCATCAATTTGATGAGTAAGGACCCATTCCAATAATTCAGTAAAACATTTCCAATATTTTTCTTTTTTTAAAAGACAATATAAGTGCAAGATCGAGAGTAATCCTTCTGCTTGAACCCACCAAATTTTTTGGCGCTGATGGGCGCATTGCTTGAAATAGCCTTTTTTACAAATTCCACCAACATAATGATCAAATCCAAATTCATAGGTGTAATCATATATGGTGCGATAAAGGTCAAAAAACGGCTCCTTCGGATAACCAACGGCATCACACGCTTCGCTTAGCAGGAAAAGCATTTCAAGATCATGTCCATAGGAAACCTGGTCGAATTCTTTCCCAGCCAATGGCGTCCAGTCAGGAAGATACTGATCCGTACACGCACCAACATTTTTTCGAAAAACTGCGTTACTCAGAATAAAAATTAGTTCAATCAGACGATCTTTGGCTAGAGGATCTTTCGAAACCAGGTAATAGGCTGTGAAGGCCTCTATGAGGTGCAAATGCGTGTTTGTCGTCTTAATGAAAAGAGGGAAATTCGGATTAAAGCAAAGTGGGGATGGAATCCGTTCCCACTCGGGGGTACACAATTCATAATATCCTCCAAACCGCGAATCATGGACCTGTGTATCCAGAAGAGAAAAAAGCCGTTGAGCGAGCTGCAGAGCTGAAGGATCATTTGACGCTCTGGAATATTCGGATAATGCGTAAAGACCGAAGGCTTGCCCGTAGATATTCTTATTGGTTTTCTGAGGTGTGGGCTCCACGGCAGATATTTCCCAATAAAAACCTCCAAAATTCTTGTCCCACAGCACATCACGCAAAAATTGAAATCCATGACGAGCTGCGTCCAAATGCCCCACCGTTCCCCATGGCGACCGAGCCAAACGCGAAAAAAACCAAAGAGTTCTGGATTGCGCAACCAGATGGCGCGGTCGCGGACCGTCCCATCCTCCTTGCAGCCTGTGATAGGATTTATAGCCTCCATGGATCATATCGATGGCATTGGGAAACCAGAAAGGAAGAATGTTGTGTTTGAGAATACGTTCAACCCGTTGGGAAGCAGAAATAATTTGTCCAGAGGCAGGGGTGAATGAATCGCTTACAGCAAGAAGAGAGAGGTCTTTTGATGAACTCACAGGAGAAAGTTTTTGCTCTAGAAAGGCAAAAGCCCTTTTCCCATATTGCAGGACTGTTCTTAGGGACAATGAGAAGCCCTGCATCTAAAGATTAGAGAGTGCGAGAATGATACCTAACAAACTCCCACCCCTTTTCACGTGATTTCTGAATTCCATCTTCAACGCCTTTCTTATGAAGCTCGTTAGGTTGTGTTTGGCTCGACTCTTCGTTTTTTAATTTGAAGCAAATTGGAGCCGTATCGTTGAATTGAAAATACAGGTGTTGCGTCGAAATATTCTGATGGTAAATTATTGGGGTACAAAGCGGTCCGAGTCACGTGAATGGCATAATCAAAATTTTCGTTACAATCTAGTATCATATCTCGCCGAAAAGGGTAAAATTGAATAAGCTTATGAAACACAGGCAAACATACCCTGGACTCTGGCTCTGCATTTTCATTTAACCATTCTACCCCCTCCCGAAGCGACAACATCCAATAATCAAATTCAAAATATTGGTCCAAAGATTTATTGGCCATTACACGCACACCTTCATTAAAATACGATCATTCATAGGGATGAACTTGGTAAATTTTTTCCCAAAATCATCAGAACAACCATCATAGTTGCCCCTATTGACCAATTGCTGGGTATTGATAATCGCGTTCTGAAAAACTCCATGACGATTGAAAGTCCCCAAGCAACAACGATCATCATGGCAGGCACAATCATGAATATATGCCGAATTCCATCATACCGCGTCACACCTGGAACCATTCGAATTATTATCGGCAATCCTATCCAGCATAGAATCAAAAGACAAATTTCATTTTTTTCATTTTTCAAAAGAGACCGGAATACAGCCCAAGATCCTACAGTCATTAAAACAAGCATGAGAACAGGAGTCACCAACACCACATAGAGCAAGGAATAATGCCACGGAAGGTGGCTACCCTCATAATATTGTCCTAAATAGAGCACAGTGTGTTTCCACCACGGCTGCACAAAATGCACCACCGAACGGAAATAGGAGAATGGATCAAACCAAAGTTTTGGCGTAAAAATAAAAAACCCGAGGTGAGCCACGAAGGCAATGCATAGAAGAATTTTCAACCGTTGGCCAATAGGAAATTCAGGCTCGAAGATGAACTTAACCATTATCCACGAAAGGATAAAAATGGGGAAAATCAAGAGGGCATTTAATTCTGTGGCCATCGCCATTCCCACCATCCCTCCTGCTGATCCAATTGTCCAAAGTCCCGGTGATTGAGAGGCTCGATAACTCAGGAAGATCCCAAGCGTTAACAAAACCATTGCCGGCATATTTTTGGCATTATAATGAAAGTGGGCAATTAGACGTGGGAACAGTGCCAATAACAGGCAGGCAAGAATCGCAATTTTATAATTGAACGTTAGTCGGACAAAGAAAAATAATCCCAAAATTCCTAAAGCCGCAACAAAAATATTCAACAATTGGCTCGAAGCGATAGGATTCAGACTAGTAGTACGTTGTACGATTTTTGCCGATAGATAATAGAGGGTAGGATAAAAAGTTGGATGATGATGTTTGCGTATTTTGTTTTGAAATTGTAATTGATTGTTGCGGTTCAATGGATCTTTAAGAAATTGGACTACAAGTTGTCCCCGCTGCAATACTCTATTTTCGTCAATACCGACTCCATATTTATTAATATTTATCAAATGAATGGCAAGAAAAAGAAAAAACCAACACATAAATAAGATTGTCACGGTGAAAAATTTCACTCACCCGCTTGCTCTTTTCTATTCATGGCTCAAAATCTGGAAAAAGAAAACTTCCCCCATATCTATCAATGGGGAAAAGACTTTCTTAAGTAGGAACAATGCACAAACCCATCTTCCCACGATTCTTCCCTACCACAATGCCCAGTCAGACCTGCCTGTGAAGGCAACTTCACACGTGGCCCTAAAAGGGCTTGCCTTTTTTTAGGCATGAGGGTGAAGCATTAGTCATTTTCTTAATTGGCTAATTCCAATAGGCTGCATAGCAGTTTCTTCAAGACTTCTTGAACCATCACTCTATGGCCCGTCGCATTCCAATGTCTGTCGCTTC
Source organism: uncultured Nitrospirota bacterium (assembly GCA_942491685.1). Taxonomy (GTDB): domain Bacteria; phylum Nitrospirota; class Nitrospiria; order Nitrospirales; family UBA8639; genus Nitrospira_E. The sequence continues at coordinate 205,524 of CALOBY010000002.1, read as the reverse complement.
TAAAGGTGCCATTTTCTCCAGGTTTTTTAGTAAAGAATTCTTTAAACGCAGGCTCTAGCTCAATCATCCTAAAATTTTTCAGTTCATGATCGGCCATGATGATTTGTGGACGAGTCGATCAAGGAAAAGTATTCGGGGTCAAAAGGTCTAGGAATTCGGCCTTCCATTCTGATGCCAGAGACTGCATCTCGTGTAATAACCCCTTTGTCAGGGGTTTTTCCTCAATTGGAGGTATAAACTTCAGAATTTCATCAGCCACAATCACAAAGGAAAAGAATGACAATGCGCTTTGGCATACACTTTTATGCCTCCTGATTATCTGCCAAAGGTGAGAAGGTTATTTCAGCCACTACCCTGACCGGTTCTTGTGTAACTTCAGGCCAGGAAAATTTTTATACCGGATGAGATTCCCGCCTTCCAGTGGAGAAATGGGGTTTTTGTAACCATAATATTCAGAGGCAGGGTTATTGCTTTTATCGCTGCCCCAATGCACATGAACAATGATAAGTTCGAAATCGTCTTTCATTCCTTCCGTTTCTAAAAATGGAAACTCCTGAGCGGTGCCCTACCTGGTACAGCCCATAATTAATAGCTTCAATATCTGATGGAAGAACAAGCCCCATTTCCTCCGTGAATCTGTCTTCTTTGACGACATTGAAACTCCAGGTAAAAAAATCGACTAAAACAATAATACGTTTCTTTCCCAACTCCTTTACTTAAAGGATTTCCCGATTTCTCAACACCAGGCTATTTTGTGACAGACGGTAGAAATGGAAAAAACAACTCGGGCATTCTGATGATTTCCTATGAAGACTCATTATCCGGGGCAGCCAAGAACTCCTGATAGTTTTGGAGCCAATTTAAAGGATAATTGATCGGTAAATTCTGAAACCGGTCAGCCAGATCCGCGGCATCATCCATATATTTCTCAATGAATAATTTTCGATACACAGGGCTCAACTCTGCCTTTATTCCCACATTGATCCGTTGTCCCAACTTCTGGAACGGACACGGCGACAGTCCAAGAAAATTATTGATTTTCCCCAGGAATTCTTGCGGATCTGATAGCAGTTCATCATAAAAAAGAATTAACAAATTTTCTTGGAAGAAATTTGTCCAGTTTTGGATAATTCCAGGATAATTTCCTCGCAAATTATCCTGATGAATAAAATTTAATATTCGTTGATGGGTATAATAATCTTTCCCCTTTTTTTTAATTCCCATCCTTAACTGCGACCAAGCCCTTTCAACCGGGTCACGCAGTATCAAGATGATACGAAGATCGGGATAAAATTCCTTGATAATAGAGATACTGGTTTTCGATAGGATCGAGTATGCAGGAGTAATTTCACCCGTTATGATGTTCTGGGCAGAAGAAAAGAGATGGTCATACCGCTGAAGGTACTTGGCTTCAAACCTATGAGAAAGTAAACTGTACTTTATACACCAACGTAATTCTTCTATATTTGTGTTCCGGATGCTCCTGATACATCCCTCGATCAGGTTATCTTTTCTTTTTCGATTAAACTTATTTTCAACAAACAACTTATACAGGATATTTTGCTTGTTTCCCGCCTCAGCTTCATCAAAGAAATGAAGTTCTTTGATGGGTGGCATCCTGACATCCGGATGACTGCTCAAGATATGGTAGAGCCACGTAGTCCCCGCTTTCTGGGCTTCTATCCCTAAAAAATCTAAATTCCGGTTCACCCCTTATCTCCAACGCCTGATCATCAAAACCAGGTAACCATACCATCTCATGGATTGCCACTTTTGAATCTTTCGAAATAAGCCCGAATCATGAGATTACTATTTAAAACTTAACTCTCTATTATCCCCGAAAAACCTAGTCAGTTTGCACCTACCAAACTCCTACTGGTACACACACCCTTTCTCGAACAATTTTTATGATTACCTAAGAAAACCAACCATTCCTGGAATGTTGACACGAATGACGTAGACCGAGGTCTTGGCTGTGATGTACAAGGTGCGAAAATCATCATCGCCCCATGCACAATTAGCCGGTTTCTCCGGCACCACAATGGTGCCCAGGTGTTGGCCCTGTGGAGAAAAGACCCAAATGCCTCCAGGGCCGGTACAATACAGATGGCCTTTCCGATCTACTTTCATACCATCAGGGTTCCCCTTTACTTCATTGCGCATATCATGAAATATGCGTCCATTCGTGACATACCCATTAGGCAGAACGTCAAATGCTCGTATATGGCGTCGAGTAGAAGAATCATCGATATAGAGAGTGTGTTCATCTGGTGAAAATGCCAGCCCATTGGGCTTGTCAAAATCGCTAACCACCACCTCAATTTTTTGGGAATGAGGGAAAATTTTATAGACTCCTTGAATTGGCAGGTCTTGCTGATGGGGTTTAATTCCCTTTACTTTCCCATAGAAAGGGTCCGTAAAATAAACGCTCCCGTCGCTTTTCACCACCACATCATTTGGACTATTCAATCGTAATCCGTCATACCTATCAGCAAGCACCGTCACTGTGCCATTTAAATCAGTCCTGGTCACCCGCCTGTTGCCATGTTCACAAGCAATTAACCGTCCAGCTTCATCAATAGTCAGACCATTGGAATGTCCACTGGGATTTCTGAAGACCGAAACACCGCCGGTACCTGACAACTTAAATATAGTGTTAGCTGGAATATCACTAAACAATAGGCACTTCTCTTTGGGATACCAAACAGGACCTTCCGTAAATCGGAATCCAGTCGCAACGCGGTTGAGTTGAACGTTTTCGGGAAATAAACCTAAAAAATATTTGGTCTTTGCTCGAAGAAATGGGGGGCGACTCCCCAGGGTCAGATGAGTAGCGAACCTTTTTCCAATTGCAAACAAACGCTCCCAAGAAAGAGTATTCATCCTTCAAATTCCCTGAACATTTGAAGTTTTCCCACCAGGCCCATAACAAAAATTTTGCTGTTAATATAATTTTGAGCAACGCACAAGTCGAGGATCAAATTCTTTAGGTTTTATAACATTGCTCTTTTGCGTGAAATTCCCTCACTGTGATGATTGTACAAAGAAATACCTCCATCCACAGTCAACACCGTTCCGGTCGTACAATATGAATAATAGTCTGAAGCTAAAAACACCGCCGCACGCCCAATAAATTCAGGCGGCAGAGAAGATTGATAGAGAGGCACGCGCCGATTTGTTTTGGGGCTACCTATCTCATCCACTTTGACCGGCCCCGGAGCAATGCCGTTCACACGAATCCGGAATGGGGCCAATTCCACGGCAAGTTCTTTGACAACCATATACAAGGCTGCTTTCGAGGAGCTATAGGCGGCCCAACCACTGGGACCAAACTGTTGGACCGACGTAATGAAAACGATTGAGGCAGGAATACCCTGGCGTCTCTTGCGTTCAACGATGCATTTCGTCAAATATATCGGGCCAAACACATTTGTGGCATAGGTTTGGTCCCATTCTTCACGATTAAAATCCATCAGAGAAATAGTCTGTTTATTAAAATAGGCATTATGAATGAGCACATCGATTTGGATATCGTTTTTGTCAAAAAAGGTACAAAGACGATCGACGTCCTCCTTCTTCCGTATATCGCAGATCAAGCCTTGTGAAGAAATGCCTTGATCTTGTAATTGTCGTTCTAAATTAGAAATCCACCCTTGCTCCAAATCAGTAAAAAATACACGCGCACCCTGTTTTCCAATTTCGAGCGCCAGGCTTCTCCCAATATTCGGTCCCGCTCCAGAGATCAGCACATTTTTCCCAGCTAATAAATCTCCTTGTTGAGATGAGGCTGACCGTGACACATGAAAATTTTCTACGTGGGCTTTTGGCTGAGGTAGGCCCACTTTCAAAACCTTATAGGCCGTCTTGATACGGTTAAGCAATCCCATTGTGTCCCCGACTTCTTACAGATGTCACAGCCCAGAATCTTCCAAAATGTGGACACAACCTGCGAAAAATTTTCATCACTTTCACAGAGGTTTTTGGGGCATACGAAGGAGGAAGAACATTAAACCCACCCTGGGGAGATCCAAACTTCTCATAGAGTGCGGCAAAAGGCTGAGGAGAGTTATTCGCAATCCTTATTCGCTCCAATTCCTGACCAATGCCTGATACCCCAAGAACCTTCGCGGCTTCAATGACGAAAGGAGGTATACTTAACCTCATTCCTTTCTTACTCTTCATAGCCTTATGATCATAAAAATGCCCACCGCTTGACGTATGATCCAAGAGGTCAGCCAGTCGAATAAACACGAGATTGGGGGTCAAGGGACCTTTTCCCAAATTAAAGAGAGAGATGTTTTTTTCATTCCATTTCAAGAGCGCAAAATCTGCAAGTTCTCCTTCAACATCCGGGCCTAAACTTTCTCGTAGTAGGATTCGTTTTTGTTCGGAAATGCCACGGCTCCCATCACCAAAATCTCCATTATTATAGATGTTATGAAGAAGGCCAGCTGCAACCACATGAACTGGGGCATTCCAAAACCCCAGAATACTGGCAGTCCCAACACCGTGAACAAGTTGAGAACGACCTGAGGCCGTATACCGACCCGAAAACAGAAGTCGGCTCCATTCATAGGCTTTATGAATAGACTGTAAATTTGCCTGCGTATAACCTTGAGCTAAAAGTTGATTGAAGAGTTGAAGATTCGATTGTGAATAGTTAGGCATGCTGTTCTGTTCTCTATTACAAAAATTTTCATGTCGTTGAAATATTTGATGTAAGAAAGCGGCGTGAAAACCGCGCGAACAACCTGAGACGAAAAGACAAGGGGGTGAGGAGAAAATCGCTTTTCGCCCCATTGCTGTTGCAAAGAATTGATGGAATTTCACCTTTTAATACGGCCTCATGAGCCGATTGTAATTGTTCGGCTAGCGCGGGATAGCCTAACTTCGCCGCGAGGTCGACCTGAGTTTGGCTTTTCTTGAGTATAGACTGCCTTGGCCCACCCCCCTTGGAAGAGAATAACGTCCCCAGGTCCACACATTTTTCTAGGAGATCTGCAAGTCGAATCAGTAAGCTATCACGATCTAATTCACTCAGACCCGTAAAATGCTCGCGTAGATTTTCAAGATTTTTCTTATCCCAATTGAGGTGAAAATAGTGAGCGATATGCCCTTCCGTTTCTTGTCCTACAATTTCCTGAATATAATTTCGGTTGGCGTTGGTCGGACCATTTCGCCAACTGGGAAATTCACCATTTCTATATGCGGCATGCAAGAGACCCGCTGCGATTATTGGAACCCTTTTCTGCAAAGAACATAAGATACTTGCCGTCCCCACGGCATGAGCAAGATGCTCCTTACCATTAGGACGAAAAAGAGACGGGTACAATTTGATCGCCAGATGGTAAACATGATGCATATACTCCAAATCTTCGAGACTAAAACCCTGCTCTGAAAGTTGTCTGTACAGCTGAAGATTGGTTTGGGCCACAAATATCATGAAACCGTCCTGAATTCTTTACAATGAGAAAAAACTAAGGTACGTTCTTCTGGGAATCTTTCCTGTGGAATTTTGAAATGTTTTAAAGATTATTGGTACTATTTCTCACACATCCCGGATGCGACTCTTCCCAATCACCAATAATTTCCTTCAAACCTTTTGAAACCGCCGAGCGAGATACTTTAGGGGACGGGACAGATACAGAAACGGAAGCCCCAAAGCTCTTGTGTGTGGGTTTGTCCACCGGAGATAATCCAGAGATGGAAACATCATCCATCGGTAAATGGGAAACCGGGCTTGCCAATTTTTAGTTTTCCCCAACAAGCCCTTGAGTCCCCCGTTTCTATTTCTTCTGGCAATAGACAGGGCAACTTCTTGTCCAACGATATTTTGGGATGCCGATTTTCTAAGATCAACAAACACTTGATAAGGAATTGGAACTTGCAACTTATCTTTCAAATAACCCAGCATCACCAAGATTGGCAACGAAAGATGATTCTGCCTGGCAGAAGAGATTAATTCCTTCCAGTCCAAATCCGGAAAACTCATAATGATGGCCCAACTGTCCATAGCCCAGGTCGGCACGGTACTGCGTCCGGACACAAAAGCCTGGCCACACACATGTAATAAGGCATCAGCCGCGGAAAGGACCTGACAAGGAACACCCGCGACAAGCCTCTCTTCGCATCGAGCCCACATTTCTTTTTTTCCCCGGTTATACAATGAGATGTCAAAAAGGCCTCGATGCAGACAAACGGGTAATCCATCCTTATGCACCAGACGAAGTTTCTTCCATTCAGATGATATTTTCTTAGAAGAAAGGGAGAACCCCAAAGGTGCCAAAAGGGTGACAATGTCACTAGGGTCTGAATCATCCAACACAATGTCTAAATCATGGCAATGCCGTAGAGATGGCTTTTCAAAAGCGGTATCGGCTAAAGCCGCTCCTTTTACGACAAGAAACCGTTTTTTCGCACTGTGCAATGCCATCAACGCGATCTGACAAATTTCACGATAAACTTTCGAGCGCTTTTCTTCATAAACTTTGGCCGTTCGAAAGAAAGTAAGAAGCGACGAGGCTACCTCCACTTTATTGCGCTGTAAATTATGGTAGAGGAGAGGAGTTAATCCTTTCAAACCGAACTTCCTTTCTCGCAACATATCCCGGGTGTCTGAACAGTTTTCAACCCAGTTCAACCAAGCCCGACGGCCGTCTTCCCCAAACCATAAACAAGCGCGCAAAAATCGTGTTTGCTGCTCATTTGGGAGAAGCATGGAGAAAATTTCGGATAGTCCGTGATTAGGCTGTAGCGTTTTCATGAGACTGATCTGTTCCTAAAAACAATGAATTCTTACCCTGATCTGTCACTTCAGAAAGTATCCTGCCCACAGCACCAGGAATATCTCTTAAATCACTTCCCAACTCCAAATGATAAGAAGGGACCATAGTGGCCAATTCGGCAAGTCTAGGAAAACTCTTGGCACCTCGACTTGGAATCTGGAACAGGCAGCTAGGTCCAAGACTTAAGAGTGCCTCACCTTTAGAAGCCACGCGAATTTGAGACTGAGACGATTGTCCGTTCACCCGGGCTAAGGCCAAGGCTTGAATAGGAACAGATTGTTTCAGTTGTGGACTAAAGGCCTCTGAAAGAATGACCGTGGCTTTGCGTTCATTCGTGTGCGGCCCTGCAATGACATAAGAACTTAATTGCTGAAACCGTCTTAAATGTGTGCGTTCCAAGAACACCGAATTATAGAGACTGTGTCCAATTACTGCACCATCTCGCGTCAATTCCACGCTAATATAGTCCTCCCCAAGGAAATCTAATCCTCCACACAAACATGCTAATGAGGAGGTAGACTTTCCTGACCCACTTTTACCTACAAGGAGAACTCCTTGTCCATTTAGAGCCACCAAACCTCCATGAATGATTTGAATTCCTTGATCATTATGCCATTCCAACAAAAGCCTCGCCAAAGGTTTTGCACGTTCATAGATAAACACCCACGGATTCCAGGCTATCGACCCCACGATGCGGGATTGCGTTCGATCCAAACAGGTCAGCGTGTTGGGAAGCTGTTGAGCAACATATCGCATATCCGAAGACTGAACGGTTATCTGCTTCCATTTTGAGTCTCCAGATATGGGATGAGCCTGACACCTGATCTTCGTCTTGCATTCATCCCAAAGATCGATGGTGAGATGCGTCTTATCGGGAGTTGTTCCGGTATGACGAAGATGAGAAAATGGACGCAAAATCTGTTGGTTCAATTCTCGCCCCACAATACGAAATCTGACGAAACGGCCTCCAAATACAAAGTAAGACTCCTGAGTTTCTGTTTGATTCTTGGCCTGGGACGACTGAAAAGCTTGATCCAACAATTGGAAAACTTCCGCCCCCTGAAAAGTCGGCTGATCGATAACTTCCGCTGCTCCCTCGAAGCGGGAATTGTTCTCTGAGTCTTGAGCCATATGATTATCCGCCTGAGTTGTCACTTATTCTGCTTTTGCCTATTTCACTATGATTACATTGCAGACTTTATTGTGATTTTTTCAAAAATCCTCATTTATTTACGTATGAGCCTTAAGCAAGCTTCGAGGTGGGTGGCCTATGAACCCATTTCCTAATTGTTGATAAAGAGATTCGTAGGCATCGACAGACTCGTGCAAGCTAAAATTTTTGGTGACATGACATCTGGCAGTCTGCCCAAAATGCTCAGCCATTGACAGATTGCTCAAAAGAACCATAATCGCTTCACTTAACTCCTGTTTATCCTCATTCGGGACCAACAGCCCGGTCTTCGAATGAACAATAATTTCCTGAAGCCCACCGACCCTCGTCGCTACAACTGGACGAGCCATCAAACCCGCCTCAAGGGCAACAAACCCAAAGGGCTCTTCCCACCGTGATGGAATGACTACCACACTTGCCGTGTTGATAAGACCAAAAACCTCTTCAGGAGCCACCCATCCAAGAAAATCCACTGATTCTCGGATACCCAAAGACCGTGCTTGCTGATCCAATAACGGACCTTCCGGCCCGTCACCGGCAATGAGCATACGAGCTTGAGGAAAGCGTTCAAGAATCCTGGGAAAGGCGGCAATGGCGACATCAACCCCTTTTTCCTTCACTAACCGCCCAACATAAAGAAGAGTTGGGGGATCACGCGGCAACGGTTTTGGCAAAACGTAAGGGTGCTCGAGGCCATTATAAATAATAGTTGACCGGGAAATGATTCCCGGTGCGACCTTGCGAAATTTATCCATTAAAGCTCGCGAGACCCCAGTCACCCAATCCGCTGAATTGAGAACCTTCCCTTCTAATGAAGAAATAAATTGTGAATCTCGAGCTTTGGCAGCATTGTACCCATGTAAGGTAACTAAGACCGGTGAGAAATGGACGTGATTGGTCTCTAAATGAAAAAAATGACTAAGGTTCATAGAGCTTAAATGAATAAGGTCTGGTGAAAAATTTTTTTTAATGTCTGCCACCCTTTTTTTTATCAACATTAAACGATCGATCTGCTTATATGAATTTTGATCCCAAAAAGGAAATCGATTGACCGGGATGTCCTTAAAGATATCTTGCAAAGGTTGATTTGGATGACTTTGCGCCGCAACTACAAGAATTTCATAACCTCGCTGCTTTAAAACCGGCAGAAGTCTTGTGGCAAACGTCGCCGTCCCACCAATATCAGGCCAAAATTTTCCCGTCCAAAACAATATTCTCATTTGAACTTAATCAAGGTCATTGCCCCCCACTTCAACCCTAGATGGTGCTAATTGGATAACAGAATTTTTCATTCTTCATGGAATTTTTTAACCTGTATCCCCCTATCATCTGGCCACAGCTGACAATTTCTAAGGCAAAAACAATCAGGACTTCATATGGTGTTTCATCTGCATCCATAAACAGTTAATACTTTTATCCATAGAAAATTCCGACTCGATCCTTTTCCGGGCGGCACAACCCAAACGTCTAGCCAACTCAGGTTCCCGCGCCAATTGAATCATGTGTTGAGCCATCCCCTCAATATCTCCTTCCTCCACCAAAAATCCCGTCTCCCCATGGAGAACGGCATCGGTAATCCCTGCATGCCTTGTCGCCACAACCGGTAGACCCGAGGCTCCAGCTTCTAAAATTGTGCAGGGGGTACCCTCTTTCCCACCATAACTCGTTCGGATCGAATGTTGTACGAACCCCCGAACCCGAGTCATAAGTTCAGCCACTCGTTCATGTGATTGGTAGCCTAAAAATTTAACCGAATCTGTCAATTTCAGTCCCTGCACCAATAGCTTACAGGCTTCCCAAAGACGGCCTTCTCCCATCATCAAAAGCCGGGCCTCGGGAATAGCTTCTATGACTCGCTGAAAGGCCAGAATAGTAAGATGCGGGCCCTTTACATCCACAAAACGCCCGACACTCAAAAAGACCAAAGGCGCCTTGCCGGGGTCTCCTCCTTTAAAAAGTGTTATATCAACACCGCAGGGGTTGTAAAAAAGCTTGTCCCTTGGAGCCCTCATCCTCAAAAGTTGATGCTCCAGATCCCTCGATACCACAAAAATTCCTGTGGCATATTGGAACAGTTCTGTATAGTTGATACCGGAAAGGTATGGATTCACATTGGTATCACTTCCTCCGTGGAAGTACACAAATAGGGGTTTTTGAGCCGCACGAACCGACGGTAATACGGCGGCGGCAATTTGTGGCATTTCAGCTAAGACGACATCTACTCCATTCTTTATAAAAAACTGCGTTAATCCTCTTTCCTGGAATGTGGCGCTTGCTATTTTGAACACGGATACGGAAACTTTTCGATAAAGGCGGTAGAAAATATTTTGAGGTTCCAAGGGTTCATTATCCCCATAAAATCGTGGGAAATTCCCTCCATGTAGAATCTGTGTCTTAGCAGGTAAGTATTTTAGATGTGCATGAATAAATGTGCCGTAAGTGCCGCGCCCTGGCCAAAGAATACAGATCATAAGCGTCCGCCTAATGAAAATTTCCTTCAAAGGTCTATCACGGGTCAATCATTTCATCTGAAAAGCAGAAACGTTTCACCATATCTGAAGGTCTGGAACATTCTATCCAAGTAGTCACCCTTCCCACCTCCAGACTCCGAGAACCCAATTTTCAGGTGGCTTCAATATCCACCCAGAAAGAATCACCTTCATATTCAAACTTCACATCTAGACCATAAACGGATGGAAAAGGACACCATAAGAGCGTTTGCCTGGTGGGCTCTTTCCATACCGGTTGCCAGGGGGAGGTAATATGAAGCACTCCATATTCGCCAAGAATTTTCAATGAATTTGCAGTTTGTTCCGCCATACCAAGGTCAGGATCGAACACAATAGGCTCACGAATGAAAATAAACCCTTTGGGGGGATTCAGGATCTGATACGTTTTCCTCACGCCAGAATCCCTAAACTCATAGTTAATTACATATTCTACACCGCTTGTATTTCCTTCAAAATTTTTTAAGTGCCCTCGACACTGAGAAACCTTCTCGGATACTAAACGCAAATTGGCTTCCCGCTCAAAGACACTTGAAAACAGCATCCCTTTTGAGGAATAAAATTCAACCCGCGGTGTTAGGTTTCCCGGTTTATCGAATGATTCCGGCATATTCATAGGCTCAATTCGCTGATAATTATATTGTGAGCCCACTTGAATTGGACCATAGTTTTCACTCCACAAATAACTGAGACATCCTCCACTTGGCAGAGTGGGAAACATTTTTTGCCCTACTGATAATTGGCCTGATCCGGTCACAGTGGCCATGAGAGATTTCGCTCGATGAACGATAACGTTCAGCGATTGATAGTGTTGAGCCCGAGGGAATAAGTCGCAAGGCAACGGTTTTGTCTCAGTAGCCGCGTCAGAGGCTTGCTGTAGATGAATGAGTCCTGAAGCCAGCCCACAGGCATGAGAGAAAGTCATGTGAATACAGGAATGAAGATAATCAGGATTTTTATGAAAATGGGGTCCCGTTTGAAGTTGGCCATTGAGGAAAAAACGTTCCAAATAATTACAGTGACGATGGAAAGCGGTTAAAAACATCGGATCCAAATGTGAAATGGAGAGCAATACCATTGGAAGACCGTGAACCGTCTTACTGCTTGAGAGCGTCCATTTGTAGCACCGTGATCCCCATGAATTATCCAGAGATCCATCAGGATAGAGAAATTCTAAATGTGCTTTTGTGGATTTCATTACGGCATCAAGGATTTTTTCGTGGCGAGCTTTCAACGCATAAATCGCCACCGCCCCTAGACTCATCCCCAGGCCATAGCCGACATCCACTGACCCCACCGATAACTCCCCCCCTTGCCCATGTCCCTCTCCAAATAAAAATCCATCCTCATTGAGATGGGCGAAAATAAGTTCGCCGAAAACCCGAGCTTGTTGCTTGAGGGAATCCCTGTTCAAAATATCCCCGGCCATCCACAAAACGAGTGCAAGAGTTAAGCGATAATTGATATTCCCTCCTCCGACTCGAAATGCCTTCGTAAGAAAGTTCGTCGCTTTCTCTAAGGCACACTGAATGTTATTCCCAAGTTCAGGTTCCCCTTCCTGGAAAAAAGGATAGACCTCCGCCAGTGCCAGAGCCATGAAAACCGTCGTTCCGCGCCAAGTGCTTCCTCCTTCGTTTAGCCACCACCCATTCAATGCTTGCCTATTCAGCAGAAATTCGGTCATAGCTTTTGCGCAAGCTCGATAGCGCTCGTCACCATTTTTTTTGTACAGATAGGCCATGGCATAACAGGCTTCGGCTCCCCGAGATTCAATCCTCAAATCAAGATTACAGCGAACCCCTCCACACCAAGGATCGCGAGGGTCGAGAATCGTGTGTTGGAGAATTTCATCGCATAAATGTGTCAAGAGCACGTCCCCTTTGTGGGACGCCCTTATCATAGAATTTTGACCCTGCTCCGGGATTTGAGTATTTCCCAAGTGAACGCTTCCTCGTCCTAACCTATCTCATAACAATTTCCCAATCCCGTCTTTACTCAATTGGACAGTTTCCGGAATTGTTGTTCTGGCCTTTGACATTCAGTTTTTAAGGTCTATGGATTCTTGCTCGAAAGCTGGATAGTTCTTCCAGTAAATACTTTCTATTGCTCACACAACGAAACACATTGTCGAGGTAACTAACAGATCGTTCTATAAACGTAGGCATTTTCCGCTCACAAAAATGAAGTTCATAGCCAAAATTTTCTAAAGCTTCTCCTGCTCCTTTTTCAAATTGTCGAATATGATGTTCAGTCAGCTTCTGCTTCCATTTCAAGCCATTTTCGACCAAAAGATCTCCATGAATTTGTTGCTCAATACGATTTATCACCTCTTGATATCCTTCTTTGACCTGTACAAATCTGGCTAAGTTTGTCATAACCTCAAGTGGTTTTTTCAATAATTCCTCATAACGAATTTCATGAAAATGGGTTTTGTCAATCGTTTGTTCAAATTTCTGTACGCTTGTCACATATTTTTTCCAGAAATAGGCCGTTTGCAAAATATTTTTGGGACCAAAATTTACATGTTGGAATGAAAGAGCGACGTCTCGTCCATCTCGGATTATATGAATAAATTGAGCCTCAGGATATAAAGCTTCGAGAACGGGCAAATCTAAACAATGTGGAGGATATTTATCCCCCCACCGTGTCCGGCCGGAAAATTTCGCAAATTGTTCAAAAATAGCATCCAACAATCCACGAAAACTCGGTTCTCGAATTTCCTTTTTAAGAAGGTCTTGGTCAAGGGAGAACCCAAAAATTCTTTTCCATCTCGAAAAACACCGTTCCTTTGCAACATTCACGATCAATTGATCCATATTTCTGGGGTCTGTCAGGTTCCCAAAATTTCCGAGTCGTTTGTAATAATGAACGATAAACTGACTTTCCGTTCCAAAATTGATATTGAAATATTTTCGAAGCAGTTGAACAAGGAGAGTCGTCCCAGAACGAGGTGCTCCAACAACAAACACCGGACTAGATGTGCCATAGCTTATGTTCGGCATATCGTCATAATGAAAAGCTTTGATGGACATGATTGATCCTCGTGTACGTTGCCTAACCACTACAATGTTCGGGGCTATAAAGCATCAATAGTGCCAATCTTTTTTCATATCATTTAACATTCGTACAATAGTTTTTACCGTTTTCAAAAATTATTTCCCAGGAACACGTCCAACTACGCCGGAAAGGAAGGCTGTGGATCTAAAAGAACAGCACTACTATTTTGCCCATGAAGATGATACGTTTCCCACAAAACCAGACTCAAAAGTACCCACAACCCCCGACCATAGTTAGCATGCCCTGAAAGATGTCGCCCAAAATATTCTTGAAGCGCTGTCCGATTAAGGGGTAAATGCATAATAGCGTTTCGACAAAGAACGGTTTCCTCAAACATCTTTCGTAAGGGGCCCCTGAACCAGGCATCGATTGCAACGCCGAAACCGCGTTTTTCTAAAGTCTGATGTCGCACATGTTTGGCTAAAGAATGTCGTAGAGGTAATTTTCCAATTCTTTTTTCCACATTGAGGCATGCGGCCCAATCGACCCGCATGGCCATTTCGACTACCTCCTTATCTAGAAGAGGCACTCTGACTTCCAGGGAATGGTACATGCTGCCTCGATCCACTTTTAATAGAATTTTCCTCAAGGGGCTCGTAAACTCATTCCAACGCAGCCATTGGGCTGTTTGATCCGTTTCCCAACTTGTGTGATTAAACAGATCACAATTCAATGGCCAGTCAGGCAAACCTCGAAAAATTTTCTGAAGCCACCCCTCTGGAATATGGGTAGCCCTGATTCGGCAGGCAGCTCCAAGACTATCAGGCCAACTGACCTGTTGTTGGATTTTTCCTAAGTCAAATAATTTTTTAATATCAATTTTTGATTTCTTCATATGTAAAGAGGAAGTAAAATTGGACGTTTTTTCCAACACCGACGAAAATCGTCCGGCATATCCCCAAAAAAGTTCATCTCCACCATCTCCGGACAAAACTACTTTGACCTCACGACGTGCCAATCGAGAAACAGCCAACATAGAGAAAATTGAATCGTCGGCAATGGGCTCGCCACAGGCCTTCACCGAGGCATGAAGCAGGTCAGGAATTTCATCAAGCGAAATTTCCTCAACAACATTTTCTACTTCCATTTCCTGGGCATACTGCTTGGCATCACGTGATTCATCAAAACCATCATTTGAGCCGATCGTGAACGATTTGAACGAGTGAGTTCCTGTTCGCCGTAGCTTGGCAGATACCAGAGGCGAATCAACTCCTCCTGAGAGCAAGGTTCCTATAGGAACATCACTCACCTTTTGACGACGAACAGCATCAGTAATGACCGAATCGATCGCTTCATACGCCTCATTTCCATACAGCTTCGGCTTACAATAGAGAGGAAACTCGAAAAAGCTATCCAGTCGCACTTTTCCCTCACTTGTTATTTCCAGGCTTGTCCCTGGTTTAACAATATGGGTATTTTCAAGCATTGCATAGGAGTCAGGAATATACCCAAGGCGCAAATACAGGCCCAAGCCCTCTTGCGAAATATTGAGTTTTTGACTCCAGGGATGCTGAAGAATTTGGTCGTATTGTGAGGCAAAAACCACCCCACAGGGTGACAATAAAAAATAGAGAGGTTTGATCCCGGCATGATCTCGCGCTAATAACAGCCGCTTTTCCAGGGAGTCGTAGAAGGCGAGCGCAAACATTCCATTGAATCGTGACAATGCTTCAGGTCCCCAGTGGGCCAAAGCATACAGAACCACTTCAGTATCACCCGTCGATTGAAATCGGACGCCCCTTTGTTCTAATTCCTGCCGTAGCAGCTTGAAGTTATACACTTCCCCGTTATAGGTCAGCACATAACGGCCATCCTTCGTGAGCATTGGTTGGTGCCCAGAGGGAGAAAGATCAGATATCGCTAAACGACAAGCTCCCATTGTGCAAATTTTCCCATCGGTCCATTTGCCTTCATCATCAGGCCCTCGGCGCCTCATACGCCGCATCAGAGCCGAAACAATTTTCTCGCCTTCCCCAGGCAGTCGGTCATTAAAATTGAATTGGCCAATTATTCCACACATTTCACTATGCCTATTTTCATTGAAGTATCTGATTATAGAGTGTTTGATATGAATCAACGCACTGTTCCATATTGAATTTCTCTAACACGAATGTACGTGCGGATGCGCCCATGAGTTCACCCTCTTCCCGGTGCGTCAAAACATACATGAGGGCATCAATTAATGCCCTCTCATTTTCCGGTGTTACTAACAAGCCCGTTCGTTGATGAAGGACGACTTCAGGAATTCCCCCTATTTTTGTGGCCACTACAGGTCTAGCCATAAGGGCAGCTTCCACCGCGACCCGGGGGAGCCCTTCTGTCCGAGAAGGAATCAGTACAACCTGAGCTGTAGCCAATAGTGCCGGCATTTGCCCAGGAGCCACCCAGCCAAGCCATTGGACCTTTCCGTTTAATTCAAGTGATTCCGCCTGTTTCTCCAATGAAGAGCGTTGTGGCCCATCGCCGGCCATCACCAATTTCACTTCCGGCATACGATTGGCAATGGCGGCAAATGCCGATAATGCCAAATCAAATCCCTTTTCTGGGGCCATTCTTCCCACACACAGAATCTTTGGGAAGATAGTTGGGAGCGAAGGGGGGTCAGGAAGGAGATCGTCCCTTCCGCGATACACAACCGAAGAGCGAGGACTAACCGAAGGCACAATGTGTCGCGCTCGACTCAAAATCGCCTCGGATTTAACCGTCACCCAATCTGCCACCTGTAGAAGACGTTCAAAAACCTGAAGCCCGCATTGTTCTTCAAAATGCATCCCTGTCAAGGTCACCAACAAGGGCACCGGATGGGCTTTCGCGTCTTCCAGATAAAAGTGGGTGCTTGGCCCAACACCATGCAGATGAACTAAATCTGGAGCAAAATTACTTTTGAGTTTTGCAAACCCTTTTCGAGCTTCTTGTAATTGTCGAAGATTTCGATCAGCCAACGCTTTCCAGAACGGAAAGCGATAGATAGGAATACCCTCATACTGATCGATTGGAGATTCACCAGAATCATCCTGCCGCGTCACCACGATAAATTCGTATCCCCGTTCACGCAACGCCAGGATAAGTTCTATGGCACCAAGCTGAGCTCCCCGATATGCGGCCAAAACCCTTCTGCCCAAAATAACACTCGCATAGATTATATACTTTCCAAATTTCTCCACCTTGCCTACTCGCCTTGGTACAGAAAATAGTTTTTCTATGGAATCCTTCCATTATCTTTTAGAAACTTGTAATTATGAGGTTATAATGATTTCGGCTGGCCCCATCAATTTTCCCAGTTCGAGGAGGGAAATTTATATGTTCGTAATGCATTTCCGCCCTCCCCTCTCCGCCTGAGCAAAGAATCTCTGGTCACTTTCAGAAGCGCTTCCTGCATTTGTCTAGTCATCTTGTGAGTGTCTGACTCCAGGGAGCCATTAGCTCGGTGAATCCGGCGATACCATAATGCTTCGGGAAGCAACTCCATCACACAGTTCTCATGGATAGCCCTCAAAAACCAGTCCATGGCATCGGCTAATTTCAATCCAGAATCGAAGGTTCCGATTCTTTGAAAAAGCGTTTTTCTGGCCAAAAGCGCCTGAGTCTGGTAGGAGGGTAATATTTGAGATAGGCGATGATTCTGGAATTGCTTGGCTTCTTCTGACAACTCTGGAATCCAAAAATGCTGAACATGAGTGCAACACAGATCGAGTTCTGGCCTCGCTTCAAACCAGGCCCATTGGCGATCTAATTTCTCAGGATGCCAAAGATCATCAGCATCTAAAAACGCTATCAAATCTCCAGTCGATAGCCGGATACCTTCGTCCCTCGCCGCTGGAGCGCCCGCATTCGGTTGACGGTAATAACGAATCCGGTCGCCAAAACCCCTAACGACAGACCCCGTTCCATCAATCGACCCGTCATCAACAACGATGACTTCTAGATTCGGATAGGTCTGGCCAAGAATACTTTTTAAGGCTTCGGCTATAAAACCGTTCGCCATTAAAGACAGGTACGATACAGCTGATAGTCGGCTTATCCATCAATCACGCAAATCAGGTTTTCCAAGCTATTTAAACTCTTTAATTATTAGTGTGTCTGGTTTGTTTCGTCTTCGACGGATGCTTGCCACGGCGTTTCTGCCATTCCAGGCATAGGAGGATCCAGGGCTAATAAATCACCCATATCGCGATAGCTATTCAACACCGGCGACTCATATGAGATCCGGGTTGTGGGCAATTCCTGCTCATGGATGGGCATAGACTCTCCACTCCCCTGGAGCACAACCAAATTTTCATCACGCAATTGACCGACAAGACTTTCCAAATCTTTTTGAGCTTGTTCCGCAGGCACCTCATACCTTGCCAGAACTCTCTGAAGAATATGTTCTAAAGACTGTTCCTGCTCTACCCCTTCCCAAATAAGGCCCCCAACATTCTCCATGCTATAATAAATCCCAGTGGCCAGATTTATGATGATGGCTTCGCCATCCATCACCTTTGAAGTAATTTCGCTTCGATTGGGACCAATATTTTGATTCAAACTGAGCATCACTCACCTCCTTACTGTGTCAATATTAGGTCTAAGTATTTGCCTTAAATATGGTTGGTGATTGCTTTGTTCAAAGACAAGCAACGATACAATTACAAGAGCAACAATCCGTTTCTTCACATTTCATCTGGGTTAATGACATGGTTTTGAAAATTCGAAGTGGGAAATTGATAGAGTTGGGGCCTTGCCCCGCCAATCTTACGTCGACGATCAAGCGAAGCCTTAATAAGAGTCAGATGCTCATCCATACTGGCAGCAATTCCGCGCGAACTATAATTCGTTGAATGCAACCGTCGATACACCAACACCTCAGGTAAGAGGTCAAGTTTCAGACCATTATCTGCCACCCTCACAAACCATTCATGCGAATCCCCATTCCTGAGGCTTGAGTCAAAAGTACCAACTTGCTCAAAGGTCTTGCGCTTGCACAAAAGAGTTTGTGTCACATAGCCAGGGATATGATGAAGGCGGCGCTGCCCCTGGCACAAAATGTCTTTCCTCCCTTTTTCGGAATCCTCAAAGTGACTGAGGTGGGTAATACAGACATCGATATCCGGTTCCTTCATAAACCGTGTTAGTTGTTTCGTTAATTTTTCTTGATGCCATAAATCATCTGAATCAAGAAAAGCAAGGAAATCCCCTTTAGCCAGACTAATCCCAAGATTTCTGGCCGCCGCTGGCCCCATATTGGGTTGCACAACATATTGAACAGAAATCCCAGAATTTTTCACTACCTCATTTGTGTTATCAGTAGAACCATCATCAACGACGATAATTTCTAGATGTCGGTGCGTTTGAGAATGAATGCTTTCTAATGCCTGTTGAATAAACCGTTCACCATTAAAAACAGGAACTATGCAACTAATCAGTGGCAATTTCATTGGCCTATCTATCTTTCGGCTTCATTATTTTTGTTTCTAGAAATCAATTTTTTCCATTTTAAAATGTTAGAGATTCCTTTCCTTCAAAAAACCCACAGGTGATTCACAGGTTTACTTATAATCATTGCAGCGTCAAAAAATCCAGAAAATAAAAGAAAACAGCCGATTTTCGGATAAAGGATAATGCCGAAATACGTATCTTTAGGTGGGCAATTATCGCTAATTTAACCGTGACAACTATTGGAACGGTTTAGTTTCATTATCGAGGGTAATCGACAATCCGCACATTATGCTTACTAAAAACATCTCAACCATTTTCCAAAAAATTTTCTTTTCCTTTCGACATTGGAATTGACTGATACTCTTACCAACACGTAAGTTGAATTCTGCTGTCAAAGATTAAGAGACGATATCACAAATCGCCTTTAGACCTTTAACCAGATGCTCAAAGTGGTCGTCATTTTTTTATTTATTTCAAAACGGCCAAGATCTCGAATTTCATAAAAATATATTCATGAATAATTTTTCAAAAAATCTACCTTCTGTGCTCTTCAATATTCAACGAGCCCTACAATTCGTTTGGGCTGCCTCGCGAAAATTGACTGTTACCAGTGTCATCCTGGTGTTTATTCAGGGGGTCCTTCCCCTGGGAATGCTCTACCTCATTAAATTAATTGTAGATGCGGTCACCGATGGCCTTAAAAACCCAGACTTCCAACCTGCATTCGAATCAGTTGTTTGGTTAATCGCTTTGGCAGCTTTGGTCGCCATTGCTACTGGCCTTTTTTCCATCTTATCCAATCTCGTCTCTCGCCTTCATGCTCAGACGGTCACCGATTATATGTTTTCGATTCTTCATGCGAAATCACTGGAAGTCGACATGGAATATTATGAAAACTCGGAATATTACGATGCGCTTTACCGGGCTCAAAAAGAAGTAGGATCAAAGCCATCGGCTATTTTGGATGGATTACTCAAAATCGGGCAAAATGGAATTACCCTTGTGGCCTTGGCCGGGGTGTTATGGATGCTTCATTGGTCGATTATGGTAATTTTGGCCGCAGCCGCCCTCCCAGAGATTTTTATGCGATTGAAATTTGCCAACCGTTTTTTTTCCTGGCAACGCGACATGACCCCCATGCAACGAAAGGCGAATTATCTTAATTCCATGTTGACAAGAGCCGCACATGCCAAGGAAATTCGGCTGTTTGAATTGGGGCCACTCTTCCAGGATTGGTTTAAAACTATTCGAACCACTCTACGTGAGGAAAGAAAAACTATTGAAATACAGTATTCGATATCTATGCTAAGTGTTCAGGTCTTAACCAACTTAGGGGTATTTGGCCTGTTTATTTTCGTAGCCTACCGAACCATGAACGGCCTACTAGGAATCGGTGATTTGGTTATGTATTTCCAAGCTATTCAGCGAGGATATAGCTCATTACAAATACTGGGACAAGGCATCTCAGGCCTTTATGAAAGTAATTTATTTTTATCAAACCTGTATGAATTTCTGGGCTTGCCAAAAAAAATCCTCAATCCCTCTAAGCCCAAAGCCTTTCCCATCCCTATCAGTCAGGGATTGACCTTTGATCGTGTTACCTACAATTATGAGTATGCTGACCATTCCGTTGTACAAGATGTATCTTTTTCAATTCGTCCAGGCGAACATATTGCTCTTGTCGGCAAGAACGGCGCTGGCAAAACGACTTTAATTAAATTACTTTGCCGGCTATATGATCCCAACAGTGGACGAATCATGATCGATGGAATGGATATCCGCAATTTCCAAATCAGGGAGCTTCGGGCACAAATCAGTGTCATTTTTCAGGACTTTATCCATTATCATATGTCGGTCCAAGATAATATCCGATTCGGCGCCTACCCTCAGACTTTGGATATGGAACAAATTGAAATTGCTGCAGAACAGGCTGGAGCTGCAGAAGTGATTGCCCGCCTTCCGGATGGCTATAAAACAATGCTCGGAAAATTATTTGAAGGTGGGGAAGAATTAAGCATTGGAGAATGGCAGAAGATCGCGTTAGCCAGGGCTTTTCTTCGTCAATCCCAAATCCTGATACTTGACGAACCAACCAGCGCCATGGATGCCAGGGCCGAAGCTGAGCTCTTTGAACGATTTCATGCGCTCGCCAAAGATCGTATGGCGATTCTCATCAGCCATCGCTTATCTACTGTGAAAATGGTCGATCGAATTTATCTCCTGGATCAAGGACGTATTATCGAATCCGGAACCCATGATGAATTAATGGAAAAGCATGGTCATTATTCAGAATTGTTTGAAATGCAAGCGCGAGGTTATCGTTAACGATAATGCTCGCGTTACATAATCGCATATTTAGGATCCGACATAGAGGGCAAGTAGCTGCTAATAATCAAAAAATCTAGGGCTGGAAAAATCTGAATTGGCGATTGGAAATAATACACCATTATAGAATTAAAAATTATGGTACATGGAACTAAACAAAGGGAAACTGATTAACTGCCGTGAGATCTATGGTCAACTGTTCCTCGATGACGAGCTATGGTCCTGAAACCGAACTGCTTTGCCATTGTGCACGGCATGAAATAGACCCTGAAAGAGCCAAGAGGATTGTGGCTCTCCAGGAACAAGATTTGAATTGGGCCAATTTATTACAGATGGCGGCCCGGCATCATATTTTACCCCTCCTATACAGCAATCTTACCAAGATCACACCAAATCATATTCCAAAAAGCATTCATAGCGTACTTCGAGATCATTATTTTGCGAATGTTGTACAAAACGGACAGAAAACCAAAGAACTCCTCAAGTTGCTAAAGGTGTTTCAGGCCCACGCTATTCCAGTTATTCCTTATAAAGGAGCAATACTGTCTACTATTTTGTATGGGGATCCTTTGCTTCGCCATTATTCTGACTTGGATCTCATCATTTTCAAGAATAATCTCGTTCAAGTTGAGGAGTTGCTAGTTGGTCATGGATATCAAATCCAGTGGCCCAATGAGGAAAAAGCCTGGGCTTTAAAACACCATTTTCATCTTCCCTTCAAGAATGAAGGTAACAAGGTCAATATTGAAATTCACTGGGGATTTACACGTCCATTTTGGTCCTTCCCCATTGATTTAGAACAATTATGGGAACGAATTCAACCTGTAGCTTTGGGTGGCCAGACGGTACCCAGCTTTCACCGAGAAGATTTACTCCTTTTGCTTTGCGTGCATGGAGCTAAAGATGATTGGTGCCGGCTCAAGTGGATTTCTGATATTGCCGAACTGCTTCGACTGAATCAGGACTTGAATTGGCAAGCGGTGATTGAACAGGCTAAAAAACTACGAAGTACGCGCATACTATACCTGGGCCTACTGCTGGCCAAGGACCTGTTGGATGGCCCACTACCCGCTGAAATCTGGGAAAAAGTCCAAAGTGATTCGGTGGCTCTAGAATTGGGCAATCAACGACTTAGGTACCTTTTCACAGAACAGCCTTTGAAGGGTGAGTATAGAAAAAAAAGGAGTTCGTATTATTCCAAACTCAGAGAAAAAACCAAGGACAAAATCCCTGTATTTCTCCACTTTCTCCTTCTTGATTCCCTTTCTGCCATTAACCCGATTCTTTCCATTTTTAGGCCCAACGCGAAAGACCGGGAAATGGTGGATCTTCCCCGTTCACTTTCTTTTCTTTACTACTTAGTCCGACCTGTTCGGATAGTTCGAAATAAGTTGCTGTAAAAATAAATATCCCCGTGGCAAGACCACGGGGAATATCAAATTCAAAAATACATTCTGAAAAATCAATCAGTCTTTATTCAATAAACACTCAATAGAAATTCTTAAATTTCTTTCAAGTGCATAACGGCGGAATTGGCATGCTTGGTCGCCACATCCGCATGTCCGGATTTCCCGTGAGCAATCGCTTCGCCTAACTCCGCAATGCCAGCGGTCAAATGTGGGTTCGTCATTTCTTTAGCCGCTGCCTGTGCATGTTGGAGCGACACCTCGGCGTGGGTCACCACCGCATCGGCATGACCCATCCCACCATGATCAGCCGCTTCCTGGGCATGGGTTATGGCTTCCGCCACATGCGGATTACCGGCCATACTTTCACTTTTACCAGCCGAATAACTTGAACACCCGACAACCAGCATGAGCACCAACATTGAAACCCACAGACTCCCGTTCAATTGAGATACACGCATAATTGACCTCCATACATTCATGAATAAAAGAAATACACTCCCCTTCAACTGAGTGAAGAAATAACACAACGACTATACTTTGTAAAGTTTTATATGTTAAAAGCTTTCTAATTAATTTTCCCGTCTCTGGTAGAGGCGACGATACGTTCACTGATACATTTTAACCGAACATTTTACTCATGTTTGAACAGTTTGAAACCCGCCAACATCAGGTTCTTGCCCTCCTCCAACAATCCAAGGAAGGCTTAACAATTGATGCCCTTACCACGCACCTCGGAATTTCTAGAACCGCCGTGAACCAGCATATGGTGACCCTCGAACGAGACGGTTTCATCAAGAAATCTATTCAACAAAAAAGTACCGGCGGCCGACCAGGATGGTGTTACCAGATTACGGATGAAGGAATTAATCGATTACCTAAACAGTATTCTTGGTTCTCTGAGCTGTTACTTGATACGTTAAAGGAGGAATTGGGAAGTCAAAAACTGGAAACGTACGTCAGGAAAGTGGCCACCTCCCTTGCCCCACAACTTCGAGAGCAACTCCAAGGCACCGATACGAATGAACACATTCAACAAGTAGCCAGTCTCCTTCAAAAACTAGGCTACCAAGCCAAGACCGAACCGGCTCTTTCCAAAAAAGAACTACCCATCCTCACCGCCCACAATTGCGTCTACCATGATCTCGCCATCAAACACCCGGAAGTCTGCGCCTTCGACATTGCACTTCTGGAACAACTCATCGATCGTGAGGTCGACCATCAAGAATGTATGGCCAAGGGCGATCACGCCTGCCGCTTCGCCTTCAAAATTTCCTAGGTCATCTTCGCATGTATCTCTCGCTTCACTCTAAAGTGGGGGTCGAGAAAATTGCAGAAGGCCATTTCCATTTTGAGTGAGCAGGAGAGCACGAGAAGAAAAGGAGAAAGCAGTCAAAAAGTATAGTGTATTCTAATGACCTGAGAGGGTAAGGAATTCTATCGGTACGAAAAACTCAGACAAGCATACCTTCGACTTGGGCTTGAATCGTCCCATAGTCCTCCAGCAACGCATCCATGACATCGTCCGGAACCTTTAGCGCCCGCACCACAGGGAGAGCCCGGAGAGCCTCCTCCGAAAGTACCTGGGGATCAAGAACATGCTCAGCAAAATGATTGGCAAGACAAATAAGGGGTGCACTTTTTGAGGGCGATGTCGCTAAATGAAAGGCATGATCCTCATGAAGAGTAATGGCCTCTTTCACGGTATTTGGAAATCCCCACGCCTCAGCCAATTGCCGCCCAACTTCGATATACGACTCTTTCATCACCTCAGTAAGGGCCGCCCATGGGAGAGGAGTTGTCGGATCTTGTTGAAACTGATTAACAGCATGAACGACGAGCGGCTTCCCTATCGCATGGAGCAAGCCGCTCAGAAAACCCATATCTGGATTACATCCAATAAATCCTGCAATGGCCTTAGCGTAGAAGGCGGTCGTTAAACTGTGCACCCACAATCCCTTCACTTCACGTTCGTACCCGTGCACTTTAAACACGCCGGCCTGGACAGATAAGGTAAATGCGGTCCCCGCAACGGTTGTGAGCCCCAACCAGGCAATCGCTTGATGCAGCGATTCAATTTTCCGAGAAGAACCTTGTACGACTGAATTAGATGTCTGAAAAAGTTTGGCCGTCAGAATAGGATCCTGTTCAATAAGGGCAGTCAGCTTTTTGGCATTAGCTTGAGGGTCGCTGGAAAGTGTGAGGACTTGATGCGCAACTTGGGGAAGGGGCGGAAGGTCAAAGTCCATCTTTTCCAGTTTCTCAACCAGCATCAACAATAGCACTTCAACTGTTTTCTCATTATCAACGGAAAGCGGCGGCATCGAGACTCCTTAGCGTTTAGTCCGCCATGACGGACTAGGGGTTTTCTTCTGGATGCTCAACATTCTCACCCAATCAAAGGTGTACTAATAAACATTGGCAAGCGTCATTTTTACTATTGAGGAGATAGGACATTTCTATCCTTAGAAACTAAATCGGAAAAAATCTCCATAACTTAAAGCCGACTATCCAATTGCAGTAAAACTCATCAAAAGCTAATGAAAAAAATCTTAAAGAAATCACGAAATTCCCTTATCAGAACCCAAAAGACCTCATCCTTTTGGACATCCCACCGTACTTGGGCTACTTAAAATATTATGGGGCATCACAGCAGGTAAAATACTAATTTGCTATCGAGGGGGTTTTTCAATGTCCCATGAAACTACCACCCCATCGTCATTCCTTCATTGCGTTTCCATCGAATTCGAGCTTCACGAGTTGAACAAAACCAGATAGGCACCTCAAGTGTGAGATAAATGGCTCATGTTATTTAGACAAAGCACGAAACACAGCAGGAACATTTACCCCTGAGTGCACCCATCCAAACAAGGCATAGCCTTGGAAGGTTGGCATGGTAACGGCCTGCTGCGTTTCTTCTAATGACAAATTGCTGGCTATTGCCGTTTGAACTTTATTATCCAATGTATCCAAATAGTGAATGGTGAAGTCGAGGTCGCTGGGCTTCATGGGCCTCCCATGACCTGGAACAATGATGGCCTCGTCCGGCAGAAAACCTCTAATTTCCTTCAGGGTAGCCAATGATTCTCGATGGTGCCCTTCCAATAACCATGGCAACGCTGGAGGAATAGCCACCACGGGATTTCCCGTCCACATCACTTTCGCATCTGGCACCCACACGAATAAATCGCCAGACGTCTGAGCAAATCCCCAATGCCTGATCTGCACCTCACGATGGCCAAGATTGATTGTCTTGACATCCTCAACCAGGATGTCAGCCACCCGAGCTTCCACGTCTTCAATCCCCACCAGTTCCCCAAAATTTTTCATCATAAATGCCTTATCATTGGCAAACAATGTTGGATTCATGATGTAGGCCTGAGTTTGGGGATGTTGAATAATTAAAGTGGTGTTTGGAAAGGCATAATTCCCATAACTATGATCACCGTGATAACTCGTATTCACCAGGTATTGGATGGGTTTGCTGGTTACAGATTCGACCAGGGCCATGACCTGGTGGGCTAACGCTTTGTTAATCATCGACTCGACCACTAACACCGATTCGTCCCCAACGATAAACCCTCCCGACGTGGCCACTGGATAGCCCTTGACGTTGGCATCCGAAGCTCCCTTCGGAACCACGGCATACACGCCCTCCCCAACTTGATGAGATTCAAGAACGACGCTGGCCGGATCCCAAACAATTTCGGCAAAAACGGCAGCCCCCGACTCAAGAAACATCGAACCAATCAATGGCAGAAAGAAAACGATAATAGACGGAACCAGACTTCGAATTATCATGGTAACTTCCTCCATAAGACCATACGAACACGTTGCTCAAACGGTCCGCTGCACGAGCATGGAACCTTTCTGGTAATAATGCCAGAGGAATTTTTTTTTATTCCGCGTGAAGCGCTTCAACAGGATCGATATGAATGGCACGACGTGCTGGTGCCACACCGGATAATAAGCCGGCTCCTGTGGCCACCAAGAAGGCCAGGATCAAATACTGTGCATCAACAAAGAGGGGAAGACCTGGAAGAACCCAGGTTAACGCAAACGCTCCCAACATACCCAAACCAATACCAAGGGTACCGCCCAGCACCGACAGCATCACCGACTCCACGATAAGCATGAGAAAAATTTGTCGAGGCAGGGCCCCCATTGCCCGTAAGAGGCCAATTTCTGACACCCGTTCCCCTACAGAAATCCACATCATGGTAACAATGCCCAATGCCCCGACCACAAGTGAAATCCCCGCAATCCCCACTGCCGCTAAAGTCACAATTCGCATGATTTCATCCAGCGATTCCAACATGGCTGCCTGGGTCGTGATGGAAAAATCTTCCGTCCCATGGTGACGGTCCATCAAAATCTGTCGAACGTTCCCCACCACTCGATCCACCATAGTAGCCGCTTGGTAGGCCACATCAATTTCCATGAGTTCATCCAAGTTAAACATCCGCATGGCATTGGCAACCGGAACATACACCGTGTCATCTAAATCGTATCCCAGAACTTGTCCTTTGGGTTCCATCACCCCAATGACACGAAACCGATAGCCGGCAATTCGAATAATCGCTCCCAATGGATTGCGATCACTAAATAGCTCACGCTTCATTTTAGGGCCGAGAACTGCCACCGAAGTCGCCCGGTTCAAATCTCCCGCTGGCAAAAATTCCCCCTGTCCGATTTCAAACCGCCAGACAGTCGGCATATCAGCTGTTACCCCAAGAACATTCACACTTCGGCCCCGACCCTCGACCTCAACCCGCCCCATACCCATTGCCATCGGCACCACGGCTTCCACACCCGGAATTCGCGATAACGCATCGGCATCTTCTAAGGTCAGTTTATGTGTCGTACCGCCCAAAATACCCGGGATCCCCAACGTCTTGGTCTTTCCGGGATTCACCGCCAAAATATTGGTACCAAATTGCGTGAATTGTGCCAGCACGAAATAGCGAGTTCCTTCACCGATCGCGGTGAGCAGGATCACAGCGCCGACACCAATGGCAATGCCGATAAGAGACAAAAGCGAACGAAGGCGATGCGCCCACACCGCACCTCCTGCAAATCGTATGAGATCCACGGCCTTCATCATCACCGCCGTTGCAATGCCAGAATGGGATCAAGTTTCGCCGTTCCCCTAACGGCAAGTAATCCAGGCATTATTGATAAACTTGAAAATCACTGGGAGTGGGTTAAAATTGGGGCAGAAAAGATTTCTCCTTTCTCATGGATGAAGGTAGATACTGAATGTATATTTTTTACGAAAAACATATTTTGTATTGGCTTACGCCCGATTATTTTGCAATTGGTTTATTTCTCCAAAATTCATCCATGCCAACCTTACCTATTCGTGTGAAATACTAAAATTTTCCAACATAATCTTTTAAAGAAATCCTAAAACACTCTATTAGGGTAAGTTATTTACACATTTAAATAGGAGAGCGTCGTTCAGTCAAAAGCAAAATCCAGACCTGTTCCTTGCATTCTTTCCTTGAAATACCGGTCAAATTTTTCTTCTTGGGATTTTGTAAACTGATTTCTCCAAGATCCAATCTGTCCTTTGCGAAAAAACCCTTCAAATCCTGGAATCTCATGCATGTTGCTAAAATATGCCTGGCTCATCGTCTTGAATGCGGTCTTTTCCATGACCTTTTCAAGCAGACTCTGCTCAAGTGGGTAACCCAAAAACTTGGCAATATTTCTGAGCTCAGTCTCGTAGTCCCGTCTTAAGTCTTCATATCGTAAGAAAAGGATGTTTTCAGACTCACGCCGTTCCCACCAACTTAAAACGTGATCAAACCAATCACCACGCTGGACCCGGCCGTCCAAAAACATTTTCAACCAATGTTCCCAAGGCCCATTATAATTACCTGACCATTCCTGTTGTCTCTCAAAGTAGTAATAGGACACAGCAACATCTTTTGGATTGCGTGCAATATAAATATATTTACAAGGATTTTCAGCAGGTATTCCTCCTACTGCCATCCCATATGGCATATGGCTCTTGAAGATCCGAGGAGAGGGAAGTTCATCGAGTTCCCTCGGGCTCCGAGGATACGTCCATGAACTTGCCACCCAGTGAAGACAACTTCGTAGAGTTTCTCCCTCGGGAATCTCACCCTGATTCGTTATTAGGACAATGATATAGGCCAACCAGGTTGAACCGGATTTTGGGTAGGATACATAGCAAATATCCCCTGACCGAGTTTTAATCTCTCTGGAATATCGATAGCGTTCTGGGGTGATATAGGGTGGCATCACAACACCTTCTAACATTCGGTATTTATATCCATAATCACCTAGTTTAATGTCTGCAAGAACCTCGGCATGAACCTCGTCTCGATATTCGAGGACGGAATGCTCATCTATCTTATCGCTATTGGATTTCTTCTCCGTATTCCTAGTTTTTGTAATGTTGTTTTCCATGGGCCTTCTCCTTTCATCTCCGTACCTGGGACAATTACATATTTCATTTAGGTGAATCTTCTTCATTACCACCGTCTTGTAGAATTCTTTCCGAAAGTTCTCTGATCGTTGGATGTACAAAAATGGCAGATAAGGTTATATCTAGCTGGAATGTTGCTCGGACTCGCGCCATCACCTTGGTGGCATGGAGCGAATGTCCTCCGAGTGCGAAGAAGTTTTCCGTGACCCCTATTTTTTCTAATTTGAGAACTTCCTTCCAGATTGACTGAAGTTCCTCCTCGACGGCCCCGCATGGAGGTACAAGTTCCACGCTCTCATCTGCGTCCTTTAGTGATAGAATGGAAAGTGCCGCTAAATCCAGCTTTCCGTTGGAAGTTAATGGCAGCTCATCCATGACAACAATGGCTCCAGGGACCATTGCTCCTGGCAATTGATTATGAAGACTACGGCGCAACTCGTTCACAATAAGGGAGAATCCTTGTTCAACTTCGACAAACGCGACCAGACGCTGGTCACCTGGAGTCTCTTCGCGTACCATGACCACGGCTTGCTGGACCCCCTTCTGCTTCTGCAACAATGCTTCAATTTCTCCTAGTTCGATTCGCAATCCACGAATCTTGACTTGTCGGTCTTTACGGCCAAGAAACTCAAGATTGCTATCCTGCAAATAACGTCCCAGATCTCCGGTACAATAAATTCTTTTCCCCGCACAACCCATCTCAAACGGGTTTGCCCTAAACCGCTCGCTTGTCAGTGCTGGGGCATTTAGATATCCTCGTGCCAGACTTTGACCTCCAAGATAAATCTCACCGGGGACGCCTATGGGTACCAGCTGCTCATGGCTGTCTAGTAGATAAATCTCAGTGTTAGCGATCGCCTTGCCAATCGGTATTTTCAGCCTGTTATTTTCTGTTTGGCACAACCAGTAAACAACTCCGACGGTCGATTCCGTTGGGCCATATCCGTTGTAAAGTTGTGCGGACAAATTACAAAAAAAACGTTCTACTATTTCCGGCGTTAGGACTTCACCGCCACAGTTCACTAGTCGCAAGGATCGACAACTACTAGCACGGGGTTCCTCTATAAGATTTCGTAATTGGCTCGGAACGAGGGATATCATTGTAATTCCCTCATTGACTATAAGCTCTGTTAAAGTGCTCGTATCATCCGAAGAATTCAATGGCTCTAGGACCAGTAGCGCTCCACTACTCAATGGTCCAAAAATTTCCCAAGCGGACACATCGAAACCAAGGGAAGTTTTTTGTAACACCCGATCCTTTTCCGTCAGCTTCATGAATTCCCGTCGCCAACACACATGATTGGAAAGAGCCCTGTGTGGGATCATTACCCCCTTTGGGAGACCCGTGGACCCCGACGTATAAATGACATAAGCGAGATTTTCCTGGACAACCCGGCACACCGGAGGTACCGAGCTTGCTCTTCCAATCTCCTCACGATCTTTCTCTAAAGAAACCGTTAATATTCCTGTCCTTGCCAATTCGTGAATCTGTTCCCCGTTGCCTATGATTACTTTGGGCTTGGCATTTTGTACGATCACGCCCAGGCGTCCTGATGGGTAGAAGGGGTCAAGTGGAAGATACGCCCCCCCCGCCTTTACTATCCCTAGCAATGTCACTACCATTTTTGTGGAACGTGACATACAGATCCCGACCAAATCTTCCGGGCCCACCCCAAGCTGAATCAGGTAATTCGCCATTTGGTTGGCCTCTGCCTCTAGCTTGGCATAGGTTATATGCGACGCTCCGCAAACCAAAGCTATCCGGTCCGGCGTCAGACCTGCCTGGGCCTGAAACAGGTGGTGCACGCACACGTTATGCAGATACCCCTTTTCCGTATCATTCCACTCCACCAACAAGCACTGCTCTTCAACCTTTGTTAAAAGGGGTATTAATGAGATCGCTTGATCAGAATCACCAATAATCCCTTCTAGCAGTCGTCGATAATGTCCAAGCATTCGCTGAATTGTCACCTCATCGAATAAATCAGTTCTGTAATTTATCTTTAGGTCTAAAGTACCCTGTCGTATCTGAGCTGACAGGGTCAGGTCAAAAACGGAAGTCGTCACCTCTCTGGATAGTTCTTCTACTTTTAACCCACTCAGAATCAATTCATCTTCTGGCATATCCTGAAAGACAAACATGACCTGGAAAAGTGGATTACGCCCTAATTCGCGCTCAGGCTCCAGTTCCTCCACCAATCTTTCAAACGGGGCTTCTTGATTGGAAAATGCACCCAAAACTGTTTTGGACGTTCGTGCCAATACTGTAGAGAATCCAGGGTTTCCCGAAAGGTCTGTTCGCATGGTTAGGGAATTGACAAAAAAACCAATCATCTGTTCTGTCTTGATTCCGGTCCGGCCCGCGATTGGACACCCTACAACAATCTCCTTTTGGTCAGTGTAGCGCTGAAGCAAAACATTGAATACCGCTAAAAGCATGATGAAAGGCGTCGTCTGTTTTTTCCGCCTCAAAGCCTCGAGACGGCTAGAAAGATCCAACGGCAGTCGCAGTCTTTGGACACTTCCCTTTTGACTCGATTTGCTTGGACGCGGTCGGTCGGTAGGGATGTTTAAGACAGGTAGATTTGAAAGCTGATCGATCCAATAAGCGATTTCCTTTTCCAATGTCCCGGCAATCATTTGCGTGTTTTGAGTTGCTGCAAATTGTGGATACTGCATCGACAATTCAGCAAGAGGCGACTTCGCACCGCTCATCTCAGCATTGTAGAAATGAGATAATTCTCTATCGAACACAGTCGAAGACCAACCATCAAAAACTATGTGATGAATCGTCAAGAGTAGGAGGTACTGGTTCTCCTCAAGTTGAATTAGGGTGGTCCGGATAAGCGGGCCGGTCTCCAAATCGAAAGGTTGTTCACCCTCTTCCCGTTCTAATCGTATGGCTTCAGCTTCCCGTTCCTCTTCCGGTAGATGCAGCAGATTGATAATTGGTAGATCTATTGTCAGGCAATTGGAAATTTGTTGTACGGGTTCTCCCTCATGGTCATAAAAATAAGATCGCAACACCTCATGGCGTCGGACAATCTCATTAATACTCGAGCGTAACGCTTCAATGTTGAGCGCCCCATTGACCCTCAATAACCGTCCGATGTTATACACCGCACTGGGCCCAATCAATTTATCGAGAAACCAAAGACGCTTCTGAGCAAAGGAAAGTTCCACGCTCTTATTCATTTCCGTCACCTTCTAGGACTAGCAAGATCAGCCCAAATGAACATTTTTCTAAGAGAAATAAGATGCTAAGGATCTTGAAAGTAATGAATAGCGCCTATTGTGTCAATTACACAAATGAACAGCTTTATAACCACAAGGATAACGACCAGAAATGATTCGCCCTATCCTCTTTCCCTGCATTTTTTATCAACCTTGAGGAGGACAAAAAAAAGCAAAACTCCGTAAAAACAAAAATTCTCAAATTAATTGATAAAGGCTTTACAAAATCAAGTTCGCTCCCGCGAGGGGATCTGGGGAGAAAACTAAAACCGGGTATGTGTACGAGGGTATTTGTTTGTGGCCTAAATGACGCAGTGAGAAAAAACTTAAAAATTAGAATTTTCTCACTGTTTCCACTAATAAACCTTCTAATTACACAAGCCTAGCGAATTACGCGTACCCGATTCATTTGGGCTTCTTGTGTGTTTACCCACTAGAAAAATTCTTAGAAACAGAAATATCCTACAAGGACCAAATCAGAATAAAAAAAGGCCTCGTTGAATCGTTTAAAATTAACGTCAAAAACCATCGAAAGCCCACACCGCACCTCCTGCAAATCGTATGAGATCCACGGCCTTCATCATCACCGCCGTTGCAATGCCAGAATAGGATCAAGTTTCGCCGCACGTCGTGCCGGTACGACACCAAACATCCCACCTACAATCATGGCCAATCCTAGGGCCGCTCCTATGGCCCATACGGGCGGCGAAGCAGGAACAGCAGGATACCACCACGTCAACAGATACACTCCGCTCAGACCAACGAGAAGGCCCACCAATCCCCCTAATCCAGCCAACAACACGGCTTCAACCAAGAACACGGTTAGAATATTCCTTCGGGTAGCCCCCAAGGCACGAAGTAATCCAATTTCCTCGGTTCGTTCGGCTACGGTCACCAACATGACATTCATGATCCCAATGCCCGCCACCGTTAAGGAAATGGCTCCTATGGCAACCAACACCAAAGTCAGGGTTTGTAAAATCGAAGAAAAAGTGGAGATGACGGCCTTTTGTGTGATGCAGGTCACATCCTCTTCATCATGCCGTTTTGTCAGAATGGTAAGCACTTGATCACAGACCCCATCTAAATCTTTCGGCGACCGCACTTTCACCAGAATGCGGAAGAGAGACGACCGGTTGAACATCTTCATACCTGTAGCCACGGGCACAATGACCACTTCATCCATTTTAATCCCCAATTGGGTGCCAATTTCACCCAGAACACCAATCACACGCATCCGCCAGTCGCCAACCCGGATAACTTGTCCGACCGGCTGCTGTCCCGGGAACAACTCTCGAGCAGTCATATGGCCTAACACCACCACCGGCGTCCCGCGCATCACATCCCCTAAAGGAAGAAATTGGCCATAAGCCATCTTTAATTCTCGAGCATACAGAAACTCTTGAGTGCTCCCGATGACTGCGACCTGCCGTCGACGTTCTCCATGGCTTACGGTTTCCGTACCCATCGAGACCGGAACAATGTATTGAGCCGAAGAAATCTGCCTTCGCAATACCAACAGATCCGCCAGGGTCAGATCGTGAGGCACGCCCCCCATCCCGGGCATGGCCCCGGATGTTTCCGTCTTCCCGGGAAGTACGGATAAGAGATTACTACCGATGGAGGTAAACTCCTGAATCACATATTGCCGGGCGCCTTCCCCCAACGCTGTTAACGCCACGACCGCCGCAATGCCCACAGCCACCCCGACCACACTCAGAGCAGTTCGTAATCGGTGCCCCGCGAGAGCCGACCAAGCTAGCGACATGAAATCAAAAAGCACAACCTGTTCCTTCTCAATATTATCGTCAGGAAATTCTACGGAAAGGGCATGACGCCCGCCTGCATATCTTCACCCTTCACCCGCTTCACAATCTCCCCATCGGCTAAGACAATGATGCGATTGGCGCGGCGGGCAACATTGGGATCATGGGTCACTACCAACATTGTCAAACCGGTGGCATTGAGTGATTCCAACAGCTCCATAATTTGTTTCCCGGAATGCGTATCTAAATTACCGGTGGGTTCATCAGCCAACAACAAGGACGGTTGCATAATGATGGCTCGGGCAATCACCACGCGTTGCCGCTGCCCAACCGACAATTGATTGGGTCGATGATGCACACGATCGGATAACTCGACTGATTCAAGAGCTGCTTGGGCTCGCTGCTGGCGCTCTGAGGATGGAATGCCCGCAAACACCATGGGCAACGCCACATTTTCTAAAGCCGTCAAGCGAGGGACGAGATGAAAAGATTGAAAGATAAAGCCAATTTGATGTTGGCGAAGTTGGCTGAGCGCCTGGTCGTCGAGTTGACTGACATCCTCACGATTAAAGAGATAGGCCCCCTCACTAGGCCGGAGTAAGCATCCAATAATGTTCAACAGGGTTGACTTGCCGGATCCCGATGGCCCCACGATAGCCACATACTCACCTGACTGAATAATTTCATTCGTATCCCGCAGGGCGTAGATAGGCTGCCCCCCGACCTCAAAATGTTTCGTAATATGTTGAAGTTCAATCACAGTTTACTGGGGGAGGATTGGACGATGACTTGAATCCCTTCTTCTAATCCTTCTTGATCCAATGACGTCACCACCGCATCACCTTCGGACAAGCCCTCGAGGATCTCCACAAAGTCCCAATTCTTCATGCCAATCGTGATCGGTCGTATAAACAGCTTTTTCTGTTGCACCACAAAAACCTTGCCTCCTTCAAACAACGTGGAGGGAGGGATGCGCAAGACATTGTCCTTCACGGCAAGAATCACTTCCACATCCGAGGAGGTCCCGGGCAACAAGGTTGATGCAAAGGTTTGATCGTCTAATTCCACTTCAATTTCCACCGTCCGATTCTGCTCTTCGACATCCAACACATAGGGAGCAAGATGCCGAACATGCCCCTCGTAATGCCGGCCGGGGAAGGGATCAAGTGTGACCCGAACCGGTTGACCTTCATGAATTTTCGAAGAGTCAACTTCGTCCATCGGCGCACTGATATAAATAGAGGAAGGATCAATCAAGTCCAGAATAGGAGGAACTGGCAAGGCTGGAGGTGATGGGGTCGTCCACTCCCCGACTTCACTATCCAATTCCGCAATAATTCCATCAAAGGGAGCGACTAACACCGTTTTGGCCAATTCGGCTTTGGCTTCATCAATCGCCGATCGGGCTCGAGCAATTTCTGCCTGGCTTTGCTTGCAAGACACGCGTGTCGTTTGTGCGAGATTTTCAAACTTATCCAATAAGTCCGTCGACACGAGATCACGTGCTTTCAATTGTTGATGACGTAGGAACTCTCGTTCAGCTCTATCCGCTTCCAAACACGCCCGCTCCCGTTTAACCTTCACCACCGCCAACTCTCGCTGGGCCATCTGAACGGCAGCTTGTTGAGTATCATCATGCAAGCGCAGGAGGACGTCACCGGCGTGCACACGCGCCCCTTTTCGATGAGGAATCTCTGCGACACGCCCTCCGATTTCCGGGGACAACTTGGCCCGTTGGCGAGCTTTCACGGTACCTGCCCGTGAATTAGTCACGGTCTCCTCAACTCGCCCACGTTCGACCGTCACCACAGACACTGAAATTGGATCAGGCGTCAATACATACCATTTAAACAAGACACCCACTCCGATTAGTAGGAGTACGCTCCCCGTGCGAATGACCCATGGCTTCATAAGAAAAGTCTAGCACAAGGAGAAAGCAGGATTCTTTGCGTGATGCGGGAAAATCTTCGTGACAATGAAGCCATTACCCATTTAGGACTTCAGGCCCTTCACTACAAAAAAATCCCCAAAGGGCCACAACGACCCTTTGGGGATTCTCGCGAAAACGAAGAACGAATATCGCTTAAAACGTATATGAAGTCGTACGTGGACGGCCTCCCGAGGGGTGTCGTCCAGGACGATCCGATTGCGGGCTTCGAGGGGCGTTCCCGTTGGAAAATCCTGACCGTGGCCCTCGTGACCCATTACTCTTCCCATACCCGGGACGAGGCGCTCGAGTGGCAACGTGGCTGACAGAAGGCGCTCGACTACCCGGAGCACAAGGCACCGCCTGACCTAAAAGTTTTTCAATCATACGCAAGGATCGATTATCGTCACCAGTCACAAAACTCGTAGCCCAACCCTTGGCCTTCATTCTGGCAGTACGACCAATACGATGAACATAATCTTCCGGAACCGTGGGTAAATCATAATTAATGACGTGACGGATGTTATCGACATCCAACCCACGGGCCGCGATATCGGTAGCCACCAACACTTCAAATCGTCCCCGCCGAAAGCCCTCTAATGCCGCTCGCCGTTGCGGAAGACGCCGGCCTGAATGCAAGACCGCCACGGTGCAACCGACTTTTTCGAGAGTTTCTCCGATCCGATCAGCACGATGTTTCGTACGCGTAAAGATCAACACCGATCCCTCTGTCTCCTTCAGGATGGAAACCAATAAGGATGTTTTTTCCGAATTGCTGGTGTGATGAACTGTATGGGTAACCCCTTCCGCAGGAGTCGCCGATTTTGCGACTAGGGCTTTGACTGGATCTTTTAATGACATACGAGCCAGGTCATCTAAGTTGGCCGGCATCGTCGCGGAAAAAAGCAAGGTCTGCCTGGCATCCGGCAAGGCTTCAATGATTTGATTCAACTGAGGCGCAAACCCCATGTCTAACATACGATCAGCCTCATCCAACACCACAATACTGAGCTTCGTGAATAAAATCGTTCCTTGCCACATATGATCCAATAAACGACCCGGGGTGGCGATAATAATATCCGGACGCTGGCGAAGCCCACGAACCTGGGCATGCATATCAGCCCCGCCCACCACGGTTGTTCCAAAAATTCCACACGAACGGCCAAGCTTATCGACTGTCCCTTGAATTTGAAACGCCAATTCCCGGGTTGGCGCTAAAATGAGCCCACGAGGATGGCCTTTGGGACCCCCGGCCAAACGCTCAATCATGGGGATGACAAAGGCCGCGGTTTTCCCGGTACCCGTTTGCGCACATCCCAACACATCCCGCCCTTCTAGACCTGAGGGAATGGCTTGGGTTTGAATGGGAGTGGGTTCATGAAGACCGGCCTTGGACAAGGCTTGAACTAAGCGCTCGGACACACCAAGCGCACTAAACTGAGACAACGCAGTTGCAGACATAACACTATTCCTTTTGTTACAAGGATCGTATCTACACGTGGTCAGAAAACCGAGGGAAGCAGAATTAGGTGGGAAGTCCGCTCCGAGCAGGATCTGGTCGCGATACGATCGCGAGGCCCGAAGTTAATTGACTACTCACGCCGTCGGACCGAATCAGCATGAATGAAACTCAGAGTACAGTACAATCTTTGAACTGTCAAATCATGGAGCACCTATCCCAGTAAGGTTTTCCCTCACTTACATAACGAAAAGGACGTACGCATGAGCAACATTTATGACATCACCTGCCAAACCATCACCGGAGAGGATCTCCCTCTTTCCACATTGAAAGATAGGGTCTTGCTCATCGTCAACACGGCATCTAAATGCGGATTCACCCCGCAATTTCAAGGACTACAAGCTCTGTATTCCCAGTATCACCCACAAGGATTGGAGGTCTTAGGCTTTCCCTGCAATCAATTTGGCAGCCAAGACCCGGGCAACCATGAAGAAATCCAACATTTTTGCCAGGCCAATTACGGCGTCACCTTCCCCATGTTTGCCAAAATCGAGGTCAATGGACCTCACGCCCACCCTCTGTATCAATACCTCAAAGCTCAAGCCCCTGGCCTTTTGGGCTCAGAGGCCATCAAATGGAACTTCACCAAATTTCTGGTCGACCAAACCGGTACCGTTCGAGAACGATTTGCTCCGTCGACCAAACCAGAAGATATTGCCCCGGCCATACTCAAACTCTTACCATCAGGTGGGTAATACCTTCCTCAACGCGAGTTATTCCAAAAGCAACATCATCTATACTTTCTCCTAAATTAGGATTAGGATTCTCCAACACCTAATCACTATCCCAGTCTCCTGGAAAGGGGATCATATATGCGCGACATTTATACGATGATCCTTGCCGGTGGACGTGGCGAACGACTCCTGCCACTTACCCAACATCGAGCCAAACCCGCCGTTCCCTTTGCCGGCAAGTACCGCATTATTGATGTCACACTCAGCAATTGTCTCAACTCAGGGCTTCGTAAAATTGCGGTACTTATTCAATATAAGTCGCACTCATTGGATCGGCACATCCGACGCGGCTGGTCGATTTTCAACCCCGAACTGAATGAATTCATTTTTTCCATCCCGCCGCAACAACGTATTAGCACCGAGTGGTACCGCGGCACAGCTGACGCGGTCTATCAAAACTTGTTTTTACTGGAACAAGAACACCCCAAATTTTTATTAGTATTGGCTGGTGATCATATCTACAAAATGGATTATGGAGATATGTTTCGGTACATGCAGCTTATGGAAGCCGATGCGGTTGTGGGTGCCCTGGAATGGCCCATAGAAGAAGCTCGACAATTCGGGGTCCTTGGGGTCGATTCAACCAACCGTATCATCCGGTTTGAAGAAAAACCCCCGAATCCATTCCCCTTACCTGACGACCCAACGCAAGCGTTTATTTCTATGGGCATTTACCTTTTTCGCACAGAGGAACTCTATGACGAGTTGCGCAAAGATGCGGGAATGGCCACCGCCCATGATTTCGGAAAAAATATCATTCCTAATATGATTGGCGCTGGCAAAAAAGTCTTTGCCTATAACTTTGAAGATGCCAATAAAAAGCATGTCAAATACTGGCGGGATATTGGCACCTTGGATGCGTATTATGAAGCCAACATGGATCTGGTCGCTGTCGATCCCCTCCTCAACCTCTATGATGAGAAATGGCCCATCCGCACCTACCAGGGGCAATTCCCACCCGCCAAATTCGTCTTTGCCGACCAATACCCTGGCGGACGTGTCGGTCTCGCCTTGGATTCAATCGTATCCGGAGGGTGTATCATTTCAGGTGGAAAAGTTGAAAAAAGTGTGTTGGCACCTGATGTTCGCGTCGATCAACATGCGGATGTGCAGGAGTCGGTCATCATGGAAAATGTCGAAATCGGAGAACGTGCCCGAATTCGACATGCCATAATCGACAAAGGGGTCATTATCCCACCAGGAACGGTCATCGGGCATGACCGGGACGCTGATCGCGCTCGTTATACCGTCACAGAAAATGGCATCGTCGTGGTCACTCTTTCATCTATCCATCAATAAAGAACTATAAAATCCACATTCCAGTGAGGACACAATCCTCACCAAATCAATACGCTCACTCCACTCAGAATCAAACCTATCCCGGCAAACCATCCCAGACGAGTACTTCCGCTATTAACTGGCAACACCTTTTCCAAAAGCACAAAAATCGTAATCGCCGCGATCCACAGCAGATTCATCACCCCGCCTACAAACAACAAGCCCATCAAAGCCCAACAGCACCCCAAGCAAAACGCCCCATGATGCAACCCTAAACGAAACGCGCCATAAGCACCTGGCCGCCAATGTTCGGATAGAAAATGCACAGGGGACCGACAATGGTCGAGACACACAGCCTTCCAGGGCGTCAGCTGATAAACCCCGGCCACGATGAACAATCCCGCGCCCAAAATCGGATTCTTCGCCTTCATCATTGGGGAAAGCATCGCCGCCTCATGTAGGACCCATTGGACAAAGGTGGCTCCTAGACTAAACACACCCCACATCGCAATATACCCAACAACAAAGAGGGTAATAGGAGCCATAGGCGTCCCCTGCCGCTCCGCTTTGCGCACCATCCCTGCATAGAGCAAGGTCATCGGAGTGGCACTCGGTAACATCATCCCAGCCATCATGACCACCCACATGGCAAACATGAAAACAAAATCCAGCACCGTCCAGGATTGGACCCGCATCAACACAACAGACCCCATGCCCTCCATGCCAGGCATCTTGGCCCAGAGATACAGCACATACACCCACGCTATAGCACAAACACCAATCAAGGCCGAAAGTATGGTAATCCGGTCGCGATGCGGCAACCTTGATGAGGAACCAATTGACGACAGTGGCATCGAAAAAGATAAGGAACCGTCAGGAACATCTTTCCCCTGCATACCATGGGAAAGAAGGCGAACACAGAACTGGAAATACTACAATCGTTTGGGCTCAACCCAGACGACAGATGATTAGTTTCGAATCACCCCATCCTGATTCATATGCAGAACATTAAATTGGCCATAACTATTCGAGAGATTCAGGGAAATACCGGCTTTTGCCATAGTCGATCCATTGCCAACTTCAGCAATGGTGTATTCAAACCCTTCAGGTAAATGAATCTTGGCTCGATAGTCGCCTCCAGTAAACGGATTGGTAATGGGGACACCAGTTGATTGCACAAGGTCTGGGACCGTAACGGTCGCCTGCCGCGCTTCGACATCAATAGATAGATTAATCGGCACAAACAAGGGTTCCAACACCTCGGCCATCGTACTATTAAAGACAAAAAAGTGGGTCGCACCGGGAGTTGTCGATTCTCCATGGAGAATTTTACGTAACGCTTCGCGTTGATCGGGATTAGCCCGGTCATCAATCATGATTTGTTGTTTCCCATTGCCCTCGGCTACCTCACCCGGCCATTGAAGCAACATGACAAAAGTTAACCCATTCAAGCTCGTATCATTAAAATACCCTTCTTCTATTGACCCGGCAGCCATGGCTTCGCAGAACCCTTGGGTAGATGGTGCATGGAATTGGCATCCACACCCATAGCTGCAATTGCAATTAGAATACTCG
Organism: uncultured Nitrospirota bacterium; assembly: GCA_942491685.1. GTDB lineage: Bacteria > Nitrospirota > Nitrospiria > Nitrospirales > UBA8639 > Nitrospira_E. The sequence continues at coordinate 164,368 of CALOBY010000002.1, read as the reverse complement.
ACCCCCCGAAGCATCCATCGATCAGCCATCGTATCCTCCTTCTTTCAAAAACATGTGAATCCACTCAACGATTCCAAGTTACTATCATGCCAGAGACCACGAATTCCACCTTCCCCTTTCTCAGAATCAAACCGGGGGAATCCAATCTAACCCCACTCCCTCCTACATTCCAGAATTTTTTCGGGTCCCCCAAAAAATCAGTAGGCAAAAGGTCCTCAAACAGACTAAACTATACTTTCAAAAACTGTGTACCCGTGCTCAAAATTTTACCCATTAGATTTCCGACTTCCACTTTTAGAAAGGACCCATACTCATGGCCGAGCAACACAAGCAATATGCTGAAGGCAAATCTGGCGAACTTTACGGATACACTGGAAAGACTCCACCGGACGGTACCATCGCACTGGTCGAAGAAGATGGCACCACACTCACTGCTGCCGGTCTTAAATTTTGCCAACAACGGGGCTACCCTTCTCCCATGGTGGCAACCCTCCGTGTCATTCATGACCAGTACCAATCTCCTGCAGTCGGTCAAGCCATCATCGCCTCTGCACTGAATGCCGACCTCATGTTAGAAAAACAAAACAATACCAAGAAAATGTCGGAACGCCTTCGATTAGATTGGGAACAGCAAGACAAGGCCTTCAAGGCGAATGTCGCCGCAGCCGCTAAAAAATAGTCATGAATACCGACAAGCCGTCATTACGCCACCACTAACCCCTCATTCACAAGGAGCACGTTGATGGGAAAAAGTCAGGACGCAAAAAAAGAAACGAAAAAGAAACCCACCAAATCCCTGAAAGAAAAACGGGCGGAGAAAAAAGCGAAAAAATAACTCCGCCCACCGTTCACTTCTTTGACCCCTTGCTGGCGAGGGAGTCCTCCTTCGCCAGCAATATCCAACCTCTACAAATTTCAAGGCCTCTGACTGGATAGGATAGAGGGGAATTCCATCCCGTTTTTTCTCCTGTCAAAAGAACGAACCTTAAATCCTGCTTAGTAGAACTCCCACAGAAACCAGGCCTACTTCCCTGGTTTTCTATTTATACTATTTGACAAAAAATTAATATGTCTATTATTCTGGACATATGGAATCAAATCAAGCCATCCTTGCTTTTGCCGCTCTTTCGCAAGAAACCAGATTGAGGGTTTTTCGCCTGCTGGTTGAATATGGATTGGAAGGAGCACCAGCTGGAACACTAAGCTCTCGTTTAGACATCCCCCACAATACCCTGTCATTCCATTTATCCCAAATGAGCCATGCAGGGTTAGTCATTTCAAAACGGGAAGGTCGATCAATTATCTATCGTGCGAATTTTGATTTCTTCAACAATTTAATTCGATACATGGTCCAAAACTGTTGTCGCGAAGATATCGCAAGCATTCGGGATCATAAAACTAAAAATTGCAGCATTATTGAACTGTCGAATTGTTGCCAACCGTCTCACCAGGAGGGAAAACCATGAAACGACTACATCTACATATCGGAGTCGAACGATTAGAAGAAGCCATTCAGTTTTACAGCAACCTGTTTGGAGCAGAACCCATCAAACACAAACCGGACTACGCCAAATGGATGCTGGAGGATCCACGTGTCAACTTCGCAATCTCAACTCGAGTGGCGACCAAAGGCATTGACCATCTGGGCATTCAGGTAGATGAGGAGCAGGAACTCACGGAAATTCGCACTCGACTCACTGCAGGCCAACTCCCCACCGCCGAACAAGGGGAAACCATCTGTTGTTATGCAAAATCAGACAAAACCTGGGTAGTGGATCCGGCGGGCATTGCCTGGGAAACATATCGCACCATGGAAGAGGCCGAAACCTTTTCCTCTTCCTTGACTCAACCGGATACTCTCTGTTGTAGGCCCTCGCTCTTTGCCACACCACAATCACAAACAACAGAACCGACGGCCAGTAATTGTTGCAACTAATGTCGGCCGAACCAACAAAAGTCTTAGTCCTTTGCACAGGTAATTCCTGCCGCTCCATCATGGGCGAAGCCCTGATCAATCATTTAGGAAAAGGGCGTTATCAGGCCTACAGCGCTGGTAGCCACCCTACCGGAACGGTGCATCCCCGAGCTATAACGACCCTGCACGAACACGGCATCGATCCAGGCCAACCAATGAGTAAATCCTGGGATCAGATGACCAACACCGCCTGGGACCTCATCATCACAGTCTGCGATCAAGCCGCCGGGGAAGCCTGCCCGAATTTCCCCGGTCAACCGGAAAAGCTGCATTGGAGTATTCCCGACCCCGCCAAAACTTCTAGCACTACAGCCGAGGTTGATGCCGCATTTGATCACGCCTTCTTCCTGCTCAAGAAAAGAATTGAGTCGTTACTCACATGACCCCATGCGGCCGTCGTCGTTTATCGTTTCTCGACCGCCATCTTACCGCATGGATCCTTCTGGCGATGGTCGTAGGTGTCACCATAGGTTCGATCTTCACCAGTGCACCAGTATTCGTGAATAGCCTCGCGATAGGGACGATTAACATTCCCATTGCCCTGGGCCTCATCCTCATGATGTACCCCCCGCTGGCTCGTGTGAAATATGAGGTGCTACCCTTCATCTTTCGCGATGGGAACATTCTTCTCCTCTCACTCGTTCAAAACTGGATCATCGGCCCAGCACTCATGTTTGGCCTGGCCATAGTCTTTCTCCATGACTCGCCGGAATACATGACGGGGCTCATCCTCATTGGACTCGCGCGATGCATTGCCATGGTTCTCGTCTGGAACCAACTCGCCGAAGGGGACAACCAATATGTCGCAGCATTGGTCGCCTTCAACAGTCTCTTTCAATTGATATTTTTTAGTGGGTTGGCCTGGTTCTACTTAGAAGTGTTGCCCAACCTCATGGGTCTGAACGTCTACACCGTCAACGTCAGCTTTCAGACGCTTGCCGAAAGCGTTGTGATGTATCTCGGCATTCCTTTTGTCTGTGGTTTTCTTTCCCGATGGATTGGGATTAGACACAAAGGCCAAGACTGGTATGAGCAGCGGTTTCTTCCAAAGATTGCGCCTATCACCCTCCTGGCACTCCTGTTCACCATTTTTACTATGTTTACTCTCAAAGGGAACATGGTGGTGAGCCTGCCTGTCGAGGCGTTACGCATTGCTCTGCCCCTCAGCCTCTACTTCGTACTCATGTTTCTCGTCAGCTTTGGCATGGGCAAACTCATCGGGGCCGACTATGGGAAAACCACAGCCGTGGCCTTCACAGCTGCCAGCAACAATTTCGAACTCGCCATCGCCGTGGCCATTGCGACCTTCGGCCTAGGCTCATCCGTCGCCTTTGCCACTGTCATCGGACCACTCGTCGAAGTACCGGTCCTCTTAGCCCTCGTCAATGTCGCCATCTGGTTCCGGAAAACATGGGTTATATCCCAACCCACGGCACCCAGGTCCGGCTAACCACTCGTGATGTCCATCGAAAATCGGAGCATCCCTTTTCCTATAACTGAGTCACTCCGACCAAAATATTGTGAGATCTCTCCCCGCCTTTTTCAGCCTGATATCCCATCTGTACATTAAATTGATCGTTGGGTAGCATGGGAACCGGCAAGAGCCGAAGCAGGAGAACCCAAAACTTCCGTGCTACCTTACCACCAATATGGCCTATTCTCTTCACATGCACAATAAACAATTAGGTTTGGTCGATCATGATCATCCGCACATGACCCCAATTGTCATTGATTTCCTTTCAGGCAAAACGGCCTATCGAAGAAGATATGGCCATGCAGGAGGCGAAGCCATCAGTAAAGCCGTAGGAATAAAAAAAGGGCATCGGCCGAATGTGATAGACGCAACCGCAGGGCTAGGACGTGATGCGTTTGTGCTGGCGAATCTCGGCTGTCGTGTTCATATGATTGAACGATCAACGATCATCGCTGAACTTTTGAAAGACGGGTTGCACCGTGCCGAACAAGACGAAAAAATTGGCATGATGATCAAGGAAAACCTCTCGCTCACCTGCGGAGAGAGTCGACAAGAACTCCTTCATACCCCCTGTGAACCAGAAGTGATCTATCTCGACCCGATGTTTCCCCAGAAAAACAAATCCGCTCTTGTTAAAAAAGATATGCAAATCCTTCAGGAAGTCGTCGGGCAAGATGAGGATGCCGAGACGTTACTGAATCTGGCAATCACCATCGCCACCAACCGTGTCGTCGTCAAACGCCCGGCGTACGCCAACTTTCTCGCCGAGATCAAACCGACCACCTCGATCAAAACAAAAAACCACCGCTTCGATATTTACCTCACCTCATCGTCCGCTAGGTAGAAATCCATATTCACCTCTCCTTCATCGACTTGGTCCCTGCAATTAAGTGACTATCGCAAACCTTATGTATGAATGGAATCTATTAAGGAGAACGGGAAGAAGATGGGCGTCCCTAACCAAAGCGTGAAAGACATGCTTCGCGGTCAGCAGTCAGGACGACATGGAGTAAGTTCTCTGCCAACATCTGGAAGGATGACGAGCGGAAAAATACTATAAAATTTCCCAACCCGGGTTGGTTTGACCGAAAATTTTCGGTACAGTACCAATCGATGTCCTTACTCGCCGACAGTCCCCTTACCCTCCCTCGGTAAGCGTTATTCCATTTTAGCTCGGTGAATAATTGATAGAGTCTGATATGAGTACTCCTCCATCTGATACCCATGCCCATGCAGCAGGTGAGGCCTGGCAGCTTCTTGAACACAAACGCCAGGGGCTGAATGGCACAGGCAGCATTGGCCTCGTGGTGCAGGGGGGCGGCATGCGTGGGGTCTATTCTATGGGAGCTCTGGCAGCCTTAGAAGAAATGGGGTTTACGAAATGCTTTGATCATCTGGTGGGATCTTCCGCCGGTGCGTTGAATGGGGCCTATTTTCTGACCGGCCAGGCCAGCTATGGCGTGGCGACGTATATTCATTATTTATCGAAAAAAAGTTTTGTCAATCCGCTAAGGGTGACAAGAATTGTCGATATTGATTATCTCGTGGACCAGATTGGGAAAAAAGTTCGTCCTTTACATCTGGACAAACTTCGTGCCTCTCCCACCACACTGCATGTCTCGCTTACCGAACAGACCCACGCCCGCACCCGATGGGTGACAAACCGAACACCCGATATTGATATATGGGAAGCGTTTCGCGCCACTGCCGCCATTCCGCTCCTCTATAACAAATCGGTCAAGGTCGGAGACGGACATTATGTGGATGGGTCCATTAGCGCACGCATTCCGATTCCACGCATGATGGAATATGATTGCCGTTATGTGGTGGTGATTATGACGATGCCCCATTCACATCGCATTACGCCAACGCCGGGCTTGCTGCGATCACTGACATGGCCGGCAACCCGCCACTATAGTCCTGCCCTTCGACAGGCCTTTTTCGGCGAAGACCGGGCCTATAACACCACGAAGGCGGACCTCTCCGGCACTCAGCCTAAAATTCCAGGCTCTGCCCAACGCGTCATCGTCATTAGCCCTCAACGGCCTCCGGAAAAGTTTTCAACCATAACCACCAACCCGAAACATTTACTCCATGGGGCCCTGCAAGCCCGTGAAGATACCTGGCTGGCGTTTGGTCAATCTCCGCCGCCCCTCACCAACCCCTTTGCCGCGTAATACCTCTGGGACAATCAGCGACTGAGTCGCTCTTCATTCTACAACTCCTCATTGACAGTCCGACAAGCACCCATGACCAGACCGTCTCGTTTCCTCAGCTGAATTGCTTCTCTTGTTCCCCTCGGGCACAATTACACCACTTGCCTTACTGTTCTTTTCCCTCACAAACGAAAGGGCATCAGGATGACACCATTTGTTGAGCGGATGATTCGGGCGGCCAAGCTCGATGTAAAATTATACGAAGAAGTCGAAGCCGACAAGACCGCCATGAGCCAAGCAGTCGGCGTGGTGGCCTTATCCAGTCTGGCGGGAGGCATCGGATTTATGGCTACCGCCGGACTGACAGGTCTGGTGATTGGCACGGTTGGGTCCTTGATTGGCTGGTACGTCTGGGCATTTCTTACCTATGTCATTGGCACCAAACTTTTGCCCGAACCCCAGACGCGAGCGGACCACGGTGAACTCCTGCGAACCATCGGCTTTTCAAGCGCCCCGGGAGTCCTTCGACTTTTTGCCATTATCCCCGGCCTGGACACGATGGTGAATCTCCTCGTCAGTGTCTGGATGTTGGCCGCCATGGTCATTGCGGTCCGCCAAGCTTTGGACTATGTCAGTACATATCGCGCCCTTGGCGTCTGCGCGATTGGCTGGCTGGTGCAAGCCATCGTTTTTGCCTTAGTGCTCACGATCATGGGTGGGGCTCCCCAGCCCAACCTCGCACCCTAATCGAATCAAAGCGGGAACACCGCATGAGAACACGTTTTCAGTTTTCCCCGTGGCGTTTTCTTGGACTGGCCATTAACAGCCTAGTCCTGTGGATGGGCTGCGCCACCGCCCCTGTGTCCTGTCCCGTCCCTTCATCTCCACGAGCTGATCTGCCGGAGCGCGGCATTTCCGCCCACCGGGGCGGCCTCATGGGATGCCCCGTCAATACGGTCGGGGCCTTTCAACGCGCTATCTGCCAAGGGGTACACCAAATCGAGTTGGATGTTCGTACTACGGCTGATGGAGTGCCTGTCGTGGCCCATGATGAACAGATAAGTGGACAGAATCAAAGCCTCCATCTCTCCGAATCAACCTTCGATGAAGTCCGAACGATCGAACTACCTCCATGCCAAGGAGGAACACGTCCTCAACATGTTCCTACCCTCGAACACACACTAGACGTCATGCCGCAAAATATCTGGATAAATGTGGATATTAAGGAAAATGATCCGCATCTGGCCGCACGCGTCGCGGAAATCGTGGCAAAGACCGGACGTTTTGACCAAGTCATCTTTGCTGCCAGAGACAAGGCCGCACCTGCTATTCGCCAAATAGCCCAAGAAACAGGACAAAGGCCCTGGATTGTGAATATGAGCCGTAAGCTTTTCCGTAACCAATATATTGATACAACCATGAATTCCTGTGACGAGTTTATCCAATTTATTGAAATCCCATATCTTCCCTCTGTTCGCGGCAAACCCAGCCCGGAGACAATGGTTCGGTTACATGAAGCAGGCGTGCGTGTAAATTATTCGTGGCTCAGGGAAAAGGATGAGAAAGAATTAGATCAGGAGCTGGAAGATTTGTTTACTCGCGGAGTGGATTTTGTTCTCGTCGATCATGTCGAGCCTGCCATGAAAGCCGCCAAATCCCTCGGGATCTTGCCCCTTGTCCCACAATGGAAAACACTGTCCGGCCTCACACACCAACCGCCGTTCTCTTGTCCCTCACTGCCATAATCTTGCCCATCAAGGAGCCAATGATTATGTCTCCCAAAAACATACCAGCTATGGTACAGTGGGCCGGATTTACCCAAGAACATACTTGACCTCATTGGCTTCTCATCTTTTATCAGGATAGGTGTTTCCATGAGTGATCTTCAGCCAGTCGCGATTGAAGAATTTATGCAACGAGACCTTGAACTCGTCACCACCACAACCACCGCTGCTGAGGCTGCGGTCCGTATGGCCGAAAAGCGCATCGGCTGTCTCGTCGTCCAAGGCGAGAACACCCATGGCGAGGAACAACCAATCGTGGGGCTTGTATCAGAAACAGATTTGGTTCGGAAGGTCATGGCCGCAGAACAGGGCGATGTGACGGCACCGATAGGGCAAATTATGTCGAGTCCACTTCACACCATTGCCGGTCATCGATCTATGCTAGACGCCAGTCATACCATGGAAAAGCATGGAGTTCGTCATCTCTGTGTGGCCGAAAACGAGGAAATTGTTGGGCTCATTTCCATTCGTGACCTGGTTCGTTATTTTGTCTATGCCGAATCCGGCCCGATCAGGGAACTCGATAATGTGTATCGCCCATTAAGTGTCTTGATGCAAACCGCTATTGAAACCATCGATGGTGAAATTCCCGTCAAACAAGCCGCTCAACACATGGCCCGAAAAAAAGTGGGAGCTCTTCTGGTTCAACAGGAGGGAGAATTCAAAGGCATTGTGACGGAACGCGATCTGGTGCAAAAAGTGTTGAGCGAGGAAAAGGATGTGAATGAACTCAAAGTGAAGCGGATCATGAACCATCCACTCATTGATATTGATATCAATCGGACCATCCATGATGCCAGCGACCTGATGGCCGAGAAATGGATCCGGCATCTCCCCGTCACGGAAAACCGAAAAATCGTCGGCATTCTATCTGTGCGCGATCTCATCCGCATGATCGCCGTCCGTGACAGGCCCAGGTTTCTCAGCCAACAATAATTCGTTTCATAAGAGAAGGTGTGGTGGATTTTCCGGCATACCAAGAAGGATCAAAATCCTTTGTCTTGTTCGTAAGACATCACCCTTCTTCCTCATTGGGTCGTTATGGCATACTTATCGGAATACATCAGTTGACGAATAGATTCATCCTGTCACAAGGAGGTATCTCATGGGACCAACGAAGGTTGTGGTTAAAGGTTCCGGCATCTATGATGCCAAAACCGGGACGCTAATCAAGGATGGACTCACCACACACGAAGCGATTCAGGATTTTGCGACTCATCATTACCTCGTCCTTCCTGTTGTGAATAAAGCCTGCCAACCGTGGCTGCTTGATGGCCAACCAATTTTCTGCTTGCGGGGCACGCGGTATGAAAATCTCCAAGACGAGGTGCTGCACTTAGCGCGCTGTCCGGATTGTGGTGGCATGGGCATCCGCGATGACGAACCACTCGTCGAATCAGACTGTATCCGATGCGTGGCGTGTGGTCACGAGTTTGATACGCGGCTGGAGATGATGGAAAGTTAGGGCTTCCGATCAGTCAAGATTTACAGATTATACTTTCCTGTGTGGTCGCTGATCGTGCTTACTTGATTAGACAAACTAGGCAAGGGGCGCGTACGTGTCTGGAGATTCTAAACTCGCACGGCCCAAGGTGCCGTTGCGGAACTCGTTAAGCAGAATTTTTGCCGCTTTTTCCCGATCCAGCCCCCCGCCCTTTCCTTTCGTGAGGCAGCCGCGCTTCTTGGCAATAGCTTCCAGGACCCTTTCGCCATTTAAATCTTCTCCCACGCATCCATAACGCTTCGCGAGATAGTGGGAATACCGCGCAAGGAGCCTGGTCGCAAGAAATTCAGCGAGTTGCTCATCAACGACAACTTTGGCGCTCACGGCATAGATGGTGGCCAGCAGAAATCCAACCTCCGGGTCTTCAATTTTTGGCCATAACAGACCAGGCGAATCGATGAGCGTCATATGATCGTTCAAAGTGTGTCGTTGCTGCATACGAGTCACCGCCGGTTCATTGCCAACTTTGGCCAGACGCCGCTTGAGCAACATATTCATGAAGGTCGATTTGCCGACATTGGGAATACCCATAATGAGCATGCGGAGGGGCTTGGTACTGCTGTTGCGATGAGGGGCCAGTGGTTGGCAGAGGTTGGGCACTTTGGCGGCCTGGCCCGGATGATTGCAGGAGAGCGCCACCGCCTTCACCCCCGGCTCCCGGTTAAACATGTCGAGCCACGCATGGGTTACCGTTGCGTCGGCGAGATCGGCTTTATTCAACACCTTAAGACATGGCCGTTGGCGGTGTTCGCGCAATTCCGTGATCATCGGATTGCTGCTGGCTTGAGGCACCCGCGCATCCAACATTTCAATCACGACATCCACCGTCTCCATGCGTTTGGCCGCTTCTTGACGGGCCGTATTCATGTGACCGGGAAACCACTGGATAGACATAGATAAAATGAGCCCTTGTTAAAATGTACGCTTCTTCCAAAAACCGCCGCCGCCTTTACAGGAATTATTCTTCTTCCAGGCTAGGGGAAAGGAGCATGGGGCCATAGCCTATGACAAATAACAGGTACGCCCCACTCCAACACCCAGCAGCGAAGACTAAACTATGCGTGCTGGACAGATCCAGGCTGGGGCCGAACACTCGTAGTATCGCGCCGAGATTCACGAGAAGATACATCATGATCGTGAGCAGACCAGCATGCTTGGGCCGTCCCGTATGACCTAGACTTGCCCGGGTCATGACGGCAAGCGTCATCACCCCAACGGCGCCTGTCGTCAGCGCATGAATCGCGTCTTCTTGATGAATTCCGACACCAAGCATGGCTCCGCCTATAACAAGAAACGACAGGGCCAGCCACCCATACCCAACATGCAGAATCACAACAAGAGGCTTTCGCCATGCCAGCCACCCATACCAACGGCTCATCCGAACCAGATGCAGCACGCCTACACCCACAAACGCAGCACCAACTTCCCTTGATTCAGGCGCAATCATCCACGCCACGCCCGTCACTCCAAGAAGCAAAATGGAGAATCCATCAAACGGAGAAAATGGTGCCGGTTGTTTCGCAATCCCTTTGGCCTCAAAATAATCTTCCGTAAAGCCGGGAGTAATTTTTCCACCAATCAGGGCCAGCAACACCATGAAGATACTCAATCCCAATCGCACGGCCACATCCACCGCAGCCCCACTCATCCAGAAGCCATGAAAGATTAAGTTGGCAAAGGCGTACAAACTGATCAGCACACCCAGCGGAACCCGATCCCAGGCTTGGCCCACCACAATCTCCCGCCATACCACAGCCGCAACCACGACCAAAAAGATTCCGTCAATCAACACCAGAATCAGGGGAGGTATCCCGGAAACTAGAATGGACACCCGTCCCCCCAACCACAACAACCATAACAGCAAAAGGGGTTTTCCGCTCATGGGCGGACGCCCGGTCCAGTTTGGCAGAGCCGTGAGAAGAAACCCGGTGATCACACAAGAGAGGAAACCAAACACCATTTCATGCATATGCCATTCACGTAGGCGGTAATGCATGGGAACCCCTTCGGCACCTGCCAACAACCAGATCCATGCCGGGATGGCGACGCCGACAAATATCGCCGCACTCAAAAAGAAAGGTCGAAACCCATACGACCAGAATGCCGATCCTGAATAAGTGGTGGTTTCGTTCATGGCGTCAGGCTTCAGAGGTATTCACACAATGATTGGACAGGAACGAACAATAGCGAACCGAGTGAGCCGCCAATGCCTTTTAGAGAGGATAGGACTTGCTGACCCATTTCAGGACTTTGTGCAATTCGGGTTCGGTCATCGCCGAGCGCGATTTTCGAAACTGGGAATAGACGGCCCGGTTAACAGTGCCATGCGCCAACTTCCTAGACTGCTCGTGAGTACGGACATGTTTTTCAATTTGCTGGCGTAAACGATCTAACCGCTCTTTTGGTGTTTCCTGATGAAGTTCCGATTGTGCCGGCACGGCCAAATTGGCCCATAACGCTTGATTGCTCATGCCAAGCACTCCGGAATGTAACGGTTGAATACTCGATTCGGCGCGATCGGTCAGAGGCAGCAACCCCTGTCCATTGTGAAACGCCTGATCATCAAGCGCCTGGGATGATGACGCGCCCGCAATGGCGGTATGACGCTGGGCTAAAATATAGTCCAGGCATTCTCGAAACGGCCGATCGTCCGGGGCATATATATAGGCCCGCTGTTCGGCATAGGGGCCGGCTAACGGATCCATTCGGGTGGCACGATGGACTACCTGCTCAATCCAAGGCTTGGTTCGAATATGCGTCAGACAGATAAGATGGGTGATAGCTGGAACATCAAGCCCCTCATAGGCCATAGCCACCGTAATGAGGCAATCAATAGACCCACTGCCCTGGCGTTTAAACGCCTTGATCGCTTGGTAGGCCGCTGTGGAGTCTTCACTGGTCGCAATCGTAGCCGGAACGCCCCGTGCTTGAAGCCAGGCCGTGTACTTCTGTGCCTGTTCAATATTAGCTGCCACGACTAATAACTTTGAACGAGGATGCTGTAGGCGGTGATGTTGCCAATGCTGAACACCGGCACCTAAAAGTTCAAGTGCAGCTTCAGTTTTTAATGCGGTCAGAAGAGCGGCTGAGGTTTGCTTCCCGGCTAAGGCCAAACTCTCCACATGATGCTCGACTCCCTGAGTATCCAACCATGTCGCCTGACAATTAGCGTAGTGAACGGTGAGATCGATACAGGCCTGCTCACGCAGAGCGTCAGCCAGCGTGTAGCGAATCACGGCACGAGATGGAGTACTTTCCCAATCGATACGGTCCCCACGCGCCGTTTCGACATAGGGTAAAAAGGCGATCGGTGTCCCCTCTCCACGCTCAAAGGTCCCACTCATAAGTACCCGCAGGACGGCTTGATCGTACAGTGGTTGAATGGCCTGATGCCAGATACCGCCTTCCTCCAAATGATGCGGTTCGTCCAAAACCAGGAGATACCGTTTACGGCGAAACTCCCTGGCATTGACTTTCCTGGTGTCAGCCGCCAAGGCCTGGTAAGTCGTGACATAGGCGGCACACCCCTTGGTCGGATTGGCTTGATTGGTGCTCATCATTGCCTCAAGCCGATGCCCTAAAAGCGAACGATGCCCGGGATGTTGAAAGCCGCGTGCGCCCTGATCCTGAAGGACACTTCGCGGGACAATCCAACAGAGCGCGTCAGCAACGGCTGGAATCAAGCGTGTCGCGAGAATCTGCGGCAGCAAACTCTTCCCGCCACCAGGCGTGATCGCACAGACAATATCTGTGATCCCTCGCCCACCCAGCATTTCCTCGCAGATGTCCGCTAATTCTCGTTGATGTCGGCGTAGCCTCATCCTACCCTTTGGCTAATTGAATCGGAGGGAAGGGATGTTCGGGGTCGCGCCGGACCTTGCCTTTTTCGGTAGGAGATTGATTGATCTGCGCACGATTGCGCGCACTTACGGGATCTTCAATATGGCCGCATTGGAGGCAACGGTCCATGAGGATGACCTGGCTGCTTCCCTCTCTATCATAGACCGACTCTTTCACAATCAGTCCGCCACATCGAGCACATGCCATGCTGCGTTCCTTTCTTGGTCTGGTCAAACAATGGTCATCATGACACTCGGGCACAGGAACGACTCCAGCACCCGTGAAGACATAGAGATACCGAAAATGTAGGTAATTTGGCAATCATGTCCATGAACTTCCTTTGACCGGAGAAAATACCTGAATTATCCCCTTAGACAACCTGGCGTGTCATCCAATTCTTCTTAACAGTATTTGCCAGATCTCTCATCCATCCTGTAGGCTCCGCATCCTCATTCTCGACCAATAGAGCCCTTTAGTGTCACGGCGGGATTAATACAGCCTTACGCCATTGGACTTCAGGATTGCGCCCGGGAGCAACCCGCCCGGTTATTCTACGAGCTGTGGCCAGCCCATTCTTGGTCGGCCTTCAGCCTATGACAACAGTGACAACATTCACGATAGAGGAAAAACAATGCCCAAAGCGAAACGCGAAAAAAATTGTTATGCCTGCGGAGAAGACGGATGGGTTCGAATGAGCTTTATGACCTGCTGCACATGCTCCCGTCATTATTGCAGCAAGCACGGTGATCCGAAATTAGATGAATGTACCGCCTGCCTTGAGGGTGGAGAGGAAATGTAAGAGACACCCGACAGGACGTGAATCAGACTGACATTGCCCATCGACACGGGTTCTTCTACCATTGGAGAGGAAACCCTCGCCGACCAACCATGACCACCCCTCCAAATGTTTCGCTTAGCGACTCCTTCAATAAGGCCCACCGCCTGGCCTTTTATGAAGGCCACAAGAAGGTGGCGATGGTCATGATCCTGGTATTGTTTCTGTTTCCTCTTTTTGGGGTCTATATCAGTGGATTACTGGGAGCCGCTGTGGGGCTCCTTCTCTCTCTTGTTGCCTACTTTCTAACTCCCTACATCACCCTGAAGCTTAACGAATAAAAGACCCATTCAAGCCTCACGCGTCATGACGCAAACTGATTAAAAAAATGGTAAAAACCTTCAAGCATTAAGCCTATGAGTATAGCCTAAAACCAAAAGAATTACATTAATTTTTGGTTTACATTTTCACTTCCATAAAATAATAATTACCTTTCCCCTATTGCTTAATTGAGTAATGTTTACATGTCAAAAAAATCAAAATTTTTCTTTTCAGAATGAACGAAATCAGTTGAATTAAAATTAAAGCATTTTGTTATGTTTATGATTTTCTATCCTCAGAAAAATGATCCCCTCCCCGATTATTCCCACGTACGACCTTTGGCTTAGATCTTCATTCTCCACTACTTCCATGAACGCCCTGTACTACCCCTTTCATCTCTGCCATGTCCGTACACTCGAGGCTCTACTCGCCAACTATCACACTGCCCATTTTCGAGATTTCATGGCCCTTCAGCTGACTCCCATGATGGGTACCACCGCCTACCCTGACCGCATGGGGGACTACCACCCCGAGCATCTCCAGGCAGGAAGAATTATTCAGGGCTACAACGTAAGCGGAGCCCTGGGGCCCGAAACCATTAGAGCTGTCGATCGAGATCTGATTGATCCGCAATGGCGGAGACTCTTCCAATCATTCATGCTGAAAAATACTCGTTTCCAACGCGGGTTATTTGGCGAATTTCAGACGAAGGGCACCGGATCGCTCGAAACCCTACCTGAGCCAGAATGGCATCAATTTCTTCATGAGACTTGGGCGACCAGGGCATTTGAGGTACACGAGGTTCAAAACCAGAGTCAGCAACGCCTCCATGGGGAAAAGGCAGCGCAATTCGAATACGGGTGGGCGTTAATAAAAACATCGGCGTCCCTGGTCTACACCATTCAGCTCTGTCGCCAACACCGCCTTATCGCAGTCACTGACTCACCCGCCCACTACGACTTGCTCAACCGCACCTGCAAACGGGACAACATTGGCCTAGAGAATTTCTGTGTCATACCAAAAGGAAACGAATGGTTAAGTTGGGCGAAAGAAGAAAGCAGGAAGATCTTAGACTTCTAATTTTTTGGTGAAAGCGGGACGATTCCACTCGACAAGAGAGCATCTCCATGATCTGGCGAACCGTAGCTGATTGTGTGCTAATCCTCCATCTCAGCTTTATCCTATTTGTCATCATCGGTGGATTCCTGGCCATCCGATGGCAAGGCCTCGCATGGATACATCTTCCAGCTGCGCTATGGGCGGCAGCCCTTGAATTCGGTGGATGGATGTGCCCCCTCACACCCCTGGAAAATTGGTTACGCCTAGCGAGCGGGGAAGCGGAATATGAAGGTGGATTCATTGAACATTATCTGTTACCAATCATCTATCCGGAAGGGCTCACGTCAGAGATCCAATACTACTTAGGAATTGGGGTCCTATTAATCAACGGCGTCGCTTACATTTTGGTTTGGAAAAACTGGGGAAAAGGTGCCTAAGAAGATCCCTTCCCAACATCCACTAGTAGGCAACGAACACGCCCCCCCCAGATACGCGCCTTCCAATACATCGATCTATTCTCACCTCATGATGTTCTTGAATGGCTACCCATATCTAAGCTTGAGGACGAGAATCCAACCAGCCAGAAAAAGGGTCACCCCATTGGCCAGGGCCAAAGGCCAGTCATGATTGATGAAGGCGTAGATACACCACAAAACAATGCCCGTGGTGAGTACCGAATACATCATCAAAGAAATATCTTTCGTATGCCTCGTTTTGACAATCTTAATGGCCTGCGGAAGAAAAGCCGAGGTGGTACAGACTCCCGCAACATACCCCATGATCGTAACGATATCCATTCCAATATCCTCTCAAAAAATTTTCTCGAAAAATAGATTTTTCGTCAGAGTAAACCAAGCATCAGCTTTTGTTATCATTGAACGAGATATCTTCCGGATGGGTTGACCCTGCAGCTTCAGCCGCATGCTTCAAAGCATCCAATCGGTCGGCATAGCGATGGCCCGGCCGAATGTGCGCGAGCACGCCAAATCCTTCCAGAGCCTCGGTGACGTGCGGTTGCATCCCCACAAAAAACAAATGCTGATCATGCGCTCGAATAATGCGCAACATATCATCGATGGCTAACGCCGCCGTTCCATCGATCACGGGAACGTCTGATAAATCCAAGACACAACTGGTGAACGTCCGTAAGGAAGGCACGGTTTCAAGCCGCCGCACCATATTTTTGGCTGAACCAAAACTCATCGGACCATCCACATGAATCAACACAATCTTTCCCACATTGCGTTCCATGACGGCAGCTTCTTGCGGCGTCAGTGGGGACTCTTCATGCACCTCGGTTATCACTTTCATGTTGGCTAACTGCAAATCGGCCATTTCCTTCACAAACAACACACTGGCCAACACCACTCCGACTCCGACTGCCGTAATCAAATCAACCGCCACGGTGACCAGAAACACGACCACCATAATTCCCACATCAGCTCGTGGAGCCTCAAAAAGATGGCGCAAAAATCGCCAATCTATGATATCGGCGCCCACCTTTAATAAGATGCCCGCAAGTACCGCCAGTGGAATTTTTTCAGCCAACGGACCCAACCAGAGCAACGTGGCCAACAGGACCAGGCCCATGAAGGCGCCGGAAATGGGCGTGCGCCCACCTGAGCGAATATTGGCGACCGACCGAAGAGTCGCCCCGGCTCCAGGTAATCCACCGAAAAATCCGGCAACCATATTCCCAATACCCTGCCCGATAAGCTCACGATTGGAGTGATGTTGGGTCCGAGTCATATTGTCGCACACGAGGGAGGTAAGCAAACTATCGATCGCTCCCAGTAACGCGAGCACACAGGCGCCCTTAAGGATAAGGGGGAAAAATTCCAGCTCCATCGTTGGGAAAAGAAACGGAGGGAAATTTGATGGGATGGCACCAATGACGGGAGCATCAGGGAAAAACCCAATCGCCACGGGAGTACAGATGAGTAACGCCAATAAAGGAGGAGGAATCACTCGACCAATAGATGGAGGCGTCCAATAGGTAATGACCAAGGCCATGACCGCAAGAATAAAAGCGGACAGAATCGGTTGAGTCACAAATTCTGAGATTCCGATGATATTCGGTATCACACCACCCGATTTCGCAGCATGACCGAACAAAGGCCCAATTTGTAAAATGATAATGATCGCCCCGATCCCACTCATAAAGCCTGAAATCACCGGGTAGGGCATGAGACTGATGTACCGCCCAACACCTAACAGGCCCAGCACGATCAAACCCACACCACCTAAAATGACCGTCGTATACACCAATTCCGGGTGTCCGGCCATTTCCACAAGTAACCCTGCAAAGACCACCGTCATCGGCCCGGTTGGCCCGGAGGCCTGTGCCGGTGTCCCACCAAATAACGCCGCAAAGAACCCGACAAAAATTGCCCCGTAAAGCCCGGCCTCGGCTCCGGCACCAGAAGCCACTCCAAACGCCAGTGCAAGAGGCACTGCGATGACCGCAGCAACCAAACCTCCAAAGACATCCCCCTTGATGTTGTTAAAATGCAGCCCGTGAATCAGCATGTCGAGATTCTTTCTTTTAGAGATGGCCTTCAATCAGAGGGAACAGAAATCATGTCTCAAATGAAACCCACCTAAAATTTTACTACTGAAACAGGCATCATAGGATTGACAACACAACCTCCGTCACTTAAGGATTCACAAATCAAGAACCAATGGTTGGCTTGGGGAGTCTCAAGGAAATGATGGCCAACTTTTGAACGTGTTTTTCGAGAAACCTTGTTCATTCGTTCAAAAAGATTTCAAATTTTGGAAAAATTTCAATCATTGCATCCAATTCTGCCACGAGAGGGAATATTCCCAAAGCTTTCCATTCCCGCCCTGAGTCATCCGCATAAAAAGACCCAGAAGATTTGAGGCCCAGAGCGTAAGGGGACGTACCTGAGGATGCAAAAGCTTCTAGAACGCAGCTGGTAGGATTTTTCAACATACCCGGAAAGGAAATTGTACGATGCCCACCCTGATCACACAACCCAGTATCATCCCGCCTGCTGGAACTCGGCCTAAACTCATTGAAGAATATGCGGGCCGTGTCGCAACACAAGATGCCAGTGTGAGTATTGCTCGAATCGTCTGCCCGGCCGGATGGGCCGAGAACGGACAACAGCCGGAGTTTGCCGAAACCAAGGTGGTTTTGAAAGGATGGATCCAGGTTGAGCACAAGGATGGGAGTTTAGAAGTGCGGACGGGACAAGCAGTCACCTGTCATCCGGGAGAATGGGTACGATACAGTACACCGGAAGGAGCAGAATATCTCGCCGTCTGCGTCCCGGCGTTTTCGCCACAAACCGTCCACCGGGACCCGGACACCTGAACAATCCGATCAGATCGAATGAAAAAAAGACACTCATGAAACAGAAAGGCCCCCTATGACCTTACGTACCCACGTCGAAGCCATTTATGAAAGTATTGCCGGCCACTTGGGAACTCACAATGCCCAAGACGTGCAAGCTCGATTGGAACGGGAATTACGCCATGTCCTGCCTCAATGGCGAGAGCAGCTCCCGGATTGTCCTGGTTGGTATTGGTACAAACCTCCGGGAATTGGCGAACCGGCATTGTTATTGGTGAATCATGGCAGAATCGATACCAAACTGATGGCCGATCTGGGTCCACCGAACAATCTAGTAGATGTCCAACGCATTCAAGGTCAATGGGCAGGCCCACTCCTCCCCCCGAATTAGCATCATGACACAGAGATGAAAACGTTCCCTGCACTACTGGCCGAGGGACCCCATATCAATCACGAAACGAAACCTCACGTCCCCGGTTATGACTCGCTCGTACGCCTCATTGATCTGAGAGATAGGGATCACTTCGACGTCTGAGGTCAGTCCGTGCTCCCCGCAGAAATCCAACATCTCCTGCGTTTCTCGAATGCCGCCAATCAACGATCCCACTAATCGCCGTCGCCGAAGAATCAACGAAAAAGCAGAAACGGAAAAGGACTCGGGGGACGCCCCCACTAAGATATATGTGCCATCAGTCTTTAGAATTTCGAGATGCGCATTCATATCATGCGGCGCCGAAATCGTATCGATCACAAAATCAAACGTCCGCGCTAACCGGGCCAATGCCCCTTCTTGCGAAGAGGCGATGTAGTCACTCGCACCCAAACGCCGAGCATCATCCCGTTTCGAATCCGAACGACTCAACACCGTCACCTCGGCCCCCATGGCAGAGCCAAGCTTGACCGCCATATGCCCCAACCCCCCAAGACCCACCACCGCAAGCCGATGTCCCTTGCCCACGCCCCATTGGCGTAAGGGCGAATACGTGGTGATGCCCGCGCAGAGTAATGGAGCCACCCCTTCCAATGTCAGTCCCTGTGGGATGGACAAGGCATAACGTTCATCGACCACGATCTGATTGGAATAGCCTCCATAGGTGGGTTGCCCCTGTTTATCCATTCCGTTGTAGGTAAAAATCATCCCGGTTTCACAGTATTGTTCAAGACCTTTTGTACAGGACGTACATGTGCGGCACGAGTCCACAAAACAGCCCACGCCGACGGAATCGCCGGCCTTGAATTTCTTGACGTCAGCCCCTACCCGCTCGACCGTGCCGACAATTTCATGTCCAGGAACCATTGGGAAAATAGCTCCACCCCATTCATCCCGTGCCTGATGAATATCGGAATGGCACACCCCGCAATAGCGGATCCGTATCAGAATATCCTTCGACCCCACCGCGCGTCGTTCAAACGTAAACGGTGCAAGCACTGCCCCGGCTTGTTGAGCCGCATAGCCTTTAGTTTCAAACATTCGGACCTCCTCCTCACAAGACAACGAATCAATGTGAAATCCTCAATCACAATATGTCATTTCATCATGGCATATCCTCATCAGTTCCGTCGATCAAGAGCCGCAATCCGTTTCGCAGCGCACGTAAGGTAAAAAATCTTGAAGTGCACGAGGCGTTAATGGTTCAATCCACATTGGTGAAGGGAGTAATCTGATGAAATATGTACATCTGGGTCGATCCGGGCTCAAAGTCAGTCGATTGTGTTTGGGCACGATGAATTTCGGACCGATGGCTTCGGAGGCGGAAAGCTTTGCCATCATGGACAGGGCCTTGGAACTCGGGATCAATTTTTTTGATACGGCCGATGTGTATGGCTGGGAGCTGGGCGAAGGCATTACCGAAAACATACTCGGGAGATGGTTCGCACAACACAGTAACCGCCGTGAAAAAGTTGTCTTGGCGACCAAAGTATTTGGGCGCATGGGCGAATGGCCCAATCAATCCCGCCTCTCGGCCTTACATATTAAACGCGCGTGCGAAGACAGTCTCCGACGATTACAGACCGACTACATTGATCTGTATCAAATGCATCATGTCGATCGGCAGACTCCATGGGAAGAAATCTGGCAAGCGATGGAACAGCTCCACAGGGAAGGGAAAATACTCTATGTGGGGAGCAGCAACTTTGCAGGATGGCATCTGGCTCAAGCACAAGAGATGGCAAAACAGCGCCATTTTCTTGGATTGGTATCTGAACAAAGTCTGTATAATCTTAATGATCGAATGATTGAGTTAGAAGTCATTCCAGCCTGTGAAGCCTACGGCATAGGCCTTATTCCCTGGAGTCCCGTCGCTCGAGGCCTTCTGGCAGGGGCACTGCAACCGACACACATCGGCCGTCGAGCCGATGAAGATCGTCAAAAAGAAGTCGAACAATTCCGTCCCCGCTTAGAAGCCTACGAAACATTGTGTCGTGAAACCGGCGAAGCCCCAGCGCATATTGCCCTTGCGTGGGTACTTCATCAAAAAGCCGTGACGGCGCCCATCATCGGCCCACGAACACTCGATCAATTAAACGGCACCATGCGCGCACTCGAACTGACCCTCTCCCATGATCTTTTAAAGCGCCTGGATGACATCTTCCCCGGGCCTGGAGGCCCCGCCCCGGAAGCCTATGCCTGGTAAAGATAGGAATCAGAATCCCAAGAGAGAAACGGGAGAACGTCTAGTGGTACTCAAGGCGAAACGCATGTTCGATGGCGGCGACACCACGTAAATCAAAGGGCCCACTCTCAAGCGATTGAATAGCACAGGTCTCCGCATATAAATCATTCACGGCATTAATAGGAATGGAAAACGGCGGCCCTTCTCGGTCACCAAGTTGGTATTCGAAGGTGATGAGCAGGGTTTGCGTTTTTGATGGTACAAGCGCGGCCAATAAATGAACATACTCACGACGCATGTCCGGTGGGAGGGCAACCAATGCGGCTCGATCATAGATACCTTCCACTGCCGATACATCTTTTGCCGTAAGAGCAAAAATATCTCCTACGAACAGCTCAACATTGTTTCCGGAATAGCAGGTAAAAGAACCCCGTTGTTCGACGGCCGGCTGAACATCCCACTCCTCAAAAAATTCCCGCACCGCTGTTTCGCTTAATTCAATGCCCAACACATGGTGGCCTTGTTGGGCAAGCCACCGCATATCTTTGGACTTCCCACAGAGTGGGACGAAAACGGTGCAATCGTTCGCCAACTTGAGGCTTGACCAATACTGTTCCAGGTATCGATTGAGGTCATGTTGATGAAACCCGATTTCTCGTTTTTCCCAACGTGTCAGCCAGAATTCCGCGTCCATTCTGAACCTTTCTGTATCCGAATTGGATAAAGTATGCGTGAGATCTGATGCTTCCTAAACATAAACTTTGCAGGATAACGGGAAGGGGCCACGAATCAGAGCGGCGCACGTGCGAGCGCCACAACGGCAACGTCGGCGTTCAAATTTGGATCGTCAACGATTTCCTTACCGCTGCTGGAATGGAAGTAGATAGCCTCTAAAATTCTAAGTCCAAGTTTCCCACACAGTTCCTGAAAATCCAGGATGGATGGAAACCGCCGATTTGGTGTGTCGTGCCAATCGTAAGCATAGGGACCTTCCTCTTTGGGAAGCCGCCCTTCCCGCATAAAAATCTCCCGAAGAGGCCCATGAGCGAAGTTGGGGAAACTCACAATTCCCCGACGTCCGATTCGTACCACTTCCTCAAGAACTCCGGATACGTCAACAATGGACTGTAGCGTTTGGGACAAGAGGGCGACTTCAAAGCTCTGATCCGGAATGGCGGAGACACCTTTATCAAGGTCCGCGTGAATGACGGAAAGCCCCCGTTCAATACACTTCACCACTTGGCCCTGATCCCGCTCGACGCCAAGAAGAGGAGCATATCCTCGATCACGGAGGATGGAAAGAAGCTCTCCGTTCCCGGAGCCAAGATCCACGACACTGGCATTTTCAGGCATTAGTCGAAGAATCATCTCATAGTCTAAACGTTGCGCAAAAAAGATACTCGTGGGTTCATCGATCGATGATTCCGTGGACATGTGCGTGGGCGGAGCGCCCCCCTCTTCTGTCGCTAAGAACGCACGAATCATTCTCCCCCCATCGTCCATAGAACCAGCCAACAGAAATGAGTCGTGGCCAGCTGCGCTGTCAATCTCACAACTACTGACTGTTTTAGACTGTCCGATGAGCGCATCAACAAGTTGCCGCGACGCCGCTGGCGGATACAACCAGTCACTCGAGAAACTCAAAAAAAGCCAGCGGCACGTGGAAGGAGCCAGGGCTTTAACAAGTTTCGTCTCATCGTCGCCAAGATCAAAAAGATCCATGGCCGTGGAAAGCGTGACATAGCTATTGGCATCAAACCGTTCCACAAACCGATCCCCCTGGTACGCCAAATAAGACCCCACCGAGAAGGTACTCTCAAAAGCAGAATCTACCGTTCGCGGCTGCAACCGGGTGGGATCGAACTTCGCACGCATGGATTCATCGGAAAGATAGGTGATATGGGCCAGCATGCGAGCCAGAGCCAGGCCTCCCTCAGGAACAGGCCCATCGTAATACTGACCCTCCGCAAAATTCGGGTCGTGGCGGATGGCATTCCGACCGACAACATCAAAAGCAATACCCTGCGAACTCAAGCGTGCTGAAGCCGCAATCACAATGCTTGATCTCACGACATCAGGGTATTCGATGGCCCATGTCAGCACTTGCAATCCGCCAAGAGAGCCGCCAATGACCGAATGCAGACAGGAAACACCGAGATGGGCAAGCAATCGATGCTGGACTTCAACCATATCCCGCACCGTAATGACCGGAAACTCCGCCCCGTAGGGACGCCCGCTTTTTGGATGAACGAAGTTTGGCCCCGTAGTCCCTCGACACCCACCTAAGACATTGGAACAGATCACAAAATATCGATCCGTATCAATCGGCTTTCCCGGCCCGACCATGATTTCCCACCACCCGGGAACATCATGCTCATGATGTCGAGCGACATGAGAATCACCACTTAACGCATGACAAATGAGGACAGCATTGCTGCCCTCATCATTCAATGTACCCCAGGTCTCATAGCAAATGGTGAGTTGGTCCAGAGAGCCCCCATCTTCAAGCTCCAGCGGATCTTTAGATATCCATGCCTGGGCAAATCGTGGACGGTCGCCGTAGCGCATGGAATTGGAACTCGAGGCCCCACTCACCATCTTCCCTCAATGCCCGCCAGAGCCTTACCGACTGGATTGGAGGGCTTGATCCAGATCGGCAATGATATCCGCAACATCTTCAATCCCGACGGACACACGAATATACTCCGGTGAGACGCCGGCTTTGGTCTGTTCTTCCGGGGTCAGTTGCTGATGAGTCGTGGAGGCCGGATGAATGACCAGCGTTTTGGCATCGCCAATATTGGCGAGGTGGCTGGCCAATTTGACGTGATTGATAAACTTCCTGCCGGCCGCTTCTCCGCCTTTAATCCCAAACCCAAGAATGGCGCCTTCTCCGGAGCGCAAATATTTCTTGGCCATCGCATGGTGAGAATGGCTCGCGAGACCGGGGTAGTTTACCCACTCGACACGATCGTGCCCTTCAAGAAATTTCGCAACCGCTAAGGCATTTTCACAATGACGCGGCATGCGTAAATGCAGAGTCTCTAGCCCTTGCAACGTTAGGAAAGATGCAAAAGGGCTCATGGCGGCACCGGTATCGCGAAGCCAATGGGTCCGCATGTGCAGGATATAGGCAATATTCCCCATCGGACGCAGCGCCTCTTCGAACACGATTCCGTGATACGACGGCGATGGCGAGCAGAACTCCGGCCAGCGCTCCGGATTATCAGCCCACGGAAATCTGGCACTATCGATGACGGCACCACCGACATGCACTCCGTGACCGCCAATGAACTTGGTCGTCGAATAAATCACAATGTCCACCCCATGCTCGATCGGCCGAAGGAGAATCGGCGTCATCACGGTGTTGTCGCAAAGAGCGGGAAGGCCTTGTGCATGTGCGGCATCGGTGATGGTCTTAAAATCAGGAACATCGTTTTTCGGATTCCCAATACTTTCGAAAAACACGCAACGGGTGTTCGCATCGGCTAGGCCAGCAATCTCTTCGGGTCTCTCAAAAAACCGAACTTCGATGCCCAAATTCTTAAGCGTCTGCGTAAAAAGAGTCCATGTTCCCCCGTAAAGACTCGTCGAGGAAATAAAATTCTGACCGGAGTGACAAATGGTCAGCAACGCCGCCATCGTCGCAGACTGACCAGAGGCAAAACTCAAGGCCGCGGCTCCCCCATCCATCGCCGCCAAGCGTTTCTCAAGCACATCGTTCGTCGGATTCATGATCCTGGAATAGACATTGCCGAATTCAGCCAGGGCAAACAGGTTCGCGGCATGGTCGGTATCATTGAAGACATACGACGTGGTGGCATAGATCGGAACCGCCCTCGCATTGGTCGTCGGGTCAGGCACCTGACCAGCATGCACGGCCATCGTTCCCAGACCTTGAGGTGTGTTGTCGCTCATAGTTGTTCTCCTATCATTGAGTGAACATCGAATAAGAACGAGATGGAAAAGGCGAGCAGGAAAGTACCAAGGAAATCATGGAGGGTCAATGCCAAATGAGCAGAGAAACGCCCTCGACACGCAGGTTTTATCAGTTGCTGGTCATCGCCCCACGCATGCAACGGAAGGTGCTTCGCAACGATGTTCGACCGAGAGCGGCCAGATGGGTTGTACCCACAAGCTATTGAATACGTTAATGCGTATAGATCACACGGAGGGCGGATAGCTTAAGAGTACTGCCTTGTAAACGCAGCTCCAGGTCGTCAATTTTTTTGCGCAAGGCTTGAATCTCTTCATCGCGAATAGTGGGATTGCGTCTTTGTAGGGCTTGGAGTCGCTGCAACTCGCCATCTAATTCTGCATGCATGGACGCGATGGCCGCCTGGCGAAATTCAGGAAGCTCCTGCGAAGCCATATCTTCAAGATGTTGGACCTGATTCTTTAACGTGTCACGTGTGCTCTCGATCATTCTTCGTGCCATGTCCGGATCGATATTGTTCAGGAGTGGCCCAAAAGATTCAGGGGATAGATGTCGGGTCAAATTTTCCTTCTCCTGGTTGATCAGCAAGCGTACGGGACGCCGGGGAAGGTAGCGATCAACGCCTAACGCAGGAGGCGCAGGGCAGATCGATTCAAAGAGCGCTTCGAGAACAATACTGCGAGGAGGAAGCTGTGGCAGGCGTAACGAGCAGACACTGACGCGGCCTTTTTCTCCATTGACAATCAGGTCAATGGTGGCACGGACCAATGGATGTTCCCAACTCAGAAAATGCAGATCCTCACGCGCCAATGCCGTTTCGCGATTGGTCGTCACGGTTAAACCTTCGTCGGGCAACTCAGGAAATTGATCGACCTCTAAATGAGCACCCGGCCGGATAATCCAACTATTGAGTGAATGGTCCTCAATATCAACCCCGAAACAATCAAAGGCCTGTTCGAGGTAGCGGGATAACACCTCCGCGTGTTCATTGCGATGAATCTCTTGAATCAACGGGTCGGCAACGTCTCTCCGGCAACTACTCAGTTCAAGCAACCGATTGCGGCCCTGGTTGAGCTGCAGAATCTTTTTGAGGTGCAAATCACGGCATTCACGGATAAACCAATCTTCATCAGGGTGTTCGCCATTCAGGTAGTCGGAAAATTGCTCTCCCATCTCCGACTTGACGTATTGACCGGTCACACAACTGTATTCAAACGCATTGAGAGACTGATGATACCAGCGGCTCAGCCGTGCTTCGCGGGAACCGGGCGCACCCGGCACGTGAATCGTGATATCGTGTTCCTGCCCGATTCTATCGAGGCGGCCAATCCGCTGCTCAAGCAAATCGGGATTCTCAGGTAAGTCAAACAGCACGAGGTGGTGGAGAAATTGAAAATTTCGGCCTTCACCACCAATCTCGGAGCAAATCAAAATTTGCACACCGTCCTCCCCGTCCGCAAAGCATGCGGCCGCGCGATCTCGCTCAACAAGACTCATCTGTTCGTGAAAAACGCTGGAGGCAAAGCCATGATTTTTCAGGAGGAGTTTTGACGTGGAAATCGCAGACTCGACTGTCGCGCATATCAATAAGACTTTGTGCGGGGACAATTCTCGCAGCAAATCGGAAAGCCAACGAATACGGGTTTCGAAAAGTTCATTGCCCAGGACTGCAGGCCGATACTGCCGCTGAGGGAACCCCCTGATCGTCGCTCGCGTGTTCCTGAACAACATGCGACCCGTTCCATGTTGATCGAGTAAATGGTCGATAATCTCCTGACGAATCCTAAGGGCCTGGACATTCGCATCATTGATGGCAGTTAGATCAATGGCGTCACAATCAGGAATCAGCGAACGTAATCGACCAAGATCTGTTTCAGTGATGGCCCGATCATCAAGTAGCAGATTGACCAACTCAACCGTCGCAGCATGGCGTTGCTCCTCGGCCACATAGCTGTCGAAGGTGTGAAAACGCGCCGGGTCGAGGAGCCTCAATCGTGCAAAATGCCCTGCCATGCCGAATTGTTCTGGTGTCGCCGTCAAGAGCAGCACTGAAGGTGTCTGATGTGCGAATCCTTCAATCTGGCGATACTCCCGACTGCTCTCACTCGGGGTCCACTCAAGATGATGGGCTTCATCGACGACCAACATATCCCATTCACACGCGGTAATGAACGGCGCAATATCATCACGGCAGGCAAAATGCAATCCGCATAACACGAGAGGGGATTGATCAAAGTAGTTTTCAACCGGGAGCGATTCTTCAACATCGTCAGCAGGTTGATCGTCAGGAGAAAAATACAGCTCATCGAGTAAGGTGAAGCGCAAATTAAAACGCCGAAGCAATTCCACCAACCACTGATGCAAAAGGGGCTCTGGCACAATGAGTAACACCCGTCGGATGTGTCCGGTCAGGATCAGTCGATGCAAAATTAACCCGGCTTCAATGGTTTTACCCAGGCCCACTTCGTCAGCAAGCAGCACTCGCGCGGCCATTCTTTTGGCAACTTCATGGGCAATGTACAGTTGATGCGGAATGAGACTGACACGCGGCCCATGGAAGCCAAAGCTGGCTGATGTGTGTTGCGTGGCAAGATGTTGCAGCGTTGCCGCCCGCAACTCAAACCAGGTATTGTTGTCAACTTGTCCGGCAAAGAGTTTGTCTTGCGGCAAATGAAATCTCATGGTATGGGACAGCTCACGTTCATGCATGGTGCCAGGCTCACCATTACGCTGAATCCCGTGATAGCGCACGGTGCCGTTGACCTGTTCAATCTTGGTGATCGACAGACATAAACCATCGACACGTTCAATAGTATCTCCAACACCAAATTGAACCCGCGTTAACGGGGCAGTGTTTTTAGCGTAGGTAAGGATTTCTGCGGCGGCGGGGAATTCAATTTGGACCGTGCGGAAGTCGACAGAACGGACAATGCCTAAGCCCAGGGCAGCATCGTTGTCACTTACCCAGCGTTGACCCGGGGAAAAATCATCCATGGCGTTCATTCATCTTCCGTGAAAAGTTCATCAATGTTGTATGGACGACGACGTGAGTTGAAGGGAATCATTATACAACGCCCCATTGCCACCGTCTCCAATTCGCCTACTCAAAAAGCCCTCCCCCATTAACCTTCATGAAACATCAGTCTATTCCAGATTTATTTATTTGACGGCATCACTCGGGTATATTTTTTCATCCACCGACCGATAATACATTCAAATCATCAAAAAACCTGAGCACAGGAACGCTCAGGGAACCACAAGAGGCATTTCCCTCATCAGCGGAAAACCTCATGCAACAAGGAGTAAAAGCATGACAAGATCGTTTCGAAGGTTATTCACAATTGGGATGCTCACCACATTGATCTTTGTGGGGGGAGCTATACCCAGCTGGGCCACACATGATTGGAACAATTATCACTGGGCAAGGACATCCAACCCGATCCCGCTCAAAGTGGTGGACAGCGTCGATGGAGATTGGCAATTAGAGTTCAACATCGCACTTGCTGAATGGAACCTCTCAGCTGCACTCAATATGAATGTCGCCTCCGAAGACGACTCAGGCCGGACCCGCAAGCAATGCAAAATGAAGGCAGGTCAAATACGAGTCTGCAATGCCTCATACGGCTTCAATAACTGGCTCGGTCTGGCAACCATCGGACTCGATTCGAATGGACACATCGACCAGGGCACCGCAAAAGTGAACGACAGCTACGCCTCATATTGGACCAACCCGGATGAGAAACGACACGTTATGTGCCAGGAAATTGGCCATCTCTTCGGCCTGGGCCACACCAGCGAAGACGGATCCAGCCAAAAAACTTGCATGGATTATTCCTCCGATCCCATGAGCATTTCGCCCAACCAGCACGACTACGACCTGCTCGCACAGATCTATGCGCATGTGGATAGCTATAATAGCTATGACGACGGATCCGGAAGCGGCGGCAACACTGGTGACAACAAGCCGTGCAACCCCAAGAAACCGGGCTGCACAGGATATGACCTTCCAAACGGAGTGCCACCCGGAGCAGTTCGGATGCATCGCGGACCGCACGAAGAAACATGGGTCAAAGGCCGACCCGATGGCGGCCTGTGGATCTTTCACGTGCGGCTAGTTTCTGGAGACCACGATCACAAATAAACTTGGAGAGCTGAAAGTCACATCAAAAAACATCACAAAACAGGAGACAGGAGCCGCACCAGTCTCACACCAACGCCCGACCCACACAGGGTCGGACGTTGGTCTGTTTGAACCAAGAACCAACCCTAGAACGCAGCGTTAAGCAAAGAGCGCGACCTTCCCCCACCTCCGTCATCCCTTCCCTTTCCGTCATCCCTTCCCTTCCCTTTCCGTCATCCCTTCCCTTTCCGTCATCCCTCCCCACCCTCCGTCATCCCTCCCCACCCTCCGTCATCCCTGCAGGCTGTTGGCAGGGATCTCTCTCCACTTCCCCTCATCATCCCAAGAGGAGGCCTTGAGGAATCAACAAGAACTAGAGCGCCTTAAGCTTTCCTGGGACTCCCGCAAAAATTCATCTCCAAGGGCCGACGCCTGCCGGCTGTCCTAAAGGAGGGACGCGCCCATCAGGTGGCGGGCCTTGTGTGAGCGGAGCGAGTTGGTCCGCCCTCCTAGCTTGGCGTCCCATCCCTTCATCGAGGCCAGACGGGGCGTCAATGGTTTTGGCCACTTTGGCCGAAACAAAAGTGGCTCGGCTGCCGGGCCGAAACCCGGCACTGCTCCGTCCCAAATCTTCAAAACCCACCTGTTCTTTCTTTCAATTCATTGGCATTGATGAACGGCGGTGTTTGAGATACCGTAGGGTGAGATAATGGATTTGACTATGCCACCATCCCTTGAAAACAAATCGCCACTCAACTTGACGAGACCCAATCGATTCATCTGTTGAATCAAACAAAGGAGGGAAAACATGCGGCCCACAACACTACTGGTCTTAATTGTCTTCTTGGGGCTACATCCTGCCACAGCACTGGGAGCCCCCGACTCGCAAGCGTTACCCGAGGTGGAGCTGGACCAGGCTGTCCATTTTCATTCGTCGCACGGAGACGACGTCCTCGTCCCACCAGGCACTTACCAAGTTACGGCTACAAAAAATGGGCTTCGCTTAATACCGCATTCTTCTTCGAAAGGAAACACGGACTCAATGCTCGTCCAAGCCAGCTCCTCCGTCCATGAATTGGAACTAAGAACATCGGAATTGCTTTCCATCGTGGGAGAAGACGGGAACACTCACCATTTGGTCTATCTCATCCCAGGGGGTGAAGCCCGTGAGGCGGTAGGATCTTACAGTGCTGTACGGACTCGGGGGGGCAAAAGTCTATGGTCCAAAAAGATTAATCGGCCTCAGGTATACCGGCAGTACACAAGCATCCCCTCTCTGCAAGCACGAGTGGGCGCCTCGATCAGAAATGTGACTAAACTGTCATCGCAAATGAGCCGACTGCGAACCAAAATGGCAGCCGTTCAAGAGGCCATCGTTGACAAAAATATCGAGGCCGCAAAGGCACACCATGAAGCGGCCAAAGAGCAATTCAAAATAGCCCTGAGGATCTTACAAGAACACCAAGAACGGCAAACACAAGCTGTTAACAAAATTACCCGCTGATTGAGATGGTATACCCTGAGGTATTTTCAAGAAAAAAATTTGACGCTGAATA
Source organism: uncultured Nitrospirota bacterium (assembly GCA_942491685.1). Lineage (GTDB taxonomy): Bacteria > Nitrospirota > Nitrospiria > Nitrospirales > UBA8639 > Nitrospira_E. The sequence continues at coordinate 133,933 of CALOBY010000002.1, read as the reverse complement.
GACCATTCACCGGGCTCACATCCTCGGCTTGGTCCGGGATCCATCTTCGCCTCTCCGCAATATGTCATCCTGAGTGGAACGAAGGACCTGAGCCCAGCCACTTCCCTCAACCAATACCTTTCCCCTTCCTCGTCATCCCTTCAGCCCATCCCGTCATTCCTGCAGGTGAAGCCTGCCATTACAAGGATCTTGGCAGGGGGCAGGGATCCATCTTCATTTTCATTCATGCGGATTCCCTGGCCTGGTGGCATGGCCAAGACCCGGCACCGACCAAACCTTCACATCATGCCCGACAGCGTTCATGGGACATCAATCCCCTTCTGTCGACCATCAAAAACGGAGTTGACTTATATGCATCATTAGTGCATATTCATACATATGAGAACGACCTTAAATATTGATAAGGACCTGCTAGAAAGGGCCTCAAAATTGACCGGCATTCAAGAAAAAACCTCACTAGTTCGGTTAGGGCTTGAGGCGCTCATTTCCAAAGAGGCGGCACATCGCCTGGCGCAACTTGGAGGATCAGAACGGCAACTGAAGTTGCCTTCGCGACGGCGATCGATCCCCAAACCATGACGCTCGTCGACACATCCATCTGGGTGAACCACCTCAGAACAGGAAGTCCCCGGCTCATATCCTTCCTCGAAGAAAATCTCGTCCTGACCCATCCTGATGTCATTGGCGAACTGGCGTGCGGAATGATAAAGAATCGTTCCGAAATCTTAGGGCTCCTTCAGGCACTTCCTAAAGCTCGAGTAGCCGACGATGACGAAGTCCTTCACCTCCTTGAGTCTCAACAATTATATGGAGGAGGACTGGGATGGGTCGATCTCCATCTTCTGGCCTCGGCCCAACTCACAAGTTGTGGGTTGTGGACTGCTGATGGTGCCCTTCACAAAGCCGCAATTAAATTACATCTTTAAGTCGACAAATAATCACAACTCTTCTGCTCCCCCTCCGTCATCCCCGCAGGTTGTTGAGCCGGCCCCTGCAGTCGTTGGCAGCGGGGCATCCATCTTCTCCCCCCCTCCGTCATTCCTGCGTGTGGAGCTTGCCCCTGCAGTCGTAGGCAGGGGGCAGGAATCCATCCTCGCCTTTGCGTAATGTCACCCTGATCCATTCAACGGAGTCTACACTGAGCCAGGCCGAAGGAAAGGCCAAAGCCATTTTTTCGCGCGGAGCGTACTGGTAATACGTGAGCACGGAAACATGACGAGAAGGGCGCGGGGGGCTTTTCTCAACAGGCCCTGAATGATTCGACAAGAGTTAGCCTCCCCCAAAAAACACCTTCAACCCAACACTCATTGACGGGATACGGACATTATGGTTCAATAGGTTATTGTTTACGTATTACGTATTACGTATTACGTATTTCGTAAATTTTAACAAATGATTCAGTCCTTTCAGGACAACCAAACCGAAGCATTTTTTGCTGGAAAAACCGTCAAACAGTTTTCCGCCTTCAAAAAGGTTGCTGAGCGGAAACTGGCTATGCTCGATAGTGCAACCGAATTACGTGACCTCCTGGCTCCGCCTGCCAACCGACTGGAAAAACTCAAAGAAACCCGGGCTGGGCAGCAAAGCATCCGCATCAATGATCAATGGCGAATATGCTTCAAATGGAAGGTAGACGGACCACATGAGGTCGAAATTATCGATTATCACTAAGGAGGTAGGAAGATGGTAAAAAACGGCATGCGCCCCATTCATCCGGGAGAAATTTTATGGGAAGAGTTCTTACAACCTTCCGCTCCACCTCTCAACGCTAACACGCTGGCCAAGGCCTTGGGCGTACCGGCTAACCGAATCACTGCCATCCTTAAAGGACAGCGCGGGATTACCGGCGACACCGCCTTGCGACTTGGAACATTTTTTAACACCTCTCCGGGATTCTGGATGAACTTGCAGAAAACCTACGAACTTCGCCTGGCCGAAAAGGCCCTGCCCAACAAGGCCAAAAAACATATCCAGGAAAGCCGGGAAGCCCTCGTTTCAGTCTAAATAAAAAAATCTACAACGCCCAACAAGTTCCCCTTCCTTCCATCACCTCCTTCCCCCGCCCCATCAGTCATCCTGAGTGAAACGAAGGACCTGAGCCCAGCCTTTCTCCTAATCGTCATCCCCTCCACCCCTCCCGTCATCCCTTCCCCCAGATCCGTCATCCCTGCAGGCTGTTGGCAGGGATCTCTCTCCACTTCCCCTCATCATCCCAAGAGGAGACCTTGAGGAATCAACAGGAACTAGAGTGCCTTAAGCTTTCAGGGTGCGGGGTCAGGTCTTGCAATCACGCATCAATCCTTCCGTGCCGCCAAATCCACAGCGCGCTCCTCCTCTCACCCATTTCTATCGGCCGGCATTCTGTTGGAGAAGAAGGTGGTTCTTCTTTTCGGTTTTCTCTGGTCTCGATCGGGTGAAAGAGAGAAGATGGCTGCCTACTTACTGCCGAGGGTCATGACGGAGCGCCGTCGCGTTTCGATGTGCTGAGTTGAGCTGGGCTCAGATCCTTCGGTGGCCCTTGTCCTGAGCGAAGTCGAATGGATCAGGATGACAATGCGGGGATTAAGATGGATTCTCGATGACAAATGTCGAGAATGACGGCTTCTACTGAGGGTCAAGTCTTGCATGCACACATACTTTTCGTCCTCTTCCCATCTTCCTGATTGTTCAGCATGGCTCTCTGTTCTCTGCGGGTTTGGATTGGTGCGGGTCATCCCAGTGCGAAGAGAGATCCCTGCCAGAAACCTGCAGGGATGACGGACGTGGGGGAAGAGAACGAGGGGACTTGTACTGAGGATCAAGCCTTGCAATCAAACATCCATCCCCTCTTGCTTCGAGCCCCCACCTCTCCACCGCCCTTCCACCATTTCGTTTGCCCCTTCTGCGAGTGAGTCAGAGATGGCTTTTCGTTTTGGGGGATTCGCTGCCCCTGTGCGAATTGGGTTAGGCGCTGGCCTTTCGTTGAGTTCAGGATGACGGAGAGTATCAGGGGTCAGACTCGACTTATCGGTTAGTTATGCCTATCAAATAGGCATGATCTCAGGGTCACCGCTCCGGGCTACTCTGAAATTGAATCTGGCATGGCTTTCCTTTGGGGTGTTAGACAGCCATTTCTCATCAGGAAAAATAAAGATAGCTGCCCCCTCGCCCTTTCTTGGGACAAGCTCACCCACGCCCTACTCCAACCTCCTATTATTTTGTTATGGATGAAATGGTATAGCGTGAGTTGCTCAAGGCCCGAATTCCTTTAATCAATTCACATTGTTTTCAACAGTCAGGCAAGGATGGCCAGGCTTGCTTGAACTGATCTCCAAAACATTCAGGGTCCCATCCCGTACTTGACGGTTCATTCGTATGACGATATTCTGATCGATAGTGTATTCGTAAGGAGGTTTCAGATGCCTACAACCACGATTTCACCGAAATTCCAAATTGTGATCCCTAAACAGGTGCGGGAAAAACTCCACCTCTGCCCCCAGCAACGCTTACAAGTCGTCGAAAAAGGCGGAGTCATTACCCTCGTGCCGGAAGTGCCGCTAAAAAATCTGAAGGGCGCCCTAAAGGGGCTGCCTAAGACCAACCTTCGGGAGAAGAAAGACCGCCTATGAAGATTGTCATAGATTCCAGCGCATGGATCGAATTCTTCACCGATGGTCCACGCGCTAATGACTATGCGACATATTTCGCCCCTCGCTATGACCGTCTCACGCCAACCATCGTCATTTATGAGGTCTACAAAATCATTAAACGAGAGAAAGGGGAGGAAACGGCCTTATTATTTTCTGCCCAACTCAGTGCAAGTCATACCATTGAACTCACAGAATCCATTGCGTATCTTGCCGCAGACCTGAGCCTCAGACACGGCCTAGCCATGGCCGACGCTATTGTATATGCCACAGGAAAAGATCAAGGCGCACAGGTGGTCACGGGCGATGCGGACCTGAAGGACTTACCGGGAGTCATCTACATCAAGTAGAACCACTATGGCTGGTTTGGTTTTGGAGGATATGGTTCCGGTCAACATGGAATCCGCCTATATCCCGGTTTACACTTTCCTTTCATATATCCTTTCCTGACTTTTCTACAGTTCCACCGTGCCTTTCGTTTTTCATCCAGCCCTAGCCGCCACCACCACTTTTGATGGGTTCTCATCTCTTTTCCGTGTTGTGTCTCGTTTGGCTGAAGGAAGGAAGAATCCCTGCCCCTGCCAACAACCGGAGAGTTAACCGCGAATACCGGCGAGGATGGCGGAGTGGGAGGAGAGGATGGATTCCTGCCCCCTGCCTACGACTGCAGGGGCAAGCTCCACACGCAGGAATGACGCGCGTGGGAAGAGAACGAAAGGAGGCAAAGAGAGATCCCTGCCAACAACCTGCAGGGATGACAGACTATTAGGGGGTCAGACTCGACTTATTTTCCCACTCCATTATTCTTTCAGGAAATGAAGCCCCATTTGATCCTCAACATGACGAAAATATCGTTTTTATGATCTCTGTTGCTGTTGCAGGATGGAGATTGGCATCATATCGGGGGGAGTTCTTGTTATGCGGTTCTATATTTTACGCAATCACGAAGTTGTTCTCGCGTCGAGCGCAAAGGAATTTGGGGAATGGGTGGAAACGGCTGACCGGGTGGTAAGTCACGCCAAGATTGCAGATATTGAAGTATCCACAGTGTTTCTCGGCATCGATCATCAGTTCTTTGCCGGCCCGCCGCTCCTATTTGAAACCATGGTGTTTGGTGGGGATCTCGATCAAACGTGCCGCCGCTGTTCCACGTGGGATGAAGCCGAGGCGCAACATGAAGCAATCTTGTCCGAAGTGTTAAACCGTCTGTATGGCTATTATAAGCCAGGCTGAACGGCTTACTTCGCTTCGTCTCCTATGCGACACTGCACATCATCCACCAGCGATGTTCTTCGAAACAGTCAACAGTCCGAATGGATCCGTGCAGCATGCGAGGATATCGAACCTATAGTGTTTTGGTCTTACTCCTCATTCCACACACGCTCTTGATGGCCACTTCCACGCTTAGCATGGGGCACGCAGACTCACGCTGGGCCCTCATCAGAATCTCAACGAATCACAGGGGGAATCATGTTCGGAACCATTCGTAACCGAGAAGGCGAAAAGATCGACTACACCTTCCAACAAGGCCATTACGCTGAACAATTGATTATGGTCCTTGGGCACGGGGTCACCGGCAATAAGGATCGTCCCTTCCTCGTCGCGCTAGCCGACGCTCTGTCCACGGCAGGAATCTCGACGCTGAGGATGTCCTTCTCCGGCAACGGCAACTCAGAAGGTCGATTCGAGGCCTCCACTATTTCCAAGGAAGTGGAAGACCTCGGCTGCGTGCTCAGCACGCTGGAGGGATGGACCATCCTCTATGTTGGTCACAGCATGGGCGGAGCCGTTGGGGTTCTCCGAGCGAGCCAAGACTCCCGCATTCGCGGACTCATTTCACTCGCCGGCATGGTTCATACGGAAGCCTTCGCGCAGCGCGAATTCCGAGACGTAACACCTGATCAGGGATTCATGTGGGACGAGCCCACCAATCCACTTTCACAGGCTTTCATCGACGACACGGCTGCCATCGGCACTGTCATCACCCACGCTCCGGCGATCCGGGTCCCCTGGCTGCTCGTCCACGGAACGGCGGATGATGTTGTCCCCATCCAGGACTCACTCGATATCTTCGAACGGGCCAATGAACCCAAGCAACTCGAACCCATTAACAATGCTGACCACATGTTTTCCGGGCACACACCGGATATGATCAAGATCGTCGTCGAATGGGTTTGTGGACAATTCATCCACGCCTAGATCAGTCTTACGCTGCATGAAGGAGCAGAAGCCAATAAAGAATAGTCCAGGAACGTTTAGCGTCTGATCTATGATTGAGAAACATAGAGTCACGACTTGTCGTCACACTTGCACACAAGACTTTTCCCACGTCCCTGAATTGCAGAATCGCTCACTTTTCTCTCTGAGTTCTTTCGGAGAATGTTAAAAAAAATGGATGCCCGATTGACAATGCCGGGCATGACGGAGGGAAGGTGGAGAGTCAGGATTTGGCCTGGAGATCTGGCTGGCCAGCACACAACGCGGCTTTCGCTGCGACGAAATCTCTGACCCGGTCACCTGTTTCAGGTGGTAGCCATCGCGTGGGGGCGCCGAGAACGTTTTCTTGTAGGTTTTTTCCGTTCACGATTGATCGTCGACATTTTTCTTTCTACCCACTCGGATAATTCCTGCCAGAGGGTTTGTTCTTCGTGGTGTTGATGGGTGACCTTTTGGGCCAGCATGAGGATTTCTTGATACGACCGGACGTGCAAGGATACCTGGTCCTGCCTCACGGTTTTGGTGAATGCGGCCCAGTCCTGAGATGTGACGTTGCGAGCCATGGGCAGGTTTGAATCATCGGCATAGACGATGACCACAGCGGGTTGCTTGTTTTTCTGTCGCCCCACCTTATAGGCCACCACCAGATTGCGCATCCATTGATAGGCTGGCCCGGCGAACGGGCAAGGCTGATATTCGGCTTCGGCTTCAAGGTAAAAGGCCTTCGGAATAATGTCCCAATAGAGAATGCCTTTTTCGCTTAAGGCACAACGACTGGCCACTTCGTGCTCTTGAGTGTGGCGTTGTTCATAGTTGCCATTGCACGATGGCGCGCCCTTTCGCTTTATCGTTTGCGAACAAGGTCCTCCATCAGGTTCGGTAAACTTACATTCAAGGAGCATGATCGAATTGGGACTTTCTGCATACACATCCACTTGGGTCGGCGACGGTTCATTCAGTAATGTCGGGCGCGCCGACCATTCCAGTGTGATCTCCCAAGGCCCGCCTGCGGGAAGCTCCATCGTCTGTGCGAGCGCATCAAGAATCGCGTCTCGGTTTGCCGAGGTGGCGATCGTCCCGAAGACATCGATGGCCAACGCTTGAGATGAATGCTTCGCGTGCGCCTTCGAATGCCAGGGAAATTTTTCCCAGGGCTCACAGGCTTGATGGGCAGCAGGAAAAATATTGCGCGCGAGACGTGTTCGAGTGGCTTGGTCCATGCGTCGTGGAACTTCCTGAGATATAGGGAATGTGGAACTGGTCGTCCTTGAGTATCTTTATCGGTACATGAAGAGTGGATCTGAACGTAGCAGGAACTCGGACTGCGATGGGTGAATATCAATTGGAAAAATTCAGAAAAGAATAGATGCCCGATAAAACCTGTCGAGCATGACAGAAGAAAAGGAAAATGATGCCAGGGAAAACCGATGCCAAAGGGTTCTGTTCATGCTATTCCGCACATATGGAACAACATTGACAAGTTCCTCCTCCTCCCATAAATTAGTCTTCGTCTAGTCTAAATTTGGAGATCTTTGCCATGCCTGAAATTGGAGCCTATGAAGCCAAAACCCACCTTCCCAAACTCCTTGAGCGCATTCAAAAAGGAGAGCGTTTCACGATTACTAAACATGGCCATCCTGTTGCGGAACTCATCCCCGTAACACGAAAGGATCCGGAAGCCGTTAGACAAACCATCAATGGAATCCGTTCCTACCGAGATGTTCTTCGTCAACAAGGTATCACGACTCAACGCCTTCTCAAAAAGAATGAAACACTTCGTGATTTAGCTCATCTCGGACATCGTTCCTGATGCCCTTTGTCTTAGACAGTTCGGTCGCGTTGGATTCTTCCCGATAAAACGAACGCTTCCCTTGATGAGCTGTGTGACCGTCTCCCTCATGAGACGGCCTTCGTTCCACCAGTTTGGCCATTAGAAATTAGCAATGTCTTACTGATTGGGGTCAAACGAGACCGACTCACCGCCAAGGAAATGCGTCGGTTGATCGCGGAACTACGAGCGTTACCGATAGAAATTGATCCTGCCTCAACCGAACAAGCCCTGGAAGACACGCTAACCTTAGCCCAAAAATATGATCTCACAACCTACGACGCTTCTTATCTTGAGTTAGCCCTTCGCCGCAATCTGCCTTTAGCAACAGTGCATACCAAGCTTCGCCGCGCCTGCCTCTCCGCTAAAATTCTCGTATTGTCTTCATAACTCCGCGCTCTCCTTTCCCCTGGCTTTTGCCTCACTCAACCGTTATCTGTCAGTTGGACTATGAGAAACGGTTTTCATGGAGAGGGAGATGCGTGTACGGAGAATGTCGACCTCCAAGACGGTGACGTTGACCTGGTGATTCACCTGCACCACGGTATTGGGATCGCTGAAAAAGCAATTAGCAAGCTGACCACAATAAACCTGGCCATTGGTGCTGCGCCCCATCAATAAAGGCATCAAAGACGATTGCCTTGGCGACTTTTTCCCGTGAGAACCAAGCAAGCCAATGCCCCATGAAAGAAGCTTGAATCTTTGAATTCTTTGAGAAAACGCGGTAAGGTCTTTTGGAGTCACAATCAATGATGCCGCTCTTTTTTCCGATGGAGATTTCATGAAACATGTCAGCTCGCTTGCCGGACAACTCCCCGAGCCTTCGATGCTCACCAACATTCCCCGCTTGATCACCGCCTATTACACCGGCCGTCCTGACCCTGCCGTACCAGAACAACGAGTCGCATTTGGAACATCGGGGCACCGCGGGTCCTCGTTAAAGCACTCCTTCAATGAAGCCCATATTCTGGCAACGACACAGGCCATCTGCCGCTATCGTCAGCAGCAACATATCGATGGGCCGCTGTTTTTAGGCATGGATACGCACGCGCTGTCCGAACCGGCCCTGGCGAGCACCCTTGAAGTACTGGCCGCTAACGGTGTGGTCGTGATGATCGACCGCGACAACGGCTACACGCCGACGCCGGTCATTTCGCATGCCATTCTTACCTACAATCGCGGACGAACGTCAGGCCTGGCCGATGGCATTGTCATCACCCCCTCACACAATCCGCCGGAAGACGGCGGCTTCAAATATAACCCGCCCCATGGCGGCCCGGCTGATAGCGATGTGACCACCTGGATTGAAAAACAAGCCAACGCGTTTCTGACCGATGATCTGCGCGGAGTGACCCGCATGACATATGAGAAAGCCCGCCGGGCTTCCACCACCCGCCAGCATGATTATGTGGAAGCGTATGTAGAAGATTTGGGCAACGTTATCGACATGGACGTCATCCGCGATAGCGGGCTCTCTATCGGAGTCGATCCACTTGGCGGTGCCGGTGTGGCCTATTGGGGCCCGATTACCGAACGGTACAAGTTTGCCGTCACAGTGGTGCATGAAGGCATCGATCCCACCTTTCGCTTCATGAACCTGGATTGGGACGGAAAAATTCGTATGGACTGCTCCTCCCCATATGCCATGGCCGGGCTGATTGCCCTGAAGGATCGCTTCGATATTGCCTTCGCCAACGATACGGACCATGACCGCCATGGCATTGTGACGCGAAGCGCGGGTCTGATGAATCCCAACCACTATCTCGCAGTCGCCATTTCCTATCTGTTCACTCACCGTTCAGGCTGGCGCCAGGATGCGGCAGTGGGGAAAACCATCGTGAGCAGCAGCATGATTGATCGGGTCGCCGCCAAACTTGGGCGTCGTCTGGTAGAAGTGCCGGTCGGCTTTAAATGGTTTGTGGACGGGTTGCTTGACGGGTCCGTTGGGTTCGGCGGAGAAGAAAGTGCCGGAGCCTCTTTTCTTCGTCGTGACGGATCCGTATGGACGACGGATAAAGACGGCATCATTCTCGATCTGTTAGCCGCAGAGATGATGGCCAAAACCGGACGCGATCCCGGCCAACTCTACCTCGATCTCACGAAGGAATTAGGCGAGCCCGTCTATGAGCGCATCGATGCGCCAGCCACCCCGGCACAGAAGGCCATTCTCAAGAAACTGGCGCCTGAGCAAATTCACGCGTCCGAATTAGCGGGAGAAAAGATTACCGGCATTCTCACGTCAGCGCCGGGAACCGGCAGTGCCATTGGCGGGCTGAAAGTCATGACGGAGAATGGATGGTTTGCCGCTCGCCCTTCGGGAACTGAGGATGTGTACAAAATTTATGCAGAGAGCTTTCAAGGCGACACCCATCTCAGACAAATCCAGGAGGAAGCGCAGGCCCTCATTACCAGGGCCTTAGCAGCGGCGTCGTAAACAATGGCGGGCCACACCGCAGAAATACCCCCATCAGCGCCAGACCACATTCCATCTCCGCTGTCCCGTCAAAGTGGTGATAGTCCTTTTAGCCCGGTCCGGCACATGGCAGGTTCCAGAGCCGGCTGCGTTATGGGCATGGCCGGCGCGGCCATCAACCCGGGAACCGCTCTGTCCTGTTCGAGAATTGGCAAGACGGCGTCCGGCCAAAACCTTTCTCTTCGGTCTTCCCGGCCGTGTTTATCCCGATACACCAGCTCGTCGGTTTCCAGATCGTATTCCGGGATATCCGTCCGTTCCCATCGCTGCACGAAATATTGGTAACACAGGGTATACAGTCCATGATCCTTCGGGGTGTGCCGCAGCACATATTCCGGCATCTCCTGAATATCCAAATCCGTATGGTAATGCTGCAACCAGAGATAGTCGCCAAGGATCACCAATTTCAGAAGCGGCGGATCTGAATACAGCTTCAGCTTGACGGATTTCCCAACCGCCTGAAGCCGTTTGAGCAAGGCAATGCTCTGCCTGACGCCCTCACGATATTTCTCAATCGACATCATCGGATCGGCAATCGCGCGAATACGCGAACTGGCCCCTTGACTAAACGGGTTCACCAACATGATGTTGGCCCCCAGACATTTATCCAGCACGGTCGATAAATCTCCCACCTGATCACGCAACGTGTCATACCCGCTTGACCCGATAACCATGACGGTCCGTCCCCGGCCTTGGGTGTCCCGTAACGTCCGAATCCCGTCTTCGCCCAATCGCGCACGCTTGGGGAAAAATGACACGAACCCGGCATCGCTCGCCATGTTGGCCAGCTTCCGGTCTTTTCGACTTTGCCGGATATAGGTCATGACCATAATCAAAAACACCGCCACGCCGATTTCCAAAGCCACCAGCCACGCCTTGTCCTTCTCCACCCTGGTCCAGTAGGACAGAAAATTGGTGGCCACGGCCGGGAGCGACATCGCAATCCCTGCACTCAAACACAGCACAATAATATGATAGCCAATCTCCGAGGCATGTTTGAGCCCTTCACGAATATTGGCAACCGTCTTTTTAAACATCACGTAACCTTCTTTCAGTTCACAAGAGAACCACATAATACAGACACACGTTAGACGGCACATGCAGGTCACGGCCCGAACCGACGACCTGCTCTGCCCGCGTACACAACTCCTGGATGCTTGGTGAAGTGTTCCTGTTATCAGGAGACCAAGGAGGGTTTGAACAAAAAAATCGTGTAAGTTCCTAATTTCTACCGCTCAGGATCTGCCGCTCCCGGAGGAAGAAGAGGTCTTACACGATGAATGAATGGTAGCACAGACAAGAAACTCTCACAAGCCCGGTGAGCCAAAGCCGGTGGCGTGAGCATAACGCATCACCGCCCCAACCGGCGGAAACGACACCCGCGCGTGATTCAAAACACGAAAGCAGAAGTCGCGAACCGAAAACCCGACACCCGCGACAACAACCAAATTCCTTCTTCACGCCACCGTCATCCCCTCCGCCCCCTCCCGTCATTCCTGCGTGTAGAGCTTGCCCCTGCAGTCGTAGGCAGGGGGCAGGAATCCATCTTCATTTTCATGCATGCAGATTCCCTGACAGGGTGCGCATCAAAGAACAAAACCTTTGTTGTGGGTCCTTTTCCCAAACCAGAAAGCCTGTCCTGAGCGAAGCCGAAGGAAACCCGGCACTACTTATCCTCCCACCGATAAACTTGCATCAACAAAAATTCTGCACTTTTTTCAATGGGTTGGGTAGCATGCAGTCAGGCCAGAAAAAGGACCTCCTCATTTCCAAAATAAACCATGGGGGATAGAGGATTGCGAAAGAACCATACATTGGTTGTCTTTCATGAATTAAGGAAAACACTCTGAATCGAGAGATCCTTCAGTCGGCCATTCAGAGTGGTCGGATCGAATGGCAACGCCATGCCTTGGAGCGCATCCTGGAGCGCGGCATTTCTCGACAGGATGTTTTCAATGTTCTGCTCACCGGTGAAGAAATCGAAGATTACGCCAACGACAGCCCATTCCCTAGTGCTTTACTCTTCGGATGGAATGGCGATACACCAATCCACGTTGTGTAGCCCTTGATTCAAGCGCCAACAGGGATACATTATTACGGTCTACCGTCCAGATCTTGAACATTTCAATCCGGATTTTAGGATACGAGGAATCGTTGACACGAAACCATCTGCCAACTCAGTGCCCACTCTGTGGTGGCACAAAAAAGCCCGGCACAACCACCTTTACGGCCGAGTTGGAATTTGGCATCGTCGTGGTCCGAAGCGTGCCGGCTTTACGCTGCTCAATGTGTGGGGCGGACTGGATTCAAGATGATATTGCGGCCCGATTGGAATTGATCGTCAACGAGGCAAAACAGAAGCGGTCCCAAGTAGAAGTCACCACCCTCGCCTAAGGAAGGTGTTTGTGACACGCCATCCAATTTGACGGTCTTCTTCAGCACCCTTTCCCCTCTAATACATCGCACTCCTCATGCCCAACATGTTCAATTGGGCATCCATCTTCCGCTCCCCACGCGTCATCCCCGGCAGTCGTTACCGGGCAATCCAACTTCGCATATAGGTCATTCACACCGCCTGTAGGTCGGCCAACCGGGCTGACGCTCAAATCCATGGTGGACCTTGTCTGAGCCCCGCGAGTTGGTCCACCCTCCACAGGCTTGCGTCAGTACAATCCAATGTGGCCAACCTGGGTGGAACTGTAAATGATGCGTCTCGAAGAGCGCGTCCGTTGTTGGCCACTTTTGCCGAAACCAAAGTGGATCGGCCGCCGGGACGAGACCCGGCATAACCCCCCCCACCGACAAAACTTTCTCAATAAAAATTCTGTACATTTTTCAATGGGTTGGGTACATTCTTTAAACAACAGATCTCCTGTGATAAAAAATGAGCGACAATCAAATACACATATTAATCTCCACAATGAGGACTAGGTGAGTACCCGTGAGCAAAACGAACAAAAGTTTCCACATTGGGAAATTCTCGAAAATGGAGGAAGAAAATATTGGCTTGACGTCCGGGGTCGCCTGGGTTGGAAAGCCCGGTATGTGAAAGAGGTTGACGCAAAGGAGATAACAGTGCGATTTTATCAAGAAATATATAACGAACGGGAAATACTTGTCGAAGTTCACCACAAATACCCTATTGATCTCGGTCATCAAGAGGTTGAAAAATAATGGAAGTGATTACACGCCAGACCGTCGTTGATAAACTCGCCGCCTACTTACAACACGAGCTTTCTCTTTCCACTCTTGTCGCCTGGGCAGAAACCGCCCTCATGGAAGGCGAATTTGAACCCAAACATTTCGGAGAAATTCGAGACGTCGTGGCAAGGCTTGGAGTTGCTGATGTGCGCGCCTTTGGCCTGACGTGGGAAGACTGCGAACAATTGCTTCAGCGATTAGGGTATGCGGCACATGTCCACATCGAAGCCACGTAAAAAAGAACAAATCACACTCTTGACCCTTTCCCTCCAAGCCGTTCAATAACCATTCCTGTCTGACCCCCTCCGTCCTCCCCGCCAGTCGTTGAGCCGGCCCCTGCAGTCGTTGGCAGGGGGGCATCCATCTTCTCGTCGCCGTCTTTCCTATCTGCACTCCTCCCCCTCCTTTGTAAGGAGGGGCGAAGGAGAAGTAGAGTCATCACCCCCCACCATGCCCGCCTACTGTAATCAGGAATACATTTTTCTTTCTAAATCCACGCCCCAAATCTTCAAAACCCCCTCTTACCTCTCAGCCAAATCCTTAGAAACAATAATTCTGTACTTTAATCAAGGAGTTGGATATTCTGCCAATTGAGAATAAAGACCTTTCCACCGGACAACACATGGCACGACAAGCAAAAACGAAAACCAAAAAAGAATCAAACGGTGCGACCGTCGGCTTCGAGCAAAAGCTCTGGCAGGCCGCCGACGCGCTGCGCAACAACATGGACGCGGCGGAATACAAACACGTCGTCCTGGGTCTCATTTTCCTCAAATACATCTCCGACGCCTTCGAAGCGAAACACGACGAACTGGTAGCCCAGAAGGCGCAAGGCGCCGACCCCGAAGATCCGGACGAGTACAAAGCTGCTAGCATTTTTTGGGTGCCGAAGGAAGCCCGCTGGACACACCTGAAAACCAGCGCACCCCAGCCCACCATCGGCACGCTGGTGGATGACGCCATGAGCGCCATCGAGCGCGATAACCCTTCGCTTAAAGGGGTACTACCCAAGGATTTCGCCAGGACAGGCCTCGACAAACAACGCCTGGGACAGAACATCAATTTGGTCAGCGACATCGCGCTTGGCAGTACCGCCGACCGCGCCAAGGACACCCTGGGCCGCGTCCATGAATATTTTCTCTCACGCTTCGCCAGCGCCGAAGGCAAGAGCGGCGGCCAATTCTACACGCCATCCAGCGTCGTGCGGGTCCTGGTCGAAATGCTGGCTCCCTACAAAGGCCGCGTCTACGATCCCTGCTGCGGTTCAGGCGGCATGTTCGTCCAGAGTGAGAAATTCATCGAGGTTCACAGCGGCAAACTCGGCGACATCTCCATCTACGGCCAGGAGTCCAACTACACCACCTGGCGACTGGCCAAAATGAATCTGGCCATCCGGGGCATCGATGCACAAATCGCCCATGGCGACACCTTCCACAACGACAAGCACCCGGACCTCAAGGCCGACTATGTCCTGGCCAATCCCCCATTCAACGACAGCGACTGGCGGGGAGATTTATTAAAAGACGACAAGCGCTGGGTCTACGGCGTGCCTCCTGCGGGCAACGCCAACTACGCCTGGGTGCAACACTTCATCCATCATCTGTCGCCTACCGGACTCGCAGGCTTCGTTCTGGCCAACGGCTCGATGTCCTCCAACCAGTCAGGGGAAGGCGAAATCCGCAAAGCGATCGTTGAAGCTGATCTTGTGGATTGCATGGTGGCCCTTCCCGGCAGACAAAATACACAATCAATTACAACATATTCCCATGTCCGAAATTAATTTTAAGAAAATCGCCTCTCGTGGCGGAAGTGTGGAGAATGCCTTCGAGGAACTTTGCTGCCAGCTTGCGTCTAGAACGCGGCCAACTGGAACGCGGTTCGAGCGTTATCGTGGTGCCGGTGGCGACGGTGGAGTGGAGTGCAAAGTAATCGATGCGCACGGGTCTTCCGCCGGCTGGCAGACGAAGTATCTCTTCGATATCGACGGTCTGTTAAGGCAGGCCAAGCAGTCTCTTGAAACCGCGCTTTTGGTCCACGCTGATTTGACACGCTATGTGGTTTGCTTTCCGTTCGATCTTACGGGCAAAACCGCGCGCAAGGGGAAAAGTCAGACCGAGAAGTTCGACGAGTGGGCACGAAAGGCGGAAGTTGACGCAACGGCCAATGGGCGCACCCTGACCATCGAACGAAGGGCAGCGCACGACCTATTGGATCTCGTTCTGGCGAACGACCCATCAGGCGGCCTGCGTCACTATTTCTTTTCTGCAACGACATTCTCGGACAATTGGTTCGCAAGCCACATCGCTGGCGCCAAGCATTTGGCAGGCCCACGGTATAACCGGGAGATCAGTCTAGAAACACCACTGTCGGTATGGTTCTCGTCGTTCGGCGGTGGAGTGGAGTGGCAGGCGCAGTTTTCTGACCAGCTCGAGGCTTGCCGCAAGGAGACGAACCACGTCGAGAGACTCGTCGAGAAAAAGAGTCTCGATACCGCGCTTCCTGGCTGGCCGGAGGCCGTTTACGAAAATGGCAAGAGGATGGTTGCCGAATTGCGGAACTGCGTCCAGGGCGCAGAGGCGCTTGCGGCCGCACCGACGGAAGAGGAACTCAAGAAGCTCCAGAACTGTATCTTCCAGCTTCTCGATCATCTCGCTGCCCTTGAGGGCGATCTCGCTGCGGACTTGGACGCCAGGCATGGCGAGGGATCTGCGGACTCGAGGAAGTTTCGATCCTACATGGCCGAATACATGGTCTCGTTTCCAGCCGCTAATCTCGACACGGTGCGCGACGCCCGACAAAAATGGCGCGCTTTCTCCGACTGGCTTTCGTCTCCAGCCGGATTTCTCGCATTCAGGCAGGTGTTCGTGCTGATCGGGAGCGGCGGAGCGGGAAAGACCCATGGCCTATGCGACATCGCGCAACGCCGATTAGCGGAAGGTGCCTATACATGCGTTGTCTTCGGACACCAGTTCAGTGGAGAACCCGATCCATTGACTCGATTCGCCGAGTCACTCGGGGCTCCGCTCACGCTCGGTCGCGACGGCCTGCTCGACGCGCTCGACGCTGCGGCCGAATGCTCATGCAAGAAGCTCGTGATCTGCGTGGATGCCGTGAACGAGACGCGCCCAAGGAGCTATTGGTTCGGCCGTTTCGCCGAGTTTGCTGGAGCGGTGGCCTCACGTGCACATCTCAAGCTCTGCGTCTCATGCCGCACCTCGTTCCTCCCGGTGTGCATTCCGAAGGACTTCGCGGATCAGGCGGTCGAACATAGAGGATTCGAGGGAATGGAGAGAGAAGCCTGCAACGCCTTCTTCTCTCACTATGACCTTGAGCCTCCTCTCGTCCCGGTCCTGCAGCCCGAGCTAGCGAACCCGCTCTATCTAAAGCTTGTCTGCGAAACGTTGCGAGCGAAGGGCCTGAAGCAACTGCCGAAAGGGTGGTTCGGTATTGCGCCTGTGATCCGAGCGTTTCTCGCATACAAGGAAGAACAGTTCGCGACCGAACACAGCTTCTCCTCGGGCGCGGCGATAGTCAGCGGGTCTCTTCGGGCGATCACCGCCGCGATTGCCAAGGCGGGCAGCGCGGCTCTCCGATGGGCCGAGGCCCAGTCGGCTATCGACGCGGCGAAGCCGCAGGCTAAAGGCCTCAACATTCTGCAGTGGCTCGTCACGGCGGACCTGCTGATCGAGGACGGCCCTTCAACCGATGCCATCGGCGCAGAGAACGTCGTGCGTCCGGCGTTTGAGCGATTCGGCGACTTCCTTGTGGCGTCGGAGATGCTCGAACCTGTCACGAGCTCGAACGTTCAACAGGTTTTTAAGAGCGGCGGCCAACTCGCGCACCTCTTGGGTACGACGCAGGCGGTCCGGGAAAATGCCGGCCTACTTTCGGCACTATCCGTTCTCTTGCCGGAAAAGATACGCGACATGGAGCTCACTGATTTGGTCGGTGTTGACTCCGTTCGGAGCGAGGTTGCCGCCGTTGTTGTTCGTTCCCTCCCCTGGCGCACCACAGAAACGTTCTTGCCGTCTACGCAGAATGTGCTGCGGGAGATGCTCAACACGCCCAATGCATACAAGGCAATCGACGCGATGCTGGCGGTCTCCACGCAGGATTCGGAGATCGACGCGCTCTGGCTCAATAACGTCATGGGGTGGCTGCCATTCTCTAATCGAGACGCGTTCTGGTGCAGATACCTGAAGCTCGGATACGAGGAAAACAACATCGTCCGGCGTATCATCGAGGCAGCGAAAGACATCGACCTCCAAAAGGTCGACGGCTCGACCGCGGAACGGTGGTGCGTTGTCCTCCTTTGGTTCAGCGCAGCAGGCTGATCGCCGAGTGAAGGACTCGGCGACCAGGGCGGCGATAGCGATTCTGCGGTTTCATTCGGCGCTCGTGCCGAAATTGGTGGATCTGCTCCTCGCAACCGATGACGACGAGTTGCGAGAGCGAGCGTTGCTCGTGGCGTATGGCGCCCTGATCAGCTCGCGAGACCAAGCCGTGCTGAAGGATCTCGCCGAGGAGTTGCTTACTGCCTATGCGGCCAGCCCAGAAGATTTTCAGAACGCGATCATCCGCGACCACATTCGATGCATCGCCGAGTTAGCGGCGCACCTCGGCTGCCTCGATAAGAGGTTCAATCCGACACTGCCAAATCAACGCAATTCGAAAATACCGGCTCCGGAGCCTCCAGCCGAAGGCGAGGAAATGGCCTGGAAAGAAGAGAAAGAACATGGCGCTCGGTTGCTGGTTCAAAGCTGCCTGCACGAGGATTTTAACCACTACTCGATCAACTGTCTAAACGGATGGAATAGCGCAATGCCAAAGCCTGCCATCGGGCATTGGATCGCGAAGCGGATTTTGGACGACTTCGGCTACCGAGGCACGAAGTGCAGCGACTACGACTCCGCCGTAACCCAAGAGACTGGGGGCGGACGAAGTAAGCCAGCATGGGCCGAACGAATCGGGAAAAAATACCAGTGGATCGCGATGTATCAGCTGGCCTCGCGCCTCTACGACAGCGTCGATCGAAAGAAGGACTCCTTTGTGCGGACGACAGACCGGCTCCCTCTCATCCTGAACGACGAGCGAAAGCTAGACCCGACCATCTCCCGCCTTGAACGCCAAGACCGCGCGCCTTCCGAGTGCTGGTGGGTTGGTGCCAACGTCGATCTTCTCTCAACAAAACAACTCGACTACCCGACGTGGGTTAATTGCCGAGACGACCTTCCTTCGATGGAATCGCTACTCGAGCCGAAAAGCAGTGATGGCCAGAGGTGGCTTCCGTTACTTTGTTACCCGTCGTGGTCCGAGTATCGGGAAGGCCGACCGTATGGAGAGCCATACAGGTCGACCTGGATTCATCTGGAGGCGTTTCTAGTGCCGAAGGCGCAGTTCAACGTAGCGATGAAGGCTATATCTCGCCGCAACTTCTTCGGAAGGTGGATGCCGGATGGCGTCTTGCAATCACGCATCATTCCTGCCGTGCCGCCAAATCCACTGAGCGCTCCTCCTCTCACCCATTTCTATCGGCCGGCATTCTGTTGGAGGAGAAGGTGGGGTCGGGAGTCGTTCTTGTCGCGCGTCGATGTGCGGGGCTGGGCTCAGATCCTTCGCTGCTGCTCAGGATGACATGGGGGAAGGAAGATGGATTCTCGATGACAAATGTCGAGAATGACGGCTTCGGATGGGCTTCCCCCCTGCCAATGACGGCAGAAGCCGGCTCCACACGCAGGGATGACGGAGAGCATTAGGGGTCAGACTCGACTTATCGGTTAGTTATGCCTATCAAGTAGGCATGGCCACCGGCTCACCGCTCCGGGCTACTCTGGGCGCGGGGTCAAGACTTGCATGCACACATACTTCTAAGCTTCTTCCCATCTTCCTGATTGTTCCGGATGGTTCTCTGTTCTCTGCGAGTTTGGATTGGTGCAGGTCATCCCAGTGCGAAGAGAGATCCCTGCTGAATAGTCAGAAAGGTTCTGAGAAGAAAATCCCCCTGTCCCCTCTTTTCAAAGGGGGAATGCGGAATGGGCATAACGGAGAGAAATGAATCCCTGCCGAGGACCGGCGGGGATGACGACTGGGGATAGTTTTTCAATGTACTTATGTGGTTTCGGCTAACGCACAGATTCTTTTCAATTTTCATGTTTGATATCTGGCTTTTTTTCGAGAGGCAGTTCGAAGCGGCCGTTCACGATACCAAGGACGGTAATATCCTCATCTAAGCTTTCCCAGCGTAAGGCAGATCCATTGACTTCAATTTTGACTTCTCCCAATTCCTCATTGGTAGCCTTCCGAAGTCTTCGGAATCGTGACGCCGGGAAACCGATAATCCTCCCATCGTAGAGTTCGATGAAAATGGTGCGTTGTTCAGTCCACGCCCGGCAGGCTACGGGTTCTTGTCGTAACTCAACGTTCGCGGTTGTGGTATTCATGGTATTTCTCCATTAAGAATTGTTGATTTTGAAAAACGAGGCTGGCAATCTCATTCAAACGATGCGCAGGGATACCGTGATTTTTTGCGAGAATGATGGGGTCAAGCCAAAATTTGCATTCACTATCTCCAGTTCGCACATGAATGTGAGGCGGTTCATTTCGCTCATCCGAATAAAAATGAAAGCGGTAAGGACCTATTCGTAATACTGTGGGCACTGCTTCCTCCCCGAACGTCTGCGATGAGGTATCGAACAATACGCAGTGCAGGCTGCGGGGCCTTCGCTCACCTCGATTACATGGCTATATAGTGATTTTTTCTCTGCACCCTTCCGCTTCTCTATTCTTTGCATTTCAATAACATATCAATTGCTCAGTGGCTTGATCAGTCTATCACAACTTACTCAGCTTGAAATTTGTCATAATCCTATAAGTTTTTCAAATACTTAGCAAGAAATTTCCCACTCTCTGGGAAAGGTCCATCACAGTAGGCATTGTCAGTCAATTTGGAGAAAAAGGGGACAGATGTATTTTTCGTATTCGGAGTCATATTTGGGGTCAGGCATGAGTGCGGACTTTTGACAGATGAGCAGCCCACCCAATTTGTAACCAGACCTCTCGAAGGCGAAACGGTCGCCAAGATGTGGGAGATTGCCGTAGCGTTACAGGGTTCCGGGGCAGGTTCGGGATCAGGTTCCGGGTTAAGTTTTGCCTTCACACATCTTTCCTTCCTGGTCTACGCAGTCCAAGGGCTCTCCTCCTCTCCCCCTCATTTCTCTTGGCCGAAATCGTATTAGATGGGGAGGGACTTTTTTCTTTCCGGTTTTCTCTAATTCCTGCACCATGACTTGGAGGTCAGCCCGCCTTTGGCGTGGCTGCGGACCGCAGCCAACTTCGGAGATTCGACGAGGACGGTTTGCAGGCGCGGGGTCAAACCCACGCACACATGCTTCTCGGCCTCTTCCCACCTTCCTGATTGTTCAGCATGGTTCCCTGTTCTCTACGGGTTTGGATTGGTGCAGGTCATCCCAGTGCGAAGAGAGATCCCTGCCAGAAACCTGCAGGGATGACGGAAAGCATTAGGGGTCAGACTCGACTTTTCGGTTAGTTATGCCTATCAAGTATGCATGGCCACCAGCGCACCGCTCCGGCCCACTCTGGGCGCGGGGTCAGGCCTTGCATGCACACATACTTTTCGGCCTCTTCCCATCTTCCTGATTGTTCGGAATAGTTCCCTGTTCTCTACGGGGTCTGGTTAGTGAAG
Source organism: uncultured Nitrospirota bacterium (assembly GCA_942491685.1). Classification (GTDB taxonomy): domain Bacteria; phylum Nitrospirota; class Nitrospiria; order Nitrospirales; family UBA8639; genus Nitrospira_E. The sequence goes on along the minus strand of CALOBY010000002.1, from coordinate 112,886 downwards.
ATAGCCCAAGACCGAAGAGAGATCCCTGCCAGGGGCATGCAGGGATGAGGGATGGGTAGATGACCTATAGGCCATCGCGGCAGGAACAGGCTCACCCACCGGCTTGCATGACGGCCTTCAGTGCATTCAAAATATTTAGCAAATAACTCTTTTCCCCACTTTTCTCAGGGTGGAGGGAAGAGGAGACCATACTGTCGTAGGTCATGCTACGTGTTATGATCATGAGTGAATGGTCCTTGAAGGGCAGACGGACTTTCTCTTTGGATTTGCTTCAATAATGCGAAACGGAACTGTATTTGCTATGGTTTCTAGAGAAAGATGTCCACGAGAGTATTTTATGATTCCCACTGTTGGCAGAACCTCAATGCCATCTCATTGATCGTCAGCCATGTGGTTGTATTTGGAGGGGGTGCCATGACCCAACAGGATCTGATCTCAATATTAGCGAACAACCGTCCGGATATGGTGCGCCTATTTGGGATTAAGAAAATTGGCATCTTTGGTTCCGCCGCTCGCAATGACATGCACGAAGATAGCGATATTGATGTGCTTGTGGAATTCCAATCGGCCCCGACCTTCGATGCGTATATGGATCTAAAATTTTATCTGGAAAACCTGTTCCATAAAAGTGTGGATTTAGTCATTGATGATACCGTGAAGCCACGCATGCGACCGCTCATTGAAAAGGATTTAATTTGTGTCGCGTGATCCCACGTTTTTCCTGGAAGATATCCTTGACGCATCTCACAAAGTTCTTCGTTATACCAAGGGCATGACGCTAGAAACCTTCCGGGGAGATGACTTGGTTTTTGATGCGGTCGTTCGCAATCTAGAAATTATTGGTGAAGCTGCCAAACATTTGAGCCCTGAAATCCAGGAGATGATGCCCGAGGTTGAATGGTCCAAGGCTGCGGCCTTTCGAGATGTAATTGCACACGGTTACTTTGGATTGAATGTTCACATCATTTGGGACGTGACCCGGAACAAAGTTCCTGGCATCGCCACATCAGTGGAAAAGTTACTCAGACAACTACGGGACAAGCCGAGTTCAACCGTCTGATTTCCCACTCCCAGGTCCAGCCTCCTTTTACATTCTCGTTTTTCAGAATGGTTCAGTATTCTCTGCTGTTTTGGGGGGAGTAAACCAAGAGCGAAGAGAGATCCCTGCCAGAAACCTGCAGGGATGACGGATGTGGGGGAAGAGAACGAGGGGATTGGAAGATGGATTCCTGCTAGAAACACAGGAATGACGGACGGGGTGATCCCTGTCCCCTGCCTACGACTGTAGGGGCAGGCTCCGCACGCAGGAATGACGAAGAGGGAATGAGGTTCGGACTCTACCTCCCCTCCACCCCTCCTTACAAAGGAGGGGGAGACGATGGATTCCCCTGACGACTGTCGGGCAGGACGACGGGATGGTATGCGGATACGATTGTTCTTTGGCCAGGACCTGCTGAGGATACAAACAGGACCATCTTATTTCTTGATCAACAAATAGAGCGCTAAGCCGATCAGGCAAGCCGCAAACATTTTCTTAAAGAGGTCAGCGGGCACTTCGGACAGTAGACGTACGCCAATTTGCGCGCCCACAATTCCACCCAAACCGAGCAGCAATCCATACTTGTAATCCACATTGGCCAATTTGTTATGGGCAAATAACGCGGACACGGCGATGATCAGGATTGCGAGGAATGAGGTGCCCACCGCTTTCTGGGCGGTGAATCCCAGGAATAAGAGCAGAGGGACCATCAAAAATCCGCCGCCCAGTCCGGTGAAGGCGGCAGCCACTCCCACCACCACGCCGCTTGCTATCATGGCTAACCCGGTTCCATCCATGTCGATCGTCCCTTTTTTAATGTTTGGTTCGCCAGTGGCGGGTTAAGAAATGTTGACCCGCATGTTTCGAGATTGCTCTGCAAAAAACTGCCCACGTCTTTGGTCGGGAGTGTGTCGGGCGAGGCTCCTGTGCCCACCACCACAGCTGACACGATGTTGCCTATTTGATGGCTCCCTAATTTTTCGCAAGGGTATAATTGTATCTTCTCTTGTGTGTTGAGCCAAGATCCATCAACGGCACCAGCGCATGCTCTCGTGCAGGATGGCTGCCGGGTTTAGGAGAACGCCTCAGATTGTTGCAGCGGGGACGGCTTTCATGGAGAGGGAGATGCGTTTACGGGGAATATCGACTTCCAACACAGTGACTTTGACCTGTTGATTCACCTGCACCACGGTATTGGGATCGCTGATATAGCGATTGGCCAATTGACTAATATGGACGAGGCCATCCTGATGCACGCCGATATCCACGAAAGCGCCAAAGGCTGTCACATTGGTCACGACACCGGTCAGGATCATACCGGGGGTGACCTGCTCGATGGATTGCACGTTCTCGTCAAACCGTACGGCTTCAAATTGTTGGCGGGGATCGCGACCGGGCTTCGCCAGTTCTGCCAGGATATCGGTAAGCGTCGGTTTCCCGACTTCTTCTGTCATATAGCGATTCAAATCGATGGTCCGTTGTCGTTCAGGGTCTTTCATTAACTCCTTCACCGTGCAACCAAGGTCTTTGGCCATGGCGTTGACGACGGGGTACCGCTCAGGATGTACCGCGCTGGCATCCAACGGATGTTCGCCATCGGTAATGCGTAAGAATCCAGCGGCTTGCTCAAAGGCTTTGGCTCCCAATCGCGGGACCTTCTTTAAGGCCGTCCGGCTTGTAAATGGACCATGTTCCTGCCGATAGGCCACGATATTGGTTGCAAGCTGTGGTCCCACACCCGAGACCGCCGTGAGTAATTGAGGACTGGCGATGTTGACGTCCACCCCGACCCGATTCACGCAATTGATGACCACATCCTGGAGCCGCTGTTTTAAAATGCCTTGATCCACATCATGTTGGTACTGCCCAACTCCGATGGCCTTCGGATCGATTTTCACCAGCTCGGCTAACGGATCCATGAGGCGCCGACCAATCGAAACGGCTCCGCGCACCGTGACATCCTGATCCGGGAATTCGTTCCTGGCCACTTCAGAAGCCGAATACACGGATGCCCCGCTCTCATTCACCATCACGATCGCAATAGCCGGGGATACTTTCAACCCGCGAACAAAGGTTTCGGTTTCTCGACCGGCGGTTCCGTTGCCAATGGCAATCGCTTCTATCTGAAAGCGCTGACATAATTCAGTCACCGTTTCTCCAGCTTTGACGGCGCCTGCCGGTCCCTGATGGGGATAGATCACATCGGTATGCCGCAACTGCCCTTGCCGATCCAGACAGACGATTTTACACCCGGTACGAAATCCCGGATCGATGGCCAACACCGCCTTTTGCCCCAAGGGCGAGGCCATGAGCAATTGCTGCACGTTTTGCGCAAACACCTCGATGGCGGTCTGATCCGCTTTGGCTTTGGTCTGCAGACGGGTTTCCGTTTCCATCGACAGTGATAACAATCTGGTGAAACAATCTTGAATGGCGAGCGTCACGTGGTCCGCTGCCGATCCATGGCCTTTGACAAACAAGCGGGACAGCAAGGCCACCGCTGCCGCTTCCGGCACGGCCACCCGAAAGGAGAGGAAGCCTTCCTGCTCGCCCCGGCGCATGGCCAGCACGCGATGGGAAGGGGCGGTCGCCACCGGCTCTTCCCATTCGGCATAATCCCGATATTTGCTGCCTTGCACATCTTTCCCCCGCATGCCTGCGGTCTTGAAGACACCCTGCTCCAGATACAGGGTGCGCATGGAGGCACGGGCCTGCTGATCTTCGTTCACCCATTCAGCCATGATATCTCTTGCCCCAGCCAAGGCATCCTCCACGGACTCCACACCCTGTTCGGCATTGAGGAATTTCTCTCCTTCGGCGTGTACATCCAGCTGAGGGTCTTGTTTCCAGATGACCTGGGCCAACGGTTCCAGGCCCCGTTCTTTGGCAATCATGGCCCTCGTGCGTCGCTTGGGTCGATACGGGAGATACAGATCTTCCAGCTCCGTCATCGTGGCTGCCGCGTCAATCTGACCCTGCAACGCTTCAGTCAGTTTCCCTTGTTCTTCGAGAGAGGCCAGAATGGCCGTTCGCCGCTTGTCTAACTCTCGTAGCTGGGCCACGCGGTCGCGAATGGCCGTGATGACGACCTCATCCAACCCACCCGTCACCTCTTTCCGATAGCGGGCCAGAAACGGCACGGTCGCGCCGTCATCTAACAGTTCCACCGTGGCCGTCACCTGGCCAACGGCGATCCCCAGTTCAGACGCCATTGTTGTGTCATGCCATGTTGCTCTCATTGTTTGCTGTTCATTCCTCCGATTCCATCGGACCATCCCACACGTTGTGCCGTGGGTTTATGAACGTGAAGGATAGATCCCTTGTAACGCGATACAAAATCGAATCCCCAAAAACGGTTGCAAATTGTTATGAGCGCGACCCCCGCCAGTTGTTCCAACCGCTGCGGCATGCATCGGGGTGAGAGAATCGGGAGAAGGCGAAGCAAAAATTCGACTCTTCCGACTTTGATTGGCTAAGACATTTCCAGTAGGAGACGATTGATTCGCGTCTCCCTTTGATGCATTGAGAGCATGCTGATGCGCAGGAAGTTCGGAAATGTTTAACGTATGTTGTTCAGCTCCCCCTTTCTCTCCTTGCCTTCGGTTGGTCAATCCGGATCCCTGCCCGGCATGAAGCGGGACCCTTCCTCGCAGGTCAGGAAGAGCAAATGTCGTCCGGCCATCGCCTCCATACGTTGTCCCCAAAAGGGAAAAGAGCGCTTGATTTTGACTGATCGGGAGCAATTGCCCATCCACGTTCGCCCATCCTCGAGGACAAAATGTGCCACCGAACATCATGATTTCTCCGATGAACGGTTCGGCAGCGGCCACCGCAATTGATGGAAATCCGAGAATCATCACCAGCATCATCCCTTGAAACATTGTGTTCCGTGTTTTCATGCTGCCTCCTCCATTTAGATTGAGTAGTCAAAACTCACCAGGGTACGCACTGTTGCCTACCCCAACAAAAAGTCAAAATCCTGTTGCGTCAGCGAGGCACCTCCGCGATGCGCGGCGCCTTCCAACACGGCTTCATAGAGCTCCATTTTTTGTTGCTTGAGCGCCATCATCTTTTCTTCAATCGTATGCCGCATCAGCAACCGCATGATCGATACTTTTTGCTTTTGGCCAATGCGATGCGCGCGATCCGACGCCTGATTTTCGACGGCGGGATTCCACCACGGGTCTAAATGAAAGACATACGAGGCCTTCGTCAAATTTAATCCCTGCCCCCCGGCTTTGAGGCTGAGCAAAAAAGCCAGTGGCTCCTTCGACTCCTGAAATTGCTGCACCATTTTTTTTCGTATGGCTGTCGGGGTCGACCCATCAAGTCGCACATAGGGAATATGATGCGCATGAAATTCCTGCTCGACCAGATCCAGGTATGACGTAAATTGGGAAAACACCAAGGCGCTATGTCCCTCATCCATGAGTTCCTGAAGCCGCTCCACGACACACCCCAACTTAGGAGACGTTTCGGTACTCTCCTTGTGAACCAGTTGGGGCGACAGACAGATTTGCCGTAATTGTAAAATGGCGGTCAAGGCAATGATCCGCGCTTGCGACTCTGTTTTCGTGCGGTAGGCCGATGCAATGGACGACCGAATGGTCGCCACAGTCTGTTGGTACAACGCTTTCTGACGATCGGTGAGTTCTAAATAGATGTCCGTTTCCGTTTTCGGGGGAAGCTCTTTAAGAATTTGTGTTTTGGTGCGACGCAGCACAAACGGCCGGGTGCGTTGCATAATGGTATTAAGCAGGTCCGGCCCCGGCGCTTTTAGTTTTCCCTTTACGCTGTCGTATTCTCCTAACAATCCAGGCACACACAGATCCATGAGGGAATAATATTCCCCCACATGGTTTTCCAACGGCGTGCCGGTCATCACGCATTTGAAATGTCCTTTGAGCCGTCGTGCCGCACCCGTCGTGCCGGCCACAATATTTTTGACGGCCTGCGCTTCGTCAAACAAAATCACATGGAACATCAGGCGTTCAAGGACGCCTATATCCCGGCGCACCAACCCATAGGTGGTCAGCACCACATCCGCCTTGGCAAAATCGCTCTGACGCTCTTTGCCAATATAGGTTTGCACGGTTAGGTCCGGATAGAAACGGGCTATTTCTTGTTCCCAATTAAACAGGAGGCTCGGCGGCAACACCACTAAATGGGGGCCGTCGGGCCGGCCAGGAGATTGAATGATGCCTTCCTGAATGCCCGCCAGCAAACTAATGGCTTGAATGGTCTTCCCCAACCCCATATCGTCCGCCAGACAGGCTCCCAACCGATGTTGATACAAAAACCCCAGCCATCGATAGCCTTCTTGCTGATATGGGCGCAGAGTGGCCTTGAGCGCCTTTGGTAAAGGCCGGGGCTCGATCCGCTCGAAATTCAGGAGGCGTTCCACTAAGGCTTCATCATCAGGCGGCAGCATGACCGTGACGCCGCGTTTCCGCAAAGCCACCCAATCTAAAATCTGCAATTTCGGCACTTGGACGACAACGGGTTTGTTTTGCTCCTGTTTTTTGCTTGATTTCGCGGAAGATAAGGCCGTTAAGGCACGCAGGATTTCCTGCGTGTTCTGATCCACAATCCGCACCTGGCCATCGACTTCCATAATGCCGCCGCGTTCTAGAATCGTCTGAATTTCTTGTGCTTCCAGGCGCACGCCATCACACATGATTTCCGGGCGAAGCTCAAACCAATCGATGGTCGGCGGCCGCCGGGCATCCACCGAACAATCCCATTGCCCTGTCGCCACCGGTTTGTCTTGAAAAAAGAGTTCGATACCGGCCTCGGCGGTTTTGGCATAACATTCCGGCAACCCCGCATAGAGCGCAGCCTGTGCAAGAGGCATCGTCTCATGTCCGATCATTCTTTCAAAAATTGACAGTCCCCAAATGTGATAGGGAATGGCATACAACAATGCTTCTTTTGCCCAGTCGTTTGGCACCGCGCACCATTGGCCATCATGAACCAGTAATCGCACCGTCTTTTCAAATAGCGGGGCTGAAAAAAATTGGAGGATTTCCTCGGCCTCGGCTTTAATGCGAAACGGCCGGAACTCTTCCTGGCGCAAACAGGCTTTGATCATTTTTTTTGCTTCCGCCGGCGTTTTCGCGTGACAGAGTTGGAAAAATGTGTCGTACAATGCCGTTCGGCGTTTTTTTGTTCGGAGGCCTGCCGCCACTGAGGTCCCCTTTTCTAGAAACGGGAAGAGGCTGAATACCTGCTCACTCGTCCCGGTGAAGCTCGTTCCCTGCCAACATTCCGCCACCAGGGATGCGGTATCGGGTTCGATGAGAGGACTATCGACGATCCAGGCTTCCGGCATCACCGTCAGGCGACAACGTTTGCGCGGACTGCTCTCGGCATGGTCCGTTTGGACAAGCGTTACCTCTTGTCCCTCAATTTTAAATTGGACCGTTCGGGACAGTCGCGCCAGATCATGGGTCGGAAGATCAATCTGTAACCCGGCAAACTCGTGAACCGGGATTGAAATGATCGGCCGCGTATCCCTCCACTGACTACGTTCATCACCTGGCAAGGAAGGGGTACCCCTTCTCTCGGTAGGGGAATTGAGCGATCGCTCTGATGCCATCTCCTCCTTTCCAAAGTAATGTTCCACCACCAGATCATAAAGCGCCCAACCCTGATCATCATCCAAGGGCGCCAGCTTGTCCGAATCGAGATCGACCACCATCCCCATAAAGACCTGAGCATGCTCCTGCGCGGCGCCGAACCGGAAACTGCGAGCCGCCACCCTCACTTCCTCTCCCCGAACATCTAATTCCGTTTTAATGGTGTAGGCCATTGACGGCGCCCATTCCACCAAGGTTCGCCCTTGTGAATTTTCGAAATAGATGGGGAAGGCCTGACCATGATGTTTCAGAAAATCTCGCAATGCATCCTGGACGGACCAGGCCGGATCCTGAGTCGCCCGCAAGAGGATGGCCAATTCCGTCGGCATCCCTAAAAATGTCTGACAGACGTTCCCGTGGTTGGTAATGGCAATAGACCCTTGCCCTTGATGATCAATCAAGCTCACTTCAAATCGTGGCCGCATCGGGGCAGACTCCGCCACTGATTGCGAGGCTGAAGCCCCTTGCAATAATTGCTGAGAAAGCTCTTCCTGGCTCGTCTTCCTGGTGATGGGAACCCGGAAGGCATCCGGCACTAAGAGATTAACCGTGGTCAACAACGCACAAATCACATGCTTGCACTGGGTGGACGCCGTCCAGGCCGGACAACGGCAGGAGTAGACGAGTTGCCCCTTCTCGACCGAAAAGGTGACGGCATAATACTTCGACCCTCTCACTGAGGCGGCAAGAATCGTTCGAGCGTGATTCCAGCTATACGATTCCAAACGACCCTGCGCGTAATACTCATACCCGCGCAGCACAAAGGCTTTTGGAGCGAGGAAGTAAATGTGGTTGGGAGAGAGCGCCTTGAGATGCGTGAGGACACCAGATGTTTCTATAGCCATAGGCGGAATAATGCTGGCACCTCGTTTTGTGACATCAGGGAATGGGCAGGGCGACGGAGTGTTTCGCCTGTTTTTTCTTGAGTTTTTCGACCACGATTTGTGCGGCGGCCGTCACCGTAAAGAGATCGAGGGAATCGAGTTCCTCTGACTGCACCGGCTGCATGGCCACATCAACCCGCGCGGTTGGCTGTCCTGCTATCGCCTTTCGATACGCTCGATGAAATTTCATATAGAGGCTGACATAGCGACCATGTTTCGCCACGATTTCCCAGCCATACCGCGCATAGAAGAATAGGGGATGTTCTTTTCGTAACCCTCGTCGCCGATCCCGGCGATACTTTCGCCGAAATACGCCGCTATCCATGGGATGCACGCCTTCCACCTTTGCCGCGGCATAAAAGGACAGCATCATCCATTTCACTTTATTCATACTGAAATTCCAGGCCTTCGCACGGCGAATGACCGTCTCGACATGTTCGGGGGTATAATAGGTCTCCCACGCACGGTGATAGGCCTGTAACAATTCCTCCCCGGACATCCGTGCATGGGGCATGGTGACATGCACCGAATCGTACATATTCATGTCCGTCGCTAAGGCCACACCCTGTTCGCACAATTCCTTGTGATCTTGTGAACCCGGCAATGGCGTCAAAATAAAAAAATACAACAGATCAATCGGGAGTTCCTTTTGTATGATGTGAATATCGCGGGTGATGCTCTCAGGCGTGTCCGTTGGGAATCCGAGGATGAGGCCGGCCAGGGTGAGTGCCCCCACACGATGCCATGCTTGAAGCATGCTCCGATATTCCGTAATTTTATTTTGATGCTTCCTCGATCCTTCCAAGGAATCGGGATTGATACTTTCCAATCCTATGAAGACTCGATCCACTCCGGCCCGTCCTGATTTTTCGATGAATCGGGGAATCTTGTGACACATGGTATCCACTTGAATCGTGATCTTAAATTGCAGGCCTTCCTCTTCTCGTAGTTGAACCAAACGATCCAGAATGGGTTCCCAGGCTTGGTTCCTGGCGAAATTGTCATCGGTCACAAAAAATTTATGGATGCCTTGCCCAAGATTGGTCCGTACTAATTGCTCAATATCATCGGGAGTCCGGAATCGAGACTTCCGGCCTTGGACATTAATAATGGTGCAAAAACTACACAAAAACGGACAGCCCCGCCCCGCATCAAAACTGGTACGCGCACCGGACATCCGATGCACCAAGTGAGCCGGAAGGTACGGAACCGGTTGGCCTCCCAGTCCTGGAGGCTCTTTCATGACGTTATAGAGTGGCTGTAAAGCGCCGGCTTGTGCATCCTTCAACAGTCGATCTAACTGGCCTTCGGCTTCTCCCGCAAACAGAGAAACCCCTTCGTCCATGGCTTCCTGAAGATCTGCCGGGATCGTGGGCAACATGGCCAAACATCCACTGACATGAAATCCGCCGATACACACTTGCAGGTGAGCTTGGCGAAATTCTCTGGCCAGATCCATGGCCCGTGGAAATTGATTGGTTTGAACCCCCACCATGGCGATAAGACCTTGTCCTCCGTCGGCTTGGATCATGCGGATCAGCTGACTCGGACGGACTCGGGTATTCGTCTCGTCCAAAGCGGTGATCGTCACCTGCACATTCTCTCCGAGTACCTGCCGTTCCGCACAATCCCGTGCGAGTCCGTAAATGGCCGCCATCGTATTGGAGGGGATAGACGAACGCACCCACTGGATGACATAGCCCTCGTCATCATAATGAGACGGCTTGATCAGAATACAATGAAAGATTGTTAGGGGAATGGAGGATTTCACATCGTCAGTTCCGAGGGCTTGTATACTACCACGCAGCACCCGACTGGTCACCCTTACGATATGATCCCGTTTTGAGAAAACAGGCGCCTGAACGTGGGAGCAAGACTCGAAAGCTTGAGGATGCTATGGAGAACCTTGAACGGTCACGGATCCTTGCATCGACCCGAGATGAAGGTCGCAATGGTACGGGAAGGCTCCAGAATGGGTGAAGACATGTTCAAAGCGCTGACCGGGTTTATTCAAACTCAAGCCACTATTGAACTGTTGGCCCCCTCCTGAACAATCATTCACGTTACAACTACCGCTGGTGACACTATGAGGCTCTTGCGCTCCATCGGCATAGACCCACACCACTTTTTCCCCTGGTTTGACCGTCACGTTCTGCGGCAAATAAAACGTGGTGGCACGAAACACCACGACCACCGCACCAATGGGCGCTGACGCCATTTCCTCCTGCACAGAGGCCGGCGCACGCGGCTCAGGGGCCAGGACCAGGAACTCATCCTGCGAAGGATTGATCGAACAAGGCTTTCCTTCGGCTGTTTTCACCACCACGGCCACAACGTTCTGATGTACGGCATGAGATACCACCCCATTGAATAGACCATCATCTTTCACGACTGTGGCCTTCCCCGCGGCCCCTTGACTCGTGGATTCCTGAACGTGCAATCGGCAATGGTCCGCGTTGAGCTTCCAGGAGAATTCCATAAAAAAAGGATGGCCCACCTCCTCTTGATCTACTAATACCCGTTCTTCTCCCGGTTCTAAATCGAGCCCATAATCCAACACCATATCGCCGATTTCCCAGCCGACTGTGGCCTGTGCCACCAAGGGATGGATACATATCATCACCAACAGACCGAGTCCGACAACGAAACACCGATGAGCGAGGGTAGCCAATTGAGACAGATCCTTCTGCAAGGTTGTCAATTTATAAGGAGGGATTCCTGGTTTCAAAGCTGGAAGAATGATCCACGTTTTTCATGTTCATTATCGGTTCCCCAATGCACCTGTTTATTCTTTTTTTCCAACAAAGGAATATGTTTCGAACAGTGAATGTAGGCTTCCTTCACATCCACAATAATCCAACATTCAGGATGACGCCCACCTTTGACCGCAGCGTCTTGTAGAAGGGCTTCCGTCACTCCAGGCTCTTGGGCAAGTCCATCATTTTCAACGACCCTGGCCGCCCCGTTCACATGTAGGCCTATCGTGGTTTTAAAAAAATCAACAAACATCAGACCTATTTGCGGATTTTCTAAAATATTTCCAACGCTGGCCATGACTCCGTTCCCCCGATATTCAGGATAGGCTAACTGTTGAGAGGACAGGATGTGAACAAACCCCGCAGGTCCGGCGCGAAATGAAGAATCAGCCGCACCCTGGGCGTTCGCGGTCGCAATAAAGACACATTCTTGTTCCTGAATAAACTTTTTCATCACATCGTTTAATTCCGTTACGACTTGTTGCCGATAAAACGATTCTGCACGTTGGATACTCCCAAAATGTGCTTGAGCCCGTTTCTCACCTGAGGTCTCAGGAAACTGGGAATCCTGCATTGGTCCTTCACTCATATCGGTTACGTTCTGATTCCCATTCAGAGGATTTATTTTATTGCCCAACACGTTTACAACAGTCTCATTTTGACAACATGGAATTCGTGGACATGCGGCTAAAACCCGATCCCGATACTCACCCCGCCCCCGACACGTCCTCCGGTGCCGCCACCGCCAAAAATGCCAAAACGCGGACCGGAATCCACTGGTTGATGGAATTCGGGTTCCGGCCATATATGCAAATGTTTCACTTTCAGGGTCGGGTACCGATAGTCCATTTCATCAAGATGAGCATTGGTGGCTCCTGTCACTTCACCCACAAGCGTGACGCGGGTCTGTGGAGGAAGGGTGGCTGGATCCAAGAACGCCGACTCAAAAGCCAAAAACCGCCCCTGTGATGCCGTCTTATCAATCACCGGTTCCTCTGAATTATCTAACGGGAGTTGTAGAATTTCCAACCGGGTTCCGTCAGTCAACCGTTTGGCGGACAGCACCTCACCACCCAAAAGCACCACAGCTCCCTGATGACTCAGTGGATCTTCAAGAAGGCTTGAAAATGTGAGAGAGGAATCAATTTTGGTTTTGAGAGTCTCTGGCACCACCTCCGGACCACCCGCACAGCCGGACCCGAGTAGCACCAGGGCCGCAAGAAGAATTTCGACTGAACGAAGCCGCATAATGATCCTATTTTACCAGATAACGAGTCGAATTAGCTGGGCGCTGACCCTGGCCGATCGGCTGGACTCGCGGAGTATGACCGTGTTGAAAAAAGAGAAGAATGAGGCGCTCGGGTAACGAGGGCTAATACAGAGGCGGTTGAGGACCGGGACGCAACCCGATTAAATCCGGATCTTCGCCATCCAGGACCGGCCGGAGTTCTTCGTTTTCAGCTTTTCGTTGCTCGCGTCTGGCTTCTTTATCCTGCTGCTTCATTCGCTTTTGCATTTCGCGATTGCGCTTGGCCTGGGTCACTTTGGCTGGTCGTCCCATATGGGGCCCCCTTTCATTAAACAAGCCTAATACCACCATAGGCTTGTGGCAGAACTTCGAAGAAACACTACCTGTGTGAATGAGCACGAAAGGCTTTAACGCCACCTTCCCAAGAAGAGAGGGCCAGCCTACCACCCTGTCAGAACGGAGTCAAATGAAGCGGACACGCTTGAGAGATCACCATCAAAACCCCTTGTCCAAAGAGGAGAAATGGTCTTGACCTCTTCTGTTACAGCGCAACTTCTTCTCCCCTCGGGGTCCATTCTCTGGCTAGTCGTTTGGCTTCGTCTATCTGATCGGGCCGTAATTCTTTATCTAAAAATTCCAGGGCAAGGACGGCTTGTTCAACGCCCTGTTGCGCCGACAGATAGGCCCACTTATAGGCTTGCACCACATCTTTCGCCGTACCTTCGCCCTCGAAGTACATTAAGCCCAAGTGACTTTGGGCCCCGCCATTCCCCTGCTCTGCCGAACGACGAAACCACCGTAACGCTTCTTCAAAATTTTGTGGAACGCCCAAGCCTTGCCGGTACATAGCGCCCAAATTGTTTTGAGCCCGGGCATGTCCCTGATCGGCCGCCAACCGGTACCATTGACGGGCCTGCTCAAAATCTTGTGGAACTCCTTGCCCATAGCGGTACATATACCCCAACATATTTTGCGCTTCTGCATCTCCGGTCTTCGCAAGAGGGGTCCATTCCGCAAGTGCCCCCGCAAAGTCCTCTCGTAAATAGGCATCTTCCCCATCTTGAAAATTTCCCCAGGAAGGCATGGCACCAACCACCATGACCAATAAAACGGTTTTCAAGAACATGAAGGCTTTCATCACTTCCCTCCTCGTTCGCCCTTGACGTTTGTCTGAGATTTCTGAGACATGGTTCTTATCCCCTGCTTGTCTGTTGCCCGCGCCTTTCGCTACGTCCTGATTCAAGCCTATCATATTTCGCCTTCACTTCCCTCGGCGCTTGAACGTTCACCATCAATTCCTCACGAAGTGGCCGTATTTACCGATTGGCATAGGCTTGATGTTTAGCCTCAAGTTCAGCCCACCGGGCATAGAGTCTCTCGATCTCCCGTTCTGTTTCCTTCAGATTCGTCAACGCTTCTTGAAGTCGAAGGTGGTCGGATGCGACCGCTGGGTCTTCCACCTTGGCCCGACAGGAATCTCGAATAGTCTCGGCCTCAGAAATTCGTTGTTCCATCCCATCGAATTCTTGCTGTTCCTTGAACGACAATTTTTTGGGTTTAGGACCTTGGTCAGTTCCTTTGCGTGACCGTGAGGACACACCTTCTATCGCGTTTCCTTGCGATTGACGAAAAAGCCATTTCTCCCACTGACCATAGGTGGCGAAATGCCCATGACCACCCTGACCATCCAGTCCGACAAACTCTTTACAGACCTTTTCCAACATAAAACGATCGTGTGTCACCAAGACCAATGCTCCGGAAAATTCCTTAAAACTCTCCTCTAAAATCTCTCTCGTTGGAATATCGAGATCATTTGTCGGTTCATCCACAATCAGGACATCCGCCGGTTGGAGCATGAATCGCGCCATGACGGCTCGGGCTTGTTCCCCTCCCGAAAGGCGCTCAACCGGAAGATCTAATTGCTCCGGCTGGAAACAAAATCTCTTCGCCCATCCAGCCAAATGTATCGTCTGCCCTCTATATGTCACGGTATGCCCCGTATCTGACAACGTACGTCGTAAGGTCATCTTTGGATCCAACCGTTCACGCTGCTGGTCGAAATACACCATTTGTAATTTATCAGCATACTTCACGACGCCATTATCAGGCTCCAATTCTTTCGCCAAGAGTTTCAGAAGCGTCGACTTTCCTGACCCATTGTGACCGACAATGCCTATGGCCTTGCCAGGAGAAATCATCAGCTCCAAATTGTGGAGGATGGTGCGGGTACCAAACGCCTTGCTCAAACCCGCCACTTCAATCAACTGCTTGGTTTTTCGTCCCGACGCCACGAAATCAATTCCTACTTCCTGTTGACGCAATCGAGTGGAAGTCTCTGCCAGCTCAACTTGCAGGGCCTGGGCGGTTTCCACCCGGTACTTCGCTTTCGTCGTTCGCGCTTTAGCCCCTTGTCGAAGCCAGGCCTCTTCACGCCGAACTTTTCCCGCCAATGCCTGCGCTTGTTGCTCCTGCGCATACTGAAACGCTTCACGTTTTTCAAGAAACGTAGTGTAGGTCCCGGGAAAGACCAGAATTCCCTCTTCATAGCGGCTATTTAGTTCAGCCATTTTGTTCGTTGTTTGCTCCAAAAACCACCGATCGTGACTGACGAGCACCCATGCCCAGGAGGCCTGTAACAACACTTGCTCCAACCACAAAAGGCCCTCGGCATCCATATGGTTGGTCGGTTCATCAAGCAAGATCACATCGGGCTCTTGAACAATGGCACAGGCAATCGCCAGGCGCTTTCGCCAGCCTCCGGAGAGGACCTCGATTCGCTGGGAGATGTCCGAAAATCCCACCCGTCCCACGACCTCATAGACACGGATCTCCGCCTCTCCCGTGGGGAGCCCGGCTTGCTGAGCGGATTCATGCAAAATTTCACCGACAGTTCGATCTTCAGCCCAGGCCGTATCTTGAGCGACATACCCCACGCGTAAACGTTGTCGACGGGTCACCGTCCCTTCATCGGGCGGCTCAAACCCCGCCAATATTTTCAATAAGGTCGATTTCCCTGAGCCATTAGGGCCGACAATTCCCACACGTTCCCCCTCCGTAATCCCAAAGCTCACGCCATGGAATAACCCCTTAGCCCCAAACGATTTTTGAATTTTCTGACAATAAATTAGCGCTGCCATGACTGCCCCATTCTGTGACACCATCCCTCAAGAGAGGGAGGAATATTTTTTCTTCTAGCCCCTTACCTTTTTTACGACCCATTCCAGTACAATGAAGCCACCACCTCAAAGAAAAAAGGACGACCAATGGGTATCACCCTCTCCGAAGGGACAAAACATTTTCACCTGCCGTATGGCCCTGCCATTACCGATGGATCCCTTGAGGCCCGGTTTATTGACCTGAAAACCCATCCTGAGATGATTCCCGTATTGCCGCCCTGTATCGGTTGGCCCGAAACGCAGGAACTGCTTGTGCAAATCAATAAAGCCCGGTCCCCGTTCATGAGCGTGGCTGCCGACCAAAGTTATGCTAAGGGACCCGATCCCAATCGCCCTGTGATCTTAGTCTCCTTCGTCACACTCTGCTTTGCCGAGATTCCCCTTAATGCTAAGGACTTCCTGTCAGACCTCGTCACGTTTCTCCATCAACAAATGGACGCCTTACTCCAGGATGTGACGACCATGCTTCATCACACCCTGGACCTCGAAATCATCCTGGAAATTCAACCCACCTTTTTCCATCACCACCGTACGGAAGGCTGGAGCCTTACCGTCATGATGATTGCGTCTGGAAAAGAGCATCATGAGGTTCGCGGAACGTGGGGATACGGCATACAAATGCTCATTGATGGCCTGAACGCCTATGCCCCTCAACAAAGTTAATCAGACCTCTTTTTAGTTCAACCACTGCTGGGTAATTCGCACAAGGTTCACCGCCTCAGGATTTGGATGCCCCTGGAAAGTGCAGGCGCCGAAGAATGCGAGTCCAGAGACTTTGGTAGGTTTCCTTCCCCTGCAAAACTTCACAATATCGATAGAGCACACGTTGATATGCATCAGGAAATCGTTGTCCCGCCCAGCGATGAACGACCCGCGGCAGCCCATAGACAATTTTCCCCAATCGGCCAGCCACACGAAACTCCGGTCCAAACTCATTGGCCACTACGGTTTCGTACATGCTCAAATGTCCCGTGGCCGGTTGACGCACCATATTGCTCACGCTTGTCGCCGCTAATTGTCCGGAACGCACGGCATAATAAATACCTTCGCCTAATAATGGATCCACCAGATGGCCGGCATCCCCGACCAACATGGCCCGTCCCCGCACCAATCGTCCTGCCCATGCGTGTCTGCTTCGATACACCTGAGAAGACGCAATCGGGATCGGATACCCCAGTGGAGGAGGAATCTGGCACCCGGTCAATGCGGATTCATGTCCAATAAAATCTCGAAAACTTTGCTTCGGACGCTTCGTCCCCTGGACAAACTCCCCTACTCCTACTGACAGGCCATGCTTCTTGGGAAAGACCCACCCATAGCCTTTTTTAGCAGCCTGTAAACTAATGAGCGCGGTCGGATTTTTCTGAAATGGATGGGTCCCCTCCTCACGCACTTCACTTTCTAAGGCGGGAATCTTCCGTAGAGGCCGGCCTGGGAAACAGTACTGGGCCACCACACTCATCGCCCCATCGGCCCCAATGACCACCCGGCTTCGGTATCGAGCCTGTGTCGTCACCACATCAACCGCATCTTCCCCATTATGAATCGAAACGACCTTCTCCCCTTCATGAATCTCGGTCCCAACTTGTCGAGCCCGATCGGCTAACCATCGGTCAAAATTCTGCCGCATGACCATGTAGGCAATCGGGTCCGATGATTCGATGAGAAACGACTGTTGAGCCCCATAGGCAAATTGCACTCGATACACCGTTTCTTCAACCATGCCGAGAAACTGCGGGGGTAATATCTGTGCAATTCTGGCTGAAAGTCCCCCTCCGCACACTTTATACCGAGGATGAATCTGTTTATCAAAAGCCAACACCGAAACCCCTGAACGACTCAGTTCATAGGCTGCCGAAGCCCCTGCCGGTCCCATGCCCACGATAATCACGTCATATTCCCGTGCAGGCATTCACCGACTCCGGATAAAGGTCTGTAAGGTTCAATGTGGTGAACAATGTAGTTATCGTTGTAAATCGACCAAAAAGGTGACGACTTCAAATCCTTTCCAACGCACAAAGGATGGCACTGTACTGGAACCATTGCCTGTTTGACCACAAAAGAGGATAGAAGGGTAAGAGGAGGCACTTTGGTGATCGAGGATTCAAATGCCAGGAGGATATGCTGATTCAGGAGTGTCCTAACTTCACCGGAATCGTGTATTGACTCTCTCCTCGTTGAACCCGGACATTCACGACTTGGCCAGGTTCCGTACGTTCAATCAGATAGTTTTTTAACTGGGCCGGCGTGGTAATGGCCATCTCATCAATCGCCACTAAGATATCACCTTTTTTAAACCCCGCATGCCTGGAAGGTCCCGTGGCTTTCGCAATTGCCAAAATCCACCGATGACCGTCTTTCACCGTTTCAAGATGAATCCCCAGAACGGAAAATCCTGGGGTCTTTCCGGCCGCCACGGCATCGACCACACGCTTGACTAGCATCCCAGGAAGCGCAAAACCCAATCGGCTACATCCCCGCTCTTCAAAAGCGGTTTCTGTTTGGATAATCGCATGAATCAGACCCACTAATTGCCCCTCAGCATTCAAGAGACCGCCGCCAGAATTCCCTCGACAGGTAGAAAGATCGACTTGCACCAATCGACTGTGAACCGTGGCCAAAAACGTATTAGGATTTCCGACCTTTCCAAATGTGAGGGCCGGGCCTCGCCCCATCGGATATCCGACCGTAAATACCTCATCTCCATATGTGACCTCTTCGCCGGCAAAGGCGACATCGGCGACGGGCCAATCGGACTGGTTTCCCTGCAGTTGATAGACCGCCACATCCAAATAGGCATTCGCCCCTTGACGGATTGCGGGTAATTCCCGGAGATCATCCGTCAGCACCAAAATATTCTCCGGGACCACTTCCTTGCCGCCCTCTGACCGTTCAACCGCATGCCGTGCTGTGACAAGACGTCCGTTTCCTAAATGAATACCTGATCCTCGAATGGCGATAGGGACACCAAAACCGGAATCTTCTGCCAATGCAGATTCCGGTTGAAGGATGCCGACCGTGGCTCGCTTCGCACGCTCAATCATGTCTGCCGACCTGTTAGACGGCACATCCGCGGCCAACAGGACACCGGAACCGACATAGAGTACAAACACGAGGACAAGCAGGATGGTGAGCCGATCACGGATCATTTCACAAACCGTTGGATACAGGTCACCTCGTTTTTCCACAACCATACGGTCCAATACTCCCTTGCATTAAGAACATTTCTGTTTAGCCTGTTCCTGTGACAACCTCATCGCCACATGCTTTAACTCAATATAAAGGTTCATCATCACCTGATAAGAATAATGGGCATTGCGCCCGCTGGGATTGGGCAACACGAACACGGGAACATCCGCCAGCGTTTTCGGTTGAAGACCGGGACGAATCCGCCTCGTGGAATCGATTTGCTCAACCACATCTAGGTCTTGGTGACTCCACAATACCTGAGCCACACTCATTCCAAGCACGGCAACTATAGCGGGTTGGAAACGAGAAATTTTCGCTAATAACGCTTCCCGCCCTTGAAGGAAATCGTGTTCGGTCAAGTCTTTCGTCCCCGCCGTAGGTCTGGCAATAAGATTGGTCAGGCCGTACCCGAAGGAAAGCATTCGACCATCATCTTGATACGACAGACGATCAGGAACGAGCTTCGCATCGTATAACAATTTCCAAAAGCGATTGGAAGGCCCGGCATAATGATGCCCCGCTTTCGAGGAATGCAGACCGGGGTTAATTCCCACAAACAGAATGGAAAGCCCCGGAGCCAGATAATCAGGAAGTCCACCATCCATGCAAGACATACCCGTGAATCATACGCGTAAAGATAAGCCGAGAAAAGGAAGGCCCTGGGATTCCAGGCAAAGGAAAGAAAAAAGATGAGCCGAACTAGTGCGCTATGAGTTTCATTTGAATATCAGAAAACGTTTTCTCAGCTTCGGGAAGCAGATCGTCTCGCTTCTGTTGTTTCGCTAATTCCAGTGCCCGCTTGGACAACTCATAGGCTTCTTGATTTTCTCCCCGTTCGGCGCACTGACGAGCCACCACCATTCGAGCATTGATCGAAGTTGGCTCCGCTTTAATGACTTTGCGCAGCATGACTTCTCCTTTGGCGTCATCTCCGCCAAGGAATTCAGGAACTTCGATGAGAATCGTGCCTTTGGATGACAAGGCATCAAGATGATTGGGGTTTAGGATTAAGGTCTGATCCAACGCATCCATCATCCTCCCGTAATCAAACACCGAGAAAAAGACTTCTCCATTGGCCCGCATTCGTTCTCCAATATTGCAAAATAAAGAAAACTGGGCATCGGCAGATTGACTGTTTAATTCAACAGCCTTTTCCGCGAGGGCACGACCGCGATCAAAATGCACACCTCGACTCTCGGCATCCTTCGCCCGTCGACCTTTCTGACATTCTTCCATCGCTTGACTGGTTAAGGTTTCGACGGATTCCTCAGCCCACACATTTGAGCTGATCACCAGACCGCATACAAGCCCCAGCAAAACAATACAACTCCCTGGTCGCATACCTATCCCCTTCATTTATCGTATGAATGATCTCATTCTTGTCGGTTGATTTGATGAAATTTTAAGTCGCGCACCAGAAAAAGCTGGTTTCTATAGCATATTCTTTGTTACTTGCCAATATGATTCATTTGGAGATATTGCCGTCGTTTCACCGCTCTCGCCCCTATCATTCGCCAATAAGGAACAACGCTCCCTCATCTTTTATGATGAGCGGGATTGGCCTTCAGTTGGCGATCGTATTAGACGAAAATGAATCAGAGGGGAAAATGCGATAAGAGCACTCTACCTGCTCAAATCGCCTCTGAATTTTACCATAAACACGACAACCGCATACATACGGTCGCCGTTAAGACAGGTCACCAGTAAAAATGGATGAGGAAGAAATCCGGCAGTTATGGGCTGAAGGGGAGGACTGGGTTATCAAACGTCAAAACAACCAATACTTCTACCGTCCCGACCAAAAATACGGAGAGTGGAAGCGGGGTCTCCCTCCTGGCACCTTCAAACCCGATATAGAAACGCTTTTTGAGAATTAACAGTTCTGATTTCCCGATCAGGGGCAAACCTGCCCTCACCCCTCAACTAGTCCCCCCGATCCTCTCTTTCTTATTCCTCATCATTCCAGCTACTCTTCCTCATGCGGCTATCAGGGCGAATCATTGGCCTTCTGAAAGAATATATGCATGATCTCGTCGAGCAGGCCAAACAAGACGAAGCCGCCCATGCTGCATTTGGATTCGCCACCACACCGTATCGACCGGATCAAGCCATTTCGGATTTGCTCGCGATTTTGGACGACCGGATTGAATCAGAAGGCGTCCAGGTGGGGCTTCCAACTGAATTTCTTCACCAAATGTGGACCTTATGTAACGCGGCCAGTCCCCACCTTTCCGAAACCGTATGGTTACAGAAAAATATTGAGGGCGGAACAGGATCTAAAACCGAAGTGCGTCAACAAACGTATCAAGCCCTTATCACCTTTCTCGAATCATTACCTGAAGACCATCAAGGAGACGGCCTCACGCCAAATTGAAGTGCAATCCACCCATCGCGCTCTCGAATGGCTTTTTGCCTCCAACCTTCTGTTGTCATACGATCGGTAATTTCAGCCTCATCTTCTTGCAGCAAGCCCGATAAAAAAAGTTGGGTGGACGAAGCCCTAAACCTCCTAAGATTGGGAGAAATTGAAAGAATTGTTTTTCGATCGATATTTGCCACAATCACCTCAAAAGCTTGGGGAGTCAGATCATCAATTCGACAACACCGGATATCCAATTCGTCCGCAAATCCGTTTATCAAGGCATACTCTTTCGCACAATCAATCGCGACGGGATCACAATCAATGGCCAACGCAGACACCGCACCCAACCGCAGGGCCACCATACTCAAGATTCCGCTTCCAGTCCCCACATCGAATACCCGGCAATTCTCTAAATCCGATAACTGTTCCAACCATTCAAGCAACAGGTGCGTCGTCGCATGGTGCCCCGTCCCAAATGCCTGCTTTGGATCCAGCACAATTTCAATCCCCCCTGCAGGCAGATCCACCGATTCCCAACTTGGACGAATACCAATACGACGGCCAATACGAATCGGTTTTACCGAGGCGGCCCATTGAGCATTCCAATCCTGATGTTGAACAAGTTGAACCTGGATCTCCTCTTCAGCAATCGGTGTGGTGAAAGAGGCCAAGGCCTCAGACAGGCACTGGCGCAACGACATTTCCGTCCCTTGCCAATAAATGGTCAGGACGCCATCGTGCTCCCAAAGGCCCAAAAATTCTGAGCACGCTAGATGACCGGATAGTTCGGCACCATCCACACAAGCAGGAATCTGAAGTTGGACAATCGTCGAGGGCATTATCAGGCCATCATTTGACGGAAGTAGGATCAGAGGCTAAGGTTTCAAGCTGTATGACAGATTCTCGGACCAACCAACGCGGCAAAGCATTAACGAGACTTTTAGGTCGAGGAGAGCGACTCACATCTCAAGGCAACGCTGCCAGTCAACGCTTTAGCCGATGGCGTCTGGCCATTTTTCTCCTTGGTGCGCTCACCTGCATCGGCTTCTATCAGCATGCCTGGTTTCATAGTGGCAATCTCGCCCTTTTCATGTTTCTCGGGATTTTTTTAACCACGACCTGGTTTCACCAACGCTTAAAACACCGATTACATCGATTGTACCAATGGCTGGCTATTAAAAAGGATCTTCTGGCCCGACTGCAACTCGATTGGGCCAATATGCAATCCCGTCCTCATCATCCCCCGCCCCACCATCCCTTCGCGTTAGATCTAGATCTCACCGGACCTCATTCGCTGTTAGCCTTACTCGATACGACATTTTCTTCTACTGGTCATGTTCGACTTCAAGACTGGATCTTTCACGCCAACAATCCCGAACCGGATGGATTGGCTTGGCAGACGCGGCAAACCTATATCAAAGAACTCACACCACTCTCACGGTTAAGAGATCGTTGTCTATTAGCCACACGCCTCATTAGTCCTGAGCCCCTCAACGGCACCCGGATTCTCTCGCTTCTTCAAGAACCGATTGCCATTCCCTATCTTTCCGGCCTGATCATCGCCGCATCAAGCCTCTGTGCGCTGACGCTTCTTTTCGGATTATGGACCCTCACCACGGGAGCCCCAAATGTTTGGGTCCTCTCTTTGATTATCTATGTTGGCCTGTATTTTTCTTTCTCCGGTTCCCTCGCACTTCTGTTCGGTCGGGTGCTGGCACTCCATGTAGAATTAGAAAAACTCGTCACCGTCATCGCGACCCTCGAACGAACGACATTTACCCAGCAACCGACCATCAAACAACAATGTCACCCACTCCTGACATCCCCCATTCGACCCACCACCTGCTTGAAACAACTCAGCCGTATCTGCCAGGGACTCAGTATCAAAGCCCATCCGCTTGTTCATCTCGCCGTCAATGCCTTCATCCCTTGGGATTTACTCTACGTCGGAAAATTACAACGACTCCTCACCACCATGCAGGACACGCTGCCGACGTGGCTAGAAACCATCGGGCAATTTGATGCCGCATGCGCCATGGCACGATTTGCGTATGTGAACCCGGACTACCATTGGCCTCATTTTGAAACATCACCAACACTGAAACAGCCGCCTGGCCTCACAACAGAAGGTCTGGGTCATCCGCTCATTGCACGTTCCCGGCGAATCCCTAATGACCTCACCCTTAGGGGAGAAGGCCACATTGTGTTAGTGACGGGCTCGAACATGTCGGGGAAAAGTACGTTCCTTCGAACAGTCGGTATCAACCTCTGTCTGGCACAAGCTGGTGGACCCGTCTGCGCCACCACATTTTCCTGGTCTTGGCTGCAGCTCTATTGCTGTATCCGGGTCACCGACGCTCTAGATGAAGGGCTGTCGTATTTTTACGCCGAAGTCAAACGACTCAAAGTCATTCTGGACGCGGTCCGTACGATCACGTCGTACCCCGTCCTGTTTTTGATTGATGAAATTTATCGAGGGACCAACAATCGTGAACGATTAGCCGGCAGTGAAGCCTTTGTCCACGTGCTTCAACGCAGCCGTGGATTAGGGATGATTTCCACACACGATTTAGAACTTACTCAACTCGCCGATTCCAATGGACATATTCGCAATGCTCACTTTCAGGAGTCCGTCGAAGACGGCACCTTGCACTTTGACTACCACCTTCGCCCCGGCCCCTGCCCCACCACCAACGCGCTTCGCATCATGGCCCAAGAAGGCTTACCAATCCCGAAAGGAAAGTGAGGAGTAAGGAGTTAAAGGCGAGTGGAGAAAGAAGGCCAAACCGGAATTAAAAATTCAGAACCCCTTACTACTTACTTTTTGATCTACGGTGCCACCAACCCACCACCTTGTGCCTGATCGGTTTTAGAACCAGTGGAAGTTCCACATTGCGCACAAAGATACTCATAAAGATTCCCACTGGGCAAAACCAGCAGTAATTTTTCACGAGCCGGTGTGGCCGTCTGACAGGTGGGACAAAACAACAAGGATGCGCGAAGTGATTCAAATTGTTGAGGATCGCGTTGTGGACTCGGGGGGCGGCGAGGTCGCATACCGTGAGTCGGGCGTGGACCGCCTGGAAACGGAGGCATTGGCATACACCGATCTTAGCCAAGCCAAAGAAGTCGGTCAAGAATTCATTAAATCGTTTTAATTCGGATATTAGGCGACTTGAAAACAATAGAGTTGCTCAACCTCACCTTTCCTTCATCCCTGAGCTATTCTAGGCGAAGATTATCAAAATACAATGAAAATTTTTCCGATGGACTTCGTGCATAGAGCCACACGGCTTGTATTACACTAAGATCCAATTCTCGTCCAAGAACTCCCTTGCGAATCTCATCCAATGAAATCCGAATCTGATTGGGGCCAGGAACTACTGTGAGGGTCTTAATAAACCAATCCGTATCTCCTTTTTTGAGGTGAGCATCATCAATGCGGATAGCCATCGACTGTGGTCTCGGCAACTCCGAAAAGATGTCCAATTGAAAAAATGAATATCCTCGCCAGTCCGGATAGGGTTCATCAATGCGAATGCCCGGATATTTCTTCGGAAAAAATTCGACTCTGCCTACCTGATCTCCGGTTGATTTGTTCCATCCTTGTGGTGCTACCACCACCTGCAATCCGCTATCTGAAGACTTGACAAATTTCATTTCCCACTCTGAAGAAAATTGCAGGATCGAGGGGAAACGATTCGCTCGGTCCCAATAGGCATAGGTCCATTCAACAACAGGAAGGAACGTCATAGCCGTAATTAATGCAATGCCACAAGCAACGAACAGAGGCCGTGGATACGCTCTCCATCGTGCCCATTTTCCTGACAACGATTGATCAGTAGTGAGAGACCATCCCAACCCGCACATCGCCCCTAAGACGTCATGAATGACATCGGATGCCTGAGGTTCACGATTCGGAATCCATCCTTGTATGACCTCGGTTCCCAGTGCTAAGACGACTACCCCGAGGAAGGCAACCACATAATGACGTATAGGCGGCCATTTGAGCTTGCTCGTCAATATCCTCGAAATATTTAATAACAGCATTCCAATCACCATAAATAAGGGAACATGTCCACTGTTATTGACCGCTTTCCAAAAAACGTAGGTCTGGGAATGGTAATAAAAAGAGGAGACAACGCCCCGACAAGAAACACGCCTAACCAGACCGCCGGAAAAGGAAGATGAGTGGATCGAATCTTGTGCTTATTCAATTTAGGCTAAACTCATGACAGGAGAATCATCATTGGCTCGAGCACCATCCCGAAAAAGAACAGATTGCGAGATATGCGAGGAAATACGCTCGCCGGGAAGGATGATGCCAACCAGATTCAGTGGGTCCGCCGGTGAGAGCCGAATAGCTTGTCCTCCGAGGGTGGGATCGCGGCGAACTGCTCTCAACGTTTCCACAGCTTCAGGCAACGCGAATTGTTCGCCGGTAAATCCCTCCACAAAACGTCCGCCTCTCATCTCGCCCTGCCATTCCATCTTGCGATATTGCAGGATCAACTCCCGCCACGTGATCGGAAGGGACTCGCGTTTGACCACATCCCGGAAGACAACCCCATACCGCCTTGCCAATTGTTTGGCCCATTGCTCATGGGGATGCATCGGGTAAATTGATTCCTCTTCTTCCTCAGGGGGCGATGATTCCAACAAGGCCCACCGACCAACACTATGTTGAGGGCGACGGGCCCGATCTTTTCCTTCGGCCCGGCGCCGCCGGGGATCTAACAGCGCCCGTAAGGGATCGAACCCATCGGCCGTTACCAACCCTCCGGCAACGAGTTCCCACAAGGCTTGCTCCACTTCCGCCGCCAAATGTCCGGTGCGTTTGGTCAAATCACCGAAGAAACATGCGCCTCGATTATCCAAGCATTCATAAATAGCCTGCGCGACACCACTGATACTTGATCGAATTCCAAGCGGTCCTGAAGATTTTCCGGATCGGGCCATCCCCAACATCCAGCACACATCGTCTCGTTGCACAAAGCTGATGGGAGCCATACTCGTGGGTGTCATACGACGAAACGGTTCACCATCCCCAACAGGCCTCAGATTCGGCTTCAAGTCTGGCGGGGTCAATCGACCCCAGGCCACCTCCCCTCGTAAGCACAAATTATCAAGCCACTCGGGTTTGTAATTGGCCATTCGGGCTTTAAGAAGAGAGGCCTCCCAAGCTGAAGCGGGCGCTTGATAGCCGGCCAATTGCCCAAGAATTGCACGAAGTCCAGCCTCACCATGCAATTGGGATCCTGGCGCACAATGTTGCCACCGAAACAGGAACCGCATGAAATCGGAAGCCGCCACCGGCTCGATTTCTCGACGCAAGGCCGTAACTGTTCGGCGATGAATGCGTGCAAGGAGACTGCGGTCGCACCATTCTTCACCTTGACTCGTAGAACGAAAGCGGCCTCGGAGTACCTGCCCCTGGCTCTCCAACTGCAGGAAGGCGTGGTGAACATGTGAAGGTGCTATCCCCAAGCGATTTGCTAATTCTTGGACTGTAACCGGACCGATATGGGGCATCCACCCTTGCACAATACAAAGGGATGCCGTTTCAGATGAAGGCGTATTATCTTCATCACCAACACACCCATCTTGTACCCCGACCAGAATTTCTATCTGAGCAAACAACGCCTGGATACGGAAGAAATGCTCGTGGGTGGCCCAACCTTCGATACCATCTGCGCTTGGATTGTCCTTAGGCGTGACACGAAGCCACAGAGCTCGGCCTTTGGCGACAAGAACATCCAACTCTTCTCGCCACGGTTCCGCATCCTGTTGCGGCAACCACCCCATCACCTGGAGGACATCGAAGACTTCGTCTGCATCACGCACGGTCGGCCAGGCTTCTTCCAGAACCGCTTGAATGGCTAAAGCATCTAAGGTGCCTATGTTGCCCTCAAAAGAAGCCGGGAGGGTTCGTCGAAGATTGACGGCCCGAGCACGACGTTCCTCCAAGGGAGCATCATCCAAAAACGCATAGGGATTCGCATTGAGAATTTCATGCGCGAAGGGAGACGGCACGGGAGATTCCACAGCCTGAACTTGAATGGTCTTCGATTCGATCTGGGTTAAGATCTGACGTAGACCGTCAACATCCATCGCTTCCGTGACACAGTCTCGCAACGTTTCCTGGACAAGCGGATGGTCCGGAACCGGAATGTCCCCCACATGGTTATCGCCACAAGCCGCCGCCATCGGGAAGGCGGCCGCCAGTAAATCTTCAGCACGCATTCGTTGAAGATGCACGGGAACCTTTTTCCCGTTTTGAAAACGCAACAGAGCTAACGAACGGCTCACATTCCATCGCCAACGTGTCACAAATAATGGAGTCGCCAGAGTCGCTTGAATTAAGACCTCACGCACGGTCTTGGGTTGTAGAAATTGAAAGATCGTTTCGAGAGGAAAACTATGGTGTTCACCAAGAGAAAGCACAAGCCCATCATCGGTGGCAGCCGCCTGTAATTCAAAATCAAAATTCAGACAAAATCGTTTACGGAGAGCCAGCCCCCAGGCCCGATTCAATCGACCGCCGAACGGCGCATGCAGAACCAGTTGCATCCCCCCCGCTTCATCAAAAAACCGCTCCGCAATAATACAGCTCTGGGTGGGCACACTCCCCAAGATCTGCATTCCTCCCGCCACATACGCCAAAAGTTGATCGGCCCCTGCGGCGTCCACACCGCATTCGTCCCAACACCATTGCCTAGCTAAGACATCTCCCGGGGTCGCCCCATTGGCCAATAATCGCTGTAACCCTTCCCGCACTTCAGCGACAGCTTTCGATAACTCCAGAGAACGCGAAGGAGCTTCACCACGCCAAAAAGGAATATTAGGGGGCTGCCCATGCGCATCTTCTACTCGCACTTTTCCCGTTTCAATGCCTCGGATGCGCCAAGAGGTCGTCCCCAGCAACATAATGTCGCCGGCCAAGCTTTCAATGGCAAAATCTTCATCGACCGTACCGACCACGGTGCCATCAGGTTCGGCGACAACTGAATAGGTGGCCGTTTCGGGGATGGCGCCACCAGAGGTTAATGCCGCCAACCGTCCACCACGCCGAGCCCGCAATCGGCCTTCACGCCGGTCGTAACTCACATACGCATACAACCGTCGCCGCCCAGGGACGAACCCTTCCGCAATTAACTCGATTACTGATTCAAAGTCCTCCCATGTCATCGCTCGATAGGGATAGGCAGACCGGCACACATCAAACAACCCACGCACATCCCATTCCTGTGCCGCCACTTCTGCAATAATCTGTTGCATGAGAATATCCAAAGGGGCGGCTGGGATTTCAATAGATTCTAATTGTCCCTGCCGAATAGCTCGCACCACAGCGGCACATTCCATCAACTCATCCCGAGTGGTACAAAACACCCGACCTTTCGGCACGGCCCCGACCCAGTGGCCGGCCCGGCCCACACGTTGCAGGCAAGTAGCTATGGCCCGAGGCGAACCAATCTGACACACCACATCAATGAACCCAATATCGATACCCAACTCTAACGAGGCCGTCGCGACCATGACCTTAATTTTTCCGGTCTTTAACCTCTCCTCGGCAGACAGTCGGAGCTTACGCGATAGACTGCCATGATGCGAGGCCACTTGATCCTCCCCCACCCGTTCACTCAGATGATGGGCAATCCGTTCCGCCAAGCGCCGGGTATTCACAAAGACCAACGTCGACCGATGCTCCTCAGCAATGGCGGCAATACGATCGTAGATTTCGGTCCAAATCGCATTGGTCGCAATAGGCCCCAATTCATCCTGAGGGACCTCGACTTGCAAGTCCAACGTACGCCGATGCCCTACATCCACTATGTGACAACCCGACGATTCGAAAAGAGACCCTTGGTGATATTTTTTTTGATAGGTCGATTCACCCACCAGAAACTGTGCGACCTGTTCTAACGGCCGCTGCGTGGCCGATAACCCAATCCGAACTAGCCGTTTTGTGGTCACCGCATCCAACCGCTCCAGGGACAAGGCCAAATGCGCCCCCCGTTTATTTGGTGCCAATGCATGAATCTCATCGACGATGACCGTATGCACATTCGTCAACAATTCACGACTCCGCTTGGCGGTAACCATCAGAAACAACGTTTCTGGAGTGGTCACGAGAATATGCGGCGGATGCGTCAACATCCGTTGTCGCTGAGCCTGAGGCGTATCTCCCGTCCGAACTTCTACGCGAATATTCGGACTGAGCAGACCGGAGGACAGCGCCAATTGACTAATTTCGTCTAACGGCTGTTGTAAATTTTTGTGAATATCGTGACTGAGCGCACGGAGGGGAGAGACATACACGATTTGAATGCCATCGACCAATTCCCCATGAATCGCCTGGTGTAACAACCGGTCGATACAAGTGAGAAAGGCCGCCAGCGTTTTTCCGGAACCAGTCGGGGCTGAAATCAGGGCATGTTTCCCCGATTGAATAGCCGGCCAACTTGCTTTCTGTACATCCGTCGGCTCACCCAACGTGGTGGAAAACCATTCCTGGATCACCGGATGAAACGCTTGCAGCGGCATGGGTTAGTGCCTCATGACTGTCGAGTGAAGCAATGACAAGATTGTAGCAAGTCTCCAGCAGAAAACCATCAGACCGTCATTCCTGCATGCTGTTGGCAGGAATCCATCTTCAAACTTCCCCTCCTTTGTAAGCAACGGACGCGCCCTACGGGAGGCAATATGCAAGCTCAAGGGGAGGTAGAGTTCTCTAGGCCAGCTTGGAATTTTTCAATTTATTTCACCGATACACGGAAATATATACATCATCGGCGCGTTCTTTAATCCAGGGAAATCGGAATAAGGTGCGAATTTGGCTGGAATACTGCCCGATATTCACTTGCTGCCAGATGCCTTGTTTGAAATACTCTCGATTCCCCTCATCGCTCAGAAATCCCGCAAACCGTTCTTCCGTAAAAAAACTCACGGCCCAACTATTCGTCCACGCCGGTTGGCATTGCTGCACATAATCATTCACCGCATACAAAAGGGTTTGCATTTGCGGAACATCAACCATCTTTGACTCGGGGGTCAGAAGAAACAACACCTCGTGGCTTTCCGGGATTTTAATGAGCCCGATCATTTGGCCCAACTTCACGCACACCGGGGAATTCACTGAATAGGCCGTAGCCTTCCCATCATCACCTTTTGGAATCACCACCCGTTGCGTCGCCCCCGTATGACACACAAATTTCAAGGACGTTGGCGGACAGTCCCACCGCAATTCCACACCGAATTGGGCCACCTCATTCAACAGGGAGGGTATCCGAGGATTCAAGACCATCGTATCTTGAATCGATTCACCCGGAAGAATCTGAATGACACGTGACCCAAGATTCCAATCCTGAACATGCTGCATGACTGGAGTCTTTTGTTCATCCATGCGAAACACCGAAAACCACTTCGAGTCATTGGGCGGGTTCCACGGCAAATCCCTTACGTTGACCGTCACCATCTCCTCGCTCACATTCGTGAGATGCACATGCAGTTCATACACCCGTGCCTGAGGCTTCTTCAAAAAAACCTCCATCGCCAACGGCAATCGAGGCTTTTCTTTAGGTTCTTCAGCAAGGCTTGCAATAGGAAGGCTGATGACAATCAATACCCAAAGGATCAACAAAACACGACCAAAAGGCTTCATGGCACTATCCTGGGAAAATCTTGACATTTTTTCATTGACTGGTTTTTACGCGAAACCCAACAGCGTTATGAACGATAGGTCCAAAGCCGGGAAATGGTCAACTCATAGCAAAAGAAAGTGAAAGACCACATGAACCAGCCAGAACAGGCAATCAACAGTTTAGTCTGTTGGCAAAAGAAAGATCATTTCCAGAAAAGATCTTACGTCAGGTTGCATAGTCGAAGACTATTAGTATCATTGCTTGTTGCGAATCGTGATAAGAAATGGATAGAGGCAGGCAGATTTCCTGAAATCAATAATGGGCTTCGCTCCGTCGGCTTTCCATTACAATCGTGTCAAGACCAGCGGGAGGTGAGCACACCACAAGTTTAGTGAAATTTTCTGAAAACATACCGAAGCCAAACCTCAATTCCTATAGGTTCCTGTTCGAAACCAGAAATCTTTTGGGAAGCAGTACTTCCAATCTTTCGTCCTTCCTTGGAGTAAGCCCACGGGCTCCAGAGTGATTGATCATCTGCACCATAGGGCTTTTGCCTTAGAGACCAACCTGGTCCAGATTTGATACCGTGCGTTCCCCATGGAAATTGGTATCGTCGGCCTTCCAAATGTTGGCAAATCAACAATCTTTAATGCTCTGACCGCTGGCGGCGCAGCCGCCTCGAATTACCCCTTTACTACAATTGAGCCAAACGTTGGGGTTGTCGCAGTACCTGATGCCCGGCTGGCGCGTCTGACCGAACTCTTCCAACCAAAGAAGACCATTCCAGCATCCTGTCGTTTCGTGGATATCGCCGGTCTCGTCAAAGGGGCCTCTCAAGGTGAAGGTCTCGGCAACAAGTTCTTGGCCAATATTCGTGAGGTGGATGCAATACTTCATATGGTCCGCCTGTTTGACGATGCCGATGTGGTGCATACCATGGGCAGCGTCGATCCTCAGCGTGACATTGAAATTATCGAAATGGAGCTAATGCTCGCTGACCTTGATAGCCTCACCAGACAGTTCGATAAAGTCTCAGGGAAGGCAAAGTCCGGAGATAAAGCTTCAAAGGACACCTTGGCCATCCTCGAAACCCTTAAGGCCGGACTCGAAGAAGGCAAGCCCGCCCGAACACTAGGCATTGAGCCACATATTTTGAAAGACTATTTTCTCTTAACGGCCAAACCGGTCTTTTATGTTGGCAATACCGATGAATCTCCGGATCCGGCAGTCCTTGCTGATTTTCAGACTTTTACCAAAGCTCGAGGATCCGAATCCGTCGTTATCTGCGGGAAACTGGAAAGCGAAATTGCCGAGCTCTCCGGTGAAGATCGTGACATGTTCATGAAAGACCTCGGCATGGCACAAAGCGGTCTGGAAAAAGTCATTGTCGGGGCGTACGCCACCCTCGGGCTGACCTCTTACTTTACGTGTGGCCCACAGGAGGTTCGGGCCTGGACGATCCCCATCGGTGCGAAAGCACCACAAGCCGCTGGCGTCATTCATACGGATTTCGAGAAAGGTTTTATCAAAGCCGATATTTATGGGTTCACGGATATTGATCAATACCGCACAGAATCGGCTCTACGCGAAAAGGGTCTCATCCGCTCCGAAGGCAAGGAATACATCGTCAAAAACGGTGATGTCTGTCATTTCAAGTTTAATGTTTGATTTTTCCACCTAGCTTATCCCTTACAGAAGAGAACCTATTTTCCTGAGTCACGAGTGGTCATGATTTTCATGCATGATATTCAGTTAAATTATTCATGTGACACTTTAAATATAAAAAAATCACCAGCTATCTTATTTTAGGCTATGGCGGCCCGATCACCCTGAACAAGATTAAACTATCGCTTCAAATTATTTCCCACAAAAATATTCGGAATACCCCTAATTGCCTCTCCCAATTCTCCTTCCATTTTGTTAGGTTACGCCTCTTACTTTGAGGGGGCCTATGGCAGCACGCGTGGTCATTACAGGGATGGGAATTGTTTCTCCAATCGGTATTAGAATTGCGACATTCTGGAAGGCTGCTCTCGCTGGCCAATCTGGGATTTCAGCAATTGAATCGTTTGGCGAGCTTCCCCTGGACGGATATCGTTCCAGGATCGCGGGGCAAATCCGCCAATTTCATCCCCCTGATCCTGCTGAAGACAAGTTTTCTTCTCGCGTGGACCGATATGCCCAAATGGCTTTGATGGCCACAAAAGAGGCCATTCTGGATAGTGGTCTCTGCTTAGAAGGCGAACGACCAGAGCGTTTGGGCGTTATGGCCGGAGTGGGCATGGGCGGAATGATGATGGGTGAACGGGAGTTAACCAATTTATATGAATTCCATAAACCCCACCGTGTGCATCCCAATTTTATTCCCACCATAACCCTCAATTCTGCCTCGGGCATTATTGCCCTCGCCACAGGAGCCAAGGGACCGAATTTGACGGTTTCGACCGCTTGTTCTTCAAGTATTCATGCCATCGGACAGGCCATGCAGTGTATTCGCCAGGGTCAAGCTGATATGATGATTGCCGTCGGAGCCGATGCCAGCATTACACCCCTGGTTTTTGCTGGCTTTTGTTCGTTACGGGCACTCTCGACGAAATATCAGGATCAACCCAGCCAGGCATCCCGACCCTTTGATCGTGGACGGGACGGCTTTGTCATGGGAGAAGGGGCCGGCACGTTAATTTTGGAATCGCTTCAACATGCAACTCGTCGGAAAGCCAGGATTTACGCGGAAGTGGCTGGCTATGCGGCCACCAGCGAGGCCTATCACATGGTGATTCCAAAAGAAGATGGATTGGATATCGCTCGCACTATGACCCTGGCCCTACAGAATGCGAAAGTCGAACCCAAGCAGGTTGACTATATTAACGCACATGCCACGTCTACTGTCGTCGGGGATGAAGTGGAAGTCAAAGGCTTACGTGCGGTTTTTGGCAAACGGGTAGAGAAGATTTTGGTCAATGCCACGAAATCATTAATAGGGCACACGCTTGGCGCTTCCGGAGCTATTGCCACCATTGCTTCAACTCTCTCACTCCACCACAACATTATTCATCCAACAGCCAATTACACAGACCCCGACCCTCACTGTGCGTTACCGGGAATCTCGTCGCAACCCCAGAAAAAATCCATCAGGACGGCCTTGGTCAATGCTTTTGGATTTGGTAGTAATAACGCGGTATTGGTGCTCAAGAAATTTTCATGACTATGTCCCTCCCCTCCTCCAACGGCCTGAACCAACAAGTCTATGCCACACTAGGAGAGTATCTCCGCCGGGAACCTTCGGCCCTTCATCCGGAAGATTCCCTGCGCGATGATTTGGGATTAGACTCACTACAAACCATTGAGTTGGTGTACCAAGTTGAATCGGCCTTTGATATTCAAATTCCAGATGAAGATTTCGGGCGATTACGAACTATCGGTGATGTCGTGGCCTATTTAGAAGAACGCTTGCACCCATCACTTCACCCTGTCTCATCCCCTACGATTAAAACCAGGCCTCTGAAGGCGGGAACCGGATCTGCCATCAAGTCCAAATCTCGATCCAACTCAAAGGCCTCATCATCGTGAATCGCTCCTCCCACGCCCACCCCAATCCCGTTCCCATTGAAGAACTTGCACAATGTGTTCAAGCGAACCTTCAAGGATCTTCCGATGTGTTGATATCTGGGTTATCACACTTGGAAGGAGCTTCCTGCGGCGATTTGTCTTTTGTACTCAAGCCCAAATTCCATGAAGCCGCGAAGCATTCCCAAGCTGCCGCATTTCTCACTGCACAGCCTATTTCAGATGATCCACGGCCTCAATTGATTTGTCCGAATCCCATGCTGGCGATCGTGACGCTCGCTCAAAAATATTTTCTCCCATCGCCTCCCCAACGAGGCATTCACCCAACAGCTGTAACGGGACATGATGTGCGGATTGGACCGAATGTCTCAATTGGCCCGTTAGTGACCATAGGGGATCATGCACAGATTGGATCAGGCTCGACCATCTATGCCGGCGTTCACATTGGCGACAATGTGGTCATTGGGGATGATTGTATCCTCTATCCCCACGTATCTGTACTCAACAACTGCATCCTGGGTAACCGCGCCATTCTTCACAGCGGTACGGTTATCGGCAGTGACGGCTTTGGTTATGCCCAGCATGATGGGCGCCACCATAAAATCCCTCAATTAGGAAATGTCATGATTGAGGATGACGTGGAATTAGGAGCCAATGTGACGGTAGACCGGGCAACCTTTGGAAGTACGATCATTAAACAAGGCACCAAAATAGATAACCAGGTGCAAATTGCCCATAACGTGGTCGTTGGGGAACATTGTATAATTGTGGCTCAGGTTGGAATTGCCGGCAGTACTCGCCTTGGGCATCACGTGATGATTGGCGGGCAGGCTGGACTCGTGGACCATCTCACGATCGGCGATCAGGTAAGAATTGCCTCAGGGGCAGGCGTCACCAATCATGTCGATGCTAAACAAACCGTCGGTGGCCGTCCGGCAGTGGCCCACAATACATGGAGAAAAGCTCAAGTACTCCAATATCAATTACCCGAAATGCGAAATGAATTGCGGGCACTCAGGAAAGAAGTCGAAGATTTAAAGCAACGACTCCACAACCTCTCTTCTCCTCCATCCAAGACCTGATTTGTTTTTTGCCTCTTCAAGTCCTCCCGAGCCTGTTTTTCATCCTTCATATCACTTTTTTGCCGGGGGTAAGACCAGCCCTTTCCAGAAAAACATTTTGGCCCAAAAATACCCGGCCCAAGGTAATGCAAACGCCGCAACCGGATGCAAAAATCCAGTTCCCACACATACTCCTGCAAGGGTGACCAGCGCCACAAACCCAAGAAAATACCACAAAAAAACCAACCCCCGACCACGGTGTTCAATCGTCACATCAGAAGCGGTTTTTTTTGCCTTTCGGACCGATCGTTGAGTAAAAGCCTTCATGCGATTGGCAAAATATCCAGGAAATTCGCGTAAAAGATATTGCTGATACTTGGTCTGGGCCAATCCCAATAAAACCCCGGCAACGAGCAAGGCTGAACTATACGTAAACGTTTCCCACCCATATTGCCCTTGAAACAATTGGTACCCCAGCGCCACCACGCCCACCACGATGGCAATAAGACCCAACAGGCTCGCAGGGAATAGGATATAGGTACGGACAAACTCCTGGGCTTTTTCCGTCTCATCTTCCTGTCGTCTGGCTGTTATCACTTTAGGCATGATTGATATTCCAATTAGATACGTTTGCTCTCTCGTTCGCTGTCACTATCTGAATCGAACGAATCATCCTGTTCAGGACCGTCATCTTGAGGGATACGATAGCGTTCTTCAAACCATCCCTGCAAATCAACCAATCGGCACCGCTCAGAACAGAAGGGCCGAAACGCATTTCCCTCCCAGGAAACGGCCTTACGACATGTTGGACAGCTATGTGCACTTTTCCCCATTTTTTCAACAACCCCATCGCCATTTCGTTACACATGAAACTGCGCTTCGTACAATCCGGCATACAACCCACCCTTGGCCAGTAACGTGGCATGGTCTCCTTCTTCGATGATAGTTCCTCGATCTAAGACGACGATTCGATCAACGGACTGTAGGGTCGACAATCGATGCGCAATAATAAAGGTGGTCCGTCCACGCATCAGCTCATCCATCGCGATACGAATGTCGACCTCAGTCTCTGTGTCGATATTTGAGGTGGCTTCATCCATCACCACGATGGGGGGATCTTTGAGGAGCACTCGGGCAATGGCCATTCGTTGCTTCTGACCGACAGACAATTTCACCCCTCGCTCCCCGATCCACGTATCATACCCCTCGGGAAGGTCTAGGATAAATTCATGCGCTTGGGCCGTCTTGGCCACTGACTCAATTTGCTCCTGCGAAGCCGACATATCTCCATAAGCCAAATTGTCCCGCACAGTTCCATTGAATAAAAATGGCTCTTGTTGAACAAATCCGATTTGTTCTCGTAGCGTGTATAACGGGAGGTCTCGGATATCGCACCCATCCAATTCAATCGCTCCAGCCCCCACATCATAAAACCGGAAGAGCAGCTTCATAAGGGTACTCTTCCCGACTCCACTCGGTCCGACCAACGCCACATGCTCACCGGGCTCCACGACCAAAGACAGCTTGGTAAACACCGGAGACTCTGCCCGATAGGCAAAACTCACTTCTTTCCATTCAACCTTTCCTGATAATCGAGGATCCCGAAGCCTGATCGTCCCCTCATCCGGAACCGCAGGCTTCGCATCCAACACATCAAAGACCCGCTCACCCGCAGCTAAGGCATGTTGCAACAGATGATTGACGGAATGGATTTGATTCACCGGAGTGTAAAATAGCACGAGATAGGATAAAAACATGATTAGTTCACCAATGGTGAGGCGCCCTGCCATCACCTCAGCCGACCCAAACCACACAATCAACACCGTCCCTAAACTACCAATAAAAATCATGCCGGGAGAATAGACCGACCACAGATACATGGCTTTTAAGTTGGCCTGGCTATACCCCTGAGACATATCGTGAAAGCGTGCCCGCTCATACGATTGCCGATTAAATCCCATGGTTTCACGAATCCCCGATAAGGCATCTTGGAGATAGCCATTGAGGTCCGCGGCATGTTGTCGAATTTCGCCATAATACCGATGGACTCGACGAGTAAAATACACCCCACCCACCACCAAGATGGGAATGGGGAGTAACACCAAGAGAGCCAACTTCCAGTTCATCACAAATAAGATGGTGGTAATGCCCACCAACGTCAGTGTCGCGGTGAGCATGCCTTCAAACCCATCGATAAAAATGCGTTGAACGGGTTCCGTATCATTCACCACCCGCGACATAATTTCTCCCGTTGATCGATTTTCATAATAGGTCAAGGACAATCGCTGTAACGCTTCAAAGACTTCTTGACGCAGACGATGCACCACCCGTTGTTCCAGCATGTTATTAAACCGGATGCGAAGAGAATTCGAAAGATTTTTTAGACCATAAGCAAGCACGAGTCCAATCAGCACCCATAACAGAGCATCTGCATTCTTTGCTGGAAGAACGTCATCGATCAAAATTTTAATCAACCAGGGAGGGAGAAGTTCCAGCCCCGTGGTTAGAGCGGCGAAGAAAAAGGTCAACCCGACTAACCCGCGGTAGGGACGCAGATACCTGATAAAACGAAGAAGGGATTTCACAGAAGACTCACGAGACGTTTTTTATAACAGGCACCAAGTCTTGGAGAGAGAGAAACCCAAGAGCCCGCGTCGATAATCGACAGATGTGGGTCAAAGGAGAAAAGAGGGAAGCGGCTCTTACTCACGAGGGGTTAAATCACCGGGGATGATTCTTCCTTCCAATAGGCATCAAACTCTTCCAGCTGAGTCAGCGTGGACAAGTCAGTCATTCGATCAATAAACAGCTTCCCAAGCAGATGATCCATTTCATGTTGAATACAGACCGCATACAGACCATTCGCCTCGATATCCTGAAGAATACCATGCCGATCATACGCCTGTACCCGCACCATCGATGGCCGAATGACTTTTCCTCGCATGTTATCAATACTCAGACATCCCTCCCACATTTCTTGTTGGGTGGGACCATAGAATACAATTTTGGGGTTAATCAGGACGGTCTTGGGAATGCCATCGCTCCCCTCACACTCCATCACCACGACTTGTTCGGATTGCGCCACCTGAGGTGCGGCCAATCCAATTCCTTCAAAATGAACCATCGTTTCAAACATATCATCAAGAAATTGTTGGAAGCGCCGGCTTCCTATTGTGGCAGGATCCACAGGATTCGCCACTTTCCGAAGAATCGGGTTTCCTATTTTTGCGATCGGTAGCACGGCCATACCAGGTCACTCCTTTTAATCAACATTGATATCCCACATCAAATAGTATCAGAAAATTTACCAAAACATCGAAGCGTAAAAATTACGCCCGCGATTAACTCGCATTCAGATTAGCAGGGGGCTGAGGTGGATTCGTTGGAGCCGATCCACTATCAAATCGTGTTTTATTGTCTTCCCACCATGCCCACCATTCTTTCGCCCATTCTTTTCGTTGTTCCTGTGTGGAAATTTCCCAATCATGGATGGGCCCACTAAATCGGGTGAGAATCCAGAATGAATCTCGCGCCGTGATGGACACATATTGTTCCTGGTCCGGAATCACACCAATCAAAATAGGAAGAATTTCTTTGCGGTGCACATACCGAGCTTCAAAGGCGGCTGTATTGCGAATAGTAGAATTAGGATCTTTTGCCATACCTTCAATCGCCGGAATCACTTGATTCGGATCCAGGCGAGTCGCCACCCGTAAGGCATGTGAACGAACTTTAGATTCCTCATTCGGCTGTAAGGCCACTTCGACCAAAGCTGGAACAGCCGAGGGATCTTTAATCATCGACAAGGTTTCCACCGCATTAAACCGTATTCGAGACCCCGGCAATTTCAAGGCTTTGATTAAATGTGGAACGGAATGGCTTCCAAAATGAACAAATTCTCCAATGGCCCACAGCTCTTGGTTCCCATCCAATAAAGGTACAAGAGAAGTCAGGCGCTCCTGTTCCTGCGCATTTAATTGTTCCGGAGCCGGGGTCGCATCTTCCCCAGGCGTATAGTCCGGCTGTGGAGGCGGCTCATAGGGAAGCTGGGTGAACAGAATCCGAGGATGATTCTCGCTTTGTCCTGCAAACACTACCCCATGGCCCAAGAAACAGATCAAGGCCAGACAGAGGAAATAGGGATTTCTTGGCATTGTTGGGAAAATCATGAGATACCCTTTCGTCAGTCTCAAATCAAACACACCGTGCGTGTTTGAGTCTAGTGGCAGATCCCTAAATGGGTCAAGCCACGATCATCAGGGATGGCGAAAAATGAACATTTTCATCTTTCCTAATGCACCTTCAGCTCGGTCCACGCTCGATCGTAGTCACGAGTGGCTTCCTGAACATCTTCCAACCATTCCATTCTAGGAAGTACTTCATCAGGCGGATATACCGCCACATTCCCTCGAATGTCTTGAGGCAGTTGCTGACGGACATGTTTATTCGCGGAAGCAAATAACAGGCGCGTGGACGTTTTGACGGCGACGGATTCACTCAATAAATAATCAATAAAATCCATGGCCAACTTCTTCTGCTTAGAGCTGGCAAGAACCGTCAAACAATCGGCCCAAATAGTCCCACCCTCTTGTGGAATTGCATACCGAATTGAGGAATCTTCCCGCATGGCCCGTGCCACCGGTCCTCCCCACGCATGCGCGAGTACCACATCACCGGAGACCAATAGCTGATCAAATTGTTCGCTCGTATAGGCCTTGACCAGTGGCTTTTGTTGAATAAGCCGCTCTTTGGCTTGTCGAATAATTTGAGGATTACGGCTATTGAGTGAGTGGCCCAAGGCACGCAATGCCAGCCCCAATACCTCCCGTTGATCATTTAACATACTGATACGACCGGCATACCGAGGATCCCATAGCACATCCCAACTGGTTGGCACCTCGGTCACCACACTTGAGTTATAGCCAATGCCAACAGTGCCCCATAAATAGGGAATGGCAAATTGCTGCGTCGGATCAAATGGCAATTGACTCAAATGCTTTTCCAAATTTTGAACGTTCGGAATTCGTGACAAATCCAACTGTGCCAAAAGGCCCAGTCGGCCCATAATCCCGGCCATAAAATCAGACGGAACTGCCACGTCATAACCAGTCATACCCGTTTGTATTTTGGCCAATAGCTCTTCATTGCTACTAAAGGTATCGACCACCACACGTACGCCTCGACTGGCTTCAAAGGCCTCCAGGATCTCCGAATCGACATAATCCGACCAGGTAAAGTAATGAAGCCGAGGCCGATCAGGTTTACGTGATTGAGAGGAGGAGGAGGAGGAGGAGGGAGAATCGGAGCAACCACCAAACCCCACGACCCCGAGGAGTAAGACGACCCATAGAGAAAATGTGATGGGCTTATGAAGATTGGACATTTTTGATTGCGGAAGACGATGCCTGCTGCTGAAAGAACCATGACAATCCAACACAAAGCATTGAGACCACCACCATGACCGCCGACAAGGCATTCACCTCCGGAGTCATTCCTGTTTTGATCATAGAAAACACTTTGAGCGGCAAAGTTGTGGCTCCGGGCCCGGCCACAAAAAACGTGACCACAAAATCATCCAACGAGACGGTCAAACTCAGGAGCGCCGCTCCGATTATCGCCGGCCGCAACATGGGCAACGTGATATGCCACAGAACCTGCCATGATGAAGCGCCTAAGTCTCTCGCCGCATCTTCCCAAGCAGAGTCTAATTTTCGAAGGCGGGCTCGAAGAATGACCACAACTAAGGGTAAATTAAATACCATATGGCCAATAATGATCGAACCAAAGCCTAAAGGCACACCCCACAGCACAAAGGCCATTAATAACGCGACCCCCAGTAAAATTTCTGGGATGACCAGAGGCAAGACGATGAGTGTGTTCAGCCATGCGACATGCCGACCTCGCCACTTCTCCAGGCCGATGGCCGCCCCAAGGCCCAACAGCAGAGAACCGGTCGTGGAAATCCCTGCAATTACAAGACTATTGACCGTGGCTTCTATAATTGAAGCATCCGCAAATAATTTTTGATACCAATGGAGTGAAAACCCCTTCCAGGTGACGCCCATCGTCGAAGCATTAAACGACAGTCCAACCAAAATAATGATGGGCACATATAAAAAAAGTATGGTCAGAATCCCGGCAACCACCAGAGGTTTTGACACTGGTCTCATGATAGATCCTTTCCAAAACCAGTCCGATTGATGAGAAACCATACCATGAGGACCGAACCCATCAATCCGAAAGCAAGGGCCGAACCAAATGGCCAATCTCGTGATATGAGAAATTCTTGTTGAATGAGAGTCCCAATCATCATGTGTTGGCCGCCTCCCAACAAATGGGGAGTGATAAAAGCCCCAAGGGATGGAATAAAGACAAGAACGCCCCCCGCCAAAAAGCCCGGCTTACTCAACGGCAGAACCACGTGCCGAAACATCGCACTCGACGACGCGTACAGGTCGCAAGCAGCATCTTCCAATTGGGGGGAAATTCGTTCAATGGCCACAATGAGCGGCAAAACCATGAAGGGCAGATAGCCATAGATCAACCCGAGAGCCACAGCAAAGTCCGTAAACACTAATGAAAGTGGCTCTGATATGAGCCCTAGCTGGAGGAGCACGCCGTTGGCTAAACCATCCGCCCGTAAAATGAGGATCCAGGCATAGGTGCGCACCAGAAAATTTGTCCAAAAGGGGATCATCACCACCATAAGCAGCACCCACTGCCAGCGAGTCGATGTCCTTGCGACTAAATAGGCCAAGGGAAAACCGATGACCCCACAGGCCAGAGTCGTTATACAGGCAAAGACCAAGGATCGCAGGAAAATCACGCCAATTAATGGATCGGCCAGACGTCGGTAGCTGTCTATTGTCCCGACCCATTCAATTCCCCCATACAGACCTCGACTCGCCAAACTGACCCCAAACACCATCATTAAGGGCCACACGAAGAAAAGTAGTAAAAATACCCCTGCGGCCCAGAAGCCGAATTGAAGGGGAAGCGGCCAAGCCTGTGTGGAAGGGGGTGTCACAGAAAAATGCTGATCAACTCAACGAGTAAGGGAGAGCGACCCCTTCATGGGCCGCCCATTGAAGATAGAGCGTTTGACCAGGAGCGAAAGGGGTGGCCTGATCCTCAACCACGGGTACACGGGCCGTCCACACTGCCCCATTCTCCAGACGACATTGATAGAACACTTCACTCCCATGATAGGCGCGATGTTCCACGACAGCGGAAAGTGTATTGTCGTACTCAGGATGAACATGGTCAATCATAAGATGCACGCGTTCGGGACGAACCAGGAGCAGAGCGGGACCTGGCTTCACACTACTTGAACAACAGGCGATCAGGGGAGAAAAATGTTCGGACTCTATCCAACAGACATCTTGTTCTATTCGGACGATTGTTCCTGAAAGAGAATTGGATCGCCCAATAAATTTGGCCACAATAGAAGATGCTGGTCGCTCGTAAATTTCTTGAGGAGTCCCTACCTGCAAGAGTTTTCCCCCAACCATGACCCCTATTCGATCTGATAGCATAAGCGCTTCATCCTGTTGGTGCGTGACACAAATAAAGGTGGCCTTCACTTCGTGCTGGAGACGCTTCAACTCCACGTGCATGTCTTGTCGTAACTGCTGATCAAGTGCCGCCATGGGTTCATCCAGCAGCAGGACAACAGGACGATTTACTAATGCTCGGGCCAAGGCGACCCGCTGTTGCTCTCCCCCGGAAAGCTGCGTGGGAAATCGTTGAAGCTTTCCTTCTAGGCGAACGAGCATGGCCATTTGTTCGACGGCGAATCGGATCGTTGCAGTTCCTTGTCGCTGCATTTTCAACCCAAAGGCAATATTGTCAAACACCGTCATGTGGGGGAATAGGGCGTACTGTTGAAACACCATGTTGACTGGGCGGATATGGGGCGGATCGGAGTTGACCACTCGCTCTTGAATAGTAATTGTGCCCGAATCCGGACTATCCAATCCCGCAATCAATCTCAAGAGCGTTGATTTTCCTGAGCCACTCGGCCCCACTATTGAAAAAAACTCCCCGCTCCTAATGCTCAGAGATACATGGTCAACAGCAACCACCTGCCCATGCGTTTTTCGTACATCCTCAAGGACAACCGTAGAGAGCACAGAAGACACCCTCTCTGTTCAGGGGAAAAATGAGGTATGATCCGGCTGGAATTCTAGGGAGAGAAGAAAAGGGAGTCAATCAAGAAACAAAACATGATACATGGTTAGATTCAGGGAGGAGGAATTTCTGGCTAGCACCTTATCCGTTCCTTACACTCATGCGCATGAGGGATTGCAACACCGCTTCTTGAACCGTCGAACAGGGATCTTCCAGCGCCGTCGTTAACGCCTCTAGGGCTAATCGTTGATCGGCAATTCGATCTGTGTCACTACCTAATTGAAGGGCCGCATCCAAACGAATGTCCGGATCCTGGTGAAAAAGGCGTGTCTGCGAAGGACCTTCGGAATTATTAGGGGCAGTTTTGATATACATAGAACATCTCCTTCATGAAGTCCGTTCGGAGGAATTCTTCGGTTCTGTTATCAGGTTTCTTGAGCGAATAATGCAGAATTGTGGAAAATCTTAGGTGTTTATTATCCTTCCTATGGACATTTTCACCCTAAAGCCATCATTCACAAAGAGAATGTGCCTCTCATGTGCTGGAAAAGCAACCCGAGGATCTTTGTACAATATACAAAACTGCTAACCTCTAGATCCGTGGCTTTCCATGAAGTCGTAGTCCACCTCAAGTATCCTGCTCGTGGCTAGCAATCTCCTCCAAGGAATCATAGATGGGCACCAACTTGGGGAAATTCACAAACTCCAACATTTCCCGCACCATCGGACTCGGGTTCACCATACTCAAGCGGATGTTTTGACGATTGAGATGATGATAGGTCAAAAAAAGTTTCCCCAATCCACGACTATCAATGATGGTCAGCGTTTGAAGATCCAGAAGAATATGCCGGCCATGGGCCTCCTGAGCCTGATACACGGCTGCTTCCAAGCGATGCTCAGCCTGGGCATCTAAACATGCTCCAAGCGTAATAATATGCATATGGGACAGATGAGGAGAGTGTGCCGGCACAGAATTCATAACTGGACCATCTTTTCGGTGTTCTCCATTGGCAACTTAAGATCGCGACCACATTCTTCCTCTAGGCATTTACGCAACAGACCGAACGGCTTGCCTCTGCTGTACGATTGGGATGACCGTTGCTAAATTCACCAGATGCAACAATTCCTCAACCGCCGGACGAGGATTTCTAATCGTGAGTGCTGAACCCTTTTTTCTCAACGAATGATAGAGGAGCAATAGTTTTCCAAGACCTGCACTATCCAATG
This sequence comes from uncultured Nitrospirota bacterium, assembly GCA_942491685.1. Taxonomy (GTDB): domain Bacteria; phylum Nitrospirota; class Nitrospiria; order Nitrospirales; family UBA8639; genus Nitrospira_E. The sequence continues at coordinate 67,967 of CALOBY010000002.1, read as the reverse complement.
ACGAGACTTTTGAAAAATCAAGAATGACATGCGTACATGAATGGCCTTCTCCTTCAGCTAATGCAGTTTCCACTGGCACCCGCGCACTTTTATCAAAGCGCCCCGATAGAAATAAAATTCGCGTAGTTTTCTCCCATTTTGTCATGACTAACATTGGACGTCTCCTCTTTTGTCCATGAAAAGCAAGCCTGCGCCCTGAGCAAATTGTGCTTATCCATATACCTCACCTGGGTTCTCAGCAACCTATGTGCCAGTCTTTAAAGGCTCATGCATAATCTATGGTCTATGGAAACCTTTAAAGAATTCGGTGAAATTTTCGATAATTTTGAAAATACTTCGAATATCCTTAGCCTTTCAGGGCCATTCCAATAAGATGCAGCCCTTTCCACATGGGAAAAAATGTTCTATCTGAAATTCAAATGAAGGCCCCACTTCGGGATGCAGATATACATTCATTTTTCTTCCTTTTGTTCTTTCATCCATATCTCTGCTTACCTTGGTAGTATCGATAGCGCAACTCCCGACACACATTACTCAGGACTGAATTCATCTCACTCTGCCAGTAGAAAGAATCTACAACTTTGGATAATGGGGCCGGACGACCTGGTCCGAGTTTGCCATCAACAAATTCCCATTTCCAAAACACTCCTAATTTCCAATTTGCTATCTCGTTTTGCGGCATACACGGTGGGAGGGCAAATCTTGAAGAATAGGGCATTGCCCCTTCTCCAACATGCACGATACAACTACATCGATTCTCAGTGATATCAGCTTAATTTCATGTACCTTCCCCGAGAATTTCCATTCTCTCATTTACCCATTCAACTTTTCATGCCGGGATTCATATTAAAAGTTTTATCTGTAAAATTTAGACCCGCTTCGCACCAGAATCATTTCAGTCTCCAATAATTTGAAATTATTTTTTTCGTTCGACTTAAAAAAGGTGGCAGAAAACAAACATTTCTTATCCAATAAGATACAAGTCAGGCGGCTTCCTCAACTCTCCCATTCAGACAAAAACCCCAACAATCCCTCCTTCATTTTGCTATTTTCTTTTGTTTAATCAAATGGTTATAAAATCCAGAAGGACCGAATTTATATTATAAGATTTCATGGCATTCCGATTGCTTTTACTCATGAACCATAGGGAGCCCCCAAACGACAGACCATTTAAATATAGGCGAAAACAGAGCCAGAATCTCATTTTCAATAATCGAATCAGTTGCCCATTATTATTGTTTTTCCCCCTCAGTAATCGGTCACGAGAACCTAAGACTGAGGATTCATTCACCATCTAAAGAAAGGACAAGAATCAATGCGTCGTGAGAACCAGGCCTGGTCCCTCATCCAAACCGGAAAATGGGGGACGATTGCTCCAACGTATTTTTTTCGTTTCAATGGCCCAGGTGGGTTGTACTGTGAAGGGTGTTCACGAAATATCCGATTGGTGTCGCGCACTGAAACCCTCGTAAGATGCTTGGACTGCGGCAAAGCCATTTCCATTGAGATCACATAGGACGTACAGAGCTTTCTTTGAGAAAGTTTAATCCGCTATCTGCTTCAACCATTGCGACGGTTCATAAAAGATTTTTCACGGATCTCATATCTTCACAATGAATGTATAGACCACTTCCCGGAAACTCAACGTAGCGTTGTCCAGCAACTCCAACAGAAAAAAATACATTCCAACTGCAGCAGCAAGAACGGGAACAGCCTTAGGCCTCTTAAATCCCCGCACCCTGGCACAAAGACTGGAAAAATCTCATTGAGGGGATATTTTTCTAAAACGGAACTAGCTCGTTGGTTGGTTGAGTATTTTTGGGGCGGAGAGCCTCCACATCAATCTTCAATAAACTACTTGCAACAATCCACAGATACAATTTTAAGAGCCCAGGAATTAATCACATTTCTTGGCGGGCAAGAGTCATATTCCGCAGTTACTAATTCCATTGCGTGATGCTCCATAAGATTACCGCATCCTTCGCTTTGTTTCCTATGGAGGAAAAACGTTCATTGGGTGGTTCATGTTGGAAATCAGCGTCAAATTCCCAATACAACATTGGGAAAATACTGAAATTGAGGAAAGCAATACTTTCACACCCGACCTGACCCCATCAACCTAGCTTATAACAACAAACCGTTTACCGCCCACAATCTCTCATCGGGACTATAAATTTAAATTGAACAATCACCCCTAATCGCCGGAGTGCCTCCTAAAACATGACAGGACCCGGCCTAGGGAAAACCAATATTCTGATCAAAAGGAGTCGGTGAAAATTGAACCTAGATGTAATCAGGACAAAAGTTCAAGGTATGTATAGAAACCTGAGAGATGGAGAAGGCATAAAGAATCGTGTTAGCCGGGCGAGTCTGTGTAAGTTGCAACCATGTTGAATGCGTTGTCGACATACTGTACAAGTACACAACATTGGGGTGAGTGTCCACGGAAACGAAGCATGGCCAAAGTTCTTACCTAACCTGCACAAACACCAAGGAAAGACCAGACTACCGCATGTCAATTAAGATCCTCTGAATCTATTACTTCATCTAGCGAATTAAAGATTGAAATTATTTCACCAAGATGATTCCAATCCTCGTGATATCGAATGTAGGGGGAAGGCTTTACGACACAAACAGTGATCTTCTTGGATTTCAAATTATGATACCAAAGAAAAAGTTCATTAAGGCTGGACGGATCAATCTCTGTTACCCTCGAGAAATTCAGAATAATGTGATGATGCCCTATTTCTTGTGCCGACACAATTTTTGCTTGAATCCCTGTCATAGCCTTTCGATCAAACTCGCCAATAAGGGTAATAGTTTTTAACTGGCAATGACGTCGTTCTTTAATCTGAAGCATAGAGCCTACCTCCATTGTATTTTTCCAGATCTTGCCCCTAGTGAATCCTTTTAACTATAAAAATACAATTCACCAATAAGGGTAGGGAAAAACCTGTACAACGGAATTTACCAATATTAATAGCCTAGCTTTCCCATAGACTATAACCATTAGAACCTCTGCCTACTTCGACTCAACAATTCAATGTAAAAGCTTACAACGACAGAGAATCAATTGGTCTTCCCCTAGTTTTGTGGACACATTCGAAAAGGTTCATTATGAGCCAGGAGGTGTGTCATGGAAAAGCGAAGGCGATTTTCGAAGGAATTTAAACACGAGGCCGTCCAGATGGCGACCGGGGCGAACTTGGCTATCACGCAAGTGGCTGCGGACTTAGGGATTCATACGAATGTGTTGAGTCGGTGGTGTCGAGAACAGAAGCAGGGGGGACCGCAGGCGTTTCGAGGCCAGGGCATTCCCCGAGATGAAGAAATGACTCGGCTCAAACGCGAGTTGGCTCGCGTGAAGCGAGAACGGGATTTTTTAAAAGACGCGGCGGGCTTCTTTGCCAGGGACACGCCGCAAGGTATGCCGTGATGGCTCGTTGTTGTAACGTCTTTCCGATCCGAATGATGTGTCGGCTCCTCCAGGTCTCACCCAGTGGGTACTATGCCAGCCAACGCCGTTCTTTGAGTCGTCGGGCGCGGGAGAATAGGCAATTGCCCCAAGAGATTCGAAGCATCCATGCAGAAAGTGATGGAGTCTATGGAAGCCCCAAGCTGTGGCAGGAACTACAAGGGCGGGGGCACGTCTGTGGCAAACATCGTGTGGCTCGACTGATGAAGCAGGAGGGGTTACAGGGGATTCCAGCGAGAACACGCTGGCGGAGGGGCAAGTCTGGCATCCGCCCTCAAGATGTGACGAATCATCTGGCCCGAGACTTTGGCGCTGAGGCGCTCAATACGAAATGGGTCACCGACATTACCTACATCCGGACAGCCGAAGGGTAGCTGTATCTGGCGGTCGTGCTTGATTTATTCTCTCGGCAGGTGATTGGTTGGTCGATGCAACCCCACCTAGCCCGTGAGATTGTGCTCCAAGCCGTCCTGATGGCCGTCCGGCAACGAACCACTTCAGAAGCCGTGATTCTGCACTCGGACCGGGGGACGCAATATACGGCACAGGAGTTTCAAGCGTTTCTGAAAACGCACGGAATTGTGAGCAGTATGAGTGGGGTTGGCAATTGCGATGACAATGCCGTCGCAGAAAGCTTCTTTGGGTTACTGAAACGAGAACGAGTCCATCGGCGGTCTTATCGGACCCGGGCGGAAGCACGGACAGATATCTTTGACTATATGGAACGGTTCTATAATCGTCAGCGCCATCACTCCTACGTCAAGGGGTTGTCGCCCGAAGCCTATGCGAAACAGGCATCAGAAACTCTTCACTAACCTGTCCACGAAATCGGGGGAAGACCACCAATTGGGGAAAACTGACCCGTCACGCTACCTGGTTGCCAACCAGAGGAACGCTTATGCTTTACAGAAAATGAGGAGAAATTTCCGCATCAGAAAACATCCAGGAATCTAATCGGCAAGCCTTGACTCACCAATCTAGAATTACGCTTCAACGCCATTTGTATGGGGCTTCCCTACCCGACAAACCTCGGCCTGAGGATGTTGGTTTATTTGGTGCCGGAGACCGGACTTGAACCGGTACGGGCCGTTAAGCCCGAGGGATTTTAAGTCCCTTGCGTCTGCCTGTTCCGCCACTCCGGCAGGAATCAGCTAGGTGCGCTGACTGTACCACTCCCCCAAAATCGGTGCAAGATTCTCTGGCTAATTTCGAGGAATTACTAAACCGGAGGCAACGAGTGCAGAGCAAGAATAGATGGGTCATGAAATATGGAGGTAATAAAAAAGGAGGATGCGAATAATTCGCATCCTCCTTTGACCCAGGTTGACAGGGCATTCAATAGCCCAATAAGGACATCCAGGAAATCAAGATTGATTCATACGAACAACCATATGATTCCGGCGATTTTTCTGGAAACAGGCTTCGTTATCATGTTGACAGAATGGGCGTTCTTTTCCATAGGAGACAATTTTGATCCGATGGGGTTGAACCCCCAAATTGATTAAATATTCCCTCGCAGCCTCTGCCCGTTTCTTCCCTAGTACAAGATTATAATCTTGCGTTCCTCGCTGATCACAATGCCCTTCAATAGTCAGAGCCTTTTCTGGATTAGCATGTAACCATTTTGCATCTTCTTCCAAATACTTTGCCCCTTCGGCAGAAATACTCCAACTGTCAAACGCAAAATAAATATCCTGGACACGCCCTTCATAACTCGGACTTGTGTCACGAATCTTTATATACTCCCCATTTGATTCACTTACTCCAATAGGATCGGATCCCTGACTTCCCTTCGCTTGAGCAATTTGAATTTCGGATGTGACATGCTCAGGTGAAGGCCCGCCATTTTCCTTGACATAGGCCTGGGCCCAAGCTTCAGCATTGTTTTCCATTGACGAGTTATCATTTTTCCCTGATAAATCTCCATAGAATTCTTGGCTACTTCCTTTTCCGCGAAGATAGGCGTTGGCCCAGGCTTCAGGATCAGGATTGCTCGAATTAGCCGATCCACTCCCAAATCCAGAAACACCGCCATAGCCAGGGCCACTTCCGTCTACTCCATCAAACTGACGTCCATAATTTGATCCAGCTTCGGAAATAGAAAAATTCTTGTCTTTAGTTTCCATTTCAGCATTTGTTTCGCCATTAGCGATTGGCGTTCCCTGCCCTGATTGCAAATACGGATTATTCCCATCAACGGTTCCTCCCTGAATGGGGGTACCATCAGGATTGCGTGCCGTGCCATTCAAAATGCCATTAGAAGCCGCACTCATGTCTCCCTCTGATCCTATGCCATCGCCTTCGGAATTGGCTCCATACTTAACAGAATGCCCACTACACCCTGAGGCCAAAAACATCGCCAACGCAATAATAAGGAAAAACCTACTCCTGTTTGGGCTCAAGCACATAATATCCTCCTGGTATAATGATTGCCGGATCCATTCGTTTCTTGATCATTGGGTACCTCACAGGCTTTGTCCAGCAACAATGCTATTTATGCAAACCAGCCTGTAAAAAGCCTATTATCGCATGTATCGGTCAATTTCCCAGAAACTTAAGGACTATTCATAAAAGACCATGACCTTCTTGAATCACCTAAAACTAACAACAAGCAAGGACATTTTGAAAATTAAGAAACTCTACCTTGGCAAATCAAAAATCGGAGGGGAGAAGCCTAGGAACGAAGAGAAACCTATTTCCCTAAAAAAAAATCAGGTGCATCCCTGATTAGAAACATAAGGAAGAGGAAAGGAGACTAGGATAGAGAAGGACTGCCTAAGCAAGTGCTAAAACCAGGGTAAAAATTGAGGATTATTAAGTGCCCTCCATTCGGTTCTTTCAGAGATCACGAAGGAAGCACCGCCGCTTGATACCATTTCCAAAACTGCTCAACTCCTTCAGGCACTGAGGTTTGTGGATCATAACCTAATAATTTTTTTGTCTTAGAAATATCGGCAAACGTATAGGCAATATCCGCATCTAACATTGGCGCCGCGGTTAATTTTGAGGTGCGTCCTGCCAATCGTTCAATACCTTTCACGAAATCAGACAACAACACCGGCTCTCCACGCCCCAAGTTCAAAATTTCATAGCCTAAGGGACGATCAACCGCAGAGACGAGACCACTAACAATATCGTCAACAAAGGTCCAGTCACGGTACATATTCCCATTGTTATAAAGCGGGACCTCACATCCCGTAAAAATATTATCCAAAACTTTATAGGCCATCATATCTGGTCGCCCTCGCGGCCCGTAAACAGTAAAAAATCTGAATACAGTACAATCCAATCCATACAGGTGATGATAGGTATACCCGAGCATCTCACACGCTCGTTTACTGGCAGCATATGGGGCTAGTGGCCGATCACAGGAATCTTCAGGAACAAAGGGCACAGTTTGGGTATTTCCATAGACCGAAGAAGTTGAGGCAAATACAAAGTTTGATTTTTGATGATCTGACTTACTACCGAGTCGCCCAACTGAAGCATCCAACAGCGCCAGCGTCCCCATCACATTGACATCATAATACAAACCGGGATCGTCAATAGAGACTCGTACACCTGCCATGGCAGCTAAATGAACGATCGCGTCAATTTTTTGATCTGAGAAAAGATCACCAACTAATTTTCGATCCCGAATATCGCCTTTCAGAAACTCGAAGGTTCCCGGCCAATGGTTTGCCAATGCCTGGTCCCTGACCTCTCGAAGATTAGCCTCTTTGCGAGCTGGATCATAATAATCATTCAAATTATCCAGACCGATAACTCGATCTCCTCGGCGAACCAGCCGTTCTACCGCATGACTCCCGATAAAACCGGCAGCCCCTGTCACTAGGATTGTTTTAGCCACACGCTACTCCTTAGAAAAATGACCACCCTTATTTACATTTATAGCTTTTTATCTTTCCACAGTGGTTTCGGCTTAGTTCAGGACAAGCTTTATGTTATGTCGCAACCAAGCCGGATCTTAATTCTAAAAACATTGAGAGGGAACGATCCCATTGTTACAATGCAACATGATGAATATTATAGCTGGCAACACAGTTGATGTTCCGTACACTCAAGACTTTACCGATGTAGGAACAGGGAAGGATTTTGAGGCTGAAGTTATCGTCTTCAATTGCGATTGCCACACATACCAGGAAGTAATCTCCCTATTCTGCCAGATCATCCCAGGCATGACTCCTTCAAAAGCCTTTGAGTTGGCTTGGAAAATTGACCACCAGGGAAGCGCCATCGTCTTCCAGGGTGAGATTAAACAAGCCGATGACATAGCTAAGAAACTGGCATCAGGGGGCTTACGCATTGAAGTTCGATATTGAACTTTTTGAAAACCCTACCTCATTTCTTCTTGGCAATTCGCGGTTTTTTCACCAACGCAACCTTTTGCGGTTGAGACTGTTTAGGCGATTGTTTTCTCTTGGGGGTACTGCCCCCTTTAACCACTGCGTCTTTTTTAAGAATTGTTTTGGTAGGTTGTTTTGAGACTGATTTGGTCGCCTTAGCTTTTGTCTTTATTTTTGAAGACCCAATGGAAGCCAACTTTTGCTTCCCCACAGAATGTCCATCAGCTTTTACAGGTGACAAGGCTTGATTCAAGGTCTTTTCCTTTTTCAAGGAACCCTTTGAAGCACTTTTCTTTCCCGCTCCATTGGACGGTTTGAGAATGGGGAATGAGGGTAATTTTTTTTTCTTTAATTCATCTCCCGAAAACACCTTCACTTGGTATAGCTCAAAAAGTAGATCAATAGACTTTTGATCCCCTTTTCGAGCAAGGGTCAAAAGACGCCGGCGTTGATTCATTTCTTCTTCTTCCGTATGGGAGGTCACTCGCCGCTCCATATGGTCTAATCCTTTCAAGGTGTAAAGGCCACCATCCTCCTACGCTAACAATATGAGCACGGGCTATTTTACATGAGATGATTAATCATTGGCAATATTCCCTAATGAAATTTTCTAGCCAGCCATTTTGACGAAAATTTTTGATATGAGAGTAAGGCAGGATTGCCCGCTAGATTACGGGCATTAACAAAAAAAAAGACAAATGGGCGTTGCGTCAAACTAATATGATTCTTGCCAAAGTTTTCACCGGATGTTCCTTAGATAGCCAAGGTCTAATCATAATCAGAAAGTAGCCTCACCAGGACTATCGAAAAACCTCCTTTATAATCAATTCAATCGACAATTTCTATGACTTCAGAATCTTTCCTATTGTGACCAGACCATTCTCCCACTAAAGCCTTTATCAATTATATTGCGTTTCGCAATCTTCACACCCAAATACGCTTGCAGCCCTCGGGAAATTACTTCTCCATGGATCACTAAACCGTCACCAGAAGAAACCTACTCACTCCCAAAGGGGGTACCAAAAATTAAGTCTCCGAAGGATACATGGATTATTTGACAGCCTTCAAAGACCATCGATATAGTCTTTTCACATTTTTCTCGAATAAATTCAATTGGTTTTATTGCACATTGATTATTAAATTTTCAAAAGGTAGGAAACATGCCCCAACAAGAAACCGCCTACTCCCTTGACCAAATCGGATACACACTCCTGAGATTTAACAGCACCGGAATCTTTGAGACCCACAAAGATCGAATGGTCGATCCCTATGCCGAGACACGAATGCATAAAGTCCCACAGGTCGAAGGAATTCAATACGCACCACAAGTCACCCAAAAAATTCTGCCCTGCCTCGTGTTGCTGCATGATCAATGGGGCTTAACCTCTCCCATTCAAGACTTGGCCAAGGGACTGGCATGTCATGGCTATATCGTATTGGTACCGAATCTCTATGGCCGCCTTGGCGGAATGGTCACCGCCAACGCAGAAGTCGCGGAGGCCCTTATGGAAAAACTCAATATCCAGCAAGCCCTGCAGGACATCAACGCTTGTTTTGAATATCTCAATGCCAACCTGACGGAAGATACCCTTCTCGAACGAACCGTACGCAACGGGCATGGGGTCATCGGGTTTGGTATGGGCGGTACATTAGCCATAAAAACCGCCGCACATCGTCGTCGCCTTCAGGCTGCCGTTGCTATCGGAGGGAAACTTCCAGACGGACCAGAAACGGCGCAAGGGTTGCATTGTCCATTGATGCTGCAACAAGCAGGACAAAGTCCTCAGTGCTCGGCAGAAGAACTTGAAGACTTTTGCCGCACAGCCCAAGAAGCAGGAAAAACATTGGAACTACAGACCTACACTGAAGCCTCACCGGGGTTTTGGTATCCTAACTCCCCACATTACCGGGCATCTGATTTGGAAACCTCTCTCCAGAAATCGATTGATTTTATCAGCCCATTGATCAAAAAGACGTAGGTAACCAGACGTCCATTTGCGTCAACCTGTGTATAATGGACTAAGGAAAAGAATTTTCCCGCCGTTGTCACCATGTCCCACCCAGCCTCATACAGGTGGCCCAGTGTTTCTGTCATGGTGTTCTGTGTCTTCGCCCTATGGCCGCCACTTTCGATCGGCGCCAACCACACCAAAAGCCCGGAATTCCCTTCAACTATATTAAAAAAGCATCACCAGAAAATTCTTCAACTTTCTTCAGATATTGAAGCGCTCACAGTCCACAACACTATCGCTTCAACCTCTCAGGCTGCACAGAATATTGCTCCGAGGCGAAACCCTTCAAAGACCAGTCAAACCATAGATTCGATTTCTCAGGAGAAGCAAAGGGAGATTGCAACTTTTTGGGCAGCCCTTACAACGATTGGATATACTCAAGAGTTGCGTAAAACAGCGTCGCGACGGGACGACCAGAACCTCTTAGAAACTGTTCTCTCTGATGCCCAACAGGAGTGGCTCATATCGAAGCCTGTCTTAATGGGATTAAAATCTCTCCTTGAATTTCAACAGAAGTTGGTGGCATCACCCCTGAAAACCTCCGAAATCCTGCTTTCAGAGAATGAGCATGCTCAATTTACAAATTTTTATGAATCCTCCCATTCAACGACAACTAACCAATCTTGGATAAACATCTTCACTGATTCTGGATTCTCGGGCATTGAAACCAAAATACAGGAGTATTGGGTACGAGAGACGCAACCTGCGTCACAACCTATTTCCGATGTTCATAAACAGGCCTATACGCACAAGTATATCGGCTCAAAAATATTACCCTTGCTTCACACCCATCTCCTGCTTCAAGCAGTTGATGTTGAAAGCATGGCACAGGAGGTGGCGTGGAGTTCATGGTATGCCATCCAACAATGGGAACAACAAGACCAACATAACCACGCCCTGATAAGACTTTGCGGTACATGGAAATGGATCATACATAACCATCAAAACCATGGAGATCATAAATCGACCATGGAGTTTATTCCGCCAGGACAAGAAGCCTCTCCACAAGTTCAACCCAGCACCATACTCATCCACGGAGATACTGTGTACTTGAAATGGATTTTCCCCCAAGGAATTCAAGAGGATAGCCTACTGCTTAGCAACCACGACACACGCCTTGAAGGCACCTTCACGAACTCCCTCGGACCTTATGGGAGTATTTCAGGGCAACGAATCTCGAAATGCAAAAGCCGCTAATGGGCCAGGGTCATTGGGGATACAGATCTATTCTTCCATAATAGGAAAAGCACATCATTCCTGCACCAATTGAATGAATCCATTCAAGCAAAAAACCATTTGAATTTTTTAGGACTAAAAATATTCTCCATGGAGCAAGTCAAGTAGGATAATTTTGCTCTACTTGAGTCTCACCAAAAACCATATGTCTCTAGACTAGCCATTCGAACCCACCTACAGCCGCTCTAAGATTTCTTCAAGGAAAGAAAGATGTGGGGGTTAATGACCCAAGGAATTCGTGCACAGGAAGGGGATCAAGGCGAGCTTGCCTAGGGGGAAAAGGCAATATCAGTGCCCAACGTGACTTTTTCTAATTCTTCTGTGACTTCAACGATCCGCTCATTTTCGCTTCGCGATGAGGGAATCGTCTGTCGTTCATGATATTTGAGAAGCCCCACTCCACGGGCAAACCACACCGTCATCGTATCAGTTCCCTGGATGATTTTCCCACTCTCAGACAAATGTACCTGCATTGTCATCTTGGCTTCCAAACGAATCGCATCAGGATAGGTCCCGGAAGGAACGCGAACAGTCTCCTGCCCTTGGGCAGACGAAATGGCAACAATATCCACCTTTTCCGCCTCACCATCTCGGTCAATATCCATACCCAGTTCCAGCCCTGTTCGATTAAATTGCTCAAAGGAACTGGGAATTTCCAGAGGGAACCTCACGATTTGATAGGGCACTAACTGGCGCTCTAATGTCGTTCCTGGCTTCGATCCATAATAGCGAATGCCAGCGGCATCACGACGGTAATAACTATCCGATGGGCCTTGATTGCCGGGATTCGTATCGTGAAAAACAGTCACCTCCACCCCTTCCTGTTTTTCTTTGCCCATCACTTTGGAAACATTGGTAAACTGAGTAGGTTTCTCAGCAATCTGGACCAAGCCTCCTTCGTTTATCGTCCCACGATAGACCCATTCATTTCCTATCTGATCAGGAAAGTACTCATGAACCCTCTCAATCACCAATACGGGGGAGTCGGTCGCAAGGGCTGGCACCGCTAACACGAGCCAAAAAAGACTCAGAAGAGAAAGACTACCTGTTAATCGAAAGGATGGGTAAAAATGAAAAGGACGTATCATGATTGGAGATATAGGATGAACCTATCATAGCCCCTCCAAAACCAGCAAGTTGAATTAAAGATGACGAACGAAAGGCACAGAGGGCTTGTCTTCTCACCATCGTTTACAGAGAATATCCTCTATGCCTAGGGAGAGATCCATCACAAACCCAAATAAAGGCCAACCTTCGATTTTAGTACTTGGAGGATCCGGTATCATCGGGCGAAGCATTGCTACGGAATTTGGGTCCCATGGGTGGTCGGTGGGAATTCACTATCATTGCAATCGTGACGCGGCCCAAGAAACGGCCTCCATCATTAGCAAAACTGATGGAGAGGTACAAATGTACCAAGCTGATGTCCTTTCCCCCTTACAAGTCCAAACACTTTTTCACTCTTTTATGCAAGACCATGGCTCTCTCACGCTTTTGATATGGGCAATTGGGGTAGCCTCATCCAAGCTTGTAGCCAAAACAACGCCGGTTGAATGGGAATACACGCTTCAAACCAATCTAACTGGCGCTTTCTATGTTGTACGAGAAGCGGGCCATATCCTTAAAAAGCAACAAGACGGTGCGGTCATCCTCATCGGGTCACGATCAGGCGAACAGGGGATGCCCGGACAATCCGCCTATGCCGCATCAAAAGCAGGGTTGATGGGACTGATGCGGACAGCAGCACAAGAATGGGGAGGCTGGAATATTCGGGTCAATGCCATTTTTCCTGGATGGCACGCATCTCCCTTATCAAGCCCTAGGTCCGATTCAGCCTTGAGCTATCAAAACCACACCCTCCATCGAACACCGTCCCTTGATCACGTGGCAAAAAGTGTGTATCACCTAGCCTCCGCTCACGACATTTCCGGCCAAGTTTGGAATCTTGATAGTCGGCTCTAACATGGACACCCGAGCAACCCGTAAACGATTGTTACCATCATGACGACCCAATCGATTTTCGTCACAGGCACAGACACAAACATTGGCAAAACGACGATGACGGCCGCGCTTGTCCTTGCGTTAACTCAACAAGGGCAAACAGTTGGGATACTTAAACCTTTGGAAACCGGGGTGAACGTTGATGCCCTGGAACGTTCCGACACCGAACGTTTACGCCACCTACTCTCCCCTGCGCCTCCATTCGAAGAGGTGTGCCTGTATGCCTTCCCTCAACCCCTCGCACCATTAGCCGCCGCCAGAGAAACAAACATCACCATTCAACTCTCTCACATTCGCTCCCACATACAACGGATTGCCCAACACTATGCCTTCCTGCTCATAGAAGGGGCAGGTGGCCTCTTTACACCACTTACGCCACAAGACACGGTGCGGGATTTAATCGCCTCAGTAAAAATTCCCTGCCTGATTGTCGGACATACTGAAATAGGAAGTGTCAACCACTGTCTGCTCACGATGGAAAGTTTGCAGCGTGCCAATATTGCCGTCTGTGGCGTCCTCCTCAATGAAATTTGCCCACCAAACCGCAATCCATTTGCGCGCAGGCAACGAGATTCATCCGTGCAGTTGATCCAGGAATGGTCCAGGGTCCCGGTTTTTGGCCCGATCGGTTTTTGTCAAAAAATAGAAACGAATTGGCGGGATGGCATTAACCAATTAGCTGAAAATTCGGAAATTGAACGGCTCGCCACGCATCTCATACAAAGTGGGAGGAATAGTCAATCATCGCCTTAGATCGATCCTTCGCATCTAAGACTCCAGAAGCTACCGCAACCCCATTCGCTCCAGCATCGCACAATTCAGCAACGGAGTCAGGCTGAATTCCGCCAATTGCAAAAATCGGCAAGGCTGTCAGATTTCGAATTTCTTTCATCCCATGAATGCCAACAACCGGGTCATGGTCCGACTTGGTGCCAGTGGGGAAAATTGGCCCAAACCCCAAATAATCGGCCCCACCCTCAGTGGCCTCTTGGACTTGATAAGGGGTATGAGTGGAGACGCCTATGAGCATCTCCTTCCCCACTAAGTTTCTGGCAAGGGTGAGCGGTAGATCCGCTTGTCCTAAATGAACTCCATCGGCTCGAACCGCCATAGCTAAATCACAACGGTCATTCACGACAAAGACCATTCCGAATCTAGCTGCCATCTCCCGAAGTGATCTGGCAACCTCATAGGCTTGCCGCATCGACCCAAATTTATTGCGATACTGAACGAGCTTGACTCCAATTTCTCCCGCTTCACACATCACATCCAGCAATGAACAGCGGGATTCCCAATGTTGATCAAGAATAAGATAGAGCCCGGCAAGTTGAGGAAGGAAGCGGTTACGCGACGCACCGAGGGAGGTCATACCGACTGCAAGGTTAGGAAGCGATCCAAGAATCTGGTCGAAATGGGGCCTTTTTGGAAATCTGGATGATCTAAGATTCGTCGATGAAGGGGAATATTGGTTTGAATTCCTTCAATCACGAATTCATCCAACGCTCGGCGCATGCGGGCCATCGCTTCCGTCCGATCCCGTCCATATCCCATAAGCTTTGCAATCATCGAATCATAGAAAGGAGAAACCACACCGGTAGTATCCATGGCCGTATCAACCCGAATACCCGGCCCCCCGGGAACACAGAATTTCGTCACTGTCCCTGGGCATGGGGTTAACCGATCTGGATCCTCAGCGTTAATACGACACTCAATGGCATGCCCCAGGAGTTGGATATCTTTCTGTTTATAGGAAAGTTCCTGCCCGGCCGCCACACGGATTTGCTCTTTAATAAGGTCAACGCCCGTAACCATCTCTGTGACACCATGCTCCACTTGAATGCGAGTATTCACTTCCATGAAAAAAAACTGCCCCGTGTCATCCATGAGAAATTCTACCGTCCCGGCATTACGATACTTGACCGATTTCATGACCTTCACGGCCACCTGCCCCATTTTTTGGCGTAAGGCCTCATCCAACGCGGGGGAAGGGGATTCTTCAATTACTTTTTGATACCGTCGTTGAACTGAACAATCTCGTTCATGAAAATGCACCACATGCCCATGGTGATCAGCCATTACCTGAAATTCAATATGTCGAGGATCTTCAAAAAATCGTTCAAGATACACCCCGCCATGCCCAAACGCGGTATGAGCTTCTAATTGTGCCGATTCGACTGCCTGGCCTAAATCTTCTTCATGCCAAACCACCCGCATTCCTCGTCCACCCCCGCCCGCTGAGGCTTTCACAATGACAGGAAATCCTAGTTTTTTGGCCATAGCCAAACAGGCCTTCGGATCTTCAATTTCTCCATCACTGCCAGGCAAGACCGGGATCCCATGCTTTTTCATATGGGCTCGGGCATGGGACTTATCACTCAAGAGCGCAATATGCTCAGAAGATGGACCGATGAAAGTGATGCCAATCGATTCACACACTTCAGCAAAATGGGCATTTTCAGCCAGAAAGCCATACCCCGGATGAATAGCATCGACACCTGTAATATCTGCGGCACTCAACACATTGGGAATATTTCGATAACTCAATCCTCCCTCCGCAGGTCCCACACAAACATGTTCGTCCGCATACTTCACATGCAACGACTGTGAATCAACTTCGGAATGAATAGCGACCGTGCGAATCCCCAATTCCCGACAAGCCCGAATCACTCGGAGGGCAATTTCTCCACGATTCGCGATCAGAATTTTTTTAAACACGTTTCATCCTCACGAACATCGATATGAGTCAGGCTATCTGGTTATCTGCAGCATCCCACATATTGAGAGGAAGTTTGCATGGTAGGCCAACACAAAAATGAATGGAGTACACTAAAGTGGGTCAATGAGAAAGAGGGGTTGGCCAAATTCAACCGGGGTCGTGCTCTCCACTAACACTTTCACAATTTTCCCGTCACCCTCCGCTTCAATCTCATTCATGAGTTTCATGGCCTCGACAATACATAAGACTTGCCCCTTTTTGACAACCGTGCCTTCTTCGACATAAGGATCGGCATCTGGAGAGGACGCCCGATAAAACGTTCCGACGATGGGCGAAGTGACGGTGAGAAAGTGAGAAGATTCGGCAGGGGAAGGATTTGTTGGCGATGAGGCCGTTTGATTTGTGCTCTCTGTCGTCTTAACTACGTCGACGGACGCTGGTATCACCGTTGGGCTCGGATCACGCCGGACCCGTATCCGAACACCTTTTTTCTCTAACTCCAATTCGGTGAGATGATACCGATTGAGAAGTTCGACAAGATCCTCAATTTCTCTTCTGGGTGATTCTGGCATATGGTGTCTATTCAAATGGGGTGGTTACTGAGTTCAACCCAATCAACGAACACGCTCAACATACGCACGTGTCCGAGTATCAATTTTAATAATTTCTCCAGACTCAAGATAGAGCGGAACCTTGACCGTCGCACCCGTTTCAACCGTGGCTGGCTTGGTTCCCCCAGATGCCGTATCCCCGCGAATACCAGGATCAGTCTCCACAACTTTCAGTTCCATGAAAATTGGTAACTCCACGGATAGAGGCTCGCCCTGGTACAACAAGACTTTGACCACGGTATTTTCCTTCAAAAGATCCACATTTTCACCTAATTGACTTTTGGAATAGGTGACCTGTTCATAGCTCGTCGTATCCATGAAGGAAAAGTCATCCCCACCACTATAGAGGAATTGCATTTCACATTCATCTAGATTTGGCTCCTCAAACTTTTCTCCCGATCGGAACGTACGATCAATCACGGACCCCGATTTATATCCCTTCAGCTTCGTTCGAACAAAAGCGGGACCTTTCCCAGGCTTGACATGTTGAAATTCCACAATATAGAAGGGCTGTCCATCTATCTCAAGTCGAGCCCCATTTCGAAAATCAGCAGTTGAAATCACGACTGGTACTCCTCATAAAAAGAATAGATATGATTAAGGGTTATCCTGAAGTGCGTGGACGAGAGCCCGAAGACCTAACACATAACTTTGAGGACCAAAACCGGAAATTTGCCCTAGAGCAATAGCAGCCAAGTACGACCGACGCCGAAAGGATTCTCGCCCATGGATATTCGACATATGGACTTCAACCATCGGAAGGCCGACCCCGACAATGGCATCCCGAATGGCAATACTCGTATGGGTATACCCGCCTGCATTTAAGACCAACCCCTGAAATTGAGAAGGAGCCTGCTGAACCCAGGTCACCAGCTCCCCTTCAACATTGGATTGTCGGGCCTCAACAGCGACCCCCAACTCTTTTCCAACACTCATGAGCATCGCGTCAACTTCAGCTAATGTTGCCGCCCCATACACAGAGGGCTCACGAGTTCCAAGCAAGTTGAGATTGGGGCCATGCAGGACCAAAATGTGCAGCATGTTTACATTAAAGCAGTAGGGTTAAATCAAGAAGAGTCGGCAAATGTGGTACGAGGGCATAGAAAATCAATGGAGCGTGCACACGATAGGATGGGATAAATTCTACCAGTGCCAGAAGGATGGGTCAACGGAAATGAATCTGCAACCTTAAAGCGATAGCCCCCCGACTCGTTCCATCAGCACTCGACGTAACTCCACCATCGCCAGCGTATCGCGCCCACAATATTCCTCCAACGCTTGAGCGATCTGAGCCCGCTCCATAAGGTCGGCTTCAGAAAACACCATTTTTTGGTACATCACCGCCGCCACCGCGCCATTTTGAATCGTCAAATCGTTATAGGCCAAATCCGGAACGAGGGCAGGCAAGACGGATTTAATCGAAAAGGATCCTTGGAAATCAGGATGATAATAATGTTGCTGAATGACCGAAAGAAGATCCCACAAGCGCCGCACCACTTTGGCCAAAGCCGCCTTGAACTGAGGGAGGACGTCTCCCAGCGCAAACAGAAGAAACCGTTCGTATTCTGAATAGACACAGATGGTTCCCATCTCCCCTAAACTTTCCAATAAACGCTCCGCTAATTCTTCTCGCGGGTCGCGTCCATCCGTACACAAATAATGATGGTGCACCACAGTCCCATCTTCATATTCAATATGGTTGGACCATTGAAACGGCATCGGTCGATAGGGTCGCGTGTAGGGAAAAACCGGAATAGCCGGCATAAAGGTTTCAAAATCTAAATGATGAACCGGATATCGAACTGACTGCAATCGAGCCCGCAACAAGGGCGAAATCCATTCCACATTATTTTTGACGTGCTGTTGAATATCCGACAAGGGAATATGGGGTGGAATCTCATCCATGGTCTCTACCCCTTCCCGTTTCAAAACATTCTGGATTTTCGAACTTCCCGGGAGATAAAACACCCAACGTCGTGATTTGTCTTTCGTACAATGATCCCAAAAAGGACATTCATAGGGTTGATGGCAATGACCATCCGGAGCAATCATGGGGGGAGCGGATTCAGCTAATACACGCCACATCTCGTCGAGTTGAGGTTGAACCAGTTCGCGTCGAGCCTGCACCTCCTCAGTCATATTATCCAGAGCAAACATTTCTTCTAAGTTTAAGGCTCCACCTAAAAACACATATTGCGTATTGAGATGCATTAAATAACACCCATCAAGAACCAACCCGGCACCTTCCAACACCGCCGACTGAATGGCTAGATCATCCAGGTGCGTAGCCTTCACCTTAGAGGTGGCCTTGACTTCAATGAGTCTCCACCGCAAAGCATCTAACCGTTCCATAACATCCACCCGGACAAGAATACCCTGCCACACCAACGCACCTTCAAAAATAGCCGTCACATCTGGATCGGCAATAAGCTCCGCGGTTCGACTCAACGCCGCAGGGATCTGGCGATGCGTTTCTTCGACTAATATCCCACTGGGGAAAAACTCTCTTGCGAGCACACCCACATCCGTCCCCATATCCATGATCGCTCGACGATCTGGCGTAGGAGGAGTGGCCAATTCTGGCGAATGAATCTCCAAATACAATCGTTTATGGCATTGCAGCCCGGCTAAAAATCGACTTTTGGACAACCGATGGGTCGGTACGGCTGGCCCTGGAGAATTTCCAGGGCTGGGACCAATCGGGATGGAACTCGGAGGATTCACGGTAACAATTTCATCGTTAAGGCAACCGGCCGCCGAGTTGAACAAGGCATGTTTTTCATCCGCATCTTTTTCCTAGAGTTGGAGGAAGTTCATAGTGGTTACACGAATCGCACTCATCCTGGTAACATGGACATTATGACGAACAGTCCTCATTCATCCAACCACACTTGGGCCAAACAACATTCCCAAGCAAAGAGTAACAATAACAACATCAGTCAGATTGCCCAAGCAATAGGCCAATTACTTGATGCGTCCCTCACCATTCCAGGAACCACCATTAAAATTGGCCTCGACCCGCTCATTGGCCTTATTCCCGGGATAGGCGACCTTATCAGTAATGGAATTGGATCGTCTCTCCTGTTTTTAGCCACCAAGGCTGGGGTGCCTCGAATTGTGATTTTAAGGATGTCCCTCAACATCGTGTTGAATATGGTAATAGGAGCCATTCCCGTCATGGGCGACCTCTTTTCCATCTGGTTCAAAAGTAACCTCCAAAATGCCCAATTGCTACATCGACATTCTCAAACTACTGTGCCAGTGACGACCCTAATCGATTGGGTATATGTGAGCACCATTGTCATAGGCATCATCCTCATTCTTGGCCTAACACTGAGCGCACTACTATGGGTAGGGGCTTCCCTGCTCGCCCTCTTCGATTTGTCTGAGTAACATTCCTGTGTATTTTCTCGAACAAACGTCTCCAAGACGATCTAGAGCAATTGAGCACCTAATTCATCCGCAAATTGACGACCTTTGGCCGTCAAAGCCAAACGTTCAGGAGATTGCACGAGATATTGTTTCTCGATAAATGACGCCAAGGAACCAGCCCAAGCCGGATCCCGTGTCTTGAAGTCCAACCAATCGTTTGGCACCCCCTCCAACAACCGCAAACCGAACACCACCCGCTCCTTGTGCTGTTGAAGAATCGAGAGTGGCTCTCGTTCAGTCACAGCCAACTCACCATTTTCAAGTTGCTGACAGTACTGCTCAAGATTTGACACATTTCCAAAACGACATCCGGACACATAGGATTGGGCGCTGGGACCAAACCCTACATACTCCTCCCCTCGCCAATAGCGCCGATTATGTCGGCATTGGAAGCCGGGTTTCGACCAATTGGAAATTTCATATTGGCTAAAGCCTGCAACCTCTAGTCGTTCGACGGAATGAAACTGAAGGGCTCGTTCTCTGTCCGATTCCATCAATTGAAGCTCGCCACGGCGGAAGGAAGAATCAAATCGAGTCCCCTCTTCCACCGAAAGACCATAGCAAGAGAGATGCGTGGGGTCCCACTCACAGGCTACCTTGAGGGTGCCCTCCCACGAGGAAAAACTTTGCCCGGGAATTCCATACATCAAATCCAGATTAATATTCCCAAATCCAGCCAACTTGGCTCGTCGAATGCCCGCCGTGGCCTCTTCAATGGGACTGGAAAGTCCTAAACGGGTTCGCTCGTCTTCGTTAAAGGTTTGTATTCCTATGCTCAACCGCGACACTCCTGCTTCAAGCAAGGCATCAAGATATTCATGCGTCAAAGATTCCGGTGTGGCCTCAACAGTCACTTCACAATCAGCCGTCAACGGAAATGCCTTCACCACACAGGACAGCACAGAGGATAATTGGGCAGGAGATAACGCTGTCGGAGTCCCACCGCCCAGATACACAGTCGAAACCGTTCGCCCAGTACCATTTGGATACGTTGAATTGAGCAGTATTTCCGTTTCGAGGGAACGAAGAAACCGTTCTATGCGACGGGTTTCCTGCATAACCAGGTAAAACGCGCAAAAATGACATCGTCTGACACAAAACGGGATATGGAGGTAGAGACCAATGTCTCCACCTTGAGTCTCACAATGCTCAACGGGCTTCATCATAGTGTTGACGCTGGCATCCATCTCGCACATCATCATGTGGACATGGCGGCCGAACCCTGTACGCCTAGGGGTTTTCTAAGTGCCGTTCGCGATAGACGGCTCGTACTCCTTTTCTTTTCAATAGGTCGGTCACTTCTTTCACCATGGCTCGATTTCCACAAACATAGGCTGAGGAATCCTGAATGGCATCCAGGTCCAGGAGAAGGTCGGTGACTCTTCCCTTCTCCCCTTTCCAGGAAGGGCTCGGTTGCGACAGAGTGACAACATACGAAAAGTTTTTATACTGAGATTTCCATCCTTCGAGTTCCTCAAGATAATACCGATCACATTCACTTCTCAATCCCCATAACAAGGTCATGGATTGTGAACAGGACTCCGACAAAAGCGTCTCCATCATGGACCATAACGGAGCAATCCCGGTTCCCGTCCCAATAAACAAAAGTCCACATTCAGGTTCTTCTTTCAGAATGAATGAACCATGGGGTCCCGAAATGTGAAGTTCAGCACCCAATTCCTTTTCCAGTAAAAACGTCGACCCTTTTCCCTTATCTTGGCTATTCAACAAAAGGACAAGGTGTCTTGAAGATCGTGGGGGAGAGGCAAGAGAAAAATATCGGGAAACTGTGGAATGTGAACTGGTATCCGGTACCGTCACGGCAATGGCTTGTCCAGGCCGAAAGACCAGCTCTGAAGGCTCAAGCATCTCCAGGGTCACCTCCCGGATATCTTGGGTCAAATGTTTAACGTGCTGAATTCTTGCTCGAAAAAAACGACCTGACATGAAAAAGAATGTAGTGAATCTCCAACCTTCTGGCAAGACAAAATTTCTTGAGACTCGTGGAGCATAAAAGATATTTCTTTTCGCCTAGGTGTTTTTTCTACATTGATAGAAACAGCTGACTCGCATGGCCGATTCTTTCACAAAAAACTATGGCAGGCACAACCTTTTACAAGGTCATACCTGCCATAGAAGAGTACACGAAGTCGGAAGTCTTATTGAGCTTCTATCTGAATCGTCCGAGGTTTCGCCTTTTCTTGTTTAGGAATCGTGATGGTCAGGACGCCATTCTCATACTTCGCTTTCGCCTCATCAGGATTCACTGTAGGCGGGAGCAAAAAACTTCGGGCAAAACTTCCGTATCTGGCTTCCCGTATATGATAGCCATCCTCAGCCTTGTCGGTCTCGGATTTTCGTTCCCCTCGTAACTCTAAAGTCTGTTCTTTCACCGAAAGTTCAATTTCATTGAGATCAATACCGGGTAATTGTGCTTCAATCGCCACCTGGTCTTTATCCTCATAAACATTCACAAGTGGTTGCCACCGGAGACTCTCGGCATTTCTATCATCCCACATAGGACGCAATCCAAACGGTTGATCAAACAACCCATTCACGGTTCGCTCAAATTCAGTATAAGGATTCCATTTTACCAACATAGCAATTCCCTCCTTCTTTGATGTGGCTCTCAACTTGATACGCTTCTTTCGCTCGCCCAGCCGGGAAGGCTGTGTCGCTGTTGACTTATAGATAAGCAGTGAAGAGAAAAAGTCAAGTGTTTGAGGAAAAAGCAAACTGGAACACAGGAAGAAATTTCGAGACAACCAGCCAAGCTATAAACAAACTATTTGTAGAAAGGGACTGCTGAATATTGAGATTCACCTCGCACATACCTGCACGAGAGAGCTCGGGCATTAGCGAGCAAGGGAATGTTCAAAAAAGTCCGTCAAAGATCGTCAGGAGTGGGTTGTAAGAAGTAAGGGGCCAAGAAGAGGACATCGACTGAATGTGTTCTGAACGCTTCTCTTCTTTTCTGCTTCTAACTCCTCACTTTTCACTCCTTACTGATCCAGGCAACGCCACTGAAAGCTTTGTTCAACGGACCCAAGTAGTTATTCACCAACTCCTTGCATCTTGTACACATTAATGAAACGGGGTTCCGTCCCCGTACGCCGAGCCACTTTTGCTTCGACAAAAGTGGCCAACACCATGTTGGCCCTGCCGTGGCCCCTGCCTCCGCAGGGGCAAGCGCTACGTTTGACTTGTCCTCAATAAGGGGAAGCGTACATCGGGAATGACAACGCAGGAAAGTGGAAACTTAGACCTGGGGCACGCCAGCTAGATCCAGGAAAAACGCATAAATCATGGCCGTTTCCTCATACCGCTTAAAGCGTCCTGATGCTCCGCCATGTCCTGCGTCCATATTCGTTTTCAGTAATAGGTGATGGTTATCGGTTTTGAGTGAACGCAGTTTTGCCACCCATTTGGCAGGCTCCCAATATTGCACTTGAGAATCATGCAAACCTGCCGTTACCAACACATGAGGATAGGCTTTGGCTTCGATATTGTCATACGGAGAATAGGACAACATATAGTCATAAAACTTCTTGTCCTCCGGGTTACCCCATTCATCATACTCTCCCGTCGTCAAGGGGATATTCGGATCCAACATGGTCGTGACTACATCAACAAACGGCACCTGCGCCACGATGCCGCGGAACAAATCTGGGCGCATATTCATCACGGCGCCCATGAGAAGCCCCCCGGCGCTGCCGCCCATCGCAAAGAGTTTTTCGGGATCCGCATAGCCCTGGTGGACAAGAAATTCCGCACACGCAATAAAATCAGTGAAAGAATTTTTCTTGTAAAGCAATTTTCCATGTTCATACCACTCCCGACCAAGCTCCTCGCCTCCCCGGATATGAGCCAAGGCATAGACAAACCCACGATCGAGCAGGCTGATGCGGGGAGAGCTGAAGCTGGCATCCATACTCGCTCCATATGACCCGTATCCATAGAGCAACAGGGGATGCGATTTATTCGGTGAAAATCCTTTTCGATACACTAATGAAATAGGAATACAAGTCCCGTCTGCCGCTGGAGCAAAAAGGCGTTCCGTCTGATAATGACTCATGTGGAAATCGCCAAGAACTTCTTCTTGCTTAAGAAACACTTTTTCACGAGTTTCCATATGATAATCATAGATCGTCATGGGAGTGGTCATCGACGTATACCCGAATCTCAAATAAGGTGTATCGATTTCATAGTTATCTCCCAAGGAAGCAAAATAGGCGGGCTCCCCAAAATCTAATTCGTGTCCCTGTTCATCAGCATGATGAAGAATTCGTAAATGAATGAGTCCATCTTTTCGTTCCTCAACAACCAAATATTCCCGGAACAATTCAAACCCCTCAAAGAATACGTCGAGACGATGAGGGATCACTTCCTGCCATGCAGCTTTTTCAGGAGTCTTGACCCTAGCCTTCATTAATCGAAAATTTTTGGCCTGGTCATTGGTACGAATAAAAAAATACTCTCCAAGGTGATCCACATCATATTCATGGCCGCGCTCTCGCGGACAAAATACTTGAAAAGCCCCACCGGGGGTATCCGCATTCAAATAGAGATATTCACTACTCACAGTTTGATGGAGTCCAATCAAGAGATATCGTTTGGATTTGGATTTAGCCACAAAGGCTGAAAAGGTTTCATCCGCTTCCTCATACACCAATTCATCTAGAGCAGAATCCTGTCCCAAGACATGCCGGTAAATTTGATATGAGCGTAACGTGTCAGGGTCTTGTCTGGCATACAACAGCGTTCGATTATCATTACCCCATTCCATATTCCCGGTCACCGCAGGAATGACATCGTTCAGAATTTCCCCGGTCACAAGATTTTTAAACCCAATGGAATAGATCCGACGACCCTGCGTATCAATCGCAAAGGCCACAATATCTTGCCCAGAACTCACCATCCAGTTCCCCAACGAAAAATACTCATGGCCTTGGGCCAGGGTATTCCCATCGATCATGATTTCTTCCGGGCCACTCAACGAACCCTTTTTCCGACAGTACAAGGCGTATTCTTTTCCTTCTTCATAACGGATGTAATAGACATAATCCTCTTGTTTGAAGGGAACAGAGAGGTCCACCGGTTTTATGCGGCTTTTAATTTCTTCAAATAACGTCTGCTCGACCTTGGCGGAATGTTGACGCATCGCATGGGCATAGTCATTCTCTTTCTCCAAATACTCCAGAACTTCTGGGTTCGTGCGATCCTTGAGCCAATAGTAGGGATCAACCCGAACCTGGCCATGTTGTTCCAAGGTATGTGGGATTGATTTCGCCCGAGGCGGCTCTGGGATGGACAAATATCTAGGGGAAGAATGCGTCGTCATAATGAGTTCCTTATCCTATTTGCCGTGATCAGATTGGCCGATTAGGCATCTTCAAAATTTCTCGGTGTTTGACGCGTACGCTTAGTTTCCGTCCGCTGTTTTTTGTTTTCCAAGCGCCTCTCTCGCACACGAGTCGGCACGCGAGTGGCCACGCGGTATTTCATGGGTTGCAAGGCCTTCTGTAGCAGTTCTACAAATCGCTCAAGTAAGTCGGCACGATTGGCTGCCTGTGACCGGTGCCTTTGGGCCTGCATTCGCAAAATCCCTTGCTTATTAATCCGTTGGGCCAACATCCCCAGGATTCGTCGCTTTTGATACGAAGTCAGCGCTGAGGTTCGATTGAGATCAAACTCCAAAATTACCCGACTATTCACCTTGTTGACATTCTGCCCGCCTGGCCCCGTACTTCGAGCGGCCGAAAACTGAATCTCCGCATCAGGAATAGTTGTGGAGGCATTAATCACAATCGCCATGATTCCGACATTTCTTCCTTTTTAATTAACAGAGAGGACAAAAGCCGAAGATGCAATTTTGGAAAAAACCGCTTTCCAGCGGATTGCGCCAATTCCTTCGACAAGCCCCACATCGCCCAACTCCACTCCAGTGTAAACCCCAGAAAACCCATCCCACAATTTTTCACTTCTTCAAACTTAGGTAATAATACGCGTAAAACAACAAAAGCAGGAGTGTTGCCACTCCTGCTTTTGTGCCAAAAACAAGTACTATTTAATAATATTTGCCTAAAACATTGACAAACCAAACGACCTCACTAAGTATTTTTTCCTATATATAAATTTTATTTACTGAATTTCAGCAAGCATGGCCTTCACATGGGATTCTTTGAGTTTCTTTAGCGCCACCACTTCGATTTGGCGAATACGTTCCCGAGTCACGGACATGGATTTCCCAACTTGTTCAAGAGTCCAGGGCTCATCCCCTCCAATCCCAAACCTCAATCGGACAACTTGTTCTTCTCGGGGATTCAGCACTTGAAAGATTTTAGCTAACCAACGAGCATTGGATTTTCGGGAAATTTCCTCATCAGGGGCGGAACAGTCCAGGTCAGGAATCAGCTCTCCCAACTCTGTTTCTCCATCCACTGCTGGGGCATCCAAAGAGATCGGCTCTTGAAACGCTTCAAGGGTTTCTCTCACCCGCTCACTAGTCATATCAAGCGCCTGGCCAATTTCATCAAACGTGGGCTCTCGGTCGTATTGCTGGGACAACCGTTGCGCCACTTTCGCAATTTTTGTCGAGGCCTCATTGGTATGAACCGGCACCCGAATTGTTCGACTTTGATCCGCGATGGCCCGGGTGATTCCTTGGCGAATCCACCAGGTCGCATACGTGCTAAACTTGAACCCTCGGGTATAATCAAACCGCTCAGCCCCTTTCATCAGGCCGATATTTCCCTCTTGAACGAGATCTAAAAAATTTAGTCCTCGCCCAAGATAGCGTTTGGCCACATTCACCACCAGACGCAGGTTTCGCTGAATCAGTTCGTCCTTCGGCTCTTCAATCTCCACACGAATGCGTTGAATAGCATGAACTAACTCTCTCGCCTGTTGACCCCATTTTCGTCCGGCCACCCCCTTTGTGGAAGCCGCAGATTCTAAGGTTCTCAGGCATTCGAGGATGTCATCAATCACGGGGGATGAAAACCCCTTCAACTCCAGAACCTTTTGCAGTTGACTATGAACCGACTCAGCCTCCGGACTTTTTGTAAGCTTCTTAGACAAAGCGACTGTTTGATGAACCATGGTTCGGAGTTGGGTCACCCCTTCGTAGAGGCGAATGCCCAATTTCATCTCTTCATCTGGGTGAAGCAGAGGACGCGATCGAAACCCTCTGAAATACATGGTTTCGAGGTTCACCGACCCCGGTTCAGGAGTTATTTTTTCAAGATCATCTTGCTCCCAACCCTCATGGACCTGCTTGGATGAGGTTCGAGACAACCGAGGCACACGCTTCATCACCCGCCGTTTCTTGAGATAGGGTGCATGATTGTTCTGTGCTGGATTCAATGTTGGCATAGCCTGAAGTGTGGTCATAGCAACCCCCTTTTCAAGATTGGCAATCGTGTCACAACCTGTTCCTTCTTACAGGTATAGATGTACCAGTCCCATATGAAAGGGGAATTAAGAGAAGATTAAAACTTTTTAATGGAAGAGACCGCCTGATGAGAGAACACGTCAGACAGGTGCGGCGGCTAACGGAAGAAAAACGGTAAAACACGAACCGCCATGAACAGCACTTTGAAGTTCAATGGTTCCATGATGAACATCAACAATCCACTTACAAATGGCTAGCCCTAAACCCGTCCCTTTGGCCGCATGGGCTCGGGCATCGTCCGTTCGGTAAAACCGATCGAATACACGCGCATGGTTTTCAGGAGCAATGCCAATACCATGATCTTGAACCATAATTTTGGCTTGACCTCCAACAACAGTGAGGGCCAATTCCACAGTTTGTCCTTCTTGCGAATATTTCACCGCATTATCAACCAAATTTAATAAGAGCTCACGCAACCGCAAATCATCCCCTTCTACCACCACAGGCTCAATCCTGGTCAGCACCGTCTGCACCCTGCGCTCTTTTCCTAACAGATTCGCCTGTTGGTGAATTTCACGAAACAGATCATCCAGCTGTACAGGAAGCATTTTCAATTTAATTTCGCCAAGATCGGCGCGAGAGAGAAACAGCAATTCGTCAACAATTCGACTCATGCGGTCGATTTCTTCTAAATTGCTTTCCAGGACCCCCCGGTAATCTTCAGCTTGACGTGGGCGGCGCAATGCCAACTCCGTTTCGCCCTTGGTAATGGTCAGCGGGGTTCGCAACTCATGTGACGCATCGGCACTAAATTGGCGTATTTGCTTGAAGGAGACTTCTAAGCGCCCAATCATATCATTAAAGGTCGAAGCCAATTGTCCAATCTCATCATTGGAATGGGGGGTCAAAATACGTTGACTCCAATCACCAGCGGTTATTCGACGTGCCGCCTGGGTAATAGCATGAACCGGACGCAGAGCCCGGCCAGCCAAAAACCATCCCCCCATTAAGGACACCAGTAAGGCTAAAGGAGAGGCAATATACAATCCCACCAACAATCGACGTAACATACGATCCGTGGGTTGTAAGGACGTGCCCACACGCAAAATATTCACAAGCTGTTCACCCTGACGTATGGGCACAGATAGAAGACGAAGCGACACGCCTTTCTTAAATTGCACGGATTCAAACGTCGATTCTCCGCGCAGGGAAGCCTGAAAAGCGGTTTGGCTCAAGGGAATTTCCCGGCTTTGAATATTCGATGATTGAATGGTGACCTGTCCTGCAGGACCAAAAATCTGAAAAAATTTATCGAGCAAAGCCAGCTCGGGGAAATCCTGGGAAAGATCTTCAAAAATGAGAAAGGGACCAAATCGGTGCTCACCCAACGTCCGAATCGCCACGGCTGCCGCATCATCTAAGGAGGCGTCCACCTGCTCACGAAGAGCACGAGACATCACTAAATACAGGGCAACAGCAAAAAGAAGCAGAATTAAGGCTAAGGCAGAACCATACCAGAGGGTAAGCCGTACCCGAATGGACGTATTATTCACCCATCTGACCTCATCATATACCCGCTTCCCCGAATGGTTTGAATGAGACTGCGCTCGCGACCTTTATCGATTTTATTCCGCAGATAACTAATATACACATCAATGACATTCGTAAACGTATCAAAATCCAAATCCCAGACATGCTCCGCAATCATCGAACGTGTCAAGACGCGCCCGGCATTTCGCATCAAGTACTCAAGGAGGGCATATTCTTTTGTCGTAAATTCCAATCGTTGATCTCCACGAGTCACCTCCCTCGTGACGGGATTAAGGATCACGTCTTCCACCTGTAAAATTCCAGATGGGGCGCCGCCAGCCCGCCGAAGTAATGCCCGAGCCCTGGCCAATAATTCTTCAATGGCAAAGGGTTTGGTTAAATAATCATCAGCACCGGCATCCAATCCTTTCACACGTTGATCCACCTCCGATCGGGCCGTCAAAATCATCACAGGGGCTTTTACCCCTGCGGCTCGAGCCCGCTTCAACACTTCCACTCCCGGCAGACCCGGCAGCATTAAATCTAAGATAATGAGATCGTAATTAATGGTTTGGGCCCAATCCAACCCACCAACCCCATCAACACAGACATCCACCGCATAACTTTCTTCTTCTAAGGCACGGCGGATAAATGACGCGACTTTTGGTTCATCTTCGACAACAAGAATACGCATGGTACAAAAATTCTACCATCTAGGGATAAGAAGGGAGAAGGGCAAATATTATCTACCGGGAAACACGTCTATTTCACCTGACGTTTGAAGACGTGGAGTAGAAACACAGAATCAGATGTCCTCCCCCAAAAAAAAGGCCTCGTCACCAAAATGACGAGGCCTTTTTTATTGATCTGAATCAGGCTTGCTTACAGATGGTCAACCAAACTCCGAAGCTTGTGGCTACAACTGGGATGACGCAGCTTCTTCAAAGCTTTGGCTTCAATCTGACGAATCCGTTCACGGGTCACGTCAAAATCCTGACCGATTTCTTCCAATGTGTGATCCGTGCTATCGCCAATTCCAAACCGTTTTCGAATAACCGTCTCTTCCCGTGGAGTCAAGACGCCTAAGGCATTGGCAATTTGTCGCTGCAAATCATAGCGATTGGCTGCATCCATCGGTGAGACCGCATTTTTATCTTCAATCAGATCTCCCAATTGACTATCTTCTTTTTCACCAATCGGGGTTTCAAGCGAAATCGTTCCTTTGGAAATATCCAGCATCATACGAACTTTTTCGGGCGTTAACCCCATTCGTTCGGCAATTTCCTCTGGAGTCGGTTCACGCCCCAATTGCTGGACTAATTGCCGGGCCGTCCTGGCCAGCTTGGTATTGGCTTCAATCATATGAACAGGGATTCGGATGGTCCGGGCCTGATCCGCAATAGCCCGAGTCACGCCCTGCCGAATCCACCACGTGGCATACGTACTAAATTTATACCCACGTTGATATTCAAATTTATCGACCGCACGCATAAGCCCGATATTGCCCTCCTGAATTAAATCAATAAATTGCAGTCCTCGATTCGTATATTTTCGTGCAATACTGACAACCAACCTCAGGTTAGCTTCAATCAATTTGGCCTTACCTCGTTTGACCTTTTCTTCGGCATCCCCCAAAATCACTAACCGTGACTTAAACTCATCAACCGGCATGGCCAACACATCATGCTGAATATTGTGAATAGCATCTTTGGCCACTTGAATCTCATGCTTTAGCCGTTCGATTTCTTCAGGGGTCAATTGTGCTTTCCGTCGGCTGGTTCCCTTAGAAACCGCCTTCGCTTTCTTGCCAATGACTTGAATGCCATCTTGCCCCGCAAAACCCAATTTTTTGGTATTTCGGGTAATCACTTGATCGGCCGAGCGAAGCTCTTGGCCTAAATCCTTGATCCTCATCAACATGGCATCTTTGACTCGTTGATGCAGATTTAATGACTCAATTTGATCAACGTATTGCTCCGTCACAGATTTGAGCCGCTTATCAATATGCACTTGCTTCGTTTTGGCTGTTTCTTCTTCGCGATTTTGAACATAGAGGGAAAGGAGCGTTCGTCCCAACTTACGG
The DNA here is from genome assembly GCA_942491685.1 of uncultured Nitrospirota bacterium. Lineage (GTDB taxonomy): Bacteria > Nitrospirota > Nitrospiria > Nitrospirales > UBA8639 > Nitrospira_E. The sequence goes on along the minus strand of CALOBY010000002.1, from coordinate 37,132 downwards.
ACAGTCGCCAAACTTTCCAGAGTCCGCACCCGAAGCTCTTCATCTTCTTGCTCCACCGCCATCGGTTCTTCCTCGGAATCCTCTTCATCCAACGATTCCTGTAATAACACAATATCCCGGACCCGGATTTCTTCTTGTTTCAATTGATCATGGAGTAGCTCAAGGTGCTGAATATTCACCGGCATGCCATAGACCGAACACGCCAAATCCCGCTTGCCTTCTTCAATATGTTTAGCCAGCTCAATCTCTCCCTCACGGGTGAGAAGGGGCACTCGGCCCATTTCCTTTAAATACAATCGTACAGGGTCATCAATCCGAGTGGGTTCACCGGGTGTCAGATCGATATCTAATGAGGAATCGGGTTCATCGTCCGCCTCCTCCCCTTCTTCAATCCCGGCACTCTTTTTCAGAGAGGCCAATTGCAGCACCGTCCGTTTCGCCGGATCAATGACTTGGATATTCGCCTCATGCAAGGCCCCCATGATCCCATGTAATTGCTCGGAGGTGATTTGGTCGGCAGGCAACACATGCGTCAAATCTTTCAGGGTGATATGCCCCTTAGGCCGGCCAACCTCGATCAACCGCTGAATCACCTCTACCAATGTGGTCGTTTTTCCCATACGTGGCTCCTTAAGAATTTAATAAGGCATTTCCATCATAACACTTTTCCAAAAACCCTATATCTCAACTCGTCGAATGGCTTTCAGATGAAACATGGATTCAATGCGCTTGAACCCCATTCGTGTATGTAAACAGGACAAAAGATGATTCCGCTTCGAACAACATTCTCCCCCGAAAATTCCAAAAAGAGGTTACGTGATTCGCCGAAAACACGAAACCAGAAATTAGAACTATGAGGGTAGAAATGTGAAAGAATTGTAAAAAGGCGTAATTTGAAGACACTCTACGAAAAAAAATGAACAAAAGTAAAGGGATATAGCCACATCCTGCAGGAAAATCTATGCCTAAAAAATAGGCACATCCACCTAATCCCAGCTAGCAATGCGTAATGCTCGCATAATCTCAAATTGTTGTTTTTATTATAATTTTTGAATTTTCTTGGGAAGAAACCCATTGAGCAACTAGTCAATAACTTCTCAGAAACCATCAAGAACTCCGTCTAATATCCGAAAAGAAAAGATAGAGAATAACATTCACCCCTATTGTTCCAGGACTCGAAAAAATTGGGAACAACCTGAAAAGGTCATTTATGATTAAGCTGCTATTGGTTGAGGATGATCACAAAGAAGCATTGAGAATCGACAAAATGTTGAAGGAGGGGCTCCAGAATCAATACACCCTGGAGCAACGGCTCTCCGTCAGTGAAGCCTTAGACCTTGCCCAACGAGAATCCTTTCAGGCCATAATCTTGGATTTATATCTACCTGAAGGAAAAACGTTTGAGTCCATCCCCCAATTTATCCAATATTGCCCGGAAGCTCCCATCTTAATTTTAAGTGGAGTCCAGGATGAGGCTCAAGCCATTTTAGCGGTGAAAAGCGGAGCCCAGGACTACCTCATCAAAGGACAAACCAGCAGCTCAACATTGTGCCGTGCCATTCGCTACGCCATTGAACGGCATCGAGCCACTCAACGCATCACACAGTTAGCCCATTACGATCACCTCACAGGGTTGGCCAATCGCGGGCTGTTCTATGAACGTTTAAACTGTGCGGTCGCTCGCTGCAACCGGAACGACACGGCCATGGCCCTCATGTTTTTAGATCTTGATCATTTCAAATCTATCAATGACTCTCTTGGGCATGAATGTGGAGATTCGCTCCTCAAGACGGTTGCCACCCGCCTCAAAAAATGTATAAGGGAAATTGACACCGGCGTGCGCTTGGGCGGAGATGAATTTGCCGTCTTACTCGAACAAATCGTTTCCGTTGAAGATGTCGCCGCAGTCGCCCAACGCGTCCTTCAATTATTGGCGCAACCCATCATCGTCAATCACCATCAGCTACAAATTACCGGCAGCCTTGGCATTACCATCTATCCTTGGGATAGCGCCAATCCGCAAGAACTTCTCTCGCATGCGGACGCAGCGATGTACCGAGCTAAGGCTCAGGGGGGAAACAGTTTTCAATTCTATACCGCCGGCATGAAAACCGCAGGACTGGATGGCAACACACTGGAAGTGGAACTCAGTCGAGCATTAGCCAAAAAAGAATTCCTCCTCCATTACCAACCACAGATGAACCTCCGCACCAAGCAAATTATCGGCATGGAAGCCCTCCTGCGGTGGCATCACCCTTACCAGGGATTGATTGGGCCCAATCAATTTATTCCGCAAGCGGAAGAAAACGGCATGATCATTCCCATCGGTGAATGGGTGTTACGCGCAGCGAGCAAACAAGCGAAATACTGGGAAAAGCAGGGATTCACCACCCCGCATGTCGCGGTCAATCTCTCCGCACGTCAAATCCACCAGGGAAATTTACCCACGCTCATTTCAGATATCCTCAAGCGCTCTCATTTGGACCCGGAAAATCTCAAGCTAGAACTCACAGAAACATTCCTCATTCACGAAACCGACGAAACGCTCAATACGCTACGGGAACTGAAGTCGATGGGCGTCCATCTCTACATTGATGATTTCGGCGCTGGATATGCATCATTACGTTATCTCAAATCTTTTCCAGTTGATGGGATCAAACTGGACCAAAGCCTCATCCAACAACTCCCCCACAACACCAACGACGCCGCGATCGTTCAAGCCATCATCTCCTTGGGCAAAGCCTTAGGGCTCCAAGTCATCGCCGAAGGAGTCGAAACGCAAGAGCAAGTGGATTTTTTGGAAGAGCACGGCTGTGATGCCATGCAAGGGTATTGGATTGCTCCGCCCCTACCAGCCCACGAAAGCGCCCAACACATGGTTCACACAGACTAAAACCAGAAACTCCGGCCTTGGCAGTTTCAGATCCGTGACGCTAGTCATTGGTCTGTCTTAAAACTTTTCAAGCTTCATTCAGTTCAAGAAATTCCTGTTGAATACCTCACGTCCCGAAGTTAAGATGGGCTAGCTTGCCTTACCGATGTTTTGAGCCTCAATTACTCCCTAACCCTACAATGACGGGATCTTTAGCATTCTACATGCAGCATTGATCCTCAGGGAGAACCAATTCCATGGTGTCTCAGGTATCTCCACAAACTTCGACGAATCACTCCGGCCAGCAACTCGCTAACAAGAATTGTGCACGAGGCAAACCAAGTTAGCTAACCATGAGATGGAAACCATCACTCCCCATTAATTATGGATACGCAACTAAAGCAAAAATTTGGAATTATCGGGCTTACGACCGGTATTTTTGTCCTCGATCTCCTCACCCCACTTGGGATTGCGGAAGGCGTTCTGTATATTCTCGTTATTTTTGCGACCCTCCCGCTCAAAGACAAGCACTTTACGGTCATAATGGGGAGCATCACTCTCGGACTCGTACTTATCGGGTATTATCTTTCACCCGAAGGAAGCGAATATTGGAAAGTGATCATCAATCGCACCATTTCCGTGGGGGCTATCGGCATTACCGTCTTGTTAGTTCTGTCCCAGATGAAGGTCGTTCGAGACCTAGCCAAAAGCGAAAAACGCTTTGATTTGGCCATTCAGGGAACAGTTGAAGGCATTTGGGATTGGCCTGACATCACCCAAAATCAGCAATGGTGGTCACCACAATTCTACACCTTATTAGGACTCAACCAGGAAGAATTCCCGCCATCACAATCCCAGTTTCATTCCCTTCTCCATCCGAACGACCGCCAGGAATTCATCCAAGCGATAAATGTTCTGATTAGTGAGCAGACGCCCTTCGATAGAGAATTTCGTCTTCGCACACAAACTGGAGAATATCGTTGGTTCCGTGGCCGAAGTATCGCGGCGCGTTCAACACCCGATAGCCCGATTCGGGTTGTGGGCTCCATCGATGATATTACGGAACGCAAACTTCATCATGAGAAAATGCGCCTGTTCATTGAAGCCGCTCCATGTGGCATGCTCATGATTGATCACGCTGGGGTTATTCAAATGACCAACCAACAAATCACCCAACAGTTTGGCTACGAACAATCCGAACTCATCGGTCAACCGGTTGAGATACTCGTGCCTCCACGTTTTCGGGAAAATCACCCAGAGCTTCGAAACACCTATCTGGCTGCCCCCAACCCCAGACAAATGGGCCTGGGCCGGAACCTCTATGGCCTTCGAAAAGATGAGACGGAATTTCCTGTTGAAATTGGACAGAATCCGGTCACCCTGGAGGAACACCCTTTCATCCTCACGTCGATTATTGACGTGACTGAACAGACCAAGGCTGAGGCTGAATTACGCCAATATACGCGAGAGTTAGAAATAAGTAACCGGGACCTTGATGATTTTGCCTATATCACGTCACATGATCTCAAAGAACCCTTACGCGGCATTGCGAACTACAGCCGGTTTTTAATTGAAGACCATGGCTCCATACTCCCGGAAGAAGGAAAAGAACAATGTCACACAATCATTAGACTCGCCCAACGGATGGAAAAGCTCATTGAAACCCTCCGTCATTTTTCTCGACTCGGACGCACGGATTTGGCATGGACACCCATCAACCTCGAAAACGTATTTACCGATATTGCTGCCACATTGAAACCCCGCCTGGAAGAAACCAACACCGCCCTACGTTGGACACCACCCTTACCAACCTGGCCAGGCGATGCCGTCCGGCCGCAGGAAGCCTTTGCCAATGTCATCACCAATGCCATGAAATATAATGACAAACCGGAAAAATGGATTGAAATCACCACGCGTTCCCTTCATAATCCCAAACGACTCGAAATCGCCATCCAAGATAACGGCATTGGGATCCCGGAAAAACATCAACAGGACATTTTCGAATTTTTCGCCGGTTACATGGCCGGCAAAAATTTGGCGGAGGTGATGGAGCTGGATTAACGATCGTAAAAAAAATTATTGAACGACATGGCGGCACCATTACCCTCCAATCAGAACTGAATAAAGACACAACATTTTTCATCACGCTTCCATTTCATCCACCACTTAAACATGGAGAGGTTTAACGCCATGCCTTCACCCTCATCAGAGCCCATGCCTGTGTTGCTTATCGATGATAACCCCGAAGACTATCGCACGCTCAAACGATGCTTCACCCAACTCAATTTCTCTAATACGCTCATGTATTGCGGGGAAGGCGAAGAAGCCCTACAATTATTAAAAAAGACCAGCCAAGCGCAAACGCCCGTCGCGCGCAAACTCAGACCTGGATGTATTCTGCTAGACATCAATATGCCTGAAATGGATGGACGAGAAATTTTACGAGCGATCAAATCAGATCCCATACTCAAACTTACCCCAGTTGTCGTGTACAGCTCATCCAAAGACGAACAGGACATACAAAACTATTATCGGGATGGAGCAAATGCCTACATGGTCAAACCTTCAAATTACGAAGGCCTCTTAAAGACCATGGCCTCATTCAAAAGTTATTGGGGAGACACCACCCTTCGCCCGAACTAACCCTTGAACGAATACTCACGAACTCACAATCCATGTTCAGTTCCCCTTCATCTCTCGACGGAAAGGACTGGTGTACCCTATGTCTGGACTGATTTCCCCCAAACAGCCCATTCTCCTCATTGAAGACAGCCCCGAGGATGTCGAAGCCACGTTTCGTTCATTTAAAAAAACCGGATTGGCCAATCCACTTGTTCATTGTGAAGATGGGGAGAACGCATTTGATTATCTGTATGGTCGCAATGCTTATGCGCACAACCTCAAAGATTCGAAACCGGGAATGATTTTACTGGATCTCAATCTGCCCGGCACCGACGGGCATGAAGTGCTTCGCATCATTAAAACCGACCATACACTCAAACACATTCCTGTGAATGTCCTCACCACTTCCTCGGATGAACGGGACATTTCATCCTGTTACCAACAGGGCGCGAATAGTTATATCATCAAACCGGTTGAGATTGATGGGCTCCTGAAAGCCATCACCCAGTTAAAAGATTACTGGTTTGAACTCGTCGTCCTACCTAAAAATTCACAAGAAGTGTCTATTTCATAAAACTGGCAGCCTCAAGAAATCCATCATTGAGGATGGAGAAGCATAGACCATTCCGCCTTTACCAAGATCCCAACCCATCATGCCAACCCAGACCAGACAAGATTCCGGCTTCCATCTTCGCCTCTGCATCGTGGGTGAAAACCAGATGGAGAGAGCCAAATATCGTGCATGGATTCAGGATGGAATTCCTGATGTTGGCTCCATTCAAGAAATAGACTCAGGGGAAGAAGGCCTTTTGGCCTGCACCTTCACCCCGCCCCAGGCGATGCTCATTGACGATCAGCTCACCGATATGACGGGGTTCGAATTCCTAGAAAAAGTACGATCCACCACATTCAAGGCTGATCCTCCTCTCATATTTTTTATTGCTGGGACTGAGGAAGGCAACGCGTCCAGAGCCATACAATTGGGTGCCGACGAATTTTTCACCAAATCTTCCCTTTCACAAGAACTCCTCTGTCGCAAGATCACATCCCGCTGCGAGCATACCTGGCTTCTCAAGCGGCTCCAAGTCTTAGAACACCAATTCAATACCATCTTTCAATCTTCAGTAGACGCCCTATTAGTCCTCTCCCCAGAGGGTCGGATTCAATACGCCAATACGGCTGCGGAACAACTCTTTCACCAATCTTCCCTCCAACTGGTCGGATCATTTTTTGAACATCCCATGACGCAATATGAAACAAAAGAAGTACACATTCGAGGGCAAGGGGAAAAGGCCGTTCCTGTAGAAATGAGGGCAACGCCCATCGAATGGGAAAATAGGCCGGCCTCCCTCCTTTCAATGCGTAATATATCGGAACGCCGTAAGGCCGATGAGGAACGACAACGGCATGAAACAGAACGGCAATATACGCAAAAACAGGAATCCCTAGGGGTACTGGCAGGTGGGATCGCACACGATTTCAATAATTTACTGATGTCAATTGTCGCCCGAGCCGGATTGGCCTTACGCTCACTTCCCCCGGACGCGCCAGCTCATGAACACCTACAGATCATTGAAAAGTCTGGCCTTCGTGGCGGAGAGTTGGCTAACCAAATGCTGACATTTGCCGGACAAACTCAATTGAGCTTTCAAGCGATCCAACTTCAGCACCTCCTCAAGGATACCAAAACATTTCTACGATCAATTGTGTCCAAACGGATTACCCTCACGGTAGATTCATCTGACGCCCTTCCACCCATCCGAGGAGATCGCGCTCAACTCCGTCAATTGCTCGCCACCATTGTCACTAATGCCGCAGAAGCCATCGGCGACCAAGAAGGAACGATTCACATACAAACCAGGGAGATAGATACGGCCACAGAAGATCTTCGTCAGTATCATATTATGGGTGATCTCCCCGGTGGACCATGTGTCGCATGCTCCATTCAAGATAGCGGGAGTGGAATGAAATCCGAATTAATCCCCAAAATTTTTGATCCATTTTTCTCTACGAAATTCCCTGGCCGCGGACTGGGGTTAGCCGCGCTTCTCGGCATTGTTCGTGGACATGGAGCCGCTATTGCCGTCCACAGCCAAATTGGACAAGGCTCAGAATTCCTTTTTCTCTTTCCAACCACCCAAACACCCTCCCGACCAATCCGCCCGTCTCTGACTCTTCCTAAAAAATCATCAACTGACACCACCCCCTCAAAAGTTCTCATCGTCGATGATGAGGAGGAGGTCCGAACAGCCTGCTCCCTCATTCTCAAAGAAATTGGTTTTGAGGCCTTAGTGGCACAAGATGGAAAAGCCGGGGACCAGATTTTTGAGCGGTATCAGGAAGAGATCACCCTCGTATTCCTCGACCTCACCATGCCGCAATTGGATGGAGGAAAATTAGCCGAGAAAATTCGAAGCAGGGCCCCGCAGGTTCCCATTCTTGTATCGAGTGGCTACCCTGAAGAAGAGGCTATGAAACATTTCACCCGGTCCGGCATTAATGCCTTTATTCAAAAACCCTTTCAGGTCGAAACGCTCATCGCAAAAATCCAGGAACTCACAAATCTAGAACTCCACAATAAAAACTAAGGGACACGGAAAATGCGCTTTTCCGGTGTTTGGCCTTGACCAGTTCCCCCCGTCACTTTTCCTGATGGTACCGGTATCCTCCACTCAAATGTCGCTCAAGAGTTGACGACAGCCCAAGATGATTGCGATACAGAGTGGACGTCACAAGGGATTCGTTCTCAGGATCCAGTTCTCCAGCCTGTTGAAAATGTTGTGTGGCCTCGAGGTGACGATCCAATTGATGTAAGGCCAACGCCGCATTAAAATGGGCCTCCACCAAAGTGGAATTAATCTCGATGGCGGTTTCGAACAAATGAAGAGCCGCTTCCCATTCCCCTCTATGATACGCATCGATCCCTTTCAAATTGAGCGCCGCCGCTTCAGGCTCAACGACCGGCAAGATGGCCATCGGCACAGACTGGGGGAAACATCCGCTCAACATCAGCACGCATCCCAAGAGGGCCACTTGCAACCACATCGCCATTTTTTTTGAATGAGCTAGGCATTCCATGATTTCGATTTCCTTGGAGGACATTCTCTCATGAATCCATTGTCGGCAACACACCCTCAGCAGTCCACCCATGATGTCATCATTATCGGTGGCGGATCTGCCGGCTATGCGGCAGCCCGCACAGCGGAAGCCGAAGGCGCCAATGTGGGCATCATTGACCACGGACCTCTTGGCGGGCTGTGTATTTTACGTGGCTGCATGCCTACGAAAGCCATGCTCCGATCCTCTGATATCGCAGCCCTCATCCGTCGAGCACCAGAGTTTGGGTTAGAGCCTACAGCAGTCAGTCCCAAGCTCACCGCCATTATTGATCGAAAAAATCGTTTAATCAAGGAATTCGCCGACTATCGCATTCAAGCGTTGAAACACCCACGATTTACGCTGTACCAAGAAAAAGCCCGGTTTCTCTCACCAACCGCCGTTCAGGCCGGACCGCATCAATTGTCAGCAAAGGCCTTTATTATTGCCACAGGATCGGTCGTCTCCCGTCTGCCCGTACCGGGGCTCGAAGAAGTCGGCTATCTCACCAGCGATGATGCACTGGAACTTCGTACCCCGCCCGAATCGATGATTGTCTTGGGTGGAGGGGCCGTTGCCCTGGAGCTGGCTCAATTTTTTTTGCGGGTCGGTGTCCACGTCACTTTGATTCAACGGAGCGACCAGATCATGTCACAAACCGACAGGGACCTCACGGAACCCGTGGAAGCCAAACTTCAAGAAGAAGGCATGACGATCTACACCAACACCTCCCTTGAACGGATCACTCAATCGCCTCGCGGAGATAAAATCGTTCATTTTTTACATCACGGACAGGCCAAGGAGGTCACCGCTTGCACTATCTTACAAGCCCTGGGGCGACGGCCTAATATTGACGGGTTGGATTTAGAAAAGGCTCAGGTGAAAGTCCACAATAGAACCATTGTGGTCGATAAAACCATGCAAACCTCTCAACCACATATTTTTGCAGTAGGTGACGTCAATGGCCTGCATGAAATTGTCCATATCGCGATTGAGCAGGGAGAAATTGCGGGGTGGAATGCCATACATCCCGATCAAGAACCGAAACGATACCATGAACGACTGAATGCACAAGTGATTTTCACCGATCCCCAAGTCGCCAATGTGGGTCTCTCAGAACGGGAATGCCAGGCTCAAACAATTCCCTATCTTGTGGCCTCGTACCCCTTTAATGACCACGGAAAATCCCTGTGCCTCGGTGAAGTCCACGGCCATGTGAAAATTCTTTGCGATCCTCAATCAGGAGAAATTCTTGGCGGCCATATTGTCGGACCGGAAGCGTCTGAACTGATTCACGAGCTCATTGCCATCATGTATTTCCATGGGACCGTTCACGATCTGATGCGCATACCACATTACCATCCCACGTTAGCTGAAATCCTCACCTATCCCGCCGAAGAATTGGCCAATCAGCTCTCTTCCGCTTCCTGAAGGTTTCATCAGCATCACTCCATTGATTGACCACACCACCCGCATGGCCGCTTAGGTTTGTGGGTTTCAGCAGGCAATGGGACAACCGTCGGCTTTCCTTGAATCACCCGAACCCACCAAGAATTTTTATGCTTGACGATCCACGTCGGCAACACAAGAAAGAAGACGACCAGCATTCCTCCGGCCAGAATGACGGGCCATTGCACCGTCATGACGGCACTTCCCAGGTAGGTTAAGGCAAAAGTCGGGGGAATCATGCCGACGAAAGTGGCCAGAGCAAAGGTTTTGAGACTCATCCTGGTCAGTCCAGCACCATAGCTCACAATATCAAATGAAAAAATGGGCACTAATCTCGCAACGATCATCAGACCGAATAAATGATGATCGGAACAGTGTTCACAGAAACTGATATCCTGCTTCAACCATCGGTTCAAAAATTCTCGTCCCAAGGCTCTGCCAATGAGAAAACTCAGAATGGCGCCACACTCAGCACCGAGCAACACATAGACGGCCCCCCAAAATGGTCCATACACCGCCCCAGCGGCCAAATCCAAAGGCAAACTGGGAATCGGGCTCACCACAACAGCGAGAGTCATCAAACCCATCAGGGCAAAAGGGCCAGCCACCCCTAATTCTTCGAGCAACGAGGAGATGGTGTGAGGGGTTAGGAATTCTGGCAGAGAGGTAAAATGAAATAATCCGTACACGCTGGCTATAACCAGCAAAACAGCAATCCATTTTCCCATACGCCAAAACATGGCACTCTCACCGAAGCTTTGAACAAATCCTAGATATTGGGTCGCACCAAGCTTACCTGATCAGGTCTGCCAAAACCGCCCTTTCATTACACAATGAAAGTCATCGTATCCAAATATTGCCCGTAACAAATATCTGCATCGTTGTACTATATGAAAACCGACTGGAACTATGAGCTCACAAATGACCTTCAAGAAGATCACCAACACGACTGGAGTATTTCGATGAAAACCCACATAATGGAGTCCAAGATGACTCAAGCCACCACCCCAAATAACGATTCCTCCCGCTCATCCACGGGCAAGATCGTGACCGGCCTAATCTTCCTCTTGGGTATTGGAGGATTTTTCTATTTTGATCTTGGCCAATATTTATCACTTGACTCCCTCAAAGCCAATCGTGATTTACTCCTTCACTACACCGAAACGCATTATGCAACCGCAGTCGGCCTCTTTATCCTACTGTATATTCTCCAAACCACATTTTCTTTACCAGGCGGAGCCATTCTTACTCTGACCGGAGGGTTCTTATTTGGCAGCGTGATGGGAACAATTTTTGTCAACGTGGGCGCCACCGCTGGAGCCACACTTGCTTTTCTCGCTGCCCGCTACCTATTACGCGATTGGGTGGAACGGAAGTTTGGCGACCGCCTGGGTTCTATTCAGTCGGGATTCGCCCAAAACGCCTTCAGCTATCTCATGACATTGCGCCTCATTCCGGCATTTCCCTTTTTCCTTGTAAATCTCGTTTCCGGTCTCACGCGCGTCAACCTGGGGACCTACATTCTTGCAACCTCTCTGGGAATTATCCCTGGAAGCTTTGTCTTTGCTTTTGCCGGACGACAACTTGGATCCATCAACTCCTTAAGCGAAATTGCGAGTCCCCCAGTGTTATTGGCCTTTACTCTCTTAGGACTGTTAGCACTCATGCCTATTGCCTATCGGAAATGGACAGAGAAGGGCCCAAAGGCCTTAACATAATACGGCATCACTCATCTATCGATTTTTAGAAATCTTGAGGCGTTCCACCATGAAGACTACTTACACTCCAGATAACCCCACAGTGGTTCTTCCCCAGGATCAATTTAATGAAGAACTCGTCAATAATGTCCATCCACCTCAATGGCACAACCCGAAACCATCGGGACGCTATAATTTGGTCGTCATTGGAGCGGGGACCGCAGGGTTAGTGACTGCAGCCATCGCCGCAGCCCTCGGAGCCAAAGTCGCCCTGATAGAACGCCACTTAATGGGGGGAGATTGCCTAAACGTCGGATGCGTCCCGTCTAAAGGCGTGATTCGGGCCGCCAAGGCCTGGCATGCAGTTCAAGAAGCCGAAAAGTTTGGCATGCGGGTCTCACCGGACATAACAAAAGACTTCGGAGCCGCCATGGCTCGCATGCGGAAATTGCGGGCACGGATCAGTCATGTTGATTCGGCTCATCGGTACACAAAGCTCGGAGTCGATGTCTTTATCGGCAACGGCCGGTTTACAAGCTCCAGCACGATTGATGTAGACGGAACGACGCTGCAGTTCACAAAAGCCGTGATTTGCACAGGCGCACGCGCAGCCGCACCGCCCATTCCCGGCTTGAATCAAATCCAATACCTGACGAATGAAACCATTTTTTCCTTGACCGACCTGCCACCAAGACTTGGGGTGATCGGCGCAGGTCCCATTGGCTGTGAAATGGCCCAATCGTTTGCACGCTTTGGCAGTCAAGTCTTTTTGGTGGAAGCCATGCACGGGATACTCCCCAGTGAAGATCGAGATGCCGCGGACATCGTCAAACAGTCAATGGTACGAGATGGGGTCACCCTGCTTTGCTGCGGAAAAGACCTGGCCATCACGACAGTCGACGGCGTCACGCACATGTCCGTGGACTCCCATGGCCAACAATATGATATTCCTGTCGATGAACTATTAGTCGGTGTGGGACGATCGCCCAATACCGAGGGCCTAGGCTTGGAAGAGATCGGTGTAGAATTTGATAAAAAAGGTGTCACGGTCAACCAACGATTGCAAACCACCAATCCCAACATCTTTGCAGCCGGCGACATCTGCTCGCCATATAAATTTACCCACACCGCAGATGCTCAAGCTCAAATTGTTATTCAAAATGCCTTATTCCCACACCCGATGGGACTGGGCTACGCCAGCACAGACAGCCTCATAATCCCCTGGGCCACCTATACTCAACCAGAAATCGCTCATGTAGGGATGTATGAAAAAGACGCCAAAGAGAAAGGGATGGACGTGGACACCTTCACCTTTCCCTTACATGAAGTCGACCGCGCCATTCTCGATGGGGAAGATGAAGGATTTGCTCGAGTCCATGTCAAAAAAGGAACCGATCAGATTGTCGGAGCGACCATCGTAGCCGCCCATGCGGGCGATATGATCAGTCACTATACACTCGCGATGAAAGGCGGCTTGGGTCTCAATACCATTGCCAATACCATTCATCCTTACCCCACCCAAGCCGAAGTCATCAAAAAAACAGCCAATGCTTGGCGGAAAACAACCCTCAGCGAGGGCAAAAAGCGCTTCTTAAAAAAGCTCTTTTCATGGACACGATCATGACAGGAAAGGAATCTGCGATGTTTCCAAAGGCGCGACCCCAGCATCTTCCATCTGTGATCTTGGCCTGTCTGGTGCTAGGGGCCGCTCCCCTAATCGCTGTAGCCCAATCCCACGAACAACTTCCGGTTGGCATGTTTTCAGAAGCCCAACCCGGAGGAACACTTCCGAAAGGATGGGAACCACTGACCTTTGACAAGATTCCGACCCATACCCAATACACCCTGGTGAGAAATGGAGATCAGGTCGTCATCAAGGCCGATAGCCGTGCCTCCTCTTCCGGAATTACCAGGGCGATCACGATTGATCCCAAAGAATATCCCGTTGTGCAATGGCGCTGGAAAGTCGAAAATATTCTACAGAATGGCGATGTGCATGAAAAATCGGGAGACGATTATCCGGCGAGACTCTATATTACGTTCGAGTATGACGCGACGAAAGTCGGTTTCTTTGAAAAAGCCAAATATGAAGCGGCCAAACTCATCTATGGCCAATATCCACCGATTGGCGCCATCAATTATATTTGGGAGAGCAAAAGCCCAATCGGCATCATCGTGCCCAATCCCTACACCGATCGGGTCAAAATGATTGTCATTGAAAGTGGAGAAAATAGACTCAGGGAATGGGTTACAGAAGAACACAACATTTACGAAGATTACAAAAAAGCATTTGGAGAAGAACCGCCGAAGATTTCAGGAGTCGCCATCATGACCGACACGGATAATACGAAAGAAAGCGCCGTGGCCTACTTCGGCGATATCATTTTCAAAAAGTCCACCAATAGCCAAGAGTGAAAAATAACGGGAGAATGTATTCAACCCACGGCTGCCGCCTTACACCGCGTTTATGACCGGCCACATCCTCATGCATATTCTGGTTCGTTTCCTGGTTTCCATTTGATATTACATCCGGCACTGGGCTGTTGATGGCTTGGAGCAGGCTGACCAGCCAATACGGCATCAAGTGCAAGACGTAAATCCCGACCATTGACCGGCTGCCCATTTCCCGGCCGACTTTTATCCAATTGCCCGCGATACACCAATTCTCTTCGTTGATTAAACACAAAAAAATCTGGGGTGCAGGCGGCAGTAAACGCCTTCGCCACAGCCTGGGTCTCATCATAACAATAAGGGAATTCCCAACCGAGTTCCTCAGCCATTTCCCGTAAGCGTCCCGGGGCGTCAGCCGGATACCCGACCGCATCATTGCTACTGATTCCCAATATGCCGACACCCTTCCCTGCATAATCTCTCCCCAGTCGCGTCAGCTCATCCTGCACGTGGATGACATAGGGACAATGGCGACAAATAAACATCACCAGCAACACAGGCTGTTCTTGAAACGTTTCCGGTGAAATCATTTCCTGGGTGCGAACATCAGGCAAGGCAAAAGCCGGCATGGGCGTTCCTAAGGCAAGCATGGTCGATTCTGTTAAAGCCATAATACGCTCCTTGATCGAAAACGTTGAATTTCGTCAATCATACAGTGATCACGATTGTGCCAAGCAGCTGATCATCAAAATTGAAATGGAAAACCGGTTAGCGAAAAGGGACAAGAAATTACAATGTGGTATCTGATGAGGAAGGCTGAGACGATTGTTCATGTTTCCATGTCCGGAATCGTTCCATCAGAGCAGCTTTAATGTGATCGGGAACGGGTTCAGAAGGTAATTGGCGTAACGTTGCGACCGTGTGTTTCATCTGTCGCAAATAATTGCGACAAGCCATACACAAGCCCATGTGCATTTGGAAGCGAAGCCGCTGACTCATAGTAAAGGAACCTTCTAAATAATCGGTGATGAGTTCAGCAATGTCCTGGCAACGAAAATTACCGGCTAGATACCCCATGAGTTGTTGCTTGAATGATGTATCCATTACTTCGACATCTTACCTCCTCGAACATACGGATCTAACACGGTTCGCACCTTTGTCCTTGCACGATGTAAGAGAACACGCTGATTAGTCTCGCTAATACTGAGGATATTACAGACTTCTTCGGCCCCGACGCCTTCGACATCCCTCAACGTGATCACTTGCCGCTGGTTGTCAGGCAAACGGTTGATCGCCTCTTCAATGGCCATTCGGCATTCCTTCGAGAGCAACGCCCGCTCAGGAGTATCAGCCTCCCACCCCTGCGGAGGATCAGCCCAATGCCCCTTTCCTGACCCTTCCGTCACAAAAAGGGAATCTTCAAGCGAAGGCCCTTCGTCCCCATCCGTACCCGAACCAGGTAACCCGAACGGCTCGTACCGTCGCTCTCGTGTCCCGCGAGTTTTCGCGCGATTCGTGAGAATGCGAAACAACCATGTCTTAAAGGAGGAGCGGCTTTCAAACCGGCCGATGCCTTCCAAGACCCCCATCCAGGTTTCCTGCACCACCTCTTCAGCGACCGCCCGACTGGGAACAAACGACATCGCTAAGCGCAGTAACGACCCGGAATACGTTTCCATGGCCGCCGCAAAAACCTGTTCATCGCCACGTTGCAGCGCCTGAACCAATTCCGCGTCATCAAGGGGCATCGACGGGGGTACGTTCGAAACGGCCAGGATCACCTGCAGGGATAGCGGCCATGGCCAAACAAAAAAAGACATGGCACAGATTATCCACTGGATGTCAGTGATAATCAAGAACAACAATCGTTCAAAGGAAAATCAAGAAGCAGTCGAATGCGGCGTTAAGTATCTTGAAAGATTTGGGCGAGAATGCCTGTGCGGGTCGTACTTTTCGTCTTTTTGAGGAGATGTCGAACATGCTCTTTCACAGTATGCTCGCTAATTTCCAAATGACGGGCAATTTCTTTATTGGTCCAGCCTTCACTGATATATTTCACAATCTCCACTTCCCGGTCGGTCAATCGGAACTGGTCTTTAATTTGATCGGGGACGATACGTCGCTCACGGCCGATTTTCTCCATCAGGATAAGCATACAGGCATCATCGTTCGGTGAATGCGGAGCCAGCGGAAAGCCGCGCAATAACACCGGCGAGTCTAAATCACCCGTCACGCGCCGCAATTCATGCTGACCGTCCATCTCCTCTTGATCGTCTTTATCCAGCAGATTTCTCAAAGACACACACAATTCCAAGATTTCAGAGGGTAGGATTTCTTGAGCCCCCGCTCCAAATCGAGCCCCAATGATCTGCCGGCTCAACACTTCGGCCTCGGCATTCATAAAAAGAACGTCTCCAGTCCCGGCAAACAACATCACGCCTGGAATGGAACGCCGCTCGGCAATCGCTTCGATACGGCTCAAGCCACCGTTGTTGTTGCCGTTAGACTGCGTCGTGCAAGGGATCCCAATTGATCGACGACTCAAAACAGACTCCATTGAGAGTGGTGAAACATCATGGCATGTGCCATCTCGGCACATCTGCTTCTCCTCTAGCAAAACCTGAGCAGACGGCCATGTAGAGTATGTCGGAGTTTCAGAAGAAGAACTTAAATCAACAAGGGGAGAAAAAGAGGACAGACGAGAAAAGGCTCATAAAGGCCACAAGGACCGCCTTTACCAGAGAACACCCCCATGCCTGAAAGCCTTTCTAGGCCCCACAATGGAGGCATTCGTTAAAAACGAGAACTGGTGAGCGTGACATTGGCATCCGCCCACGATTGAGCAAATTCCTGTTGAGCCGCCTTGGCCGCATCGGTTTTTCCCTGACCCTCCAGACTCTGAACCAGTCCAAAAAGAGACCACCCATTTTGAGGATGGTCCACAAGATCATCCCGATACACCTGTTCGGCTTTGTCAGGTTTCCCCGCTTTCAAAAAGATCGCTCCCAGCACCTGTCGTGGAGGAAGGTACCAATCCTTGGGTTCGGTATAATTCAAACCATCCTCCAAGGCAATGGCATCTTGTAACCGAATCTCCGCCGTGGCATAGTCGCCGGCTTCTGCAGCAATTTCCCCGGCCAACACCGCCTCCGCAATCTTCAAGATCTGAGGAATGGCATTGAGGTCAAAAATGGTCAAATCTGTAATGGCCGGGTTTTTCAAGGTCGTCTTCAAATCATTCCATTCCGAAACCGCCTTCTCCATCTGCCCTTGTCGAAGAAAGGCTAAACCCCTGGCGTAATGCCGCATACCGGCAGGATAGACCAAATCTGCCGGTGGAGCTGGTTCTTGAAGGACCTCCTCCCATTGGCCGAAGAGCGCCTTGGTCAAAAGCGGCATCAACCAAAAATGCTGAAGCGTCCCCGCAAACCCGGGATCCCGCATGGCTTCCGGACTGACCTTGGCCGCCGTATCCTTGGCTGCTTGCATCGCAATGTCTCGTTGCCCCGTCTTGATGGCGGCAGCCCAGAGAAAATGAAAATTATGCGGCACATAGGCGGCCGTATACAAACTTTCAACATGGGAATCATGAAGATACTCGTCATCGACTTTCACCGCCCGTTGATTGGCCACCAGAGCATCGCGATACCACCCGATCCGGATATAAATATGAGCCGGCATATGGACAAGGTGACCAGACCCCGAAACCAATGCGGGCAATCGTGCCGCACTCGATAAGGCCTTTTCTGGATGAGGGGAAGCTTCCAGAGCATGAATATACAAATGATGCCCTAACGGGAGGTTCGGATTGAGATCCAACACCCGCTCTAATGTCGAAACAATTTCCGGCGTCCAGGGTTGAGCGCTCCCATCTTTCTTCCAAAAATTCCATGGGTGCAGATCCATCAACGATTCCGCAAATAAGGCCCCAATAACTGGATCATCCGGAAATTGCGTGGCGACCTGGCGCATGGTATCGGCATACGTCGCATCCAAAATGGATCGATCCGGGAGGACCTCCTTGGCATATCGTTTGGCAAGGGCCTGGATTAAGGCCCGCTCCTTTCCGGTCGCCTGCTCTCGCAAGTCCATCGCCTGTTGGACGGCCGCATGCGCCTGAGGCACAGCGGCGTCCGCCATGGGCGCATTGATATTCGGCCCTAACGCCAGGGCCTCCCCCCAAAAACACATTGCACAGGTGGGATCGAGCTTTTGGGCATACTGAAACGATCGAACCGCCTCGGCATGGTTAAACCCATACATGAGGATCATTCCTTGATCGAAGTAACGCTGGGCCATCGGCACCGGAGTAGAGATCCGATAATGATGCCGCCCTAAATTTCCATGAAGACGAACCACTTCGTCCTTCGCCACCACCGTGACCGGCACCACCAATCCTGCCACCATGCCAATCGCAAGGCCACATGCTAAGAAGAAAACACCCCGACATTTCATAGACACACTCCCATGGACCAATATCATGTGACACTTACCGGTTGCCGGTAAACCTTCCTCATCCCTACAGTGTCTTATCGAATTCCACGTCTTTTGGCAAGTCGCAAAGACCAAGAGGTAATCGCGACGGCTCATCTAGACCGATCTTGCCACAATCGGTATCCTTATCCGTACAACCAATGACCGCCACTCTTCAGGAATATTTCCCTTTTACTTGGAGGAATCCACATGTTTGGGACGGACATCAGCATGAATGTAATCATTCAGTATGGGCTCCAAGCGGCAAGCGGAGTGCTGATATTGGGAATTGGCGCTTTTCTCGCCAAAGCAGCCGGACGCTATACGCACAAAACGTTGGGAAAAATCGAAATGGAACCACCCGTGAGGCTCCTCCTGGTTCGCATCGTGAAAGGCATCATATTCCTCTTTACGATCTTAATCATGTTGCAACAATTTGGCATTCAAATTTTTCCGTTGATTGCCGGCTTGGGTGTTGCCGGGGTCGGAATCGGTCTCGCATTACAAGGGGTGTTTCTCAATCTCTTTGCGGGTCTCAGCATTATTATCACGAAACCCTTTCGCGTCGGCGAATTCATTGACATTCTGGGAGAACATGGCGAAGTCCAATCTATCGACATCTTCACCACCAAGCTCCGGCACATCGACCAATCCATCGTCGTGATACCCAATCGAAAAATCATCGGCGAAATTCTCCATAATTTTGGGAAAATTCGCCAACTCAATCTTACCGTAGGCGTGGCCTACGCTACGGATCTCTCCCAAGCTCTCGCCACCGTGACACGAGTCGTGAATGCCAATCCTCGTGTGGTACAAGATCCGCCTCCCGTCATTGGCGTCGGACAACTGGGAGATTCCTCCATTAACATTGCCGTCAAGCCCTGGGTGGCCGTACCGGATTATGTACCCGCTCAAGCGGAGCTTTACCAAGCCATTGTTGAAGCCTTCTCAACCGATCGCATTCAGATCCCCTTCCCGCAACGGGAAATCCGGATGCTCAATGCCAGTTAATATCTGACGCTTTGGAGATAGATACACAGCTGAACAGACACAACCGCACAATGACTACCTCTGTCATCATGAGACGAATAACCCTTCAAACCCGGTCTATGCCCATCGGTTCGGCAATCCTTTTCTTCATTAGTCTCATAGCTGGGTTCTCGGCTCCTGCCTGGGCACAAGAGGGAACTTCTGTCACTTGGGCAAAGGATTTAGTCGACGCCGCCATTGAACGTACCCACCACCGCGTCCAATATGATGGAAGCTATCGTGTGCGGCCCTACCCCATGGGAGATGTTCTTGATGATAGAGGCGTCTGCACCGACGTGGTGATTCGTGCCTATCGAACGCTCAAGATCGATTTGCAGCAGTTGATACACAAAGACATGCTCGACCATTTTTCGGCGTACCCTCAGTATTGGGGACTTCACAAACCCGACGCCAACATTGATCATCGTCGAATCCCGAATCTGCAAACATTTTTTACACGCCACGGAACCGTGCTTCCTGTTACCTCCGTGGGAGCAGACGACCAAGCAGGCGATCTCGTCACGTGGAAGTTACCGCCCCATCTACCCCACATTGGCATCGTCACAGATTCCCTGGTACCTGGAACCAATCGCCCCATGATTGTGCATTACATCGGAGCAGGCCCAACACTCGAAGATATGTTATTCAATTCGATCACCGGTCATTATCGATACGAACGCAAGCATCCGATTCCCTCAACATCGCCCAACCATTAAAGGATCTCACGCATGACCTATCTCTATTTGTTTATCGCCATTCTGGCTGAAGTCCTCGCCACCAGCGCCCTGAAAAGCGCAGAGGGGTTTACGAAACTCGGACCCAGCATCCTGGTCGTCGTGGGATATGGAGCAGCCTTCTATCTCCTCAGCCTGGTATTGCGACACATGACCGTCGGAATCGCCTATGCGATTTGGTCGGGAGTGGGTATCGTCCTCGTCGCCCTCGTGGGGTTGGTCATCTTTCGAGAAATGCCGGACACGCCAGCCATCATCGGCATGGCCATGATCATTGCCGGGGTCGCCATTATCCACACCTTTTCCAACACCATACGCCTCTAAAGCAAGCCGGTAGTTGTATTCACCAACTCCTCAAAGAATTGGAATACCCTTTGATTCATGGTACCGTGTGCTCATGACAACCGGCCGATTTCACAGGTGTCCCTTCTATTTATTCATCCTTGCTCTTCAATTGGGCGTAGAGTCTTCACGCGACACGTCGAGTATAACGATGATGCAGGCCTCCAACCATCGGAATGGCGTGAATCTTCCCCAATCCGAGTGACTTTTTTTTTCGTTCTTCTGGTGCATCCTTATTGAGAGAAAGATGGGTCCGACTCCTATGGTAGTAAACCAAGTAGCTTCGTAAGATTCGATGAAGGTGTGTTTTGTTCAAGATGATCAGATGGTCGAGACATTCTCGACGAATTGATCCAATGACCCGCTCGTCATAAGGATTCTGCCACGGGGATCGTGAAGCGATGCACACCTGCTCAATACCCATCCCCTCAACCCTGCGCCGGAAGTCACGCCCGTAGATGCTATCCCGATCCCGCAAGACATACTTGGGGGTCGTATCATAGGGAAAGGCCTCAACCATCTGTTGGGCCGTCCATTCCGCGGTGGGATGCTCCGTGATGGCGAAATGCAACACCGACCGTCGCTCGTGGGATAACACGAGGAAAACATAGAAGACGCGAAACGTTGCCGTGGGAACTGTCAAAAAATCAATGGAGACCAGGTCAGAAGCATGATTCTTTAGAAAGGTCTTCCATGTTTGAGAGGGAGGCTTCCGATGCCGAATCATGTATTTGGATACAGTGGCTTGCGAAACATGAATGTCGATTTTCAGCAGTTCCCCGTGAATTCGCGGGGCGCCCCACAACGGATTGGCCTGACTCATCGTTCGAATGAGATCTCGAACCGCTGGATCAATGAAGGGACGTCCGAGCTTTTCACTTCGACTTTTCCAGGTCCAGTAAAGTCGGAACCCCTGCCGATGCCATCGCAGAACGGTCTGGGGTTGCACGATGATGAGGGCCTTGGACCAATGACGCCAAACACGTGAGGTGATAACCCAGAACAGGCGATCAAGACGAGTCAGTTGTTGTCGTTTGACTGCCCGGTTCAACACCGTTAGTTGTTGCCGCAGCACGAGATTTTCGAAGAGTAGCTGCTGCCGAGTCTTCAAGACGGAGAGAAGTGTGTTTCCAGCCAATAGAAGAAAATTTATCATGACTGGGAAGGATGCCTAGGCGACCGGAAATATTCAAGTATTTCAAGGCGGATGAATTAATAGAAGGGACAGGTATTCCACCAGCCCCTATAGGGTCTAACAACACGAAGTCCGGTACACCGCAAGCGTGAGATTAGGTGAAGAGGTCCGCTGGAAGTTTCAGTTGAAGAGGAAAGATGGAGGCGGCGTGTCGACCATCTGGGTGGATGTATTCAATGGTGCCGGTCAGGCCCACCACGATGACTTCTTTGACGCCTGATTGGAGATAACCGTAGATCTTATGATCCATTTCTGGCTTCCGATTACCTGGCGAGAGGACTTCCACCACGATGTCCGGGGCGTCGAGAACGGTATTGCGAGGGTGTTGCCTCCACCGCTCCTGCGGCATCCAGACCACATCCGGGACGCGAATGCCTGCGGTGGTTGTGAGCACCGCCGCTTCCACCACAGCTTCGTCTCCGAGTTGGGACTGTATTTGAAAAGCAATTTTGGTGCAGAGGCGCTGATGATTGGTTTCGGCTCGTGGACTCAAGACGAGTTCTCCATATTCGGTCAATTCATAGTAATCTGGCGATTGTTCATCTTGGGCAAGCGCCACCCATTGCTGGATGAGTTCGTCTGGTGAGACAAGGGTAGTAATATCCATCATGTTCATTATTCTAGGAAGCTCCTCCTATCCTGTCAATGCTGGCCTTCCCCATCATAGACATACCGCGTGATGGTCTACGCCACATTTCTTTCAATCGGTCGCCCCAATCTTGATGAGGGGGAAGACTCGACTAAAAAGTTCAACCTCCTTCTTATAACTGGCTTGTCACGCCCTTTAACTACAAAGGGCATCCTTGATGAGAGAGGCCGCTCTGCTCAATGCAGTGGATTGAGGGAGCGCCCAGGTAAAGGGGAGAAGAGAATGAAATCTATCTCATAAGCCAGTGACTTGCCCCCATAATCGTTAGGAGAGGAGACAACCGGGCAGGATATAGAAAGTCAAACAATGACCCCTGTTGCGAAAGAGCCTGCTAGAAGCGAAATTAAGAATTCGCCAGGGAAAAGGCGGAGTGGGAATCAGTTCTATCTCATGAAAAACGCAACCTGCCCCGTATATATAAGAACCCTATCATTGAAGAGCCTTTTGCGCATTCTGAATAAACATATCATCATCACTTTCCCACCTCATAGATAGCCGTTTTTCCACAATCGCTTTAGCCTCTGGATCTCCTAGAGCGACCAACGCGTTATAAGCAGGAAGGACGGCTCGAAAATCTTTATAAAGGATCCTTTCCTGTAAGAATGGGATGGCTTGAGAGTTCCCCATGTTTCCCAACGCCTCACACGCTATTTGATGTCTTATATATGGAGCTGGAGTTTCCCGTAACACTTCAATTAGCAACTTCAAACTGCGGTCGCCTCCCATATTCGCTAAAGCTAACATGCCTACTTCAGAAAAATAATCGCGCGCGCCATAGTAGTCGGTAACAAGCCCTGGATAGGATCTGGTGACCATTTGCGATAAAAATGGAAAAAGGTCCTGCGGCCGAGATTGATCCTGCGACTTAGAAAGCAGGAGCGCACCTATGATTTTTCCATCGAGATCTTTGCGATTATACAATCGGTATCCCTGTTTACCTAAAGAAGAGGTATTGCTTTCATTAAATAAATGAGCCAGGCTCCTTGTTTGCTGATAATCTAATTTAGAAAAGTCATTGGTTAAGAACATGTGGTCGTCAAAAATCTCACTCCCATGCCATTTCGCCTTTGTAAAGGCTCCTCCACTTCCAAATTTTCGACTTTCTAATAAAATTTCCGCAGTTTGTCTTTGAGAAATTCCAAAATACCAAATCAAGAAAAATCCAGCACAAAGAAGTCCTATAACAATAAGCAAGGCAAGACTGAAAAAATCAACTGTTCGTTTCACGTACGATCACCGTTCATACACAAATGCGATGATTTTCCATGATCCCAATTTATGTAGGACAGAATAGGGAATAGGGGGTCAAGTTGCTTGCTTTATGACTTAATCGCTCCACACGTTGAAACGCGTCTTTACTTGTGTTGCGCTCCTTGATTCCCTTTTGACTAGGCCTCCCGCTCAACTAGGCCAACACGAAATCCACAAGCAACGCTACCGAATCCTGGCTAACAGTCAGCTATCTTATAAAGCAAGCAACTTGACCCCTTTACGTTCAAACTTTTTCGCCCAGACACGACTTTTTAGCTTACCAACACTGATGAATTATGGCGAGATATGGATCTGTAGAAATGGAACCAGTAACAGAAAATTTTGGATGCCGTGGATGGGTACGGCGCGCCATCAAAGCAGGACTCCGCGACATGACCAACAACTAAGGAGGAGGTGTAGGAGAAAACTACGGATGTGGAATTGCAAGACCAGACCCTCACCTAACTATGGCCCTTGGGATTCCCTCCATTTATTATAGGCTGCCTGATACTCAGCAAGTTCTTCCTCAATTATTTTATTGTTAGGATCAAGAGCCTTAGCTTGCTCACCCAATTCGATGGCCTTTTCGTAATCCTTCTCCTCTTTGAAGATCGAGGCTAGGCCCAAGAGCGCAATGGCATTCTTCGGATTTAATTCAAAAGCTTTTTCTAAATGAGGCCGGGCAAGGACGAAATCTTTTTGACGCAACTGTAAACTTCCCAGCATGAAATAGGACTCACTATCGGTCGGATCGAGGGCTACGGCTCGTTCCAGATGCTCAATGGCCTGGGCATCTTCATGGATGCTGGCATAATTGAAAGCTACATTGAAATAGAAGGAACTCCGAGGACCCATGGTTTCCAGGCCTTTTTTGAGTGTCGTGATACTTTCTTGGATCTCCCCATCCTTGGCTTGCACAAAAGCCAGCGCGTTGTATCCAAACGCATAGTGGGGATCCACCTCAACAGCACGGGAGAAATGTTCACGGGCCTTTGAGAGGTTGTTCTCATAAAATGCCATCGTCCCTAAAGCATAGTGGACATCACCTACATTGGGAGTGTCCGCAAGGATTTTCTCCACATGCTGCTGAGCCTCTTTTGGGTGGGATATCCACAAAAGCTGTGCTAAGGCAAACCTGGCCTGCACATTTCTTGGACTTCTCTCCACTTCGGTTTTTAAATACTCAACCGCGTAATCAATTCCCGAATGGATTTGTTGTTTATAATCTAATACCCCTTCTCGGAATTTAAAGTTGAGAGTTGCCGTGGCAGCCTCGACGATTTGCGTACCGGAATAAGAAAACAGTCCTGCCAACAGTAGAACAAAAACCCACCTCATTTTGCCTCCTTAATTTGGTAAATTAAAAGGAATGTGCAATTGGATTTGAGGTCCTTGAAATTCACCCGGACCGGGGAGCGGACCCTCAAAAGGATTAGCGGGACCAAAGGGATTTTTTATGATGTCAAAATCTAACCTTCCACTTTGAGGTGGCACAGAAGGACAACTCAAAGCATTACCCAATTTTTCTTGGGTCTGTTCAAATGGACTTGGGGCGGGGTCAACTGGATTCATCAAGGTGTCAGTTGGATCAGCAGATTGGTTGAAGGGATCAAAGGGATTGTTGTTGGTCGTTCCCTGCGGACTATTTACTCCAGGAATTGAAATATCAAGAAGCCCAGAAGGATCTCTAAAGTTTAGTGGATTATTCCGCACATAACGGTAGAAATTCTGATCCCCTGCCCTAAGCCTGATCGGATCTTCACTGAGAAACCTTCCGGTATTCGCGTCGTAATAGCGAGCTCTGTAGAAGTATTAAGAGATAGAAACTAGGAATTATCCATTTGGTCAACGAGCCATATTAGCTTTTCTTTGGAGATGATTTTACACGTTGAGCCGTCACAGGAAGAATTATATAAAGTGACCGCCTGTTCTAGATACGATTCATATTTATCCTGTTCTCCAAGTCTTGAATAAAGATTGCCCAGACGGACGAACCAAATGGCTTTTTCTTTTGGTAGACTTTTTTCATCTAAAATCATGTTTTCCTGGTTTTCGACGCCTGAGATCCATTGAAGGCTATGTTCAATAATCGAAATCCCATTCATCGGATCATTTGATTTGTATGCCAACATCATTTGTTCTAATTGAAACTGATAAAAGTGTATCGTGATAACTTTAGTGATATCTTTAATCCCTTGTTCACACGATTCCTCTGATATAGGTGTCATACCTAATAAAAATATAGAACAGAGAATGGCAAAAGCTTTTTTGTATTTAATAACCCTCATTTTTTCCTCATATTTTAGCTTCCGTGGTGTACCCTCCCTTATTTTGGCCTTCGATCTGGAAGGGTAAATCCACAACGGATTAATTTTATCGTACACCCCTTACAATTGGGGTTTGTTCTAAAACATTCATTGATTTGGTGACCACCAACACTCGCACCTACATTCTCTCCTCTTTCTAAACACTGTACTGGATCTTCGTGATCTTCTGCACATTCTCGGCCTTCTTCAACGCATGCACTGCACTCCTTAAGGGCACGCAGACAAGATGTTGAGGGACGTTCTCCAGTAGGATCAGTATCATTTAAAGGATTCGCTTTAACATAAAGATAGGGATTGACTCCTCCCTCCACCTTTAATAATTGACTAACAAAAAATCGGTTTGTACTAGGATCGAAGTTTAGATTGGTTACCTCAAATCCAAACCCCAGAGGGTCTTCACTCAAAAACCTCCCTGCCTGGCCATCATAGTAGCGCGCTCTGTAAAAATAGAGCCCACTCTCAACATCAAATTCTCGGCCAGTATAGCTAAAGGGTTGCGCGGATTCATATAATAAGTGCAATTTCTCCAGGGACGTCACTCGGGTACGATGCTGCAACGACACCATCCATCTTACCGAAGGAGCGACATCCATGCCCTTGTATCAGCATGTTAGTGACCAAGAACGGTTTTACATCTGGCAAGCTCGGCGGGAAGGCAGGACGCAGCAACACATTGCCAAGGCTCTCGGCCGGCATCCCTCCACGATCTGCCGTGAACTCAAACGGAATACGTATGCTCAGTGTCATATGTATACCTATTACTGGGCTCGGCACATCGTAAAATATCGGAAGTTAGACACCAAGCAACACAAGCATCGAAAGCTGACAGATGAGCTCACCCTAGTGATCGACCAGCTCCTTCGTCTTTACTTAAGTCCCGAACAGGTGAGTGGTTATTTGAAAAAGCATCATGACATCCGGCTCAGCCATGAAACGATCTATCGGTACATCTATCGGGATGCCGCCCGCCACACGCAACTGAAGCCGTTCCTGCGGCAAGGCGGGAAGCCTCGGCGCAAGCGGTATGGTTCAGGGGCTCGTGCCTCCAACATTCCCAATCGGGTCTCGATAGCGGAGCGGCCCCAATTGGTGGAGCAGAAAGTGCGTCTGGGGGACTGGGAATGTGACACGGTGATTGGGAAAGATCGGAAAAGTGTGCTGGTGACGGTGGTGGATCGCGCCTCACTCTATACTTGTTGTTCGCGCGTCTTGAGCCGAACGGCTCACGTCGTCAGTCAGGCGATCATCCGCCTACTCCGCCCCTTCACCGAACGTGTGAAGACTTTGACCTTTGATAATGGGTCAGAATTTGTCAAGCATGAAAGGATTGCACAGGCGCTGGAGGCAACCACCTACTTCGCCCATCCCTATGCTTCATGGGAGCGCGGCATCAATGAGAACACGAATGGGTTGCTTCGACAATTCTTTCCCAAGCAAACGGATTTTCGCACGGTCTCATGGCAGCAAGTACAACAGGCCGTCGATCACCTTAATAACCGACCCAGGAAAACCCGCGGCTATCGAACGCCCAATCAAATCTTCAATAATCTGTTCGTCCCCCTGGTGGAGAACTAATTGCACTTACTACTTGAATTCAAGTTGAATCACTGCCTCAGAATTTGGGGTCATTGCTTGACTTTGCATCTATTCTTTGCCTGGACTTGCCGCCGATTCAAGCTCTGGGTCTCGAGCGCTCGTTGGATATGGGATATGCGAGACGGGGAAACCCCAAACCGGTCAGCCACCTTCCCCAACGGTTCATTGGCCTCCCGGCGTAACAACCAGGCCGCACACTGATAGGCCTCCGCGTGGGCACGAGTGCACAACTCCTTGGGCGTCAGCGCATACACGTCTCCGACTCGGATTAAGACCTCGTCCCCTGTCAAGCGGGTGGGCTGACGCTGCACACGTGGAACATTTGCGAGCGATTGCTGCTTAATCAGATTCGCCATTTTTTTTAAAAAGGGCTCATCGCCTAAGAAAATCTGTCCACGTACTGCCGCCCAGGGAGAGGGCCCGTCGACTCCTTCCCGAACAAATTGAGCATAACGCGACCGTGCCTCTTTTGGGGTCCGATGAAAGAGCCCAAGGACCGCCCCCGCATCGAACCAATCAAGCCCCCTCTCGCCTTTCACCGTGGCGCAATAGCTGCTCCACCGCCAATCCTTGACCTGTCGCACCAATTGGGCCCGCACCGGATTGAGGACAATATACCGACAGAGTTCCAACAGATAGGCCTCCTTTTCCACCAGAATACTTTTATACCGGCCTTGTAACACATGTCCCACCCGTTGATGCCGACGATTAAACTCTTGCGTGTATCGCCCATTCAGGCGGCGCATCCCCTGGCTGAGGTGGCCTTCCGGGGTTTCGACCAACAGATGGTAATGATTATCCATCAAACAATAGGCATAACACCGCCACTGCTGTTGTCGAACTTCCTCGCCGAGCAGTGTAAGGAATCGGCCACGGTCCGTGTCATTAAGATAGATATGTTGCCGGCCATTGCCCCGAGCGGTGACATGATACAGGGCCCCGGCATACTCAAGGCGTAATTGTCGAGCCATAGGCGAGCGAGCCTACCGGGCAGGAGATGGCAAGTCAAGCAATGACCCCAAATGCTTGATTCCCTTTTGACTAGGCCTCCCGCTCAACTAGGCCAACACGAAATCCACAAGCAACGCTACCGAATCCTGGCCAACAGTCAGCTATCTTATAAAGCAAACAACTTGACCCCATTTTTTCTTTTCTATTATGCCACAACTTTAGTTGGGGGAATTACTTTCATTGCCATTGTTTTTTTTAATTTCCTCTTCCGGCAAACCCTGGAGTAAGCTACGAATCAAAGAAACTGCTTTTTCAATACTCTCATTGCACCAGGGTTTTCCCATATCCTGCTCTAATCGGGCTTGAAAGGCATCTTCGATGTTTTTGAAATTGCTTATGAATGTTTCTAAATACTCTGTACATTGGTTAGCTGAAGCCATCCGAAGTGTATAATCCTCCTCCTCCATACTGTCTACAATAATTGGAGTTGTGAAGTAGCTCAAACCCTGGAGGAGGCCAAAAGTCGAAGAGATTTTGGCCCTTGGGTCTTTTCTCTCTTTTAATAATTTCAATAGGAAGATGAAGTCTTCAATCTCACCCACCTTCCCTAGAGACTCCAAGGTATATGCCTTGGCCAATGGATCGGTTTCTTTTTCATAATGAGCCTGTAAGGCTCGACGAACTCGTTCATCAGGCAAAAATCCCAGCGTCTCTAACGCCGCGACACGAACCATTTCGTCTTCATCATGCAGCGTTTGGATAAGCAATGGAATAGTCTGATCTGGATCAGCCTCCGGCATGCTATCTGCCGCATCATACCGATCACCACGATCCTTACTCGTTAATTTTATCTTCCATTCTTCAAATTTCATATATTTCCATGGAGAGGTGTTAGGTTTAATTTTTTTCGGAGTCGCCTCGGGTTCATTCTGCTCACACAGGTCAGTCTCACACGCCCCTGTTCCTTTTCTTACAAATTATACTAGCCTAATTAAAGACAAACGCACCAACGAACCCTAATATCCCTCTTATAACCTTGGCTGCAGCACCAGCAGCAAAACCAGCTTTCCCAGCATTTTCCAGGTTTTGTCTTTGGGTTGAAGTGGTTGCCTCCGGTTGCGATTGACTATCCAATTCGGATTCGGAAGCTTCAGTTGTCTTTTCACAAGGTTTTCCTTTTGGCGTCTTTGGTGCTTTCGACGTTCGTTGTTTTTGCTTATTCTTAAGATTTTGTTCTTTTCTGAATTTTTCGACTTTTCTTGCTTCTTTACCCTCGCCACTCTTTCTTAGATCAGTTTCAAATTGCTTCAAATCACCTGGCTTCATAGAGCGTAATTTATCGTCGCTTAAGGGTAGGGTTGGTCTTTCGGCAACGAACCCAAAGGGATCACTAAGGTTTAGTGGATTATTAAAGACATAGCGATATAAATTCTGATCTCCACCTCTGAATCGGATGGGATCTTCACTGAGAAACCTTCCGGTGTTCGCATCGAAGTACCGGGCTCTGTAGAAAACAGCTCGGCCCGACGATCGGCGTCGTACCCACAACCGATTTCCCTAATGCAATCCTATGTTTAGTGGCGGATTTTCCTGTCGGCACCTCCCCGTTCAAACTTTTTCGCCCAGACGCACTTTTCAGCTTAGCAACACTCACGAATTATGACCAGCACCGAGTTAGGACAAGCGCATCCAAGGCCACGAGACGAACATATTTTGTTCCTTTCATTTAGTAGCGTTTCTCTTGGGGAGGCCGCCGAGGGCGGAGCGGAGGCCCGCTGCGGGCCGCAGCCGTCCGCAGGCGGACAGAGGGTGGGTGGGAAGACGATGCATTCCGTTGTGCGCTTCGCACACTGACTCGCCACGAGTGGCGGCGTGCCAGTTGCACATAACGGCTTGTTATCCGGCGCCTCGCGGACCGTGGGGTCGCCCGCGCAGGTTTGGGTGTGCGGGCAGGACCATGGCGGATAACCCCGCGTTATGTCATCTGGCGCGTGGATCCCCCTGGGGGGCCTGGGGGGACGAGCCAGGCGCATGATGGCCCGTCGTTTCGGCCATGATGTGGCAGGCGACTCGAGGCCTCGCCATGAGCGGAGTCGGCGGAGCTGATGGCGCACAACAGGGAGTTCACGACGAGGCACAATCACGTCAACGCCTGGCGCGGCGGGTGCTTCGACACGCAAGGCGCGTGACCATGCCACGGAGGGCGGGCGCGTGAGTTGCGGGAGACTGCACACGCCGTGACGGGCGGGCACCGACGTCAGGAGTCCAATGAAATCGCTGTGTCGTCTTCAGCGGCTAAAGGAGAGACATATGATTCCGGTGGGCAATCAGCCGGATGAGTCAACGCATGCACTTCTTTGAGTTTCTTGATGGAGACGTGCGTATAGATCTCGGTCGTGGAGAGTTCACTGTGACCCAGGATGGCTTGGATATACCGAATGTCTGCGCCATTCTCCAGCATCAACGTGGCCATGGTATGACGAAACAGATGACAGGCGCCCGGCTTCTCAATGCCTGCCGCTTCCAAGTATTTTCTGACGAGATCGGTGAGCCGATTCTGTTTGAACGGTTCCCCATATTCATGCAAGAAGAGCGAACCGGGATCAGGGTCGATCACCAGGCCGGGCCGCACGTCATCCAGATAGCGGGCAATCCACTTCCCAGCTCGAATCCCTAACGGCACCATCCGATCCTTCTTGCCTTTGCCTTCGCGCACCAACAGGGTCTCATTCCGTAAATCCACGTCATACAGCGTCAGGCGCATCAGTTCACTGCGACGTAAGCCCGTGGCATACAAGGTCTCTAGAATCGCCCGATCACGAATGCCTTTCTCGCCATGGAGGAGCGTGTGATTTAACACCCGTTCGACTTCATCGTGGGTGAGCAGATGTCTGGGCAAGCGACGCGGGACACGAGGGAGTTCCAGTTCACTGGCAGGATTGGAGAGCACATAGTTCTGTTTGGCCAGCCACTTAAAGAAGGCTTTCAACGGCACCAGCCGTTGTTGTTGGGTGGCAAAACTGAGGGGCAGGTGATCGGCTTTGCGTTCGTGAAAGACAAACCGGCGATAGCGTTCCAAGATAGGCCGCGTGATGTCCTGCGGTAACTGTAAGCCTCGATCCGCACACCACACTTGAAAGCGGCGGAGCATTTGTCGACGAATGGTGATGGTCTCGCCACTGTAGCCCATGGCGCCGGACCATTCCAGAAACTCCGCGATGTAGGGTTGCATACCATGCTGAGCTAGAGGATCAACGGCAGGAGCTTTCAGGGACGGGCGACGTTTTTTACGCGCCATCACTCCGCCTTCGCGAAGGCTTCGGCGGACAGGTCTGCAGACATGTGTGTACGGTACGATGCCGTTGACTCAGATGGCTGGATCAATGCCTTTTCAGCGGATTCGAGCTCTGAAAGGCTGAAGGCCTTGTCACTATTGCTCACAACCGCCTTTTCACTCTCCCGCCATCCCCCCGTTTTGAGGCCGTTTTGGGGCCGTTTTGACCCCGCCACGTTGGTGTTTCGCCCCGCCAACTTTTCATCGTAGGCACACGATGTCTGTAAGGCGATGACATCAATCAAGCCACTGAGGTGAGGCTGGTCCTGAGAGGCGTCGCCGTCATAGAGCAGTTCATACACAAAGGACTGGCCTCGGCTGCCACGATGCACTAGGAGGTATTCCCACTCGACCAGACGCTCCAAATGGATCCGCAGTTGCGTGTGGCTCCAGCCACTGGCGGCACGGAGTTCCCGGCGACTAAATCGGACATCCGACCGACGCATCGCCAATGTCTGCGTGCGTTCATCCACGTACGCCACAATCCGTTGTAAGAGCGTGCGTGTTTGTGGTGGCAATTCATCCAACATCCGACCCAGGATTTCATGGGCGAGCTGATTCGCGACTTCAATATCCTTCACCGTGACTTCCACATACTGAATCATCTGTTCCTCATGCTGGACCGTCCGAATGGGCCGTTGATGTTGATGCAGCAAGGCAATCGTATCGATGAGCGTCAAATATTTTTCATGATCGCGACGGGTCCGCGTCTGTTCTGACACAAAGGTGAGCTGCTGGGCATAGGGATTCACGACGGCTAAGGGTTGCAACAACCGTTGCGCATGTTGATGGAGCGTCCGAAGCGCCTGCCGTTCGGTGCTGACTACGAGTCCCTCAAGCGTTCGGTGATTGCGTTGCTGCGCATGAATCGCCTGCGTTTGCATGCGGCTTTCATCCACACTCAGCACCAAGCAGCGATTCAACAATTCCTCATCGAGATCAATGGCCGTGGTCGTGAGCATGATCATCACCGGGCCGTCCACCCGATACTCGCGGGTTTCGAGCTTGCCCGTCACGGCATCTTTACCCGTACTGGCAATGGTCAACTCCCCTTCCGATTGCAAGAGTTTTAAGGCATAGGCCGCATGACTGGCCCCTTCTTCTTCGACAATGGCTAAGACCTTATGTTGGAGATCTGTCTGACCCATATAAAACAACGACTGGCCCGTCATCGCGGAGTATTTGATCCGTTCCTCTTCGGGGACAAACGCCAAGACCGCATCCATCAAGGCGGATTTGCCCGCCGCACTACTGGATTGAATGGTCACCGCTAACGGCCGTTCCAGTTTGCGGGAGAGGGCGGCTAAATACGTGACGAGGATATTGGTCTCTTCACCGACTAAGCCACAGCGGGCAAAGCCCTGACTGATTCGTGTCAAGAGATCAGGCGATTGCAGCAACGTCATGGCGGCTTGTGTCTCTTTATCGGACAAAGACACGGTCTTCGTTGATGGGGTCTTTAACGCCTCAAGGCGCTGGGCCTGACGGACTTCCACCTGAAGAAGCAGTTGGCCGACATCCGCTTTAACCACCTCTGCCGTCACGCCCAGTTCCACGGCGGCTTGAGTGATGAACTGATGACGAGGACGCGAATGATAGAGATCGAACGTATCCACATGCACGGACTCACCTGCACCATGAAACGCCGGTCGTGAGACTAAGACATTCACTTTCAAGACATCGGCGGAGAGATTCTTGTCGAGGCCACGGAGACGATACCGACGATCACCAAATGTGAACACCAAGTCGTCCGTTTCACCCACTGCCTGCGTCTGTGGCTCAACGAGTGATGATGGAGCAGGCGGCATGACCGCTGCCGGAATTGGCGCCGATTCTAAACACTCAGGAACAGAGGCCATTGGCGTCTCGGCTTGAAGGGATGGTGGAGATGGGACCGAAGCTTCAGCCACAGGAGTTGGAACCGGAGTTTCTGTAGTAGTGGTCGTTGACGACACTGCGACAGTTGTCAACGCTTTTGCCTTTCCTTTCCCCAACCAATGCGCGGCCCGAATCACAGTTCCTAAACTTTTCCAGGCCGGTTGCACCTGCAACGCATACTCGTTCACATCCATGCCTTTGGGGAATTGGAGACGGTAACAATCGAACCCGTCAGCCAACAGTTTCGTGGCGAGTTTTTCTGCGGCAGCCTCGCCCGCCGCATCCCGATCATAGGCAATAAGGACGCGCTCAATCCCTGTCGTTTTAAACGTGTCCAAATGATCGACCGTGAAGCCCTCAATGCCATAACTGGCTGTGACATTCTGATAGCCGGCACACCAAAACGTGAGGGCATCGATTAACGACTCGCAGAGGATGACTTCTTTGGATGACTGCAATCCAGCCAGATTCCACACACCTTTGTGAGGACCGGGCAAATACAAATGGAGAGGCGTTCCCGGTCGCAGATGATCGTTGATCTTGCGGCCGTACAGCTCCACCACTTGGCCTTGGGCATCCACAATCGGCACCACCACCGAGCCGGTAAAATGTTCATGGCCGGACGGCCGAATCAAGCCCAGTCGTTGCAACTGCCCGCGTTGCGCGGCCCCTTCTTTCCGCGTCTTGGCGGGCAGCCGATAGCCGAGCGTCCGGTTGGCAAAACCTAGTTGGAAGGTCTCAATCATCTCAGCGTTCGTGAGGCCACGATGCGTCAGGTACGCCAAGGCTTCCGGACTGTCTTTCAGCGTCTGATGGTAATACGTCACCACCTGTTGCAACACTTGGGCGTTCTCGGCTTCTGTGACCACCATCGTCGGCAACTTGGGGATCGTGCAGCGTTTCACCAACCCTTTAGCAGCTAAAGAGGGGGAATAGTCCACCTGTAACAATTCCACGGCATGACGAAAACTGATGCCTTCCACCTTCATGACCCAATCGATGACACTGCCACCTGTCTGACAGGCCCCTAAACAATGCCATAGGTTATTCTTCGGACTGACCACCAGACTGGGGGTGTGATCGGCATGGAAGGGACAGCGGCCAATGAGGTCGTGGCCGTGGGGCTTGAGGGCAATCCCTTGGGCTTCCACGAGACGTTGGATGGAAATGTCCTGTTTTAACTGGTCGAGTTGATCATCAGGAATGCGAGCCATACGAACCTCCGGAAAGAGGGGTGGGCGAAAAACCTGTCAAGAGGGAATAAGCCATGCTTCTCGTATTTTTTAGGTTGATTGTGGAGTCAGCGAAAGATACAATCTTTGTATCACTCTGTCAAACACTTTTTCGCGAGACCCCATGAAACTGAAAATCCCGGGCTATACTCCGTGGCAGAACTTCACTCAGGAGTATGCCGCTATGCCCAAAACCAAATTGCCGGGACAGAAGAAGAACGAGACCTTTGGCCAGCGCATGGCCCGGTTACGACAAGCCGCGGGATATTCCCAGCGGGAGCTAGCAGCAGAGATCAAGATTTCCCAGCGGATGATTGCGTACTATGAGAGCAAAGCGGAACATCCGCCCACGCATATTTTACCCCTGCTCGCTCAAGCACTCGGAGTGTCAACGGATCAATTATTGGGAGTCGAACAGACAAAGCCCAAGGAGGGGGGACGCGACAATCGTTTATGGCGGCGGTTCCGGCAGGTGGAGAAGCTCTCGCCCGCGCAACGCAAACCGATCATTCAAGTGCTCGATGCGTTTCTGCAGGGGACAGCCCCGAAACGGGGCTAAGAGCAAAGCGCGCGGCTAAAGGGGAGGAGCGATTCAAGAGGACTACAAACAACAAAAGATGTGTCCGTACTCGAAAAAATTATTTTTGTTGCTTAAAGCGCTTCCTGATCGTCCGGATGGAGGCCTCTAAGGTACTTCTTGCGGCCACAGTAGATTCATCTCTTAATGTCTTACGAAGCATTGCTAACACCATTTTCGAATTTGACGAATTTACAAATTCACCACTCAAAGTATTAGCTACAGCACATCGCACACGATAATCTTTACTCTCCAATAGAGCAAGAAGAGCAGGGAAAATAGTCCTGTCTCCTAAATAATATATCGCATCATAATAGCCTAGCTTAGACATATCATTTCTTTCAGATTTCAATTCTCTTTTTAGACGCCTCAAATCTACTTGGCCACCAAGTTGTCCAATTGCACTACACACATATCTTCGGACTAATGGCGACCGATCTCTCAGCGATTTCCATAATCGAGGCAACGTCCTTTTATCCCCTATCAATCCAAGTGCTTCTGCCACCTGCAATCGCACTAGCGTATCAGGGTCGGATATTTTTCGAGCCAAGGCACCAGGACAATCTTTTTTCTCATTTAATAGGATCCCTAAGCTTTCTGCAGCAGCACTGCGAACCTCTGAGAAATGATCCGCAAGAGCATGGCACAAAGGGTTGATAGCCTCTGTCCGCCCAATTGCACCAAGACACTCAGCCGCCGCCGCACGAGCCCAAGGATTAGAAAACCCCAGCCATTGAATCACTTCGCGCACCAAATGATAGGGAGAATTTTCTTGCAGGAGTAACTCAACCGTTTCCGCCCTGCCTGTCTCACCCTTCTCCTTCAACCAACAAAGAAGTTGCTTCAATATGGACATTTCTTTTGAATTTTGAATAGTTTTTTTGCTACTCATTGCAACTTGAAAAATAATTTTTTATTAATCCGACAATCGCTTAGAAGCAGCCTGTTTCTTTGAAAACTCTTTTCCCATATTGTTTTCTGACATTTTGTGCAATACGCTCAATCCCAGAATTAATAGCGCAACTTGTTCCTATTATTTACATTCATCTTTCGATTGTCGACTTCTTCTTTTCTTTCGGGCTTTCTCTTCCTCTTTAGCCCTCGCTCTTTCGGCCTTAGACTTGGATCGGTCCCGCGCACGATCAAAAAGTTCTTCATCCGATAAGTCCTTTAGGTCATCACCCCTTTTCCTCTGCTTCCCTCTTCCTCTTGACCGCTCAAACGTTGAAGGAACGGATGACTGCAATGCATTTTGAGCCTCATTTATTGTCGCGAGGCCCAAGGTGAATCCCACCCCAAAGCCAGCAAGATCTAACAAGCCAATCCCCAACGGGATAACAAAAGCGACTTCACCATTCGGATCCGTGAAGTTAACGGGATTATTTAGAACATAGCGGTAGAGATTTTGATCCCCCGCATCAAACCCAATCGGATCTT
>CALOBY010000001.1:0-492650 GCA_942491685.1 uncultured Nitrospirota bacterium | reverse complement strand
CTCATTAAGGTTTAAGACCTTTCCTCATCTCGCAGGAGGCCGTGGTTTTGAACTGCCTTCGGCTCCTCCTTCTTCTGAGCGTGATACCATAGACTCAACGCATCCCTCTGAGTTCCTGAATTCCCCTTCCCTCTTTGTTTGATTGACTGGCTCGCTCCGGTCGTAATCTGAATCATTCCGTGTTGAAAAGCTTGCGAAAAGTTTCCGGGTTTGGGTATGTCATATCCTTGGACTAATGATGAATCTTTCCTGAGGCGCCTACAAAATCATGGAAGCAACAGTGAAAAAGCAGAGTGGCTGGAATTATACATTTGAAAGGTAGGGAAATTGTTTGTCCCAACGAGGCATATACGAAAAGAGGAAAAGGTGATCCTCATTATATTAAAGGCGAATTGTCTCCCCAATTGATTCTTCTCCCAGGTTTTCTAAAGAATAAAAATTCAAATTCAGAGGTTAAAAGGGAGAATGGCCATGGGAAGGTGAGAAAGCTTTAAAGTGGAGTTGGTCGTTGGCTGTCCAAGTGTTGGCTTTCTTATACCCAAACCGGACATACACATCTGACCCATCCGTCGGCAAATTCTGAACCGTGACGCTTTGCTCGGCGGCCGATATGACTTCCTTGAAAATGTTTGTTGTGAGCGGATGGTTGAGCGGACCCAAACTGGTGCCGATGTGCAGAAAAAATTCCTGTACGTCTGGAGCGGTCTTCCAGGTAAAGGTCTCAATGGGACCGGATAGGGTACTGTCTGCTGGCGGAGCAATCAGGGCAAGGCTAAACTTGGTACGGCCTCTCCGCGGGGCAATCAGGCCTCTTTGCGGAGGTGTGGTCTTGTTACGTGACGTTGTATTTGGGGTCTTCTGCAATGGAGTTTCATCAGGCTGGGGGCCTTTTTTTACTGACAGGGCTCTATTTTGAGAAGCGTTGGCCTTATGTTGATTTCTGCAGGGAATTGGCGGGAGCAGACCTTTGGGAAGTTTGGCGTTCTCACGCAGACAGGCCTTGTTAACCTGGGTCTGGGTAAGTTTTTCCACATTTCGCAGATCAACATCCTGGAGATTCGTTTGGTCAAGCACCGCATCCTGAAAATTCGCTTCGTTCAGCATGGTGTGGTGCAGCGAGGCTTGATGAAGATTAGCTTGTCGAAGGAAGGCTAAATGGAGCATGGCATAATCAAAATTTGCTTCTTCCAAATGTGCCGTAGTGAAATTGGCTCCGGAAAGATTTGCACCCTGAAATTGAGCCCTGTTGAGGGTAGTTCCTGAAAAATTTGCGCCGGTTAACATGGCCATTTGAAAGATGGCTGCAGTTAAGTTCCTCCCTTGGAAATTGCTCTGGGTCAGGTCTGCTCCGCAGAAATTGGCCTGATGTCCTTTAGGATCATTTGAATCCAGTAACCATTTTTCGTGTGCTTGGACTTCTTCGGAGATAGTCTCCAGGGGAGGCTTCTTGTCTTGATACGGACCAGTGCACGTGACAGGGAAGCCGGAAGGAACCGGTAGGGATTCTTTCTCATCGGTCGCAGAGGTCGCCAGGGGTGAGCAGCCGAAGAACAGTACCGAAAACACTGTAACCATCATCCGGTGCATCATGTCTTGAATCCTTAAATGGGTTCCCCCCACAATGGCTAACGGCAAATGAAAATGCCTCTGTCTGAAAAGCATGGGACTTCATTCATAATATCTGCCCATGGAGAAAAGTATAGGTTATGCGGTATGGCCAATCATAAACCATTTCTTGAATTGAAGGGAATGGAGAATGTGTGTTCAGGCAATCCCTCACAAGCTTTCAGCGGCCCTTGAACCACATGATTGACTAGACTAGATTCAATTGTTGCATCCCCTGGGGATAGAGACTGGAAGGCTCGGAGCCCGCATCAGGGAGCATTGAATCTTGTCCATTACATTGATTTTTCCCCTAGCAATAAGTTCTGGATGTTCTTCTAATCTTCTTTGGTTGTTCTTTCTGGACCCGCTTTCATTTGTATGTTCAATTTCAAAGAAGCTTCCTTGCTAAATGGCAGCGTAGAGATAGCTGAAATGAGCGGCGAAAGGGGGCTATTCCTTTTATATTCTAGATTTTGTATGGTAACGGATATTGGCTGAAGGTAATTTGGCAAAATAGAAACTGAGGGCACTGTATGAGGTATGTCTTGATCGGAATCCTCCAAGGCATCATTTTTCTTGTGAACGTGGTTTTTGCTCAGGAGCCACCGGATTCCCGGTGTCAAACCTTAGCCAATCAGTTCAGCCAGAATCCCGACAGCTTGGCCATTCAAGAATTAGAGCGGTTGCGGTTTTGTGTCAGCCAAGCGTTGGAGCATCGAGAGCAGAGTCTGAAAGGAGAACTTTTGAAGGGAACCATTATTGAAGTCCCAACCCCTTTAGATAATGCAAGCGATGGCAATCCCGCCGAAACACCGAAGCGTTTAGAGGTCATTCCCTAGAGATTCCATCATTCACCTCTTGGGGTTTGAGGCAAACCATCTACGTGACTATCTCAAAATTCTGAGGATGAGGTATCTTTTTCCTGTGATCATTTTTCTTGGAAAGCGATAAAGAATGACAACCCCTTGTCTCGCCACGGCACCTCAACAATTGCAATCGCGGCTATCGGGGCCAAAGGTATCATTTTCTTCGAAACAGGCTGACGTATTTCGGCAGATCGCTAGGGAGACCAGGCGGGTCGTGAGGACTGTTGGGCCAAAAGGATTGGAGTCTGTTACGCCAACCGGGCTTGTCGTGTGGTTTTCCGGTTCCGGTGGATCGGGGAAAACACTGGCGGCGGAGATGATTGCGCGAGAGTTGCGGGGGAACCTGTATCGTGCGAATCTCAATCAAGTCGTGAGTAAATATATTGGCGAGACGGAAAAAAATTTGACTCGAGTCTTGGAGAATGCCCGGAAGAAAATTGCCGTCTTATTTTTTGACGAGGCTGATGCCATATTTGGAAAACGGACCGACGTGAGGGATAGCCATGATCGATATGCCAATGTGGAAGTGAGCTATCTTATAGGAAAAATAGAGACCTTTCACGGGTTGGTCATTCTAAGCTCCGATCGGAAGGTCGACATTGATCCAACTATCAAGTGTCGTGTGAAATACCTGCTGGAGTTTGGTCTTCCTACCCCTTCTCATCCCCTTCACCCTAGGCCGTAACATGGATATTAGTATTCGGTGGCTATGGGCCGCCATGCTTGGCGGGAGCATAATGTTGGCGGTGCCGGGTAACACGGATGTGGCTAGAATGGCTGGTGATGTCGTGGGCCATTTTTTTTCAGCCCTGGTTCTGGCCATTGTGCCGATTCTAGGATATCGTGTGCTGTATAAGCACATTGGTGAAAAGGAAATTACCTTCATTTTCGGAGCGTCTTGGGTGTATTTGGTGCTGTCACGTTTTTTTGGTGCGTAAGGAGGAGATCACGATGACACGATGGATGATATTGTTGCTCATGCCGTTATTCATGATGAGTTGTGCGAAGACGTATGATCGAAAAGCAGAATTTATTCATGAAGAGTACGCTCCCTATGCCGGTGAGGGGACGGCCCGGATTTGTGGCCAGGCGTATTTGAGTGTTGAAGATGGGCAACAACATGTGGCCTCCGGCGACCGGGTGTTATTGGCACCCGTGACGTCCTATACGGAAGAGGCTATTAGGGTAAAAGTTGTCCGTGGCAGGAAGCTTGTCGACCCTGTTCCTGAGGCCGCGAAGTTTGAAAAGCATACGAAGACGGATGCAGAGGGTCGCTTCTGTTTCACTGGCTTGCCGGCTGGAGAATATTATGTGGTGGCAGACATTTCCCTCCCTACCTCGACAAAAGAGCATCGAGAGAGCCGCCTGGCTCATGCCAAAGCCTCGGTCAAGGCGGATGAGAATGTGTATATTCTCGTGACGCGATAAGGTGTGCCCAAGCCTAAAGGCATGAGGTGTGACCAGGAGGGACGGGGCGTTTCGATTTGTTGATCAACCTTTGTTTATGTGTGGTCGTTTCACCCGCAAAGAAAATTTTCAGCATCTAGCCAAGCTCCTGGGAATATCATCTTTTCCTGCCTTGCTCCCTCGCTACAATATTGCTCCTTCCCAAATGATCGCCTGTGTGCGAGCGAATCCTGAATCCCAGGAAAACGAATTCGTGGAACTTAAATGGGGGCTTGTTCCCTCATGGGCCAAGGATCCAAGCATTGGCCATAAGATGATCAATGCCCGTGCAGAAACGGTGGCGGAAAAACCCTCTTTTCGAAAAGCCTTTAAGCAGCGACGCTGTGTAATTCTGGCAGATGGATTTTATGAATGGAAACCTGAGGGAAAGGCAAAGCAGCCCTATTATATTCATTTTACTGATAATCGACCCTTTGCCTTTGCCGGACTATGGGAATCTTGGGGGAAGGATGGCGAACCACTGCTGGAGTCATGCGCCATCATCACCACTAATGTCAATACCTTGATGGCGCCCATTCATCATAGGATGCCGGTTATTCTGCAACCCCAACACTATAAACCCTGGCTAAGTGCGACCAGTCAAGACCTCTCTATGGTTCGGGCCTTTCTTCAGGCTCCCTGGACGGAAGGTTTGGATACCTATCCAGTGAGCTCGGTCGTGAATAATCCACGGCATGATGCAGTCGGTTGCCTTCAACCGCTGTAACTCCGCTTTTTAGGAATCTCCCAAGGCTTTTTCAATATCCCTGACAATATTTGGTGCCAGGGGTTGTTCTTTTGGGGCGTAGCGGGCGATGACCTGTCCTTGGCGATCAACTAAAAACTTCTGAAAGTTCCATTGAATTTCACCGGGGAAAGGTGTGTGTTCTGTGAGAAATTGATAGAGAGGATGTTTCTGATCACCCAAGACGGTGATTTTACTGAATAAGGGAAATTCCAGGGAGTACTTTGTAT
This sequence comes from uncultured Nitrospirota bacterium, assembly GCA_942491685.1. Classification (GTDB taxonomy): domain Bacteria; phylum Nitrospirota; class Nitrospiria; order Nitrospirales; family UBA8639; genus Nitrospira_E. The sequence goes on along the minus strand of CALOBY010000001.1, from coordinate 487,758 downwards.
AGCAGAATTCGGCGATCTCTTTGTTGTCTCCCGGCTCCTGCTGGCCAAAGTCGTTGGCTGGAAAGGCTAAGATCGTAAATCCTTGATCACGGTAGTGCTCATAGAGGGTTTGAAGACCTTCATACTGAGGTGTGTTTCCACAAAAACTCGCCGTGTTCACAATCATCACCACCTTTCCCTTGAAATCGGTCAAGGGGCGCGGGTGTCCTTCAATGTCGTCCATGGTGAAATCATAGAAGTGACGATATTGGATGTCTTGGTTTGTTTTGACTTGAGCAGGTGAAGACGTCAGGAGGAGAGGTGGGTGGGCGACGGCCTGTTCACCAACAGAAGTGGAGTAGTGCACAAGAGCGATTGCCGACAGACTGAGTAACGCCGTTTTGAACATCGATGTGCAAAGCTGAAGCATTTTTACCCTCCTCTGCGAAACAATGAAAAGCCTTTGAATTTTTAGTCTAATCCCCTGTTTCGTTGAGTGCAAATTCAATCGGACTTTATTCAATGAATGATGACTCACCTCCTAGATTAAGAGAAGGTGGAGTTGCTGGCCTATGATGTGGAGCTAATCCATTTATGTAATTGTGCAAGCAGTGCGTCTCGTTTCCCAATCCCGCCAATAAATTGTTCAAATGTTCCGCCAATATAAAGCGCAAGGGCTGGGAGCGAAAGGATTTCAAGTTCTCCGGGAATGATGAAATTTTCCTGTACATTCATTGTATAGATCCTGAGACGATCGCCGACTTCAGTGTGAACCTGTTCAAGTTCTTTGAGGAGTGCCTGGCAATGACCGCAGCCGGGTTGCCAAAATTCTATCAAAATAGGAACAGGGGAGTGCTCGATAATCCGGTCAAACTCGCGATCTTCAATCCCCAGAATCATCTCTTTGATAGATAAAGTTTGCTATCAAAGTTAAGGGTTTGATGATCGTTTGGTTTCACCATTTCTTAATCAAGGGAAAAGGATCTTCGGATTTCCCCGCTTATGTAAATACTATGCGTTTTACCTATTGAATTTTTTTTAGGCGAAGGTCTTTTTAGCTTTATTGGCCGCGCGCGAAATAGCGGTTTCTACTTTCCCTAAGGCTTGCCCTACAGCTTTCCCAGCCTTTTTAGCCATCGTTCTCGCTTTTGATTTGGTTTTCTTGGCGGTCGATTTGACGGCTGCTTTCCCCTTGCTCACAGTCTTCTTGGCCGATTTTTTTGCTGCAGTTGACTTTTTTCTCACGGTTTTTTTCGCGGATTTTCCTGCACGGGCAACTTTTTTGGTTGAAGCTTTGGCTTTTTTCTTTACCTGACTTGCCTTAGCAGTCACTTTACTTTTGACCTTCTTTACCCCTTTCGTCGCCTTCCGAGAGATGACTTTAGCTTTCTTTTTCACTGAGGAACTGGGTGCCATTCCAAACTCCTTTTGTTATGGGTCATTGATCCAATAGTGGAAAGACTATATAGCCGTTCCATTTATGCGAACGCAAGAGGTAAAGCGAATAAGAAAAACGGTATTCAAAAACTTCATCACAACAAACAGACCTTTTGTGACAACTCATCGATGAGTACTTTCTGATTTTCGGAATAATCCACTGGCACATCAATCACGTGAACGCCACCTTCACCGAACGCATGTTCAAATGTTGAAACAAGATCTTTGGTGGCGTGAACCCTATGGCCATGCGCACCAAAACTTTCAGCGTATTGCACAAAATCAGGATTGCTGAATTTCAAACCCCAATCAGTAAAACTACCGGCCGTTTGCTTCCAACGAATCATTCCATATGCGAGATCGTTTGTCACAGCCACAACCAGGTTCAATCCCAACCTTACTGACGTTTCGAGTTCTTGACTATTCCTCATAAACCCCTACACATGCAAACGGCTATGTCTCAACAATCTGTGAAGGCCAGAAGATATCTCCGGGGGGCACCGGTTAAGTCCTATGCCATTTCTTTATTAATAATCCAGAAATTCCAACTAAAGAATTGGTTTGGTTATTAAGACTGGTCTTACCCTAGTTTTGTGGACACATTCGAAAAGGTTCATCATGAGCCAGGAGGTGTGCCATGACAAAGCGGAGGAGATTTTCCAAAGAATTCAAACACGAGGCGGTCCAAATGGCGACCGGAGCGAACCTATCCATGGTGGCATTTGATGCCGATTGGCTTGTCTCACTCCTTTGTCTCTCTTATGGTCAAAACCCCCAATAGCTGGTAATGGAAAAGAGAAAAACGGAGCTGCACAATTTCCGGAGCCAGATGTAAAGTAGACTTTTTCCGGAATTTGAATCGGGCCTGGAGCGACGTAAATGTTTTCCTTAATTGGTGCGGCCAGTAGGCCTCGAACCTACGACTTGCTGATTAACAGTCGGTGAGGAAAAGGCCTTACAGGGATTTTGCTTTCATTACCAACTAAACCGGAGGAAGCCTCCGTTATAGTCCGGGGAAATATTGGAAGGGGAGACGAGAAGAGGTTGATTTGGCGAACTGTTGAACGATTTGGACCATCTTTCCGGTGGCACAACGGATTGAAACGCTTGGAAGCTGTGCATTTCGATATCAAATGCAATACCGGGTAGCAACCCTGGAGCCTTCAGGGGAATCCCGGAAAGGGTTGATGAATGCTTGTGATCTTTGGAAGTATCGTCGAAAAAAAGTGGGGTCGTAAAAAACCGTTTTTCCCAACCGAGTCCTCTTGGAACATTCCATGTCTGACTTTCTTTTGCAGTTGGGGGAAGGATCGCACCACTAGTTTTGGCTGGATCGCCATCGACCAACAATGGATCAGCGGCGGAAGCCCATGCGTCAACTGAATCAATCATGATCGCCCCTGTTAGTAAGACTGAAAGGACTATGGATAGACGGTTTTTCATCATGAGTATAGTATACCACGCAATTTTTCGGTCCCATAAATCCTGTAATTTTCTTCACTTTTTGTGAACGAAGTGGAGAATTTGGGGAATTGGTGTGAATGGGAAAATGGGGGTCGGAAGGATAGAAATTTCGCCAAGCAAGAAAGAACGGGTGAAAGGCTCCAATATTTCGTTGCAACTGCTCAAAGTTCTTTGCTTGGCCCGAGGCGGGAGAGGCAGACGGAGAACGTTAGCGTATCCGTGGCCCTTTCCTCTTCGGGAGGGCTTTGGGCCGATCTTCTAATATTTCAATGGCGTTGCCAAAGGCGTCTTTGAGGTACACGGACCGTAGTCCATCTCGATGGGTAACCAATTCTCCAAATTTGTTCGCGTCGGGGCGACTCAGGGCCACATGTGACGGATGTTGTTTGGGAAGGACGAGCGCCAATTTTGTATTGGCAAAGGCCAGAAGAGCCCAGGTGTTATCCAGATACTCCACTTCGCAATCAAATCGTGAAGTGTACCATTCCACCGCCTTGGCAATGTCCGGCACAGGAATGGCCACATGGTGGATGTGATCCAACTTTCGCTTTGTAACTGAGGCTTTCATGGGGGAGGAATTCTTTTTGGGCAGGTGAGTGGCCATACAAACTTTTTTGCATCCTTATTCAGTGGACGTTATCGAGAGTAAAACACCTTCAGCGGAGTTGTTAGAACTTCGCGATATGTTCCATAAGCATCTGTGAGACCTTACTCAGATCATAAGGCCAGGCATAGTTTAGCTTCACGTCTGGATGATGTTTGCGTAGCTCTTCCAATTCTTCCGGGATTTCATACTCCGAATGGGATCCGCCTGGCGTAAACATGGTGGATACGATGGTAATCGTTCTCGCGCCTTGTTTGATAAGATCTTCTACCGCTTCCTGTAACGTCGGGCCGCAAAATTCGTTATAGGCGAGAGTAAAAAGGGCGCCATTCAGCAGGGGTTTCATGTGGGCGCCTAACGCCTCCAAGCCAGCCTGATAGGGATCGGATTCCGGCGTGCGGGGCCAGGTCCTGATTTTGGTGTCCAATTCCAATTCTTCGGCGGACATGGGTTGCCCAGCCGCTCGACGTTGAGCTTCTAATCGTTTCAGTTTCGTGACCAATTCCCCCGGATAGTCCTTGGGAATACCTCCATGTCCGACCAGCACGATTCCTTTGTGGCTCGCTGCCATGATGAATTCTCCTTTATATCAATGAGTGAAATACACGTATATGGGCATGAATATTGGGTGTTTTCTTGCGATGAACCCTACGATCATAAAGAGGATTCCCAATGCGCGCAAGGCCATAAGCCAATTGAAATGTTATTGGTAAAAGGTGGGTCGCTGCATGGGCCGAATTGTTACTGACGCATAAAGTGGGTGGGGAAGCATCATATGATGTTGGACCAAGATTGGGATGCCCTTTTGTTCGTCTGTCCATTGCTACGGAAGTGAACAACGTTTTCATTTAGTATCTTCCACGTGTACTTTTCTGAAACGTTTTGAAAAGGCCATTTAATTGGGTGCTCATTTCTTGAGATGTCAAAATACTCGTGTGGTCTTCATTAAACCCTAGAATTTTTGTCGCCGAATGCTGGGCTTTTGGGTGCAATTGGCTCGCTAAGGATACAGCTCCATCGTCGTTCTCCGTGCTTATGGCACTTCGCCTTCCTTTATAACTGAACAACAGGTGGTGGTGGAACATCGGAGGCAGGTGTGTTTCGAACAGTTTTTTTTGAAACGGACTGTCTGGGGCCAAGTCAACCCACGATGGAACCATCCCGATTGGAGAATAATCAAGGCCGGCTTGGGCGGCTTGATGCCCACCCCATGGCGTAGAAATCGTGACCAATAGCAATGGGAATTCATGCGCACGACCTTTTTGAATATGGGTATTTATGGCTGCTCGTGCGATCAGCCCCCCCATACTGTGTGCCACCATGATGAGTTGTTTGAAGGGATGGGTGAGAGACATATGAGAGAGGGCTTGTTGCAGAAGCTCGGTGGCATCATCCAAGTACAGTCCTGAGGGGTAGTAGAACAGCCAAGGTTGGAACGCGTCCCGATTTATTTCTTGAATGATAGGCGCCCAGGATTGTGGGGTTGCTCCGGCACCATGGATGAACAGAACCGGAGTTTTTTCAGGATCAAAAGCTTCGAGGAAATAGAGCCCTCCTCCCACCTCTTGTGCAAAACGCAAGGGCTCCCAAAGTCCCAACCGTCCCTTGTCTTCAGAAAACCGACTATCTTGTAATGTGATAATTTCTCCGAAATGAAGGTAGGGGAGTGGTAACTTGGCGCGAGATGCGGGAGAGGCAAGATTCGGAAATTCCGTTAAAATGGTGGTGCCTGGTGGTTCCAGGGTGAGATTTGCATTCAGTTGGTCTTGACCAGGCTTCATGATAATGATGGAGGGTTTGCCATAATAGGCAGCCCACTCTGTATCTTGATAGATTAAATCTTGATTGGCATCTTCAAAGGCTTCGACGACGTATTGACCAGGCAAGACCATAAATTGAAAACGGTCGGGTTTGTGATAGACACGGTAGCTTGCTAGCACTTTCTTTTGGTTCAGTACTTGATAGAGGAGGACAATGACGGGATTTTTATGTTCGGAGGGATTCCATAATTGACCGCTGAGTCGAACGTGTTGCTCATAAATCTTTACGTTTTGGTGGAGAGCAATAAAATTGCAGCCCGAAAGGACCCCTGCAATGATTCCGAAAAAAACGAAAAGGCATAGGAGGGTTTTCGCGATTTGTGAAATTACTCGTTTGTTTTTGGGAGATTGTGTAAGAATCAGCATGTAGGCAGAAAGGATTTCTGTTCGATCATTCTCAGTTTGGTAAAGGATGATAAAGGTCAAATGAACTTCATGGCAAACAGATATATATTGCTTGACCATGACGCATTTGGTGATGGTGTTTGTTCCACAATTTCAACCTAAGATTCTAACTGGATGAGAAGGTGTGAGGGAGGGAGGGGAAGGCGCCAGGCCTTCCCCTGGTGGTGGGCTCAGAGGGGGTTCCTATAGAATTATGAAAAAATTCAATGTGGTGACAGGTTTCTTCTGCGAACCTGGAGAAGTCTAGTTTGGTATTTGCGCTGTGAACCAGGTTGAAATGCCTTTCATCCCATTCCGCTCCACGTTTGACCCATCCCATACGGCGAATGCCACGGGAAAGCTTGAACCAGCCTTGAACTGCACATCGTTCGGATCAATTGTTAGTAAGGCTCGTTTCATCACCACACGCCAGGTGGGCCCGCTGCAGCATCCGCCTTTCAATGCACCGTATGGTTCCCATAATCCGTTCCCAACCACATCCTGTGAAGCTTGGGTCGTCAAGGTGCTAAATCCATTGGCATTAAGATCTTCCACTGAACCCACACGGAGGTCTGGGTCTGACATGATGTTTCCCGACCAAATTCCTTCATTAAAAGGCCCGAGGCTCCTCCCAATTCGGTCAGGATAGGTTACACCTCCTGCCGGCTCTTCATAATAATAATCCCAGGCTATTGAAGGATATTGGTTGTCGACATCCCACATGCCAGCCACGCCTCTTCCTAAATCCTTTTGCCATTCAGCGTTCCATCGCCAAATATTCACGGTCCCGCCTGATTGGCCCATGCATTGGAACGGTGGGGCACCAGATTTTTGTACAGGGAATTGCACCGCGACTTGGTCTCTAAAATCTTGGGGTCCAATCGTGGTGTTATTCAACGTTTGATCACTCCAATTGGCCCATACACCAATCTCTTTCCCATTGGTGGCCATTTTAATCATGACCGTTTTAACTGATATGTTGGGGTGCATAGGCGTGGTAATGGTTTGGCCGCTGAGTGGGGCGACGATTCCAGGAACGGACTCCCAGACTGGATTGGCCGCATCCATCGGAATGGTACCAGAAATTTTGCCAACTGGAATGGTCACCGGCTGGGAGACCGCCAAAGGAATTTGCCCTATCGCGGTGAGAGGCGCTCCGGTCAGGGTGACTGCCAGGAATCCAATTTTGAACCAGGAAGATTTCTGGATGTTACACGCCATTGCTTGCCTCCAATACAAAGATTGTTTAAAAAAAGTAATCCGCCAAGAAAGTATCTCCTGAATGTTGAAGGGTTTCAAATAAAGAATGCGAGAACCTTAGACAAGAGACAGAAGGCCTTCCAGCTCCTAAAAGTCCAAAATCTTCTTTATGTGAAAATATTTTCGTTTGGACCACACGATTACCTGTGTCGTATGGGAAGGGAAAACGCAGGTCTCCGATACAGGACATACCATCCAACTAAGAGACTCACGACAATCATGGTCGTCCGGGTGGAGTGGAAGCCGGCTGTCAGTTGGGTCACCACTTCACTCAGACAGCCTAAACTTAGATACAGCAAGTAGCCATAAAGCGCCCAAAGGCGCTGCTTCCAGAATCCATACCCTAAGATCCAATGAATAAGGGGATGCTGATATTTGACGAATTCACCGGTCACCCCTTCGAATGTCGTCCCAAAAACTTTGAGGGCATAATTTGGATAGGCTGAAATCCATATGAGATCTATCGACCCGGCAACAATAAGGAGAATCCCAAAGATTTGTATGTCTCGATCCTGTTTCCAGAACGTGGAATGGGAAATCAGAGGCATCTTAGATAAGGAGGATTTTCGGTCCTGAGATTCTGTCGGATCGCATGGATATCGTTAGTATGGTTGGCGCTGTCGATTCAAATATTTCTTCCTGATTGATAGCGCTCGACCCTTGTTCATTTAGTTGCTCTATTCAAAGTGTTGTTGGCATTTTTTCAGCAACGTGGCAATTGGGATGGGTTTAAACAGATAATCTTGGGCTCCATTGGAAATAGCTTCGATCAGTGACGTCCCGGCTTGATCTGCTGACATGGCGATGATGGGAATGCGTGGCAGGTGGTGTTGTAGATGCTTGATCATGGTTATCCCATCCATGACGGGCATTTCCAGGTCAAGCAGAATGCCATCAATCGGTTCCCGATCAATGATGTTGAGCCCTTCTTCTCCATTCTCTGCAGTCGTGATCTGATATCCACACCTTTCGAGCCTATCCTTCAAAAATAGAAGGATGTCCACCTGATCGTCAACGATTAGAAGGCGTTTGGCCATGGGGGTTAATATTTTGAAGAACGCAGTAATTTTGAATTTTGTAGAGGCTGGTCCTTTGGAAGCAATCCTTATGAAAAAATCATGAAAAAAGTCTGAGACATTTGTATTTTAAAATGACAGGGGAAATAGGTTTTGTCAGATAATCTGCGGCTCCAGCTTCAATGGCTTTTCTCATGGCTGTTTGGGTTGGATCGGCAGACATCACGATGACGGGGAGGTCCTGGGAAAATTGCTTCATGGTTTCCATTATTGCCATGCCCTCTTGCCCTGCCATTTCAAAGTCAAGCAGTAGACCATGCATGGTTTGCGTGTTAAGAAGAGTCAGGCTTTCCTTGATGTTTTTGGCGAGGAACACGGAAAATCCGAAATGTTCTAGCCGGTCTTTAAGAAAAAGGAGGACCGTTTCTTGGTCGTTGAGTACAAGAATGCGTTTTCCTTTACTCACATTGATCTGGGTATTCTGAGAGGGTGGACCGGAACCTTTGAAAATTCTCATCCTTCATCATATCGACTTGCATGTGGGAGGGTTCAAGCAAAAATGGGAAAACCTTAGACAGGCTTTTGTGCATCAAGTGAGAAAGGTTTGTGTATACGATGCATACAGGTGCAGATAAAAAAACGTACATGCTTGGAAAAAACATGGGCGTACCAAACTGGACCTGATGCGGACAGACCTAGTGAGGGCTGACTTCTCTCGGCCCATGGGAAGGGGAGTGGTAGTCACCAATATTCTGTGGCCGACATACCAACAGGCCATTTACGCCACCCACATGTTGCAATGTAGGAAGTAGTCGACCGACCGTTCGCTATTTCCCTCTTTGCTGGAGATGCCCTTGAAAAACCTTCACTCACAAATCCAATTGTTACTAATTTGTCAATATTAGGAAGCCCTAAGAAGTCGATAAAGTGGGGCTGTCTTTTGCGCATCGGAAGCCGGTCGAATTATTGCGGTCCGTTGGGAGGCTTTTAATCCTGGTAAAAATTCGCAGCTGAGGAGTTTCTCCCTGCCACCCAGAGCTTCGAATAGCTTTGTATGTGCCAGTGTTTGGACCTTTGGGATTGTGGGCCGGACTTTTTTGGTAATATTCGGGGTCGTACCAATCAGCCACCCATTCCCAGACGTTACCTGCCACATCATACACACCGTAGGGGCTTTTCCCCTTTTCATAAATGCCCACTTGTACCAATGTCGCTTCCCCTCGCCAGGTTTGATTGAAGTTGGCATGCTCTGGGGTGGGCTCCATATCACCCCAAGGAAAACGCCAGTCATGAGGACCCTTTGCCGCCTTCTCCCATTCAGCTTCTGTCGGTAGTCGTTTTCCTGCCCACTCACAGTATGCTGCGGCATCATGCCAATCGACATTAATGACAGGAATCTCTGTGATCGATTCAGGCATTGTATTTCCTTGCCAAAGTCCCTTATTGGGATCGGTTGGATGTTGGGGAGTCCGGTGCCCAGTTTCTGCGACGAAATGAAGATAGCGCCCGTTTGTGACTTCAAACTTATCGATATAGAACGAATCAAGTGACACCTCGTGATTGGGGCGTTCGTCAAGTCCTCCATCACGCGCAACTTTGGGGACGCCCATGGGGAAAGACCCTGCCGGAATGAAAACCATCGGGGCGTGATCCCGTCCGATAATTTCCTGAAGGTAACCATCTGCTGCCAGCGTCGTCCCAATGGTTTTCAGCGGGGTATTGCCTAAGACAAGCCAAACCCCGAGCCCTATCGTCCATGCAGGAAAATGAAAAGAAGTCATGTGCGTCTCCTTTAATAATGACTGCCCAGATTGAAGTAGGTTGCGTTCGTGTGATGTGCCAAATAAGTCACTGTATCGAATGCTCGTTCGCCTGACCCCAAGCACGGGGCCACACATGCTGTTGGGTTGATAAAACCCTTCTTTATTGAGGGAGCGATTCTTTTTGTGATTGCCGTAGATGACTCTTTTAGGGGTACACACCAATCGAGTACGACCGCATTAACGGCTTTTCTCCATGTCAATTCCAGGGAGGCGTTCCAGGCCTCTCCAACAAGCTCCGAAACCAGGCTTAAAAACGTATCCGCCACTTTGGTTACTTCCGAAGGTTCCAGGGAAGGCTGGAGAGGGGTTGAAAGTTCTGGCCAAAATCTCTTGAGGGGAGGTGTCACGTGCTCCTGGCAGCGAAGTGCTTCCATGATGCCGTCTAAAGATTGGACCATATTTCTGGTGAATAAACGGATACTTATAGAATGGAGGAATAGACGAGTCCGGGGAATTTCTCGCATAAGGCGACTGTAAAATTTTCTGCCAAAACTTTCTTGTGCTTCTTTAATCCGTCTCAAAACGTTTTCAATGATGTTGATGTCAGTGGTGGAAAAGGTTTTGGAACAATTGGGCATGTCCGCCCTCCTTTTGTGACTAGGGGTGCTCGCCTTCAATTTCAGTGTACACCCCGGCAATGGCTTGCGAGCAAAGTGAAATTCCAAAACCTTTGACAAAATCCAAGGCAATAATCCTGCATCAAAGTTGTCTCTGTGAAACGACAGTCCCTTTGAAGAGGGATCATCAGGGGGAAAGTGAAATGTCAGGAGAGCAATTGAAGACAAAATTTATGTCAATCGACCGAATACTCAAATTATGACCTTCATGTTATCGCTTCAGCCACTCGAAAATTTCTTCGGCTGTCCGACGTCCTGAATATAGTGCCCCGTCAATCGTCCCGGTTGTACAAAAATCTCCACACACAAAAATCTCGCTTTGGTATAGTTGTGGTTGGAATGAATAGGGCGTAGCAAAAGGAACTATCTGCTGGGGTTGGGCGGCAGTGATGGTAGAAGTGTTTACATGCTGCCAGTCCTGTGCTTGGGCGCCAAACCACTCCTGTAATTGGTTTCGTACTCGTGACATTAGAAATAATTCAGATTGGCCTGAGGGGTTCAAGACTGAAACGGAGAGTAATTCCTGGCCATTTGTGGAATAGGTCGGGGCAACCTGTGTGAGAACACAGAGGTGATTGATTGGGCCACGGCCTTCGCCATTCAGTAGAAGATAGGGACCCGGGAATGGAGGGGTAGGCATGGCAAAGTAAAGGGTGGCGGCATGCTGATAAGGAGGTGGGGTGAGCGAGGGAATGAGCACTTTCGTAACCGGCCCTTCCGTGGCTACGACAATAGCCTGAGCGAAAAGGGATTCACCTGATTCCAAGGTCACCGTTTTTTTATTGATAGAGGTAACTCTGGCTTTCGTTTGAATCTTCTTTGATGGAAGACGTGAAAATAATTGTTGGGAGATGGCCCCCATGCCTTCTGAAGGAAGGGACGTATTTCCAGATGCAAACATACGAAAGAGAAATTCAGCCATACGACTGGATGTCTTCAATTCCGGATCCAAAAAGACCCCTCCTAGGAATGGTCGGAAAAATCGTTCGATGATGGAGTCAGAAAACCCAGAATCCTTGAGGTGTTGAAGGGTTGATACCTCCGGCCGGCTAAAGATTTCGGGTATCGTACCGGAGAGGACCCGATGGCGGAATTTGGCCACGAGCAATTTGTCTGAAATCGTCCCGATTGGGGCCAAGAGCCCCTCAAATGCAGAAAAAGGATGACGAAAGGGGTCCAGCATTCGGTGCCATTTCCCTTCAAAGCGAATCATGGCACCAGGAGTAAAATGATGGAGCTTGAGAGCAGGGTAATCTAACTGTCGTTGAGCTTCAGGATAGGCAGTAGAAAAGACCTGGAACCCTCTATCTAGGAGAAATCCATCCACATGCTCGGTGCGCACCCGGCCACCAATGGTATCTGAAGCCTCCAGAAGTCGATAGGAAATTCCGAATTGCTCCAATGTCGCGGCGCAGGAAAGTCCGGCGAGACCGGCACCAATAATCAATACGTCAGCAGACATGGTGAAACAACATGGAGCGTGATTCGAGGGTGTTTCTTGTGAAAGCCTCGAAGATTTCCCTGAAAATTTTACGAGCTTATGCTCTTAACGTAAGTGGAGATGAAGAGAATTTCTCAATATGCTCAACAAGCATTTTTGCGACGTGGTTGAGGTTAAAAGGCCAAGCATAAAATAAGGTGACCTCAGGATGTTTGTGACGTAAATCTTCCATCTCTTCGGGAATCTCATATTCTGAATGGGATCCTCCTGGAGTAAACATGGTGGAAACGACGGTTATAGATTCAGCACCTTGCTGGATGAGATCGCCCACCGCCTGTTCAAGGGTCGGCCCACAAAATTCATTATACGCCAGCGCGAATAAGGCTCCATTCACCATGGTTTTCATTTGGATTCCTAAAGCTTCCAGCCCTGCTTGATAGGGGTCGGTTTCTGGGGTGCGCGGCCAGGTCCGAATTTTTGTATCTAATGCTAATTCTTCTGCCGACATGGGTTGTCCGGCGGATCGTCGTTGAGCCTCCAATCGTTTCAGTTTACTGACGTCCTCCGCTGGAAAGCCCTTGGGAATTCCACCGTGACCAACTAGAATAATGCCGCGTTTGAGATCTGCCATTGTGTAGACTCCTTGTTTACAAGCGTTCGATCTAATAATGATTACACAACTTCCATTTGAGAGGGTGCCCCTGATTTCGGATCTAATAAGGAAACTTCCTTCATGTGTTTCAGGTAAGGAATTCCCCATTTGGCAAGATCTTCAGAAAGCGAACCAAATCCCGCTCCTCCAGCTATGATCGGACAGTAAGGGAGAAATTGATCAGCGAGAATTTTAAGCCACGATTGGCCTGTCCGAATCTCCGGGTCTGTGGTGCTGGAGAGGAGGATGAGGCGTGGCTGTCTTCGGCGTAGAGCCGTTTCAAGAACTTCAAGGGAAATATTGGGTCCTAAATAGGTTGCCTGCCAGCCACGTTTTTGAAGAAGAAGGGTAGCAGTCAGCGGGCCAATTTCATGGTAATCCCCTGGGACGCAAGCGATCAAAGCGTGATCCTTGCTACCAGGAACCGCTTTCCGTAATTGCTGGATTAACTGTTGACGAATGATGCGACTGACACTGAGCTCAGCCGAATGCGAAATCCCTCCTTCGTGCCAGAGTTCACCAATCAAACGCAACAGTGGAAAAAGAATACTTTCCACAGCTTTTTCCAACCCCAGCGAGAGAATCCAATGCGCAACAATTCTTTGCATCCCATCATACTGTTGATTGAGCGAGCATTGAATGAAATGGCGAACATCAGATTGATAGTCATTGGAAATGCTGGAGAGGTTGCAGGAAATCCCCTTCATGGCCTGCCGTAAATGGGTCTCACCCATCTGAGTCAACTGCCCTATCGTTTCACCTTGTGTCAGTTGGGTTTTCAGGTAAAGCAAGAATTGGATGTCGTCTTCAGTGAAAATTCGATATCCATTAGGACCTCGCTGAGGGTGGATCAACTGGTAACGTTCTTCCCATTTCCGAATGAGGTGGGGACTCAATCCCGTCATATTTCCCACGGTTTTGATCCGATAGGTTGGAGATTGATTCGGATGATTAGACATGATTCCTCAATAGTAATTCTTTTGGATGGGGGTTGAGGTACACCTGATCAATGAGATAGGGGACGGCTAGAATGCGTACATAATGTTTGATTAGCGTCAAGGGAACAGCCAACGGTGTCAGATGCTGGTGGTAATCTTGAATCGTTTCTTGTAGTTCTGCCCGTTCAATCGCGCTCAGTTGCTTGGAGAAATGGCCAGCCAGATGCTGCAGAACATTCACATGTTTTCGCACCGTGGCTTTGATTTTGAGGGCGTCCATGAAGAGTGCCCCATAGCGAGTGACTAAGTCGCTTGGTGTATAATCGCCAGCCTTTGCGATAAGTTGTCCAAGGCTTTTATAATGGGAACGGCTGTGCGTCAACAATAAATATTTGTGTCGTGTATGGAAGTCCACAATGATGCCGCGGGAGATGCGTTTTTGTTGGACCTGCGTTTTCCACCTTCGATAACAAAATATTCGGACAATAAAGTTTTCACGGATCGGGGCGTCGTTCAGACGTCCCTCCTCCTCAACAGGGAGAAGCGGAAAGGCCTCTTGTATGGCGGCTGAAAAAATTCCCGTTCCCTGCCTGCCCGGGTGGCCCTTTTCGCTATACACCTTCACGCGATGAACACCACAGCTAGGAGATTTTCTTTTGAAAATATATCCATCCAAGTCACATTCGCCTAATTCTTTCACGCGGCGTTGACTGAATGCCTGGAGTGTGTCGGTATGATCGACCTTGCTGCGGATAGTGAGCAGACGTGGGGCGTCAGGATCTCCGGCCAAATGCATGGCCTCTCTCGGCGTGCCCAAGCCGGCCTCAACTTCCGGACATACCGGCACCCATTCCACAAAGGGGGCCAACACATCCGTTAAAAAGACATCCCGTTTATGCCCCCCGTCAAAGCGAACCTCATCACCTAATAAGCACTGGCTAATCCCGACTCGTGGTTGGTGATCCACAATGGTATTGGGCGAGCCCTGTCCGGGAGAAAGATTGGACTTTTCTGTCGTGGATTGGGCCCGAGTGTTTAGAGACATGCCATTGTTCCTTGTTTTTTTGAATGCGAAAAGGAATGTTCGCTCTTGCCTTTTTTGAATTGACGGTAGGCGAGAAGGGCTCGGTTCCTGGCTTCAGCATGGTCAAGCATCGGTTGGGGATACGTCTCTCCCAGAGAGATGTTGGCCTCGGCCAACACAAGAGGCGGCGCTTCCCATGGTTGATGAATCCACCGGGAAGGTAAGCTGGTGAGTTCGGGCACCCATTTTCGAACATACCGTCCATCCGGATCGAATTTAATACCTTGGGTGATGGGGTTGAAGATTCGGAAGAAAGGTGACGCGTCGGCCCCGCAGCCGGCCACCCACTGCCAGCCTAAGGTGTTATTGGCCAAGTCGGCATCCACGAGGGTATGCCAAAACCAGGCCGCCCCCTTCTGCCAGGGTAGCAGTAGGTCCTTGGTGAGAAATGAAGCCGTCATCATTCGCACGCGATTGTGCATCCATCCGGTATGCCATAATTCCCTCATGCCGGCATCCACAATCGGAAAACCGGTGAGGCCTTGTTGCCAAGTCCGAAGGGAGTCCATCTCGTTGCGCCAGGGAAAGGCTTGGTAGTCGGCAGAGAGAGGCTCGTGAACCGTAGAAGGAAAATGAAACAAGAGATACTGAGCAAATTCACGCCAGGCGATTTGTCGCAAGTACGCGTCATAACTTTTTCGATCCTGAGCATGGCGGGATTTGTTGTTTAGCCTGGTGAATGGCATACCAGAGCTTTCCGGGACTCATCTCTCCGAAATGAAGATGCGGCGAAATCCGAGAAGTATGAGGGAGGTCCGGTCGATCTCGATCCAGGGCATAACGCGTCGCCGGGTTCCGCACGAATGTTCTCAGCGCTGTCTGAGCCCCTTTTTCTCCCGGCGTCCAACGGTCTCGCATGCCTTCAGCCCAGTCCACCTTCGGAAGTAACTCCAGGGCGTCCAATGAGTCAGATTTGGTCTTGCCTGAAGGTGAGGGAGGGAGCCTTCGAGGAGTAGGAATTGGAGGAGATACTTGAAGCGTGGTTTGAAGGCGTTTCCAGAATGGCGTGAAGACGCGATAGGGACGGCCTGCCTGTGTAAGACAGGTCGAGGGATCGATAAGGGTATTCCCGTAAAATTTATGACCTTCAACCTTTTCGCTGTTCAAAAACGTGCAGAGATGTTGCTCTAGTTCTCTGGCTGCAGGTTCACAGGACTGATTCCAAAACACCTGGGATTTTGGGAAGGTTCTTATGAGTGTCGAAAAAATTTCACAGGGTTCTCCTATGTGAATGGAGAGCTGGTTCCCCACTGATTGAAGATGATCCGCTAAACTCTGAAGGGAATGATGTAACCACCAACGGCTGGCTGCGCCTGGCATGTCATACCCTGTGGCCATCGGGTTCCATATATACAAACAAATAAGGGGTTGACCGCGACGCACGGCAGCGGACAATGCGGGGTTATCTCCCAACCGCAGATCGGTTTGAAAGAGAACAATTGATGGTGAGGACGAAGTCATTTCTGGTACCCGATTGGCATCAGCCCATAAAATATAAGTCCATTTACATAGATGGGGGAGTTTGCTCCATTAATTTGTGTTCGCTGATTCGCATGAGACTCACCGTCCGTTCTCCCTGTGGACCTCGCAGACCTAATTTGACGGAACTTCCGGTTTCACCACGAATGAGTCCCACCACTTCCATATAGGTCTTTCCGTTCACGGCCTCACCATCAACGGTGACAATCTCCTCCCCATGAACCAAGCCAGCCCGGGTGGCCGGACCGGAAGGGTGGACAGCACGGATAATCAATTGAGCCGGATCGCCAATTCGGCCGGCGGTGACATGCATGGCAATTCCGACGACTCCTGATGGCATCGGGGTGTTCGGCCCTGGCGGACTGGCATGCGGATTTGTCGGGGCATTCGAATGGTCCGATGAAGCGTCATAGGCGAACACCCCTGGAGTGATCACCGTCAGGCAGAGCATCACGGCCGGTACGAATTTCAAGATGTGATTCGTGCATGATGGAAAAGACAATGGGAATACCATAGAGAACCTCCTGTTAGTGAAGTGTGGGAGCAATGCCGGAAAATCCAATGAGGCATAAACCCATGAGAAGGACGACGGAATTTAATTGTACTGAACGTTTGTGCAAACCATCGCGCTCTTGTTGAAGCAGGGGTGTTGAAAGGCCTCGAGCCTGTTTGGCTTTGAGTTGATCGCTTAATTCATTCATCCTGGCAATCAGCGGTGTTCGACAATACTGTTCAATGGCCAGGATTCCTAACCAGAGTGTAGCCGGAATGAGAACAAATGATTCAAACCCATACAGAAGTCCTAGTGCGAGACTGGTGGACCATCCCACAGCCGCGCTGATCATCCCTAACGCATAATACGGGGGGAAGAGACTTCTCACGACCTGGGAAAAGGCATTGGCATCCAGGGTTCGCGCCAAAACGGGTGCCGTCACAAAGGAAAGAAAGATGATTTTTCCCACAAGAATCGCCATGGCTAAGAGATTGAAAAATATGAGAATGCGCTCCGTCATGGGCTCCTCCTCATGATGATGTGGTTAACAGACGTTGTGCCGCACGATAGGCTTGCCCGAAATCGGGCAATTGATTCATGGGCACGATTTCAAGATGCCGGATAATGAAATCCGCGTCCAAAACGATGACGGCTCGATGAAGGATGTCGATATCATCCAAGAGCAAACCTGTTGCTCGACCAAAATGGAAGTCCGGAGCATCTGAAAGAAAGGTCATATTGTGAATCTTGGCTTCCTCTGCAAATCTGGCTTGGTCAGTATGGGTATTGGTGCTCAGAGTGATAAAGGTCACGAATGCATCCAGTCCTTCGTTTTGTTCACTGAATCGATGGGTTTGTTCGTCGCACACCGGAGTATTCAATTGAGGAACAATACTGATTATCGTCACTTTTCCCTTCAGTGTACCAAGTGAAAGGGATTCTCCTCTTTTTTCAATTAGGGTGACCAATGGGATCGGCTGCCCTTCCTCTAGAGAAAAAGTCTTTCCAAATACGGGCATAACCCAGGAAAGAGCAACGATTCCTGCTATCAGTGGAATAAGATGGTCCAGGGAACGGATGAGGAGTTTTTGATTGTGACAGGGAAACTTCATCATGATGACGCTCCTTCTTTCAATATATTCCCCAAGTCTTTCATCCTGAGGGGTTGGAAAAAATGGAATCCAATGCCTCTTGTATCGTTGAATAGGTAAAAGAAAATCCTGCGTCTAAGGATTTGTGTGGCTGAGCCCGCTGGCCTGTCGTTAACATCGTAGAGAGTTCTCCCAGGGTCAGTTTCAGCAGGAATTGCGGAACCGGGAACCAGGATGGGCGATTCATGGCTTTTCCCAAGGCCTCACAAAAGTTGTTCATGGTGACCGGGTTCGGAGAGACGCCATTAACCGGACCTCGAAGAGATGGGTGAGTGATAAGAAAGAGCAGGAGTCGAGCGAGGTCCTGTTGATGTATCCAGGAAACATATTGGGTCCCAGGTAAAATAGGTCCGCCAAGGAACCATTGAAAGGGGAACATCATTTTGGGTAACGCTCCTCCACTCAACCCGAGGACCATGCCGAATCGCACAGCCAGCACACGTGGGCCTAAGGCTTCAATGTGTTGAACGGCGTTCTCCCATTCGAGGCATAAGTCCGCCAAAAAGCCATTCCCACGAGGCGACGTTTCATCAATGAGCGTCAGTCCTTGGTCTCCGTAATACCCGACGCCGGAAGCTGAGAGAAAGGTATGAGGCTTTGTCTTCCATTGAGCAATAGCCTGGCCCAACGTACGGGTAGAGACGACTCGGCTGTCTATCAGTTCCCGCTTACGGTTCGGAGTCCATCGTTGGTCTGCAATGGGGGCACCAGAAAGATTGATAACGACATCTGCTCCATCGCATTCTTTGGCCCAGCCTCCTTGAGCACAGCCGTCCCACTCCATATGTTGAGCCTGTGGGGTGTGTGGCGGTCTATTCCTCTTGGCATTTCTGGATAAGACGATTACGGAATGTCCTTCCTGAAGGAAAAGCTGAGTAACATGATGGCCCACAAACCCAGTGCCTCCCGCAATAACAATCTTCATGATGCATCTCCTCTGGCCGGATGTTGATTGGCATTCCATTCTTGACGCTCAACGGTGGGAACGATACTGGAATCACCAATCAAATCGATTCCGAAAGGATTGGTGACGGCTCCCTCTTCCAGATACGTGGTATGAGAAGTTGGTGTCATGAGGATGTTCGTATCCTGAAGGTCCTGAGTGCCGACCGTAATGGGCACTTCCTTTCTTCCAGACGGGTGCCATACCACGAGGGTGTAGTTTCCAGGAGGCACGTCTTTCAGTGTGAATTCGCCGTTTTCTCCTGTGAGTGAAAAGTAGGGATGGGGAAGAATGAGGTGCCAGGCTTCCATATAGTCATGCAATCTGCAGCGAAAGGCCACGATGCCAGGTCTGGCCACTTGATACTGAACTTCCGGACCGGATCGATGGATCCCTGTTTGTCCTTCTGAAAGAAAATCGCTCTTTCGATTGTCCGGGTGTGGGTGAAGCATTTCTTGGAGCAGAGTTTCTGCACCCTCTCGGGATGTGAGGTCAACCTCAAGATTATGCTGTACCGGATCCCAATTTTGAAAATGCAATGTGCGCCCGATTTGAGTCACGCCGACATAGGGTGAAAACTGGCAATTTTTTGTTTGAATGATTGTGCCCGAGTGGGTTCCGACCTTACCTTTCTTGACATCATCTAAATACACCACAGCTCCAGGTAGGGCCATATGGTCGCCGGGGACAGGGGAAGGACCTAAGCGCCATCCTTTCCCGTCTGAGATTCTTCCGCAATAATAGGGGTCTGAATAGAGAACCAGGTTAAAGCGCCTGGGAGTAGGAATCATGCCCCCAAGCGTCACGGTGCCTGACAGTCGTGTGCCGGTAAAACCAGGTAGAGATTCATAGGGTCGTCCCATACTCGGAATAAGGAAAATCAGAAGGACAAGGGGTATTGGGATGAGGCCCCATCGCCTGCGGCTGTGCCTTGATTTCTTGAAAGTTTCTTCACACATTTTTGGGCCATTTACCTTGCGGAATCTTTATGGAACGAGGAGTGACCACCAATTGGAAAAGAGATAATGATGGCTCCCATCACCCCACCCAGTTTGTGGTCTCTCTTAGGACTGAGAAGATGGCGGTTGTGACAATTGACGCAAGATGTAGAAACTGCCAGATCCGCGTAGATGGCCTCAAACCGACTCTCATTTCCCTGAGTGATCACGCCGGTGAAAGGCTCATTGGGGTTCTGCTGTACGGCTTGAAGACCGGTCCTTTCAAAATCATTGGCAGGCCCATTTTTTTTATAGATAGGCCACAGGCTTGCCAGACGATAATTGAGACCCCTTCCGTTGCTTTGAACCCGTTGGCCGGACAGCAACAGCATTTGCGCTGGAAGGGGCAGTGCATTCCGGTCTTTCCATGATTCCGATGCGATGGCTATTCCGGTTTCTTGAAGGCGGTCGACCACGTGGGTCGTATAAAGGGTTCGATCGGCTTCTATGATGTCATGGATATAGTCCGCGACAATGTGATAAGGGATTCCATAATTTGATGTTTCTTCAGCCCGAAGGCCAGATGTCGTGATTCCCAGGAGAACCAATAAGATCAACGCACTCACGCAACTTATAGATTTTACATGTTGTGGCATGTCTTTTCCTTCTATCAATGTTCTGCTTGAACTGGATGTTCTGTTTGAGCGTTGGTGTTACGCGCGCATCGAAAACCGATACCATGAGTCTTGAGTGCAAATCCGCCTTTCCCTCGTGAGGTGACGCGCAGATCGGTATCAAAGCTGCGCCAGGAACCTCCTCGTATCACTTTCAGGATTCCCGTCTCAGGTCCCTGAGGATTTTTGTCAGGGGACTTGGTGTAGTATTCCGGGTCATACCAATCCTGTGTCCATTCCCGGACATTCCCGGCAAGCTGAAAGACGCCGAAGGCAGATTGACCCTTTGCAAGACTTTCGACCTTTTTCAGCGTATTTTTCCCATTCCAATCTCCTTCAAACTGAGCCCTCTCCGGTGTAGGTGGCTCATTGCCCCACGGATAGAGACGTGTATCGCCATTGCGGGCTGCCTTTTCCCATTCGGCTTCGGTGGGAAGGCGTTTCCCTGCCCAAAAACAATAGTCCACGGCGTCGTGCCATGTGACCTGAACAACGGGAAGATCCTGAATCCCTGTTTCGCTGGTGAGCAGGGCTTTCCCATAAATATTGAAGGGTGGCTTGTGAAGAGTTTCCTCCAAAAATGCGAAGTAGCGGGCATTACTGACTTCATATTTATCAATGCTGAAACTTTTTACGAAAATTTTGCGTTGTGGCTGCTCGTCGAGGCGCCCCTCTCCCGGGGCGCTTCCTCGGATGAAAGATCCTGCAGGGATGGTGATCATCTCTACGGGGTCTTTTTCCATGAGAAGAGCGGTTTCTCCAAATGCTGAGGGAGAACCTGCCCATGCCCCGACCAGAGCAAGAATAGTGACCAATGTTTTCATGGTTTCCTCTCTCGACTTGCCTGAATAATGTTTTGAGTGATGGTTTCAATCTGCTGGGTCATGTGTTTGACGGATGGGTAGTCTTGGGACCGTTCAGCCTTTCGAGCTTCCATCAGCAAACGCCGTGCTTCATGCAATTGGCCCTCTATCGATACCTGTATGAACGGAGAGGCCAATGTTCCCTCGATGGCTGCCGTGTGAAATTCTTCCCACGCTTGATCGGTAGCATGGGCAGCATCTCGAATGAATTGAGTGGCTTCATCCTGTAACACCTCTCCTCCGGAGGAATATCCTGGAGAAGGGATGCCTGCTGTGATGACCATGCTACACATTAAGATCAGTATGGAGTACATCAAGTCGGTAAGACGGTTTCTCAGTTTCAGACTTTTCACGATAATAGGTCTCACATTTGTTTTTGAACGATGGTGTGCATCTGATTCAGTTCAACATTTTTCGGATCAAGTTGTAATGCGTGTTTGAGGTGTTCGTTGGCCTCTTTCCATTGCTCCATCCCCATGTATTTCATGGCCTCGATGATCGCGACTCGTAGGCCCTCGCTTACCCTCTCAGGAGCTGTTTGTGCGCATCGAAATCCAAGACCGACACCGTAGCTATTATTGGAGGGGTGGTTCCAAAATCGATGAGTCGTGGTGATGCTGGATTCCGTGGCAATCCATGATCCCCCACGGATAACACGCTTGGCCCCAATGGTGAGGCGATCAGCATAGGTCCCGGTTCCGCCAATCCAAATGGGTTTGAGGGGACCTTGCGTGTTCGCGGGATGAGGTGTTTTTTGATAGAAATTCGGATCGTACCAATCCTGCACCCACTCAAAGACGTTGCCTGCCATGTGATGGAGCCCATAGGGGCTGGCGCCCTCTGGCAGGGAATTCACCGGGAGGGTGGCCTCCCTCTTTTTCCCATAGTTCGCCTTATCGGGGTCGAGCTGGTTGCCCCATGGATAGCGCAGTCCCTTGGTTCCTCGGGCAGCTCGCTCCCATTCGGCCTCGGTGGGTAGGCGTTTTCCTTTATATTCACAGTAGGCGGTTGCATCAAACCAATTGACACCCACCACCGGTTGGTCAGGCTTGTTCAGTCTTGGGTCATCCCAATAAGCCGGTTCGGGATGTCCAGTGGCTTTCATAAATTCAGCATACTGTTGGTTGGATGTTTCGTATGTGTCAATGAAATAGCCATCAAGAAAGACCCAATGGGCAGGCCCCTCATCGTGAAACGCTTCTTTTGACCACGGCATGCTCATTCTCCGTTGATACATTGAGACAGATTCCGTGGATCCTGACAGGGAGCTGGGTGGATCTTTATCGATTCCGATGAGCGTCGGACCGGCCGCGATATAGGCCATCCCTTCAGGAATGGATTCGTTCGACTTGGCAAAAAGCGAAGAGGGTTGAAGCAGGAATAAGATTCCCGCCATTAGAAATTGGGCTAGAAACAGGCCTGCCAAGGGCAGGCCTGTTTCGGTGGAAACATGGAAGGTTTTATAAGTTTTTCGAGAGGTCATGATGTTTGTTTCTCTCCTTTTTGAGGGCAACAGTATGGGTACCCCTCATAGGGAAAACTCCTATTTGCTGCCCTTGTTGATTTGGTTCATGATGAGAGATTTGGTTTCCACATATTCTGCGTTTTTTGGATCATTTTTCAGCGCACGTTCAATAGATTCCAAGGCTTCCGCCCATTTTTCATCTCCCATACTTATCAGGGCATGCATGAAATCATATTGTGTGGCTTTCATGTTCATGGGAGAAGCTGGTTTGGCACAGCGGAATCCCAGGCCCACTCCATAGGAATTGTTTTCTGGTTGATTCCAGAACCGATGACTGCTGTGCAGGGAGCTTGCAGGAGCGAGCCAAGAGCCACCCTTCAGCACTTTGACGGGTCCTTGATTGGCAAAATTCAATCCTGTAGCCGGACCTTGCGGATTCAGCGCAGGACTGACGTTGAAATAGCCTGGGTCATACCAGTCTGACACCCACTCAAAGACATTTCCGGCCATGTTATACACTCCATAGCCACTGACTCCTGCTGGATACGAATCTACTGCGGTTGTCATGCCGACGTTCTGTCCATAGTTGGCTTTGGTTTCGTCCAGAGTATGGCCCCAGGGATAGTGCCCATGACCTTCTGGACCTTTGGCGGCGCGTTCCCATTCGGCTTCGGTGGGGAGGCGTTTGCCCTTCCATTCGCAGAAGGCGCTCCCGTCGTACCAATTGACTCCCACTACCGGTTGTTCGGGCTTGCTGAGACGCGGATCGTCCCAATAGGCCGGGGCAGGGTGGCCGGTTGCTTTCATAAATTCTTTGTAATCCCTGTTTGAGACTTCATACTTATCAATGTAGTACGCATCGGTGACGACGTTGTGTGGAGCTTCATCCTTATGCTCCTGGCTCCCCATGGTGAATTCACCTCGTGGAATCATCACCATATTGTCTGGATTTTGGCTCAAGGCAGGGCTGGCTGCCATGAGAATGGAAGGAATCAGCATGCTGGAAATAAAAGTTGAGATGTTCATGGTTCTTTCTCCCTGTAAATGTGAAAGGTGACTGTGGGTGTTGAGATGCTTGATCATGATTTTTGTGCTCCTTTTTAATGAGTAAGTGAGTGATGCTCCGAACGCTTACGGTTTTCCAAGATGGTGCCATCGAAGAGGTCTCCACATTGTAGACATTTCATAGCCCGAATTTGAAATTCTGCTGTTCCTTCGTAAGGCGAAATACAATAAGTCTCTATGAGCATTCCATGACATCTGGAGCAGGACCGCGCTGAATTTCTCATTCCAGGGATGGAATTCAACAGTGGTGTGTCCTTGCGTTTTTGTTGAAGTCTTTCCATTGGGTCCTCCTTTTTGGTGAAAGTATTTTTTTTGTTGTAATTTCTTCATGGCTAATGTTTGTCTAATGTATGTATAGAGTTTTATCATGTTGTATAATGTTTGTCAAATTTAAAAATAAAAAAGTTTTGACATATATTGTACATATTGGTAAATTCACCTAATGCAAACCTACAGAATTCATCGATTTTCAAAGCTGACAGGGCTCAGTACCCATGTGATTCGAGCGTGGGAGCGCAGGTATGGGCTGGTCACCCCGGCCAGAGGAGCCAATCGCTATCGCCTGTATAACGATAAAGATGTGCGTCTCTTCAGGTACTTAAAAGCCCAGGTGGATCTGGGAACCAGCATTGGGGAGCTGGCTGAGATTGGAAGGGAGCGACTCTTGGAGCAGGCCGAACGAGAATACCTGGAGGCCTCGGTTGACCCTCCACCTTCAGAGAACCTTGTCGCCGATTTAATTCACGCTCTTCAAGACAATGATCGGGTAGGGTTCGAACGCAAATTAAACGGTGCGTTAGCGGTCATTCCTTTTGAGGAAGCGCTTCATCGTTTTTTGTTGCCACTCCAGGAACAGGTAGGCCAGCTTTGGCATGATGGAGCACTTGGAATTGCGCAAGAACATTACTGCTCCAATCAGATCAAACAAAAAATCTTTTCCGCGATGAATCAACTACGGATGGTTGAGGAGGGGCCGCGGGTGGTAGTGGCCTGTCCTTCACAAGAGTGGCATGAAATTTCCGCACTGACGGCAGGGTATTTATGCGCTTCACGCGGATGCCGCGTTCATTATTTAGGGGCGAATCTTCCCATTCCTGAACTGGCCAAATATTGTGAAAAGATCCGGCCAGCCTATGTTCTCCTTTCCATGACCGTTGATCGCATAGACACTGAAATCGAAAACATCGTTCAAGAATTAGCCACGCAGGTGAGACCAATTGCCCCTGTCGGTATTGGTGGGCGATCCGCAAAAATTCATGCGGCACTCTTAGCCGACGAAGATATTACAGTCTTCCCTGACCTGAAGGCTCTGGACGCTCTGGTGTTTTCGCTTACCCATTAACTCTCGCTCAATCTCCTTTCCTGTCTCAATCTTGAGACTTCAAAAACGTTCCTTAGCTTTTCAACCTTCAGATTTTTATTGGGAACGTTTTCACTCTACCTTTTCCTTGTTTCAATTTTGAGCAGGCTTTGATAGGGTGATATCCCCATCAATAATTAAAACATTGGGTCCCCTAACTAGGAAGTCTTTTGTTGTATTCCATTGGAACAAAGTCAGGTTGAAAATAAGTTCATTATTTTTTGGAGACTAATCGAATGGAAACGGACCTATACCAAATCATTTATGCCAGTGCCGCAACACGGCCAATTGAGGAAGACGAGTTGCTGGGGATTTTAAAATGTTCACGGGAGAAAAATGCACGTCTTGGAATCACGGGGATGTTACTGCATTGTGATGGATCCTTTATTCAAGCTCTTGAAGGTCCTAAGGCCCAAGTCATGGATTTGATCAGTGTTATCCGAAAGGATATCCGTCACAACCGGATAGCGGTATTATTTGAAGGGCCGATAAAAAACAGGAGTTTTTCGCAGTGGTCCATGGGGTTTAATCGACCCTCTCAAGAGGAACTTGCCAGCATCGAGGGCTATACACCCTATCTTGATTTAGGGGAAGACCCTCAAAATATTCAAAATTATTCCAGTGTGGCCATAAAATTACTCGCGGCATTTCGTGAACTATCGGATCAAATGTCCTCATCCACTGATGGGTAACACAAGAATTCTCCCTTCCGTTTTTCGGGAGGCGATTCAGGAAACTTGCTTAAAGAATTGAGATGAGGCCGCGTGATGGTTGAGGAGGAGATCTTTTACATTATTCGAATGACCACTAGGAAACTATAATGTCACTTTTTGTATGACAAAGATATGTCGATGGACCCTTGACGCCTATTCCCTTTCTTGGAAATGGGCGTTTTTTTTAGGTAGGGGTAAAAGAGGAAATTTGCCCTGAATGTGTGCTTGGCAAAGATGCAAATTGTAGGATGGGGGGTGGATATAGATGAGGTTTTCTCACTCTGAGTTGCTCGGACGACTTCTGGGGATATGGGTTATTCTCTTCCTTTTTTGTACGCCGGTCCCTGGATATGGCGCTGTCACGACCTCTGTGTCTTCGGGGATTGCCTTGGATAGGTTGGAATGGACGATTGGACCTTCTTCGTCTTTTCCCATCTCCGAATTAGTTTTTAAATCCACCAGTTGGCAGAATTCATTCAATGCCCAATGGATACATGATTCCAATATATGGTTTTTGGAAGGCACAGCCGGATTTGGGTATGTCTTTACAGGTTCTGTTGTCGATCGAGATTTTTCACTGCCACATAAACAGGGGGAATTTTCCCGGAGCGAATCGGAGATTAATGGGCATAATTCTCTGTTGTTTTCCTTCGATGGGGGGTATCGGATTTGGGCAACCGATCGATGGACGGTCACGCTTATTTCCGGGTTTACCTGGACCCAAGTGCGGTACCAAATCGAAAATGGTGATCAGATTATTCCGCCGGGTGGAGCGGATTTGTCGAATCTCAATTCAGAATATCGGGCACGATGGTATGGGCCTACCGTAGGTTTCCGGTGGAATACCGATCTTTGTCCAATCCCATTATGGTTTTTCTTGGAAGGGCGCTTTTGGCCACTCATTGCGTATCGGGGAAAAGGCACTTGGAATTTGCGATCTGATTTCGAGCAAGATCCAAGCTTTACCCATAAAGATGACAATGGGTATGGGGGCGAGGTCACGACGACTTTGCGATACCCGTTTACTGATCATTGGACTGTGGAAGCCGGGTGGACTGGTAGATTTTTACGGACATCGAACGGTAAGGACCGGACATTTTTTTCTAATGGGACTGAAGGCACTATTCCACTTTTGGATGTCAGCCAAGATACCCATTGGTTTCGCCTTGGCCTCCGCTACCTCTGGTGAGAGAATCAAATTATTAGGGGTCAGACTCGATTAATAATAGGTCCTTCTAGGTTATGAGGGGGGATTTGGTTTCGTATTTGGAAAAAAGGGGAGAAGTGAAATTTTCAAAGGGTTGATGCCATTCAATGGCTTGCATTCCCCTTACGGAGATCATGTATGGCAACTGCAAAAAGTACCGAAACCCGTGAATCGGATTGAACCCTCATGTCATTCTCAAGAAACTCGGACAAGACCCGAAAAGGAAATATGTCTGTCTCTCCCCTTCGTTTGTCTTCACCTGAAACCGAAAGCTCAATCCATCCGGCTCCCAAGTGGGGGGCGTGGTCGGGCATCTTCATTGTCGGATGTTTTTATGTCGTTCAAGCAGTGGGTCTTTCGCTGGCGCAACTGGTGGCCACATGGGGAATGCCGTTTTCCCCCGGTGTTGATGGAACCCTAGCCGTGGACCAACCCTGGCTTCTGCCCATGTCCTTGCTTGTGGGAACCACGTTGGGCGCGTTGGTCGCCTTTCGGCTGGCTGTCAGGCGGGCAAAGTTACGCCATGATTCAGAATGGGTGTGGGAGTTTATTTGGCAATCCTATGAGGCGCGGAACCTCTGGCGTTTTGTGGTGCTCGGGGTGGGCTTGGGGGCGGCGTTTTATTTCCTTACGGAATATGGAGTGCTTCCGCCCGATGATCTTCCTCAGCCCATTATTGATGCATTGTTGGCAGCGCCTGTCTTCCTGCAACTGGTCTGGGTTCTTATGTTTGTGGGGCTCTTTCCGGTTATTGAAGAGGTCCTCTTCCGAGGAGTCTTATTCACCGGCTTGGCGCAATCCTGGGGGCTCATTTTAGGTGGCATCGGCACGACGGGTCTGTTTGTGGCCGTGCATATGCCAAAAGTGTTGGAGTATTGGCCGGCATTGCTCGCTGTCACATTGATTGGGGCTCTTACGGTCGTTATACGAATTGGCACCGGATCCTTGGCTCCAGGAATCGTCCTGCATAGCACATATAACGGGACATTGGTCACGGTCGCAATCCTCACCCATCCTGTATTGTAAGAGCCCACATTAGAATATTTACCACCAGTGTGGAGGTTCCCTAATGCAAGGGAACGAATAGGAAATCGAAATATGATGGTGGTTTGTATCGTGCTTCCTCCAAAAGTTTCTTTGAAAACCATTCCCGCAGGGCGTTCAATTTTCGATCCGTTTCCACAAAGCATAGTCAAAAATTTAAAACCTACTCAGCATGCTTCCTGTCTCTGGATTTGTTCGGTGATTATTGGGGATAGGTATGCAATAGCGCGTGCCATTGTATCGTTCCGAACAGGGAACTCTCCCAAATGAGCGGAGGAAATGAAAATTTAAGATAATTCAATCTGGAGGTTTGGCTGGTTGCTTTGGTCTGGTATCCTCGGGAATGTTTTTAATTTTTCCTTTAATCTTCTTAAATTTGAAACGTAATTGCCAGGGAATATGAATGGCTTCAAGGACGATGTGTTTTGACATCTTAGAATGCCCAGTACGCCGCTCCGTAAATGTGATGGGGATTTCACCAACTTTGAAATTTAGTGCCAGCGCATGGAACAGCATTTCAATTTGAAAGGAATATCCGTTGGAGTAAATGGCGTTTAAATCTATATTTTCCAAAACCTTCCTGTGATAACAGCGGAATCCGCTGGTGCAATCTTTGATTTCAAGACCCAAAATGGCTCGTGCATAACGATTTCCTCCTTTACTTAGAGTACGACGTAAGAAACCCCAGTTGATTGTTTTTCCACCCAGACAATATCGAGAACCCAATGCGACATTCCATTTCGTGGTAACCGCATCAACAAGCAGAGGGAGGTCTTGCGGAGCATGAGAGAAGTCAGCATCCATTTGACAAATGAAATTGGCTCCGTCACTTAAAGCCTGCTTGAACCCCTCAATGTAAGACGGCCCAATTCCTTTTTTTCCTGAGCGGATGAGGACCTTTACTCGATCTGATTCCTTAGCCAATTTGGCGGCTATCTGACCCGTCCCGTCTGGAGAATTATCATCCACAATCAGGATATGGAAATTAGAATGGGAAAGAATTTCTGTTATAAGAACACCGATATTCTCATGTTCGTTGTATGTAGGAATGACGACCGTACAATCTGAATGGCGACTTCCTGCGCTATCGGGCCAACGGGATAAGCTTTTCCCAATAGGTAAAAGGAAAGAGTTAGCCATAAAAGTCCAGCCTTTCAGCCAATAGTCGGATTTCGCATTTGCAGTAAGGGCAGTTGAAAATAGGACAGCTGTTTTTTTTGACGCAGGCGATACAGAAAGAAACGCGAATCTTGGTATTCCAGGTCGAACCACTGGGCAAGGAGTGAGGGCTCTGCAATGGTAGGTGTAGAATCAAGGCTTTCTAAAGTCTTTTGGTCAAATAACACATGAGAAATTCCCAAGGCCTTTAGAGCCTGTAATATTTTTGTCTTCTTTGCAGTGCCCTCTGCCCAAACCGCAGGACGGGCCAATGTGGCATAACTCCAAATTCGGTCGACGTTGCTATAGAGATTATCTCCCCCACTAAACGTTAGAATTTTTTCATGGTCTTGGAGGTTGGAGTTTACATATTGCCAGACCCTGAAAGAGGGAACCGACCTGGTTAAGTATTGGGTTTCCGTTTCAACGCCAATGACTACTCGGAGGGGAAAATCCCTTATGACGTGTGTAAGCCATCCATCCCAGCCATTCCTATCTTTTTCATGAAATGAAATAAATGGAGGCAAATTCAGGATTAACAAGAATGCCAGAAAACCATAAACAGGAATACCCTGTATGGAAATATTTTTGGTGCTTCGAAACAGGATCTCTAGGCGATGGCAGGATTCAGCTCCTAGTACACACAGTAGGGGAGTGATAGGAAGTAAAAAACGCATTTGAAAACTGCTGATGGGGGAAGCCCAAAAGGTAATATACAAAAGGACAAAAGCCATCAGGAAAAGAACTACGGTAAATCGTTTGTGGCGAACAAGAGGGAGAATCGGGATGAGTATTAAGAACAGTGGACCTAATGTCCCACCGTATCGCGCCGCATGAATAGTAAAGTCCCACGGGAGAGTCAGTTGGTTTAAAAAAGTCCTGGGACGACCGAATCCTGATAAAAAGCGGTCTAATCCTTCTTGGGTTGTCCCGTCCCACCATTCTGGGGGAGTTCCGAATAACCAGTATAATTGGGGAAATACAGGGTTTCCAGTTTCCCACCAGCTACGGGAATACCACGGAAGTCCCATGGAAAGGCTCAAGATGATAAGGAGGAAACATGGGATCAACGCTTGCCATAGGGAACTTTTCCGTTGCCAAAGAATGACCAATAATCCGCAGGAACATATTGCAAGGGAAATGAGGGCTAAATGTTTGGTGCCAAGGCCCAAGCCAAGATTACAGATCCCTAAAATCAGCCATTGTCGATGGTGTGTTTCCAGGTAACGAACTAAGGCATAGATGGTCAGTCCCACATAAATGGTTAAGGCTAAATCTACATACGCAGTGGTGGCTTCCCACAAAACAATAGGAATGGTTGTAAAAAATGCGACGGCTAACCATGGGGAAGCACGAGGAGCGAATTTTCGAGTAAATTGATAAGTTAGAAGCGCTGCTAAGGGAAGGCAAGCGAAATGCAATAATTTTGCTCCTATGGGTCCACTGAGTGCCAAAGCCGCTCCGAATAAAAGTTCCCAAGTCATAGGGTAGAGCGAAACATACTCGGTGGGGGAGTTGATAAGATAGCCACTCGCCAACCACAACTTCGGCAGCCCTAAATGGTACCAAAGGGCATCGTACTCTCGTTCAGGGGAGAGTGCATGGATGGCGGCGATAGATAGCCCAATGGCTGAAATACCTACCCAGATTTGTTCCCGGTGGCAAGAACATCTCCACCACTGACAAGGAATGTTCAGGGATGATTTTTGCAAGAAAGGTGGACTGAATCGGTTTTTGAAAATTAGCCTTAGCCCCTCAATGCTGATGAGTAAGCCGATTAAGAGATAAATGTGGAAAGGAGTATAGAGTCTTAGATAAGACAACCCCAATAAAATGTAGGAAAGGCTTCCAAGGCCCACCGTGATTTGATATAGCACCCGCTCTTGCCATTCTTCAAAATCTGTTTTGAGAAGCTTGAATATCCAGTTGCCTAACACAGTGGCTGTCAAGAGCACCGTTCCCGCCCCGAATAAATTCTGAATCAGCCTGAAAAAAGCGTGGAATATAGACGAGGGGGAGAGCGACCAGAGGTCGACCGTGAATATATTCCAAGCTAAGGGGAAAAATGCCAAAGAAGGAAACTGATCTACATACTTGGATGGATCCGTCTGGACAAGTTTTCCGACCTGTTCATAATATCCAATGAGGACAAACATGGCCCAAAAGACCCAGCCAATTGCCAACAAACTTCTAAAATGGGGTTTGATCAAAGAACCTTCTCTCATGAGCCTTGGCTTATAAATAAAGAATGGGAGAATCTATCGTAAGATAAAATAAGAAATTAATTCATCCTGGTTTGGTCTTTTGGTCGCAACTAGATAGGCTATTTCATCAAGGTGCAAATGTAGCGCTAGATTGTCCGAGCAACCCCCTATGGTGTTGTTTCTCTGTAGGCTTCGGAAAAAAGAGAATGGGAATTGGTCGAATCTTTTATGGCTGCCTCGACAGTTTTCCATCCCAAAATTCGTAATATTCGTCCGGCAAATTGTGTGGCAAGAATTGGGCGGAGATGATGCCCTTTGAGATGTTCTGTGGCTGGTTGGGGAGGAATATGCCCAACGAGATAAGGACCGTATCGAATGATGACACCAGCCGGTTGTTCTTGATCCAGCCGTAATTCGGCTTCACTCAAGCCCTTATTGAGATCAATTTCAATCTCACAGCCTCTGCTATCAGATGAGAATATTTCTTTTTTCATAAATCTCAAAACGCCTTCCCAGTCTTTTAATTCTGTGGCAATTCCTCGGTAATACCAATAGCCTAGAAGTATGTTTATTAACCAATTCCATCTGCCTCGCATTCGCATCCATTCCAACGGAATCCTCAAATATTGCAAAGATAAAGCGATGCCATCGCCCAATCGCGGAAATTGAAAGGCAAACAATTTCACGACTCGCCATGGGGCAGATTGTCTGGCTATCATGGAGGCCAAAGGCAAGGCATTGATCACATCGGGGTGTTTTTGTCCTATATGAATGTCTGCCAGTCCTTCATCGTATTTTCTTTTAAGGGAACGGTTTAGATCTGAACATTCATGATGCCAAGCGATAGCTTTATCCACAAAAACAAAAGTCATACCAGCTTTCAAAAAACGAATACCGAATTCATAATCTTCATGAACGTTCAAATTCTCATCAAAGCCGCCTAGGCTGGTAAACGTCGCTGCTTCCAGTGACAAATTCCCGGTTAAAAGATCTTGATAGTTAAACCGGTGTTCGGGTTGACGCATGACTTGAAACTTTTTTTCCCACCATCTCCGAAGTTGTATTTTGAAGAATCCGTGCTGGGAGGATAGCACCGGCGGAAGGTATCCGATTCCCGCAACAGAGGGATGCTTCTGGTGAATTTCAATATGTTCCTTTACAAGAGCTGGACACGGTTCCACATCGTCATCCAGAAATATGAGGATTTTTCCCATCGCGTGACTTGCGCCGTAATTTCTGGCGAAGGCCGGACCTTGCCCGGTTTGTTCAAAAATTCGCAGCTGATATTTAGAGACAAAGGCTCGAAGCATGTTCATGGTTTTGTCCACGCATCCATCTGCCACAACAATGACTTCCAGTTCATCAAGGGGATGCGTTTGCAAGGAAAGAGCAAGCAATAATCGTTGCAGTGAGATGCACCGATTATGCGTAGGGATGATCACGCTAGCAGTAACTTTATTGATGCTCATAGTGCTTCCGTATTCTTGACGACTTGAGCCGCGAATAGAAATAAATCCAGGGGCCCACGGTACACCCCCACAATTCAGCGATCAAAATATCCAATGGATGGTAATTCTGACGTCGGATTAGAGAACGAATTAACGCGGGGAATTGGGTGTGGCGAAACCATCCCCACCCTGCGCGGAGGGCGCCCCACTCCCGCTCTATCAAAAAGCTTCGCGTCAGGAAAGCATAAACGCCCACTCCATATCCAAAAACGGTTTTACGAAAGGGCGCCCATTCGGGTTTGTGCCGGTGCCAACTGAGAGCCCTTGGGTCATAGACAATGGTATACCCTTTCGCCAAAATTCGAAAAAACATATCATGGTCTCCACCTGAGCGTGTTGGCGTTCCAGCATCCAGTGCTTCATCATACAGCCCTACTTTTTCAAGTATACTTTTACGCAACGCTTGATTCGCTCCAGCTCCGACCCGTCCAGCTATAAAAGGATCGCATGACGCTCCATGAAAAACCTTTCGTTGAAAGCCTTTTCCAAATGGTGTATGCCGTTCGAACCATTCTTGAGCTTCGGTTTCTAATTCCAAAGGCATGGTTAATCCGGTCACACATAGCACCAATGGATCGCGAAAATTTTGCAGTAAGTGACGTAACCAAGCAGGGTCGGGAACTGCATCATCGTCACAAAATGCCACGATGTCAGTTTGCGCCTCCCGCAGGGCACGGTTGCGAGCTACATTGAGTCCCGGTCGAGGCTCTCGTATATAACGAACATGGGGGTAAGATTCTGCGACTTGACGAGTCAATTCTGTGGCCGAGCAACTGTCTATCACCAAGATATTCTGGCCATCATCGGGCAGCTTATCTAACGCTTCCAAGCAACGTTGAAGGTCATGGGGCCTGTCGCGTGTACAAATTGCCACTGTGGAAGAGGGCAAGGCCGCGTTTCTTAACTGGTCATTTAATCCTAAGTAATCATAAATTAATGTCTCAAAAATGGTTGCGTCGTAGTGGTGCATAAATTGCTCTGAAAGTGCCAAACCAGAAAGCCTTCCTTGAACAACGGGAACTCGAAGTTGGCCGATTGGTTTTCCTTTTAAACGGACCAATACTAGGGCATGTGTATAGCGGTTTGGTACGTCAATCTCTTGGGGAATATTAAAAACTTCAAAATCAAGAATTATCGTTGCCATAGTACGGTCCAAACGGGACAAAACCCCCCTGGCTATTTAGGTCAATGTGTTTCTATAAATGTTGGAAATTCTGTGTCACAATTAAACTTGAAACGTTGTGTCATGGAGGTAAGGTTTTCGTCCTTTTGCAAGAGTATTCGAATGGCAATAATTTTTATTAAAAATATTGAATTCAGTATACTCTTAGTTCTTCTTTATAAAACAAGGTGTGTAGCCTAAAATTGGGGTCTAATAACCTGTTGGAAATAAATGGGCATAAGCCTAAAGGCCAGACACGGTCCAAGCCCGTAAGCTTGCTCCGAGTTTGTGCTATTTACATGCTCCTAGTGACTGTTCAATGTCTTTAATTAATGTTTTTTAATTCATGGTCAAGAAAATCGTGCCCCTCCCAATTGGAGGGGGTGCTGGCTAGGCGAAGAAAAGGTATCCTTTAAATATTTCACTATAATTAACACGAACCCTTGAAACCAAGAGAGAAAGAAGCGTGTCAAACAAAAAAAGAATTCCAATGTTTCTATTGGCAGGTTTGGAATGGAGGTATTTTAAAACATAACATTCTCTGTAGCTTGATACGTGAATCACCGTTTGAGATGTGACAATAATCCCCCGGAATATCTGGTCAGCTAGCTGCGGGGATCTTTTATTCCTTGAAGAACTTGAAAAAATAAAAGGCGGCACAACCGTGATTCGACGGGTTGTTGATAGGATCTTCATTTCATAATTGTTTCCCTTGGCTAATTGTGAAAATGTTTTTAGCTTTGATGAAGGATGCTTTCGGCCTTGGTTTGATTAGGAAGAGAATGATTTATTTTTGGGATCTGCTCGTCCACCTGACCATCCGTGATTTAAAAATACGGTATGAAGGATCCACGCTAGGGTTTGCGTGGTCTCTTGCCAATCCCTTGCTGCTCTTGTGCGTTTTTTATTTTCTTTTTCATACTGTACTGTCGGTGGATGTTCGCAGATTTACCTCATTTACCTTTAGCGGCATTCTCATTTGGTACTGGTTTTCTTCTTCTTTAACTCAAGCCGCCGCTTCCATTATAGCCGGTCGTGGGCTGATCAGGCATCCAGGATTTCCTATCGCGGTTCTGCCAGTCGTCTCAGTGAGCGGTGCAATGCTCCATTTTATTTTATCCTTACCGGTGCTGTTTCTGCTCATCTATCTGGAAGGAGATGGTCTGAAGCTTACGGTCCTTTCCTTGCCACTTATCATACTCATTCAGTTCATTCTTCTGCTGGGCCTGGGCTATTTTTTGGCAGCGGCGAATGTTCTTTTCAGGGATACAAGTCATATGCTCTCAGGCTTTTTACAGGTCATGTTCTTTTTATGCCCAATTTTTTACGATCCGAGCATGGTTCCGGTTTCTTACCAACCCTTCTATAATTTGAATCCTTTAGTGCCTCTTTTGGAGGCCTACCGCGCCCTGTTGCTCGAAGGGACTTTGCCAAATGCCTTACCACTATTTGTTCTCTTGGTAGTAGCTATAGGCTTACTCTATTTTGGTCTTCAGTGGTTTTTGCGAGTCAGTTATCGGTTTGTCGAGGAACTCTAGATGACTGATATTATCCGTGCACAAGGACTTGGAAAACTCTTCAGAAGGTATCATCGTGATCGTCCAATGACCTTGAAACAGGTATTGTTTCGTGGATTTCAACGAAGAAAACCGGTGGAGAGCTTGTGGTCATTGCGTAATGTGAGCTTTCAAATAGCGGCCGGGCGTATGGTTGGGGTACTCGGGGGCAACGGGGCAGGGAAAACCACACTCCTGCGACTCATTGGTGGGGTGCTGCGTCCCGATGAGGGCACGGTAATGGTTGGTGGGCAAGCACGTGGACTACTGGAGATTGGGAGTAATTTTCAGCCAGACCTTAGTGGAAGAGAAAATTTATTTCTCTCAGGGGTAATTGATGGTTTTACACGGCGCGACATGGAGAAACGGGTTGCCTCCATCCTTGATTTTGCAGGGGTAGCGGTAGAGGATGCCATCGACGATCCTATCCGTACATTCAGCACCGGGATGCAAATGCGACTTGCCTTTGCGATTACTACCCAGGGGCCGGTTGATATTCTCCTGATTGATGAATGCCTAGCGGTTGGGGACCTGGCTTTTCAGAGCAAATGCTTAGATCGACTGGCCAAGCTGAAAGACGAGGGTACGACCATTCTATTTGTTTCACATGACACCACAAGCATGCGACGACTTTGTGATGAACTGTTATGGCTACGCAAGGGGCACCTGGTGTGCCAGGGGGAGCCAGGAGCGATACTTGATCAATATGTTTCAGAAATGACTATGGAGACAAATCGTCGCACTCCGACTGAGGGTGAGGGCCATCGAGGTCTGACGGGCCGGAAGTTGCAGCTCAAGAAAAATCGATTTGGATCGCTAGAGCTCGAAATCATTAACGTGCGGCTGCTTGATGATACTGGTGGTCCAGTGGCAGAAATCCTCAGTGGGAATTTGCTCCATGTCATAATTGAATATGATTCCCCTCATTCTATCGATTCGCCGATTTTCGGGGTGTCAATAAGTCGAGAGGATGGTTTTGTCTGTTATGACTCCAGTACTGACACATCAGGACTATCTGTTGGAATGGTTTATGGGAAAGGGCGTGTCAGTCTCTATCTTGAACGAGTCGACCTCGTGAAAGGCGAATATTACGTTGATGTGGGGGTGTATGAGCGAGAGTGGGCCTATGCGTATGACTATCATTGGCATGTGTATCCTTTGTCAGTCATCTCATTTAGCCAGCGAAAAGGAATTTTAGCACCTCCCGAACGGTGGGAAATAGGGACCGGATCCTTCATAAAGGGTATTGAGAAAGAAGCCTAGGCTTAGCAAAGTAGGCGGTGGGGAGTGCTGCAAGATAGGGTTGGCTTGGCGGATTTTTTCGTGGGAATGTTGGAGTTGTATTTTCAAGAACTAGGGTGGCCGGATGATCAGCATTATAGTCTGTACCGTCAATCGGTCAACGCAACTGAAGCAATGCCTTGCCCACCTTGTGAATTCAGAATATCCGGTAGGTGCGGCCGAAATAATTGTTGTTGATAATAATTCTTCTGACAACACGAAAGATGTTGTCGCCGGTTTTGGGAATTCTTCCTTTTGCGAAATAAAATATGTGTTTGAAGGCAGGCAGGGGCATTCCCGCGCCCGAAACAGGGGCTTGGCTGAAGCGAGGTTTCCCCTGGTGGCTTTTACAGACGATGATTGTTATGTGGCGAGAGATTGGATGATGTCTATCCTCCGAGAGTTTTCAGGGGATCCTTCCCTCCATATCCTTGGTGGCAGGGTGGAACTGGCCCAAATAGGTGATCAGCCCGTTGGCAT
This sequence comes from uncultured Nitrospirota bacterium, assembly GCA_942491685.1. Taxonomy (GTDB): domain Bacteria; phylum Nitrospirota; class Nitrospiria; order Nitrospirales; family UBA8639; genus Nitrospira_E. The sequence continues at coordinate 450,495 of CALOBY010000001.1, read as the reverse complement.
TAGACCTTTCACCGATCGAATCCAAGTTTCTTCGTTTAGAGAACTGCATTCGCGGATGATTGGATGCAACTTCGCCTGTACTCGGAAAGTTTTTGAGGAAATCGGCGGGTTTGACACACATCTCGGAAAAGGCAGCCTATGCGGATGTGCTGAAGACACGGATTTCTTCTATCGAGCCCTTAAAAAAGGATTCAAGGTTCTTTATTCTCCCGAGATGACCGTGTCCCATGCCCATGGGCGAAGTACTTCTGATTCATCACAGTCTGTCCGCGATGATTATGCCAGGGGGAGAGGGGCCTTTTATTGTAAATATTTATTAAAAGGGGATCTTCTCATTATGAAGGAGGCCATGCGGGAAGTTCGAAATCTTGTCAGGTTCACTCTGCGACCAAGAGAGACGGTTGGTCCTGTGTACCCGCCAGGAAGGGCTCTAAGCAAACTCGCTTTGGGGGGTATGCAGAGATTGTTCAAAAGGATACCACGTATTCATTAGACGGAATGCCCACGATAAGTTGTCAGCAGTCAGTCCATCATCAAAACCACTCGAATGGTCCTTACTGGCCTCCCTAACAAATGATGTTTGAGAATAATTCATAGATCGTGAGAGTTCGACTATGCTGCTGGGAAGAAAATTGGCCCTTTGAATTCGCTAACGGGCAACTAATGCGAAAATAATCAAGATTGGTAGTTTACGTGTCACCGATTACAAGAAAACCATGCATTCCCGATGTTGGTGTCATTGCTCTTGTTCCTGATAGGTGGAAATCATTCTGGGAAACTCGGCATTTTGTCCTCACCTGTCTTTCTGAGTATTTCCCGGTTGTATGGTGCAATCCGCCATATACACGTAAAGATTTCTGGAAAAGTCGCGTAGATAAGGGGTTTGGAAAGGACAGTAGCTTTTTCCCCGGTTTAACTGTTTATCAACCTGAAAGGTGGTTAGCGAATATTGGTCGTCCACGTCTCCTAAGTTATTGGATGGGGAAGAGGCGATTAAGTAATGCGCGCGATTTGCTGGTTGCCCAAGGATGCAGAAAAATAATCGTCTATTTGTGGCGCCCACAATTTCAAGTTGCGCTAGATCTGATGATGTACGACCTTAGCTGCTATCATATCGATGATGAGTATACGTTAGGACATTCTAACCATGGCCTTATAGAGGCTGAACGGAAATTAGCCAGGCGCGTGGATCAGGTTTTTGTCACGTCCCCCGGTCTCCTTGAAAAAAAAGGCCCTTTAAATCACAACACACTTTTCGTGCCTAATGGAGTTGATTATAAGGCATTTGCCGCTTCATGTATTGAACCGGAAGATCTTTTGCCAATTCCGCATCCCCGCATCGGCTATGTCGGGATGATCAAACAACAACTCAATCTTCCCTTGCTTCTCGATCTTGCGAGAAAAAATCCTGATTTTTCGTTTGTCCTGGTAGGGCCGCAGCGTCTCCATCACGAGGTATCCAGAGTAATCCGGGAACTTTCACGTTTACCTAACGTATACCTCTTGGGCCCCAAGTCTCTTGAGGAACTCCCTGCTTACCAGCAGTATATGGATGTTTCGCTTCTTTGCTATAAAGTCAATTCATACACGCATTGTGTGTATCCCTTAAAGCTGCATCAATATCTTGCAAGCGGAACTCCTATAATTGGCTCAAGTATTCGTTCGTTGGAGGATTTTGTCTCTGTCATTGATTTAGCCGATACAGCGGATGAATGGAATCTGTGCATAAAAAACGTTCTTTCACCAGGTGCTGCATCTAAGGCACAGGCCAAAAAGCGGAAAGGTCTTGCTAAACAGCATGATTGGAAGCGATTGGTTCAGGAAATTGCCACCACGCTTTGTCTCCGGCTTGGGCCTTCTTATGCGGACCGGGTAAATAAAATTATACCTTCCCCGAAGGAGCCATGAGGTTCATGAGTGAGCACGATGTGCCTCATCCGGGTTGCGCATACGGACATCCAATGCAGAGAGATGTCCTACCTATCCGATATACGTTAACCTAAAATCTACATCCAATTGGACTTGAGGGGAATCCAGATGTATCCTTAAATAATCTCCTCACAGCTGCATTTAGAATGGAATGATTAAGCTGCTTGCCAAACTCCTTCGGGTATTGAATTCCGAGACGGATCCCGGACAAATATCCTTGGGATTGTGCTTTGCCATGATCGCCGGGCTAACCCCTCTTCTGAGCTTGCATAATCTGGTGGTGTTTTTGTTGGTGTGTGTTCTTCGCGTCAATTTTGCGGCGTTTTTTCTCGGGTTGGGTGTCTTTACTGGCATCGCGTATATCCTGGATCCTCTGTTCCATCACATAGGGTTGGCGGTATTAACCGCTCCTGCCCTTGAAGAGCTCTGGACCTCGCTCTATCAATCCGTCTGGTGGCGACTGGAGCATTTCAATAATTCCATCGTGATGGGAAGTCTGGTCTTTTCGCTGGCGGTATTTGTGCCAGTATTGTTGGTCTCGAATCTGCTGATTCGCCGGTATCGCCAACATATTCTGGCATGGGTTCAGAAAACCAAAATCATGCAAATGTTCAAAGCCAGCAAGGTGTATGAGACCTATCAGACCCTCGCAGCCTGGAGGCATGACTGATGGGGAAATGGATACGCTGGTGGGGGCTTGGAGCTTTTGTCGTCGTGGCTGCCATCCTGGCAGGTGTGTGGGTTCTGTTGGTGGACGGATGGGTGAAGGGGCTCATTGAAGATGCCGGCACGGAGGCCGTTGGAGCCAAGGTGGAATTAGAGGCCGCTGACCTCACCCTTTTTCCGGCCGGTCTTCAGTTAACCCGATTGCAAGTGACCAATCCGAAAAAGCCGATGACCAATGCTGTGGAAATTTCCAGGGTGACGATGAGGTTGGATGGCCTCAATTTGTTTCGCCGAAAAGTCATTGTGGAGGAAATGGCCGTGGCAGGCGTGCGGATTGGGACTCCCCGGGCCACATCGGGAGCCACGCAGGACGTTCCCTCTCAAAAAGAAGAGCCAGGAATGTTTTCCATTGATCTCCCCTCGCTGGAAGTCCCTGACGTGAAAAAAATCCTAGAACAAGAAGGTCTCGAAACCCTCCGGCTAATCGAAACGTTGAAAGCCGACCTGAAGCGAGAACAAGAAATATGGGACACGCGCATGAAAGAAGTGCCCGGAAAAGCCCAGCTGGCTCAATATAAAGAACGAGTAAAAAAACTGAAGAAAGTCAAGAAGGGCGGGGTGGAAGGTATTTTGAGTGGGGTAGGAGAAGTGCAGGCATTGAAAGAGGATATTGAGCGGGACATTGAAACCTTGAAAAAGACCAAGCAGGAATTTGAAGACAAAGTGGCGTTGCTTCGAACGCGGATAGAGCAAGTGCAAACGGCACCCAAACGAGACATTCAACATCTGAAAGCCAAATACAATCTGTCCCCGCAAGGGTTGGCCAATATGAGTCAAACCTTGTTGGGCGGGGAGATTGGATCCTGGGTGCGAGAAGGAGCCATCTGGTATGAACGGGCCAAGCCCTTTCTTGAAGGCGCACATGCGCTGAAAGGCAAAGCCTCAGGGCCGGAAGTCCAGAAGCCATTGCGAGGGAAAGGGGAGGATGTGCAGTTTAAAGAAGCGAATCCGCTTCCGGATTTTCTAATCCGCACCACCAAGGTGTCGGTCAATTTGGAGGTGGGGGACTTGGCCGGCACGGTAAATAATATCACCACCGACCAACCCACATTGGGCCATCCGACGACCTTTACCTTTACCGGAGATCAATTGAAAGGGGTGAAGGCTGTTTCCTTGAAAGGAACGCTGAATCATGTGGTTCCGTCCAACGCGAAAGACCAGCTGAGCGTCCAGGCTAAAGGCTACGAACTCAAGAATCTGGCCCTATCAAAAGATGACAAATGGCCGGTGGCGCTAACCAGCGGAATGGGCGATATGCAGATGAATGTGGAATTAGCGGGTGATGGGTTGACCGGGAGTGGTGGAGCGACATTCAAGAGCCTGAAACTCTCGGCAGGCAAAGAAGGCGATACCCAGCCCTTGCGAAAAGCTTTGACCTCAGCGGTTAGCGGCATTTCGCAGCTCTCGCTTCAAGCCGATGTCAAAGGAACGTTGGAGCAGCCAGCGGTTTCGGTTTCGTCCGACTTGGATCGTATTCTGCAACAGGCTGCGGGGAATATGGTTAATGAATTGGCAGCGAAATTTGGCGCGGATCTGCAAACAGCCATCTCGGCGAAAATTGCCGAACCCATGAAGGAACTCAACAGTAGGATGGCCGGGTTGAACGGAATAGCCGGGGAACTCACCGATCGCGTCACTCAGGAGAACGATCTTCTGAAAAGTCTCCTAGAACAAACCCTCCCCACCAAGGGGCTGAAGCTCCCCGGCGGCCTCAAACTTCCATTTTAACCTTTCCCGAACTCCTTATTTTCAGCGTATGGTCATTGAGATCATCCGTCAAGAATTTGTCCACACCCACATTCATCAACAGCCTTTTCTTCTCCGTCATCCCTGCATGCTTCTGGCAGGGATCCCTCTTCTCCTCCCCCTCCGCCATTCATCATCAACTCAGCACTCCTTCCCCGGTTCCGTCATCCCTGCGCGCTTCTGGCAGGGATCTCTCTTCGCCTCCTTGGGTCCTCGCTCCCACTCTGTCATACGATCCATCCGACGGAGTTTACTCTGAACCAGGCCGAAGGGCTCAGGACAAGGCGTAGCGAAGGATCTGTGCCAAGTCCAATTCGTCCGGGGCCAGGGAAAAACCCAAAAGAAAACCCAGGTTCAATTCAATAGCATCTGGATAAAAGAAACGGGGGAAGTCCAGGGGAATTTTTGGTGTTAGTACTAAGACGAGATGGATGCATGATTGCAAGGCTTGACGCCGAAACCAAGAGGCCCTATAGGAATGTTAGAGCTCCATGAAGCATGCCCTTCTCGCTCTGGTCATGATTGGTACTTTTTACGGCCTATCACACAGGATGGGACTGAACATTCTTCACCTGCGGGGTTGCGGTGGCGAATCTCTGGTGACACGGGGTAGAGTGCCCAGTATGAGCGAGTAGGCATAAAAGGAACGATAGAAGGCCAAGCGTTGATCTCGTTTATCGAAGTGGTAATGGGCGATTTCTAGAGGAGTCAGTTCTCGGGGTGTTTGTCGCCCGGAAGGAATGGTCAGAGCTCAACGTTTGGAGGCCGGAAGTCAGAAACATTTCCTCTACATAGGACATATCAACAATCGGCTCACCATTCTCGCTCAGGGTTTCACTCCTAGGATCGCCCAAGCGAGATCAAAGGGGTCTACCACTGTCAACAAGTGCCAAACAATGGCAAGTGGAGTGGAACTATTTTGGGGTGATTGTGAGTTTTGCAGCCAACAATCAATTAACATGCTGATTTTACTCTGGAGGTAAACATGATGCTCAAGAAGTCTGTGGCCATCGTGATTCTTGTACTATTGATATTCAGCGGGGAAGCGTGGGCAGCAGATGCAGAAATGAAGTGTGGGAATCCCGATCCACAACTCTCCCAGATCTGGATGGTGTTCGAACAATATGTGAAAGACACCTACCGTCCCGGAATGGACTATTGGGAACTGGCGTACGGTCACGCCCTTGGGAGACTGGCGAGCGCGGTGAAGGGAGACCCGGAAAAAGAGCAGGGATTTGCCTGTGTTCTATTTGGGTTAGAGCAGAAATTTGGGATCACGACAATGTTTTTTGGGAATGGCACCATTTATCAGCGGATGATGTTGGCGGCGATGGGGGCCCGTGACGATATCGTGGCCAGTACTTTCAAGGTCACGGACACCACTCCGTTGACGGAAGTCTTTACTGAAGCATTCAGATTATCCGGGAGAAACTCTTCCGACGGTAATGCCTCACCCACTCAAACAGGCCAATCACAAACTATGATTAAATCCGATCCCGCAGAGAGTTTTGGGCTTTCATCCACAGCCCCCACACAGAGTGGCTCAGATACAAGCTGCGTGACAGGGGATCGGTGGAGTTTGGCAGAGGCCGGAACATTTATGGCTGCAGCCAGCTCAAAGCGAGAGTCGGTGAGCGGGGACTGCACCAAGGATAACTGGTTCCTCTGCAAAGAGATTGAACAGGATCTCTTGGAGGTCCGTGATCATATCTTCCAGGTCTTTGATCAAAATCATGACGGCATCGCCAATTGTCGCTTGTGCAATTACGACAAGGTGTTGGCTCAAGCAAAAACGCTCATCCAGTGGGAGAAATGGCTGAGCGACAGGTATTATCATGCGTCCGGGTTGAGCACCATCTATTACACCATTCAAGATAATAGCGATGATCCGCTTTGCCGTCTGGATACGGGTCCGGGGCCATCGGCATCTTCGAGTACCCCGAATGCGCAAGCATCCACCACGCACATGCCCAAAGGTGGTCTCCATGCCTGTGTCGATCCTGATGTCCCCGTTGATGCCCGATGGAAATTTTATCGAAATATTTTTGGGGGCGGGCGGGATGCCTATCCAGAAAAAGCGGGCCTCATTTGTTATGGCACCAATGTGTACTGGACGTATCAAGGCAGCCAAATGGAGAAATATGTGTGTGAAGGCGAGTGGGAAAACTGCCGGAAGGATGACTCACCGCCCTATATCTATACCAACATTGAAGCCGGCAAGGATGGCACGAAGTATGAGTATAAAGGAGGGTGGGGCGTGCGATCGGCCAGCGCCTCCGATACAGTAAGCGGGGGAACGAATGCTCACAACAGCGTATCTCAAGAAGACCTGGCTCTGCTCGCTGCAAAGGCATGTGACGTTGAAGACCTGAAATCCGGCCGCGAATGGGCGTTTGGCGCGAATGTGGGTGTTTCACGCTACTACGAGCATTCAGGATTTGTCTGTAGTCCAGGAGGCGGCGCGGCGTTGCACATCCAGGGAGATACGCTCATTGGCTATACCTGTAAAGCCAAGTGGGAATCATGCCGGAGGAATATCCGTTACGATGCAGAATTAATCTACCCGGCCAAGGACTATCTCTGGGGAAAACGCTGGTTTTCTAAATTACAGGTGAAATGGTCTGGCATGAATCCAAGAAGTCTGTTCATCGAAAAAAATCCTCATGAACGAGAGTGAAGGGCTCCACCATTGACCATGAAACAAAGTCTTAGGGGACGAGCATTGTAGGGAGATTCCTTACTGTTTGCGGACATTCGTGAAAAATACGGAGCATGCGAATGAAAATCTTGTTACCTGGAAGAGTGACTGGTTTCATGATTTTTACCAGAATGGCTTCAGCCAATTTGCTTAAAAAATCGTTTTAAGGGGCCATAAGCGTTTGTCTCATGCAACAGACCTGGCGGCCAAGCCGCTATTGTTTCGCCAAGCGTGGTCAATACCATGTTGACCGTGCCATGACCCCAAGCTGCAGGGCATGCTCTTCGAGTGCTTTCCCGGTTTGCCGGCACCGGCGGCGTGCAAAATCGTTGCGTTCACACAGTGTTCCCTTATTCTCCAGAGTCGGTTGTAGGGCTCGACCGTATCCTCCATGTCAGGGGAATCCTCACTGAAGAGAAGGGAAATAAATGCCCTTTGACCAATTGCTCCGATGACGGGTGGGGAGGGGGCTGGCTTTTTTAGTCTGTGTCCACCCTACAAGGGAAAGCCCAAAATATTTATCAGGACTTCAACGCGGATGATGAGGCGGGGCATTGTTCGGGGAATTTTAAAAATTGACTTTTCTTGAAGGCTACATGGGTTGTGGCGGGAATGGTCTCCACTTCGCTGGGAACTTTACGAAGGGTATGGATGATAATTTCCGGTTGGCAGAAGAGACGGATGGGAAAGAGAGATGTGCCGACGCCGCGCGAGGTGTAGCCGCGCATGGATTCATGCTGCCAGGGCCCGGCTTTGTAGGATCTGTTGCAACGGCAATGAGTGATAATGGGTGAGCCGCCTGGAAGACAAATTTGTCCCCCGTGCGAATGTCCGCATAAATAAAGGTCCATCCCAGCGGTGAATGCTTCCGGAATGATTTCCGGCGAATGCACGAGGAGAATGCGGACGGCGTCTGTTGGGGCGGCACTGACGGTTTTTTCTAAATCGCCGGTTTCATAATAATGCACATCATCCAAGCCTAAGAGCCAAATAGCGTCCGAGCCTTTTTCGATCGCTTGGGTTTCGTTGAGCAGCATGCGAATGCCGGCTTGTTCCAGGCCAGGGACCATCTCCAGCCAATCATGATTGCCTAAGATCCCCGTGACCCCAAATGGGGCATGAATGGTGTTGACGAGTTGTTCCATGAGGCGCAAGGTTTTGTCATAGGCGCCGTAGGTTCGAAATCGAAAGTCGCCTGTGAGGACGCATAGATCATACTCTAAGGTAGGCAAGATGGCTTGTAGCGCTCGACCTTTATCAATCATACCTTCGATATGCAGATCTGATAAATGCAAAATGCGAAAGCCGTCAAAGGCATCCGGGAGGTGCGGAAGCGGCACGGTATGTTCGACGATTCGATAGTTTGTGGAGTTTCGGACGGCCCTGCCCCAGAGCCCGGTGGTTTTCAATGAGGTTTTAATGAGCCAGGCAATCGCGGGAAATTCTTCCATGTGCACATGAATATGATGGCCGCCCAACAGGAGTGCTGAATAATGCGCCTGCATTTCCAATCGCTTGCCGGCATGGGCCGAGCCGATGCGGTCGACCAATTTGGTCAGGGCTTCTTGTTCCTGTCGCGTGGTCATATGCTTGTCAGAAATGGTGTCTCATCGGTACTCTAGGGGCATGCAACGATTAGATCTCAGCCAACCGGGATTACCCGATCTGCAGTTTGTGCTCATGGTCGGAGCCTTATGCACGTCTGATCTCGATTCGCTGAATGCCCCGGCCTCGGTACGGGAGGTAGTTTTTAGTCGGTGTTGGGCCTTACTGCATGAAGGCCCCCCTCCTATACGACAGGAAGACCGGGTTTTGAATTTGATGCTTGGAGATGAGGTGACCCTCGAAGCGTTAGTCACGGTCATTCGAGAGACCTTTGCTGAACACGGGTTTTCTGAACTGACCTGGGAACATGCACCGAGCGAACCTTCTCGAGAAACGACTCCTGAAGTGCAATCTTTGGTGGATCGCATTCAAAAATTGTATCCCCCTCCTGACGACCCTGAACGGCTTTCCGGTTCGTCCTCTTCTTCATAATCTTCTTCGTCTCCACCGAGTTGGTGTGGACGAAATACGACCTTTTCTGCTTCGATTCTCAGTGATGGTTCTCGGTGTTGGTGAGGAATCAACGAACGGAAGAGGGAGACCGTGAACCGTCAGAATGTGGTGGGGGAGAGGCTGATGTCTGGAGCCGTGTGTACTCAAGGAGATGAGACCAATAGCTGTCTGATATTTATGAGTTAGCGGTTTTGGCCTTTTTGGTCCCCTCTTCTATGGACCGGAAGGCTCCGAGACTGCGGAATTTCGCCTCCCGTTGTTTGAGGAGTGTGGAAAGAGGGAGCTTTTCAAGTTCCGTGAAATGGGTCTCCAGGGTTTTCGAAACATATTGGGCGGCGAGGGGAATATCCCGATGCGCGCCTCCGAGTGGTTCGGGAATAATGTCATCGATAATATTCAGTTTGAGCAATTCAGGAGCCGTCATTCGTAAGGCCGCAGCGGCCGTTGAAGATTTTGACGCATCCCCCCACAAAATTGCGGCGCATCCTTCCGGTGAGATGACGGAGTAAATGGCATGTTCTAACATGATGACCCGATCCGCCACGCCGAGTGCCAGTGCGCCTCCACTGCCGCCTTCTCCCGTGACAACGGCGATGATCGGGACTTCCAGCCTGATCATTTCCAAGAGATTGCGGGCGATGGCTTCCGCCTGTCCTCGTTGTTCTGCATCGACGCCGGGGTAGGCGCCTGGAGTATCGATGAACGTCAGGATGGGCCGTTGAAATTTTTCGGCCAGTTTCATGAGCCGCAGGGCTTTTCGATAGCCTTCGGGTTTGGCCATGCCGAAGTTTCGACGCATGCGTTCTTTTAAGGATTTTCCTTTTTCATTCCCCATGACCATGATCGAGCGGTTGTTCCATGTGGCAAACCCGCCGATAATGGCTCGATCTTCACCATACAGGCGATCGCCGTGAAGCTCGATGACGTTGTCCATGAGTTCTTCCAGATAATCGGAAATGGACGGGCGTTGAGCGTGCCGGGCGATTTGGCTTTGTTGCCATGGCGTGAGATTCGCAAAAAGCTCCTCCTCCATTCTGGCTAATTGCTCGGAGCTTTTTTCGATGGCCTCCTGAACGGAGGTTTTCTTGGATTTGGATTTCACCAATTTGGCGATGCGCCCTTCCAAATCTTTTAACGGTTTTTCAAACTCTAAATATTCACGCACGGGCAGGCTCCTTGGTACCAGGCCATTAGTGGAAGGCGACCGTGGACGTTCCCAAAAGGTGTTCCACTTCTTCTAAAAATTCCGGTGTGGGAGAAATACCAATATTCGGTAATTGTGGGAGGTTGGCGGTCATATCCGGTTGCAGGTGAAATGCCAGAGAAATAGGTGTAGGCCCTGGATGTCGGTCAAAAATTTTCTTTAAGTCTACCAGATTTCTGGGTAAGACGTCTTCTTCGTGAATCTGGAGGGTGACGTGTTTCACCGTTTCACTTTCCAATTGGGGAACCAGCTCCACTCTTGTGGCCTTAATTCTAGCACCATTATCCATTAGATCTACTGATCCCGTGATACGGATGACGGAATCCGGTTTCAGCATATCCTCGTGATTTTTGAAGGCTTCCGGGAAAATAATGGCCTCAACCGTGCCCTGCAGGTCTTCCAATTGGACATAGGCCATTCGGTTGCCTTTTTTGGTCGTGGTAATTTTGAGGCTGGAGATGACGCCGCAGAGTTTGACTTCGCGTCCGTCCCCCATTTCCCGGAGAGATTGGGTCGAACAGGTCGAGAAATGCGCGATGGCCATACGATGGCGATTGAGTGGATGATCGGTGATATAAAAGCCGGTCAGTTCCCGTTCATGTTGCAGGAGTTCGGTCTGTGACCATTCCGGTTTAGGCGGAATCGCGAACCCAAATTGAACATTTTCCTCTTTTGAGGGCGTGTCCGGTGCAAAATCAAACAGACTGGTTTGGCCTTCCCGTTTATTGCGTTGAACCGTCGAGGCATGTTCCATGACCTGGTCCAGCACATCAAAGAGGCTCGCGCGTGAAGTGCCCATGGAATCGAAGGCGCCGACTTTGATCAAACCTTCCAGAACACGCTTGTTGACCTTTTGCGAATCCAGCCGACTACAAAAGTCGACAAAAGAGGTGAACGGGCCATCCTGGTCGCGAGCTTCCAGGATAATGTCCACTGCGCTTTCTCCGACATTTTTGATGGCAGCCATCCCAAATCGAATGCCTTCCGGTACGACACTAAAATTTTTCAAACTTTGATTGGCATCCGGCGGCAATATTTTTACGCCCAACTCTCGACATTCGGTGAAATAGCCCACCATTTTATCCGTATTCCCCATTTCTGAGGTCAGCAGGGCAGCCATGAATTCTGTCGGATAATGCGCTTTGAGATAGGCGGTTTGGTAGGTGACGAGCGCATAGGCGGCGGAATGAGATTTATTAAACCCGTATCCGGCGAAAAAGGCCATTTGATCGAATATTTTTTCGGCTAATTTTTCGGCGATGCCCTTCTCTTTCCCGCCGGAAATGAACAAGGTTTTTTGCTTGGCCATTTCATCGTGTTTCTTTTTCCCCATGGCTCGGCGAAGCAAGTCGGCTTGTCCCAAAGAAAATCCGGCCAATTGATTGGTAATGGCCATGACCTGCTCCTGGTAGACGATGACGCCATAGGTTTCTTTCAAGATGGGTTCGAGTTGAGGCGGTTCGTACACGATTTGTGTCGGATCGCGTTTTCGTTTGATGAAATCATCGACCATGCCGCTCTCTAGAGGACCGGGCCGATACAGGGCGAGGATGGCGATCAGATCTTCAAAGGTTTCTGGTTGAATCTTGACCAACAGATTTCGCATCCCCGAGCTTTCCAATTGAAAAATGCCGGACGTCTTTCCTGAGCTGAGTAAGGCAAAGGTCTCGGGATCGTCGAGGGGTAAATTCTGAATGTCTAGTTGCGCATCCGCCGCCTGGGACGCATGGACGTGTTTGACGGCATCGTGAATCATGGTCAAGGTTTTCAACCCGAGGAAATCAAACTTGACTAACCCGACTTTCTCTAAATCGGTCATCGTGTATTGCGTGACCACTTCGTCATTGCTCGTCTTATAGAGGGGAACATGCTCCATGAGAGGCTTTTGCGAGATGACGACGCCGGCAGCATGGGTTGAGGCATGGCGGGCTAAACCTTCTAAGGCCATGGCGGTATCCATGAGCTCTTTCATGCCGGGTTCCGCATCCACCAATTCTTGGAGTCGAGGCTCCTGCTTAAGGGCGTCTTTCAGGGTGATGTTGAGTTGGGTCGGAACAAGCTTGGCCACTTTATCGACATCAGCATAGGGGAAATCCATGACGCGCCCGACATCGCGGATGGCGGCTTTGGCACCGAGTGTGCCGAAGGTAATAATCTGGCAGACATGCGCTTCGCCGTATTTTTCAATCACATAATTGATGACTTCGCCCCGACGGTCCATACAAAAATCCATATCGATATCCGGCATGCTGACCCGTTCAGGATTCAAGAACCGTTCAAAGAGCAGGTTGTAGGCCAATGGGTCTAAATCAGTAATGCGGAGAGCGTAGGCCACCAAACTTCCTGCCGCTGAACCGCGGCCAGGCCCCACAGGAATTTTTCGAGATCGCGCAAAATTAATAATGTCCCAGACGACGAGGAAATAACCGGCATAACCCATGGCATTCAAGACGGCCAACTCGGTGGTTAAACGATGTTGGTAGTCCTCAAAGGGAATAGCGGTGGGACGTTCGCGTAAGCGTTGACGAAGGCCTTCTTCAGAGAGATGTTGGAGATACGAATTATGCGTTTGGCCTTCGGGTACATGATAGTCAGGAAGGTATGTGGTTCCGAATTCAAGGGTGAGGTCACATTGTTCGGCGACCTGTGTGGTATTGAGGACCGCTCGCGGAAACTCGGCAAACTCCGCGACCATTTCTTCCATAGATTTTACATACAACTGATCCGTATCGAATTTCATCCGATTGGGATCTTTAAGCGTCTTCCCCGTCTGCAAACAGAGCATGATTTCATGCGGTCGAGCATCGCGTTTGGTGAGGTAATGACAATCATTGGTGCCGACCAATGGGATGCCGAGTTTCTGATGAATCTCCATCAATCCGCGATTGGCGATTTGTTGCTGCCCCAAGCCGTTGGCTTGCACTTCAAGGTAATAATGATCGTTGCCAAAAATGGACCGGTATTCATCGGCGACCCGCATGGCCCCGTCGAGATCGTGTTCTCCGATTAATTGGGGCACTTCCCCGCTCAAACAGCCTGAAAGGGCAATGAGGCCTTCATGGTGTTCTTGTAAGAGTTCTTTATCCATTCGGGGTTTGTAGTAAAACCCTTCCAGGTAGGCTTTGCTGGAGAGTTTGATCAGATTGTGATAGCCCACTTGATTGGTGGCGAGCAAAATCAGATGATAATACTCATTGTGGGCGAGATGGCCGGCCTTTTGCGTACGGCTGCCCGGTGCCATGTAGGCTTCGCATCCGATGATCGGCTTGATGCCGTGATGCTTCGCTTTTTGATAAAAATCGATGGCGCCAAACAAATTGCCATGGTCCGTCATGGCAACGGCAGGCATCCCGTAATCCTTCACTTGTTGAAAGAGCGGGGTTAGTTGGTTGGCCCCATCGAGGAGGCTGTATTGTGTGTGAAGATGAAGATGAACGAATTCAGAAGGCACGAGTATGGTCCTTGAAAAAATTCTAGTGAGCGCGTTGTATGAAGTCAAATAATGAACAGGTTTTCTCGAATCATTTTTGGCACATCTAACGAAATAGTGATGGCGGAAAGACGACGCTTACGATACAGACATGCAGATCAATAGTCGAACGTCATCCCAAGAAAATGGGTATAACAATGTGGATAAATCCTTGAAATGCTTCTGGCTCCCAAGAGAGGCAACGGGTTTAGCAGTTTGCTTAATTACTGAGCATGGTAGGAAGCCAAAGTCAGGCTACTAGCCGTAGGGTCAAGAATACCATTCAATGAAAATTACCTACTGATTTCATGTGATGAAGATGGGAAGGGTGTATCGGGAGAAAAACTGTCATCAGGCTGAATCTGTGTGAATTATTAGAATTGGAGAAGGGGGAAATCCATGATTGTGACAACAACGCCGAATATTGAAGGACATCGTATTACTGAATATTTAGGAGTGGTAACCGGGGAAGCCGTCTTGGGGACAAATTTTTTTCGTGATTTTTTTGCGAAGGTTCGCGATGTGGTCGGCGGGCGATCCGGTGCGTATGAAAAAGAACTGGCTCGAGCCCGTGAAACCGCGTTCCGAGAAATTGAGGCTGAAGCTTTGGAGATTGGAGCGAATGCTATCGTGGGAATCGATTTAGATTATGAAGTTATGGGAGAGAATGGCAGCATGTTGATGGTCAGCATTAGTGGAACGGCCGTGACGATAACCTGATCAGCGATCGGAAAGGGAAAAATCCCGCAGCGGTGATTTTGAAAATTCGGATCAACGACTTTGAGAAGGAAAATCAGTATTAGTTGTTTTCACCTACATAAAAGACTTGACTCGCTTGAAAGATGACCGATAAAATACTTCAGGAAAGACAAACCGGAAAGAACACGAAGACGCGAGAGAAGAATAAAATGGGTGCAGGTGAAAGGCCGGAATATTATTACGCAAGGAGGATCTCATGAAAGCCAAAAAAGGTGTCGTCGAATTTTTGAACAAAGTTTTGACGAACGAATTGACTGCCATCAATCAGTACTTTCTTCACGGAGAAATGTGTGGGAATTGGGGCTATGAAGTGTTGCATAACGAAATTCGTAAGCATGCCATAGATGAAATGAAGCATGCGGAAGAAATTATCGAACATATCCTCTTTTTGGATGGATTTCCGAATCTCCAACGTCTGGGCACCTTGAAGATTGGAGAAACGGTACCGGAACAATTGAAATCGGATTTGGGATTGGAACAAGAAGCGGTGAAGTTATTAGCGGAAGCGATTGAGCATTGTGTGAAGGTGGGAGATTTTAATACGCGGGCGAAGTTGGAAGTGATTCTTACGAGCGAGGAAGCGCATATCGATTGGATTGAGACGCAGATGGAAACGATAAAACAAGTCGGCGTCGAAAATTATCTCAGCCAACATATGCACAAGGAATAGATCTACAACTAGTTGTTTTGTCGAAGGGCTTTTCGAGATGTCTGCTACGTCTCGGAAAGCCCTCTTTGTTGGGACCCCTTTTTTTATATACCCTCCAGATGCAACATAGGCCTACCTGGGTGATCCCGCTTCTCCATCCTTCCCAATTCTAAGAATGTATTCAATCTGTCTTTAGTCATCAACGCGTAGCAGTATTTTCCCCCCGGTTCCTGCGAATCCATGTTCAACGCATTCCCAATGATCTTGGCATTGTATTGTTCTAGGGATGATTTGAGTGATGGTCTAGGTTCGAGTTAAGGAGGTTCTGGATCGGTCCGATAAGCCTTAGTGATGGCAAAGCATTATTTTAAAAATTTGTGGACGATCTGAAGGTTTAAAGTATGGGAAATGTAAGTATTGTGGATGGGCGAACGGAAATTTCAGGAAAAGCTGTCGTTGGCGGGCTGGGAGTTTTGCTCGTTGGTGTTGTAGGAATGGTCTTGGCGTTTGCTACCGGTATGGTAGAAACTTTGGGGTATGAATCGCGAGGTGTGAGTGGGAATGGACTGGCAAGCACAAAATCGGGCTATTCTTTGGGAATGAAGACATTTTATTTTACCAAAGGACAAGAATATTTCGTCACGTATGACGTGGTCATTCAACAGGGGAGGCTCATTGTCCATTTGTACAAACTGGGTAGTATGCCAACTAGCGATACACCATATCATCGACAAATTTCACAAGGCGGGAAGGGGACACTCAGATTTCCTATTCAAGAAAGCGGATGGTATCGCATGAGCTTCAGTGGTTCCGTCTTGGGGGATAAGCCTGGAACGGGAAAATATGATCTCTCGTATCGAATTCGTTGGGGAATTCGATAAATCTTACTCAGTTTATAGGCCAATGAGTGCGATAGGGTGATTGTTGGAAAAGCCAGACTCTTTTCATCAGAGCCTGGTTTTTATAAGACACTACGAATCGTTGGTCAAGAAACATGGCTTGCAATCGCGTGTGTAACACCTTGTTACCCAGACCACCTTCACAGAATATTTCAGAGGATTATTTAACATTTACATCCGTTTATAGGTGGAGCCCAAGGCCTCTTTACCGCGGAGCAAATCTCAATGTTGAAGAAGATGGGGACTGGAACCCAAGTCTTTAGGGAAAGTCTGGAGCGATTGTTTTCCACATATTTTGAACCATCAAATTTTTCCCCAGGTTGCACTCCTATTTGATTTAGAGTCGAATGGCCTTTCTGGTTCTTCCTAAAACTTGCGCGAAGAAGTTTCAATTCTAGATGATCAGCAACAGAAATTAAATATTTCAGGATTGAAGATGGAAAAATTTTAACATTAGACAGATTATGAATGAGGGATCGACTCAGCGTTAAATGAATTAATGAGCTACATGAGTTCGTGTATGCTGGTCTTTTTCGTAAAAAATGTAAAATTTCCTCTATAAATAGTCCCTTGAGATAAGCGACTCTTCCTTCCCTTGTATTCAATATAAGTCATGGCGCCCAAGTCCTCAGGTGTAGAATGGGATCGATATTTCTCACATGATAGGGATGAAGCAACTGATTTACATAGAAAGTGACAAGCATGGGAGCTCGGGAGTAAGGGTTATTTGCAATAACGTCTGGAGACAAAGCCGTGGTTGAAAATGGGCCAAAGGAGAGGCTAGTCGTGGTTCACATACAAAGCCTATGGATAAGTGGAGGCTTATGTGGTTCCTGGTGACCAGAACTATAGGTGCCAAAGAAATTATTTCGTATATATTATTTTTTGTAATAACACCGATTTTCCTGTTTTTTTATCCAACACTGTGGCCGAATAGGTATAACTATAGGGATTTGAAATGGTGAGGGTAGCGGCCATTGTTTCCTTCTCCATCGTCAGAGGATGGTTATGCGATAGAGTCAATTCCAAAGTGGCCTCATTTACACGTCGCCCTTCAATGGCAGTGTAGCCTGTATTGGCTTTATCAATCCAAGTCCCGATATAACGTTCCGCAATGCGGTCAAACCCTAAAAACCCCTGGCCTTCATATTTTAAGCCATCTGCGACGCACTTTAACGTTTGTTCCAGAAACCGTTCTCCAAGGACCCACCGGGCAACCAGTCGGCAAGTAATTGGTTCGAAGTCCAGTTCTGGCAGAATTCTTATCACACCCTCTCCTCGCCAATCGCCAGCTAAAGGGTTGAGGTAGCGGTGATCTTCAATGGGTTGAGAGAGTTGGTTGATTTTTGACATGGCTTGATGTCGACCGAGCGTAGTTTCACTGCGAGCTGGGACTGAATAAGGGAATCCTATGAGTGTCACTAGGAGGAAGATGGTGCCAATGAGATTATTTCTCGTTTGGTGACCAACTGTCTTCATTGGCTAGCCTCCTTCTCTCTGCCTCGTTTGGGTGGCAGGGTGCAAATCAAGGCGGGTAAAAAAAGTAGATCAGCAATTAAGGCAACGATTAAAACTAAGATCATTAGTATCCCAAACAATTGGACCATGGGTAGTTCCGATAGAAATGTCAATCCAAGACCGGCCGAAAGGATAGCTGTTGTAGCGATTAAAACTGGACCGACAGCATGAATTGCGTATCGTGCTGCTTTTTGAGGTTCGAGCCCAGTAGCCAGTTGAAGTCGGAAGGCATTGAGAAAATGAATTGAATCATCTACTGCGATTCCGAAGGCTACCGTAAGAGCAATTACGCTTGTGAATTGCAAGCCAGAATTGGTCAGATAGAGAGCTCCACCCGTAAGAGCTAAGGGAAAAAGATTGGGTGGAAGACTATATAAAGCCAGGCGGATAGAACGAAAACCAACACCAATGAGGAGTACTATCAAAACCACCGCACCCAACAGACCCAACCGCAATTCATTAATCATTTCTTCGCTTAGACGTGCAGACATTATAGGAAAACCAGTCAGGGAAAAACTCAAGGTGGGAAAAGATGTGCGGATGAGGTCGAGTCTGCTTTCTAGCGATGTAACAAACGTATTCATTTGGCTTGAGATTCCACTTTCGAGGAAACCTGATATAAGGGCCATCTGTTCATGAGGCACAATCAGGCGCTTGACGATCTCTTCAGGCGATTCAGCTAAACGGTGTTGTATGTCCCGAGATGCGGCATCGCCTTCGGGATCAATGTACTGGGATAAACTATCGATCGACCACACGGCTTTGATTTTCTGGTCAGCGGCAAGTACCTTATGCGCTGCACGCACCCCGTGTAAAATGGTTTTTAAATCAGTAGATTGCGGCCATTCCACCAGTATCTTTACTTCATTGGTTCCACTCAGCTCCCTGTCAATTTTTTCGATTGCTCTATAAGCATCATTGTCACGTGGAAGATTTTCCCGAAATTGGTAACTCGGCTCATTGAGGAGATACATGAATCCTGCGATGATCAAAATTACGACACAGGTCATTGTTATCAAAATTGGTGCATGGCCAACGATAGTAGCGGATGCCTGACTGATTTGAACGGCAAGTCCTTTCCCCTGAATTACCGGTCCATCGTCAGTGTGGAGTGAAGTGTTTTCCCGAAGGAATAATTTGGCAAGTAATGGTGTGAGCGTTACCACTGACACATAGGCAGTTAAGACAGCCATCCCTGCCGTTACCCCAAATTCGGCCACATAGTCTGATCTCGCAAATGCAAAAGACAATAGAGCCATCGCAGTTGTGAGGGAAGTAAGCAAACATGCTGGGCCAATTTCCCGAATGGCTGATAATATCGCATTATCCATTGGGAGATTATTATCCATTCGTACCTGAATTCCAAAAGTCAGGTGCATAGAATCACAATAGGTAATAACCATTACCAAAATTGGGACGACATTAGTCAGGTAGGTGATTTTCTGTTCAACCAGACCCATCCCGCCTAGTGCCCAGAATACTGCAACGCCTGAAGGGATTATTGCGATAAGCACGAATCGCCAATTACGAAAGAAAAGCACACACACCAATAATCCGATTACGCCACCGAGTAGATTAAACACAATTTGATCGCGTAAAACCGCATCAGTAATTTCAACCCGCATGACCGGAATTCCAGAAAATTGGATCTGTAGCCCTGATTGATGGGCCACGCCTATGGCAAGATTTCGAAGCTTGCTAATCAAAGGTCGCAATTCTTCTAGGTCTGGGTAATTTCTATCGAGACGAACCACTAAAAGTGTTGATTGTTGGTCGATCGACAACAGTTTGCCACGGATCATCGGGTGTGTTGAGACATGGCGCATGAGCTCGGTGAAAGCCGTTCCCCTAGGGAGTGGGTTAGGGAGTAGGCTTGTAAGGTCAGTTGACGAGTTTCTTGCCGAGCTGAGGGAAATGATATCGGCCACGCCGTCTGCTAGTTGAAGCTCTTGATGCAGACGCTGTAGTGTTTGGATACCAAGTCTTGTGCTAAGGGTTTTTCCGGTTGCCAGGATCAACACATCCCGGTCCGCAGCAGGAAAAGTCCGTGAAGCCCGTTCAAATAGAATAAATTCAGGATTTTTGGATCTAAAAACATTCCGCAGATCTGCATCGATAGCGAGATGAGGGAGCCCGAGTCCGGCAACTAAGGAAATAAGAATAACGATGACTGAGGACATGCCCGGCCATCGACAACACATTAGCCCTAGATATTCGATTCCAAAACCAAACGACCACATCAAATTGGGCCAGTGGGTTGTCGCCCTTGAGCCTTTGTTGTATCAACTGGGTATTCCTCCGACACCAAAATTTTTGTCCCCAATGGATTTTGATGTAATCGAGAGGATTGCCACCAGGCGAAGTACCGCCAATGCTGAATATACAGAACGGAAAGAAAAACAAAAACGGGAGTGTTAATAAGAGTAAACCCAAGCCTTGATCGTCGTCCCATTGGGGGCAAAACTGATTTGAGGTCGCAGGCGAACTGAAGGAATGCTTTTGAAAACACTTTGGTGCTGCTGGCACCGAGAAATTCTCGTCTTAAAAAATGTCCTTCAAGACCGGTCTTCGAGGATAACCCCGATTTTGCTAAGGCTTGAGTTATTGCGGTGGGAAGATCGGCTAGGATGTGAGCGCGGACACCCAAAAAGAGAATTTTTAAAACAGTTCTGAGGCCCCTCGTTTTGGCTGCTCCCGTTGCAACAAAATAGTCGTCCCATAGGTGAGTAAACCGCGCATCGTTTCGACCAATTAAGCGGTAGATCACACTCGAAAGGTAGTAATCATAAAAAATTGGCACTAATCTATAGAAGAATGCAGGGTGCTGAGATAGGGCCGCCTGATTATGCCAAGCTTCGGTGGTGTGCAGGTAGAGCAGGGCAAAATAGACGTGGATATTAAGAAATGCTCCTGTTTCATAGTTGCGCAGGAATGTCGTAATAGTGCGGGCCAACACGACAGTTTCCGCAGATCGTTGTCGGAGAATTGCTAGATGCTCATCGGGTCGCACAAAGGACAGGTGCGAATCCATATGGGTTGGGGGTAATCTTCGGCTCTGATGGTGCGGGAGAAACTTTGGGTTTGTCTCTGTTTTGACTAAATTTCTGACATGGGCTCTCTGAAATTCCTTGGAGGGGGGGCTAGCGGGATTCATTCTACAAACAGAGATAACAAAAGGATTTTCCCTTTCAAAATGGTACCAAAGTGGATCGCCTAATCTCAATGAAGCACTCAAAAAAATGAGAGTTTCACGTTGCGCAAGTTAGATGCCGTATTCATTACTTCCTTTTTGGCACAGGCGAATATCTTTGTGAGGAGTAGTGCCGTTATTCTCTTAGTGAAGCGTGGCAAATTAAGTTGTTTGATGGGCCGAGGTAAAAATTTGTGATACTCATAACTGTTGTTCTGTAATCTTCCTTATAAAATTTCCACGAAAAGTATTAAATGGAAGATCAGTTTCTTTGGAAAACAGAGTAGGACGGAATGCTTCTAGATGAACCAATGGGAATGTTGGGAGATGACGTAGCCGCCTAGGACTATTGTGCTCACTCCCACGATACTTTGAAGACTGTGATGGACCCAGGTGAGGGAGCGGGCGGAGTACCAGAGTGGAATGGCGATAACAGCCGAGAGAAGACCCATGCCCAGGATAGACCCAATCCCAAAAATGACCATATAACTGATCGCTATCGATGGAGACATGGCCGTGTTGAGTGTCAGAAGGATTAGAGCCGCTGATCCCGCCATGCCATGCATGAGTCCGATCATGAAGGCTCGGTAGGGGAATCCTTCGGGATGATCATGGTGATGAGCTTCTTCAGTATGAGGCATGTTCGGAGCATGTGAGTGGGCATGAAAATGTGGGGCGGTATGGGGATGTTGGTGGAGATGAAAGTGGAGACGTTCCTTGCGCATGCGTCGAAAGACATCCAGTCCTAACCAAACAAGCATAAATCCCACCGCACATTCCAGGGCCTCAGCGAAGCGTTCAGGGATCACCACCCCAATAATGAGGACGATTGAACCGAAGATAAACAACGTGGCGGTATGGCCCAATCCCCAAACGATCCCCTGCTTCATCGTCTGAAATATTGTTCGGTGTTGTGTTGCCAGTGAGGCCACGGCAGCCGCATGATCGGCTTCCAACGCGTGGCGCATTCCTAACACAAAGCCCAGACCCAGTAGGGTTAACATGCGTATCTTCTTCTGGTGAGGCAAGACATTTTGGTTAATCCTGGGTCTTTGGATCGTTTCCCAATGGTGCCAGACAAGGGCGTGATTCGATGTGAATGGACGCCGCTCTGTACGCGGAATCCTACGGGGTGGTTAGGAGAAAAGCAAATCAAGAAAAACCGGCGACATCTGGTCAAACAGACGAGAAATGGTGGGAGAAGAGAAAAGTGAACAACTATTTGCCGAGGGCGCGGTCGAGGTTGAAGGCGGCGCTAATGAGTGCGAGATGGGTAAAGGCTTGGGGGAAATTTCCCAGGGCTTCGCCATGGTGGCCCGTTTCTTCTGCGTATAACCCGAGATGGTTGGCATACCCGAGCATTTGTTCAAATAACAAACGCGCCTCATCCAAGCGACTGCGATCCGCCTGTCCGGCACGGGTGAGGGCTTCCACCAACCAAAAGGTACAGATATTAAATGTGCCTTCTTCCCCGTTTAGGCCGTCTGCCGATTCGGCAAGATTATAGCGATAGACCAATCCATTTGAGACTAATCCGCCCTTTTCCGGCGCTTGAAGTGTCGCATCCAGTGTCTTCAACATACGTGGATCGGTCGGGGAGACAAAAAAGACGAGGGACATCATGAGATTGGCAGCGTCCAAAGAATCACTGCCGTACCGTTGGACAAACGCTTGGCGTTGCGCGTCCCAGCCCTTTTCCATAATCTCCTCGTAAATCGTGTCGCGCACTTTGAGCCAGCGATCTCGATCTGCCGGAAAGGACCGTTTATCAGCTAAGCGTATGCCGCGGTCGACGGCGACCCAACACATGAGTTTAGAATACACAAAATGCTGTTGCCCGCCGCGTACTTCCCACACCCCTTCATCGGTGCGCTGCCAATTATCACAGACCCAATTAATCAGGCGGCGGAGATGTTTCCAGAGGTCATAGGAAATGGGAGTGCCATATTTATTGTAGAGATAGACGGAATCCAGCAACTCGCCATAAATGTCCAGTTGCAATTGATCATAGGCGCCATTGCCAATGCGAACAGGGGATGAGGCGCGATAGCCTTCAAGATGATCCAGGGTTTCTTCCGTGAGGGTATGCCGGCCATCAATTCCGTACATGATTTGCAATGAACCATCAGGAGCCAGTTCATGGCAGCGGGCTTCCAGCCAATGCATAAATTGTGAGGCCTCTTCGGTAAATCCGATTCGGAGGAGTCCATAGAGTGTAAAGGCCGCATCGCGAATCCAGGTATACCGGTAATCCCAATTGCGTTCGCCGCCAATGCCTTCAGGAAGGCTACAAGTGGGGGCAGCCACAATGGCGCCGGTGGGTTGGAAGGTGAGAAGTTTCAGGACTAGGGCTGAGCGATGAACCATTTCTCGCCACCGTCCGGAATATGTGCATTTGGCTAACCAGGTCCGCCAAAATTTGACCGTTTGAGTGAAGAGTTCTTCTGCGTGGTTTTCGGGGCAGAAGCCAGTTGAAAGGTCTTCGGCTTCCAACCCTTGTAAACACACATCAACACTTTCTCCTTCCTGCAGCGTAAATTCCGCGATAAGCGCCTGGCCTTCTTGTTGGAGAGGAATGGTCGCACCCAAGCGGAGCGAAAGGGATGGTGAGTGAAAAATGGCTCCACCGGAATTGAGCGTCATGGTATGCGTGTCACGAGCATAATTAAATGCCGGGCGGCATTCCATGCGAAACGTCATTGTGCCGCGAATGGTTTGAATGCGCCGGACGATACCATGTTGGGTACAATCGCTCGCGTCTTTTCCGACAGGCATAAAGTCAATGACGCGCCCCACCCCGTCGGTGGAATGAAAGCGGGTGACCAGCACATTGGTATCGGGCCAATAATATTGTTTGGATTTGACATGGTTGGGAACGGGAGCGATGGAGAATCGCCCGCCTTTGCCATCATCCAGGATAGAGGAAAAGACACTGGGTGAATCGAAATGTGGAAAACAGAACCAATCGATGGACCCGTTCATTCCAACCAGGGCCGTGGTGCGCATGTTTCCGATAAGGCCGTAATTTTCAATTGGTTGATAAGGCATGGTTCTCTTCTCGGTTTATGCTCGGGCAATATTGATGGGAAGGGGTGGGATGAAATCATTGAGCCATTTCGGTATGGTGAGGGACGAATGAAGGAATGAAAAGCTCAGGTACCACAAATTGGTAACCTTCGAACGGGGAGCCTGATGTCGACCTATCCCAAAAGTGTGATGATTGATGGGCAGGAATACATGTTTCAACGTCTGTTGAAAGACGATTTTTTTTCCCTCAATCTTCTTTATACCAATTCTCGTCATGAGAGCTATGTCTTAAAGTTGAGCGATTTTCGGTTTGTGGGAGGCTGGTTGTTTCGGCCGTTAGCCGCCTGGATTTCCAGACGGGAATATACCATCTATCAAATGGTGGCCGATATCCCTGGGGTGCCAACTCTCGGGGCTCGGTTTGGAGCACGAGGCTATTGGCATCGGTTTATTGAAGGGAACACGCTGCATGAAATAGAACGGAAGATTATCGACACCTGTCAGTTGGCGGCGGGCGATCCGGCCTTTGGTTCTCAGGAGACCATGCTGGCTCCAGACTTTTTCGAACAATTAAGAGCGATCGTCCAGGAGGTTCATCGTCGGCGAATCTTTTACGTTGATTTGAACAAACGTGGGAATATCATTTGTTCCACGGAAGGCAAGCCCTATCTCATTGATTTTCAAATTTGCCTGCATATGCCTCCTCGACGCGGGTGGTTAGGTGACCTCACCGAAAAGGTCTTTGCCCGGTTCAAGCAAGAAGATCTCTATCATGTGTACAAGCACAAAAAAACGTTTCAACCTCAATTCATGACCGAGGCCGAGCACCATTTAGCCACACGATCCACATTAAACAAGCGCTATCGGCAATTGTTATGGCAGCCCTATATCGTGCTGAAGCGGTTGATTTATCCGCATGGCAGCAATGAAACTATTTGGTACAAATGGAAAAAGGAAAAGGACCAATCCCCCAGAATGTCTTAGCCGGTGGAAAGTGGGTCATGAAATTTTAAATGGTCTAATGCGTCAATATTGGTTGTTCTTCACAGGATGGTGGCCTATTTCGGCCGATGTCAGGGTATTGTGCGAGAAGCAGCGGTGAAGCGTGTATCTACTCCCAGTTAATTTTACTTTTGGTAAAGATTCAAGAGCGTGGTCCAGTCTTCAAGAATTCCTAGAGACTCTGCCATATTGCCAATTTCTCTCAGATCGCGAGGCTGTGGGTTCCTTACCTGTAAAATATGGTGAGCGTCTAGCTTATCTTGAGGGCCTCCGGCATAAAGTTTGAGCAGAACCAATACTTGCCAGGAGACGACGGGCACGGGGTGATCCATGACCGATATTATTTCCACGCTTCGGAAGGTTATTTCCGTTAGGAAAGAAGGAAAGAGTATCAATTGAATTGGGATAACAACAGATCCTAGCTGAATGGAGGCATGTAACACTCCCAACAGCGGATCGTCTGGCTCACCTGCTTCAAATTGACCACCGATAAAGTTGGCAAGGGTCTGAGGATTATTTGACCCAATCGCAATAGCAAAATCAATGTCTTGGGTCGCACGCGGAACGCCCCAGGCGGACACGGCAAACCCTCCGATTAAGGCAAATGCCTCGACGAGCCCTTGGAGCCTGGCCGATTCGAGGCGGGAAAGAACGTCAGTTAAGGCTTGTTGGAACACGCGTGATGAAGTGTGACGGCGGAATCCGACAGCGCCAGGGAGATGAGGAGCCGCTGTTCTGGGGTGAGCTTCTGGGCTTCGTCAATCTTCTGCTTTGTGAGCCTGTCCCCTAATTGGCTCGGACGTCTTGAGCCGCTAAAATTCGGATTGGAGATGTTCAGTGTCATCAAATAATTTTACCTGGAAACATCAGGTTCGTCACGGGAAAATTTCCCAGTTGTGCTTTCTACCTTATCACACAGCTGCTGACCGAAATGGCACAAATGAGGCCATCATCTTTTTTGTGGATAATTATTCACGGAATCTGGAAGTTTTTTGCCTCTGTTCAAGGAGATTCACCCTTAGAAAAATGGGGAGGGATTTGACCGAACCCTCCGCATTTTCAAGCTTTAGTACCCTCGGCCGGTGCGGCCATGTCCCATGGTTTTCAGGGGGAGCGCCTCATACCGGGCTTTCAAATCTGGATGTTCGTTGAGGAAACCCTGAACGGCTGTCTCGTCGGCGAATACCTCATGGCTATGTTCGCTATATTCCTTGATTGTCAAGCCATGCTTTGCTAAGACGGCACCGACTTTTTCGTTGATGTCGGCCTCCATATTGCGCAACGTATCCGGTGAAGGCCGTTTCCCTGTTTCATAGCCTTTCCCATAGCCGCTTCCGCCTTGAAAATACCCCATCATCATTTCGCCGATCTCAATGCGGGATTGGACATATTTTCCCACTTCGGCCGGCTCGGTCGCCAGTCCGGTGCCAGAAAAAAAGAAAACACTCAAAGAGATCCCCAAAATAATTCGTGCCAGAGTCATAGTCATGATGTCCTTTCCAATGTGGTGAGTCAGAGAATGAATTGCGATCTTGTCAGAATTTATTAGGATTGCGAAAGCATAGCCAAGCTATTCATGAAAGTACAGGCTGATGATGGTGGGTAGATTAAAAGAGAGATTTCTGCCCCTAGCCACGACTGCAGGGACAGATTTAAAAGCTGGCAGGAATGAATGGCGATTAACCAAACCCATTGATTGTTTTTTGACTCCTCGTCAATGTTTCATTGAGGTATGAATGGTGTGCCAGGCTCGAAGGACTTCGGCGACGGTCCAAGCTTGGGCAATGCAGCCCTTTGGGGCGAAAGGCGTTTGGCCATCAAAGATTTCTCCGAGTGTCCCGAGTCCGTAATCATTGAGTTGATGGCGCATAGGTTCAAGAAAGGATAGGGCGGTATTTGCGTCGCGGTACACTCGATAATGTGCTAAGGCGAATGGTCCCAGTAGCCATCCCCACACCGTACCTTGATGATAGGCGCCATCTCGCTGACGAACGTTTCCGCCATAGAATCCAACATAGTGCGGAGATTCCGGCCCCAGGCTTCGCAGGCCATGTGAGGTATGGAGCTGTTGCAGACAAAAGGTAAGGACGGCTTGCTGCTGGCTTGTGGTTAACGGGCTAAAGGGAAGTGAAAGAGCAAAGAGTTGATTTGGCCGTGGCGAGAGGTCTGGACCATGAGGGCCGTCAATGACGTCGTAGCATCGTTTGGAAGGCTCATGCCAAAACCGTTGAAAGGATTGTTGGATGGCCTTCGCCAGTTGAAAGAACTCCTGGCAGGGTTCATTAAGGGTTTTGGCCATGTGGCCCAGGGTGAGCCAGGCTTGATACCAGAGGGCATTAATCTCGATCGGTTTACCCATGCGTGGCGTGACGACCCAGTCTCCCACCTTGGCATCCATCCAGGTGAGTTGGACCCCTGGTTCCCCGGCCTGGAGCAGATAATCAGTTGGGTCCATGTGAATGCCATAACGGGTGCCGTTTCGGTAGGACGTCAACATATCTACCAATGCCGGAAACATGGATACTAAAAAATTACGGTCTTGGGTGGCCTCTAGATAGTGGCGAACGGCTTCGATGAACCATAGGGTGGCATCGACGGTATTGTATTCCGGGACTTCTCCCGCCTCGGGGAAACGGTTGGGAAGCATGCCCTGGTCGGCATAGTGCGCAAATGTAGATAGGATGCTGCGGACAAGATCGAAGCGTTTTGTGGAAAGCGTGAGCCCGGGGAGACTGATCATGGTATCCCGTCCCCAGTCTCCAAACCAATGGTAGCCTGCAATAATCGTATGGCCGGTTCCTTGTAAACAAAGAGATCGTGATACCAGGAATTGATCCGCCGCAAGGAGCAAGTGCTGAATCCAGGCCGGTGGCCGGAGTGCTAATGGTTGTTTTGTAAAAAACGGGGCGAGGAGATTCTGTTCATGTTGTTTACGGGCTTCAAAAGACGCCACTGGTGGGGTGCCTGAATCAGGCGTGGTTCCGGCTCTCCAGGTCACTTGTTGTGTCGGGAGGAGGTCGGCACTCCAGGTACCAATATGGATATGATGTTCGCCATCTGCCAGTCCCCGCTCTCGTTCAAGAGGAAGATCAAAATTCCGGTACCAAGTGTTCTCTTGTTCCACGGTTCCTACCGATGAGGACAGCCAGAACGATGGACCAGATGTTGGAGTGATGTGAAGCCCATGATCGATTGCCCTGGTTGAAAATTCTGGAAGGGAATCGTTTGTAGTGCCATGGTAGTCCCGGTTGTTGATGAAGGCCCGTAAGAGAAGCCGAATCGGAAAGGTGCCCCGTGTGACAGCATAGTGCACGTGTGTAGTGTTCTGGCCCTGGTCCATCCAAATACGTTTTTCCAGCCGGACATCGCCAATAGCAAATGTCCACACCGGCGTCGTGCCTTCCAAATGAAAACGTTCGAGGAACAGAAATCCGGTCGGTGCGACTGTTCCGTCATGCCAATGATTGGTCGCGAGCTGAAAGAACTGCCCCTGATACTCTACGGTTTCTTCCAGTTTACTGACTAACAATGTCCGTCCCACTGGCGGGTGGAGTGCCGCGATCAACAGACCGTGATAGCGGCGTGTCAGGGAGCCGGCAATGGTGCCGGAGGCGAACCCGCCAATCCCGTTTGTGACCAACCATTCCCGTCGTTCAGCCATTTCTAAATTTCCGCAAATTTCTCTGCCGAAATCGATGAGGTTCGGCCATTCACGGAATGTCCGGGTACGAGATTTTCTCGAAGGTACGGTAGACGGGCGGGCAGGCATGTTGTTATTCCCCGGATTGTTCGAGGAGTTTGGCGACCAATCCGGTCCAACCGGTTTGATGGCTGGCGCCAAGCCCCGCGCCATTGTCGCCATGAAAGTATTCATAGAAGAGGAGATAATCGCGCCAATAGGGATCGTCTTGAAAGGTGGTGAGTCCACCATAGACAGGCCGCTGTCCGGAGGCATTACGAAGAAAGAGGTGATTAAGTCGTCGGGAGAGGTCGGCGGCCACTTGCCACAAGTTTTTTTCGTGTCCGCTGCCGGTGGGGCAGTTCACCCGAAATTGATCGCCGAGGAAATGATGAAATTTTTGGAGCGATTCAATCAGCAAAAAATTCACGGGAAACCACACAGGCCCTCGCCAATTGGAGTTCCCGCCAAACAGACCGCTTCGGGATTCTGCCGGTTCGTAATCCACGCGATGGCTATTACCGTTGACGCGAAGGACATAGGGATGATCCTGGTGGAATTTGGACAATGCTCTAATCCCATGGGGCGATAAAAATTCTTGTTCATCCAACATATAGGTCAACACTCGTGGCAATTGCTCCTGATCCACAATTGACAGCATGCGTCGAACGCCGCCATCTGGCAGGCTGGTGGAGCAGACGTGGCGACGGAATTCCGGCCGGTTTTCGATGAACCACAACATGCGCCGTTTGAATCCCGGCAACGCATCCACGACTTCCGGTTCCAAGGTTTCGACCGCGAAGAGAGGAATGAGGCCTACCATGGATCGCACTTTCAATTGCTGGTGTCGACCGTCGGGAAAATGGAGCACGTCATAATAAAATCCATCGGTTTCATCCCAGAGTGAGGATTCGTGATTGCCTTCGCCGATATGATTGATCGCATGGGAAATATAGACGAAATGTTCGAAGAACTTGCTGGCCACGTCTCCGTAGGCCGGGTCATGGTGAGCCAGTTCGAGCGCGATGGCGAGCATATTCAGGCAATACATGCCCATCCAACTCGTGCCGTCGGATTGGTCGATGTGCCCGCCGGTGGGAAGCGGTGCCGACCGGTCGAACACGCCAATATTATCCAGTCCCAAAAATCCGCCCTGAAAAATATTCCGTCCGGTGGCATCTTTTCGGTTCACCCACCAGGTAAAGTTCAACAAGAGTTTATGAAAAATCTTGGCGAGCCAAACACGATCGGCCTTCCCGCGAATCCGCTTTTCAATTTTATACACCCGCCAGGCGGCCCAGGCATGAACGGGCGGGTTTACGTCGCCAAAAGCCCACTCATAGGCGGGAATTTGTCCGTTCGGGTGCATGTACCATTCGCGGACCAATAACCGAAGTTGATCCTTGGCAAAATCGGGATCGATGAGGGTCAGCGGGACGCAATGAAAGGCGAGATCCCAGGCTGCAAACCACGGGTACTCCCATTTGTCCGGCATCGAAATGATGTCGTCGTTATAGAGATGTTTCCAATCCGAGTTCCGGCCATCCTTCCGGTGCGCGGGGAGTGGCGGGCCGGTCGGGTCACCTGTCAACCAGGTTGCCACGTCGAAATGATAAAACTGTTTGCTCCAGAGCATCCCGGCAAAGGCCTGTCGCTGAATATTTCGCGCATCCGCTGAATGCGAAGTGCCCAGACGTTTGGCATAAAAATCGTCGGCTTCTTGTTGTCGGGCCGGGAAAATGGTGTCAAATTCTTCGCCCAACATGCCCACGGTGGGAGGAAGGTTGGTGAGCCGGAGGCGATAGGTCACGTGTTGTCCCGGTGCAACCATGGAATGGTAATGAACCGAGGCTTTTGTGCCGACCTGTTCCGGGTTGACGGTCTCTCTCTTCCCCGACACGACATAATCGTTGATGCCGTCTTTGACGTAGGGACTGGCGTTGGGCAATCCCCAGAGGCGTTCCGCGTTGCTGTCGTTTTCGGTAAACAAGAGATCCGGGGTCCCTTCACACAAGAGCCACCGGGAGCCATATTGTTTATGAGTGAGGTGAATGACTTGGGCGTCCCCGAGGTCGGCATCCCGATTGAGAGTTGGCCGGGGCGCATGCGGCGTCCAGGCCCAGGTGTTGCGGAACCAGATGGTCGGAAGCAGATGAAGTTCCGCCGGATCAGGTCCGCGATTGTGAGCGGTCAAGGTGATCAGGATATCCTCGTGCCCAGCTTTGGCATATTCAATAAACACATCAAAGTACCGGTTGTCCTTGAATACGCCGGTATCCAGCAATTCATATTCCCAGTCCGATTTGCCACGCTGTCGATTGGCGTCAACTAATTGCGTATAGGGAAATGCCTGTTGCGGATATTTATAGAGAAACTTCATGTAGGAATGGGTAGGTGTGGAATCCAGGTAGAAATAGTATTCCTTCACGTCTTCCCCGTGATTGCCTTCATTGCCGGTCAACCCAAACAGGCGTTCTTTGAGAATAGGGTCTTGCCCGTTCCAGAGTGCTAACGCAAAGCAAATGAGTTGGTGGCGGTCGCAGATACCGCCGATGCCGTCCTCGCCCCATCGGTAGGCCCGTGAGCGGGCGTGGTCATGTGGAAAAAATTCCCAGGCATTCCCATGAGGACTGTAATCCTCACGAACGGTGCCCCACTGTCGTTCGCTCAGGTAAGGTCCCCAACGCTTCCAATGCACCGTGCGTGTCTTCGCGTCTTCAAGCCGTTGTTCTTCTGGTGTCAGAGAGGATGTGGGTTGAGGCATCGGGAGGGCTCCTCAGGCAGCAGCAATGTTTGCATGGTCAATCAATGTTTTCCGACCATCGGCAACACTAGTGTATCACGAAAAAATCCTTAACTGGTCGGGGTAGCCTTACCGACAATGCCGGGAAAATTGGTGTGCAGGAATACACCGCTGGTTGGAAGATCATGATCAGAGATAGGGGGACGAACCGCTAGTGAATTGCGATTTCCACCAGGGTTTGGTAGTAGATACGGATGCCGGTCTCGAATTGGTCGACCGGGATCCGCTCGGCATCGCCGTGAAGGGAGGCCATGAGTTCGGCGCTGAGCACGAGTGGCAGAATGCCGTAGCATTTGGCTCCGCGCAGGCGGAACATGCGCGAATCGGTTCCGTATGGAATGATAATCGGTGCCACGGTCGCGTCGGGATGGTGCCGGGTGATGGCGTTGGACAGTGCGCGAAACATCGGCGTGTCATGCGGAGTCACCACCGACTGGCTGGCAGGGTGAATCACCTCCACCTCGATTTCATCTCCGAGTCTGTTCTTCACTTCCTGTAAAAACGCCTCAGCATCCACCCCCGGCAGCAGTCGGGCATCGAGTGTGGCCACGGCCAGCGAAGGAATGACATTCGCCTTGGGCGGATCCCCCACACCGGACCGCATCGAGGTCAACGAGATGGTCGTTCCCTGAATGGCGTTCGTGAACTGGTTCTTCGCAAGCGGGCCGAGTTGGGATACGAGCGCATCCAGGACAGGATTGGAGATGGTTGGGAAAGGCTGACTGAAGAGCCGATCGAGCGCGTGCCGGAGTTTGTCATTCGGATTCTGATCATGGGGTTGCGAGCCATGTCCGGCAACACCCCTGGCCGTCACACGGAGCCAGAAGGCTCTTTTCTCTGCTACGGAAATACCGAAAACGAGTTTCCCATTGACGAAAATCTCCCGGCTACCCACGCCGCCCTCATCGATGACGTACTCTGGATCGAGTTCGGCATAGTGATGATCGAGCAGGTAGCGGGTGCCCATCGCCCCGCCGATTTCTTCGTCATTCACGGCTAGGAAGATCACATCGCGGTCGAGCGGAATCTTCTGCCGCGCCAACGTCAGAAATGCATAGAGCTGAAGGACGCCCGTGCCTTTCATGTCGATGGCCCCTCGGCCCCAGATGTGACCGTCTTTCAGTTCACCGCCAAAGGGATCGACCGGCCACCGGCTCGCGTCGGCAGGCACCACGTCCATATGATGGAGGAGCAGAATCGGCTTGGCCTTGCCGGAGCCTTTAAGCCTGGCAGCAAAATTGATCTTACCCGGCGCCGCTTTGTACCGCCTGACTTTAATCCCTTCCTGCTCGAGAATTTTCTGTAGAAAGTCGGCAGCCTCAGTCACATCCCCCGGCGGGTTGGTCGTGTTGATCCGAAGATAACGCTGCAAGGTCTCGGTGGCTTCACCGACCGTGGCCTTCCAGTCCACTTCCTGGCCCATTGCCCCTGTTGCAGGACTCAACAGGAACAATAGACCGAGAGTTCTCAGAGTAAAAAGTATCATGGCTTTGGATCTTGAAGAATTCATGGCCAGGGTCTATACATTAAGGAGCCTCCACCCTTGTATAACATAGGGCTGAGTAAATGTTTAACCTTTGGGTGATTGATGTAGGGACTTTTTCTTGGAAGGAAGGAGTAGGTTGCAGGAACATTTGCGAGAGGACACTTATTTCCCTCTATGATTTTCCTCTCGGATGAATAGAGGCCAGGGATAGTTACCTATTTGTAAGTATCAGCATGACCGCTCTCGGCCCAGGCTGTGTGAAAACTTCCCTACCGCATCATTCGCCACGCGATAGGAGGCACATCAGCCCATCTTCTCTTGAGTTGTTCTTGAAGCAAGCGTTTCCGTTTTGTGCCACGACAAGCCACCTGACGGGTTCCCGGTAGCGCTGATACCCCCATATGTGCGTGCATGAAAGCGTGATCGCCTGGATGGCCTGCAGAAGCGGCTTCACCCCGAGTATCGACAGGACCCGCTTGAAGTTGTACGCCAACACATGCAAACTCATTTCCGTGCCAACATGTTTGAGCGTTTTCATGTGGAAGTGGGTATACCCCATCCAGAACTTCAACGTCCCGAACGGATGCTCCACCGTTTCTCGTCGCGTGCGCATCCGCTCCGGTTCTCGTTCGAGGCGGGCTTCGGCCGCCTCGAGCACGGCTTCATGTTCCCAGAGTGTCACTTGTCGGTACGGACTGGTCGTGCACTGCGACTTGCTAGGGCAGTTCGGACAGTGGGAGGACCAGTATTTATGGAGCGTTAAGCCTTTCTCCTTGGTCTCGAACCGCCAGGTCAGGCGTTCCCCGACTGGACATTCATATTCATCATCTTTCGCGTGGTAGATGAAGTCGCGTTTGCTGAACAAGCCTTTCTTCGTGCTCCCTGATGTCTGCGGCTTGGGGAGATAGGTCGTGATCTTCGACTGCTCGCAGGCGAGAATTTCTTCACCCGTGAAATACCCGCGGTCAGCGACCACGGCGAGCGTCTCCGCCCCCATGGCCGCCTTCGCTTGTTGTGCCATGTGGTGCAACTGATGACGCTCATGCCCGACATTGGTGACCTCGTGCGTCACGATCAAATGGTGCGTGGCATCCACGGCCGTCTGTACGTTGTACCCCACCGTCCCGGTGCCTCGCCCACTGGTGGCCATCGACCGCGCATCCGGGTCCGTCAAGGAAATCTGGTGGTCTGGCGTTTGATCCATCTGGCCTTCGAGTGTTTTCAGACGTTTCATTTCTGTCTTCAGAGCCGTGATCTTGTCCTCCAGCCGGTGAATTTTGTCTTTGGCCATCGTCGCTTCTTGGCGATCCGCGCTGGCGATCTGGCCCAGATACCGTTCAATGCTTTCATCAATCTGTTGCAAGCGACGCTGCATCTTGGCCTTGGTGAAATTCCGATCTCGGTTATTCACGGCTTTAAACTTACTGCCATCGATGGCCACAAAGGCCTCGGCAAACAGATTGAGTTTCTTGCACAACAGAATGAACTCACGACAGACCAAGCGAATGGCTGGGCCATTGTTCTTGCGAAAGTCGGGGATGGTCTTAAAGTCGGGTGTTAAGCGGCTGGTGAGCCACATGAGTTCCACGTTGCGGTGCGCTTCCCGTTCCAGTCGACGACTGGACTGCACCCGGTTGAGATACCCGTAGACATAGAGCTTGAGCAGTATCGTTGGGTGGTAGGCTGGGCGGCCGGTTTTCTCCGAATGAGTCTTGAAGCCAAGCCCAGAGAGATCGAGGTCATCCACGAAGACATCGATAACTCGAACAGCGTGGTCTTCAGCGATGTACTCATCCAATCGTTCGGGGAACAAGGTCGCTTGGTGGCGATCCTCGCCTTGAATAAATCCACTCATCACTCACACCTCCGTTAGAAAGGTGGAGTATACCTTCTTGCGGAGTTTTCACACAGCCTGGGTCGGGAGCGGACCGGTATTTGAAAAATCTGCCTGATTTCTCGCCATAAAAAATGTACCATAGCTGCACGCTATAGCCTCCTCTCCTGCACGTCAATCAGCCCGTTTCCCGTATCGAAAGAGATACGATCGTGTATCCGTTTCGATACTTTGCCGTTCGCCGTTCATAGATAGATAGTACCTTCCTTTCCCGCCAACCCTCCTTTTTCTTTACATCAATCAAGCAGTTGGCAAAATGGCAGTGGTTCAGTTCGAACGATTTCTTAAATGGCACTCAGCTTGCCCTCACATGAACCAAGAGCAGCAAGAGGACGACTCAGGAGTAAGGAAGAAGAGGAGGAGGAGGAGGACGTCATCATGGACTGGACTTTATGGATTCGCGAAGGTCTTACAGTTTTTTTGGGGTATCCTCTCCCTTCTTCTTATTTGGAAATAACGGTACTCTTTCCATCGCATGGGGGAGCACCAGCATCGATTACTTGAGACAGGCTTTGTACCTGATGCTTGCCGGCACCTTCCTAAATCTTGCCATCGAAACGGTTCAAGGGTTGTGTGATTAGGAATTCGCCATGCACACGTCCACAAAACCGGGGGAAGACCACATTATTCGTTAAGGTTAATACCACCACTAACAAAGGAGTATCTCCATGCAGATATTTAACGAAGTAAAACTAATGAATTGGGTAAAGATGGCCGGAATATTGCTGATTTTGGGCCTTATTTTCTCGTGTCAAAAGTACCCCGTAGGCACCACCCCTTCTGAAACCTTAGAAGCTCATCTCGGTTCACCACTATCTGAGAGTACTATCGATAACGAGGACAATCCACCCAAAAAACCCATCGAGGAAGAACAAGAGTTGGCTGACTTTGTCCGTGACAAGACTGGGTCAATTGCTGAGCCAGAGGGATTGTCAAAATCTTTCGCCGCCACCTGTAAGATTGATTTCAATTCTTCCTCTTCCCTCAGCTGGATGGTAAACCAAGCCTTTAGCACTTTTGCGACTTGGCCTTATTATATACACGGCTGCCCTTCTTATTGGATCTACTCTAAACCATTGAACCTTGATCATTTTCACCTAGTATCCCAAACACCGAATCAATGCTATGGAACTTCACCAAAATGGGGTACGAACGTAAATGGTTCCTGTGTTAATCAGTCAGATGCCAAATATTGGAGCCGAATCGCCACAAACATGGGTAGCAATTCTGGCGTTGAATTTTACGCCAAATCGAAGTCCAGCGGTTCGTCCAAGAACGTTACTCTCAAGAGGTTGCGGGTCAAATCAGGTACAGTACGGGTTGTTGTCTATCGAACCGATATTGGAAAATGGTGGCAATGGAAAAACCTTGGTGTGGGAACATGGAACTGGAGCATAAACAACACCAACCTTTCAAAAGTCAGAATCTATGACACAAATAAAAATGGCACAGTTACCTTTGATGATTTAGAACTTACTTTTTAAGCGGTGAACGGTCTAAATATTAACCTAAATCCTTAAATTTATAGTTGGGTATTTATTAATCTCGCGCTAGCGTAAAAATGCCCAGCTATCCCATAACCAGGTAGAGATGTACTGCGGGTTTTTGCGTTTTTTAATATTTCGCCTATCACTCAGGTTTTGCTTTCGTGAAGCCTTTAGTGTTCATTCTCGAGTTTGAACGATGTCCCTTTGGGCGTTTATGTTAAAAACTGGTCCAAAAGCGGACATTTTCGCAATCATACGCGTAGTACCCTAATGTCCGCTTTGGGTCCAGGCTGTGTGAAAACTCCGCAAGAAGGTATACTCCACCTTTCCAATGGAGGTGTGAGTGATGAGTGGATTTATTCAAGGCGAGGATCGCCACCAAGCCACCTTGTTTCCCGAACGATTGGATGACTACATTGCCGAAGACCACGCCGTTCGCGTGATCGATGTATTCGTGGACGACCTCGATCTCTCTGGGCTTGGCTTCAAGACTCATTCGGAGAAAACCGGCCGCCCAGCCTACCACCCAACGATACTGCTCAAGCTCTATGTCTACGGGTATCTCAACCGGGTGCAGTCCAGTCGTCGACTGGAACGGGAAGCGCACCGCAACGTGGAACTCATGTGGCTCACCAGCCGCTTAACACCCGACTTTAAGACCATCCCCGACTTTCGCAAGAACAATGGCCCAGCCATTCGCTTGGTCTGTCGTGAGTTCATTCTGTTGTGCAAGAAACTCAATCTGTTTGCCGAGGCCTTTGTGGCCATCGATGGCAGTAAGTTTAAAGCCGTGAATAACCGAGATCGGAATTTCACCAAGGCCAAGATGCAGCGTCGCTTGCAACAGATTGATGAAAGCATTGAACGGTATCTGGGCCAGATCGCCAGCGCGGATCGCCAAGAAGCCGCGGTGGCCAAGGCCAAAGCCCAACGGCTGGAGGACAAGATCACGGCCCTGAAGACGAAAATGGCACGCCTCAAAAAACTCGAGATTCAGATACTTCAAACGCCAGACCACCAGATTTCCTTGACGGACCCGGATGCGCGGTCGATGGCCACCAGTGGGCGAGGCACCGGGACGGTGGGGTACAACGTACAGACGGCCGTGGATGCCACGCACCATTTGATCGTGACGCACGAGGTCACCAATGTCGGGCATGAGCGTCATCAGTTGCACCACATGGCGCAACAAGCGAAAGAAGCGATCGGATCTGAGATGCTCGATGTGGTCGCCGATCGCGGGTACTTTACGGGTGAAGAGATTCTGGCCTGTGAGCAGGCTAAGATCACGACCTATCTCCCGAAGCCGCAGACATCAGGGAGCACAAAGAAAGGCTTGTTTAGTAAACGTGACTTTATTTATAAAGCGGACGATGATGAATACGAATGCCCGGCAGGGGAGCGCCTCATTTGGCGGTTCGAGACAGAGGAGAAAGGATTGCACAACCACAAATACTGGTCCTCCCACTGTCCGAACTGCTCCATGAAGTCGCAATGCACGACCAGTCCGTACCGACGCGTGACGCGCTGGGAACATGAAGCCGTGCTCGAGGCGGCCGAAGCCCGCCTCGATCGAGAACCGGAGCGGATGCGCACGCGACGAGAAACGGTGGAGCATCCGTTCGGGACGTTGAAGTTCTGGATGGGGTATACCCACTTCCACATGAAAACGCTCAAACATGTTGGCACAGAAATGAGTTTGCATGTGTTGGCGTACAACTTCAAGCGGGTCCTGTCGATACTCGGGGTGAAGCCGCTTCTGCAGGCCATCCAGGCGATCACGCTTTCATGCATGCAAATCTGGCCGTATCAGCGCGCCCGGTGCCCCATCAGGTGGCTTGTCGTGGCACAAAACGGAAACGCTTGCTTCAAGAACAACTCAAGAGGAGATGGGCTGACGCACCACCTATCGCGTGGCGAATGATGCGGTAGGGAAGTTGTTACACAGTCTGGGTCGAAAACCGACATGTACACATTCTGCGAGATCATTCCTCGACACCCTCACCATAGCACTCACGGGGAAACGCTTCCAGGCTATATCTAGTTGTTACAGAAGTTTATTACCTGGTGCTCTCGTGTCTGAGATTTATATACGCCAGAGGGCGATTTTAAAGACCGCTTGAACTCAAACCGGCATCCGGTGCCCTTCCGAATCGCCCACATCCATCCATCTAGCCTGGCCGTCTCGACGGACCAGGATGAAATTGTTTTTGGTTTGAAGTCTTCGATAGCGAATAAGCCACCCCTTTGGCCAAAATTCTCATTGAGCTGTTGTATGACGTTCGGTAGAGTAGGGACTCTAAATGGAGGGTCTTTAGAGGGAGACCAGACTGGAACATGAAAACGCCATAGAGTCTTCACCGGAATACAGGCTGCAAACATTCCGGCTCAGACTTTATGAGTAAAAGGAGATGATGGTGGAAACACAGAAGGAAGCAGTGGGGTTGGTAGGGGTGGGCCGGATGGGGGCCAACATGGCTCGGCGCTTACATGAACTCGGCCATCGGGTTGCAGCCGTTTATGATGTGATCGGAGAAAGGGCGCAGGAACTGGCGCAGGAACTCGGTTGTGAAAATGTCTCCACTCCGGCCAAGGTTGCCGAACTTTCCATGCTGGTCCTGACCGTGGTGACGGACGATGCCGCCATGCGACGCATTTTTTCGGAGGAGGATTCCGGGAGTTTGTTGGCTCACGCCAAGGGGCGGTTGTTTATCAATTGCGCGACGCTGTCTCCCTCTATTCATGAGGACATTGAACGACTCGTCGAATCAGCGGGCGGGCAGTCGCTAGAAGCTTGTATGGCGAGCAGTATCCCCCAGGCCCGAGCCGGAACGTTGTATCTGATGTGCGGGGGGAAGGCCGATGCCTATGAGCGGGCAAAGCCATTGTTGCAGGATTTGAGCGCTAATTTGCGGTATATCGGTCCCGCCGGGCAGGCGGCCAAAGTGAAGGCGTTGGTCAATATGGTGATGAATATCAATACTGCAGGATTGGCGGAAGGCCTAGGTTTGGGTGAGGCTCTGGGGTTGGATCTCACGATGTTGCAAGAAGTCTTCAGTCAAACCGGTGCGGCCTCGCGTGTGCTGGAAACTGATGGTGCTGATATGCAGAATCGTGACCATGACTGTTATTTTTCTGCCGCGCATGCCGCGAAAGATTCCGGCATTGCCTATGCTATGGCTGAATCGGTTGGGGTATTCCTACCGCTCGCCAAAGCGACCTGGGAGCAATATCAACGGCTTGTCGAAACCGGTAAGGGCGAACTCGATAAATCGGCGATCGCCGAATTAACCTTCAAAGGTCGCAACACCCCTCGCAGCTAATTTTCACAACCTCCATAAGGTGGATCTTGGTGTCTGGACGATCCTATCAACTGATTGAGTCGAAGAATGGCGTGCCGATTAAGTCGTGGACGAGGGGCGTGCCCCTTGAGCCGGAGGCGGAGCAACAGTTACGCAATGTGGCGTCCCTGCCCATTGTGTATAAATGGGTGGCCGCGATGCCTGATGTGCATTGGGGGATGGGTGCGACGATTGGGAGTGTGATTCCTACCAAAGGTGCCATCATTCCTGCGGCAGTTGGGGTGGATATTGGTTGTGGAATGATGGCGGTTCAAACCACTTTGAATGCCAGACAATTGCCGGATTCGTTGCGTTCCATTCGTTCAACAATTGAACGGGCCGTGCCGCATGGGCGCACGAACAATGGGCAAAAACACGATCGCGGAGCCTGGTGGACCATTCCTCAGCACCACTTGAAAGAATGGGGACGATTGAAGCCTACCTACGACGGAATTTTGACGAAACATCCCAAGCTGAATCGCGGGAATGATGTGAATCATTTGGGGACGTTGGGGACGGGAAATCATTTTATTGAAGTCTGCTTGGATGCAGAGGACTCTGTTTGGTTCATGCTGCACAGCGGGTCTCGTGGGGTGGGGAATCGTATCGGGATGTATTTTATCGAATTGGCCAAACGGGATATGCGGAAATGGATACGAAATTTACCTGATGTGAATTTGTCGTATTTAAAAGAAGGCACGGAGTCGTTTGATGATTATGTGGAGGCGGTGCAATGGGCGCAAGATTTTGCCATGACCAATCGCCGTTTGATGATGGAGAATTTGCTGCGGGCCGTTCGCGACTCCGGCGAACTGCCGCCCTTTGACACGACTCATGAGGTGGTCAATTGTCATCATAATTATGTGACGATGGAATCCCATTATGGCCAAGTGGTTTGGGTGACTCGCAAGGGGGCCGTACGTGCCGGGATCGAGGATATGGGGATTATTCCCGGGAGCATGGGCGCGTGTTCGTTTATTGTTCGTGGCAAGGGACATCCTGAAAGTTTTGAGAGTTGTAGCCATGGCGCCGGACGGGCCATGTCTCGTGGCGCGGCGAAGCGTCGGTTTACTCTTGCCGATCATGAACAGGCCACACATGGCGTTGAATGCCGGAAAGATAAAGATGTTCTGGATGAGACGCCCGGAGCGTATAAACCGATTGAAGCGGTCATGGCGGCGCAACAGGATCTTGTCGAAATTGTTCATACGTTACGCCAGGTTGTGTGTGTGAAGGGTTAAGGAACGACCGTTCTGGTTGAGTAGTTTGTTTGACTTTTTCAACGGAAAAAGCGCAGAGTATTTTCTCCCCCCTCAGTTTTCCCCCTTATTTTATTATTCAATGGAGGTGCCGTATGAAGAAGTTCATGATCGCCGTGGTGACCGGTTTGTTCGTGCTCAGTGTGGGTAGTGTTTCGATTGCGGGAATGCTCGATAAAGCCGTTGAGGCTACCGAAAAAGCGGATGCTATGGCTAAAGAGGCCCAAACCACGACGGAGAGCGCTGAACAGAAATCTATTGAAGCGCAAAATGCGTCCACGCAGGAAGCTGGCGGTATGATGGATCAGATGAAGGAAGAGGCTAAGGAAACCGTGAACGAGCAGATTGATAATCTGGGTAAGTAATTCACCCGGATTTATCCCATTTCGATATTGAAAAGCGGTCTGTGAGTAAGAAGCTCACAGGCCGCTTTTTTGTGGGAAGGCCGAGAGATATTATTCCCGTCGAAATAGGGTGTGGAGAATTCCTGAGCCGACTCCATCAGTTGCTGAGGGTGATCCCGGACTGCCCGAACTTGCGAGGGTACGTGAAAGATTAATATCAAGTACCGGGAGTGGTGGAGACGGTCAACTTCGATCACATCAAGCGACATTACTATGTCACGCATGCTGACATTAATCCTACCCGCATCGTCCCTCTGGGTTCGGAGCAGGATTTCACCGCCCCCCACGGCCGGGAACTGGGCTAGTAGGGCATTGGCCCAGCCAAAATAGAGTAAAGGCTGGAAAGTTTTCTGTTGATCTGGTTTAAGAGAACTTTGGCACCCCTGCTTTCTTGGAAGCCGCCTGTAAATCTCTGTCGAGTGTGGCCAGAGGAACGCTTAATCGTAAGGCAAGTTCAAGATAAGAAGCATCATAGGATGAAAGATGGTATCGCCGAGCGAGTTGAAGGGTATCAGACAAAGCCTGTGAAAATGTGGCCGCATCTACTTCAATGTCGATGTCTTCCAGAATCTAGAAATGCGTGTCGCGCTCATCACCAAGCTGTCTAGCCAACTCCTACTGGCCTCGGCTCGCCCTCAAAAGAATGCTGCTCCTGAGACCTAGCTCGCTGTGCTGCTCAATCGGGTAAGAACGACGCAAACTTCCCTTTTGGAAAAGTGTGTTGTCTCCAGCGATCGGGGTGGAAGAAGATCTTCTTGCTATCCCCGACTGTAAGAACTCCAGACCAAAAAGGAATCTGAACTCTGATCTGGAATGGTGGGGCGGAATGGAAAACTCTGATCTCAACGGGGGACTCGGGGATGGACTCGCCGAGCTGACTGAGTCACGCACACTGGTGCCTAGCTGACTCAGAGTACCTCCGGGCTCTGGCCCACCCGCGCG
The DNA here is from genome assembly GCA_942491685.1 of uncultured Nitrospirota bacterium. GTDB lineage: Bacteria > Nitrospirota > Nitrospiria > Nitrospirales > UBA8639 > Nitrospira_E. The sequence goes on along the minus strand of CALOBY010000001.1, from coordinate 408,326 downwards.
TGAACCTCCAGAATGCCGACTTGAGGGAGGCCGAGTTTCATGATGCCTCGTTCCTTGGTGCAGACCTCAGGGCCGCCGATCTCCGTGGGGCGAAAGGTGGTGGTGCGAACTTTCGATCTGCCGACATGACCGGAGCAAATTTGAGTGGCGCGTCGCTTCGTGGGGCCAGTTTTTCTGAAGCGAGGGTGAGGCGGGTGGATCTGAATAGGGCGGATCTGTGGGGTGCCACGTTTGTAAGGGCCCACCTGCACGAAACGAGTTTGAACGAAGCCAATCTAACCGAAGTGAATTTTAGCCATGCGCGATTGATGGGGTGCCAGGTACTGGGTGCCAACCTCACTGGCGCGACCTTGGTCGAAACCGTCGTAGAGAAATCACGGTTGAATGGTAGTACGGTCTATGGCGTGTCGGCATGGAATCTCACGCTGAACGAGGTGGAGCAGCAGAATCTCGTCATCACACCCAAACGCGAATCGGCGGTGACGCTGGATGATCTTCGGCTGGCGCAGTTTGTGTACCTTCTGCTCAACAACCAAAGCCTCCGCCAGGTCATCGATACGATTACTTCCAAGGCGGTGCTCATCCTGGGGCGTTTTTCTGATGAAAGGAAGGATGTGCTCGACGCCATTCGGGACGAGCTGCGGCGCATCCATATTGTGCCGATGTTGTTTGATTTCGATAAGCCGGCCAGCAAGGATGTGACGGGGACAGTCGAGACTCTGGCCCGTATGGCCCGGTTCATCATCGTTGACCTCACTGATCCGAGCAGCGTTCCCCACGAACTCGCCACCCTCGTGCCCTTTCTCAGGACGACACCGGTCCTACCGCTCCGATTAGCCGGTTCAGGTGGGTACAGCATGTTTGAGGATCTGCAACGGGCCTATAGCTGGGTCCTCAAAGTGCAGGAGTACCAGGATAGTGCCTCCCTCGTTTCGGCTCTCGCGGAGTTGATTGTGCCGGCGGACAGGATGGCCGAGGAACTCCGGAGGTAGCCTTCGTGGGGCCGGCCGAACCCGATTGAATGGGCCACAAAGCTACTTTTGCGGAAGGCCTACTTAATATCAAGCTTTGTGCGAAACATGAGCCATCATTCCTTGACTATATTCGCCGATTATTAAAGAATCCTTCCCATAGTAACTAGCCTGTGGGTGCGCCCGGTTGGCGGGTGGTGCCATAAACCCTTGGGATTGAAAGACGTTTAAATATTCACCAGCAAGGTGATTATGGCCGCACCCTTCGGGCATGGGATCTTATCAAGGAACCATATTATTATTGTTAGCAATCTATACGGAGAATTAAGTAATGAAAGTATTTCTAAGCTGGTCTGGCGAAAAGAGCCACAAAGTGGCGTTAGTTTTCCGTGATTGGTTTCCCTCCGTTATTCAATCTTTAGAGCCTTACGTTTCGTCTGAAGATATTGATAAAGGAACAAGGTGGAGCACAGATATCGCAAAGGAATTAGAAGATTCGTCTTTTGGGATTCTGTGTGTAACAAAAGATAATCTCACTGCTCCTTGGTTAACTTTCGAGGCGGGCGCCTTATCTAAAACAATGGATAAGTCTTTTGTCAGCCCATTTCTTTTTGACATAAAAAGATCTGAAGTTGATGGGCCAATACTACAATTTCAATCAACGATATTTAATCGAGATGATGTACTCAAGCTTGTAAAAACTCTAAACAAAGCGTGCGGTGACGACAAATTAACTGATGAGCGACTGGAGAAAGCATTTGGCGTTTGGTGGCCTACTTTAGAAGGAGAGTTGAATAAACTGAAAAGTATGAAAGCCGAGGTTGCTGAGGACAAATCAGGCAATGACACGATTAGTAACAATGAAATACTTGAAGAGATCCTAGACCTTTCAAGAATAAATCAAAAATTACTGCGCAACCCTGAATCAGATGTAACGAAGATCGTGATTGAAATGAGCGAAAAGTTAAATTCAGTTTTAAACCGTCTTGAACGTGAGCGACATCTAAGCATTAAAAGACGCAAAAGGTTTCACCCAGGGATAATTGAAGAACTGATGAGTGGATCCCCTAGATTGGCTGGTAAGTACATTGCTTTTCAAATGGTGGTGAGCCTCTTTAAAGAGGATTTTCCATGGCTTTTTGAGGGGGGCATGGATGTTGTTCGCACACTTAAGTCAAAAAGCACCATGGACGAGAAAGAGCAAGCGGTATCTGAATTTATGGAACTAGTAGAGTTTTCATTTGAGCATCCATTTATGCGAGAAATGACAATGCATGATAAAGAACAATATATGATGTTAAGAGAACTCCCATACATGTTGAAGCATGCATTAAAAATAGAATATTGATTGCTAACAAGGCGCCTGTTCGGATGCAAGCTACGCTGCGCTTCGTTTGCACCGCACAGCTTTAACGTTAGGCCGCACGCGGGATGCTTTGAATTCTCCGCGACGCCGGTTTCTACATTGACTTCGCGGATTTCCCGGACGCAGGGGAGATGAGCGTTTCAGGAATCTCAGGCTGATCAGTTGAGGGAATTGGTATGCCGAACGTGCTTGATCAAGTGCGGTGTGGCTCCTTTGAGGGTGTTCCTGATTGGTTGTCAAGTACCTTCCTTGCTGAGTCGGTATTTTTCGTTGGCATCCAAGGGTTGGGCAAGGTCAACACACGCAGCAGAGCGAATGATCCCCTATACTGCTACAAGGCCTGAATGTCGGGAGGTTTTGGATGGGTGAAAAACGATTGTTGGATGTCTATTCCGCTAGATCACAGCACATGGTGGGGGATGGATTTCCGGTCAGGAATCTTTTCCCGAGTCATGATTTGACGGAGGAGATCAGTCCTTTTCTGTTGCTGGACTATGCCGGGCCTGCGGAATTCGGACCGACCGATCGTCCACGCGGAGTCGGCGAACATCCGCACCGGGGGGGAATCGTTCCCCATTGTCTACCAGGGAAAAGTCGCCCAGCGGGACTCAGCCTGAAAAATCGATCCCGGAGATGTGTGGAGGGGGAGAGCGGGTTCCTGAGTTGTGTACGAAGAACTGCCTGAACAGGCTTTCACTCAGTACGATGGTGTGAGAGAGGCCGTCAAAGAAGTGGTGAAGGAGGTAGTGAATACATGAATCGATACTTTCGGGAAGTAAGCAAGACCAGGTCCTGAAATTCTTAAAAAAAATAGGCTGGTGGATGCGGAATTCCACTAGCCGTTTTTTTTGTGCCAATACGAGCCATTATTCCCGGCGAAATAGGGTGTGGAGAATATCCTGAGCTGACTGCATCAGTTTCTGCGGGTGATCCCGGGTCTGCCGAACCTGTTCAAGCCGGTGGTGGGCGTCTGCCAAATCGGGTTGCAAATCAATGGCGTTCTTTAAGGCCATTTCAGCTTCCTGACTCTGTCCCTGAGCCATATACGTGAGGCCGAGATCAGAAAATGTTTCCGCCTCGTGAGGGGAGACGCGGGTGGCGGTTACGAAGGCTTCTTGTGCGCGCTGAAAGTGGCCTTGGGCTATATGCGATCGTCCCAACCAATACCATGCTTGGTGGTCCCGAGGGTTGAGCCCCACGCTTTGTTGCAATGCCTTTTCGGCCTTTTCCCATTCGTGCGTATCAATGTGCACTGCACCAAGACCCCTAAACGCTTTCGCCATTTCCGGGTTCAGTTTTATGGCCGCCTGATACTCTTCAATGGCCCCGTTGGGATCGCCTTGCTGGCTGAGTATTTCTGCTAATCGAAAGTGGGTCGGGGCATCGTTTGCTCGGAATGGTGGGGTGTTGCGTAGTGCCAAACGGTTTTTCCGAAGATCGGCTTCTACTTGTTCATTTGTGATAGGGGTTCCCGGTATGCGGTTCTCCCCTGTAGCGAATTGGGAATTCTGAGCGGACCAAGAGCCATGCACGTTGAGGGTCAATAGTAGGCAGAGCACGAAAAGGGCTAGCCTGCTCATGATTTAGAAAATCGACACTCCTGTTTTGGTGGTGAAGAGTTCGAGGGCATATTGCCCGGCGGCTGAATTTCCCTTTTCGTTGAGGCCTGGAGACCAGACGGCGACGGCGAGCCGATTGGGGATGACGCCGACAATTCCCCCACCCACTCCACTTTTTCCCGGCAAGCCGACATTGAAGGCAAAATCACCTGCTGCATCATACGTCCCGCATGTGAGCATGAGGGCGTTGACTCGCTTGGCTTGGCTGGGGGTGAGTACATGCTGACGTGTCCAAGGACATTGACCCCGGTTGGCTAAAAAGAGAAAGCCTTTCGCCAGATCCATACAGCTCATCGACAGAGAGCAGTGAAAGCAATAAAACGCCAGGACTTGCTCGACCTCGTTCGTCAGATTCGAAAAGCTTTTCAGGAAGTTCGCCATAGCAGCATTTCGAAACCCGGTTTCACGTTCTGAACGTGCCACCACCGGATCATCTTGAATCGCAGTATTATTCGTACGTGCTCTCACAAATTCAAGCATGGATGATTGAGGATTGGTGAGATGGGAAATCAAAATATCCGAGACCACTAAGGCTCCGGCGTTGATGAAGGGATTGCGAGGTATGCCCTGTTCGTATTCCAGCTGGACAAGGGAATTGAAGACGGATCCAGAGGGTTCCCGCCCCACTCGAGTCCAAATCTTATCTCCCTCGAACGGAAATCCTAATGAGAGGGTAAAGACTTTGGAAAGACTTTGAATCGAGAATCGTTCGAGAGCGTCACCAATGTGAAACGATTTGCCGTCGATGGTGTGAATGGCCATTCCGAATTTGTGTGGGGAGACACCGGCCAGTTGTGGAATATACGTGGCCACTTTTCCTGCAGGAAGTATCGGCAGAATTTCTTGGTGAATGTCTTCGAGTATGTGTTGATAGTTCATGGGTGCTCACAATGTTTCCAAAAAGAGAATGGGTGGATGAGGATGGAGTGTTTCATGTTTTACACATGACGGACATACATTATTCTTCATCCTGTTCGATCATATCGAAGAAGCTGTCGACTGGATGTTTAACGGACTTGGGATAGACGAACCGTTTGATCAGGTATTTGAAGATTGAGCCCGGATAACCTGGTGTCCCGAGCTTGGGGCCGTAGGCGTTCCACTTGGTAATGGAATCCACGTTTACTGTTGGTTGAGCGAGAAACCAGCGGCTAAGGTCTTCGTCTGTTTGCGTATCAAGGATGGCTTGCCGGAGTTGGCTGAAAGGAATTTTGAAATGACGGAGGAAAAACCCGTCGATGCCGACCGGGCTGCCAAGGGAGAGCCGATACAGGAGCGGAAAATCCCCTCCTTGGGAGGCGCGCACCTTGTCCGCCAACCGTGGTAGCCAACAGCAGCCGGCTAAGGTTTCATGAGGACTGCGAAGGTTCATGATGGTATTTTTCTTATGACATTTCAGTGTGACCCTGGTCTCCGTGATGGATGGTCATATACCATTTCGGGTGCATTCGCCCAAAATCGGTGCGGATATTGTTTCTCAGAGATGCTTTGGGGTCCAGCACCACCGGTCCTTTTGAGCCTCGCCAAAACACGATCCAATGCCAAAAAGCGCGACCCTTTATGGTGTGCCATTTGATAGCCAATAAGGCCAGCGGGGGGAGGGCATCCCAGGAGCGAAATAACTGTGTGTGAGGAGATGTTGCGATGCTGAAGTGTTTGAGGAGTGTTCGCACATATTTGGTGTCTGACCAGAGTCGGGAATCCTGAACCTCTATGCCCAGTTGAGCTGCAACCTTTTTTACCTCTTGATAGCTGACGCCGGATACCGTGGCCACGCAAGCCAATCCACACCCTGTTTGATCCTTTTGAATAACCGGTTTCATTATGGGTGGATTATGATGACCTTTGCCCATGGTTCAAGAGAGAGTTGAATGTCTGGATGCCCCCTTGAGAAAGAATACAGCCTTTGGCTCATTCTGCGGTTGGTCATTCAGAATCTCGTTTGAGATACGATAGTAAGGCGACGGCATTATTGTGCTCGAGGTGTGCTGTGCTAAAGAGGAGGGTTATCTGTTCCTTGCTCGCTAATTTTCGAAGTTTATGGATGACTTCGGGTTGGTCATCCAGTTCCCTGTCATAGCGGCGGCTAAATTCCTGCCATCGATTTTCCTGATGATTGAACCATTGCCGTAAGGCGGTGGATGGGGCCACCTCTCGAAGCCAATGATCCAATGAGGCTGCCTCTTTGCTCAATCCCCGAGGCCATAATCGATCAACCAAGATGCGAACGCCATCTTTGGGCGATGGAGGGTCGTAGATTCGTTTCAGTTGAATGTTGAGGGAAGGTCTCTTGTTTGCTTTCCGTCGTTTGGTTAAGGCCTTAATGTTTGATGGATGTCGAAAACAATCGATGGTGTGATCGTTGACTAACCCGGCGGCTTGCATGTGCGCATAGATGACCGTGCTGCCGACGAAACTGAATCCACGTTTTTTTAAATCTTTTGAAAGTGCGTCACTTTCCGGCGTGGTGGCTGGCACTTGGGACATATCTTTCCAAGAATTAATTTTTGGCTTTCCATTTACAAATTGCCAAATATAGGTGTTGAAAGAGCCAAACTCTTTTTGGATTTCCAGAAACGCCTTGGCGTTGGTGATGGCTGATTTGATCTTGAGACGATTTCGAATGATACCGGAATCGTTCAGAAGGGTGGCTTGTTTTCTCTCATCAAAACGAGCCACTTTGACTGGATCAAATTTGGCAAATGCTTTCCGGTACCCTTCGCGACGCAATAATATCGTCGACCAGGATAGTCCCGCCTGTGCGCCTTCAAGAATAAGCATTTCAAAATGACGATGGTCATCATGAACGGGAATGCCCCATTCTTCATCATGATACGGAATAAAATGAGGGGTTGTGCCTACCCATCCACACCGGACCTTTTCCTCTGTGTTGCCTGAGTGTTTTCTAGCCATACGTTTCGGCGTCGAGTTCCTTCTTAGGATCGGTAGAAGGCTACGACCTCAATCATTCAGTGTCAATATTTTCTTGAATACCAAGTGCCCTCCGGCCTGTTTTGTCGTTTTCACTCAGGTTCCCCCTTTTGCAAAGGCGGAGAGGGGGCTTGTATCTTTTTTTAACAGGAAAGTGACGGCTGGTTTGGCAGTCAAATCTCTCAGTTTGGTATAATGCCAAACAGAGCAAAGTGGGAGATTAAGACAATGCGACCGACTACATTATCAAATATTCTGAATTCGTTGAGAGTCTTTGGTGTAGGAATGCTGGGAATTATACTCTGGGGCCTACCTGCCGGTGCGGCGGAGGCAGCACTTCCTTGGGAATGTTCCGGTTTTACAGGTGAGGCGCAGAATCGCTGTATTCACACGTTGACCCAACTCCAACAGGAAAAAATTGCCAAATTAGAACAGGAGTTGGATGCTCAACGACAAACCGTTCAGCGTTTGGAGCAACAGGTTTCACAACAAACCGCCGCTACGGCGAAACTGGAACGCCAACTGACAGACAACCGTTCTCGGTGGTATGGCTCTTCCTCCTTGCAAGTTTATCCGCCTCTGGGGCTCAGCCTTCGATTTGGTCGTGACCGGTTTTGGGGTGGATCGGTATGGTATGGTACGCCCCGGTTCTGGGGGCGGCGGTATTATGGCCACGGCCGTTATGGCTGGCATCATTATTAAACAATGAAGTGGGAGTAGCCTGTTGGCTCATTACATTTCTATTCAGGAGATCGAAGAGAAGAGTTTTCGGAGAATCCCATAGCCTATCCAGATTATGGCGATGAGTACACAGAGTTGGCCAAGTCCCATCCCTAGCATCGCGAGTAAACCCAATCCAATAGGATTGCCCTCAGACAACCCCGCCACATTTTCCCATCCCATATGGAGCATAAGAGGCAATATTCCGATGCAGGTGAGAGTGAACCCTGTGACGAGCCAGGTCCATCCTGCCAGAAACGGTGCTTCCCTATCCGTAAGCTTTGCCCAATGCGTGGCATAACCCATGGTGGATCCTCCTATAATGTGTCTGTTCGGCGAGGACTCTAACCACATTAAAAAGAAAATACGGAAAAGGCTATTTCACCATATGAAAAACGAAGGGACCTTTCGATGAGCGGGAAAATTCATTGTGGAATTAGGCCGGATCGCGATGAACGGTCTCGAGCGAGAAGGCGGGCAGACAGATGGCGATATATTCGGCTCCGTCAGGCCCAGGTGTGCTGTAGCGAATCCATTCTCCTTTAACGGTCAACACGCCTTGCCCTGCGTTGACTTCCAGCGCGCCGTCTTTGGTCTCTACTTGTAGCATCCCGCGAAGAACGACCGTATATTCATCAAACTCCGGTGTTTGTCCCGGTTCTACCCATCCTGATGGGCTTTGCATGCGGGCAATGCTGATCGAATCCGACCCCGAGTTGACCTTTCCGAAAAACTCGTCGATCAATTTGGGTTTATTCCCGGCTGCTTCAATCCTGGTGGGTTGTGTAATGAGTTTTGCCATTGTGTATTTCCTCTCAATAAACCATTAATTGTGAATCATCCAGTTTCCTTCTCTCTCCTGTTTACGTCCTCCGCAAAGAGATATCAAGGGGCACCCGTGTAGGGAACATCAAGATAGTCTTTGGTGTCTTTGATCGTTTTGAGGTGGATGCTCCATGGTCCGTTTGCCATAATTTTGAGATAGAAGGTCCCGCCTAACGGGTGAAAGGCCGTGCCCTGCTTTTTCGTGGTATTTGCCAGCACAATGGGCTCAAGCACCTCAAACCAACGGACCACTTTTTCGCGTTCATTCATGGGACTTTCATAGAGTCTCCGGGCTGACCCATGAGCTGACAATCTAAATCGGGAAGATTCTGTTTGCCATTGAACCTTCCAACCATCTTTGACGGTAAAGAGGTGAGTGTTTTCGGACCCGGTTCCGCTGAAGGTGATTTCAACATCTGAGGGGTTCTCGGAATTTTTTCTGGCGGCTTGGCTCAGTGCCAAAGAATTGAACAGAAGTGATAATCCCACGATGAAGGAAACGATTGCTTGTGTCGGTGCAATCCACTTGCATGGGTTTGGTTTCATGGACATCAATGAGAACCGCACAAGGCCTGGAAGAAATTCATAAGAATGCCGAACAGCCCTCATTTTATTGAGGGCGGCTGAGAAGATCAATCGAGGGCTATCTGATGAAAATGGCATACAAGGGCAGAATGGCATACAATAAGAAGGAGGGTTCACGACTATGCGTCATGTTGCCATTCTTGGAGGCGGAAAGATTGGATCGCTTATTGCCACCTTATTGGTGGAAAGTCACGACTACACTGTCTTTTTAGGAGATGTGAACCCTGAGGTAGTAGCTCAGTTACAAAAGGAAATTCATCACAAGCATCTTCAAATCTCTGCCCTTGATGTTCAAGATAAAACCGCCCTTCGCACGTTTCTCACCACACACAATCCCGAGGCCATCGTTTCCAGTCTCCCATATTATTGCAATCCCGCGGTCTGTGAGTTAGCTCGGGAAACGGGTGCCCATTATTTTGATCTAACGGAAGATATTGAGGTCACCAAAAAGGTTCGAGCTGTGAGCCAAGGTGCGACGAGAGCCTTCGTGCCACAATGCGGGTTGGCTCCAGGATTTATTAGTATAGTGGCGCATGATTTGATGACGCATTTTGATTCTGTAGATATGGTCAAAATGCGCGTAGGCGCGCTTCCCGTCAACCCCAGTAATGTTTTGAAATATTCATTGACGTGGTCAACGGACGGATTAATCAATGAATACGGCAATATGTGCAATGGGATTGAAAATGGACAGGAGGTGGCGTTGCTGCCTCTCGAAGGATACGAAACCATTTCGATTGATGGGCTCTTATACGAGGCCTTTAACACGTCTGGCGGCCTGGGAACGTTGGCTGATACCTATGCGGGGCAGGTGCGGACCATGAATTATAAGACTCTGCGCTATCCCGGTCATTGTGAAAAAATTCAGTTATTGATGAATGATTTGAAGCTCAATGATGATCGGGAAACGTTGAAACGTGTGTTGGAAAAGGCTGTGCCGAAGACCTTGCAGGATGTGGTCCTGATTTATACTTCTGTCACAGGCATGCGAAAGAGCGAACTCTTTGAAGAAAATTTTGTGCAGAAAATTTACCCACAGACAATCGCTGGAAAATTGTGGTCGGCGATTCAGGTCACGACCGCAGCCGGAATCTGCAGTGTTGTGGATCTTGTGTTTGAGCGTTCTGCTCAATACCGAGGATTTGTCACGCAAGAAACCTTTGAACTCTCCTCTATCCTTTCTAATCGGTTTGGACAGTTTTTTCATCATGATCCGGAATGACCGTGATGAGCATTGGGGAGTTTTTTAGGGGATGGAGTGTCTGATGGATATTTTTCAAGAATTAGGGCTGGAATCGGTGAATGCCGGTGCCTGTTCCGGGCCTGGGAGATGGGTGCCGACGACTTCAGCGGGTCTATTGGATTCGGTCAATCCTGCGACGGGGCAGGTGCTGGCCCAGGTGCATTGTTGCTCAGAAATAGATTATGACGCCATCGCTCAAGAATCCCAACGAGCCTTTCTGGAGTGGAGAAAGGTGCCTGCTCCTCAACGTGGCCAGGTGGTTCGTGAAATTGGCGAGGCACTCCGTGCCAAGAAAGATGCACTAGGTTCATTAGTGTCGTTAGAGGTTGGGAAGATTAAAGCTGAAGGTGATGGTGAAGTCCAAGAGATGATTGATATGGCAGATTTTGCGGTGGGGCAGTCTCGTATGTTGTATGGATTCACCATGCAATCGGAGCGAGCGCGACATCGGATGTCTGAACAATGGCATCCCCTCGGAGTGGTGGGGATCATCACCGCGTTTAACTTTCCGGTAGCTGTGTGGGCGTGGAATGCGTTTTTGGCTGCCATTGCGGGTGACACGGTAATTTGGAAACCCTCTCCTAAAGCTCCATTGTGTGCTCTAGCCGTTCAACATCTCTGCAATCAGGTTTTAGAAGAACACCGTCTTCCGGGTATTTTTTCTGTGTATATTGCCGAACGGGTGGAACTTGCAAAGAAGATGGTGAATGATTCGCGAATTCCTCTTATTTCCTTTACGGGTTCGGTTCCTGTCGGACGGGAGGTCGCACAGGTTGTGGCCGGGCGGTTGGGTCGAACCTTATTAGAACTCAGTGGGAATAATGCGGTGATTATTGATGAAACGGCAGATTTGAATCTAGCCATTCCGGCCATTGTGTTTGGGGCGGTCGGGACAGCTGGGCAACGATGCACCACGACACGTCGCTTGTTTGTGCATGAATCTCGGTATGACGATGTAGTGCAACGTCTCATTCACGCCTATGCCCAAGTGAAAATTGGTGATCCTTTGGAATCAGGCGTACTCATGGGTCCATTGATTGATGAACGGGCTGTCGAAGAATTTCGTGCGACGGTAGAAGAAGTTCTGGTGGATGGTGGCGAAATTATCTATGGAGGGAATGTGTTGGAATCCCCTGGATTTTTTGTGAGGCCCACGCTTGTGCGTGCCCAGAATTATTGGAAAGTGGTCCAGAGGGAAACCTTTGCTCCCATTCTCTACGTGATGTCCTATCAAACTTTGGAAGAAGCTATTGCTTTACACAATGACGTTCCTCAGGGCCTGTCTTCTTCCTTGTTTACCCTGAATGTGCGGCATGCGGAACAGTTTTTATCGAGCGATGGGAGTGATTGTGGGATTGCCAATATTAATATTGGGACCTCGGGCGCGGAAATTGGCGGGGCGTTTGGTGGTGAAAAGGAGACGGGTGGGGGACGTGAGGCCGGTTCGGATGCCTGGAAGGCGTATATGCGCCGGCAAACGAATACGACGAATTGGGGCACTGAGATGCCGCTGGCACAGGGAATTAAATTTTCGGTGGATTCAGATGGGAGGTGACGCCATGAGTCAGGTGACAAACCTTGAGCGACTGATTGGACAGTATGTGTCAGATTATGTGTCGAAGAATCACGCTGCCAGGATGGTGGCGGAAGCGTTAGAGAACCTTGGCATTGGGCTGTTTCCTGTGTTGGATCATATTACGGTGCGTACGTTGTCGATTGATGATCGGGCTCAAGAATTTCTTGACTGTGGGTATGCGTATGCCGAGACCCTTGAGTATGACGATTGGTGGGCCAAAGTCTATCGGGCTCCGGGGTGTCCTGCCCTATTCGTGGACCAGGCCTATGCGGATGCGCGAGGTACAACCAGTCTGATTCCTGGTTGGGTCAATCAGTTTGGTGATCGGACGCTGCACCATGTGGCCATTCTGGTGGCTGACATTGAAGCCGCGATGCAGCGGTTGAAGGAAAAAGGATTGGCGTTTGCAGGAACCATTGTTGGAGAGCGTGGTGGAGATTTGCGACAAATTTTTTCTGTTCCCGAGCAGGTTGACGGGCATGCCTTTTCCGTCTTGGAGCTTGCCGAACGGCATCGAGGTTTTCAAGGGTTTTCCCCACCTCAAGCCAATAGTCTTATGCAGTCAACGTTGAAAGGGTAAATCCTATTGATCGGGCGCGGGAGATGTGAGGCCAATCAGGCAGGGAGGATATCTGTTGCATCCAGGACACGTTTGGCATTTTTGGCGATGGAGCCTGGATCTTTGGACACGATCGCGGCTCCAAGTCCCACGGCTGCAGCAGCGACTTCAATGATGGTTTTTACTTTTTCCAGTTTCTTGATGGTTTTTCGGGCTTTGGAAATCGATTTTTTTACTGACGAAAAACTTGTTTCAGAATCCTCTAACGCCAACCCGACGGCTTTGGTCGTCATATCAGAGGAGGAATTGATTAAGGACCATTCTTCGTCCTCAATGTCCCGTCGTTGCGTCGCAGTAAGTGTGTCCCAGTTGGAAAAACGATAGTCAGCAAGGGTATTCGCCAAATCTCGAAATTGCTTGGACAGTTCAAAGGCTTCTTCCGTCGTGAGTGGCATATCTTAGTCCCCGTCTAAAGTTTTTTGATGGTGGCGTAGAGATCTTGCAGTTTTTTCCCTGATTGTTTGATTTGCGTAAGAAGTTTTCCGGCCGACAAATCTTTTCGCTCATCATAGAGTTTTTGGTGCCCGGCTGAAATTTCATCAAGTACGGCCGAATAGGTTTGAATCGCACGGGCATGTTCAGTGACGGTTCGTTCCCGCTGTTCTTGCCATTCCATAAGAGCGGCAATACCGGCGGGGTCGGTCGATTGAGCAATTTTGGTTCGATAATACGATTGGATGGCAAATTGTTCATTTTGATCATCGCCAGCAAATCCGTCCTGCACAATTTTTCCCAGGCTGGTGATAATTGTTTGGAGCGGACCATTCGATCGTTCAATTAATTGCTGAAGCTGTCGTTTTCTCCAGTTATCACTAATGGCATTCGTCAGGATGCCAGCCATTTTCCCAAACGCCTCGGTTTCAGCTGGGCTGGTTCCAGCCTGATTTTGCAGGGAGTTGGTCAGCTGAGAAAGTTCTTCTGATTGGTCGACAATTTCATCACTTGCTAAATTTCCCAAAGCTTCCATGTATTCTTCAATGACGGCATGCCGAAGCAGTAGCGCACTTTTTTGTGCCTGGCGTTCTTGAGCCATGGTATCTAATTGTGCGTGGCGTTCCGTGGGTTGATAGCGTTTTTGCCGGTTGGGGAAATCCACATAATTGTCGACAAGAGTCGTGTATTCAGCTGATTCTGCGGAAATGTTGGCAAAGTCATGAATGGCCTTGAGGTCGACGCACCCTTGGGTGAGGCCTAAGAAAAACAGCGTGCACACAAGCATCGTAAGTTTTATGACTACCGTGGGTGTTTGTTGATGTCGCATGGTTTTCCTGTAAAAAGTATGGAATGTTCCTTTTTTTATCTCCTGGATACACATTGAGTCCGAACCTTAGGAGATTTGCTAAAAAGTGTCAATAGTTTGTCGAACGCTCATCCACCACGTGATGCAGGAGGAAATTTCAAGATCGACGAAGGAATGGGGGGCGTGTTGGGAGAATGAGGGGTTGAGAGATGAGTGAATGGTTGCCAGGTTTATGAAGAGGAACTAAATGTGCACACACTCTTAACTGGTTGGTTCGCTAGGAGTATTCTGTGCTCGGATCTCATCGGCTCGTGCTTCCATTGACTGTGCTTCTTCGGTGCGTTCCATTTTTCGTAACAGTTGGGCATAGTTTCTCAGAGCCCGTTCGACTCGGAAATGACTTTTCCCCATCGTGGTTTCTGTGAGTGTGATGGCCCGTTGAAATAACGGGTCAGCTTCCTTGTATTGTCCGGTGTTGAGGTAGAGTACCGCTAAGTTGTTGATGGGGCCGGTGAGTCCGGAATGTTCCGGTCCTTCGGCTTTTTCAATGATAGTGATTGCGCGTTGCATGATGGGAATGGCCCGTTCCGGTTGATTTTGCAGACGATGAATTTCGGCCAGTTGATTAAGGATGATCGCGACTCGAGGATGTTCTTTTCCGAAACCTTCTTCAGCAATGGTCACCATTCGCTCCAGCAATGGCGTAGCTTTGCTCAGTTGCTTGGCTGAGCTATAGAGCAGCGTTAAGTTATTGAGGCTGCCCAATAGATTGGGATTGGTCATACCAAGTTGTTGCTCCTTGATGGTGAGGGCCTTGAGCAATAAGATTTCGGCCTGGTCATATTTTTCCTGGGCTCGATAGAGGAGAGCGAGATTATTCAGAGGCTCTATGAGGGCTGGGTCACTAGGACCACTGGTTTTTTCTGAACTCTCCAGAACACGTTTGAGATAGGGTTCTGCCTGATCGTAATGAGATTGCCGGACAAATAAGCCTGCTAAGTTTTCGACATCGCGGATAGTTTCGGGATCGTTTGGGCCTTGGACTTTTTCGCGAATGGCAATGGCTCGTTCAAAATTTTGTTGAGCTTGTTCGAATTTATTTTGTGTCACATACAACGCACCCAAATTGCTGAGGCTAGCGGCCAGATCAGCAGACTCAGGCCCTGAGGCTTTTTCATGAATGGCCACAGTTTGTTGAAGGAATGCCTCCGCCTCCTCCGGTTGACCTTTGGCATTGGCCAGAATGGCGAGGTTGGTGAGGGATTGAATGAAGCGTGGATCTTTATCCCCGAATCCTTCAGCTATCTTGAGGGCTTGATTTAATTCTTCTTCGGCTTCAGGGAATTTCCCCTGATCCATCAGCGTCGTTCCTTGTTCGGTATGGAGGTCCCACGGTTCCTTCGGTTCTGAGCAACCGAGAACATTGATGGGGAGGAGTGCAAGTAGGAGAATAGTGAAAAGTCGTGAACGTTGAATATAATAAGAACGCATGGGGACATCCATATTCTTTGTCAGAGGTGATTGAAGCGATTGTGAAAAAACCCGGCTCACGATTGTACTGGAGGTATTGGGCGCTTGCCAAACGAATCAAGGCATTTTCAAATAGGCCAATTACTTTTAATTGTAATGTGAGCTATCCAAGGGTGAATTTGTGAGATAAAGCTGAGATGGGAGTCTCGTGCTCGCGGAGAAGCTAATTATTTGGTTGCTATGTTCCAATACCGTTGTGTAGGGGTAGGACAGGTCTGGCGTCAGGTATGCTCGTCTTTCCCCTCAGAAGGTATCTGTCACATATTCGTTTCATTGAAAAAGGCTTGTTTTGTTTGGCCAAAAAATGAAGGCCAGAAATATTTTAACCACTCAAATCAAAAATCTTTTGTTAAATGCGCAGGGAAATGGTTGGGTTGGTATTCGTCATCGCATTTTTTGCAATTCAGGATGGTGCCAATATGGCTTTGTCGGCCTTCGGGGGTTTGAACCCAGGGTCGGCTGCTGAGGGGCGGGTTATGTCGGACATGTTGGCCATGTCCGCACTGTAAATCGGCAACCCAGTCGTTCTGCTCGTCGAGGTGAAATCCAATTATGGGTTGATTCACAGGGTTTTTTCGCGGAATGGCATTTCGAAGTGGCTTGCTATGGGAGGGAGAAAGTTGGACTCAATCAGGTTCAGTGATTTTTCTGCAACAAGCCGATAAAGGGACCCACAAGAAGAGGGGAACTTACGGCCTGAGATTATCCTGGGGAGGATAGACTTATTTATTCATCAGTCTGTGTATCGTCAGGGTGCAAATTCCGGCTCATCCTTGTGGGTGGCTCCAAGTGACGGTTTCAACCACCTGTCGGTGGCTTGGTCAGGCAACGGGGCTACAACTCAGCCCGGCACTTTTGCTTTTTGATGAGGCCAATGGTCGAGATAACAAGGGCCGAGTTTTCTTTTTCATGGCCTCACGTTCTGGATGTTGTCGATTTTCCAGGATCACTGGATCAATGACCTCACCACACTGCAGGCACCGTTTGGTCAGGATTTCCATCCCCCCTGCATCATAATTCACATTCATGCACCAATGTGAAACCAATAAGCCGCCGCAACGTGTGCACGCATCAGGGCTTACAGTCTTTTCTAACTCCACAGGCGTCGCCTTTTGGATTGTGGGTACCGGTTCAGACTTGAGTGGCTGTTTTGTCGCTCCACGAATATTATTAGATGATTTTTTTTGTATTCCGTAGTGTCCCATGTTCTTCTCCTAAAAATTCAAATTTCAAATAAAAGTGTGGCTGATGTTCTTAGATATAGCTTTTTGTTCTTAAGTCAAGATTAACAAAATATTAAAAAATCCTCATAATTAAAGATAGTAACGGGTATAGAATAAGAAAAAACGTAATGAAAACAGCAGAAATAAACCATAAATCGACGAAATTTGCTGCTAATAACTAGTATATTGACTTAGGTACTAATGGATTCAATGAACAATTGTTATTTGTTCACTTCTTGGGGGGGCAGGAGAAGCCTGAGGATTTAGCAGATTTGGGGGAGTGGGGGAATGCCTAAATTCTTAGGGAAAACGAAAATGAACGACCGTTGATTTGTCTGTTTGAACGGTAATTGTTTTTTTAATGGTGATGCCTGTGGAGTCAGTCCCGCTAACCTCATAGGTCCCCGTAGGGATATTGATAAAAAGCCAAGGACCCTCGACCTCTTCTCCAGGAATATTTAGGAGTGGCGTACCATCAATTTGGGATAGGCGGGTAGCCACTCCGGCCAGAAACGCCCGTTCGCCTTTCACAAAGATTAATTTTAAGGAAAATGGTGGGTAAGTCAGGCCTCGCTCTTCCTTGCCTAATCCTGCACTGAAATATTGTATGGATCCTTGCTCATATAGAGGAAATGTTAATGTTTTGGGAATACTTTCTGAAGGGAGTGAAAGTTCCAATACTTTTACCTGGTGAGAAGAAGCTTCTACCTGTGTGTTCCAGATGATGTTGAGCATTGGACCAAGTAAAAAGCTTAGGAGAATAGGGAACGTTAGGAGCTTACCCGATATCTTTCTCTTGGTTTTCCCATAAAGTGATGGGTTTGTCTGCATGGGCTGGACCTCCTTTCCTGATGGCGTCTAGCGGCAATTACAGGTATAGCTGCTGGGGTTTGTGTCTGAATTCTTAAGAATAACGAATTTCTAAAAAACGTCAAGGTCTCACGTCCCACATGAAGTGTCGTACTGTCTGTTAGTAGTATAACGAAAACCCTGGTGAAAACGATCAACTCCAAAAAGACCAGGAGGTACTTTAGAGTTGAGGGGGAAGCTCGTCAGCTAATTGTGGAATCGTCGAGGGATTTCTAGGAGCCTGTTCCACGGGTTGAAGGTCGGGAATGTCCTTTCGCGGGTTTACACCAAGATGCTGAAATTTTCGAGCGGAAGGCAATATTCGATTTTCCAAAGATGTGACGGTCGCATTGTAGGACTCCACCGCGCGACCCAAAGCATGACCCACCTTGGCAAAATGTTCGGTCAGGGTGCCCAAGCGCTCGGCTAATTCTTGCCCCAATCGGCTAATACGCTGGGCGCCTTCTGCAACTTGTTCCTGCCGCCACCCGTACGCAATGGCCCGTAACAGAGCAATAAAGGTGGTGGGGGTGGCAATGACCACCTTCTGGGTTAATGCCGATTCGATCAATGCGGGATCCTGTTCAGCCGCTGCCGCCAGAAAAGAATCGTTGGGAATGAATAGGACAACAAACTCAGGCGCAGAAGGAAATTGATCCCAATATTCTTTGGAGGCGAGTTGGCGAATATGCGATTTGACATGGCCTGCATGGCGTTTTAAGGCGATATCGCGGGATTCATCGGTATTGGCTTCCAAACTTTCAAGAAAAGCGTGTAAAGGAACCTTTGAATCAACAACGACCTCCCGTCCTGCAGGAAGCTTGACGATCATATCCGGGCGGGATCTTCCCGTCCCTTTTGAAACGCTTTCTTGCTCGTGGAAATCACAATAGGCTGACATTCCCGCTAATTCGGCTGTTTTACGCAACGCAATTTCACCCCAACGCCCGCGCACGTGAGGTGTGCGTAAGGCATTGACCAGCTTGGAAGTTTCTGTTTGGAGTGAAGATTGGGCTGTGGCCAAATATTTCAATTGTTCGCTTACAGAGCTAAATTCACGAAGTCGCTTATCTTCTAACTCTTTGGTTTCTTGTTGGTAGGTTCGTAAGGATTCTGAGAGTGGGCGCATTAACGCTTCCAGAGAAGTATGGCGATGATCCAACTCGGTGGCCGTCTCGTCTTTGAGGGCTTTGAATTTTTCCTCTGCTAAGGCCAAGAACCCTTGATTGTTCCCGGCCAAGGCTTCAGAGGCCAATGATCGAAAGGTGTCGGTTAAGGTCAGTTTGGCCTCATCTAACATCGTGCGTTGAGATTCAAGATGGTGTTGAGAGTCCAATAGTTGGGTTTCGGCGGCGACTTTCGAGGACTCCATGAGACGAAACTCATGGCGAAGGGCGTCATACGCCTGTTGGATCTCTCCTAATTGAATTCGTAGATCATGCAGTTGGGCTGTCCGTGTGGCCAATTGGGTTTCCGCATGTTGGAGGACTTTCAGCGAGTGATTTTGATATAGGAGGGAGCAGAAGGCCCAGGCGAGTCCCCCCCCTAAAAGAACACTGGCGAGAAACCACCAAAGGGATTGAGGATCTTGCAGAATATTCATAGAAAAACGGAAATGGTGAGGAACCGGTTAGGCGATGGTCTAGCCTGGCAAATTTGGGCAAGTCTTTTCAACTCTTTCCAACTCTTTCTTCAACATTTATCCGGGAGGGAGTGCCTGGTTGGTCTGAAGGAGGTATGAAGGCAACCGTTCCGAATTCAATCTTCATAGACGAAATTGCTATTCTTGGGTACAGTACTTGAAGGGTCGACAAAGAGAACTCTCGTAAGCCAGAGAGAATAAGGGGAAGCTTGTATGGAGAAAAAACATCGTGTGTCACTATGGTATTTTCTGATTGCCTTTTGGGCGTTAATCATTCTCCAGGAAATCTATGTGGCCTCCCAACATTTGGACGAAGTGCCCTATTCTCAATTTAAGGCCTGGGTCCAAGACGATAAGGTGGCAGAAGTCTCGATTACCTCAACCATCATTCATGGAAAGCTCAAACAAGATCGTGAATCCGAAGCTCCGCAATGGTTTCAAACGGTGCGAGTGGATGACCCTGACCTGGTCCGACTCCTTGAAGAAAAACAGGTTCAATTTGCCGGTGTGGTTATCAGTACCCTGTGGAAAGATGTGGCTTCATGGGTGGTCCCGATCTTAATCTTTGCCGGGATTTGGTTTTGGATTTTACGAAAACTTGGGCAGGGAGCAGGCGGCGGATTTATGCGCATTGGAAAATCCAAAGCCAAAATCTATATGGAAAAGGATATTCCGACGCGCATGAAGGATGTGGCCGGGGTTGATGAAGCAACGGAAGAATTGCTGGAAGTCGTCGAATTTTTACGCACACCGGAGAAATATACGCGAATAGGAGGCAAGATCCCCAAGGGCGTACTACTGGTAGGACCGCCGGGGACAGGAAAAACCCTTCTGGCTAAGGCTATTGCCGGTGAAGCGGGAGTGCCGTTTTTCTCCATTAGCGGATCGGAGTTTGTCGAAATGTTTGTGGGCGTAGGGGCGGCCAGGGTACGAGATTTATTCGAACAGGCACAGTCGAAGGCCCCATGCATTATTTTCATTGATGAGCTTGATGCGATCGGAAAGGCCAGGGGTTCCGGTCCGATGGCGCATGAAGAACGAGAGCAAACGCTGAATCAATTGTTGGTCGAAATGGATGGGTTTGACCCACGGGTCGGCGTGATTATTTTAGCGGCAACCAATCGACCGGAAACCTTAGATCAAGCCTTGCTTCGTGCGGGACGATTTGATCGGCAAGTGTTGGTAGACCGCCCTGATCGAGTAGGGCGAGCTGCCATTTTAGCCATTCATGCCAAAGCCATAAAATTAGCTCCGGGGGTAGAATTGGAAAACATCGCCGCGATGACGCCAGGAATGGTCGGGGCTGATCTGGCTAACGTGGTGAATGAAGCTGCCTTGTTGGCGATCCGGCGTGGGCGGGAAACCGTGGAGCAGCAAGACTTTCAAGAGGCGGTCGAACGCGTCATTGCAGGATTGGAGAAGAAGAACCGGGTTTTAACCAAAGAGGAACGTCGGCGCGTTGCCCATCATGAAGTCGGACATGCCTTGATTGCGATCTCGCTACCCGGGGCTGATCCCGTTCATAAAATTTCCATTATTCCACGGGGCATCGCCGCGCTGGGTTATACCCTCCAATTACCAACGGAAGATCGCTATTTATTGACACGAACGGAATTAGAAAATCGTATAGCGGTGTTGTTAGGAGGCCGAGCAGCCGAGGAGTTGATCTTTGGGGAAGCCTCGACCGGTGCAGCCGATGACTTACAAAAGGCGACAAGTATCGCCAAGCGAATGGTGAAAGATTATGGTATGAGTGAGACTTTAGGAACCGTGGCCTTGGATCAATCAGTGAAGCCGACCTTTATGCCCACCTCTGAAAGTTATTCAGCACCCACATATTCCGAAAAAACGGCGCAGGATATCGACTCGGAAGTACGACGCCTCATTGATGAACAAGGCCAACGAGTGAAGACCTTGTTGGCAAAGTTGAAGCCAGTGTTGGTTTCAGCTGCCGAACAATTACTTGCCAGGGAAGTCATGACCGGCGACGAATTACAGGCCCTACTTCCTGCCGAGCATTCATAACCTCCCTCTATTTTTAAAATCGCCGCACTTCACGTTGGGAGCTTAGTGGCTTCCCTGGTGCCCCTGGTCTTCATGCGTGACTTGAATGTCGATTTTCCGGCCTTCACGTTCTAGGGCACGAGTCCCGAATCGATAGGTTTCAGACATCGTGGTATGGGCCATGCGACGATCTCGGGGTTGTGGGAATTCCATTCGAGTCGTCATGGTTTCGTTGGCCAGGACAACAACTTTCATGTCCATAAATCCAGCCATTCCCGGGTGCCAGGCCACCAATCGATACACACCTTCTGGAATATCAGGAAGTGTGAAATTCCCTTGTTTGTCCGTGATCGCATAATAGGGATTGTCAACCGCCAGGCCCCAGGCCTGCATATACGGATGAAACCCGCATTCCAGGAAAAAGGTTCGTCGGCCTTGCGTGAGTTGAATAGTGTCGATCATCGCTTCGCCCGGGTTATGTTGATGATCGCCTAGTAGATTCTTGGGGTGAAAGGGGTTGAGGCGGAGTGGACGGTGAAGCATCACCTTGGTGCCAAAAGGAGCGGTTTCATAAATGAGTACATCGTGGATAATGGGGTCCATGTTGACGATATGAATGGGTTGGGAATCACGTACCGCTAATACCCATGGAGTAAAGACACAATCCTCTACCATTACCTGAGCTGGTCGTGTTTCAGGAAAGGGTTTGCCTTGAGTAATCCCTTCAAGAAACACCACCGCGTTTTGAAGTGCACCTTCAGGGGAAACTTGAAATTCATCGAGTAAGCGCCAGCCCGTGCCGGTCGATATGCGTCCACAAAATTCGGTGTCATTATTGGTGATAAGCGAAAAAGCTAAAGGCGGCGGTTCTTTTCCAGAGAGGGTGACCTTGCCGGTAATTGTGCCTCCATTCGTCACGGTGGTTTCCGTATAGCCGAACGACATCGTAGAAAGCCCCAGAGTCAACCCGATTGTGATAAATCCCAACGCGAATCTCATGAATCAATCCTTTGGTAAAGCGATTAAAATACTGCTTGAAAGAACCTAGAATTTTAAGTAATTCCCTAGCTCGATTTCCAGTCCCCTTCGACCCCTTCAAAACAAATCGGCGTTTAGGCCTGCCTTACTTCCGACTTTCGGCGTATGGAAAGCATCGCCTTTGGGAAAGTAGTGGCGCATTCAGCTACACCTCAACCCCATCCTCCTGTTGCGCTTTTCCCCATTTCATCCTCCAATTCCATCATTGTCGAGATCTTTTTTGACAGTTTCCCCTGAATTCCCCTAAGGATGTTTGTCTTAAAGGGAAATAGGCATATCTCTTGCCAAATCTATGGATTGCAACACATTGAAAGGACAAAGACTCAACCCAACGATCTTAGGGTTCGATGATTGAAATACGAATTCATGGGCGAGGAGGTCAGGGGGTGGTCACCGCTGCGGAGTTGCTCGCTTCGGCAGCATTTCGAGATGGGAAAGTAGCGCAAGCCTTCCCCAGTTTTGGGTCCGAGCGAATGGGAGCGCCGGTCACGGCTTTTTGCCGAATGAGCCCCAATCATATTCGCAGCAGGGAACCGGTGGCACATCCCAATGTGTTACTTATCCTGGACTCGACCCTGTTACATCAGCTGGATGTCTTTGGAGGGTGTTCTGATCAAGGCTTTGTGTTGATGAATTCCACGCGAACGTTGGAAGCGCTTGGGCTGAAGGACTGGATGCGGCAACATTCCGAAATCGAGTTTTATAGTTTTCCAGCATCTGAATTAGCCGAAAGACATGGTGGTCGCCCAATCGCGAATGTCGCTATGGTGGCAGCGTTTGCCGCTATAACCGGAGCGCTGACCCCAGGGGCCGTCCAGGACGCCATCAAAGAAAAATTTTCTGGAACCTTACGTGAATTAAACGCCAAGGTTGTCGCAGAGGCATTTGAGTATGTGGCGTCTCATCCTGTCCTAACCTAAGGGAGTATTCATTTATGGGGAGGTTTTGGTGAAACAACAGATTGAAGGCTCTCAGGCTGTCGCGCAGGCTGTGGCCCTGTGTCGTCCTGAAGTGATGGCCTGCTACCCGATTTCTCCACAAACTCATATTGTCGAAACCCTGTCTCGAAAAGTGAAGGCTGGAGAAATCGGGAATTGTCAATTTCTCAACGTCGAATCGGAATTCGGGGCCTTGAGTGTGCTGATCGGAGCATCAGCCATGGGAGCCCGAACATATACTGCAACCACTAGCCAGGGACTCTTATGTATGGCTGAAGCCGTCTATAACGCAGCAGGCTTAGGGTTACCCATTGTGATGACCATTGCGAATCGGGCGATCGGGGCACCGATCAATATTTGGAATGATCATTCAGATAGCATGGCCATGAGAGATGCCGGGTGGATGCAACTCTTTGCCGAGGACAATCAAGAAGCGGTCGATCTGCATATACAGGCCTTTCGTTTGGCCGAGGAACTGAGTTGTCCGGTCATGGTCTGCATGGACGGCTATATTCTGACTCATGCCTTTGAGGCGGTTGATCTACCGACGCAAGAGCAGGTGGGTGCATTCTTGCCATCCTTTGAACCCGTTCAAGTGTTGGATCCCGAGGATCCAGTATCGATTGGAGCGATGGTAGGGCCTGAAGCCTTTGCAGAAGTGCGTTATCTGGCGCATCACAAACTTCAGAAAGCTTTGGAAGCGATTCCACGAATCAGTCAGGAATTTCAAGACATCTTTCAGCGACCCGCCGGCGGATTATTGAAACAGTATTGCACCGATGAGGCGGAAACTCTTCTACTGGCCTTGGGTTCCGTGAATGGCACGATCAAGGATGCAGTCGATGATTTACGCACAGAGGGTTGGCCCGTAGGTGCCATACAACTCTGCGCCTATCGGCCCTTTCCTTCTCAGGTGTTTCGTCATGTGGTCCATAATGCCAAGCGGGTGATTGTGATTGAAAAAGATTTGGCCGTAGGAAAGGGAGGGATTGTGTCCAGTGAGGTCAAGCTCGCCCTGCAGGGCTTGCCGACTTTGGTGGACACCGTGATTGCCGGCCTTGGAGGGCGTGCGATTTCCAAAGCTGCCATCATCGATACAGTGAAGGCGGCATGCTTGGAAGGGCTGGAGGAGCCGCATTTTCTGGATCTGAATTGGGAGGCCATCAATCGAGAGTTAACGAGGCAGGCTGAACAACGACGATCCGGTCCGATGCCCGAAAATCTTCTTCGAGAAATAGGTCACTCGGGTGGAATGATCGTGTAAGAGAAAGAGGAAAACGTGGTGTCCTATCAACGCATCAAATTTTATCAAACAGGAACCTTCACGGTTGGCAACCGATTATTGAATGAGGCGGATCGTACGGTTCAAGCTCGCATTGACCGGACCAATTCCCTGAATTCTGGTCATCGGGCTTGTCAGGGGTGCGGTGAGGCTCTCGGGGCGAGGTATGCATTGGATGCGATCATGCGTGCAACACAAAATCGGCTCGTGGCTGTCAATGCTACAGGATGCTTGGAAGTGTTTTCCAGCCCATACCCGGAAAGTGCCTGGCAAATTCCCTGGTTACATTCATTATTTGGTAATGCGCCAGCTGTCGCCAGTGGCGTGGCAGCTGCGTTACGGGCAAAAGGAAAAACTGATATCCGAGTGGTGGCTCAAGGTGGGGATGGGGCGACAGTGGATATTGGATTTGGTTGTTTATCAGGAATGTTCGACCGCAATGATGATGTGTTGTATGTCTGCTATGACAATGAAGCCTATATGAATACGGGAGTTCAGCGGTCAGGGGCCACGCCAGCACGGGCCTGGACGAATACGACGCAAGCGGTGGGGACTGAACCAGGCAATCCCATGGGGGTTGGAAAAAATCTTCCACGCATTGCGATGGCCCATGGGATTCCCTATGTGGCCACGGCCTCAGTGGCCGATCTTCATGACTTGGAAGCGAAGGTGACGAAAGCGATGGGTATCCGCGGGTCGCGCTATATCCATATTCATGTTCCTTGTCCGCTGGGTTGGAAATCCGATCCGGCCCATACGATTACAGTGGCCAGGTTGGCGGTGGAAAGTGGACTGTTCCCATTGTTTGAAGCGGAAGGGGGAGTGGTGACTGACCGAACACC
Organism: uncultured Nitrospirota bacterium; assembly: GCA_942491685.1. GTDB lineage: Bacteria > Nitrospirota > Nitrospiria > Nitrospirales > UBA8639 > Nitrospira_E. The sequence continues at coordinate 383,283 of CALOBY010000001.1, read as the reverse complement.
TATCAGGAAACAGGTTCCTGTTGAGCAATATTTAGCCCTTCAAGGGCGGTTCAAGCACCTCTTTAACCCGCGAGATGAAAAAGCGTTGGAAGCCATTCAAGCGATAGCCGATCGAAATATTCGTTTGTATGACCTCCTGCCAAAGAAGACCCCTAAGGAGTCGTGAGATGGAACGCAAACCTTTTGCCATCACGTTAGATCCGGCATCGAGCTTAGCGAATCATACGGGCAGTTGGCGCACGAAGCGGCCGGTGTATGTTGATCATCTCCCGCCCTGCAATCAAGGGTGTCCAGCCGGAGAGAACATTCAGGGATGGTTGTATGAAGCAGAAGAAGGGAAATACGAAGAGGCGTGGCGTAAGATCATGGAAGACAATCCGTTCCCCGCGATTCACGGACGTGTGTGTTATCACCCCTGTGAAACGGCCTGCAATCGCGGTCAACTGGATGAGGCCGTGAGCATTCATGCCATAGAACGATTTTTAGGGGATTATGCGATTGAACAGGGATGGCAAATTGAAGCAGGGGTGACGACTGGGAAACAGGTACTCATTATTGGAGGAGGTCCCAGCGGACTATCGGCGGCCTATCATTTATCGCGGATGGGTCATGCCGTCACGATCTATGAAGCCGGGCCGAAGCTGGGAGGGATGATGCGATTCGGTATTCCTCGATATCGCCTGCCTCGAAACATCGTGGAAGCCGAAATCTCCAGGATTGTCGCGATGGGCGTGTCCATCCAGTTGAATCGAAAAGTCGACAATTTGGAGACGGCCATCCAGGAAGGCCCATTCGATGCGGTGTTTCTGGCTATTGGGGCGCATCTGAGTAAGCGGGTTGATATTCCAGGTCCCGATACCGGTCGAATCGTTGAAGCCCTAGGCTTGTTAAAAAAGATGGATGGAGATGAAGTCCCCAAAATTGGTCGACGGGTCGTGGTCTATGGGGGTGGGGATACGGCCATTGATGCGGCACGAACCGCGAGGCGATTGGGTGCAGAGGAGACGCTGCTTATCTATCGGCGTGATCGTGAACACATGCCGGCCCGTGACTTTGAGGTGGAAGAGGCTTTAGAAGAGGGCGTGTTGACCCGCTGGCTCAGTATGATTCGGCAGGTTGATGGCCAGACCCTCACGGTTGAAGAAATGATATTGGACGAGAGCGGGTATCCCCAACCCACAGGCCGAATGACGACATTGGAAGCAGATACCGTGATTCTTGCTCTGGGCCAGGAGGTGGACACCACGTTTTTAGAGGATGTTTCAGGATTAGAAATTTCGGCGGACGGCGTCATCCAAGTAGACGAACGGATGATGACTGGACGGTTGGGTGTATTTGCTGGAGGCGATATGGTTCCGGATGAACGGACGGTCACGGTGGCCACTGGTCATGGGAAAAAAGCGGCGAAACATATAGATGCCTATCTGCGAGGGGAACAATATGTCAAATCGCCATCACATGCGGTCACGACCTATGATCGCCTGAATACCTGGTACTACACCGATGCCGATCAGAGTCATCAGCCTCAATTAGCACTTGCGAGACGACGAACCAGTTTTGAAGAAGTGGTTGGCGGATTGGACGTCGATACGGCCCTCCTTGAAGCTCGACGTTGTCTTTCTTGTGGAAACTGTTTTGAATGCGACACCTGTTATGGCGTCTGTCCTGATAATGCGATTGTCAAATTGGGTCCGGGAAAACGGTATGTCATTAATCTTGATTATTGCAAAGGTTGTGGCATCTGTGCGGAGGAATGTCCATCCGGTGCCATCGATATGATCAAAGAAATGAGGTAGGACAAAATAAAAAACGAAATCCACATGGATCTTCATGAAGGGAGTCAGGCGATGAAGTATTTGTTAGCGGTTGATGGATCAGACCAATCCTTGGATGCCACACGTGTCCTAGAAGCTTTGAGCCCAGCTAAAAGTTTAAAGCTCCTACATGTGGTGAGCGTGCCAGGCATTCCATATCCGGCTATCGGGGCCGATGTCGCGAAAGATCTAGCCATAACGGTGGAAAAGGCTATGAAGGAAGAAGGGGAGCGAGTCTTGAATCAAGCGGAATCGCTCCTTCCCCTTCATTCTGGGGCTGTATCGAAGCACATGGAAATGGGCAGCCCCGCTGAATCCGTACTCAAGATGGCGAAGGAAGGTCACGTGGATTTAATCGTCATGGGTGCCCGGGGGTTGGGACGCATTCGAGAGCAAATCTTTGGGAGTGTGTCACATCGTGTGATGACACAGGCTCCCTGCTCGACCCTTCTCGTCAAGCAACCGATCCGAAGCATAAAAAAACTTCTCATTCCCATCGAAAGTCAGGAAGACGCAGAAGCTATCCTGACTTTTTTTAAAAAAAGTCCTTTTCGAGAACCCTGTGCGATCACGGTGCTTCATGTCATAGCCATGGTTGATCCCGTCTGGCCGGTAGGGGCGATGATCCCTCCTGAATTTCGCAAAGAAATGATCGGGTATGCCGAGAAATTTACGCAGGTTCTATGCCTAGAACTGGAACGGTTGGGGCATCAAGCTAAGGGGCTGGCCATCGAAGGAGCGCCTTCCTTCACGATTGTCGATGAGGTCAACCAGATCAAGCCAGATCTGGTGGTGCTGCGACCGCAGAGTCGTTCAGCCGTGGGCCGATTTTTTCTAGGGAGCGTCTCCCATTCGGTCGTGCATAACACGGACTGTTCGCTGTTGCTGGTCCGCGAATGAATTAAATCCAATTGATCCGTGCTCATCATAAACGATGATATTTTAGGAAACCCTTACCTTTGATGGAGTGGGCCGGGGTAAGAGTGAAAGGCCGAGTAGTCTGATGAACGCAAAATGGTATCTTATTGGAGCAATTGTTCTAGGAGTGGTAGTCTTTCTCTATCTTTTCCTGTGGTGTGCCGATCCCTGTCATTAAAAGGCCATATTATACTTACGATTCCCTAAGTTAGCGTTGGAGGAGAAGACTCCCTATGAGTAGGGAATTGTCCTCATCTGAAAATTGGAAAGGTTTTAAGACGAATTCCGAAACCCCTTTTTTGTTTTCACGCAGCCAGGATCAAAAAGGGGCAGTACGATGAATCTAATAGTTTCCTTCTTATTATTTTAGAATCTTTGAAAAAGGCATCTCCCTCTCCCTTCATATGATCAGCTCCTAATCAAAATTGAAAGAACAGGATGTTTCAAGTTTTTTGTGCATGTACCGATAGTTTCCCCTAACTACAGAATTCGGATTTCTTTGACTCACAACTATTCTTTCTCGAAAAGGCCAACCGTTAGAACACGGGGACGCAAAACTACGGATCAGGGCTGAATAAATCCTGACAAGCCGGGTTGCCGAAGGAAAGAAGCCGACCTACCTGGAGGAGCCATGTTTCGATTGTTCATGGCTACGACCAAGGGCTAAAGATTCGCTTCACCTTCCTCCTACATCAATGAGAGCAGTGTGTGGGATTTTGAGGATTATCCCTGAAGAGAACCCGATCCTATTTGAAAAAGGGATTTAATTCAGAAATATCAGATCTACTTATTTCACAAAAATAATGAATGGCAGTAACAAGGAGAAAAAGCTATGAGCCACCATGTCCCCCAAGTCAAAGCCTCATTAGAATGCCCCGAGCACAAAAAGAACTGTGCGGTGACATTGGAAGTTAATGTCTTCCGAGGTGCGAATCGTGGAGGGTTAGAAGTCACAGACTGCTCGGAATTTTCACACAACCACAACGTGGGACCCTGTGGGCAGGATTGTATCCACACTACAGAAGCTGAATCCCTTCATGATGAGGCAGTACGGAAACATCAACAGGAATTGAGCACTATTGGGTCGAATGTGATTGGATAGCAGGAAGCAAAGCGGAAGGATACGCGTTATTGGAAGCTCAACCATATTAGCATAAGTAGAAAGGAGATTTGATGAGAACGACACGACTCATGAAAAGCCTGGGCCTAGGAATGGTGTTGATATTTGCCACGACTCTGTTCCACCTCCCCTTAGTGTTAGCCTCGCCAACGACTTCTCCGTCTGTGGAGATGGAGATTACGGTGAAAGTGAATCAAAAAGGGTTTTTAGATCAAAAGGGCAAGCTGTATACCAAGAAAAATATTCTGCAATTACCTAAAAATAAAGCGGTTCGTATCAAATTTGTGTTCGACGAAAGCCTGACAAGTTTAGCCTACGGTGATACGCATCAAGTAGCGATCACTGGAAAGAACGGCACACAAGAATCAGAAAAAATTTGGGCATGGAATCAACTGGCGAGCATTGTTCTTCACGTCGGAGAAGAGGGCGCTCAATACCGAGCGTATTGCATTCTCGATTGTATTGGCATGGAACATCTCAATAATCTCGTGATTCATTCGGTATAATTCAAGGGCATTTTTCATGCCGTAATTGTTTAAGGGCTGCGGAAAAATTTCCGCAGCCTTTTGTATTTTGAAGTCGGAAAATTTTTCCGCGCATGCCACCACGGCATCAACCATCTTCTCTTTAGCTATTCAACCGAACATGACCTCGTCAGAGGATGTACCCAAAAGAGAAGATTTAAAGGGGACTCGGAATCACTTACCTTCGGAGAGTGATCCTGTTTCCCAATGAATCTTTGGGTCGGCTATATCGCTGTGTTCAAAAATCATAAGATTCGCACAGAGGGCACTCTCCTGACACCAATCCGAGGAGGCCTTCCCTAGTGTAGCGCTCCCGTTTAATCACTAATCAATTCACTGGTTGCCATATCATTATTTGATTCCTGGAAAGGCCGAGTAAGGATGGCGAACGAGTTTTCAGTCCAATGTTGATGGAAAATGCAGATTTCGGTTCCAGATTCCGACTGGACATTCGGTTCGTTAATTCTGTTAGCAATTTCCTCTATTGTAATCATTTAATAGGGAAATTATGGGGTCGGGTGGTTCTTCAACGTCTCCAGCATGTTTACTATTCCAAATCCGATCTGCATCAACAGGTTCTAAAGCAATTAATAAAACTTTCAGTCTTCTCTCAATGAATTCTAATGAAAATATCAGGCTGCATTGGGGGCTCTCTTGTTGTTCTCCCCCTATCTGTATACAGGAGCCTTCTGTGGATACTTTCACAAGTCTGGCATTAGCAACTAAAGTCTCCTTCCGCAAGGGCACCTTTTCCTTGAAATTCAACGATTTTGTTTCTCCACACTTCTTCCTATTTCCAAATGCTTGATTGTGGAATGCAGATTGCTAGAGAGGTTCCTCAGTATCCCACAGGATTATACCGCGTCGTAGGGCACATTGATCCCATTCGCATGTGAGTTCAATGGTCTCTGCTGTTTAGATCTTTTCACGTCAATGGATCCCCACCAAAACGATAAACCCAGCCCAAGATCCTCATTGTCAGTCGAAATGGGTTACTAGGGGTGATCGTAGGGGGAAAAAGGGAGGAATCAAACATGAATGTCTCTCGAAAACTTTCAGCTTTGGTTATGGTACTCATTCTAGGAATATCAGTGGAGACCACACCAAATGTCCAGGCTCATGGCACAATCGTTGTTCCACCCAGCCGGGTGCATGAATGCCGATTTAATGGGAATCCAGAAAACCATCAAGACCCGGCCTGCCGAGCGGCCATTGAACTGGGTGGGACACAACCCATGTATGACTGGAATGGAATTCGGCAGGGAAATGCCAATGGGCAACATCAAAATCTCATTCCTGACGGTCAACAATGCAGTGGTGGAAATCCTACTTTTAGGGGATTGGATTTGCAGCGACCAGATTGGCGAACGACAAAAATTGCCCCGGACACTAATGGGCAATTCGAGTTTGTGTATAACGCTACGGCACCGCATGCCACGGCAGATATGATCTTCTACGTGACGCCCCAAGGGTTTGATCCAACCCAAACCATTCGCTGGAACGAGTTGGAGGAGTTCTGCCGTCATGGGCAGGCACCGCTGGAAAACATTCAGGGAGGTGGTCAGGGGTATCGTCTATCATGCAATTTGCCCCAGCGCACCGGCAGGCACGTCATTTTTCATGTCTGGCAGCGCTCGGATAGTCCTGAGGCCTTCTATGCCTGTAGCGATGTTGAATTTGTGGGAGGGATTGTGACAGATGATCTGCGAGAGATCGGAGCAGTAGCCGCAATGGATGACCTGCAGATTGGGACGAAGATTATCTTTCGTCTCTTCGACGAGAACTCTGCAGATTTGGAAAATGTTGAGATGACAGTAGAGGCTGGGCAAGAAAGTCGTACTCTCTGGCCTTTCTTCCTTGCACAAAGAGTCAACGCGTCTACGGCCATGGTTCGTGTGGGTGCACTTACTGGAGACGGTGGCGTTGAACCAACTCAAGTTCTCAACGGCAACCGAGTTTTCACCAATTCTCCCAAAGCGTTGAGCTTCGTGATCGATAAAGAGGTCCCGGATGGCGGACCTGACAGTAATCCGGAAGACAATCCTGATAGTGACAACGGTTCGGTCGACTTCACCTATCCAGAAGGCATTGGGAGCTATCAACCCGGGACCGTCGTACGAGGTACAACAGGAGATCTCTTTCAATGCAAGCCCTTTCCCTATTCGGGTTGGTGCAATCAGGCTCCCTTCTACTACGCGCCAGGTACTGGGTTAGCTTGGGAGCAGGCTTGGAGCAAAACTCCCAGTCAATAATTTCTATTTTCTCAGGCATGATGCTCATCTCAACGATTCCGCATTTTAGGTGAAATCTCACGAAATGCAGAGGGGTCACAATGTTTAGTAGGAGGAGAAATAAAAGACCATAGGCCTATTTGGTGAGTTCACTCTGACGAGGGATTCGTTTTCCAGCCTTGTTTCATCTGAATGTACATGAATGAGGCGGTCCAGGTGATGAGGAGGAGTCCGGTGAGGGCTTCCATTCCTGTGAGGAATCGAAGGGGACCCTTGGGGATAAGGTCTCCGAATCCCAACGTGGTGTAAGTCACAAAAGAATAATAACCGCAATCAGCTAGGGTATGAGTAAAATCCCCTTCAAGTGAACCGAATTGGCCAGATTGTGTTAAAAAATAATATCCGAATCCAAATCCCCAAATTTCTATAATATGGGCCACCATGGCCCCGAACATGCAAACCAATAACGCCAATCTGAAGCGTCCATGGGGAGAGCGCATGAAAGCGGACAAACAACGAAGTGCTTCGAAATGAATGAGGACGGTCAGGGCAACAATACCTGTGGTTACGAGTAAAGTAATAAGCATGGTTGTCCTGCGATATTTTTAGCAAGAGCAGAAAACCTCGTTCTTCGTTGTAAGTCACCTAGTAACCGAAGAAAAGGATTCGAAAGCCTTCCTACCTCTTCTCCCCAAGGGAACTCATGCAAGATCACCTACTGGTGAAACGCTGGGGAATATAAAATCCAAGAGTTATTACACACCGACCCCATGTTAACAGATTCTTGGGAGTTGCTCTCCGGAAAGCAGGTCCAGGATTCGGTGAGTGCCATACCTGGTTTGAAGGGTCACGAGTGCTGGGGTTGGCTTTGATGTCGTCCTGTCAATTTTCCCGATGACAGCGGCTTTTTGTGAGACGGAATGGTGATTCAGAATGGAAAGAGCTTGATCGACGTCCTCAGCGGGAAGAAACATCAGGAACCGTCCTTCATTGGCGACATAGAGCGGATCCAGCCCGAGAATTTCACAGGCTCCACGGACCGGCTCACTAATTGGTATGCGCGATTCTTCAATTGTCAGAGTACATGGCTTGGCGGTGGCGAGTTCATTCAAAGCACTGGCCAACCCGCCACGAGTCAAATCTCGAAGGCAATGGATGGCAATGTGGTGATTGAGTAAATCAGCAATGACCGTATGGAGTGGGGCTGAATCGCTACGTAGGTTGCCTGAAAATTCTAATCCTTCGCGTTGGCTTAACACGGCCATGCCATGTGCGCCCAAGTCTCCGCTGACGATGATCCGATCCCCAGGAGTCAGGCGATGTGGGCCGATATCGACTGATTGAGGAATCACACCCAGACCTGTGGTATTAATAAAAATCTGATCGCCTTTCCCCCGATCCACCACTTTTGTGTCGCCACAGACAATCTGAACTCCACAGTCCTGTGCCGTCTTCGCTATAGACGAAACGACCTGTTTGAGTGTGGCAATCGGTAATCCCTCTTCTAAAATAAATCCAGCACTCAGATAACGCGGGCTTGCTCCCATCATGGCCAGATCATTGATCGTGCCATGCACCGCCAGGCTGCCGATGTCACCCCCTGGGAAAAAGAGTGGCTGGACCACATAGGAATCAGTGGTCATGGCCAAGCGGCCGTCCTGGGCAGGCAGGACGGCACTGTCTTGTAACGCGTTCAAATAGGAGTTGGAAAAAGCCTCCAGGAAAATCTCTTGAATGAGTTGTTGCATCAGGCGCCCTCCGCCGCCATGCGCGAGGCGAATGGTTTCATCTGAAGCGAGGGGGAGCGGACATTGAGGTTCGAAAGAAGATGGCGAAGACATAAGTTATATTTTGGCAACTATTTCTGGACGATAACGAAAATAGGCCGCACAAGCCCCTTCGCTGGACACCATGGGGGCACCAAGTGGATGGTCAGGAGTACACCGGGTGCCAAATGCTGGGCAGTCTGAAGGTTTCATGAGGCCCTGAAGAATGCGACCGCTTTGACATTCGGATGACAGAGAAATCGTGACATCAGGTAGGTGAATGGGATCGTGAAAGTGTTGGAGCGCATCAAATCGGGCAAAGGCAGGCCGAAGCCTCAGCCCGCTTTTGGGGATACTTCCAATTCCTCGCCAGTTGCGCGAAGAGGGTTCAAAGACCTCATCAATAATTTTTTGCGCGTCCACGTTTCCTGAGCGGTGCACCGATCGGGCATATTGGTTTTCGACGATAGCACGCCCTTGTTCTAATTGATGGACAACCATCTTCACCCCTTCCAGAATGTCGACTGGCTCGAATCCGGTCACCACAATGGGAACGTGGTATTTTTGAGTGATGGGTTCATACATGTCATAGCCCATGATCGTGCATACATGTCCCGCAGCAAGGAATCCCTGTATGCGATTTTCAGGGGAAAGGAGCAGGGCTTCCATGGCAGGAGGGACGAGGACATGGGCCACAAGGACGAAAAAATTTTTCAACTGAAGCCGTTGCGACTGGAGAATGGCCATGGCCTGAGCCGGGGCCGTGGTTTCAAAGCCCACCGCAAAAATGACGATCTGTCGCGAGGGATTCGCTTGGGCGATGGCGACGGCGTCGAGCGGAGAATAAATAATGCGAACATCTCCTCCTTGGGCTTTGACCTTGAGTAAGTCCTCATGGGTTCCTGGGACGCGGAGCATATCTCCGAAAGAACACAGAATGACCTCGGGAAGCCTAGCAAGTTTGCAAGCCGCATCAATTAATTCAATAGGGGTGACACAGACCGGACATCCTGGCCCATGGATCAGATTGATATCGGGAGGGAGCAGACGATCCAGCCCATACTTGACGATAGCATGGGTTTGTCCGCCGCAGACCTCCATGATGGTCCACGGATGGCAAGTGATCTGGTGGATCTGTTTGGAAAGGGCTTCCACCGCTTTCGGGTCTCGAAATTCATCCACGTATTTCATGAACCTGAACCTTCATTGGTTTGACCGGAACTCAATTGTTCAATCAACGCCAATGATTCTTTTGCGGCTTTCTCATCTACTTTGCTGATGGCAAAGCCCACATGGACGATCACGTAATCACCAATGGCGGCTTCCGGGACTAACGCCAAACACACCTCTTTCGTGACCCCGGCAAACGACACTGTTCCCGTGCGAAGTTCGTCATCTTGAATGAGTTGAATTTGTCCTGGAATTGCAAGGCACATGGTGATGTAAAAAATCTTTAGACTGAATGGTGCTGGGGTGTAAATTGGTGCCTGGCTAAGAAAGCCTGTCCTAAGGCAAGGCCTCCATCGTTGCAAGGAAACTTATGGGGGAAATACACGGAGAACCCGCGTTTCGTCAGTTCGGCTTCAGAAAGGATGAGGAGTAGGACATTCTGGAAGACACCACCAGTGAGAACGATTTGAGGGCACTGAATGCGCTCCGCAACATCGGCAATCAACATGGCAAGTGCGTGATGAAATCCGAGTGCCATCTCTGCGGGTTTCTTTTGTGCTGAGATGTCCCGGACGATGGCGGAGATCAATGGTCGCCAATCAGCCACCCATGGTCCTGGCGATTCTGACTGAGGTTCTAAGGGAATGCGATAGTGTTGAGGATGAGTGTTCTCCATTTCGCTATCGGCTAAACATTCAAGAGCCATGGCCGCTTCACCTTCAAAGCTAGCGATTTGTGAGAGGCTTAATAACGCGCTGACCCCATCAAAGAGTCGCCCGATACTGGACGTGATCGGACAATGGACATCTTTGTCCAATAAAGCCAATAAAGATCGAGTCATATGTTGTCCCAAGGATTGAAGTGGCGGAAGGTCCCATTCAAACATATTTTCGCCGAACACCTCATATAATAAGGCCAGCGCAACCCGACGCGGTTCTCGCATGCACGCCTCTCCACCTGGAAGCTGGAACGGCTTCATATGAGCAAGCCGTGTGAATTCGGCATCATCGCACAGAAGAAACTCTCCACCCCAAATCGTGTCGTCTGTTCCAAATCCTGCTCCATCCCAGGCCACGCCAAGGACAGGGCCTTGCAATTGATGCTCGGCGATACATGCGCCGATGTGGGCATGGTGATGCTGAATGGGAATTACTGGGATGTGGTGTTGATTCCCAAATTGGTGAGCAAATTGTGATGAGCGGTAGTCGGGATGTCTGTCGCAAGCAATGGCCTGAGGTGTGACCTGGAACATGGTCAGCATATCAGCAATAGTTCGTTCATATTGACTCAAGGTTTCCGGAGTCGAAAGATCTCCGATGTGTTGACTGACGATAATCTGATCGCCGGTGGTCACGGCAACCGAATTTTTAAGATGACCGCCCACAGCCAGGATTGGAGGAAGCTTGTCCTCAACACCAACATGTGTTTTTTTCGCTAGAGGAGTAGGCACATATCCGCGGGCGCGGCGGCGAATCAAGCATTTCTTATTGACGACTTGAACGATGGAATCATCAACGGGTCGGATAATGGGACGGTTATGTACCAGAAAGGCATCGGCTATTCCGTGAAGACGATGGATTGCATCCTGTTCATTAATGACGAGAGGCTCTTCGGAGCGGTTCCCACTTGTGGCGATGACGGGCATCCGAAGATCATTCATTAAAAGATGGTGGAGCGGTGTGTGGGGAAGCATGGCGCCCACGAAGGAATTATGAGGGGCAATATTTTGAGCTAAGGTTGAGGTTTGCCTTCTTCGTACTAACACGATTGGGGCGGCAGGGGAGGTCAACTGTGCGGTTTCGCCTTGGGCTACTAAGCAATGGTGTTCAAGGGAATCCAGGGAATGGAAAAGGACCGCCAAGGGTTTGGCCGGGCGATGTTTTCGATCGCGCAATCGTTGGACGGCTTCCGATGATTCCGCCTTCACCCATAGTTGAAATCCTCCCAACCCTTTCACGGCCACGATGCCGCCGCGTCTGATTATTTCTAATGCGGACTGAAGTCCTTCTTCTTGTTGGGCGAGTGTGTTTCCATCCTGATCCCATAATTGAATGTGGGGACCGCAGGCAGGGCAGGCGATAGTTTCGGCATGAAACCGGCGGTCCGTGGGATCTTCATATTCTCGTTGGCACTTACCGCAGAAAACAAATTGCTCCATCGTTGTATTCAGACGATCGTATGGAAGTCGTCGTGCAATACTAAACCGTGGTCCGCATTGGGCACAGGTGGTGAATGGATAGCGATATCGGCGTGACTGCGGGTTGGTGATGTCTTGAAGGCAATCTTTACAGGTGGCCAGGTCTGGCGAAAGCACTGAATTTGCCTGGTCATTTCCTTGGCTAGGATGAATAACAAAAGTCTGTTGGCCAATGACGGGAATATGGGTGGCGGTCATCGTCTGAATGTTTCCAAAAGGAGGGAACTCAGCGGGGATTCGTTTCTGGAATGCGTAAATTTTTTCGCGAGATCCTTCCAACTCAAGCAACGTTCCTCTCGAGGTGTTTGCGATCCACCCGCCTAGCGATAAGTCGTGAGCCAAACGAAACACAAAGGGGCGAAACCCAATGCCCTGCACCGTTCCATGAATCGTCATTCGAATCCGTTCTCGCTGCTCCGATCCGATAGGTGATTGAACGGCAGAGGTCACGGTACGCTCTCCACAAATTCAATGTTGGTAATGACCAGTTCAGGGTGGTCTTCCCACGCAATATCTCCTGAAAAACAATGGGGACAGCCGTAGGTCTCGGGAGTACGAGCAAACACCGCGTCGCAGGATTGGCATTCCCCGGTCGAAGACCGAACATGAATATCCAGTTTGGCGGAATCGACGGAAGTGCCCTGGGCGGCAAAATGAAAGGTGGCTTGTAATTCTTCGGGGGTATGACTGGCTAAATGGGAGCGACTGTCAATTTCCAGTCGAATGCAGGAAAGCCGGTTTCCTGGCCGAATCTGACACCGTCCCTCGACTTGCTTCACGACCTCTTTCAGTAATTGCAGCTCATGCATGGGACAGGCTCAATTCTTCGATGACTATTCTTTTAATGACATCCGTCATCGCCCGGGATACTTCAGGGGATAGGACGTGTCCTGGTTGAAATTGTTCTAATTCAATGCCAAAGACAATGACCTGGGGTGGCAAAAGGTCCAGCGTATGTGCCAGCGTCAGGGCTTCGGCCAGGCCAAAGTCGTGAGTAGAAGACGTTGAGGTACCCCAGGAAAATGTTCCAAGTTTCTCAAGATCGTGAGGAAGAATGAAACGAACAATCGTTCCTGCCTTGGTGTGACTAAGAACGGCGTCGATAAGAATAAGCGTATCAGTTTCTGCCATATCATGAAGTAAATTGAGGCCCGCTAATTCACCTTCAACAATGGAAACATGAGAAGACGCGCACGGGAGAAGCTGACGGGCCACTAACACGCCAACTGCATCATCTCCCATAAACGGGTTCCCCAACCCAATAATTTTAATCTTCGCCATTATTCAGGAAATTTCTTCTTTCGTAAATTGTAAAAAATGAGTGGCACAAGAGATACATGGGTCATAGCTCCGGATATGTCGTTCGCACTTGTTGGCCGTTTCCTCATCGCTAAGATGTAACAAGCCGGGTAGCATGTTCCGCAAATCATCTTCGATGCGCCGCTGGTTTTGAGAAGTCGGTGGGACGATTTTAGCCAATTGAATCGTTCCGTCCTCGTTGACCTGATAGCGGTGATACAAGACCCCGCGTGGCGCTTCTGTGGCTGCGACGCCGGTCCCGGCCTTCACGCGAACGGAAATGGATGAGGAGGGCGGTTGTTCGTATTCTTCAATGATGCGAAGGGCTTCCTCAATGGCATACAGCACTTCAACTGATCTGGCGACGATGCCCATCGATGCTCGCGTGAAAGGAAGAGCAAAACCTGTTTCTGCAAAGATTTCTTTTGTGAAGGGCGAGAGTTGATCGTGGTTCAGAGCCAGGCGTGCCAGGGGTCCTGTCAAATAGGATTTTCCCTGAAACGTACAATGCAGGGCTGTGGAATAGGGAACCTGCGCTTCATGGAAATGCTCTTCAAATTCTGACACATTCAGGTGATGCCCTTTATTGGTCACGAGTGACCCGTCATTCATGGGATATTCAGATGGCCCGCGAAGTGCCAAGAACGTATAATCCTGCTCTTGGTCTTCAAACGTAAAGCTGCTCACCCAATGCAGAGTGTTGACGGCCGCCTCTCTAGCCCAAAGGAACTCGTCTTTCAACTCGAGCAACTGATTCTTTGTGGGGACTTGAGAAAATCCGCCGATCTTCACGGATACGGGATGGACGGAACGTCCACCTAGTAGAGTCAGTAGCTGATTACCTGCCTTCTTGAGCCGCAGCCCACGCTTCACGAGATCAGGATGGACTTTCGCCATTTCGAGACCGCTGGCGAATCCTAAAAAATCCGGAGCCTGAAGCATGTATATATGTAGGACGTGACTTTCGATCCATTCCCCGCAGTAGAGCAAACGACGCAGATTCCGAATGGCCGGGGGAATATCCACACCGAAAATCGGTTCCAATGCATGCACGGCACTCATTTGATACGCCACAGGGCAGATGCCGCAAATACGCGCCACGATATCCGGGACTTCGTTCACATGGCGGCCTTGGAGAAAGGCCTCAAAAAAACGAGGGGGTTCAAAAATACGAAGTTGTACATCCTGAACCTGTCCATCCCTGGCGGTCACATGAAGTGCGCCTTCCCCCTCCACACGGGCCATCATGTCGATCTTGATGGTTCGAGTATTACCGTGATTCCCAGGCATCGCTTTCCTTGCTGAATGACTGAACTGATCCGGTAATCCCTCGAAATCGTCGAACCATTTCGACGGGGATGAGTTGTAAATGTTGCTGGAACTGCTGAGCGAGAGATTCGGTATTGGGCGGCACACCAGGCGGATGGACGGAATCATGTTCTGCCGGTCCAAAACACCCGTAACACTCGCGGCTCATGCTTGGACAAATAGCGCCACAGCCTGTGCGCGTGACTGGCCCAAGGCAGGGAAGTCCTTTGGAGACGAGGACGCAGATATGGCCCTGCCGTTTACATTCTAAACAGACACTGTGCAAAGGAATGCGAGGTTTCACCCCTTGGAGTAAGTCCGTTACCACTCGAAGGAGTTGCTGCTTATCGATTGGGCAACCCCAGAGTTCATAGTCCACCGAGACATGTTCAGAGATGGGCGTTGACGTGCTCAAGGTCTGAATATAGTCGGGATTAGGGTACACCGCTCGTTTGAATGCTTCGATGTCCGACCAATTCCGCAACGCCTGGATGCCGCCGGATGTCGCACAGGCGCCAATGGTGATCAGGGTTGTTGTCTGTTGGCGTAACTCAAGGATGCGATGCAAATCTTCAGGACTGGTAATTGATCCTTCCACAAAAGCGATGTCATAGGGGCCTGCTTGCATATCACTGGAGGCTTCAGGGAAGTAGGCGATATCGATGGCGGCTCCCAATTCCAGGAGATCGTCTTCCAAATTTAAAATGCTCAGTTGGCAGCCATCGCAAGACGCAAATTTCACCACCGCCACCCGCGGCGGTGTTTTAGTTTGCGCCAGGTGTGTTTTTACCATGTTAAAAAACCTAAGAATGGTCCCATTTTTACTAAAAAGGGGCTAGGGGGATTTACCTTCTTTATCTCGTCATTCCCGACATTCGTTATCGGGAATCCACCCTCTTCCCTTCCCTTTGTAAGGAGGGGTAAGGGGAGGTAGAAATTTGTGTTCGACTCACACCCCCACCTTTCCCATAAATGGCATTACCCGGTCTAACCGCATTACCGGTCCATCTTTGCACAAGAAAAATGGGCCAAGCTGACAATGACCACACAAACCGATTCCACATTCCATATGCCGTTCAAGAGACACGTACATCGAATCAGGACGCAGGCCATGATGTGTCAGCACATTGCACGCGACTCGCATCATAATTTCAGGTCCGCACATCATGACAATCGTCTTATCAGGGTCGACCTGCAGGTCGTCAAAGAGTTCCGTGACAACGCCCACATGACTGTGCCATGTTTTCCCGGGTTCGTCACTGGTAAGGAGGACCTTGGTCTGAGGTTGGTGTCGCCAGTCATCCCATCGCTCACGATACAACAAATCATGAGGGGATTTAACACCATGGAGAATGGTCAGGTCCCCATACTCCTCTCGTCTCCGGAAAATATATTCGATGGCCCCAACGACTGGTGCACAGCCGAGTCCCCCAGTCACGATCAAAATATCTTTTCCCTTTCCTTCCTGCATCGGCCATCCCTGTCCGAAGGGACCTCGAATGCCCAAGGTCTCGCCGACCTGCATATGGCCGAGTACTTGAGTCACTCGCCCCACAATCCGAATCGTGTGGTCTAAGAATTCTGGTTCATCGGGATCGGAGACGATAGAGATAGCTACCTCACCCACACCAAACACATACAGCATATTGAATTGTCCTGCCTCAAACTGAAATGCTTTTTTGAGAGCTGGGTCGTTCAGCTGAAGCCGAAACGTGACAATATCGGTGGATTCCTGCTTCCGCTCCATGATCGTGGCTGGATGAATAAGGTAAGGATTGTGGGGCATGGACGTGTTCGTTTCTTTCAGAATCTCTAGAAGTTCTCCCTTTTGAAAAGGGGAATAGGGGGATTTGGATTGTCTTCCCGTTATCGGAGGTTCCTTTCAGGAATTTTGAGACGTCTTGGTGAGAGCCTAGAAACCCCAGTGTAGCCTTTTTCCTCAAAAATTAAAAATTCGATGCTTGGCAACCTAATAACAGCAATTTCAAAACCAAAAATGGTAAAAGGTTAAGAGCCCTAGTTCGCCAATGAGCCAACCTTGCTCCCTAGATAATTCAGGGATACAGTTCTAGCTAGGTCTCAATCACGTATTGCCTGTTTGCTTAATGTTGTGGGAACCCTCCGGGTTGTTCAAGAACACCTGTATTGGTTTAAACGTTGTCAGGCTGTCTGGAGGCGGCTGAAATGATTGATTGTTTTCTTGAGGGGGATCAAACCATTAGCTTGATTCAAACTTCCGTTGTGCCGAGAATATACATTCTTGGGGAATGTATAGACACCCTGTTTGATTCTTTCAGGTAATACTTCCCCGCCGGGAGTTCGTGATAAATGTCTTATGGGTGGCTATTAACAGTTGGAAGAATGTTCGTGTGATAATGCTTAAAAGACTAGGTCTGCGACCATCGGAAAAATCCGGAATGGTTCGGTGGGCAGGCGCTGGTCCCAGTTTGAAGGGAAATCTCCAGATTTTTTTAATTCTGTATTACAACCCACATACCTAATATGAATGAGAATTGGTCAAATGGTGGAGAAACGGAGAAGTCGTCAAACGACAACCGGACTATCGGTTTGGTCATTCTTGGGTTAGGCGTCGCACTGGCCGGGTGGGTGGTGTCAATTATTTATCAGCTGCTCACGGGAGATGGCGCTCAGGAAATAATCACCAATCTCATGCCTCTGGAATCCATGCAAATGACCATCCAGACTTCTTCGGATATCATTGTCGCCCCAGATTCGTTCGTGTATATGGTGGGGTTGTTTTTCTGTGTGCTATTGCTGTCCATCTGTGGAGGCATTGCCAAAGTCTTGATTGCCAATGGTATCAATATGCTTCAGCCCGATATTCGGAGCTTATTTGAGAAATTAAAAAATGATGTTCTTAGTGCAAAGCACCGGCAAAGATAATATAAACTCGTCACAATTATAAATAGGGGTCAGACTCGACTTAATTAAATCGAGTCTGACCCCTAAGTTAAGAATTAAGGGAGGGGGATTACTGTGGCTGGGAGAGGGCGTGGGCTTCTTCGGTGATGTCGATACCTACAGGGCACCAAGTCATGCAGCGGCCGCAGCCGACACAGCCCGATGTGCCGAACTGATCGATCCATGAGGCCAATTTATGTGTGACCCACATGCGGTAGCGGTCCTTGGTGGTAGGCCGGAAATTTTTGCCATGGATGTAGCCGTGGTCAGGGGTGAAACAGGAATCCCACACTCTGGTATGCTCGGAGTGTTGAAAGTCTAGCGAGGGCGTTTCTTCGACGCCGTGGCAGAAGCATGTGGGGCACACCATCGTACAATTTGTGCAGGATAAACAACGGGCGGCCACCTGATCCCATCGCGGATGATCGTGTGCTTCATACAACGCCTCAGGTAGGCCGGTTTTGGGAAGAGTACGAGTTTGGCTTGCTGCACATGCTGCGATCCGTTCCTCATCCTGCTTAATTCGTTCTTCTGACGCAGGAGCACAGGGGAGATGTTCTAAGACTTTCAATCCTTTCGCACTTCCCGCTTCAATCAAAAAATCTTCATCAGCCTCCGTTAAGCTGAGGTCGAAACCTTGCCGAGCTTTTGGGCCGGTTTCCATTGAGGCACAAAAACAGGTTTGATGCGCTCTGGTGCAATTGACAGCGATCAAAAAGAGATTGTCCCGTCGATGTTGATATGCAGGATCGGGATACGTGCCCTGCAGGAAAATTTGATCTTGAATGCCGAGACCGGCGAGGTCGCAGGCCCGTATCCCTAAGACCGCTGTTGGTAGGGTTTCAGGCTGAACGGCTGTTGCGGTAAACGTATGATCATGACGGTTGAGAACCAGCAACGTTTCTCGCGGGGCAAACGTCAGGGGTTTGAGGGATTCCGGCCCATGGACGATATTGAAATAACGATGGCTGGGTTCCGCCTCAAGCTGATAGCTTCCAGGTTCTTGGAGGTCTTTCCATCCGATTGGCAAATCTTCCGCTGTGGTGATGGCTTTCCATTGAATAGCCCCTTGAGACACAACAGGCCCCAATATGTGATAGCCCAACTGCTTGAGTGCGTGAAGGAGCTGCGGGAAATCTTTCCTCAAAAACAATTGGGGGGGTGGGGATTGAACGAAGTCCGAAGGCATGGTCTGACTTATTCTTCTAGCCCGATGTGTGCTCTAAGGATAGAATAATTATAGGCTCGTTGTCCCGTGCGTTGAAAGCCTAAATCATGGTGTTCCATTTGGTCGATCAATTTGGCCACTTCTTTCGTGTCTTGATGCTCTCGGCAATACTGGCGCGGTGTTTTTCCTTTCAGAGCGGGAGCCGGTTGCTCGGCCCACTCGAGGTAGATTTTTTCTAGGAATAAGGACAAGAGTTTGTGCTCCTCTTGGATTGAGACAGTGACCGGCGGCGGCACGTACTGCGCGGCGAGCAAATCCACCTGCGGAAGTGAGTGAGATGGTGGGGCTAACGTTTCGCCCTTGAAGTGGAGGGAAAATCCAAATGTGCCGGCTAGTTGGTGTTTGATGCCATCAAGTCGGGCGGCCGTATCCGCTTCGACAGTGAGTTGGGTCTTTGTGAGGGTAAAACGGGCAATGGCATCTGATGGCGATGACGTATCTTGCCGATAGTGAATCCAGACGTTTTTGGGGAATGTTTCGACACCCGGATCATTCGGTTGAGGTTGTAGGCAAAGGTGTTCCCAGTCGTTGAGGCCCGTGGATAATGACTGAAATTCATCATGCTCATAGAAGGCAATCGCGTACAAAAAGGGGTCGCCGGCTTCATTCCAGTAGGTGACCTGAGCATCGGCGGTGGCGATCGCGCCTCCCCGCAGCCTTGCCATTCCCCAAATCAACAAATAGCCATAGGCATTGGTAAATTCAGGCCATTCGGCAAGGGCGAAGTTACCCGTGCCGAATTCAATTCCCCGACGCAAATCATGGGTAAACGCCAAGAGCGTTTGCCCTATCCCTAATGAGAGAACGAGAGGTGGACCAGGCAAGTAGGTACCTGAGTTCCCCCGTATCAGACGGGTTAAGAGAACGCGATCTTTTTGCACGGGGATCTCTTCCATATAGGGCACGGTGAAACGTTGCTGATCCCCCAATGATTGAAGTCGGAGGGTAGGAGGATGTGTCCCCTCCTCTATGGCAACAATGTGAAGAAGATCCATATAGGAATGTCGTACTGGATCAAGCCATTTGCGTTCTTCTTCGGGGATGTGCTCGGTGATGGTGTCCCGGATCTGTTCAATGAGTGAGGGATGGCCATCGGTGGGAAAGAAATCGGCATAGAGGTACCATTCCGCTAGTGCGATTTCTTCTGGTAACGGGACCAAGTATTGTGCGGTGACCGGATCCAGGTAGGGTTGTAACACTAAACTGAGCGCCATCTCCCGTTGTCCGAGAAAGTCCGGGTGCAGCGATTGGGCCTTTAAGCGGGCCAAAAGATTTCGGATGCCCGCTTGGTCACTTGAAACGGTCGAAGTCTTCTGCTCAGTCATGCGCTTGAGAGGGTTTCTGATTTGGCAAAGGTCTACGGCTCTTCAGGCTTCGTGGCCGGGTGATGCCCTCCCTCGAATTTTGGACTTTTCACAGTCAATATGGGGTAGGGGCTGTGTTGAAGGACCTTGGCCGTTGTGCTACCTAAGAGTAAACGAGACAGGCCTTTTCGACCATGCGTGCCCAGGATCATCAAATCGGCTTGTTGGGTAGCACTGGTTTCCAGGATCGCTTCCACCGAAGGCTTCTCGACTAACTCATAGCGTGCCGATAGCCCTTCATCAACGAGGAGCTTGGTTAATTCCTCTAATCGTTGGACCACCTTTTTTCGGTTGGCTTTGTCTTCCAGGGGATGTGTCAGCGAAAAATCTAAACTGTAGGACAACGGTTCAATGGCGCACACTAGGGTTAGCGGGGCATCAAACCATTTGGCTACTTCCACGGCGTATTCATAGGCCTCCATTGAGCAGTCAGAGAAATCGATTGGCAACACGATTTGCCGTGGTTGTATCGTGAGGGTATGCATGCCCACGGTTTCTTCAGGGCTTCGGTCCGGAATCGAGAGAACCGGGCATGGGGCCCGCTGAATGACCCGTTCAGCGATACTCCCGAAGACGACACGATTAAAACCGGTCCACCCATGCGTCCCCGTGATAATTAAGTCGGCGTTGTGCTCTCGAGCCACGTCGCATATTTGGGCAGAGGCTAACCCAGTCCGCATTTCTTGCGCGGTCTTCGGAACGTGTTGGCGAGCTTCGGCGAGGAGTTGATTCAAGTGTTCTTCGCCCACTTTACGCTGTTCATCCAAGTAGCGTTGGGCAATACCGGCGTCAATATCCAATCCAGGTTGGAGAGAAAGTCCATGGAATAAGGTTAACTGGGCATCAAAGACTTTGGCCCATTCCACAGCATACCGAAAGGCAGGAGTCGAGCAGGGAGAAAAATCCGTGGCAAAAAGAATATTCGTCACAATGTTAACCATACGTTCCCCCAGCTTTGTTATAAAAGTGAAAAGTAAGGAGTTAGTAGAGTAGTACAGGGTTGAAAGAAGAAGTATTTGTTAAACCCCTAACTGGTTACTCCTGACTCCTTACTGGTGTTTTTTCGTGTTAGACCGCATCGACGGTCAGGAGCAATATTTCGCCTTTCATGTCCTGATGAATGGAACATTCGAATTGGAAGCGTCCGGATTGATTGAGGGTCAATCGGAACGAGGCTTCCTGCCCGGGGTCTAAATAGGCACCTTCCACGCCTTTCCCATAGGTGACGACTCCATCACTTTCGACGTGGGTCAGTGTATTTAAGAACATCTGTGACCCGAAATCATGCCGCACATTATCCAGGTTTTTCACTCGTATAACCGTGTCGGTATGGAGCTGAAGGGGCATTTGTGATGTCAGAAATTTATACCCTTCAATCGTCACATTTACTTCCTGTTGTGATTGGGCATTGGAAAGTAGCGCGCCCCCCATCAACAATAGACCGAACGTGGCCATTCCTATCCTTTTCAATCCCCTTCCCCAATTGACGTGCATAGCGCAATCCTCCCTTTCTCATACCTATGGTAGTAGTCATCCCCGACCTCATATTTTAAGAGAAGCAATGGATATGCCAAGGGCAGGCGTTGGAGGACAAGAGGAACATTCAGCGAAAGTTACCAAGAAAACATGGGCTTCCGGTCGTTTGGCTAAGGACCTTGCTCTACCAAGGCCGAAGGCTGGGGCAGATCTCCGCAGTGGAATAAAAATTAAGGAGTGAGAAGTGAGTCGTAAGGTGAAGGGCGAGGAAGGAGAATTGATTGAAGCCCCATTTTAAAAAGGGGAATAGGGGGATTTAGGTTCTGGGAACTAGCGCACAATAAGCACGGGACAGGCGGCCTGATGGAGGACGGAATGGGACACGCTTCCAATTAAAAATCTGGCTAGCCCTCCCCGGGCATGGGTACCCATGAGGATCATGTCAGCTTGAGAGGCTTTGGCTTGTTCGAGAATCGCAAAAGCGGGGTCGCCCATCCCGACTTTTGTTTGTGAAGAATAGTTCATCCGTGTCAATCGTTCCGTTACGGATTTCATGCGATCCTGCGCTTCTTCGATGGCCTTCATTTCCAGAAGTTTGGTTTGTCCTAAGGTGATGGGCCAGGCCAGTTGGGGTTGAGGCCAAACCGCGATGACATCGATATCTACAGGTTCTCGAAAAGGTTGTCGGGCTAAGAATTGTAAGGCTATCGCGATGTCTTCTTCTCCCTCGACCGGGAGAAGGATTTTTTTCAGGCGGGGAACAGGTTCTTTGATGACCATGGTCGAGCAGGGTGCATGCATGAGAACGCGATGGGAAGTACTTCCCAGGACGAGTTCTTTGAAGGCGCCAAGGCCTCTGGCCCCCAGAATAATGAGGTGTGATTTGGACGAATTGGCGGTTTCAAGAATCACATCCACCGGATGGCCAATTTGATGAATTTCCTGGACCTTGGGAAAATCAGTTGGGAGCTTCTCTCTGGCTTGGGAAAGAATACCTTCCCCTTCCTTGCGTAATTTGGCGGCCATCTCGGCCTGAATTTCTGTGCGAAGTTCGGGCGATATCATGGCGTAATTGAAATCGGGGAGGGCGATGGCGTGGACGAGGACAAATTCTTCGGGAGGCGCGAGATGTGCAAGAGCTTGAACTGCATGGTTTGAAGAGGGTGAGCCATCAATAGCCACAACGATTTTCATGTTTCTATTCCCTTTTATTTAAAATGACCGGACATGATGATTTTCATGGAGCAAGAGGAATGCCATGACCGCACCACTGTATGGTGTCATATATCCTAATGGGCAAACGTATTTCGGAATCCTCTTCTCTAATAAACAGGAAAACTTCAGAAGATGGAATTCCATTCTTTGTTTAATCAGGGAAAAATTCCAGGCTAGCATGGATTCTCTAAAATGGTGCAAAATGCGACAGATGCCTGTTTGGAATTTGTCGCAAAACTCTACAGATGGAGGGAAATCGACAATGTGCCCGGCAATTCTCAGGACAACGGTTGGGAGCAAATATTTGAGGGCGGAGTGATTTACCCAGCACAATAAGGAAATTGTTATGACGCAAGACTCTTTTTCCATTCTCGTGGTTGATGACGAACCAGAAATGCGGCAATTGTTACAGGACACCTTAGCAGAAGATCACTATCGTGTGATCGTGGCCTCCGATGGGCAAGAGGCCTTAACTCGTTTGGAATCTGAACAATTCCCGGTAATCATTACGGATTTACGGATGAAAGGGATGGATGGCCTTGGATTATTAGAGCAAGTGGTCCATAGGTTCCCGGAATCAAATCTCATTATGATGACCGCTTTCGGCACGGTGGAATCGGCGGTGGAAGCTATGAAGCACGGTGCATTCGATTATCTCACCAAACCGGTCAAAACGGATGAGTTGTTGGTGACCGTGAAGAAGGCGTTACGAGATGCCCTGCTTAGACATGAAGTTCAGCAATTACGTCAGGCCGTCGGTCGAGACTTTGCCTTTGATCAAATTCTTGGCAAGAGTAAGCCCATGCGGGAAATTTTCGATCTTATTCGTCGCGTGGCCGATTCACAAACCAATATTCTCATTACGGGGGAAAGCGGGACGGGAAAAGAACTGGTGGCTAAAGCCCTGCATTTTAATAGTCAGAGGAAATCGAAACCCTTTGTCCCGGTGAATTGTGCGGCTATTCCTGAACTGTTATTGGAAAGTGAACTTTTTGGGCATGTGCGTGGATCCTTTACGGATGCAAAAACGGATAAGCGAGGCTTATTTGAAGAAGCGCATGATGGCACGTTATTTTTGGACGAGATCAGCGAACTGCCTATGATGCTCCAGGCCAAGTTGTTGCGGGCGGTACAGGAGCGGGAGATTCGACGAGTGGGAGCCACGCGATCAACGCCGGTGAACGTTCGCTTGATTGCCGCCACCAATGTGCTGTTAGTCGAAGAAGTGAAGGCGAAACGTTTTCGAGAAGACTTATATTATCGTTTGAACGTGATTGAAATACACCTTCCGCCGCTTCGTGAGCGAAAAGAAGATATTCCGTTATTGGCCCATGGGTTATTGCAAAAATGTTTGACGGCTCAGGAGAAACATGTGGAGGGTATTGCGGATTCGGCGATGGCCCGTCTCATGGATTACCCCTGGCCCGGAAACGTGCGGGAATTGGAGAATATAGTGGAGCGTGCCGCGACCTTAACACAAGGGCAGAAAATATCCTTGGAAGATTTGCCGCTCAATATTCAGGATATTAAAGGGGAGGGCCAATTCATTGAAGATGCGGTCGAGCAGACTTTGCCCTTGGCCCAAGTGGAGCAGTCTTACATTCGTCGAGTGTTGGAGAAGTTGGGCGGCAATAAATATCAAACGGCTCAGGTATTAGGTATCGATCGAAAAACCTTATATCGCAAGCTTTCTGAAATGGGAGAAACGCAAGAAGTAAAAAGTGAAAAATAAGTGGTAAGGAGCGAATAAAAACATCCCTGAAGAACAATCGCTTTCTCCATGCTCTATTCTCTTCATCTGCCCCCTTATTCCTTGCTACTCACTCCTTACTCTGCGTCCGGGCTCAGTATATGAGTAAAGAATCATCATCTTCGGAACATTATCTGGAGCAGGAGCTCCAACTCTTACGGCAGGAAGTGGCTGAATTGCGCGCTGTGCAAACGATGCACCAAGACACAGAGGAAGGGTTCCATGCCCTGGAGCGGCAATTGGCCAGCATCATTCACTCGGCAATGGATGGGATTATTACGGTGGATGAGGAGCATAATATTGTGCTCTTTAATGCAGCGGCTGAAGAAATTTTCCAATGTTCGGCTTCTGAGGTGCTTGGGAAGCCTCTTGACCAGTTTATTCCAGGATCTATGAGGGCTGCTCATCGTGAGCACCTTCGGCGGTTTGCTGAAAGTGGAGAGATTTCCCGTCGAATGGGAAGGTACCGTGAAATTTCAGGTCTTCGTTACACTGGGGAAACGTTTCCCTTGGAAGCGTCTATTTCGAAAGTGGAGCGAGTGGGGAAACGATGGATGACGGTTATTCTTCGGGATATTACCGAACGAAAGCAAAGTGAAGCCCGAGTGGATTACCTCGGGCACATCCTGGATGAGTCTTTGAATGAGCTCTATGTGTTCGATGCGGAAACGCTCTTCTTTCTTCAAGTGAATAAGGGAGGATTGCGCAATGTAGGGTATACGATGGGGGAAATGTCGACCATGACCCCTCTTTTATTAAACCCGGAATTTTCCGAGGAATCATTTCGTTTGCTCATTGAGCCTCTTCGAACCGGGATTACCCAAAAAGTGGACTTTCGGACGATTCACAGAAGAAAAAATGGCACGACCTATCCGGTTGAAGCGCATCTTCAGCATCGACAACATGAGGGCCGCGGGGTATTCGTCGCCATCATTTTGGATTTGAGTGAGCAAGTCGAAACGGAGAAGGAATTACAAGAAGCACAACGTACCTTAACGACCCTACTCACCAATCTTCCCGGCATGGCCTATCGGTGCAGGAATGAACCAGATTGGACGGTTGAGTTCATCAGCCCAAGTTGCCAAGCCTTGACAGGATACCCACCTGAACAATTTGTCGGTGTCTGGCAGATGTCCTATGGTCGGCGAGTGATTGTTCAAGAAGATCAAAATCGTGTGTGGCAGGAGGTACAGACAGCACTCAAAAACCACCAGCCGTTTCAGCTCTCATATCGAATTCGAACTGCAGAGGGAGCGGTTAAATGGGTATGGGAGCAGGGTTGCGGGGTGTATTCAAAAACAGCGGAAATTGTGGGGGTCGAAGGATATATCGTGGATATGACCGAACAGCGAGTCCTGGAAGATCAGTTGCGAAAGACGGAAAGGCTTGCTGAATTAGGGACGTTAGCATCCGGCATGGCCCATGAAATTGGGACGCCAATGAATGTGATTTTGGGTCGAGCCGAATTGCTCATGCGCAAAACCAAGGATGAAGCCATGCGGCGGGGATTGGAAACTATCGTGATCCAAGTGGAGCGCATCACAAAAATCATGAATCAATTACTCAGCTTTGCCAGGAAACGCCCCTCGGAGCAACGTGGGGTCGATCTGGTCGGAACGATTGGTAATGTTCTGGAAATGTTGCAAGAGAAATTAAAGCTCCACAAAATCAATGTTGTTAAAGAATATTCAACTGATCTCCCTCAGGTGTTGGCTGACTCTGATCACATCACTCAGGTCTTTTTGAATTTATTATTGAATGCCTGCCAAGCGATGCCTGACGGCGGGACTATCACTCTCAAACTTTGCTCCAAGGAGGACATGGTCGAATTCAGTGTTCAGGACACCGGCACGGGAATTCCTGAAGATCAAATTTCCAAAATTTTTGATCCGTTTTTTACGACGAAACCTGTTGGGGAAGGAACTGGATTAGGCTTAACGGTGGTCCATGGCATTATTCAAGAACATAACGGAACCATTCGTGTAAATAGCATGCCCAATCAAGGTACGACTTTTGTCGTTTCACTTCCCATTTATTTGCCGAGAGAGTAAGGCGTAAGGCCTGAGGCGAAATTCCTAAAGCCAAAAAATCTGGCCTCTTCTTTCACCTATTCCTTACTTTTCATAAATGATGTTGCATTTTTTCATCTTCTCACATTAACGCCTTACCCCTTACGCCTCACGATTCCTCTCGTCTTAATTCGTGGCCTTCCGGTTCGATGTGCACCACCACATCCTCCACCGAATCAAATTGTGTGAGTAAGAACGCTTCCACCTCGGTGGCGAGGACATGTGCCTGTTCGACAGACCAGGTGGGATCCACATGAATGGAGAGGTCGACAAATACATGATTCGCCAGGCCGCGAGTACGGATGTCATGACAATCTAAAATGCCAGGTATCGTCATCACGGCGTTTTGAACCTCTTGGGGGTCTAGCTGTATCTGGTCGGTTAGTGACGACAACACGTCTTTGAGTACGATCATCGCCGTCCAAGCGATGGTTCCGGCAATGACCACAGCCACCAGGGGATCGATAAACGGATAGCCGGCTTGAACGGCGATGAGACCGGCCAGCACGGATAACGATGTGAAGACATCGCTGGCAGTATGGTAGGAATCTGCCAGAAGAATCTCACTCTTCAAAGCCTTCCCTTTTTTGCGTTCCCAGGTCGTGACCAGAATATTGATGGCCATTGTGACGATCATGATCAAAAAACTGATCGGCGTCACTTCCGGAGATTCCCCTAGCGTCCATGATCGGTACGCTTTCCAAAGCAGGTAGAGACAGGTCAGGATGAGAAACCCACCAATGGCCCCGGCCGCCAGGGTTTCAAACTTTTTGTGCCCATATGGGTGATTAGCGTCAGGAGGGGGGGAGGCTAACCAGAGACCGATTAACCCGACCACATTGGATAGACCATCAAACGATGAATGGATTCCGTCAGCTTGCATCCCCAAGGATTGGGTGATAACCCCATACACCCATTTTGCGGCGGCCACAACCAGATTGAAAACGAGCACCCACCACAAAATACGGCGAATGTCTTGTAGACGGGTCATGGTCGGTGCGAAGAGATCACATCCTGGGAATATGGCAGTTGTGATTTCTCTCTTGGACCTCAGGTAAATGATATTTCACGAATATCACAAGGTTAACACGATGGAGGGCAGCGAGGAGAGGGTATCCTCCCCACTCATGATTTATCCAGATTTCGGTCTGAAGTAACGGGATTTTTCGTGAGTGCTTCAAATCCTGAGAGGACGTCAAACAGCTCTTCGTCGATACCGCGTTGGCGCATGTGGTGAAAGTGTCGATTGAGATTCTCTAGTAATTCGTCGATATTTTTTTCGGCTCGCTGCATGGCAGTCAGGCGGCTGACGTTTTCGCTGGCCAATGATTCGGCGCAGGCCCGAAAGAGTGAAATGAAGAGATGCTCGCGGATAAGGGGACGGACTGTTGCTGTTGTCCTGCCAATGATTTCCGGTAGATTTCCAGTCGGCCAGGCGCGTGCAGCCACCTCGTTTCTCCAGCGATCGTCCAGCGGTAGGAGTCGTTGATTGACTGGAGAATGCACCCCTCTCGAGGTAGGCCGGTGATAGAAAAGGTGGAGTTCGGCGATCTCCGTCCGGTTCCAGAATGTTTCGCTTGCCAATAGAATTGCTGTGACCAGAGGAGTGATGGCCTTGATGGAATTTGGGACGGGAAACAATCCGGCTATTTCAAAATTCGCCTCTGCCAGGTGAGTTTTTACGCGCTCGCCGACGGCCCATATTTTGTGATGACCCGGCGATGGGGCCAGTGTCTTGACGGCGTAATCTGCGATCACTTCGTTAAATTGGCCTACCAGACCTTGGTCTGAACCGAACACAACCGCGCCGATCCCTCTTGCCGGTGTGTGTTTCTTTTGTTCTCGCATCAAGGTCATTTGGGGGGCTTCCCCGAAACAGACGCGTAACCCCAACTCCACCGTGCGAGCGTAATCAGTCAGAGCCTTCACCGATTGTTCGTATTGTCCCATGCTTGAGGCGGCTAAGGCCTTCATCGTGCGGACTACGGATTGGAGGTCTTTGGCTCCGCTAATTTTTCGGCTCAGGCTCACCATGGTGGTACTCATCTGTTTCCCCTGGGTTTCGAGGGAGGCTGAAAGGCTTCTAAGGTTTTTCGGGCGATGCGAATCATGGTTTCACGGTCTTCGATGGTGAATGGACCCGTATCTTCTAATCGTTTGCATACCTCTACCGGGATAGCGAGTGCAGCCTGTTGTAAAGCATGTTCGGCGGCCTGCATCTGGTCAAGGGGTACCTGATCAAGGAGATTTTCTCTCAACGCCAGGAGCAAGGTAATTTGATCAAGTACGGAAATGGGGACACTCTCCGGCTGTTTGAGGCAGGCGCGAATTCGCCGGCCGTGCTCGATAATGGCGTGAGTGTCGTCATCTAGTTTTGCCCCGAATCTGGCGAAGGTTTCTAACTCCTCAAACTGAGCATAAGCGAGCTTAAGAGTTCCCGCTAGGGTTCGGTAGGCCGCTCGTTGGGCTTTACCTCCCACGCGGGACACGGAACGGCTGACATCGATGGCCGGCAGCACTCCTAATTCGAACAGAGAGGGGGAGAGGTAGATCTGCCCATCCGTGATAGAAATCAAGTTGGTTGGAATGTAGGCGGCAATATTTTGTGCTTCGGTTTCAATAATGGGTAGGGCTGTGAGTGAGCCGCCCCCGAGTTCTTGGCTCAGGTGGGTAGCCCGCTCCAGAAGCCGTGAATGAATGTAAAAGATATCGCCGGGGAAGGCTTCGCGACCGGGTGGACGGCGTAAGAGCAGGGACAGTTCACGGTACGCGCGGGCGTGATGGGTGAGATCGTCATAGACAATGAGCACATCGCGACCATGTTCCATAAAATATTCCGCTATGCTAGTTGCCGCGTATGGTGCGATATAGGCGAGTCCCGGCGGATCGTTGCCTTCGGTAACGACGACGATGGTGTGCGCCATCGCGCCGTGTTTGCGAAGCGTGGCGATAACTTTGGCCACGCTGGACGCCCGTTGGCCGATGGCGCAATACACGCACAGCACATTCTGATCTCGTTGATTGAGAATGGTGTCCAACGCAATGGCTGTTTTCCCCGTCTGGCGATCGCCCAGAATCAATTCACGCTGGCCACGTCCGATAGGAATGAGTGCATCGACAACCTTGATGCCGGTTTGCAATGGAGCTCTGACAGGCGCACGATTCATGATGGATGGTGCCGGACGCTCAATTGGCAAGCGCGTGCTGGAGACCACCGGCCCGCGGTCATCCAAGGGCCGTCCCATGGGATTGATGACTCGTCCTATTAATTCATCGCCTACCGGCACGTCCATGACGTGTCCCTTCCGCTCCACCTCATCGCCGGAGCGCACCTGGGAGTAGTCGCCGAGAAGGACGACGCCAATTTCATCTTCATCAACATTGAATGCGAGGCCATACACATCTCCAGAAAGCTTCAGTACTTCTTCATAGCCGACCCGAGGCAGGCCGGAAACCCTGGCGATACCGGTTGAGACGTGCGTGATCCTGCCGACCTCATGGGGCGTGAGCTGAAGCTCAAAGCGTTCGCGTTCGTGGCGTATTCCAGCGAAGGCATTCTCGAACAGACGGGTCAGATTTTCAGGTCCGGTATTCATTGGCCTGTTGTATTGGAGGTGTGTCGGGGACGGCGGGTGTGTCCGGATGCAGTTTCAGCGCGTCCTCGATATTTTTTTTGAGGGATGAAAGGTAGTGGTCGATGCTCCAGGCAATCTTGTGTCCATTGGCCAGAAGCTCGATTCCACTCACCAAATCCGGTGCGGTCTCGAATTGGATTTGAGTGGGAATGTTCAACACGTCCCTGATCGCACTTTCGATTGCATGACGCTGAGCCGAAGGTAGGTTGAAGGTGCTGCGGACAATGGCTGGAGTCGCTGTGGACTTGAATGCCACCTGTAGCGCATTCTTTTCCGCACTTTCCTGTTCGCGTAACCGGTAGAGGAAGGCGGTTGTCATCTGTTCCTCTAAACTTGTCGCCGCAAGATCCTTCAAGGTTTTTCGCGCAATGGCAAAGACTTCTTCCCGTGTTCTCCGGCTGAGTTCTTCACTCAAACTCTGCTGCTCATTTCTCAGAGCCTCCTGCCATTTTGTGCGTAAAACATCGGATTCCTTCCGTGCTTGGCCGAGGAGCCGTTCACGTTCGGATGAAGCTTCTTCTTCTGCCTGACTCAGCAGTCCAGCCCGTTGCCGATTGAACTCCTCGTTCTTGTGTGTGAATTCATCGCGTTCCTGGCGGGCGTCGGCCTTTGTTGCCTCGGCGTCAGCAAGTTCGGCAGCGATACGCTTCTCCCTGGCGTCAATGGCATCGAGGATGGGTGTATACAAAAAACGCTTTAGCAGCCATACCAGGATGAGAAAGTTGATCGTTTGCGCAACAACGGTGAACCAATCGATTAACATGGTTTCATTTTCCTGCGACTTGATCTAGGGCGTAGTTCCAAAACGGGTTGGCGAAGATCAGAATCATTGAGACGACAAAACAGTAAATGGCTGTGGATTCGATCATGGCTAGGCCGACAAATAGCGTACGTGTGATCGTGTTTGAGGCATCCGGTTGTTGGGCCAGCGACGTCAAGGCTGTTGAGACAGCTCTCCCTTCCCCCAGTGCAGGTCCGATCGAACCGACTCCGATGGTGAGTCCGGCTGTGATGATTGATGCCATGGCGATGAGCGTCAGGTTATCCATTTCGCCTCCTTTGATTGTTGTGGATGGTGTCTCAAGCAGGTTCTCCAGAATCGGGATGTGGCTCAAATTGACTGGTTCGTGTGGCGGCTGCAATGTAAACAGTGGCCAGAATACTGAAGATATAAGCCTGTACCATTCCGGTCAGGAGACCGAGCAGGCTCATGACGATTGGAAAGACGAAAGGGGTGATCGTGAGAAGGATCCCGACGATCATCGCGCCGCTCATCATATTGCCGAACAACCGGACGGCTAGAGCCAGCGTGCGGGAGAATTCGCTGATGACGTTAAACGGCAGCATGATGAACGTGGGCTGCAGGTAAGACTTGAAATAATTTCCAGCGCCCTGTTCTTCGATTCCGAAGAGTGGGACTGCCACAAACACACACAAGGCGAGTGCCATGGTGGTCGAAAGGGAACCGGTCGGCGGTTGGTAGCCGGGGATGATCGTAAAGATATTGGCGGCGGCGACGAACAGAAAAATAGTTCCCAGAAAGCTGAGATATTTGTGCGCCTGATTCAAGCCCACCTCTTGAATCTGTTCCTGGATCGCTGTGATGATGATCTCCAAAAGGTTTTGCCAGCGCGAACGGTTCAGGCCAGTCGAGAGACCTCGCGTAATAAACGCTGAGCCAATGGCCAACACGAGCATCAATCCCCATGTGAACACAATGGTCGCATTCAGTTTAATGAATCCGTATTGCCAAAAAATGATTTCGTCGGGGCTAAGGTGCATGGCTCTCCCTCTGTTCCAGCCGTGAGGGGTTTTGGGGTAATTGTGCGAGCCGGGTCACGAGCGGGCGTACAATGGAAAAGCCAAGGAGACAGATCAGGAGCTTTTCCCATTGACCGCCTGAGATGATATAAAACCCGGCCAGAGTTATGCTTGTTCTCAATACAAGGCTTCCCATGAACCAAGTGGCTGGGTGTAGGGATGTCAGCCCTTTTCGAACCGTCCACCACAGTCCACCAAAAAAAAATCCTCCGAGGAACATTCCCGTTATCAGAACAGGCATGAGGGCTAAGATGTCATTCATCGTGATTCTCCTG
Source organism: uncultured Nitrospirota bacterium (assembly GCA_942491685.1). Lineage (GTDB taxonomy): Bacteria > Nitrospirota > Nitrospiria > Nitrospirales > UBA8639 > Nitrospira_E. Next base: position 351,181 of record CALOBY010000001.1, on the reverse strand, counting down.
TTCCGCTCGTATGGCCTGGTCTTCTTTTGTCACCCAATGCCAGGCATTCACGCAGCCGATGATCAAGCCGATGAAGAGCAGTGTCAGTGTCCATGAATGCGGTCCGGGATACTGTTTGTCGAGCCAAAGCCCGAGCGATGCGCCAACCAGCGTCGGGATCGCCACCGACCAGCCAATCAGGCCCATCATTCCCAACCCAAACCAGATGGTCCGCGTCGTGTGACGTTGCGCTTTTAGTTTGCGTGCAGCCTTTGTTTCGACCTGTCGGGCGAACGGTGCTTCTTCTCTAAACGGATGTTCCTTAGGTTGGTCAGTCATGGCGAAAATCTGCGAATCGGCGAACAAAAGTACTTTCCAACTTGACCATCACAGAGCGAAGATTTTGCTCATGCTCGTCCAGAGTCAGAAATTCACGTACCACTCCCTCCCGCAATTGGCCGAGGTCGGTTCCGGCAAACGCGTTGCGCACAGAGATCAGCACCTCTTGACCGCTTTTGACCAGCACGCCTTCATCGAGGGCCACGTACCTCTCATCCTCCCCTTTAGTTTCGTAGATCAGAATCCCGGGCGCGAGTGCGGCTACACAGTCAAGCCGCTGCGGCAAGAGTCCAAAGGATCCCTCTCTGGATTCCGCTACAATGCGCGTCACTGCGTTGTGTTGAGTAAAGACTCTAAACGGAAGAAGGATTTTGAGATGCATGAGTGTGGGCGGCATGGCTGACCTCTGTTTAGGACCTCAACGACATTCCGGGCTGTAGATTGGACGTCGGGTGTTTTGTGGGTTTGGTCGATTGGATTTTTTCTATGGCTTCCTCAACCCCTCCAATCATGTACAAAGCATGTTCCGGGTAATCCTTAAATTCGTCTTTCAAGATACGCGCACAACCGTCCAAGGCGTCCTTGCGACTGACGAGTTGTCCTTTGAGGCCTGAAAACTGTTCCGTGGTGAAAAACGGCTGAGTAAGGAATCGCTCCAGCCGTCGGGCGCGTGCGACCACCTTGCGATCCTCAGAGGACAGTTGTTCCAAGCCGAGCATCGCGATGATATCCTTGAGCTCTGCATATTGGGCAAGTGTCCGCCGGACGTCTTGCGCGATGTGGTAATGCTGTTCGCCAATAATACCTGGTGTGGCCATTTTTGAACTGGACTGCAATGGGTCGATGGCCGGGAAGAGCCCTTCACTCGCCCGTTTTCGGGATAGCACGATGGAGGCGGAAAGATGCGAAAAGGTGTGTACTGCAGCTGGATCGGTGAAATCGTCGGCTGGAATATACACCGCTTGAATGGACGTGATCGCCCCAGAATCGGTGTTGGCGATGCGCTCCTCTAACTGGGACAATTCGGTGCCCATCGTGGGTTGATAGCCCAGACGGGAAGGCATGTGCCCCATCAAGCCGGAGACCTCGGAGCCAGCCTGTATAAAACGGAAAATGTTATCGATGAGCAGTAAGACATCGCGATGTTCATCATCCCGGAAATACTCGGCCATGGTGAGTGCGGCATGGCCCACACGAAACCGGCTGCCCGGTGGTTCATTCATCTGCCCGAACACCATCACCATGTTCGGCAGCACACCGGCTTCTTTCATGTCGCGGTAGAGTTCTTCTCCTTCGCGGCAGCGTTCGCCAATTCCGCAAAAAATGCTTACACCCTCATGATGCCCGATCATATTGTGAATCATCTCGGTGAGCAAAACGGTCTTCCCCACGCCTGCACCACCAAACAAACCGGCCTTACCTCCCCGCTCGAGCGGCATGAGCACATCAATAATCTTGATGCCCGTTTCGAAGATCTCTGATGTTGTGGAGCGTCGTCCTAGTGCCGGCGGGTCTCGATGGACGCTGCGGTATTGGATATCTGCTGGGGCCGGCTCCCGGTCGATGGTGTTTCCGAAGACGTCGAACATGCGCGAGAGGATGCTATGGCCGACAGGAGCCATCAGCGGCTGGCCGGTATCTTCTACGACCATGCCGCGAGCCAGCCCTTGTGTCGGTGTCAGGGCAATGCCGCGCACGCGATGCTTGTCGAGATGGGCTAACACTTCGATAGCGATGTGGTTGTTTCCGCCTGTACGTAATAGCGAATAGATAGGGGGCACATGGTCGTCGAACCGGACATCGACCACGCTGCCGCGCACTGAGACGACCGCGCCGAGATTCGAGTGACTGGACCTCTGGTTTATCTGAACAGTCATGTCTCTTTAGGTCCAAACTTCATGGCTTGTCCGACCTTCCCCTGCTTTGATGAGGGCTTTCTTTGTCATGACCGGGCCGATTAACTCAAAAAAAATCGTGGAGCCAATGGCAATCGGTAAAATGACATCTTTCAAGGTTGGGAAATGTTGGCTGGCGAGGAGTGCCATGCCCAAGGCCACTCCAGCTTGAGGCCAGAGTGCCATACCCATCCACCGTTGAAAGATAGGATGAGCCCCGCCGATGATTCCTCCTCCCCATGCCCCAAGACTTCGTCCAAGGAGCCGTAAGAGGATGTAGGCAATTCCAAGGAGACTGGTGGCTTGCAATGCCGTCATATCAAGTGAGGCCCCGGCCAAGATAAAAAAAAGAATCATGAAGGGCCATTCTATTCCTTCTATTGCGGTAAAGGGACGCCGATGATGTGTGGCTAAATTGGCCACAGTCGCTCCTAATACCATTCCCGACAAAATAAATGAGATGTTCAACAAGACTGATAACCCTCCACACAAGAGGACGATGCCCAAGGCTTCGGCTTGAGTCGGTTCGCCAGGCTTGATCCGCCCTGTGATATAGGCCATGGGGATGCCCAGAATGATGCCGAGGAGCAAGGCACCTACGATTTCCCACACGCCTAACAGAAGAATGTTCCATCCTTCACCATTTCCATAAAGAGCTTGGACGATGGCCATGAGAAAACTAAAAACAATTAATCCCCAGGCGTCGTCAATGGCCACGACTCCTTCCAGAATTTTCGAGAATTCACCTTCTGACTGCGTTTGGTGAATAACGTCTATGGTTGCGGCGGGATCAGTTGCCAAGGCAATGCCAGCTAGGATGAGTGCGACTGCCGGTTGGATGCCTAGCAGAATAAGTCCAATGAAGACGGTGAGTGCCGTTCCTATAACGGCCCCAAGAGATATCCATAAAACGCATTTTCCACGTTTTTGCAGTGACGACATGGTTAGGGCATGACCCAACAAAAATCCCACCATGGATAATGCGATATCCGTGACGACGGGAAACCAGTCATCTTGGAAATCCGGCAAGACGTCCAATCCTGAAGGACCAATGGCAAAACCGGCTAACAGTAATAAGGACACCCGTGGTAAAGGGGTACGGCGTCCGAGGAGATCCGTTAAGAGGCCGAGAAGAAAAAGGACTCCCAACGTGATCAGTATTTTTGGGACGAGTTCCATGGGAAACACGTTTGTCGAGAACACACGATGTAGCAGAGAGAAATTTTTTTATGAGGAGACTTGGGCCTTTTTCCCTTTGGTCGCCTTTTTTGCTGGTTGGGAGATTTTGATATCTACGCGTTTAGTCAGGTTGTTAAATGGATAGGGAACAGTCAGCACCGGGCAGGGGACTGTCCGTACGATTTTTTCCGCAGTGCTGCCAAAAAAAATGTGACTGATATCCCCTGTTTGCCCGCCATAACTCCCCATGACAACCAGATCGATTTTTTCTTCTCGAACCGTCCGTGCAATTTCGATAAACGGTTTCCCCTCCCGTAGTAACCGGGTCATCTTTAATCCCTTGGCCGCTGGCTCCGCCAGGAGCCCCCTTGCCAGGAGTCTGGCCTGGTGATGGAGTCGTTTTTTTTGCGCTTTCTCTTCGCTTGGCAGGGCGAGCCCTAAGGCATTCAAGGCATCCAGAGCTTTCGTATCAATCACATGAAGCAGGAACACCTGAGCCTGAAATTGGTGGGCAAGACGAAGGCCGAGCAAAAAGGCCTCTCGGGAGACCGGAGCAAAATCGACAGGGAGTAAGATGCGTTGGAAAAGGAGATTGTTCATGGTTAATGCCTCATCAGAAGTGTGCCTGAGTATGGAAGTCAGCAAGGGAAGTGCCAAAGGCTCAATGCCTCATTGTGTTCCTGTGGGATGTAGATCATCCAGAAAAAGTAAGGTCGGGGACTAAGCGGAAGTGCAATGAAAGGGATTGTGTGTGGCCAAGAGGGGAAAAACGCGACAGTTACCAAAAAGACAAAAGTCCCAAATAGGGGCATGTTAAAAGCTGTGTGGCAAAAAATGGAATGCCAAATTTCGATTGCAAAGAAAAAGGTGATGTTCCGTGCCCCATATTGTTGGCAAGATTTGTGCGTAACAACCAGGGAAGCCGAAAGATGGTTTCATTGTTCATTGGGAGTCCTAGAAAGATGAAAATTTTATGTCCCGTTGATGGATCAGACTTCTCTCGTTTGTTGATGCAGGGTGTAGGAACCGTCTTACGACACAGGGTCAAAGAGATTGTCTTATTGCATGTATTGCCTTCCGGGCCCCGTGGGAATCGTCGGCTTCCGAAAGCTGGTCAGGCTGTTTCGTGGTCTGCTCTATCCGAGAAGATGACTCAGGCGAGTCAGAATCTGTTGCATGGGCATGTTGAACGGCTCAAGGTGGCGTTGAACCAAGCAGGGACCAATAGAGCGATTTCTCTGAACACGATGGTTATGAAAGGCGATGTCTCCGAGGCTATCTTGCGAGCCAGTGAAAAGATGGGCGCTGATTGTATTGCGGTCGGATCACGAGGGATGACCGATGTTCCGGGATATTTGTTGGGGAGTGTGTCCAGAAAAGTGGTGACCCATGCGCCCTGTTCTGTCTTGATGGTGAAAGGAGCATTACAGTTTCCCTTACCGGTCTTATTGGCTTTGGACGGGTCTCAGGCATCCAAACGCGCGATGAGAAAAATTATCACCTGGTTAGATCCTCATGAGGTTCGTTTGCATGTGGTTTCTGTTGTTCCAGAAAAGTTGACGGACTTGGGGTTGGAATTGTTGGGGAAGCGGCAAGCCAAAGCGCTTATGGCTCCCGTTCGGAAGCAAACCAACGTCCTGTTGGCGAATGCCAGAAAACACCTTCTCAAGGCGGGTTTTCAAGTGGATACGGAACTCTTAGAGGGAAATCCCCGAACTCAGATTGTTGAGGCGGCTCAACGATTGAAAACACCATTGGTCTGTGTCGGCTCAAAAGGTCTTTCGGGTATTGAACGGTTTACGTTGGGAAGTGTCTCGGAATGGGTGAATACCTATTCGCCGGAATCGGTGTTGGTGATGCGGTAGTCCCGAGTATAAACAAAGAAAGTGAGGCTGAAATTGGTGAAATTCCGGGTTGGTAGGCAAAGGTGGAAAATCGCGAGAAGATGCCGTCTTGTCGTGTTGGTATGTGTGGGTTTGAGTCTTCTGTCCGTTGCTCCTTCGTGGGCAGACCATGTTCACCAGAAGCCCCTTTCAGGAGAGGCGGGGAGTTGTACTGGGGAGTACGTGGGTCGTTCGGTGAGCCCAGACGTTCTCCATGCGATGTTAATGGACCATGCCAAATGGGTTTCCCATCAACGGGATTCCAGTGCCCAGCCAGCGAATTTGTGCGGCGCGGAATTAGGTGGCGCCGATTTCCGTGAGTATGACCTCAGTGGTGTTAATTTTCAAGGAGCCAATCTCGCAAGGGCCGACTTTACGGCTTCGATTCTTGTTCATGTCAATTTTCACAGAGCGAACCTCACTGAAGCCTCACTCTATGCTGTGGATATGCGTGGGGCCAACGCCGCCGGAGCCAAGTTGCGCCTCGCCAACTTTCGAAAGTCGGATTTGAGCCAGGCCAATTTCTCGGAAGCAGATTTGCGAGAGGCAAACTTAGCAGAGACTCGATTGCGTTCAGGCAGTCTCCGTGGGGCTGATTTGGAGGATGCGTACCTGGTGGGTGCTGATTTGGAAATGGTGAATGGGGAAGAAGCCTATCTGGTTCGTGCGGATCTTCGAGAAGCGAATCTCCATCGGGCCTTGTTTGCGCATGCCAAGTTGGTTGAAGCCGACCTCAGTCGAAGCAATCTTCAAGAAACAGATTTTCGGGGGGCCGATTTGTCGGCTGCTGATTTGGGCGGGGCCAATCTGAATGAGGCTATTCTTGAAGAAGCCGATCTTCGTGAAGCCACGTTGGAGCGGGCGGTGCTTTATCATGCCAACCTCCACAAAGCCAAATGTGCCGGAGCCAATTTCCAGGAAGCCGATTTGTTGGGAGCCAACCTGAGTGACAGTAATCTCGTCCGGGCTGAAATGGATGAAGCGTATGTGTCCAAAGCCAATTTGCAACGGGCCAGTTTAGAAGGTGCGGATTTGTCTTGGGCCAACTTGGTCGAAGCCGATCTCTCCTGGTCCTCGTTGGAATTCGCAGTGATGTTTAACGCGAATTTACAAGAAGCGAACCTGGATAGTGCTAACCTCTATGGAGCTGATTTGCGTGGAGCGAATGTGACGGACGCTTCGTTTCGAGGGACGAAAATACAGGGGGTAGCCCTTCGGTATGCGCATGGTTTATCTCAAGAGCAATTAGATGACGCTTGTGTGGATACCCGGACTCGTCTGCCAGAAGGGATGAAGGCCCCGACCCCGTGTCAGCGAAAGTAGAGGAAGGGAGGACCATCGCATCTATGGAGATGTGTGCTTCCTTGTGGGTCCCGCTTGAAAAACCCGGATGTGAAGGGTGGTTTCGTTTCTGAGAGCGTGGGATATGAAACGTCACGTTGTCATCCTCCTTGTCCTCATGGTGATGGAGTTGCTGCTCCCGATTCCATCACGTTCGGAAGAGGTCGATCTAAAAGAGGGGAGAGCTCTCTATGTGAAGCATTGTCAAATCTGCCATGGTCCTGAGGGCAGGGGCGATGGGTATCCGCATTTTTATCCTCCGGTTGCAGATCTCACAGTCTCCAACATTCAACAGAAAACGGATAAGGAGCTCTGGGAGAGCATCCACATGGGAATTCCCAATACGCCCATGGGGATGTGGAGATTTGTCCTATCCGATGAAGAAATTACCACTGTCCTCGCGTATGTCCGTTCTCTTGGTCGGTAGGATCGGTCAGGCTTGGCCAGTTGAACCTGTATATACGATGCCTCGACTGCCACGTTAAAGAATGCAAACGGGAGAATGCCTGGTCAGCACATGGTTTCCCCGTCTAAGAGTGGAAATAGGATACCTGTTGGAGAAACGACTACACATCATGAAAGGCATGGTTTTACTGCTGACTCTCTTTATCAGCCTCCTAGCTGAAGGGTGTCTGAAGGTCGGCCCAGACTATGTTCCTCCCGAACTGACGACGCCGGATGCGTTCAGCAGTGAGTTGTCAGGCGGGCTCAGTGGGGACCCAATGGACCAGGCCACATTGAGCCAATGGTGGACGACGTTGAACGATCCCGAACTCACAAGCTTTATCGATCGTGCGGTTGTTGGCAGTCTGAATCTTCGCCAAGCTGCAGCACGTATTCTCGAAGCTCGGGCTCAGCGTGGCATTAGTGAAGCGGATCGCTTTCCTACTCTTGATGCGTCTGGATCCGTTTCACGCCGGCGTTTTCGATTTGGGACGAATCAGGACAACGTGTTGGCTGCGACGACGTCGCTTTACGAGGGAGGTTTCGATGCCACCTGGGAACTGGATCTCTTCGGGCGACTTCAACGCCAAGTGGAGGCTTCTACTGCGGAGTTCGTGGCGAGTGAGGAGGACTATCGGGATGTCTTGGTCACGCTCTTAGCGGAGGTGGCACTCAACTATGTGGAAGTGCGGTCCTTCCAAACACGAGTGGCTGTGGCGGAAGCGAACCGGGACGCACAGGCCAAGACCCTTGAACTTGTCCAGGCTAATTTCGAGGGAGGAGAAGTGTCTCGGCTCGATGTCGAGCAGGCCCGATCGAATCTTGAATCCACGCGTTCGAAAATTCCGGCCTTTGAGACAGCTCTTGCCCAGGCCAAGCATCGTCTGGCCGTGCTGCTCGGCCAACCTCCGGGTTCGCTCAATGAGGAACTGCGCAAACGTAAGCCCGTACCCCTGGCCCCACCACGTGTGGCGGTTGGTGTGCCTGCCAACGTCATGCGACGAAGACCTGATGTTCGACGAGCTGAGCGGGAACTCGCCGCACAGACGGCCAAAGTGGGTGTCGTCAAGGCAGATCTGTATCCGAAGTTTATCCTGATCGGATCTATTGGATTAGAGTCGTTTGGTGTGAGCGATTTTTTCGTACCGACTAGCCGTGTGTTCAACATCGGCCCTTCTGTGCAGTGGAATATCTTTGATGCAGGCCGTATTCGGCGTAACATCGAGGTCCAAAACGCTAGGCAAGAACAGGCATTGATCGCCTATGAAGGTGCTGTGCTGAACGCGTTGCAGGATGTTGAGGACACATTGGTGGCCTACGGCAAAGAGATGATCCGTCGTCAATCGTTGGTCGAAGCAGAACATGCCACACGACGGACTGTGGAGATTGCTCAAGACCAATATCGCGGGGGGGAGAGTACCTTCCTCACAGTTTTGGACGCACAACGCTCCTTGCTCACTCTTCAAGATCAATTGGCGGAAAGTAACGGCCAAGTGACCACAAATGTGATTAGCCTCTACAAGGCGCTTGGTGGGGGTTGGGCGAACTTGGCACCGGAATCGAGTCGTGAGTCCGACAGCATAGGACCCGATGACCGTCGGCAAGAGAACGGGGAGCGTGGCTTTCCTGTCAAGGATCAAAAGGGAGCGGCCCGAATACCTGCACAAAGAAAATAGGGGATTGAGGGGAGGAAGCCTGTGAGAGGAAAAATGATAAGAAAAGTGGTGCTGGGCGTCATTGTCGTAGCGGGGTTTGCTGGCGGTTGGCAATGGTGGCAGGGTCAGCAGTCACCACTGTTTGAGGGGATCGTATTTGGCAATGGCAGGATCGAAGCCGATCAAGTCGACATCGCTTCCAAATATGCTGGCCGTGTGCAAAAAATATTCGTGGATGAAGGGGACATGGTACAACCGCATCAGGTATTGGCCAAAATGGATACGGCTGAGCTTGACGCGGAGAGGGACCAAGCTAAAGCTCAACTGGCTCAGGCTGAAGCAGCAGTTGCGCAGGTCGAGGCCGAGATTGTGCAACGTGAAAGTGAACGAAAACTCGCGCAGCAGGAACTGACTCGTGCCTTACCCCTGGTCCACAGGGGATCATTATCAAAACGGACGCTCGATCAACGGCAAAGTCAGAAGGACACGGCCGCAGCTGCCGTTAACGCGGCAAAAGCGAATCTTGTCACACAACGCCGAGCCGTTGATGCGGCACGGGCGGCGGTAAAGAGAATTCAGACGCAGATTGATGATGCTCTTCTGAGAACTCCGGTGGTGGGGCGCGTTCTTTATCGGCTAGCCCAGGAAGGGGAAGTTCTGGCGGCGGGTGGGAAAGTTCTGACCCTTGTGGATTTGGGCGAGGTGTACATGGAAATTTTTCTCCCATCGCGTGACGCCGCACGGGTTTCGGTTGGCGCGGAAGGGCGAATTGTGTTCGACGCCGCAACATCTGAGTATGCCGTCCCAGCGATGGTAAGCTTCGTCGCCCCGGAAGCACAGTTTACGCCCAAGCAGGTTGAGACTCTGAGTGAACGAGAAAAATTAATGTTTCGTGTCAAGGTCAAGATACCGCAGGAATTGGTCCTCAAGCACATTGAAAAAGTCAAAACTGGGGTGCGAGGTGTGGCCTATGTGCGGCTCGATGATAAGGCAGCCTGGCCCGATGTTCTTGAGAAACGTTACCCCGGCGACCCGCAATAACGTGTGCGCCATGCCTAGCAAAAGTGTGGGAGCCGCGAGTTTGGTGAATGTCACTCATCTCTATGGAAAGACGCGTGCCCTTGATGATGTGACGACAGAGGTCCCGTCCGGTTGTATGGTTGGACTCCTCGGCCCCGACGGTGTCGGAAAATCGACTTTGCTAGGCCTGATTGCCGGGGCGCGAAAGATCCAAGTTGGGACAATCCAAGTGCTGGGTGGTGACATGACCAACGTTCGACACCGCACTGCCACCTATCCGCGCATTGCCTACATGCCGCAAGGGTTGGGGAAGAATCTCTATGCGGAGTTGAGCGTCTTTGAGAACTTGGATTTTTTTGGTCGACTGTTCGGGCAATCGGGGAGTGAGCGTCACGCGCGTATTGGGTCGCTCTTAAAGGCGACGGGGCTTGATCCGTTTCCAGATCGACCGGCTGGGAAGCTTTCGGGTGGAATGAAACAGAAGCTCGGACTGTGTTGTGCCCTTATCCATGACCCGGACCTCCTTATTCTCGACGAGCCCACCACTGGTGTTGATCCCCTCTCCCGCCGTCAGTTCTGGGCCCTGATCGACAGCATCCGAACAGGGCGCACCGGCATGAGCGTGCTCGTGTCCACAGCCTATATGGATGAGGCTGAGCGATTTGACTGGCTCATCGCTATGGATGCTGGGAAAATCTTGGCAACAGGATCGCCGGAAGAACTTAGAACGCAAACGGGCTTAGAGAGCTTGGAGGAGGCGTTCGTCGCGCTTTTGCCTAAGGACAAGCGCGGGGGAAAGTGCAAACTAACGATTCCGCCACGACATGAAGTCGATGGTGAGCCCGCCATCGTCGCCAAGGGCCTCACGCGGCGCTTTGGTCATTTCACGGCGGTCGATAACGTCAGCTTTTCGATTGAGCGTGGGGAGATCTTCGGCTTTCTGGGCTCAAACGGTTGTGGAAAAACGACTACGATGAAGATGCTGACGGGGCTTCTTCCTGCCTCTGAAGGTGAGGCCTTGCTGTTTGGAAAACCAGTGAAAGCCAGTAACCTCGAAACTCGTAAACGTGTCGGCTACATGTCGCAGGCTTTTTCGCTGTATAGTGAGTTGACCGTGCGACAAAATCTTGTTCTGCATGCACGTCTCTTTCACCTGCCGCGAGAGAAGATAGTAACCCGAATTGACGAGCTCGTTGGCCGCTTCAGCCTCGCTGAACATATGGAGCAACTAGCCGACCAGTTACCGCTAGGCGTACGCCAGCGGCTCTCACTTGCCGTTGCTCTCATTCACCAGCCGGAAATGCTCATTCTCGATGAACCCACCTCCGGTGTGGACCCTGTCGCCCGAGACGAATTTTGGCAACTCCTCGCCGACATTTCCCGTAACCAGAATGTCACGATCTTTATCTCGACTCATTTCATGAATGAGGCGCTGCGCTGCGATCGTATCTCCTTCATGCATGCGGGCAAGGTGCTTGCGTGTGATACCCCGACGGCTCTGCTCATGGCTCGAGGTGGGTCGGACCTTGAGGAGGCCTTCATCGGCTTCATTCAGGATGCGATGGGTGAGGCGGAAGAAGAAACCACCGAGTTCACTACACGCCAAACGAACGCACAAACCGTGTCCACCGGAAACGTGACAAAAGCCCCTCGTCGTGAGCCTGCGGTGAGTCTTAGGCGACTCCTCGCCTATAGTCATCGCGAAATGCTGGAGGTGCTAAGAGATCCAATTCGGCTGGCCTTTGCGTTTGTGGGATCCGCAATCCTCATGTTGATCTTTGGATTTGGGATTACTACGGATGTCGAGAACCTGCCATATGCGGTTCTCGATCTCGATCAGTCCCCAGAAAGTCGTATCTATCTCCAGAACCTCTCGAGCAACCCTCGATATTTCCTTGAACAACTGCCCTTGCATTCTCAAACAGAGATGATAGAGCGACTGAAGGCGCACGATATTTCATTTGCCATCGAGATTCCGCCCCACTTCGGCCGAGACCTCAAGCGGGGAAGCCAGCCGGTCGTGTCTGCCTTGATTGACGGGGCAATGCCTTTCCGAGCGGAAACCATTCAGGGGTATGTGCAAGGCATCCACTTGAGGTACCTCAAAAATCTCACTCTTCAAGAATTCGGGAACGCCTCAATCGCGCTCCCGGTTAGGATTGAAACGCGTTACCGGTATAATCCGAGCTTCGAAAGTATTTATGCCATGGTACCGAGCGTCCAGGCCATCCTTCTCATCTTGATTCCTGCTATCTTAATGGCGGTCAGCGTAGTTCGGGAAAAGGAGCTTGGTTCGATGACCAACTTCTTTGTGACGCCGACCACCCGGCTTGAGTTTCTACTTGGAAAGCAACTCCCTTACGTTGCGATCGGGATGCTGAACTATGGGCTCCTGGTCGTTATGGCGATTGTCGTGTTTCAAGTCCCCCTCAAGGGGAGCGGTCTCACCTTGACCCTCGGTGCACTCCTCTACGTCACGGCGACGACCGGGATCGGCCTGCTTGTATCTTCCTTTACGTCGACTCAGGTGGCAGCCGTCTTTGCGACCGCCATCCTGGCCATGATGCCGACCATCCAGTTTTCGGGCATGTTGCAGCCGGTCTCCACGCTGGATGGCGGTGCGAAGTTCATTGGCTCCTTTTGGCCGGCTACCTACTATATGCATATGAGCGTTGGAGCTTTCACAAAGGGGCTCAAGTTTCAAGATTTATGGCCAAACCTTCTGGCCCTCGCCACGTTTTTCCCGGTATTGACGATCATCAGCGCTATGGCCCTTAAGAAGCAGGACCGCTAGCGATGGATTGGCTGCGAAACATCTTCTGGCTCGGCATCAAGGAATTGCGTAGCCTGCAACGTGATCCCGTTATCGTCCTGCTGCTGATGTATTCCTTTACTTTTAGTGTTTACTCGATGGCGACGGGAATTTCATCCGAGGTCCACCACGCATCCATCGCCCTTGTCGATGAAGACCGTTCAGCCCTTTCCAGACAGATTACCCAAGCCTTTTATGCACCGTATTTTCGTGAGCCTCAGCTTATCTCGGCCGATGCCATTGATTCGGGGATGGACCAAGGTCGATTCATGTTTGTGCTGAACATTCCGGCACGATTCGAGGCCGATGTCATTGCTGATCGCCAGCCAGAGATTCAGGTGAACATCGATGCGACCGCGGTAATGCAGGCCAGCATCGGAGCGAGTTATATCCAGAACATTATTGTTGATGAAATTGCGCGTTTTCGGCAAGGGACAAACCAAGGGCAAAGGCGTGCGGTCGAGCTGGTCACTCGGACGGCGTTTAACCCCAATCGTACCTCATCCTGGTTTCACAGCATTGTGGCTCTCATCAATCAAATCACTATGTTGACTATAATTCTGACTGGTGCCGCACTGCTTCGTGAGCGAGAGCACGGCACGATTGAGCATTTGCTCGTGATGCCCTTGACGTCTTTTGAAATCGCAATGGCCAAGGTCTGGGCTAACGCTCTCATAGTGTTGGTTGCCACGGTTGTTTCCCTTCTGTTGGTCGTGGAGGGGATCTTGTCGGTGCCGATCGCAGGCTCGAAAGCCCTTTTTCTTGGCGGGACGGTGCTCTATCTCTTTTTTGCCACAGCCCTGGGCATTTTTTTGGGGACGGTTGCGAGATCTATGGCGCAATTTGCGCTCCTCATTATTCTCGTAATCTTGCCGCTATATCTGCTGTCGGGGGGATCGACTCCCGTGGAGAGTCAGCCTGATTGGCTGCAGACCATCACGTTGTTACTTCCCTCACGGCACTTTGTCAGCTTTGCTCAGACCATCATCTATCGTGGGGCTGGCTTTGACATTGTGTGGCCTGAATTCCTGGCTGTCACAGGGCTAGGCTTAGTTTTCTTTCTGTTCAGTCTTGGACTATTTCGTCAGTCCATTGCCGTGAGCAAATGAGAGACATTCTTTAGGCCGTTATCATGGGAGGTTAAGTATGAATAGTCATCCTCATGAATCCAGCACTTCTTCCTATTTCTACAATCGTCCGATGCCTCAGGGCTTGGAGAATTTAACTGAATTGGCTCTGGATCTTCGTTGGACGTGGAGCCACTTCAGTAATCGATCCTGGGAATGACTTGATCCGGTGGCTCGGGAACGGACAGATAATCCGTATTTCATCCGGCAGAAACGCCCCGGAAAGCCAATTCGCAGAGGCCGCCCAGGATCCAGCGTTAAAAAATGACATGCGTATGTGGTTGGACCAGCGGACCGAGTATCTCAAGGATCCCGGTTGGTTTGCTCAAACCTATCCCGCGGCACACCTTCGTGGCGTGGCCTACTTCAGTATGGAGTTTGGCCTTTGCGAGGCCCTTCCGATTTATTCTGGGGGGTTGGGTATATTAGCTGGCGATTCTTTGAAAGCCGCTAATGACCTTGGAGCGCCTGTGCGACGGAGGAAGATACTTGCGGCATCGTGAGCCGGACCATCTTGGCCGGTTGAAGGTGTGGGTCTCAGGATCTATCTGGCGTTCAGAAATGACGTAGTCGCGATCTATACCCGCTGACAGAGAGCACAAGAGGATAGGTATGCCTGTGAATCGTTGGGCTCAGAGCGAAGGTTCCTCATCTCCGTTGGGAGTTTCATGGGTTGAGGAAGAACAAGCGTTCAACTTTGCACTCTATTCCAAGCATGCCACAGGTGTGACTTTGTTGTTGTATACATCTGATGATGTCGTCAACCCAACGATCCAGTTCCATCTCAACTATCTCATCAATAAATCGGGGAGAATCTGGCACTGTCGGATTCCGGCGTCACAAATGTACGGTACAGAATATTACGCCTATCAGGTGGAGGGGCCATTCGATCTTTCGGAAGGCCATCGCTTCGACCCGGAAAAGATTCTGCTGGATCCCTATGCCAAAGGGGTTTTTTTCCCTGAAGGGTTCGATCGGGAAGCCGCCAGAGAATCTGGCTCGAACGCCGGACATGCGCCCCTTGGAGTCATTCAACCCAACCGTGAGCCATTCGAAGAAGGCCCCGATAAGCTCCCGCGCCACACGTATGATTTGGTGATCTACGAAATGCATGTGAAGGGATTCACAATGAGAACCAACTCCGGGGTTGGTCCCGACACGCGTGGAACCTATGCTGGGGTGATCGAAAAGATCCCTTACCTCAAGGAACTTGGTGTGACCGCCGTCGAGCTGCTTCCGGTCCAGCAGTTTGATCCCCAAGAAGGGAATTATTGGGGGTACATGGCCCTCAATTTCTTTTCACCCCACCACGAGTATGTCCATAGTGCCGTGGCGGGAAGCCAGGTCATGGAATTTCGTGCCATGGTCAAGGCTCTGCATGAAGCCGACATCGAAGTACTGCTCGATGTGGCCTATAACCACACCACCGAAGGCAATCAAAACGGCCCGACCTATTCATATCGAGGGATCGATAATACGACCTACTACCTATTGGAGGATGACCGGCGCTGGTATCGGAACGATACGGGAACCGGCAATGTCGTGCATTCCGCGAATCGCTATGTACGTCGTATGGTCGTAGAGAGCCTGCTGTATTGGACGGAAGCGATGCATGTAGACGGCTTCCGCTTCGATCTGGCGTCGCTGTTTACGCGAAACACCGACGGCTCCATCAACCTGGATGATCCGCCGATCATCGCTGAAATCAGTGGGCTAGCGGAACTCAAGAAAATTCGCCTTATCGCCGAAGCCTGGGATCTGTCATCCTATCAGCTTGGACGAAGTTTCCCCGGCCTGAACTGGTTACAGTGGAATGGGAAGTTTCGCGACGATGTTCGCTCGTTCGTTAAAGGGGATAATGGGACTGTGCCGTCGCTGATGACCAGGCTGTACGGCAGTGACGACCTCTTCCCCGATCAACTTCTGCATGCCTACCATGCCTACCAAAGCGTCAATTTCGTGACCTGTCACGACGGATTCTCACTCTACGATCTCGTTGCCTATAACAATAAACACAATTGGGCCAATGGTCATCAAAATGAGGATGGCTGCGACGATAACTACAGTTGGAATTGTGGATGGGAGGGCGACGCTGGAGTGCCTGCCGACGTGATGGCCTTACGAAAATGTCAGGTCAAGAATTTCTGCTGCCTATTATTTCTGTCTAATGGAACTCCGATGTTTTGCGCGGGCGACGAGTTTATGAACACCCAGGGAGGGAACAACAATCCCTACAATCAAGACAACGAGACAACCTGGTTGGACTGGAGTCTTTTGCAACGGAATGAGGACGTATTTCGATTTTTCAAACACATGATTGCTTTTCGTAAGGCCCATCCGTCGCTCGGTCGAAGCCGTTTTTGGCGCGAGGATGTGCATTGGTATGGCGTGGGAAAAGACATAGATCTGTCATACGACTCTCATAGCCTTTCATTCTTTCTGTCTGGTTCCTCACAGCAGGACGATGACCTCTACGTGATGATCAACGGCTATTGGAAAGATTTGCTATTCACCGTCCAGGAAGGTCAAATGTCTGACTGGCGGAGGGTCATCGATACCAGCTTGGCTAGCCCGGAAGACTTTTGCGAGCCAGGGCAAGAACAAGCACTTCGGTCGTTGACCTACAGGGTACGTCCTCGTTCCATCGTGGTTCTGTTGAAACCAAAGCCGTAAGAAAGGATATCGCCATGTCTGATCTTGCTTCTCCGCTCGTTGCCTATTTTTCCATGGAGATCGGCCTTGAGTCCGGGATGCCGACTTATTCGGGAGGACTTGGCGTTCTTGCCGGTGACACGATTCGTTCAGCTGCAGATCTCGAGGTGCCGATGGTGGCGGTGTCCTTGGTGCACCGCCGAGGGTACTTTTTTCAGAAGCTGGATGCGCAGGGTCGGCAAAGTGAAGAGCCTGTTTCGTGGCCGATCAAAGATTTCACTGAACTGATCGACGAGCGGGCCACTGTCGATATCGAAGGTCGCACGGTCCATGTCAGGGCCTGGAGGTATCGCGTCACAGGCGAGTCCGGGCATGTTGTTCCAGTGTATTTGCTTGATACAGACGTGGCCGAAAATCAACCATGGGATCGGAGGCTGACGGATGTGCTCTATGGAGGCGACGATCGGTATCGCTTATGTCAGGAAGTGGTGCTGGGGGTTGGAGGGTTTCGACTCTTGCGGGCTCTCGGTTATACAGACATTCGTCGGTTTCATTTGAATGAGGGACACGCCGCCTTGCTCGTTCTGGCACTTGGTGAGGAGAAGCTAGTTTTGCGGGGCCAGTCTGATTCGATTTCAGATGAGCTGATCGAAGCGATTCGTGAACAGTGCGTGTTTACGACCCATACTCCCGTGCCAGCAGGGCACGATAAATTTCCTGAGACACTCGCGCGCCAGGTGTTGGGCGATCGCTGGTGGTCCATACTCAAGGCCTCCGGTGCTAAGGCGACACTCAATCTGACACAACTGGCTCTGCGGGGCTCGCGGTATGTCAACGGAGTGGCGATGAAACATGGGGAAATCTCGCACAGCATGTTTCCCGGCTACCCGATTCATTCCATCACCAATGGAGTCCACGCGGTCACGTGGACCGCTCCGCCCTTTCAGAAGCTCTTCGATGCCCATCTCCCGGATTGGCGTCGCGATCAACTCTCGCTGCGCTATGCCGTGAGTATTCCCACCTCGGACATCTGGGCGGCCCATGTGGAAGCTAAGCGCTCGGTGGTCGAGTATGTGAATCGAGAATCGAACGCGGGATTCGATCGCCAGGTGCTAACGATAGGATTCGCCCGTCGGTTTGCGGCGTACAAACGTGCCGGCCTGATTTTTCAGGATCTCGACCGGCTTAAGAAGATTGTCCGCGAAGCCGGGCCGGTCCAGATCGTTTTTGCCGGCAAGGCGCATCCACACGACCGCGAGGGCAAGGACTTGATCGCACATATACACGAAATGCGTGATGCGCTGAAGGGTGTGATCGCGGTGTCGTACCTGACCAATTACGACATGGAGGTGGCCAAGATGCTTTGTGCCGGTGTCGATGTGTGGCTCAATACACCGTTGCCACCGCTGGAAGCATCAGGGACAAGCGGGATGAAGGCGGCGATGAATGGAGTTCCCAGCTTGAGTGTGCTCGATGGTTGGTGGATTGAGGGGCACCTGGAAGGCGTGAGCGGCTGGTCGATCGGCGATCGGGTGGAATCCTGTATGAAATCTCAGCCTGATACGGACGCATGGCATGCGACCGAACTCTACAGAAAACTGGAAGAGAAGGTCTTGCCCTGTTTTTATAAGGAGCATGAGCGGTTTGTCGAAATCATGCGGCAGGCGATTGCGATGAACGGCGCGTTTTTCAATACCCAGCGCATGGTTGCTCAATATCTCCACAATGCCTATCGATTGGGGAAGGTGTGCAATTGAGTCCCTCAAATCGCAGTCAAACCCCAGCGCCGTTTTAGCCCGAAACTCCCCACAAAGGAGGCCTGCCTCAAAGCAAGTTTTCAAGAGGTCGACGTTAGGGCTCATGGGGCCTGATCGTTATCTGTCATTGCGGGTGTCGCGCAAGGTCGCACGGAACAGGCCTGCCCAGTATTGGTTGTAAACCAGATGCGTCGCTAGAAGAGAATCTGATGGCTGGTGGGCGGAGGCCTATATGCTCGAGTAGGAGAAAGTTGGGCATTTGAGGTGCAGGTGCATTGTGGCTCTCGGGATCCTTCGATTGTTCAAGTGGAAATGTATGCGGACCCTCTCAAGGATACTTCTTCAGTCTGCAGCGTTTTAGATTTGAAAGGACCCATTCCCAGATTGGTCAATCCCTATCTGTATTGTGTCAATGTTCCGGCTTCATGCCCTGACGAACATTATATTCCTCGCATTTTGCCCATTTATCTGCAATTGTCCATATCCCTGGAATGCCATACTTTCTTTGGGAAGAATAAAGCCTATTTTCCTCTTAGGAGATCGTTCTTTTGGTAGCTGCGGTATCGCAAGGGTCTGGTCGAAATCAGTCAGATGTGGCTGGCTGATCGAGGAAAAGGTGTTGGGTAAAAGCTTCCGAAATTTGTATTCCTTGCGGATTCCGGTACCACCTTTGCCCTAGACCGCCTTCTTCTTTTGACCTTTCTGGTTTCGAGCTTGCCATCGATTATCTGTAATTTCGCCTTTTCGTTATTTTCCTTGCTGCCTCCGCAGGCGGGATATTTCCTGCTCTCCTAAGGGAGAAGAATGTTTGATTTGAAGACTCTCGGCCCATTGCTGAGCGAAATCCCGTTGCAGGTGGAGGTTAATTGCGGCGGTGATTATCATGGCGATGAACGCTCCTAAGCTCGCCAGGGCCATGTCCTTGTGGGCATCCCATTCATCGCCCTGCGTTCCGAGGTACGCCATTCCTAAGTCGCCACCGAAAATTGTCGCCGCAGCCCATTCAACTAGCTCAAAAATCATGGATGTCGACATGATGAAACTCAACGGTAAGGCATAACCCCAAAATCCTCGGACCCCGGCAATTCGCAAATACACTTCCCGAATCGGGTAGGCGAGTAACAGCCCATACAAAAAATGAACGAAGCGGTCGAAGTTGTTCCGTTCCCAACCAAACAGGTCATTGAGGGAGAGGCCGGTGAGCCCATTCCACCAGGCATCATAGGGAACTTCCGCATAGGTATAATGCGCGCCGAGGGCATGCAGACATCCAAAGACAAAGAGGAGCGTGTAGGAAACTTTCGAGAAGGGAAATCGCCGATAGGTTACGACTAGAATCGGGGCGACGAGAAAAAGCAGAATATTTTCAAGGATCCAGTCATGGCGGTGAAGAGGGTGAATGGCCAGGGCAATCCATTCGGCCAAAAACAATCCTGCCAGGATGGGGACATAGTACTGAGAAGAGGGAACCATATGAACAACTAGAAGGCCTGGTGGCTTCCATTCCTAGTGAAGGAGACAGTGTTGTGACATCTCGTCTCAATAAAACGTTGCACAACTGTAACGGTTTCCCAAAAAAGATTCCATGTTTTACACGACGCCCTCGTCTATCGGCTTGAATTCAATGCACGTTTTTTCCCCAATCTACGGCCCTACTGAGATTGCCAGCAAACGCAAATCTTGTATGATAAAGAGAAGGAGGGTAGCCTGTTTTTTCGAAGGGAAGAGACTGCGGCAATTAAAGAAATTACCATTCATCATGCCGGAATCAATCTTAGGAAATGAGTAATCTTCCTGGAGGGAGGCCATGTTTGCCGTCATTGACGTAGGGGGTGCGCAGTTACCCTATGAGGCCGGAGTGTTCCGAGACCGAAGAGTGGCCAAGGTGGCCAAGACTTCGGCGATCAAGCCCGTTGGAGGTGAACCTCCAGCACAGCAGCAAACAGCCGGCAAACATCCTGCTTCGTCACCACTTCGCCTGTATGAGGAGGTGCAGGCCTTTTCACAATCCACATCATCGAAGCTGGTCGCGCGGGATATCATGGCATCACCTGTCATGACACTGCCTTTGACGGCATCGTTGGCTCAGGCGTGGGATCTTGTGAAAGCCAAGCGTTTCCGGCATATTCCGATTCAGTCCAAAACCGGGGCTCTGGTTGGAATGTTGTCTGATCGCGATCTCTCGCGTGGAACCGTCGAATCAGCTCTCATGGGTATAAAAGGCGCAGCCTATCTGGGGAAGGTGACTATTGAGCCCTATGTCAGTCATCCCGTGCTAGTGGCCGCTCCGGAAGCCCCCTTGCCGGCTATTGCGCGTGTGTTATTGGAGGAACGGATTGGGGCCATGCCTGTGGTGTCGGAGAAAAAAGAATTATTGGGCATGATTACCCGCACCGATATCTTACGTGTAATCGTTGCGCACCCCAATTTTGAGCAATGGGGCTAATCTTCATCGCGGAATTCACCTGCCATATTGTTCTCAAACAACGTACGAAATTAGTAAGGTCAGGAGTCTAGGATCGCCTGGTCAGGTTTTGTATAATGGGCGAATCGGATATCATTTAACAAAACGGGAATACTGGATTGAAGTGCGCTGGGCATGCACATGCCATCCTCCTGCGGTGATCGAAAAGAATGAACGAGTGGTAAAGCCACATCAATGAAGAGAATTTATTAAACTCTTCCCCTAGGCCTAACCGCGCATAACATCTTTGATTCCTACTATTTATTTGAAAGCAGTATGTTAAAAATAAAGGATGCCCCCGTAGCTCAGTCGGATAGAGCAGCGGTTTCCTAAACCGCGGGCCGCACGTTCAATTCGTGTCGGGGGCACCATATTTTCAACGGCTTACGAGAATTTCTCCTTCCTGTTTTTCTTTGATTGTGCTTGTTGTTGTGCTCAAGGGATTTTGGCAATCTTGGGCCAAAGTCAAACCTAAATTCCTTTAATCTTCCTCACTAAAGCATTAGCGACCAAAAAAATTATTGGAAACGCTGAAGCACACTATTCGAATTTGAATTGTAAGTGCCACACCGCGTAGGCCCGTGAGTATCTATTTAAGAATAAAAGGCGAGAGTTTTGAAATTGCCCGAGAGGCTAAACGATATGTTCAAAAAGGAAGAGATTTTGTGGAAAATCCCCCCCTTCTGAGTTATTCGGTGAAAGACATGCAGGAAAAAATCATGTATTTTTTGAAGTAGAGGAGGATTTACCTAAAAACTAGGATGTTTTTGAGGGCCGTGACCTAAGAAATCTGTACCTTGAAATGTGAAAAGTATTTAAAAACTATTCGGAGAGAGCGCCTTTATTGAAAGGGATGGTTAATAAATTGCATTTTCTGATCTAAAAAGTATTATTCCAAAAACCATACTGAAAGTCCTCCTGTAAAGGGTGGGTTTTCAAGGGTTAATATCTGGGTTTTTTCGGTCTCAAAAACAAAAGTTATTGGAGTTTTTTTATTAGAAAATCTTAAAGGGTAATTTCTGGTAAGGATATGTTTTCAGATTTGCCATATCAGGGATCGTTTCAGAAAGGGGCACGTTTTCCTTCAGAAAATCCTCTTGAGGAAGTGTGGGCAAGAGTCGCGCGATTAAGTACACCAGAATATATCTCTGGAATTTATACAAGTCAGCAAGAGGCTGTTGAGTGGGAGAAGTGTATTGCCTATGCCTCGATAAGAATTCGTCAATCATGTGAGTTAAGAAATGCAGGGTCGAGTTCATCCCTCCTCACTAAACCCATTACCCTTTACTATTCCTTTCTAAACCTACTCCGCGGACTAATGGCCCTAATCACGGAAAAAATTAGTCCCTCCAGCCATGGTCTTAGATACATTAAAAATTCTGATCTTTTATTAGCTAAAGCCCAAATAGTACCTGGCACGTTCAGTTCGTACCTTGAATGTTCGAGTGTGCCATTTCAAAATAAATCCGAAATTACTCTCAAATCATGCCTTAGTCGAATCGCTGAAGTTTCGCTAGAATTCAATTCTCCAGAACGCGGAAAATCCAATACTCTACCCCTACTTGTTGAAAGTTCCATGCGAACAGGAGAGGTGAGGTTGAATTTTGATTATCGGTTCGTGGAAGAATCAGATTTTCGCGCTAATTGGTCTACGTATTTTCCAAAATTAAAAGGAATCTGTCAGATTGGTGAAAGCGGTTGTAGCTTAAAGGTGTCTACCCCTTTTGGGAAAAAGGCCTGGGATTCGATTTGTGAATTTTGTGAAAAAAATCTTTGGAATTACTTGGTGCTGTTAGATGAACCTCGGTGGTACCTACTCAAACATGAAAACGATGAAGTTCAATTAAGCAGAGCCGGGTATTATTTTGCCGCGATCTTCATTCTTGGAAGTATTGCCCGTTATGAGCCAGAATTACTCGAAAAAAGCTGCCGTCCAGGAAGTGAAAATGAATGGTTTTTTAATTGGTTTCTTATTAAAGCTGAAAGGTTTTTCCCACAGCTTATGCTTAGTTGGAGCATGAAAAACGAGGTCTATTTGCCGGGGGTGTAAATGATTTCAGCGCAATTTTTTGAATCACAATAATCTTTTGCAAAAACTGTTGTTTTTGATGTTTCAGAAAAAAATATAACGCTTTTATAGTCTTCTAGTTTTCTTGGTTAATGTTTGAGGGTTTATGAAATATTCTCCCCCAAAAAACAATTCGGAATAGAAAAGATGAACCCCCCCCTAAAATCGCTTCACAGATTTTGCGCCTGGCACAAAATCTTTCTTCCCCCAATATCGAGAGTAAGGGTAAGCTTAAAATTTATAGTAGTGAAAGTGGAAGCTTTAGTTTGATTGATGATTTTGTGGACGACTATGAAAACTTAATTGATCGCCTTTTTTTTAATGAAGGATGGGGAGAAAAATTTTCAGAAAAATACATTAGTAAAATTTTAGACGAACTGCTGATTAAAGTTCAAAAAGAAAACTCCACCGAAAAAGTGGCGAACCAATTTAATCATATTAATAAAAATTTCGAAAATTTTAATGAAGAAACGACCGTATATCTTCCTTTAACAGGAATTAAGATTTTCTCGCCAGAATTTCAAATTGGCCCCATTACCATTAAAATCATGAATGAGGAGGCAATCTTACAGCTTAGTTCAAAGGCAGTCTCAGTGATAATGCAAACTAAGAACTCAGGCCATGATAAGGAGGCTGCGGTTCAAAGCATTCATGAAAGTCTAAATTCGTTAAAAAATATGGTCTGCTCCGTGCATCGCGTTATTGCTGAGCCAATAAGGGCTCGTGAACGTGCGGAAGAAGAAACCAGGCGTGTTCTTGATGTTTTAAGATTTTCGATTCCAAGCTTATATAGGCCTGAACTCAATGTTTCCATTGGTCTTTTTGGAGAGGTATGCTTTTCAAAAAGATTGGTTCCAACCTTTTCAGAGGATATACGGTTTGGTATAGCGATCAAATCAATAGGTCCTTTATGTCAATTCGAAGTATCGAATGAAAACATAAGAGAAATGGAAACTATTGGAGTTTTTGTTATTGCAGATCTATTAAACAAAAAAAGTCGAGAGCTTAATGATTTTGAGGAAATAATCATTCGCGCTATCCATTGGTATTCAGATTCACAGCTTCAACAGGAAGGAGCGAACCAACTACTCAGTTTAATTTCGTGCCTTGAAACTTTTTTTACACCAAAAAACAGTGATCCAATTGCAAATTCGGTAGCTGAAGGAGTCGCGCTCATAATTGCTAGGGACTTGGAAAGTAGGAAGAAAGTGAAACAATGGATAAAGAAGGTTTATAGAATACGTTCAAGAATTTCCCATGGTGGGGAAAAGGATGTTTTGGAGAAAGACCTTCGATATCTTAGCTTTATTGGGCAAAAAGTAATTGCAATGCTAATAAAGAAAAAGGGCGATTTTTTATCACAAAAAAACCTTTTAGAGTGGATTGAAGAAGAAAAGCTTGGGTAAATTTTAACCAACAAATTCTAATATTTTAAGTATTCACAAAGTCGTCCTGTAAAGAAACATTGCTGGTATAAAAATTGTTACTCATGTCTAGGCTTTTCTTAAGCCGCTTGTTGTTTATTACGATTGCCTTTCCCTTTATTTGTTTGTGCCTTGCAAAGCAAAAGCCATTTTGGCAATTGGAAGGGGTTCTTTCTAAGTGGGGAAATCTGGAAAGGTAAATAATCGTGGCGGAAATAAATATCAATGAAATCGCGGGGAGCCTTCGCGAATCTGGTTGGCTTTTGGGGAGAGAAATAGGTAGTGGTGGTGGCGCGAAAATTTTCCTATGTCTTAAAATCTCTCTCGTTGATTCAATGAAATATTTCATGGATGAGTCCAGAGCTGTTATGAGATCTGTGGACACTGAGAACGTCTGTCTAAATATGTTTGATAACCTTTACCATAGTTCCCTTCCTGGTTCTTTGAATGTTGGTGCAGTAAAGGTTCCAAAGGCATTGGAAGAACCATCAGAAAGGGGACGACTTAAAAGGGAAATTGAAGCATTGGAATCAATCAAACATCCAAACTTGATACGACTATACGAAGTCGACAAGGAAGAACTTCCCCGCTGGTTTATTATGGAATACCATCCAAAGGATTCGCTCCAAAATCAAGTTAAACTGTTTGCTGGGAAACCACTTGAAACAATCAAAGCTATACTTGGCCTCGCTGAGTGTCTTTCTCTTTTGCATTCTCATCCCACTGGTTATGTCCACCGAGATGTAAAACCCAAGAATATATTTGTTGACTTTTATGGTCGTTTGGTACTGGGAGATTTTGGAATAGTTTTTCCTAACGAGGATGATGGGGATCGACTAACGATCGCAGGAACCTCGGAAGTCTTTAGTAGAGATTGGGTTCCTGACTGGGTTAGATTCCGTAAACTCGACAACTATGGGCCCAAAATAGACGTGTATATGCTAGCAAAAGTAATTTATTTCATGGTTACTGGAGGCCAAAATGTTCCTGCGTCCCAGTTGTCGAATTCTGATTTTGACCTCAAAAAATTATTTCCCGAATCCGACGGTATGGGTCAGCTATATGGATTTTTGAAGCGGTGCATCACCACCCAAGAGGATGACTGCGAATTCATGGATGGGAAAGATTTGTTGATTGGACTAAATGATCTTGTTCGGGATATGGGTTATAAGCCATATCCTCAATTAATCTTCAATCTATTTCAGCCTCACAGCTTGTCCTATATCCCTATCCCTGTAAAGGAAGACGGAATGGGTTTGGAAGAAATTTTTGAGACCATGGTCTTTCTTGGGAAAGGACTCTCTCATTTCCGTGCACGTGCTAAAGTGATTAGAAGCTTGGATGCAGTCAGATCTAAAGTAAGCTTCAAATTAGGGCCATACGAAAGTGAAATTTATACAATAGCCGCAGAGGAATGGTCTAGTGATATGGTATTGGTCCTTGAAGATCCGAATCCAAAGGGTGGTTGGTGTCATCTGAGTGTGAAAGCACATGCAAGCTTGAGGGGAGCGTCTCTGGTTGCATTTAGTATTTACGGCCATTAATCAAGACTTTGTGGCTTACCTGTGCTCATTTTGTGCTCAACGCGGCTACTTTCTAGCCTATTTTGCCCTATTCCAGCCAAATATGAATAATTGCTGAAACCCTTGCGGTAATTGGTTAGAATGAGTATGTGGAGGGTAGAGCAAGCCAATGAATTTGCCTTCCTAAACCGCGGGCCGCACGTTCAATTCGTGTCGGGGGCACCATATTTCTTCCAGCCCTGCGTATTTCCAGAAATAGAAAATCCTCACCGGCATAGTTTCTCGGCAGTGTCCTGTTTTATACTAAGCACCTTCCCATTCAATTAAACAGAAGATCGCCTCTGGTTCCATGTCTGAGTCCACCTTTCCCATACATGAAGTGAAGCAGGAAAAAACGCCTTCTCTTTCGCTCAGAGGTTTTCTGAAGGATTTTCTTGATCTCGTTCTTCGGCGAAAATGGCTGTTGGTGAGCTTTGTTCTTTTGGGTCTGACCGTTGGGGGCGGGTTGGCCTGGATCCATCAGGATTCATACCGCTCCACCACAGTCATTGTGGTGGAGCCGGTCAAGAATCTTGAACAATCTTTTTCTACCGGCAGTGACCATGCTGTGGCTGATTCCGTCCTGGCCCGTAATCGTCGCGTGCTGAGTCGTACGAATCTTCAAGGTGTGATCGATCAATTTCAGTTGTCGCCTGATGTTGTCCGCACGCGTGGGTATGAACCTGTTATTGAGAGTCTTCGAGACACGATCCACATTGTTCCGAAAGAACATGGGGGGCAAATTGAGGCCTTGGCTCTATCTTTTTCACACCATGACCCAGCCACCGCGAGGCAGGTGACTGCTACGCTGGCTACTCACTACATTCATGAACATGAGGGGCAAGTCGAACGTACTTCTGAAGAGTCCCCTGAGGTGTTAGACCAGGAACTCGCTATGGCGAAAAACGCCTTAGAGGAGAAGGCTGCGGAATTGGCGGAGTATAGTAGTAAATTTTTACAGGAATTGCCTAAGCAATTAGAGTCGAATCTTCGTACCCTTGATCGGCTTCAGCTCGAAAAAAATCGAATTCAAGGGGCGCTCCAAGGCCTACAATCTCGCATGGCATTGGTGGAACAATCGATTGGGCTTGCTGAGCCTCATTCTCCGGATTTGGAGAATAGAAAGAATGTCCGTGATGACAATCCATCAGCGTTACAATTGGCGCAGGCCAAAAAGACGTTAGAGCGCATGACGAGCGAGTCTACCGAAGACGAGGCGGGCATCATTTTCTTGAAGCGGTACATTGAGAAATTAGAAGCGGCCCAGTTATCGCAACCGGGTTTGGACTCTGTATCGACAGAGGCGAATGCGCCTCCTCATTTGGCCGAACTCAGAAATGAGCGAGATGATTTACAAAGACAAAGGCGCAACTTAGAGGCCCAATTCAAGAAGACGTCTGCGGCGATGGCGACATTTGAGGGCCGTATTCAGCGAACCCCCCAGCGGGAACAAGAATTATTAGTCCTGGAGCGCCAATATGACCTTATGAAAGAGCAGTACCAGCACCTTCAACAGAAGAAAAATCAGGTGCCCGCATCCGAAGACCTTGACCGGTCCGAATCACAGCCCACCTTCCGCATTATGGATCCCGCAAATTTGCCGGCGAAACCAGAAGGTTGGCCTCGCGCAATCATGGCCCTTGGGGGGCTTGCCGGTGGCGTCGGAATGGGTTTTGGGCTGGCTGTCCTGCTGGATTCTTTGTTTCCCACTGTTCGACGGTCAAGTGATGTCGCCGTGTTGCTCGGATTCCCATTGTTGGCAACGATTTCCAAATTTCAATTGGCGTATGGTAAGCCCATGACCATGCTGGCGGATGAGAACGATACTTCAAGGCAGATGAACGGGATAGGACCCCATTCGGTTCCAGAAGACTATGTGGATTTTCCAGGTAAGAAAAAGGGAAAATCCCTCCTCCATGGCCGATCTTCTAGTAATCGGCCTTATCAGCAGCAGTTCGATTTGGTCTCAAAATGGCGCCCCCAATCTCTTGTGGCCGAACAATTTCGTGTGGCGGCTACTCAGTTGGATCTTTTGGGTGATCGATCCATGGGGAATGTGGCTTTGGTGGCAAGTGCGATGAAAGGAGAAGGGAAAACTTCAACCGCGACCAATCTGGCTTTTACCCTTGCCCGGGATCTTGATGAACCAATCCTCCTCATAGACTGTGATTTTACACGTCCCAATGTTCACAATGTTTTGGCTATTGATCCTTTTCCAGGCATGGCGGATTATTTGGCTGGACAGGCCTCATTAGAGTCCTGCTTTCGGCAATATCACGATTTGCCGCTGTGGTGCTTGCCCGTCGGTGACGTGGAGGCCTGCCCGGTTTCTTTATCCAAATTGCGCTATCTTGCTCCATTGATTGAGTCTATTCGATCTCGATACCGGTTTATTATTTTGGATGGTCCACCTATTTTCCCACTGGCAGATATGAACGTGTTAAGTGGATTAGCTGATATTTTATTAATGGTGGTACGTTCGGGTGTGACGCCTCAAGATGTGGTACAAAAGGCGACAGCCATGCTACAGACGCCGAATACAATGAGAATTATCCTGACGGATGCCAGGGCTCCAGGTATTCCTCACTATGTAGGCCACGGTGCCTCACGGCCATCGGCGCTTCCCAGTTTACCGTGATGTCATGTGGGAATGGGGCCATGTCCCCTGTCGCCGACAACCGATTCTGACGATTTTCCCCCTCCCCCTGGGCCTGCAGAGAAATAGGTGCGATTAGCCATGCACCATTGGCATTGTCTTGCATGCCTGCCAGACTAAGACGCTCGGCTTTGGCGCGTCTAATAAGGTATTCTTTGGGCTCCTCAGTCTTATATGGGTACCATTTGAGGGAAAATCCGGTGGGTTTTAAGAGTGAGCTCATCGCCGTTTATCATGTAGACCCTTCATGTTGAATGTTTAAGGATGCTTTCTCGACTTTCCATATTCTGGCGACTGGCTTTGGGCTATGTGACCATTCTTGCGTTGGTCATAGGGGTGAATCTGTATATTCTGAATCAATTTCGAACGATAAACGAATTGAGTGCCGAGCTGGCTACTCATCATTTTCCGGCCGTAGAGACCGCTAAGCAGTTAATCACCAGTCTGTATGCCCAATTAAAAAGCGATAAACAATATCTGGTTTTGCGTGACACGACGCTTTTGAAGGATTTTTTGCAAGAAGCGGAAAATTTTCGAAAAACCTTAAACGCGCTTGAAGAGCAAGAACAGGTGAAGTCTACGCGGGAGGCTCTTCAAAAAGTGAAGGTCTATCACGAAAAATTCCACACACTGTTTTTGAATGTCGGGGTTGAGCAGGCAGATCGGTCCCCTATGGCTGTGGAAAATTATGAGCGGACCCGGGACGGGCTTCTCGATGCGATGACTCAAACCATTAATGGGTATATTACCTCCCAAGAAGCCAGTGTTGGGGCCATCCTTCGGAACTCTCACGTTCGGTCGGTTCAGGCGCAAGAAATTACGCAACAATTGCTCATGATGGCGCTGGTATTGGGCCTTGGCTTGGCTGGTATTGCCAGTTATAGTATTCTCCTTCCGCTACGGCGGGTTAAGGCCCAAATCCGTCGTATTGGGCAGGGCCAATTTGGAGGGACGATTTCTCAGAGGGTTCCTCAAGAATTGCGCGATCTGGTGGATCAGGTCAATTGGATGGGAGAAAAGCTTAAAAAGCTTGATGAAATGAAATCTGAATTTCTGGCCAATATTTCACATGAATTGCGAACTCCCCTCGCGTCTATTAGAGAAGGTTCCCAATTGCTGCTTGACGGCATTCCCGGAGAATTGACGAAAGATCAGCGAGAGACGCTTTCGATCATTTCGGACAGTAGCCAACGCTTGAATCAACTCATCGGCAACCTTCTGGATCTTTCCAGGATGGAAGCGGATATGGTTTCCTATAATCTCCAACCGACTGATTTGAATCGTTTGGCGATGCGATCCGCTGAAAAGGTCAGATTTTTAGCTGATCGAAAAAATATTCACATGGATCTCGATTTAGTTCAGGATAAGGTTAAAATTCAAGAAGTCGACGGGCAGAGGATGGAACAGGTATTCGAAAATCTCCTGTCGAATGCCATTAAATTTAGTCCAAAGGGGGCGACGATTACCCTGAAATCAAAGGCCAATTCCGACACGCAGGGGATCCATTTTATCGTGGAAGATTCTGGTCCTGGTATTCATCCGGATGATTTGCCGCATGTGTTTGAGCGGTTTTATCAAGGGAAGACCTCCGAAGGACGGGCCTATGTGGGGAGTGGGATCGGGCTGGCCCTAGCCAAGCGCGTTATTGAAGACCAGGGGGGAACCATTTGGGCTGAAAGTATGTTGGGGAAAGGGACGGCATTACATTTTATCCTTTCTCCCCGAGCCCCCGCTAAGATCGCTCATTGATTGCAACTCATATGGCCATGTTTCAAAGTGGAAAGTTTCAAGAATGGCACGCGATGGCCGTCGTCGTTCTTCTGCTCGGTTTTCCTTCCTGCACCGGGTCCACTTGGAATGCTGATCGGCCGGTAGAATTGTATACAGTTTCACCCAGCAACTTGGCCCTTGTTCTTGATCCCGAAGCCGAAGATATTCCCTATTTTAAAGCCATTGCCGAAGAGCAAGAGAAGCAACTTGGGCTTTGTAAGGATAATGATACTTGTCGGAGTGCCCACTTTCTCAGGGGTCTGTCTGCTTTATATGAAAATCGTGAATTAGCCGCCCTGCATTTTCGAAAAGTCGTCGCTTCCCGTCCAAATAGTACATTGGCCGGAGAGAGCCGTTTTTGGCTATGGTTTTTAGACGTTATGAATACCCCCAATAGTGCTGGTCTGACCTCTCACGAACTGATTAAACGATTAACACGTGAAGTGGTTGACAAAGAACTGTCGATTCATGAACTCAGTTCTCAATTGGATAATGCTTCAGTCGATAGTCTGAAAAAAGAGGTGGCCGAAAAGGATGACGTGATTAAAAAATTGAACCAGGCGATGGCAGCGTTATCCAAGCAGGTTGAACAGGGGAAAAAAGATCAAGCGATGCGTCAGGAAGCTCAACAGGCGCTCAAGGTCAGTGAGAAAAAAGTAGAAGAGTTAACCAATCAATTGGAAGCGTTGCGGCGGATTGATCAGGAAATTCGAGAAAAAGTTCCTCCAACGCGGCCCTCTGAAAAAATGACGCCAAGCCCGGAAGCCGAAAAACCCGTAGAGGCCATTGGGCCAAAGCCCCCGGAAAACAAACCGTAAAGGAGCTAACATGCCTGACGAACGAATCCTTGTTGTTGATGATGATCCTAGCCTCCTTACCTTACTCAAAATGCGGCTTCATTCCATGGGATTTGTCGTCACAGCCTGCGGAACAGGTGAGGATGCGTTGCATTGTGCCCAGGAAGATCCCTATGACTTTGCTATTCTTGACCTTCGGTTGCCAGATGCAGATGGATTAGATTTGATGGAAGAGCTGCACCAATACCAGACCAACCTTCCGGTCCTGATTCTGACCGCCCACGGGTGTATCCCCAATGCTGTGCAAGCGATGAAAAAGGGAGCCTACGGCTATTTAACCAAACCGTTTGACGATAAAGAATTACGGGAGAGTATTGATAAGGCCCTCACGACCAAGAGAATGAGTGAGGAGATTCATCGTCTTCAGTTGCTGGTCAATGAATTGTATGGCTTGGAAAATGTGGTGGCGCGTAGTCCGCAGATGCATGCTGTGCTCCAGCAGGTGGCCAGAGTTGCCAAAACAGATACGACGATCTGTATTTCTGGGGAAACGGGAACGGGGAAAGAGGTTATTGCCCGTGTTGTGCATTGTAATAGCCCAAGAGCCTCCAAGCCATTTATGGCTGTGAATTGCGCCGCCATTCCCGAGACACTTTTTGAAAGCGAATTATTTGGTCATATGAAAGGGTCGTTTACCGGCGCGCATCAAAATAAGCGTGGATTAATTCATAGCGCAGATAAGGGGACGCTTTTTTTAGATGAAATTGGAGAAATGCCCCTCTCGCTCCAAGGGAAACTCCTTCGTACTATTCAGAATCGTGAAGTTTTACCGGTAGGAGGGCAGGTTCCCGTCAAAGTTGATGTCAGGATTCTGGCTGCAACCAATGTCGACCTGGAACAAGCGGTTCGAGAGGGGCGTTTTCGTGAGGATCTGTATTACCGTATACATGTGGTTCCACTCCATATTCCTCCTTTGCGGGAACGACGTGAGGATATACCGTCCCTTGCGCAGTTTTTTCTAAAGCGGCACGCCGAGCATCACCAGAAAGTACTCAAGGGGTTTTCGCCGGAAGCGATGCAAAGTTTGGTGACATTTTCCTGGCCAGGAAACGTTCGAGAGTTGGAAAATTTGATTGAACGTGCGGTTGTGATGTCGCCCCAGGAGACCATCACTGCAGAATTTTTGGCTCTTTCCCCACAAGACACGACTCAGCCTGGAACTTTACAGCCATTAACCGAAGCGAAGGAAGCCTTTGAGCGTGCCTACCTCAAGGACCTCTTAGGAGCCACACAAGGTAATATATCCCGAGCCTCTCAAATTGCCGGTCGGTACCGAGCAGATTTTTATAAATTACTCAAAAAATACGGTCTCCACCCTTCTGACAAATCCACGGATGTTCCTCCGCGGAGCTTCAACTCTGACTAAGGATATGACGTGATTAAAAGATAGTTTCATTTGGGCTCAAGAGAAAAGGGAGCAAAAGAACTATACGTAAAAACACTGTTATTCTGCCCGTTTTTTCAAGATTCCAGTAAGCCAATCCGCTTTTTTCGAGTCTCAATTCTTCCGTGCTTAAAGGTTTGAAGCTTCTCGTCACTGTATTGTTTCCTGAGTGACACTTGTTTCCAAAAGCCTGATGTGTCAATGGGATAGAGGGTTCACTCCTTCAGTTCCTCGGGCAATTTTCCGAATACAAATGGCTATTGGGTTCATTTCCAAACCACTAACCTGAACCTCTATCTTTTTTAAGCATACAACAATATTTTGGCATGCTTTTGTGAGTCTTTCCCGCTATAACCAATTATTGTTGCGGTGTCTGTGATCAATCACAGGCAGAGTGTTCGATGTTGTCACTGAAGGTCTTTATCTCAATGGGGCATATCATCAGGATTTTCACTTCGGTTCTTTACGGGGGGCAGAATGGGGAATAGGGATTGTCCGGTGAATACGGAGCCGGCTGTGACTGGATGGGATGAGTTGGGGGATCCGGTTCCCTCCTCAAAGTATGATTATCGCCAAAAGTGGCTGGAAATCACTGAATTTTTTTCCGCCTGTCATGATACGCAAGACATCTATGATCACTATTTGGACTGGCTGAGGCGCACATTTGATGTTCCTCGAATTACCATTTGGAAGCGATTTAATGCTGATGGGCGGTTTCACCAGATTCGGACGGTGAATTCTGAAGATCAGGCTCCGCCTATTGTTGGTACGCATTCCTTGATTCAACGAATGCTTGCCTACAAAGGCCCATTCAAGATCGATGTGAACAATCCTGAAGACGATGGACTGAGAGAGCTCGCTCAAAACACGCAGGCGTCTGTTTGTGTGCCGCTGATCACCACACAGGATGGTCTCCTGGGATTTTGTACGTTAAGCCAGGGGTTTGACGACGAAACCTATGATCATGATGATTTTGATCTTCTTCGCGTCATTGCCCATCATGTCACCATGCTAATTCTACAGTTTCAATTAGTTGAAGAATGGAGTGTAAGGGCAAAATGGGAAGCGGTTCATAAATTTTCTGGGTTTTATCTCCACGATTTAAAAAACTTGGCATCGAGTTTATCAATGGTGGCTCAGAATGCTGAGCAATACGGCCAGGATCCGGACTTTCAGGCGTCGGCGATGCGAGTCGTTCGCAATACGTCTCAAGGCATTATGGACCTCATGGCTAAGTTAGCCGATGAATCCAGGGCTTTTGAGACAGATCGGGAAAGGACTGTGCAAGCCGTTGACCTGAATGTCTTGATTGTGGAAATGCTCAAAACACTTAATGTGGAAGGATGTCCAACAACTTTTGATGCTGGAGATGCCATTCCAAATCTTCAATTAAATAAAGAGTCAATAAGGCAGGTGTTGTTGAATCTTATACTTAATGCCCAGCAGGCGATGAACGGGAAGGGAGCTATCGATATCAGCACCAGGTATGATGGACATTGGGTTTTTGTTGACATTGTGGATCATGGACCTGGCATTCCTCCCGCTCGTTTGGAAAATTTATTCCAACCTTTTTCAAGTTCTAAGGAAAATGGTCTGGGTGTCGGACTGTTTCAATGTAAACATATGATTGAAGATAATTCTGGACAGATTCGAATTGAAAGCCAAGAAGGACAGGGAACTAAGGTGATCCTTACTTTTCCGGTAAAAACTGCCGATAAGTAAGAAGATTGGGATTCGTCACATTTCTTGACGAGCATCTTTGATTTTTACCTACAAACACGATATGCCAAAAATGGACCATCCACAAGAATCTCGACCATTCCCGTCCCTCCTCTTGATCGATGATCGGCAGGAAATTCGGGAGCAAATGAAATGGGGATTGAAGCCCTATTACACGCTCTTTGAGGCGGATACCCGTGGGCGTGCGGTGGAAATTTTACAACGAGAAAAGATGGCTTTGGTCACCCTTGATCTAGGCTTGCCACCTGATGCCGACGGGGCTTCGGAAGGCTTACACGCATTAGAGCAACTCATTGATGTGAATCCCTTGGTAAAGGTGATTGTCATCACCGGCAATCAGGATCGGGCCAATGCCTTAAAGGCTGTTCAACTGGGTGCGTATGATTTCATGGAAAAACCCGTGGATTTAGACGTTTTAAAAACCGTTCTCCAACGGGCCGAATATTTAAATGGTCTTGAAAAGGAAAATCAAAAATTATTGGAGCGTGAGGAAAAGCGCGTGTTGCCGGATATGATTGGGACGAGTCCGGTGATGGCTAAAGTCTTCGATACCATTCGCCGGGTAGCCGGGTCCGATATTTCTGTCTTGGTTGTCGGGGAAAGTGGAACGGGAAAAGAGCTCGTCGCCAAGGCCATTCATAAGCAAAGTCATCGAAAAGACGGGCCATTTATCGCGATTAATTGTGGGGCGATTCCCGATACGCTATTGGAAAGCGAGTTATTCGGTCATGAAAAGGGGGCGTTTACAGGGGCTCATATGCAACGTCCAGGTCGAATTGAATCCGCGGAGGGTGGAACCTTGTTTCTCGATGAAATTGGGGAAATTTCTCCCGCCTTGCAGGTAAAATTATTGAGGGTCCTCCAAGAGCGAACCATCGAACGCGTCGGCGGGCGTGTGGAGATTCCGGTTGATACACGAGTTTTAGCCGCCACCAATAGTGATTTACAGTTAGCCATGAAAGAAGGGCGTTTTCGGGAGGATCTCTATTACCGATTGAATACGGTTACGATACCCGTCCCGCCGTTGCGAGACCGCGGAGCAGACATTGCCATGTTAGCAAAAGTGCTGCTCCAGCGTTTTGGGGAGGAAGCCAAAAAGAAAATTTCCGGATTTTCTCGCGAAGCGCTCTTGTCTCTGGAGCAATATCATTGGCCTGGAAATGTTCGAGAATTGGAAAATCGAGTTCGTCGAGCGGTGACATTAACCGATAATCCTCGAATTTCCCCAGCGGATTTAGATTTGGCTGAGCCCAAGGATGTTCAAGCGGGGCCGACGTTAAAAGCGGCCAGAGATGCGGTGGAAAAACGTGTTATTGAGCAAACCCTTGCCAAAACAGGGGGCAATATTACTAAAGCGGCTCTCATTTTAGAGGTGAGCCGTCCGACCCTCCATGACCTGATTTCTCGCCACGATATTAAAAGGTAGCACCTTCCTACGTTTGAGGTCATTGAAACTGCATTGGCGTCTTAGGACCGATACGACGCATTAATCTTGACATAATCGTAGGTTAAGTCTGTGGTCCATTGGGTCGCAGCTCCTGTTCCCATTCCTAGGGACACCGAAATAGTGAACGATGGTTTTTGCATGATTTTTTGAACGTGGCTCTCCACCTTTGAGCCCAAGCCTCTTCCGTCTTTCACGATCGTAATCTGGTTAAATTTGATCACAATTCTTTCAGGGTGGAGTGGATACCCGGCACGACCTAGGGCCGCTATGATGCGACCCCAATTGGGGTCAGCCCCGAAGATGGCGGTTTTCACCAAAGGCGAGGTGGCCAGAGTCTGGGCAAACTGTCGGGCGGATTTGTGGCTGGAGGCTTCAGTAATCTGGAGCTCAATGAGTTTGGTGGCGCCTTCCCCATCGTGGCAAATTTCCATGGCTAAATAGTGACAGGCCTCATGCAGGAGTTTCTGGAACTGGGTATGCGAAGTCCCTGCACCGCGGATGGTTCGGTTCCCTGCCGTGCCATTGGCCAGGCAAAGGACTGTGTCATTGGTACTGGTTTCCCCGTCGACGGAAATACAATTAAACGTCTGATCGGAAACGGTACGTAACATTTTTTGTAACGTTTTCTGCTCAATATCCGCATCCGTGGTGAGATAAGCCAGCATTGTGGCCATATCAGGGTGGATCATCCCTGATCCCTTGGCCATTCCGCCGATCGTCACGATTTTCCCACCGATGCGTTGTTGAACGGCAATGGTTTTGGGGCGCGTGTCTGTGGTCATGATGGCGCGAGCCGCCTCTCGATGCCCAGATTTTTTGAGCTGCGATGTCACTATTGGAATCCCTTTTCGTAATGCGGGCATAGGGAGGGGAACGCCAATGACACCGGTAGAACTGACGAAGATATAACGTTCGGGGATGCTCAAGTGTTCAGCTACTAAATGGACCGTTTCTCGGGCATGCTCAAGTCCTTCCATTCCAGTAAACGCATTTGCATTACCACTGTTAATAATCAGGGCTTGCCCCACTCCTTTTTTTAAATACTGTCGATTGAGAATAATGGGGGCGGCAGGGATGGTATTCTTGGTGAAAACTCCGGCAATGGGACCTGGAATGGTTGACGTGACAAGTGCCAGATCCAGTTGCTCGGTCCGTTTGATGCCGCAATGAATTCCGGCTGCCTGAAACCCCTTTGGTGCGGTAATGCCCCCTGTGACTCGTTTTGACATGGCTATCCCTTTTTCGTTGAATTGGTCGATGGTGGAGGTGCTAGGGGAACAGTCCAGGACTTGTTAGTCCCATAGTTTCCGGAAATCCTACCATGAGATTCATGCATTGAATGGCTTGCCCTGCTGCCCCTTTGACCAGGTTGTCTATGGCACCACTGCTAATGATAAGGCCTGTTCGAGGATCAAAGGTACTGCTCAAATCACAAAAGTTTGCGCCTCGGAGATTTCGAGGATTGACGGCCTCTGCCTGAGGACATACCCGAATAAACGGTTCATCTTGGTAGAAACGGTGGTAAATATCTTTGACGTCGGAAGGCGTGACATCGGGTCGAACTTTGGCATAAGCCGTACTGAGGATCCCACGATTGATTGGGATGAGGTGGGGAGTAAACATAACAGTGATTGGAGAAGCCGATGCACTTTTTCTAGGTGAGGAGGGGAGGGAGTTGAGCCCTTGCTCAATCTCCGGTAAATGTCTATGACTGGCGATTTTATAAGCGTGAATGGCTTCATTGGCTTCTGGGAAATGAAAGCTTTGAGAAGGGGTGCGCCCGGCTCCAGAGACCCCTGACTTTGCATCAATAATTATGGATTGTGGTTCAATGAGGTCTTGTGTCACCAACGGAGCCAACTGCAAGATGGCAACGGTTGGATAGCATCCAGGTACCGCGACCAGCTGGCTTTTAGAAATGGCGGCCCTGTGAAATTCCGGTAGCCCATACACAGCTTCCTTTAAGATGTCAGCGTGTGGATGAGCGGTTTGATACCATTGCTCGTAGACTTGAGGATCTTTGAGACGATAGTCGGCACTCAAATCGACGACCAATTTTTTATGGGAGAGAAGTTCAGCCACGGGGGCCAGTGACTGCGTATGCGGTAAAGCAAGAAAAACCAAATCTGCCTCTTTAGCAATGGCTGGGATATCGAGCGTTGATAACGGTACATCAATCGTTTTGCTCAAATTCGGAAGGAGGGTAGAGATTGAGAGGCCTTCTGATTTGCTAGAAGCCACAATCTGGGTAATCTTTGCCTGAGGGTGGAGACTGAGTAAGCGAAGTAATTCGCCTCCCGTATATCCACTAGCGCCAATGACTGTGACACGAAGTTGATCTTTCATGTGTCTCTCTTAGTAATTAGGGTGTACATTAAGGCACAAGCTCAATAAGGCCCCCTCATTCTCGAAAATCCGATTGAAGGGACGCATTTCAGGATACCTGAAGCCAACGGTAATGCTGACATGAAAAAAGGGGAGGTTCCAAAGAACCTCCCCTCCCATTCGCACATTCTCATTATCCTTGGAGCCAATAATTATCTCTTGGAGTATTGGAACTTAGCCCGGGCTCCTTTTTGACCGTATTTTTTCCTTTCCTTCACACGAGAATCCCGTGTCAACAAACCTTGCTTTTTGAGAGGGTCACGTAAGGAAGACGTATGCAAGGCTAAAGCTTTTGCTATGGCATGTCGAAGCGCTCCGGCTTGGCCGGAAATTCCGCCGCCAGAGATGGTTGCCTTCACATTGAATTGGCCTTCAGTCTTGGTGACTTCAAATGGCGTTTGTACTTGGATCTGGTGCGTGAGCCGTGGAAAATAATCCTCTAGGGCACGGGAATTAATCTGGATGGTGCCATGCCCGGGTTCGATCCAGGCGCGAGCAATAGCATATTTTTTCTTCCCAGTGGCGTATTGAATGGTGTCAACCATGGTATCGCTGTTTCTCCTTCTTACGCTAAAGAGTGACTGAACTCATGTTACAGGGCCAATGGAGTCGGGTTTTGAGCTTGGTGTGTGTGTTCGGCTCCACTGTAAATCCGAAGTTTCTTCGCCATCTGCTTCCCAAGGGTGCATTTTGGCAGCATCCCTCGAATGGCTTTGGACAATACTTCTGTGGGCTTTTTGGCATGCAAATGCTCGGCGGAAATGGCCTTGAGCCCGCCAGGATACCCAGTATGGTGGTAATAGATCTTGTCTTTGAATTTATTCCGCGTAAATTGAATCTGGCTGGAATTAATTATGACAACGTGATCGCCTGTATCGACATTTGGGGTAAACGTAGGCTTGTGCTTGCCCCTGAGAATAGAGGCCACTTGGGTTGCAAGTCTGCCTACCGTTTTCCCTTTGGCATCAATAAGTAGCCACTTTCGTTCAACTTCAAGGGGTTTAGCTTGAAACGATTTCATGAGTAAGACATTTCCTTTCCGACGGTCAATAAATTTTTCGAGATCGCAGTTTAGGATTCTGGTTGTTCCGATCCTTTTTGATCCAGCTTAGAAAGCCACGTATCGAGGTCTTCTCCGCCTCGTTGTTCAAGAACTTCAGGGGTAACATAAATAGGGCATTGGCTTCGAACCGCCAGGGCAATAGCATCACTTGGGCGGGAATCCACTGATTTCTCCAGGCCATCTTTGGATAAAAATAAGGTGGAAAAATAGGTGTTATTCTTCACTTCAGTAATCACGACTTTATCGAGAGTAAATCCAAGATGGGAAGCAAAACTGCAGATCAAATCATGACTCATGGGTCGTGGAGGAACCACATTCTCCAAGGCCAGTCGAATTGAAGTGCCTTCGGCCGTTCCCACCCAAATAGGCAAAACTTCAGAATTTTGCTCATCCCGCAGTACCACAATTTGCGTGTCCGTGTTCGGGTCAACTAGCACCCCATGAACTTTTAACGGAATAAGGGTATTAGTTTCGGCCATCAAGGGTTTGCTCACTGGATAGATTTGTCAAAGGTTCTATAAAAAATTTGGGTGTGTTATGCATCAGATTTTCCAAAATCCTCAGGCTTGAGGTTTTCCAGCCATCGTTCTAATTCTTCAGAGTTTTGCTTATGAAGGACTTCGCCAGAGGCAAAAATTGGAGCTTCCGTACGTAGTGCAACCGCAATTGCGTCACTGGGACGGGAGTCTACGGTGAATTCTGAATCCCCAAACAAGAGATGAATTTTTGCGAAATAGGTATTGTCCTTTAAATCAGTTATCACGGTACTGATGACTTTTGCATCCATATTATCCAACAGAGTTTTCATGAGATCATGGGTCATGGGCCTGGGAGGAGCGATTTTTTCAAGAGCAAAGCTGATGGCACTAGCTTCAGATTTTCCTACCCAGATAGGAAGCATGTCTGAATGCTGTTCATCCCGTAGAATGACGATATACGCGTTGTTATAGGGGTCAAAAAGCAGACCCCGCACATTCATTTGGTTTAGCATGAGAAAATAATCTTAAGTAGTACAGCCTACCTGAAAAATTCAACCTTGAAAATTACCATCAAGCGACCTGGACAGTCAATGTAAAGAAGAAGTGCCCGTATTTGAAAGCTCTACCGTTGGGGTCGCATGGCCATTCATTGTCATTAGTATACACCAAAAAGAGGAGTAAGAGGAGAAGGTAGTGTGGTATTTCTAGGCTATCATGGGGAATCTGTGTGGAGGCTCCGAAGGTCCCCTCTTCTACTTACGATTTATTTTCATTTGGTGCCTGTAAGCGTTTCATTACGGCGTTTTTGATCCAGGCAGTCACTTGATCCGGAGGAAGGTGGACTTTTTCGCCGGTTTGGCGATCTTTGATTTCAAGGGTGTTATTGGCCAAGCCCTTATCGCCAATAATAATGTGATACGGCGTGCCAATCATATCGGCATCGTTAAATTTGACGCCTCCTCGCTCGTTTCGGTCATCTAATAGTACTTCAATGTTTTGTTGGCCGAGCTCGTGATACAGCTGTTCAGATGCCTGGCGAACAGCCTCGGAAGCGGTCACTGGCAGAATGTGAGCATGGAACGGCGCAATGGGCATAGGCCAGCAGATTCCCTTTTCATCATGGTTTTGCTCAATGGCGGCGGCAGCGGTCCTGCCAATACCAATTCCGTAACAGCCCATAATCGCCGGATAACTCTGGCCATCAGCATCAAGATAGGTGGCCCCCATTTTCTCACTATATTTGGTTCCCAACATAAAGACATGGCCGACCTCTATGCCACGCAAGGTTTGCAGGGGATTCCCACTTTTCGGTGAGGGGTCTCCGGCTTGAGCTTGTCGAAAGTCTCCCCAATCATGTACGGCAAAATCTTTAGATGTGTTGACGTTGATCAGGTGAACGTCCGGTTCATTTCCGCCCACGATAAAGTTAGTTAAAGATCGAACAGCGTTGTCGGCTAAGATACGCACATTGGACAATCCCACGGGCCCCACGAATCCGACAGGAGCTGCTGTCATTTTTGTCACAAGTTCGGGAGAAGCCAAGGTGAGGTCATGAAGACCCAGGAATCGTTGGATTTTAATTTCGTTGGCTTGATGATCCCCACGGATGAGCACAGCGGTAATCTCGTTATCACCCGTTTGGTACAACAGCGTTTTGACCACAAGACTGGATTCGACTTTGAGCAATGAGCAAAGGTCCTCGACCGACTTGGCATCAGGCGTAGACACTTTTTCCAGTGCCTTGAGCTCCCCGCTCTTTTCAATCGGTGGAGGAACGACCTCTGCCCGTTCTACATTTGCGGCATATTGACCATCGGGATCAAAGACAATCAATTCTTCACCGGTGTTAGCCAGTACCATAAATTCATGGGAAGAAATGCCGCCGATCAGTCCGGTATCTGCTTCGACGGGTCGAAAATTTAAACCGGTTCGCGAAAAAATACGGCAGTAGGCATCGTACATCTGTTGATAGTTGCGATGTGCACCGGCTTCGTCCTGGTCGAAGCTATAGGCGTCTTTCATGATGAATTCTCTTCCTCTCATGAGGCCAAACCGAGGACGAATTTCATCTCGAAATTTTGTTTGAATTTGATAGAGCGTCAGCGGTAGTTGACGATAGGAGCGAACTTCTCGTCGGAATAAGTCAGTGATCACTTCTTCGTGTGTCGGTCCCAGGCAAAAATCCCGGTCATGCCGGTCCTGCAATCGAATGAGTTCTTTTCCGTAAAAGTCCCATCGGCCGGTTTCCTTCCAGAGCTCCGCAGGGGAGAGAATGGGTAGCAAGAGTTCCTGGGCGCCGGCTCTATTCATTTCTTCACGAACGATGTTTTCGATTTTTCGAATGACCCGTAGTCCTAGAGGAAGATAGGAGTAGATCCCGGCGGCCACTTTTCGGATCATACCGGCCCGCAACATCAAGCGGTGACTGATCACCTCCGCTTCGCCGGGATCTTGTCGCATGGTTGGGATGAATGATTGGGAAAGTCGCATGGGTATCCTTCATTTAACAGGGGAAAATAGCACAGATTCCAAGAATCATGGGCGGTACTAGATTTTAAGTCAGAAGGCGAGATTTATTGGAGCAGGCGATTGATGTCATTCCAAAAGGCGTATCCCATCAGACAAAATAAGACAAGGATTCCGGCTTGCTGGGCGATTTCTCTTGATCGTTCCCGTAGGGGACGACCAAGAATGGCTTCGCACGCAAAAAAGAATAAATGCCCCCCATCCAGAACCGGAATGGGTAATAAATTTAAAATGCCCAGATTGATGCTGAGAATGGCGATGAGCCACAGAATCGCTCCGAGGCCTTGTTCAGCATGTTCTCCGGAAACACTCGCGATCATGAGAGGGCCACCAATATTTTTTGAAGAGATTTCTCCGGTGATGAGTTTGACAATTCCAATAACGGTGAGTTCGCACCAATCCCAGGTGGCTTTTAGGCCGTCCCATGGGGCGAGATACCATGAAGGGCTCCGTACGATGCTGCCTCGACCTGAAAGTTGAATCCCAATTCGACCGATGGCCAAACTCTCACCCTCGGGTGACGTGACTGTTTGGGCTTCTGGCGTGATGGAAACGGTCAATGGCACGCCGTTTCGCTCAATGTGCAATTCAAGGGAAATCCCGGCACTTTTCTGAACAATTCCCGTCATTTGAGTCCAAGTGAAAACAGGTGTTTCATTAATCCGAGTGATTCGATCGTCAGGTTGTAACCCCGCTGTATTGGCTGGCGTATTGGGCATGACCTTGCCGACTACCGGTGGATGGTCTTCGATGCCGAGTAGATAGACAGGCGGTTCTTCTGGGTTTGATTCATTGGTTTGTGCGGTTGGCGTCACAATGAATGTCTTGTTGTTGTCTCCACGGAGGATATCCAGTGTGACAGGCCGCCCATGGGTTTTGTCTAGAATTTGATACAGTTCTCCTAGGGAAGAGATGTCCTCCTCGTTTGCTCGAGTAATACGGTCACCAAGGGCCAAGCCGGAGAGTGCCGCAGGGGAGTCCGGGGTAATGGCTTCAATGACCGGGAGCATCTTGTCAATATTGGGAACAAAGAGAGGCGAACCCATGGCCAGCATGACGGTAAAAATTAAATAGCTGAGAATAAAGTTGAACCCTGGGCCTGCCGCGACAATAAGCATTTTGTGAGGAAGGGATTGGTGGAGAAAGGAAACTTTT
The DNA here is from genome assembly GCA_942491685.1 of uncultured Nitrospirota bacterium. Classification (GTDB taxonomy): domain Bacteria; phylum Nitrospirota; class Nitrospiria; order Nitrospirales; family UBA8639; genus Nitrospira_E. The sequence goes on along the minus strand of CALOBY010000001.1, from coordinate 308,118 downwards.
TGTTCTTCCTCGGAAATGGTTTCGGCACCTTCTTCGCCAAACATTTTGACGTATCCGCCTAGGGGAACAGCCGAAATGACATATTCGGTGTCGCCAACCTGTCGCCCAACTAATCGAGGCCCAAACCCAATAGAAAACTTCAGGACTTTGACTCCTACCCATCGGGCGGCAAGAAAGTGGCCATACTCATGAAATGTGACCAACACCCCGAGGACGATCAAAAACCACCACAGTTTTTGTCCAAAGACAAAGATAGCGTCTGGTGAAAAAAGGGAGAAAGTATTCATAAGAAGAGGAGAAGAATAACTATTTCGTGACCAATTATACCGGGGTCATGCAGCTTTTCATAACAGTTTGGGCCGTTCGTCGAGCCCATTGGTCGATCCCCAAGACATCCTCAATGGTTGATAACGGGCTTGGCGAGTACGCGGCCATCGTTTCTTGAATAACTTTTGGAATATCCAAAAATGAGATCTGATTGTTGAGAAATCCATGAACGGCAATTTCATTGGCTGCATTGAGTGTTGCTGGGAGTCCGGCCCCTCCGGCTAAGGCGTCATAGGCCAACTGGAGACAGGGAAACTTTTCGGTGTCGGGAGGGAAAAACGTAAATTTCCCTATTTTCCCTAAATCAAGCAAGGGTGGAAGGAGCGGGACCCGTTCGGGGTAATTCATCGCATAGGAAATCGGTGTGCGCATATCCGGATGGCCTAATTGGGAGATGACTGACCCATCACAATATTCTACCAAAGAATGAATAATGCTTTCTCGGTGAATGACAACATCTAATTGTGACGCAGGAATATCAAAAAGCCAGCGAGCTTCAATGACCTCCAAGCCCTTATTCATTAAGGTCGCGGAATCAATGGTAATTTTATCTCCCATTTTCCAGTTCGGGTGCTTGAGGGCTTGTTCGAGTGTCACATGCTCAAGGTCAGAGGCGGGCCATTCCCAGAAAGGCCCCCCGGATGCGGTCAGAACAACCCGTCGGATATCGATTTTTCGATGTCCCTCCATCGACTGGAATATTGCGCTATGTTCACTATCAATTGGGAAAATGATTACCCCATGTTTTTTGGCTTCCTGCTGCATTAATTGCCCAGCCATGACCATGGGTTCTTTGTTGGCCAATGCCACTTGTCTGCCGGCTTGGATCGCTGAAAGAGTTGGCTTGAGCCCGGCGCCACCCACAATGGCTGAAATCACCAAGTCGCATTCGAGAAATCTTGCGACATCACAGAGCCCCGATTCTCCATCCAATATCTCAACCTGACCGGTATTGACCCGCGTGCGTAATCGTTTGGCTGCATCTGGACAGGAAAGCGCCACGACTTTCGGATGAAAGGTGCGAATTTGTTCTTCCAGTATATGATCCTTGGAGCCAGCAGCTAATCCGACCACTTGAAAGCGATCTGGAAATTTCGACACCACATCTAACGTACTTGCACCAATGGAGCCAGTTGATCCTAAGATGACAATGCGTTTCACAAGTGAGTGGTCCTTTATTTTGACAATGAAGGGCTACAACGTGGACAAAGAAAACATGACATAGTAATACATTGCAGGTCCAGTGAACAAAAGACTGTCAACGCGATCAAGAACTCCGCCATGTCCCGGTATGATTGTGCCCGAATCTTTCACATGCACGCTACGTTTGATGGCTGATTCGGCCAGATCGCCTAATGCTCCCAGAAGTGCCAAGCCGACACCGAGTGCCATGCTTTCTCCCAGGGAGAAAAAAGGAGTAAACGTGAAGTGACTGATCATACCTCCAATGATAGAAAACAACACTCCTCCGGCCAATCCTTCGATGGTTTTTTTGGGGCTGAGGATGGGGGCGAGAGGATGCTTCCCGATGGTTTTCCCGACAAAAAATCCCCCGGTATCAGATAGCCATGTGACGATGATCACAAAAAACACCAATGCGACCCCCTGTTCAAGATTTCGTAAAAGGGAATAATGGCCTAATAAGAATCCGACATAGAGTATTCCAAAGATGTACATGGCCCAATCAGGAAGCTGTTGCTTCATCTGGGCCGGAGACATACAAAATCCTGCCAGAGCCAGGGCAACTGGCCCCAAGAGACTCACCAGCAACACAAAAGGGAGTCCTAACTCCATCATCAAGAGGAGTGCGGCTGCCCCTATGAAAGAAAAAATTTTGGAGGTTTTTGAGCTATTTTGCGAAAAATAGAGGGATAAAAATTCCCAGAGTCCAAACAACGCGACCACGCCTATTAACAATGAGAATAGCCAGGGAGGAGAATAGCGAATGCCCACGTATAACAACGGGATAAACACCAATGCAGAATACAACCGTCGAGGATCCATAGTGAGGTTGAAAAAAAGAAAGGATGGATGAGCCGCTGCGGTGAATAGGAAAGAACTGAAATGAGGTTAGTCGTTAGGAAGATGCGGCTTGAGTCACTCTGCCAAACCGGCGCTCACGTCTTTGGTAATCTAAAAGAGCCAACAAGGTTTCACAGCGGCGGAAATCAGGCCAGAGTGTTCGAGTGAAATAGAGCTCGGTGTAGGCAATTTGCCATGGAAGAAAATTACTTATTCGTGTTTCTCCAGATGTGCGGATGAGTAAATCCGGGTCTGGAAGGCCCCAGGTGGTGAGATAGCGTTCAAAGCGGGACTCATCAATCTGATCAGGAGTTAACGAACCCATTTGAACTTCAAGTGCCAATTGTTGTACCGCGTCAATAATTTCGGCTCGTCCCCCGTAACTTAACGCCACTGCCAGGGTTCGGGATGTATAGTGGTGAGTTTCCTCAGCGACTTCGGATACTAACGCATGGATAGGAGGAGGAAGTTGCTCAAGGCGTCCGATGGGGAGGAAGCGAACCTGCCGATCATGGAATCGTTGCCGTTCTTTGGTCAGGTATTCTTCCAGTAGCCCCATGAGCAAGCGAATCTCTGACGCCGGGCGATTCCAATTTTCTTGAGAAAAGGCATAAATGGTCAGATAGGGAATTTGGAGTTCATCCCCGATGTCTAAAACATCTTGAAGTGCGCGAAGCCCTTCTTTGTGACCAGCAATGCGTGGGAGCCCTCGTTGAGCAGCCCATCGGCCATTGCCATCCATGATGATGGCAATATGTTGGGGCAAGGAAGCCCTATCGAGCTGATCGCGTAACTCACCTTCGGCCACTTGCCTGGGTTCGACTGCTTGAAATTCATCCATGAATAACGTTGGTGCTGCGGTGAAAGCTAAAGCCAGTAGGTAGCTTCAGTAAAAACATTCACAAAAAGAGGGAATATGTGAATTAAAATTAGTCTAATAATGAAACAGATTCTTGTCAAATTAAAAGGGGCTTTCGTTGGGGGTTTATTAAATTGCGCCCCTTTGGGAGATGGGCTATACTGGCCCTCTTCGTCCACCAGTTTGCTCAATCTTTCCACATTTACGAACACGATTGTATGACACCAAGTCCTTCAGATTTTGCTCTCCAAGAACAGGACATTCTTCTGGCGTTGAATAAGGCCAAGGCGCGAGATGTGGACTACGTGGATATGTATTTAGAGTCCTCCGTCACGGACTCGGTTTCGATGGAAGAAAGCCTGGTCAAGCGGGCAGTGAAAAGTGTGGCTCAAGGGGCGGGTATTCGTGCGGTAGCGGGGGAGCGAACCGGATTTGCATATTCCGACGACCTTTCCAGCCGGGATTTAATACAGGCTGCGGAAACCGCCAGGTATATCGCGGAGTCTCCACAAGGCGAAAATCCGGTTGCCGTCACACATCGAACGGGGCCTTCACAAAATCTCTATCCTCTTGGATCACCGTTAACCGACATCACCACCGAAGCCCGGGTCGAGCTGTTAAATCAAATTGACGTCGAAGCGCGGAGGTATGATCCGCGCATTGCGAAAGTCATGGCCTCGTTTAATACAGAACAAAAAATATTTTTGGTGATGAATTCGGAAGGCCAGCTGGTGGGGGATGTTCAACCGCTGGCGCGTCTCCAAGTGACCTGTATTGCTGAAGATGGCGCGAATCGCCAGGTTGGAAGTTATGGCGGCGGGGGGCGTGTCGGATTTTCGTTCTTCGTGGAAAATGGGCGGGCATTAGAATTTGCCCGTGAAGCAGCCCGTCAAGCTATTGTAAATTTAGATGCGGTCGATGCCCCGGCCGGTACCATGCCAGTTGTGTTGGGGGGAGGCTGGCCAGGAATTCTCTTGCATGAAGCAATCGGACATGGGTTAGAGGCTGATTTTAATCGACGGAAAACCTCGGCATTTAGTGACCTGATTGGGCAGTCAGTCGCGTCTGAACTTTGTACGATTGTAGATGATGGGACGCTTCCATTCCGTCGTGGATCCATGAATATTGATGATGAGGGGACCCCTACGTCACGAACTATGCTCATTGAAAAAGGTATTTTGCGCGGGTATATCACCGATCGAATGAATGCTCGCCTGATGGGGATTCCGCTTACCGGCAATGGGCGTCGTGAGGATTTTCGAAGTGTCGTCCTTCCTCGGATGACCAATACCTTCATGTTGGCTGGAGAGTCGAATCCGGAAGACATCATCCGTTCAGTCAAAAAAGGGCTCTATGCGACCTCGTTTGGTGGTGGGCAAGTGGACATTACAAGTGGGAAATTTGTGTTTTCAGCCAGTGAAGCCTATCTCATTGAAGATGGGAAGATCACAAAACCCGTCAAAGGAGCGACCTTAATTGGAAATGGCCCTGATGTGCTGAAAAAGGTTTCGATGGTGGGTCATGATATGAAGCTGGATGAAGGTATTGGCACCTGTGGCAAAGAAGGACAATCCGTTCCAGTCGGTGTCGGTCTGCCGACGATAAAAATCGATGAGATGACAGTTGGTGGAACGGCCGTCACATAATGGATCACCCTCCGTGCTGTTGTTTCCCTTGACCTGATGACGAATCTACCCTCCACAAATGGTGACCGTTTCTCTGAGTTGGCGGCAACGGTTCTTCAACGCGCCAAAGCCCTGGGAGCCACGGGAGCGGATCTGCTTGTCGCTGAAGGTGATTCGGTGTCGGTGCAAGTACGCATGTCCGAAGTTGATCGACTCTCGAAAGCCAGGGAGAAAGTGTTGGGCATTCGTGTCTTTTTTGGCAAACGTTCTGCCAGTTCCTCGACATCGGATTTTTCAGAACCCTCATTAGATCGTTTGGTGAGTGATACCTGTAGTTTAGCTAAGGCGGTTGTTGAAGATGAGACGTCAGGATTGCCATCTCCAGATAACATGACTGTCGATATCCCGGATATGGATATGAAGGATGGACGGCAACTTACAGTCGATGAGGAAATTGATTTAGCCCAACGGGCAGAAAAAGCGGCTTTCGAGGCGGACTCGCGCATCACGAATTCCGAAGGGGCGGAATGCTCCGCAGGCTATGGATCAATCTTACTCGCCAATTCACATGGGTTTGTCGGTTCCTATGCCAGCTCCTCGTATTCCATTTCAGTGTCCCCCATTGCCTTAGATAATGAGAATGGGGGTATGCAACGAGACTATTGGTATTCGGTGAAACGAAAATTTCATGAATTAGAGAGCCCGGAAGCGATTGGGCAGGAAGCGACTCGCCGGACGGTGAGACGGTTGGGCAGTCGATCGGTGTCCACGCAGGAAGTGCCGGTGATTTTTGATCCGGAGATTGCCCAAGGATTACTGGGACATATTGCTTCGGCGGTGTCAGGGTATTCCCTCTATAAAGGCGCGTCCTTTCTGATGGGACAACTGGGGAAAAAAATTGCTGCGGAATCGGTAACGGTCGTGGATGATGGACGGTTGCCGAATGGGTTAGGTTCTCGACCCTTTGATGGGGAGGGGCTTCCGACCAGAAGGAACGTGGTTGTCGATAAGGGCGTACTCACGAGTTATTTGTTGGATACCTATTCCGGACGGAAATTGGGAATGGCTTCTACGGGCAATGCTTCACGATCAGTGGGTGAAAACCCCACGGTGGGGACGACCAACTTATTTCTTTCACCAGGGACTGTCTCACCGGAAGAAATTCTTAAATCGACAAAACGCGGACTTCTTGTCACTGAGCTGATTGGGTTTGGCGTCAATATGGTAACTGGAGATTATTCCCGTGGGGCGGTGGGGTTTTGGATTGAAAACGGCGAAATTGTGCATCCGGTTGAAGAAGTGACCATAGCGGGAAATTTAAAAAATATGCTCAATGATATAGAGGTGATCGGAAATGACCTGGTCTTTCGAGGTCGAACAGCTAGTCCGACCGTGAAACTTCGTAAAATGATGGTCGCCGGACATTAAGACGTAGCCAGAATACATCTGGATCACGATAGAGAATGATGGAGAACTAAGATGCCACTGGAACCAGAAGATGGGGCCAAAGCCCTTCAATTGATTACCTCCCGGTACAACGAACGGGAGTGGCGGAAAAAAATTGAAAAAACCCTGAGTCTCAATCCTTCCGGTTTAAAAGATGATAATCAGCGGAAAATTTTCTTGTACCTGAAGGTAGGGCTCCAAGCCTATAAATCCCGTCGTGCCGACCCACCATCCTGGATTGTGGGAGGCTATGGCACTAAAGAGGTTATTGACCGGGCCTTGTTTAAGCCCGCCGTCATTGATCCGGAGTTTACTGCCGAGCATGTGGCCTTTTTAGGTAAAGATCCTGGAGAAGACGTGGATGGCGTATGGTGGGAAGAGATGCTCGTGAATTGGTTTGAAGAGCCTGAGGAAGAAAGCGAAGACGAAGAAGAAGCCGAAGCATCTGAAGATGCTGAAGAGACAGCCAAAGCTGATAAGTCAGCAGATTTATCCGACACCGAAAAAATAAACAACCCCACATCTTAGCCAATTCCTGATTCCCAACCCTCAGGTCTTAGTGCCCTGGTTCCGACAGTCAGGGGATGGGGACACAACATCTAGAAGCGACCTATCGACCCTTCTCGGCCCGTACCTTCTCCGTGTCTGCCAAACCACAAGGCTTCGTTTTTACGTTTCTCTATCGACTCAATATTTTGGTGTGCCGACTCATGTATCGAGTGCAGGCCGTTGAGCAAGGACCGCTGCCGTCTCATGGCCCTGCCCTCATTGTGTGTGACCATTCCGCATTGGGTGATCCTCTCGTCTTGTTAGCCACCGCTGGTCGACCGGTTCGATTTCTCATGGCCGCCGAGATTTATGCCCAACCACTGATCCGATGGGCTTTTGAGGCTGTGGGATGTATTCCTGTTCAACGTGGAAAACGGGACATCAAGGCGATTCGGGCGATGTTAGATGGGTTGGCCGCGCAAGAAGTCATTGGTTTATTCCCCGAAGGGGGATTGGATCGACATCGATTAGATGAGGGGCATCCAGGCATTGGCTATCTGGCAATCAAGTCTGGGGCTCCAGTCATACCGGCCTCAATTGTTTGGAAAGGCTCCCATTCTGTGACCTCGATGTTGAAGACGTTATTCGTGCCAAGCGAGGCCATTATCCGATATGGAGCGCAACTGCAATTTCTTCAAGAATCTAAACCAAGTAAGGAATCCATGCAATTCTGTACAAAAGAAGTTATGAAACAAATTGAATCGTTAAGGGAAGATATTATTTCGGGTTTCTCATAAGTCTACATGGTTCTGCTTCCTTTTGGTTGTGTAGGTATATCATTAACTATATTTAAATTCCCTCTACCACCACGCGCGCGGTTGTTAGCGGGGATGAATCTCTCGTATCCACTTTAAAAATTATTCCATTGTTGAGCTGCGGCCCGGTAGCCTAAGTCTTTTGGTTTCGGCAAAAGCTTCCGAAGCCATTGTCGGTGGGCAAGAGTTCTCTAAATACGGGAGGGTCTTGTGAAATCCAATGACGGGCACAACTTATGGAGTTTGCCTGAGCTCTGTCGCAGGGCTCAGACAAGTGCTTGTCGAACTGGATGAATGAGTAATTCTCCTGACCACGTCGCTGGCGATGTGAAAGAAGGAACGAGGAAACTCGTGAGGATTATGGTTTAGGAGCCCAGGTGCCGTCAGGTTGCATGATGAGTTGGCCGGACGCCGTTTTTTCGATGGCCTTCTTTCCCGCTAGGGCTTCGACGGCTGAAAGGGCGGTGCCATTTTTCTCTGCGATTCCCTTGTAAACCTCTCGCCGTTTGTTATTGATGTCCTTCATTAAACTCACAGCATCTGGCGAAGCAGAGGGGTTGGCGAGTCCCAGGTATCCATCAGGGCGTTCGCCCAGTAAGCCTTGTTGTTTGGCTTCGTCCAAGTTAACACCAAATGCCAAGAGGGGCATAAAGATGACTAGGGTGCAGCTGAGGATGAAGAAAGCGATTTTCAGGTGTTGATTCGATTTTTTCATAATTGCCCTCGTGTTTCTTAAAAGAGCCCGCTTTGATCAGTAAAGACGTTGTCTAAATCCTTTTCAACTTTTACGCGAATTTCATGGTCGATTTTAACATTTAAGTTGATGGTGATGGGTTTTTCCGGAGCGGCCACTTCTACGCGTGGTGTGCAACTGATTAACGCCATTATTCCCAAACAAGCTATGAGTAGGACTAGTTTGTGAATTTCCACATGGTTTCGAGATTGTCGAATCATAGATATCCCTTCTGTGTGGTGAGTGGCGTGGGGGCATTTTATTTTTCAAAAAATCAGATGTTTTCCGTCTATTTTGGGGCTGTTGGTTTTTTTTGTTGAGTCATCATCTTTTCAATCTTCTGTTCCAGTTCATTCACCAGGGATAAGCTTTTGATGAGGGCTGGAATATTTTCTTCAATATTGAGGTTGAAGTGAATGGGCACGCCATTCCGGAAATCTGGATTTTTCCCTTCTAATATGGTGGCCAATTTCAGGATACCATTTTTTTCATAATCGACACCAACCTCTAATTTCGAATAGTGGTAGTTTTCTAAGCTTTTGACGATCAGATCTAGTTGAGGCTGGTTTTGGGCCCATGCGTTGGCGGTTTCCTTGTCCACTTCGAAATGCAGTGTTCCTCCCGGGGCTCGCCCTTGGATGGAGCCATTCTGGACGGTAACCGCATTCCCCGAATCAGTTTTGGAAATAAAGAGTGGAAGGTTGCCATCAAGGGTGCCGGTTCCCTTCACGGTCTCTTGCTGTTCCAATCGTAAAACCTCATTGAGGTCGAGTCCGCTAACTTGGAGGGGAACTTCTTGGGTTTCAGCCTGGGGATCGATTGCGACATGTGCGGTTGAGACTGTTCCCCCCAGAAGATGAGTCCGCAGGTTTTTGATCGAAAACTCAGGTAATGAGGTAGGTGGAAAGGGATCCGCTGACAAAAGAAGTGAGGTTTCCGTGGCTGTCACGGCGGATTGGATTTTCTTGATGCGAAGCGGGGTCGGAGGGATTCTCAGCTTTTCCTCCTCACCAAGAATTTCCATCCGCGCGGTTAGCCCTTCAATGATGGTGGGTTTGAAAAATCCGCTAATCTCTTTGAGGTCGACAATCCCATGCACATGGGTGAGTTGAAAAGGGACCCCGTCTTTCGTGGAGCTTTTGCGGTAGTTCGCGTTCACTGAGGCTGAGGCAGTTCCGTGGGTCACATCCATTTCTGGATTGGGCCATGGCTGAATGAATTGGCTTAAGGCGTGTGTCGGGGGTGCGAACTCAACAGGTTTCAGGGCCATGGTGAATGTGCCTTCTCCTGTGACGGCATTATGTCTGATGTGTCCCCCGACCCCGATGGGGTGATCAGGTATCTGTCCGGTGAACTGAGCAGTGATGGATGCTGGATTGACTGAATACCGCATGTCCCAATTTGAGGGTGGAATACTGTAGGTCGTCATTGGCGGTTGAACGTGAGTGACCGAGCTCTCTCCCTGGACCTCCCATTTCTCGGGCGTGGCGGTCATCATGAAGTTCTGGGTGAGCATCTCTCCAAATTTCCATTCTTGATTGTGTATGGAAATAGTCGGAAAAGCGAAAGTCGAGATTGGGGCTTTCAAGGTCCATGTCCCTTGCTTGGTCTGATAGATCCAGGAGAGGCCTTGAGGGAAACGGCCTTCAAACGTTGGGACATGCACTGTCTCATTTTTAATATTGGAAAACTGGATGAGCGGTGTCGGGTTGAGGGCAACCGTAATCTGACTTGGTGTTAAGGATATTGTCCCTGTTGTCTGGAGAGACAAGGATTCAAGGCGCAGGGAAGGAGTGTCTGCCGGTTTGAGGTGTGTTGAGAGGCTGACCCTTCCTTTCCCTTCAACGCCGGTGGATGGTTTCCACTCAAGCTCCTGGGGTGAAAGGAGGAGGTCTAGTTGTTCTGTAGGATTTTTCATGGCCAGATGAATCTTTCCGGAAGGTATCTGAATGTTCGTGAGATTCTCTTTGATAGGGACTTTGAGATGAAGGGGTTGCTGGATATCCCATTTCACCGAACGAAGGTCTTGGTGGGAGATGAACGGCAGAACGGCGGGAGGGGTCAGAGAATCCAGGGCGAGGTTAACCGTGCCCGTAGAAGAGGGGTCTACAACAACGTTGAGTATCGTCCCTTCTACCGAAAATGTTCCCTGTGTCTCGATCTGAATGTCTTGGGCCAAGGGAGGCCATGAGGGCATCTGGGCATCGAGCGTAAATCCCCCCTGAATGGGCCCGAGAGAAGCGCCGGGTTGAGAGGGCTGGTTCGGCAAGGTTCCGGTCCATGTTCCAGAAAATGTTCCTGTCACCGCTTGATATTCAGCCCGCAGCGGATATAAGCCTGCCAAAGTATGGATCACAGGGTGGAGGTTGAGTGTGGCTTGACCGCGAAGCACCAAGCTTGAGGTTGATGATTCGAGAGAGGTGTGCAGATCAATGACAGGGGCTTCAGGGGCACTGGTATGCGTTCCAGTCACCGATGCCGTGCCATCGGGTTTCATGGAGAAGGTGAGACGATTGAGAAGAAGCCCCTTTCCTTCAAGTTGCACCGAGCCTGCATAGCCATCCGGGAGCGCGTCCATGCTGGCGTTGAGCGAGATCTGTTGAAGCGTTGGTGGCGCCAAAGGATTCGAGATGTCTACGTGGTTGACCCGCAGATGTTGGAACGGCAAGACAGGGAGAATGTCCACTGAGCCGAAGGCCCTGAAGTTAAAGGGGGAATCCGTCGGGGGAGTGGGCGATGGCGTTGAGGGCTTTTCCAACAAAGAAGAATCCCACACGATCTGCATCTGTTCGATGTTCACGTTCTCAACGACATTATTCAACAACGATTCTAAGGAATAGGTGATTTCCGTATTCTCAATGCTAATCAAGGTTGCCCCGGATTCTGGAGGAGAACGGAAAGTCACCCACGGAATAATCAGGGTATAGGTGGTGGGACGGTTGATGGTGATTTCCACGTTGGTAAAACCACGATTGATTAAGCCCTGAGTAATGAGCATGGTCCCAATAGCCGGGAGAAACCCATAGACTACGCCTGTCAGGAGGACAACCCCAAGCATCGACCATCCCAGAAATTTAAAAAATTTCATCATTAGGCTAGATAACGATCCTTCTGTCCTGGTAGTGCGCTGATAATAGAATTTTTTTGGGGCAGAGTAGAGAAGGATTGACTGGGTTTCTGAGAGCTTTCTTCAGGGAAGAAATAACTGTTCTCCAGCATATCATCCTTACTGGATGAAGGAAATTCTAAAACAAATTCATTTGGATCGGGGGTTCGGCGGGAGTGTCTTTGGTGGATTGGTGAGGGGTGGAAAGGGTTGGCGGTGCAGGAGTGTTGGGGAGCGTGGGTGCTTGGCTCATGTTGTCTAAGATGGCTTTGAGTTTTTGAAAGTCTTCTTTGAGGGGCACCCGTAAATTGCTTTGGTGGAGTGCAGCGGCGGGATGCAGGAGAGGGAAGACGACGAAGTGCTTCATGTGAATGGCCTGTCCGCGAACTCGGGTGATGCCGACTTTTCTTTCTAACAACGTTTGGGTGGCAAAGTTTCCTAAGGTGCACACCAGTTTTGGTTGGATGAGTTCAATCTGTTGGACAAGAAACGGTTTGCAGGTGTCGATTTCCTCGGGTAAGGGATCCCTATTGTTCGGCGGCCGGCATTTAATGACATTCGCAATATAAATGTCGGATCGTTCGAGTCCGATGGATTGCAGCAGTTCGGTGAGTAATTTCCCGGCTGCGCCGACAAACGGAACGCCTTCCCGATCTTCATAAAAGCCTGGGGCCTCTCCCACGAACATGATTGAAGCTTCGGGGTTCCCTGTGCCAAAGACGACTTGGGTGCGCCCCTTAGAGAGCTGACAGCGTTGGCAATTTTGAAGGGAGGCTCTGAGTTGTGCCAAATCCATAGCCCAAGATCTTAAGTTTGAGGGTGGAGGATGTCAATCCAGATTCCCAGGTAAGGTAGCGGCTATGGCCGTAGCGCAGGCATTGGCGCTCTGAATGGTGCTTTCCAGTGAGTCTGGAAGATTGGTGGCTGTCCAGGGTCCTGCCAGGAAGAGATTGGGGATGGGTGTTTGAGGGAGTGGGCGATGGGTTTTTGCTCCTAGTAGGCAGGGATACCATGGACCAACTGGACGAATGATCTGCGGTTCACAGAATCCTTGAGTGGGTTCCGAGGAAAGGTTGAACAGACGCTCTAAGCAATGACGGGCTTTGTCGATCAGCCGTTGCTCCGTGTGTCCATTGATAATTGATTCACAAAGGATGACGAAGGTGATCACAGTTTCTGGCGGGGAGGATGAGGCATTTGGAAGGCAGGTGATCCAATCAAATAAATCTTCATGAAGAATGAGTCTGGATGGAAATAAGAAATTAGGTAGAGAGAACTTGATAGCCAAACCATAGCCCTCTGGAATATGCGCTAATGAGGAGAAATACGCGTAACGTGCCAATGCCCTTTCTGGGAGTAAGGCTAGAAGATCACGTGGAGCCAAGGTTGAAATATAGACTTGAGCCTGAAATCGGTGAGTGCTCCATTCAACAGTAAGAATTTCTTTGGCGTGAGTTTGGAGTCTGATGGATTCATCGGAGGTGTGGATGGCCACCCCTTTTTTTGATAGGAATTGCCGAAGCTCGGTTTCTAATTTTCCTAACGTCTCAGGAGGCATGAGGAACGTTGCGAAATCGGTTGATTGGCCGAACCAGAATCGGGAAAGGACTTCGATGAACACCCCAAGGGAAGCTTCCCGCAGATCGCAATTCAAAAGGAATCGGCACAAGGGATTCCAGAAATGAACACGGCTCTGCTCAGATTGCTTAGCAGAAATCAGCCAAGTTTCGACGCTCTCGATATCGGGGTGGTGCTGAGAAAGTCGATGTTCTTCCCATTGTTTTTCAAGAAAATTGATCACATTCCAGCGGTCTAGCCAGGAGAGACCTTTAAAAAATGGGAACCGGGTTAGGGGATGAACCCAAGACAACCGTGACGGTGAAGGAAGGGCGATCGGCTTTTCCTCTTCCCTGCCAAATTCGAGGGTGACGCGATGAGATGTTTGGGGTGGCCATTCAACGCGTAATTCCTGCAGCAATGCCCATGTTGAGTGATAAAAGCCATGAAGTACGAGTGGGCTTGTTTCGCTTTGAACGATGGTTGAGGTACGGATTGATGCTTTGTGTTCAACCGATTTTCTTGTCCGGGTAGGATGATCGTGTGGTTGAGTGCCGTGCGAGGTGTCGACAAGGCTGATATGAAAGCCATAGTGAATGAGTCGGTAAGCCGTCACCAACCCGGTAAGATTGTTTCCGAGTATAATCGCGTGGCGTGTCACATGGATGGGGCGACATGGCGGGTGAATAAGGACCGCATCCATATGCCGGCAGCAATGCTCAGCCGCTGAAATGATGAGACGCGGGTGCGTGGGCCAAAGACCGGATAATTTTGTGTCTCAATTTTGTGGAGAATGGTGCTATACACCCCCCGCATGATTTCGGAAACCACCAAGGCTTTTTGGTCTGAAGCGGGAAGCGTCTGAAGAATGTCGTGGGCTTGCTGGTAATAAGTGCGGGCTCGTGCGCATTGAAACTTCATGAATTCCATAAGGGCTGGAGATGATTGTTGGTTGAGCAAGGCCTCTACGGAATAACCAAATCGCTGAAAATCTTCTTGTGGGAGGTATACCCGATCTTCTTTGGCATCAGAATACAGATCGCGAAGCATATTGGTTAATTGAAATGCCAAGCCCAAAGCCACGGCATAGTCTTCGGCTTTGGGTGATCGTGTTTGGAAAATTTTGAGACAGATTAATCCGACGACGGATGCGACACGATAGCAGTAGGGATACAAGTCTGAAAATGTGGCGTATCGGTTGATCGTTAAGTCCATTTCTACGCCAGTGATTAATTCTTGGATGAGCTGTTCTGGAATATCGAATGTTTGCAGATGTGCCGCCAGGCTAATGGTCACGGGAAGGGTTGGATGCCCTTGATAGGCGGCCGAGACTTCTTGACGCCAGGTGCCTAAGACCTCGAGCGGGTTGCTGTCTGGTGGGGGATCGTCAACCGCACTATCCACCATCCGGCAGAGAGCGTAAATCGTGTACATGGCTTCTCGGCGGTGTCGAGGAAGAAAGAGAAAGGAGTAATAGAAATTGCTCCCGCTTTCTTTGGTATAGGTCGTACAGATTTTTTGAGCATCGGTGGACGAGAGAGTTGACATGGTGGTTTTTTAGAAAAACAGAGAAGTCGGGTGCGTGCGTTCCGAAGTTGTTCTGAAGGCTGCACCCTAACAAGGATCGTCTTGCGGGTTCAATTCCTGAAACCCCAGAGGGTAGCAAGCGGGCGAGAAGTAATTGAGACGAAGATATAGTTAGACGAAAGAATGCTTTTGTGTTGAGGCTTTTATCTTATTCAAGTGTAAGTCTTGAGTGGAGGCCCTGTGGGCCGAATCATGATTTCTTCAGTTTATCTTCAGAAACCCATCCAGATTTTCCAGATTGTGTTTTCACCTGATAGACCCATCCGTCTAATTGTGGGAGTCCATCGAGAATGGTTAGGTGCTCACTCGTTTGTACCATAGGGCCAGTCTTGGTGTTTGCTGGATCTCCCATGAGCATGGTTTCTCCATCTTCCACGGCCAACCTCACGGTTTGATTCTCACTAAAAAGAGGCGCGGATACATGTATAGATTTATCCCCTTGTGGGGTAGCGCTGATCTCTTCCATGGTTTCCGTGAAGGCGGTATTTTGTGTGGGAGGTGAGGGATTATTGAGAACCCAATAGGCGGCCGCACCCACAACAATGAGGAGTAAGAGCCATATCAGAGGACGGCGAGATGGGGGTTTTGATTGATGAAGTTCATCTTCTTCAAACCCTTCATCGAAATCCAGGTCTTTGTCTGCATTTTCGGCAAATAACACCGACCAACCTGAGGTGAGTGGAAATGGATACATGGTGGCAATGGTAGCAGTCATAACCCCGATCTCCTTTTCAAGGAAAGACGGCACATGCACGGTGTCGCATGATGTGTCTGCGTATTGAAAATAGTTGAGGAATGTTTGGCGTCGAACACGATCCCAATAGTAAACTTAATTACCACCACTATTATCTACTGTCAAATATAACCTGACCCGGTTGTTCAGGTTGGAGCGTGGAGATTGGATCGAATTTGACCTACTTGCCATCACGGGAGCGGTGAGAGAGAATTGCCTGGTGAAGGATGATAAGCGGAGGGATCCTATGAAGTCATATCGAGAAGAACTATGGTTCCATGCCCAATCGCGTCGGGACTATGTGAATATTACCCCACAGGTGGAACGGGTCGTTGAGAAGAGTGGGGTTCAGGAAGGGTTGGTGCTGGTCAATGCCATGCATATCACGGCCAGTGTGTATATCAATGATGATGAGCAGGGGTTGCTGCAGGATTATGAACAATTCCTGGAGCGATTGGTTCCTCATTCCGCCGACTATCGGCATAATCTGACTGGGGAAGATAATGGAGATGCGCACATTAAACGCCAAATTATGGGTCGAGAGGTTGTCGTGGCCATCACGAATGGGGCCTTAGATTTTGGGCCGTGGGAGCAGATCTTTTACGGGGAATTTGATGGTGGGCGTCGTAAGCGAGTATTGGTCAAAGTTATCGGCGAATAAACTGTTGGCAAATAGGTTCAGGTAATGGGAAAATGGTTATGCGGTGAAATAATTTGGTCCGGGGGCTTTTCCATATTCTTTCTTGTTTGAAAAGGTAAATCCTGCTCATGTCCAGTTGGTACCGTCCTGATCCTCTCACTCGTGACCTCATTCATCTTATCAATGCGCGTCGGCATGAGCATGGGGATCCTAGTTTAGCCATCGAAGTGTTGCAGGCATTGTTGGATCAGGATCGTGAACACGAAGTCCTCACGGTTTTAGCGGCGTTGGATGAAAATATGGCTGAATGGTTGTTTGATCTTCTCGCCGAAGCGGCCAGTTGCTGTGTGATGGACACTGAACATGAGGAGACGGACACGTTTGCGGTCCTCGCTTCTTTTGAATTGCCCCTCCAAGCGAACTTAACCTATCCCCTGAATCTAAAAATTGATCCTGTGGAAACAGCCGATTTGCTGCGTCGCCATCTGCATATGCCCAAAGGCGCCGTGATCTCGGTCGAGCCTCGCTTGTTGACGGATACCACGCTGGACTATTTGAACCTCGAGAAAGTCCATGAGCATATTTCCAATCTGGCTGAAGGGCAACGGCGACATGCGATTGCGGCGAGACTTCATCCTCCTGTGGAGGCGACCGCCTTTTTGTTTTTTGAAATTCTTGGAGTAACAGATACGGCCCTGCCTGATGCGTTATCCGAAAAAGACTGTCAGGCTATTATGGATGGGTTAGTCGCGCAATGCCCTGAAGTGGCGAAGGCTCCGCAAATGTTGGAATCCCCGAACTACGCGGCCTATGCGTTGTTTGATGCCCAAAATGCAGTCCGGCTTCATAAGCTGGCGGATGAAACCGCAGCGGTCTGGCACGATCTGGAAGGCCCTGTCAGGAGTCGCACGGTGGTGCATTTACATACGCAGTGCGGTAATGGAGTGTATATGCCCGTGTGGACGGATTTGTTTGACCCAGACCTTCCCGAGGACCATGGACCGATCTGGACTTCTCCTGATGTATGGGTGTTTACGGCCGATTTGCCGATTGAATGGCCGGGAGAAATGCTGACCAATCGATTACTGGCTGAAGGATGTACACGTTTTGAAAATCATATTGTGGAAGCTCCAGATAATTAATCATTCTTCCTCTTCCTAATTCTTCGCATCCGTGAAATACGACTAGCCTATTGCCCCGCCGCCATTCGTAACTGATCGACAAGTTTTGAGGGAACATGCAAGGAACCTTTCCCTTTTCCTAGGGTAATGTCCGGTTTCATTGTTCCATGAAAATCACTGCCTCCTGTCATCAAAAGCTTGAAGCGCTTTGCAAGGCCAAGGTTGAAAGAAATGTGGCGGGCCGAGAAGGTTCCATAAAACACTTCGAGTCCCTGCAGTCCATGTTCAACTAGGGTTTGACAGGCCGTGGCACTCTCTTCTTTGTTGTACCCTTCCCAGTAGGGGTGAGCCAGAATGGGGATACCCCCTGCATCAGTAATCCATTCGATAATTTCGTGGGCTTCAGGGACAATACGTGGGACATAGGCTTTTCCTCGTGACCCCAGAAGTTGTTCAAAGGCGTCTTTCATGGTTTTGATGTAGCCTTTGTCGATGAGTACCTGGGCAATGTGGGGTCGCCCAATAGTCCCGTTCCCCGAGGCCTGTTCCACTTCGGCAAGCGAAATGTCCATTCCCAGTGCCTGAAGGTGTTCTAGAATGCGCTGAAGGCGTTCGATTCGTGTGGATCGATGGGTTTCTAATCTGGCTTGGAAGCGGTGATCAGTTGGATTAATAAAGTACCCTAAAATATGCATCTCCCGGTTTTGGAATTGTGCACTCAGTTCGATGCCTGGGATCAATTCCATGGGAAGGCCCCGTGTGGCCTCTTGGGCTTCAGATATCCCTTCGGTCGTGTCATGATCGGTGATGGCCAGTATATCCAACCCTTGTTGCCTGGCCAGGTCAACGAGCTCGGTAGGAGAACAGCTGCCATCAGAAAACGTGGTATGGGTATGCAAGTCAATTCGGCTCATAGGGCACGGCGTCGGTTAGGGGTTGGGTTTGCGTGCTACGATACGCGCGGTAAAGGCTGGGTCGGACTGTGAGATTCCTTGATGATCTCCTTCATCGTAGTGAAGAATCTGAAGCCCATGAAGGAGAGTAAGCAATTCATTGGGTGCTAAGCAAAATTCTTTTCGACGGGGGTGGTGCCGATGCACATGGTTGTCAAGAAGAAACGTTTCATAGATCAGCACTCCTCCGGGTTTCAATGCTTGAAGCAATCGAGGAAAAAGCGGGCGATACAGGTAAAAGAACCCTAGCACTAGGTCGTATTGCTCCGTTCCTAGGTCTGGAGGATGTAGGTCGTTCGTCTCCAAATCGAGGCATTCGGTGGTGATGGGAAGTCCTCCTGCCTCACGCGACTGAGTCTCAAGAAAGTCCAAAGCTTCTTGATTACAATCAATCCCATGAACGGAAAATCCTCTGGTCGCCAGAAAATGTGCATGGCGACCCCGTCCGGTCGCCACATCCAAGGCTTTGCCACGCGGCAAACGTGGGAGTTGGGCAATGAGAAAGGGCGAAGGGTTTCCAAATTTGGTTTGAACGTATTCTTTCCGTGATGTCACTAATCGAATGCCTACCGAACCAGAAAAATCTGGGATGGGTGCCAGGACCTTCCTGACCCAAATCTTGAGCTGCGTCAGAGAAAAACGTTGGAAAAGCGTTTGAGTAATGTCCTCGGCAACTTTTTCAAGAAGAAGATACGTCTGCTTTTCCACGATGTCTCGCAGGCATTGGATAACGGCCGCATAGTCAACGGTATCCTTGAGCTGGTCGCTTTTGAAGGCGGGTTCATTTGGACATGCTATGGACAGATCAACCAAAATTGGTTGAAGGTGTATTCGTTCTGATTCTGTGACACCGCAGTGCAGCGAAAGTTCGAGGTCTTTAATGATGATAGATGAAGCCATGAGGATGCACTTCGTCCCTGTGCCAGATCAGCGAAGGTTGTATGCTGTACTGAAACTGATTGGCCTTCGCACCACATGAATGGTTGGGTAGGAAGGCAAGAGGAAAGTAGCCGAATTCGCTGACCGTCCACGGGCCAGCGAATTCAGTAAAATCAAGATTGGGTTATTTGCCAGGAACAGCAAGAATAGAGGAACGATTATCGGCATCCCGTTGGCATGTCCGTTCGGCGATCAGACGTTGGCCTGCTGTCGCATCACTGGGAATTCGTGCCAAGCAGGCATCCAGGGAATCACCCTGCGTCCCTTGGGACACTCGGTTTGGACCTGTCGTCACCGCAGTGGTATCGGCACTTGATGCGGAAGAAGCGGATGAGCCTCCTCCAGCCGTTGAGCCACCATTCATTTCGGCGCACCCCATGGTCAAGGCCGAAAGGCCGATAATTGTCCAAAAGAATACATGTGTAAATGGTTTCATTGGTTACGCCCCTCCTCAATGGATAAACAGGGGCTCAAATATACTTGAGTGAGGTCATGAAAAACAAGATGGAGGAATTCTCTCAAATATTTTTGAGGGACTGGCAATCAGCGCTCATCCAATGGCTACAATCTTGACTCATCAAAGGGTTGTTGCTACCGTCAAAAGCTTGGGCAAATTCAGGTAATTACTTGAAGTTTTGTAATACCCCAAGTTGAGTAATGGCCTAACATCCAAGACGTTTCGCGTCAAAAGTCCAGCATTGTGACGTTTCAAGAGATTATTCTCTCCCTTCATCAGTTTTGGCAATCTCACGACTGCATCGTTGTCCAGCCGTATGATACGGAAAAGGGAGCGGGAACCTTTAATCCTTCCACGTTTTTGAGGGCGATTGGACCCGAACCGTGGAGGGCAGCTTACATCGAGCCTTGTCGAAGGCCAACGGATGGCCGATATGGGGATAATCCTAATCGGCTACAGCATTATTTTCAGTACCAGGTTGTATTGAAACCGGCTCCAGCCGATTCTCAAGATCTGTATCTGCAAAG
The DNA here is from genome assembly GCA_942491685.1 of uncultured Nitrospirota bacterium. GTDB lineage: Bacteria > Nitrospirota > Nitrospiria > Nitrospirales > UBA8639 > Nitrospira_E. The sequence continues at coordinate 288,182 of CALOBY010000001.1, read as the reverse complement.
CCTCGCCCATTTAGGGTTAGATCCTCACCAACACGATATTCAATTTTTGCAAGATGATTGGGAGTCTCCCACGTTAGGAGCCTGGGGTTTAGGTTGGGAAGTGCGTCTCGATGGGATGGAAATTACGCAATTCACGTATTTCCAAGAAGTAGGAAGCTTGGAAATGAATCCTGTGACTGTTGAACTCACCTATGGCCTTGAGCGAATCGCGATGTATTTGCAGGAGGTGGACAATGTCTATGATGTCTTGTGGACTGAGGGTGTTCGGTATGGGGAACTGTACCATGAAGCCGAAGTGCAATGGTCGATCTATAATTTTGAAACGGCGGACGTCAGCTTATTGCAATCCTCGTTTGATCGGTATGAGCAAGAATGTCAGCAATTGCTGGAGCACCCACGGGGCCTAGTGTTGCCTGCCTATGATTGCTGTATGAAATGCTCCCATTATTTTAACGTGTTGGATGCCAGGGGCGCGATCAGCGTAGCTCAACGGACAGGGTACATTGCCCGCGTTCGCAATTTGGCAAGGAAATGCGCCCAAGCGTATTTCGATCAACGTGAGCGAATGGGGTTCCCGTTGATGACCCAACATCAGGCAGCAATGGCAAAAAAAGTACGAAAGAAGCGGTAAGCCGGTAGTTCTCACAGGTAGATTGTCATAGAGTCTTCGGTCATGGCGCCTCCAAAAAAATCACCCGTAAAGGTTCGGCTCTCCTCCTCTCGCAAGTCTCCTGGGAAGACGTTGCCATTTTTGCTAGAAATCGGCACAGAAGAAATTCCAACGAAGGTTCTCCCTCAGGCGCTTCAGGACCTGGCTGTGCTTGGTCAACAGCTCCTAAGTGAAGCCCGCTTGGGGTATCAGCAAATACGAACGGTTGGAACAGCAAGGCGATTAGCGTTACTGGTTGATGGCCTGCACATTCAGCAATCCCCGCTGACGCAAGAAATCGTTGGCCCTCCAAAGTCTGCAGCCTTTGATGCTTCGGGCAATCCAACGAAAGCTGCCCAGGGGTTTGCCCTTTCCCAAGGCGTTTCTATTGATCAACTGACCATCAAGGAAACCACAAAAGGCTTGTATCTGGCTGTTATGAAATACGATCGCGGCCAGTCCGCCAAGCCGGTGTTGTCCGCCATGCTGCCAGGGTATTTAGGCAAATTGACCTTTCCTCGAGCCATGCGCTGGAATGCATCTCAGGCCAAATTTGCGCGTCCCATCAGATGGATGGTGGCGTTATTAGGCACTCAACCTCTCACCATAGAATTTGCCGGGATACGATCAGGGCGAGTGACCTGGGGCCATCGTTTTTATCGTATCAAAGGGAAGAAGTCTGGCCTGGGAGTGCCTCTCACGGATGCGGCAATGTATGTCCCGACTTTAAAAAAACGTGGCGTGTTGGTTGATCCCGATGAGCGGCGAATAGAGATTATCCGGCAGATGGCTCAATTCACCAAATCCGCGAAAGGACACGTTGAGCCTGTTCATCGCGAGGAGCTGATTGAAGAAGCCGTGTGGGGAGTCGAATATCCGCATACCATTTTGGGGACATTTCAGAAAGACTTTTTAACGCTGCCCAAAGCGGTGTTGATCTCTTCCATGAAAGAACATCAGGGATTTTTTTCACTGGTTGGGAAAGACGGTACGCTTTTACCAAAGTTTCTGGCGGTGACCAATACCCCGTGGGGTAACTCGACTCTTATCACCAAAGGAAATGAGCGTGTGCTCTCCGCGCGTCTTAAGGATGCCCAATATTTCTTTCAAGAAGATCAAAAACACCCTCTGCATGAGCGAGTGGCGGCCTTAGATGGCGTCATGTTTCATAAAAAATTAGGGACCATGCGTCAAAAGGTCGAGCGAATACGGGATTTAGCCGGGTGGATGGCGCAGGCGCTGGACCGGACAGATCTCAAGGAAGAGTGTGAACGTGCCGGGCTGCTATCGAAGGCCGATTTGACGACAGGTATGGTTGGTGAGTTTCCCACCTTGCAGGGTATTATGGGTGAAGAATATGCCCGTCATGATAGTGAGCCCGAGGGCGTCTGTCAGGCCATCGGAGAGCAGTATTTTCCGCGCTTTCCTGACGATCAATTGCCAGGAAGCTTGGCCGGGAGGTTGGTCGCCTGTGCCGACCGTTGTGATTCTATTGCCTCGTTTTTTTCAGTAGGAATGGCGCCATCCGGTTCGGAGGATCCGTTAGGGTTACGGCGAGCCGCGTATGGGTTAGTCCGGCTCGTGAGTGAAGGTTCCCTCCGGCTCAATTTGGTGGAGGTGTTTGGGCAGATGCTCCACATTCTTGGCCGGCAAGGCGTGGGGTATGCAGAACCAAAGGTGGCCACGGATATCATCAATTTTGTTATTGATCGCCTGCGGTTTTATGGTCGCAACACCATGAATTTTCGAGAGGATGTCATGGATGCGGTGACGCGAGTGCGGCCCACACAGGCGGCTGACCTGGCCGATCTGGTCTCCAGGATGGGCGCGTTACAAAAAATTGCCCATCAACCGGACTTTGAAACTTTGATGATTGGGTTTAAGCGGGCCCATCGAATTGTCGAAAAGGAAGGATGGAAGACTATGGAGGTCATGTCCGAACGTTTTGCTCATGATTCCGAGCAACGGTTGGCCGATGTTCTTTCCAATTCCCAGCACACGGTGAGCAGATCGATTGCCGAGCAGCAGTATGGTGAAGCTCTTGAGGCCCTTTTGGCATTTAAAACTCCGGTCGATGAATTCTTCGCCTCAGTCTTGGTTAATGATCCTGATCCCCATATTCGAGAGAACCGGCTTTCTCTACTGACCGCTGTCGACCGTTTGTTCCTGACGGTCGCGGACTTTTCGTATATTCACACAGCCGGGGCTGAGGTTGGTTAATGTTTCGTCGGTAACCCGGTTGCGGTGTGATTTCCAGGCAAAGGACCCTAATCCCAATGGATATGGAACGGCCTAATCATGACCATGAGGAGAAATCTCGACGGGTCAAGCGTTTTACGACTATAGTGACCATTGGTTTGATGATTGGCTGTAATGCCTTGCTGCTACTCGGGTTATGGGTCAGTGGAGTAGATCTGGAGACGACCCTGGCTAAGCCTGAACTCTATGATCCGGCCAATGGACATTGTATCGGAGTGCAGTGGGCAAAAGTGGCTGGAGCCGAAGGGTTGGTCAAAGTGTGTACGGAGTGGATCGATTTTTCTGATATGACAGGGAAAACCCATTCCTTACCTCCCGGGCGGATGTTGGCGATGGGCGCCGACGGTAATCTGTATTTTTCTGGCCAATCCGGTGAAAATTATCGATTGATTGCCCTGATGATTTTTGCGATAGTGGTGATGGCATCAGGAATTTGGATTAAACGCCGATTAATTGCCAATTATCACCTTCGTCTTCAATCTGTTTACCATCGTTCGACATGAGTATCGAGGCTACTCGCCAGCTGTGATACCACCACACCTCGTTCCAACTCAATCCGCGCATCCACACATTCAATTCAGGCCATGGATGAGCCTCTGTGGCTTATTGGTGGCGGTGAGGTCCTGGTGGTCCTCCCTTGTTTGTCAATGGCGTCTGCTTCGCACTTCCCCCTCAATGTCGATGATACATTATTCTTATTTCAATCTACGGGTCCTGGCAGGGTAAAGGAGAGCGAGACATGCGGCAGAAAAAATACGTCTATTTCTTTGGTGACGGAAAAGCTGAGGGATCCGGAAATATGAAGGAACTCTTAGGGGGCAAGGGATCTGGGTTGGCTGAAATGACCAACTTGAAGATTTCGGTGCCTTCGGGATTCACGATTACCACCGAAGCCTGTGTGGAATATTTTTATTCCAAAAAACGATATCCTGGTGGTATGTGGGATCAAGCGCTTCAGGGCCTTCAAAAAGTGGAAAAGACCATGAAGGCGCGATTGGGCGATGTCGACCATCCGTTATTGGTGTCAGTGCGGTCTGGAGCGAGAGCATCCATGCCCGGTATGATGGATACGGTGTTGAATCTTGGCCTCAACCAGCAAACGGTGCAAGGTCTCGCGAAGAAAACGAATAACCCCAGGTTTGCGGTGGATGCCTATCGGCGCTTTATAACTATGTTTTCGAGTGTGGTCATGGGGATGTCCCGCGAGGGTTTTGAAAAAACTCTAGAGGCTGTGAAGCGTACTGAAGGCGCCACTCATGATACGGATTTAAAGGAAGAAGCCTTGACCGGGTTGGTTGACCAATACTTAGCCTTGGTCAAATCGGAAACGGGACGCGATTTTCCGCAAGATCCCTTCGAGCAACTGAGAATGTCCATTAATGCCGTGTTTGATTCCTGGTTTGGTGATCGAGCGGTCACGTATCGCCGGCTCTATGACATTCCGGATGAATGGGGCACGGCGGTCAATGTGCAGTCTATGGTGTTCGGAAATATGGGCAATACGAGTGGAACGGGGGTGGCTTTTACGCGAAATCCCGCCAACGGCCAGGCGACCTTTTTTGGAGAATGCCTCTTGAATGCGCAGGGAGAAGATGTGGTCGCTGGGATTCGGACGCCATTGCCGGTGGGGTCGTTACGCGAAAGTCTGCCAGGTGCCTACAAAGACCTCATTAAAACTCAACGTATTCTTGAAAAACATTATCGAGATATGTTGGATCTGGAATTTACGATTCAAGAAGGAAAATTGTACATGTTGCAAACCCGGGTGGGAAAACGCACGGGGATTGCGGCTGTCCGGATTGCGGTGGATATGGTGCGAGAAGGCCTCATTGATCGAAAAGAGGCCGTCAAACGTGTGGCTCCAGAACAACTCTCCCAATATCTGTACCCCATCTTTGAAAGCAGTGAGGAGGAAAAATTTCCATCCGTCGGTAAAGGATTGCCGGCAGGGCCTGGGGCGGCAGCCGGGCGTATCGCCCTGAGTCCCGACCGTGCGGTGGAGATGAAGGCCAAAGGGGAGCGCGCCATTTTGGTCAGACATGAAACCAGCCCGGATGACATTCACGGCATGCATGCCGCAGAAGGATTTCTGACGGCCAAAGGGGGCATGACGTCCCATGCAGCAGTTGTGGCCAGGCAGATGGGTAAAGTGTGTATTGCCGGGTGTGATGCGGTCGATGTTCTCCCGGATGGGACGGTGCAGTTCGGCACGCTGATTTTATCTGAAGGAGAATACATTTCATTAAATGGTTTTACGGGGAAGGTGTATGTTGGTGATATTCCCGTGGTCGATTCGGAAGTCATTCAAGTTATTCAAGGTCGGATGGAAGCAAAGCAGTCTGAAAAATATCAGTACTTTTCCACGATCCTAAAATGGGCGGATGCGTTCCGTGGGTTACGTGTCCGTTCGAATGCGGATGTGCCTGATCAAGCCCAGATTGCCCGCGGGTTTGGGGCCGAAGGAATTGGTCTCTGCCGCACGGAGCATATGTTTTTTGCGGAAGATCGCGTGTCGATCATGCAGCAAATGATTTTGGCCTCGTCTCGTGAGGAACGGGAATTATATTTAGAACAATTGCTCCCGCTGCAACGGCAGGATTTCATCGGACTGTATCGGGAGATGAAAGGGTTCCCGGTCACCATTCGTTTATTGGATCCCCCCCTTCATGAATTTTTGCCCAAGCGAGAACAGTTGCTGGTAGAACTGGCGAAGTTGGAAATCACGAACGGCGATCCCACGGAAATGAAAGAGAAGCAACGGATCCTGGATCGAGTGGAAGAGCTTCACGAATATAATCCCATGCTGGGGCTTCGAGGCTGTCGTTTAGGGATCACGATGCCGGAGATCACCAGAATGCAAGTCCGGGCCATTTTCCAAGCAGCCTGCGAAGTGGCAAGGGAAGGAAAGAAGATTGTCCCGGAAATCATGATTCCTTTGGTGGGCATTGCTGCGGAAATGAAAGCCCAAAAGGAACTCATTCGCGAAGTGGCACAACATACGATGGCGCAATACGGCATGAAGTTGAATTATTTGGTCGGGACAATGATTGAATTGCCGCGTGCGGCCGTGACGGCCGGACAGATCGCCAAAGACGCGGAGTTCTTTTCCTTCGGGACAAATGACTTAACCCAAACCACTTTTGGCTTTTCCCGCGATGACGCCGGGCCCTATATCGGGTTTTATCTAGACCGGCAGGACCGGTGCCCCGTCTGCCAGCGCAATAATGTTGATTGGAAAAAGATGGTCTGCCGGATGTGTAAATCCACTATCGACAAGAAGGCCGAAAATATTTTAGAGGCCGATCCGTTTGCCGTGTTGGATCAGGAAGGCGTTGGGGCGTTGATGAAGCTGGCGATTCAAGATGGTCGGAACACTCGCCCAGGCATTAAGTTGGGAATTTGTGGTGAACATGGAGGCGAGCCAAGTTCGGTCATGTTCTGTCATGAACTCGGGTTGAACTATGTGAGCTGTTCGCCTTATCGGGTGCCGATTGCCAGGCTGGCAGCGGCTCAAGCGGCGTTGGCTATTCTGGAGAGAGGTGAGGGCCAGCCTTCCGTCAAAAAAACGGGAAAGGCAAAACGAACCTCGACAGTAAAATCGACAAAGTCTCCCGCCAAAAAGAATCCCAAAACACCATCAAAAAAAATAACCACGAAGAAAGCCGCTTCAAAAGGTACCGCCAAAAAAGCGGCAGCGAAAAAGAGGGCCGCCGCGAAATCGTCCCCTCGTAAGAAATCCTCAACCTCCTCAAAACGACGGTGACCTCCGTCCCATCATCTGATTCTCTTTACATGAAACGTGCCCTTTCCCTCGCCGCTCGGGGGAGAGGGAAGACGAGTCCGAACCCCATGGTGGGGGCTGTCATCGTGAATCAAGGGCAGGTGGTTGGCGAAGCCTATCATCAGCAGGCAGGAAAACCACATGCGGAAATTTTGGCGCTTCATCGAGCCGGCCCGCGTGCGCGGGGTGGCGTACTCTATGTCACATTGGAACCCTGTTGCCATAGTCGAAAGAGAACCCCGCCCTGCGTGCCACTCCTGATTCAGTCTGGGCTTTCGCGAGTGTGTGTGGCAATGGCCGATCCCAATCCGCAGGTGAGTGGGCGAGGTATTCACCAGCTCAAGCGCGCCGGACTGCACGTCACCGTTGGGGTGCTGCAAGACGAAGCTCAGGCGTTAAATGAAGTGTATCGGCAGTGGGTGACGACGGGGCGACCATTCGTCATCTTAAAAGGGGCGATGACCGTGGATGGGAAAATTTCGACAGCAACCGGAGAATCCAAATGGATAACTGGACACGAGTCCCGACGGCATGTTCATCGTCTTCGGAATCAAGTGGATGCCGTGATGGTTGGGATTGGCACGGTCCTGGCCGATAACCCGGACTTATCAGCAAGAGGCTCGGGGAATGCCTCCAAGGCACGACAGGGCCGACAACCGGTCCGTGTTGTGTTGGATAGTCAATTAAGAATTCCCTTGACGGCAAAGGTTCTACAATGGGTGCATGAACAACTAACCATTGTCTGTACTACCGCTCAGGCCTCGCCTCGAAAGATTCAAGCATTACAACAATATGGTGTACAAGTATGGGTTATACCCCAGAAACAGGGAAGGGTTTCTTTGAAAGGTGTATTAGGGAAGTTAGGTCAGGCTGGGATATCCTCCGTCTTGCTAGAGGGTGGGAGTATCCTGAATGGCACGGCTCTTCACGAGGGTTTAGTCAATCAGGTACGATTGTATGTGGCTCCTGTCATAATGGGAGGACAAGATGCGAAGGGCCTTATTGGAGGGCTCTCTCCTAAAAGACTTGAACAGAGTTGGGGTCTTGTAAAACCGGAACTGACGAAGATCGGGAGCGACTGGTTGGTGAAGGCAAATATCGGTTCTCGACAATAGGAACGATGTCCAAGAATTTTATATCAGATATATGTTATTGAGGCGTAAATCTCAGACCCTGTTAAAAAACGTCATAGACCTAACCAATGGGAGGTCATAACCCATGACAAACCTGAGCCCCACTGACTATCAAGATTTAACGAGAGCAGTGGATCTTCTCGAAAATCCTTCCTTTGCGGCCAAGGTGACGAATCTCATCGGAGCCCCGGTTGAAAAAGCCATAACCATGCTACCCAATGGCGTGTCAGAAAAGTTAGTCGGCACGACGCACAAAGCTCTGTCCAAGGCAATGGATGTCGCCGTTTCTACCCTGGATGAACGGTATCGAGGCGAATCCGCTGATGGTGCCCATCGAGTCATGACGACTGTGACCGGAGCGGTAGGGGGAGCGTTCGGATTGTTGGCCTTGACAGTGGAGTTGCCCATCTCGACGACTATTATGCTGCGGTCCATTGCCGATATTGCGAGAAGTGAGGGGGCCTCTCTTTCTGATGCGGGAACCAAATTAGCGTGCTTGGAGGTGTTTGCACTCGGCGGGGCCAAACACGATGATGATGGTGTGGATACGGGCTATTTTGCGGTTCGTGCCGCTTTAGCGGGAGCGATGACGGAGGCGGTGAAGTATTTGGCCGAGCATGGATTGTCGAGTACCGGAGCCCCGGTGCTCGTCAGGTTTCTCGCCAAAATTGCCTCGCGATACAGTATTCAGGTCACCGAAAAAGCGGCGGCCCAGGCGATTCCCTTAGTTGGCGCAGCAGGCGGGGCCACAATCAATTTACTGTTTATGGATCACTTTCAAAATATGGCACGCGGGCATTTTATTGTGCGGCGGTTAGAGCGGACGTATGGCAAAGATCTCATTCGTGAAGCCTATCAACGTCTGGCCTCTAGAAACTAAGGAATTTCAATGCGAAATCTTTTCCTAAGAATTTGCAAGACCCCCTCGCACGTCCAGGGAGAGGGTTGGGGCGAGGGTGAAGTCTCATATCCTTATTCACGCAACATATATTTTCTAGCCAATATATTCTTGTTCCTTGGATCGTTCATGCTTTTAGCGGCATGCACCCAGGAGACCCAAAATAAAATCGGACGTGCGGTTCAGAACTGGACCGGAACGGATGGCATCCTGGAAATCTATGCCGGAGACAAACTCGTGAAGCGGTTTATGAAAATAGATAAACTCACGACGGCCTCCGGAACAGAAGATGGGCGGCCCCGGCCCTACCGCTTTGGCTATGGAGTCTTAGACGCCAACCTGAATGGCGTCAAAGATCCCGGTGAGCAAAAAGTCTATTTTGAATTCAGCGATTACTCTACCCCCTATATCTTTTACGAAAGCCCAACCTAATCCTTCACGACAGATCGTTGCGGTTTCCGCTCGATTCTGCAGAGGGTTCATGAAACCAAATTTGTCTCCCTCTTGTTTTCTTAGGGCTGTCGTATGTTGGGGAGTCATGTTTTTCTGTCCCCAAACGGTCCTGGCTCTTGATCCTCCATCTCTGGGTTCATTGGTCAGGGACTATATGTCCGGAACATCAGTCGAGTCCTCTCAAAAGATCCTTCAGGCTATCCTTCAACATCCTGATGCCGATCTTCACACAGTCGAAGCGGCGATACGTCAGGTCTCACGCTACTCGAAAGCCCCTGTTGGTGCGCAACCCAAACGATTAGTGAAGGTTCGGGATCAGGATGCTTCGTTTTCGTTGTATGTGCCTCCCACCTATTCCCCTGATCGGGCCTATCCCTTGATCGTGTGTTTGCATGGAGCGGGCTTTTCCGGTGAAGCCTATTTGGATCGATGGGTTTCCCGCTTAGAGGATCGCTATATTCTGGCCTGCCCGACGATTTCTATGGGTGCCTGGTGGACGCGATTTGGCGAGGACCTTGCGCTGGCCGTCTTGAAAGGCGTTTCGAGAGAGTATCACGTCGATCCTGATCGGGTTTTTCTGACGGGGATGTCGAATGGCGGAATCGGCACGTGGATTATTGGGATGCACTATGCGGATAGATTTGCAGGACTTGCGCCAATGGCTAGCGGTCTAGACGACGTGTTGTTTCCCTTTATTGAGAATCTGGGGCAGACCCCGGTTTACGTGATCCACGGGGTTGAAGATCAGGTCATGCCGGTACAGCTCAGTCGAGATCTGGTGAAAGAAATGACGCGTCTCGGGATTCCTCATCTCTATCGTGAACATTCCTGGACCCATCCTCATGCCGGTGGCCATTTCTTTCCTCGACAGGAATTACCGGAGTTGATTGCCTGGTTTGATCAACGGCGCCGGATGCCGTTGCCTCGACAAATCTCGTTTGTGCGCGATGCCACACATCTGACGCCATTCTCTTGGGTGCAGATCGATTCGACCGATCAGATCGCGGCCTTTTCTGAAAACCTCGTTGATAGGAGAGATCGTTTGATACGAGACAAGGTGTATGCCCATCTCCAAGCTGAAATGGCGACGCCGAATACGATCGAGGTTCAGACTGAACACGTTAGGCGATATACATTGTTGTTGAATGAAGAGCTCGTCGATTTTTCTCAACCCATAGTCGTGAAGACCAATGGGATACCTTCCTTTGAAGGAACTGTGAAGCCCAGCATGGAGACCTTGCTTCGAGAGGGACGTCGACGTGGACAGGTTGATCGCCTTTTTTCTGCGACCATCCCCATCACCGTTCAATCATCGGAATGAGCCGGAGGAGGATTGTTCGTTGACCAGGAATAGTCAAAATTTAAAGCGTGGGTGAGGATGTCTGGCTGCAATGTTCGGTTCGAATTGACAAGGCTTCCGGCATCCATTCTTCGAATTGTTGAATGCGGGTTTCGTGGCTGGGATGGGTAGACATAAATTCTGCCGGTTGTTGACCTTGGCTCATTTCTCCCATGCGCGCCCATAGGCGGGGTGCTTCCGTCGGATCGAAACAGGCTCGGGCCAGGAATACAAGTCCCATGTAATCCGCTTCCGATTCATGGTCGCGTGAAAAGGGGAGTAAGACCCCGTATTGGGCGCCAACGCCTAAGGCACCCATGACCGCCCGTTGCGTTTGATAATCCATATCACCTAACGCCACGCTGGCTGCCATGGAACCAATCTGGACTAACTTTTGGTACGCCATCCGTTCCGCTCCGTGCCGGGCAATGGCATGGGCAATTTCATGCCCCATGACGACGGCCAAACCATTCGCATTTTCCGCGACTGGAAATAACCCGGTGTACACGGCTGTTTTTCCACCCGGTAGCGCAAACGCATTGGCCTGGTCGGATTGAATGACATTAAACTCCCAGTCAAATCCTGGATCCACATCTGAGGCCGCTTTGGCTAATTTTCGGCCAATGGTCCGGATGAGGTCCACCGCTTCTCCCTGGGGGAGCACTTTGGATTGGCTGAGAATATCTTGATAGGACTGAAGGCCTAACGACATTTCCTGTTCACGGGTCATATCCACGAGATGTGAACGCCCGGTAATGGGCACCGCTTCTTGATTGGAGACGTAATAGTACAGGCCGTAGATGGCAAACAGCACAATGGGAATCAGCCGGACTTTCCAGCTCATGCGCTGCCGTGGTTGGCCACCCATCCCGCGTCTTTGCCCAAATGGTCCTATTCGCATGTCGTACTCATTTCCAATGAAGGCGGTGACGTTGTAATTCTGCCTTGATGGTCATGCCCCGAAAAATTTCTTGGCCGCGATGCCCAGCAAATCGTCGGCAATGGACCCATCTCCATCAAAGTCCAGGAGAGAGGTCAGCCCGCCTAACGCCGAAGGTTGCGCCTGTGCCTGAGCCCCGAGCATTCCGCTTCCGGCAGCTTTTTGACTGAGCGCACCCATAGCCAGCGAGGCGACCATGGGTAACATTTGTTTGAGTATATCTTCCCCAATACCGGTGTTGGCCGCAGCTTTAGACGCGATGCCCCGGCTGACCTCTTTGCTGCCGAATACATGCCCTAAAATTCCGTTACCATCTTGAATGGTATCCGCCTGGCCGAGTAACTGTGGTTGTTCCAGGTAACGTTGATGATTTCCTTTTCCCAGAGCTCCTAACAAGGCCCCCAATCCATCAGGCGACGACCCGTTATTGCCAATGGCACGAGCGACTGCCGGTAACAATTGACCTAGGGCGCTCTGGGTTTGTGATTCCCCCAGGCCGAGGGATTTGGACATCTGCTGAACCACCGCACCGCCGCCTGCATTCACAATCGTCTCTAAAAGATTCATGGAAAAACTCCTTTCGCACGGATGAAGGCATGAACAGGAAAATTTTTATCTTGTAAAGATGTTGGCAAACGAGAGGGGAGTGAAAGCTTACGCGAAGCCGGGAAAAAGTGCTATACGTGATTTTCCTGAGTGAATAGACTGTATAGATGAAACTCCTTGAAGAGGAGGAGTGTCGGGGGGAATTGGAACTCTGGAAAAAATCTAGGATGCCGTTCAGAGGGACAAGGCTAAAAGAGCGGAGTCATTGGTTGGAACTTAAAACATTGGGAATTTCAGGTATTCGTGGCCTTTCGGTGATGTCGGAGAAGGGTAATACCAAACCCCAGGCAGGCCAAGCCAAAAACAGGGACCATGAAGAGGTCTTCCCGCAAAGGACGGCTAACGTCATGAATACTGGGTGCCAAGGGAAGAAAGTAGACGATTATGGAGCGAGAGGTTCCTTGATCGGTGAGGGTTTTCAATCCGGCGACCTCGGCATCAACAATGGTGGTACCTTGTCTTACCCGATCAGCCCCCAGGAACTGATAGGTCAGAGCGACCTGCCGAGTTGGGGAGGTCGAGGTGAGTGAGCCTCTAGGCCGATATCCGAGTCGATCCGCTACGGGGTTTGCCTCAATGACTTTCGCCTTGATGGGTTGGCCTACGAGCCAAAGTAAAATCTGTTGGCCTTCTTGATAGCACCAATCACCCATAAAAAATAGTCCCAGGCCAAGGAGGAGGATAGCGAAGAATCGCATCATCGAAGGCGGGGGGATAGGAGGGGAACCTCCAGCAAGATATGAGCTGGTCTTTTTGGGTTCCCCTCCTTGTTACGGATTACGGTAACGGAATACGGATTTTTTGTCCGGGATAGATCAAATTGGCATCTTTAATGACTTCCCGGTTAGCTTCAAAAATTTTGGGATAGGCCATGGCATCTCCTAAATATTTCTTGGCAATTTTTGACAGGGTGTCTCCAGATTGGATGATATAGTATTCGACTTTGGCCTTTTGCTCTGGGGCGGTCAGCTTTTCGGCATACACCTCAGCCACCCCTTTCACATTTCCAGCTAACAACACGGCTTTTTCCTTAGCTTCGGGGCTAGGTGCTTGGCCCGCAAGAAAGACCTTCCCATTGTCTTCTTGAAATTCGACAGTTAAATTCGTAATGCCAAGGCCGCGGGATTCGAGATGTTCGCGAATTTTTGCGGCAGGATCGTCTTTGCTTCCGAAAACTTTTTCTCCGATGCTTTTAACGAAATCAAATAATCCCATATTAATCCTCCTGCAGGTAATGAATTAGTGACGAGGGGGATTGAATTGTCATGAAACCATATCGGGTCTGTCGATATTAGTAAAGATCATGGGATTTGGACCATCACCTGGAGATGATGACGGTCAAGAAAAGGAAGACCCTTGAGAAATATCCCCAGACATGATTTCATAGAAAGGTCGAGGAAACATCGCGATCTGGTTGTCGTGGTGTGAACCTTAGAATTTTTTCCACTCCCTCACCACCTTTCACAGCCTATCACAATGTGAGACATTAGCAGGCATCAAGGAGGGATTATGAATTCGCCACAATTGCCGTCCAATCATCCTCCACCTCGGTTCGGTGCACAACAACTCGTGCTGTTTATTGGTCTGGCGGTGTTGACGACTGCGTTAGTGACCGCCTGGTGGGTCAATCAATATTTGTATGCGGCGACCTTTGAACCGACCCGGCTATCGGAATCCGAGCAACATGTTTTAGATCGTAAAATGGCACAACTTGGCCAAATAGAGGAGCCGACTTCCCCCACATCATTGCCACACGACTCTTCTCCTGAAGGACCGCTTACGCCCGAACCGTATTCGGAAGAGGGTGCCTCTCGAGAGATTCTGTTGACGGAGCGTGAAGTGAATGCACTGATTGCGAAGGATGCGGAAATGTCGAAGCATGTAGCGGTGGACCTTTCGGACAACCTGGTCAGCGTGAAATTGATCGTCCCTGTGAATGACGATGTGCCGGTTGTAGGAGGAAAAACCTTAAAAGTTAATTTTGGGGTTGAGCTGAGTTATGCCAATGGCAAGCCTGTTGTGGCCATGCACGGGATCAGTTTGGGGGGCGTGCCATTACCCAGTGCCTGGTGGGGCGACATTAAGCATCTCAATCTGGTGGACGAGTTTGGTGGGGCTGGAGGTTTTTGGGATCAATTCGCCAAAGGCGTGGACGATTTGGCCATTCAAGATGGCCAATTACGTGTCCTCTTGAAGGAATAAGCTATGAGTATGAAAATGGGTAGTGGATGTGTATGCACCATAGTACATGGTCAGGTGGGGTGAGAGAGGGTGTTTGCCTCAACCCTTCCCTTGGAAAGAGCTCCAAAGGGGGTTGAGATTACTTAGGCTAAAAAAGAATTACCCTACCAATTCAGCGACAGGTTTTTGGGCGGAACGATGAATAAACTTCCGGGTTTGTGTCCATCGACGGTGAGAGGATGGCGTAGGTTCCAATGTTGGCTGCTGATTGCTTAAGGGGTGGGATGGCTCTGACATAGCCAAGGTGTCTTCTGCCTGTTGGAGTTCCTTGAGGCGAGCATGATGTTGCTCCAATTCCCAAGCCACGGCCTTGGTGAGTTGGGCAATCTTGGCCTGTAGTTGATCCATGGTGTGTTCATGATGTTTCACTTCATTGTTCCTGGCTATACTAATGTATGTGGCATCTGCATACGTCATATTGGTGCTTCCTCCTCCTATGAAAATGATTCCCAAACCTGCTGAATTCCAAATCCGTGAACGTTGGTGGGGTACTCCAAGCAAAAGCATTGCCAGGAATGCTTGAAAGGTGGAGAGGTATCGTAATGGCTTGATCCTGTTTGCCATTTTATCTTGTGGTGAATTTTCCGAGGAGGAAAGAATGCGGTGAAATTCTCCAATCGTCAATTTGAATGACAAAAAGAGCGGTTTCCTGTAGAGAAGTGAGAAAATTGGCAAGTGTTACACGGTATTGGGACGTGTCTAGAAAGAACAAAGAAAACTTGTTCGACATGTAGGCTGCTACGGAGGCTAATCGTCTACGCTTGAAGCAATGCTTAAATCATGTTACTTGGGTTATGGCAGATGTTTTTTGAAGTTGCTGTTCGTCTGGAGGCATTCCTCCCAGTTCCTCATGGTCACGCTCTAGGAAGGGACAATTTGTCCGAAAGGGTATCGTCGGCACATGATGGTTGGTATTGTTGGAGAATGCTGTCTCCTTTCTGAATGGAAAAGAGGTTCATCGTGACGCATGCGTTTACCCCCAGGCAATTTCGGAATCATCTGTTGGATCTGATGGAGCGGAAGGACCATTGGGCCTGGCCGCAGTTTATCGGTCCTTCCATTACCAAGCCGCAACTCAAAATTCATTATCAGCAAGAATATGCCGTGTATGTTCGAGATTTTCCCGTTTTTCTGGCCCGCATTCATGGGAAAAATCCACCGCTGAATGTGCGAACCATGTTGGCGGAAAATATCTTTGAAGAAGATACGGGGCTATTGTCGTTGGGGAAGTCTCATCCCGACCTCTTTCTGCAAATGATGGAAGGGTTAGGGTTTCGTCAGAAGGATTTTGTGGACGTCACCCTTCTTCCCGCAACTCGGCGGTATCGGCAATGGCTGGATCGGATGTCCAATGACCGGGATTGGGTGGTCGGGGCTGCGGTGATGACGATTTTTGTGGAAGGAAGCGTGCATGATCGAAAGGAGATGGGGCATTCGAGGCGGGCAAAAACACCTCAACAAATTTCCACCAAAATTCGCAACCATCCACTCGTCAAATACCATGGTGTTTCTCCAAAGGCTTTGGATCTGATTCGGGCGCACCAGTTAGTAGAAGGGGGGCACCGACACGATGCCTATGCCATGGTCGTGAATCAGGCCAAAACCCGGGTGCAACAAGAGAGGATCCTTACCACTCTACATCACACTCTCACGCTCTGGCAGCGTTACCGTGATGGCGTTGCCCGTGCCTGCCAGTTGACGAAGCAATCGGGGCAATAAATCCTGTATCGGCTCACAATCCTTTTGTAAAATACTGGCTTGAAAGAGGGAGGATGTGGTAGGAGTTGCCTGCTATGTCTGCTCCTTCTATTCTGCTCATTATCCCGCCGTTGACTCAACTCAACACGCCGTATCCTTCTACGGCCTATCTCACCGGATTTTTACGGTCCCATGGCTATGTCGCACATCAGGCTGATGTCGGGATCGAAATGGTGCTGGCCTTGTTTTCGCGAGCCGGGTTGACGCGTGTCTTTCATGAACTCCGTGCAATGCCACTTGAACATTTGCCGGGTGAAGCCCGGCAAATGTTGAGCCTGTCCCGAGCCTATCTCGAAGCCATCGATCCGGTCATTCAATTTTTACAAGGCCACGATCCATCGTTAGCCTCGCGCATTTGTCAGGGGGGATTTCTTCCTCAAGGTCCACGATTTTCGAGACCTGAATGGGGTGGTCAAGAAGGATCGGATGAATCTCGCCATCAATCAGATCAGGCAAAACATTTAGCGACGTTATTTTTAGAAGACCTGGCTGATCTGGTTCAAGCGACTATCACTCCTCACTTTGCGTTAAGTCGCTATGCTGAATCTATTGCGATGCAGGCCACCTCATTTGATGGTTTGGAAGAGGCGTTGGCGCAGCCTCGAAGTCTCACCGACGAGTGGATGATTCAGGCGATGTGGCGACATGTGGAGCGGCATCAACCCTCCGTGGTGGGGTTCTCTGTGCCCTTTCCAGGAAATCTCTATGGGGCACTTCGAATGGGGCAACAGTTGCGCACTCGAAGACCGGATATCAAGGTAGTGCTGGGTGGCGGGTATGCGAACACGGAATTACGGAGATTACGAGAACCTCGCCTCTTTGAAGTAGTGGATTTCGTCATCTTAGATGATGGGGAGCGTCCCCTCTTATGTTTATTGGAATATTTGGAGGGGAAGCGTATCGAGACGGATCTGTGTCGGACCTTTCTTCGATCAGGTCAAGTGGTTGTGTGGCGAAATGGAGCGAAAGAGCCGGATGTGCCGCAATCAGAAATAGGCACACCAACATACGAGGGGTTGAACCTCAATCAGTACATTTCCGTTTTAGATACCTTGAACCCTATGCATCGCCTGTGGTCGGACGGGCATTGGAACAAACTGACTGTCGCTCATGGGTGTTATTGGAAACAATGTACATTCTGTGATGTGGGGTTGGATTACATCGGACGGTATGAAGTGTCGCCGAGTGACCTCTTGGTGGATCGCATTGAAACCTTAATCGCAGAAACCGGGCGACGGGGATTTCATTTCGTCGATGAGGCTGCGCCACCGGTCGGGTTAAAACAGGTCGCACTGACTTTATTGGAACGAGGTGTCACGATTTCCTGGTGGGGCAATGTTCGATTCGAACCGACATTTTCCCCCGACTTGTGCCGGTTGCTCGCTGCCTCAGGGTGCATTGCGTTGAGTGCGGGATTGGAGGCAGCCTGCGATCGGCTCCTGGCGCTGGTCAAAAAAGGGATTACAGTCGATCAAACCGTCCGGGTGGTCAAGGCATGCCGGGATGCGGGAATTTTGGTGCATGCCTATTTAATGTATGGCTTGCCAAGCGAAACGCTTGGGGAAACAGTAGAAAGTCTCGAGCGGGTTCGTCAGTTGTTTAGCCATGAATTAATTCAGTCGGCATTTTGGCATCGGTTTACGACCACGGCCCACAGTCCTATCGGCTTGAAACCCGAAGCCTATGGTCTTCAATTGGTAGGACCGGTGTTTGAAGGATTTGCCGAAAATGATTTAATTCACGAAGATACGCAGGCTTCCATGCCGACTTGGGTGGGAGAAGGACTGCGTGCGGCGCTTTGGCATTTTAAGGAAGGACGAGAGCTCAAGCGTGATGTGCGTGAATGGTTTCCTGAGCGTACTCCCAAGCCAAAGGTCAAGCGAACATGGGTTAAGCAGATTCTCGAAGCGGGTCCGGAATCAGACCATTCCCGAATGGAGCGAAAGTTTGTCTGGATTGGAGGACAGCCGGATGTTGAACGTGGGAAAGGGACCCAATACCAAATCATTCTACCCAACCGTACGATGGATGAAGAAGTCCGACTCAAAAGAGGACAAGCCGAGTGGTTTCTCAATTTGATTGAACGGGCTACCCCTGTGCATCAACAAGGTGGCCATCGTTATCCCGTCTTTAAAGAAGTCCGCGCCGGCTTCCCCTTCGGCGGTCCCAAAGGGTTTGATGCCTGGTGGCAATCTACAGCCGCCCAAAAAGCCAAAGCCATCGGTCTGTTATTAGTGTAGGTAAATTGCCCTGAAGAACTGAATGGTTTATATGTACTAAAACAATTCTGGAGTCTTCCTTCCTCTGTCATTCATGCAGGGTGTTGGCAGGAATCGCTTCTTCCCCTTTCAGATGAACACCTGTCAAAAGTCTGCGGGTAGAAGCTCTGTGGAATGGGAAGGATCCATTGCGGGAGAAATCGGCCGTACGAATTATTCAATTTTTATTAACAAGGAGACCTCATGACCACAGCACAGTATCCCCGTAGCCCTAAAGAAGAAGTTAACGGCCTTTGCCATCTCGCTCGTTTAATCGACAAAGTGCGCATGCGCAATGCCGGACAGATTCAAGATTATAATTATCTGACAGTGGGGTTCGATAAATATTTGTTAGATAAATTGGAAATTAAAGGAGAGGACTTTGAAAAACGGGTGCTTCAAGGTGGCACAGATGCGGAAATTGCCGACTGGGTACAGGCCCATGGCAAAGTGCTTACTGATGAAGAAAAAGCCGAATGGAATAATATGGTCCTCACGTTTGGTCCGAAAGCTCCCATGGCGCAGAAAGCGTTTGACGGGTACATGGAGGGCATCGCGAAAAAACGTGGTGTGTCAGTAGAGGACCTCTCGCACATCACCACTTGGCTTGAGCAGATCGAAACCGACGAAGACCGGATGTAGTAGGAAATCGTGCTTGATCTTAATTGATTGTGGAATATCAATATCAAATTCAATGTCGGGTTGAGGCTCTTGCCCATATTGCCATGTCATCTAACTCCAAGCCCTCTTGTTTCTGCTCAGATGGAATTTCATTTTCTCATTGGGATAAGGAACTTTTTAGGGATGATACTTTCTGGTTAGCAAAGGTAATTATCAAGGCAGAGAATTTAAATGACGCCATAACTTGCTTTAATAAAAAAATGACAAAGTTAATACCCCCAATAGCTTTCATTTCTCAATGCTACATTGAATTTGCTTGCCAACCTTTTTTAATAAAGAGAATGGATAAAGATTTTGCTTTTGTCAGATATGTCTGTGAGGACGAAGCGGTAGGTTTAATGTTTGGAGAGAAGGAGGAAAAGGCATTGGTAATACTTCTCAAGAATAATGAAATTCCCAAAGCTTTTTATTCCTATTGGAATGATGCAGTGAATACTATTGGCTATTCGTCTAAACTCCTTTTGCTGTGTTCCGCGTTGGATGCATTGGGTAAAGTTGGATTATCAAGGGGAGATAAGAAATATAAAGAGAAATTTTACAAAAAAATCGAGGTTGTCATTGGTCAAGAGTTAAAGGAGAAGCTATGGGGAACCAAGCAGGATCCCAACTCTGGTTTGCGACAAAGATTGGTCCATGGAGACTATCTGGTCCAAGATGATGTTGAGAGAAATTATGTTGAGCTTGTGCAGGAAAAGATTGTCAAATATTTTAATGAATCCATATTTAAGGAGACATTGTTAGCAGAAGATGTTGTTGAGCCTCAAAGACATATTTTGGGTAATAAGAAAGCTTATCAAAATTTCATTAAACCCAGTAAAAATAAGCCTGTGGATTTACAAGAAATTTTGTCCGCATTGAATGAGGACGGAATAGAAAAATTGGAAGAGTATGAATGGGTTGATGATGAAGAATTAACGGCAAACTATTGACTGCCTCTCCAAAATGGCCCAGATCATCTTTCTGTAGGGTCTTGGGATTTCCGTCGATATGCACTTTGAATAGGGACAATAAAATCTGGCCGATGATTGGCGAGAAGGGATGATCGGGAAATTCTTGCAGAATTTATTTTGAACCGAATTCAAAAATCTTGATTAAGGGCTTTTCTTCGCGTTCAATCAAGTCAAAGTCGGCTGGATTGCCGGATTGGTATCGCGGGAATAATTCAATGGTTCGTTTGGAGGAGGTAGGGGATTGAGAGGGTTGGGGGGTGCGCCAGCCTATTGGAGGAGGGGGTGGTAAGCGCCAGTCCTGTTTTTCTTCTTGAGGAATTCTCCATTGGTTTGATTCCAGGAGATTGTCGGATAAGGGAGATCGGTAGGCATCTTCATCTGGCAGGGAATTCTGCGTTCCGGATTTTTCCAGTATGCCGGCTGCGAGAAGAACAGGCAGCAGAGCAAGGAGTAGTGTCTGTCTCCAGACGTTCTTCCTGAGCCGGTACTCCAGAATTGGAAAGGTCGTTGTCATGGTGTCTTTTGTAAGGCCTTTCTCCACTCGACTCCTTCAAACCAATACTTGTGTGCGGAAGCGAGCCAGGTGTCGGCTTCATGCGCGGTAATCCAGGCATTGAGAAAATTGACGAAATCGGCATCTCCCTTATTGACGGCAAATCCGGCTTTTGTTTCAAGCAGAGGTTTTGACAGAGGTTCATCGACCTTGTCAGGGTTATCCAATGCTGCAAATGTCGTGATGGGTTCGTGTTCTATATACCCATGGACGGTTCCTGTGATGACCGCTTTGATGGCTTCCTGACTCGTGGCGAAGGTTTTGAGGGTGGATTGGGGAAAGACCCGACGTGTCAGATCCTCGGAGATAGTCCCGGCTACTGAGGCGATGATGACGTTTGGTCTATTGAGGTCTTGGGGGCCTTGAAAGGTTTTAGTTAATAAGGTGTTCGTTACCAAGCTTATCCCCGAGGAATCATAAGGCTGGCTAAAATTCACTTGAAGTGCTCGTTGGGGCGTAATCGTAATGCCAGCAATAATGATGTCAATTTTCCGGGTTAAGAGGGTAGGAATAATCTTCTCCCAGTCCAACACATGAAATTCCGGTTTGACTCCTAGATCCTTGGCCAGTTGCTTGGCCACGTCAATTTCAAATCCAACTAATTGGCCATCCGGCTGTTTAATGGTCCAGGGAGTAAATAAGGAGACTCCGACTCGTAATGTTCCCTTCTCAAGAACGTCCTGCAGGGTGCTTCCAAGGGGTTTCGATAAGACCTCTGCTTGGGCTATAGGTATCATACCTAGTAATGAGCAAAGGACTGCGACAACACAATTGAGAAGCTTCCGATAGCATGTGTGGTGTGTATTCATAATTCCGCCATTCTTGTGGTTCGGGTTGAGGAAAGGTGTCAATGTACCATACAACCCTTCTGCCTGAAAGTAGCTTGAATTATAGTGGAGTCTGTTAGTTTTCTGAAATAACCATAGTTTGTGTTTGCGGATTGTGAGGAGTGTTGCATGAATCGATCTGATCCGAAATCAATCGCTATTTTAGGAACTGGATCGGATGTCGGGAAGAGTTTGATCGCAGCCGGGGTGTGCCGCTTGCTCTATCGGGCTGGATTCAGGGTTGCGCCGTTTAAGGCGCAAAACATGTCGTTGAATTCTTTTGTCACGCCGGATGGCGGGGAAATGGGTCGGGCGCAAGTGTTACAGGCGCAAGCTTGCGGGATTACGCCGCATGTGGATATGAATCCCATTTTGTTGAAACCCGAAGCAGATGCGAAATCGCAAGTAATTGTCCAGGGGAAAGTTTGGAGAAGCCAGGAGGCGAAAGAGTATTTTTCTGGAAATTCTCCATTCATGAAATTTGTGAAAGAGAGTTATGCGCGTTTAGCCAAGCAACACGATGTCATGGTGATTGAAGGAGCAGGGAGTGCGGCGGAGATGAACCTTCGTGATCGCGATATTGTGAATTGGCCGGTGGTGGAGATGGCCGATGCGGCAGTGATCCTTGTGGCTGATATAGATCGAGGGGGCGTATTTGCTCAGGTGATCGGAACCATGGATTTACTAGCTCCCGAAGAGCGGAAACGGGTCATTGGTGTGCTCATTAACAAATTTCGAGGCGATCTCCGTCTGTTTGATGATGGGATTAAAATTATCGAAGAGCGTATTGGAGTGCCGGTTTTAGGGGTGGTGCCCTATTTACGGAATCTGGAATTGGATCAGGAAGATAGTGTGGACATCGAGCGATTCCGAAGGACACCGTTTGAATCGGAAACCGTCAATGTGGCGGTGGTATTGTTGCCGCATATGAGCAACTTTACGGATTTCAATCAACTGATTGGGGAGTCTGATGTGGCATTTCGCTATGTGACGTCCCCCACAGAGCTTCATGGGTCGGATGTGGTTATTCTGCCAGGGAGTAAAACCACAATTGAAGATTTGACCTATCTCAGAACAGCCGGATTCGAAAAGGCACTTGTGGCGCATGTGAAACGGGGTGGTGAAATTCTAGGGATCTGCGGGGGATTTCAGATGCTTGGAGCTACCCTGACAGATCCCCATCATGTTGAGACAGGTGGTTCATTAAAAGGTTTCGAATTGTTGGACGTGAAGACCGAGTTGCTTCCCCAAAAGAAAACAAAGCAGGTTCGCGCGCAGGCTTTCCCAGGGTTTATGAAGCAGCCGTGTCTGGTTGAAGGTTACGAAATTCACATGGGAGTGACCAGTCGTTCGAAGACTGTGCCCCCATGCTTTCACATTCTCACAGATGATAGGGAGCCTTTAGGGACGCGTGAACCAAGAGCGGATGGGGCGATGCGAGGGGATGGGTTGGTATGGGGAACCTATATCCACGGCGTGTTCGATCAGCCAGCTTTTCGTCGTCAATGGCTGAATCGTGTTCGTGAAAGAAAAAAACTTCAGTCGCTTGGCGTAGAAACGTCGCACGCGGTCTCTGAACGAATGGCCGCTGCCCTTGATCGCTGGGCGGATCATGTCGGTCGCCATATTACCCTAGGCCCGGTTTGGACGGCCATTGGGTGTGATGCTACACAGGATTCTCCATAGCCAACCGTTTTCTCTGTCTGTATGGAAGTCTTATTCTTCCTGGAGTTTCTTTTTTTCTTCACGCCGGGTGATGGAGTTTTTCTTGCGAGTGGTATTGTATTTAATCTTCACGAGTTTATTCTGCTTCGCAATTTCGGCGAATTTTGCCATGATTTCTTGCTGATTCACTTCCTGCCCTTGGGTTGGTTGCATCAAGAAGCTCGTAAAGAACATTTGCTGGGATTCAAGGTCCTGGAGTTCTTGCTTTTCTGTCCATTCCAATTGAAAGTCTTCTTCAAGGTTCTTGAGCTCCCAGGCTCTGATCTTTCCCCCATTCTTAAATTCACGAACGACTTGTCGATTACTTTGATGAATTCGGTCTACGTCTTTTTTTTCTCGTTCGTTCCACTGCTCCTGTTGGCGAGTCAACTCACCGTTGATTGGCGTAGCAAGAATTGCTTCGTACGTTTTTGTCAATCCCAGAGATGCCGCTTCCTCCATGGCCCGATTGTCTTGTTCCTGCAAGAGGGCATGTTGTTGTTTTTCATTTTCCATCCGTTCGTTGTGAGCGATTTGTGCGGCTTCTTTCTTTAATCGAAATTTTTCATCCGAATAGGCTTTGGCCTCTTGTTGCACCTTTGTAATGGCCTCCTCATCCATTTTTCCGTTTGGTTGGAGGAAAAGACTGGACCATTTTGCTTGATAATCCGCTTCGGCTTCGGCCATACGGGAGTCTCTTGCGGCCTGCAGCTCGGGTTGTTTCAGTTCGAACTCGAGGGCCACATCTTTGAGTAAGGCCTGATATTCCTGTTTGAGGTTTCGCGTAAATTCCCGGAAAGATTTGGTGGCGTCGGCGAGCTCTTGATTCCGTGCAGTTTTTTTTGCCTGAAGCTCCTTTTGGGCTGCCTGTCGTTGTTGTCGGAGTTCTTTGTCTTCTTTGGCATGAATGTGGTCAAAGGGGAAGATGAGAACAACCGACATGAGCAAGAATTTTAAAAAATGTTTCATAATGAGAGTCTCCTTGGCAATCTGGTCTTACCCTTTAGGCGTTGATTTGGCACGTGAATGTTTTTTGGGGCTCTGGTTAAATTTGGTGAAATCATGAACAAGAAAGTCTACTAGCGACTTTGATTATAACTGTCAAGCGATCACGCACAGGGACAAGCATAGGTCAATATTGCGTTCCTTCTTTGTGGGGATATTGTGATTTTGGCAATGAGCACAATGAAACTCTTTACTTGACAATATTAGGTCGTCCTTCATATTGTCACCTCCAACATAATACGGAACGGATGTAGGGAAGCGGGTGGAAATCCCGCGTGGTCCCGCCGCTGTAACTGGGGACGACCCCCGCAATGCCACTGTCCGAAGAAGTAAGGTGTGAAAAGTAAGTAGTAAGGAGAGATGTTCTTTTACTACGCATTACTTTCTCCTTGCTGATGCTTGGATGGGAAGGCGCGGGCAGTAGGCTAGCGCAAGAGTCGCTCAACCCCAGAAGCCAGAATACCTCGTTTGTTCCAAGGCCATTATTCCCTCGTGGGCTGGGGAGATGGCGAGGATGAAGAAGCGGGTGCAATCCTCAAGGTTCATACAGCCTTGGGGATTTTTTATTTTGCCTGGTAGATCCATTTGCGCGGGTAAAGTGTGGAAGTCAGGACGACGCCTCTACCCTCACCCTAGCCCTCTTCCTGAGAGGGAGAGGGGACTTGATGGTAAGCTATCCGTCCGAGTGCTGTTCTTTGGTGTAGTGGCCTGTTTTTTTGCGGTTGTAAACTCCTTCGCCCTTGCTAATTCGGGAGAGATGGATTCTGTGAAACGTCGGCAACAAGGCATTTTGACGGGCATGCCCTTCATGGCCAATATTGCGCCGCGTACGTTTGTCGATGATTTGGATCGAAAGCTTTATCTTGCCAAACCACCCAGGCGAATTGTGTCATTAGCGCCAAGCATTACAGAAATTCTTTTTGCCATTGGGTTGGATGAAGAAATTGTCGGCGTGACAGATTTTTGTAATTATCCTCCCGCGGCGCTCACCAAACCCAAAGTTGCGTATTCTCAGCCAAATCTGGAAGCTCTTGTCGCCCTGGAACCTCAACTTGTGTTGGCCCCGCCCTCGTTTCTTCGTGCCGATTTATTGGCCAAGCTGGAGCAATTGAAGATTCCCACATTTGTGCTGGAATCAAAAACTGTTGAGGGGATTCTGGGCCATATCCAATTATTGGGGCGAATGGTGGGCCGTGCCACGGAGGCGAATGCTTATACCGCAGCGATGCGAAAAAAATTGGCGGATCTGACCAAGCGAGTGGAAGGTCGCCCTCGGCCGACTCTGCTCTACGTCCTCAATTCAGAACCCTTGATCACGGTGGGACCGGGAAGCTTTATTCATCACTTGATTGAATCGGCTGGCGGACGGAATGCGGCAGAGCGGGCAAATGCGCCGTATCCTCGTCTGACCATGGAAGAGGTGCTGACCCAAAATCCTGATATGTTGCTTTTCCCCGTAGGTGAATATGAGGGGATCCCCCAAGCCGAACAAGATCGTTGGAAGCGTTGGGAGAGCATAGGAGCCGTCCAAAATGGAAAGCTGTTTCAGATCAACAGTGATTTACTAAACCGTCCTGGTCCTCGTGTGCTTGAAGCTCTGCGACTTTTGGTTAAAATTTTACATCCGGATGTTGATCTAGAAGAACCTCTCCAGGAATCCGGTCCATAAATACGCGCAATGATCTGTGTCATGATGCTCAGCGTTGCTCTTGAGGAAATCCGATTGTGAAACCCGTTCTCGATGCACCGACATGTCCCTCGTCTTCACCTGGGGTATTGTTGGAGCAGGCCGTTCCCAAAAAACCTGTGACGACTGCCGGCTTGGCCTTAAGACACACACTGACTCAGAGCCGTTGGTGGCTTTGGGTAGGCGTCACCTGCGGGGTGACGGTGTTGGTCTTCGTGGCGTGTTTGGGTTTTGGGACACAAACGATTTCCTATTCAACCATTATTGCGGTGATTATGGGAGCCATAACGGGCTCTTCCATGGAGCAGGGCCTGAATGATCCCACCTCTACCATCCTTCTCCAAGTCCGGATGCCTCGTGTGGTTTTAGCCTTTTTTGTAGGAGGAAGTTTGGCCATGGTAGGAGTGGCGTTACAGGCCTTGTTGCGTAACCCTCTGGCTGATCCATTCGTGATAGGTATTTCCAGTGGGGCGGCCCTCGGCGCGGCCGTCGCGCTGCTCTTTGGCGTTGGACTTTCAGTTGGGAGTCTGTCCGCCCTTCCGGTGTGCGCCTTTGCCGGTGCGTTGTTGTCACTTATCATCATGTATCGTATTTCTTCAGCCCAATATGGCTTTTCAGTGTATACCCTCTTGCTGGCGGGGGTGGTGTTGAATGCTATTTTTTCAGCCTTCATCATGTTTCTCACCAGCATTGCTGACCCGAATCGGGCGTTTGGAATGTATGCCTGGTTAATGGGAACGTTGTCCGGTCCGGATTGGCCCACATTAGGAATATTGGCACTGTATCTGGGGGCAGGGTTGGTCATATTAGGTGTACAGGCCCAGTCGCTGAATCTGTTAACGCTTGGAGAAGAAACAGCGCGTTCATTGGGTGTGGAAGTGGAGCGGGTCAAGAAAATGGTGTTTTTATCGGCCGCACTTTTGACAGGAGCGGTCGTCAGTTTTAGTGGCATTATCGGATTTGTGGGACTCATCATCCCGCATGCCGTGCGATTGGTCGTCTCGGCCGATCATCGTTTGTTGTTGCCTGTTGCCGGGTTGGTGGGAGGAATGTATTTGATGTTAGCCGATACCGTCGCGCGTACGGCATTGAGCCCGAGTGAATTTCCGGTGGGGGTGATTACAGCTTTAGTTGGCGGCCCAATTTTTCTATGGCTTTTGACGACCCGTCAAACGCAGTTAGGGATGAAGTAATCAAGATGATGAATGATCGGCAGCCTTCCAACGTGGCGTATGCCCTGGATCGTGTCAGTTTTTCCTATACCAAAGGTACATGCGATAAATCCGAGGATGTCTTGAAGGAGTTATCGTGCCTCATTCTTTCTGGGCGAGTCTTGGGAATTCTCGGCCCTAATGGGTCTGGAAAAAGTACCTTATTGAAATTGTTAGCCAGAGTGCTGTCTCCTTTGACTGGCACCATTCACATACTCGGGGAATCGCTATCGGACCTTTCTCAATTGGATGTGGCCAAACGGGTGGCACTTGTGCCCCAAGAAACGTTGCAAGTGTTTCCCTTTACCATTGCGGAGATGGTGTTGATGGGCCGATCGCCACATCATCAGGGCTGGGGAGGATGGCATTGGGAAGATGCGCAGGATTGGGCTGTGGCCCAGAATGCCATGGAAGAGCTTGATGTGGCGCATCTGGGACATCGACTGGTCACGGAGGTGTCTGGCGGGGAGCGTCAGCGGGCGGTCATTGCCAGGGCGTTGGTGCAGGAACCACAGATTTTGTTGCTAGATGAACCCACGGCCTTTTTGGATCTCCATCATCAGCTCGATATTGCCCGTATCATTAAGCGACTCAATCGCGAACGCGGTATAACTGTGGTCTTGGTATCTCATGATTTGAATTTGGCCAGTCAATACTGCGATCAAGTGTTAATGCTGAATCATGGCCGTCTCGCCGCCATGGGGTCGCCGCATACGGTGATAAAGCCGGAGGTCATTGAAGCGGTTTATGGGTGTTCGGTGCTGGTGGATCGACATCCGCAATCGGGTTTGCCGCGTGTTTCGTTACCGGTGTAATGAATAGTGAAATGTGAGAAGGTGATAGTGAGAAGAAGTTAGCAAGCTGTGCGGGAATATCACATTGATCGTCTCAGTCCTTTCTGGTCCTACTGTTAGGTTGAATGTATTGTGAGCGTTCTTTTTATTCATCATTTTACAAAGGAGGAGGGATTGTTTAGCGGAAATTAAGCCGTTGTGACGGGGAAGCTGGTGTAAATCCAGCACGGTGCCGCCACTGTAAGCGGGGAGTGACTCTGCACAACGCCACTGTCGAACTCCGTAAGGGGTGAGGCGTAAAACGTGAGGTAAAGGAAGAGGAAACTCTTTCACCTTACGCTTCACGACTCTCGCCTTACGAAAGAGATGGGAAGGCGCGGAGGAACGAAAATCCGCAAGTCAGGAAACCCAGCAACTGTTTCTTCCATAAAACCCCTTCGAGCTAAAGGGAGGTGGATGATGTCCACGAAGTTTTTCTCTTCTGATCTTGTCGCGATTTGTCTGTTTCTTTTGTGTCTGGCCCCCATAAGTTCTGCCCGCGGGAAGACGACTGATGTGCATGAGGAAGCCCCGTCCTCTGTTCAGCAATTGCCAGAGGTTCTAGTCACTGATACTCGGCTACCCAGTATCCAAGAAAATATCTTAGCGGTTCCCTCAAAAGTGACGGTCCTCACGGCTGAAGATATTCAAAAATCCGGCGCCAGAACCGTTCAGGAAGCGGTGGCACAAACTACTGGAGTGGTGATGCATAATCAGGTCGGTAATGCGTTCGAGCAAACGATTGATTTTCGAGGGTATAATGGCAATCCGGTCTCGTCCACCAGTGTTTTTATTGATGGTGTACGCGTCAATGATCCCGAGTTTGGCTTCGTGAATTTTGATCTTCTTCCTTTGGAAACCATTGAACGAATGGAAATTATTCCCAGTTCTTCAGCCATTTATGGGAATAATGCGATGGGGGGCGTTATCAATATTCTGACCAAGCGTGGAGCCCAACAACGGCAGATGACCGGTGAGACCGCGTTCGGTAGTTTTGGGCGTCAACGGCATACTTTGAATACCAGTGGACCGGTTGGGAAATTTGACTACTATGGGTCCTTGAGTCGAGAGCGCGAAAATGGCTTTCGGGATGATTCGGAAGGGAAGTTATGGCGAGGGTTTGGGAAGGTCGGCTTTCATCCAAAAGAGGGAACTGATCTGACGGTTTCGTATACCTATGTGAAAGATCGTTTAGAGCAAGCCGGCTCTCTTCCTCGAGAGCTGGCAGGGGATGACCCGAAAGCGAATTTTACGCCGGGAGATTTTGTGGACCGGGAGAATAACTTTGTTCGGTTCACCGCCCGACAGGTGATTCCTGGCGGATTCACATTTACAGGAAATGGCTTTTATCGCCGGTTAGAGCAGGAATCGTTCTTGGTCAGCCAGCCATTTACGGTTGGGGGGAATAACTCAACCAGTCAAAATCTGGTCGATACGACATCATGGGGGGGCGTGTTGCAATTGTCGCATGAGATGGAGACTGAAGATTTTCGTAATATGTTGTCTGTTGGGGGAGAAGTCGCCTGGAATGACTTTGGGAATCGATTGTTGTCCCTATCTGATTTTGGTCCTTTCAATATCCGACGAAAAACGGAAGAAGAAGTCACTGCCCTGTATGTTCAGGATACGGTGAATCTTTTTTCGAAAATTGTTCTGGTTGGTGGATTTCGATTTGACCGTACGGAATTGGATTTCCGTGACCGCATCACTCCTGCCAATGATGGTCAGAAAGTGTTTCGCCGCATCACTCCACGCGCTGGTATCACGTATTTTCTCATGCCGAAAACGAGTGTGTATTTTTCCTATTCTCAAGGGTTTCGCGTTCCAACAAATGATGAATTGTTTGCCCAAGGCAGCTTTGGCTCCAACCCAAATTTAAGCCCGGTTCGTTCGCATAATTATGAATTCGGGTTGAAGTCAAAAGTGAGTAGTTGGGGCGATATAGCTCTGGCTGTGTATCAATCGAATATTCAGGATGAAATATTTTTTACCTGCCTTGCGTGTGACTTCAGTCCTATGGATGGACAAAATCGGAATGTCCCCAAAAGCCGGCGGCGTGGCTTTGAACTGACAGTTAAAGTAAAGCCGAATGAATTTTTTGATGGTGTGGTCAACTATACCTATACCGAAGCACAGTTCCGGAGTCGGTTTAATATTTCCTCAACTCGCGTGGTGGACGTCGGAGATAGTTTTCCGCTCGTACCGAAAAATCGGCTCGGTGTGACAGGGACACTCCATCCCATGCAAGGCCTCAGCCTGTCCCTTGCGGGGATTTATGCCAGTACACAATTTTTGCAAAGTGATGAAAGTAATGAGAAAGATAGGCTGCAAGGCTATTTCGTTCTCAATGGTCGAATTGCCTACGAGCATTCGGTTCCTGGTGGAATACTCAATGCGTTTTTGTCTGTGAACAATTTGTTGGATAATAATTACCAGACTTCTGGAATTTATGCGGCCAATAGAATCACCGGAGGAGGGGCGACTGAGCAATTTGTGGTTCCGGCTCCAGGTATTGGATTCTTTGGAGGACTTAATTATCGTTTCGAGAGCTTTCCATTTTAAACGTGATGGGTGCCTGAGAAATTGAGGGGGGATTTAGGGAAATGGGAAGATCTCTTCTGGTCTGCGTCAATACAATTCAGTGTTTATATTTATTAATTTCTTATAAAGGAGGCGGGTTATTTAAGGAAACTTGAAAAGTTGTGACGGGGAAGCTGGTGCAAATCCAGCACGGTGCCGCCACTGTAAGCGGGGAGTGACTCTGCACAATGCCACTGTCTGAAGAAGTCAGGAGTAAATAGTAAGGAGTGAGGAGGGTAAGAAATGTTCTCCTTACTACTCACTTTTCACTCCTTACTGATGCTCGGATGGGAAGGCGCGGAGGAGCGAAAATCCGCAAGTCAGGAGACCCAACAGCTGTTTCATCCATAAAACCCCTTCGAGCTAAAGGGAGGTGGATCGTGTCCACGAATTTTCTTTGTCGAGTTTCTCTGCAAACTTGTTTTTCGTTTCTCGTTTCTCTCGCTGCAACTGTTGGCGTTCCTCATGGGGTTTTGGCAGTCGACGATTCTAGCTTAGACCCCGTACACACATTAGAGACCATTGTGGTGACCGACACAAAAACCCCCAAACCGTTAAGCCACTCGACGAGTGCTGTTGAAGTGATTACGGCAAAGGATTTACAGCGTCGAAATGATAGGACTGTGGTCGATGCCCTAGGGTTGAGCCAAGGGGGGACAATCGTTTCTACTGGTGGACCAGGGACGAGTGCCAATCTCAGACTTCGCGGAGGGTCATCGGATCAGACCCTGGTGTTAATTGATGGCGCCGTGGTGAATAGCAGTACCTTGGGAAGCTTTAACTTTGGGACATTAACCACGGATAATATTGAATCGATTACCATTCTTCGAGGTTCCCAAAGTATGCTCTGGGGCTCAGATGCTATTGGCGGAGTCGTGGATATTCGAACCAAACGAGGAGACGGTGTGCCTGTTGCACGAATTTTCTCAGAATATGGGTCTTTCAATTCGATTCGCGAGGGAGGAAACTTTGCGGGGCAACTGGGAATTGTTGATTTCTCTGCAGCTTTGTCTCGTTGGGATATGACAAAGTTTTCGTCAATTAATTATCGGCGCGGAGCTGAAGAGCGGGATGCGCTTCGCAATTGGCAGGGGTCATCGTTATTAGGAGTGGCGGGACCTTGGGATGGCCGTTTGGAATTGGTGTTCCGTTGGATCAATCAAGATATTGATCTTGATAATCCCTCAACATTTGGCGGGCCTTTTGATGTCTTTAAATCCAAATCGACGAGCCGGCAGTTTATTTACAGCGGGAACTATGTTCAGCCAATTACGGATTGGTGGGATATGAAAGTGACGGTGGCTCATGCTCGAGAAGCCTCTATCAATCAGGCCGGGACTAATCAACGGAGTATTACCACTGGTTTGGAGAGCACGCCTGGAAATTTTAATAATTCAGATATTCGGAATAAGAGCAATCGGATTGAATGGCAAAGTAATTTTCAAATAATGAAACCAATTGCACTGAATGTTGGCTATCAATTTCGCGAGCAACTTGGAGAAAATAAAGGCACATTTTCCGAAAAAATCCTCTCAAGCCATGCCGGGTTTGCTCAACTGCAATTGAACCTACATGATCGATTTTTTGCCTCAGGAGGATTCCGTCAGGATTCGCATAATACATTTGGTGATGCCACCACGTATCGTGTGACAGGGGCATATTTGTTAAAAGAAACCTCCACCAAAATTCGTTCAAGTTATTCCACCGGATTTCGTGCTCCGGATATCAATGAATTATTTTTCCCAAATTTTGGGAATCCAAATCTCAAAGCTGAAAAAAGTCAAAGTTTTGAGGTTGGGCTTGATCAACATTTTTTTGAGAAACGGCTGAAATTGAGCGTAGGATATTTTTGGAGTCGATTTCGTCAATTGATTGCGACCACATTCGATCCTGTTGGGTGTGCCCCTTTCTCGACATTCGGTTTTTGCGCACAAAATATTGGGTCGGCCAAAAGTCAGGGGTGGGAAGTGAATGGTGCGTTAATATTGGCGGAAGGGCTCCTCTATATGAAGCAGGTAGAGCTGAATGGGCAATATACCTATACCATCACGCGTGACCTTGATACAGGCGCAAGATTGGCCCGTTGGCCAGTCCACCAAGCGAGCGCCAATTTGACCTATCAGCCGATTGATCCCCTAGTGATGACACTGACCTTTCGATATGTTGGGTCGCGATTTAACACGACCGGAAACCAACAGCCCCTTCCGGATTTTCATGTGATGAATTTTTCGGCTTCGTATGATTTGACCCATAACCTCCAAGGATATATTCGGGTAGACAACCTATTGAATCGAAACTATGAGGAAGTACGGTTTTTTGGGACGGCAGTTAGGTCCGTATTTGGAGGAATTCGACTAAAATTTGATTTTCCAATTGCTTCGGTTTCTGGGGCTTTGGGGAATTCATGAAGCCATCTTTCCGCATCATAAGTGTGCTCCCTAGTGGGGCTTGGAAAACAACTGTGACATTGATGCTGGCTGTAAAGGTTCTGTGAAATGGAAGGATACCAAGTTATGACAGATACTGATCATCAAGCTCGTATGGAGCGATTGAAATCCTCTGTGGATCGGAGGATTGCTGCAGCACAAGACGAAAAGGGACTGCTCATCGTCCATACAGGAGCGGGAAAAGGTAAAACAACGGCCGCCTTGGGGATGGCCATTCGGTGTCTTGGCCATGGGATGAAGGTGGCGATTGTGCAATTTATCAAAGGAGCGATTGATACGGCGGAAGAACGAATGTTTAAAAGCTATGGCGATCAAGTGGTGTTTCTTCGAATGGGGGAAGGATACACGTGGGAAACGCAGAATAAAGAACGTGATCGGGCTGTGGCACAAGAAGCATGGGTTCAAGTGGAAAAATTTCTTCAAGATCCCACAATCAGCATGGTGGTCTTAGATGAATTGAATATTGCGATTCATCATGAATATGTCTCCCTTGAACAAGTTCTGAATGCTGCGGCTCAACGCCCTCCTATGCTTCATATGGTGATTACAGGTCGAGGGGCGAAACCAGAGTTGATTGAAGCGGCAGACCTGGTGTCCGAAATGAAGATGGTCAAGCATCCTTTTCGAAAGGGGATCAAGGCACAAAAGGGGGTTGAGTTTTGACGACCAACAGTCTTACGCCAACCGGTGCTTTTCCCCGTGATGAACGGGAGGCTGTTTATCGTGCTATTTTTGAACGCCGGGACGTACGAAAGGATTTTTTGCCCGATTCGATCCCAGAAGAGACGATTAGTCGAATTCTTTTGGCCGCACATCATGCAGGCTCGGTAGGCTATATGCAGCCATGGGATTTTATCGTGATTCACCATGGGAAAACCAAGCAAGCCGTCAAAAAGCTGTTTCAGCAAGCCAATCTGGCTGCTGCCGCACAGTATCAAGGTAAACAGGCACGTTTGTATCGAGGCTTGAAACTTGAAGGCATAGAGGAAGCTCCGATTAATATTTGCGTGACGTGCACTCGTGAGCGAGGTGGTCCCTCCGTCTTAGGGCGGGCTTCTGTTCCAGAGACAGATTTGTACAGCACCTGTTGTGCCATTCAAAATCTTTGGCTTTCCGCACGCGCCGAAGGAATAGGTGTTGGTTGGGTGTCAATCCTCGATTATGCGGCATTGAAAGAGGTGTTGGGCATTCCCGAGTCCGTTTGGATTATTGCCTATTTATGTGTGGGCTATGTCAAAACCTTTGCCCATCAACCTGATTTGGAGAAAGCCGGGTGGCGACAGCGATTACCTCTTGAACAACTTGTGCATTATGAACGATGGGGAAATATTTCGAAAGCTGGGATCGTGACTGAAAAAATGGATCAATCGATAACGAATGGGAGTGGGGAACGTTAAAAGGGGGAGATGCCATATGCGAATTTCAAAAGTCTATACACGTACTGGTGACGCAGGGAAAACTCGCTTAGCAGGGGGGCAGGAAGTCTGGAAGGATTCCGTGCGAGTGGAAGCCTATGGCACGGTGGACGAATTAAATTCCACCCTTGGCTTGATCAGGGCATCGAATAAACAGGCAGAAACGAATGATGAGGCGGTTACATTTATCGAGAATTCTTTGAAGTGGACGCAGAATAAGTTATTTGATGTCGGTGGTATCCTGGCGACAGCTCCAGGAGAGACTTTTCCCAATATGCCAAGTGTCTCCAAAGCTGATGTGATCTATTTGGAGAATCTCATTGATGAATGCCAAAAAGATCTTGAGCCCTTAAAGGAATTTATTTTACCTGGGGGCGGGCAGATGGCTTCCTTGTTACATATCGCTCGGACTATCTGCCGGCGGGCCGAACGAGTATGTGTGACGTTATCGAGGGAAGAGCAAGTGTCTCCGGAGTTGGTGAAATTTCTGAATCGGCTGAGTGATGCTTTGTTTGTGTTTGCCCGTTGGGTGGCCAAACAACACGGAGAAGCGGAATTGTTGTGGGAGCGTATTCCGACTCAATCGAACAAGGATTAAGGTTTAGTATGCGTCCTGCCCGTCCGCCTCTCCGTGAGAAAAAGGGTACGTTGGTCTCTCAGTCCTCAAAGGGCTCTCTTATTTCAATGACATCTTCAAAAGTTCAACTTAAATCAAAATTGATTTTTGTTCTTGGAGGGGCACGGTCAGGGAAAAGTTCTTTTGCCCTCCAGCAGGGGAAAGCCCAATCTCCGCGTGCATTTGTGGCAACGGCCGAGGCGTTGGATTCTGAGATGGCTGTTCGTATTCAGAAGCACAAACGGTCACGCGGGCAGGGGTGGACGACTTTCGAGGTTCCTCTTCGGTTAACCGAATGGTTTGAAGCGGATGGGGAGAAGTTTTCTAGTGTCGTCGTTGATTGCCTCACGTTGTGGCTCAATAATCTTCTTCGAGACAAGGTGTCTGCACGGCAGATTTCCTCTCAAGTGCGAACCCTCTTAAAAACTATCAGGGGCTATCCCAAGCAGGTGGTGATGGTCAGCAATGAGCTTGGCTTGGGGCTTGTTCCAGGAGATGCCGTCAGTCGAGAGTTTCGTGATCTGGCCGGGCGGATGAATCAATTCATTGCAGCAGAAGCGGACGAAGTGTATTTGTTAGTGAGCGGTCTCCCTCTTCGATTGAAATAATATCATGCCAAAGCTTTCGCAGCTCATTCAGGATACGATAGCGAGCATTCAACCTGTTAGCAGAACATATCAAGCTTGTGCACAAGGAGCCCTGAATCAGTTAACAAAGCCTGTTGGAAGTTTAGGCCGTCTAGAAGAATTGGCAGTTCAGTATGTCGCCATCACGGAGGAACTCCCGCCGGTCTCACCTGAACCAGTGGTTCTGACATTGGCAGCCGATCATGGGGTGGCACGAGAAGGTGTGAGTGCTTATCCCTCGTCTGTCACTGCGCAAATGGTAAGAAATTTTTTGAACGGGGGAGCCGCGGTCAATGTGTTAGCGAAACAGGTTGGGGCGCAGGTACGAGTCGTGGATATGGGCGTTCAATCTGACTTAAGTCACCTCCCGAAGTTACTTGATCATAAGATTGCTGCAGGTACCAAAAACTTTGTTCAGGGGCCTGCCATGTCATATGAACAAGCACTTCAGAGTATCGAAATTGGTATTCGCCTGGCTCGGGATGCTTCGGGTGATGGTCGACGGGTTATGGGCGTTGGCGAAATGGGTATTGGGAATACGACAGCCAGCAGTGCTATTGCGGTGGTCATGACGGGGCAATCGGTTGTCGACGTGACGGGAACCGGTACGGGAATTGATGCCGAGCGGTTTGCGAAGAAAATTCAGGTTATAGAGCAGGGTATTACACGAAATCGGCCCAATCCGAACGATCCGGTAGATGTGTTAGCGAAAATGGGCGGTTTTGAGATCGGCGGGTTAGTTGGGTTGATTCTCGGGGGCGCTGCTTGTCATATGCCTGTGGTCTTGGACGGGTTTATCAGTGGTGCGGCGATGCTTGTCGCTCGGGGATTGGTCCCGGATTGTCATGGGTATGTTATTCCGTCGCATTGTTCCGCAGAGTCAGGTCATCGCCAGGTATTAGCGCATTTGGGATTATATCCCTTACTCGATCTGGATCTTCGTCTGGGAGAAGGAACGGGGGCCTGTTTAGCGATCGGGTTATTGAAGGCAAGTCTTGCCTGTCTTCGGAACATGGCAACCTTTGAGAGTGCGCAGGTCGACAAAGTCGAAGCAGCCTTGCCGGAGCCAGTATGAGGAAAGCCTGGGCCGGATTTGCGTTGGCCTGGCAGTTCCTCACCATTGTTCCTCTCCCATCGCGATGGGTTCCAGAATTTCTTCCTTCTACATTTTCGATAGCGCTTCGTTGGTTTCCCATTGTGGGTTTGCTTCTCGGTCTGGGATTGGTCGTGATTGATCGTGTATTGGAAGAGTTATTCGCGCCACTGGTATTGAATTTGATCCTTCTTGTTCTTTATGTCGTCATCACGGGAGGACTTCATCAGGATGGACTAGCCGATACTGTGGATGCACTGGCCGGGGGTACGACACCTGAGCATCGGTTAGAGATATTTCGTGATTCGCATATTGGAGCTCTTGGTGCGACGGGATTAGTCCTGAGTTTAGGCTTGAGATATGCCGGATTGATGGCTTTGCCTATCGAGTTCCGAGAGCTTGCCTTGTTGGGTATGCCGGCAGTCGGTCGGTGGTCGATGGTGATGGGAATCTGGAAATCTGTTTATCCCCGTGTGGAAGGATTAGCTGGGTCATTTATTCGCAACAGTTCATCTGTTGATGGTCTGATTGCCACGTTCATTGTCGGGGTCGGACTTGGCATCGCATTTGGATCGGCCCCAGCCCTGTTGGTGCTTGTTGTGGGAGGTCTGCTAGTGCGAGGGTATGTGTGGTGGATCACGAAGAAAGTTGGTGGTGTTACCGGGGATATTCTTGGTTCCATGAATGAAGGAATGGAAATTGTGTTTGTGTTGGGTGTGCCGATGCTTGTCTTTCTAGGATAATTTTCAGGAGAGTGGTATGAGTCGAATGTATCTCAAAATGTGTGAACGATGTGGGAAGGGCTTTGAGTGCGGGCTTTCCCGTTGTTGGTGCGGCAATGTCCCAGTCAGTGATACCCATTACGAGCACATCATCAAGCAATATCATGATTGTTTGTGCCCAACCTGCCTGGCGGAGATGGCCCAAACGCCTGCATCTCCTACCTCAACTGATATTTCTCACTAGTACATATGAATGTCTTTTGTGGGATATAAATTATTTATCGTTGTGTTCTTGGATGTCGTATTGGGCGACCCTCGCTGGTTGCCCCATCCAGTTCGAGTGATGGGGTTGATCATTCATTCTGCTGATCTGTGGATTGATCGAGTATGCCGCAACCCCTTCATCAGAAGAGCGGCGGGAGTCGTCCTGGCTCTTGCGCTTCCGTTGGGATGTTATGTCGTGGTGTGGGCAATCATTCACTTTGGAGGGCAACTCCATGCGGGTCTTGGTATTGGTGCATGGATTGTCCTGGGATACACCACACTGGCGGCACGCGATTTGTGGGACCATGCGGTGGGAGTGTATCAAGCCATTACTGAACAGGGACTTCCAGCGGCACGGATGGCATTGAGAAAAATTGTTGGACGTGACACCGCAAATCTTTCTGAGGGGGACATCGTGCAAGCGACGATTGAATCTGTTGCTGAAAATACATCAGATGGCATAGTCGCTCCGCTGGTGTATCTTGTCCTGGGCGGACCTGCACTGGCTATGGCTTATAAAGCGATCAATACCATGGACTCTATGATCGGGTATCGCAATGATCGGTATCGCGATTTGGGTTGGGCTTCAGCACGCCTGGATGATCTGGTGAATTGGGTTCCCGCACGCCTGACGGCTGTGGCTATTGCGGTAGCAGCGAGTTGGCGTTTAGGACGTGGGGCGGCCTCATGGCATATTTGCTGGCGCGATGCAGGAAAACATTGTAGCCCTAATAGCGGGTGGCCGGAGGCGGCGATGGCTGGAGCGCTTGGAGTTCAGGTTGGTGGGGGGAGCTATTATCGAGGAATGTTCGAAGAACGGGCTACGCTCGGAGATGTTGGCCACCCCTTGGTGCCGTCCTTTATCCCGCTTGCGCTCCAAATAATGATGTTTGCGTCCCTGTTTCTTACTGGCCTGTTGTTACTGATGGTGGTCCTATGGGAAATCAATTAGGCGGTCATGGGGGACAGGTCTATCAGCTTGCTAAAAAACTCGATCGCTCCGTTGAGTCGTTGATCGATTTCAGTGCCAGTGTGAATCCGTTAGGACCGCCGGCCTCGGTATTGAAAGCCATGTGCGAGGCCGTCGATAGATGCCGGCATTATCCTGATCCCTCTTCAGAAGATCTTCGCCTACAGTTGGCGCATGCGCACAAGGTTTCTGCCGAATCTATTTTGGTGGGCAATGGCTCAGTAGAACTCATTCGAATCCTTCCTCAGGCTCTTGGACTTCGGCAGTCCTGTGTGGTTGGCCCGACTTTCTCGGAATTTGAAACCTCGCTTCGATTAGCCGGAGTCAAATATAGGGAGGTACATGCGGTATCGAATCAGCGCTATGCGCCACCGGTTGAGAAGCTCCACGCTATTCTCCAGGGATGGAAATCTGCTTCCTCAAGGGAGAAGGGCCGGACGAGCATTCGGCATCATGCTGTGTTCGTTTGCAACCCGAATAGTCCTACCGGGCGGCGCATGTCTCCTCAGGACCTTCGACAGATAATTAAAGAGGTTCATCAGGTGGGCGGGTGGTTGATCGTGGATGAAGCATTTATGGATTGGAGCCCTTCCTACTCGGTAATGAAAGAAATCCCCAAATGGCCGCGACTTCTTGTTCTCCGGAGCTTCACCAAATTTTTTGCGATTCCGGGTATTCGCCTCGGGTACCTTGTCGGTGACCCGGCCGTGGTTCACACAATTAGCCAATATGTAGCGCCGTGGTCCGTCAATCATGTCGCTCAGGCGGCCGGTGTGGCGGCACTGGCTGACTCACGCTTTCGTCATCGGAGCCAAGCCTTGATGAGACGGGAGCGAGAAGGCTTGCTGAGAGAGTTACGGACGATCCCTGAGTTGCGAGTTATTCCCTCTTGCGCCAATTTCGTGATGGTGGAATTAGGCGGTGGTCTTGTGGCGGATGATTTGGTGGTGCGCCTAGAGGACCAGGGTATTTTAGTGAGAGATTGTCAGACCTTTTCCGGCATGACGCAAGCGGCCCTCCGTTTTGCCGTTCTGGGAAAGCAGGATAATCAGCGGCTGGTTAGAGCGCTGAAGCGTTCAATTCAAGATTTAGTGTCATACAATGTATAGGTGGGGGGGCGGTTGTCGGTCGATGAGACGTTGTCCTAGGGCTGGCAGTGTTTTAAGATTTCAGGAAAATCGGGTTTCTCTCATGGATTTATGGTATAAACGAATCGTTCCTCTCATTTCATCCAGGCAATATCCCTAAGGCAAGATCGGATAGAAGTTGTGAACAATCAGATGAAAAAGATTATGGGCCTGGTCGTTATATTACTGCTCGGAGTCGGGGGGTGGATGCTCTCTCGTTCTTTAGAGCCGAGTGTTTCCCGCTTGCAAGACACGGATCCCTTGGCTGGAGAAGCCTTGGGCTTAGTGAAGAATCATTTGTCTCGTGAGGGGTATACCCTGGAACAAGAGTTACAGCTCTTTGTCGATGGGTTGGAAGCGAAAGGTGTCCCCTTTCGTGAGGACGAATGGCAGGTGGCTGCTCAAAAAGATGATAAATATATGGTGCGGAAAATTGTGAGAGAAAAAGGCGCAACGGGGTGGATTGAACGGGAGTTTGCGTGGCGGGTTGATATGAAGGAAAAATCTATCCGGGTGATCTCGTTGGCTGCCCAACAATTTATGCCGTTTGAAAATCTACCGCCACTTCCGCATCAGGAAGAAATTTCTTTCTTGCCTAGGATGGTTGATTCGGTCGGGCAATTTGGATAGTGCCATCAACGACTCGCACGTCGTAGCAAGCGACATTCAGGCTGGGGGTCGGGTTTTTCTGGCAGACGCCTGTTGGAATATGAAATTTCCATCCATGCCAGGGACAGGCGATATGCTCTCCCTCTATGGTGCCTTCCCCTAACGGGCCGCCAGCATGAGGACAGGTGTTATCCAGTGCGTAGACCTGTCCATCGATATTAAAAAGAGCGATCCCCAATTCCCCGGTTTCAATGCTGGTGCAGGTGCCGGGTGGAAGGTCGTCTAACTGGGCGATGGGAATAAAATCTGCGGACATTCGCTTCAATCACGAGCAAAACCGTTAATATATCAAGTTCTCGTTTGGGCAACAACCGAAAAAATAGGACTCTTGATTCTAGGAATGCTGAATGATATAGGATGAATGTTTTGTCAAATTTCTGATATGTCCTGAGCGACAAATTATGGAAATGACTCTCCTGTTAAATGCCACCTATGAGCCCTTACGGGTGGTGCATTGGCAAAAAGCCATCAATTTATTGTGGCAGGGGAAGGTCGAAGTCCTTGAATTTCATGAGCGGGATATTCGAGGCGTTTCCATTTCGTTTAAGCTCCCCTCCGTGATGCGGTTGTTAAATTTCGTTAAATTACGATCGCAACATCATTCCGTTAAATTTTCTAGAATCAATATTTTCACGCGTGATCGCTATACCTGCCAGTATTGTTATAAGCGGGTTCCTACCGAAGATCTCACGTTTGACCATGTGGTGCCCATTGCCAAAGGCGGGAGAAAAACCTGGGAAAATATTGTGACGGCCTGTTGGCGATGTAATAATCGTAAAAGCGGGCGAACACCAAAAGAAGCGGGGATGACCTTATTAAAGGTACCCGTAAAGCCTCGATGGACCCCTCGCCTCACGCTGATGATCGGGATTCGCAATGCCCCGGAAAGTTGGCGGGATTATCTTTATTGGAATATGGAATTAGATGCGGATCATTAGGGCTCTACTATTGCGACAACTCCCGGCCTGAATTTCCTTGAATTTCCCCTGTTAAAATCATGTTGGAGGGCGTGCGAGACAATTCCCTGCTGGGCGAAGTCTGGCGTCTTCTTATCTGTCCGGAGAGAATAAGCAGGCGAACCTCTGGCCAAAATCTTTCTGTCGCCTTCGAAACAAATAGGCAATCATTCCCGCAACGGGTTTTAAGCAAAGAGCCGTTTGCGTGATGAAGTCGTACGCCGCTGATTTTATGACGCTTCAATCAACGGGAGAGGTGTACGCTCAGCTTGTTTGCGTCGGCCGCAATTAATGCAGACTAAAACAAGAAGGGATAAGCCGGATTCCATGTCCACTTCACGATCAAGTAGCATGCTTCCATGGCATTTTTCACAAGGGTACATATGAAGACTCCGTGGGCTCGTATGCCAACGTGTCAGAGGTCTGGTCGACAAGAGTCTCGGCCTCTTCATGAAAAGGAGGCCTTGCTCATTGGATGCGGAGTGTGTCGATACATTCAATGCGAAGACATCCTCTGAAATGATGGCATGAATAAAAAGGGATAATAAATAAAAAAACCTAGATGAAAAATAATGACAGTTAGTTAAAAAAAAGATGCGCAATGTACCATAGGCGAAAGGGCAAAAGCCATGCACGACCACGCGCCATAGTCTGACCTGGTGAGAGGGAGTAAGAGGGTGGAAGGGGCGTGTGAGTAGGCGAAGGGAGTCTTGATGGTTTTGAATCATGATCTATGAACAAGTTCGAATCCTTGTATAATGGATGGAACGGCTGGACCATTCGTAGAGACAGAATTGCGAAGCGGGTTTCGTAACAATGAAGGAGAAGAGGAGCACGGTTCTTTCCCATGACGGAAAGCGGCCAAGAGCTGACATCAAGTGAGCCTGACTGGGTATCCTGGTCGGATGAGCAACTGTTAGACCTTCGAATTTGTGATTTGAAGTTGCGAATCTCTGGCACGGAATTGAGTAAATGTATCCGCCAGTTATCTCGAGAATTGCAGAGTCATGGTCTGGTATTCCGGCCGCATATCTGGCTGTCGGACGATTGGTATTCTCCCGATGGTGTTGCGGGATTGGCGGTTCCATTTTATATGGCACATCCGCGCCTTGCGAAATTGGAACTGAATCAGATGCTGGAAGTGGAAGGCGGCACGTCCGAGAGTTGTATGCGTATTCTCCGCCATGAAACCGGGCATGCCATTGAAAATGCCTATCACCTTCGTCGGCGGCGTTCCCGGCAAAAGATGTTTGGCAAAAGTTCGGTTCCTTATCCTGATTGTTATTTACCAAAACCCTATAGTAAGAGTTTCGTCTTGCATTTAGACATGTGGTATGCCCAAAGCCATCCTGACGAAGATTTTGCTGAGACGTTTGCCGTATGGCTGCGGCCCAATTCCCATTGGCGGGAACGGTATGCCGGATGGCCGGCGCTGAAAAAGTTGGAATACGTCGATGGGCTGATGAAAGAATTAGTCGGCGTCCCGCCTCTTGTGACCAAAAAAGAGCGGGTCGATCCTATCCAACGTCTTCAAAAAACGTTGCGCGAACATTATCAGAGTAAACGTGAACGATATGGGTTGGACTATCCTAATTTTTATGATCGGGACTTGCGTCGGTTGTTTTCGGGAGATCCGGATAAAGCCGGCCACCCTTCTGCGGCAAATTTTATCCGAAAATTTCGAAAAGAAGTGCGTCGTAAGGTGGCAGAATGGACCGGAGAATATCAGTACACCATTGATCAAGTCTTACGAGATATGATCACGCATTGCCGACAAAAAAACTTGCGATTGGCCATTCCGGAAGATCGAGCCAAAGTTGATTTCACGATTTTATTAACGGTACAGACCATGAATTATTTGCACGGGGGGCGACATCGACTAGTGCTATGAGAAAACTGCGGGTCATGGTCCTCATGCATCAAGATC
Source organism: uncultured Nitrospirota bacterium (assembly GCA_942491685.1). Taxonomy (GTDB): domain Bacteria; phylum Nitrospirota; class Nitrospiria; order Nitrospirales; family UBA8639; genus Nitrospira_E. The sequence continues at coordinate 245,004 of CALOBY010000001.1, read as the reverse complement.
TTGTACCGCCGGATAATCCCGAAGGTGTTGATCTGGCCTCGGTGTCGTGGAAAACGGAATTTGATGTGGTCACGACGTTGAGAGATTTAGGACATGAGGTCATTGCGTTGGGTGTGCGTGATGATTTGCGAGTGATCGATCAAGTCGTCAACGATTGGAAGCCGCATATCGCCTTTAATTTACTCGAAGAATTCAATGGCAATCCGGCATTCGATCAAAATGTGGTGTCCTATTTAGAGTTACTGGGTGTGCCCTATACCGGCTGTAATCCCAAAGGGCTGGTCTTAACGCGGGATAAGGGCTGGTCAAAAAAAATTATGGCCTATCATGGGATACGCTGCCCGGATTTTGCCGTATTTCCTTTGGACCGTGTCATTAAGTGGACGGGAGAATTTCCCTTTCCCGTTATCGTGAAGTCGATTAGTGAAGAAGCATCCCTTGGAATTTCACAAGCTTCGATCGTGTATGACGAAGAAAAACTCAAAGAGCGGGTAGAATTCGTCCATCAAAACGTGGGTACCAGTGCCATCGCGGAACGGTTTATCGAAGGGCGAGAACTCTATGTGGGGGTCTTGGGTAATCGACGCCTACAGGTTCTACCTGTCTGGGAATTGGACTTAAAAAACCTTCCATCGGATGCAGCACAGATTGCGACGGCTCGTGTGAAATGGAGTGTGAAATATCAAGAGAAATATCGAATACAATCCGGCGAAGTGGAAGGGCTGCCACCTCGGTTGGTCAGAAATATTCAACGCACCGCCAAACGGGCGTACCATATTTTAGGCCTCAGCGGGTATGCGCGAATGGATTTTCGTTTGGATTCCAAGAACCGGTTATTTTTTCTCGAAGCCAATCCGAATGCCCAATTGGCCTATGGAGAAGATTTGGCCGAATCGGCTGAACGTGCCGGATTGTCCTACGAAGAGCTGATCCAACGGATTTTGAATATTGGGTTGAGCTGGAAACCCGATGCGCAACGCTAATTCATGTCGACCTGATGGTCATCCTATCCCAGCGGGCGATCCATTGAATTTCGTTTAACACTCTCGAGATAGTTGCCTTGCCTACTTGTGTGCCATTTTCTGATTGATGGGTAAAAGGATCTATGGTAGCGTAGCCTTCCAGGTTCGGTGTATTTAAAGAAACAGGGCAATCCGGTCGCACGGTTAAGGTCCAGGTCTCATTTCCGGTCTCCTTAAGAATTTTCCCCACCAGCCCATGCTCCCATCAACCATTGGAATACGAATGAGGACGCGTGATTGGGTCATGGCGTTAGGCCTGATAGTGATGTGGGCAGGGTGTCTGAATGCAGAGCCCTATTCGCCTTCGTGTGAAACAGCGCTTGAAAAACTTCATAAAGCACGTGAGGCTCTCGTTCCCTATCGCCGTACGATGGAATTGGCAAAAGCTCGACAACGTGGGGCCTATGGAGAAATTGCGATCTGCACGGGCGGGGGAGCCTATAGCGCACAGAAAGCTTTACGATGTGAGATGGCGATCTGGCAGGTTCCCGAACAGACCAAAAAGGTGTTGGCGGCCGAAGACCAATACTCTGAAGGACGCTCAGCCTTTGAGGAACTGTTTGAGCAGGCCAAGCGGACCTGTCTCCTGGAACCCTAGTTCTACTCGGGTGTTCTTTTTCCTCTAACAAGACTATTGAGACAATTATTTCTCTTGAATGGTCGAAAAAAAACAAGTTAATTCGAGTCTGACCCCTAAAAAACTTGCTTCTCTGGGGATGGTGGGGAATACTGCGTACGATTGAGTTGGTGTGTGCGAAGAGGTATTGGAAATGCGAATGCGATGAAGATTGTGGTGATTGGTGGGGGACCAGCGGGATTGATGGCAGCGGAGACTGCGCTGTCTGGAGGGGCCGTGGTGGAGATTTATGATGCCATGCCCTCTGTCGGGAGAAAATTTTTGTTAGCCGGAAAAGGCGGGCTGAATCTGACGCATTCAGAGTCGGCGGTCAAGTTTCATCTAAGGTATGGCGCTCGGTGTGCCACTATCCAACCGCTGCTGGAGCAGTTCGGGCCGGAGACATTGCGTACATGGGCGCGTGGTTTGGGTGTTGAGACGTTTGTGGGGTCTTCAGGCCGGGTGTTTCCATCTGATCTCAAGTCAGCCCCACTTTTACGTGCCTGGCTTCGTCGCCTCCGGCAAAGCGGAGTGACGATTCATGTCCGACACAGCTGGTATGGTTGGACAAAGGACGGGGCTCTTCGGTTTGAAACGCCCATGGGCGAGCAGATTGTCGGTGCGGATGCGGTGATTCTGGCATTGGGTGGAGGAAGTTGGCCGCAACTTGGTTCCAATGGTGCGTGGGTGCCTGTGCTGGCAGAGCGAGGGATTTCCATTCATGCGTTGAAGCCTGCGAATTGTGGCTTTGACGTGGGCTGGAGCGAGCATCTTCGTACGCGATTTGCGGGCCATCCTGTCAAACCCGTGGTCCTTTTCGGAAAAACCTTCCAGGGGCAAGAGTTTCGTCAGCAAGGCGAATGTGTCGTGACGGAGACAGGACTGGAAGGCGGAGTGATCTATTCACTCTCCGCCTTGTTGCGGGATGACATTGAAGCACGGGGCACCGTGATCATCAATATGGATTTAGCCCCAGATCGTGACCTGTCGCACCTTATTCGCGAGTTGTCACGACCGCGAGGGACGCGCTCCCTGGCGAGCCACTTGAAGCGGCGGGTTGGGATGGCCGGCGTAAAGGCGAGCCTCTTGAGAGAATGTGTGCCCAAGGAGCAATGGTCTGATCCTACACGTCTTGCCGCTGCCATCAAGGCGTTGCCGATTCCCCTCATGGCACCCCGACCCCTGGAGGAAGCCATCAGTACGGCAGGAGGCGTGTCATTTGAAGCGTTGGACGATCGGTTAATGATTCGAGCGTTTCCAGGAATCTTTTGTGCGGGCGAAATGTTGGATTGGGAAGCCCCGACCGGCGGGTATTTGTTGACCGCCTGTTTTGCCAGTGGGTATGGGGCTGGCGCTGGGGCGGTAGCTTGGTGTCACTCAGTTCGCGATGTCTAAGAGAAATTCTAGAGAACTTGAAACGTCAAAGGCACCTTTTTGTTTTGGATCCGACACCTATTGGGATTGAGGAAAAAAGCTGTGAGCGGTTTTCCCAACCTTGGCGTATGTCGTTAGGGCTCGGAAAGAATTGTTATGATACGAACTTAGGCAATTTAGCCGTTCCCATTCACCTTGGGGGGATATGTGGTGCTGGAAATGTTTCCTGTTTTCGGATATCTATGTATGATCTAATATGTGAAGGGTATTTTCCTGTTGAAGGGAAAGGTACTTGGGGGCTCTATTTAAAAACTACTTTAAAGGATACCGATGAAGAAGGTGATTTTTCCTATTCTGTCTTTGGTGGTCATCAGTGGAATGCTTTTCGTGTTCTTGCCAAACAGCAGTATTGGCCAAAGTGGGTGGCAACACTTTCAAAATCATGGGTTGGAACTGTCTTACCCGTCCGAATGGAAACGGATGAGCCCGAAAAGCACGGACAAAATTCAAGGGATGTTGAATCAACAATTACAAGGGATGGGTAATACTCAAGTGTCGGTGGTCGGCCTCGATGTGTTGCTCAATCTTCCCGATTTTCGCGTGATGATAGCCAAAGAACAATTTGAGAATATTCCAACACCGGACTATCTCATCAAGGAACGAGAAAAATTTCTGGCTGAAGCGCAAATGCGGGGAGGGGTGGATTCCTATGGTGCCATGAAGTCCTTATCCATCAACGGGCATTCCGCCATTGAATTTCAAGATGTGGATAAAGGCGCTCGTGGCTATAGTAGTAGCATTCGCTTATTGTGCGGGAAGGATACATGGCACATCACGTTTACCGGAAGTACCAAGTCCACGTATCAAGAATATCGTCCCCTCATTGAACGCATGACGCAATCGATGTCCCTTATCGAACCCTGCAAGGATGAATTGTAATGGAAGCCTACATTTAAGGTGTCAGGAACCTTAAATCGGATGTCTATGAGCGTGTTGCTTCTTGTGGGTACTTTCACCCTCATTCTAGCCTTCTCCATCAAGGAAGAAGGACCTTCAGACGCTACCAGTTGAAAGGTCAAAAGCCGTCAGGGTTAAAAAGATGGAGCGTATTTTTCAGGATGAGTTAGACGTGTTAATTGAAGGCGAGGAAACGGTCGCAGCCGTCGATGATGTTGGAGAGGATGACGAGGCCGCAAAAATTGACTTCCTTTCCGTAGCCGTTCGTGGAAATGTGGTGCTGTTGGCAGCCGTAGGCGCAGACGAAGAGTTTGAGGCCATTTTTTGCCAATTCGATAAATCTGGGGTCTTGGAGATTGAGGACCCCTTCGTCAATGAAATAGAGATAGGTGTCGACTTTATTGGCTAAGGCTGTTTTGGAGAGTTGGTAGACGGTTTCGGCATTGGGGTTCTCCGGTTTGGTTGAGAGGAGGAGGCCCAATTTTTTATTGGCCAAAAGAGGATTAGGAGCGGTGCTTTGATCCATCAGATTTCCTTTAGGGTGGTTTTCTTATTCGTGGAAGGTTTTATAGGGTCGAATATTGCCCCTGTCAAGTTTCCCTGAGCCTTACTTTTGCTTGACCAGGGTTTTCGGCCCTCTCTATACTTTCTCATGTTTTCAAGCCTTTCCGGTAGATGGACTACGTATTTTTGGGGAATGCCATGAGTCAGTTGACCCATTTTAATGAATCCGGTCGAGCGCGCATGGTGGATGTGACGGATAAGCAGGCGACGACACGTGTGGCTGTCGCCCAAGGGAAAGTGTGGATGCTGCCTGAAACCCTTGAAAAGATTCAAGAAGGGCGTATTGCCAAGGGGGATGTCTTGGCTGTGGCCCAAGTGGCCGGGGTGATGGGTGCCAAGCGGACACCTGATGTGATTCCCATGTGCCATCCGTTATTATTATCAGGCGTGGATGTGAATTTTACTGAGGATGCGCAACCTAATGCTTCTGGTCGTTGTTCTATTACCATCGAGGCTACAGTGAAGACCACCGGGAATACCGGGGTGGAGATGGAGGCGTTGACTGCCGTTTCGGTGGCGGCCTTGACCATCTACGATATGTGCAAGGCAGTGGATAAAGGGATGGAGTTTGGCGAGATGTTTCTGGTGTCGAAGTCCGGGGGGAAGTCAGGGCTGTATCAACGGGATTCGGTTGGGAGTCAGGAATAATATTTCGTCTCAAATTCGAATGACACATTAATAAGCTGTCGATCTGACTATGGTACAGGTTAAACTCTTTGGTATGTTGAAAACCCTGGTCGAAGGGAACAATATGGTAACTATACCCATTGCTGAGGGAGCCCTGGTGAAGGACCTTGTGGCGGCGGTCCAGCAACACTATCCTGCATTGGGCGATTTATTACACCAGAAAAAAGTTGTGGTTTCGGTGAACCAGGAGATTGCTCATTGGGAAACCGCGCTTTCCGATTCTGATGAAATTGCGTTGTTGCCACCCTTTGCCGGTGGGGCCTAATTCGAAGAACTCCTTATCCCATCTTATATGTCTGTGAATGAAGGAAGGTGTGTTATGGCTGTAGAGACGGAAGAAGGCATGTTGGTTCGGGTTCAGCAGGAAAACTTTTCGATTGACCAAGAATTAGAGCGGGTTCGGGCTCGTTCCACACGTATCGGCGGGATTGCCATGTTTTTAGGAACGGCTCGTGATCATTCCAAAGGTCATGACGTCAGTTCGATGACCTTTGAGCATTATGAGGGAATGGCCCAAAAGAAACTCAAGGAAATTCGAGAGCGGGCGCTACAGGATTTTGACATTATTGAAGCACTGGTCCTCCATCGGTATGGCCCCATTGAAATCGGCGAAAATATTGTCTTAATTATTGTGGGAGCCGAGCACCGCGCCGATGCGTTTAAAGCCTGCCAATGGTGTATTGATGAACTCAAAAAGATTACCCCCATTTGGAAAATGGAATATACGCCGCAGGGTGATGTGTGGGTCGAGGAACATCCCTAATGCCAAAAAGTGGTCTGTTGAAAAAAGCCGCCAGCGGCGTTCTCGCCAATTTCGAGTGCTCACGTACTGGAAGTACGCTCCGCGCCCAAAACTGTCTGCGGCCTTGCTGGACGACATTTTTGAACCGACCCAAAGTCTTTTTCATCCAATATGTCTCTGGATATATTTGCTTATGAAAACCTGTATTATTCAAAAATCCTATGAGTAACCAACACGAGTTGCCTGAGCCTGCGAAAGATATCTGGGGGCGGCCTTTACGATCACTCCGGGTATCGGTCACTGACCGCTGTAATTTGCGTTGTCAGTATTGTATGCCTGAGGAAGACTATGTGTGGTTGCCGCGCGAGACCTTACTGACCTTTAAGGAAATTGTGTTTCTCACGGAATTGTTCTCCGAGCAGGGCGTGGATCGGGTACGCATTACCGGAGGTGAACCGCTCCTTCGAAAAGATCTCGCCTCGCTCATCGGCATGCTTCAGAAAAATACCCGCATTCAAGATATTGCCATGACAACCAATGGGGTATTACTGGCCGAGCATGCGCAGAACTTGTTTGATGCAGGCCTGCATCGCATCACGGTGAGCCTCGATACCTTAAAGCCGGAGCGATTTAAAGCACTGACTCGACGGGACACCCTGGCACAGGTGTTTGAAGGGATAGAATCGGTAGGGCGGGTTGGGTTCAGTGGCTTGAAGTTAGATACGGTTGCAATGAAGGGCTACAACGATGATGAGTTAATTCCCCTGATTGAATATGGGAAACGGGTGAATGGGGAGGTGCGGTTTATTGAGTATATGGATGTGGGTGGAGCTAATGATTGGTCGCCTGACAAAGTGCTGTCCCGAAAAGAGATTCTCCAATTGCTGACGAACTACTATGGGACGATTGAGCCTCTGCACGAGATGAGTTCCGCTCCCGCCCAGCGATTTCGTCTTCCTGACGGAACAACCTTTGGCATTATTCCTTCCACGACCATGCCCTTTTGTGCATCCTGTGACCGGAGTCGTTTGACGGCTGACGGTATGTGGTATTTATGTTTGTATGCCAAAACCGGGCTTGATTTGCGTAAACCGATTCGTGAGCGGCGCACCCGAGAGGATTTAGTCTCGATGATTCAGTCAGTGTGGGAAACGCGTCGAGACCGTGGTGCGGAAGAGCGTAAAGAATTAGAAACGAGCACTGGCCGTGGACGGTTTATCGAAATTGATCGGTTGCGCCAAGACCCTCACTTGGAAATGCATGCTAGGGGTGGATAACCCCTTTTGATGCAATTTGAGATTGGGGTGTTCCTTTCCTTTCTAGAAGTCTTCCAGGTTTTCTTGCCGGGTCTTTCACCCTATGGTAATGTTTTCTGACTACTGAAATGAGTTAATATTAGCCAGACACTGTGCGTGTGTCTTCTTTTCCTCACCCACGTGATTCCCATTGTGCAACGTGAATTCGCTCCTTTTGGTTGATGGTATGACAAGAAAGGGTCTTGCTGTCCATGGGATGGTTTAAACGTAGCAAACAGGACGATTCGAAAGGGTCGACTTCTAATATTATGGAGGGGATGTGGATCAAATGTACGGTCTGCCGGGCGACGATATTTAAACGCGAAGTCGATCGGAATCTCAAAGTCTGTCCGAAATGCTCGTATCACTTTCCCATGTCGATTGAAGAACGGTTAGAGCTGCTGGTCGATGCTGGAACGTTTCAAGAGTGGGACGCCGACCTCGTTCCCAATGATCCTCTGGAGTTTGAAGATACGCTCCCCTATCACACTCGCGTGAGTAATGCTCAACGAAAAACCGGCAAACAGGAAGCCATTCTCACGGGACGATGTGAGATTCGGGGGATTCCGGTGGTGACGGGCATTTTCGATTTTTCGTTTATGGGCGGCAGTATGGGCTCTGTGGTAGGAGAGAAAATTTGTCGAGCCATTGACCGGGCGGTGGCCGATCGGCTCCCGTTTCTCCTCGTGACGACGTCGGGGGGGGCTCGGATGCAGGAAGGAACGCTGTCGTTGATGCAAATGGCCAAAACGGCATCGGCTATCGCCAATCTTCAGGAAGCCCGACTTCCGTATGTCGTGTTATTAACCGATCCAACCTTTGGCGGGGTCACCGCGAGCGTGGCGATGTTGGGTGATGTCATTCTTGCCGAGCCTAAGGCCCTCATTGGATTTGCCGGTCCCCGGGTCATTGAACAAACAATTAAAGAACGGTTGCCTGACGGGTTTCAACGTGCCGAATTTTTATTGGACCATGGAATGATCGATCAAATTGTGAATCGAAAAGTGCTTAAAGATACCCTCGCCACGTTGCTCATGCATTGTGGGACCGGTGCCATGTCTGCGTAGATTGCCTCCCTCCTTGTTCGTTTCTTGCCGACTATTTGGCGATTCTCTTGGTACCTTATCCAGCCACCCTTGATTATCTCTATTCGTTGCACCGTTTTGGTGTGAAATTGGGACTTGAGCCCATTACCGCGATTCTCACCCGGTTAGGAAATCCTCAGCATCAGTATCCGACGCTTCATATCGCCGGAACCAATGGCAAAGGATCCACGGCGGCGATGCTCTCGGCCATGTTGCAAGCTGGTGGCTACCGTGTGGGCCTCTATACCTCTCCGCATTTGATTGATTTTCGTGAGCGTATTCGCGTTCAAAATGTCTATATTTCAGAAGAACATGTGTGTGATTTGGTCGCTAAGCTTCGAGTGGAGGCGCAGGCTTTCGGTTCATTGACCTTTTTTGAATTTACGACCTCGATGGCCTTTCAGTATTTTTTGGATCAAGAGGTTGATATTGCCATCATCGAAGTGGGATTGGGCGGACGATATGATGCGACGAATGTTTTAGCGCCTCTTGGTGTGTTAATTACGGGGATAGGTTTTGATCATGAGGTCTATTTGGGAAACACGCTTCCCAAAATCGCCAGAGAAAAGGCTGGTATTGTTCGGCAGTCGGTCCCGGTGATAGTGGGCGATATGCCTGATGAAGTTTATCCGGTGTTTGATGAGGTGGCTCACTCGTGTGGCGCTCCACTTTATCGGTATGGCGAGCATTTTTCATTTTTAGAAACGACATCAAACATGTTTACCTATCGTGGGCTCGAAGACACGATTTCAGGTCTTAAGACGAATTTGCCCGGACGACATCAGATGCACAATGCGGCCTGTGCGCTGGCTGTACTGGAGTCGGCCACAAAGGACCGTTTCCCTCTGTCGGGCGAGGCCATCAAATCTGGGTTGCAGCGGGTTCAGTGGAGGGGGCGGCTTGATATCATTCAACATGATCCCATGGTTGTGTTAGATGGAGCCCATAATCCTGGCGGCGCACGAGTTTTGTTTGACTTTCTTCAATCACAACTTCATGATTGCCCTGGTCGAAAACTGATCGTTGTTTTCGGGATGATGCAGGATAAAAACCATCGTGAGTATGTGCAGATTTTACTCCCTCTTATTGATACCTTGATTCTCACTCAACCCCACATGAACCGAGCGGCAGCGGTTGAAGAATTGAAAGACGTGATTCTGCCGTCTGAGGTGAAACTCCATATGGTTCCTGATTCCTGGCAAGCCTATGGTCAGGCGCAGCAGCTAGCCAATCATACTGACCTTATTTGTGTCACGGGGTCTTTGTTTCTTGTCGGAGAAATCTTGGCGCACCTCGCTTCTCTCCCTTTGCCTATGGATATTTCCCGATGAGATGTCCCTTGCGTTTGCTTCGATGGTGCTTGGGATTGTGGGTCGGTCTGTGCCTGTTGCCCACCGTAGTTCATGCTGACACATCTTCAACTCCACAAGCGGTTCACACTGAAAATGCACGTGGGATTCCTGTGGAAATCACGGCGGATCGGATTGAATATAATCAGGAGCGGGAGGAATATCATGCGACGGGATCTGTGGATGTGACACGTGGATCGGTTCGGTTAACGGCGGATGATGCGACTCTTCAAAAATTGACGGGGAGGTTGCTGGCCGTCGGGCATGTGCATTTGCGTGATGGACATGCCGATGTGTGGGCGGAGCAACTCGAGCTTAATATGAATACCGAAGCCGGAGTGATTACAACGGGAAAAATTTTCGGACAAGAGGAAAATTCTTTCGTCACGGGAGCAAGGCTCCAGCGTTTTTCTGAAACCCACTATCGTGTCAAAGAGGGATCGTTTACCAATTGTGATGCCAAGGATGGCCAGATTCCCGCCTGGCGGTTTACGTTTGAGGATATGGATTTAGATTATGAAGACAGCTTATTCGGGAAAGGGGTGTGGTTTAACATCAACGATGTTCCAGTTCTGCCTCTTCCCCCATTTCAATATCCGCTGGGGGCTCAACGAAAAAGCGGTCTGCTTATTCCCACTGTGGGTATCAACAATGCATTTGGGTTTACCTACCGCCAAGGGTTTTATTGGGCGATTAATCCAAGTCAAGATCTCACGATTGCGCCGCAAATATTGACCTCACGCGGGTATGGGGGAGACCTGAATTACCGGTATGTCTGGAGTCGTGAGGCGAAAGGCCAATGGTTCATGAACGGTCTGTATGATACCGAGCAGGATCGGAAGCGATTTCAGTTTCGCGGAGCCCATACTCAACAGTTTACCCCCGATCTATCCTTTCGTATGAATTTGAATTATTCCACTGATCGCCAATTTTTGCAGGACTTAAGTAATTCCGGCGTTCAGCGTGCCCTACCCAGTCAAGAATCCAATCTGACGCTCTTGCAGCGTTTGGATCATGGTGCGTTGTACCTGTGGGGGCAATACCTTCAACCACTCAATGCGGGAGGGGATACCACCTTCCAACGGTTGCCGGAAATTGGCCATCGATTTGTGAATCCGGGAGTATGGGGGAGTCCGCTGGCCCTAACGGCAGATACGACGGCCGTGCATTTTTGGCGGGAAGAAGGGTTTAATGTTAGCAGGTTGGATTTCTTGCCTGGGGTGTCCCTTGAAGGCCTGCATGTGGGACATATGGTCGGAATTCGTCCGCAATTCAAATTTCGCGAAGTGGCCTATTCCCGCGGATCGTCAGATTCGTCACGTCAATTTCGCGAAACCTATTGGGTTGGAGCCGAAGCGTTTTCAAATTTGACGAAACGATTTTCATGGGGAGAGGTAGGGTCTCTGCGCCATTCGATGAAGCCGAATGTTATTTATGAGTTTGTTCCGCAAACCCGCCAATCGAAATTGGTGCAAATCGATGCGGTGGATGACTTAATCAATAAAAGTTTACTCACCTATTCCTTGAGGAATCGTTTGAGCCAACAAGGGCAGGACAGTGCGTCCAGTACCTGGTTAGATCTCTTCCTGGCACAAAGCTATCACGTTGGGGACCCACCTCCCTTAGCCTCCACGTTTTCGGATATCTGGACTCGCGGCGAATTTCATCAACCTTTGGGTGCGCAAGATTTTCTTTCAGCGTTGAATGTGACGGTGGATGCTTTTTTTGATCATCGGGAAAAAGAATTTACGCAATTGAATACGGACGGGCTCATTCAAGGTCATCAAGCCTGGTATTTTTCGGTCGGCCAACGTTATTCAAAAGCGGGATCACGCACGCGGCGAGGGGATATTTGGAACCCCATTTCATTTAATGAGGTTCTCAATCCGGCAGAAAAAATTCTCTATCTCACGGCGGGAGGCGGAGTGCGATTACCGGGTGGGGTGACGGTCGGATCTCGTTGGTACCATGATTTCCGGACAGGGCAAACAGCTGAATGGGATGTGGTGGCGTTGTATCAGAATCCATGCCGCTGTTTCTCGCTGGGACTGTATTACGTGCGATTGCCCGATCGGGAACAATACGATTTTCTTATCAGCCTGACCGGTTTATGGGGTTCTCAAGGGAATGGGACTCAACTCATGGAATCAATTTTGGGGCCGATTAAGGGAGGTGATCGAGGTGTCCCCTGGAATTATCGGTAAACCCTTGTTTCAAGCAGGGGGCAAGATGGGTGCGGCGGTGTCTCTGGCGCTAATGTGGTCGTTGGGGGGCTGGAGCGGGCATGCCAGCCTGGCTCATGAGGTGACGTCTGATCGTGTGAGTATTGCGGTCGGGCAAGGGCAAGTATTTGGTATTACCTCACGGGAGGGTATCGCGAGGCTTGTCCTGGGTGCTGGGGAACAGGTTGTGGCTCGAGATGCGAAAGGTGTGACGGGTTTTGTGCAAACGACGAGCCGTTTGTTGGGATTTTCTGGTGAACTCCAACGATGGGTATCCATCAATCTTTCGTCATCTGAAAAAGTGCTCCGTTGGACCGTGACTCCGCGTATGGTGATTGTCCAAGGCCAGGAAGCCACGTATGGATTTCAGAGTGATCGCGGTCGATGGAAGCGAGAGCCATGGAGTGCCGGAGAGACGTTGCACACCAGTGAGATTGGAAATTTTATTGCGGTCATGGTGACAAATAGACGGGCGGTAGGCTTTTCGGCGGTCACGGGAGGATTTTTTCCACAAGATTTGCCTGTTGGCAATCCGATTCTGGATATCGACATGAACGATCATATCGCGATTCTTCACCTATCTTATGTCAAATATGTTTTTCGCTCAGGATTGTCGAGTTGGGCGGAACTACCGTAAGCGTGAAAAGAAAAAAGTCATGAAAGGGGAACATCATGGACGAATGTTCTCCTCGCTTTTTCCTTCTACCGTTTTTTTTGACTGCTGTGGGGGAGAGATTAATTGGAAGAGATATTGCCGGCTGTTTGGGATTGTTGCGTGAGACCCGGGTAATCAACTCCGATTGGGGCGTTAGAGCAATACCGGCTCCACCATTGTATCACTTCTTGGAGAAAAGGATCCTCCGGTCCGGTTGCAAAAAGATGGCCGTAGAGATATCCGGTTTGTGTATCAAACAGGATAAAAATCGGCATTGAAGCAGGTTCAGGTAGTGGAGCAATTTCCATAAAATATCTGTTGTCTCGTTGCCATCCTGGGTGAGCTGTAGAATCTTGTCGGCCATTGGTGTGGGTTCCTTGAGCGTGTTTTTTAAGGTAGGATAGCGAACTGACAGGGGTATATCGAAAAAATGCTTCAAATGCACCGACTTGGCAGCGTGCCATTTGAGGAAATCCAGCAGGGAGACGATAGAAACCCTGGCTTAATATTGACAGGTTTTATGCCATGAGATGCTATAGCGGGAAACTCTCAATGAAGACATGTTTGTTGGTCGGGCAGCGATCTGAATATGACGGATCAATGGACTGAAGGGTGATGGAGGTGGGCTATGGAACCAGCAATGTCGACTGAATTACCGATGAATGGTCGAACAGCCAGAATCTTGCTCGTTGAAGATGAACAGGATGTTCGGGACACCATCAAGCTTCAATTAGAGGATGAAGGTCATGAGGTGACGGAGACCGACTCTGGAAACCAAGCCCTGGCCTTGGCTGAATCGTCGGCATTCGACCTTGTCCTCACCGATGTCATGATCCCTGATCTCAATGGGATCGAACTGGTGCAACGGCTCAATCAGTTGCCGGCGTCTCCGGTCACAGTGGTGATGACAGGCTATGGATCGGTCGAAATGGCTGTGAATGCCATAAAAGCTGGTGCCTTTGATTTCCTGTCGAAACCATTCTCTGTTGATGTCTTGAGTGCCACTGTGGCAAGTGCCTTGCGCGTGAAGTCGTTACAAGATGAAAACACGGAACTGAAAAAGACTGCCAAAGGGCAGTTTAGTATTGGAAAGCTGGTGAGTTCGAGTCAGGTGATGAAGGAAGTCTTTCAACTCATCGATTGTGTCGCAGATACCGATAGTACGGTTCTCATTTTGGGCGAAAGTGGGACGGGGAAGGAACTGATCGCGCAAACGATTCACGCCAATAGTACCCGACGTCGAGGAAATATGATTCCAGTGAATTGTGGGGCGATACCGGAAGCGCTACTGGAGAGTGAACTCTTCGGTCATGAAAAAGGCGCATTCACCGGAGCGGTTGCGGCTCGAGTTGGCCGATTTGAGTTGGCGGCGGGCGGTACGATCTTCTTAGACGAAATCGGAGATTTGAGTCCTCCCCTTCAAGTCAAGCTACTTCGAGTGCTTCAAGAGCGAACATTCGAGCGAGTGGGTGGAACGCGGACGTATAAATCAGATGCCCGGGTGGTGGCTGCGACGAATCAGGATCTCGAAAATTTAGTGGCCGCCAAACAATTCCGCGAAGATTTGTTTTACCGGCTCAATGTGGTGCCGGTGTTGGTTCCACCATTACGTCAACGTGTTGAAGATATTCCACTCTTATTACAGCATTTTATTGCCATGTTTAATGACCGGCGAAAAGCTGAACTCACTGGTGTGTCCGATCATGCCATGGCCTTATTGTGTGAATATCCATGGCCGGGGAATGTTCGGGAAATCGGCAATATTGTCGAGCGGATTGCCATCTTGAAACGACGCGGGTTAATCGAACCTGAAGATTTACCAGAAAAAATTCGGCGTCTTCCCTCCGACCTCGTCCCTTCGCCACCGGCAGCTATTCCCGTTGGAGGTTTGGATCTTTCGAGAGCCGTCGAAGAATTTGAAAATCGCTTAATCCTCGAAGCCCTTGAGCGCACCAATTGGGTCAAGAGCAAGGCGGCACGCCTGCTGCAAATAAACCGGACGACTCTCATCGAGAAATTGAAAAAGAAATCCCTAGCTGAAATTGTTGCGCAGCGTGCTGCCCCCCCTGAAGACCTGGTTGATGCCTGACCAGGTCAATCCTCATCCCTTTTCCTTTTGTGTCGTGTGTCCCCTGGTCAATTAGCCTGAGGTTCTGACCCTCCCGTCAACGCCTTGACGGCGGCAGTTTCTTCCCAGCCGCCGACCTTCCGAAAAACTCCTCATTTTTCAAGGATATGTATGCCCGGTCTTTTTGGCCGGGTAAGAAATTCTCGGGTCCGGATTTTGCTGAATAGGTTTCCAAGGTTGGAGGACATGCGAAACGTGAGAAGATTTCTCTGGATAGTCGGGGTGGCTGTCCTCTGGCCCACTACGGCAGCCGGTGGGTCTTGCTCGGAATTTCCCTGGCATTATCCCCCGGACATGGTTATGCCCACGGTCTTACATGAAGGTCAAAATGCCATGAATGCCGGTTCGATGTTGGAGGCAAGGGAATTATTTTCCTCATATCTCTTGAAACAAGAAGAGGGTGTGTTTGCGGATGGGGCGAAATGGGTGTTGGCCTCCCTTCCTGATCCAAGCGATGAGTCAGGCCCGGGATTTTTGAAGCAAATTGATCGACTTCAAGCGATGAAAACGGAACAACCGGATAGTGTATATGCGCCCTGGGCTCTATGCAAAATGGGCCAATTGTATTGGGATGCCGGGTGGCATTCAGAGGCGAATGCTTTATTCGAAGAATTTCTGGCGTCGTACCCGTCCCATCCTTTAGCAGGAAGTGTCATGGTGGAAGCGGGGTTGGGGTTTTTGGAAAACCGCCAATTCCTTGAAGCGGCCCTGGTGCTTCGTCGGGTTGTCGAAGAACCGAAATGGGAAGCCCATCGGACCAGCGGGGCTTTAGGATTAGCCGATGCGACAGCCATGTCGAAGGCATGGAGCCAGGCCTATTATTGGTATCGGGTGGTCGAGGCCGAAGAACCTGGACTCATTCGAAAATCTGAGCGTTCATCATATTATTACGGATTGACGGAGTTAGCGGTGGGGGATGCCCACAAGGCCATTCCTCGTTTTTTAACCACGGTCAATCTCTTCCCTAAGCAGGAAATTGCCGGCCAAGCTCTCAATCGTATTGCCGAGAAATTAAAGAAAGAGGGGCATGATTTTTTATCACTGTGGTTTTCGGAGCAAGCCAAACAACGATTTCCAGGACAGGAAGTTGGTCGGAGGGGAGAAGTTGCACAACTAAGATGGGTGGTAGATTTTTTGTCGAAAGAGCATACGAAGGAAGAATGGGAAAAGGTCTACAAGCGCCTGAACGACTTAGAAATCTATATTTCGATGTCCTGGGATCATGTGGTGGAAGCCTCTCGTGAATTGAGTCAAGCACCAGAGCAAGACATTCTCGAAGAAAGTCTAGTGTGGTTAGGTCGGGGATATCTTAAGCTTGATGATGTTCCATCCGCGATTCAAACCTTGAAGCATCTTGCGATTGTAGCGACTTCCCAGACGTGGAAAAAAGACGCCGTCAATCAGCTCAGCGCTATTATGAGCGAGCAAATGCGCGCGTTTGCGGAAAAACAATCGTGGGTTCGCTTGCTCAAGTTTCATGAAGACGAGCAAGAGATTTTTCGCTTGGTCCCGTTGACTCGGGAGCGTGTTCGAATGGTCGCCCAGGCCTATCAACAAGTCCAGCTTCCTTCAAAAGCTGTGCAATGGTATGACGAATTGTTGAAGACCTATCCCAAGAGCCCTTTGCGTGAAGAAATCTATTGGCAAAAGGTTTCTCTCGCGGAAGATCGAGGGGATGGGGCGGTTCTCCAGGATGCGGGTGAGACCTATCTTCATGAATACCCTGATGGAAAATGGCGGGCCGAGGTTTTTACGCTGTTGGGAATGGAAGCGTTAGGCCGGCAGGATTATGGACGTGCGATTCCACACCTGTCCGATGGCATACAACACACGCGTGATAAGGCACTGCAGCAATACTTGCTCCGTCATCGAGCCAGAGCCTATGGGGAAATGGCAAAGGGCGCCCTCGCCTTGGAAGATCTGCGCCAGGTGGTCACTCTTGATCCATCAAACATGAGTAATGTGGTACGGCTCGGGGATTTTCTTTTTGATCAAGGCGAGTATGAGGAGGCGGAATCACTGTATGACCAAGTGTTGACATCCGAAGCACCTGTAGCATTGAAAGCATGGGCGAAGTATCGGTGGGGATTGTCTCTGGACTATCAGGGAAAGACCAGTGAATCGAAAAAGCTGTTGACGGAAGTGCGACAACTCGAGACGCAATCGCCAGAGTTTGAAAATACGATTCGTGCGGCCGCCGCTGCGGTTCTCGATGAATTTTCCTTGCAAGGAAAGCCTCAAGCCGGGAGCGTCAATGAAGGCAGTTAGATCAACGTTTTCTCGAGTATTGGTCAATAAGAGTAAGGTAAAGGCTCTCCGTCCTGTTCTCGATTTAGGTTCGGTTCAGCCCTCCCATCAACAATCATTATATGTGGCCATTGATGAAATCAACGAAGGGCCACAAGTATCGCCTCATCCCCTGGGGTGGAAGGAAGAACAGCAACAACGGTTAATAAGACTTGGGGAACGGGCGAGTCGATTGGCTCATGATATCCGAACACCGTTGGCGAGTATTGAGTGTTTCGCATCTCTACTGGGGCGAGAAGATCAAAGTCAGGAGGAACGGCAGGAATTGACCGAGCATTGTCTCCGCGCGGTTCGGTCGTTAGACCAACTGGTTTCCAATATGTTGGTCTTCAGTGCCCCTTTGCAGGCCAAGCACGAAATGGTGAATCTAGCAGCCTTGCTGGATGATGTGGAATTGTTGGCCTGGTCTCTTCTTCGTGCGAAGCGTCTGATGATAACTCGGAAAGGTGAAGAGACCATGCCGATGATCTTGGGGCAGGAATCTTTACTCAAACAATGCCTACTCAATCTTCTCCTGAATGCCATTCATGCGTCGCCAGTGGATAGCAGTATCGAGATTCACGCTTGCCATGAGTCACGATTTGTAGAGGAGCAGGGTAAGGAAAAGTCGGCAGAGGGCCTCCTGCTCTCTATTCGAGACCATGGGTGTGGAATGTCCGAGAAGGAGCGTTCACGAATGTTTCATCCATTTTATTCCAATCGAAAAGGAGGAACCGGCCTGGGTCTTTCAATCGTGCAACAGGTCGTTCATCTGCATCACGGTGAAATTACTATTCAAAGCCAACAAGGAAAAGGGACGACGGTTGAGCTCTTTTTCCCTCAGTAAAAGGAGAATGGCATGCTAGAGACTGCGAATGGGATGAGCAGGGGCATCCTGGTTGTTGAAGATGATGAACAGTTACAGACGGCCTTGACTAAAGTCTTAAGCCAACATGGCTATGACGTGACTGTGGCCCGTGATGGGTACGAGGGTTTAGAGCACGTCGAACGTGAGGCTCCCTGGCTGGTACTCACCGATTTGAGCTTGCCGGGGAAAGGGGGAATGGAATTTTTACGAGAAGTTCGAACCCAGGGGTATCATATGCCCGTGGTGGTGATGACCGCCTACGGGGGTGTGGATGTTGCGGTAGAGGCGTTGAAGCATGGGGCGACGGAATTTCTTCAAAAGCCATTTCCTATCGATCGATTAGAGAAAATCGTTCAACAATTGGATGACGATCGGAGTGAGCCACGTTTGGGGTCAAGCGGAAACGGATTTCAGGAAAAACCTATTCCGGGAACACCACGGGAAGGATTCTTAACCCGAGATCCAAAAGTCCTACAAACCTTAAAAATGTTGGACATGATTGCGAGCAGCTCCGCCACAATTTTAATTCAAGGGGAAAGCGGCACGGGGAAAGAAGTCTTAGCCCGACATATCCACCGCAAAAGCAGCCGGGCGCATCAACCGTTTGTGGCGATTAATTGTGCGGCATTACCTGAAGGCCTTTTAGAAAGTGAATTATTCGGCTATGAAAAAGGGGCCTTTACAGGGGCTCTGACACGTCGGGCGGGAAAATTTGAACAGGCACACCACGGAACCTTGTTATTGGATGAAATTGGGGAAATGAGTTTAGGCCTCCAGGCAAAATTGCTGCGGGTGCTTCAAGAACGGGAGGTGGACCGTCTTGGATCCCGACAGCCCATTCCCGTGGATGTGCGGGTGATCGTCACAACCAATCGAAACCTGGCCCAGGAAGTTCAAGCCGGACGGTTTCGAGAAGATGTGTATTATCGTCTGAGTGTGATGCCGTTTACGATTCCTCCCTTACGGGATCGACCTGAAGATATTCAACTACTGGCCGAGCATTTTTCCCATCGATCGTTTCTTCGTAATCAGCGGTCCTGGAATGGTTTTACCGATGAGGCAATACAATATTTGAAAAGCCGGCCATGGCGGGGCAATGTGCGTGAGTTAGAAAATGTGATCGAGCGGGGAGTTCTTCTGGCAGACAATGGACCCTTGCAAGTAGAACATTTTCAGTTTGACGAACCAACATTAACATCGACGGCCACGCATGCACCGACCGGAACCATATGGGAAATGGAGCGAGCCCTCATCTTACGAACATTAGAAGCGCATAATTCGAACCGAACACACGCGGCCAAAGCCCTGGGAATCAGCATTCGAACCTTACGCAACAAGTTGCGGGAATACCGAGAGTTGAATGGGGGGATGCCACTTGGGGTGTAATTGGTGAGCATAGAGTTTTTCATGTGAGAAACAGCCGGTCAGGAGCCTTGGGCTCAGGTTGCAAGAGGCTAACCGGAAAATTTTTCCTGAGGTAGGAAAAAACAACAGGGCTATCCAGTGTTCCGATAGGAACCGCATGAAGGCCAATGTCCAGTCCCGATTGGAGTTCTGGGGGAGTGGAGTACTGGCGATGTCGGCATCAGTGTTGCTGATCGTATGAAGAGTCGGAGGCGATGGTTGATCACCCACAGTCGCATGAGTAGTGACGGTGATTTCCTAGAATCGCATCAAGATAAAGGAGTCTGCGCATGATGATTTCTCCATGGGATACAGGAACCGTTTTATTTGAACGCGCCTTGGATGTCCGAAGTGGTATCCATGAAACCATTGCGTCCAATATGGCAAATGAGGAGACACCGGGATACAAGGCCCGGCATTTGCCATTCCCGGATACCTTTAATGCGTTGGTTCAAGGAGATGGTCCAGTACGTCAGACTAATACGAACCCTTACCATTTAGGTGGGAGACCGGGTGAGGGCAATATGTTTCACCATACGATTCATGAAGATCTCGGAGCGGGCATAGACGAAAATACGGTGAATTTAGAACAAGAAATGACCCTCATGGCAGAAAATACCCTTCTCTATATGGCCGTGAGCCAATTTCTCGATGGGCGCTTTGAGGGATGGAAACGAGCTATTGATGAAGGACGATAGAAGAGGTGAGGAGTGAAAAGTAGGAAGTGAAAAGGGAGAAGTTGGAAGGGAAACGTAAGAGACGGAGGGGAATAGTGACAATTTTATTACCTGGTTCGTGCTCCTTACTTTTTACTTCTCACTACTAACTGGCGTGAAGGGAGGACACGATGGAAATAGATCGACTATTTGCGGTGGTTGGGTCAGCCTTGGATTCACAGCGACAACGGCTGAATGTCATAGCAGGAAATTTGGCAAATGCGGAATCAACGCGGTCACCCAATGGCGGACCGTATATTCGACGTGATGTGGTGTTCCAAGCCACGTCCACCCATCCACCCTTTCATTCGGTGTTTAGCAATGCGTTCGGAGACTCTTCTTCACCCTCGGGCGTGAGGGTAACCGATATTATTGAAGACTCCCGACCATTACGTACAGTCTACGATCCGCATCATCCCGATGCGGACGAACAAGGCTATCTGCATTTACCCAACGTGAATCCTATTGAGGAAATGGTGAATCTGATGTCTGCAACACGGGCTTATGAAGCGAATATTGCCGTTATGGAAACAGGAAAGACGATGACTCTCCGGGCATTGGAAATGGGACGGTAAATTTGAAAACGGGAAGAAGTGAGAAGTGAAAAGGGAAAAGTTAAGAGGGGAAAGTAAGAAGTTACACGTAAAAAGAAACCAAGTAGGAAATATTTGGTTCAAACTTATTTCATCTTACTTTTTACTTTTCACTCCTTACTTCAATTTTTCATGGAAAGGATAGATGTATGGATTATTCAATGATGAAGGCGATTGAAGGGATTCCGGAACCCTTTGGTAGTTCGCCGGTCAAAAAAACGGGGGCGGGAGGTCCGGGGTTTAGCGACCTCCTGAAAAACGCCGTTGAGTCCGTCAATGCCATGCAGCACGAAGCCGGACGATTAGAAGATGCCGTGGCCAAAGGGGAGAACGTCAATATTCACCAAGCGGTGATAGCAGGAGAAAAGGCGGGGCTCTCTTTTCGTTTACTTATGCAAGTCAGAAATAAAATGATCGATGCGTATCAAGAAGTCATGCGAATGCAGGTCTAAGACGAGCGAAAAAAGTAAACAGTAAAAAGTGAGAAGGGGAGGTAAGAAGTAAAGCGTAGGGAGTTAGGAGTAAGCAGGGAGAAAGATACAAAATATGTTCTTGTCTTGTGCTTTTCACTTCTCCCTTTTCACTACTCACGTCTTTTAGGAAGATATGACAGCCTTAACAGAAAGTCTTATCAGTAATTTTCAGGCCCTTACCCTTGGTCAGCGATTGGGGGCCGTCGTGGTCTTGGCCTTGGCCATTGCCACGATTCCTCTCTTGATGATGTTGGGAAAAGAACCTGAACTCGTGGTGTTGTTTTCCCAATTGGACACAGAGGATACCCGGGCGATCATTCAAGAACTGGGGAAGCAGGGTGTGACGTATGAGGTTGGGGAAGGCGGCAATACTATACATGTCCCTGCCGAACGGGTTCATGAATTGCGGTTGCAGTTGGCCTCGGTTGGGCTTCCCGAGTCGGCAGGGGTCGGATTTGAAATTTTTGACCGGACCGGAATTGGTGCTACTCCATTTACGCAACAAATGAACTATCGTCGAGCACTGCAGGGAGAATTAGCCCGTACCATTAGTCAAATTTCACAAGTGGATCGGGTCCGGGTGCATTTAGTGATCCCAGAAAAACGGCTATTCGCCTCAGAGCAAAAGCCCGCCCAGGCCGCCGTGGTGTTGACATTGAAACGAGGGAAACCCTTGAGCGCCACACAGGTTCAAGGGATTGTCCACTTAGTGGCGAGTAGTGTCGAAGGTTTGGATCCCAGTCAGGTTACGGTGGTGGATAATCATGGGGAGGTACTCAGTCAGAATTCCGCCGACGCCGAGGCACAATTGACTGCGACGCAAATCGAAACCCAACGTCGAGTCGAGCATGACTTGGAGCAGCGGGTTCAAACGATGTTAGACCAAGTCCTAGGGCGGGACAAATCGGTAGTGCGTGTAACCGCACCGTTAGAATTTCGTCAGGTAGAAACAACGGAAGAAAGCTTTGACCCGAATAGTCAGGTGGTCCGAAGTGAAAATCGAAGCCAAGAAAAAGTTGTGGAGCAGGGTCTTGGTCCTCAAACGGGTGTGCCAGGGGTGCAAAGCAATGTGCCTAGTGCGCAGAGATCGGCGGGCGGGCCAGGGCCAAAGGAAGCCAAGCGAAAAAATGAAACGCTGAATTATGAAGTCAACCGAAAGGTGAGCAAGATTATTGAGCCGACAGGAGCGATTAAACGGTTAAGTGTCGCCGTATTGGTGGATGGTACCTATGAGGCGCCGGAAGGCGAGGGCGGAAAGGCGTCGGATGAAGCCAGTGCCAAAAAATATACTCCACGACCTGAGCAAGAAATTCAAAATCTTACACTTATCGTCAAAAAAGCTGTCGGGTTCTCTGAAGAGCGCGGCGATCAAATTGAAATGATAAATGTGCCGTTCGAGACGCCGGCCGTTCACGAAGGGGAGGAAGGAATAACCGCCGGAGTTCAAGCCTTCCTAGGAACATGGGGTGGATTTATCAAGCCGGTCTTATTTTTCCTTCTTGGAGTAATGGTCTTGTGGTTTGTCATCCGTCCAATGGCCTTGAATCTCAGTAAGCCTTCGGCGGCAGCCGTGGCCTTGCCGCAGGCCAGCCTACCGGCAACAGTGACGGAATACGAGGCGCAGATTAGTGAGACACCACAAGATCAGGCCATGAAGCTGGCTGCCGAAAACCCCGCGTCAGCCGCTCATGTGATTCGGACCTGGATTAAAGAAGAACAAGAACAAAAGGCATAAGGCGTGAATGAGACTTTGTCAGGATTTGAAAAGGCAGCTATTTTGTTGCTGGCCATTGGTGAAACCGCTGCAGTGGAAGTGCTGAAGGTCTTAGATCAAAAAGATATCAGGCAGATCGGGGCCTATCTGGGGGCATTAGTGAATGTCGGACAAGAGGAGCATCGGTTTGTCTTGAAGGAATATATGGAATTGGCCGGTGCGTCGGGGTTAAGTGTCGAAGGAAAAACGTATTTAGCCAAAATTCTCAATGCCGCGTTAGGGAAAGATAAAGCGCGTCGCATCTTGAGTTCCCTCAATACCTCAGATAATGCGGGTTTTGAAACATTGAAATCCTTAGATGCAGTCTCGATTTCCAATTTACTGACCTACGAACATCCACAAACCGGAGCGCTGATCTTAGCCAATTTAGAATCGGATCAAGCTGCTCAGATATTAGCGTTGCTCCCCGCTCATAAGCGGGATGCGATTGTGTACCGTCTGGCCACCACCGAAGAGGTGTCTCCCAATATGGTGGATGAATTGAATGGCGTGCTTCAGGAAGAACTACGGCTGGGATCATCTAAAAATGCGATTCCTGTCGGGGGAACCGGTTTGGTAGCGGAAATATTAAACTCCGTTAAGAAAAATGTAGAGGGCGAAATCTTTACCGCCTTGGAAGCCAAAGACCCGGATGTGGCCGAAGAAATACGCGGGAAAATGTTTGTGTTCGAAGATCTGGAATCGATCGATGATCGTGGTATGCAGGAAGTCTTGCGTGAGGTCAGTAAAGAAGAATTGCTCTTGGCCCTCAAGCCGGTTGAAGGTCCGCTGCGCGATAAGTTCATGAATAATATGTCGAGTCGTGCCGCAGAATCGTTGAAAGAAGACATGGAAACCCGTGGTCCCGTTAAACTCAGCGATGTGGAGATGGCACAGCAGAATATTATCAAGACCGTACAACGGCTGGCTGGTGAAGGGCGAGTGGCACTGGGTGGAAAAGGCGAAGAGCAAATGGTCTAAGGCCGGGTGAATGATGGGACACCACGATCACGTACAAAAATTTGAAATGGTGGAATTGATCCCACATGGTGAAAAGGATCAGGAAGAGGAGGAATCACCACACGATTGTTCTCTGCTTCAACAGCATGCCTATAAGCAGGGGTGGGTCCAAGGGGTCAAGGACGGGCGGGGGCAATGCCAGGCCAAAGTCGAAGAAGAACTCCAGCGGGCGGTCCGGTTGGCGAATCAAATCGGACGGGCCCGGGTGGTCGCGCTTGAGGAACAAGATCGGGATATTGTGGAGGTAGCCCTGGTTATTTCCAAAAAAATTGTATTACGAGAGATTGAAACGGACAAAGAACTCGTCGTGCGGCAGGTGCGCCAGATTTTGGGACTTTTGCTGAATACCTGCCTGGTAACCTTGAAGGTGCATCCTCAAGATCTGGCGTCATTGGAGCCACTCCATGACGGCCTACGATCGGAATTTCTTGATGGAGATCATTTGACGATTGAAGCGGATGAAGACGTGCAACCGGGTGGGTGTGTCATCGAACAGGCCGGATTGCAATTAGATGCGCGGCTGGAACAGCAATTGGAGGCCGTAGCGGCTGAATTTGGTTTGGAGAGGTTGCCCTCGTGAGCGTAGAAACCATTCACCAGCGTTTGAATGAACTGTCAACGACCACAGTCACCGGCCGGGTGGTGAAAGCCGTGGGACTCACATTGGAAGCCACCGGGTCCGGGGCTGCAGTGGGACAGCGTTGTCATATTTACAGTCAGCGGCGACAGTCGGTTCTTGAAGGGGAAGTCATTGGATTCAAAGAACAACGTGTCGTAGTCATGCCCTTCGGGCCGGTTCGAGGGATAGGTGCCGGTGACTTAGTTCGCTATGATCCCAGTTCCCCGCGATTGCTGGTCGGACAAAACTTGTTAGGGCGAGTGGTCGATGGATTGGGTCAACCGGTTGACGATAAAGGTCCTATTTCCCGTAGTCAGCGGTATGCCCTCTACGCTCCTGCGCCGGCTCCTATGAAACGAAAACGCATTTCTACCCCGATGGACTTAGGCGTGCAAGCCATCAATGCGTTGTTAACCTGTGGTGTCGGACAAAAAATGGGGATCTTTGCGGGAAGCGGAGTCGGGAAGAGTGTGCTCATGGGTATGCTATGCCGTCACACGAAAGCTGAGGTGAATGTGATTGCGTTGGTGGGAGAGCGCGGCCGAGAAGTGAAAGAATTTCTGGAACGAGATTTGGGGGCCGAAAGCCTTCGTCGATCGGTGGTCGTGGTTGCGACATCGGATCAATCCCCACTCGTTCGCGTCCGCGCCGCGTTTGTAGCAACGGCTATTGCAGAATATTTTCGCGACCAGGGCAATCAGGTTCTTCTGCTCGTGGACTCCCTGACCCGTCTGGCGCATGCCCAACGAGAAGTGGGACTGGCAGCCGGAGAACCGCCGACGACAAAGGGCTATCCACCGTCTGTCTTTACGCTCTTTCCTCAAGTATTGGAGCGGGTGGGTCCCTTAGAAAAAGGTTCAATTACCGGGCTGTATACCGTTCTGGTGGATGGTGATGATCTGAACGATCCTATCGTCGATTCGATGCGCTCCATTTTAGACGGACATATCGTGCTATCCCGGAACTTGGCCATGCAAGGCCATTTCCCCGCCATTGATGTCTTGCAAAGCGTCAGTCGCGTGATGTCGGACATCGTTCCGGATTCGCATGCCGAGGCGGCCAGGACCATCATCCAAATGATGGCGGAATATCGAAATTCAGAAGACTTGATAAATTTGGGGGCCTATCAGCGGGGAAGTAATGCACGGCTGGATGCGGCCATTCAGATGAAAGACCCGATTGACGGGTATCTGAGGCAACGCCGAGAAGTGGCCGTCAGTATGGAAGAGAGTTGGAGGAACCTTGAGACCTTGACCACGCAAAGTCGAAGTCTCCTCATCCCAAGAGGAAAAACACGATGAATTGGACGACCTTACTGCGATTTCGAAAACAAGTAGAAGACTTGGCTCGAGAAGAGGTGGTATTGGCCGAATGGGAAAAGAGTCAAAAGCTCAGTGAGCGGGAAACATTGGGCCGGGAAATGGACACGTTGGTGACCGAATTGGAATACCAGATCCATATGGGAATGGAGACCCTGTTGGCTGAAGAACGGTATCGCTGTTTGGGCCAGTTAGGGGCCGCAATGGAACAGCGGACAGAAGAAATTCAGAAGATGGAGGAAAACCTCCGCCGGTTACGAGAGCAATTGCAAAAAGCCTATCACGCGAGACGGGTGGTGGAGCTGGTGATTGCCAAAAAAGAAGCCGCCGTGCTGAAAAAAGTGGCCGCACAAGAACAGCGTCTTCAAGAAGATATCTCAGCTCATGCGTTTGTCACCTGTCACCTTGAAGAAATGACCTAGTAGCATGATGTTGCCTAGTCGAAGGAAAGTATTCTGGTGGTGCGGGGTCGTTGTGGTGTGGGCCATGGCCGCGTGGTCTGTGCAAGCGACGACGGAACATGATTCGAATGAACCACTTGAAAATCAACAGGTTGAGGAGGATTACGCTGATGAACCTCCAAATGAAGAAACCACGTTGCTGGAGGATCTTCAGACGCGATTGAAGAAGATCGAGGAACGGGAACGTGGATTGCAACTTCGCGAAGAACAAATCATGTCGTTGCAACGCGACTTGGAGGCGTTGGCCGCACGACAGGCCAAAGAAGCCAAGCGGTTGGAACAAGAAGCGGCGGCCTTGACGGAAGAGCAGCGGAGGTATTTAGAGCAAGACCCGGCTCTTGTGCATTTACTGAAAATTTATGAAGCCATGGATCCCGAGGAAAGTGCGTTACGCATCGAACAAATGCGAGAAGGGTTGGCCTTGGATATTTTAGCCGGCATCAAGAATAAAAAAGCTGCCGGGATACTGGCCGGAGTGAACCCTAAGAAGGCCGCCCGACTCACAGAAGGCCTTCAGCAATATCGTGAACGAAAATTAAAACGACCGGTTACACAAGCACCAAAATAATTCAATCATGTCTGCCCTCCTTCCCTTATTCGTGAGCCCGCCACAAGTTGCCTCCGCTACTGGGGGAAAGGGAGGCTCAACCGGACCGATAGGGAACATCGGCCAGGGGCCATCGAAGTCATTCAACCAAACTTTTGCCGGTGCGTTGTCCCACACACTCCGTGATCAGAATCAGAGGCCGGAGTATCTTGACCAGTTGCACGCTTTAATTGCGGCGAGAAGGTCACAGAATGGGCCCTTACCGAATGCCGTAGTAGATCCTGTGGTTTCTCGACTTCAAGGTTTGCTAGATCCTGCTAGTCTAGGAAGTTTTATCAAGAATCTTCAAACGGATCCGGATCAAGAATTGCCTCAGGAAGTGCTTTCGTTACTAGAAGGAAATCAGATTGCAAGCTTGGTCCCCTCGTTCGTGACGACAGGGTCTGTGGTGACACCATCAACTGGTTCAAATCCAGATTCGGGGATCTCAAACGAACCGTTTCCCATAACAGGAAACCGGCTTCCGGTTTCTCCTGTTTCGGGTCAAGGCATTCAACCCACGGCCAACGGTGGTTTGTATGGACAGGATGGGAGTCAGCCAGGGGGGAACTCAATCGTAGGAAATGGGCAACCTCACCTTCATCCTGCTGGAAGATCAGTTACAGGCATCGGAAATTCGGTCGCAAACCTCGTGGAGCCAGGGCATGGAGCCAATCAGGGTTCTCTCGCCAACCGAATTGAATCAAGCATACCGCCCCCAACGTCTCAAGGAGCTGTTGGAAAACACACAGCCCTAGGAGAAACCCCAGGCGAGAATGTTCTGGTTGCGTCTTCCCGTCACACGCGTAAAGACGGGCCACAGGGAATACAACAGTTTGGGCGACCAGGAATTGAAAGTGAAACATCTGGCAATGAACCCCTTCTACGAGCGGATACTCCACGCACCCGCCCGGTCCAACCTCTCCAGCAATTTCCCGCCACCGCTTTGCCGGCGGGAGGTCCTGCGGGGTTTTCCGGTCCGGGACAAGCCAACCCCTTCGCAGTGAAAACTTCTCTCGGGCAATCCAACATTTTTGGTGAGGGAGCCGGTCTCGGGTACGAACATCAGACGACGGTGACGGCTGAGGGATTAGGCGAAACCGGGTTGTTGTCGAAAGGAGACCGCGCGTCAACTATTTCTGATCATTCCGACAAGGGCCTCGTGATAGATGCCCGCAATGGTCAGGGTCTGGGAAGCGGGATGAATCATTTTTCCAACTCCCAGTCAGGGTTTCAGCAATCCGGTTTACAGAACGGACATGGGGTGGGATTGCGGGCTATGGACGAACGGGGCGTGGAATTTCCTGCGCAAGCCTTACAACGTCTGCAGATGGATGTCCAATTATCGGACAATCAGCGTGTGATGATTGATGTTGGCGTACAGAACAAGCAGGTCTATGCGGGGTTAGTTATGGATCAGGCCATCCTGCGGAACCTCGCCAATCAATTTGTGCCTCAACTGGAAACCCAATTATCACAAGTCGATTTGGAACTCCAGGAATTTTCAGCAGAAGTGCGTGAAGACGCTCCACAAGGATCTGACCGGTGGGGAGACGATGTCCGTTCTGGAGAAGGTGATCAATTCACACGGCTTGCTCATGATGGGTCCATCCCGACAACGCATGAGTTCAATCAACAGCAAGAGACCGGATTGCACCTCTTGGCCTAGAGTCTCGTTATAAAGTATTCCTCAAGGAGAATGAAGATATGGATCCGATAGCGCCGACGGAATCGACATCAACGGTAACTGGGCAGCGCAATGTGCAGGCAGCCGTGTCGGAACTCGGATCCGATGTGTTTCTTCGGTTGCTCGTGACGCAGCTGCAAAGTCAGGATCCAACCAATCCGACAAAAAATGAGGAATTTGTGGCGCAATTAGCCCAATTCACCACGTTGGAACAAGCCACGCATACGACTGATTTGTTAGAACAATTGGTGAATCAAGATAGTGAACGGACTCAATTGAACCTGGTTGGGTTATTGGGCCGGGATATTGTGACGGAAGGAGATATCCTCACGTTAGATAACGATAACGAGCCAGGATTGTCCTATGTATTAAGCGATGACACAAGAAAAATGAAGGTCCAGGTTCTGGATAAAGATCAAAGAATTGTCAGGAATTTGGATGTTAATCAGATTCAAAAAGCCGGTGCGCACGAGGTGGTTTGGGACGGGCTTGATGATGCGGGGAACCGTTTACCTGAAGGGCCCTACCAATACGTGATAAAAGCATTGAATGCCAAAGATCAAGAGGTGGAAATCGTGACTTTCTCCAAGGAAAGGGTTGCGAGCCTGTTGCCGGGAACGAAGGAGCCCGTTGTGGTCGCCAGTGGGCGGACTTATAGCACCGATCAAATTTTTTCAATACGGTAAGAGAGCGTCAAAGATATTAATGTCGTGGCAGGGATGCCTCAGGGAAGAAGGAGAGCGAATCGATGGGCATTACATCAGCGTTTTTTGCAGCCACCAGTGGAATTAACGCGACCAGCCGGGCACTCAGTGAAATCGGAAACAACATCGCGAACGCACAAACCATCGGCTATAAAAGTCGAACCGTATCCTTCGGGGATTTATTCGGAGCCACAATCGGTGGTGGGGGTACCAGTTCTGCCGTCGTGGAAGGGCGCGGGGTTCGAGTGTTAGGGATTGATCCAAGTTTTACTCAAGGGTCCCTACAAACAACTTCCAATGCCTTGGATTTGGCCATTGATGGCGATGGATTTTTCCAATTAAATGATGCGGCAGGGAACATTTTTTATTCAAGGGCTGGTCAATTTAATATTGATTCAACCGGAAATATTGTGAATCCAGCCGGGTTACGTCTGCAGGGATTCCAAGTAGATCCCAGCGGCAATATTTTAGGAACAATTGGCGATATGGTCTTAACGACGACTCAGCAGGTAGGTACGGCCACTACGCAGGTCGACATGAGCGGCAATCTTAACGCGAGTGAACCGGTGGTGACAGCGTTTACGACTGCACAGTTGTTAGCGGATCCTTCCAATCCAGCCATTTCGCAATTTAGTACCGGGGTTCGTATTTTTGATACGCTTGGTGTAGGTCATGATTTGACGGTTTATTTTTCAAAGACGGCAAATAATACCTGGCAATATAATGCGCTGGCCTCGGCTTCCGAAGTGACGGTCACGGCTGGAAATAGTAATCCCACTACGGGGAATGCCCTCGTTGCACAAGGAACACTAGGTTTTACTACTGGCGGTTTGTTGGATACCGAGAGCGCAGTGACTTATTTTAATACCGGGGGTACCGGGATTACCTTTAGTAATGGATCTACCACACCACAAGCGGCTGGGTTTGATTTTGGTACAAGTGTTACCACCGATGGTGGAACAGGGACTGATGGGATGTTGCAGCAGGGGTCTTCTTCAGTATTGTTGACTTTGGCTCAGGATGGATTTGCGAACGGAACGTTGACGGGAACATCCATCGGGGAAGACGGAACGATCACGGGACGTTTTTCCAATGGCACAACACAGAATCTTGGTCAGGTATCCTTGACACGTTTCATTAACCCTGATGGGCTACAGCCAATTGGAAGAAACTTATTTATTCAATCAGGTGATTCCGGCACCCCATTACAAGGAGCGCCGGGTTCAGGGTCGTTTGGAAAAGTTTCAGCAAGCACCCTGGAGACCTCAAATGTCGATTTGGGTGATGAGTTAGTGAATATGATTACGATGCAACGAGGGTTTCAAGCGAATTCTCGAATCATCACGACGACCAATGATCTCTTGGGAGAGCTGGTGAATCTCGCTCGGTAATTTTTTTCGCAGGGACTTCGTAAGAAAGCCCTCCGTGAGTTTCAACTCACGGAGGGCTTTTTGTTTGTTTGCGAGAAAATGTTGAATCACTCACCACCTCAGAAATGAAATTGCCAAAAGACTCGTTGTGCAGCAGGGGATTAGGGTTGCTAGAAAAACATTACAAAGATTGAAAGGGGTGAGGTGTAAGGAGTGAGGAGTAAGAAAAAAATACGATTCTTTATTTTTACTCTTCCATCCTCTGACACCTTACTCCTCACTTTTCACTCCTTACAAAAACTTCAGGAATTTCAAATAGGCAAATTTTTCTCGTCGTCAAATGATCCATCGTCATGACAGGAAACTGACGAAATGGACTTTTCAGATCTTGAACGGTTCACGGGAAAAAATGAAATTCTACAGGCACATCACCTTGTTTCTTTTGATCTTTTTTGATGGAACGGCAGCAGGGGATCGAATGGTCGGAGTGGCATAGAGGTTGCTCACTTTGGTTGTGGAAATGTAGGCCCAACAATATTTTTAGCATGTGAGGTTACTGTATGGCTGACGAAGCTGCCGCAGAAGGAGCCCCTGCAAAAGGAGGCTCAGGAAAAAAAATGATGGTATTGGGACTCGTGGGAGTTCTTCTTCTGGGAGGCGGTGGAGGTGCCGCATGGTTCTTCATGGGAGGGCAAAAGGAAGATAGCGAACAACATGCGAAAAATGACCATGGCGACGATTCTGGCGGGGAACATGCGGATGAACCAGGACCGGTGGTTGAATTAGAACCGTTTCTTTTGAATCTAGCAGATCGGGACGAACTTCGTTTTCTCAAAGTCAGTATTAAATTGGAGTTGGACCGTCCGGAAGAAAAGACGGATTATCCGAATAAAGTTCCTGCCATTCGGGATGCCTTATTAGTATTGCTCAGTAGCAAGGAATCGCAAATTTTGCGAACCGTGAATGGGAAAAGAAGAATTCGTGAGGAGATCATGACTCGCGTCAATGGTCTCATGAGCAAAGGGAAAATCTCAAACGTGTTCTTCACCGACTTCATAATTCAATAACAAGAGTGAAAAGTACATTAATAAGAAGGTAGAAGTGAAAAGAGGAAAGAAAAAAAGAAGGTTAGCTCCTACTTCATTTCATTTATTTTACTTTTCACTTCTCTCATCTAAATTTTCACTAATATAGGATTATGGAAAAAATATTAAGCCAAGATGAAGTCGATGCCCTCCTCAGGGGAGTGACCGATGGGGATGTCGAAACGGAGGCGCCAGAATCTGAGGAGCCGGTTGATGGCCCCGTTCCTTATGATCTAGGGAATCAAGAATGGGTGATCCGGGGTCGAATGCCGACTCTGGATGTCATTCATCAGCAATTTTCTCGACTCTTCCGTCTTGCCTTGAGTGACATTCTTCGGAAAACCGTCGAGGTAACCATCACCAATCAATCTGTTTTGAAGTTCGGAGAATTCACCAAACGCCTGCCTGTTCCAGCCTATCTCCAAATTATTTCAATGGAACCTCTTCGAGGCACGGCGATGGTGGCCACTGATGCCGCCACGGTCTATCTTTTGGTCGACCATTTTTTCGGCGGGGCCGGGCAAACACATGTGAAACCGGAAGGCCAAGACTTTACCCTTATTGAACAGCGGGTGATGCGGAAAGTCATGGCCATGGGCCTGAAAGATTTACAAAAGGCTTGGGAGCCGGTGCAAAAAGTGGGGATAAAAGCCGTACGCGCGGAGATGAATCCACAGTTAGCTTCCATTGTGTTGCCGGCGGATGTGGTGATTGTGGTGACCCTCGGTATTGAACTCGGGAATTCTGTGGGCGATCTGCATTTGTGCCTGCCGTATGCCATGTTGGAACCGATTCGAGAACGGTTACAAGTCAGTTTTCAAAGTGATTTTTATGAGGTGGACCATGGGTGGGTGAAGCGGTTCTCCAATAGGATTAAAGATGCCCCGATCAATATTTCGGTGAAGTTGGGGGAAACCGAATTGTCGGTTGATGAGTTTATGCAGTTTGAACCCGGCCAAGTCATTACTTTGGATCAATCCACCACGCAACCGTTAATTGCCGCAGTGGAAGGGATTCCGAAATTTTTGGGATTTCCGGGAACCACCAAAGGCATGCAATCGTTCCAAATACAAGAGATCTTAGTGATTCCGGAATAGTAGGTACGAACAAAGGGCGATAGGGGCCATCAATAACTTTGGGAAAGATGGAGAAGACGTATGAGTGAAGATGAAAGCGTAGATCTGGATACCTTCGATGCCGAAAAAGAAATGATGGAAGCCCTTGCTCAGGAAGCGGCTGCGAAACCGGCCGGTTCGGCGGATATCGCCATGCAGCCTTCCAATCCACCTTCATCTACAGTGTCGGCGTCGAATTCACTTGGTTCCCAAGATGCCAATCTGGATCGCATTTTAGATATTCCCCTGGTGTTGTCGGCGCAGTTGGGGAATACGCGCATGTTGATCAAGGATTTATTGCAGCTTGGCCCAGGCTCAATCGTGGAATTAGATAAGTTAGCGGGAGAACCGTTGGAGGTGCTGGTCAATGAACGGTTGGTTGCGCGTGGGGAAGTCGTGATGGTCAATGAAAAATTCGGCATTCGTCTTACCGATGTGATCAGTCCAACGGAGCGAGTCAAAAAACTTCATTAAGAAGGTAAAAGTGAAAAGGAAAAAGTAACCACAGTTTTGAGAAGAATGTTGAAAGAATAACGTGTCATCCTTTCTTCTAACTTTTCACCTCTCACCTTTCACGAAGATGTTATGGATTTAACTTACGAAGCGTTCAAAATGGCCGGTGCCCTTGCCGTGGTTGTTCTAATACTGTTGGGTGGATTGGCTTGGGTCCGTCGCACATTTGGAGAAAGCCCAGGGTTCGGTGGAGATCCGGTGATGCGAGTGCTGGGTGGGTTAAGGATAGGAGCAGGGAAACACATCATGTTGGTTGATGTCGCGGGAGAAGTGTTGGTGTTAGGAACCACTGCCAAAGATGTGACCCTCCTGACTAAAATCACCGACGAAGCACGAACGGGTCCCATGCGGGCTCAAGCCAATCCCGTGGCCAATCGAATTGGGACATGGGTGGGGCAATGGACCCGCCAAGATGGAGAAAAGACCGCACCATCTTCTCTCGTACAGTCTTCACCAGTAAGGATTACCAAATGTTCATAAATCGTCTAGATCAACCCCATATGACCAACCTGATAAGGATGTCTTGGGTATGGAGGGTGGGGTGTACGGCGGTCCTGAGTCAGGTTTTCGGCAGTGTCGATACGGTATTGGCACAAGCCACCAACGATCCGATCATCAGTCTGCAGGTATCAGGATTAGACGCCACAGAACCATGGACGTTTGGTCTGCGCATACTGTTCATGCTGACGATGCTCACGTTGGCACCGGCCTTATTAATGTTGGTGACTTCGTTTACGCGGGTGGTGATCGTACTCGGGTTGTTACGACAAGCGTTGGGGACGCTCCATGCCCCCCCGAACCAAGTCATGATCGGGTTAGCCTTATTCTTGACGCTCTTCATCATGATGCCGGTCTGGGAAAAAGTCCAATCCGAAGCGCTGAACCCGTTTCTTGACAATCAGGTCACGCAGGAAGTGGCCATGCAGCGCGCCATTGATCCTATTCGGGAGTTTATGTTGAAACAGGTGCGGGAAAAGGATCTGGGTTTATTTATGAGCATGGGAAAGATTCCGGATCCGCAGACTGCCAAAGATGTGCCGATACATGCGCTAGTTCCGGCGTTTGTCACCAGTGAATTGCGAACGGCCTTCCAAATTGGATTCTTGATTTATGTCCCGTTTTTAGTCATCGATATGATTGTCGCCAGTACCTTAATGTCGATGGGGATGATGATGTTGCCACCCATCATGATTTCTCTGCCATTTAAGTTGGTCTTGTTTGTCCTGGCCGACGGGTGGCTGCTGATCGTGGGTTCGCTCATGAATAGTTTTCAATAAAAAAGTAAGGAGTAAGGAGTGAACAATTCAATCCATAGAAAGAATATTCCTATGAATCTTCATGCTCCTCACTTCTCACTCCTCACTCCTTACTTTAAAAAAGGAAAATAACGGTGACACCCGAAAGTGTGATGCAAGTTGGTCAGGAGGCGATCAAAACCATTCTCTTTGTGGCAGGGCCCATGCTGGGATTGAGTCTGGTGGTGGGATTGATGGTGAGTGCATTTCAAGCTATGACGCAGATAAATGAAATGACGCTGACCTTTTTGCCAAAAATTATCACGATGTTCGTTGTCCTGTTATTCATGTTCCCGTGGATGCTTCAAATGCTGGTCGGATTCATGACTGGGGTGTGGGATCAAATTCCAACCATGGCGCAGTGAAAAAAAGTGAATAGTAAGGAGCGAGGAGTGAGAAGCGTCAAGAATAGTTTTCCTAATACGTTAATAAATTTCTTGCTCCTTACTCCTGACCCCTCACTCCTTACCTTATATTTTCAAAAGGAAAAAATGTAGCCGGTGTTGCAATGGGATATGGCAATTCAACAGGTTTGGCAATTTCTGGTGGTCTTGGTCCGGACTGCCGTGATCTTGGCCGCCCTGCCCTTGTTGGGAGGGCAAACCGTCCCCAGGCGTATCAAAATTGGCTTAGCGGCGGCGATTGCCGTGATCCTGACACCCATCGTGACCTTTACCCTGCCTCCCAATTGGTTGGAGCCCGGACATATGGTTCTGGCGTTAGCGGCCGAAATTCTCGTGGGGCTGGTTCTCGGATTTGCCATGCGGTTAATCATGGCGGCCGTCGAATTGGCGGGGAACATTTTGGGATTTCAGGTCGGCTTTGCCATGGCCAATGTGTTGGACCCCGTTTCGCAGGTGCAAACACCCGTTTTCGGTCAACTACTGACGGTGCTTGCGACCTTGCTCTATTTTCAAGTAGACGGGCATCTGTTGGTGTTACTGGCCTTGGGTAGCAGCTTCCAAGTGATTCCTCCCTTTGGGGCACATTTGAGCGGGCCTCTTCTTCCCGATGTGACTGACTTAATTCAGGAATCCTACGACACGGGGTTGCGGTTGGCTTTTCCGGTCATGGCCGCCACGTTTCTCATTCATGTGACGATGGGCGTGTTGGGACGGCTCGTGCCGCAAATGAATATTTTGTTGACCAGCTTTCCGATCACCATTTCGGTGGGCCTCATTGTTTTAGGGTTAGGGCTTCCATTTTTGGCGGTTGTTTTCCAGCAATCGGTGTTAGGGATGGAAGCGGTGCTTTGGGATCTGCTGCAGGAATTAGGGCATGGCTGAGAATAAAGAAGGCGCAGAAAAAACAGAGCAGCCGACAGGGAAGAAACTCGCCGAAGCGCGCCGCAAAGGTCAGGTGCCGCTCACTCGAGAATTGCCGCCTCTCTTTGTCTTATTAGGTGGCGTCGGAGTGATATCCCTGTGGGCTCCGCAGATGTTACGGCAATTTTCAGGGCATTTCCGTCAGTGGTTAGAACAGATTGGAACTCTTCAAATCGATTCGAATTCGCTCTATGTCCTGCTCTTGACGATTACCAAGAATGCGTTCGTGCCATTAATTCCATTTGGCCTGTTGGTGGCCGCATTTGCCTTGACGGCCATCCTGATGCAAACCGGCCCCTTATGGGTAGAAGAGGGCTTGCAACCAAAGCCCTCGAAGATGAATCCGATGAATGGCCTTAAGCGAATTTTCTCGTGGAAAGGGGTCGTCGATTTATTGAAATCACTCCTCAAGCTGGCCATGGTGGCAGGCATTCTTTACGCCGTCCTTTCCGATGGCATGGTGCAGCTCATTCAATTTCCGATGTTGAGCCTCTTTGAGTCCATGTCGAAAACCTGGATGTTCGTGGAAGATATCGTGTGGTTCGTCGGAGGGGCCTTATTGATCTTAGCCATTGGCGACTTTGTGTATCAGCGGTGGCAGCACAACGAAGATCTGAAAATGACCAAACAGGAAGTCAAAGACGAATCGAAAGATGTGGAAGGGGATCCGCAAATTCGGTCACGTCGATTGAGCTTACAACGGGAACGATCCCGCCAACGCATGTTACAGGCGGTTCCCAAAGCCGATGTGGTGATTACCAACCCGACGCATTTGGCCGTCGCACTGCGCTATGACACCGATAACATGGACGCCCCGGTGGTCGTAGCCAAGGGCGCGGGATTCATGGCGGAAAAAATTAAACAAATTGCGCGGCATGCCGGTGTGCCTATCCTGGAAAATCGCAGCTTAGCTCGCGGCATATTTAAAGGTACGAAAATCGGCCAAGAAATTCCTGCGGCGCTCTATCAAGCGGCAGCAGAAATCCTGGCCTATATATATCGTTTGCGACAGGCACAAAATCAGCCGGCGTAAATTGTAAGAAGTGAAAAGTGAAGAGTGAAAAGTAAGGAGTGAGGAGTAAGATGAACAGTTTCCAAGTGAAATTATGATTGATTCGAGTGCCTGTCAGTTTAACTCCTCACCCCTCACTTGGTGTTGAAGAAGGATAGAGATGAGTCGCATCAACGAACGTCGTCACAAGTAAAGGCAGCCCATGGCATTTGATACCGACAAAATGAAGCTTGAATTGACCCCGGCGCATTATGGGGATGTGCTGTTGCCCATCGGGGTGGTGGGTCTGTTGTTGCTCATGTTGCTGCCGCTCCCGTCCTTTATGCTGGACTTGTTTTTGTCGTTTAGCATTACGCTGGCCATGTTGATTTTACTGGTGACCATGCATTCGGGACGCCCGGCGGAATTTTCCGTCTTTCCAACCGTCGTCCTTCTGACCACTTTATTTCGCTTAGCTTTAAATATCGCGTCGACCCGAGCAATTTTGTTGCATGGAAATGAGGGGCCGGCTGCCGCTGGGGAGGTGATACGTGTCTTCGGCGAGTTTGTCGTCGGCGGAAATTTCGCGGTCGGGATTGTCGTGTTTTCCATTCTGGTCATTATCAATTTTGTCGTGATTACCAAGGGCGCCACTCGTATTGCCGAAGTCGCCGCCCGCTTTACCTTGGATGCCATGCCCGGGCGGCAAATGAGTATCGATGCGGATTTAAATGCCGGCATGATTGATGAGGCCGAAGCGAGAAAGCGGCGGGAGATGATTTCGCAAGAGGCAGATTTCTATGGCTCTATGGATGGTGCCAGCAAATTTGTGCGCGGCGATGCGATTGCGGCGCTGCTGATTATTTTTATTAATGTGATTGGCGGTCTGGCGATCGGGGTGCTCGATCACGGTATGTCCATTGAGGCTGCGGCCAAACGATTTACCCTGTTGACGGTGGGAGATGCCATTATTGCGCAAATCCCGGCACTGATCATGTCGACCGCAGCCGGTATTATTATTACGCGCGTGTCGACAGCCACCAGCCTTGGCCGTGATTTAACCGAACAAATCTTTCTGAATCCACAGCTCGTGGCCGCTGTGGCGGGAATTTTGTTGTTCTTGGGTTTGTTACCCGGATTGCCGCATGTAGCGTTTTTGCTGTTGGGGGCGATGGCGGCCGGGTTGGCGTATATCTTGTTCCAACGGAAACAGGAAGCCGCCGAGGCCGCCGCACGTCCGAAAACCAGCACAGGGGCCAAGGGAGAAAAGGCCGAAGCGTCTCCCACGGAATCGGTAGATACCGTGACCCCGCCAGATCTGTTGGAATTGCATGTAGGATATGGGCTGGTGCCGTTTGTGGATCAATCTCAAGGCGGAGAACTTCTAGAGCGGATACGGGCCATACGAAAACAGACGGCGTTGGATATGGGGTTTGTCGTACCGGCAGTCCACATTCGGGATAATCTGCAACTTAAACCCCATGAATACAGTATTTCGCTCAAAGGGATTCAGGTGGTCAAAGGGGAACTCATGCCGCGCCATTTACTGGCCATCAATCCCGGTCATGCCAGAAAAGGATTAGAGGGCAAACCCGGGCATGATCCATGTTTCGGCCTTCCCGCAGTCTGGATAGCCCCTGCTGAAAAAGAACGCGCTCAAATGGAAGGGTACACCGTCGTGGACGGCCCGGCCATTATTGCCACCCATTTAACCGAGTTGATTAAAACAAATGGGCATGAATTGCTGGGTCGACAAGAGGCCCAGAATTTGCTGGATAACCTGGCGAAGACCTATCCCAAAGTGGTGGATGAGCTTATTCCCACCCAATTGTCGTTAGGAGTTGTCGTGAGAATCTTGCGGAATTTGTTACGTGAACGAGTATCCATTCGAGACTTACGGACGATTCTTGAAACTGTCGCCGATTACACCACCGTGAGTAAAGATCCTGACACCCTGACAGAATATGCCCGGCAAAATTTATCCAGAACCATCTCCACGCAATATGCCAACGCGGAAGGGTTGGTCCATGTCGTGAGTCTTGACCCTGCGTTGGATCGACGGCTGACGGAAGTGATGAAGCCCAGCGGCGGCAATCAAGAGGGATTGACCCCAGGGGTGTTTAACCAGGTGATCGCGGCTGTGCGGCAAGCGATAGAGCGTGTCGTGAGTCAAGGGTATCAACCGATCGTGTTGTGTTCACAGTCCATTCGTTCGCAGCTGTATCGGCTGGTGTCGCCAGGCGTCCATGCCCTGGCTGTGCTCTCGCCGAATGAGTTGGATCCCAAAACAAAAATTCAAGCAATTGAAGTTGTGAGGTTACCCCATGAAGCTGAAACGATTTGAAGCGCTGTCGTTACAAGAGGCCCTCCAGGCAGTCAAAGCGGAGCTTGGCCCGGAAGCCGTGATTGTCTCTTCCCGCCGTATACAAAAATCCGGAGGCTTATTCGGGCTACTCAGCCAATCGGTCATTGAAGTGACGGCAGCGGTCGATCATGCGCCCCACATAGAAGATGACAAGCCTGCGGTGACCATCGATCGATCACTGCAAGCCTTGATCAAAAAACAATTGCCCGCGGCTCGGAACATCGGTGAACCACCAAAGACGAAAAAAGAACCCACCTTTTCTGAACAGCTCCAGGTTGCCTCCGTGCTGGATCCCGTCACGCAGCATTTACATGACATGAAGGAAGAGATTCAACGGTTGCGGGAATCCCAGAAAGATCCAGAGCAAATCGTGGGGCCCTTGCGACAGGAACTTGAAGGGCTGCGGATTGTCGTGGGGGAAGTCCTGGAGAGCCAGCTGCATAAGCGGGTCGAAGGCTTACCGGGCGATGTCCTTGGGGATTACCAAATGCTGGTGGGGCAGGGCGTCAATTCCCAACTGGCCCATGGTGTCTTGCGTTCAGTGGTGGAAACCTTAGGGACGGCGGGACTCGGAAATCGTGACGCGGTGACTGAATTGGTGCGGGAACGATTGGAAGAGGGCCTGGTTGTGTCCAATCCTTCGGTCTCTCGACAATATGGACAAAAAATTATGATGTTGGTCGGGCCGACTGGCGTTGGCAAGACAACGACTATCGCCAAATTAGCCGGATTAGCGCGTCAGCAAGATGAACATCAGAGAACGGTGTTGATTACGCTTGATACGTATCGGGTGGCGGCGGTAGAGCAACTTCGGGTCTTTGCGAAAATTCTTAAAATTCCGCTCGAGGTCGCCGTGTCGCAACAGGATTTTGTGTCCTGTTTGAGACGGCATCAAGAAGCCGACTTGATTCTCATCGATACGGCCGGCCGAAGTCCCAAGGATCGGGCGGGGCACGAGGAATTGGTGGCCATGACACGGGGCGTGGGAAAAATCGAAACCCATTTGGTGTTGGCTGCGCCCATGTCGGAATCGGTGCAAATGGACACCATTCGCCGGTATCAATCATTGCCCGTTCAAAAATTGATCATGACCAAGCTGGATGAATCGCCCAAATTCGGAGGCATGTATACCCTGTTATCTCAGT
Organism: uncultured Nitrospirota bacterium; assembly: GCA_942491685.1. Classification (GTDB taxonomy): domain Bacteria; phylum Nitrospirota; class Nitrospiria; order Nitrospirales; family UBA8639; genus Nitrospira_E. The sequence continues at coordinate 204,615 of CALOBY010000001.1, read as the reverse complement.
CAGGTCTTCCCGTGTCCTATTTATCGGCGGGACAACGGGTGCCGGAAGATTTGGAGATTGCCACGCGTCAACGGCTGGTGGATTTGGTCGTGGGCGGGCAACCTGGCTTCATGGGTGCCGAACAAACCGTGTTGGCTGAGGTGGCTCGCTAATGGCGGTAACCACGACGATCAGAACGCCGCGAACTAGTCTTCCCCGACCCCGGCGGTTGGATCAAGCCAGCGGGTTACGGGAAGCGATGAAGCCGACTCCCTCCTTGAGTCCACAGGTCCAAGTCATTGCCGTCAGTTCAGGAAAAGGCGGGGTGGGAAAAACCAACGTGGTCGCCAATTTGGCCGTGGCATCGGCAAGGAAGGGCCGGAAGGTCATGGTCATGGATGCCGATTTGGCATTGGGAAATATGGATATTCTTTTAGGCTTAACCCCGCAATATACCATTGAAGACGTGTTGTCAGGAGAGCGTCGGTTGGAAGAAGTCCTGGTAACAGGGCCGGAAGGCATTCAGATTTTGCCGGCGACTTCCGGCGGGCAGGCGTTCACACAACTGACCTACGAGCAGCAGTTAATGCTGCAAACAGCTTTTCTGGAATTACCGACCATTCCGGATTTGTTGTTCATCGATTGTGCCGCTGGCATCTCTCCGAACGTGTTGTACTTTAGCTTAGTGGCGCATGAAACCATCGTGCTGATATCGCCGGACCCGACCTCGCTGACGGATGCTTATGCTCTCATCAAAATATTGTCAACACGTTATCACTTAAAAACATTCCGATTGCTGGTCAACAAGGTAAAGCATGAGCAAGAAGGTAAAGAGGTGTTTCGCAAGTTCAGCCTGGTCACGGATCGGTTTTTATCACTGTCCCTGGACTATGTGGGGTGTATCCCATCGGACGACTATGTCTCGATGGCGGTGGCTCAACAGCGGGCCGTGTGCGATCTCTATCCGCGGGCTCCGGCAAGTCGCGCCCTGTCGTCGTTGGTCTCCACTTTGCAAGGCTGGAGTGGAGAGCAAGCCTGGCAAGGGGGCTTTCAGTTATTTGGACCCTCGGCGTTAGCCGCGACTCGAACCATGACGGAAGGATAACGAATGAAACGTGGTGCTGTGACAACTGCTCCAGAGAAACCCAAAGCGGGACTACCGACAAAACTCTCGTTAAATACCCAAGAACGGGAAAATTTGATCAAGGAGTTTTTGCCGGTCATAAAATATATGGCGATGCGGTTGGCCATGCGAGTGTCGAGCGGACTCAATGTTGAAGATCTCATGAGTGCCGGAATGGTGGGGTTGTTGGATGCGCTCACCAAATTCGATCCGTCTCGAGAAATAAAATTTCGTACCTATGCGGAGTTTCGTATTCGTGGCGCGATGCTCGATGAAATTCGGGCGATGGATTGGGTTCCGCGATCCTTGCGGGAACGAATCGGCAAAATTCATCATGCGGCCAATGAATGGACTAAGCGAAAAGGCCGTCCACCGACGGAAGCGGAATTGGCGGAAGCCCTTGGAATGGACACGCAAGAGGTCGATGAAACCCTCTTGCAAGCCAAAGGGGCTGTGGTATTGAGCTTGGATGATCTGGGCGGCAATGAAGAAGATGCCCATCCGATTTTAGATGCCTTGGCTGATCGCGACCAACCAAGCCCCCTAGAATCCTTGGTTTCAGAAGACGCCCGACAAGCCTTAGTCGATGCGATTGAACGGTTGCCCGAGCGGCAACGCCTCGTCCTGACCCTCTATTATTTCGAGGAACTTACGATGAAAGAAATCGGCGTCATTCTCGAGGTGACCGAATCCCGTATCTGCCAACTTCATGCACAATCCATGGTGAAACTGAAGGCGCTGCTCCATAACCGACTCTCTAGATAAGTGAGAAGTAAGGAGTTAGGGGTGAGTAATCAGGAGTAAGGAGTCAGGAGAGAGCTGGTTGTCTGAGTAATACCACTCTCGATTTTCCCTGATTCATTCCCGGCCTTTTCCCCTCCCTTCCCCTCAATCCTTTACACCTCACTTCTTTTCACTTCTCCCTAATTCAGGCTTGAGTTTCACGAAAAACAAACCGAAAGAAACTAGGGCCTATTCTCCCCTCTGTGCACTGAGTATGTCATGAGTATCGTAGAATCAGCTATTCACAGTTTTGCCGTGCCCCCCGAACTGTCCAACGACAGCAGAACGTTGAATATCCTCTTGGTTGATGATGAGAAGTTGGTGCGCCTTGTGGCTAAACGACGGCTGAGCAAGCTGCATCATCGAATCCTGGAGGCGGAAAACGGGCGAGAAGCTCTTGAGATTTTGGAACAGGAATCGGTGGATTTAGTGCTCTCCGATTGGATGATGCCGGAATTAGACGGACCTGGCCTGTGTGAGGCCATGAAGAACCATGACCGATGGCGATCAATCCATTTCATTCTGATGACCGCGCTCGATCAGCCGGAGCAAATTGCTGAAGGGTTGAGTCGGGGGGCGGATGATTTTTTGCCTAAATCGGCATCCGATCAAGAAATTCTCGCTCGTGTGGGCGCGGGACTTCGGGCTCGTCAATTACGGTTGGAACTTGAAGAATCGTATCGAATGATTTCCGAAAAGCAGGCGCAGTTGGATGCGGAATTGTATTCGGCCTCGGAATTTGTCCGGTCATTGCTCCCTATTCCCGGAGAAGTAGTCCCAGGACTCAAGCTGGCCTGGGAATTTCTCCCTTCTTCTCAACTAGGCGGTGATTTATTCCAGGTTGCGCGTTGGGACGAAGATCATGTCGGGATTATGATTCTGGATATGTCCGGGCATGGCACCGGTCCGGCCTTACGAGCGGTTTCGCTGGCTATGTGGTTTAAAGGGACGCATATTGCGCAATCGTTTCCGGGTTTTGATCCCGGCGAAATCGTCACGCGTTTGAATGCGGAAAATCCCATGACGGACAAAGGGGACTATTTTACCATTTGGGTCGGGGTGCTTCAGTTGTCGACACAGGTGTTGCAGTTTGCCAGCGCCGGTCATCCAGGGGCAATTTTGGTTAGAAATAATGCTCCAACGGTCGTCTTGGGAGAGAAAACCTGGCCAACAGGGTTTTCTCCAAATGAAATCTATTCCACCCAATCAATCACCCTGGCCAATCATGATCGGCTCTACCTGTTTAGTGACGGAATTTATGAAGTGGTCAATGCCCAGGAGGAAATTTGGGGACGAATCCGGTTGCAGGGGGCTCTTGAGCAGGTGTTTACGCATCCGATGAATTTAGGATTAAAAAATCTGATCCATTCCAGCCGGTCATGGCAGTTCGATGGGATATTTGGGGACGATGTGGCCGTCATCGGGTTGGAGGTCAGTGAAGATTCACTGGCACTAAAGGATCAAGAGGCGTAAACAACGTGAAGCGATGCGTCCAGTTTACCTCACGCCTGACAATTTAGGCTTGCAGGAGAAAGCAAGGATAGCCTTGTAGATTCGTATTTCCCTTTATTAAAAAATAACGAAACCATATGGCCACTCACCTTCCACGCATTTTGATTGTTGATGATGATGACCTGAATTTAGAGATCCTGGTTGAATGCCTCAGGGATGAGCCCTATGAACTGGTTCAGGCCAGTGATGGGGCTCAGGCGTTGGACCTCCTACGGCAGGATCGAGAGGGATTTGCAGCGATGGTGTTGGACCGGATGATGCCGGGGTTGACCGGTCTTGAGGTGATGAAAGAATTAAAGTTGGATGAACACTTCCAGTGGCTCCCGGTCGTGATGCAAACATCGGCTGCCTCGCCTCGCGAAATCTGCGAGGGCATGGAAGCCGGCGTCTTTTTTTATCTTACGAAGCCCTACGATCCGCAGGTGTTACGACGCCTCGTGGGTGCAGCCGTCGAAGAGGGCCGCAAATGGCAGAGCGTGGCCCGAAATTTACGAGTGCAAGTCAAGACCATCGGGTGTTTACAACAGGGGCGGTTTCGTGTTCACACGGTGGATGAAGCCTATGACGTGGCCTTGTTGATTGCTCAGGCCTGCCCCAACTCTGAAAAAGTCGCGTTTGGATTGAATGAACTCATAATTAATGGCGTGGAACATGGCAATTTACAAATAGGATACGATGAAAAAACGCAGCTTCAGGAAGCCGATCAATGGGAAGAAGAAATTGCGCGACGACAATGCATGGAAGAACATGCCCATAAATTCGTCGAAGTTATTTTTGAGCAGCGGTCCGATCACATTCAACTCACCGTGACGGATCAGGGGGGCGGATTCGATTGGAGCGAGTATCAAGAAATACGACCGGAACGGATCATGGAAAGTCACGGTCGTGGAATTGCTATGGCCAAAGCCCTCAGCTTCGATCATATGGAATACCAGGGGAATGGAAATCAAGTGGTGTGTTGGGTGAAGATTCCACCTGGGCGGGGTTCCAGTCCGGCTGTGTCCAAACTTGCCGTCCTTGACCATACCTAGGCGCACGGTAAGGGATGTAGGCAAAGCAACTCAGAGCAGCGTCCAATTCTTAAGAAACAGGTCATGTTATGACAATTGTGGAACAGATCAGGGATGGGGTCGTCCATTTGGCTCTTGCAGGGCGAATGGATTTTCATGCCCGTTCATCGTTGATGACGGCGGTTGAGCAGGCCGCACAATCAAAACTTCATAGCATCCTTGTGAACTTCTTGGACGTGACCTTCATCGATAGTGCGGGACTCGGGCTGCTCATGTTGGCGAAGAAAAAATTAGAGGAATTACAGATTCGTCTCAAGATCGAAGCCCCGGAGGGATACGTGATGGAGGTCTTCACGTTACCCAATCTTGGGGGAGAATCCCCATTGCCATCATTTCACCTTCCGTATCCCCGGTAAGACAAAAAAACAATCTGGCGCATTCACGTCTCTGCCGAAACCGACGTTGATGTGTGAATCCGATGAAATGTAGGCGTTATTGTTGCCGATTGTAGAACACTTGAAAAGTAAGGACTTAGAGCTGCCACCCCTCGGGCACGTGGCCCAGCAAGTGCTGGCTTAAACCACGGATCCAGATGCCACACCGGATCGCTTGATGGCATTGATCCCACAAGATCCCGTGCTCACCGCGAGAATCTTTAAAGTCGCGAATTCAGCCGCCTATGGAGTACCACGGCATATCGATTCCTTAGCCCAGGCGATTGTGTTCCTGGGATTACATTCCGTGTCGGGGTTGGCGTTCACTTTGTCCTTACAGTCAGGGGTATTTCTGGATTGCGGGTATGAACGGGAGGTTCGAGGATTGTGGGCCCATGCCATTGCCACCGCGTTCTATGGCAAGGCTCTGGCCTCCTTAATGGGGGAAAATCCTGACACGGCGTTTCTCGGTGGATTGTTGCATAGTCTGGGCAAGCTTTTTGTAGTCCATACCGTCAATTGGCCGAGGTCTGGAATTTCCCGCTTCAGGTCAAAGAGGCGATTAACCTTCATCAACAGTATTCTTACCATCTGGCCATGCACCCCTCAAAATGCGCGGCCATCACTTGCCTGGCTCGCCATCTGGCCACCTCCCATTTAGAAACAATGCCGCTGTCTCCCGACATCATCCTGGCCCTTCCCGTCGCCGCATCCCTCAACATAACCTCTGAAATGATGGATGGTATCTTGGAAATGAAAGATCGCCTCCAACCCCACATCGATTCGCTCCTCCACTAAACGGGTGACCGCTCTCAATTTGGTCACTCAGCGTTCAGCCATCCGGGTAGGCAGGTTTTGCCTGAAAAAAGTTCAGGGTTGAGGAATGGGGCTTGGCTAAATCGAGCAGCGGGTTCCGGTTGGGCTCGCGATAATTCCCCTGACCTCAAAAAAACGCAAAACTCTTAAGTCATAAAAACCCTGATCCGATAGCTGTAAGTATCTTGGGACACCTATGAATGAGGTGTTTCGTGACTGGGCTTAAACGGTACGGATGTGATTCGAGATGCAAGGGGACACGGAAAAGCATGAAGGGTAAAAAAAATCGCAAAAAGAAGGTTGAGGGAACCATGCAAGAACACCAAGAGGAACCGACTGTTCCAGCCGATTCGATGTTGAAGCCCATCGGAGATCTCACGATCTTCGAAGCGGCGCAGTTTCACCAAGATCTCTGCTCTCTGCATCAGCAGGAAGGGCCGTTGGAACTGGATTTATCCGAAGTCGACCGGATCGATTCGTCGGGCGTGCAATTAATCGTGGCTGCCACGCGTGGCGGCCGACTGACCGTCAAGGGATATTCATCCCACATTCGAGATTGTTTTGAACACATTGGATTCTCCCAATTCCTGCCGGCCGCTCAGGATGCGGCCTAGGGAGATGAGATCGGAGACGACCCGTCTTCTTCTCTTAGGTGCGATATTTATTACATGAGGTGATACGTGGCGATTGATTGGATGATGTGGGGAATGTGTCTGCTCGTGGGCGGGGGTGTGGGATATGGCGTGGGCCGTCGTACCAGCCAATCACAAGTCGGAGACCTGGAACGCCAACTCCAGGAGGCAGTTCTGGCCCAGACCAAGGTTCAGCAATCCTGGAAAGAATTTTGTGCCTACCTCGCGCCAACTTTTCCGGTCTTCGTTGGGCAGCTGAAGGCGGTGATTCAAGAAACGGAACAAGCGGCGGGGGGCTTAATTCAGCGATTTCAAAAAATATCTCAACAGGCCAGGGAATCAGCCTTTGAGACGGAAACAATTTTGAGTATGGGTGAAGGAGATGGGGATGGCATGAGTGTGGAAGCCATCCTCAATAACACCAAAGATACGATGCAAATGTTTGTGGACCAAGTCACCCAAACATCAACGGTTACGGTATCGACAGTCAATGTGATGGACGAGGCCCTTGAGACCACGTCTCGAATTTCCGAAGTTGTTGAAGAAGTGGAATTTATTGCAGATCAAACGAGGTTGCTGGCGTTGAATGCTGCCATTGAAGCGGCACGGGCCGGCGAACATGGCCGGGGATTCGCCGTCGTAGCGGATGAAGTGACTAAGCTGGCCAATCGGTCCGGTCAAGCGGCTGAACAAATTCGAGCCTTGGCCACCGCCGTCAAAGGGACGACGGAGTCGGCCATGGCCGAACTTCAAGTTTTAGCCGCGTTGGATCTGACCTCAACGCTAAAGGCCCAACAAAAAATCATGGAAATGACCGAGGTGATGGTCTCAAAGAATGCTGCGCTGAAAGAAAGTGTCGGGCAAAATTCAGGGCGGGCCAAGGAACTGGGGCAAGATATTGGACAAATTGTCATGTCCATGCAATTTCAAGACATTACCCGACAGAAAATTGAACATGTGTATCAACCGTTAGAGCGCATCTACCAGCCATTGCATGCCGTGGTCCAGGGGGCTGGTGGAATCGAGTCGATGACCGAGGTGATCGAAGAACTTCGGAACTTGGAGCATAGCTATACGATGGAGTCGGAACGGCTCACCATCGAAGCCGCCCATAATGGAGAAGAGGCCGTACTCGTTGGAACCACCGCGTCCGATGAGGGTGATACGGTGACGTTGTTTTGAACTAATAAGGAGTGAGGAGGAAAGAATAAAGAAGAGAATGATGTTGAACATCCAGGACTCCTTGCTTGAAAAAAATGAACGAAGGTAGGCAACAGACAGTCAATCTGACAACAGAGAGGGAAGACCATGGGCAAGACCGTACTCGTAGTTGATGATTCCGTTTCCATGCGGCAAATGGTGAGTTTCACACTGACTGGGGCGGGGTATGAAGTAGTGGAAGCCGGTGATGGAAAAGAAGCCGTCGATAAGCTCAATGGGGGAGCCAAGCCGAATCTGGTCATTACAGATTTGAATATGCCTAACATGGACGGTATTTCTTTGATCAAAGCCATTCGGGCTATGGGGGCTCATAAATTTACCCCGATCCTGATGCTGACCACTGAATCGTCGGATGACAAAAAGAAGGAAGGACAAGGTGCGGGCGCCACCGGATGGGTCGTCAAACCCTTTAACCCCGAACAAATGCTCGCCACCATCAAGAAAGTGCTGCCCGGCTAAAAAGTAAAAAATGAGAAGGGAAAAGTTATAAGTGAGAAGAAGGAAGTAAGATTGGGAACGTAGAAAAAGTACAGATCATGCAACCTTTTCTCTTTTTACTTGTTGTGTGAATAAACCGCATAAGAAGTTACACGTATGGCAGAAGGCGATGGATTTGGTGTTGAAGGTCTATCACATGACTAAGAAATTTCCAGCTTCAGCAATGTATGAACTGACAGGCCAGATCAGAAGAGCTGCAGTGAGTATTCCCAGTAATATCGCAGAAGGAGCCAGTTGTTGAAGTAAAAAGGAATTCAAACAATGTTTGTATGTTGCTAAAGGTTTCTTATGTGAATTAGACACCCAATTGGAATTGGCAAAACAACTGAATTATTGCCCTGCCGTAAAATGGGAAGCCCTTGATGAGCATATGGTGGAAATTGACAAGATGCTCAGTGGGCTTATTCATCATCAAATAGGAAATGAAACGTGATCTTTCAAGCAATCTATAAGTCTTTTACTTCCAACCTCTACCTTTTCACTTCTTACGAGGCAAAGCATGGCTGTTGATCTCTCGCATTTTCAGGAATCGTTTTTTTTGGAATCGGTGGAGCACGTCGAAACGATGGAGTCCGGCTTTTTAGAGCTGGAACAGCGTCCCCAAGATTTGGATTTGCTCAACCGCATCTTTCGAGCCGCTCATTCCGTTAAGGGGAATGCGGGAATGTTCAACTTTACAGCGATTGCAGGGCTCACCCATAAAATGGAAAACGTGTTGGATCTGATGCGGAACGAAAAAATCCCGGTGACACCTCATAGCGTAGATGTATTGCTGCGATCCCTAGATGGTCTCAAGAGCTTGTTAGATGCAGCTCAAGGGGGAGGTGAAGCTGAGGAAGCCGTGATTCACGGGTTGGAGCAAGAACTTCAGGCCTGTCAAGACGGAGATGGTGTCACTGCCGCACCGGTTCCTTCGTCTGGAACCGGAGCGACGGTAGCACCACCGGCCAATGTGTGGCGGCTGATTAAAATTTCCTGGGTGCCGTTACCGGAGCTGTTCCAACGTGGTTTAGATCCGGCTCAGATTTTTAAAGAGCTGTATGAATTGGGCATGGTGAAAACACTTCAAGTGCAGACGGATCAGGTTCCGGTTTTAGATGCCATGGATCCCGAGCGGTGTTATTTAAGTTGGGCGATCGAACTGGAAACCGATGTCTCCCTCGCCAAAGTGGAGGCGGTGTTTGACTTTGTGCGGGATGGGAGCGAATTGACGATAACCGATTGTGCCCCGAAACCAGCGGTGCCCTATAAACGGGTTGGGGAGATACTCGTCGAGGAGGGCGTGGTCACCCCTGGGGAAATTTCCGATAGCCTGGCAAAACAAAAACCGCTGGGTGCAATTCTCGTCGAAGAGAAAAAAGTCACACCTCAACAAGTCGATAAGGCTCTGCAAAAACAGCAACAGCTCAAAAAAGGGGAAGCTGCCTCAATTCGAGTCGATACTGAAAAAATCGATAAGCTCATCAATTTGGTCGGAGAGTTGGTGATTACCCAATCGATGATTACCGATTTGGGTGAAAAATTTACGATAAACCAATTACCCGTGTTGCAAGAACGTATTGTCCAATTAGAACGGAATACCCGTGAGCTGCAAGAGCGCGTAATGTCCATCCGGATGATGCCGATCGGATCGGCCTTCCATCGCTTCCCACGATTAGTTCGGGATTTGGCCGGGAAGAGCGGTAAACAGATTCAGCTCGTCATGTCTGGTGAAGAAACAGAGCTGGATAAAACGCTGATCGAGGCCATTGGAGATCCTTTGACTCATCTGGTTCGCAATTCCGCCGATCATGGGTTGGAAGGGCCCGAAGAGCGGAAAGCCGCAGGGAAACCCGAACGAGGCACCGTGCGTCTTCATGCCTATCATGATGGCGGGAATATTTGTATCGCCGTGGAGGACGACGGCCGGGGACTCAATCGGGAAAAAATTGTGAAAAAGGCCATTGAGCGGGGTTTGATTGCGGATGGGGCTTCCATGGGCGATCAGGATGTTTATCAACTCATCTTTCGACCCGGGTTTTCGACCGCCGATACGATTACGGACGTGTCGGGCCGAGGCGTGGGTATGGATGTAGTGAAGCGAAATATTGAGGGATTAGGAGGTTCGGTATCAGTCGAAAGTACGCCAGGGAAAGGTTCCAAACTGACACTCAAGTTGCCCCTGACCTTAGCTATCATCGATGGCATGACCGTTCGCGTGGGAGAAGATAATTATATTATTCCACTTATTACGGTGACGGAGTCCATCCGACCCAAGCCCAGTGATTTACAGCGCATTGTCGGAAAAGGAGAAGTGGTCAATTTGCGGGGAGAATGGGTGCCCTTGGTTAGGCTCTATGAGGTGTTCAATATCACCCCCGAGTATACCGATCCGGTCCAAGCGCTTTTAGTGATTGTGGAAGCGGAAAATAAACGGGTTGCGGTACTCGTGGACGAACTGACGGGACAACAACAAGTGGTCATCAAAACCTTGGAGCAAAACTATCGAAAAGTCGAAGCTATATCTGGTGCCACGATTTTGGGCGACGGCCAAGTGGCGTTGATCCTCGATGTCCCGGGGTTAGCCAAACTCGCCCGTGTTGGCCATACGGCAGCGGCGTGAGGAAAAAGTAAGTAGTGAGAAGGGAGTAGTGAGAAGTAGGAAGTAAAAAATATAAAGGGGAAGCAAGAAGTAAAAAGGGGTAGGAAGGAAGAATTTTTTCTCCTTACTTTTCCCTTCTCCCTTCTCACTAAGGAAACGAATAAGATGAAGATGCGAGTGATGATAGTCATAACCAAGGAGCGCGATTATGTCCACGGCGACGATTGAAGCGGTTGAACGACAAGACATTCGGACAAGTTTTTCGAGCGATGACCAACAATTTCTTACCTTTAACCTGGCCGAAGAATTTTATGGCGTGGATATTCTGAAAGTTCAGGAAATCAAAGGCTACACCAATGTGACGAAAATTCCCAACACGCCGGACTATTTAAAAGGCGTGTTGAATTTACGCGGCACGATTGTGCCGATCGTCGACCTCCGCATGAAATTCGGGATGGGGGTAACCGATCCGACGCCGTTCACGGTCGTGGTGGTTGTGAACGTACGTAATCGCGTGATGGGATTTTTGGTGGATGCCGTCTCCGATGTGTTGGATCTGAATGCCAAAGAGATTCAACCGCCGCCAGAACTGGGCACAACGGTGGATATCACCTTTGTAGCAGGGATTGGCAATTCCAACGATCACCTGGTGACCCTGTTGGATATCGATCGTGTTTTGACGGATGATGAAGTCAAAGTGGTGGCCGAGATTCCTGAAACGGTGGAATCACAGGGGGCGACAGCCTAGGCGAAATTGGATGAACGGTGAAGGTGCTAGTTGATAAATAGAACAAAGAGAAATTTTCAAGGATGTGGGTGCGGATTGATGGCTGGGATGCTTCAGGTCACAAGACGCGAACAACAAACTTACAATGAAGGATGAATAGGCCATGAATAATGTCATGAGTAAATTTTTAAGTTGGGGTATTGCCGCAAAATTAGTGACCATTTTTGTGATCTTCGGGGCTGTCCCCATGGCGGCGGTGGGATTTATTGCCTTCGGTGCAGCCGACGACATGAAAGAAAAAATTGGGTCCCGTTTTATGGCGGAAGCAACAGGCTTAGCCGATAAAATAGATCGTAATCTCTTTGAGCGGTATGGCGACGTCCAAGCCTTTGGCTTTAACGATGCCATCACTCGGACCTCACAGTGGTACGATCCCACCGAATATAACGTCATCAGCCAGGTCATGGTGAAATACGTGAAAGCGTATGGGATATACGACCTGGCGTTGTTGGTGGATACCACGGGGAAACTTGTGGCGGTCAATTTTCAAGATGCCAATGGTAAACCCATTGATTATAAATTCTTGTTTGAAAAGGATTTCAGTCAGACCTCCTGGTTCCAAGCCTTACAAGCGGGGAAGTTTACGACGAAACAGCCCTTTACGGCTCCCGGCAATGACATTTCAACGGGGACGTACATTGAAGATGTGCATATTGATGAAGATGTGAAGCGGGCCTTCGGCAACGATGGGCTAGTCATGGGTTTTTCCGCCCCCGTTTATGATGCCGATGGTCGGGTCGTCGCCTATTGGTCCAATCGCACCAATTTTTCGGTCGTTGAACAAATGTTCCAGGATTCTTATGTGAAATTAAGAGATCTTGGATTCCCCGGAACAGAGTTGACCATGTTGGATAGCAAAGGACGTGTGCTCATCGATTTTGATCCGAATGCCGCGGGCACGACAGACATCGTTCGAAATTATGATGTGTTGTTGAGCCTCAATTTGGCAGATAAAGGAGTGGCGATCGCCCAGGAGGCGATAAACGGAAAATCTGGATTCTCTACGGCCATGCATGCTAGGAAAAAAATCAATCAAATTGGTGGATATACCCATTTGAAAGGGGCCTTGGGATTTCCCGGGATGAATTGGGCCATTCTTATTCGGGTGCCAGAAACAGAGGCAGCGGCCGAAGCCAATGCGGTGCAGAACAAAGTGGTAACGACAGGCCTTATTTGCTTGGCGATCCTTATTCCGCTGGGCTGGTGGGTTGGCCGCAAGGGCGCCGCTAGCCTTGTGGCAATTAGCGCGGTGGCGCAACAAGCTGCCGATGGGGATTTGAGCCAACGGGCGTCAGTCACGACGAAAGATGAGCTGGGCCAATTAGGACAGGCCATGAATCAAATGTTGGACAATATTGCCAATGTGGTGGGTGAAGTACGGCAAGCCGCCGAACATGTCTCAACGGCATCCAGTGAAATTACCCAAGGCAACGAAGATCTTTCTCAACGAACGTCAGCTCAGGCCGGGGCGTTGGAAGAAACCAGTGCGTCCATGGAAGAGATGACCTCCACCATTAAACAAAATGCGGATAACGCCAAGCAGGCCAATCAGTTGGCGGTGACGGCTCGCGAAGTCGCGGAAAAAGGAGGGGCTGTGACGGAAAAGGCCGTCAGTGCGATGGATGAAATCAATAAGAGCAGCAAAAAAATCGCGGATATTATCAATGTCATCGATGAAATTGCCTTCCAAACCAACCTGTTGGCGTTGAATGCGGCAGTGGAAGCCGCTCGTGCCGGCGAGCAGGGCCGGGGATTTGCGGTGGTGGCCTCTGAAGTGCGCAATCTGGCACAGCGGTCAGCCACAGCCGCCAAAGAAATTAAGACCCTCATTAATGAGTCAGTGCAAAAGGTGGGTGATGGAAGTGATTTGGTGAATCAATCAGGTCAAACTCTGGAAGAAATCGTCAACTCGGTCAAACGTGTGACGGATATTATTGCGGAAATCAGTGCGGCTTCGCAGGAACAAGCCAGCGGTATCGATCAAGTGAATAAGGCGGTGATGCAGATGGATCAAGGGACGCAACAAAATGCGGCGTTAGTGGAAGAAGCGACCTCCGCTTCCCAGTCTATGAAGCAACAAGCTGCTGCGTTACTCGATCAAGTGGCGTTCTTTAAAGTTTCCGATCAAGGGAGTGGCCAGAGTCGGCGCAACACACATAGTGTGAAGCGTGACACCGGCGCATCACGGCCGGCGGCGAAACCAGCGAGCCCTAAAGCACAAGCTCCAAGTTCGGCCAAACCGAAGGCGACGCCAGCACCTCAACCTGTTGGGGTTGGAAGCAGCAACGGGAAGAATGCCTCGAAAAGTGATGATGACTTTTTTGAAGAATTCTAGGCATTAGTAAGGAGTGAGTAGGGGAAAGTTAAAAGTAAGGAGTGGGGAGGAGGACTGCGGATTTTTCTTCCACTCCGTTACTCCTGACACCTAACTACTCACTTCTTGCTAGGTGGTTGTAAAAATTTGGGATGATGTGAAGACGGATTGGTGGTTGAATGTTCTTCAAGCCCCAACACGTGCCATCCAGACCTTATAGAGTCGTGGTAGACATTAATTTTTTTTGCTCGGCTTATGCGAGTTGAAGTCTTGTTCCAGGAGGAAAGCAATTTATGAAGGTAAGCACATTGGGTAAGTGGGATGAATTGGGGATTGGGCCTAAGGTGGTGGTGAGCACCTTGGTGGTCTTTAGTGGACTGCTGGGGGTCGGAGCCTATTTTCTGGGTCAACAATTACAGGCCGATCTCAATCGGGTGTTATCCAATCAGGCCTCGATCATTGAAAAACAAATTCAGGTGACACGGGCGTATGTCGCCAAACAATTTGTAGTCAAGGCAAAGGCTGCGGGCATGAAAGTCAGTATGCAGCATGACGCGCCGGATACGATCCCCTTTCCAGCCACGTTTACTCGTGAAACGTCGGAAACACTTGCTAAGGATGGCGTCTACAATGCCAGGGTGATCAGTGCGACTCCTTTGAACGCAGCCAATGGTCCTCAAGATGCGTTTGAACAGCAGGCGCTGGAAGCCTTGACCTCCGGAGAAACCGAATTTACCAGTGTCGAGGCGGTCAATGGGGCGATGATGTTTCGGCGGGCCACGACGGATTTTGCCAGCGTGAAAGCTTGTGTGTCCTGCCATGAAGGTAAACAGGTTGGAGACATGTTGGGAGCGGTGTCCGTTCAGATTCCCATGGATGCTCCTATGGCCCAACTGAATAGTAATTTGAATAAGATGTATATGGGGATCGTGGGTGTGGGCGTCGTCACGATGGTTCTGTTGTTTGTGCTGCTCTCAAAATTTGTGGTGAAGCCGATGAAGGAATTAGAAGCAATGGCGGCACAAGCCAAGGAGGGGGATCTCACGGCACGGACGAATGTTGCCAGCCGGGATGAAATTGGACGAACGGGCGAATCCTTCAATGCGATGTTTGATCGGGTCGGTGAGGTGGTGCAGTCGGTGAAATCCGCCGTTTCCGGTATCACCACGGGTACCACGGAAATTTCACAGGGCAATGAAGATCTCTCGCAACGAACGTCGGCGCAGGCCGGGGCGTTGGAAGAAACCAGTGCGTCGATGGAAGAGATGACCTCGACCATCAAACAGAATGCCGATAACGCCAAACAGGCTAATCAATTAGCGGTGGCCGCAAGGGAAGTGGCGGAAAAAGGCGGAGCCGTCACGGAAAAGGCCGTCAGTGCAATGGATGAAATCAACAA
The DNA here is from genome assembly GCA_942491685.1 of uncultured Nitrospirota bacterium. Classification (GTDB taxonomy): domain Bacteria; phylum Nitrospirota; class Nitrospiria; order Nitrospirales; family UBA8639; genus Nitrospira_E. The sequence goes on along the minus strand of CALOBY010000001.1, from coordinate 189,526 downwards.
GAGCAGCAAAAAAATCGCGGATATCATCAATGTGATCGATGAAATTGCCTTCCAAACGAACCTGTTGGCATTGAATGCCGCCGTCGAAGCCGCCCGGGCCGGAGAGCAGGGTAGGGGATTTGCGGTGGTGGCCTCGGAAGTGCGAAATCTCGCTCAACGGTCAGCTACGGCAGCCAAAGAGATCAAAGCGTTAATTAATGAATCGGTCCAGAAAGTTGGAGATGGTAGTGAGTTAGTGAATAAATCTGGTCAAACGCTGGCGGAGATTGTGAATTCTGTTAAACGAGTCACAGATATTATTGCGGAAATCAGTGCGGCGTCACAGGAGCAGGCTAGTGGCATTGATCAGGTGAATAAAGCGGTGATGCAAATGGATCAGGGCACCCAACAAAATGCGGCCTTGGTCGAACAGGCCACTTCCGCGTCACAGTCCATGAAGCAACAGGCCGAAGAGTTGTTGCGACAGGTGGATTTCTTTAAGACCGAAGAACAAGGTTCAGAGAACAGATTTGGTGGGATCACGCAAACGCGTCAGGAGCAACAATCATCAAAGGCAGAGTCAAAACGCGTCAGCCCAACCGTGACGTCTTCCGGTACGGTCAGATCTCAGACGCCTTCCCGTCCTCAACCCGTTGGGGTGAGCAGCAGTAATGGGAAGAGTACCTTGAAAAGCGATGATGACTTTTTTGAAGAATTCTAAGCAGCAGTTAGGAGTGAGTAGTGAAAAGTAAGGAGTAAGGAGTAAGGAGTGGGTAGAAACCTAGTGATCTTTCTTCCTCTCCTTACTCCTCACTCACTTTAAGAACTTTGAGAGGTCAAAAGCGATAGAAAACATATTCGGGATGACGTGATAGACGGGTTGTCGGCTGGGTTGTACCTACCAGGCCCCAAAACGAGCACCTCAAACCTTCCAGAGTCACGGAAGACAACCACAATTAGCTCGTGAGGGGGCCTATGAACCGCATACTAACTCCATTCTTCAGTTGGGGCATTGCCGCAAAATTAGTCACCATTTTTGTGATCTTCGGGGTGGTTCCCATGACCGCCGTGGGCTTCATTGCCTTTGGGGCCGCCGATGATATGAAAGCGAAGATTGGTTCCCGCTTTATGTCGGAAGCTCAGAATCTTGCTGATGTGATCGACCGGAATTTGTATGAACGCTATGGCGATGTGCAAGCCTTTGGCTTTAACGATGCCATTACGCGCACATCCCAATGGTATGACCCTTCGGAATATAACGTGGTCAGCCAGGTGATGAACAAATATGTCACGGCCTATAGCGGAACGTATGATCTAGCTCTTCTGGTCGATTCGGCCGGTGATCTGATTGCGGTGAATTTCAAAAATAGCCAGGGTGATCCAATTGACGTCAAATGGATGTTTAAGAAAAACTTCAAAGAGGCCCGGTGGTTTCAAGCCTTAGCCGCCGGCGAATTTACCACGAAAATGGCATTTACGGCCCCAGGCAATGATGTCTCGACCGGGACATTCATTGAAGACGTGCATATTGATGAGGACGTGAAACGGGCCTTGGGCAATGACGGGTTGGTCATGGGCTTTTCCGCCCCGGTTTATGATGACAATGGTACCGTGGTGGCCTATTGGTCTAATCGAGCAAGCTTTAAGGTTGTCGAGCAGATGTTCAAGGATGCGTATGTCAAACTGAAAAGCCTGGGGTTCCCAGGTGCGGAGTTGACGTTGCTTGATAGCGAAGGACGTGTGTTGGTGGACTATGATCCCAATACGGCGGGCACGACGGATGTGGTGCGCAATTTTGACGTGTTAATGAAGTTAAACCTGGCCGAGAAAGGGGTGGCCATCGCTCAAGCGGCTGTCAAAGGGGAGTCCGGATTTGACTTTGCGCTCCATGCCCGCAAACAGATTAGCCAGGTCGGTGGGTACGTTCATCTGGAAGGGGCTTTGGGCTATCCCGGAATGAACTGGGCGGTGTTAGTTCGTGTGCCTGAGGAAGAGGCCGTGGCCGAAGCGAGTGGGATTCAGAGCAAAGTGATGGTGACAGGTATGATTTGTCTCGCCATCTTAATTCCTCTGGGATGGTGGGTTGGACGCAAAGGCGCCGGGAGTTTGGTCTCGATTAGTTCGGTGGCCCAACAAGCGGCTGATGGGGATTTGAGCCAACGGGCCCCAGTCACGAGCAAAGATGAGTTAGGGCAACTCGGTCAAGCCATGAATCGTATGTTGGACAATATTGCCAATGTGGTGGGTGAAGTGCGTCAAGCTGCGGAACATGTCTCAACGGCCTCGAGTGAAATTACCCAGGGCAATGAGGATCTTTCGCAACGGACGTCGGCCCAAGCCGGGGCGTTGGAAGAGACCAGTGCGTCCATGGAAGAGATGACCTCGACGATTAAACAAAACGCGGATAACGCCAAGCAAGCCAATCAATTGGCGGTCGCAGCCAGGGAAGTCGCCGAAAGAGGCGGGAAAGTGACCGAAAAGGCTGTGGGAGCCATGGATGAAATTAACAAAAGCAGCAAGAAGATCGCGGATATTATTAATGTGATTGATGAGATTGCGTTCCAAACGAACCTCTTGGCCTTAAACGCTGCGGTGGAAGCGGCTCGGGCCGGAGAGCAGGGCCGGGGATTTGCGGTGGTGGCCTCCGAAGTGCGCAACTTGGCGCAACGGTCGGCTTCGGCGGCCAAAGAGATCAAAGCGTTGATCAATGAATCGGTCCAGAAAGTAGGAGATGGTAGTGAGTTGGTGAATCAGTCAGGGCAAACCCTTGCTGAAATCGTCGATTCTGTAAAACGCGTGACGGATATTATTGCGGAAATCAGTGCGGCCTCGCAGGAGCAGGCCAGCGGCATCGATCAGGTCAATAAAGCGGTGATGCAGATGGATCACGGGACACAGCAGAATGCGGCACTTGTTGAGCAAGCGACATCGGCCTCGCAATCGATGAAACAGCAAGCCGGTGCGCTTTTAGAACAGGTCGCATTCTTTAAAGTTACGGAGGCGAGTTCGGATTTGGCTCCTCGTGTCCCGATGCGGCCAACCAAGGGCCGCAACCCGGTCTCAGCGAACCCCGTCAAGGCTCCCAGTTCTGCCAAGGCGAAGCCAGCGTCCCAGTCGGTTGGTGTCGGCAGTACCAATGGGAAAAGTCCCTCGAAGGGGGATGACGACTTTTTTGAAGAATTTTAAGCAGATGTAAGGAGTAAGGGGAAAGTAGTTAGGAGTGAACAGTAAGGAGTGAGGAGGGACAGGAAAATCCAAACCTTTCTCCTCCTTACTCAATGCTTTTTACTCCCGACTTCTCACTTTTTACTATTCACTTCTCACACCTTACTGTTTATTCTTTCACCCGCTTTTGACTGTTCCCTTTTCCCATCTTTTCTCATCAGATATTGACCGAACCTGTCATTTGTGGAACAGTGCTGTTTATTGACTGTTCCAGGTAATGTCGGCTAGGCTCGTGTTCCCCCAGGATTAGGATAGTCTCTAATCAACATGAGGTTTTCCCACACTTACAGGAGGAGGTTTTCATGAGAAGAGGGGCGACAATTTTATCCATGTTCGGTGTGTCGGTACTCGGGTTAGCGATGGCGATCCCGTCTGGACAAGCGGCAGACATGACAACGGCCAAAGCTGCCGAGTATGTGTTAGCGGCTGTCAAAGCGGCTCGAACGGTGTATGTGAAGGGCGTGCTGGCTGACGCAAAGAAAGGTGGTGTCGGGGGTAATGAGGATTGGGTGAAAGATGATCATGGCATCATGCTTCCGGCTCAGTTCGTGAAAGAAATTGGAAAAGAAATTCGAGAATTCGAAGTGGGTCTATTAGGGACCGATCCACTGTATAATTCCAATGCCGCTAAAAGTCCCAAGGAAAAAGAAATGCTGGCAGCCTTAGCCAGTGGGAAAGACAAGGTCATTACGGGGGAAGATGGAGGAAAGACTATTGGCATGTCCGCAGACTTTGCCATTGTGGACAGTTGTGCCTCGTGCCACAATGAACATCCCAAAACCACCAAAAAAGATTGGAAAAAGGGTGATTTCATGGGCGCCATTGTCGTAAGAATGAAATAACTCAAATCCATAGGACCTAGTCCTTTTCTGGCGTGGGTGGTGGAAACACTGCCCTCGCCATTTTTTTGTGGTCTTCACCATCCCTGCCTTCTCCTTCCACTCAAATGTTCGTTCAAAAAAGTGGCTGCGTGTCTAATTTCCCGCCATGGATCGGCCGATAGATATCGAGTATGGAGGCCTATCCGCTGACCTTTTAAACGTCTGATTCATCAATGTTTCACCTGTGTTTTCGAAGGGTGTTGTTGGCCCATTCAGGTTTTCCCTATTCCTGAAAGGGCGAGAAAAGGTGTATCACTGACAGTGGGGAGATGAATGAAATGAGTATTGGAGACCTGCTGTGGGGATTGGTTCTGGTTGGCATGACGGTCGCTTATGGGATGACCTTTTTAGGTGTGCGTGCGGCCAAACGGAACGATGTGAATTCCCATCGGAGATGGATGACCCTGGCCTGCGCCTTGGTGGGGATTTGGTTGTTGGCCTATGTCAGCAAGCAAATGATCCTGGGGCGCGATCATTTCGGTGGAACGCCCGATCAATATTGGATAATCTATATCCCGTTGTTGCTGGTTCATACCTGGTTGGCGATTACGACGTTAGGTGGGACCAATATGGTGATGGGGATCCGGCGATTGCGCTATGGAATAGGGGCGGGGTCGATGGTGGCTGGGGTGTCAACCCACCGCAAACTGGGCCACCTTTTACAGTGGACATTTGGAGGCACCATTCTCACAGCGTATGCGGTGTACCTCATGCTCTTTGTCTGGTTTCCCGCCGGGTAAGTGAAAAGAACAAAGTGAGAAGTGAAATGGCAAGGCAAGAAGGGCGAGCGGGGCAAAACAAAGAGATTCTTGCATCATTCTTTTCCATTTCTTTTTCGTTCTTTTCTGTATCCCCCGTTTCACTTTTAACTTTTTTGGGACATAAACATGAGTGCCACATTAACGGATAAAGAATTTGAGCAATTTCAAGCGTTGATCTATGAACATGTGGGGATCAAACTCGATACCCCGAAAAAGAGTTTGCTGACCTCTCGTCTAGGGAAGCGACTACGTGAATTGCAGCTCCCTTCGTACCAGGCCTATTACGATCGAGTGAGTGGAAAAGGCGGGGAAGAGGAGCTGACCCAGCTTGTCGATTTGATTTCCACGAACAAAACGGACTTTTTCCGTGAGCCGGTGCATTTTGATTTTCTGCGGGAACAGGTGCTTCCTCAAGTTCAAGCCACCCGGTCTTTACGCATCTGGTCCTCGGCATCGTCGTCTGGAGAAGAGCCCTATACGATTGCCATGACCTTGGCCGACGCCATTCCCGATCGAGCCAGATGGGATATAAGAATTCTCGCTTCGGATATTTCCACCCGGGTATTGGCCAAAGCCGCCGGGGGAATTTATGACGATGAACGGGTGGCGCAACTGCCGCAGGATATTGTGCGCCGCCATTTCCTTCGGGGTAAAGGGGAGCAGGCTGGCAAATTAAAAGTGCGTCAGCATCTTTCGGAGATGATTGCTTTCCGCCGGATCAATTTAATGGCTCCGGCATTTCCCATTAAAACCCCGTTGAATGTCATCTTCTGTCGCAATGTCATGATTTATTTCGACCGGCCTACGCAATCCACGCTCATGGGAAAATTTTATCGCTACCTGAAGCCGGGAGGGTATCTCTTTATCGGGCATTCCGAAAGTCTACAGTGGATTGATCACCAGTTTAACTATGTGAAGCCCACGATTTATCAAAAACCGATGGAGTAAAAAGGTAAAAGTGAGTAGTCAGGAGTGAGGTGCAAGGGGGTAGGCCGAGAAGAAGTTAAGAGGGAACATTACTGCATTCATATTTCTCTTGATGCATTCCTTACTCCTCACTGTTTACTCCGTACTGTGAAAAATTTATGTCTGCACCTTTGATGGAGTTTGGCCATATTCGCCGGATACAGGATACCCGATTTCCCTATGAAGTCGCGGTTATTTTACCCGGTGAATATTTTGTGAGCGATGAGCCCAAGGTGGTGTATACCGTCTTGGGTTCCTGTATTTCTGTGTGCCTGCGGGATCCATTCGTCAATGTCGGTGGGATGAATCATTTTATGTTGGCGGCACCTTCCAATACCGAAGGTCATGACAATTGGGCAGACTCGGGGCGGTATGGCAGCTTTGCGATGGAAATGCTCATTAACGAAATTCTCCAACGCGGCGGCATGAAAAAGCGATTGGAAGCCAAGGTGTTTGGAGGCGGGAAAATTTACGACGGGAACATTGATATTGGCGCCAAAAATGCGGCGTGGGCTCTGGATTATCTTGAACGGGAAGATATTCCCTTGATGAAAGCCAATGTGGGGGATGTCTGTCCTCGTAAGGTGTATTTTTTTACCGATTCAGGAAAAGTCCTTTTGAAAAAGTTGGACCGGGTTGTCGCGCAATCAATTGCAGAGGAGGAGGGGCAGTACAAAGCGAAACTGCAACAAGCTCCTGTGCAGTCCGAGGTGACCCTCTTTTAAAGGAAAAGGTAGAAGTGAAAAGGGAAAAGAAAGAAAGAGGAAAAGGATCAGAATCTTCTGACTTCTCACTTTTCACTTCTAACTAATAAAGGAGATTGTTATGGGTGGAACAAAGATTCGGGTATTAGTGGTGGATGATTCGGCTCTTATTCGCGGAGTGATGACGGAAATATTGAACGAAGACCCGGATATTGAAGTGGTGGGAGCGGCCCCGGATCCCTATGCCGCCCGCGACAAGATTAAGACGTTAAATCCGGATGTTCTGACCCTGGATGTTGAAATGCCCAAGATGGACGGCTTGACGTTTTTACAAAAACTCATGGCCGCTCGTCCCATGCCGGTCGTGATGGTGAGTTCGCTGACTGAACAGGGCGCCGCGACCACGATGCAAGCGTTGGAGAGTGGGGCTGTCGATTTTGTGAGCAAACCCACCGTCGATATTCAGCATGGGTTGGAGGATTTGTCACAGCAAATTCGGAGTAAAGTCAAAATTGCCTCCCAAGCCTCGGTCCAAAAGCGTACGCCGCCGGCCGATTGCTCGGATCGGATTAAAGCCCTGGCCGCGCAATCCGCCATGATTAAAACGACCGATTCGATCATTGCGATTGGGTCATCAACGGGAGGTACGGAAGCTCTTCGGGAGTTGTTGGAAGTTCTGCCGCCGAATACCCCACCTATTCTCATGACGCAACATATGCCCGAACATTTCACCAAAACCTTTGCCGACCGGTTAAATGACTTGTGCCAAATCCATGTGAAAGAAGCTCAAGACGGCGACAGTGTGATTCCAGGGCAAGCCCTGTTAGCTCCGGGAAATTATCATATGGAACTGCGACGCAGTGGGGCTAAATACTATGTTTCTTTGAATCAGGATCCTCCGGTCAACCGGCATCGTCCGGCGGTGGATCCCATGTTCCAATCCGTGGCGAAATATGCAGGGGCCAACAGCGTAGGCGTCATTCTCACAGGCATGGGCAATGACGGAGCTGCCGGCATGTTGGACATGAAAAAAGCCGGGGCGTTTAATTTGGCGCAGGATGAGAAGTCCTGCGTGGTCTTTGGTATGCCGAAAGAAGCCATTAAGGCCGGTGGGGTTGATAAAATTCTTCCCCTGTCCGATATCCCCTCGGCCATTCTTGCCCACTTAAAAATGATCAATTCTCGTTAAAGAATGTGAGCATTCAGACCGATAGGCTGTTCGTTTTTTGCCTAATTTTTCTTAACCTTGTCCTGTTATCAGAGGATGAGTGGGCAATGTTTTCAGTTCACTCCAGCTAAATCCATTTCGGGACAGGTTGTTTATGTTTCTAGAGGCCGGTTGTGTAGTGGTGGGTGTTGTGCTTGGGGGGGCTGCGGCCCTAACGGCCTATCTGATTCAACAGAGGGCGTGGCCGGTCAAATTACAAAACGCGATATACGAAGCCGAACTACGTGTGAAACAGGAAACGTTTCGCCAAAGCGCCGGGACGGTTCAACCGGTGGTCGATCAAGTGGTGTCCCAGATTCAGGAAGTGGTCACAATCGTAGAAGAAGCCGTTCTGGAGCTTATTGTGTGTTTTCAAGATATTACCGATGTGGCTATTCAGAAGGCCAATCAGACAGCGGCAGAATTAGGTCATACGGAAGATGGTCAATCTGGTGATCATTCTCTTTTGGATGAAACCAATCGAATTATTGGATCGTTTGCGCAAAGTGTCGTGGAATCTTCGCAACTGGGGATCGATCGAGCGATGGTGGTGGAAGAAGTTGAAGGGAGCACCCAGCGGATTCCCCCCCCCGTTGGAAGAAATTGAATTTATCGCCGATCAAACCCGGCCTCTGGCTCTCAATGCAGCTATTGAAGCTGCGAGAGCCAAAAAACATGGGCGAGGGTTTGCGGTGGTGGCCGAAGAAGTGGCCAAGTTGCCAATCGATCATGTATTGCGGCGGCCAATATTCAAAGTGTGGTGTTTGAAGTGAATTCAAGCACAGAAAAGGCCATTACTTCCCTCCAGGGGTTTGTTTCAATTGATCTCACAGGAGCTTTGACAACCAAAGATCGTATCGGGGAAATCACGAATATTATCGAAGCCAAAAGTTCCAAGTTGGAAGCTGGCGTGTTGCATGCCGCGTCATCCGCGCAAAAACATGCTAATCAAGTGACAGATATCGTAATGTCCATGCAGTTTCAAGATATTTCGCATCAACGACTCGAAAAAGGGATTCAGGAATTAAACGGCCTTCGTGAAATGGTTCAGGCCTGGAGCAGCAGAAGTGAGGAAGTAATAAGTGAAAGGTAAGGAGTGAGGGGTGAAGGGTGAGGGGTAAGGCGTAGGAAGAAAAGAGCTCGTTTTTTTTCTTGCTCCTGACGCCGCACTTTTTACTTCTTGATATTTGCTGCTCCACGTCCCTTAAGTGAGAGAAAGCCGTTTGCTGTGGATATTGTGGCCATCGGCGTATCAACCGTGGGGCCGAATGCACTAATCGACGTGATGCCGCTTATCCCTAAAGATTGTCCGGTTCCGATTTTAATTGTCCAGCATATGCCGCCCGTATTTACGAAATGTCTGGCTGAACGACTGTCTGTGAAATCCAAAATTCCGATTCATGAAGGACAGCCTGGTGATGTGTTGGTTCCGGGGCAGGCCTGGATCGCCCCTGGCGATTATCACATGGTGGTTGAACGGAAAGGTACTCAGGTGGTGTTGGCAACCAATCAGGATCCTCCTGAGAACTCCTGTCGGCCGGCCGTTGATGTGATGTTTCGATCCGTGGCTAAAGTCTGTGGGCATGCCGTGTTGGCCGTTGTGCTGACGGGAATGGGGCAGGACGGCATGAGGGGGGCTGAAGTCATTCGTGAAGCGGGTGGCTATGTCATTGCTCAAGATGAGACGTCGAGTGTGGTGTGGGGCATGCCGGTCTTCATCATTCGATCTTGCGGCTCTCCCAAATCTCCACAGAAATCATGAGAAAAGTGCGAGCCGGACAGGCTCAGCCTGTGACCGTCTAGCTGAAAGGTTCCTGATGGAAAAAGAGGTGTTAAATAAAGAGGACTTAGATTATGTGTGCGAACTGGTCCGGACCCGTTCGGCGATCGTCTTGGAACCGGAAAAAGCCTATCTTGTGCATTCCCGACTTGAGCCATTGGCGAAAAGCGAGGGATTAGCCTCCCTCACGAAGTTGGTCAAGAAATTACGATCCGCCCCATATGGTGTTTTGCATAAGAAAGTGGTTGAGGCGATGACTACGAATGAAACGAGTTTCTTCCGTGATCTGAATCCCTTTCAAGCCCTTCGTGAACATGTATTGCCGGAAATTATTGCGTGTAAAGGCGTGTCCAAACGATTAAATATGTGGTGCGGGGCCAGTTCCAGCGGTCAGGAGCCCTATTCGGTGATGTTTACGATCTATGAGCATTTCCCGGAAATTAAGGATTGGATGCTGCAATATATTGCTACCGATATTTCCGAAGGAATGCTCGCCAAGTGCCGGGAAGGCAAATATAGTCAACTTGAAGTGAATCGAGGTCTTCCGGCTCCCTTGCTCACCAAATATTTCGTCAAAAAAGGGATGGGGTGGCAGGTCAACGAGGATATCCGCCGACGGATTGATTTTAAGCCCATGAACCTTGCTGGTCCCTGGCTTCCGTTTCCGACGATGGATATTGTGTTTCTTCGCAATGTCATGATTTATTTCGACACCGCGACAAAAAAACAGATTTTAGCCAACATTCGAAAAATATTAGACCCGAATGGCTATTTGTTTTTAGGAGGGTCTGAATCCACGATGAATTTAGATGATCACTATGAACGAGTTGCCATTAGCGGAACATCTTGTTACCGCATCAAGAAGGGATAGGAGGAACGCTCATGCAATTTCTTGAAGAGGAAATTTTAGAAATAACGGAAGCGACGTGGCAGTCAATGTTGGGCTTGGACATTAGCCCTAGAGCTTTACCGGCTACCATGGGCGCTGTCGAAGGATATTTCACCGGGAAGGTGGAAATTTCAGGTGCGTGGACCGGCGCGGTCTTGTTGCATGGGTCTCGACAATTAGCCCAAGCTGCGGCAGCCGTCATCTTTTCTCATGGAGCCGGAGAGGGATCCGAGCAGGATTCCCTGGATGCCATGTATGAATTGACGAATATCATTGGCGGGAATATTAAGTCCTTGCTTCCTGTGCCTTGTCAGCTTTCTCGCCCCACGGTCGTTGCGACCACGGATGACCATTTGCAGATATTGGGCATGGAACGTATGAATGAATTGGTCTTTGATTGCCAGGGTGAACCGCTCTTTGTCTCCGTCTGGCAACAACAATAAGAAGAAAAAAGTGAGAAGCTGGAAGTGAAATAGGGAAACGCATTCATGAAATCTATCATGGATGTGTGGATTTCTTCTCTCGTACTTCTCACATTTCACTACGTACTAGATACTTGTAGAAAGGTGAACCATGACTGTTGAGACCAATCATCGAGAGTTTACGCGGGTGAAAGTGGCCATTCATGTGGAACTGCGCATGGGAGGAAATGTGGTGATTCAGGGGGAGCTGGACAATGTCAGCTTTAATGGGCTGTTGCTTCGTTGTGACACCATCTTGCCTGAGACGACACCATGTTTAGTGTTTCTACATCTTAATGGTGGGCAAGGCGGTCCCACGATCGAAGCTCGTGGCGTCGTCACCCGGACCGAACCGCAAAAGTTAGCCGTTCAGTTCACTGAATTGCTTGGAACCGAAAGCACGCAACATCTCAAAAATCTTGTCTTGTATAATAGTGGTACTCAGGCGCATCGTGTTGAAGCCGAGTTTGATTCCCATGTGGGTTTGCATGCCAAATCGTAATACGTGACAAGGATAAAGGATGAAGTGAAAAGGGAGGTTCCGTGAGGTCGAGAGTAGGCAATCCAGAGTAAGGGGGTCGTTGATCTAAAAATCTTGTCTTGGTTGCCCCTGCTTCTCATTTCTCAATTTTTTCTTTCATCTCCTCAACTCTGGTTGAGGCTAAACCGATAGGAATGACAGGAATGTAGGATATTTTTATTTTTGAATCCTGGTGGGTTGTCAGATGGCCTACTGCGGATAAAGGGGGAGAGGAATGAATATCACGCATGAGACTATTGAGGGCTACCGGATCCTTCACTTAGATGGACGGTTTGATTTTGGCGCAAGAAAGACGTTTAAAGAAGCGGTTGATTCAGCCATGGAAGGGGGAAATCCCATTGTTTTGAATTTGGGAAAGGTGACCTTTGTGGATAGCTCGGCCCTGGGCTTGCTTGTCATTTCACATCAAAATCTCAAGAATAAACAAATTCCCTTCTATCTTTTGAATCCGCAAACGTATGTCAAACAGGTTTTGGATTTAGCCAATATTGGGAAGATGATTTCCACTTATCAAACTCTTGACGAAATTCCCAAAGGGGCTTCAGCCTCTCGTGGGGTGCCAGCCTAAGGTTATTCTCTTGGCCGTTGGAAGAGGGCCAGATGAATGCGGTGTGGCGCACGCATCCCTTCACCTTTTCTGATCTCGGGTTTCCCTTACGGCGGCTTAGGCTCTTTCTGATCCCCATCCTGTAGCGGTGATGTCTTATGTTTGGTGTGTCGCAATCTTCACCTCCTACTTCCGCTCGGACTCTTATACGTATTCCAACCGACCAATTACGTCCCGGGATGTTCCTGGTTCGTATTCTTGATTCCTGGTGGAAATCCCCATTTTTTGTTCATCGCCGTTTACTTAAGTCGGCCTCAGAAGTGCAACAATTAGTGCAGTCCGGTATCCGGGAGGTAGAAATTGATATCGCGTTGGGTGTGGATGTTTCTGGGGAAGCTGTTCACGGATTAGATGAACACGCTTCTCTCATGGATGGCCCTGCTGAGTCTCTGTCAGCCGATGGGGAAATGGATTCGCCCACTTCGGAAGGGTTATCGGTTTCTCTTTCTTCCGAATCGGCGTTCGATGAAACGGTACCGTCCGCTGACGCCAGGGAGTGGGAAGAAGTTGTGCAGTTGCGGGAGGCAGCCATGGCTTCGGTAGAAGGGGTGTTTGACGGCGTCAAAACGGGACAACCGATTTCTCAGCCAGTGGCACATTCAACCGCTCACGCTCTCGTCCAGAAGACAGTCAACAATCCAGGACTGGTGGCGGAAATTTTACTGCTTGATTCTCTCAAGCAATTTGAGAAGACCGTGTACGCTCATGTGGTGGATACGGCGGTGTACTCTATTCTGGTTGGTTTTCAATTAGGCTGGGAGGAAGAGGCCTTGGTGGCTTTGGGAGTCGCCGGGTTGTTGCATGATGTCGGGTATATGCGCTTGCCTCAGAATCTCGTCAAAACACATTGGGAAGGACGAGGGGATTCGGTACTCCTGCAGAAGCATGTGGTCATGGGAGAGACCTTGTTGAAGCGCCATGATCAATTTTCTCCGGATATTATTCGAATGGTGAGTGAGCATCATGCCTATCAAGATGGCTCCGGCTATCCGGATGGCGTCGGCGGGGGGCTGCTCTCTGAATCCGGCCAGCTCTTAGGCCTGGTGGATTATTTTGATGAACTTATTACGGTTGGGGGTACGTCGGGAGCGATGCCTGCCGCCTTGGCGATACGGCGATTGTATGGCGATGCGCAGAAGGGAAAATTTTCTCCACGGTCTATTGAAGCCATGATTCGTATCTTGGGGGTGTTTCCTGTCGGTACGGTGGTGCAACTTTCTACGGGTGAGCAGGGGATAGTCATCAAGCAGCATCCGGAGATCGGCCTGAAGCCTCGCGTAAAAATCTTGCGTGGTGCGGATGGGTCGGTGCTGGAGGATGCACGGGTGTGTGATTTATCCCAAGATTCCAGCTCGGGTCAGGAACTCACGATCTCCAAGGTGTTGAGCCCAACCGAACATTCTTTGGATCTTGCTGAGATGGTGACCTCATGACGTGGAGCCCTCCTTCGCTTTTTCAGGATTTATGGGATGGTCTGATGGTCGGGGTCTGTTTGGTTGATCATGCGGGAAGCATTCTCGATATGAATTTGGCGGGTTCACGGTTGTTGGGTTGGGGCGCGGTCTGTCCGAACCCTCTGGCTTTTGAAGACGTCTTTGCCGGGGCTGAATTGGAAGGAGAAGAATTGACGAGTGGGAGGGTTCTTCTTCAGCAATTGATCAAACGGAACATGGTTTGGCTTCCTCGTGCGCGTTTTCGGGGACGGGAAGGGGTGTGGTGCTGGGTTGAATTCAAGGGCATGGCCGTCGAGGATGCCGGGACCTCCAAATTCTTAGTCATTTTCAGGGATTTGGGCTCGGAAATTCAGTTGGCCGAAGATTATAGCCGCTTGGCTTCTATTCCTGAAGAAAGTCCGTTTCCGATTATCGAAGTTGATTCTGCAGGCCATCTGCTCTATGCCAATCCTTCCATGGTCCGGTTAATGGAAGAGGCCGGGATTGGCGAAGATGGATTTACTACGGCCCTCCCTGAACAGTTTCCGGATCTGGCGGCACGGTGTTTTTCGCAGGGGTCTCTTGAGTCCAATATTGACGTTCAAGTCGGTGACAAGTATTACGCCTGGTCTTTTTCCTCTCACCCGGAATTAGGGCGGTTGCGCGGCTATGGAGGAGACATCACCGATTCCAAGCAAGCGGCGGCTGAATTGTCCGCGTTTGCGGAAATGCTTGAAAGAAAAAATCAGGAATTAGATCAGGCCTTGATGAAAGCGGAAGCTGCTACTCGCGCAAAGGCGGCGTTCCTGGCCACAATGAGCCATGAAATTCGTACACCTCTCAATGGCGTGATTGGGATGGCCGAGCTGTTACTCAGTTCGTCTCTGGATGTGGAACAACAGGAATGTATCACCATTATTCGCAAATCAGGAGAAGGCCTGCTTTCCATCATCAATGATATTCTCGATTTTTCTAAAATTGAATCGGGCCATATGGCATTGGAGCATATCGGATTTAATCCACTGGCCCTCGTAGAGGAGGTGATGGATTTATTTTTCGAACGAGCCTATCAAAAGGGCTTGGATTTGGCCGCGTATGTTTCCCCGGATATTCCCCGTCATTTGCTTGGAGATCCTCATCGGCTACGACAAATTTTATGTAATTTTGTTTCAAATGCCCTGAAGTTTACGACTCAAGGCTCTGTTTTGGTTGAGATCTCATGGCTTGCTCCGGTGAATTCGCGTTTAGGAGGCGGACAGGGAGAAGAGTCGGAGTGGGGCGTCTCATCCGTTCACCCTCCGTTATGGACGGTTCGGTTTGCTGTGAAAGACACGGGCATTGGGATGCTCCAATCGGTGCAGGAAAAAATCTTTGAGGTATTTACCCAAGCGGATAGTTCGATGAGTCGTAAATTCGGTGGGTCGGGGTTGGGGTTAGCTATTTGCAAACAATTGGCCGAATTAATGAATGGGGTCGTGGGAGTCGACAGTCGGATCGGAGAGGGCTCGATATTTTGGTGCGATCTGCCTTTTCATCGTCCTGACCGGCAAACCGAGAAAGCACAATTGCCTCGAGAGGATCGTCCTCACCAGGTTGTAATTTGTGGCTCAGGAAGTGTGTCAATTGATGTGTTATCCCGTTATCTGAATGATTGGGACGTGCGAGTGAGTCGAGCGGAAACTATTCACGATGCAGAGAAATTGCTTCTTGATAAACAGGTGGTTGCCACAGAGGGTTTGGCTGTTATCGTGGGTCGGAAAAGTCGGGATGAGGCCTGGGTGTCCTGGTTAAAGACTCTTCGAAAGTCTCCCCTTGAAGGAGTATCCATATGGGGGCTGACGCCCTTTTGGTTGCCAAAGAAGGAAACTGAGTCTCCAGGTGTTTTTGATGACATGATTACGTTGCCGATTCATCGGGAGAATGTTTTCCGTTGCGTATTCCTTCAGAAAGAGGAGAAGGGGAAGATTGAAGAGATTTCTCAAGAGAGGTTTCCGGCATTGACCTCTCAAGAATCTGATCTTTCTGAGAGAATGGGGCCGCCGCTTTTTAATCTGAGTACTCTGGATACGCAGTCTGGTCCTTCCGTGTTAATTGTGGAAGATAATCCCGTCAATCAAAAAGTCGCTGCGGGACTTTTTGAAAAGCTCGGGTGTCGAGTGACGGTTGCGGAATCAGGAGATCAGGCCATCAGCTGTATTCAAGCGCAAGCCATCGATGTGGTCATGATGGATTGGGAATTGCCAGGAATGGATGGGTTTGAAACGGCCCGCGTTATCCGAGAATTAGAGTCCGCCAATCGTCTTCACGGAGGTGGAGATAAGAGCTGGTTGTCACATGAATCTGATGTTCTGCCATGCTCACATCTTCCTATTGTGGGTATGACGGCGCATGGTCAAACGGAGCGGAATCAATTTCGCTTATATTCACTTATGGATGATTGTTTGGCCAAGCCAATACATATGCAGGATTTGGCGCAAATTCTCGATCGATGGCTTGGTTATCGAATGCCACTGGCCAATCATCTGACCCTCCCTTCAGCCGATGCGGGTGTGCCGGATGGTGTGGGCAATGAAGCCCGTGAGGAGGTCGTCGAACAGATGTCTCCTCCCAAAGTTCCCGACAATCAAAACGATGTCTATGATTTCTCGGTGGCGCTGAAATTAATGGAACATGATGAAGGTTTACTATATTCGTTGTTTCATATCTTTCTTGAAACGGCTCCTGGTTTGATCCGGCGGATTCAGTCGGCCCTGGCCGCCCAGGATCGACCGGGCATTCAACGTCATGCCCATCAATTAAAGGGTGCATTGTATGCCCTGAATGCCAGTCATTTGGCGGAGATTGTCGAGCAACTTGAGGGGGGAGCGCCTGGTGATTCATTCCCGGAAATTCAGCACCAGGTGGGAAGGATTGGGCAGGATACGGAGGCCCTCATGACCATGCTTCGAAACTGGCTTTCGGAGGTGAACGCCTGCCGAGAGAGATAAGTCAACGGTCCCCATACCCTGAATACCGCTTTTTCTTAAACCGGTACTATCCTAACGTTTGTGGAATTTTATTCTGCGGGAGATAGGAGGAGAGAAAAAAAATTTCAAGTATTGGCATGCAAGTCTCAAGTTTTCCAAAAATCAGTCCGATACGAGAAGCATTATTGGCCAAACTCTAACGAGGGTATTACGATGAAAGATTTGTTGACGTTAAGTGAGGTGTCCACCTTCCTAAAAGTTCCAAAGTCGACCATTTATAAGCTGGCACGTGAACGCCGGCTTCCAGGTCATAAAGTTGGGAAACATTGGCGGTTTGTTCGTGAGGAAATTGAAGCCTGGGTACAAAATGCCGGGGCCGATGAACCCATGGTGGGGGCAGGAGCCGGAAATGGGAGTCGGGATCGATTTAGCTTGAATTAATGGCGCTGTCCTTTTCTTGTCTTTGTTTGTTTCGGGCTTATTTTTCAGGGGCGACCTTTCCGCCAGTTGTATCGACGGTTCTCATTCTGAGGAGAGGAGGCCTCAGTTTGGGGCGTCGATTGCCATGAGTTTTCCACCATTGATTATTTGTTAGGAATTCTCCCACCCATCCTTCGGCTTTGCCGATCCATCAAGCGACTCTTCAGGATTATTATCCCATCATTGGATGAAATCTTCTGGTGTTCCCGATTGGGGATAAGTTTATTTTCGGTCGAAGGCCTTCATCTGCATTCGGCTTGTGAGTATGACAACCTCGCCAAGCTTGCTAAAAGCTCCTTGAGGAAAAAAAAATAATTTCACAAAGCTCTCAAGAACGAGGGAAGACTGACCGAATTTTTCTAGTACCGCATGTATGCATTACCAGAACATTGTCAGCCGTTCATTGTACATCCATGAACCCTTAAATGGGAGATCTCACAGGGGGAAGGCCCTCCGAGTGGTAAGGAGTTTTGTATGAGTCTGATTGATACCAGTCTGAAAGTGTTAGTGGTGGATGATATGTCCACGATGCGGAGAATTGTGAAAAACGTGCTCAAGCAAATTGGGTTTTCTGATCTCATTGAGGCAGAAAACGGGCAGGATGCCCTGACTAAATTGAAGGCGGGTGGATTTGGATTAGTGGTGTCAGATTGGAACATGCCTGTTATGCAGGGCATTGATTTACTACGTGCGGTTCGGGCCGACCCTGAATTGAAGTCACTCCCATTTTTGATGGTAACGGCTGAAGCTCAAAAGGAAAATATTATTGAAGCGGTTCAAGCCGGAGTCAGTAATTATGTGGTGAAACCGTTTACTGCCGAAGCGCTTCAGGGAAAATTAGAAAAGATTTTTGCGAATATCCAGGCTGCGAAGGGATGAGCGCAGGCAGCAAACATTGTTGACGATGTGACCGAAAAAGGAGACTCCTATGCTGGTGGATCGTAATATTGACACGGACGAGGTTGAGACGCGAGACGAAGATAATTCGATTAATAACGAATTGGCGGAACTGAGTAAATATGTGGAGATGATCACCGGTACGATTCGTGATATGGAAGCTCCCGTTGCGACCACGTCAGATCAACTTCCTCAAGCCACAGCACATCTGAATGATTTAGCGAAAATGACAGAAGAGGGGACCCATCGGGTTCTTGCACTAACAGAGGCGATTGAAGCCAATCGTACGGCGGTGTTCTCGGCTTTAAACCAATTGCAAGGCAGTCTGACTGGAGGGCAAGCCGCTGATGTGGATAAAGTTATTGAATTGCTCAAAGTGGATGAACGGCGTCTTATGGATATTCATGTGGCCTTGTCCTTTCAAGATCTCGTTGCCCAGCGGGTCGCCAAACTGGTCACGATTCTGAATGAAGTTCAACATAAATTGCTCAAACTGGTAGTCATTTTTGGCATTAAGAAAAAAAAGGATGGGATGGCCGGGAACGATGGAGGCCGTGGTAGTGAAATGCTTCGTCAATTGGAGGCTTCCAAGACCACGGCTCTGGAACAAAACCTTGTCGACGATATTTTATCCGAATTCGGGCATTTGTAGACCATATCCGTTCCTTACTGAACAAGCTTACGGCTCTCTGGTTCTTCGTGTGTTGAAAAGGGTGATCTATGAACGATGAAATGGCAGAAATATTAAATGATTTCCTCGCGGAAAGCTCTGAAATGCTCGAAGCGCTGGACCAACATTTTGTCAAGTTGGAAGCGGAGCCGACAAACGCCGATCTGCTGAACGAAATTTTCCGCTGTATGCATAGCATGAAGGGATCGGCAGGGTTTCTTGGGTTTACTCATTTAGTTGAAGTCGCCCATCAGGGCGAAAGCTTACTCAATAAGTTGCGGCAAGGGGAAATGAGTGTCTCTCCCTTTATTATTGACATTATTTTGGAAGCGGTTGATGCGGTGAAAGCCCTACATGCGGATATTCGGACCACCGGGGAAGATTCCCATGTGGATACCGCGTTAATTGTGAATAAATTGTCGCTTACCATGGATGCGGCTGATGATCTTAAGGATCTCATGCCGGCTGGTTCTGTGGTGTCTCAACCGGTGCCTGATCTTCCGGTATCGTCGACGGATAAGGTTCAACCAGCCGAAGTGGCTCAACCAACGGATGCCGAAGCAAGTGCCCTAGTTGAGTCGACTGGTGAGACAGTAGAAGGACCTGAAGTGCATGCGGAGGCACCCTCTGTTCCGGACACGGCCCCGGATGCGTCAGAAAGTGCTCCTGCCCTAGCCGATGTTTTAAGCAAAATGCAGGAAGCCGCTTCTCGAACCGTTCAGGCTGCCTCAACCGGTCCCGCCAAATCTCCGGGGAAAGAAGAGGATTCGACGGTTCGGGTTGAAACCCGGCGTTTGGACCATGTGATGAATTTGGTCGGAGAATTGGTCCTGGGGCGCAATCGACTGATGAAACTTGGAAACGGGCTTGAAGAAGAATATGAGAACAATCCTCTTGTTCGAGAATTGGGTGTGGCGTTTGCCCAACTCAATCTTGTGACGTCAGATTTACAATTGGCGGTCATGAAAACCCGAATGGTTCCCATTCGAAAAGTGTTTTCCCGTTTTCCCCGTTTAGTTCGTGATTTGTCCAGCAAATTAGGAAAGCAGGTGCGATTAGAGCTGATTGGGGAAGATACGGAAGTGGACAAATCCGTAGCGGATGAATTGGGAGATCCCCTCGTTCATTTGGTGCGCAATGCCATGGATCATGGGTTGGAAACCGTGGAAGAACGAAAACGTACGGGA
The DNA here is from genome assembly GCA_942491685.1 of uncultured Nitrospirota bacterium. Taxonomy (GTDB): domain Bacteria; phylum Nitrospirota; class Nitrospiria; order Nitrospirales; family UBA8639; genus Nitrospira_E. The sequence goes on along the minus strand of CALOBY010000001.1, from coordinate 169,892 downwards.
AAAAGTACGGAAGGGTCTGTGCGTCTGGCCGCTTACCACGAAGGGAATAGTATCGTCATTCGTATTGAGGATGACGGTCGAGGGTTACAAGTTGAAAAAATTTCAAAAAGTGCCTTGGAAAAGGGCTTGATCACTGAGTCTGAGCTTTCGTGCATGACCCCTCGTGATGTCATGAAACTGATTTTTCTGCCCGGGTTCAGTACAGCGGAACAGGTGAGTGATTTGTCGGGGCGCGGGGTCGGGATGGATGTGGTGCGGACGAATATTAGCCGGATGAATGGCAGTCTTGAATTAGATTCTGAACTGGGTCGCGGGAGCCAGGTTACGATCAAGCTCCCCTTAACCGTAGCCATTATCCAGGCGCTGTTGGTTGAAGTGGGGGCCTCCACCTTTGCTGTGCCTTTGGCTTCGGTCGTTGAGGCGGTTAAGGTGACGAAAGAAGATATCAAGAGTGTGAACGGCCAGGCTGTTTTGAATCTTCGAGAGCGTATTCTTCCCTTGCTGGATCTGGCGCAAACATTTGGAATTCCCAATCAACGCCAGGATGACGAATGTTATGTGGTGGTTGTGGCGATTGGTGCCCAGCGGTTTGGGGTGGTGGTGGATCGATTGCGGGCTCAGGAAGAAGTCGTGATTAAGTCATTAGGAGAATTTTTATCCGATGTGTCCGGAGTCGCCGGGGCGACCATTACTGGAGACGGGAAGGTAGTCTTGATTTTGGATATGGCCGATTTGGTGAAGGATGTGCCAAGTACATCCTTCGCGTCAATTTGATACTGGCTTCAGGAGAACAACGAGGAGAGGTACATGTGAAACGCGGGAGAGAAGAGAACAGAACAGCATGAAGTAGGGGGATGTCTTCTTCTTGCTCCTTACTCTCAACTCCTGACTTTTCGCGTAGAAGAGGAGCATTTCATGGCAAAATGGATGGCAGAAATTGATCAACGGACTCGGTTGGCCGGGGCCAATAAGATGGAATTGCTGATGTTTCATCTGGGCACGGATGAAATTTATGGCATCAATGTCTTCAAAATTCGTGAGGTCATGAAGCTGCCGCCAGTGACAAAGATACCTGATTCCGATCCAAGAATTTTGGGTTTGGTGAATTTACGTGGAGAAAATATTGCGCTCATCGATTTGGCTCAAGCCATCGGATTGAGCCCCATTAATGTGGAAACCGCCAAGTTGATCATTGCGGAATATAACGACAATAAACAAGGGTTTCTTGTGGGTGGTGTTGACCGGATCATTCGAATGTCGTGGGAGCGGATTCAGATTCCGCCTGTCATGGTTCAATCGAGTCGACATGGCGCCGTCACGGCTGTCACCAAACTCGAGGATGGGCGAATGGTGCTTATTCTTGATGTAGAGAAAGTGCTAGCCGAGTTGCATCCTCGTGCCGATGAAGAAATCCTTGTCGGGATTGAAATGGTGAAAGAGTTGGCCGGTAAGCGGGTGTTGATTGCCGATGATTCTATCGTAGCACGAAAACAAATTATGAAAACGTTGGAGCGTCTCGGAATGAAATGGGAAGAGACCCAGACAGGGAAAGAGGCCCTGGCGAAGTTGCGAAATTTGGCTCAGGTGGCTGAGGATGCCGGGCAAACCATTTATGATTTTCTGGCCGGCGTGATAACCGATATTGAAATGCCGGAAATGGATGGTTTTTCTCTGACCAAACATATTCGGGAAGACGGTCGCCTACAGGGATTGCCGATTTTGATGCATTCATCACTCTCAGGACAATGCAATATTGAAAAGGGCAAATCGATGGGTGTGACCGATTATGTGACCAAATTTCAACCGACAGAACTTCGCGACAAACTCATTAAATATCTTGGGCGCTCTCAACCGGAACCTGTATTAAAGTGAAGGAGTGGCCCGTCACACAACGTGGTTTTTCACGTATGAAGAACTTCAACGGTAAGCGAGTTGTACAAACATTAACCAGTCAGACACAGCAGGAATGATGACTATGAATTACTTTCGAAGCATCGGCATTACCAGTAAGCTCGTTTCGATCCTTGTATTTTTTTCACTCATTCCTTTGAGTGTCCAGGTGTATTCGCTCTACGAAACAGTCGGAATCCTGGAAGAGGAAGTGGGGGTGCAATATCAAGCGACGGCGGAGGGTCTGACCCACAGTCTACAAGCGTATCTTTCGGAACGAGCTGTGGATGCCCAAACCATGAGCCATAATCGGATCTTGCGAAATCGTACCTTGTGGTATCAGCCGGGTAGCGCCACCAATGAGATCGTTGAGGTGTTGAACGAATATGTTCAAGCTTCCGGCGCGTATTACTTTGTGCAGGTGGTAGATCGGGATGGTCAGCTTATTGCGGTGAACGATCAAGATAGTCATGGTCAACCAATCCGGACTGAACCGTTATATGGAAAAAGTTTTCGATCAACCATGTGGTATCAAGCGCTCCATCAACAACACGGGGGGGGCGACGGTTCTAACGGGGTGATCCCGGGACAAGGTTCAGGCGTGTTTGTCGAGGATGTAGCCGTGGACCGGGATGTGAAATCGATCTTTCCAGATGAGACAGGGTTGACGGTCGGAATGTCTGTTCCACTTTATGATCATGGGAAAGTTGTGGGCTATTGGAGCCAACGGATGAAGTTTTCCATGATTGAGGCGATTGTTCAACAGGCGTACCGGGTTGTGAAAAAGGCCGGTTTCCCAGGTGCCGAATTAACCCTACAAAACGGGCAGGGTTTCACGATTTTGGAATATGCTCCCGTGGTTCATCAAAATACTGAAGTAGTTCACGACTTGGACAATGTGCTGTTCAAAGCGAATTTGCCTCAATTAGGGTTGCAGGCCGCTCAATCTGCGGTTCAGGGGAAATCGGGGTTTTCGCGGAATTTTCATCCTGGCAAACAAAGCATCCAAGTAATCGGGTTTAGTCACCTTCAAGAGGGACAGGGATTTCTGGGATTGCATTGGTCGGTTCTCGTCCAAATTCCTGAGGCCGAAGCGCTTCGGCAAATTGGGGATATTACCAATAAGACGCTTTTTGAAATGTTCCTGGGATTGGTCATTGTGATTCCGATCGGCATCGTCATGGGTCGAAAGGTGATTGGACGATTGAAACCATTTTGGGAAGTGGCGACGAAAGCTTCGAATGGAGATTTAACGCATCGGGTCACGATTACCACCCAGGATGAATTGGGACAAATGGGTGGAGCCCTTAATCACTTATTAGATCAATTAAATGCCATGCTTCTTCAAACGAAAAATGTGGCACATTCGTTATCGCAAGCTTCTGATCAACTTTCTGTTGTGGGCCATCAAGTGGTTCAAGTGAGTCAATCTCAATTGAATCAGGCGACGCAAGTCGCTTCTTCTGTCGAAGAAATGGCCTCTACGGCCGGAGATATGGCTCGGAATACGCAAGGGTTGGCTTCGACGGCGACTGCCGTGAATGAATCGGCGGTGCGGGGTGGAGAAATTGTGTCTTCCTCCATTCAAGGAATGGAATCGGTTTCAAGCCGCATGCAAGAATCGGCGAGTCGTATCCAAACATTAGGACAACGCTCTCAAGAAATTGGGGATATTATCGGGGTGATTGAGGATATAGCTGAACAGACGAATCTTCTGGCCCTGAATGCGGCTATTGAGGCCGCGCGAGCGGGAGATCAGGGTCGGGGATTTGCCGTGGTGGCAGATGAGGTTCGGAAATTAGCCGAGCGAACGGGCAAAGCGACGAAAGAAATTGCCACCGTGATTGAATCGGTTCAAAAAGGTACACATGAGGCTGTTCATTCGATGGAAGCCGGCACTCAAGAAGCCCGCAATGGCATGGCGTTGGCCAGAGAGGCCGGTATTCGGCTGACAGAAATTGTGAATGGCGTTCAACGGGTAGTGGCCATGATTCAACATTTTGCGACTTCCACTCAGCAACAGTCAGATGTATCCGGACAGTTGTCGGCTAGCATTCAACAGGTCGCCCAATTGAGTAAAGACAATGAAGGACATGTTCAAGGCGTAGCAACTGCCACACAACATTTTGCTGGGTTAGCTGCAGATTTGCAGACGTCGCTCAGTCGATTTACCTTAAAAGGGTAGATCCTTTGGCTATGTTTGTAAAACATATCTAGCGGGGAGCATCTATGGGAAATTTTCGAATCGGACAGAAATTTGTTGTTGCGTTGGGATTGCTGGCCATTGTTTTAGTGGTTTGCGGTCTCTGGGGGGTCTATCAGCAAGAAGAGGGCCGCCTCCGAATGTTGTTGGAGGAGGAAGGGAAAATTATTCAAGCCCAAGTGGAAGTGACCCGAGCCTATATTGCCAAAAATTACGTGGGTAAGATTAAAAAATCGTCTATGGGGGCTCAACTGCATGTGACTCGTGAACATGGTAACGATCCTGATGCTATTCCATTTCCAGCCACGGCCACACAAGAAATTGGCCAAGAGCTTTCGGGTCGCGGGGTGTATCAAGCACGGCTGGTCAGTAACCAGCCTATGAACCCAGCGAATGCTCCACGAACTGCTTTCGAAACGCATGCGATGGAATTAATCAATAATGGCGTTGAAAGCTTTAGTGATGTCCAGGTCATTGATGGGATTCCCACGTTTCTTCGGGCGAGTGCCGATCGTGCGTCGGTGGAAGCGTGTGTCAACTGTCATGCAGGAAAAAGCATCGGCGATGTGATTGGCATGCTGTCAGTGGCCATACCGATGACGAATGCGCAGACCTTAATGCAGAGTTCCGTTATCTATTCAGGATTGTGGATGGTGGGGATTATTGTGGTCTTCCTTGTAGCCGTCTATTGGCTCATCCATCTGTTTGTGTTGAGGCCCCTCCACTCCTTAGCGGCGATTTCCCACAATATTGCCCAGGGGGAAGGTGATTTAACCAAACGCGTTCCTGTGGGAAGTGGATCCGATGAAATTTCTGGATTGGCGCGCGATTTTAATTTATTTATCCAAAAAATGCATGGCGCGGTTTCATTGGTCAATCAGGCGACCAATCGATTGGCCACCTCGACCATTGATTTAGCATCCACTGCCGATAATGTGGTTCGTGCTGCAGAAGGCCAAGAGTCGCGAGCCGTCCAATCCGCTTCGGCCGTAGAGGAAATGACCATGACGGCGGGTGAGGTGGCCAGAAATTCTACCGAAGCCGCCCGCATTGCTCAGGAAACGGCAGAGACGGCCCGTTCTGGTCAAGAAGTTGTGACTCAAGCGGTCACTGGGATGCAACAAGTGTCTGAAGCAGTGGTGCAGGCTGCGAACATCATTACCACATTAGGCCGCTCATCGGATCAAATTGGTGCCATCGTTCGAGTGATTGAGGATATTGCGGATCAAACCAATTTGTTAGCTCTCAATGCGGCCATCGAAGCGGCTCGAGCCGGAGAGCAAGGGCGAGGTTTTGCGGTGGTGGCCGATGAGGTAAGAAAGTTGGCTGAACGCACGACCAAGGCCACGAAGGAAATCGGCGATATGATTCGGCAAATTCAGCAGGATACCAAAATTGCTGTGGCTTCGATGGATGAAGGAACCAATCAGGTTGGGCATGGTGTTGAGTTGGCCAATAAGACCGGTGAAGCTCTTTCCAAAATTCATTCCATGATAAATTCCACAGCTGGCATGATCCAGCAGATTGCCAGTGCGGCAGAGGAACAATCCAATGCTACGCGACAAATTGCCGGGGATTTAGAGGCCATGAGCCAAACGACGAGACAGACCTCCAGCGGAATTACAGAGTCTGCTCAAGCGTGTCATGAGTTGAGTACGTTGGCAAACGATCTACAGAAGACGGTGAGTGTATTTAAAGTCTAAAACGGATGAGGCCGTCCTCATCCGTCTCGGTTCTCTAGTCTTTTTGAAGGTAGCCATGGCGGTATTGTCTGATCAATCGAGGGGTTGAGGCGGGTCGGTCGGTGTAGATGAAGGAGGTGGAAGTTGAGCTTTGGCGTTGACGGCTTTTTCCAACAAACCGACCGAGTCTTTCAACAGATCTGCTGCGCAGGTCAAGGTGACATGGAGTTGCTTCCACGCCTCATCCCAACGTTCTTCACGCTGGTAATCCTGGAAGCGTTGGTGCTGTTCCTGAAGAATGGCTTTTTTGGCATCAAGCATCAGTCTCTCGGCTTGGGCACTGGCTGGTCTGTCCATAATCGGTATCCTTTATGAAAATAAATAAACGAATAATGTGTGCACCCTATCAGAGTCTCGAATGGGGTCTCAAGAACCCGATGGCTGGATGGTATCGATATTCTTTGAGGTTGTATTCCGTTTGTGTTCATTAATGTGAAATGGGTTTGGCGTTCTCATTTATTGCTGTATGTCAATGAATGTTACTGGGGAACCCATTCGAGTTTTGGTGGTTGATGATTCCCTCTTTATGCGAAATCGAATTTCGATGATGCTCATGAAATGTACAGATTTTACTGTTGTTGGAACGGCGAGTGATGGGGTTAACGCCATAGCGCAGGTTCAACGCATTCAGCCTGATGTGATGACCTTGGATGTCGAGATGCCTGGAATGAATGGATTGGAAGTCTTGGATCATGTGATGGCTCATCATCCCATTCCAGTCATTATGATCAGCGGCCTTACGGAGGAAGGGGCAGCTGTGACGCTGAAAGCGCTTGAACGGGGGGCGGTGGATTTTATTGCCAAGCCGATGAATTCGGATCATGCCGAGATCGGAAAGATCGAATGTCTGTTGCATACCAAAGTTCGTGAAGCCTTTTTATTGAGAGATCGTCTTCCTCTCCTTCGGCAGAGAAACATTTCTCGAGACGAGGGTAAGGATCAAGTTCATTCGGGTTTGCCAGATTTACATGCGACAAGGGCTCTTGAGCACCCGTTTGGGCCAGTCGTGTCCACCGCCATCAGGGGCTCTTCGAAACAGACCGATTTTCCGTTAGTCGTGATCGGGGCTTCGACCGGAGGACCTACTTTGTTAAAGACGGTGGTTCGCGATGTGCCTTCCGCTTTTTCTGCGGCACTTCTTTTCGTGCAGCATATGCCCAAGTATTTTACGAAAGTATTGGCCGAGCAATTAAATGCTGTGGCGTCTATCCCTATTCGGGAAGCGCAAGATGAAGACGTGTTGCATCCTGGTGTTGGTCTCGTGGTGCCGGGAAATCAACATGCGCGAATAATGCGTCGGGCCGATGGCTTGCCTGTGCTTGCTCTCTCTGAAGAGCCAAAACACTATCCGTATCGGCCGTCAATTGACCAGGCGATGATTTCGGCCGCGGAGCAGTTTGGCTCATCGACTGTGGGAGTGGTGCTGACAGGAATGGGTGAAGATGGAAAGCACGGTTCCCAAGTCATCAAGGCGTATGGGGGGACTATTGTCGCTCAAGATGAGGCCTCTTCTTTAATCTATGGTATGCCTCGAGCGGTAGTTGAGGCCGGTTTAGCCGATAGGATCGTTTCTGATGTCAATGTGTGTTCCGCGTTGATACAGGCGGTGGATTCCCGATGCGTCGTGACTCGGTAATGACGATCTGTTGGCTTATGTAAGAACAAGGTAGACGAACAGAGGACAATGAGGATTTTAGCGGAGTGAGAGGGAGGGAGTCTTGATGAATGCCGTAACGAATACGCTACCCCATGATGAAACCTTTGAAGGCAGTGGTGAGGTTTTACAATTGGTGAGTTTTCAGTTGGGTCCAGAGGAATATGCCATTGATATCCTTGGTGTTCAAGAAATCATCCGTATGGTGGAAATTACGCATGTTCCCAATGCCCCACATTTTGTAGAAGGCGTCGTCAATCTGCGAGGGAAAGTCATTCCTATCATAAATTTACGGACAAGATTGGGATTGCCGTCAGCGGAGCCTACGAAGGATACACGGATTGTTGTGGTGGAAGTGGCTCATTTAATCCTTGGCTTTATTGTCGATTCCGTGGAAGAGGTGTTACGGCTGCCTGAAGAATTTATCGAGCAACCACCATCGACTGGTCGCGAAGCTGATGGCTTTCATAAGGGTGTGGGACGTGTGGACGGGCGCTTGTTGATTTTATTGAATCTGGAATTGTTATTTGGCATTGGGGCCGTGAATTAAGGAGAGCCAAGCGGAATGGATATTTTATCGGTACTGGGAATTCTTATTGCGCTGGGATCCATTGTCGGCGGGCAACATTTAGAGGGTGGGCATCTCAGTTCGATCCTTCAATTTACGGCTTTTTTGATTGTGTTTGGTGGAACCATTGGGGCGGTGATGCTCCAGTTTCCCATGTCGATTTTCGTGAAGTCACTGGGAGCGGCCGGGATGGTATTTGGGAATGTGCATGTGGATATGAAAGGGGTGATATCCCAGGTGGTGGAGCTCTCGAACGTCAGCCGTAAGCAGGGTCTGCTGGCTCTGGAAGGACAGATGAAGAATATCAAGGATCCTTTTATGGCGAAGGGTGTTCAACTGGTTGTGGACGGGACTGAACCTCCAAAAATTCGTGAAATTCTCGAGGTCGAAGTAGGGGTGATCGAAGAAGAATATACCTCCTATGCCAAAGTCTACGAGGCGTTTGGAGGCTATGCTCCTTGCGTGGGAATTATCGGGGCGGTCTTGGGACTGATTCATGTGATGGAGAATCTTGCCGATCCGTCTGCATTAGGAGGCGGTATTGCGGTGGCATTTGTGGCTACGGTGTATGGCGTCGGATTAGCGAACCTGGTTTTTCTACCCATGGGCAATAAAATTAAGATTAAAGCCAAGGATTTGATTGCTGGCAAACTGATGGTTGTGGAAGGCCTCATGAGTGTGGCGCAAGGAGAGAACCCCCGAATGATTGAGGAAAAGCTGAGCGGATTCTTACCGAGTTCTGAGAAAACCAAAAAATAGGTCCTGCCCTAGGAGTGGGTGATCGGTTTTACGATGAAGAAAAAACATGAAGAACATGAAAACCATGAACGGTGGCTGGTTTCCTATGCCGATTTTATTACCCTCCTGTTTGCCTTTTTCGTGGTGATGTATTCCGTCTCGTCTGTCAACGAAGGGAAATACAAGGTTTTAAGCGATTCGCTCTCTAGTTCCTTCACAAAAACCAAGCCTATCGGTGATCTGTCCGTCTTGAACTTTCCTGTGTCAAAAAACCAACCGATTGTGGTGAAAGAAAAATCAAAATCGAAGGATAATGCCCGATCATTTCTTAAAGTGGCAAACGCCATTTCAACCGCCAAGGTTCCGAAGGGGGTCAAGGTCACTTCAACTGAACGAGGGTTGAGCATTCGAATTTCTGATGAAACGTTATTTAGCAGTGGTAGTTCAGCGATTAGTCCAGAGATTCAGGAATTTCTTGATTTAATCGCCGGGTTGGTTAGGGATTTGCCCAATATGATTGCGGTAGAGGGCCATACGGATAATCAGCCCATTCACACGGCAGAATTTCCATCAAATTGGGATTTGTCTACCGGCCGGGCTAATGCCCTGATTCGGTATTTTACGGAGCATCATCAATTGCGGTCAGACCGTTTTTCCTCCGCTGGTTTTGCCGGGACCCGTCCCATTGAGTCTAATTCGACTCTGGAGGGGCAAGCGTCAAACCGGCGGGTGGAGCTCATTGTACTACGGGACGTATCTCCCCGGGAGTCGCCGTCCCAACCCTTCCTTCCGTAACTCTGTAAAACATCAAAAGATAAAAGGGAGCGGCTGACAACAAAAAAGTCCTTTCCTTCCCCATAACCATTTCCCTTTTCACGTATTTCTTTGTCGCTAGGCAGCATTCTGTTCAAACGGGAAAGTTCTGCCGAGAGCTTTCTCTGTATCGTGATCAAATTTCACATCGGTTCTTTTTCTTTTTATACGATCTGCTAGGCAAATCTTTCCTGGGTTATCTCTCTTCCACTGCTTTTACGTGACATTCCTGAACAGAAATATATGGGATGTCCCTATTTCACGCTGGCTTTTAGGGGTGAGGTCCTTGAGGAGGCCTTGGCACATGCGTTGCACAATTCGCCCTGAACGCTTAGTCAGGAGGTCGAAATGAATCGTGGTATTTATCCTCCCCTAGCAGGGGCTCTCGCACTTGAACGTCGATTGGATGTTCTTTCCCATAACATCGGCAATGTGCAGACGACGGGGTTTAAAAAGGATCGGCCGGTTTTTGCCACGGTTCTCGGACAAACCGCTAGTCCACCCGTCGCCGGGATTGATTTGTTTCCTCTCATTGAAGGCCTGCCTCCCGATCGTTCACAAGGCGTGTTGGCATTTTCTGGAGAACCGTTGGATGTGGCGTTGCAAGGTGAGGGATTCCTGGTTGCCGAGACCCCTGACGGCCTTCGCTATTTTCGTGGGGGGAAGTTGCATCGCAATGCTGAGGGGAATTTGGTCACGCATAACGGAGATCCTCTGCTAGGGAAAAAGAAGGCGATCAAATTGCCGCCGGGAGAAATTGTCATTGATAGCACCGGAAATATTAGCGTGAATAATGTGACGGTGGATACTTTACGAATCGATCAGGTGGCCAAAGGCGTCGATATCGCTAAAGTCGGGGATTTGTATTGGACGGTTCCCGACAAAACGACGCGAGCAAAAGAGACAACCGTGCATCAGGGTATGTTGGAAAAATCCAATGTGAATCCTTCGTTGGATATGGTGGAGCTGATCAAAGTCACACGGGAATATGAGCAGATGCAAAAAGCGATTCGAGCTATGGATGAAATGGCCAGTCAGGCGATTCAAGCAGGGCGGGTGCAAGGGTAATTGGGAGAAGTAAGGAGTGAAAAGTGAGGAGTAAGGAGCAAAAGTCAAGGAAAAATGGAAAGAAGAGGAAGGTTGGTAGCTTTTTTGTGCTTGCCATCTTCTCACTTCTTCCTTTTCACTGGTTCATCTACTCTGTGGTGATGAGGAACAGAGAGGGAGATTTATGATTCGAGCGATGCATACGGCGTCAACAGGCATGTTTGCACAGCAACTCAATATTGACACGATTGCCAACAATCTGGCCAACGTGAACACCACCGGTTTTAAGCGGAGTCGGGCGGAGTTTGCGGATTTGTTGTATCAAATTTCTCGGTTGCCTGGTGCGAGTGCTTCAAATGTCGGAGTGTTTCCGGTGGGGATGCAAGTGGGGTTAGGGGTTCGACCAACCACCGTAGCGAAAGAATATGTTCAGGGAAGCTTGAAGCAGACATTTAATGAATTGGATATGGCTATAGAAGGGGTCGGGTTCTTTCAGGTGACTCGTCCGGATGGAACCACGATGTATACGAGGGCGGGTTCTTTTAAGCGGGACAGCACCGGTAATGTGGTGACGGGGGACGGCGATCCCTTGATTCCCAGTATTACCATTCCTTCTGGCACCCTGAAATTAGATATTGGCCAAGATGGGACGGTCTCGGCCCTCCTGCCGGGTGTGGCTCAGGCGACTCAGGTCGGACAAATCCAATTAGTGCGATTTGATAATCCATCGGGGTTGATTGCTCAAGGAAACAATTTGTTCACGGAAAGTTCATCGTCCGGCCCTGCCCAGCAAGGTACTCCAGGATTTTCGACGGGTTTTGGGCTCATTCAGCAAGGATTTTTAGAAATTTCAAACGTAAATATTGCAGATGAAATGGTCAACATGATCGTGGCGCAGCGGGCTTATGAACTCAATGCCAAAGCCATACAAGCTTCTGATGATATGTTGCAAGTCGTGAATACGTTGAGACGGTAAATGATGCGTAAGATTCTACTGATCGGACTTTTGGTGATGGGCGGAGCATGGTGGCTCGACGCCGAAGGCGTTCGAGCCGCGCAGTCCAACTCGGGTTCTCAGGGTGAACAATCGATCACCGTTGGCCACTTTGAGCAAGCCGTGCATTCGGCGCTCGCCCGACAATACGGACGCCCTCAACATCGCATGAGCGTACGAATTTTGTATCCGACCACACCGTTGAAGGTGAAAGCGGGAACACCTCACCTTGAAGTCGAAAAGTTTTCAGGTGGTGGACGAACAGGCCGTCGATCTTTCCGGGTCGGATTGTTCATCGATAGACAATATATGAAAACCATCAACGTGGTCGGGGAGGTCAGGGTACAAGCTACGGTGACGGCCCCGACTCGATGGATTAAACCGAAAGAGGTGATGATTGCTGAGGATGTCACGACGATGACCGTGGATGTCCCATCATTGACCCATGATTTCATCCTTCATCCTGATGAGGTCATCGGGAAAGAGGTCCTACGACCGCTTCCCCCGCGGCAGCCAATTCGGAAAGTGATGTTGGATGACCCGCCCATAATTCGTAAAGGTGATCGAGTGATGATCGAAGCGAGACGAGGCGGGCTGTTGGTTCAGGCTGTGGGTTTGGCGAATGCGGCTGGAAAATCTGGCGATACGATCTCGGTGAAAAATACCAGTTCCGGCCGTGAAGTCATCGGAACCATCCTCAGTGCAGGTTTAGTGGAGGTTGGATTTTGATCACGGTGTTAGAGGTCCGCGGGCTCCTGTTGTGGTGTGTGGTTGTCATCCTGGGATTATGGGGATTGGGGGGATGTGCGAAAATTCAAAAGCCGCCAAAAATTGAAACTGAATCCCATGTCATTAGAGAACCCGAGACCGCTTCCTTAGGGTCGTTATGGGAACCAGGCAATGGCCGAGCCTTCATGTTTGAAGACCGGAGGGCGAGTCGTGTTGGCGATATCGTTATCGTGCAAATCGTGGAACAGCATAGTGGCTCAAAGACCGCCAATACGACAGCCGATAGAAGTTCCAGCCTCAATGCCGGTGCCAGTGGAGGATTCTTTGATCTTCATGATTTGTTGGGTGATATCCGGAATCTATTTAGTGCCGATGTCGAAACCGCCAATTCGTTTGAGGGTGATGGCTCAACGAGTCGTGAGGATAGTCTCCGGGGGACAATCGCCGCTCAAGTGGTGGAGGTTCTCCCCAACGGCGATTTGCGTATAGAGGGTAAGCGAAAAGTGAAAGTGAATAGTGAGACTCAGACCATGACTATTAAGGGCATCGTTCGCCGTATTGATTTGGATACTCAAAACACGGTGGCGTCCTCTGCGGTGGCCAATGCAGACATTTCCTATACAGGTTTGGGGGTTGTTGATGATGTGCAAACACCAGGATGGCTCACACGGGTGTTTAATTGGGTGACCCCATTTTGAGGGAGCGGTGAAAAGTGAGAACTCTTCAGTGAAACGAGATCAACAAAGTTTTTTTAAAAATTGTTGCTGGCCAGTCGTCGTCATTCTGATGGTGTCCTGGATCTCTCCGATCGGTTTGTGGCTGGGTAGTCCGGCTCCCGCTGAGGCGGCACGGATCAAAGATATTGCGTCGATTGAAGGGGTTCGGGATAACCAGTTGATTGGGTATGGGTTGATTGTTGGGTTGGATCGTACCGGTGATTCCGTGGTGGGTGGGCAGTTTACGGCCCAAGCCATTATTTCGATGTTGAATACCATGGGGGTCAATCTCAAGATCGACCCGATTCAGCTACTGACCAAGAATACAGCCTCGGTCATGGTGACCGCCAAGCTTCCGCCATTCGCCAGGCCAGGGATGAAATTGGATGTTCAGGTGTCCTCGTTGGCGAACGCGAAGAGCTTGCGGGGGGGGACGTTATTGTTAACTCCGCTGAAGGCGGCCAACCAACAGGTGTATGCGGTGGCCCAGGGACCGATTTCCACATCGGGTTTTGAATCCGGAGGGGGCGGGACGTCAGTGGCCAAAAATCAGCAATCAGGAGGCATTATTCCAGGCGGGGCCATTGTGGAACGGGCGATCTCGCTGGACATCAATGCATGGGAAAAGTTTTCTCTGACGATGCATCAAGCTGACTTTACAACGGCTCTTCGTGTCTCGGAAGTCATTAATGGACATCTGGGAGATGGCCTGGCTTCGGCCGTGAGTTCCGGTCAAATTCAAGTGGCGGTGCCGGAACGGTTCCAGGGCAACATTGTCCAAATGATTGCGGCGGTGGAAGGCTTGAATGTGAATGTCGATGTGAGTGCCAAGGTCGTGGTGAATGAACGCACAGGGACTATTGTAATGGGGGAACATGTTCGATTGGCTAGTATGGCCATTTCTCACGGCAGTCTGACCATTCGGGTTCAAACCGATTTTAATGTGTCGCAACCCCAGGCCCCCGGGCTTATCGGGTCTTCCGCCGGGCAAACGGTCGTTACGCCGGACGTGGAAGCGGAGGCCGAGGAAGAAAAAAGCCGCGTGATACAAGTGGACGGATCGGTGACGTTAGGGGATTTGGTGAAAGCCTTGAATTCGGTCGGTGTCACGCCACGCGATCTCGTGGCTGTCCTCACGGCGGCTAAGGCTGCCGGGGCCCTGCAAGCGGACTTGGAATTGATCTAGTGGAAGTGAGTATTACAAGGAAAGTAGCCAATAATCAGAAGTCTGGTCTTCACTTTTGCCCGGTAATTTTTTTTCTTTTCACCTTTTACTCGTTTGACTAAGGGAGAGTGGAGCCTTCATGAACGGTATGGGACCGCTCGATACTTCGCAGGTCACGGCTACTTTAGCTGGAACTAAGGTGGATCGGGTTGAGCAAGCCGCTCGACGAGGGGACTTGCAGAAGGCCAGCCAGGAATTTGAATCGTATTTTGTCTCCTATTTGTTAAAAGTCATGCGGGAGACGGTTCCCCAAGGCGATCTCACGGCCAATAAAATGGGCGAAATGTTCTATTCTTTTTATGATGAAGAAATCGGCCGGCGTGCAGCTCAAGCAGGAGGAATAGGGCTTTCGGACTATGTGTTGGCTGCCGTGGCTCGCAATGAAGATCTCGCTCATGCCCCGTCCAATCCTCCGTTTTCCGTGAAATCTTAAGACGTTTAGTAAAGTTTTATGGTGTTGTCTCCGATAGATAGAGAGAAGGAGGCAAGATGCCATGACAATACCGGGCCTTGATCCCAGTGGTGAGCTGGGAAGACTGTTCTTTCAGATCCAATCCAAATCCAGCCATGAAAAGGATGTACGACACACTCCGGAAGGACATCGCGGAACGACGGATGCCGTGGACCTTTCAAGGTTGGCTCAAGACATTCAAACACATGCTTCGCGGGCTGCAGAGTTGCCAGACCTTCGAACCGACAGGATTCAGCGCGTACAACAGGCGTTGGCTCAAGGCGTTGAAATGGCCACCCCTGGGCAATTGGCTGATGCGATTACCCGGGAAACCATTCTTAATGCACTGGGCTCATAATCATCATTCGTAGAATGGAGAACGATCCTGTGTCGAATCAACCCCACCCCACATGGGAAAACCTTCATGTCTTGTTGGAAGACATGCAGCAACTCTTTAATCAATTTCTGTCTCTGCTGACTCAAGAGGAACGCTTATTGTTAGCGATGGATCGACAAGGCGTCGCAGATATGACGGAGAACAAGGAGCAAGTTTTAGACGAGATGCGTCGATACGAACGACAAGTGATGGAGACGATGCAACGCCTTGCCGGCTCTGGCCATCACGGGCATCTGGCTGATTGGTTAAGAAATCTCTCACATCGACAAGCTGCGATAGCCACATCGAAGTTCCAGGATTTAATTGGACTGACCCAAAAAATCCAGGAACAAGGCAAAAAGAATGAAGCCAGTATTCAACGGATGCAACATGTTGTTCGGGAAGCGATTCATCTCATTTATGCCGGCGTAGGTACTGGTCCTGTGTATCAGGGCTCAGGAGCCTTGCGGGCTCCTTCTGTCCTCAGTTCCGTTCAATTGCAAGGGTAGGGCGCACATGTCCGGCATTAGCCATATTTTTAATATTGCCCGTTCCGGGATACAGGCCCATCAACAGGGTCTTGCAACCACTTCACACAATATTTCCAATATTAATACCAAGGGGTTTTCGCGGCAGGAAGTGGTCTTAGAGACCAATCGTCCTGCTCAAGGGGTGATAGGGAGTGGGGTGCAGGTCGCCCATGTCCGACGGACCGTGGATACCTTTATTGAAAATCAATTGACTGCCGGTAATGAGGACCTGGGATTTATCACCTCTCGGACGACATTCTTATCAGAAGCTGATGGGATCGTGACGGAAACGGAAAATTCAGGCTTATCTCATGGTATTACCGAATTTTTTAATGCCCTCCGAGATGTCACCACGAATCCGGAAAGTCCCATTCAACGCACGGTGGTGTTGGCGAAAGGGGAATCCCTTGCACAGGTGTTTGTGGAACATTCCAGCGCGTTTAACCAGATTCGCTTGGATGCCAACCAGGAGATTCGTCGTCATGTCGAGACGATCAACGGGTTGGCTGCACGCGTGGCGTCTCTGAATGATGAAATTTTTAAGGCAGAGTCGAGTGGTCGGGAAGCCCCGGATTTGCGAGACCAACGAGCGGTGTTGATTAATGACATTGCGGAATTAGTAGATATCGAGCAAGTGGAATTGCGAGACGGTATTGGTATCAACGTGGGCGGGCAACTCCTGGTTGGCGGGAATCATGCGAATGCGCTCTCGACCATTCCCGATGCCGACAATCCCCCTTTTGAAGATGTGGCCTTTGTCCGGAGTGACGGCAATGCATTTGCCATTTCTCACAACATTCATGGAGGAAAAATTGGAGGACTGTTGGTCGCTCGGGATACCGATGTTGTCGGTTTCCAAGATCGGTTGGATCGATTAGCGGCTGTATTGGTGAATGAATTCAATCAACAGCATGCTGCGGGCTATGGTCTTGATGATTCAACAGGGCAGCTATTTTTCACCGCGATAAGTCCGCAGGCACCCTTGGCTGACGATAAAAATACTGGTACGGCCATTGGAACGTCCGTAGCGATTACTCCGGTCACCGGTCCTCCCTTGCAGACGTTTCAAAATTATGAAGTGCAATTTACCGGAGCGTCAACGTTTGATGTGGTGAATGTGGATACGGGGGCAACCGTCATTTCTGGAGGAGCCTATGTTTCCGGGAATGCGTTTAGTTTCGATGGTTTAGATGTCGTGCTCACGGGAACGCCGGCAGCAGGAGATGTGTTTCATCTTGGTGCCCACAAGGGCGCGGCGCAACGGTTGGGAGTAGCGATTACCAATACCAACCGTATTGCTGCGGCTTCGCAACCTTCTACGGCGCTCACTGGGCCGAAGGTTCCTGGTGATAATACGAATGGGTTGGCGTTGGTTGGCATTCATACCTCGAGACTGACTTCCTTAGGAAATCTGACCTTGAACGATTATCACACGATCACCATCGGTGATGTGGGCAGTGCAGCCCGTGAATCCAAATTAACATTCAATGCTGTGACTCTCGAGGTGGACCAATTGCAAAGTTTGAGAGAAAGCGTGTCCGGTGTGTCTTTGGATGAGGAACTCACCAATCTTCTGAGTTTCCAGCGAGCGTTTGAAGCCTCAGCCAGAATGATTACGGTGGCTGATGAATTATTCCAAACCGTTTTGTCGATGGGCCGTTAGTTTCAGGATGCATGGCGCATGCTTGAAGATGGTTGGCCTCGTTGGCTAGGTAAGCCGAGAACAGGAATCGTCCTATGCGAGTAACTGAACGACAGCAAGTAGATGCCCTTGTCACGGCACTCCGTGATTTACGCACGAATATTTTTGAACGTACAGAGCAAATTGCTTCAGGGAAACGCGTCAATCGTCCATCTGATGATCCCTCGGCGGCTGAGCGAATCAATCAATTTCGCAATGTCTTGCGGACCACGGAACGCCGTTTGGCCACGGTGAATGAAGGTGTCGGGCGGTTGAATTTATCGGATAGTGTCTTAGATCGAGCCGGGCACTCGATTCAACGCGCTAAAGAGTTAGCCATTCGGATGCGTAGCGATACCAATACCGAGGTGGAACGTCGGAATGCCGCCCAGGAAGTCCAACAGTTGATTGAAGGATTAGTGGGGATTGGAAATACTGAACTCAATGGGCGGTTTATTTTTGCGGGAAGTCAAACTCACACGACCCCCTATATTCCGGGATCGGTCACGGGAACGGCTCATACTGGCAATACGGGTGGCGCGACAATTGGGACGGCCGTTGCTACCCCAACGGCGTTACAGGGGGATGGCTATCGCATTCAATTCACGACGGCTACCACGTTCGATGTGATCAATCTGACCGGTGGGCAAACCGTTTTGGGTGGACAAACCTATTCGAGCGGAACGGTATTTTCTTTTGATGGAGTCGATGTCACATTGACGAACGGCGGGACTGCTCCTGCGGCCGGGGATCAATTCTCTGTCCGTGTTGGGTATGTGTACCAAGGAGATGGAGCGGCGATTGAGGTAGAAATCGGCGATGGCCAAACCGTGACGTCTAATGTGGCGGGGAATCAGGTCTTTTCCGGTCCGACGGCGGATTTATTTCAAAACCTTCAAGATTTCCATCAGGCGTTAGTAAC
The DNA here is from genome assembly GCA_942491685.1 of uncultured Nitrospirota bacterium. Classification (GTDB taxonomy): domain Bacteria; phylum Nitrospirota; class Nitrospiria; order Nitrospirales; family UBA8639; genus Nitrospira_E. The sequence goes on along the minus strand of CALOBY010000001.1, from coordinate 151,613 downwards.
CAATAATGTAGCCGGGATTGCCGCGGCTATCGGACAATTTGATCAGACACTTCCGCAGGTGACCGATGCACGAGCTTCCATCGGAGCGCGAGTGAATCGCCTGGATACCGTAAAGGACAGCCTGGATTTGATTTCGGCCAATACACAAACGCTTCGTTCTTCTTTTGAGGATGCAGATTTTGCCAAGGTTGCTTCCGAGCTTACGTCGTTACAGGGGACGTTGGAGGCGTCTCTGGCTACCTTGTCTCGACAATTTGAAACAAGTTTATTGAATTTTATTCGATAAATAAATTTGCATAGTTCTGGGGAATTTGAACAGTTTCGCAGGAGTTATTTATAACGACCGTGATGGAGAACGATTAGAATAAAAGGGCCGGTCTTGCCATGCGAATACTTGTTGTCGATGATGATCCGTTAACCTTGCACATGGTGGTGTATCGCTTGCGCCAGTGGGGGCATGAGGTCACGTCCTGTACGGATGGAGATTCTGCATGGAAAATTCTCCAGGGTGGGCTGGTGCCGAATGTCGCCATTTTGGACTGGATGATGCCCGGCCTCAATGGTCCTGAATTGTGCCAAAAAATTCGTTCGAAAAAAGATTGTCCGTACGTCTATATTGTTCTATTGACGGGGAAAAATAATCCAGAAGATTTGATTGTGGGGTTGGATGCGGGTGCTGATGACTATCTTACCAAGCCCTTTCATTTGGGCGAGTTAGAAGCCCGTTTGAGAGCGGGTAAACGAATTGTCGACTTGCAAAACGAGTTGATTTCCGCTCGGGAAACGCTTCGTATTCAAGCGATGCAAGATCCTCTTACCCAAATTCTCAATCATGGGGCTATCCTGGACGCCCTATTGAACGAAATCAACCGGGCTCAGCGTGAACGCCAACCCTTAAGTTTGATTCTGGCTGATCTGGATGGATTTAAAAATGTGAATGATACCTATGGGCATGTGGCCGGGGATCAGGTCTTGATTGAAGTGGCCCGTCGCATGCGCAATTGTTTACGGTCGTACGATGCGATCGGTCGGTATGGTGGGGAAGAATTTTTGGTTGTTCTGCCCAATAGCGATGATTCGCAGGCTATCAGATTAGCAGAACGTATCCGGGAAGCCATTTGTACTGAGCCGTTTCGGTTCTACCATGTGGATTTGACCGTGACGATTAGTCAAGGTGTGACCACGTGGATGAATCCAGATTCGATCCCGATTGAACGGCTGATCCAAGCGGCGGATCGTGCGCTCTACGGGGTGAAAAATAGCGGACGAAATGCCGTTCATCATATTCAATTTGATGCGCAGGCCGAAGAGCCCTTTTCGCCGATGTATGTTTCACCAATCAGTAACGAAGCCTAAGCATGGCCACATTACTTGTCATTAACGACGATCCGGTTCAACTCCATTTTCTTGCCAGCGTATTAGAGCATAGCCATGAACAGGTCATTCGCTTTACCTGTTCCAGGTCAGCCTGGCAGTGGCTTCAGGCTGGACATTCTCCTGATCTTATTGTCTTAGATCTTCATATGCCTGGAATCAACGGGTGGCGATTTTGTGAATTATTGCATACTGAGGCTCACTCGGGTCATTCTGTTCCCCCGGTTCTTATCGTTTCCGCGACCTATTCGGGAATGGATGCAGAGTCCCTGCTGGCTGACATCGGGGCCTCTGCCTTCTTGCCCATGCCTGCTGAACCCGCGCGGATTCGGGATCAGGTCACTCGCTTACTGGAGGCCCCCTCTTCTCCAAAAGGGTTTCGTCTGTGGATTGTATCTGCCAATGATCATCATCTAGTCAGAATTCGGTCTGCGTTTGTGGCCAGAGGGTGGCACGTGCAAGGTTGGCAGAATGGTACGCAGATGTTCGCTGCCGGAGCCTTGCCGAAACCTGATATCCTGATCATTGATCATCCTCTAACCGACGCGACCACTCAAGAGGTTCTGTCCTGGTGCCGACGCGACTGTCCGGATGCCATGTGTATTGAGTTACGGTCCCACGTGGATGGTGATTCACGCAGGTATGTACTTGGAAAAGAAGCCGATTTCTGCTTGCCCCGAGAGTGTGATGCGCAGGAGATCCTGGCCCATTGTGAAAAATGGCGGTGGGAACGAGCACTGACCCGGGTGGAGCATCTCCTCGAGGTGCGGACCAGTGATCTCAAAGAATCCGAGGCGCAGTTCCAGGACTTGTTCGAAATTCTGCCGGATATCCTGGTGATTTACGATGATCAGGGGATCATAGGGCATATCAATGCCAGTGGGGCGGAGCAATTAGGATATACCCCTGACATGTTGATTGGCCGGACCTTGAGTGAGATCCATCCTCATTTCATGAAAACGATGTCGTCGGCCTCAAATCTTGAAGACAAGAAAGAGCATTCAAGATGGACCGATTCACTGTTGCGTCAGAAAGATGGTACGGAAATTCCCGTTGAACAAATTGAGCGAGAGGTGCGTTTTCAAGGTCGACGGCAAACGTTATGTGTTGCGCGGGATATGACTGTGCGACAGCAGATGGCTGCTGAAAATACTCAATTGGAACAACAGTTGCGCCAAGTACAAAAAATGGAGGCCGTCGGGCGCTTAGCCTCTGGTGTGGCTCATGATATGAACAACATTTTGACCGCCATTCTCGCGCATGCGGGATTATTGAAGGCTCGAGGGGAGGAGTCCCAAGGGTCTTGGAAGGCGGGAGATGTCATTGAAAAAGCGGCCCATCGCGGAAAAGAGCTCACGTCACAATTATTAGGGTTTTCGCGTCAAGGCAAGCATCATCATGTTCCGGTTGATCTACATAGTGTGATTCAGGAGGTCACCGGATTGTTGAGTCGAACGGTAGAAAAAAAGATTGCCTTGCACACCGAATTGTTAGCGGAAGAACCGTGGGTAGTCGGGGATCCCAATCAGTTGTTTCAAGTCCTAATGAATTTGGCGGTTAATGCGTCGGATGCGATGTCGGACAAAGGGGATTTAGTGTTTCAGACGAGTAATGAAACGGTCTCTGCAGGACAGGCTTCGCATATTCCTGGATTGGCTGCTGGTGACTATGTGGTGGTGCGGGTTACCGATACCGGGGATGGGATTCCTCAAGAGGTCCAGGCGCATATCTTCGAGCCGTTTTTCACCACCAAGGAGTTGGGACGTGGCTCGGGGATGGGTTTAGCCATGGTCTATGGCATCGTGAAAAACCATCATGGCTATATCGGGGTGACGAGTACGTTAGGTGTAGGTACGACGATGCGTGTCTATCTTCCATCTATTCTCTGTGAGGTGCCGCAAATATCTTCCGATGCTGTCCCCGCGCCTTCTGTCGGGACGGGGCATGTCTTGATTATTGATGATGAAGAGGCCGTTGCCGAGGCCGCTCAGGCCATTCTCGAATATGTCGGCTATACCACGACGATTTGCCTAGGGGGACGAGAAGCCGTGGAGTATTTTCAGAAATCGGGTCAAGGCGTTGATTTGGTGCTGTTAGATATGGTCATGCCGGAAATGAGCGGACCGGAGTGTTTTGCGGAACTACGCCGGATTTGGCCCGACAGTAAAATTTTATTGTGTACCGGCTATGATCGAAACCATGCCGTGCAGGAGTTATTGAATCAGGGCACGGTTGGATTTATTCAAAAACCCTATGATTTAGATGAGTTGGCGCAAGTGTGTGCTGATGCGATTCAACAGCCGGCATCTTCAGAGCCTTGTTTGTCAGGAACCCCGACCTAGGGTAACGTGGAGGGTAGGTATGTACAATGGTGGGAGGTAAGCACATGGTTACGATTCAGACTGGTCGATTTGGAGAGATTGAAGTATCAGCAGAGGCCTTGCTGACGTTTCCTTCAGGACTTGTGGGTTTTCCCACCGTGCAAACATTTGTCGTGCTTGATGTGGCAGAAGATTGTCAGTATCAATGGTTTCAATCGGTGCATGAACCCGATTTAGCGTTTGTGATCATTGACGTTCATCTCCTTGATCAAACATTTCAAGCTGAAATTTCCGACGAGGGAATGGCCGAGCTCGAAATTACGCCATCCGACCCTGTTCTTATTTTGGCGGTTGTGACGATTCCTACCGGAGAACCGGAACGCGCCACGGCAAATTTACGTGCGCCTCTTGTGGTCAATTTGCGCACGCGAAAAGGGAAGCAACTCATTTTGCATGAATCTATTCCTTTACGATTCCCTTTGATGCGGGAAGAGGAGTCGGCGTCGCCGGCGACGGTAATGGAGAACGAACCGGCCTCAGTTTGATCATATTCATGTCGTAATCCCAGCTCGTGCTGGTAATCACTCGGCCAAGGAAGGCACCATGCTTATTCTCACCAGAAAAAAAGATGAAGCGATCCGACTCGGCGAAGATATTCGAATCGTCCTCGTGCAAATTAAGGGTGGACAAGTTCGTCTCGGCATAGAATGCCCATCTCATATGCGCGTCCTTCGAGAAGAACTCTACGAAGCCGTCCGTCAAGAAAATCTCAATGCGCTTTCAGTAGATCCATCTCAAATTCCATCTCTTTCAAAGGGACTCAAAATTCAGAGGAAAGACCTCGATTCCCAATCCTCTTCTTAATCTTCCTGGCTGTGCTCAACGGTTACGTAAATTTCTGAGATTATCCAGGTAATCTTTCTCTTTTCCGCTTATCTCCCTCCAACAATCAATTGACAAAGTACATGTAGGAAAATTTTTCCTATGTGTTTTCCTTCCCTTGTGCGAATTGCGACACCGAGCTTCGTGTCTCTTTGGCACAGGATTTGTAGTTCTTGCTTGATGTGGTCCCTTGTATTCAGTTTTTGCAGAAATGGCCCGTGCCAAGGGAAGCGTAATTATTGACATGGAATAGGATGGTCATACATTGCTTTGCGCTGGAAACATTAAACAACCATTCCTTCATCAGCTCACATGCGTCATCCTAGCTGGTGGTCTGGGAACTCGATTGCGGCCAGTGGTCAATGATCGTCAAAAAGTCATGGCAAATGTTGCCGGGCGACCCTTTCTTACCTATGTCCTGGATCAAATTGTTCATGCAGGAATACAACGTGCTGTGGTGTGTAGCGGTTATTTGGGTGATTCCTTGTCCAATGTCTTAAAGGACGACTATCAAGGTCTTCAATTGGTGTATTCCCATGAAGAGATACCATTGGGGACTGCTGGAGCCCTGAAACAGGCACTGCCTTTACTCAAAACATTTCCGGTTCTTGTGTGTAATGGCGATTCCTATGTGGATGTGGACCTTGAGCAGTTTATGGCGTTCCATGATTCTCGAAATAGTACGATGACTCTGGTCTTAGCCAAAAAACAATCCAGTGGGGCTTTCGGCCTTGTGGAAGTAGAAGAGGAAGGTGTTGTGAAGAGATTCTCGGAAAAAGAGTCTACGGGAAAGCCTGAATGGGTCAATGCTGGAATGTATTTAATAGAAAAACAGGTTATTGATTCGATACCCGAAAGTCGAACGGTGTCGTTGGAACGAGAGATTCTTCCTCAGTGGGTCGGGTGGGGGCTGCACGGTTATGCCCAACCGGGAGAGCTTTTCGATATTGGGACGCCTACATCCTGGTCTGAGGCGCATGAGGTCTTTGGGGAACGGGCCTCAAAAACGTTGATGTATTCCCACTCGTGAGAAAACGAACAATGGAAAAGTCTGTGACCAATATATTTGAACAATTGTTTTATCAAGCATTACGCATACGGCTGGTCGAAGAACATATCATTGACTTGTATCCCAGCGACGTCATTCAAAGTCCCGTTCATTTGTCGATTGGGCAAGAGGCGGTAGCGGTAGGAGCCTGTCAGGCTCTTACGAATCAGGACCTCCTTTTTTCTACTTACCGAAGTCACGCTTTTTACCTGGCTAAGGGGGGGAATTTGAATGAAATGTTTGCCGAACTGTATGGCAAGGTGACTGGATGTGCACGCGGCAAAGCAGGGTCAATGCATTTAGCCGCACCTGATGTAGGATTCATGGGAGCATCGGCTGTGGTTGCCAGTACGATTCCTCATGCTGTGGGAGCCGCCCTGGCTGCCAAGCGATTGAAGAAAAATCAAATCATCGTGGGTGTGTTTGGCGATGGAGCGACGGAGGAGGGAGTGTATCACGAGTCCTTAAATTTTGCTGCCCTTCATTGCCTGCCGGTCATTTTTCTCTGTGAAAATAATGGACTGGCCGTTCATTCTTTTCGTAAGGCCCGACAAAATTTTGAAATTTTAGAGCATGCCCGATTGTATGGACTGAAAACCTACCACATTGCCGAAGGGTATGATTTTGTGAAAGTGGCTGAAACTATGTCGGAGGTCATTGGACATGTCCGAACGACTCAAGCGCCTTGCTTCGTGGAGGTTCAAACATTTCGCTATAAAGAACATGTTGGCCCGGGAGATGATTTTTCGTGTGGGTATCGCAATATTTCAGAATTGCACGTCTGGAGACACCAGGATCCTTTGGTACAACGCCAGGATTTAGTCGAATCCTTTAGGCCTGCCATCGTTGGGGAAATTGAGGCCGCTATCCAATTTGCCCAAAGGAGTCCTTTCCCAGCAATCGAGGAGTTGCTCTGTGATGTTGTGTAATACCGCTCTGGCCTCAGAGGTGGACTTTAAGGACGATGGCCTACCAGGCTCTCTTCCCGAGAGAAGAGTCATGAGCTATCGAGATGCCCTTCACTGGACCATGCGTGAAGGACTTCGCCATCAGGACGCCGTGGTCATCATGGGACAGGGAGTGGACGATCATAAAGGAATTTTTGGTTCCACTCTCGGGTTGGCGGAAGAGTTTGGCCGAGACCGGGTGATGGACCTTCCGCTTGCCGAGGAGGGGATGACGGGTGTGGCCATCGGAGCCGCTTTAAATGGTCTTTACCCGATCCAAACTCATATTCGAGCTGATTTTTCTTTATTGGCGATGAATCAAATCATCAATCTGGCTGCCAAATACAAGTATATGTTCGGTGGCCGGTTTGAGGTCCCAATGTTCATTCGAATGATTGTCGGGCGTAGCTGGGGACAAGGGGCCCAACATTCACAAAGCCTTCAGTCGTTGTTCGCCCATATTCCCGGGTTAAAAGTGGTGATGCCGTCTAGTTCACAAGCCATTCTCGATACCTATCCGAAAGTGATTACCCAGTATCGAGGGCCGGTCATTTCGTTTGAACACCGACTCATGTATGACTTGAATTTTCATCTCGACCCGTTGCCCAATCCTCATCGAAACCCCTTTGAATCCTATATCGTTCGGGAAGGTGCTGATGTCACGATCGTGGCGACGTCAATCATGGTGTTGGAAGCCATGAGGGCGGCAGAACATGTATCTAAGGCGGGTATTCAGTGCGAAGTCATTGATCTGCATTGCGTTTCCCATCCTACATGGGATTTGGTGATGCAGAGTGTGGAAAAAACCGGACGGTTGGTGGTTGCCGACACGAGTTGGCGGGAATATGGGGTCTGTGCAGAGGTTTGTCGAGTGGTGGCCGAACGCAACCCATCTTGTTTAAAGCACCCTGTCGTGTCGTTAGCTATGCAGCCGGCGCCTTGCCCCACTGCCAAATCATTAGAAGATATGTTCTATCCTGATCTTCGGCAATTCGTGCATGCCGTCGCTTCAATCGTGATAGGGAATGAAAAACATGGGATTGAGTTACCAGACATGCAATCGATGGTAGATGTGTATAAGCGATTTAAGGGCCCATTTTAGGAATATTTTGGTTTCTCGACGAAAATGAAGGAGCGATCTTCATGCGAGTTCTGATCACGGGTATGACGGGGATGGTAGGTAGTCATTTAGCTGAGTATATCTTGTCCCATCATCCTGGTGTGGACATTCATGGCATGCTGAGATGGCGCAGCCCATTAACCCATATTAGTCACCTTCTGGATCGGGTCAATATACACTATGCCGAATTGCGGGATCTTCATTCGTTGGTTGCCCTTCTTCGAAAAGTCCAACCCGAAAGAATTTTTCATTTAGCGGCACAATCATTTGTCACGACGAGTTTCGATGCGCCTGTGGATACTTTGCATACGAATGTTATTGGCACCACCAATTTACTCGATGCCATCCGGATAACGGGCATCGATACCAAAATTCATGTTTGTAGCTCTTCGGAAGTCTATGGCCAGGTCTTAGAGAACGAGGTGCCTATAAAAGAATCTAATCCGTTTCGTCCTGCCAGTCCGTATGCGGTTTCTAAGGTGGGCGAAGATATGGTGGCGTATCAATATTTTCTCTCGTATGGGATCAAGACTTATCGCACCCGAATGTTTACCCATACAGGGCCTCGGCGGGGTGATGTTTTTGCGGAAAGCGCCTATGCGAAGCAAATCGTCGAGATTGAAGCCGGCATCCGAGCCAACCCTGTGCGGGTAGGCAATCTCGACAGTATTCGCACATTTGCCGACGTTCGCGATGCGGTTCGAGCCTATTGGTTGCTCCTAGAGCATGGTGTGCCCGGGGAGGTCTACAATATCGGAGGCAATCGTACCATGACGTGTGGGGATATGCTTGCAATGTTGAAAACAATGGCACGCTGTCCCATTGAACATCTTGTAGATCCCGCCCTCCTTCGTCCTTCCGATGTAACGTTGCAGATTCCTGACACCACAAAATTTCATCAAGCCACTGGGTGGGCTCCAGAAATACCCTTCGAAGATACCCTGCAGCATTTATTGACCTATCATCGTGACAAAACAAAAGCCATGGTTCTAGCCGCATGATAATTTCCCGGACACCTTATCGTATATCTTTTTTTGGAGGAGGGACAGATTTCCCCCAATGGTATCTTAAGGAGTCGGGGGCTGTTCTCTCTGTCACTATTGATAAGTATTGTTATCTGAGCTGTCGGTACCTCCCGCCATTTTTCGACATTAAGCACCGTATTGTGTGGTCCCATATTGAAACGGTTTCCAGCATTGCAGAAATTCTTCATCCTGCAGTTCGCGAAGGCTTACGTTTTTTAGGCTTTGATGATTCACAGGGGGTAGAAATCCAGCATCAAGGGGATTTGCCGGCCAGAAGCGGGATTGGTTCCAGTTCCTCATTTTCCGTTGGACTTATGAAAGCGCTGACGGGGTTAAAGGGGGGAATGTTAGGGAAGATGGAGTTGGCCCGTCTGGCCATAATGTTAGAGCAAGATATTTTACATGAAACGGTTGGGTCACAGGATCAGGTGGCGGCGGCATTTGGTGGATTAAATTTCATTCAATTTTTTCCGGACGGACAAATTCAGGTAGAGCCGGTCACTGTCATGGCCGGACGGGTGGCAGAACTGGAACAGAGCCTGGTTTTGCTCTACACAGGAACGAGTCGACTTGGTTCGGAAATTGCGAAAAATTCAACAAAAAATTTCTCGACTCGCGCCAAGGAATTAAAAGACATGCGCCGAATGGTCGATCAGGGAATCGAAATTTTAAGTGGAAAGGGGTCTTTGGAATCATTTGGGAAGTTGCTTCATAAAAGTTGGATGCTGAAACGGTCCCTTTCTGAAGATATTTCCAATGCCAATATTGATGAGATTTACCAGCAGGCGTTGAACCATGGAGCCATAGGCGGGAAGCTTTCCGGTGCGGGAGGAAGTGGGTTTATGTTGTTTTTTGTTCCAATTCATAAGCAGCCTACTTTCCTCTCAGCCATGAAACCCTATATTTGCGTACCATTTTCGTTCACGCAGTCAGGCAGTAGCATCATCTATTATGACGAATCCTATCAAATGGGATATAGCGAAGAGGCTTCGGGAGTAGCAGAAATGTCAAAGGGGTCGGTACTAAGCGAATTTTCTGTGATGGATGGTGATAAGAAGAAAAAAGAAAAGGTTCTTGTAGGAAAGCGTGCGTAAAAATCGACCACTGATGACTTCTTCTTATCCAAAATTTTCTGATGCCAAAACGGTCTTTTCCTGTCCGTGGTTTCAGGTCCATGAAGAATATTGGGAGGGTAGTTCTTCTCTTGAGCACAAGCCCTTCTATCGAATCGACAGTTCGGATGGGGTTTTAGTGTTGGCTCTAACCAAGGATGGGGACATTATTCTAGTACGGCAATTTCGACATGCTATTCGGAAGGTAACATTGGAATTTCCCGCTGGGTTTGTGGATAGTCGAGAAAGTCCGGAGCAGGCTGCCGCCCGGGAATTATTTGAGGAAACGGGGTATCGCGCGTCCGGATGGGTGTATTTGGCCAGCGGGCATTTAATGGTAAATCGGTTTGGTTCAAAAGGACATCTGTTTTTGGCTCAAGGCTGTCAATTAGATGTTTCGGCAACATCTCAAACCAATGAAGCCCCAGTAACAGTCTCACCAGATGAATTGAAGCATCTTGTGCTGACTGGGGAATTTGAGCATATACCATCTTTATCGCTCTTAAGTTTTGCAGAGTGGAAAACCGGATTGCGCCTAGTGGCTTAGAAAAAACACCTTGGATGTCCTGTATGCAGTCCTTCGATCGATCCTATTTTAATGAAAATGGGTTTTGTGTAGTTGATGATATTTTTACTCCTCATCAATGTGATGACTTAATAGCGGCATCTCATGCTCTTCCCTCCTATCAGGATAAAACCTTAACGCCCGTAATGAATCCTCACCGAATTCATGAGCGATTTTTTCAGGCTATGCGAAATTCAAAAATTGTCGAAATATTCACGGATCTCTTCTCTGGTCCGGTAAGCGGTCTTCAAAGCCAATTCTTTTTTTGTCGTCCTGGGACTCCGGGTTTTTCTCGGCACCAAGATAATTATTACGTTCAAGCAAACCCTGAAGTTTTTGGATCCGCCTGGGTTGCCCTAGACGACGTCACTCCCCACAACGGTGGATTAATTATTTTTGTAGGAAGTCATAATGAGGAAATATTGCCAACCGAAGCCATTCTTCAGAGGGAGACATTTGGACAAGATCCAAACGCCAATTGTCAGCAGGTGATTTTGCCCCAAAAATATTCTCCGATTGATCTTAGTGTTTCTCGTGGGGGGGTTGTGTTTATTCATGGTCACTTGATCCATTCCTCGCATAACAATTCGACCAAGGACCAATTTAGGCGAGCCCTGCTTTTGACGTATATTCGACAAGGAGAGAAATTTCGTTCCGGGTTTTCGGCTAAACGAGGAGAGATATCCTTGACTTCCGATGGATATGATCGTGGGGTTTTACAAGGGGGTTCTTGTGAACAGGCTATCTAATCATCTCATATTCAGAAAAACTCCAGTTTATTCAGAACTAAAGAAACGCCCATTGGGCTTTGTCGATATTGGTGCCAGAGGTGGAATTCATCCACTTGTGCAACCACTAGCAGAAGTCACAGGGGTTTTGGGATTTGAGCCTGATAAAGTTGAGTGCCAACGATTAAGAGAGGTATCCACGCAGAGGTCCCCTTGGGCCATGTGTGAATTTGAGCCAGTGGCGTTAGCAGAAAAAACGGGGAATTCGGTTCTTCATTTACTCGCAGCCGAAACCAATCATTCTTTGCGCCAGCCAAATAATGAATTCATTGATCGGTATAACATGGTGAAATTCCAAAAGACTGGATGCGCCAATGTCGATACGACCACTCTTGACGAAGTGTTGTTTTCTCGCAGGGTGCATGAGCCCAATTGGGGAGAATTTTTGAAAATCGATACCCAGGGAACTGAATATGAAATACTCACGGGAGCAAAAAGAACGCTGACAGAGAGAACATCAGCCATTCTTGTTGAAGTGGAATTTTGCCAGATTTATCGGGGACAAAAATTATTTTCGGAAATAGAACTATTCCTTCGAGAGCTGGGTTTTTCATTTTATGGCTTCTCGGATATGTCTTTTCGTTCTTGTAAACAACTGAACAAGCAAAGAGAAAAGGGGCTTGAAAGGCCTCTTTGGGCAGATGCAGTTTTTTTTAAAGAAACGTTTTCTCAGGAAAATAGTGATCCTTCCTGTGAATGTCGACGGCAATACGTTCTTTTTGTGACGGCGATTCTGTTGGGATATTTTGATTTTGCCTTAGAAGTCGCCCGAAAGACATGGGCGAAGGATTCTGAGGGTCATTTGGTCCAGGAACTCATTAAAGATCTTGCGGCTATTCCAGAAGGAAAAAGTGCTGATCTGGTCAAAGCTCTTTCTTATGAGGTTGAGGCCAGTCCCTCTCGGGCAAACGTTCTGGTGGGGAAGTTTATTGATGAGCACCGGTTTAATGGTGATTATGGAGATGTCATCTTATATTGAAAGTGGATGGATGAATTTATGCCAACATCTACACCATCTCGCCATTTTGTCAATCATGTCTCGGAAGGGTTGCCCAGGGGACTCCTGACAGATTTAAGACATTATCTTGAGAGAATTCAAGAAGACCGGCAAATGATGGCTCCAACTCAACGCGAATTAAACGGGTTAAAGGTTGGAGCAGGAACTGATGCCTTACGAATGGACCCTCGCTGGTATGAGGTTTGGAAAGAAGTTTCCTCTGAGTTAATAGGGTTGATCGATTCATTTATTTGGGTGGTGTTTCCCCCTCAAGTGAGGTTGGTTAAGTCCGCAAAGCATTTAGTCCCATGGCATCAAGATGTGGGATATCAAAAAATCCTGGGTGCTTGGGGGCATGAGCGAATCATGACCTGTTGGATCCCCATGAATGAAAAACCTTTACACCACTCCACTCTTCAATTTGCCTTGGATGCCAACAGTGAGCTTGCGCATGCTCCCCTTAACGGTCACGGAGCAGGTCTTGCTCGCCAGGAATGGGCATCGGTTAAGCATTACGATCTGGAGTTTGGTGATTGCTTGCTTTTTGGAGATCTCACCATTCATCGAACATTTGTCCCAGAAGGATGTACCCTCGCGCGGCGTTCCTTGGAGTTTCGGTTGATATGTCCAGAAGATGCGATCGATGGAAAAGATTATTTTAATATTGTTGAAGGTCATTTCGTGCGAACCGATGGGACCGTAAGGGAGTTTCCATGAGTCAATCACAGAATAATGCGCCAAATAGCAATGGGGTCCTTGATGGTCGAACAAATTGGGGAGCAGATGACAACATTGAACACCTTCTTGATGAGCATTTTGAGAAATTTAATATTTCGAAACGGGAAATTTGGAGAAATTTTCAAGTCTACTCTCGACGAGTATTTCTCAAAAAGTTTCTTGCTCATTATGATTTGTATAAGCAGGTGATGCGCTTGCCAGGCGATATTGTGGAGCTGGGTGTTTACCGAGGGGCCTCTCTGTTGTCATGGGCCAATTTCCTTGAAATTCGGAATATGGGTGATCGACATAAGAAAGTCATAGGATTTGATAATCACAAAGGATTTGGCAAATTAGATAATAAAGACGGGCGTGAAAATCAGCAGTTAGGGAAAATGGAGGGAGGGTTTGCTTGCGAACAATTTGAAGAGCAGTTGCATGATGCCATTCGAATTTTTGATCAAGACCGCTTTATTCCCTATAAGCCGCGAGTCGTGCTGGTGAAAGGAGATATTGAGCAAACGGTTCCCCAATATGTGGAAGAGAACCCAGGGCTGAGAATTTCTTTGCTGCATTTTGACGCAGATTTATATCGTCCTACTCTGGTGGGATTACAATGTTTGTGGCCCTTGGTTGTTCCAGGGGGAATTGTGCTTTTTGATGAATATGGGATTCCACCATGGGAAGGGGAAAGTAAAGCTGTCGATGAATTTTTTGTCAATCAAAAGGTCAAGATCCAAAGACTAGATTGGTGCCCAAATCCAGGCGGATATATCGTAAAAGAAATGTTGGAGGCAAGGTGAAAAGAAAGGATAGCGTGTAATGGGGGTTAGCACCGGATTAGCGAAATTGGGTGAACAGGGTTGCGTTCAGCTGGAACCGAAAGACCCGATTTGCCAATTGAGCCTCCCTGATTTTGGGCAGCTCCTTGGTGAACCTATTACAAATATCAGCCATGATACCCAAGAAATTTTCGGGAGATTTGATTTTCGTTACGTGCCGGTCAAACCGGAGGAAAAGGAAGACCTGATCCTTAAAATAGTAAAAAATCTCTATGAAAAGAAATTTTCTGTTGTCGGCGCCGAACGACATCAAATTTGGAATAATGCCTGGGAAAAAACTGCACAACGATTTGCTCAAACAAATAATTCTAATGGGGCTTTAACGCCAGATTTTCTTGATGCGCATCCAGTGATCCGATTGAATCGTGAATTTTTTCGTCCTGTTGATGCATCATTTGAAGGAAATGTTTTTTCCGTGTTGCGGCATTGGTTGTACCAACAATTTTTTTCGTCCCCTGACACAATTTATGAATTTGGCTGTGGGAGCGGATTTAATTTATTAGCCTTAGCAGAAATGTTCCCTAATAAATCCCTTTATGGATTAGATTGGACTCAATCATCAGTCGATCTTGTCACTAAGATTGGATTAGTAAAGAAACTGCGCCTGGAAGGAAGACTATTTGATTTTTTTTCGCCTGACCCTAATTTAGCTTTAAGAAAAAACAGTGCCGTATTGACCGTTTGTGCGTTGGAGCAAGTCGGAAAAAATTTTTGGCCTTTTCTTCAATATCTGCGTAACCAGAGGCCTCAGTTGTGCGTCCATGTAGAACCCATATATGAATTTTATGATAAAGAGAATCTACTGGATTACTTAGCCATCCGTTACCATTCTGATCGAGGATATCTCCAGGGGTTTTTACCTTCCTTAGAAAATCTTGAAAGTGAAGGACAGGTAGAAATTCTTAAAGTCAAAAGGATGAATTTTGGGAGTTTTTATCACGAAGGTTATACCTGTGTGGTATGGAGGCCGGTCTAAATGAATTTTGGTCTTCATGGGAAAAAAGCGTTAGTGACGGGGGGAAGCAATGGAATTGGGCGGGCTATTGCGTTGGGTTTATCTGAAGAAGGGTGTGATGTGGCCATTTGTTCCCGTCACCCAGCGCTGTTAGAAAAAACCGTTCATCAATTGAAGTCCAAGGGGGGGCAGAGCCTTGGAGTCCAAGGAGATGTCACGCAAGAATCCACTCCAGGCCGCATAATTGAGGCAGTGGTGGAAGCTTGGGGAACCATCGATATTCTTATAAATAATGTTGGGGGAGGCGGAGAGCGGGTTGAAGGAAGTGTGGAAGATGCTTTGGATGAGCTATGGCTCGCTACCTATTCACTGAATACCATGGCGGCCATCAGATTTACAATGAAAGCTATTCCTCTAATGCGCAAACGTCAGTGGGGACGGGTGGTCACTATTGCCTCAATTCAGGGACGGGAGGGAACCGGTAGGCCGTGGTATGCGATTTCAAAAAGTGCCGAGATCACGCTTATGAAAACCTTGGCCAGAAATCCTGACTTAGCAAGGGATGGCCTGACGTTCAATAGTATTGCCCCCGGTACCGTCTTTACGGAAGACAATGATTGGGGGAAATTTAAACGGGAAAACCCAGAGAAATTTACTTCTGTCATTCAAGATAAGTGTCCAATGGGAAGGGCTGGAAAACCGGAAGAAATTGCTTCAGTTGTCGGGTTTGTCTGTTCTGAAGCTGCAAGCTTTATGAACGGTTCGTGTTTAGTGGTGGATGGTGGTGAAAGTCGATGTCTTTAACCCGTCTGGGAGATTCCGTGGACGTGGGAGACACTTAAGTTGGGATGCTCGAAACGATTAGGAGAGTGAATCCTTAATGGGTAAAACAACTATCGGGTTGGTTCAAATTAATAACAGTTTTTCCGGCCAGAATTACCTCCCCTATTCGGTGGGTCTTCTTCAAGCGTATGCCTTAGAAAATGTGAAAAATCCAGAGTTGATCGAATTTTTGCCACCGCTTTACTCCAGATTGAAAGTGAGCCAAGCGGTAAAGCAGTTAGCTGGGGCTCATATTGTTGGATTTAGTGCCTATGTATGGAACATCCGTTTGTCCCTGGCCATAGCACAGGAATTGAAAAATGCCTGTCCCGAAACGATTATCATTTTTGGGGGG
Organism: uncultured Nitrospirota bacterium; assembly: GCA_942491685.1. Taxonomy (GTDB): domain Bacteria; phylum Nitrospirota; class Nitrospiria; order Nitrospirales; family UBA8639; genus Nitrospira_E. Next base: position 135,743 of record CALOBY010000001.1, on the reverse strand, counting down.
CCGCAAGTTCCTGATCAAGCGGAACTCTTCCTTCGACAGCATCCTTTTATTGATTTGGTTTGCCATGGGGAGGGAGAGCAGGTTTTTTCGGCGGTGATCGAAGGGTATGGAAAGAGAAATTGGGAAGGTATTCCTTCGATTAGTTTTATGAACGGAGCTAATCATTTCGTAACGTATCCAAGAGGGGGGCGTATAAAAGACCTGGAGTTATACCCATCACCGTATTTGGCCGATGTCTTTCAGAAATTGATGGTAGATAATCCGGAGGAGAAATGGTTGGCATTATGGGAAACTAATCGTGGGTGTCCTTTCGCCTGCACTTTCTGTGATTGGGGCTCTGCTGTTGCTTCAAAAGTGTTTAAGTTTGACATGAGCCGATTGATGAAAGAGGTGGAATGGTTTGCCAGTCACAAAATAGAGTTTATTTTCTGTTGTGATGCCAACTTTGGGATGCTGCCAAGGGACTATGAGATTGTCCAATTTGTGGGGGAAATGAAAAATAAATTGGGGTTCCCTCAGGCCCTATCGGTGCAAAATACCAAAAACGCCACGGATCGAGCTTATAAAGTTCAAAAGTTACTTCATGATGTTGGATTGAACAAAGGGGTGACCATTTCTTTTCAATCAATGGATCCTGCTGCCCTCCACGCCTCTAAGCGGCATAATATTTCCACGAAGTCCTTTCAAGAGCTGCAAGCGCGGTTTGCCAAGGATGGTATCCCAACATATAGCGACATGATTTTGGGATTACCCGAAGAAACATATGAAAGTTTTGCTGATGGCATCGATGAAATTATTTCAAATGGGCAACACAATCGAATCCAATTTAACAATCTATCAATATTACCGAATGCCGAAATGGGTGATCCTCAATATCAAGAGCGTTATGGAATGCGGACGGTGACATCGCAAATAATCAATATTCATGGAAGTTTAGAGGGCCAAGCTGACGGTTCGATTCACGAAGACCAAGATTTGGTGATTGCCACATCGGCTATGCCCGAACAGGATTGGGTGAAAACACGTGCATTGTGTTGGATGGCGGGTCTCACACATTTCGACAAATTGCTTCAAATCCCTTTGGTAATTCTTCATGAAATGGGCTCTCTTCGATACCGGGAGCTATTCGAAGCGTTCATGATGCCTCAACCTTCCCATCGACCGGTTTTCTCAGAAATTCAACATTTTTTTATCGAGAAGGCCCGAGATATTCAACGAGGAGGCCCGGAGTATTGTTACTCACGAGAATGGCTGAAAATATGGTGGCCCGCAGATGAATATATTCTCATTCGGTTATGTGTGGAAGGTAAGCTGGAAGCCTTCTATCAAGAAGCTGGAGAAATCTTTGACGAAATATTGGGTGCCCCTGAAGTCGGCATTCCTCCAGGGCTCCTTCACGATTGCCTTTCTCTGAACCATCATTTACTCAAGGTGCCCTTCCAAAAAGAGAATTTAGAGCTAACACTATCATTCGGAGTTTGGGAATTTTATCAAGCGATCATTCACGGGAAAACTCCACAAGGCCTTGGGCGTACAATGACATATCACATAGACAGAACGAGTCAGGCCTGGAATACCTGGGACGACTGGTGCCGTGAAGTTGTGTGGTACGGGAATAAAAAGGGTGCGTATCTATATGGTACTCATGCATCTACCTTTGAGTTAGCCGCCCATTATTGAAAGTTTTATGAAGTACAGAATGTTGGGGACAACGGGACTTCTGGTGTCTGAAATAGGATTTGGGTGTTGGGGTATTGGGGGGACGGCTCAAGGTGCGGTGGCATATGGTCCAACAAATGAAACCCAATCATTGCGCGCGTTGCACTATGCCTTTGATCGGGGAATCAACTTTTTTGATACATCAGATTATTATGGGTTTGGTCATTCCGAATATCTCCTTGGGAAAGCCTTTAAAAATATGCGAACACAGGTTTTAATCGCCTCTAAAGGCGGGATGACGTCTAACGAAGACCAACAAAACTTTACGCCAGAATACTTGCGGCATTCTTTGGAAGGAACGTTGCGTAGATTGAAAACGGATTATGTGGATCTCTATCAATTACATAGTCCTGATTTGGAAGATTTAACCCGGTATTCCGATATTTTGGAACTTTTTGAAAAATTGCAAGATGAAGGAAAGGTGCGGGCATTTGGTATTTCCGTACGATCTCCCGAGGATGGGCTGGAAGTGATTCGAAAGTTTCGGGTTCCCTGTCTTCAGATCAATTTTAGTTTGATCGATCAACGGGCTCTCGATAATTCATTGTTGCAACTTTGTGCAGATAAGCAAATTGGGGTCATTGGGCGAACGCCTCTTTGTTTTGGATTTCTTACCGGGGCCTACAGTGGGCGAGAGGTGTTCCCTCCCAATGATCATCGAAGCCGGTGGCCAAAGTTGCAAATAGAAAAATGGGTATCAGCTCATCAAAATTTCGTCTCCCTTATTCCTCAAACGGGTGGGTGGGGGCCTTCACAATTTGCCCTTCAATATTGTTTGTCGTTTGCCATGGTTTCCACAGTGATCCCGGGAATGTTGTCTGAGGCTCACGTGCATGAAAATTCTCTGGCCAGTTCCTGTGAGCCCATCCCCGATGAGATTTTGAAAAAAATACGAAATGTATACAAAAAAAATCGAGAGCTTCTGATGGTGAAGGCATGAGTCATCAGTTAGACAGGAGAATGAATGTTCGGAAAACCAAGCTGGAAGGTGTGATGTTGCTGAAGCCTCCCACGATTTTTGAAGATTTTCGTGGTACGTATGTCGAGACATTTAATCAAGCGATATATGAGGAATCTGGGGTGACTTGTCGTTTTGTTCAGGATGATATTTCCGTGTCATCAAAGGGGGTATTACGGGGAATCCATGGGGACCAAGAAACCTGGAAATTGATCTCATGTCTCTATGGCAAGTTTTATATGGTCGTGGTGAATTGGGATAGGAACTCTCCTCAGTTTGGTGAATGGGAGTCTTTTGATTTATCTGATCAAAATAGATTGCAAGTATTAGTGCCACCAAAATTTGGAAATGGTCATGTTGTTCTCAGTGATACCGCGATTTTTCATTATAAACAATCAACCTACTATAACCGTGACGGGCAATTTACACTTGCGTGGAATGACCCTCAATTAAATATTTGGTGGCCCATTAAGAATCCTCTCCTCTCTGTGAGAGATGAAGGAAGTGGTCATGTTGCGCGGTAAAAACATCCTTGTAACCGGTGGGGCTGGTTTTATTGGCTCGAATTTACTTGTCCGACTCAAGGAAGAGGGATGTCAACTGCGTGCAACATATCACAAGACACCTCCCATTATTACGAACGAAGATATAGAGTATGTCCAGGCTGATCTGACCTTATTAGAGGATTGCCAACGAGTTGTTCAGGATATGGACTATGTCTTTATGTGTGCTGCGAATACTTCAGGTGCGGCAGTGATCACCCGTTCCCCATTGGTTCATGTGACTCCAAATGTGGTGATGAATGCGCAAATCCTTGATGCAGCATACCAGGCTAAGGTGCAGAAATTTATTTTTATTAGTAGCAGTATTGTTTATCCGTCCACTGGATCGCATCCCAGCATTGAGGAGAGTTGGCTAAAAGAAGATCCTTATGAATGCTATTTTGGGGCAGGATGGATGAAGCGATATTCAGAGATTTTGTGTAAAACTTATTCTGAAAAAATCAAGGACCGGATGGCTACTATTGTGGTAAGGCCTTCAAATATTTATGGGCCTTACGACAAATTTGATATTGATCGGTCTCATATGACCGCTTCTCTTATCAGAAAGGTTGCAGAAGGGCATGATCCTTTAGACGTTTGGGGGACGGGAGAAGATATCAGGGATTTGATTTATGTCGATGATTTCATTGACGGGCTTTTGTTGGCGACTAGGAACATTTCTTCGTTTGATCCAATCAATATTGCATCAGGAAAAGGATACCGCGTGAAGGACATTCTTCAAACCTTGCTCGGGTTAAAAGGGGGAAAATCTCCAAGGATACAGTTTGATCATTCCAAGCCAAGTACGATTCCTGTCCGAATAATGGATGTTAAAAAAGCGCAGCGTCTATTAGGGTTTTCTGCAAAAACAAACCTCGAGAATGGTCTTAATAAAACGCTTAATTGGTACAGTGGTCAAGCCACGAAAAACGGTCTGAAGTTAGGCAAAGATGCTTCTCCTAACCAAGCCCCGGCGACGGCCTCCATTTCATGTGTAGGAAGTGTATGAAAACAATTTTCCCAGAGAGTCGATTAGCGCACAAGTGGCTTGATGGCCTGAATGGAGTGGAAATTGGGCCTTCTTCCCATAATCCTTTTGGCTTATCTACTAAAAATGTTGGGATTTTTGATCCCATTTACCAGCAAGAACAAATGGAGCTAGTGGGTGAGGCATCCCAAATTCATGTTCATGCCCAAGCCGATGCGATTCCGCTCCCCAGTGAATCTGAAGGATTTGTACTTTCTTCTCATGTCATAGAGCATTGCCCCAATATGATTCGAACGTTAATCGAATGGTATCGGATTCTGAAACCTGGTGGGATTTTGTTTTTTGTGACTCCGCATCGGGATGCCGCTCCGAGCGACAGAGGGAGGCCCTTAACCACCTGGGAACATCTATTTAATGACTACATGATGAATATGACATCCGATGCAGAGCCGGAAGCCGGAACATTTTTACATTGTCATTACCATGTATTTGATTTGCCAACGATGAAAGGGCATGTTCAAGCGATTTTTGGCCACCGATTAGTTTTGATGGAAGAACAAGAAGTGGATGACAAAATTGGTAATGGTTTTGTGTTGGTTTATAAAAAGGAAAATTCTCTGAAAAAGGCCTTTCCCTGGAAAATTTTCAGCCAGGGCATTGAGGCGAACGTGCCTCGTCCATCTGACTTCTATTTGCTGCCTTCATATGTCCAGAAACTCCAAGAAAGTTCCATCACGTCACAAGAGGATGAAGTTTCCCCATCTTCGGCTCAAGGCACCAGGGTAGTTGGTCCTCTCATTTCCGCTATTATGACCATTTATAGGGCAGAGCGCTTTATGAAAGGGGCCATTGAAGATTTAATAGCTCAAACAATTGCTGAGCAAATGGAAATTATTATTGTTGATACCGATTCACCAGAGAGTGAACAAGCCGTTGTTAGGGAATTTCAGAAAAAATATAAAAATATTGTGTATATACGCACGGCTGTGCGAACTACGCCCCCGCATGGTTTTAATCTTGGGCTTCGATATGCAAGAGGAAAATATGTAACTGTTGCCAACTCCGATGATCGGCATCGTCCCGATGCTTTCGAGATCATGGTACGAGAATTAGAGTGTAATCCAGAGATCTTTTTAGTGTATGGGGACGTCTGGGTCACGAGATTTGAGAATCAGAGATTTGAGGAACATATTCGAACCGGATTTCACATTCGTCCAGAATTTTCAAGTGACATTATGCTTTCTGGATGTCATATGGGGCCACAGCCCATGTGGCGAAGAGGTATTCATGCCCAATTAGGTGAATTTGATGGCACTCTTGATTCTGCGGCAGATTATGAATTCTGGTGTCGAATGGCTCTGCAATATTCCTTTAAACACATTCCCAAATTTCTGGGACTGTATTATGACAATCATCAAGGTATGGTGAACTCAAACCTTCAAAAGAGTCGCGAACAGACTCTTTTGATTCAACAGAAATATGCCGGGAAATTCCCACAGCCTTCACAATCATTTATCAATAACCTTCAATATTCCGGGCCTGTCCAATTAGAAAAGTTTGTCAATATCGGGATGGTAACGTTTAACCGTCTTGAGTTTACTAAGGCGTCGATTGCTTCAATTATTCAGTTGACCTCATTCCCGTACGTTCTGACGGTTGTGGATAACGGAAGTACGGATGGTACGGTCGAGTATCTACAAGCGATAAAGAAGGAAGGCGTTATCACGAATCTTATTTTGTTGAAAGAGAATGTGGGGGTGGCTAAGGCTTCAAATGTGGCATGGAGCCAAGAGCCGGAGGCTGAATATTATTTGAAATTGGATAACGATATTGTGATTCAAAAGCCAAACTGGTTGGAGCGCATGGTTGAGGTAATCAATGCGTGTCCTGAATTGGCGATGGTGGGGTACAATTTTGAACCTTGTAGCTATCCACCTACAACAATCAATGGACATCAGGTTCGGATTAAGACAGGTAATCTTGGTGGGGCCTGTGTGTTGATTCCCAAACGAACAGAGCAACGATTTGGGTATTGGTGTGAAGATTATGGCTTGTATGGTGAGGAAGATGCTGATTACGGTGGCCGTATTATGATAGCAGGCCTCAAAAATGCCTATATGGAAGATGAGGATATTGGAGTCCATCTTCCTGCTGGGAGAGCGGCAACTATCGATCCCATGACTTCCGTGGCTAAAGATGGCGTGGAAGAACTTCAATATTCGGACTATCGAAATTTTAAGGATGATCTTCGTCGTGTGAATAAACAGGGCCCCTTTAAGCAAAACCTCGAATTCTATCAAATGGGGAAAAAATCCCTGTATTGTCGGTCAGAGTTTGTGGAAACTTTTCGATTTGGTATGCAGGAGGCAATGCCTTCGGCAATTTCTAACATACAGGCTACCAGCCAGACTCAGTCTATGCCCTCCACAGAGTTTCCCATGTCATCTACACGACGAGTGTCGATTATCCCCAATGATGAATTTTGTGGCACTCTTCGTCTCTATTATCCTCTTCAATCACTTTTGAAAAACCATCATTTGAAAGGGAAGCTTATCCTGGAGCCAGATATTAATTCGGGTAAGGTTGAGTTTCCCATGGGGCCACAAGAAACAGTCGTCATGCAACGGATTCCAACCTTAATTGAGCCGAAATTAAAGTTGGCAAAGTCTCACGGTACGAGGATCGTTCATGATCTCGATGATTTATTGTGGAAGATTCCTGTTGATAATCACAATTCAAAGGTTATTACCCAACCTATGTTAGGTTGTTTGTTTCGTGCTGTGGAGCAAGCCGATTGTGTGACGGTTTCTACCTTGCCCCTTCAACAGGCGCTCGATTTGCGGGGAATTTCGTCCTGGATTCTTCCCAATTGTTTATTGAAAGAGCAATGGGAAAGTTTCAGTCCTAGACGAAGAACCGGGATTCGGCCCCGAGTTGGTTGGGTGGGGCAATCGGGGGTCCATCAAGCTGATGTCGCGATCTTAAGCCCGGTGATGGAAATATTGGGGTTGGAGGTGGAGTGGGTGTTTTTAGGAGAGTTTCCTAATGTTCGTCCAGGGATTCAATTTGAGGTGGAAACACATGCAATGGTTCCGCTGCAGCAGTTCCCGGAAAAACTCGCGAGTTTGAATTTAGATTTAGCATTAGCTCCATTGGCAATCAATGAATTTAATGAAGCCAAGAGCGATTTGAGAATCCTTCAATACGGCATTTTGGGCTATCCTGTGGTAGCCACCGATATTTTTCCGTATCAAGCCGCCCCGGTAACTCGAGTGGCTAATGATCCTAATTCCTGGGTAAAAGCCATTCGTGACCATATTTACAATCCAGAGTCTTCAAAAACTCAAGGCGATAGCCTTCGTCAGTGGGTGTTGGCCAATCGAATGTTTGAGCAATGGGGATCGCAGTATCAGTCTGCCTGGTTTGGTGAGGATATGGGTGCACAGGATAAGCTAGAGCCTGTCAGTCCCTCTTATACTGACCATGCGATCGGAGGTAGTCCTGGTGAAAGTCGAGTGTCCTACGAATGCTCAATCATTATTCCACTTTTTAATCGAGTGGATTTGACGAAGCAATGTTTAGAGCAACTGGCTAAAGTCACCCATGGAACAACGTATGAAGTCATCTTGGTGGATAATCATTCTACGGATGGTACAGCCGAATTGTTGCAGACCTTGAGTGGTGACGTACATATCATTCGTAATCAAGAAAACCTTGGTTTTGCTAAAGGTTGTAATCAGGGTGCGGCAAAGGCCAAAGGGAAATATTTAGTCTTTCTTAATAATGACACAATACCGCAAGAAGGCTGGCTTTCGGCGTTGGTCAATGACGTGAGCCAGCATCCTGATGTGGCGGTGGTTGGGAGTAAATTATTGTTCCCAGATAATACGATTCAACATGCCGGTGTAGTGTTTTCGAAAAATTGTTTAGTTCCCTATCACATTTTCAGAGGGGAGTCATCTCAATTGGCTGCCGTCAATCGACGACGTGAATTCCAGGCCGTGACGGCTGCCTGCTTCTTGGTCCGTCGCGAGGATTGGGATGCGGTAGGCGGTTTTGACGAAGAATATAAAAATGGGTTTGAGGACGTTGATTTTTGTTTGAAAATTCGGGAGCGTGGCCGGAAAATAATTTATCAGCCTCAGAGTGTCTTATATCACCTTGAACATCAATCACCCGGACGGAAGGACCCAAAGGTCGAGAATCATAACGGGCGGTTACTGATGAATCATTGGGCTTCAAAAATAATCCCTGATGAAGATATATATTTTGTCGCTGAAGGGTATGCCAACAAGTTATACCTTAAGGATGGGATGATTCGACAAAGGTTGTCTCCATTTAACAATGATCTGGAAAGGCAACAATGGCAAAGATTGGAGCAGATTCAAACGCTTTTAATTCAACTTCGAGGCAAGGGCCTTTCTTTTTTAACAACGCCCTGTCCTCCCGAATTGATGCAGTTGCTATCTGAATATACGGCTTGGCCGGAAGATCTTGAATGCTTACGATGGGGTGCTGAATTATGTCGTACCTGGAAAATTCCAGAGTGCGAGTCCGGATTTTGGGAGAGAGTCTTAACAATAGATGAAGATCCTGATGCACGGGAATTTTTCGCTAAGCAAGGGCTGAGGGAAAATAATTTACTACGGGCATCACAACATATTATGGCCCTCATTGGATCCGGGACACATGAGGCGACGGGTTATGGGTTACAGGGCATTTTGTTCATGCAATCGAAGGAGTATGCCGCTGCGGCCGATTCATTTTCCCAAGCTTTGAACAAGGGATTTGATTCTCGTAAAGCAGGTTTGGGTTTGGGCCTTGCCCTTATGGGATTGGAAAAATCTGAGATGGCATGGAATGCGTTTGAAAAGGTTTTAAGCGAGTATCCTGATGATGATGAGGCCCTACAAGGGCTTATTCAGGCTGGGACCGCTTTGCAGTGCTGGAGTAAGCTTTCCGGCCATCTCGATGGGTATTTGCTCCGTAATCCGGCAGATTGTGCTATGCGTTTTGCGTCGGCTGGAGTGCAATTTCGAGCAGGAAACCCGGATAAGGCCAAGGAGCAACTCACCTGGCTGCGTCTTGTTCAACCAGACTTTGAGGGACTCGAAGATTTAGAAAGGGTACTGGCTATTTCTCAGGAACAAGGCCGTTTGACTTCCGTACGTTAGGAGGAATTTATTGCCGGGTTAAATCAGTCGATGCCTCGATCTCTTCTCCTCCAGTTAGCGCGGTTAGGTGATCTCATCCAATCGTTGCCAGCGATTTCCTCTCTTCATTTGTCTTTTCCCGATCAGCCAATGGATTTGTTGTGTTCGGCCCCATTGGCACCAATGGGTCAACTTTTTCCAGGTATTCAAAGGGTTTTTCCCTGGGAAGGCGAACGGTGGCATAGCCTGGCAAAAATGGTTGGTAGAGACCAGGCGTCGCTCGTCAGCGCAGCGGAACAATGCTTGGCTGCTTCCGCGTTCCCTCGGTATTCCGTGGCCTACAATTTGAATAACCATCCCAGAAGTGTCCTTGCCTCGCATATGTTGAGTGACCATGTAGTTGGGGCTGGGGATTTAGGGCCTTTGCACCAAAGTTTGCCGCCGTGGGTGGCTTATTTACGCCAAGTTGCAGGTAACCGGGGAGCCAATCGTATTCATTTGGCCGATGCATTTTGTGGGGTGTGCGGAATGAATCCGCCATCCGTGGTTCCCACCATTCACGCAACGCATGTTGAGTTACCCAATGATCTTGCTTGTATGGTGAAGGAAGAGTCATGGAATCGAATAGGAATTGTTCTTGGGGCAGGGGACGGGGATCGTCGCGCTCCACTATCAGTGTGGCGAGAGTTTATTGAAGCATGTATTGACCAACTCCCCAATGGTCTCTGTGTGCTGATTGGTGGGCCCAGCGAACGTGAAGCGGCATTTGCCTTGGAGGATCAATTGCCTCCCTCCTATCTGTCTCGACTCTTGAACTGTGTTGGAAGGACATCGTTGCCTCAACTGGCGCATGTGTTGAATCGGTGTCAGTGGGTTGTAGGATCCGATACGGGTCCTTTGCACGTCGGGGTGGCTTGCGGGGCACGAGCGATCGGCTGGTATTTTTCGCGGGCGCGGGTGCATGAAACCGGGCCTTATGGGGTGGGACATTACGTGTGGCAATATCAGCCAGGTCCCCCTTCAGAAAGGCTTGAGGTTTCTGAACCCAACGCCTCGACTCAAGTTCCAAGTTTTTGGCCGGTGCAAGAAACGCTTCAATTGATTCAGGGGCAACATGCAAAAGTGAACACGGATACGTGGGAATTATGGAAGAGCTATCGTGATGCGTGGGGGATGTTTTATTTGAATGGGGACCAGCCGGATTCTGCGGTTGCACAGCGAAAAAATATTTGGGAGCAATTATCGGCTCATTCAAGCAATCGGGACTCCACTGTTGAGCGGCGTCTTTCTTTGACAGGTTGTTCGTCATGAATGTGTTTCAAGAAAATATCTCGATCCTCCGGTCCCAGGATCCGGCGTTGGCGTCCCAGGTTCTGAATACTCCTGGGGGACTTTTGTCTATACATCCGGCCAAGTCTGGTCTGCCGACCGCCGTAGTCAACAATCGTTCCATCCATAGTGCCTATGATCCCCTTCGTGAAGCAGAGCAATGGGCCACTCATCAGGCTAAGGAATGCCAGGCGGGTGAAGCCTTGGTCGTATTGGGGCTGGGGTTGTGGTATCACCTGGAGGCGTTATTCGCCAAAATCTCACAGGATTCGAAGATCATGGTTGTGGTTCCCAGTCTTCAAGAATTAGTCGATGGAGTAGCGGTGCGATCGTTGAATGGGTGGGGTGAGCGAGTGAAATGGGTGTGGGGCGATCCTGAGGCCATGGCGACACACGTAGCGCAGCAAGGGCGACGCGTTCGACTGCTGACTTATGAGCCCGCCCTGAGTCTTCACGCCGATGCATATGATGCCTTTCGACTTCAACTTCGTCAGCAGTTAGTTAATCGAGCCAGCGGAACATTACATGTCATGGTGGTTGGCCCGATTTACGGAGGCTCTCTTCCCATCGGGGGCTATGTGGTTCGGGCGTTAGAATCGATGGGTCATCGTGTCAGTTGGGTGGATCATAGTCTACATGAACGCGGCTATCAGCATCTGAACACCATCCGAGATGATCGCCTTCGTATGACGGTCCAGCAGAGGTTTAGTGACACCTTGGGGGTGATCAGCTTGGCCCATGTCGCGGAAGATCCCCCCGATGTGGTGTTGGCAATGTCGCAAGCTCCGCTTTCAATGGCGGTTCTTGAGCAAATGCGACGGAAAAAAGTGTTAACGGCGATGTGGTTTGTCGAGAATTTTCGTTATTTGACTTACTGGCAACAAATGATTGGTGGTTATGATTTTTGGTTTGTGATGCAAAAAACAGCCTGTATAGACGCGTTTAAACAGGCCGGGGCTTCGCATGTGTCCTACTTGCCGCTGGCCGCGGACCCCAGCATTCATCAGGCTGTGAATTTAACGGAGTTCGAACAAGCCGAATTGAAATCGGACGTGTCGTTTCTCGGTGCGGGTTATCGTAATCGAAGGGAAATTTTGCCGGGTTTGTTGGGGCATGAATGGACCTTTAAGTTGTGGGGGAATGAATGGGACAACTGCGGCCCGTTGGCTAAGGTACTCCAGCGAAACGGGGCCAGAATAGACACGCCGACCAGTGTGAAAATATTTAATGGGACGACCGTCAATATTAACCTGCATTCCTATACCAAGCCTGGTTTCGATCCAAATGGGGATAGCGTCAATCCTCGTACCTTTGAGTTGGCCAGTTGCGGGGCCTTTCAGGTCATTGACGATCGAACCTTGTTGCCTGATCTCTTTGATGACAGCATGATGAAAATTGTGCGAACTCCAGAAGCATTTGTGCCTGCTATCAATACCTATCTGCGTGAACCAGAGCAGCGACGGGCTATGGCTGAGGCCTCCAAACAACAGGTGGCGAAGTACCATACGTATGTTCATCGGATGGAGACGATGTTGAGTGCCATGGGGTTGGCGTGTCCTGATCGTATCGGAGCCATTTTACAAGGCGAGCGGCAGGCGGAATCCCTTCTTGTTCGTAGCCAAGATTCTCCAGAATTAATTCCGCTTCTCAAAACGTTTACCCAAAAAGATCGAGTAGAACTTGTCGATATGGCTCGAGTCATTCGGCTGAAAGGGCCTGAGGCTCAACTGAAGAGAGAAGAGTTGTTGATTTTGATGATGGATGAATACCGTCAGGAAAAACGCGATTTCTTATGAACAATGTTCTGATCATCAATATTACGCGGATGGGGGATTTGATTCAAATGATTCCCCTGCTCGCGCGATTGAAAGAAGAATGCCCTGGAGTTGGCATTGATCTCATTGTTGATAGGGAATTTGCTCATATGGCGGCAATGATTCCTGGTATACGCCAGGTATTCATCTTTGATTTCCAAGCTCTGATGGATGAGAGCCGTGTCAGTGCGCGGGATTTTGTATCGTTGTATCAAGATCTTTCCGAATGGGCAAAACCCTTATTGCAGGTCGGCTATGATCGAGTGATTAATTTAACCTTTAATCGGCGCAGTGCGTTTCTCGTGAAGTATTTGGGGTGTGCGGATGAACGAGGAATGACCACGGCCCAGGATGGCAGTTTCCTCATAAAAAATCCCTGGATGAAATATTTCCTCGATTTTCACGTCTATCGTCATCTGAATCGTTTTAATATTGTTGATCTCTTTGCCCTTGGAGGGAGTGGGCCGGGCCGGTTTCATCCCATTGAATTATCCGTGACTCCTGAATTGGCTGATTGGGCGCGGACTTTTCTGCGAAATTCTGGAACACCCGGGTACTGGGTTGCGGTCCAAGTTGGTGCCAGCGACCCTATGAAAGCATGGCGACCGGAATATTTTGGGCAATTAATGGCGCATCTCAGTCAAGGACGGCCCGTGGGTTTTGTGCTGATTGGGACACCAAAAGAAGAACCGTCTGTACAAGAGGCGTTGCAGGCCTATCGACAGGCTGGAGGGAAGGGCGTTTTGTGTGAAGCTGTCGGGAAAACATCTGTTCCGGAGGTGGTCGCTCTATTACAGCAATGCCAACTGATGGTGACGAATGATACCGGGCCCATGCATATGGCGGTGGGGGTGAAGACTCCAGTCGTTAATATATCGGTGGGGCATGTGGATTTTCGCGAAACGGGCCCGTTTGGACCGGGCAATTGGGTGGTGCAACCGGATATAGATTGTGGCCCATGTGGATTTGACAAGGTGTGTCCCCATCACGCGTGCAAAGATCATCTTCTTCCACAAGAAATTGCCGGGTTATGTTGGCATGTCTTAGGAGAGGGGGCTTTGCCCACTTTTACTTCAAAGATCCGTGTTTTTGAAGGGGGGGTCGATGAAGATCAACTTGGGACATATGTATTGCGCTCTGGTCAAGAACCCCAAATGACGGAGTGGTATGGGAGATTTTGGCGACGTGTTTGGTATGAAATATTTGCTGGTCGGTCAAGTCACACACCGACGGTTATCTCACTTCCTCCAGATTACGATGAAGTTATCGGATTGTGGCCCTTATTTGCTCCACAAGTCTCTGCCTTGTGTCAGCAAGTGAAGGTGGTGCGATCTCTCTGTCGGAAACAGCCGGTGCCTGTCCTGAATCTTAAGGAAGCCCAACATCGGCTGAAAGAACATACCCTTGCGATGAAAGAACTCGTCAGAGGTTCCTTTGCCTACGGACCGTTGACCGTCGCCTTCATTCGGGAGACGTTTAACTTAGAAGGGGAAACATTACTGGCAATGACGGAAGAATATGTGATAGCTGCGGAAACGTTTCAAGGTCGAGTGACGCTGATTTTTGATCAGCTGGCTCGGCATTCACCTGAACCGAGAAGGAGGGAACTCTATGCTGGTGCAATTGGATGAAGAAACATGGGAAATGAACGATACCCTCCAATTAGAAGAAGTATTGGCGAATTTAAGTGATCGAGCGGAAGCGAAAGGTCGTCTCGTGACACATCTCTATGTGGGTAACCGACCGATGACTGATCGAGAATTGGTGCCGCACGCATTATCTCAGTCCGCCAGTTCTTTTGGGACAATTACTGCAACCAGCGAACGCATGGAAACTCTTGTTCAGAAGGCCTCTGAAACGGCCAAGCTATTTGGACAGGAATTGCGTTCCAATGCCCAAAATATTGTGGAAGACTTTCGACAGGGGCGTGGAGGGCTTCGTCAATTAGATCAATGGTTTGGACAAGTGGCGGATTATTTAGAATGGCTTCAAATTCAACAATCTGTTGTTGGGTCTCAATCTGCGCAGTCAGAGAATTTGTCTCATTGGGTGAATGAACTCATGGTCGCGAGAAAGGATGTTGACGAAGTACGTGTGGCCGATATGTTGGAATACGAAGTTATTCCTCGGCTACCGCAATAATAGGATGACTAGGATCGTGATGAACATTACGTAAAGAGTCCGTTGTATTTAGTTATAGGACGTTCTTTGGTTAACTTGAAAATTTTTTTCCCAGGATTGAGTCGGTTCTCAAGTTTTCTTTTTGATGGACGATAAGTAAGGCCAGACAATGAAATTGGGCATCTTTACCAATTCTATGGAGGTCAGTCGACTTATCTAATTCACTTTCCCTCAAGGGACGGAACCTTTGAGGATTAGCCATCAAGGAGGAATTCATGGCACTTATTGTTAACAACAACATTGCATCCATCACTGCCCAACGGAACCTGGGTATTTCCACAGCAAGTTTGCAAGGGTCCGTTGCCCGCCTGTCTTCGGGTTTGCGAATTACTAAAGCTTCAGATGATGCTGCCGGTCTCGGTATTTCCGAAACCTTGCGCGCACAAATCCGCAGTATTAATCAAGCGGTTCGGAATTCCAATGATGGAATCAGTTTGCTGCAAATTGCAGACGGTGGTGCTGCCAATATCGGGGGTCTGTTGGCCCGGCTTCGAGAATTGGCGGAACAATCGGCTAGTGGAATTTTAGGTTCAAACGAACGCTCGTTCTTGGATCAAGAATTTGTGGCACTTCGTTCGGAAATTGATCGTATTTCGGCCGTCACGGAATTCAACGGGGTGAAATTGCTCAGTGGGTCCGGCAATGACTCCTTGTCAATCCAAATCGGTTTCCGTAGTTCAAGTAACGACACTCTCACACTTTCACTCAAAGATTTGGATACCACTCAATTAAGTTTAACGAGTGTGAACGTGTCCACTTCTGCCAATGCTCTAAGTGCATTAAGCAATATTGACAGTGCGATCAGTGCTGTAGCGTCCGCCCGAGCCAATGTCGGGTCTTTGCAAAACAGAATTGACGCTGCTGTCCAAAATTTGGAAGTGGCGAATGAGAATGTGTCGGCTGCTGAATCACGGATTCGGGATGCTGATATCGCATTTGAAACGGCGTTATTCACTCGAAACCAAATTTTGGTTTCGGCTGGTACGTCAATCTTGGCGCAAGCCAATACCTTACCTCAGCAAGCACTTTCCTTGCTGCAGTAAAAGGATACTTAGGAGGAGGCCAGGTCTTTTGACCTGGCCTCCGTCCTGACGAGGGGGTAACCCATTATGATTGCATCCATATCACAAGGCACTTCATCAGTGATTTCTTTGTCCGTCGGGCAAGAGATTCGTGTGCGTGACAATCAAAAGGTGGGAGAAACCGATAAACTGCGCCCCATAGACCAAAAGGCCGCTAAACCAAAAGAATCTGCGGAAATTCAAGAATCTCACATTTCAAAAAATGGCCCAGAGCAAATTAAAGAGGTCGTTACCCGCCTGCAAACCACCTTGCAGAATATTGAGCCCAAGATTGAACTCTCTGTCGATAAAGAATTGAAGCAAGTCATTGTTCGGATTTTTGATAAAGATTCCGGTGAACTTATTAGGCAAATACCGTCTGAGCAGGTGTTGGAGCTTGATCGATTTTTTGCCGGGCAATCTGGCTTGTTTGTTGAAGAGGAAATTTGATCACTCGCAGGTATTTCTAGCCGGATCAGGATAAAAGAGGTTTCCTCAACGACCCTCTTGCAGAGTGTTGTTTTTTGTGCAATCGAATACCTTTGTCTTCAAAGGAGTAAGGAATGGCTTTAGTCAGTTTTGGTGGGCTTGGGAATGGTGTTGATTTTGGACCGATAGTCGATCTTCTTGTCCAGGCTGAACGGATTCCCATTGATCGACTCAATCAACGCAAGCTTGATTTGCAAACCAAACAAACAGATTTTGGCTTGTTAGGGGGTAAACTTCTAGGATTACAAAGTGCAGCCAATTCGCTCAGAACCCGTCTCAGTTTCGATAAAAATCAGGTCAGTGTCACATCAGCCAGTTCCCAAACATTATTAACGGCAACCGTGTCGTCGACAGCAGGTTCTGGTACGCATAAAGTTACGGTTAATCAATTAGCCTCTGCTCATCAGGTGGTGTCCAAGGCTTCGACGGCGGTGGCGACGACGGATGCCGATATTGTCAGCGGGGGATCCGGGACCTTTTCATTTTCTGTAGGTGGAGGGGCTACGCAAACGGTCAATTTGAGTGCCACTGGTACCTTAGAAGAGTTGCGGGATGGGATTAATGATCTTGGTGCCGGCGTGAGCGCCTCAATTCTTAATACGGGAACGGAAGCTGTCCCAGCGTATCGTTTGGTGTTGTCGTCAAATGAAAGTGGGGCGAGTAATTCCATTACTATTTCTGCTGATGATACTGATTTAGATACTGTAACAACAGGGATTGATACCTTCCAGGCAGCGCAAGACTCTCAAATTGTTTTGGGGGAAGGTGCCGGGGCGGTGACGATTGATCGTTCGAGCAATACCCTCACGGACGTGCTTTCGGGGATTACTTTGAATTTACAGGCCGTCGATCTCAGTAATCCTGTAACCATTTCCGTGACACAGGACACCGCTGCGGTGAAAGAAGGAGTTCAAAATTTCGTCAACGCGTATAATGAAGTGCAGAAATTTGTGAATGAGCGGACGGTGTTTAATGTTGAAACTGGAGAGCGTGGAATTTTTGTCGGGGATTCTTTGGCTAGAACAGTTCTGGATCGTATCCGACAATCGACTTTTTCTCAAATTAGTGGACTCACCACTTATACCAGTGCTTCTCAAGTCGGATTTGAAACGCAGACAGCTGATGGTACCATTAAGCTCAATGAGACGACCTTTGATGCGGCCTTAAGTCAAAACTATTCCGCTGTTCGAGATTTATTTGTTCAGAATCCAACCACGGGAACCGAAGGAATTGGAGAGTTGGTCAACGATGCTGTTGACGCGTTGGATGATGTTGAATTCGGAGCGTTGTCGTTGCGACAAAAAGCGCTCACTAGCCAAATCGATGATTTTCTCGAACGAATATCGGTGAAGGAAGCGGCACTTCTTCGTTTTGAGGAACAGCAACGAATTAAGTTTGGTAATTTGGATGGATTATTGGCAAGCCTGCAGAATCAACTGAGTGCTCTTTCATCATTGACGCCAAATATTTCGAATTCCAGATAACACAATCCTAAGGAAGGGATGAGGAAATGATGGTCGGTGCACATGCCTATGCAACAACGCAGATTTCGACAGCATCTTCGGTTCAGGTGGTGGTTCTTCTCTATGATGGGGCCATATCTTCAATGAAATTAGCTCAGGAAGGAATGGTTGCGCTCAATTTTCAGGATAAGGCGCGCTTTCTTGATCGTGCCTTGAGAGTGATAGGGGAACTGTCTGCCTCGTTAAATATGGAAGAGGGTGGAGTTGTGGCTAGAGATTTACGGCGTCTTTATGAATATATTCAATATGAATTGACTCAGGCCAACTTAAAAAATGAACCAAGTCGTTTGGAATCTCCTATTCGATGTATGACGGAAATTCGGCAAGCCTGGCAGGAATTAGCTTTGCAGGGCGCTCAAGCGCAGGCGGTGGGGATGTAATGAAACCGTTAACCGCAGAAGGGCGTGGTTTGGAGGAATTGACCTGTTCTGGCGATGGAAGCTGCGGAACAAGGTCAATGGGATGCGGTCGCCCGACTCTATGATCGTCGCGCCAAAGTCGGTGATTGGTCTTCGGTTTCGCCTGAACTTGCCAAAAAACTTATGCAGACTGATCATTGGATCATGGCCCGTATTCAGGAAGTGAAAAATCTCATCCAGGCACAGCTGAGAGAGGTCCAACAACAACGCCGGAGCCTTGAAGGGTTGAAGCGCCAATGGGCTCCTCTTCGACCAGAAGCTGCGCTCCATCGCTTGAGCATCTGACTCTCTTTCTTCTTTAAATTAAAACGAGAATCATGATTTTTTAATTCCTTATCGACTCATTTCTCCTCGAACATCCTTCCATCGTGTCTACCAATGTTTGATCTCATTCTGTCAAAGAATTGACAAATTGTTCCCTGAGTGTCAGGGGAAGAGACAATGCCCAGTCTACTTTCACACATACACCAAGCGTTTGTTGAGAGATTAATGGAAATTGTGCATTGAAGCTTTAGGTACAATACTTGCGAAAGGTATTTCTGCTTGGGGGTAAAGGAGCCTAACGGGTTGCCTCTTCTCGAGGAATAGTATTTGTCATTGAGGATCATCATGACCACTCATCAGACAGCTGCGTCAGACCTTCCGGTTACTTCCAAGGCAGATGAATTGGCTCCCATCGGCACTCTCTTACATTCGCTGTCAAACAAACTGTTACCCATAGTGGTCTTCTCAGAGTTGGCCATCCGTCGTTGTGAAGATGTTCAAGTTAAGGCCCAGTTGGAGAAAATTCATGGGGCGGCAGAACAAGCTCGGGATCTTCTGGTGGAGATCAGGGCCCTGCACGCGAAGGCCGAAACCTAAATAATCATACAATTCATATCACTGGGATGGTGGTGTGTGGCCTTAGAGGGACGTCTGGCTCCTGGAGAGTGGTAGTTTTAGGAATGCAAAAAAGGTGACCTATTATGAATAACAATATCATTGCTTCTGAAGATCGTCGGCAGGCGTGTCGTGCGGATGTTCCGGTTTGCCTCTGGATTGAGCTTCCTATCGCATTTTCCTATGAACCGGTTGAGCTTGATGCCGCAGCATTTAGCCAGTGGCAATGGGAAGAGTTGGCGGTATCACCGGACCTTGTTAAGGCGATGGTCGATGAAAATGATTTAACGATTCGTGATCCCCTGCTATTACAAATGGTGACCCGTATTGATTGGATGCTGACCTCCATTCTTCGGACATTGGGAAAAGATAAAAATCTGAATAAGGCCATTCCGGAATTGGCCAAAGTGAATCTTAGTGGATCTGGTATACGATTTTTTTCCGAGCAAAAATTCCCTGTCGATTCCTTCCTGGTGTTAAGGTTGATTTTGCGTCCGTTTATCCCCATGCAAGTTGTAGGGAAGATCATCAGAATTGAATCGGCCCGGCAAGGGGAAACCGATGGATTTGAAATTGCCGCTGAATTTACACAAATCGCGCCGGATGACCGTGAGGCTATTATTCGTCATGTTCTTCGGTCTGAAGCGACTCTTCAACGTCTTCGCCATAAACACCCTGTCGATTCAGTCATTGGGTAAGACAGAGCATTGGATCTGGTTCATCGGATTTTGTGTGATAGGGTTATGTGGATGTCAGATCGCCACGACTGACTCGGCGCCATCCGACGCAGATTGGTCCCCTTCCTTTCCCGTTACATCTTCCGAAACCCGTCCTCTCAAGCCACCCTTCACGATTGGCATCCTTCCTTTCGAAAACTTGAACCGCAGTCAACAGTTGACCTGGTTGGGTCGAGCTTTAGCCGAAATGTTGACTCATGATTTAGCAGCCTGGCCCTTCCTCTCGATTGTCTCACGTGACGCCTTAGGAGATGTTCTTCGGGAACAATGGATTCAACAACGTGGGTTTTCCTCTCCGCTGGCACCGATCGCTCTCGGCCATATCCAAGGGGTGCGCTATTTAATTCGAGGTGGGTTTTATCAACAGAAGAATCACCTGACTATACATTTGCAAATCCTTGATGTTCAGACGGGAGTTGTCGTGAGGACGATGAGCGCTCAAGGATCCAAGGAAGATCTTCCACGCTTAGAGCAGAATCTTGTGGAAAACTTGCTTCAGGTTTTTGATTCTTCTTTTGATCTGGCCAGCGCGGCCGATTCTGATGATGTGAAAGATGAACCCTACAAGCTAAGAGAGAGCCGTGTTAAGGAAAGAGAACAGAGCCTCCACCCAAAAGAGTTGGAGTCGTTTGGCACACATTCGGTGCACGGGCTTGATCTCCAATTGTCGCTTGAGCGAATAACGCAACAACGTCTTCAAGTCTATCAGGCTGCCATCGCATTTTGGCGGGATGGGTGGTCTATGGAAATGGGGCAACCCACCTATGATATTGGGCAGGCCACAAGTTATTCAGCGTCCCCGACGTCGCTCCTTCGTCTTCCCATTGCCCTGTTTATGAAAACGGAGGCGTTGGCAGATGTTCTTGGAATGGTCAAAGGGTGGGGTGTCGACTCTTTCATTCGTTTCGAACCCTATGGAATGGTAAGGGACTCGAGAGATACGGCCGGAATAAGCCAATTATTCCTTGAACAGGTACGGCAACCTCGTAGAATGTATGTTCGGGCTCTCAACGAACATGGGGAATTGTTGGCGGTTTTTTCGAAGTGGGACTGGCAAACCGGAACGATTCTTCAGAATTCCGGGCCTGATGAAATACGATTGCCATTGTGGCCACAAGCATGTGTGAGTGGGGTCGCGGAATTCCCTGTGTCATGGGTTGAGCGAGATGGGGCACATGTGACCTTTGATGTAGTGTTTGAACCTATTTCTGAAGAAAAGCGTATTCTTGTTCTTGAGCCAGTCCTCACAGGGGAGGATAAGAATGAAGCCAGTCGTTTGCCCGCTGATGAAGAACGAGATGTTCTTGATCCATTACAGGATTGGATTCAATTGAAATGGAGCCCGCCAATTACAGAAACTTTGCCGGTTGATGGGTATCTGCCATCTAACAGGGAAGCGATACAAGCGATACTGCATGTGCAGGGTGGAAATATTGTCAGAGTTGACTATCTCAATTCATCTTCAAATCCTTTGATCTCTCGTAGTCTTGAAGAGCTCAAGTCTGATCTGGTGGGATACTGTGTGAGTTGCAGCGATGAAAAAAATAGTTCTACCAATCTGGTTTTCGATGCTATTCGTCTCCAATTGATCTTGGTCAAAGATCTTCACGCTCTGCGAATCGGATCACGTTCCCCCTCACCACGTGGTTCCTCCTCCACCTAGGAGACTGGTACAGTTTTAGGTCGGATTGAGTAATTCAGGCCAATGCTTTTTCAAGGCTTTTTCTGCGGCCTCTCCCAATATCTCATCCAGGTAGTGATCTTGACTGAACACTCGTAATGTGATCATTCTGGCCGGTAGATGGTGTAGGTAGGTCTTCAAGCTTTCCTTTTCCACTCGGCCTGTTGCCGGATTCCAGACAAAAATTTGAAATCCTCCCATGTTTAACACGTTGATGGGTCGCGGGTCTTTATGGGCGAAGTCAACTTGAATGACGGCGTTCCGGTATTTGTTCGGAAGGGCCTGGCGTATTCGGGATAAAAAGGTCTTCGGTTGAAAGGACAACGAGCCCTGTGGAATCGGCAAGAGGAGACTGAAGGCAGTTTTCCATTTGACGTGTCTGCCTAAAATTTTTGCCCATTCGTCCCCTAGCTGGCGCTTTTTCAATGAGCGCGACTTTGGCCAAGACCGAACCGATTCAATGAGGTGCCAATCAGTCAATTGGAGATACCGAGATAGTGATTTGAGTGGATTGTAAGGGAAAAGTAGTTTCATCGTGGGTTGGAAAATTTCTTGGAGATGGATGTCGATGGCCCGGGTGGTGCGATGGTAATACACATTGCTGTAGAGATAGAGGCGGGCATGAAGGAACATTTGGAGCGCGGGCAATCCTGCTTGATGAATCGTTAACCCGTGTGATGAAAAAAAGGTGTAATGCAGAAGTCGTTCGATATCCACTGGGCCAACGGCTACGCCGCACATATACGAATCTCTGAGAACATAATCACAATTATCTGGGGTGAAAATCCCACCCAAAAGCGGACGGAGTGCTAAGACCCATGGCGGTAATCCCTTGGTCGATTGGTGAGGATCTTTGAGGATGAGAAATGCCATGTGGTCAGGATTAAGCTGTTCTCCCAGGCCGAATGGTCCTGAGGGGCTGCGTCGAATTTTTTTGATAATGGGGGCGAGGTGATCTCGAATAATGTGTTGCCCTAAAATTTCGTGAGTGAGGTCATACTGATGGAGAAAGTGATGATCGAAAAAATGGCAGAAGGGTCCATGTCCGATGTCATGGAGAAGTGCCGTAATTCGAATAAATTCCTCAAGAAAGGGAAGGGAGGGGAGGTCTGGGATCATTTGACGCAGCGAGGGGTAGAGCTGGGTCATAAAGCGTCCCGCTAAATGCATGGTTCCCAAGGAATGCTGGAACCTGGTGTGTTCGGCTCCAGGATAAACCCAATGAGCACTTTGAAGTTGGAGAATGTAGCGAAGACGTTGCACCCAAGGGGAATCGATGAGGTCTTTTTCTGTCAGTTCCGCTGTTGGAGTGCGCGGGAAGGGCACCGTGAGAGAAATATAGCCATGAATAGGGTCGGCCAAAAGGGCCACCCCGTCAAAGGGAGAGGAGGATGGATGTGTCGAGGGCATAGAAATCAGTCTACCGTTTTTCCCGTGGCCTCTGAGCGGAGATTGTTCCCTTGGGTTTTGGATGATTGGCGAAGTGTCATCCTTCGGTATCGTGTAATGGTCCAACGCATGAGTGGATAGGCGATGAGGGATCCAATGACGGCGAGCGTGCAGGCGCCAACGATAAAGGGAATGATATAGGGCGATAGCATGTCAAAGAGATTGTCCATGGTAAGTTCATGCCATGCGATGGTTGGTTGAGAAGATTCTCCCATCACAAAAATCCCAGTATAGAGACTGGCCGCCAGGATGGGGATGAAGGTCCAGGGGTTATTGATGAATGATCCGAGAAAAATAGCCACATAGTTTAACCGAAACAGCCACCCGCAGAAGACGGCACTGGCCGTATGCAATAAATAGTGAGGCGCAAACGCAATAAAGACGCCAGTGGCGAAAGCCAGCGCGGTTCGATGTGGTGTTTCTTGGAGATGCAGGACTTCGGTCAGGCGCTGGCGGAGGGACTCCATGCCTACCATGAAGGCCTCTTGGGGTTATGATGCAAAATGTTCATAGCTTTTAGGGGGCAACATTTCCTGTCTGTGTTCAGCGTATTCTATTCGGATGCCGAATCGTTGGGATTGAATGGTACCGATATGAGTGACGGGAATTCGCCGTTTCGCGGCCATTTTTTTGAACGCATGCTGGGCTTGTGGAGGAATAGTGAATAACAACTCGTAATCTTCCCCGCCATGAAGGCTCCAGTCTAAGGGGTTCGTGCGAACTCGTTTAGCATAACGTTGTAACGGCTCAGACATAGGAATGTGTTTGCTGAATATAAGTGCTCCGACTCGACTTTGTTGGCAAAGATGACGCAAGTCTCCGGATAATCCATCTGAAAGGTCCATGGCTGCAGAGGCATAGGGTTGGGACGCCAGGAGTTGGCCAAGTAAGATTCTTGGTGTGGGCCTTAGATGTCGTTGTACTAAAAAAGTCATAGCCTTGGAGAGGATGGAGGGTTTAGGCGGACGGTTGAATTTTTTGAGGTAGGAAAGCCCTGCTGTTGAGTCTCCAAGTGTGCCGCTTACATAAATGTGGTCCCCAATCTTGGCCCCTTTCCGAGTGAGAATATGCGCAGGATGTACCTGCCCAATAATGGTGATTCCAATAAATAAGGAGTTAGGGGAAGAAGAGGTATCACCTCCGAGCAATCGCACCTTAAGGGGACGACAAGGAGCGGTGAGCCCTCGATAGAATTCTTGCCAATCATGGGGAGTCAGCGAGGGAGGCAATGCAATCGAAACAAAGATCCCTGTTGGGGTCGCACCCATGGCTGCGAGGTCACTAAGATTGGCCGCCGCCGCTTTATAGCCAATATCGAATAAAGTCGCCGTTTGCCTCGTGAAGTGGATTCCTTCAACAAGCAAATCCGTTGAAATGACGACTTGACTTCTCTTGGATGGCGCCAAGACAGCCGCATCATCTCCTATTCCAACTGTTGGAGGAAGACCTTGTGTGACCAATTGCCGGGGAATGGATTGGATAAGCTGGAATTCCCCTAGATGTGACGCGCGCGCCGCTTGGCGGTTCGGGGACATAACAGGTGGCTCAGGAAGCCTTGGTCACCTTGTGTGGTGTTCGTGCCTGGCCGGAAGATGCCACTTTTTTCCGGCGGCTTGATGTCGCACGTGGCGAAAGTGCAGCCGTCTTCAGTTTGGGGCGGCTCTTTGTACGAAGAGCGGACTCTAGGACTTCCATCATGGTATCGACGAAAATAAATTGAAGCCCTCGCAGAAGGTGTTTTGGGATATCGTCTAAATCTTTTTGGTTGCGCTTGGGGATAATAATGGTTTGAATGTGGGCTCGTTTCGCCGCCAGAACTTTTTCCTTTAATCCTCCGATCGGGAGAACGCGACCTCGCAACGTGATTTCTCCAGTCATGGCCAAATCCCGCTTGACTGGCCGCTGGCTAAGACAGGAGGCTAACGCTGTGCCAATGGTAATTCCAGCCGATGGCCCATCTTTCGGAATCGCACCAGCAGGGACATGGATATGAATATCTTGTTTTGGGAAATAGACTCGCATCAATTCCTAATCGGGTGGCTTGCGCTCGGATATAGCTCAGGGCCGCATGAGCGGATTCCTTCATGACCTCGCCCAGGTGCCCGGTTAAGGTCAGTTGTCCCTTGCCTTTGATGACGGAGGCCTCCACATATAAGACATCCCCGCCGGTTTCCGTCCAGGCCAGACCGGTAGCAAGCCCCACTTCATCTTTTTCTTGCTCCTGTTCAGGAAGAAATTTAGGAACACCCAAATATTGGTGTAAATTTTTTGGTGTGACATGATACCGTTTGACGGTTCCCTCCGCGATGCGTTTGGCAATTTTCCGCATGACGTTTGCCAGTTCCCGCTCTAAATTTCGAACCCCGGCTTCTTTCGTGTATTGCGAAATTATTTGTGTTAAGCACGCGTCCGTGAGGTGGAGGTGTTGATCGGTAATTCCATGCTCTTCCAATTGCCGAGGGATGAGATAGCGTTGAGCAATGCCATGCTTTTCTTCCTCGGAATAACCGGGAATTTCAATGATTTCCATTCGGTCGCGTAAAGCGGAAAGAATGGGATCCGTCAAATTGGCTGTCGTAATAAACATGACTGAGCTCAAGTCCACCGGGACTCCAAGATAATGATCGACAAAGGCATTATTTTGTTCGGGGTCGAGGACTTCTAGCAGGGCTGCGGAGGGATCCCCTCGAAAGTCCATGCCAATTTTATCGACTTCATCGAGCATAAACACCGGATTAATCGTGCCAGCTTGTTTGAGTCCTTGAATAATTCTTCCGGGAAGTGCGCCAACATAGGTGCGACGATGACCGCGAATCTCGGCTTCATCGCGTGTTCCCCCCAGACTCATTCGGACAAATTCACGCCCGAGGGCTCGGGCAATAGATTTGCCTAATGATGTTTTCCCGACGCCGGGTGGCCCCACAAAGCATAAAATAGGGCCTTTCATTTTTGATTTGAGTTTACAGACGGCTAAATATTCTAAAATCCGCTCTTTCACACGTTCCAAATCATAATGATCTTCGTGTAGAACCTTTTTGGCTTGGCTAAGGTCCAAGTTATCCGTTGACCGCCGACTCCAGGGCACCTCCACAAGCCATTCGAGATACGTTCGGATGGTGCCCGCCTCCGCAGAGTCTTGATGCATTTTCTCTAAGCGTTTGAGTTGTTTTTCTGCTTCTTTTAAAACCTTTTCTGGCATCTTGGCTTCTTGGATGCGATGGCGAAAGTCCGTGATTTCTTCCGTGCGATCATCTAAATCGCCCAATTCTTTTTGAATCGCCTTGAGTTGTTCACGGAGAAAGTATTCCCGTTGGGTTTTATCCATCTCGCCTTTAGCTTCAGCCTGAATCTTTTGCTGCATCGACATGACTTCCAGCTCGTTGTTTAACAGATCATTCACGCGCCTGAGTCGATTGAGGGGATCTTCAATTTCTAAAATTTCTTGCGTCTGCTCAATTTTCAGTCCCAAGTTGGACGCGATAATGTCGGCGAGACGCCCGGGGTCATCTAAATTTTCAATGACGGTTAAGACGTCGGGCATAATGACCTTGCCCAATCCGAGTAATTTTTCCAAGGCTTCACGAGCGGAACGGATAATCGCTTCATGTTCTAGCTGAGATATGGCAGATGCTTTTTCCGTGATGGTTTCGATCGCGACGGAAAAATAGGGATCAGATTGCGTGAAGTCTTTGATGCGTGCCTTGGCTAAGCCCTGCACTAAGATTTTAATGCGGTCGTCGGGGAGCTTAAGCATGCGCATGATCACGCCGACGGTCCCCGTCCCATGCAGGTCTTCGGAGTTCGGCTGTTCGATTTCTTGATTTTTTTGCGTCGCGAGGAAGATTAAACGATCGGATGACAGTGCGGCCTCAATGGCTTTGATGGAAAGGTCGCGACCGACAAACAGGGGAAGCACCATATAGGGAAAGATGACAATGTCACGAACCGGGAGCAGCGGTAATTCATCTGGGATCTGTTCGATTGATGGCGTGGGAAGGTCAGGCGTAATCTCTGTCATGAGGATATTGCTCTGGGATTCATAAAGGTGGCAACGAAGAGCGAGCCCTGAAGGTGGGGCGCCTACCATTCATATTGCACAATTTTTGATACTAGGAGAAGGTGAAAAAAGTTGTCAAGGCTCGCGCGGACTCATGATGCTGTTGGAGGTGATGCTTAATCGAGGGAGTATGACTGAGCTTTACACGGAAACGGTTCCCGAATATAATCGCACATCTGTCGAATAAGTTGCAGAATCATCGATTTCATGAGTCGAGATTCTTCCCCACGTGTCGGCCACTCGTCACCATTTTACGTTAGGGGATCCATTCAAGACGATCATCACGCCTCTTGTTGATCCTGAATCCTTCTGGACATTTTCTTGCGCCTTTCCCATTTTAATCAGAACCGGGTTATGTCCCGACTCGTTCCTGGATGTCATGATTCCATAACTGTGGGGCAAGGCACTTCATGGGCCCTCCAGAGGATCTCCGCCAACTTGCGAATAGTTGTTGCCGTATTATCCTTCCTTTCTTCGGGTGGGGCTATTGTTTGGGCACAATCTTCAGTGGAGACGATTAAACGAATTGCGATTGAAGGAAATCGTCATATTGAGCAGCAGGCTATCGTTGGAAAGTTGTCCATTCAAGTAGGCGATCCGTTTTCTCAAGAGCAAATTCGGGAAGAAATTCAAACAATCTACAGCATGGGGTTTTTTGAGGAAGTGGAAGTAGAGACCCAATCAGTCGGGAACGAAGTAGGGGTGGTTTTTCAGGTCAAGGAGAAGCCTTTTACCGTTGAAGTGGTCTACGACGGCAATGATGAACTATCCGACGATAAGCTTGGTGAGAAAAATACCATTAGAAGCCAAACCTTTCTTGATCAGGAACAAGTGAAAGTATCGGTTGAGCATTTCCGGAAGCTCTACCAGGAAAAAGGCTATTTCCATGCTCAAATTGTTCCGATTGTCGATCTGATTGAAGAGGGCCAAGCGCGTTTAACCTATTATATTGAAGAAGGGAAGCAAGCGCATATTCAAACTATCGAGTTTGAAGGTCGAGACGTCTTAAAAGAAAAGCAACTTCTTCAATTTATGGCAAATCAAGAATGGTCATGGCCCTGGTCTATTTTTTCCGATGCGGGGATATTACGTCGGGATGAATTGCCCAATGATGTTGAGCGTATTAAGGAAGTGTATATGAATAAGGGGTATCTTGATGTTCAGGTTGGTCTGCCCCGAATTGATTTAGATGAGACGAAAGAATGGTTCACCCTCGTGTTTCCGGTTGTTGAGGGACAACCCTATATTGTGAGCCAAATCCAGTATAAGGGAAATGAGGTGTTTTCAGAGTCTGAATTGAGGGAGGGGCTTGACATTAAGCCGGGTGAAGTCTTTCAGCGTGTGAAAATTCGTGATGAAATAACCCGTTTGACCGACCTCTATGGAAGTCGTGGGTACGCCTTTACAGAGGCTTCGCCCTCCATTGAACCCGATCCCGCC
This sequence comes from uncultured Nitrospirota bacterium, assembly GCA_942491685.1. Classification (GTDB taxonomy): domain Bacteria; phylum Nitrospirota; class Nitrospiria; order Nitrospirales; family UBA8639; genus Nitrospira_E. The sequence goes on along the minus strand of CALOBY010000001.1, from coordinate 107,324 downwards.
ACCCGTAGTGCACGGATTGGATTTGCGATTGATGAGGGTGAAATGGTGCGAATCAGGGATATTCGCATTACGGGAAATACAAAAACGCGGGACAATGTTATTCGTCGAGAGATTCGTGTAGCTGAGCGTGACATGATCGACTCTCCTTCCATTAAACGAAGCTTTGAGCGTTTAAATAACTTGAATTTTTTTGAAACGGTGGAAATTCTTCCCAAGCAACTGGCGCCAGGCGAAGTAGACTTGGATGTCAAAGTCAAGGAAAAGCCCACGGGGGCTTTTAGCATCGGCGGTGGGTTTAGTACTTTAGACCAGTTCACGCTTATCGCAGATATTTCAGAAGGCAATTTTTTAGGGCTCGGCTATTTGGCCAAAATTCGTGGGCAGTTAGGAGGACGCCGAACGTTGGGTATTCTCACCTTTCGAAACCCTGCAATTTTTGATACCTTAACATCGGCACAAGTTGATGGGTTTCGCACGCGTACTAATTTTTTAACGTACGATGAAACGAAAATTGGTGCCAATTTAACCTTTGGTCGGGCCTTTTCCGAGTATATTACCGGAACTTTTACTCTGGTCGCGGAACAAATCAAGATTCGAGATGTCGATTCAGATGCTCCTGATATTATTCAAGATCAAGAAGGGACGCAGTCCACTACTGGGTTTAGAGCCAGTTTATTCCGGGATTCACGAGATTTTTACTTAGATCCCAGAAAAGGAACTCGAGTTGGGATTCGAGGGAGCTTTGGTTCAGATCTATTCGGGGGATCGAACAATTTTTATAGCGGTACCTTCGATGTCTTGAAATTTACACCGCTTCCGTTTTGGGATTTTCGGCATTCAATTCGAGGGCGGATAGGATATGGTTCAGGTTTCGGTGGGGAGCAACTTCCCATTCCCGAGTTTTTCTTTGTTGGTGGAATCAATACCGTGCGGGGTTTTAAATTTGGCCGTGCCGGACCCGTGACATCCGGGAACGACCCTGCTGGTGCCAATAAAGAGCTGATCATCAATAATGATTTGATCTTTCCAGTGTTGCCTGATGCCAAGCTGAATGGCGTGATTTTCTTTGATTATGGAAAAGGCTTTGCGAAGGGGGAAAATCTAGATTTTGATCTTCGAAAGGCTGCCGGATTTGAAGTTAGATGGATCTCACCATTCGGCCCCCTTCGCGCAGCCTATGGATTTAATCTTGACCGGAAATCTGGTGAGAAAAAAGGCGTGTTTGAATTTTCGGTGGGGTCGGTTTTTTAACTTGGGAACATGTGAGAAAAGAGGGGTCATGCGTGTCAAAGAATTCGGCTTTTGGCCTATTGCCTATTTGCCCAGTGGGAACCGTCTAGTCGCGATTTTCCTGCTGTTATTGAGTGTGGGATGCTGGAGTTGTGCCCCTCTTAATAGTGAGCTTCCATCTAATCTGGTTGTCGGTGTGGTCGATCCGCAACGAATTTTACTTGAAACCAACAAAGGGAAACGACTGTCAGAGACTCTTAGCGCCTTTATGAAGGATCGGCAACTCCTTGTGGAGTTGGAACAAAAAGAGCTTCGTGAATTAGAAGAGGAATTACGAGCTCAAATGACTGTTTTGAGTCAATCTGCACGGGAATTAAAAGAAGAACAGTTTCGAAAAAAAATGGGCGGCTATCAGCAAAAAGTTGCTGACTTAAACCAAGAGGTTCAAGAAAAACAACGAGAATTACAAAATGAATTTCGCCGTGAAGTTGGAGTCGTGGTCACTCAAATTGCGAAAGCGCGGAATTTAGGATTGGTGCTTGAGCATGGGCCTAACTCAGGCACTCTTTTTTTTGAAGAGAGTTGGGATATTTCGGAAGAAGTTATCCAGGCATTGAATCAGGATAGTGATGTGTCGGGGCCTCCCTAAGAGCTTTTGATAATGGCAAGGTTGGTGGTTCAGAATTGCCAGCTGTAAAATTCATGGTAGAGGAGAATCAGGAGGAATTCATATGGCTCAAGGGGAATTAGACATCCTTGCTATTCAAACTTTACTGCCACATCGATATCCGTTTTTGTTGGTTGATCGAATTATTGAGTTGGAGGAAGCCACCCGCATTGTCGGAATTAAAAATGTCACCGCTAATGAAGAATTTTTTCAGGGGCATTTTCCCGGTCAACCGATTATGCCTGGTGTGTTGCTTCTCGAAGTGATGGCTCAAGTTGGCGGAGTGTTAGCACGAAAGACTGCTGAAGGAAAAGGTCGCCCTACCGTCTTTCTCACAGGTATTGAAAAAGCGAAGTTTCGCCGTCCAGTTGTGCCAGGGGACCAATTGCGTGTGGAGGTTGAGGTGGTGCGGAGGAAGGACCCTTTTTGGAAAATGTCTGGAAAAATTCTTGTTGAAGCTTCATTGGTCTGCGAAGCCGAAATGACGGCGATGGTGAGAAACGAGGTCGAAGATTAAGTTCGAAAATGTGCCCTCCAAAATTGATTGTGGTGTTGCGACGATTGCTAAATTTTTTCGAATGTGAATGAGAGAGTATGAACGTTCATCCGACAGCCATTGTTCATCCTAAGGCGAATATTGGTGAGGATGTCAGTATTGGTCCATACTGCGTGGTTGGTGAACATGTGACCATTGGCGATCAAACGGAATTATCACCTCATGTGTGCATTGAGGGGCACACAGAAATTGGACGATGTTGCCGTATTTCTCCTTTCGTGTCTATAGGGACTTCTCCGCAGCATTTACAATATAAAGATGAACCCACCAAAGTTTGTATTGGCGATCATAATATTTTCCGAGAAAATGTCACGATTAACCGAGGCACCGTATTTGGCAATGGGGTCACCAAGATTGGTCACCATAATTTTTTGATGGCCTATACGCATGTAGCTCATGATTGTGAGTTAGGCAACCATATTGTGATGGCAAATGCCGCTAATCTAGCGGGGCATGTCTCGGTGGGGAATTCGGTCGTGATTGGAGGATTAGTTGGGGTACATCAATATGTCAGAATTGGTGAATATGCCATGGTAGGGGGATGTTCGGCTTTAGGTCGAGATGTGCCGCCCTTCGTTCGAGCTGCAGGAGGGTATCGTGCGCAGATGTTCGGACTCAATACGATTGCGTTACGCCGTCATGGGTTTTCGGCGGTCAGAATGGCTACGTTGAAGGCCGCATTTGAGCTCTTGTTCAGGCAAGGCCATCGTCTTCAGGAGGCCATTAAATTGGCTCGGAATGAATATGGTGAGAGTACCGATGTGTTGAGTTTGCTGACCTTTCTTGAAAGTACCAGTCGTGGAATCTGTCAGGTCTCTTCCCGAGAGCTCGACGATGATGAGGAGTAGTGTAGGTCTGACAAAAGGTGAGTGTATGCTGTGAACCTACCGAACGATGGCGAGCGGATCGGCCTGATTGCCGGAGATGGGCGTTTTCCCATTATTTTTGCTGATAATGTTCGTCGATTAGGGTTTACTGTTTCTGCTATTGCCCATCTTGGATCCACGCTTCCCGAGCTCGAATCTTACGTCGAACATATCCACTGGTTGAAAATTGGACAGTTCAGTAAAGCGCTTGCGGCACTGAAGAAGGATGGCGTTCGCCGAGCTGTTATGTTAGGCGGTATTAAGAAGACCAATGTGTTTACCACCCTTCGTCCGGATCTCCGAGCATTGGCGATTTTTAGCCGTTTGAAACATTGGAAAGATGATGCCATTCTTCGCGAGGTGGCTGGGGAATTAGAGCGAGAAGGGATTCAGATTTGTGAATCAACGTTCGGCCTTGAAGGCATTTTAGCTGATGAAGGCTATCTGACAAATAGGAAGCCCAGCAAAAAAGAAGAGGACGATATTCAGCTTGGTTGGGAAGCTCTCACAACTTTAGGACAATTGGATATTGGTCAATGTGTTGTTGTGAAAAATCAAGTCATTGTTGCCGTGGAAGCGGTCGAAGGGACCGATGAGGCGATTACTCGTGGTGGTACTCTGGGCGGGAAGGGAGCGGTCGTGGTCAAACGGACAAAACCTCATCAAGATTTGCGGTTCGATTTGCCTGCCATCGGTCCTCAAACGATTCGAACGATGATGGCGGTTCAAGCTTCGGTTTTAGCAATAGAGGCAGGACGGACAGTTATTCTTGACCGCGAAGAAGTTTTCGCTTATGCGAAGGAAGCCGGAATTGCAATTATTGGAAAAACCGCTCACGTGCATGCTACCCAACCCAATGTGTCGTAAGATCATTCGATGAGCTTTTTTATTCATGTCCTTAAGGGCATGTTGGCAGAAAGCCCTTCCTCTATCCTCAACAATTAGCACGTGATGAAGCAGCCTGTACGAGTTGGAGTAATTGGTGTGGGTCATTTAGGACGCCATCATGCACGTATTTATTCAACGCTCGCTTCCGTCAATTTGGTAGGGATCAGTGATACTGATATTTCACGTGGACGGGATTTGGCCGACGAATTCAAGACTACCTTCTTTTCCACCACTGAGGAAATGTTGCCTCATGTCGAGGCCGTAAGCGTGGCCGTTCCCACATCGGCACATTTCCCTATCGTACGAGCCTGTTTGAGCCAAAATTGTCATGTGTTGGTTGAGAAGCCGATCACCAGTGATGCATCGGAAGGAGAGCAATTAGTACAACTGGCCCTAGATAAAGGAAAGGTTCTTCAAGTTGGTCATGTAGAACGGTTTAATCCGATTCTCGAAATGATTCGTCCCTCTATTCATAATCCGGGTTTTATAGAATGCCATCGTCTGAGTCCCTTTCAACCTCGAGGAACAGATGTGGATGTCGTCCGTGATTTGATGATCCACGATCTGGATTTAATTTTGTCCTTGGGACTCGGGGCAACAACCCAGATTGAAGCGCGCGGGTTGCCGGTCTATACGGAACATCCCGATATTGCAAATGTTCGGATGGTGTTTGAATCCGGCTGTTTAGTGAATTTGACGGCGAGTCGAATGTCCACTGGGCGGTTGCGGAAACTCCGGATCTATCAACGCGATTGCTATATCTCGGTGGATTTTGGGACAAAGGAAGGAGTGATAAATACGTGCCAGGTTTCGGAGTCGGGGGTTCGAGATATTCAGTCACAAAAAATTTCTGGAACGGATGGCGATGCGTTAACACGAGAATTAGACTGTTTTGTTCAAACCATACGAGGAGGGGCGTCTGCAAAGGGTGTGTCGGGTCAAGAAGGCGTGGATGCGCTACGAATGGCGAGTCATATCATGTCCCTCATTCAACAATCTGTGATGGAGCGATCATCGTTAATCCGGTAACCGATGTTTTGACGTACCTTGGAACAATTAAATAGGACATGTCCAAACTCCTACTAGTAACTGGAGAAGCGTCCGGAGATGTTCATGGTGCCAAACTTGCCAGAGCGTTGAGAGAATTAGAGCCCTCCATTACCATCGTGGGGGTAGGTGGTGGGCATATGGCGCAAGCGGGGGTGGACTTGCTGCCGCACATTGCCCGTGTCGACGCAATGGGAGTCCCGGGTTTTCTGCAATTGTGGTTGGGGTGGAAAACACTTCGTCAACTTTCGACAGTCGTCAAGCACTCTCGTTTTGATGCAATCGTGCTCATTGATAGCCCCGGGATGAATCTGCGTTTGGCCAAGGCGGCCGCTAAAGGCTCTCAAAGAACCATTTATTATATTGCGCCTCAGGTCTGGGCGTGGGGGCGTCGACGACTTCATCTCATTCGTAAAGTTATCAAGCGGGTTTTAGCAATTTTACCCTTCGAAGAAGATTTTTTCCGCAAAGAGGGGATTGCGTGTGATTATGTGGGGCATCCTTTACTGGATGAACTCGAGGAGTCGTATGATGGTAGGCAGGTACGACAGGATTTGGGCTTAAATCCAGATCAATTGGTTCTCGGCCTGTTGCCAGGAAGTCGGGAAAAAGAGGTTCAGGCTTTACTGCCGGTTTTTCTGGAGTCCTTTCACATCATTCAGCGCCAATATCCGGGGTTGCAATGCGTCTTGGCACAAGCTGATTCACTGCAGGATTCACTCCTGGAGTCACTTCTTTCCGGGTTTTCTTTTGTCACCCGGATTAAAGGAAAACCCAACGAAGTGATAGCTGCATCGGATTTGGTCCTTGTTGCATCAGGTACGGCGACCCTTCAAGCCGCGTTAATTGGCACACCCATGGTTGTGGTGTATCGGACTTCATGGGTGACCTATCAAATAGCGAAACGTCTGGTTACAATTCCCTATATTGCGCTGGTGAATATTTTAGAAGGAGCGCCACTTGTTCCTGAAATCTTGCAGGAACGTGCGACCGCAGAGAATATTGCTCAAGAAGCGTTGGCCTTGTTAGGAGATACGGTTCGACAGCAGATGATGAAGGAAAGATTCAAGGTTCTTCGGCAGTCTTTGGGGAGTCCTGGAGCGTCACGACGTGCCGCTGAAATAATTTTAACTGAGATTCGTTCATGAACATCTTATGGCGTATTGTCGCCTATCTTAAACCGTATCGGCTCAGATTGCTCTTGGCGTTTCTGTGCTCCGGCGGCGTTGCTGCCTTACAGGGTGTTACGGCCTGGCTGGTGGGTCCTGTGTTGCAAGAAATATTTATCGATCGAAATCCAAATCTCGTCGTCCTGTTGCCGTTGATTCTTTTAGGGGTCACAATTGTGAAGGCCCTCTTTTCCTATGGCCAATCGTATTTAATGGGGTATGTCGGGCAGTGGCTTATTGCCGATGTTCGGCAACAATTATTTATTCACATTATCCGTCTTCCCATACGGTTTCATGATGCGAATAGCTCAGGGAGATTGATGGCCCGTGTTGTGAGTGATGTGAATGAAATGGCCAATGCCATTCCAAGCGTCCTCAAGGATATGTTTCAGCAAGGCCTGACGTTTATCGTGTTAATCAGTGTGGCGTTTTACCGGAACTGGGAGTTGGCCTCTGTGGTGTTGGTATTGATGCCGCTGTCATCCTATGTCTTGATACGTGTGGGAAAGCGTATTCGGAGTCTTTCCAGGCGAGGGCAAGAAACCATTGGCAGCATGGCCTCTGTTCTTAAGGAGGCATTTACGGGAATAAAAATTGTCAAAGCCTATGGGCAGGAAGAGAAAGAAGGACAACGTTTTTCGGAGATGAATAAATTGTATCGGAGAGTGCAAGTTAAATCTTCCCAGGCTTCTGCCATTTCTTCTCCTATGCTTGAAATCATCGGTTCGTGTGGGGTGGCATTTATTATTTGGTATGGTGGGCGGCTTGTCATTTTAGGAGACATGACATCTGGGGATTTCTTTTCCTTCCTGGCGGCCCTATTTATGGCGTATGCTCCAATCCGAAAAATATCAGGCGCCAATTCCTCAATTCAACGCGCTCTGGCCGGAGGAAAACGAGTCTTCTCCGTTTTGGATCTTGATAGTGAATTATCAAAAGATGAAGGGAAAGAGCTTCTTCCTCCCATCTCCCGCCAACTCACATTTTCAGATGTCTCCTTTACGTATGAAGGGGCTAAGGAACCTTCTTTGGATAAGGTCAACCTCACGGTGCAAACGGGCGAGGTTGTGGCTCTAGTTGGCGCCAGTGGAAGCGGTAAAACCACCTTGGTGAGTTTGGTTCCACGTTTTTACCGCCCGACAGAGGGAAATGTGTCGATTGATGGTATCGATATTCGCTTAGCGGATCGGGCCTCCTTGCGCAGGCAAATTGGAATTGTTTCGCAAGAGACTGTGTTATTTGATGATGTCATTCGAAATAATATTGCCTATGGACGGCCGGATGCTAAGGAAGACCAGATTATTGAGGCCGCAAAGGCAGCCTATGCGTGGGAATTTATTGAGCGGTTACCCAAGGGGCTGGATACATTTGTTGGGGAGAATGGGTTGAAGCTATCCGGTGGGCAACGGCAGCGATTGGCCATTGCTCGTGCCATTCTTCGGGATCCGCCAATTTTGATTCTGGATGAAGCGACATCCGCGTTAGATTCTGAATCAGAAAAACTCGTGCAGCAGGCGCTCGCCAATCTCATGAAAGGTCGTACGACTTTGGTGATTGCTCATCGGCTTTCCACGGTCCAACATGCAGATCGCTTGGTCGTTATGCAACGGGGGCGTATAGAAGAAATTGGGACCCATGCCGAATTATTACAAAAGGGCGGGCTATATACCCGATTGTATCAAACCCAATTTCAACTGACTCAACTCGAACCCCTTTCCGCGACGTGAAGCGGCGGACGAATACGAAGATGGTCGTGAATTGGTTATCATACTCTGTTCTTCCCGTGTTCGCGTCCTGGGGCATTCGATTGCTTGGGAAGACCATGACCTGGACAACGGTTGGAGCAGAAGGGGTTGATGCATTTGTGCGAAAAGGGGTGCCGATCATCATCGCTTTTTGGCATGGGCGTCAACTGATGATGCCGTTGGCGTATCGTGGAAAACACGCCGCAATCCTCATCAGTCAACATCGTGATGGGGGGCTGATTGCAAGCATCATGAGGCAATTTGGTTTTCAGGCAATTCGAGGATCTAGTTCACGTCGTGGTGCGCAAGCTTTACGGGAGCTTGTCAAGGTGGGACGTCAAGGACAGGATCTGGTCGTTACTCCTGATGGACCGCGTGGGCCGGCATGTCATGTCCAAGTGGGGGTGATTTCTCTCGCCAAGTTGACGGGTTTTCCAATTATACCCTTGACCTTTTCCTGCTCAAAAAAAAAGTCTTTTCAAGTTGGGATCGATTTCAAATCCCGTATCCTTGGACTAAAGGTTTGTTTGTTTGGGGAGATCCTCTCTGGGTGCCACAGCATCTGGGGAAAGACGAGTTAGTTGAACGGGGAAGAGAATTGGAGCAAGTCTTAAATAGGCTCACAAGTCATGCGGATCTGGCTGTCCAACAGCACGATCCCTTGGTGAGTTTTCTCCATGCCATGAACGAAGATTCCCCAGTTATTCCCGAGTAACGCCGTTATGTTCTTATTGTTATACAATGTGATCCTGATGGTCAGTTTTCCGATCATTATGGGAATGCTCCTAACGACGAAGCGGTGTCAACGGGGAATCCTGTCCAGGTTGGGGAAAGTTCCCGAGGAATTACTGAGCTTGTCTGCGCCAGTGGTGTGGGTTCATGCCGCCTCTTTGGGTGAAGTGACGGCCGTGGTTCCCTTAATCAGGGCCCTGAAAGACCAAGATTCCGGCCACATTTTTATTGTTTCCACCGTGACCGAGACGGGGCGGGAAATGGTGGTGAACCGGTTACAGGGTATTGCCATCCATTGTTATGCCCCGTTGGATTTCTGGTGGGCCGTCACTCGATATGTCAACGTGCTTAACCCCCGGTTGTTTGTGTTGGTGGAATCAGAGATTTGGCCCAATATGTTGACCAAACTTCATCAGCAGCAGGTTCCAATATGCTTAGTGAATGGACGAATATCTTCACGCTCGTTTTCTCGTTACCGGTTAATCAAGCGTGTCATGAGGCCCGTTTGGAAATCGATTGATATGGCGATGATGCAGACGGCTCAAGATGCTGAGCGGATCAAGGAATTAGGCACCCAAGAGAAGAATATTCACGTGACAGGTAATATGAAATTTGACCAATTACTTGAGTATTCTGACCGTAGAGAGGCGGTAAAGGCCGTTCGATACGAATTGGGAATAAAGGAAAGCGAGTCGGTGATCGTGGCCGGAAGTACGCATCCTCAGGAAGAAGAACTGCTGTTGGAAGCCTACCGGGATTTGTCGCGTATGCAGAAGCATGTGGTGTTGGTGTTAGCCCCAAGGCATATTGAAAGGGCTTCCGCGTTGGAAAATAGTATTCGTCGGTATGGATTGACCTGTGTCAGACGCAGCCAGATAACAGATGAGAAACGTAGTGATTCAAAAGATCAATTGCCCAGAGTCGTCCTTTTGGATTCGCGAGGGGAATTATCAAAAGTCTATAGTGTGGGAGTTCTCTCGGTGGTTGGGGGTACATTTGTGCCGATTGGAGGGCACAATCTTTTGGAACCGGCACAATGGGCGCGACCGGTGGTCTTTGGACCCCACATAGACCATTGCCGGGATATCGCGCGACAGCTCCTGGACGCCGGAGGGGCCATTCAAATCATTCAGACTGATACATTAGTGGGTCATCTTCTCTATGCGATCGAACATCCGTTGGAGGCAGAACAAATGGGGAAAAAGGCACTGTCAGTCATTCACCGAAACCGCGGTGTCGTAGGTGAAAATCTCCGATTGATTCGTCAACTGGCTATCATGCCAGATTCTGCGGAGGGTGATTCCGCCTCTCGGGGCACTGATTCTTTTTTATCCCATCAGGGCGGAGAAAAGGGGCGATACGAATCATTATTGTCTATTTCTTCATCCCCGTACCGTGAACGATGATCTGCTCGTGTGGTTGTTGCTGAGCACATCTTTCCCCTCTCATCTATCCATTCCAGAGCGACTATGGAAATGGTCACAACAATTTTGTCCGTGGCTCTTACGAGGCATCGCGATTCTCTATGGTATGGTAAGCCGTCTTCCCCGGGTGACCTATCAACAAGGGTGGTTACAACAACACCATTTACCTCAACCTGTCGTCAGTATTGGCAACATCACAGTAGGAGGGACTGGGAAAACGCCATTCGTTATATGGGTGGCTCATCAGTTGCACGCCAAGGGAAAACGGGTGGCTATTTTAAGCCGAGGCTATGGTCGACAACATCCTTCAAATAATTTGATCGTGTCTGACGGGAAAGGTCACGTAAAGGATTGGAGAGTGTCCGGTGACGAACCTGTGGTGATCGCCCAACAATGTCCCTGGGCGATCGTGGCCGTGGGACCAGATCGGTTTCGTCTCGGTCTATGGGTTTTAGAACAGACGACCTGTGATTGTTTCCTGTTGGATGATGGATATCAACATTTGTCTCTCTATCGAGATGTGGATGTGGTGTTGTTTGATGCCACCGATGTTCAGGGACTATGTGGAGTCTTGCCGGCAGGTCGTTTGCGGGAACCCTTAAAGGGGGCACAAGGAGCGGACGCACTGATCATCACACGGGCTGATTCTCTGTCCGCGATACAACCTGTTCAGCATTGTATTGAGAAATCATTAGGGCACCCGATTCACCCCATTGTGATGAAGTCCACAGTTAGGGGAGTGCAACATCTTGTTTCAGGAGATGTGAAATCAGCGGAATCTATTTCAAATGCAGCACTGTTGGTTGTGAGCGGGATCGGGAATCCTCGCGCCTTCCTTGATATGTTGGTAGCTTGTGGGGCAACTATACTTGATGACATTCAATTTTCTGATCATTGTGACTACGATCAATCTGAAGTGAGTCTGATACGAACCGCCATCGCCCAATTGAGTCCTGACATGGTCCTTACGACCGAAAAGGATGCGGTGAAGTTGCGGGAATGGTTTACTCCTGATGACCCTGTTTGGTTTATGACGATCGACCTTGACATTCTTGATGGTGAGGCAGACCTCCGAAATCTTTTGGATCGCGTTGGGACGGGTTGAGTCGGCGGGAAAAAGATCAATGCTGGCGCGTGTGCAGGGTATTGGAAGATGAACCCAATGTCTCCGACCAACATTCTTGTCCGTGCACCCAATTGGATTGGTGATGCCGTTATGACTTTGCCAGCTTTAATGGATTTGCATGCAGGGTATTCTCAGGCTGATATCACCGTATTAGCCCGGCCGGCCATTGCCGATTTATTACGTGGGCAACCCGGCATCAAGGGGGTCATTGTTTTTGAGCATCAATCGGAGCACAAGGGTCTTTGGGGATTGTTGAGGTTGCGACGGATCATTCGACAAGGTGCGTTTGATCTGGCCGTGCTTTTTCAAAATGCCTTTGAGGCAGCTTTTCTGGCATGGATTTCTGGTATTCCGGTTCGAATTGGATATGCGACTGACGGGAGAAGGTGGTTGTTATCCCAGGCTGTTCCCCTACCACCTCCCAAGCAATCCTTTCATCAGATCCGTTATTACCAACAACTGGTTCAATCGATCACCCAAGCCCCTCTACACGATCGAGTTCCAAAGTTAGAAGTGAGGACGAAGCAGCCGGCCGTGTATCAACAGCCAATGGCGGAGGTGATGTCTTCAGTCGATACGTTATGGATCGGTATTAATCCTGGTTCAGTCTATGGTTCGGCTAAGCGTTGGCTCTCTGATCGATTTGCTGAAGTAGGGGATCGGCTTGTCGAACGCATTTATGAACAATATCCTGAATTTTCGGCTGTTCGTTGTGTGCTTATTGGAGGACGAGGGGAGGATGCTCTTGGAATGGAAATCGCTCGTCGGATGCGAAGGCCACCCATTGTTCTGTCCGGTAAGACCACGATTCAAGAGCTGATGGATGTTCTGGGCCGTTGTGCTGTATTGGTGACGAACGATACCGGTCCCATGCACGTGGCTCAAGCGCTGGGGGTCCCTGTGGTGGGAATTTTTGGTTCCACCGATCCTGAATCAACGGGACCGGTAGGAGAGGGTTCCTGCTGGATTCGAGAGCGGGTGCGCTGTTCCCCTTGTTTGCTGAGGTCGTGTCCTATTGATCATCGCTGTATGACGGCTATTTCAATTGAACAGGTGGTTGAGGCGGTTATGGCAAGGATGGACCATTACATTAATTGTCAATTAACTAGAGAGGCAATTGGATGATGGGACGTGTCATTCCAAACAATATTGCGGTGTTTGTGGATCGTGATGGCACATTAAATGAAGATCATGGATATGTGACTTCTCCTGAACAACTGGTTTTGTTTCCCGCTGTTCCTCAAGCGTTGGCTCGCCTCAATCGGTTAGGGGCTCGGGTCATTCTTTTGACTAATCAATCGGCAATAGGGCGTGGGTACATGACTGAGGCAGATTTGCGACATATTCATCAAAAACTGGAGGATCTTCTGAGTGCCCATGAGGGAAAGATTGATGCCGTCTATTTTTGCCCTCATCATCCCGAAGAGGGTTGTGCCTGTCGTAAGCCGAATATCGCAATGATCCAAAAAGCCGCTAGAGATTTTTCCCTTGATTTGTCTTTGTGTTATGTCGTCGGTGACAAATGCAGTGATCTTCAAGCCGCCCACAGGGCGGGAGTCCATGGCGTATTGGTGATGTCCAGTGAGTATAGTGCGGCGGCGGTAAGGGCTCATGAAGTGGGTCAATTACCTATAGCCCATGTGGCAGAATCTTTTGTCCAGGCTGTCGATTGGATCGAACAGGATGTGTTGCAGCGCCATCAATATGTGACAACCCGATAGAAGACATGAATCCGGAAAAGAGATCTGGTTCAAGCCATGGATAATGAGCGAACCACATTCATAGATTTTTCGCCGAAACGAATCCTGGTGCTTAAATTAAGTTCGCTAGGGGATATCGTTCACACTCTCCCTGCGGTTGCCGCACTTCGCAAACGATTTCCATTGGCTCATATCTGCTGGATGGTGAAATCCCAGTGGGCTTCGATTGTCGAAGGGAATCCCGACATCAATGAGGTCTGGCCAGTTGAGGTGTCATGGAAATATTGGTTGACGATCATCCAAGGGCTGAGACGACGACACTGTGATCTTGTGGTGGATTTTCAGGGGCTCTTTCGTACCGGCCTTTTGGGAATATTCTCCGGGGCATCTGCGCGGGTAGGGTTTGCTCAAGCTAGAGAGGGAGCTTCATGGATGTATACACATCGGGTTTCCCTGCCTGGAGATCAACAATCTTCATGGCGTCTGTTAGCTGTGCATGCGGTTGATCGCAATCTCGCGTTAGTCGGATTGCTGGGTGCTGATATTTCTCAACCCCTCTTTCGTTTTCCTGGCCTGGCTCAAGACCATACAGCTATTGGGGAGGTGTTGTCGCATGCGCACATTAAGGGTGGGGAGAGCCTGATTGCCTTGGCTCCTTGGAGTCGTTCCGCGTTAAAATCCTGGCCATTGAGCCGGTTCCTTCAGTTGGCCGAAAAACTTGTGCGATTACCGGGATTTCGGGTCGTGGTCTTAGGAGGATCGGCGGATACTCAAGCGGGAGCTGAATTTCAACCTTTAGAATCTCAGGGGTTGATTAACTTGGTCGGCAGGTTTTCGCTTCGTCAATTGCCTGCATTGTTACAAAAGATGACATTGGTTGTGGGAAATGATTCAGCTCTAATTCACGTGGCTGCCGGGGTGGGGACTCCGGTTTTGGCGATATTTGGACCGACGAATCCCAAAGCCACAGGTCCCTATCCGTTGGCTCAGCATGTCGTTTGTCGAACCGAGCTTCCCTGTAGTCCCTGCGGTCAACGAACATGTCGAAATTCCCATCATATGGAATGCTTGCACTCGATTTCTGTTGATACCATTTTTACTTCCATTCAGGAAACGTTGGTTTCTTCTCCGTCATGAAGGGGCTGAACCAGCGGTCATAGAGAAAGAGTGTGCCTGTCTTCTATTGGTAGAGAGAACCCAGGTTTGGTGAAGTATCCTCAATGACACAAAAAATCTCAGCTATCGTCATTGCCTATAACGATGCACCAAACATGAGGCGATGTTTAAGTAGCTTGGGTTGGGTGGATGAAATCGTTGTGGTTGATTCGCATAGTACAGATGGGACAACCGAAATTTGTCTGGAATATACCGATAAGGTTTTTCACTATCCCTTTCATGGATTTGGGGCATTACGAAATCACGCGATAACCCATGCTGCCCATGATTGGATTTTTAGCTTGGATACTGATGAATGGGCCACTCAAGAAATTCAAGAGGAAATTCGAGCGCTCTTAGCACAAGAACCATCGGCACAGGCCTATTTTGTCCCACGCCGGAATTATTTTTTGGGGCGATGGATCAAGCATTGTGGATGGTATCCCGATTATCGACAACCGCAGTTCTTTCATAAGGCACATATGCAGTATCGTGAGGACCTTGTGCATGAGGGGTTTGATGTGACGGGGGAGACGGGGGTGTTACAGTCTCATGTTGAGCAAATTCCCTTTCGGACGCTCGATCAATACTTTGAGAAAATGGACCGTTATTCGTCTCTTCGAGCTGAAGTCATGCATGGACAAGGACGACGATTTCGATCCCACCAACTTTTGTCTCATCCTATCTTTACCTTTATAAAAATGTATGTATTGCGCGGCGGAATCTTCGATCGGAAGCCTGGCCTGATTCTTTCGATCCTCTATGCCTATTACACGTTTGTGAAATATGCGAAGCTTTGGGAGTTTCAGGAGAAAGGGCAAGCGTCTGTTTCGTCGTAACGGGAAGGAATTCCCTCTGCCTTGAGAATGGCTAGGTGGGGTAGGAGTGGTATGGTTGGATTTCGTATCTTACATACTGAATCTTCTTCTGGCTTAGGGGGGCAGGAATATCGTGTGCTCTCTGAGGCTAAAGCCATGAGCCTTCGTGGGCATCAGGTGGTCATTGCAGCCCCTGGAAATAGTGCATTAGCCCGATTAGCCGATCATGAGGGCCTACGTTGTGAAGCGATTCCGGTGGGGTTAAGTGGATGGGGTCTGTTGGTTCCGAAATTTCTCAACGTAATTGTGAAACATCAGATTCAGATAGTCCATACGCATGGATCACAAGATAGTTGGATGGCCGCCTTGGCTGGACGATACTCTTCATGCCGGCCAGTGATTATCCGGACTCGTCATAAAAGCACTCCGGTCTCGGCCTCCTTTCGGCATACGCTGTTGTATCGGTGGTTGCCGCATGCCGTGTCCACCACGGGCGAAGCGGTTCGTCAACAATTAATCGATCATAATGGCTTACATCCGAGTGCCGTCTTTTCAATTCCGACAGGAGTGGATATGGAGCGGTTTCGCCCTGGGGTTCCTAATGAAGATGTCAGGCGAGGTTTAGGAATACAGGGGGGGCAACCAGTGGTGGGGACGGTTTCTTTCCTACGTTCTGAAAAGGGCATAGATGTGTTCATCGAGGCCATTGATCTTCTCAAGAAGGAATTCCCTTCTGTGTTCGGTCTCATCGTGGGAGATGGACCGGAGCATCAAGCCTTGCTTTCCCTCATTCGTGAACGACGGTTAGAAAAGACAGTTGTTCTTGCAGGGTTTCGAGAGGATATTCCAGAATTATTGCAAATGATGGATGTGTTTGTGTTGCCATCACTGGAAGAAGGGATGCCGCAGGCGTTGCTTCAGGCAATGGCCATGGAACGGGCGGTGGTGGCTTCATCTGTGGGGGGCGTTCCAGAAGTGATCCGCCATGGCGAAACGGGATTCCTTGTCCCTCCGCGAGACCCTTCCGCTCTGTCGCAACACCTGGCTTGTTTGCTTCGGGAGCCCAATCAGGGTAAGGCCATGGGGCAAGCGTCACGGCAGCTCATTGATTCTCATTATTCCATGGAGACGATGGTGAAAAAAACTGAAGCCCTCTATTCCTCTTTATGGGAAAAACATAAGACTCAGGCGGCTTGAGAGAGCCTCTGTCATGAATAGTAGGGGGGTAGTTTGAATGAAATTCGAGTGAATCCTTGTCCATGATTTGCTTAACAGGAGATGTGCATCAGCGATCCTATCGAGGGACTGATACGCCATTTTCTTCGTGTACTGAAGTTGAACTGGCTCAAAAGTATGCTGAAATTGCCGGGAGATATGGGATTCGTGTCACCTTCTTTTTGACGGGAAAGGCCTGCCTTGAAGAACCAATTGGCGTGAAGACCATTGCGCAGATGGCGCATTGTGAAATTGGGGGACATACCTTTGCAGCCTTTCGAGATCCTTGGTCTAGAATTTACCGAAAAATTTTCAGAACTCCCTGGGGAAATGAATCACATCAGAGAAGAGATATTGCCAAAACCATTGAGACGATTCAGTCAGTGACTGGAAAACGAATTTCTGCTTGGCGGAACCATAGCTATATCCAGACGGTTGAGACGCCGCGCTTATTGGCATCTGCCGGCATTTCGTGGGTGACCGATGAAGTCAATCCAACAAAGGGATCATGGGAGACGATTTTTCAGGACCTTCAATCCTTGCCGATTAATGTCTTGCCCGATCATGAGCATCTCCTTCATGGTAAATACCAAGTCGGAAAAGCGAAGCCAAGTCAGCTAATGGGACGCGTTTCAATTGATGAATGGGTGAAACAGGTGAAAACGGAGATACAAGCCATTGTTGAGGCCGGGGGTATCGCGACGATTTTGGCACACCCTCTCTGCATGGAAGTGGCTGATGGGATGGTTGGCTTTGAGGAGCTCTGCCGATTTTTGCATCCGTTTCCCAATTGTTGGGTGTCTGATGTAGGTACAGAAAGAGGGGTGTCACCCGCATGAGCCAGATATCAATTTCCACGGTCACCATCACGAAAAATGAAGAACGAAATATTGAAGCGTGTCTTGAGAGTGTGAGGTGGGCTGATCAGATCATCGTGGTTGATGCCGAAAGTTCAGATCGGACTCAAGAGTTGGCTAGACGCTATTCCCCTCATGTCATGGTGAGGCCTTGGAAAGGCTATGGACCTCAAAAAAATTATGGAATTCAACAGGCGACAGGTGATTGGATTTTGATCCTGGATGCTGATGAACGGGTCTCGCCGGAGTTGGCTGAAGAAATTCAGAAACGAGTCTCAACCTGGACCTCACAGGATCCGGTTGCCTACAGTCTTCCTCGCCGAAATATTTTTTATGGTGCCTGGGTGCGATGGGGTGGGGCCTATCCAGATCGACAAATTCGTCTTTTTCAAAAGGGAAAAGCCTCATACAATGATGTGAAAATTCATGAAAATTTGATGGTTGATGGCCCTATTGGGACACTGGAAGGATTTTTAGAGCATTACACAGAACGATGCATCGCGGATCATTTTCGTAAATTCTCTTTCTATATTACCCTGGCCGCGAAAGAGCAAGGGAAATCGACAATCACGGTTCGCTGGTGGCAACTCCTCCTGAACCCGTTAGTGACATTGGTGAAGAAGTACGTCTTGAAGCAAGGATTTAGGGATGGGATTCGTGGGGTCATTTTTGCGGGATTTGCCAGTATGTACACATTTGGAAAATATGCCAAATTATGGGAATTAGAAGTTGCGGCGGCAGAGAGACCTTCAACAGAAAATCCATAAGGGTGTCACAACGCCAACTGGCTGTTGGGTCGCCCGGCCTATTGAGGACGCTGCGCATATCGTAAGTGAGTCTGTGGAAATGGCAGAGTTACTCAAAAGGGAGAAACGGATTCTCTATATCCACGGAGAGGCCAACATTGGCGGGGCCGAACGGGAATTGCTGACGTGGTTGAAATATTTAGATCAAGAACGATTTCTTCCCTTCGTGGTGTGTCCTGATCATGGACCGTTAGTTGCTGAATTGGATCATCTCCAGGTTCCGCACGTTTTCATTTCCTTGCCAGCATGGAGAAAATGGTTTCACATCTTCTGGCGACCATTCGCCATTTTTCGATTAATTCGTATTATTCGGCAATGGCATATTGACCTTGTGCATGTGAATGATTTTTGGTGGGCTCCCCTTGGGATTGTCTCTGGGTGGTTCACCGGCCGCCCCTGTGTAGTCCATGTCAGACAGGAAATTGAACCTCAAAAAGTCTCCCAATATTGGCTCAATAAAGGGGATGTGATTATCCCCGTTTCTCATAGTATTGGGGAAGTCATGAGAAACGTTGGAGTCTGCCCGGAGAATCTCCAGGTTGTTCAAAGTGGTATTTCCTTCAAGCTTGAACATTCCTCTTCCCCTTCCAAGGAAACACTAAGAATTCTTTGTGAAATAAAAGGAAGGCCGGTGATCGGAACTGTGGCCAATCTTTTTCCTCGAAAAGGTCTTCAGTATCTTATCGAAGCCGTTGGGAAGCTGAGGCAATCCTTCCCCCAAATTTGTTTAGTGATTGTTGGATCGGGCGATGATGAATATGAATTCCAACTTCGATCCCAAGTCGCGCATTTGGAGTTGACGAATCATGTCCTGTTTGCGGGATTTCAAGAACAACCTGAAATCATTCTGGCACAGTTCGATGTCTTTGTGTTGTCTTCTGTCATAGAGGGACTTGGGATTGTTCTGCTAGAGGCCATGGCTTTAGGTAAGCCCATTGTGGCCAGTAGGGTTGGAGGTATTCCAGAAGTGGTCGAACATGGTAAAACAGGACTGTTGGTGAATCCCGCCGATGTGGGGGATTTATGCCGAGGGCTTCTGGATTTATTGGACCATCCTGAGATGGGGCGCCAGATGGGAGAACGCGCGAAAAAACGCGCGGCGGAATATTTTTCTGTTGAACGAATGATGGAACAACTCTATAGGATATATGAATGCACAGGATAATAGGTTATTGACCGTACCTTCCATCCTGAATGAAGTTTCGTCGTACAATGATGGATGTTAATGGTCGAAACATGCCTTCCCAAGGTTTTCTTCCTTATGCCGATTTGCCGGTACGGATCTTAATTGTCGCCATTCGTGCGATTGGCGATGTGGTGTTGATCACGCCAATCTTAGCTCTTCTTAAGAAAACCTTTCCTCAGAGTTATCTGGCCGTTCTAGTGGATGGTTCGACAGCTGAAGTGCTAATTAATAATCCATCAGTCGACCGTCTGATTCGAATTGACCGATCCGAAATAAAAAAACAGAGTTACTGGCAACGGGGAAGTCATTGGATTCACCTCATTCAAGATTTACAACTGGAACAGTTCGATATTGCGCTTGATCTTTTTAGCGGAGCTCGTAGTGCGCTTCTGACCTATCTCTCCAAAGCTCCAAAGCGATATGGAGAAGATTTCAGAACTCATGGTCGTGGGTATCTCTATAATCGTCCCATTAAGATTCAACGGGATGGAAGACATCTCATTGAACAAAAAGTAGACCTTCTTAACGCTTTATTGGGAGTTGAGGAGCTTGAAGCTGGACCTTTAGAGATTTTTGTGACCGAGTCTGAAAAAGAGCAAGCACAGCAGCTGTTAACAAAAAACATCGGGAGAGTTATACGCCGGGTTGGCCTGATACCAAGTGCCGGTTCAAATTGGCGTATCTGGCCTCCTGATCGGTATGCCGAATTGGCGAATATTTTGGTTCGCGTCAATGATGTTGAGATTGTGTTATTGGGAGGAAAAGATGATCGGGCCATCTGTCATGCTGTTAGTGAACGAATGAATGTCAAGCCGTTAGACCTTTCTGGGAAAACCACCTTGCGAGAATTAATTGCGGTAGTGGGAGAGCTAGATTTGGTTATTGCCAATGTCACTGGTCCCATGCATGTGGCGGTCGCATTGCCAAAGCCCAAAGTCATCGGATTATATGGTGTCGCAGATACCATTCAATATGCTCCTTGGGGAATAAATGCCAAGATGTTGACAAAGGGGACGACAAGAGATGCCTATTGGAATCGGGTGGACTATCGAAAAGACTATGAAGTGTTATGCCAAATATCAGTTGATGATGTCCTGGAAAGTGTGAAGTCCACCATGTTGGACTGACATGGGAGTCGCATATGTATAGATCAGAGTAAAGGATTATTGAGGATTCAGGCGTTGGCTCATCCGGACCAAGAAATGAAGGGGGAGAGATATCGTTTATATGGGATGCTTCTTCTCGTGTGCGGTGTCACCATGGTTCTTCCTCAAGTGCCCTATTATCAGGATTGGATGCCCTATGGGTATGACTTGGGGGGCACGGCATTGGTTGTTCTATATCTTGCCTTTGGATTTTTCAGTCTTGGAGCTTATGGGTTGTCCATAGGCGGAAGACGTTTTGAAATGCCCTTGGGGAAAAACCCCCGCCCTATCAGGATTGGGCTGGTCGCGACCGCGGTTGGATTGGGGTTGCTGTGGAGTTATGGGAAATTGATGGATCTCAACATGAGTCTGTAACAGGGTGGAAGATGTGGTCATCTGAGTCAAATCAAAGAGCGAAAACAAAGAATTTTTTTTTCGAAAAAGTATCAGTGTGTTCCCAGCAGTTTTTATGGAGTATAGGGTTTTGTGTGCTCGTGATTGTGTTGGTGAGGTGGGGGACTGGGATGCCTGAATGGCGAGATATTATCGCTTCTGAAAATGGTCCCGTTGAACGGATGAGTGCCGGTCTCTGGTTTATGGGGTGTGCGTGGTGCCTGGGGTGTGCGTCTGTCCAGCGAATCAGAAGGGTGGAATGGTTGGGGCTCGGCATGTTTCTTTTATTATTTGGCCTGCGAGAATTAGATGCTCATGTGTGGGCCACGGGGTGGAATCTGGATAAATTGGCCAATTATTGGAATGCCCGTTATCCCTTAAGTGAGCGACTTATGGTCTTCGGATGTATGATTGCTCCTGTTTTAATCGTAACGGGGATAATCGGGTATCGCCTATGGCCAGTAATCGGTATGGCATGGAGGACAGGTGAAACATGGTTGTTTCAGCTAGGTATTGGGATTTTGTTACTGATCTTGTGCGTGATTTTAGACAAAGTTGGGGCCTATGCGTTGCCGTTTTTTGGTTTTAACGGGACAGAGCAAGACCTTGTTATGATCATGGAAGAATTTTTAGAATTCGTGTTAGGTGTATTTTCACTGACCATGTTATGGCCGTACTTTCAGGAGGCCCTAGATGGGGGTGATGAATTTTAGAGGAAATGATGAAGCAGCCAACCCGGTGGGTTATCAAACCGGCAATGGGCATCCGTTGGAACAACGCATCCTGCTGATTAAGCTTCGCTATATGGGCGATGTGGTGTTGAGTACACCAGTCCTCCCTCTCCTCCGTAAACACTTTCCTGATGCCAAAATAACTTTCCTCGTCAATCCGGAGACTGCAGGAGTGTTGCAAGGTAATCCTTACCTCAATGCAGTGTGGGTGCTTCCTCGAAAATCCTGGTGGCAACAACTCCGTTTTATCCAACGAGTCCGAACCGAAAAATTTACGACAGTGATTGATTTGACCGATGGAGATCGTTCAGCGTTTCTTTCTTGGATATCGGGTGCATCCGTACGACTTGGCTACAATCGTGATCGACGTTGGCGAGGCAAGTTCTATTCGCGTGTCGTATCTTCCGCCTATGGCTCTATGCATATGGTCGATTATCATCAACAGGCCATCGAAGCATTAGGAATTTCTGAACCAATCGGAAATCCTGAAATTTATATTCATCCTCAAAAGATCGAACAAGAGGGGTTGCTCAGTAATCTGCCTTTACATGGGAAACCCCTTATTCTGTTACACCCGACCGCTAGGTATGTGGATAAGGCTTGGCCCCTAGAACGTTTTTCGGCGATTGCTGATTGGTTCGGCGAGCAAGGGTTCAGCGTGGGGTTAATCGGAAGTCAACGAGAAACTCAAATTGGCCAACAAATTGTTAATCTATCCAAGCATAAACCCATAAACCTTATGGGGAAGACGCGGTTGCCCCAGTTAACGGCACTCATGAAGCGGAGTCGGCTATTAATCGGAAACGATGGTGGACCCATGCATATTGCTGCGGCCGTTGGGTGCCCTGTGTTGGGACTTTTCGGTCCGACCAACCCGGCGGTATGGGGACCACGTGGATCACAGGTGAGGGTCATTTATAAAGGATTAAATTGTGAAGAATGTTTTTACCCAGGCTGCTTTCGAGGGGAAGAGAGCTGTATGCGACAAATTTCTGTGGAAGAAGTCTGTCAAGCCGCCAAGTCGATGCTGGAAATTCTCAGGGAAGAATGAAATGTTTGAAGTCATAAGTTAAGGATAAGGAACTCACTCTTTGAGAAAGAGTGAGATCTTTTCAGGAAGGATTCTGGTGGTGCGTCGCGAAGTTTTCTCCAAGCTTCTCACGTGTTTAAGGGAAGACAGGGAGTGGGGAATATACAAGATCGTGTCCAACTAACTCTTCAAACCATTGTGTTGTTTCTTTGTGAGAAAGTGGATGTTGGTTAAGTCGTATTTCTAAACGAAAGCGTCCTTCCGATCCAACCAGGCCGACTATAGCAGAAGCATCAACCCCATCTGGCAAAACAGAAGCTGTTTGAAATTCTGCCAAGCTCCCATACATTCGCCCACATGATTTGAGTATGGAGAAAATTTCCGGAATTTCGTCTAACTGACAATGAAGCGAGCAACGGTACATTAACCTGGTATCGGCTGAAGGTCGTTGGAAATCACGTAAGGCTTGTTGAGAAAACCCTGTAAGATACACGCGGACTTGGTCGGCAGGTTGAGAATAGGTAGCTGCGAGTTGGCTGGCCGAAACAAGAAATTCGAACGGATCCGGTGAATTCAATTCAAACTGACAGGGTCCGAAGGCATCAGGCCAAGAGCAAAATAACGGTGTGTCATTGCGAGAGGTGTGGAGTAAGACTCTGTCCTGGTCAATTTTGGCTTCAATGGGAATCTGCAGGATGTCAATTGCCGCTTGAAAGCCCATTTGTCGGTCTGTGAGCCAAAATTTTTCCCGAGGCGGCTCGACGGATTCTCCAGGGGCAATGATCTGGGTGGTATGGAGCCGTACTCGGATGAAGCCATGCGTGTGGCGAAACCCCACCCAAAGTGATGCCGTCGGTTGTAAGGTGGCTAACGGATGGCCGATACGCCAAGGATGTGCTACGGAACAATAGGTGTTGACTGTTTGGTGTTGCTGGAACACCGTATGATACCCACCGGAAAGAAGAAAGAAATCGCCTACCCAATGGTCCAAAACATGTAACAGGGTAACATCTTCAGTCGGCCATGCCTCTAATTGATTGATCTCATTTAGATCAGACACTTCCCATTCTTCAATATAGGTAATCATCTCCTTTTCTGGCTGCATAGAGGTTAAGCCCTGTTGGCTGAGCCTCTCGGTGACCGCCAAGATTTCGTCGAAGGTCAGAGGAAATGTGGATTCCCAGCGATGTTCACGCATGAAAATTGTGACTTAGTGACGGGGTGTTAGAAGGAAAGCTAGAAAGAACGAATGGTTTGTTACCCCAAAAACAGTCTAAATTTTTGGCTAAAAAAATGAACTTTTTAATTACTATAGTTGAGACTCCCTCGCTCGTGGGGAGATGGTTGGGGTGAGGGTAAGCAGCGTATTGGATTGCTAAGTGACTATAGGATGAAAAATGGCGGAGAGGGAGGGATTCGAACCCTCGGTAGGCTTTTGACCTACGACGGTTTAGCAAACCGTTGCCTTCGGCCACTCGGCCACCTCTCCGCGCAAGACTATTTTAATGGTTTCAGTTACTTATAGACGAACAGGATGGCTAACCTCAAGAGTAGGGTTGGTTGTGTTTTGGGTTGTCTTAAAGGTTGAGATAGCATCGCTTATTTTATAAAAATAGGTGCTATCTTACCATGTTCAAGCTGTTCATGGATATAATTTTGACAAGCTGGTAGTGGTGCAGTTTCTGACCTGCCCCCAGTGTTTAGGCCACCCGTTCAGTTAGTTGCCATGCTTCTGGAGTCGGTGGGCGATACCCCAGGGCACTATGCGGGCGATGCGTATTGTACTGTTGCCGCCATCGTTCGATGATGATTTGCGCTTCTTGTAACGTATAAAAAATTTCTCCGTTGAGTAACTCATCCCGAAGTTTGCCATTGAAGGATTCCACATAGCCCTTCTCCCACGGACTCCCTGGTTCAATGAATAACGGAGCCACCTCGAGCTGTGCATACCAATCGCGCATCGTATGGGCGATAAATTCTGGCCCATTATCGCTACGAATATATTCGGGGCATCCGTGCCGAACAAACAAGGTCCCTAAGACTTCTTGAACAGTCAGTGATGTGAGCCCTCGCCGGACCTCGATCGCCAAGCATTCCCGACTGTAATCATCCATGACTACTAACATTTTGAGCGGCCGCCCGTCCTGGGTCCGATCCATCACAAAGTCATAGGCCCAGACATGGTGCCGGTATTCCGGCTGTTTCCGAAGACACGAGCCGTCCGCTAGCCAGAGCCGAGCCTGTTTGGGTTGTTTCTGGGGCACCTTCAAGCCTTCCTGGCGACAAATACGCTCGACGCGTTTATGATTCACGGCCCAGCCTTCTCGATGTAACAAGGCGGTAATCTGTCGATACCCATACCGCCCATACGCTCGCGCCAATTCGATGATGCGTGTGCGTAAGTGGGCTTCATCGTCAGGCTGATGGCCCACGTACTGATGTGTGGCCCGACTGTGTGTGAGGACACGGCACGCCCGGCGTTCCGACACCTGCAACTTCTGTTGGACTTGCATCACCGCTTCACGGCGTCGGGCCGGGCTTAAAAGTTTCCCTCGGCGACTTCCTGTAAAATCGCTTTATCGAGGGCCAAGTCCGCCACCAGTTTCTTGAGCCGCGTATTTTCCTGTTCCAACCCTTTCAACCGATTGGCCTGATCGACACGCAACCCCCCGTACTCTCGTTTCCAGCGGTAGTAGGTTTGTTCGCAGATACCGAGCTTCCGACAGGCATCCTGCACGGAGACCCCTTTGCCGTACTCAATCTCAATGGTCCGTAAATGTCCAATAATGTCTTCCGGTGTAAAGCGTTTCCGTCCCATCCCTTTCTCCTTTCCCAGAATCCAGTAAATCCTAACTCGGAAACCGGTCTAGTTTGAAGGGGGCAGGTCAGCAGCCGAAATTTTGAGGTTAGCCGGGAAGGTCAATTGACAGGTGACGTCTACCAAAGGAGATTTGGTATAGGACACAGAGGGTGCCGTCGTTGGGGGCATGAGCGTGGGTCCTTGTTGTCGTTTTTGAATGGGCATGGGCTCTGCGCGAAATCGATTAGAGTCTCTCTATCAGTGTTTTATTCTTTGTGTGCCGTGGTGCGTAAGGGGCGAGTGGTGGTCCGCACTTTTTACGCGACGCGAGATTGGGCTTCTTCCATTAAATCCAACATCGAGGAGAGCTGTTTCCCAGCTTCAATCATGCACATTTTGATGCTATCCTCATCCAGACCGGTGAGTGCCCATGATTCTGGAGCGACGAGACCTTCCCAATGGCCTTGCCCGTTCGGGGATTGAAATCCTTCTGTGAGTGCCCCTGCGATATTCAGCAATGCCGCTTCGAATTGATAATCCGGGGTTGCACTGGGTTGGTGTTGATGACGAATGGCTTCTGCCAGGTTCTTAGGCAATTTCCAGGAATCGACGAGTGCTTGTCCCACCTCGGCATAATCGAAGCCGATGATTTTTCTTTCAGAGATATGTAGGGAGACACCCGTATTGGCAGAATTCTTCATGGCTTCTTCAGCTTTTTCGGGAAGGAATTGGTACATGAGGAGGTGCCCAAGATCTCGGAGCAGCCCTTCCACGAACATTCGTTCACTATCGACCAGATAACATTTTCGTGCTAATTCTCTTGCGGCGAGACCACTAAAAAAACTGTTTGCCCAAAAAATGTTCATATTCATCACTTCTTGGGATAAACCCGAAAACGCTTTGGTGACGGAGACGGCCAGGACCAAATCATGTAATGGCTGGGTACCTAAAATTCCTACTGCACGAGAAATGGTTTCCACTTTTCGCGGCATGCAATAGAACGCACTATTGACGAGTTTTAACACCATGGCTGTCATTCCAGGGTCAATGCTGATCGCGGCGGAAAGTTCCGGCATGGTCGATTCTGGTTGGTCGATTACTTTTTTGACCTGGAGGTACACCTCGGGCAGGGACACCAGTGAGGAGCATTGCTCGACAACTTCTAAGGCACTGTTCATAAATAGCGTTCGAACGTTAAAGGTGAGCGTTGTGTCGTATGCTGTAGGGTCTTTTCGGCCAACACTTAGCTGACCTTGATTCTTTTAGGTTTGGGGATTCGAAAATAAGTAAAAATGCCTATAAAAAGACCTGCTTGCCTTCTCAGAGCAGAGAAAGGGTTTTCTGAAGGAGAGCCGATGAAATGGCGTGGGTCGTGAAGTGAAAATTTCTAGTCGTGGTGAGTGGGGGAAGAAGAATGGGTTTGGTGAATGCGTTTTTTCCCCCAGGTGATGAGTCCATAGGACAGGCCAAGGGCTATGGGAACGAAGATCCCGGAGGCGAGTGTATAGTTGGGAAGCCACCCTAATTCATACAAGGCCTTAAAGAGATAATTTGCCAATCCGCTCACATAGTAGGCGATGACAATCACGGACAGGCCTTCGACGGTTTGCTGCAGGATGGCCTGGCTTTTGGTGGTTTGATCCACGCTGGCGAGGAGTTTCATGTTTTGATCTTGTTGGGCCAAATTCTGCTCTTGCAGGACGAGTTCTACTTTGGTCCGCAAGACGGCGATGGTGCCTTCAAAGTCCTTTTCCAAGGCCTGGATCCGGCTCATTAATTGCTGATAGCCATCGGCGACCCCTGTAATTTTCCATTGGATATAGTCTGTGAGCGTGCGGCAGCCCGGCAGGGCCTGTTCCTGAAGAGCTAGGGTATTGCTGTGAATAATTCGATCATAGGGGACCGATGCCGATAGGCGAAATCTCATGGAGTCGGCCAGCCGCCCTACTTCCAAAAAATCATGTGTGAGGCCCTCCAGCCATTGTTGCAACCGCACATGTTTGGCCTCTTTGAGTTCTTTGGTAATCACACTTCGTTGATAGAGATGGCGTTGTTCGTAAATTTGTACTTGATCAACGGATCGAGAGAAGGCTTGGTAGGGCAAGAGAATCAGATGGGTGTAGTTTTCTAACGTAATAAGAATATCGATGAGACGCGGGAGCTTGGGAAGGAGTTGTGATGCATCGGGTGACCAAATGAGGTACCGCTCACGACCGTGTTCATCGGGGGTGAAGCTTGTGGCTACCGAAATGTTTTCCATGAGTACTTGGCTACCATATATTTTAGGACCGGGGAGGAGAGTTTCCAACTCCTCATGATCATAGGATTGCCCAGGAGTAATAATGATATCCAATGCGTTCACTTCTAGACCCAAAGGGGAAAATGGGAACATATACTGTGGAAAGGTCAGGGGGCCGAATCCTAATGGGGTGTCGGATGCTTGAGGGATATGCCAAATTTGATAACTATAATATTCGGTGTGGGCTTCCCATTTAACAATTAACCGGTCTCCATGAAGCGATGTTTTGACACCAAACCCTACTTTTTCTTCGAGTACCGTTTGTGAGTCCTCAATATTCAAGCAGGCAAGTAACTGCTGAAATTCCTTTCGGCTTTGGGGACGTTCGATGGCCGGATTCGCCATTCGCCGTGCGGTGTGATGAATGTGAGCTGGCGCGTTTAGCCACCCTTCCAGATATTTTTCCTGGGCGGTATGGATGTGCCGTAATATTCCTTTTTCTGGTGAGGTTGGTTTGAGTGCCATGGCGTCGTGATGTGTTGGGAAGGGAACGAACCCGTTCGGCTCTTGGATGTGTTGCGAGTAACTCCCGTTCTACCCTAGTTGTGGGGGGGCGTGCAAGGGCCTTATGTCAGTTTGGAGCGACGGGGACGGAGTAGACATTCGCTGCCTTCTTCTCTATCCAGTCGATGATTCGATTTTCTGCCCAGAATGGATCCTCCTGAGCGTGAGGATGCTGTAAAAATCCACAATGGCCTCCGTAAGATGGGGCCAGTAATTCAATTAACGCATTATGATGAAGTGATGAGTGGCGAAAGATGTCGAAGGGGATAAACGGATCGTCTTGGGCTGTGATAATGAGGGTGGGAATGCGGATGGCTGGGACAGTCTTTTCGGCGGCGCTCTTTTCATAATAGTCTTCGGCATGTCGATACCCGCCATCTGGAGCGGTGTAGACATCATCGAATTCCCACATGGTCTGAATTTTTGATAGCTGGGCAAGATTCCATTTGCCTGGATACAAGCGGTCTTTGCGTTGTAGTTTGGCTTTGAGGCTTCGTAAGAAATGCCGATGATAAATCCAATTCGAGGGACGTTGTAGGGCGCGGACGCATGCTTCAGGCTGAATGTTGGGACTTACTGCGGCTACGCCTCTTAATGTCGGGAGTGTGCTGCCCATTTCTCCTGCTAACTTGAGCGTGAGGTTGCCGCCCATGGAATAGCCGACCATCCAGGTCTGTTGACACCCGTCCCGTTGGGTTATTTCTTGGATGACCTGGCCATAATCCTGGCTCAATCCGTTGTGGTAGAGCGTCGGGGTGAGATGTTCCGAGTCTCCACAATTACGTTGATTGATGCGGATGCAATTCCATCCTTTGGCTAAAACTTTGTGAGCCAAGCCCACCATATAATGCGATTCCGTACAACCTTCCAGTCCATGAACCAACAAGACTGTTGGTTTGTCTGTTGGTGCCGGTTGCCAGTGGCACTGCGTCAAGAGTCCGGTTTCCGGCGTAATCTGGAAAATCCGTTTTTGGGAAACGGGATAGCCCGAAGTGTTTCTGCGTGGCCACCAACGCGGGACAATCGTCATACGATGAGGTCCACGTAATAGGGGATGAGGATGAAAAGGGAGGGCAGTCAATGGAGTCGATCAGGTCTTGATGAAATAATCATTTGTAAACCAACTCTAAAGGGGATATCAAATACAGTCGGAACAAGACAAGCCGTGTATCTTGATATAGATGAGCCTTTCAGTTAGACCAACTCCATTGGATCAATCAATTCTCAGATTTTATTGACAGGGTCTCCATTATTTCGGTACAGGAGCAACAAGTCTTTTTTCTGTGAAGAATAATCATCAAGGGTACGATCATATGATGACAGGAGTGGATGGATTGTGTTTCGTAGGGCCTGAAGGAGAGGGTGGGCTATGAGTCGATCATCAAAGCCAAAGCCGTCAGGGGGCCGGGAAAGTTTTCTCATTTTTTTGGTCGTGGGCTGCGGTATTCTGGCGACGTTGTCTATGAATTTGTTTAAAACGCCTCCTGCCGAACAGAATGGTCCTGGCGGTACGCAAATGACTGCACCGACCGCAAGTGCTGTGGATCCACAACAAGACAAGCCGATTGCCCTTATCGACGTGCCTTTGGCCACAGGGGAGGAATCGCTCGATAAATTATTTGTCCAATCAGGATGTGCAGTCTGTCACACCATCCCGGGAATTGGTCCAGCGCTGGGTCGGCAAGGCCCCAAGCTTGTCTTAGGAACTAACGGGCCGAAACGTTTGGCCGATCCTAATTATCATGGGACGGCAGAAAGTGTTCGGGAATATATCCAAGAATCCATCCTGACTCCAGGTGCGTATATTGTCCCCGGGTATTCAGACCGTGTGATGCCTCGATGGTACGGGAAAAGGCTCAATGCGAAAGCTTTGGACAGAATCGCCCACTACTTAGAAGGTTTAGAAGAGTGAATGATGAGGTGGACCTTGCGGCCACAAGCGCCGAGGGACTTAGGGATGGAACCGAAACCCGAATAACAGACCGATATTGAAATTGTCGCTATTTCTTCGATTCTTCAAATCAATATCCTGGAATGTGAAAATAAGCGTGCTTGCCAGGGAGATGGTTCGGCTTAAATGAAAAGCGGCTGTGGCTCCAAACGGGAATATATAGCTGACATCCTGATCATCGGTTCGCCCACGTTCATAATCCGCATAGACAAAGCCTAATCCCCCAAAGGGAACAAGGGAAACGGCGCCTAATGGAATATGGTATCGAGCGATTCCTGCAAATGTAATCTGGGTTAAATCCCCCCCGGGCGTAATGTAGAGTTGTGGCCCTATAGAAAACTCTGAATCCAAGTAATAATCTCCTTGAAAACCCAGCGTAAATACTGTGTCGTCGGCTGTATCGGTCAAAAACCCTACATCTGTTCCAAATCCCCAAGAATTTTCTGCCTGTGCCAGAGATGGGCCCTCTGAAAGAAACAAAAGAAGCGCTGCCATGGCCAGTAACGTCTTGACCCATTTATCGATCATGTCGACTGTCTCCCTTTTCTCTTGTCTGAATTGAGGCTATTGTAGAGAAATATACAACATGGCTCAGGGAGATTTCACTACTTTCCTTAAACATTATTTAACAATTTCAGTGAATTTTCCTCGTTTCCTAGCGAAAACACCTCTTCTATTATGAGATCGAAATCTCCTTTTTGCCTACGATTATCCCCCACGAATGGGTGCGGTTAATCCTTGATGCCCACAGCTTCAGTGGCCGAATCTCCAACTTCCTTAATGGCTTCTCCTGTGCTTTCAGCGGCATCTTTCATGGCTTCACCTGTGCTGTCCATGGCTTCAGTTGCCGCGTCTTGAGCCTCTTCAGCAGCCCCCGTGATGGCCTCTCCAGTGCTTTTCATCGCCTCACTGACTGAACTGGTTGTGCTTTCAACTGCGTTATCAATCGCTTTTCCCGCTTTTTCAGCTGGTCCATCTGAATCGCCGCATCCCGTAATAGCCAAACCGAAAATGCAAGCAAAGGTCACGCGCATAAGATAGGCATGAGCAGATTTCATGTGGACACCTCCTGTTAAAAGAAAAAGCACTTTTTCTCATCCATCCTGGGACTTGGAAATTTCAAGGGGGGACTAGCCATGGGATCTCTTGGAAACAAGGAATACCCAGATCACTAGTAACTGATACCATTGTAGCGTATTTAGTTAAAAGAGCAATGGGTTCGCTAATGGCGAGCAAGAATTTAAGGAATTTACCCTAAATTATCCAGAGAGTATTTAAAAGATGGATGTTTTTGTTTTTTGGTCTTAATTTTTTCATAAGGGTGTCGATAAGAACCAGTACAGACTTTCATGAAAATTTGTATGGGATCCACAATTTTTAGAGGTTGAGGTTGTTATGGCAAAACCAGTTGGAAAGCTGAGAAAGATTAATTTAAGTGAAGTGTGGGCCAATGAAGTCAGTGGCTTTGGCACATGGCTGCAACAGGAAGAAATTTTGGAAATGTTAGGGGAGGCCGTAGAATTATCCTTAAAACCTGTTGCGGATACTCCTTTGGATTCACTTGTAGGTGGAGTTCTGGCCACGGATACCAAGCGCGGCCACAATGTCCTCATTTTAGGCCACTTAGAAGGGATTACTCCAGAAGCTTTCGGAAAATTAATCATGTATGCTGCCGGCCTCGAAGCGAAAGCGATGATTTGCGTTGGACAAGAAATCACTGCGGAAATTCGGCAGAGTTTAAATTGGCTCAACATGGTGTCTCGAGATGATGTCAATTTCTATGCTGCAGAATTAGAATTGTGGCGAATTGATGATTCGGTTCCTGCGCCAAATTTTAACGTCGTGTGTGAGCCTAATATGTGGGCGAGACAATTAAAGGCTGGACAAGACGATGGCGTTGCTCCTGAAATGGCTCCAGCCCAGGAGCCGGCCAGTATACCAACTCCCAAAAGTGAATCTACCAAAGAAGAGTCCCCGAAGGGGGCAAAAGACAAAGCGGCTGCAGCACAGGGAAAACCGAATGCTGGTTCAAAAGATGGGGTTTCAGTCCGGCAAAACTTTGTCTATACGAAAACTTTCTCGTAGCCCCAGTGAACATGCGGGTTTCTCTTGGCCAAATGCAAGATGTTCCTACCTCTTAGATGACTTGTTCTAATTAGGTTTGGGCTTTGTATGGTTCAAAGGCCTATTGGCATGTGTTTTTTGTCAATTTTACCCTTTGAGTGAGACAATTGCCCCCTTCCTTCATCGCAGGTTAGACTTATCATGTCTGTTAAAGGACGAATGTTATCGAGCATTCATCCTCCTCTTCTTAGTGTTTTTTCCTAGACAGATCAAGTGCCTTGCGGTATTCTCAGTCCCCCAATTTATGGACACTACAGAACACCAACCCTCAATTGATTTTATTCGGGCAAAGATCACCAACGATCAGGAAACCCGAAGATTCGGTCAACGTGTGCATACACGATTCCCCCCGGAGCCGAATGGCCATTTGCATATTGGTCATGCCAAATCCATTTGTTTGAATTTTGGTATTGCTCAGGAATTTGGTGGGCTTTGTAATTTGCGGTTCGATGATACTAATCCAACCAAAGAACATTTAGATTACGTCCAATCAATTCAGGAAGATGTCCGATGGCTGGGCTTCGATTGGGGAGATCGGTTGTATTTTGCCTCGGACTATTTTGAATCGATATATGAATATGCCCTAAAGCTTATTCGAAAAGGGAAAGCATATGTTGATAGCCTGACTGCTGATGAACTTCGGGAATATCGTGGGACATTAACGGAAGCCGGAAAAGAGAGTCCTTATCGCCATCGTTCTCTTGAAGAGAATCTTGATCTTTTTGCCAAAATGCGTGCTGGAGCCTTTGAGGAAGGTACCTATGTGCTGCGCGCAAAAATTGATATGGCTTCGCCCAATATCAATTTGCGTGACCCGGGATTATATCGAATCAGGAAGGTTTCGCATTACCGGACTGGTAATGCCTGGTGTATTTATCCAACCTACGATTTTGCCCATCCGCTTTCGGATGCGATCGAAGGTATTACTCATTCCTTGTGTACGCTAGAGTTTGAAGATCATCGGCCGCTTTATGACTGGGTTTTGCGAGAATGTGAAGTGTCCTGCCATTCGCAGCAAATTGAGTTTGCTCGATTAAATCTGGCTCATACCGTCATGAGTAAGCGGAAGCTTTTGCAGTTGGTGGAAGATGGGCACGTACAAGGATGGGATGATCCTCGCATGCCGACGATAAAAGGTTTGCGCCGTCGTGGATATACACCAGAGGCCATCCGGAACTTTTGTGAACGAATCGGGGTGGCGAAACGGGATAGTGTTATTGAAATGGGGCTCTTAGAACATGCGATTCGGGAAGAGCTGAATCGTTCGGCACCCCGTGTGATGGCCGTGCTTCATCCTGTAAAGGTGATCATTGAAAATTATCCAGAGGGCCAGACTGAGGAGGTTGAGGCCATTAATAACCCTGAGGATGTTGCGCAGGGTACCCGTTCGATGTTGTTTGGCCGCGAACTTTATATCGAAGCAGACGATTTCCGGGAAGATCCACCTAAAAAATTTTTTCGGCTGTCACCCGGGCAGGAAGTACGCCTTCGCTATGCATACATCATTCGTTGTGTAGGTGTTGAGAAGGATGAGCTGACGGGACTTGTCAACGCCATTCGATGTACGTTTGATCCGGATACTAAGCGAGGTGGTGCACAGGCTGGACGAAAAGTTAAGGGCACTATTCACTGGGTTTCTGCTCAGCATGCCGTACCGGCGGAGATCCGCTTATATGAACCCTTATTAGTGGATTCCTCTTCGAGTACGGAAGGAGTTTCACCAAATTGTCAAGAGTTGCTGAATCCCCATTCCTTGGAAGTTCTTTCTACGTGCTGGGTCGAACCAAGCCTAAAAGATGCCATGGTTGGTCGTCGATTCCAGTTTGAACGGCAAGGCTACTTCTGTGTGGATCCTGATTCTAGCCACCAAAAGATTGTGTTCAATCGGACGGTTCCTCTTCGTGATTCTTGGGCGAAAATTCAAAAAAAATAGCCAATTGCCCCAGGATAAGCGGGAGGCAGGAAATAGGAGCTTTTCCCGTGGGCATGAATCTTCAGTGATTTTTCCTTCAGTCCGGAAAGGAAGGAATCGGCGATTCAGCTATTTGCCTTCCTCTTCAATTAGTTCTCTAGTTTTCAATTAACTCCATCCCAGGGGATGATCCATCCAAGCGTAGAAGATGCCTCCATAAATCCCTTAATGGTTCTTCTGCCCAACAATCAACAATACATGAATTTTTCACTGGCAATCGTAAATAGCATATTGCTGTTCCAGTGGTATGGAAGTAGGGCTGCCCCATTTGTTACTACGTAGAAATATTGATATGATTTGTTGCCCTGTTGTATGTAATATTTTTTGATACTTTCTTGGCGAAACCTTAAGAAGGTATGATGGGTCTTTTGAGTAAAGAGTTGTTCGTTTCCTGCCGATAAATTTTCTAGATGGCAGGAATGAAGAACCGCTTCGTTGGGGGTCTTCCTAATGGTGGGGAAAGCGTCTTTTGTCATAGCCATGATTTTGATCGCGTGTTGTGTGGCTGTGCTTTCCTTGTTTGGCTGGGTTTATGGAATATCCTGGTCACAACGAAGAACGAAATTTCCCTTCACTAGCTAAGTCCTTCACCGTGTTCTGTAGTCCCTGCCTGGTTGATGTTATCAACCCATAATCATGTGATCCCCTTGTGATTGTTGACTGGTTGGATTTTTTCAGATCTTGGTCTGAAAAAGATGCAACATAGTCTATATTGTGGTTCTTTTGTTAATTAGAAGGCCTAACAACAATGTCCAAAACTTATTCGAAGAAAGAAATCGTGGTGTGATATGCGCGGAAAAAACCGTTCGGTGAAAGATAGGAATGGATATTCCCTCCAGAAAACGGCGGAGCCAAATTGGATGGATGGGGATACGTATCCTCAACCCGAAAGTTTGAATGATACGTTTTGGCGATGGGAGTTTCTTCGTCGACGGGCAGATTATCGACAGGACTGGGAAAAGTATTATCAATCAACGTATGAATATGACGTGGCTTGTGCCAACGATCCGAAATTTCCTACCCGCTATCGAAAGAAGGTTGTGCCCCCGGACCATCCAGCTTTCAAAGCGCGCATGCCTAATTCTTTAGAAAAATATCACTTGAGCGGACTTCCAAATCCCGTGATCTCTAAACCGTGGATGTTATCGTTTGATTCCAATTATGGGCGGCTGTATTTTGGACAGGGCCCAGATTGGTTGGGTGGCGGAGAAGAAATTAGTCTGTGTTTATCGGAGTGGCGCGTAGCGGCTGTATTTGATCTCAAAAAATCTCTGGCGCCCCAATTAGACAAGGTCAAAACGGACTTATTGGAATGGCAAGAACACCAAGTCGGGCGAAATCTTGATCGCCGAAAGTCTCGAGATGAATGGCCATTGTACTTGCGGGTTTTAGATGCGGTTGAACTTGGGGTGTCCTTTCGAGAGATCGGACGGAGGTTGTTAGATATTCAAGAGGATGATGTGGCTGAGGCTCGTATTGCCCAGCTTTATAAACAAGCGGTGCAAATCAGTCTGCATTTTCCTGGGTAAAAATGCACGTCAACAGTTCATATTAGATGTTTCACGCTATGCAAGCATACTATGCTGTGATTTGGGAACAACACGCTGTGAATCCAAAGTAGGGAACTAACATGAGCCAATTAATCGAAGCCCTCAATCGTTTGCAATCGTTGAAAGAGGAAGCCCCGCATGTCTCAGCCAATTCTTCTGGATTGGGTTCCTCCGCTGATTTGCCTTCTTCTCCGAGTTCTGTGAGCCAGGCCAAAGTTATTGAGAAGAGAAGTACTATCAAAAAATCACAGGAGTTAGAAAAACCCTTATTCAACATGGCCGTTGAGGATTGGCTTGGTGTTCTTCAGCAAGAATACCTGAATAATTTTATTCGAGGTGGTGGAGGTTCTATAAAAATTGCCGTATTCCCTGACCGCCCCTCCCTGCAGAGTTGCCAGCAATCATTGGATGGAATGGCGAGTGAACAGGCCTATGTCTTTGCCAAAGTCGATGCTCGATATACCAAAGTCCATATGATTGAGCGAGTGTTTCATAAGATTGCCAAGCAGGTGGATTGGGATGATTTAGCGTATCATTTTGTTCGTCGCTTGTTGGTGGAGCATGGTTATCATATACCGGTCAATCGTCAGGATTTTTCATTGAAACAGGTGGCTGCCTTGAATGAGCGGAAGGAGCCCATGCTGCGTCGGGATGTGCAAACATGGCTGGAAAAATCGATTGATGGTGATTCGGGATTATGCCGTGAGTTTCGTATGGCTATGATCCGGTTATGTCTGGCTCAGTTTGAAACGAGTGGTTCGGAGCAGGTACTGGCCTCTGCAGTAAAAGAATGGCTCTGTGGTGATCTTCGCCTTGTTTCCGGGGTGAAAAAGGCCATGATTTATCAAAAGGTTGCCCGCCACAATGCCCGACATATGTTGATGTCGTTAACTCGTTGGTTGCGATTAACGGGAAAAGGAGGGCTGATTCTGTCTCTCGATATTTCCCGGTATTTTTACAAACGGGAAGAATCTTCAAGCGATGGTTCATTAATGTTCTCACCTTCTGCCACAATGGATTTATTCGAATTACTCCGACAATTTTTGGATACAGCCGATGAAGTCGAGGGACTCTTAATGGTGGTGGTGGCACCTGAAGAATTTCTCACAGATTCTCGACGAGGTGTTGATCGCTATGAGGCATTAAAATTGAGGGTTTGGGACGATGTCCGGCCAAAGCATCGTCAGAATCCTTTGGCGACCTTGGTTCGGATTCAAGGCCAAGAACAGGGTGCTTCTGGATCCAAGCAGCTTCCGCCGCCCAAACTTCAGGGCAATGGTAAGGTGCCTGATGTGGAAGCGCGGCGGGTGATTGAAGGCCTTCGGGCGGGTGTGCCTAACCAACATGTCGTGACGGCATTAGGATGTTTACAACCAGAGGTAGAAGGTCGTTTTCGTCGCATGTTGGAAGCCACCCAGCACAATATCACAACTGGACTTTGTCCTCGTGGCATGGTGCTTGAAGGAGAATTTGGCAGTGGAAAATCCCACGTGTTGGAGTACTTGCAGCATTTAGCTCTGGATGCCAATTTTATTTGTAGTCGTATTGTCATCAGTAAAGAAACACCCCTCTACCATCCTGTCCGACTTTTTTACTCAGCCATTGAAACAGCAGTCATTCCCAACAAACGAGGAGAAATTTTTGCCGAAATTGCTGGCGAATGCGATGCATGGGCGCCGAGGTATAAAGATCTCGTTGCATGGGTGAATAACCCTGACAATCATGTGGATGCTCGTTTTGCCGCAACCTTATTGTTGTATGAGCGGATGAGTTCGGATATGGAATTGGGGCATCGGATGGCCAGATTTTGGACTGGTGATCCGATTGGTGTGGGTGATTTGAAGAAATATCTTCACGAAGCGGGTTTTGGTGACCACTATACGTTTGGCCGGGTGTCGGCGGCGGAATTGGCTTTGCAGCGCTTCCAATTTGCCGCCCGCCTAATGCAGGCAGCGGGGTATGCCGGGTGGATTTTATTAATTGATGAGGCCGAGCTCATTGGGCGATATGCTGTAAATCAACGTGCCAAATCTTATGCGGAAATTGCGAGACTTATGAATATGGTCGAGGGACAGATGCTTCCAGGTCTTGGGACTGTGGTGGCATTAACGAATAATTTTCGTGAGGAAGTTTTGGAGAAAAAAGGGGATAGTGTGAAAATGTTGGAAAAGCTTCGGGGAAAACAAACCGAAGCGGATAGGAATTTAGCCGATAAAGCTGAAAAAGGGATTGATCTACTCCAATCCCAACGCATTCCTTTAGGGCTTCCTTCAGCGGAAACCATTCATGATGTGTATCGAACAGTTCGTGCGTTGCATCTTAAAGGGCATGGTTGGCATTTATGGGAACAGGCTTCTGAGGAAAAAGCTACCATTGTTCCTGGTACCAGTATGCGAAAATATGTCAAAAGTTGGGTGACAGAATGGGATTTACTTCGTCTGTATCCCGGGGAAGAATGTGAAATTGAAGCTACCTCATGGAAACCATCTTACGAGGAAGCCCAAGATATATCGGCAACATCTGAGATTTCAACCCATTCCGCTGAAACTCCTCAGGATGAGCCAAGTGAATCCAGGGTCACTTCTGAGGAACGAGCGGAATTAGTGGGACTTCTTCGTTCAAAGATTCCTGTATCGGTAGGTACCTCAACTTCGTAAAGAAAAATGGCTTGGTGCTAAAACTGCGTTCTGTGCTAGGATTACCCCAATCAATCTGAGCATGATTCTGGATCTTTCCGGCCTGGATTCATTTTAAACGGGTGTCCCTCTTCTTCCTTTTGATTCCTTTCTTCGTGTTAAGGCCCATCTGTTTCGTTTACTAAGTCTGTGGTCCATTGTGGCAAATCCGAATTCTTCTCCTCTCTCGTTCATCTTTCGTATGTGGTGGCCGTTAGCTGGTAGTTGGCTCTTAATGGGCGTGGAGTTGTTGCTGGTGGCGGCGACGGTCTCTCGTTTGGCGCACCCGGAAATCCATTTGGCAGCGTATGGAGGGGTGGTTTTCCCCCTCTCTCTGTTCATCGAAGCTCCGATTATCATGATATTGGTGGCGTCCACTGCTTTGTGCAAAGACGCTGCGGCCTACCGTTTAATGCGAAATTTTATTGTGACGCTGGGTGGGGGGCTGACATTATTGCATATGCTTTTAGCTTTTTCCCCTTTATATGATGTGATTGTGAAAACCCTGTTGGGTGCACCTGCCAGTATTTGGGGGCCTGCTCAGATGGGATTGCAAATGATGACGCCATGGACGATGTCGATAGCCGTCAGGCGATTCTTTCAGGGGATGGTTATTCGTGCTGGACGAACCAGATTGGTTGGGTTGGGAACATTAATTCGTTTAGGCGTCAGCACATCGGTGTTGTTATGGGGACTCGCCATACAATCCATCCCTGGAGTACTCGTCGCGACGATGGCCCTCGCTGCCGGCGTCATCTTTGAAGCAGTGTTTATGTTCGGGTGTACCCGCCCGATTGTGAGAGAACTCTATCAACGTGCTGTTGAACCAGAGAATCCGCTAACCCTCCAGCGTCTGTGTGTGTTTTATTGGCCTTTAGCCCTCACGCCCCTGGTGATGTTGGCCACGCTCTCAGTGGGCAGTGCCGCGATCAGTCGGATGCCGCGGGCATTGGAATCGTTAGCCGTTTGGCCGGTTTTAGGGGGACTCACGTTTATGTTCCGCAGTGTGGGTATTGCCATTCAAGAGGTTGTTGTCACGTTCTCCGATCGACCTCAATTTCATCAACCGTTACAACAATTTGTGTGGTTAGTTGCGTTGGGAGCGAGTGGGGCGTTGTTCGTCATTGCGGCCACTCCACTGTCCACACTGTGGTTTGAATCTGTGGCCGCGTTGAATTCCGAACTTTCGTCTCTCGCCCGTACGGCCTTGTGGATGGCTGTTATTCTTCCCGCATTGAGTCCATGGGAAAGTTATTTCCAAGGGCAGTTGGTCTCCCGCAGTGCCACGACCTTTGTTACACAGGCGGTCAGCCTATATCTGCTTGGGAGTTCAACTATTCTGTTCTTAGGGGTTTTCTATGGAAAAATTCTGGGGTTGTATGTGGGAGTGGCGGCGACGTTGACGGGGATCAGTGTTCAATTATGGTGGCTTTGGAAACACAGTCACGACCTGCAGGCTGCCCCAAAAATGGTTCACCCTGTTTCCTAATCCCTCCGAGGATATTCAAGGAGACAAAAATGAACATTAAATATAACTACTTGTATGAATTGCGAAAAATTTTGCAGGATTGCGCCTTCAATTTGAATGGAATTTCATGCAGGAGTTCAGCGAAGGGAATTGAGGTGGCTTTTTCTAACTCTTTGAATAAATTAAGGAAAATTCGAGAATGTTAGGGGCAATGAATAAGGAATGGTCCTTGCTTTTCTTCAAAGACCTATGGATAAGATTTTGGTCATTGAAGACGATGAACTCGTTCGTGGTTCTGTCACGCTTTCTTTAGAATCGGCTGGCTACGTTGTGATGGAAGCGGCTACATGTCAGGAAGGTTTGCAAAGCCACAAACAATTTTCTCCATCCGTTATTATTTCTGATGCCGTATCCTTAGAAAACGAAGGAGGAGAAATTCTTCGTCGTTTGTGCCAGCAATCCGCCAACCTTCCTCTCATTACCCTTATGGGTACGTTGTCCGATTTTAAGGTTGGATCTTCTTCTGTTGAGAAATCTTCTCCTGCTGTATCCTCCTACACCTTACACAAGCCTTTTACTCTTGATGAATTGCTTGAAATGGTTGAAGGTGCCTTAGTTCGTTAAGACCTCCCTGGGGTCCTTCTTGTGTCTTCCCATCCGACGATTGGTGTTGTGTTTTTTCTCAATCACGCACAATTACATGACGGGGTATGTGGGGAAGATAATAGCTTTACCCACTACTCGCTTGGAGGTTCGAAATGACCGGGAGGGCGGGAACCCCAGGGAAGAGTGGTCGCACGAATTTGCTTGGACAAACTCTGAAGGTTAACGTGCGCTGCACGGATGAGTTTGGGGTCTCCATGATGAACAAGATTTGTCAGTAACACAAATAGGTCTGGATGATCGCGACGAACCTGGATCATGCGTTCAAACATGGGATCAATGGCGTGAGGTTCGGGGAGTTCGGGTTCGTCTTCATCCGCATCGTTCCATAACTTTTGAATAATTTCTGGGTCGTGGTGAAGCCAGGAGGTGGGGATGGTCAACCCCTGGGCAATAATTCCTAACAGGGAAAGCGAAGGATCCAGGCTTCCATTGCTGATGGATTGTAGGGTGGTGACCTCGACGCCGATTTGATGAGAAATCTGCGCCAAGGAAATCTGACGATACTGACACCATTGTTGAAGATACAATCCATGTGACATGGGCCGATCATAGCCAACCGTTTTGGGCAAGTCTACCGTTCATTCCTCTCCACTAGATTCCTTTGGACGGCACTATTTTTGATCCGGAAAAATGTCCTGATTCTTTGCTCCTGGTATTATATGGATTTTGCTGTGTTTGTATACGTGTTTCCTTTGCATGGAGAATTCTTGAGGCTATGGTATTGGAGAAGGCATTCCTTGGTCGGATCAACTTATTCTTAACAATGGGATCAGAATCCCAAAATAGGTTCAATTTGGAACCCGCCTTATCGCCCTTGATTTTTTGCTCATGGTGAATTATGGCCGGTCGAACAGAAATTCCTGTAGAATCCATTATTTCGTGGTTTTGCTAGCCCGGTCCTATGTCTTTTCCTGATGCGGTGAAAATTCTTTAAGTATTGATTT
This sequence comes from uncultured Nitrospirota bacterium, assembly GCA_942491685.1. GTDB lineage: Bacteria > Nitrospirota > Nitrospiria > Nitrospirales > UBA8639 > Nitrospira_E. The sequence goes on along the minus strand of CALOBY010000001.1, from coordinate 65,885 downwards.
GGGAGAATTGTGGATCCTTTGATGAGAGATTTTTTAGGGCTGTGAGTATTTATGATGGTTTAATAGTTATGCCGTGGAGGGCTCAAATGGACGGTCGACAATGAAGCCTTCGGCGATGATGAATTTCTACTGGATTTGGCCAAGTCCAGTAGGTGACTTGTTACTCGTGAATGATGGGAAGGGTTTGTGTCGGCTACAATTTCAAGATGGGGTACATCCCATCATCATTGATCCACAATGGAGGCAGCAACGGGCTCCGTTTATGGATGTCATCAAACAACTGGAAGCCTATTTTGAGGGGCGATTGCGACGATTTGCTATCCCTCTCTCGCTTGAAGGGACCGCGTTTCAACGATCAGTCTGGCGGGCTCTCAGCGCAATTCCTTATGGAGCGACGACTTCCTACGGCGCGATCGCCAAGAAAATTGGTAATCCCAACGCTTCTCGAGCAGTTGGAGCTGCCAATGGCCAGAATCCCGTGTCGATTATCGTGCCCTGTCATCGGGTAATCGGATCAACAGGAAAGCTCGTGGGATTTGGGGGCGGACTGCCCATTAAAGTCGCACTGTTAGAATTAGAACAATCGAGACGGTAACCCTACGCTTACTGGTTCCTGACATCTATCTCCAGCCAGAAACAACTCATCCCAGCTCTGTTCTTAGATCTACTTTAAAAACGCGGTCATCTGGAAGGTGGCTGTGAAAAACTATGTAATCTGGGTGAATTTGGAGAGGTGTGTTTTATCTACTTACCGATCATTAATGGGCACAGGATCAATATACGGACGGTTTTATATTGGCCGAGACGATGGTTGAATGGGTTTTTGTGTTGACAGCCGGGACATCTTTGACGTACCGCGTTAAACATTCATGGATGACAGGGAAGGCAAGAAGATCCCAGGGGATCTCTTGCAAGGAAACGAGTTTGACCTCGAGACTTTCAGGGCCTGGTTTAAAATCGAGATTGTTGAGATGGGCTCGGTACACCACATAAACCTGCGAGACCTGAGGCAAACTAAAGATACCGAAGAGGGTATGGATGTTGACGTCAGCGTAGGCTTCTTCATGGGTTTCTCGCGCAGCCGCTTCTTCCGTGCTTTCTCCTAATTCCATGAATCCGGCTGGAAACGTCCACAGTCCTAATCGGGGTTCGATGGCTCGTCGGCAGAGGAGAATCTTGTCCTCCCATTCCGGAATAGTGCCGGCCACAATTTTAGGGTTTTGATAGTGAATCGTCTGACAGGCTGGGCACACGGCTCTGAAGAGAGTTTCACCTTCCGGAATTTTTTGCTCGACGCTGGTCCCACATGTACTGCAAAAATTGATGGCTGGAATCATGTGTTTCAGGAGGCAATCTTATGAAAAGAAGTCTGAAGTCTTGCTCTCACTTATGATACAGGGAATGATGGTAATTTCAAACCGAGGGCTCCCTTTTAATTGCCTCGGTGGGTCATACCACGGTTTTGTCGGTTGGCGATTGTGGTTGGGTATAATGCTTTGCTAAGGTTGATGGCCAATTTCTCTCAAGTAATTCCATTCTTCAACGTATAGCTAAATAAGGGACTAAGGTGGTATGAGTGCGAATGATAAACAAGTCATCTTTTCGTTGGTGGGAGTGGGGAAAATCCATCCCCCTAAAAAGCAAGTACTCAAGGATATTTACCTCTCCTTTTATTATGGCGCAAAAATTGGGGTCTTAGGTTTAAACGGTTCGGGCAAAAGTTCACTGCTGCGGATTATTGGTGGGGTGGATCCAGATTATGTCGGGGAGATAACCTTTTCCAAGGGGTATTCGGTCGGTCTTTTTGAACAGGAACCGCACCTTGACCCGGGAAAAACTGTCAAAGAAGTGGTGGAGGAGGGCCGAGCGGAGGTCGTCAAAATGCTGCAGGATTACGAAGCCATCAGCCAGGCCTTTTCCGGAGATCTAAGTCCGGATGATATGGAAAAGCTTATTGAACGGCAGGGGAAACTTCAAGAACAAATCGAGGCGGTAAACGGGTGGGAATTGGAGCATCAGTTAGAAGTTGCGATGGATGCGCTCCGGTGTCCTCCGCCGGATGCGAAAGTGGATCTGTTGTCCGGAGGAGAGCGACGGCGGGTGGCCTTATGTCGATTGCTCATTCAAGAACCCGATATTTTGCTGCTGGATGAGCCGACGAACCATTTGGATGCGGAAACTGTGCAGTGGTTGGAGCAGCACTTGAAGGAATATAAAGGCACTGTGATTGCGGTGACGCATGACCGGTATTTTCTGGATAACGTGGCAGGGTGGATTCTGGAGTTGGACCGAGGGCAGGGGATTCCATTTCAGGGCAACTATACATCCTGGTTGGAGCAAAAACAGGCTCGGTTAGCCCAGGAGGAAAAATCGGAGTCGAAACGCCAAAAGACCCTGGAACGCGAGTTGGAGTGGATCCGCATGTCCCCCAAGGGGCGACAGGCGAAAGGAAAAGCGCGGGTGACGAAATATGAACAACTCGTGAGTGAAGAACAGGATCGACAGACAGACGATTTGGAGATTTATATTCCCTCAGGGCCACGGTTGGGGGATGTGGTGTTGGAGGTCGATGGATTGTCTAAAGGCTTCGGGGAGACGGTCTTGTTTGAGCAGATGTCGTTCTCCCTGCCTAAAGGAGGAATCGTCGGCGTGATAGGCCCGAATGGTGCCGGAAAATCGACGTTGTTTAAAATCATTGCCGGCATTGAAAAGCCTGATAGTGGGAACTTGAGGCTTGGTGAAACCGTGAAGTTGGGTTATGTGGACCAGGGTCGTGTCTTAGATGATACTCTTAATGTCTGGGAATGTATTACTGGAGGCCATGACACGGTTCCGCTTGGGAAGTTGGAAGTGAATTCCCGTGCGTACGTGTCCCGGTTTAATTTTTCAGGGTCTGATCAGCAAAAAAAAGTCAAAGATTTATCAGGTGGTGAGCGCAATCGGGTACATCTGGCTCGGATGCTGAAGGAAGGTGCAAATTTATTGCTGTTGGACGAACCGTCCAATGATCTGGATGTGAATACTTTGCGAGCCTTAGAAGAGGGGTTAGACCATTTTGGCGGTTGCGCTATGGTGAGCAGTCATGATCGTTGGTTTTTAGATCGCGTGGTTACTCACATTCTGGCCTTTGAAGGGAACAGTCAAGTGGTGTGGTATGAGGGCAATTATTCCGAGTATGAAACGAATCGCAAAAAACGCTTAGGAAAAGCCGCCGAACAGCCTCACCGGATTCGATACAGAAAATTGACAAAATCCTAAAGGGTTCGATGTCTCTTGGAAAACCCAATTCATCTTCTGATCCGATGAAGCATTCTTCCGAAGGGTCTGTCGCTCACCACTCTCGATCTGTCATGATCGCCAGGATCGTGGGTATTCTGTGTGTGGCAGGAGGGTTTATGCTTGGAATTCAAGCTTTGGATCAACCTGGAAGTCCTCTCCTTCCCACGGCGTTGGGGTTGATCGTGACGGGATTGGTCGCTCAAATCTTTGCCTTGGTCCGATCATGGTACCTCTATTCCCACCGAAGCACCTAGATTCCGCACTTGTATGATACGTCGGAAGCATCAATCTTGGATTTTAGGTTCCCGATCTCTTTTCCTCTCCGTCGGGCTTTGCTGTCTGATGATCAGCTGTTCCCCTTGGCGGGATTCTTATCTGGATGGCGGAATCGGCGAGTTGACGCAACCTGCTATTAAGGAGAAATTAGGGAAGCCCCATGAGGTCACAGAGCCCTTACTATCTGATCAGACGACGTGGAAGTATCGTTATATTCTTTCAGAAAGTGACTTAGATCCCTGGGGGATTACCACCTTTGGTAAGCAAGCGGGGACGGCTTTAGCCGGGCCTGAGGCATCATTGCGGGAAAAAATCTATTGCTACGTGTATTCTTTGACGTTTGATAAAGAGGCGGTGCTTCGTCAATGGAACCGCGAGCTCTGCCAGGTTCCGACTCCTCCCAATCCTTTTGTTCAAGGGCTTGCTGGTAATTGAGGTGTTTCTTCCTGGTTCAAGTCAGTTGTCGATCGTGGGTGTTCCTCAGGATTCTATTCAAGGCTAATGTTCTAAGGGGGTGTACAGATGAGTGTCTTTAAGTCTGGCGCCTTTTTGCAACAATGCTTTTCGGTCCATCCTCTTACCCTTGTCTTAAAGCTTGTTACTCCACCTTCGATGATTGGGATCTTCTGTACCAATTGCCACATGAAGCATCGCTTAACGGTTGGAATGGTGGCCAATGCAGAGTTAGAACTTCCGGTCAAGGACGACGAGGAGATGTTGGCTCTTCAGGATTGTTCCAAGGTGCATCCTGAAGAGGTTCGACTTTCTCTGGTTGATGTCGTGAAAAATTCCATTGAATTTCGATGCTATCCATGTAGTCGGACCTATGCGTTGAATCTTTCCTTGGTTGAAACGCACCAATCCTCTTAGAGCTGGCTCCGTCATGTTTTGCCAGCCCCTTTCATTGAACATCGAAGCGCACAATACGTACAGGTATGATGGTCCGGCCACATCAGGAGATTCCTGATGTGGCCGTGTGAGAGAGAAGAAGGCTTAACGATTTGGCTGAGGCGTATATCGTAAGTACGGTTTCACGACCCGATGGCCTTTAGGGAAGAGATTGGGAATGTCTGCATCGGTCACCGCCGGAGTAATAATACAGTCTTCACCATCTTTCCAGTTGGCTGGCGTCGCCACTTTGAATTTTGCGGTGAGTTGCAGGGAATCGACCACCCGTAGAATTTCCTGGAAGTTTCGACCGGTTGATGCGGGGTAGGTCAACATCAACTTCACTTTCTTGTCCGGACCAATAATAAACACTGAGCGGACGGTCATGTTATCCAGGGCATTGGGATGAATCATGTCATACAGAGTGGCAACCTTCTTTTCCGGGTCGGCAATGATCGGATAGCTGACTGTGCAACTTTGGGTCTCATTGATATCTTTCACCCAGCCTTTGTGAGAGTCGATAGGGTCGACACTGACGGCCAACACTTTCACGTTGCGCTTTTTAAATTCGTCTGTAATCTTGGCCATTGCGCCGAGTTCGGTCGTACAAACCGGGGTGAAGTCTTTGGGGTGTGAAAACAGTATGCCCCAACCATCACCCAGCCATTCGTGAAAATTTACTGTTCCTTCGGTTGTTTCTGCCGTGAAATTTGGTGCTTCATCTCCAAGGCGTAATCCCATGGTGTCCCTCTTTTCTGTTATGAATACAATGAATAAAAACGCTTTCGGTCAAATGGGCCTCTTGAGAACTATTCCGCAGTCAGGGTCTTCTTTGTTATTCTCAAACGCGGTTGACCAAGAGGAAGTCTAAGACAGGTCCCGTGAGATGGTCAATATCTTTGTCGAAGAGGTTACGCCCATTCGCTGAATCTTAAACACTAGGACGGATGGTTTTCATCAATAGAAAGGGATAATGGGGATGGCGAACTCTTCATTACAAGTTGCCGTGATTATGGGAAGCAAGTCTGATTGGGAAACGATGCAAGGAGCCAGTGAAATGTTGACCAAGCTAGATATTGGCCATGAATGCAAAGTCTTGTCAGCTCACAGAGCTCCTGATGTGCTGGTTGAATATATGAGGTACATTGAGGCCCAGGGGGTGCAGGTGTATATTGCCGCCGCTGGAGGGGCGGCTCATATAGGCGGAGTCATCGCGGCCAAAACCCAATTGCCGGTTTTAGGGGTGCCAATGCAATCCAATGCCTTGCAAGGGCTTGATTCCCTCTTGTCTTTTGTCCAGATGCCAAAAGGTACTCCAATCGGGTGCCTGGCAATCGGGAGTGCGGGTGCGGTGAATGCGGCCTTGCTTGCAGCTGCGATCTTGGCTCTTGGCAATCCGGCTCTGGCTCAACGTTTGCGCGACTATCGCGAGGAGCAAACCCGAGCTATCTTAGCCGATGAACTGTAATCGGAATCTACGCCGGGTTTGGTTTTAAAAGTTGATCCTTTCGCCTTTGGAACGAGTGGTGAGGCTTAATCTCCCGCTTCTGTTTGTATCCGCTCAAAACGAGGGACGATGTTCCCATCGACCTCCACGTCCCCACAAAACATCTTTAGCGGTCTGACCCACCATCCATATTCTCCGTAGAGAGCTTGGTACACAACCAAGTCCTCTTCCGTTTCAGAATGTGTCGCAACCCCTAACACTTGATAGGTGTGGCCTTTGTAGTGCCGATAGGTGCCTGGTTGAATCATAATTCTCTCCGATGTCAAGGAATGTCTCGCGGGATAACCCGTTTCATTTGCTTTTGTTTACTTTTTCGAGGGCCTGGATGCTGTTGACGATAGGCGTAGAGTGCAATGCTGCTGGCCACAGTGGCGTTCAAGGGAATCCCTGTATGAATTTGTGAGATATTGAAGTGGTGGGCATATGATAAGTCGGGGATCCCCATGCCTTCTTCGCCGATAAGAAGACGAACGTGTTTCGGCCATGAAAGTTTGGCAATATCCTGGCCTTTCATGTCCAATGGGACAATCCATTTCAACCGCTCCGGTGTGCCTATTTCAGCGATTGAGCATCCCTGGCCGAGTGGTTGGAGGAAAGCGGCACCACTGCTTGATCGAATGACTTTGGGATGAAATGGGTGGACGGCTTCCTGCAGCAAGATGACGGTGCGCACTCCGAAGGCCAGACACGAACGAAGGAGTGCTCCTAAATTTCCCGGGTCGCCAATGGGGCAGAGAATTTCAAGACCGAGAGGCGGTTGAGTGAGGTCGAATGGGGGAATCGTCGGATTGGCACAAACCAGCAAGGGGGCGTGGGTACCGAACATATCCAATCTATTAAAAAGCTCTTTGGTTAGCATGTATTGCTTCAGTTGAGAAGATGAATTTTTTTGTTGTTCGTAGGAGGGAGGATACAAGATTTCACGGATAAAGGTAGGTGAGTGCCTGCTGATTTCTTCTGCCAATGTTGTTCCCGAGACAAGACATTGTTCATGGATTTTGCTGCCCTGCGACTCCTGTAAAGAAAGCCAGCGCCTGAATTGCGGGTTGTGTGGGCTAGAAATATGTTGAAAATAGGTCATGGGAACTTTGAAGAAGGCTTGGCTGCTGCGTGAAGAATGGCCTTGGTTGTAACCCTTAGAACCCGCGGTATCACGGCGTGTTTGATGTGAATCATAGCAAAATTGACTCAAGAGACCTACAGCAATTGCCGATAATGGAGGACAAAATCATTGCAACTCTCTCATGTTCTCCAGGGGCAAGTTATGCGTTCATTGTCGACCATCCACCCGTTGCACGAGCCGCTGTAGAGGAGGCATTCATGATTGGATCATGGGCAAGGTCAAAATCTGATCAGAAGGGTCTGGATACCAAAGGTGTGCCCGGGTCGCAAGAGGTCAAAAACGGAGGCGAATCGGAGGATTATGAGAAAGCGTTGGAATCGTTAGGCAGGATTCTGCGGTGTCTTGGACGGCATTCATTTGACCTGGAAGAACGGTCCGAAGCAGAAATTGAAAAAGAATTTGAGCGATGGGCGATGCATGTGCTTGTGGGCATGGCCATTCATGGGAACGAGGAAGAGAGTGATGAGGGGGGGATTCGCCGGGACTGGGGTGAACTCACGAAATTTGTGAATAGGCATCGCCAGCAGGAAAAAAATTATGTCAACCGTAATTTGCAGGATGTGCGGAATGTCCTTTGGGAGTTTACCAACACAGTGGGCCGGGCCATTGTGGAAGATCAAGAGTCGGATCAACAGGTGGACCAGTATCTGGTTCAATTGCGCACAGCCACTGAAGGAGGGTCTTTCGCCGAAGTTAAACAAGCTCTGCTTTCGGTTGTGCAGGGCATCAATTTCGTTATTGATGAACGAAAAAGGCGACAACAGGAACGGGTCCAGTTACTGGGTGAAAAATTGCGTGCTGTCGAAAAGGAATTAGGCAGTGCTCGAAAAGAAATGGAATTGGATCCGCTCACACGTCTCTATAATCGTGGTGCGCTTGATTTGCAACTTGAACGAACCGTGAGCATCAGTTTTTTTTCAGAAACTCCCGCTTGTGTGTTTATGGTTGATATCGACCATTTTAAGATGATTAACGATTCGCATGGTCATCCCGCAGGAGACGCTGTTATTCAACAGCTTGCGGATCGTCTGGTGTCAACTTTCCCGCGAAAGTCAGATTTTGTGGCACGGTATGGAGGCGAAGAATTTTGTGTGTTACTTCCTGGAGCCAACCTTGAGCTGTGCCAGCGTTTGGGTGATCGACTTTTAGAGGCCGTCAGGCGTGAACCGTTTCGTTATCAAGAGTTGACTATTCCCGCCACCGTGTCGGTCGGGTTGGCAGAACTTCGACAAGGCGACACAGTACTTACCTGGTTAGAACGGGCAGACCGTGCGTTATATCAGGCGAAAGAGGGGGGGCGGAATCAATTCCGGACGACATCTGAGCCGGAGGGTCAGACGCAGAAGGATTGAAACAGGGAGTTCTGCAGAGTAATAACAGACGAATTGGACTTAGGTTGTGGTCGTGAGATGTTTTGCTGCTAATCGGTGCACGTGAGTAATCTCTTCAAAATTTCCCAAGCGCGTGTGAAAGAAGCTTGCGATTTGAGGAATCCCCGCCATGATTTCATCTAAAATTGGTACCCAATGTTCTGGTTCGATGGTGAGCCGGCCATGACTTTTCTCACGGACGAGGGCAATGGCTGATTCGGTATCGGGCATGATCCACATGTCTGCGACGACGCTGGAGAGGGAGACGACATCGACCAGCGATTGAAAATCGACTGGCGTCTCCAATAATTCCGGAGTGTGGCTATACAGAATCGCCACCTGAAATTCTTCCGGTAGTTCCCATTGTTGGGCGAGCCAAGCCCCCACTTGGGCGTGGTCCACACCAAGATGTTCAAGCTCAAATCTATTTAATCCCGCGTGACTTTCAAAGGGATGCTCTTGTATTGACATGAGTTCTTCGGTGGCTACTTCATTGAGGGCCAGGATGCCAATGTCTTGAAGGAGTGCCGCAAGAAACATGAGTTCGGTATCCGTATGGCCGACATGCTTCCCTATGGCTCGTGCCGCCATGCTGGCAAAAATTGATCGTCGCCAAAATTGGACATGGTCAAAGCCATTGGTTGCTGTTTCCTTAATATCTTTAATCAGACGGTAAAAACAGAACGAAAGGGCCAGATTGGCAATGATGGTAAAGCCGAGGAGATTCACACCTTGTAAGATACTTGTGACCTTATGGCGAGCCCCCCCGTAATAGGCCGAGTTGGCCATGAATAATATTTGTGCCGCCATCCCGGGGTCTTGAGCAATCACGTCAGCGAGTTTTGAGGCGTTGGTTTCCTCATCTTGGCACATTTTGAGAATTTTTGAGGCTAATGGGGATAAGATTGGGAGAGATTTACAGGCTTTGATTTTTTCAAAAATCGTCCCCGCGACTTCAGTGTGTTCAATCTCTAGTGGTAGTGACAGTTGCATGAACATGTCCTTGGCAAAAGGGGAGTGACCAATAGGGTAAAATGCCAATCCTCGCGTTGTTTCCTGACGTTTTTCTTTTGTTTCGGTACAAATCCCCTTAAGCTTAAATCATGAAATTGGGGATCAGGAGGTGGGGTAGGAATAGGTAATGCCTAGTCGAAAGGAGAAGGGAGGGCCAGGAAACCCTTGAAATTCTTCATACGCCGCATTAGTCAAATTTTCCAATGCGGCATACCATCTCCACGCTGGGGCTGGGTGATAGGTGAGGGTCATATCGGCCTTGGTATATCCTTGAACACGTGTTGTTTGGGTGGGAATTTGGAAATCAAGCCGTGAGCTTAGGAAAGTAATCCGGCTGCTGAGACTCACTGATGGCAACAATTCAACGGTCAATCCCAATCCTCCTCGCCATTTGGGGCGGTTTCTTAAAGGCTCCCCTGTTTCGCTAACGCGGGTGGTTAAAAAGGTCAGTTGCCCTTGAAATGAGACAGGGGCTTGGGGAGAGAGTTGAAAGGAAAATTCCCATCCCTTGGTGATAGCGGTTCCTAGATTTGTCAGCTGAAATCGGTTTTGGGTAAGAAGGTCCGGATCCAGATCAATAAGCCCGTGGAAGCGATTATGAAAGTAGGTCATCGATGCCGTGAATTCCTTTTGGGGAGTGTGATACACCATGCCAAAGTCCCACCCCGTACTGGTTTCCGGTTCTAAGTCCGGGTTGCCGATCAAGGGATCTCCGAGGCTGGCCAATCCAGGAAGTTTGAATCCCTTTCCATAGGCTCCACGGAGGTGCAGGAAGGGAAGCAGGTAAAATCGTGCGCTGATTCTGGGACTGACTTTAGGGTGTGAGCGTTGAGAGAAATCAATTCGACCACCTGCATTCAATGAGAATGTTGGTATGGGAACAGCAGTTATTTCCACAAAGGTTCCCCCAAACGTTCGTTTTAAAGAGAAATCAACTGGTTCATCGGTGGGACCTCCAAATGTACTCAGATCTTGAATCCCATCGCGGGTACCACGTTCGTGGGTGACCTGGCCTCCAAGTGACAACGTCAAATAGGTGTTCATCGTCCAGGTTTCGGTGAGACGGCCTTGGTAGCGTTGATAGTCAGTTGAAAATCGCGTGGGGGGAATGGCAAAAAGTGATGGGGTGGAAAGAACCCCGGGATTGTCCACATCTTGTGATCGTGTTGACAGACTCAGAAAGATCTGATGGTGCCATTCAGGCGGATCTTCTAAAGTTGCGGTGAGGCCGGTGATCAATGCCCGGGTTTGGCGTTGCTCCGTTTCCCGGAGGAGTGCGAATCTGGGACCGCCACTGCCTTCGGGAAAACTTTTGGCCCGGGACTTGGCGTAGCTACCAGTCATGCGAACGTCCCATTGGGATTGAGGGACCAGGCCAATATTCCAACCGAGGGCATACTGTGAAAAAGAATCGTCTTCAACCTGCTCTTCGTTACGAGAATGAGAAAATGAAAGATTTGCCGAGAGTGGCCCGAATGGCCTGTGTCCTTGAATGACCCCTTTTCGTGAATCAAATCGCCCTCCTTCCGTGAGAACTCGTATTCCAGTATCTTTAGACGGCTCGGTGGTCATGAGATTAATGGCACCGGCCATGGCTTCTGAACCGTACAAAGCGGATAGTGGCCCACGAACCATTTCAATGTGGGTAATCTGGGCGATGGGAATCGTTGAGAGGTCAACAGACCCGCCGCGTGGGTCGGTGGCATCGTTCAACGGAATGCCATCTAGCATAATGAGCGTGAAATTAGGATCGGCACCTCGTATGTAGATGGAGCTGATGCCCCCACGGCCTCCCATTTCATCCAGATGAATTCCGGGGATTTGTTGAAGAATATTACTAAGACGATTTGGTTGAGTTGGGGAAAAATCTTGGTGGGTGATAATCGTATGACTTTGAGTCGAACGAGAAAGTCGGGTAGGATGGGCGGAGCCCGTCACAATGAGTGGATCAAGTGTGTGAATATCGCGTTCGTCGGCCAGAGCTGGCAACATATTGACCAGGTTTATGGCTATGGACAAACATAGCAAAACCTCGACAATAATAAAAATCCTCTTGTGTAATGACATGACGCCTTCAACGGTATCGCATTGTTGCGGTCATTAGTCCGGCTGCCGGATTGTACCGAATGCAATCATTCGCTCAACATCCTTCTACTCTATCCTGAATTCATCGCTATCCACCAAGAACCCGTCATGTCTCAAAAAGAATTCCGGACGCAACCTTTAAGAACGGATGCTATGCCACCAGGGGTGATCCATTTGGTGGTCAATGAAGGAGCCGAGCGCTTTAGCTACTATGGCATGCGGGCCATTCTTGTCATCTTTATGACCAGTATGCTCATGAATGCCCAGGGAGACCTGGATCCCATGAGCGAGGCAGAAGCCAAATCGTATTTCCATCTTTTCGCGGCAGCCGTGTATTTTTTCCCCTTTGTCGGGGCCCTGTTAGCAGATGCGTTCTGGGGAAAATACCGCACGATTATTTGGTTGTCTCTTGTCTATTGTGCTGGTCATGTGGCCTTGTCGTTGGATCATTCGCGGATGGGATTACTCATTGGATTAACGTTGATTGCCATTGGCTCAGGCGGGATTAAACCTTGTGTCTCAGCGAATCTTGGCGACCAGTTTGGATCATCGAGCCGACATCTGCTCCCCAAGGCTTTTTCATGGTTTTACTTCGCCATTAATGTTGGGGCGTTTTGTTCAATGATGCTGACGCCAGTAATGCTTGCCCGTTATGGTGCAGGTGTGGCCTTTGGGGTGCCGGGCCTCCTCATGTTTGTTGCGACGCTCATTTTCTGGATGGGGCGGAATCAGTATACGCATATCCCAGCGGATGCCTCTGGCGTTCTGCAAGAATTACATAGTCCACAAGCATGGCGGGCCATTCTTAAATTATCCGGTATTTACCTCTTTGTTGCGTTTTTTTGGTCGCTGTTTGATCAAACGTCTTCAGCCTGGGTACTCCAAGCGCAACATATGGACCGCCAGTGGATGGGGATTGAATGGCTTCCTTCCCAAATTCAAGCGGCAAACCCAATTTTAATCCTTATCTTTATTCCTCTATTCGTGTATGTCATTTACCCCTTGTTGGGACGATTCATGAAAATAACCGCGTTACGGAAAATGTCCATTGGATTTTTTGTGACGGTAATCGCCTTTATGATTTCAGCTTATATCGAGCAGCTGATAGTTCAAGGTCAGACGCCACCGATTGTCTGGCAATTGTTGGCGTTTGTCGTCATGACCGCTGCTGAAGTGATGGTGTCTATTACGTGTTTGGAGTTTTCCTATACGCAAGCACCGCTCAAGCTGAAGTCGTTGGTGATGGGGCTCTTTCTCTTATCCGTTTCAGTTGGGAATGGATTCACCGCCCTGGTGAATGTTTGGATTCAAAATCCTGATGGTACGGTGGCATTAACCGGGCCGACATATTATTGGTTTTTTGCAGGCGTCATGTTTGTGGTGGCGTGTCTCTTTCTTTTGGTTGTGGGACGGTATCAGGAAGCCACCTTTCTGCATGACGTTGAACCTAAAGGGTGAATGCAAGGAGAAGAAAATCTCTCTGGGGAAGGGAGAAGGCTACTGATCTTGTCGAAGGTAGAAAATTTGATTGACCCGAAATGCCTGATCGTAATCGCCAGGATGGATGTATTGGGAATGAAAACACCGCCCGTCAAAAATCATGAGTCGATTGGGGCGCATGTCAATGAGCTGGAGTAATTCCCAATAGGGGTTGCCATCATTGATGTAGCGGTGGTCTCGGCAGGCAAATAACGGGTTGAAGATCATGCTGTTCTGAAAGTTTTCATACCCTTCCGGGCTTTCCAAAAATTCATCACTCAATTCCAGTTGATCAGCTAGTTCGCGGATGGTGGCATCTGGCACAATCGGGACTCGTTCGAGCTCCGTTGGGCGATGACGATACAGTCCGGTCCCACCTTTACAAAAACCTTCAGGATTCAGATAGACCATCGCGGTCACATCTTGATCGATATGGGGTTGGCGCTGTCCTACATTTAAGCGGAAATTGTGCATCTTGATGCCTTGAAACACCACTGGTTGAGGTGAGAAAAACGGCAAGAGCCTACCTCCCCACATCTGGCTGAGCTGTTCGATGAGTGGTTGGGTGTCCACGGAAAGACTGGCCCTGACCCCTGGGAAATTTCCCACAATTTCAAATCGATTCGTATAAGGTAGTGTTAGGGCCTCCTGGAGAATCTCGTCAGGATAGAGGTAAAAGTGATCGGCAATGATCACTTTATGATGCCCTGATCCAACAGACAAAACCGAAATGTTGGGATTGGGATTTATGGCAAATAAGTCTTGGCGGAGGGTTTTGGACATGGGATCCCTACATTAGAAAATGCGGGTGGATTAAAAGGAATGTTCACCGTTGATATGGAGAAACTTTGCCGCTAAGACACGGCTTTCGGCGGAGAGAAATCCTCGCTCTCTGAAGCCATGGTATGTGATCGTGATTTCTGTTTCCGGACCACGCCATGTGAATTGTTGATTCAAGCCTCGCATCATGGTGCCAAATGGTTGATCGATGGGTCCAAAATGTTCTTCTAAATATTCCATCAAGGATTTGTGTGTGGCTGCTCCCTGGTAGTGGAAAAGAACTCGCGCATATTGATCATTGACGCCATAGATTTTGACAGATTCCATCGGAATGCCCTCAAGATTGGGATGTTCTTGTTTGAGGGTATAAATCTGTAGAGATGAGGATGAATCAATGGTTGTGAGATTTTCGCGATGAGCGAGCGGCTTGCCCCACATGATCCCAAAAAATCCCTTGGGGTCTTGTTCGATGGGCGTTCCGCTGATGGCTGTTCCGGATAAGAGGAGAAAAGCGAGAATACTTATCCCGGTCCATTGGCAGAACCCCATGCTAAAGGAATGAATGAGAGGATAACGACGGTTCATCATGACGGGGAACGGTACCATGGACGGTAGGTCGTGGCAATCTTGTCACAAACCGGAGCAGATTGAGGGAGAAGAAGTGGCTTAGACGGAGAGAAATGCTGGTTCGAGTTCTGGGAGTGGACGTGAGGTTGATGTCGCCGTGGCCCGATGGAGAATGTCGGATTTTTGCGTATTCTCGGCGTTGAGCATGATCCATTTATTTGGACTATTCAAAATAGCTTGAACTAGTTGGGTATGAAGAAGGTGTCCGGCTCGTTTGGCCTGAAAATGTCCAATTATAGGAAATCCGATGAGTGAAAGATCGCCGATGAGGTCCAAGATTTTGTGCCGAACACATTCATCGGCGAAACGTAGAGGGTCTTCATTTACTAAAGACGATTCTGAGAAGACGACCGTATTATGGAGTGACCCGCCCAAACCTAAACCGCGAGACCACAGAAATTCAACTTCATGGCGGAAAGCAAAGGTTCGGGCCCCAGCAATATTTTTTGTAAATTCCCACGGTGTACAAGAATGTTCATAATATTGCTGTTGAATAAGCGGGTGAGGAAAGTCAATGGCATAGCTGATGCGAGGAAGGGGAGCGGGGAGTACTTCGATGGAGCGATGTTCATCCTCAACCTGGATTGGCTGAACGATTTTAATGTAGGGGCGAGCCGCCTCCTGAGATATAAGTCCGCACTCTTCCAGGATTTCGACAAAAGGCTTGGCGCTTCCATCGGCAGCAGGTATTTCATTTCCTTGGACTTCGACATAGGCATTGTCAATTTCAAGTCCGGCCAAGGCTGACAAGATGTGCTCCACGGTTTGGACCTGAAAATCGTCCGCTTGGAGCGTCGTGCAATGATCCGTTTGTTGTAGGTATTGAATCGTGGCCGGGCAGGCCAGAGTGTGTTCCCCGTTCTGTTTGACGAAAATGATTCCAGTATTGGGCGGAGCGGGATGGATGGCCATTGAAGCCAGTCCCCCAGAATGTAAGCCAATGCCGGAGGAAAATACCGATCTGGAGAGGGTTTGTTGTTGTCGCATGAAAATAATGATTGTTGACCTTAATCT
The DNA here is from genome assembly GCA_942491685.1 of uncultured Nitrospirota bacterium. GTDB lineage: Bacteria > Nitrospirota > Nitrospiria > Nitrospirales > UBA8639 > Nitrospira_E. Next base: position 50,443 of record CALOBY010000001.1, on the reverse strand, counting down.
TTTCGAGTTTACTGCAAAAGTAATACTTGTTGGGTGCCTGCTAAAAATAAGGGATTTTTTAAAAAATCTCCTGAACTAGAAAATGGTGTGTTGTAGAAATGCTGCAGTTGTAGCCTTTTATTTTAAACGTATTCTGTCGCATCGAGTGGGCAAGGGATCAGAACATGAGAGAATTTGAATTTACCTTGTGATTGATCTGTTTGTCGTATTAGTAAAAATTCTTAGGAATCGAAGAGATTCAATCTCCGATGAAGTGATGGCAGGGGTTTGAGCCAATTGGGTGATAATCCCTCTGTGTTTTCGGGAGAGTCCCGATGCCTCGAAAATATTTTCGAAGAAAGCCCACTTTTTCTGAGGATCGTGAAGTAGGCCTTGTTGAAACAGTTCGGATTTGGTTCGAAGCGTGTTCGCTAAATGTTGTAAGGCTTTTTCAATACTGTGATAAGGTGGGGCCAGGTTCAAATGGGTATAAAATGATTCTAGTTGTGTACGAAATTCCTGACGAAGGCTCTGAATCGGGTCGGTTGTTGACACGTCTTGGTTTCCATTGTGGAGTATCTCGAATGTCTGCCTATGCTAAGGACAAGAACGGGGGTCTGGCAACCCCCATCGGAAGAACGTCCAACTCCTGCGAGAGCAGATGCCCAAGAGCCGTGTAATTCACACTGAATATGGAGAAAAGGCAGGCGAGTTATTTGATGGCAGCCAGCATATCTTTCATGGCAGGTTCTTTTAATTTTTGAAGAGCTTTGGCCTCAATTTGACGCACCCGCTCACGAGTCACTGACATGCTTTGCCCAACTTCTTCAAGCGTCCAGGGTTCGTCTTGACCAATTCCAAAACGGAGTCTGATGACCATTTGTTCTCTAGGCGTTAAGGAATCCAATATTCGTTCCACCTGTTGATTGGTTTCCTGTCGTGAGACCGGCCCATCCGGAGTAATACTGTTTTGGTCTGGGATGAAGTCCGTGAGGAAGGTGTCACCTTCACCAACCGGTGTTTCCAGAGAGATGGGATCTTGAAACGCCTGCATGGTTTCGTGAACTTTTTCTCGACTGAGTTGCAAAACCTCGCCGATATCTTCCACCTGGGCCTGACGCGCAAACCGTTGGGTTAACCGTTTGGATATACGGGCGATTTTGTTTGAAATTTCATTGAGATGGACGGGGACGCGAATGGTGCGAGATTGATCGGCAAGGGCTCGAGTGATTCCTTGGCGAATCCACCAAGTAGCATAGGTGCTAAATTTGAAGCCTTTCTTATATTGAAAACGTTCTGCGGCTTTCATTAAACCGATATTGCCTTCTTGGACGAGGTCAAGAAACGCCAGGCCATGTCCAGTGTAGCGTTTGGCAATATCGACCACCAATCGCAAATTGCGTTGGACGAGCTCAGATTTGGCTTTTTCCAGTTGATATTTGGCCTTTTGGAGGTGACCGCAAAGCGACTGCACGGTACTCTGGTGTTCGGGGTGCGTTTTGCCTAAAGCCAGCAAGGCCACTCTCAATTTTTCAACAGCAGGGGCGGATAAGCCTGTTAACTCAACGGTTTCTTTGAGCACCGCAACTGTCTCATCTTTTTCCGGACATTTTTTGAGGCTATGAGTGAGTTGAAGTCCTTGTTTAACAATGAGACGAATGGCCCGCGAGGCGTCGTCAATTTCTTTTGCCAGAACAATTTCTGAGTCTTTGCTCAGAAGAGGGCGACTGCCAAAGGATCGGAAGTAAAGGGATTCCAGGGCAGGATTATAGGGTTTGATTGTGGATTTTTGGTCAATTGGTGTGACCTCTGCCCCATCGGTTTCGTGGGGATGTTCCATGACGCTTTGTACTTTCATGATGTGTACCTAAAGAATCCCTTCTCGTTTGAATGTGGGAACCATCGTGGTTTCTAATAGCCCTTGTTTACTCAGATAAGTTCAAGATCAGCAAAAATCAAGCCAATTTAGAACATGCGGTTGCTGTCATCAGGGCGTCCCTGAATGGTGAACACGTGTGAGATATTGATTATTGTTCGTGGTCGTTAGGTGATAATGAAAAGATTGTTAATCGTAAGTCATTGAAAGTATGGGTGAAATCAATGTTTTCTCCATTGACCGATTCTTCCCACGCTGGTGAACTCTTTATCAATAAGATCGGCAGAATTACCGAATCCCTGGATGGGCCTACTGGGGAAAACAGAGATTGGAAGGGAAAAAATGTCTAAAAAGAGAAGAAAATGTGGAGATAATTGACAGGCACGTTCACTTTCCTACACATCATTGCAAAAGCGATCCAGGTCTTCCTCTTGCCCGATCATGACAAGAACATCCCCTTTTTGAACCACATCATCAGGTTTAGGCGTAAAGTTAAACGTTTCTTCCGTCATTATACGACCTTTCACCATTCGACTGACTTGTTGCTTTATGCCAATGATATTGAGGTTATGTTGCCCACGTAATTTAATTTCTTCCAGGCTCATCCCGGACAGTGTTTCCGAAACGGATACTTCCTCGATGCTATACCCGGGAGAGAGTTCCAGATATTCAATCACCCCAGGAGAGACCAGCCGGTGGGCTAAACGAATGGCGGCATCTCTTTCTGGGTAAATGACTTCATCGACGCCCAGATTCATTAAAATTTTTCCCTGAATAGGTGCCACGGCTTTCGCCACAATGGATTTTACGCCCATTTCTTTAAGGGTCTGGACAATGAGGATGCTAGCCTCGATGTTCTCTCCAATGCTGACGACCGCCACATCAACATTTTGGGCACTGACGGCTTTGAGGGCTCGTTCATCCGTGGCATCGCATTGAACCGCGAACGTGGCAATATCACTAATGGCTTGAATTCGTTCTTCATCTTTGTCGATTGCGAGCACTTCGCATCCTTTTTCAACCATCGTTTGGGCGACACTATACCCAAAACGCCCAAGACCGATGACGGTAAATAATCGTTTCATGGATTTTTAGGAAAAAGAGCAATAGAAATCATGTCATCTGTTACGGAAGTGAACGAGCTGCCGGCAATGTTGGGATGTGTAAACAATGATGGGGCTGGGATGGATATAGGTTCTATATTACGGCTGATGGTAAAGGGTGTCAAGAAAGTACGGTTGCAGATGACTAATCACTATTCAAAAAAGATTCGTCCCTTATTATTATGACGGGTATCTCCTGAAAGAACCCCCTGTTAAAATGCCGGACCATGAAGTACTTCCAAGCAGGCGAACGTATTCATTTGATTGATAAGAAAGAGCGGCATTACGCACTGACGCTGAAGGCTGGTGAGATGTTCCAGCACAGCGGTGACTATATTCCTCATGATGCGATTATTGGGAAACCTGACGGCACCACCGTCGAATTTTCTCCAAACAAAATCATGATTGCCATTCACCCAACGCTCGCGGAGTATTCATTGAAAATGCCCCGAGGCGCCCAGGTAATTTATCCTAAAGATCTGGCCATTATTCCGATGTGGGCGGATGTCTATCCTGGAGCTCGAGTGTTTGAGGCGGGTGTGGGGTCTGGGGCGCTCACGATGGCGCTGTTGAGAGCGGTTGGCGATCGAGGCTGTGTGGTGAGTTATGAGGTGCGTGAAGATTTTGCTTTGACAGCTACCAAAAACATTGAACGCTTTATGGGGAAAGTCCCCAATCATTTTCTGCAGATTCGTGATGCGTACGAAGGCATAGAGATCGGGGAAGGGACGTCGGCTTGGCTGTTCGACCGAGTGGTCCTAGATATTCCTGAGCCCTGGCAGGTGGTGCCGCATGCGGCACGAGCGTTACGGGTCGGGGGAATTTATTTAAGTTATGTGCCAACGGTTCCCCAGGTGATGCAGACCGTCCAAGCCTTAGAGGATAGTAAGGTATTCACGCTCGTTCAAAATTTCGAAACGCTCCTTCGGACGTGGAATGTGAAAGGTCGCAGTGTGCGCCCCGATCATCGAATGGTGGCGCACTCGGGATTTATTACGGTGGCAAGAAAGGTTGATCCGAGGATGTGGCAGGCTGGATCGTTTGACGAAAGAAACGATACGGCGAGTCAGAATATGAACCCCATCAAGGAGGATGAATACATTGAGAATGAACTAGATCCTCTCTAAAGAACCTGGCGTTGCCAGCGTTTATGTGGTGCCTATGAGTTCTTCAATCAAAACGATTTTGATCGCTGATGATGATGAAGATCTTAGGTTGCTGGTACAGGTGACGCTCGAAAATCCTACCTACCGAATCCTTACCGCCGTGGACGGACGGCAAGCCTTAGAGTCTGTGAATCAATACCGTCCGGATTTGCTGATTATTGATTGGATGATGCCGGGTCTTACGGGTTGTGAGGCTGTGGCTCAAATGCGGGAGAACCCGGAAATTGCGGGTATCCCCGTTGTGATGTTGACTGCAAGAGGTGCCCTGGAAACCCAGGATGAAACAGCTTCTCTCGCTCTTGCGGGGTATTTAGCCAAACCGTTCAGTCCACTTGAATTGATCAAGAAAGTGAGAGCGGTGCTGGAGTCATGAAATCCCTGCCCTCCAATTCAGACAGCGAAGGGGCGCCCGAAGACCCACAAAAAGGAACGCTGGTACAACCAGAGGCTGCTTCCGACCATCAGTTGCAGGCGGCGCAAGCTCAATTATTAGTGTATGCCAAAGATTTGAAACAGTTATTAGAACAAGAAGAGCAAAAAACGCATCAACTCAAACGGGCCCATGCGCAATTACTTTCCTATGCCAAAGACCTCAAATGTGCCCTAGATGTCGAACAATTGAAAAATAATGAATTGGAGCAATCGTACGCCGATACGATGCTTCGCTTGGCCAGAGCTTCACGGTATAAAGATGAAGAAACCGGTGCGCATATTGAGCGTCTGAGTCATTATGCAAAATCGATGGCCTTACACATCGGATGGGATGAGGCTCGAGCCCAAGGACTATTTGCGATTGCGCCGATGCATGATGTGGGAAAGATTGGGGTACCCGATGCGGTGCTTGGGAAACAGGGGCCGCTGTCGGAAGAGGAGTGGGAAGCCATTAAGCAACATCCACTTTTAGGTGCCAGTTTGTTGAGTGGATCGGCTTCACCCTTATTGGAAATGGCTAAAGAGGTGGCACTCACGCATCATGAACGGTGGGATGGCAGTGGATATCCCTGTGGGTTAAAGGGGCAGCAGATTCCCATAACCGGAAGGATTGTGATGCTGTGCGATCTCTATGATGCGTTGCGAAGTCGACGACCCTATAAACCGGCCTTCTCCCATCCCAAGGCACTCGATATCATGCTCAATGGAAATGATCGGACGAAACCGACGCATTTTGATCCGAGTTTATTGGAAGTATTTCGAGAGATGCATCAGGAATTTGATGAGGTTTATTCAACTGTCAAAGAAACGGCGGTTCCTCTATAGCCCAAGGTCTGAACTGCCTTACCGGGCATGCTCGATAGGGTAATTGGCTTCTTCCCAGGCATTCATACTGCCTTCCACATTGTAGACATTCTTATACCCCAGACTCATCAATGTTTCGGCCGCAATGTTACTGCGGTGGCCGGATTGGCAATACACCACGACATGACTGTCTGGCTGAGCCTGAATTTCTTCATGCCGATTTTGGATGTCTCGAAAATCAATATTGAAATCCGTCCCTGGAATAAACCCGCCTTGATGTTCCTCGGGCGTGCGAACGTCAATTAAAATGAAACCTTTTTGGTTGGGTTGGCTGACCTTATCCATACTGGTTTTCAGTTGCTGGACGGTCAGCAGGTAGGGTTCAGCGTGGGTGTAGCTTGCGGCGAAAGCCAGAACATAAACCATCAGAAAACCTGTCAATGAAATTCGTCTCATTATTAAACTCCTTGGCGATTTGGCAAAAGACCGTAATGTTGTATGGGATAAGGCGGTTGTTCTGGACGTGATTGATAAAATTGTATGCTTCACCAAAAGAGATGGTCAAGCTTCAAGAGGTGCAGACCTCACGAGAAAATGGGGGCGTTTAAGAAGAGGAAGGGACTGTTCGTTTTAAATCGTCTAAGGTGAGAAGGGAGAACAGATGTAATCCATGTTGAGAGAGATGGGTGGATGGGGCTGCTTCAGATCGATCGACGATAACGAACGCATGGCTAACGTCTAAATCTTGCTTGCGGGCGACATCAGTGGCTTTTAGAAGGGAGCCCCCTGTGGTCAGTACATCATCAACGACCACCGCCTTTTCCCCTGCCTCAAAGGTGCCTTCAATCAATTTGCCTAAGCCGTGGTCTTTGGGCTGTTTTCGAACGACGAAAGTGCGCCACTCCTGTTTAGGGTGAGCTGAAAAGGCATAGTCGGAGATGCTCGTCGCCAGGGGAATCGCCCCAATTTCCAATCCCCCAATCAACTGAAAATTGGTTGTTTTTAGAAGGTCAAAAGCTAATTGGGCAACAAGGTGACGTGAGTAGGGGTGAGCTAATACAATACGGCAGTCCACATAATAGGGGCTGGTTTTTCCGGAGGCTAATCGAAAGCCTTCTTGAGCATTCCACTTAAAGGCTCCGAGATCATGAAAGGCCTGAATGAGAGCGTCTTTGGACATGAGTGAAAAATATGAATTGTTGGAGAATAGAAATCGTTGATCTATCAGCGTTGTCTTCTACCATTATGACTTTCTGAATCGCAAGGAGACAACAGTCTGAGGTTACAAAAATCTTTGTTAACTGAACGAGGGATAAGGAGTAGGGGCGATGTACAAAGTCAAAAAGCGACCAGTTAAAAAAGAAAAAACACCAGTCCTGTATAACATCTTGGAAAACTATACCGATCACGATCCGCCGGGCAACGTCATGGTCTGTGCGATGACGGGGGCCGATAATTTCGCCATGCGTGCCCAAATTCTTTCTGAAAGTTACGGTATTCCTCAAGAAATAGTCGAACGATTGCTCACCGAAGGAGGTGTGTACCTCTACCCGCAGGATGGCCTGTTGGTAACCAAAGGCGCGTTTTTCTCCAAAGTGGATGCCGAGGGAAACAAGCCCACGCAAACCTGGGTGATGGACGTGGAGCAATATGCTGCCGCTGAACGCCTACGGCAGAGTTATGGGTTAACCCTCGAAGAGGGAATGGAGCGTGTATTTTATCGTGGCTTGCCGCAAGAATTACAAGATCGACTGAAACAACCGAACTTAGGATTAGATTACGCCACGTTGGAATCAGCGGTCGCCGCCGGTGGCGATATTCGGTATATTGATTTTCGGAAAGACTGGTCGCCCCATTTTAAACGTAAATGCGTCATGCCCGATGGGCGTCTCATCGAAACCAGTGGTTTGGAAGATTTTGCCGAGTTGCATGGCACAACCGTCGATGACGCGCGTACCTTATTGGATCATGGCGGGACCTTGGAATTAAAAGATCGCGGTGTGTTGGCCTGCCAGATTATCAATGGCCAGCCCTCTGTGGCCAGGTTTAATGCGAGGCAATATAGTAAAGCCAAGACGCTGGCCAAGGAGAAAGATCTGCATCTCTTAGATGCCCTCAGTGAAGTCGCCTATCAAGACCCCATCCTCATGCGTGCGCTCAGCCGCGCCGACACGTCGACCCCTTGAACCGCTATTCCCGACATTGTAAATCGGGAATCCATCTTGTTTTATGTACTCATTTCAATAATTGATCATGCCGGGTTTGGGCTTGGCATAATTCATGATGGAGATGAGTCACTTCCTACCCAAATTGGTAGTCGATGATGGCTTGACGGCTTTCCCCGCGAGGGCCATTAGGAATTGGCGGGGAATGAGTTTGCTGATCCAGAGCGCTAAACGACCTTGCCAGCCAATGGTGACCAGGGTGCGTTTGGATTGGAGGGCTTGTAACGACGTGTGAACGACCTGTTGTGGGGATTGAGCAAACAGGATGTGTTTGGGTTGGTGCCCGGCGGTTTGATGGAAGTCGGTGTTCGTGAAGCCTGGGCAGCAGACTTGGATTGTGACGCCTTGACCGTGTGTTTCCCGGGCCAGCCCTTCTGAAAAGGCAATGAGAAACGCTTTGGTGGCGGCATATTCCGTCATGTGCGGGATGGGGAAGAACCCGGCAACAGATGCGACGGTAATGATGGCGCCCTGTTTGCGTTCCAACATATCAGGCAAAAACAATCGAATACTTTCTACGATAGTGTTGATATGGAGTTGAAGCATGTTTTGAATGCGATTGAGCGGTATATTTGTAAAATCTCCATATTGGCCAAATCCTGCGTTATTGATTAACAGCGAAACGTCCGAGCGATGAGTCCGAGCCAGGTCGTATAAGGTTTGTGCGGCCTGAAGATGGCTCAGATCCAGTGATTCTACCCAAATTTCTGCTTGAGACACCTGAAGCAGTTCCTGCCGCAATTGTTCGAGTCGAACCATATCTCGTCCAATGAGGAGTAAGGCGTACCCCTGGCTTGCCAGGGCTCTCGCATATTCCGCTCCAATGCCTCGAGAGGCTCCGGTGATAATCGCGAATGCTGGGAGGTTCTTCAGATTAGTATTCCTTTCATGAGTATACATGGGGTTGTGGAACGTATGGTGAGCTTGATATCGGCCTCGTATGGCGATGACTAAACAATTTTTATGTCTGCCAATTGAATCCAAACACTTTCCAAAAAAAATAAAGAACACGTGATGTTTGGCCGATTGATTCTTTATGTCTGTGTGGCCTCTGCATTGGACATTCGATGTCCCCCATAAACATGTCAATCACCCGAGAAAATCTTCGGAAAGATGGGATGAATATGTCTGAATCGTATGATTCTCAATCAGCTACAGGTGTGTTGGAAGCGGTAGAGACCGGTTCTACGGTATCACAATCTTCCCAACCAGAAAGTCTCGAGCAAGCACTTGCTGAAATTGAAGCCGAGGCTGGCGATCTAGTCAAAACCACGAAGCAGGTCATGGCTTCCTTTAAAAAAATTAAAGATGCGGCGAAAGTTGGAGATCTCGTCAAGCTTCGTAAGCTATTGGATGAAGGTAAGTCAGCCACGTTGGCACTGGGCTGTGATTTCCTTAAGACGCAGGAACGGCTCAATTTTGATGAGGCCAATTATCTTGCTGGGAAAGATTTTCGCCAGGAATTGCTGGCGACGGCTCAACACATGGGCGTCAATCTCTACGAACATGATGGCTACTTATTTTCTTATCCAGTCCTTTTGAAAATTTTACATAAAGAACGAGCTGTGTCTATTGATCGGATTCGAGAAAGTCGGCTGCGACCATCTGTCCTTGTTAACCGGCTCAAGGAAGTTCAAAACAAACCGTTACGGTTTAAACCACAGACATTTTTGGAAATGCTCTATACGGCGTATTCACTGGTGGTGGCTGGTCGCGGCAAGCATCTTGTTGGAAAAGGGACAGTCATTCCCCTTTTAGAATTGTATCAATTGTTGACGTTATTACCGTGGCAGGCGAGTGAATACAATCGGCAAGAGTTTGGTCGAGATGTGTATTTGTTGGATAAAAGTGGAACGATTACCACAAAAAATAGTCATCGCGCCAATTTCCATGCAAGTACCGGTGTGCGTGATGTCTCAAAAACATTGACGGTCATTGCCCAAGGAGGACGGGAAAAAACCTATTACGGGATTTCCTTTGTCAAAGCAGGATAACCAGGCTGGCTTGTCGTAAAGTTTCCCTAGGGGGGACCGACAAGAGGAAGCAGAGTAACAGGATGTTGAGGGAAAAATTATGTCTCCACAGGAATGGTTGAAAGTACTAAAAGCGGCCTATCTTCAAGGATTTATTCGCCAAGGGGGATCGTCGGTTAAATTTGTGGTGGTTGAGGGCGCGCGTGATACCAAGGCGGTGATTTCTGGAGTTGGCGCATTGGCTCGAGAGGAGGGGTATGTCACGATCGAAACCGATTCACGAAAGACCAAAGTCCAACTCATCGATTTATTGTTTCAAGAAATAGCGAAACAAGTGGATTGGGAAGGGTTGGCCTTCGCTTTTGTGACGAAGTTGTTCCAGGAAAATAACCGTCGAATTCCTGATCAGCGTGATGCCTGTAGTTGGGGGTTTCTTGCGTCATTAAATGCGTGTGATGAAGCCACCATTCAACGCGATGTGAATTCCTGGTTAGAAGGTTCATTATTTCAAGATTTTCAGATGAGTCGGGAATTTCGTCTGGCCATGATTCAACTCTGTTTGGCCCAACTTGATCCGTCCGGGCGTCAATCAAAAGAGACTGAGGCCATTCAATCATGGCTCCGTGGGCAGTTACGCCAAATGTCGCCGTTGAAAAAAATGCTCATTTTCCAAAAAGTTACCCGTAGCAATGCTCGTGATTTGATCGCGTCCTTTGCTCATTGGGTTCGTCTCATCGGAAAACCGGGTGTCGTTCTCACCATTGATATCTCCGCCTTTATGGGAATGAAAAAGGGAGAAGACTCCAACGTCATAAAATATTCGCCGTCGGCAGTCATGGATGCTTATGAAATGCTGCGTCAGTTTATTGATGGCAGTGATGATATGGAAGGCCTTCTGTTGGTGGTGGTAACGCCAAAAGCCTTTTTGACGGATCAACGATTAGGACTGAATCGTTATGAAGCGTTAAAGCTTCGTATTTGGGATGATGTACGCGATAAATCACACCCCAATCCTTTTGCCCCGATGGTTCTAATCACTGAAGAAGCTACCCATTTTGCTGAGAACCGGTTAGTGGCCCGAGTAGGAAGTCGGAAAGATGATGTTCAACATCAGCGAGTCATTGAGTCGCTCCGGGCGGGGGTCCCCAGTCCCGGTGCGGTTAAGGCATTGGGATGTCCACAACCTACTGTGAAGTCGAAATTTCAGCAAATGTTGCAGGAGGCACAAGCGAGTATTCAGAAAGGGTGGACGACCAAGGGTTTGTTGATAGAAGGAGGATTTGGGACCGGCAAATCCCATCTACTGGAATCATTGAGGCATACGGCCCTGGAATCCCGGTTTGTCTGTAGTAAGGTTGTGATCAGTAAGGAAACACCCTTATATAGTCCGGCCCTGATGTTTCGGGCGGCAGTGGGTGCCGCCGATATTCCTCAGAAACGTGGCGACGCGTTGGCAGAAGTTGCGACGGACTTGAATTTTAAAAGTCCTCAATATGCTGAATTCTACGAGTGGGTGCATCGACAAGGCGGGGAAATTGATGGGCGTTTTGCGGCGACATTGTTTCTCTATGAGCGGATGGTGAATGACCCTGAATTGAGTCATCGAATGATTCGCTTCTGGGCTGGTGATCCGTTATCTGATGTTGAGATCAAGCGCTACCTCAAATCTTGTGATTCCTCCGTGTCGTATCGGTTTGAGCGCGTGTCGCCGATGGAAATGGCCTTGCAACGGTTTAAATTTGTGTCCCGACTGATGGTTGCTGCAGGCTATTCTGGATGGATTTTGTTGATTGATGAAGCAGAAATTATTGGTCGTTATTCATTTAAGCAGCGTGCGCAATCGTACGCGGAATTAGCACGATGGTTGGGACGTCTGGAAGCGTCAAGTTTTGCTGATCTGGGTTATAAATCGGGGTTAGCGGCAGTCATGGCCCTGACAGATGACTTCCAAAGTGCCATTTTAGAAGAGAAGGGTGATCGGGAAAAGGTCCCGGAAAAATTGCAGGAATCCGGGTCGGAGACGGATTTAGTGCTCTCTCGTCAAGCGGAACAAGGTATGCGATTAATTGAATGTGAGCGGATTCCACTGGTTGGTCCTTACGATCAGCTCGTGGAAGAAATTTATCATAAAATTCGTGCCATTCACGGAGCAGCCTATGGGTGGGAACCGCCTCAGGTTCCGACCATTGAACGATTGTCCAGCACTCGTATGCGAGAATACGTCAAGGGTTGGATTACCGAGTGGGACCTCAAACGTTTGGATCCAACCCTCAATGTGGAAATTGAATTGACGGAAATCAAACAAGATTATTCAGAAGATATTGAGCTGGAAAGTGTGCCGGAAGACGTGTTGCAACCGGCCCTGGTGGAATCTCCCTAAGTTGTAAATCTCAACATTAAAGGATACGTATAATGGAGTTACGACCTCAAGAGTGGTTTCAGACCATTCGGCAAGAATATCTTCAACGATTTGTTGGGCAGGGCGGATCGTCGGTGAAATTTGTCGTGACGCCCTCAGAGGCGGATCATGCTCAAGTACAGAAGCAATTGGTGGCATTGGCTGAAAGAGAACATTATACCTCTGTCAGTGTTGATGCCAAAGAGACCAAGATTCATATGATGGACAAGTTTTTCCATCAAGTCGCACGGCGTATTCCTTGGGATGCGTTGGCCTCACAATTTGTGCGTCGATTGCTCCAAGAAAATGGTTATAAAATCCCCGAAGGGAAAGATGAATTTTCCATAGCTGGGGTCGCTCGCATGAATGAACGAGCTGAGCCGTTATTGCGTCGTGATTTAAATAGCTGGTTGGAACGAGCCATTTATCATGATACGCAGATGTGTCAAGAATTTCGGATGGCGATGATCCGTCTTTGCTTAGGTCAAATGGACACCGGGGCGGAAAGCCCCTTTATGTCAGAGCCGGTTAAGGCCTGGCTGTGTGGAGAACTTCGCCAAATTTCATCCTTAAAAGAGGCATTAATTTTTCAGAAAATTGTTCGAACCAATGCTCGGTACATGTTCGCATCTTTATCGCGTTGGTTGCGATTGGTTGGCAAAACAGGATTAGTGGTTTCCCTAGATTTGAGTCGATGTTTAGAAAGTAAAAAGCCTGATTCACCGGAAGGTCTATATTATGGAGTATCGGCCACTCTGGATGCGTATGAAATGTTGCGGCAGTTTATTGATGGAACCGACGAACTCGAAAGCCTGTTGCTGGTCGTATCCGTTCCTCCTGAATTTCTAACGGATACTCGACGCGGTCTCAGTCGGTACGAAGCCTTGAAGCTGCGAATCTGGGATGAAGTCCGTGATCGAGAATATCAAAACCCCTTAGGGGCGCTTATTCGGTTGTCTGCTGCTGAAAGCACCCTTAATGGGGGGGGCGGTAACGATGATGATCATGAGCAAGCCGCCATGGCAAATGGGGATGTGAGTCATCAACGGACCATGGAAGCGTTACGTTCTGGTGTCCCCAATCGTGATGTCGTGAAAGTGCTAGGTAGTCATCAACCGGACCTGGAAGGTAAGTTCAGACGAATGCTTCAGCAGATGACGGCACAGGCTCCACAAGGGATTCCGACACGTGGACTGGTGATAGAAGGGGGATTCGGAAGCGGAAAATCCCATCTGTTGAAAGCCTTACAACATGTTGCGGTCGAGCAGTATTTTGTGTGTAGCCCGATTGTGATAAGCAAAGAGACTCCACTCTACAACCTGGCCACGGTGTTTCGGTCTGCCATTATTGATGCGATGGTGCCAGGAAAACAAGGTGATGTATTAACGGAAGTGGCCAGAGAGTTAAATTTTCAAAGTCCACAGTATGCTGAATTATATGATTGGGTGCACCGGAAGGATTCTGGGTGTGACTCCCGGTTTGCTGCAACCTTGTATTTGTATGAGCGAATGATCAATGATCCTGAACTGAGTCACCGTATTATTCGATTTTGGGCAGGTGATCCATTAAGCAATGGACAACTCAAGAAGTATCTCCAAGGGTGCGCACCTGAGACGCCGTATGTCTTTGAGAAGATTTCGACGCAAGATTTAGCCTGGCATCGTTTCCAATTTGTTTCTCGTTTAATGATTGCAGCTGGGTACAAAGGCTGGATCTTGCTGATTGATGAAGCTGAAATTATCGGTCGGTATTCGTTTAAACAACGCATGAAATCGTATGTGGAAATTGCCCGATGGTTGGGTGCTTTAGAAAGTGCGATGTGCCCGGGAATTTCGAGTATTGTGGCACTCACTGATGATTTCCAAAGTGTGGTGTTGGAAGAGAAACAAGATACTCAGAAAATTGAAGAATTGGCTCTCTGTGAAGATGGAGGAGAGGGTGCCAAAATTGCGGGTGATGCGCTCAATGGGATCCGAGTGATTGAACAAGAGGGAGAAGCCCTCATTCGCCCCTATGAGCCAATGGTGGATGCCTTGTATGGGCGACTTCGAGAGTTACATGGAACGGCCTATAGCTGGAATCCTCCACCAGTTTCCGCTGTGGAAAAATTGTCGAGCACCCGGATGCGTGAATATGTTCGAGGCTGGATCACGGAATGGGATTTGCGAAGACTCTATCCTGAGGCTCAGCTCAGTATTGAAATTACTGATGTTCGGCAAACTTATGAAGAAGACCAAGAGTTTGAATCTTCACACGCTGATGAAGCTGAATCGGCCAGTATATCGGAAGCCGAAGACGCAATGATGGCATTGGCATTACAGAACCAAGGCTCTGAGTAATCCCCCTGTTTGCAGACGAGTATGCAGCATACTTGTTTCCGGTTATCTTCCAGGACGAGGGCCAAGGAAGGTAGTCTGAAGAGATTGTGGTAGCGAATGTCGATACTCGTTTCTCGATAAACTCATGTTGTTGGTTTTTTCTATTGTAGGTGGCGAATTGTTTGGAATTCGGCAACCCACACTTCTATCCACCGTATAGCTCCTTTCACCAACCCGAAAACATATGTTCTGAAATTGCTCCCTTTCACCGGAAAAGCGAGTGAGGAAGTCTTTGTGAATGTGCTTCCCCATTGCCTTAGAAAAGAATTGTCTTGACAGGAAGAGACGTGGTCTCTGTTTTACTTGAAATCGACCACTTCATTGGAGAATGTTTTTTGAAATTTTTTGAAGTTAGCCCTCGATGATAACAAGGCGTTTGAATAGGACATATTCATTTTCATGAACAAAATTCCGATAAAAAGAACATGGGAATACTGTGTCCAGAGATTTTCTTTCTTTGTTGGGTTGAAAAACAGGATGAATATTTGTGGATGATGTGACCGTTAATAACCAAGTTCCTTTAGAATCCTTGGGACTTTGGAGGAAATGTGTGGAAAAGACGCTGGGTGGGTTAGCCATCCTCCATAAGCATATCCTCCTTGTGCTAAGTCTGTTATTTGGATTGTGTTTGCTCGTGATTTTTTTTCATATTTCGCAGTTAAAAAATCAAATGATTGCTACCATTGCTCTTCGTGGAGCAGATAGTCATGCTCGAAATTCTGGAGAGATGCGTGAGTGGTATGCCATCGAAGCTGTGCAGCGGTTCCATGCGTTAGGCATTAACGATTCTGATCCCTATCGAGAAAAACATGGCGTAATTCCTTTACCAGAACTATTAAGCCTCAATTTAGGGGGCCAACTGTTTTCGGGGCGGCCAGGTGAACGTGTGCGTCTGTTAAGCCCGTATCCGTTTTCTCAGTCAAAAAATCCTCTTCAGCCGATGGATGCGTTTCACCGTAAGGCGTGGGAATCTCTCAGTCAAAATCTTGACCAGTCTTATTATCGAGTTGAAACGGTTGATGGTCATCAGGCCCTCCGTGTTGTGACAGCGGGGCGTATGCAACAGGAATGTGTGAATTGCCATAATGAGAACTTAGAAAGTCCTAAGCGTGATTGGCAAGTTGGCCAAATCGGGGGAATGATAGAGATCATTTATCCTCTCGATTCGTTGGAAGAAATGACGGGCATGAATTGGGTTGATTCCTATGGAATGATGGGAGTTCTGGTTTTGTTGTGGCTGGGAGGGTTTGGGTTAGTTATTGTGAAGCTTCGGGGGGTGTCGGAGGAATTGGAACATCAAGTTCGACAACGCACGGCCGATTTAAACCAATCGAATCAGCGATTAGAAAATGAAATTTCCGAGCGAAAATTGGCAGAGGAAACTCTGCGGCAAGCGAGAGATAATCTAGAAAAGCGGGTGCAAGAACGTACTGGAAAGTTGGCCGCTTCGAATGCAGAACTCATTCGAGAAGTGTCCGAACGAAAACGGGCTGAGGATGATATCCGAAACCTCAACGCGCAACTCGTGCAGCGGTCGGCCCAATTGGAAGCGAGCAACAAGGAATTAGAGGCCTTTAGTTATTCGGTGTCTCATGATCTTCGGGCTCCCTTACGAGGTATTGATGGATTCAGCCAGGCCGTGTTGGAGGATTATAACGACAAATTAGATGAATCAGGCCGAAGTTATTTAAATAGGGTGCGGGCAGCCAGCCAGCGAATGTCAAAGCTTATTGATGCCATGTTGAATTTAGCGCGGCTGACGCGAGCAGAAATTCACTCTCAAAATTTCGATATGAGCGAGATGGTCAGGAGTATTTTTGAGGATCTACAAAAGATGGAGCCGGAACGTCAGGTGGAATGTGTCGTGGCGGATAATTTGATGGCGACGGCTGACCCTCAGTTGATCCGGGCGGTGCTCGAAAATCTTCTTGGCAATGCGTGGAAATTTACACGGCAACAGCCGAATCCTCGCATCGAGTTCGGGCATGGGCAATACAAAGGGCAGGCGGCATTTTTTGTGAAAGACAATGGTGCGGGTTTTGACATGACTTATGCCCATAAATTATTCGGCGCCTTCCAACGTCTACATGCCTATACTGAATTTCCAGGGGTAGGAGTTGGTCTGGCAACGGTCCATCGGATTATTCAGCGTCACGGCGGACAAATTTGGCCGGAGGGGGCTGTTGACCAGGGAGCGGAATTTTATTTTACGTTATAGCTATTGAGGTTAAAACAAGGAGGAAAGTATGACACACAAACACATTCTTTTAGTAGAAGATCATCCTGATGATGAAGAGTTAACCATGCGGGCTTTAAAGAAAAATAATATTATGAATGAAGTCGTTGTTGCTCGGGATGGGGTAGAAGCGTTGGAATATTTATTCGGAACAGGAGCTCATGCCGGACGTGATATGAATATCATGCCGCAAATCATTTTATTAGATCTTAAGTTGCCAAAAATTGATGGGTTGGAAGTTCTGAGACGGTTGCGTGCTGATGATCGTACCAAATTCCTCCCGGTCGTCGTCCTGACCTCTTCCAAAGAGGAGCAGGATATTGTAAAAAGTTATCAATTAGGTGCCAATAGTTATGTCCGTAAACCGGTAGATTTTCAGGAGTTCTCTCAAGCGGTGCAAAATCTCGGGTTGTATTGGCTCATCTTAAATGAGTCCGCCCCTGAACGAGTGCCGGTGTAACTTACATTGTTTTGATGAAGGAGACATATATCCTTATATGGTTCCATCATGAAATAGTGTGCTGGCCATATGTTGTTGTCAGTAAGCCCAACACCCTGTCAAAAGTTTGAGGGCAGGACTTTGTCAATGTTTCCTTAACAAAGCGGTAGCCTCTCTCCTGACCTTCCCAATTTTTAGATGATTTTTCATTGTTCCAACTGATGGAACACAATTGACGCGATCGTCATGCCCCTAGGCACATCCTTTGCTGATTTGTGGTGAACGCCCCCATTCACCAAGGTCTTTTAAGGAGGAATGCCATGAGACGACTCCTGCGATTGGAACCAACTGAATCTGTGACTCAGTCGGAATTCCGGGGAAACCCGAAACGAAAAAGTATTTTTGAAGGAATTCGATTAGGTCTTCAGAAAACAGGAAAAGTTGGTCAGTATGGTATTGGGCAATGTGCGGACTGTGGAGGGGAAGTGAAAGTGCTAGTGTCCCCTAGGCGTAATCCCCATTCCAGTAAGTTGGGCAGAGCTGTCTCACTGAAGGACCATGATTTGTGCCGGCGGTGTTGGCGGCGGCTTATGCATCAACAGCGCCAGACAGGAATTGTGGAAATCCCTCAGGCTTTGTTAATTGGGGGACGGAAACTCCATCCTCGGTTACTGGTTCCGAAGTTGGCATCGTTGCCAAGAGAGGCCTCTTGAGATTATGTAGGTCCCAATCAACTTTGTGTCTAGGATTGTCTCACAGAATTTCTCGTTGACGTTCGGCATTCGGGGGCTTCAGGCGGCTCTCATCTTGATTGAATAAATTCCAAAGCCAGTGCGGTGTCTTGATAGATGACCTGGAGGGTCATGTTCCCGAATTTTCGGCGAATAACCGCGAGCACGACCTGCCCATCCTCATAGCCTGCCTGTAGCACCTCAATTTTCTTTGCCAAAAATGTTGCCATGGTCTCGTCGGTGAAATCATGGGTAAGACGATAGCTGTTTCCCATCATCAACTGCAGTTGATGGTAGAAATCTTCTGTATATTGACCCATGTCAATAGTAATTTTTTCAAGGCGGGGTAAGGTGGTGGAATTCACGCTTTGTACTGAATTCTCCTTGCTAAACGTGAGATGAAGATAGCGATTTTTATTAGATAGTTCATAGAGGCATTCTTGCGACGTTGGGCAGTTTGGTAGGGCTTGGACTTCTTTGGGGGACATGCCGAATTTGAGATCCCTAAACCCGTCAATTGGGTCGGCAGCGTACACCGGAAAACAAAGGAAGGACATGACAGATGACAGGCTTAACAAAAAGGAGTGAAGTGGATACTTGAGTATTGAATGGCGCATGAAGAAATTTTCCTTCCATAGAGAGAAGCAGGTGACAATACATCCAACATTAGCAACAAGGGAGCTTTTGCCTGTCAGATCACCATATCAGACCTTAGGGAACGAGAGCGATTCCAGGTTTGAGGAATTGGGGATGAGGGGCAGATTCGCCAGGTTCTCCTGGACTATCTTGTAGATTGAAGATGCCTACAAGCATGTTGGACAGAAGCCAAATGCTTCTTAAGGAAGGGCTAGCCTGAGGATGATCGTTCCAAGAGGTAAGAATCTTTCCAGGTAAAAAATCAACGTTCAATCTTCAAGAGAGGACCCATCCAATAACGCATGGGGCGGTCGCCTTCAGCAGCCTTATGGGGTAGGTGGGCAATGTACCAAAAGACTGAATTCGTTTCTTGAATATTCTCATCGCTCAAGTACTCTAAATCTCCTCGGGCGCCGAAAGCCCATCCGGTACTTTCATCAATATAAAATTTGCGGATCGAAATGTCCCGGTCGGAAAATTTGTCAGATTGGCCATCATGCGGTCCTGGGATAATCCATACCCCATGGCCGGTTTGGTAATCTCGGACGAACCATACGCGATCCTGACTATCTTGAGCGGGTTTCTTATCATCGATTTCGGTCAAGTATTTGCGCCAGCCTGGTCCCCATCCCTCATCCTCCACGGAGGATTTATCCCAGACGAATACCTGATCATGGTCCGGGCCTCCAATATCAAAATCCAACCGCCAATAGGCATGGTGATCATGATCAGTGTTGCAGGAGAGATTCCAGCTTTGCACGCTCGGATATAATCGTCCGTCTTCGCTGAGGTACCACGCTTGGTAGAGGTGGTATTGTCCAATTTTGGCATATACGCCAACTTCCAGCCATTGCAGGCCATCAAGGGTATGGGTGGCCGTACAGAGCTTGTTGCCATCGCAATTTTTATTTTTAATGAGGGTGGTAGGGCTGATCCGATCTTCAAAGGGGCCGCAACGTCCGCTGGAACGCCCAAGCCCCAACCAGCTTCGAGGATCCCAGATCGGCCATTCCCGGACATATTTGACTCGAATAACCGGAAGACTGGCTTTGGCCAAGACCTGCTCACCATCATAAGCCACATTTCTAATGGCAAGTCCCGACGCATCTTTCATTTCCAATTGCAGCCGCCATTTTCCCCACTCGAAGGGTTGGGATTCCCAATTCGCAAAAGCCGGCGTGGTGAAAAGGGTGGTATGCAGTATCAAAAGCGTTATGAGTGGGGAACGTAAAAATTGCATAGAAGGCACTCCTCTATTGGTCAAGAAACCGTGTGATGAGTTATTGAGGACCGGGTTCTTTCCCTGCGTCGAGAACTTCGCCCTTGGTGAGGTCCACTCGGGCAAAAAACAAAGCCATACTTTCCGGCATTTCAGAAAAGGTGACCCAAAGCACCCGATCTCCAAATCCGGCCTCGTCGCTCACCCAAAAATATCGGTATTCTTCCGGTGAGGTGAGGATGGCGTGGCCAGGCAGGTTTTGGACATCCTGGGCGATTCGGATATCTTTTCTGGCCAGCGCAATCGCTTGTTCAACCTCTTCTGGCCCCTCCGGGGGTTGATAGCCTTGCCGAGGATCACGTTGAACGGCATTGACCTGATTTTCCTGTAGGCAAACATAGACGGCCGAGTTGTGACTGTAACTGTAATAGGTTAAACGATGGGCCCTATTCTCGCCTGAAGTGCGCGTCCCTTCTTTTCCCTCAAGGTGTAAACAAGAACCTGCAGAGACGTCCTCGTGGCCAATGAAACCAAATCGGTCTCCTAAGTGCTCTTTTACGCGGAGGTCTTGCTCTGCAGTCGTTCGTAAGGGCGTTGGGTCCTCCTCGGCAATGAGAATGGTGGGAATGTTCCCTTGTAAGGACGAGGGTCCGGACGATGCGACCGGTCGACGTGGGCCTCCCTCCGGAGGCAAGTCCAAGGTGATTTCAGCCAAGGCGGGGGGGGAAGATGGAAGGGGTTTTTTCGGAATATCGGAGAGCGTCACGCCAGAACAACCCACCAGCATCCCATAAAGAAGACTACCACCCAAACCCGATCTGAAAAAGAAAGAGGGCTTCACTGCACGCTCCTTTGGTTTCAAAAATCAATCAGAATCACACGACAGAAAGGGGGATGTCGATAGCCATTAATGGATCAGACGGTTTAACAATATAAATTCTGTAAAATAAATGCAATAGGGAGAAAGTGCCAACTCGGAGAACGCATGGAAGAGAGACATGCCATTCATCACTTACACAAGGATTTCCGTATTCCCTAAACTAAAGAGTTAGGTGCGTTTTTTAATTCCTCGAGTTGGTGGGGCTTGTAGAGGATCTTCCGGCCAAAAGTGTTTGGGGTAGCGACCCTTGAGTTCTTTTTTGACGTGGGCATATCCGTTTAACCAAAAGCTCTGGAGGTCTTGTGTCACTTGAACCGGGCGTCTGGCAGGCGAGAGCAAATGCATAAGGACAGGGATTTGGCCATTGGCGACAGTGGGCGTTTGTGTCATGCCAAACACTTCCTGCAGGCGAACAGCCAAGATGGGGATTTCACCGGAATGGTAATCCAGGGCTATGCGGGAACCGGAGGGAACGTGAAGATGTGTGGGCGCGAGAGACTCCAACGTCCGACGTTGTTCATCAGAGAGAAGGGCCTGTAGTGGCCAGGTCAGATCTATCCGCTGTACCTGCGATAAGCTCGTGAGGCCGGTAAGGTATGGGGCTAGCCAGGTTTCAAGTGTGTGGAGAAGGGCCATATCTCCAACATCAGGCCATGCTATCTCCGATTTCATAACTCGATGGAGAAATTGTACTCGACTTTGCCAATGTCGCTGATCCTTTGACCAGGTTAGACAGGAAATACCATGGTGGCGAATCCCGTCAAGGAGGGTGGCCATGATGACCTCGGGATTGGGCTCGTGTAGACGGGTTGCCTTGAGATGGAGTTCGCCTAAACGTAGTAATCTGGTTGCTAATACAGCTTGGGATTCGGCATCCCATGTTATGAGGTCCTGTGTCTGGAAGCGTTCGGAAAAATGTCTCACGAGATCGTTTTGAAGAATAGGGGCAGCTAGATACATATGTGAGATGGGCTGGACACCGTCAAGGTCGGCAACCACGAGAAATTCATCATGTTCTAATGGATGAGGGTGGTAAAACTGAACGAGCCGACCATTGGCCATCTTGTAGCGGCGGCTTTCATTGGACTGCCGTTGAGCAATGCGGTCGGGATAGGCATGAGCTAAGAGAACACCCAGTTCTTCGTGCCCCAGGTTGGAGTGCTTGGGCCCTTGGCCAATTCCGAGTGTACGCTGCAGATTTTGGGACGCATGAGAAATTCGCTTGCCCATACCGGAGGCCATGTTTCTCTTGGTGTGGTGATAATATTCTTCCATGCGTATTCGAAGGTCGATTTGGCCTTGTGTGGCTGACCCCTTTAAGAAATCCGGTTCGCTCAGCATGGCGGCCAGATCACAGACCAGCGCGCCCACTCCCATGTGAGTTCCTTGTACGATCATATGGGCCAGTCGTGGGTGAAGTGGCAGGTCTGCCAAGGAGCGTCCATGTTCTGTGATCTTTCCTTTATCATCCAGGGCGCCGAGAAAATGAAGAAGTTGCCGTGCCTGCGTCAATGCTCCGGTCGGAGGCGGATCTAGCCAAACAAGCTCTGATGTGTTCTGAACACCCCAAGCTGCGAGCTCCAGTGCCATGGAGGTCAAGTCGGCCTCAAGAATTTCCGGCGGTGTGCGTCTCGCCAAGGTTCGTTGAGTGGCTTCAGACCAACACCGAACGCAGAGGCCGGGTTCGAGCCGCCCGGCGCGCCCGCGCCGCTGTTCCGCTGATTGCTGGGAGATAGGTATAGTCACCAACCGACTCATACCGCTTCGCACATCGAATCGAGGTACGCGCATGAGTCCGGTATCCAGCACTATTCGGATGCCTTCGATCGTCAAGCTGGTCTCCGCAATGTTTGTCGACAGGACAATCTTACGCCATCCGGTTGGAGGAGGAAGGATAGCCTGGTCCTGGGCCTGAGATGAGAGATTCCCATAGAGTGGGGCAAGAAGGACCTGGTGGGGAAGCGAATTGTGTTTCAGGTGTTCTTGGATTCGTAGGATGTCCCGGACTCCGGGTAAAAAGACCAAAAGATTCCCAGGCTCTGTGCGCAGGAGAGTGAGAATGAGACGGGCGACCTGCTGCGTGAAAGTCGCTTGTTCAAGCGGCCCGCTATATCGCGTCACAACTGGAAATTGTGATCCTTCGCAGGTGAGTACCGGCGCGTGTTTGAGTAATGGGGGAGTCCATGATTGAGAGTCCAAGGTGGCCGACATGATCACCAGGCGAAGGTCGGGGCGAAAAAGCGATTGTGAATGGAGGGTAAATGACAGGCCCAAATCGGCTTGAAGGGTGCGTTCATGAAATTCATCAAAAATGATGAGCCCATACTCATTGAGTGACGGATCATGTTGAAGGATCCGAGTGAGGATGCCTTCTGTGACCACTTCGATTTTGGTGCTCGGACCAATTTTCGTATCCAAGCGTGTTCGGTAACCTACCGTCTTCCCGGCGGATTCACCTAACAGGCGTGCCATGTAGGCAGCGGCCATCCGTGCGGCCAGGCGACGCGGCTCCAACATCATGATTTTTTTTGTGCCGAGCCATGGTTCATGGAGCAGTGCCAGCGGTATCTGGGTGGTTTTCCCCGCACCGGGCTCTGCAGTCAAGAGAGCGAGGGGGGCTGTACGCAAGGTCTCTCGTAGGTTCGGAATAACGTGGAATATGGGGAGATGGTTGGTCGTCATATCGAAGCCGTTTGGCTGGAGTGACGGATGAGTTGGGGCTTGCTGTAAGAATTGTAAATAAACAAAGGTGGCTTGAATCTGTTTGTAATATTTTTGAGATTGGTCATACCATATCTAAGGTTTTCGCGGTACACTATTGAAAAATGAAGAGAGATGATTCGAGCAAGAGGCTGAGGGTGCCATGTGTTCAATCAGAGAAAAAACGCATTAGAATGTCGCTATTCAAGTAGAAGGAGATGAGAATATGGACGCAGCACGTATCGCGAGGGCAGCCATATGGCTTGGTGGAATCTTAGGAGTCGTTTTCATGGGATCGGTTGGGTATGGCCATGACGACGGCCAAAAGAACTCCCCCAATATGGTGGAGGTTGATGGACAAATGGTTCCGGAAATTGGTCCCTTACCGACCGCCATTCCTCAACCCCCGACAAATCTGAACTACGCTGCCAAGGTTTCACTGGGTAAGCAACTCTATTTTGATGGACGACTATCAAAAAATAATGCCATTTCTTGTGCATTTTGTCATAACCCGGTTGCGGGATTTGCCGATCCCAACCAAACCTCGGTAGGAGTGATCGGGAAGCGCGGGGGGCGTCAAGCGCCGACGGTCTATAACACGGCGTTTAACCCCTTCCAATTTTGGGATGGGCGAGCCGGGTCGTTAGAGGAGCAAGCTATTGGACCAATTCATAATCCCATTGAAATGGCCGAAACCCATGAAAACGTGGTGAAGAAATTAAGTCAAATTAAAGGATATCAAGATCAATTTCAGTCGGTATTTGGAACCGGAGTTAATATTCAAGGCATAGGGGAAGCCATTGCAGCTTTTGAACGCACGGTCATTTCGACGAATTCCGCTTTTGATAAATTTGTGTTAGGGGAGGCTTCAGCTATGGATGAAGCCGCTAAGCGGGGCCTGGGAATTTTTAAAGGCAAAGGGCGCTGTATTGCCTGCCACAATGGTTCCAATTTTACCGATAATCAATTCCATAACACAGGTGTGCCACAAGTTGGCCCAATGGAGGAAGATTTAGGTCGATATTATGTGACGCGTCGGGAAGGAGATAAGCGAGCCTTTAAAACTCCAACTCTGCGAAGTGTGACTGAAAGTGCACCCTACATGCATGATGGGGCGTTTAAAACTTTAGAAGAAGTCGTAGAATTCTATGATAAAGGGGGCAATGTCAACCCGCAATTGAGTGCGAAGATACAACCCTTGGGGCTGACACCAAAGGAAAAAACGGAATTAATTGCGTTCTTGAAAGCATTGACTGGAGAACCCATTCCATTTGAATTTCCAACATTACCGGAATAACACAGTATGAAAGGACTATCTGTGACGACACGTGTGATCATGGTGAGCGGGGCAATACTCGTCCTGTTGTCTGGAGGACTCGCGCTGGCGGGGGAAGCCATGGGAGATGCTGAAAAAGGCAAAAAGGTATACCGGACAAACTGCCTGAATTGTCATGGGACCAAAGGGCGGGGTGATGGTCCGGTCGCGGAACACTTGAAGCCACCTCCGGCTGACTTAACCTCCGAAAAGGTTCAACATGCTGCCGATAAAGAGCTATTAGCCATAATTCGAGAGGGAAAGCCAGGGACTTCAATGCCGTCTTGGAAGGGCGATTTGTCTGATCAGCACATGCGGGATGCTCTCTCGTATATACGCGGGTTGGTGAAGTAGACCCAAAGACGGGAGAGGAAATCTGAAAAAAAGCCTAGATGAGGTGATCGTTCCTTATTTTAGACCTTCGATGAAGGCGGGGCTGATTTCTCCACGGGCAACTTCCATGACGGGCCCCTTCATGGTGATGTGATATTGCGAATCCACTGTGATATCCAGGGTGCCGCCCGGGGCTTTGACCCGTACCGGGCTTTTGACCAATCCTAAACGGACTCCGGCACACGCGGCGGCACAGGCCGAGGATCCTGATGCCTGCGTTTCTCCGGCTCCACGCTCCCAAATAAGAATAGAAATCGATTTGGGTCCTGTCGGGACGGCCAACTGAACATTGGTCCGTTTCGGAAAAATAATATGATTTTCAAGCTCAGGCCCAATTTCTAATAAATCTTCACGAGTCCATCGTTCGTCACGTTTTTTATAGACCACGCAATGAGGATTCCCCACACTCACACCCGTAAATCGAAGGGATTGTTCAGCAGCTTTCACGGGTTGTTGAATCAATTCTGGTACTCGTAAGGTACATGGCAAAGCGATGGGCTGAAAGACAGCCCGACCCATATCTACCGTTGCTCCTCCCACCAAACCATGTCCGTTGAGTTCTAGATGAACCTCGACTATTCCGCCTTTAGTTTCCACGGTAAAGTGTTTTTTTCGAGTGCGTTTGGTGTGATAGAGGTAGCAGCCAAAGATGCGTAATCCGTTCCCGGATTTCTCGGCTTCACTGCCATCGGGATTAAAAATGCGCAGGCCAAAATCTGATTTTTTTGAAGGGACGACAGCCAAAATCCCATCGCTGCCGATTCCCCAGTTGCGGTCACAGATGGTGCGAATATTCCGGGGGGTCAATTTGAAGGAAAGTGCTGCCGGATCCAGGGCAATATAGTCGTTGCCCAAGCCATGCCCTTTAAAGAAAGTGTTTTTCATGCCTGCTCCACGATGGGATGGATCTTGGTCGGGAGGAAGGCCTTCCGCGGCCAGTCCCGACTGTTCGGTAGGACCTGAATTATACGTAAAAAAGGCCTAAGAGGAAAGTCCTATTTCCCAGGAAAGCGGGAAAGGAGGAGGGGGGTATGAAAAAGCCACCAACTTTAGGCGCGTTTAGCTTGATTGCGGGCGGCTCGCCGTTCGTTATCGGTGAGAAATTGTTTCCGTAACCGAATACTTTTGGGCGTTACTTCCACCAGTTCATCATCCTCGATGAATTCCAAGGCGAATTCGAGTGTCATTTCTCGGGGTGGGATGAGATTGATGGCTTCATCGGACCCGGAGGCCCGGATGTTGGTCAGCTTTTTCTCTCGAATGGCATTGACCACCAGGTCGTTACCTTTGTTATTGACTCCGACGAGCATTCCTTCATAAATATCGTCCCCGGGGTGGAGAAATATTTCACCACGGTCCTGCAGACCCCAGAGCCCATAGGCCACAGCTTGTCCCGGACCATGTGCAATCAATACCCCGGCGGAACGATGAGGAATCTCGCCCTTAAATGGCTGGTATTCATGAAAGATTTGAGACATGATTCCGCTGCCTCGCGTCATCCTCAATAACTCACTTCGAAAGCCCAAAAGGGCTCGTGATGCGATGTGGAATTCCATGCGGACCGTCCCCACCGCGCTAATTCGTAGATCTTTCATGTCGGCCTTCCGGCTTCCGAGCGCTTCGATGACGGCTCCTTGATAACCGGGGTCGACTTCGATGACCACTAACTCGACCGGTTCTAAAATTTCGTCATCCATTTTTTTGTAAATGACTTTTGGCGGGGACACTTCCAATTCAAAGCCTTCGCGTCGCATGGTCTCGATTAAAATGGATAAATGGAGTTCGCCTCGACCAGAGACGGTGAAACGCTCTCCTCCATCGGTTTCTTCCACTTTGATCCCCACGTTCATCATGGCTTCATGGGCGAGTCGTTCCCGAATGTGTCGAGAAGTGAGGAAACGGCCTCCGTCTTTTCCGGCTAAGGGACTTGTGTTATGAGAAAAATTCATGGAAATCGTGGGTTCATCCACATTAACGGTCGGTAAGGCCGTCGGGTTTTGCGGGGACGCCAGCGTTTCTCCGACACGAACATCCTGGACTCCGGCCAGAGAGATGATATCTCCGGCTTGCGCAGATTGGCTTTCGACACGGGTGAGTCCTTGGTAGGCCAATAATTTGGTGACCTTTCCCTTCGCAATGCTGCCGTCACGTTTCACCGCGACGATTTGATGGCCGACCTCTATCATGCCATGCACGATGCGCCCAACGGCCACCCGGCCGATGTACGAATCATATTCCAACATGGTGACCAGCATTTGAAACGGTTGTTCCGGATCGGCCACCGGTGGAAGAACCCGATGGATAATGGTGTCCAATAAAGGCTTCATATCGACAGCAGGATCGGTGAGATCCAGCGTGGCACGTCCTTCTTTCCCAGAGGCATAGACAATGGGGAAATCGAGTTGCTCATCGGTGGCGTTGAGTTCGCAGAATAAATCAAATGTCTGGTTGACGATTTCTTCCGGCCTAGCGTTGGGCCGATCGATTTTGTTGATGACGACGATGGGCTTGAGATGGAGCTCTAATGATTTTTTGAGCACAAATTTGGTTTGAGGCATGGGGCCGTCAAAGGCATCCACGAGCAAGAGGACCCCGTCGACCATGCGGAGAATCCGTTCGACCTCACTGCCAAAATCGGCATGGCCTGGAGTGTCGACAAGATTGATGCGGGTATCCTTATATAGCAGGGAGGCATTTTTAGAAAAAATGGTAATCCCGCGTTCTTTTTCTAAAGGATTCGAATCCATAATGACGGCTTCGCCCTCTTTGAATACATGGGCGCCGGTCTGCTTGAGGAGGGCATCCACCAAAGTCGTTTTGCCATGATCGACATGCGCGATGATGGCCACGTTGCGAAGATCTTTTCGTCGTTTTTGATTCGGCATTACTGGGTATCCTTTTTTAGAGTACGGCGCATCGCACCAATAGCGTAAACAGCATTGTTCAAGGTTCGTAGGTCCTTATCGAGGCCGGTCTGCGGAGATTTGAGCAACGACACCGGCCAGGACGGCCGGAGAATGGCTTGGTCTAACGAGACGGTCGATTCATCTGAAACGGTACAGGAAGAACCCGGGTAACGCAACTGGGAAGGCCCTTTCTCCGATTTTTTACGGTTTCAGCTGGGAATCTCAAGAAATTTGATGGGGAGTTCGAGTGCGAAAATTGCAAAAAAACCTTCCCCGAGTGACGGAATTATTGCTTCAGGTGTAGTGAGCGAAGAGCCAAGACGGAATAATGATTAAATCGTCATCTAGGATGTCTTGTTGGTCATTCCTTGACCTACTTCTTCCTTTCGGATAGGGTCTTAGTATCTGGAGGCCTTTTCCTCGTTTTCCCCCCTTATTTCCTTTTTTAAATTTTAATCCCAGCCCTCGTAATTTTCCTGGAGGTATCTATGCGCCCTCTTCGGGTGACAATTATAGACTTGGTCACAAAAGGTCCAACCGATTCATTGTATGCCCGGGTGATGAATCAAAATCTGGCGAGCATCATGCCTCAGGTAGTTGGGGTCTGGTGTGAAGAACTCGGTCATCAGGTACGATTTATTTGTTATACCGGCCGAGAAGATTTGCACCAGGAATTACTTGAAGAAACGGATGTAGTCTTTATTGGATCGTTTACCCGTTCAGCCTTAACGGCCTATGCAATTAGCAACATGTTTCGCAAGCGGGGGGCGATTACCGTGTTGGGCGGGCCGCATGCCAGGAGCTACCCCCAGGATTCAGCCCTCTATTTCGATTATGTGTTGGGATTTACCGATAAATCCCTTATTCACGATATTCTGATCGACTGTTCCCCGCATCCAGGGCAAGGACAATTTCTCCAAGCCAAACAGCAGCCTGCCGAATTGCCAGGAGTGAAAGAGCGCTGGAAGTTTATTGAACCCACCATCGATAAAGCTCCTACCTCTTTCTTTAAAATCGTACCGATGATCGGCAGTATGGGCTGTCCGTATACGTGCGGGTTTTGTGTGGACGCGGAAGTGGACTATCAGCCGTTGTCGTTCGATCAAATCAGTGAAGACCTCAAATTCCTCGTGACCAAAATGAAGCGGCCCATTGTGGCATGGCACGACCCAAACTTTGGCGTGCGGTTCCAAGAATATATGAGCGCCATCGACACGGCGATTCCCCCAGATCGAATTGATTTTATTGCCGAGAGCACGCTTTCCATTTTAACGGAGCCGCACTTGAAACGGATGAGAGCGAACGGGTTCAGAGCCATCCTGCCGGGTGTGGAGTCCTGGTATGACATGGGGGGGAAATCCAAAACGGGACGGCAAGTCGGAGAAGAGAAGGTGAAACAGGTCTCGGATCACATCAATATGGTGTTGCGGTATATCCCTTATGTACAGGTTAATTTTGTTCTCGGGTTGGATTCCGATCAGGGCGCGGAGCCTTTTGAATTAACCAAGCAATTTCTCGATGCCGCACCGGGGGCGTTCCCGGCCTTTTCGTTGCTCACGGCGTATGGACAATCGGCCCCCTATAATTTGACGCTGCAAAAAAATGGGCGGGTCATCCCGTTCCCTTTTCATTTTTTAGATAATAATCATTCCATGAACGTGAAGCCGCAGAACTATTCCTGGCCGGAATTTTACGACCGGGTGATTGATATTTCAGAACATGCGTTTTCCTGGCCGATGATTGGAAAACGCTTTATGCGAAACCGTGGGATGATTCCCAAATGGTATAACTTTGTGCGATCGGTTTCGACGGGTGGATTTGGACGGATTGCCTATCACAAAAGCATTCGTGAGCGGCTGGACCACAAAACCAGTATTCGGCCTTTCATGGAAGGGGACACGATGGAGCTACCTTCCTATTTCCAGAGAAAAATTCAAAAGAAATTGGGTTCGCTTTGGCAGATGCTTCCTGCAAAATCTCTCATGCATGATCATCACGCCTATCTCCATGATCAACCGCCTTCCACCATCATGCCCCTTCCTCTCAAGCCTCCGCCTGCATTGGCTGAAGTGACCACCTGAGAAAAAGCTTTGGGCCTCATCGGTTTAGCTGTGATGACATATCGTAGCGGCCCCCCAGGTATGAGCGAATCGAATGGATAACACGTGATGAGTTGCAGGAGGGCACCTTCCTGATTCCTCTGTAGTGTGTCGATCCGGCTGTCGACCACGTCCATCGTGTCCGCCACAAAATCCCGCCAATGTCCATCAAGGGTTTGCATCCTTATGGCCTCTCCACCTTGAAGATCCCGGAGAAATGAAAAATGCGTGTCGCGGTGACCGCTCAAGACTACGTGCGACGAGTCTTCGTCGACATAGGTTCTATTGCTCACTATCCCGGGTCCAAAGGCTAAAGACTCTCCGCTGGCATCGGCCAGGATAATCTGGTTGATGGCTAGACGCGGAACCACCAACCGACCCGCTGGCCAGGTATCAGCCCATGGCCAGGGTTTGACCGGTTGGTGGGTGGTGAGGGTTTCCTGCCAGGCCCGCTGCAAGAGCCATTGGGCAGCCACCGCCTTGATGTGGATCCAGACACCTTGCCCGATCAACCAACTTCCACATACGACCAACAGGGTCGCGACGATCCATGCCATGGAACGGGTTACCGTTGGGCGAAGTGTCGTCGTGACCAGAGCCATGTCACTCCTAAGAGAAGACTACCGAGTAGTAGGTAGAGCGTGGCCGGCGTAGCGGTTTGCGGCCAGCCGAAAATGGCCTCGTAGTTCATGCCATTCGGCAGATTGGTGTTGAGGGCATGGGTGTGGAGCGCCCGTCCATCCGGTCGGACCGGCGTGACATCCACGGCCACCAGACTCGTATAACGACTGACCAAGTGATGCTTCAGGGCAAGATCGACAATCGATTGCCTGAGCAAGGTTTTGTCGTGTCCTTGAGTGTGTTGATCCATGAGTTGAGAAATTTTTTGTCTGGCCCAATAGACTGCGATGCCTGTTCGGGGTTTGGCCTCGGTCAGTGCTTGGGTGGTTTCCCAAGGCGTGCCAGCCTGGTTTCCGGTAAGTGTGAACGAGGAAGGCAGATTCGTGGTGCGAAAGGCTACGATGAGGGGTTCGCCGGTGTAGACGTCCGGCAACGGGTTGGGGAGGAGGTCCTCAGCTATCGAAGCATCCGAGTGAATGGTGATGTCGGTCAGGGCAGGGTGTTCTAGTTTGAGAAACAAACGATGCATCTTGTCCTGAACCTCGGTGGTGGTGCCAATATGTGTGAAGGTGCCTTTCCCGAATTGCGCGGCCTTGCGCATGAAGTGCCCATTGGGAGCCGAGCCGATACCGACCGTAAAGAGATGATTGCGTCCGATATCTCGTTGTAGAAGAGTGAAAAGCGCGTCCTCATTGCCGACGAGCCCAT
Source organism: uncultured Nitrospirota bacterium (assembly GCA_942491685.1). Classification (GTDB taxonomy): domain Bacteria; phylum Nitrospirota; class Nitrospiria; order Nitrospirales; family UBA8639; genus Nitrospira_E. The sequence goes on along the minus strand of CALOBY010000001.1, from coordinate 19,226 downwards.
CCGTGATAAAAATAATCTGCCGAAAACGGTGATCCTCTTCTTGATGAGCCGTCCGCGCGAGAGCTTGAAGAAGAGCCGGCTGCATTTCGGTCCCGCCTTCGGCTTTCAGGTTCTCGACGTAATGGAGGGCTTGTTCAACGCTGAGCGTGGAGGCTCGTTGCGATGCGGCATAAAGCGCTTGGGTGATCGAATTGAATTGAATGAGATTGAAGGAATCCTGTGGAGTTAAACGGGTCAGCGCGAGCTTGAGCGCCGCCTTGGCTTGGGTGAGGGAACTGCCGGCCATCGACCCGGAGGTATCGATGACAAAGACGACGTCTCGTGGGATGCCGTTCTTTGTTGAGGAAGGGGATGTCGGCGGCATGACCTGTAAAAAGCCATAGGTATGGCCATAGCGCTGTTCGGTAAACAGGCTGGCTTGCGGGGTTTCTTGGGAAAGGGGAGTCCAGATAAGTTCGAAGTCTCGATCCGCAAAGGTTGCGGTATCTTGTAGGGATACTTGATAGGAATGGGTATCCTGTTTGGTAATCGTAAGGGGATGGGTGGGCGATTCAATCTTCTGCAGAAGGATGCCGGGAGCGAGATCGATGTGTAGGGCAATGGGATTGCGCAGCCCCTGTGATGGATGGTGAACGGGCGGCGTGATGCGTGAGGCATCGGGAACCTGATCGGTATTCGAGGACCATCCGAGACCGCTTAGAGGTGAAGAGGCCTCTTGGATGCCCTGGGGCTGTCCTGGAATGTAGCGGGGCCCCACGACCATCGGGAATCGAAGCGAAAATCGTCCTTGATCGTAACGCACCATTTCCTGGTATTCGATGTCGATAGTGATCGGGGCGTGGGGCGCAATGTTAGCCACCGATGTGGTGAATATATTCGGACGCTCTTGTTCCACTAAACTGGCGCGCTGGCCTTGGGCTTTGGCCTTCTTATAGGTCTGTTTGGCTTGCGCACGCTCCTGAATGTGTCCTTCGATGATTCGTTCTCCGATTCGCATGCGCAGGTGGTCGACAGCAGCCTGATCCGGCAACGGAAAGACATACACGCCTTCCGCCCACTCCTTACTCGGATTGCTGAATTGTTGTGACACCGTCGTGCGGGCGATGAGCCCGCTAATCGATATGGTGACGGTGGTGTGTAAAAGCGGCGCGGAGATGGGTGTGGCCCCTGATACGGTTTTGAGGAACACTCCGGCTTCGGGTTTCTTGACCACCGATTCCTGAATGGCATCAGGAGCCGGTTCCGCCCAAACAGAGGTCATGGGCACCCCACCAATCCCACTGCTCAAAAAGTAGAGCACCAAGAGGAACATACGAGACCATCGAATAGGCATAACAACTCCTTCTTGACTGAGAGCATGGTTGTTCTGTGAATCGGGTTGAAAGCTGAATGGGAAACCCAGGCTGATCCGAGAACGATGGATCAGCCCGGGCACGGAGTTACGGGGCTGAATTGGTTGACGCCAACGGATCACTGGCGACCAGTTCACCGGAGATTTCTTCCTGTGCAAGCATCTCCTCTTCCGATTCGTCGCTGGACAAGGCGTCGGCCGTAGAGGAAGAGGCTTCAGAAGTGGAATCTTCAGGCGCATCCGGTGTCATAGAAATAAGGGTCTCAGGTTCCTGAACATTGGCCTGAGGGAGGAAGGCCACATGCGCGCGTCGGTTATGTTCAAAGCAGTCCGGGGTCTGTTCCTCACAGACCGCCCCATCCTTACCGAACGACTGAATCTGGATGGTGTCTTCAGGGATTCCTAATGACACCAAATAGGTTTTGACCGCTTCCGCACGTTTCAATCCTAAGGCCCGATTGTACGAATCCGTCCCTTGCGCATCGGTATGCCCGTCAATGCGCAGGAGGCCGGTCCATTCGCCTCCCTGTAAGTCCACTTGAGTTTTCAGCAGGTTTTTCGCACCTTCCGACAACGCCCACTGGTTGAATTCGAAATAGACATTCGTGTCCACGGATTCCGGTGTGTCAGACACGTTGGCCACCAGTTGGAGAGCCGGGTCCGGCTCGAGGGATGGGGATGCCTCATGCGAAATAGGCGCGGGTGAGGAAGGCGCGGCCGTGGCAAAGGCTTCCGTCATGTTGATGTGACTGACCGCTTTCGCAGATTTCTGGGAAGCGGTAGCCGGTACCGGCTCGTCCATGGAATACATGAAGAGGCTCCCGAGGCCCAGGACGAGCGTAATCAGCCCTCCGGCTAAGAGCATGATTTCTTTGGTATCCGACTGCCCACTATCGGACAGCGCCGATGGGGTTCGGGTGTTTTCCCGTGGGGAGGATTCTTGAGAAATGTTGTGATTCATGGCGGTCTCCTTTGTAAGGTTGTGTGTTGATAGTTCCCTGAGCAATTCCTGTTTCATGCCTTCGCGTCACTATTCGTTCAAAAAATTGTTCACCTCCTTTTCAAATGCCAACGCGAATGAACAGCCCCTATCGCAAAGGACTTGCCATGTTGCTAAAGCCAAAAATTCTAGTAAAAACAGTAAGTTGTGTTTGAATGTTAGGGGTATGGTTTTGCGGGGATTGCGGGGATGCATGCGGGGATGCGTGGATGATCACGCATCATATTTGGTTTGAAATCCCTCGCCCTTGAGGGAGAGGGTTGGGGTGAGGGTGAAAGGCGTAATTGAAGGTTAAAAAACTATTGTTATGCCCAAGCTATTTTCCGTGATGCCGGGTTTCGCCCCCGAACGCCGAGGCCCTTTTGTTTCGGCGAAAGTAGGCAAAACCATGTTGGCCGTAGTGTGTCCCCCTGCCTCCGCAGGGGCAAGCTCTTCGGGTTCCGTCCGCCATTCCACCGACCCCGGCGGCGCGCAAACTCGCATGGCTCAAACAATGCGCGCCTTTTTCCCGGTGTCGGTTCCACTGCTCGGCTACAGCACAAGGCTAGGGGAATCTGATGAAATAATGCTCTCTAAGAAAGAGGAAACTTGCGGAGCCTGTCCTGAGGTTTCTTGAAGGGCTCAAACAGGTTCGCCCCAGAGGTGGATTTGGCCAGGGACGCAGCCGCGCCCAAGGCAGTGAGTCATTTCAGTATCGTCATTCCTGCAGGTGTGTGGCAGGAATCCATCTTCTCTTCGCAATGGTTAATGGATGGACCATAGTGTTATCTCCCAATTTGATAGGATCTCGAAGGCTATACCAGGTTGTTATCTTGTCAGGGGTAAAGGTGTCTGTTAATGTACATACAAGTGCAATACATATGGAGAAATCATCATGAGTGTCAACAATCTCTTGCGAAAAGCTAAGCCTGTGAACGTGCGGGAAGCCCAAGCTCAATTGTCAAAGTTAATCAAATCTAAGGAGCCTTCTATGGTTCTCTCGCATGGCAAGCCAGTTTCTTTCCTTGTGCCCTATGAAGACATGCTGGATCTTGTAGAAACTCTAGAGGAATTAAAAGATAAAAAACTTCTTGGAGAAATCGAACAAGCCCGGAAAGACTATGCACAGGGGAAAGCGGTCCCTGCCGAGCGCCTCTTTAAAAAAATGGGCGTCTAAATGGCGTATGAAGTCGTCTTTCCCAGTGAGCGGGTGGAGCGTCTCTTTCAAAAAGCCTTAGAAAAAATTCCTGCCGACTACCAAGAAACCATCATCGCCGCGATTCGATCTCTCGGGACCAACCCACGCCCACAGGGCAAACGCACAAAGAAGTTAACGGGAGAGCTGGTTGTGGGGCATTTTGTGGCCGAGTATCGGCTGCGGGTGGGGCCGTATCGCGTCTTGTACGATATCGACGACCCACGCAAGAAAGTTGTACTTCTCAAGCTCGCCAAACGCGACGAGCAGACCTACAACTGACATTCAACTCTAGATCAATCTCATGGGAGTCAGAACTGCCATGCCGTTTCGCAATAATGTTGCCGCGTTTTTATGGGGCTTCTCGGCAATATTCCTGTTGTTTGTCGCCGTCATGACGTATGTGTTCATCCGTGACGGAGCCCCATCCGGCCATTCCCCGATTATCCTCACTGGCGTGATGGTGCTCTTCTGGGTTGGCGCATGTGGTCTCACCCTCTTCTCGGCGAGTAAGCATTGTCTTCGCGTCACGGTCCAATCCGATTCACATATCTCCATTACGTGGCGCTTCCCGTTCAGGAAGGAAGAAAGGGTTGTGGCACGTGCCGACCTTGCACCTGCCGCAGTGGTTGAGTCCACCGATGATGAAGGGGCTCCATACTTTTATGCTCGTGTCCCGCTTCAGGATGGAACGATGATTGATTTAGCAGAGGGGCATGATCGAGGGGCCTGCGAGGCCACTTGCACACGTTTCAATGCGGTTGTGTGGAAAGGTTCGTCGGAATTTCCTGCCTGAGTTCTTTGTGCGAATGCGGTGAGCATGTCCCCAGAGTAGACCTGAATGGAGAATGGCCAGAAGGTTGTGCTCCTCAAGCTCACGAGCGAGATGAACAAACTTACAACTGAAAATGGAACCTGATAAATCGTAGTATTGAAACCGGAGGGCGAACCTTACAACACAATCCTCTGTCATACCTGCGGGTGGAGCCAGCCCATGCAAGTGTTTGGCAGGGGGCAGGTATCTCTCTTTGAAATTTTCAGACGGGGTTTCGCCCCCGAACGACGACCCACTTTGGCGTGGGGTCAGGTCTTGCAAAACGACAAAAATGGCCACCAAGTGGAATAGTAGAGTGGAGCTGAAGGTAGATTGATTGAAAGTCCTGCTCCCAAAAATGACTCTCAGAAACTTCCTATTCCCTTTTCCTTTCCTTCACTGACCGACGTCTGCTGTTTGGCTCTGTGGGCGGACGGTTCTAAATCCTTGGCGGGCCTTGTTTGAGCCCTTCGACATGGCTCAGGGTAGACTCCGCGAGTTGGCGCGCCTTCATTCTCCTTTGCATCCGATCAATCTGATGTGGCCGAACTGGGCATCAATGGTTTTGGGTCCTTTGGCCGAGACAAAAGGACCGCGACCGCCGGGGCGAAACCCGACAACACCGAAATTCTTTTGATTATAAGATCGATATGAGATTGGGCAACTGGCAACTTGTGTGTTGATATCATACACCAAATACGATGGATTTATACACCACTTGCTGATAGAATGACAGAGAATAAATTGAGGTGCACGGATGAGTCGAACAAATATTGAATTAGAGGACAAGTTAGTCAAGGAAGGGATGCGTGTCTTCAAATGCAAGACAAAGAAAGAGTTGGTCAATTTGGCTCTTCAAGAGTTGTTGAAAAAAGAAAAGCGGAAGGAGATTCTGAAGCTTCAGGGAACGAGACAGTGGGCAGGTGACATTGAGGAGATGCGCGGTGCTCGCTTGTGATTGTTGTTGATACTACCGTCTGGATTGATTTTTTTAACGGGGCACAGAGTCCCGAACATCTTCATCTTCAGCACCTCATTCTTCAAGACCGTTCTCTGGCTTTAACGGATTTGATTTTTTGTGAAATCTTGCAGGGCATTCGAGATGAGGTCGTCTATGCGCGAACCCGTCGTATCTTACTGGCTTATCCCATTCTTCGGATGGAAACGCTTGCAGTTTTTGAGCAGGGTGCAAGCATTTACCGGGCTTGTCGGCGGCGGGGAGTGACAGTGCGTAAAACTGTTGATTGCCTTATTGCGGCTGTCTGTCTCACGAACCAGGTGGAATTGTTCCACAAGGATTCTGATTTTACCGGCATTGCCCGCGTGACACCGCTCCGCATTCATGATGTCCCAACTCTTTCCTTCTGATCACTCCTTTTCCTGAATTCTTCTAAAAACTGTAGGACAAGGCCCTTTAGTTAGTTTTTCAATATTTATGGACGGAATGGAGCAATCTCGTGGCTGAGAAATTTTCGGAGTTGAGCGAAGAGTTAACCAACTTTATTCAAGCGCAACATATCTTTTTTGTGGCGACGGCTGCGGCGGACGGAAGAATCAATCTTTCGCCGAAGGGCCAGGATTCGCTTCGGGTGCTTGGCCCACATGAGATTCTCTGGATGAATTTGACGGGGAGCGGGAATGAAACGGCCGCGCATCTGTCTGAAATGAATCGCATAACGATGATGTGGTGTGCCTTTGAAGGGCCGCCGCGAATTCTTCGTGTGTACGGCACGGCACAGGTGTTCCATCCGAGAGATGCGCGTTGGGCAGAATGTTCGGCTGTGCTTCCTTCTACGGTTGGGACCCGGCAATATTTCTTGGTGTCGATCGAGTTGGTTCAGACTTCTTGCGGGTTTGCGGTGCCTTTCATGGACTTTGTGGAGGATCGTCAGGTGCTTTCCACCTGGGCGGAGAAACGCGGTGAGGTGGGGATTGCGAAATATTGGAAAGACAAGAATCAATTGAGTTTGGATGGCAAGCCCACTGGAATGTTTACTTCGGACTGTTGGGGAGAGGGGCACGGGTGACGCCTTCGAGTACGTAGGGATGATGCGGGAGAATATTCTTTATTACCTGGCCTATGGGTCGAATCTTCATCCGGTGCGGTTGAGAGAGCGTGTGGCCTCGGCTGAATTACTGGGTGTGGTTGAGCTGAGGGAGTATCGTCTGGTTTTTCAGAAACGAGGGTGGGACGGATCGAGCAAGTGTACCCTGGTTCGCACAGGTGAAACATCTGTTGGTGCATACGGGGCGATGTATGCTATCGATGCCATCCATAAATCAGACTTGGACCGCTTTGAGGGCAAGGGCCAGGGGTATGACGATGCTGAACTGACCGTCGAACTTCATGGGAAGCGCCTGTCCTGCTTTACCTATTTCGCGCAGCCCTCCCACATTGCCCATGACTTAAGGCCTTTTCATTGGTATAAAAATTTAGTGCTTCTTGGTGCCCGGCATCTACAATTTCCCGAGGCGTACGTTTGCGATATAGAGGCCTTGGAATCGATGGACGACCCCGACGAAGGCCGACGACATGCCCACGATCAATTACTGGATCGGATGCGGAATTTCACATGATCGCTCTGGTTCAGCCTTTGGGACAGGGCGTGTTTCGCACGAATCAATTTTTACCAAAAGGAGAAAGCATGGCTCAGGCATCCCTGTATGAACGGCTCGGCGGGTACGACGGAATTGTGTCCTTTACGGATAATTTGCTTCCACGTTTACAAGCCGATCCTCAATTAGGCCGATTTTGGCAGAACCGTGGGGATGATGGGATTGCCCGGGAACGCCAACTGCTGATCGACTATTTGTGTGCCAATGCGGGCGGACCGATGTACTACACCGGGCGGGATATGAAGCTCTCGCATAAGGGTATGAAGATTTCTGAACGGGATTGGACGATTTTTCTTGAGCATGCCGGGGCCACGATGCAGGCGTTGCAGGTTCCGAAACAAGAATGCGACGATATCGCCGCGTTTGTCACGAGTTTGAAATCCGATATTGTCGAAGCTTAGCTTCTCCCCGCTTGGCTCCCTCGTAGCCTGGCATCGTTCTTTTCCCCAATTGGTATGAGTGAATATGTTGACACTTTGAAGAAGGATTTTTATTACCTTCTGTTGTTTGGTCTGGGTTCGGATTCTGTCTATGGAAAAGAGTGATAGGAGCTCTACAAAACTCAATAGCATCGACGACTACGAACGTTTCCTTTATTCGAGGATCGAGACGTGGTCTCCGGAAGGCCGGACGGCATTGGCCGCCGCCATGGCGGAACGTTGGCTGCCTGTCTATGAGACGTTCTCGAAGGCCGAACAGTGGGGCGATCCGGCGAATTTGAGACGTTGCCTTGATGCGGTCTGGAATCACCTGGGAGGGAAGCTGTTGTCTCCTAACGACCGGGATCGCTATCTGGCCCAGGTACACGATAGCACTCCGCACATGGATGATTTCGATGATGAGGCCGCCTTGTCCGCTTGCCTGATGTTGAGTGCCGCATTGGAGTGTTGTGGAACCCGGGACAATATCAACCCGGCGATGCAGGCGATGATTTCCGGATTTGAAGCCGTCGTGCCGAATTGGGAATTGGATCCTGAAGTGCAGCCGCGTCTATGGCGCCAAATTGCTGTTCGTCGAGAATTGAACAAACAAAGCAAATTAATTGAACGTATTGGCCCTATCACGCGCTTTGACAGCATGGTCGTCAAGACGTTACGCAAGACACTTGCGGGTCGGACCTTTCGTGGTGCGGTATCGAAGGCCTCATCATCTTCCAAAGGCCCGGTCACCATCAGCAACCAACTAGCGTTTGAGCAGTATCGGCGTATTGTGGAATTCGATCTCAAAACGAGTCAAACAGACTGGGCTGAAAAGGAGGTGCCTGGATCGACGACCTTCGTGCTCATGCTTTGTGCGGCGTGGATGGGTCGCTATACCCGGCGACGCGACACGATCAATGGCGACACAGGGCAACTGGCGGATGTGGTGGCCCACCGGGCGTTGGTCGCACGACAGCATGTGGTCGAGGGAAGGGAGATGGCTATTCCCGATTGGGATTTGGCGTTGCAAGAAATGCTGAACATGACTTTGGGAAATACCTGGAGTGGTTTTGACGTGACCGCCTATGATCAACCTCATGGCTACGGCCCTTCAATGCGCAGGCTGTGGCTAGAAGCGCGGCGGCAGGGCCATTCTGCTGCGGAAGCTTGGCGATCCATCCTTGCCTGGGCGCGTCATGACCCTGGGGCTTGGGAAAAAGAGGATCAACGAAAGGCCAAAGGGCTTGTCTACACCACATCCGATTTTGGTGCCTTCTTAACTCGAGAATTACATTGGGACGACACGGGTGACCCCGAATATCCTTGGGCGTCGGTGGTAGACGGGGAACGGTGGACGATTCGCTTGAATGATTTTCCCGATGATTATATGTATAGCTTGATGATTGATGGGAAAAGTCGTGGGGATTTTCACGACTGGCCGGAAGCTTGGCGACGAAGATAAAGTGAACTGGTCTTCCGACCCTTTTTGCCCCATTGAGCCGACTGGGGATCGATGATACGCGTGTAAGGCTCATCCTATGAGTGAATACGTTAACTATTTGAAAGAAGTCTTCAGTGAGTTTGGTTCTGTGGAACCCCGTCGCATGTTCGGGGGATACGGGATCTTTTACAAAGGGTTGATGTTCGGCCTGGTGGCGGATGAGGTGTTGTATCTGAAGGCGGATGAGGCCATCGCGCAACACTTTACCGAACGGGAGTTGGAACAGTTCAGTTACGAGAAACAGGGGAAAGCGTTTAAGATGTCCTACTACATGGCGCCGGAAGACATTTTCGACGACCCGGAAGAAGCCAAGTTGTGGGCCGACCGATCCTATGCCGCCGCCGTTCGTTCAAACAAACCAAAGAAAAAGAAATACAAGCACCCGTCATAGCTCGTGACGCTTTGTGGTACGATTTCTTTCCCATTGTTGAGAATGCAGGGCTCTCATTTGGCTGGCTATGGGCTTTCCAGGCTTAGCGGTTTCCCGATAATTCAACCAGGGGTTCGCCGGATTCCAGAAGAGTCATTAAGGTTGGAAAGGCTCCTTTGAGAAGGTTGCACAGGTAAGTGTTGGAGGTATTCCCGCATGTGACCCAGATGATTTTTGGCGGTGCGCCATGCATGGTGACTCAATCCACAAAATCTTGATCTTTGCTCATGATGGTAGCTGTGGCTTGTCGCGCGGCTTGGAATATCTCGAAGTCACTGGCATCCCGCAGGCCCAGTGAGGCCACGGACTGAGCGGGAATGGAGAATGTGGTGGTAAGCCAAGGAGCCAACTGAGGAGACAGCTGGGCGTCGATCCAGAGAATCAAGAAGTTACCATGGGATGGTTCACTCGCCCACTGGCAAATTTAAGGCAGGCTTGAATATCTTCTGCTTCCAAATCCGGGAGTTCTTCTAAGACTTGTTGAGGGGTGAGTCCGTTTGCTAGGAGATCTAGGACATCGGTCACTCGAACTCTCATCCCCCGGATACAGGGACGTCCACCGCATTGGTCGACGTTCACGGTTATTCGTTCAGCGATACTAGACATCGTGTTTCCCTTGTTGGAGATTATACCAGAGAGTATGCGGGGAGCAACGCCACAACTGAAAAAGAGAGTCATGTCAGTCATGCATCTGGCCTGAATTCTTTTTTTTTAACGGCGGATGACTTAGACAGGGTTTTCTATTATGGTAGGCCATGAAACATTCATTATTTTTTGAGGTTTTTGGAATGTGCCCATTATGAAAGCGTTGATGCTCACGAATGAATTTCCCCCCTATACCTATGGCGGAGCGGGGGCGCATGTAGAGTATTTAAGCCGGGAGTTGTCGCATCTTTTTCCGGTCGAGGTTCGGTGCTTCGGCGATCAGCGGATTGATAAGGGCAATCTGACCGTGCGGGGTTTTCCGTTGGGGGAGGTACCGTTTGGCGCACCAAAACCCTTGCATTCGGTGTTCGGAGCGGTGCAACGGTGCTGGCAGATGAATGCGGAAGGCTTGGATGCCGATCTGGTGCATTGCCATACGTGGTACAGCCACATGGGCGGGATTTTGGCCAAGTTGAATTATGGAATTCCACTGGTCATTACCACCCATTCCCTGGAACCTCTGCGCCCGTGGAAACGGGAACAGTTGGCTGGAGGGTACGATTTTTCTTTATGGGTAGAGAAAACCGCGTTGGAAATGGCCGATGCGATTATCGCCGTGTCGGAGGGCACCAAGGCCGACATTCTCAGATTGTTTGCCGTACCCGAAGAACGGGTGCATGTGATTCATAACGGAATCGATCTCCAGGAATTTAAGAAGGTCGACAGCCATGGGGTGTTGACGCGGTATGCCATTCCGACCGGAAAGCCCTATGTCTTGTTCGTCGGGCGAATCACGCGTCAAAAAGGGATTATCTATTTGCTGAAAGCCCTGTCCCATTTGGATCCGGATTTTCCGGTGGTGCTTTGTGCCAGTTCGCCGGATACTCCGGCGATTGCCGTGGAAATGAAAGAAGCGCTGGCGGCCGCCTCGGCGCATCGTGATCATATTTACTGGATTCAAGATGTGTTGGATAAGCCGAGCTTGATTGAACTGTATTCGAATGCCGCCATGTTTTGTTGCCCTTCGATTTATGAACCGTTTGGGTTGATTAATTTAGAAGCCATGGCCTGCGAAAAACCGGTCGTGGCATCGGCGGTCGGGGGTATCCCGGAAGTTGTCGTGGAAGATGAGACGGGGTTTTTGGTACCGATGGACCAATATGAGGAGGCGCCGTTTAGCCCAAAAGATCCTGAGCGGTTTGCTCTGGATTTAGCCGAGCGCATCAATCATTTGATGCGGGACCCGGCCTTGCGTCAACCGATGGGAGAAGCCGGGCGCCGTCGGGCGGAAGAACTGTTTAGTTGGACGGCGATTGCGAAGCGGACGCAGGCGTTGTATGAGCAAGTCATTGGCGCATCGTAGCGGATGGTGGTAATGGACGGGGGAAGCCGGGTCGGGATGTTTCGGGAAGGTGTCGCGTTGAATGGTCGCTCATCCGGGATCGCGCCCGGTTTGAAACATGGCTTCGAGCCGACGCACTTCCTCCTTACGACGGTGACGTTCTTCCACCATGAGGGAAATTAACGAATTCCAAAAGGCGACTTCTGAAGGTGAGCCGTCGGTCACACGTTGATCACGCCATTCTGTGGCAAATCGGGTATACACTCGAATCTCACAGTCGTTAAAACTTCTCAGGGCATCGACCAATTCTTCTTCAGCATGCATAAGACATCGAACCTTCCTGATTAAAAAATATGTTCATGATGACGGAGTGGACATGTGTCACGTGCATAAAGAGGGTTATCGGCGGTTTGGAAATCGTTCCTTAGGGTGAAAGGCGGTCTCATGCGCAAAAAAAAATGGCCACACAATTTTGTATTAAGTTTGAAACATTATTGCCGGTGTGTCGGGTTGGTTGTCCTGCTGGGATGGGTGGCGGCGTGCGGGGAAGATCCGCAACAATTATTGGAAACCGCACAATTCGAAGAACAACAACATAATCGAGCCCATGCTCAAGAGCTGTATGAGCGTATTCTTCGAGATCATCCGGGAAGTCCGGCCGCCGGAGAAGCGGAAGCGCGATTGCAAGAATGGAAAAACGAGAATCCGTAAGGGAGGGTCTACTTCAGGAAGGACTATGACTCGTACTGCTCCGGGTCCACACCGGTCCGGTACATATATTCTAACCGCCGAATGTCTTGATCCCGCCGCATTCGTTCATCGATACACAAATTCACCACCGTATTCCAAAATCCGGCTTCTGCCATAGACCCGGCTTCCATGCGTTGATCGCGGAATTCACTGGAGAAGCAGGTATAGCGTTGCAGGTCGGCGTCTTCAAAATCTTGGAGAAAGCTGGTGAGATCATCTAGGTGAGTGTAGGGGCTGTTGTTGTGGCTCATGTTCTCTCCTATGCCTATGGTATCGGTTGGTGACATAGGAATTCTTGAGAGGCCGAGAGAAAAATGTGGAGGTAAACGGAAAGAACACGACGCACTGGACAGGACGGGATTTAAGAAATTTTTTTCGTTCTTTGTGGTTCGTCGAGGTTGAGGGTAACCGTTGGCCGTTATGCCTTGAGAGAGGACCGTCATATCGCGAAAAGGTCAGCGGACATCGGCGAAAAAGGCCGGAGTAAAAGTCGGAAGGCCATATTCGACATGAAGAATAATCGCTAAGACGCGAAATAAGCTGCGCCAAATCCCCATCTGGATAAATTTTCGGGCGTCAGTGATCACGGTCGCCGGTAAAAGTGTTGGCGTCGTATAGCCCAGCAGTTGCTCGCCAAATCGGACATCCTCCAACATCGGCAGAGGCGGAAACCCGCCGATTTTCTGAAAGAGGCCTGCTCGAACAAAGAGGGCCTGGTCTCCATAAATAATTCGAGAGCGATGGCATCGAAAATTATCCAGCCAGGAAATCATTCGTAGTCGCCAGTCTTCCCCCGAAAACTGATGCTGAAACCCTCCGGCCTGATAGCTCCTATCCGACGCCAAGGTCTGAAGCTGTTCGAGAGCGTCCGCTGGAAGGATCGTGTCGGCATGGAGAAATAAGAACCAGTCATGATCGGAGGTCTGTTGGCCTTTCACATAGTCTGCCCCCGCATTCATTTGTGAGGCACGACCTTTGGGTGCGGTGAGCCACGTGATGTGAGGATGATTGTTGACGATATCGTGAGTGCGGTCGGTGCTTCCCCCATCCACGACCAGTATATGGAAGGGGCCATGTTGTTGGAGGACTGCGGTGAGCGTGTCCGGGAGCGCCCGTTCTTCATTCAATGTGGGAATGATGACCCAGATCATCAGAGGTGAATCTTCCCCTTGTTGTTACATGATGAACGGTACGGGTACGGACGAAGAAGGCGAAGATTCTGTCCGTAGCCACGATGGCAATTGCTCATAAAAATCATCCCAATAGTCTTGTGGATTTTCGTCGATCGCCAAGAATGCCTCTTGGGTAGAAAAAAGAAGGGCGTGGGCCATGGCGAGGTATTTCTGGAATCGGGAACGCAGCGAGTCATACGACTCTTCGTCTCTCTCCAGCATTGTGAAGAGGACGCGTAGGCCAAATTGGTAATGAGCTTCCTCTTGGTGAATAAGGGTCCGTCGAAGCCGTTGAAACGGCGCCCCTCGTTTCACGAGTCCTGCCTCAATTCGTTTTAATATCGCCTCGCCTAACCCTTCAAGAATGATTTGTTCCGCTAACAAGGTTTCTGCAAAGTCTTGTTGCGCGATGGCCGCGTTGATGTGGTGACGATAGGTTTCCATCTGTTCCGACACGACCGACGGCGATTGGGCTTTGGGGGCGATCCAACGAATCGCACCTTGAAAAAGGATGGCATGATACCCTTCTTGCCTGGCTTGGCTGTCAAAAAACGTTTGCAGTTTTTTGTCAGATGTTAAGGTGACTTGGGCTCGTGCGCAATCATGCGCTAATCGCTCCCCGAACACCATAAACGTCAAGAGCTCGGCAAGATGTTTGTGTTCGCCGGATTGAATAAGCATCGCCGGTTATTGAATCGGTGTTGGAGTGAGGGAACGCGGTGTTTGAAGCGCGGCAACGGGATGGCGAAGATTCGAGCCCACCACGCGACTGCATAGCATGTTACAGGTTGAACGGTCTGAGCATTCCTGGATGGCGCGATACGAAAAATTTTTTCGAATGTCGGATAAGGTGGACGAAAGCACATTTCCCCCATGAGGCAATGCGAGACAAGGTGCGACGTTACCGGAGGCATCAATCGCAATGCTATAGGAGCCTGCATCACAAGGCTGAAGGCCTTGGTCGGTAAGCCATCGGATATTATCATGAAGATAATTTCGAAAATACCCCTTTGGAACCAGGTTGGAATTCAATACTTCCTGAAAAACTGCGGTGGCTGTGGCTTTTTGATATTGAAGCGTCAGATCAACCTTGCCGTAACGAGAGATATCCCAATGGTAGGCTCCGACCACAGGAATCATGCCATGATTGCGCGCGAAGGTAACGACATCCAGCACATCGTGACGATTGACTTCACTCACAATGCAGGTGAGGTATTTCGGGTGGGGGTATTCACGTAAGAGCTCAATCCCTTTCAGGACCAGTGGTAATTGATCGGCTCCCCTTATGGTTCGATAGCGTTGGCGATCCAGCGTGTCGAGGCTCACCGAAAGATTAATGGGATGGCGTGCGAGCCGGGCTATGATTGAAGACGTGAGTTTGGTTCCGTTGGTAATCAGGCTAATCGCAAAACCCAGGGACGATAAATCCTCCAGAATGTCAGGAAGATCTTTCCTCAAGAACGGTTCTCCACCTTGGAGAAAGACCACCCTGAGCCCTTCGTCATACAGGTGTGAAAACACGCGAAAGATTTCAGCCCGGCTCATTTCATAACGACCTTGATTGAGCGGGAGGTCGCAATACCCACAAGCCGAGTTGCAGCGAAGCGTGACTTCAAAGATGGCTAAGATTGGGCGTCTTTGTAAGACATTGGTGAAGGGTTTGAAGAGCTGGCGAAGCATAAATAATCGGGGTTCCTCGGGATTGTTTGGGTGTCACATCTTCATTATTGTCGGAATGGCGGTTCTTCCCAAGGCGGGTGACATGTCGCTTCCCATGACCAGGTTATAGAATTCCTTGTTGGCCTCTTGCGAAAGTCGGTTGCATCACCATCATAGGATTGTGGTTGTGGATAGCAAAGAATTCCCACTTTTATGGTTCAGTCTTCTGTTGGGCCCAGGTGTTACACCACCCAAGAATGTGATCCCAAAACGGTTATGGGTAGGGGGAATTCATGGCGGTGAGAGGAACGGAAATGTTGGATGATCCAGTTGGAAGGGGAGGAGGAATCCCGTTTAAATTCCAATCATATTCGAGAAATTCAATGCGGTAAGGAGTGTGGCGAAGGTCTTCTGCCAGGCTCTGGTCCGTCACAAATTGCGCGACATAGGTCAGCAGAGAGCCGGAATGATTCACGAAGTCTTCCTGAAACCAATCGAAAATTTGAGACAGATAGGCGATGTTGTTCTGTTGGTCGAAACGGTTTCGTGATGGGTCGTTGATAAATTGTTGCGCACTTGCGGTGAGTTGCTGATCGAGACGTTCTGGCGTATAGGCCTGCGATTGTAGCTTGGGACAGGATTGCGAGGCACAGACGATGGCAAAATGAATACGAGGTTCCCGGAAACCGGGAATCAAGATGCTGCGTTCCAAATCGTACAAATTGATGGGCTCATCTCCGACGAGATAATCCTGGCCAATAAAATAGGTATAGCGTCCGGATAACGTTGAGGGCGAAAAGCCATTGAGAATGCCTTGGATTGCGAAGGCATTATAGGCATTGATCCAAAACGCGAGACGATGGTTGGGCGTCGGGAGTTGTTGCGGAGCGAGATGTTGAAGGTGGGTGAGGTAGGCGGTAAACGACGAGTCCGCTGCCACGGCAGGGTAGTTGACCACGCCGTCAGTGACATGCCGGGCAAGAACCTTGTGGAAGGCCTCATGCGTAAAGGTTGAAGGGGGCAGCGGCTGTTGCGGCGAAAAAGATGTGGGAACCGATGAGCAGCCAATAAGGCTGAGCAGAGTGAAGACAGGAATAATCCAGGTTTTCATGTGCATGTCCATTTTAAAGATTAGGTGAAATGAGTGAATCCCATCGTTGCCGCGTTCTCCCTGTTTCAAGCTCAAGCTTGATAGCCCAAGGCTTCGCCCGCCACGCCGTTTCCCACGCATTCCAAGGTGACAATTTCAGAGACAGTCGGTTGAGCCCATAATTGCGGGTAGGTCATGGTGAAAGGCCGGTTGACCAGTCCGCGTATCGTGAGCGTCCATTGTTCAGCGGGAACAAAGGGCGGTGTGCGATAAGAGGTAATATAAAATTCATCATTGGGCGTGATGGGGGAAATGTCCCGTTTGGCATTCCCGAAGCGTTGACTCCACATGCCAGCCATGGAATGCCGCGGGTGGGGCATCCTCGACGCGAGTCCTAGCCCGGCAGTGAGTTGAAGCAATTGGCGACGAGAGAGTGAGAGCATAGTCCGTTCCGCTAAGCAGAGAGTCTCGGAGCAATGGAGATTGTTACAGAGAAGGGATACCCATATCTGAAGCGTTCGTTGACTTGGTATGGGCCGTGTGTATCTTGGCCGCTTAGAGGGGGCCGTACCTGTGGGCTGTGCGCCTGCAACTAGAGTAATTCACGCACCATGGGGAGGAGTTCGCGATAGAGATCGTGGCGGGGAGCATGACCTGTAGAATCAGCTCGTAAGATGAAATCCTGATCCACCAATTGAAAGCCGGGAATCATATTAGCGGTGGCTCGACCCAGGAAGGCACGAGGGGCCGCGAGAACGAGGTAATTGTTGGAGCGCTGCATATGAAAATGCCGCGTCCATTCTTTTACGTCGGCAGCGGTGGGAGCGTTCATCTTCATGTCATAAAACAGGATTTGAATGAATTGAATGCGGGAATTTCTGAGGGAAAGATTGTTCGTGTACTGAGGGAAGAGTTGTTCAATGGACGGTAGTCCCTTTTGCGGAGTGACGCCGCCGAGGGCGCCATATTGGTGAGCACCGGAAAAGGCTTGGCAGGCCGCACAGGTCATGCCGATGGGTTCTATGAGCAGAACCGATCCTTGAAAGGAAGACAGTTTGACCGGGTTGCCGTCCTGATCGATGAACGTGGCGTCGGGGTAAGGTTGGCCGACTTCTGGTGGCCAAGCTGTGCCTGATGCCGCTAATTGCACCGCCGGGGGCCAGGGGACTAAACATTGGTTGCCCGAGCACAATAGGCCTTCCTTACTCCAGCCGTATTCGTAGATACCAATACCCAACACCGCAAGGAAAACGCCTATGCCGAGCCCAAAAAGAATGGAGGAACGAGATGTCATATGACTGTGTTCGGTCTAAAACAGGTTTTGCTTGATGGGATGGCTCGCATGTCCGAAAGATCGAAGAAGCGGCAGCAATACTTCACGATGATTCATATTATGGACATTTTAAAGCCAAAGATTTTTCTAGCATTGGGGGCAGAATTGAGGACTGGCTTGGTTTATTGCATTGATAGAACTGAGTCAGGAGGCTTGCTTCATAAAGTAAGTTGGGTTCTTTTTTTTTGCCCTTTAACCAGGCTCCTTCTCAAGCTGGCTCATTGAGTTAAGCGGCCTCTCCCATTCTTCCGTCAAGGACATCCTGAGCTTTTCGTGTAGGTGAGAAACCTGTTGTTAGAAATATTGCGGCTCTTTTAATCGAGTCTGACCCCTAAAATCTTGGACGCCGGATTGAGAAGAATATGGCGGGCACGATCACGCGGTATGTGTATGATGGGGAAGATATTCTGCTGGAGTATGACGGGACGAACACCTTTGTGGCCCGGTACTCCCATGGCGATCAAGTGGATCAACCATTGGTCTTGCAGAAGGCCGGGCAGGGGTTCTTCTACTATCACAGCAACCACCAGGGTTCGATCACGCATCTGACCGATAGTGGTGGGGCCATCGCCAACAGTTATGTTTATGATAGTTATGGGAGAAGACTGGCGGTTGCTGAATCCGTCATTCAACCCTTTAGCTACACCGGCCGAGAATATGATGGGGAGTCGGGGTTATACTTCTACAGAGCAAGATACTTTGACGCCACCACCGGACGGTTTCTCTCCGAAGATCCCATCCGATTCCGGGCCGGGGATCAGAATCTCTACCGGTATGTGGGGAATACGCCACTAAATTTTAGAGATCCAAGAGGTCGATTTGCTTTCATTCTTCCCTGGGTTCTTCCAGCCTTAGAAGGAGGAGCCATCCTAGAGGGTGCGATCATTGCAGCAAAAGTAACGGCTGCTGCTCTTCTTGCCTCTCAGTTGACGGGTGATACCGAAGAAGGGAGTCAACAAGATGAGTCTTCGGTAGATCTTCCCGGTTCTGGAGCGAGCTGCCCAAGACAAGACCCGGATAGACAAGCACTTAATGATCTAATAAATGAACAAACCCAAGGTGGGCGGAGGCCATTGAGTGATAATGATGCCGATCAAGTTCTTGAATGGGCTAACGAACAAAATATCCCCGGCACAAGAGACGATCGTGGTGAAGGCCACTGGGAAGGTGGAGACCATATCCATGTTCCACAATCAGGGGTAAGACATATTCCTACTGGAGGGCCCTAATGGGAGATCGTGTTGTATGTGGCTACTTGATTGTTCGTAGACCAGAGGCGAACTTTGATGAAGCGAGGAAGACGGTCAGTGAACATCAGCCGTCTGTTCCCAATATAAATGGGAAATATTATTCAGGCGTAGATAGGATGCCGTGGGCCGATATTACAGAGAAGTACTATGCACGGGCTCTTCCAGAACAATTGGAAAAAACATGGGAAGAAGTGCAAAGGTTCAACGGAGCATATCAAGATATTTGCATTACTCCTGACATTCAATGGGCCATACAACTGTTGGAGTACTCGAATAGAGAGGGATCTCGTAATGAACTCCTGGCAATTTATTCTCCAGCCCTTGAAAAGATCAAAGGCGTATGTCCTGCTGTCTCCAATATTTTGTGGCTAGGAATCGATATTGATTGCCCTGGCTTTGGCTCGCAAATCGTTCAAGGGATTTTCAAAGTACCAAAAGTTTTTCCAGAATTTCTTGACCTCCTTAATTCAAAAGGCTTGTTTGAAGAGGATGGTCCAATTATCGACCAATATATTCAGGCTTATTTTGAACGAGAGCAGGAAGCCAATTTGGAGCCTATGAGTGATGTCGCTATGAACATTGATAGAGTTCATGTATGGAGGGTAGAGGTATAGATTGCGAGCCTGTTGTTGTTTGTTGAATAGGGGGTCAGGTTGCTTGCTTCATGTGATAGATGTGTT